>NZ_JACDTY010000029.1 GCF_013520985.1 Mesorhizobium neociceri | reverse complement strand
GCCTGACGGCGCCGCAATCCAAGACACCTGCCCCATCAGGCAAGTCGCGTGAACCGCTTCGACGCAAAACAGAAGCGGACAGATCATGTGCTACCAAAACCGGACAACTTGATTAGCTACTGACAGCTCCGGCTTCCCCTGACATGCGGCGGCCTTTTCATATTAAGGCCGGAATTCAGCCTATAAGCGGTCGCATAGGGACATGCCAGGCCGGAGTTGCCCATCTGCGGCTTGGAAAATTCAAGGAACGATCGCCGCCATGCTTCGCTCGTCACATGCCGTTGTCGCCATGCTCGTCGCTGCCTTGCCGACCTCAGCGCTTGCCGCCGCACCGGCAGCCACCGCACAGTCCTTCAAGGGCGAATATACGGTTTCGTTCCTCGGCCTTTCGGTGGCAAAGGCGAAATTCTCCAGCCATTATCAAGGCGATAGCTATTTCATCGACGGCACCGTCTCCAGCGCCGGCATCGCCACTTTGTTCGACGATACGAGCGGTACCATCTCGTCAAAGGGCAAGATCCTGGGCCAGCAGATGCAGCCGCAGGCGTTTCGCGCCGATTACAAGTCCGGCAAGAAGGCCTCCGTGGTCGACATCCGCTTTGCCAATGGCGCGGTTACCGCCACCCAGGTCATTCCCGAGCCGAAAAAGCGCAATCCCAAGACCTGGATACCGCTGGGTGGCAACGATCTGACATCGGTGCTCGATCCGATGGCCGCCACCGTCATCCATGCCGACAGCCTCGACAAGGTCTGCGGCCGCAAGGTGAAGTTTTATGACGGCGAGATGCGCGCCGACCTGACACTGACCTACGCCTCGAAAGGCTCGATCTCGGTCAAGGGCTACAAGGGCGATACCGTCACCTGCAAGATGAGCTTCGAGCCGGTGGCGGGCTACCGAAAAGGCCGCAAGGCGCTGAATTACCTGAAGAACAAGAGCCAGATGATGGTGACGTTTGCACCGCTCGGCCAAACCGGCGTATATGCGCCGATCCACGCCACGGTCGGGACCCAGATCGGCACCTTGACCGTCAGCGCGGGGCGTTTCGAAGCAGTTGAATAATTTGTTTTTACGCAATTCCGGACGGGCCGGAAACTTTTCCTGGAATTGCTAGAAGGGCGCCATTGCGCGCCGCCGGAGACGGGCATGGGGCGCGCAACACTGATCGGTTTCTCGGCGGTTGCCATGTGGGCGCTGCTGGCGTTGCTCACCGACGCGTCGGGCGCCGTGCCACCTTTTCTTTTGTCGGCCATCACCTTCACCATCGGCACCGCGGTCGGGCTGGTCGCCCGGCTGTTCATGCCGGTGACCGACAAAAGCCAGAAGATCCCGCGCCAGGTCTGGGTGATCGGCATTGCCGGCCTGTTCGGCTACCACTTCTTTTACTTCACCGCGTTGCGCAACGCGCCGGCGGTGGAGGCGAGCCTGATCGCCTATCTGTGGCCGCTGCTGATCGTGCTCGGCTCTGCGCTGATGCCGGGTGAGAAGCTGGCCTGGAACCATGTCGTCGGCGCGCTGCTGGGGCTGGCCGGGACCGTTCTCATCGTCACCAAGGGCGGCGGGCTTGCCTTCGATGCGCGCTACGCCTTCGGCTATGCGATGGCCGCCGTCTGCGCGCTGCTGTGGTCGTCCTATTCGCTGCTGTCGCGGCGCTTCCCGGCGGTGCCGACCTCGATCGTCACCTGGTTCTGCGCCGCCACAGCGGCGCTGTCCCTCGTCTGCCATCTGTTGCTGGAACAGACGGTGCTGCCCGATGGCCCCCGCCAGTGGCTGGCCGTGCTCGGTCTCGGGCTGATGCCGGTGGGTGCGGCTTTCTACGCCTGGGATATCGGCGTCAAGCGCGGCAACATCCAGGTGCTCGGCGCGGCAAGCTATGCAGCACCGCTTCTGTCGACGCTGGTGCTGATCGCGGCCGGCGTCGCCGAGCCATCGCTGCGCATCCTTGCCGCCTGCGTGCTGATCACCGGTGGCGCGGCCTTGGCGGCGAAATCGCTGTTTCTGCGCAAGCCGGCAACTGGTGGAGCAAGCGCATGACGATGCCGTTTGCCGGCGGCATCGACGCCAATGCCAATGCGACATTGATTTTTTCGCTGGTCGCAGCGGTGATCTACGCCTTCACCCTGGACATGCGGCCCGCACTTGCCCGCTCGGCGGCAAAGATGCTGGCGGTGGCCATGCTTGCGGTGCTGGCCTTCATGCAAGGTGGGCCGCTGCTGCTCGTCGCGGCACTTGCCCTCAGCGCCGTCGGCGACGCCTTCCTGTCGCGTGACGGCGAGACGGCCTTCCTCGGTGGATTGGCCAGTTTCCTGGCGGCGCACATCCTCTATGTGCCGCTCTTTCTGCGTAGCGGCGGCGGGTTGGATGTGCTGGGTACTGAAACATGGCGCGGCGCCATCGCACTCGCCATGGCGGCCTTCGTGGTCATCATGCTGGCGGCACTCTGGCGCCGTGTCGGCCCCGGCCTGCGCCTGCCGATCGCTGTCTATATCGCGGCCATCCTAGCGATGGGCATTTCGGCGTTGACGCTCGACAATCCGTGGGTCATCGGCGGCGCCGTCCTGTTCATGGCGTCGGACGCGCTGCTTGCCGCAGAGAAATTCCTGGTGCCGGCCATCGCACCCTATCGCGCCGGCATCCGCTACGCGGTCTGGGCGCTGTACTACGCCGCACAACTGGCCATTACGCTCGGTTTCTTGCTGGGTTAGGGCTGCCAGCCAGGTTCGGCCATCTCGAAGGCGGCGAAGTCGAAGCCCGGCGCCACGGTGCAGCCGACCAATGTCCATTCGCCTAGGCTGCGCGCCGATTGCCACCAGCCGGCCGGCACCACGATCTGCGGCCGCTCGCCCGCCGCAAGTTCAATGCCGAGCACCTGCTCGATCACCTGGTTGAACTTTGGACTGCCTTCCTCGCACATCGACAGCGCCAGCGGCGCCCCGGCATGGAAATGCCAGACCTCGGCCGCGTCCCTGACCCGGTGCCAGGCCGAAATCTGGTCCTGCTCCAACAGAAAATAAATCGCGGTCGAATGGCCACGCGCACCGCCGTCGCCGTCGCGAAAGGTCTCGGCATACCAGCCCCCTTCCGGATGCGCCTTGAGGCCAAGCGTGGCGATGATTTCAGCGGCGCTGGTCATGGCTGTTCCCAGAACGATGCTCAGAAATTGTCCTTGCGCTTGCGGATTTCGGCGAACACGTCGGCATCGCTGGCCTTCTCCATGCCGAGATGCTTGCGGATCGCCGGGTCGTGCCAGCGCAGGAACGGATTGGTCGACAGTTCCTCGCCAATCGTGGTCGGCAGCGTCGCCTTGTTGTCGGCGCGCAAAGCCTCGATCTTGGCGGCGCGTTCCCTGAGCGCCGAATTGGTCGGATCCACAGTCAGCGCAAAGCGGGCATTCGAAAGCGTGTATTCATGGCCGCAATAGATGACCGTGTCTGCCGGCAGCGCGGCGAGCTTCTTCAGCGATTCATACATGACCGGCGGCTTGCATTCGAACAGCCGGCCGCAGCCGAGCGCGAACAGCGTGTCGGCGGTGAACGCCACTTTCGAGGCCGGCAGGTGATAGGATACATGGCCCGCCGTGTGACCAGGCGTGGCGATGACGTCGATCCGCTCGCCGCCGAGATGGACGACCGAGCCTTGGCCGACGGTCTCGTCGATGCCGGGGATCTTTTCCTTTTCCGCTTCCGGCCCGACGATGCGCAGCTTGAAGCGCTCCTTCAGCGCCAGATTGGCCTCGACATGGTCGACATGGTGATGGGTGGTCAGGATCATCGTCGGCTTCCAGCCGGTACGCTCGATCGCGGCCAGGATCGGCGCTTCTTCGGGTGCGTCGATGATCGCGGTCTCGCCGCTTTTGGGGTCATGCACCAGCACGCCGAAATTGTCGCTGCGGCACATGAATTGTTCGATTTCGACCGGCATTTTCTCTCTCCATCTGTCGCCGCAGACATAGGGCGCTTGGCCCTCGATGTCATCCAGCTTTGTTGAACTACCTTTTGTTGAACTGGGCGCCTTTGTTGAACTTGCGCGGCATCGCAGCTACCGTCCCGCGCATGCATTCCGATATTGTCGATCTTCGTTCCTTCTATTCGACCACGCTCGGCCGCCTGGCCGAACGCTCGATCACCATGGCGCTGTCCTCGATATGGGCTGCCGTGCCCAATGAGCGGCTGGTCGGGCTTGGCTATACCTTGCCGTGGCTGGAGCGGTTCGGCACCGATGCCGAGCGGGTCTTTGCCTTCATGCCGGCAACGCAGGGCGCCGTGGTCTGGCCGGCGAGCGGGCCGACGTCGACGGCACTGGTCTTCGACGAGGAATTGCCGCTTGTCGATTCCTGCATCGACCGCATGCTGCTGGTGCATTCGCTCGAACATGTCGAAAACCCGCGCGAAACGCTGAACGAGATCTGGCGGGTGCTGTCGCCGGCGGGCCGCGTCGTCATCGTCGTGCCCAACCGGCGCGGTGTCTGGGCCCGGTTCGAGCACACGCCGTTCGGCAATGGCCGGCCGTTCTCGCGCGGCCAGCTCACCGAATTGCTGCGCGAGGCGAATTTCACGCCGGCCTCCTGGTCCGACGCGCTGTTCTTCCCGCCATCGCCGCGGCGCTTCATGATGCGGTTCCACAATGTGCTGGAACGCGCCGGCCGGCGGTTTTGGCCGATCTTTTCCGGCGTCATCGTGGTCGAGGCGCAGAAGCGGCTCTATCAGGGCGTGCCGGCTGCGCAGCGCGCCTCGCGCCGGGTCTTCGTGCCTGTGCTGTCGCCGCACGGCGCGACGCGGCTTGGCCGCCGGGCCGAAGGGGTGACATCGACCACGCGTCAGGTGACACCTTCGTGATCATGAGGTGTTGCGTGGGGTTTTCCCACCTATCTGTCGCAGGTGCGTTCGCAGGCCGTTTGAGCGGCGGATGCCTTCAAATCCCTCCATCCGGTTTCAGCACCGCTGTTGAACGCAAGGACCCAGGCCATGGCTGATCACCCGGACACGAACGCCGCCGCCCAGCCGGTTACAGTCGAAGCCAGCAGTCTGCGCGAACAGGTGGCGACCATAAAACGCGCGCTGGGCGGTTCGCCAGTGCGCAAATGGCTGGTCTGGACGTCGGTCGGCATCATGGCGGTCATCGTCGCGACGTCGATCGGCCAGGTTCTGCTCAACCGCTGGAACCAGCCCTTCTACGATGCGCTGGCGCGTCGCGACATGGCGGCCTTCCTGCATCAGCTCATGATCTTCGCAATGATCGCCGGCACGCTGCTGGTGCTCAACATCGCTCAGACCTGGCTCAACCAGATGATCCGGCTGAAACTGCGCGAAGCGCTGACGCTCGACCTGATCGACCAGTGGATGCGGCCGGCGCGGGCCTTCAGGCTTGCCAATGCCGGCGCCATTGGCGTCAATCCCGACCAGCGCATGCAGCAGGATGCCGCACATCTGTCCGATCTGTCGACGGATCTCGGCGTCGGACTGCTGCAATCCTTCATCCTGCTCGTGTCCTTCGTCGGCGTGCTGTGGCAATTGTCGTCAGGCTTCGTCTTCCACATCAACGGCTGGTCGCTGGCCATACCGGGCTACATGGTCTGGGCCGCGTTTCTCTATGCCGGCATCGCCTCCTGGCTGAGCTGGCTGGTTGGGCGCCCGCTGATCCGTCTCAACAGCGACCGCTACACGCGTGAAGCCGAGCTGCGTTCCTCGATGGTGCGCGTCAACGAAAATGTCGATGCCATTGCGCTCTACCATGGCGAAGCCGATGCCAAGACACGGCTCGAAGTCGATCTCGGCACGGTGCTGGGCGCGATGCGGCGCATTTATACCGCGCAGATCAACCTGTCCTGGGTGACCGACACCTATGGCTGGATCACCGTGGTGGCGCCGATCCTGGTTGCTTCACCAGTCTATTTCTCAGGCGACATCAGCTTTGGCGGCCTGATGATGGCGGTCGGCGCTTTCAACCAGGTGCACTCGTCGCTGCGCTGGTTCATCAACAACATCGGCGGCATCGCCGACTGGCGCGCGACGCTGATGCGCGTCGCCGACTTCCGTATCGCGCTCGACGAAACCGATGTGCTGCATGACAAGGAAAAGCGCATCGAGTTCGGCGACAACGCCAATAGCAGCATGACCTTCGAGAGGCTCGAAGTGGCCTCGCCGGAAGGCTGCACCAAACTTTCCGACAGCCATGTCGAAATCCATCCCGGCGAGCGCGTCATGATCACCGGCGAGCCGGGCGCCGGCAAGACACTGTTCTTCCGCGCCATTGCAGGCCTCTGGCCATGGGGCAGCGGGCGGATCGGCCTGCCGGCGGGAGAAGTCCCGATCTTTGTGCCGCGCGTCCCGTATTTCCCGGCCGGAACCTTGCGCGAGGTGCTGCACCCGAACGGATCCGCGCCGGCTGATGACGCCGATTTTTCGGCGGTGCTTGCCGAGGTCGGCCTTCAGCGGCTGTCATCCTCGCTCGACCGTTCCGCGCGCTGGGAACGTGAACTCAGCGATGACGAACAGCGCTCGCTGGCCTTCGCCAGGCTTGCCTTGCGGCAGCCGAAATGGGTGATCATCGACGAGGCGATGGATGCCTTCGACGGCCCGTCATTGCGGCGCGTGCTGTCGATGCTGGAGAAACGCCTGCCCGAGACCGCGATCCTCAACATCGGCCGCGGACTGCACAATGGTTTCTTTCCCCGCGCGTTGAGCATCGTGAAGGATACGGAAGCGGTGGCGCTGAAACCTGCCCGCGTCAGGGCCGGCGCCATCGATCCACCACCGAAAGCAACTACCCGGCGAAAGAAGTAGAAGGGGCTTTATTTCGCCGCGATCGCGGCCAAGATTCGCGGATCGAAACATCCGTGGTGCGGCCATGCTCGATGCGCTCAGCCTGCTTGTCTGCCTTGCCTGCGCCACGCCCGTGGCTGCCCCGGCCAACAGCGTTGCGGTGGATGTCGAACTGGTGCTGGCCGTCGACATCTCGCAGTCGATGGACGAGAGGGAGTTCGCCCTGCAGCGCGCCGGCTATGTAGAGGCGCTCAGGCATCCCGATTTCATCAAGGCGGTGCGCTCGGGCACGACCGGCCGCATCGCGCTTGCCTATTTCGAATGGGCAGGCGTCGTGCGCGAGGATGGCGTCATCGCCTGGCAGGTCATCGACAGCCAAGAGAGCGCCAACGCCTTCGCCGACAGAATAGCCGCGCGGCCGTTCCGCAGCTTTCGCGGCACCTCGATTTCCGGCGCGCTTGCCTTTGGCGCCGGGCTTTTCGACGGCACCGGGTTCGACGCGCCACGCAGCGTCATCGATATTTCCGGCGATGGTCCCAACAATACCGGGTCGCCGGTTACCACGACACGCGATGCCGCGGTGGCCAAAGGTATCGTCATCAACGGCTTGCCGATCCTGATCAGTCCGTCGCCGACCTTCAGCCATCTCGACCAGTATTATGACGACTGCGTCACCGGCGGGCCTGGCTCCTTCGTGCTGCCGATCTACGCGGCCTCCGAATTCGCCACCGCCATACGCCGCAAGCTGATCCTGGAGGTGAGCGGCATTGCCGATACGACCGTGGTCCCGATCGATGCCGCAGCGCCCATGGACTGCCTGCAGGGCGAACGTGACCGGCGGCTTTACTCCGACCCGTATCTACCGGAACTCGACAAATGAGGTTTTGAGGCATTTCCGGAGGGAAAGCAGCCGTGCGGCTTCCCGGGAAGTTTCAGGCCGGCCGGGCACCGTATTTGTCGCGAAATTCGGCGTAGAGATCGCGGCGCCAGCGCCGGCCTCCGACATAGCCACGCAACAGTTGCGGCACCGAATAGCCGAGCGCCTTCGACGACCGGTTGGCGATATAGCCGGAGAAGGCCTGCGAAACCCTGCCCTTGAGCGCGTCGGCGATGATCTGCCGGGCGATCATGTAGGGCGGAATGTCGGGATAGCGGTCGGCGATGTAAGGGTGCTTGTCAATCAAACTGGCATAGGCTTCGACATAGCCGTCGCGCTGCCCGGAGATCGAATTCTCCGAATTGTACTTTTTCCAGTCGATCACTTCGGACAGTTGCGCGCCGCTGCGACGGGCAAAGCGCAGCAGCAATTCGCGATCCTGCATGCGCGTGACGTCGCTGTCGTAACCGCCGATGGCCAGCAGCGACTCGCGCCGGGCAGTGATTGCCGAGCCTGCAATGAAGATCGTTTGCGCGACGAGGGCCCGCTCCAGTGTGTCGCGGCTCAGAAACGCCTCGCGATTGACGCAGTTGGTGCGGCGATTGCCCTTCAGCGACACAAACGAGCTGATCAGCACCTCGAGCGAGGTATTGTTGTCGAACCGCTGCAGCGTCCGCTCCAGCCGGTCGGGCAAATAAACATCGTCTGAATCGAGAAACGCCACCACCGGCGCCCGCGCCCGCTCGATACCGGCATTGCGGGCGGCATTGGCGCCGCGCCATTTCGAACCGACATAGATCAGCCGCGGGTCACGGATTTCGGCAAGTGCCGCGGCCGTGCCGTCGGTCGAGCCGTCATCGACGACAATGTGTTCGAATCGGGTAAAATTCTGCGCCAGAACGCTTTCGACGGCGCGCACGACCTTGCTGCGCCGGTTGTGTGTGGGCGTGATCACCGAGATAAGAGGCTCGATATCCAAGGTCTTGGCCATTTCAGCTATGACCCACATAAAGAGGCACATGTTCCGGTTCATCCCGGACCAGACCAAGCGCCATGGCCATCTGGGAAACAAAAACCAGAGTGCAAAAGGCCAACCCGACGATCAGGGCAAACGGAATCTGCCAGATAGGCATCCCGAGTTGTGCCGAATGCGCAACGACGCGCCGGCTCAATCGCCAGGATGTTGAAAACCAGTGCCTTGTCGCCTTCAGCATGCGCCTGCCTTGCGAAGATGATTCCAGCGCCACATATTTGCGGTCCGCGTCGCGCCCGGTAACCAGGGCGCGCCAGAAGAAAAAGCGCCAGCCGCGCGGGGGATAATGGCTGGCCCGAGCATCGACCCTGACAAAGTCATATCCGCTTTCTCGTAACTGGCTCGTCAGCAATGTGCAAGAAACCTTGAAACCGTTGCTGGCAGGGTAGGGGTGGTTGGCTAACCAGATTCTACGAAAAGCGCAATTGTTGGCGTTCATCGCCCGCTTTGAAGCGAAACGCTGGTCACCCTCGCGCAGGGGGAAGAACCACAGAAGGGCAAAGGTCCGCGAGGCGAAATCGTCGCAGTCGAGATAGGTGTAGCCACTCACGGCAGTCTTCGTCGGGTCCCCCAGCGGTTTCAGCAGCGCCGACAGCCAGCCTTTCTCAACAACCGTATCCGAATCGGTGAAAATGACGACGTCGCCCGTTGCAAACTGGGCGCCCTTGTTTTTGACCTCATAGTATCGGCCTCCGGTGCAGGCGCCGAAGACCAGGTTTGCAACCGTGCCAAGTTGCGGGACAAGTTCGCAGATACGCTGCTGGAGCAGCGGCGTATCGGTATTCTGCCCGCTGTGGACGATAATAAGCTCCGGTTTGGCGTACTGTTCGTCCGCCGTTGCCCTTTCGATCTCGCGCGCCAAAGCGGTGAGTGCAACGCCAATCTCATCTTGGTCGATGGACTTGGCATTCTCCATTTCGACAACAACCGAATAGGTCGGATTTTTCCGTTCCATGCCCCGCTCAGTATCACCTGCGAGGCAACGCTACAAAGAACATGCTCACATGTCATCACGCGATGCGAGCGGCGACCTGCCTGAATAACGAATTTCGAGCCTCGCGCCCCAATGGCAACACCCTCGCGGATCGGGAGACATGCATTGGAGGGAGGATAGGCGTACCGCATCGGCCGCGTTCCTATTACCTCAGGCGTAATCGACCGATGGCCATCATCCCTGCAGATTGTGCCCACGAAGCCGGTTGTTGCGCTTCGATCGAACAGGGAGTTCAGCCATGACCGCCTACGCCGTCGCCCATATGCGTCAAGTCACAATAGGCCCGCAGATTGTCGAGTATCTGCAGAGGATCGACGCCACATTGGAGCCGTTCGGCGGCCGCTTTCTTGTCCATGGCGGCGACCTGGACGTGGTCGAGAACGAATGGCCGGGGCATCTGATCGTCATCGAGTTTCCGGACAGGGCGCATGCGCGCGGCTGGTATGATTCGCCTGCCTATCGGGAGATCCTGGCCTTGCGTACCGACAACTCCCATGCCGATGTGGTCATCGCCGACGGTGTCAGGCACCCGCACAAGGCCACGGACGTGCTGGAATAGGGGCAAACTCTACCGCTTCAGCAAGAACACCGCCTGCTGGCCGAAGAAATTCCAGAACCACCATGGCATCGACAGGCCAATCTTCTGGCCGTTGCCGTCGAGCGCGGTGGCTTTTTCGACCGAAGCGCCGAGCTCTTCGACCAGATTGACGAAGTCGCGGATGGTGCAGAAGTGGATGTTGGGCGTGTCGTACCAGGAATAGGGCAGGTCCTCGGTCACCGGCATCCGTCCCTTGAAGAACAACGACAGCCGCACCCGCCAATGGCCGAAATTGGGGAAGGAGACGATGGCGCGGTTGCCGATTCTCAAGAGTTCGTCGAGCACCAGCTTCGGGTTGCGAGTCGCCTGCAGCGTCTGCGACAGGACGACGAAGTCAAAACCCTTGTCTGGATAGAATTCGAGGTCGGTGTCGGCATCGCCCTGGATGACCGAGAGGCCGCGCGCCACGCATTCGTTGACGCCGCGCTGCGACAGTTCCAGCCCGCGCCCGTCGACCTGTTTGGTTTCCTGCAACAGTTCGAGCAACAGGCCGTCGCCCGAGCCGACATCGAGCACCCGCGAGAGCGGCGGGATGAGGCCGGCGACGACTTCGAGGTCGACGCGCTGGGCGCGGTTGACGCTCATGAGGCGAGCCCTCTCGCCCGCGCGGCCGAGCCGATAAAGCCGTTGATGGCGGCAAACAGTTCCGGCTCGTCGAGCAGGAAGGCGTCATGGCCGCGATCGGTGTCGATCTCGACGAAGGAGACGGACGCGCCGGCGGCGTTGAGCGCATGCACGATCGAGCGGCTCTCCTCGGTCGGGAACAGCCAGTCCGAGGTGAACGATACCAGGCAAAAGCGCGTCTTCGTGCCGGCAAAGGCGTCGGCCAGCCGGCCGCCATGGTCGGCGGCGAGGTCGAAATAATCCATCGAACGGGTCATGTAGAGATAGGAGTTGGCATCGAAGCGGTCGACGAAGGTCATGCCCTGGTGGCGTAGATAGCTTTCGATCTGGAAGTCGGCGTCGAAACCGAAGGTCAGCGCGTCGCGGTCCTGCAGATTGCGGCCGAATTTTCTGTGCAGAGCGGCTTCCGACAGATAGGTGATGTGGGCGGCCATGCGCGCCACCGCCAGCCCTTTTTCAGGGCGCTTGCCGTGCTCGAAATATTTGCCGCCATGCCAGTCCGGGTCGGCCATGACAGCCTGACGGCCGACCTCATGGAAGGCGATGTTCTGCGAGGAATGGCGCGCGCCGGTGGCGATCGGCAAAGCCGAGAAGACGCGCTCGGAATAGCACGATGCCCATTCGAGCACCTGCATGCCACCCATCGAGCCGCCAAGCACGCAAAACAGCTTCTCGATGCCGAAATGGTCGACCAGCATCAGCTGCGCCCGCACCATGTCGCGGATGGTGATGATTGGCAGGTCGAGCCCGTAAGGCTTGCCGGTGGCGGGATTGGTCGAAGCCGGGCCGGTGGAGCCGAGACAGCCGCCGATGACGTTGGAGCAGATGACGAAGAAACGGTTGGTGTCGATGATCTTGCCGGGGCCGATCAGCACTTCCCACCAGCCGGGCTTGCCGGTCACCGGATTGGTGTTGGCGACATGCTGGTCACCGGTCAGCGCGTGGCAGACCAGGATGGCGTTGGTGCGCGCGTCGTTGAGCGTGCCGTAGGTCTGGTAGGCGATCTGGAACGGCGACAAAAGCGTGCCGGCGTCGAGCTTGAGCGGCTTGTCGGGGCCGAAACGCAACACAGGGCTGGACGGGCTGTCGGCCTCGTTGTTGGTTTTTGCAGCGCGGAGCGCGGTCATGTGACTCTCCTTGCCCGCCGTCAGGCAATAAAAAACCGGCAATGCGATCGCAAAGCCGGTTACGTCACGCAAACGGCCCTTTAGCGAGTTGTTTAACGTGGCTGCAAGCCGACCGGCCAAATCACCACGGAACTGTTGCGTTCTTCTAGAACTCACGCGGCCCGGCGTCAACGGCAAGCTATTGCCGCCGCCTCTCGACATTCGGAGCCACGGCTTGTATTTCCGCTGCGGCCTCCGGACGGAGGCATTCTCGACGGATTTGCGACATGGACAAGACAGCGGACAAGGCACGGCCAACGCCCCGCGCGGGCATCATGGAAATAGAAGCCTATGTGCCTGGCAAGAGCACCGCGCCGGCCGGCGTCGCCAAGGTCCATAAACTGTCGTCGAACGAGAACCCGCTCGGCCCGTCGCCGAAAGCAATCGAGGCCGCGCGTGAAGTGGCTAGCAAGCTGGACGTCTACCCCGACGGCACCGCCCGCCGGCTGCGCGAGGCGATCGGCGAGGTGCATGGCCTCAATGCGGCAAACATCATCTGCTCCAACGGCTCCGACGAGATATTGGGCCTGCTGGCGCAGACCTATCTGGCGCCAGGCGATGAGGCCATCATCACCGAACACGCCTTCATGATCTACAAGATCTACATCCAGTCGGCCGGCGGGAAACCGGTGACGGTCAAGGAAACCGACGAGCGCGCCGATGTCGACGCGATTCTGGCCGCGGTTACGCCGCGGACCAAAATCGTGTTCCTCGCCAATCCCAACAATCCGACCGGCACCTACTTGCCGTTCCAGGAGGTTCGCCGCCTGCATGCCGCCCTGCCGGGCAATGTGCTTCTGGTGCTCGACGCGGCCTATGCCGAGTATGTCCGGCGCAACGACTACGAGGCCGGCATCGAGCTGGCGGGCAGTGCCCAGAACGTCGTCATGACCCGCACATTTTCCAAGCTCGGCCTAGGCGGCGCGCGCATCGGCTGGATGTATGGCCCGCTGCACATCGTCGATGCGATCAACCGCATCCGCGGTCCTTTCAACGTCAACGCGACGGCAATCGAGGCCGGCATTGCCGCCATTCGTGACCGCGCCCATGTCGAGCGCAGTTCGTTGCACAACGAGACCTGGCTCATTTGGCTGAATGAACAGCTGACGAAGCTTGGGCTCAGGGTGACGCCCAGCGTCGGCAATTTCGTCCTCATCCATTTCCCCGAGGACAAGAAGCATTCGGCAGAGGCGGCGGACGATTACCTCACCCAGCGCGGCTATATATTGCGACGCGTTACCGGCTATGGCTTTCCCAACGCGCTGCGCATGAGCGTCGGTACCGAAGAAGCCAATCGCGGCGTTATCGACGCCCTCACGACATTCCTGAAAAGCTGAAAACACATGACGTCACCAATGTTCGAGAAAATCGCGCTGGTCGGCATCGGTCTGATCGGCTCGTCGCTGGCCCGTGTCATCCGCCGCGAGGGTCTCGCCCGCCATGTCGCCATCGCGACGCGCAGCCCGACCACGCTGGCGCGGGCGAAGGAGCTCGGTCTTGGCGAGAGCTACAACACCGACGCCAAGGAAGCCGTACGTGACGCCGACCTGATCATCGTTTCGGTGCCGGTCGGTTCATCGGGCGAGGTGGCGCAAGAGATCGCGCCGGCGTTGAAAAAGGGCGCCATCCTCACCGATGTCGGTTCGACCAAGGCTTCGGTGATCGCGCAAATGCAGCCTTATGTGCCGGACGGCGTGCATTTCATCCCGGGACATCCACTGGCGGGCACCGAGAAGTCGGGCCCTGATGCCGGCTTCGCCGAGCTGTTCGAAAACCGCTGGTGCATCTTTACGCCGCTTCCCGACACCGATCCGGCCGCGCTGGAGAAGCTGTCGGAGTTTTGGCGGCGCTGCGGCTCGAACATCGACACGATGGACCCGCAGCATCACGACATGACGCTGGCCATCGTTTCGCATCTGCCGCACATCATCGCCTACAACATCGTCGGCACCGCTGACGATCTACAGTCGGTGACCAAGTCGGAAGTGATCAAATATTCGGCCTCGGGTTTCCGCGACTTCACCCGTCTCGCCGCTTCCGACCCGACCATGTGGCGCGACGTGTGCCTGCACAACAAGGACGCCATCCTCGAAATGCTGGCGCGCTTTTCGGAAGACCTAGCCTCGCTGCAGCGGGCGATCCGCTGGGGCGACGGCGAAAAGCTGTTCGACCTGTTCACCCGCACCCGCGCCGTGCGCCGCTCGATCATCGAGGCCGGGCAGGACATCGACGTGCCGGATTTTGGCCGCCAGGCAGTCGAGCATCCCAAAGGGAGCTGATATTCAGGCTTAGCCTTGTTGGGATGCCGGCCAGGTCGCCTCGACCATGGCCATTGTCTCGGCCCGATCCGGCGCCCCCAGCCGGCCACCAAAACGCTGACATTTGAGCGCGGCGGCGGCACTGGCAAAGCGCAAGGCCTGCTCGATGGGCATGGCTTCCGCGAGCCCGACGGCGAAGGCGCCGTGAAACACGTCGCCGGCGGCAAGCGTGTCGACCGCCTTGATCTTTGGCGCTGCAATGTGGCGAACGCCGCCGGCAGACCGATCATGCCACCAGCTCCCCGCGGCGCCACCGGTGACCGCGACGAAGGCGTCGGTGCGGCTGGCGAGGTCGGCACAGGCGGTTTCCGGATCCAGGGCGTGGCCGCAGACGATGCGCGCCGCCATCTCCGAAGCGACGATGTGTGACGCCAGCGGCAACAGACGCTCCAGCACTTCGAGCGGCGCCGTGTCGGCGTCGAGGATCGCCGGGCGGCCGGCGTCGCGCGCGGCGGTCAAAGCAAGTGCGGCGGCACCGGGCCAGCGGACATCGACCAGAACGGCGTCGAAGGCGGTGAGATCGGCGACGGGCAGCGCCTCGGGGTCGGCCTGCGCCTTCGGGTCGTAGAAAGGCACGATGATGCGTTCGCCATGGGCGTCGACCAGGATCGAGGCCAGCGCCGAACGCGCGCCTTTGACGCGGCGGACAAAGCTGCAGTCAACGCCCTCGGCCGCGATGCCGGCCAGCAGTTGGTCGCCGACGCCATCGTCACCCGCACTTGCCCACAGGAACACCTCGGCGCCGAGACGGTGTGCGGCGCAGGCAGCACTTGTCGCCATGCCCGCAGCGATCTGGACACCGTCCGAGGCGATGAACTTGCCCTGATGCGTGGGCAAGGTTTCGACGCGCAGGATCGTGTCCAGCGTCAGCGCGCCAACGCTCAGCAGTTTCACCGGCCGGTTCATGCGTTGGCTTGCTTGAGCATGATCTCTCCCCAAAAGCGGTTCCCGCTTTGGGATCATGCTCTAGTCGAGTGGCTTGATCTTGCCCAGCGGAATGAAGCCGAGCGAGGCCTTGCCCTTCACCACCTTAAGCGGCATCGACGGTTCGTTACCGAGCAAAGCCAGGCCGGCAAAGCCTTGCTCGATCTGGTTCTTCTGCTCGGGAATAGCGGTGGCGAGGATCGCCGCCACGGCTTTGGGATCCTTGAGCTTGATCGTCAGGTCGGCATTGACCAGACCATTTTCGTCGACCGATACCGGGCCGGAAACGGTGATGCGCGCCGTTCCCGAGGACAGGTCGAGGTTGTGGATGTCGGCCGCCTGGCCGCGCAGGCTCTTGGCCTGCGCCTTCATCAGCGCCACGCCGTTCTTCAGCGTCGCGTCGCCGCTGCCGTCGAGCGGCGGCAGCACCCGCCCGCCGATCGCGTCGGCATCGATCTCAAGATCGGTGAAGCTTCCGACATAGCCGACGTCCAGGCCGTCGGGCCGCAGTTCTCCCGCTGCGGTGCCGGCGCTGAACAGCGAAACCGGGTCGGTGTCATCGGCCGGATCGGTCTGGCCGGACAGGGCCTCGGCCTGCAGCGAAATGCTGCGAGGCAAGGGCCAGGAGAGCTTTGCATTGGCCTGCAGATTGTCCCAGTCGATCCAGAGCGGCGTCATTCCCGGCACCGATGTGCGCAGCGGTCCGCGCAACTCGGCGACAGGCGACAACGGCCGCGTGATCTCGGCCATGAAGTTGAAGCTGCCGGTCGAGGCAGCGACGTTCTTGGCGTCGTCCTCGTAAGCCAGATTGTCACAGGAGATGGCAAAACTCAGGGGATAGCCGCTGACGGTGAGGTTGGCGCAGCCGGCCTCGATGCCTTTGTCCTTGAGCTGCGCCACCGCCTTGTCGGCCTCGCTGCTGACGCGCCCGGCGACATAGAACCAGACCGCGCTGTAGACGCCGAACAGCACAACGACCAAAGCGGCGAGCCAGAACAGCCGGCGGCGAAATTTTGACGGACGCTCGTCAGTTGACGTCATGCTGCGGCTTTCATCAACGCGGCGTGTTGCGGGTGGACTGTGGTTTACGCAACAAGCAAATAGATAGAAGAGCACCGATTCCGATGCGGTGTCGTCACTCTCGTGCAATCAGGCTTGGCGATATGGGCGATTTTTGGGTTTTTGGCTACGGCTCGCTGATCTGGCGGCCGGGATTTGCGCATGTCGAGACCCGGCGCGCGCACCTTTACGGCTACCGCCGGTCACTCTGCGTCTATTCCTTCGTGCATCGCGGCACGCGTGAGCGGCCGGGTCTGGTGCTCGGCCTCGACCGTGGCGGCTCTTGCATCGGGCTGGCCTTTCGCGTGCCCGGCGAGTTGCGCGATGAGGTGCTGACCTATCTGCGCGAGCGCGAACTGGTCACCAGCGTCTATCTCGAGCGCGTGCTCGATATCAGCCTCGATGGGAATGGCTTGGCCGGGCGTGAGACTGTGAAAGCGGTCGCCTACATCGTCGACCGTCAGCATGAACAATATGCCGGCGGGCTCGATGCGGCCCATGCGGCGACGGTCATCCGTGGCGCCGTCGGCCAGTCCGGAAACAATGAGGACTATGTGCTGAGCACGGTCAAGCATCTTGAGGCGCTGGGCATCAGCGATCATTGGCTGGAGGAGGTGGCGAGACAGGTCGCGCCGAACGCTACATTGTGAAAATCTGTTTTCCCAGATCGGCGCGATCCAGGCTGTTTGCGACGGCAAGCCTGAACTCGGTCAGCGGGTGGATGCCGCCGACAGGAATATGGAAGCCAGGCTGGCCGAAGATGTCGACAATCTCGCGCAGTATCGGCCGGTCGGCTTCGACAGGCGGGGAAAAGAAGTAGCGATAGATGTTTGCCCTGATTTCGGCGCCGCTCAGCAGAACGTCGAAATTGTGCAGTTCGAAACGCTCGGCGCTCATGCCGCCGTTGATGACCATCTGCCCGCCAAGAGCAAGGGTGCGGATCAACTCGCCGCTGGCAGGCCCGCCGACATTGTCGATGATGCCGTTCAGTCCCGCGCCGCCGGTCATGTCCATGACGGCCTCCCGGATGCCCTTCACATCCGACAGGTCGAGGATGGCGGTGGCGCCAAGCTCCTTCAGGTCCGGGCTTTGATGCTGACGTCGCACCACCGCGATGACGTTGATGCCGCGCCGTTGGGCGAACTGCATCACCATTGTTGAAATCGAAGAATAGCCAGCCGTGACCGCCAGCCACTGGCCAGGCAGCACCCTGGAATCCACCAGCAGATCCCAGGCGGTGATCGGGTTCACCATCTGCCCGGCACGTTCGGCGGGATAGTCGGCGGGCAAAGGGATCAGCCATTCAGCGGGAATGGCCGCGTATTCGGCCCATGTGTTGTAGTGGCTGAAGGCGACAAGCGTGCCGGGTTGCAGCGCGACATCCGCTCCTATGGCCTCGACAATGCCGGCGCCGTGGTTTCCGGCGATCTGCCTGGGGAAATGCGGCTTCTTCGGTTCGGGATAGAGGTTCTGGATGAACAGAAAGTCGCCCGGGTTCACCGAAGCCGAGACCATCCTGACCAGCACCTCGCCGTCGCCGACGCGCGGGGTGGGAACGTCGTCCAGGTAGAGCACGTCCCGCGGCGAGCCGATCTCGTCGAATAGAATTGCTTTCATGTCGGTCTCCAAATGGGCCAGCGGTCTGGACGCGACCGGGCCAAACACGCCGATACATGCATCGGCGCGGCGGACCTTACGGGCGGTCGCCGAAAATCAGAATTGGCAGATTTGACAATCTATGTGCTAAACTTGCCATGTATTTTGTTTGCGCATGAGAAGGCACCTTGGCCGACCAACCCCTCCACGCCGTGATCTGGCTGCCGTCGACTTTCTATTCGGCGGTCGCCGCGACGCTGGTCGAAATGTTCGACCTGGTGAACACCATTCGCGGCACACCGGCGATTTCCTTCGAATTTGTCGCGCGGCAGGCCGATGCCACGACGACGCCGGGAATTTCCTTCAACACCAGACGCGAACCCTCGCAGCGGATGGACCTGCTGATCCTGCTTGCCATGCCCGGCATGCAGGTGCCGGAGCTTGTTGCCGCGCTGGCGCAAGAGAGCCGCCATGCCGCGCCGCTCATCGCCAGGGCGCAACGCGACGGCGCCATCATCGCCGCGCATTGCGGTGCCGGTTATTTCCTGGCCGATGCCGGCCTTCTCGACCGAAAACGCGCGACGATCTCCTGGTGGCTGAAGGCCGATGCCCAGCGCCGCTTTCCGAAAGTGCGCTGGGACGCTTCCCGTGTGCTGGTCGGGGACGGCCGGATCTATACTTGCGGCGGCGGCTTTTCAGGCCTGGAGCTCGGCAAGGCGCTTCTCAAGGATCTTGGCTTCATCAAGGAGGAGCGGTTGGTTCGCAAGCTGCTGGTGCTGCCGCCGTCGCGCCAGAGCCAGGCGCCATATGAATTCCCGCTCACCGATCTGCTGCCCTTGCATGAGCCGTTGCGCGACCGGCTCGAAGCCCTGGCAAGAAACCAGCTCAGAACGCTCGACCTTGCCTTGCTTGGCGCGCAACTCGGCCTGTCGCCACGAACGCTGGCGCGCCGGTTTGCCGATGAATTGCACACGACTCCCGGCCGATGGATTCAGGACCGACGGCTCGAGGCCGCCAAGACGCTTCTCGAAAGCACCAGGCTTGGCATTGCGGAAATATGCTATCAGGTCGGCTATCAGGATGCGGCCTCGTTCAGCAGGCTTTTCAATCGCACAATCGGACTGCCACCCGGCGAGTACCGGCGCCAAAGCCAGTAGAAATGGCCAGGTGATGGGCGAAGCGGTCGCGCCTTTGTGAAGCGCTAGTCCGCTGGAAAAGTCGCCGAGACCTTTGACCTCGGCGCGGCGAGACCTAGCTTAGCTGCGGCCCGAAGCATTCGGGTTCGCCCGCCACCAGCATCACGGAGCCCATCTTGCAGAAACGTCGTCTCGGTCAAACCGACCTGTCCATCGCGCCGCTGGTTCTGGGCGGCAATGTCTTCGGCTGGACCGCCGACGAGAAGACCTCCTTCGACCTGCTCGACCGGTTCGCCGACGCCGGCCTCAACGCCATCGATACGGCGGACGCCTATTCGCGCTGGGTGCCCGGCCACAAGGGCGGCGAGTCCGAGACCATCATCGGCAAATGGATGAAAAGCCGTGGCAACCGCGACAAGATCGTCGTCGTCACCAAGGTCGGCTCGGATATGGGGCAAGGCAAGAAAGATTTGTCGGCCGCCCATATTGAAAGGGCGGTCGAGGTGTCGCTCAAGCGGCTGCAGACCGATGTGATCGACCTCTATTTGTCGCACTGGCCGGACCCGACCACGCCTTACGAGGAGACGCTCGGCACCTATGAGAAGCTGCTCGCCGCGGGCAAGGTCCGCCATATCGGCGCCTCGAACCTCGACGCCGGCCAGCTGCGCGCCGCGCTCGATGTGGCCAGCCTGCGCGGGCTGCCGCGCTATGCCGTGCTGCAGCCGGAATACAATCTCTACGACCGCTCTTCCTTCGACGGACCGCTGCATGATCTCTGCGCGGCGGAGGATATCGGCGTCATCACCTATTTCGCCCTCGCCAAGGGGTTTTTGAGCGGCAAATACCGCAGCGAGGCCGATCTTGGCAAAAGTGAACGCGGTGGTGGCGTGAAAGCCTATCTCAATGCGCGCGGCATGCGCATCCTGGCGGCGCTCGACGCTGTGTCGGCGCGGCATTCGGCCAGCCAGGCGGAAGTGGCGCTTGCCTGGGTGATGGCGCAGCCAGGCATCACCGCGCCGATCGCCAGCGCCACGACGCTTGATCAGGTCGAGAGCCTGGTACGGGCGGCATCGCTGAAGCTCAGCGCGGAGGATCTCGCGGCGCTGGACAAAGCCAGCGCTTAGCAAAGGCCTCCTAGAGGTTCGGCACGATCGTTCAAGACGACGGCAGTCCGGCTTGCCACACTGCTCTCCAGCATCGTGGGAGAGGAGTATGGGCGCAGACATTCTTTCACAGGCGCAGCCCTGGCAGCAATTGCTGGCGCTGGTGCTGGCGGCAACCGTCGTCATGGGCAGTCCAGGCCCGGCGACGATCAGCGTCACGGCAATAGGCGCCGCCTTCGGCCTGCGCAATTCGCTTGGCTACGCATCGGGGATCATTCTCGGCACGGTCGCTGTGCTGCTGGTGGTGGCCACCGGCATCACGGCTATCCTCACCTCGATGCCGGGGGTAGCGCCGGTGCTGGCGGTCGCTTCTGCCGCCTACATCCTCTACCTCGCTTACAGAATAGCGACGGCGCCACCGCTGGCGGCACGCGAGAGCGGGGCAGTGCGGCCGACCTTCCTCGGCGGCTTCCTGCTCGCTATCGCCAACCCGAAAGCCTATGTGGCGATTGCGGCCGTGCTAGCCGGGTCGTCGACGGCGGCCGGCGCCGATGCTCTCGGTGTCCCGGCGAGGCTGGCGGTTCTTGGCCTGATGATCGTCGCCATCCATGTGCTGTGGCTGCTGGCCGGCGCGGCTTTCGCTCGCACCCTGCGCCAGCCGCTGGCGTCGCGGATCATCAACCTGGTGTTCGCGGCAACGCTGGTGCTGACTACGGCGCTGGCTGCGTGGCCGTAAGCCGAGCGGAGATCAGACTTTGGTCTTTACGGCCGCGGCGAGTTCGGCCAGCCGCTTGACCGCCGTCGGCGGCATGGACGGCGGATTGGGTGCCTGTGATGCCTCGACCAGCAGCTGGTCGCAAGCGGCTTCCGTCTCGCCGATCAGCCGGTCCATGAATTCGTCCTTGCCGAGCCCGGGCGGGATCGGCGGCAGGAAGCGGGCCTTGATGGTGCCGGGATAACGCATGAATTTACGGCGCGGCCAGTAGAGACCGGCGACATGGGCGACCGGCACCACCGGAACACCAAGCTGCGCATAGAGCTCGACAATGCCGTATTTGTAGGCCGGCTCGTCGCCCGGCGCCCGGCGCGTTCCCTCGGGATAGATGATCAGCTGGCGCGGATTGCGCGCCATCTCCTGCTTTGTCGAGACAACAACCTGCTTCAACGCCTTGGAGCGGCTGCCGCGATGGACCGGGATCATCCGCATCTTCAGGATGTACCAGCCGAAGAAGGGGATCCAGGTCAGCTCGCGCTTCAGGATATAGAGCGGGTCGCGGAGGAACGGAAAGAAAGCGATGGCGTCCCAGAATGACTGGTGTTTCGGCGCCAGGATGAAGGAGCCTTCGGGCAGGTTTTCGACGCCGGTGATCTCGCTCCTGGTGCCGGCGATCTTGTCGTAGAGCCAGAGGCTGGTGCGCGACCAGAATTTCGGCACGAACCAGGCGCGGTGGCGCGGCGACAGGAAATAGTAGGGGGTCCAGAGGATCATCTGGACGATCAGATTGATGTAGAAGACGAAGTTGAACGCCAGCGAGCGGATATAGAGCATGCGGGGAAGGGCCCGTTGAGGAGGTGTGCGTTGGTTACACCAAGCGCAAGCAAAAAGGAAACGCCGCAATGGCCTGATATCGGCAGGCTCGCCGTCGATCCGCAGCCGGCCTCAGCTTACCATGTCGCCTGCAGCAACCGCTGCTTCAGCCGGGGAGCGGCGAAATCGAGAAAGGCGCGCAGTTTCACCGGCAGCAGGCCCTGGCTGGCATGGACGAGGCTAACCGGCCATGGCTGCGGCTCGAAGGGCCGCAAGACCGGGACGAGCACGCCAGAGCGCACCGCGTCCGCGATCTGGTAGGACAGCACCCGCGTCATCCCGGCGCCGGCAATCGCGGCATCGATCGCCGCTTCCGCGGTGTTGACCCGAAGCCGGGAATGGATTGGGACAATGAGCTCGCCCTTGCCGGTTGCAAAGCTCCAGCTGGCAAGAGCTGCCGTTCCCTCGAAGCTGATGCATGCGTGCGCCGCGAGATCCTGCGGGATTTGTGGCGCGCCATGCCTGGCCAGATAGGCCGGGCTCGCGCACACGACGCGGCGGATCGAGCCGACGCGGATGGCGATCATATTCGAGTCTGGAAGCTGGCCGATGCGGATGGCGAGATCTAGGTGTTCATCGACCAACTGGGTTACCCGGTCGGCCAGCGTCAGGCGGATGTTCACCTGCGGGTAGGCCGCGAGGAAGTCAGTGACGACCGGCAAAACATGCAGGCGGCCAAAGACGATCGGCGCTGTGATGATCAACTCGCCGGTAGGCGCGCTGTATTCGCCGGCGGCGGTGCGCTCGGCTTCGCCGACCTCATCGAGAATTCGACGGCAGGCGGCAAGATAGGAATGGCCTGCGTCGGTCAATGTCAATCGGCGCGTCGAGCGGTTCAGCAGGCGTGTCTGGAGGTGCCGTTCCAGCTCGGAGACCTTGCGGCTGACCGTAGCAAGCGGAACGCCGGAACCGCGCGCGGCGGCGGAAAGGCTGCCGGCCTCCACCGTCGCCACGAAAAGGGACATGGCTTCGAGACGATCCATCACTTCTTTCATTAATTGGAAGGGTTGATTGCGAAAATACCATCTACATCCGAGATATGGAAGGTCGCATATGAGCTGCACGCACCTCAAAAAGGAAGTCTCCATGCCCCGTATCGCTACGCCTTCGTCCATTGCAGACGCCCCGGCTACCACCCAGCCCATGCTGCGGGCCGTCGAGAAACAACTCGGCGTGGTGCCGAACCTGTTTAGAATGGTCGCCAACAGCCCGGCCGCGCTCGAGGGCTATCTCGGCATGTCGGGGGCGCTCGCCAAGGGTCGCCTGCCGGCGCCGACGCGCGAACGCATCGCGCTCGCCGTCGCCGAAATCAATGGCTGCAGCTACTGCCTTTCCGCGCACACCTATCTCGGCAAGAACCTCGCCAAACTCGGCGATGCCGAGATGATAGCCAACCGCCATGGCGGCTCCACGGATCCGAAGGCGGCAGCGGCGGTACGCTTCGCGGCCAAAGTCGCGCATGCTCGCGGGCACGTCGGTGATGAGGATCTCTCCGCCGTCAGAATGGCCGGCTATGACGATGGAGAGATCATAGAGATCGTCCAGCACGTCGCCCTGAATACCTGGACCAACTATATCAACGAGGTCGCCGGGACCGAGATCGATTTTCCGGTTGTCGCTGCCCGCGACGCGGCCTGAACGAGCAGCGCAAGCAGCAAGCCGGACAGAGGAAGGACGCTTCCATGAACGCTCACACCTTTACCAGCGATGTCGCCTTCACGCCGACGGTCAAGGCAATCCAGACGCGCAAGGGGTCGCGCAAGGGCTATGCCAGCGCCGAGGAGCGTGGTGGATGGCGTGCTCATATGACGCCAGATCTGGCCGATTTTATCGCGGCGCAGACCAGCGTATTTCTGTCGACGGCCAATGGCGAGGGCCAGCCCTATATCCAGCATCGCGGCGGGCCCGCCGGCTTCCTCAAGGTGTTGGACGAGAAGACCATCGGCTTTGCCGATTTCTCGGGGAATAGGCAGTTCATCACCCAGGGCAATCTTGCCGACAACAATCAGGCGTTCCTGTTCCTGATCAACTATGCGCATCGGCAGCGCGTCAAGATCTGGGGTACGGCGCGCGTCGTCGAGGACGATGCCGAGCTTTTGGCAAAGCTGATGCCGCAGGACTACAAGGCGCGCCCAGAGCAGGTCATCCTGTTCACCGTCTCGGCCTGGGATGCCAATTGTCCGCAACACATTCCGCAGCGCTTCGAGGCTGCAGATGTGGCGGCCGCGCTTGCCGAACGCGACAAGCGCATTGAGCAACTCGAACAGGAAATTGCGCGGCTGCGCGGCGCAGCGGACGGCGCTGCCAAGGGGTAATCGGGCGCCGTCAGAGCCGTTTGTTGGACGCAATTCCCGAGGGAAAGCGCACGCGCTTTTCCCGGGAAAACCGCTACGCACTTTTCCTGGAATTGCTTTAGTCCTTGGCGGTCGAAACCTCGGCCAGCGCGACGCTGTCGGCGGACTGGCGGACCGGGACGATGCCGCGCGCCAGCGCCAGCAGGTATTTGCTGTATTCGGTCAGAAGCACGCGCAGCGCTTCCGGCTTGGTCAGCCAGTCGCCATTGTCGAGATTGGTGTTGACCACCGGATAGGGTTCAAGCTTGGCGCCGTGCAGCAGGCGGCCCATTTCCAAGAGGCTGCGCGGCATATGGTAGTTGTTGGTGACGAGAATGACGCTGCCATAGGCGTGGCTCTCCACCCATTTGGCGCTTTCCTCGGCATTGCCGATCGTGTCGAGCGCGGCGCGGTCGATGTCGACGCAGCAGGAAAACAGCGCCTTGTCGCCGCCGGTTGCGGCCTGCAATTGGCGGCGGCTGGCGGAGGGATGCACGCCTGAGATCAGCAACCGCTCGCCCTTGCCGGAGGCAAGCAGGTCGAGTGCGGCGTCGAGGCGCGCCTGGCCGCCGGTCAAGACGATGATCGCGTCGGCCTTGGCCGGGTTGGCCGGGGTGGTCATGTGGCTGACCTTGCTGGCGAACCAGCCGAAGCCGCCGGCAAACAGCGCCATCAGCAGCAGCAAACACAGGGAGGCGACACGCAGCGCCGTCCGCAAACGGCTCGGCCCGGTGCGCACACGCCCACCCACCACTGGCATCTGTCCAGCCGTCCCGGTCGAGTCCCGCGCGTCCATCATCCTATGGTTAATCCTGAAATGCCGCTTTGATAAGGAAAAAAGCGCACATTGCGTTACGTCGTTTTTCGATCCGTGATCGCCTCGTTGTTTTTGTCCTTGCCCCTGAACTGTTTTTTTGCCTCCGCCGTCGTTGTTCAACTCGCATCCGGCTGGCGGACATCGATGTCGCTGAGATAGGCGACGACGGTGGCGTGCGAGGTCGCCGCCGTCAGCCCGCCGATCACCAGCACCATCAGGCCGACGCCGAGATAACCGGCCGATCCGATAGCGAAATTGCCGAACAAAGCGGTGGCCTGGTCGGCCTGCGGCGTTGCCATGTTGCGCGACGACCACCAGGAAAAGACGATGAAAACGAGGATCGCGGCGGCCCCGCCGGCGGCAGCGCCCTTCATGCCGGTGACCAGGAAATGCCAGCGGAATTCGCGCGCGATAAAGCGCGCTTCGGCGCCGACGAAATGCAGCACTTCGATGATATGGCCGTTGCCGGCCATGGCGCCGCGTGTGGCGAACACCACTGTCAGCACTGTCGCCGACAACATCAGCACCAGCACGGCGATACCGATGGTGACCGTGGTGCGGGCCATGGCGACCAGCCGATCGACCCAGGTGCGATGATCGTCGAGCGAAGCACTTGGCAGCTTCGGCGTGATCGCCGCGCGGATGGCGGCAAAGTCGGGCGGGCTGGTCTCGTCGATGGTGACGATGATCAGCCGCGGCACCGGCAGTTCGTCGATGTTCAGCCCCGAGCCCAGCCATGGCTCCAGCAGACGGGCTGTCGCATCGCGATCGATGATCTTGGTTGCTTTCACGCCGGGGAATTCACCGGCGATCTGCGAGGCCTGGGCAAGGGCCGCCTCCATGTCGAGGCCATCGAAAGGTTTGATCTGGATCGTCGCCTCTCGCGAGATCTGGTTCTCCCACACCGAGGCGGTGTCGCGCACCAGCGTCACCGCGCCGAAGGTCAGGCAGGACAGAAAGGTCATGATGGCGATGACCAGCACCAAGGCGCGGCCGGCAATGTTCTGCGCCGGCACGATCGGCGCCATGCGTCGCTGGACGCGCTGCATCGTTGCCGCCGGCTCCGCGACCTCTTCATGCAGATGTTCGGCGGATAGCTCAGTCATAGATATCCAGCCTTCCGCCGGCCAGGATCATGCGGCGCGCGTCGACCTGCTCCATCAGGCCGAGATCGTGGGTGGCGATCACAACCGCGGTGCCGAGACGGTTGAGCTCGATGAACAGCCTGAGCAGCCGGCGCGCTAGCGGCGGGTCGACATTACCGGTCGGCTCGTCGGCGAGCAGGATTTCGGGCTGTTCGATCAGCGCGCGAGCGATCGCGGCGCGCTGCTTTTCGCCGCCCGACAGGACCGGCGGCAGCACATGCATGCGCTCGCCCAGCCCAACCCATTTCAAAAGTTCGGTGACGTCGGTGCGATAGCTCGCTTCCTCGCGGCCGCGCACGCGCAACGGCAGAGCGACATTCTCATAGGTGGTCATGTGGTCGAGCAGGCGGAAATCCTGGAACACCACGCCGATGCGGCGTCTAAGATGCGGCAGCTCGGCGCGCGAGATGCGCGAGCGGTCCTTGCCGAAGATGGTGATCAACCCGCGTGTCGGCTTCAGCGACATGAACAGAAGGCGCAGCAGCGTCGTTTTGCCGGCGCCGGAGGGCCCGCTCAGGAACTGGAAGGAGCTCTCCGGAATGTGCAGGGAGATGTCGCGGAGGATTTCCGGACCCATGCCATAGCGGAGGCCGACATTTTCGAAGCGGATCACGTGCGACGACCTGAAGCTTGTGGCGGCGGCGTGCCAGCCCTTTCTGTCAAACGACCATCGGCCGCCATGGTTAACCGTCGGTTAATTTTCGCTGTTTTTGAATGCGTCACAAGGGTTCCGGTGGGGAAGCGTTAACCATTTCCATTTACGCAAAAGAAACGAAGAGCGAACAGCGGGGCCATGATGGCTGAGCAACGAACCGCGCGCCCGGTTTCCGGCGAAATCATGACCGGGCTGGGGACAAGTGTCGCGCCGGAATTGCGGCCTGTGGCGACCGACATCGTCGATGCCGATTATGAGGTGCTCCCGCGTCTGGTTCCGCGCATGGAGGCGGCCTCGCTGCCGGAACGCGGCATTGCAACGCCGTCGATGGCGGGCATGGACATGCTGCGCAAGCCGGAAGCCGCAACCGTGCGGCCGCCGGCGTCGCGTGGCGGGCCGATTTTCTGGATCGCCGGTGTTGGGGCGGCACTCGCCGCCTTCTGGGTCTCGGGCGGCCACACGCTGGTGCGCCAGACGCCGTTCTGGACAGTCGAACAGCCGGTGGGCGCCGTACTCAGCATTGCCGGCGTCACCTCGCGTGTCGATGCGTCTGGCGCCACCCCTGTTCTGTTCGTCGATGGCGAGGCCGTGAATGACGGTGTGAAGGCGGGACAATTGCCGCCGCTGGAGATCCGCGTCACCGGCAATGACAGCCGCATCACGCGCTATACGTTGGGGACATCCAACCGTTCGCTGGCGCCCGGCGAAAGATTCGGCTTTTCCAGCCGCCTCGATGTGCCTAGAAACGGGGTCAAGGCCGTGGCGGTCACCTTCGCCGGCTAGGGATTTCTCTGAAAGGTTGTTGATGCCAATAGTGCGCGGCAAGGACATAGAAGTCCTGTTTTCGGCGTCCGCGATCGCGCGGCGCAATCTTGAACTCGCCAAGGAGATCGCCGAGCACGACTATCACGATCTCTTGGTGATTTCGGTGCTGAAGGGCTCCTTTATCTTCGCCGCCGATCTCATTCGCGCCATGCACGATGTCGGGCTGTCGCCGGAGGTCGAATTCATCTTCATCTCCAGCTACGGCGCCGGTACCACCAGCGGCGAGGTGAGGGTGCTACGCGACATCGACAATGAGGTCGCCGGCCGCGACGTGCTGCTGATCGACGATATCCTCGAATCAGGCAAGACGCTCTCCTTCACCCGCAATCTGATGCTGTCGCGCGGCGCCAAAAGCTGCGCCATCGCGGTGCTGCTCGACAAGCGCATGCGCCGCCAGACCGAACTCAACGCCGACTATGTCGGCTTCGACTGTCCGGATTATTTCGTCGTCGGCTACGGTATGGACGTCGCCCACGCTTTTCGCGAATTGCCGTTTGTTGGCGTCGTGAAAGGTGATGCCTGAGAAAAGGCCTCCGACGCTTCAAATTTTCAGAAAAAGTCAACTTTTGCCCGCCAAATTCCGGCGCATGGCAAAGCTTCTGATCGTCGAGGACGATGAGTCCGTCCGCACCCTCGCCGCCCGCGCGCTCGAACGCGCCGGGCATACAATCGACATTGGCGCCGATGGCGCACAGGGGCTGGCGATGATCAGCGCGGCGGGCGGCAGTTACGACCTTGTCGTCTCCGACATCCGCATGCCGGAGATGGATGGCATCGAAATGGCGATCGCGGCGGCCAGGCTCTTTCCGGCGATGAAGATCCTGCTGATGACCGGCTATGCCGACCAGCGCGAGCGTGCCGAGGAACTGAACGGCATCATTATCGACGTCGTGCAAAAGCCGTTCACGCTGGCCGAAATCCGCTCGCGGGTCGAACAGGCGCTCGCCTGCTTCGCCTGATACGCTTCAGGCAGCATCCTGGCTTGCAGCAAGGACTGGGCCGGCGCTCCTGCGCCGTTCGGTGTTGAGCGCCAGCAAGCCGGCGCCGATGATCAACGCGGCACCGATGGCGGTGGTCGAGCGCGGCACCTCGTTGAAGAACAGAAAGCCCCACAGCGGCGACCAGATGATCCCGGTGTATTCGAAGGTCGCGACGCGGTTGGCCGGCGCCAGCCGGTAGGCCTGCGACAGCAGGATCATGCCCGCCGAAGCGACGAAACCGCAGGCGGCCATCTTGAGGAAGTCCGGTGTCGTCGGCCAGACCCACGGCCGCACCAGGAATTCGAGGCTGGGATGGACCGCGTGGGTAATGCCGGCAAGCCAGAACGTGCCGGCAACCAGGGCAGCACCGACGAGGTAGGCGCCGTTCTGGTAGAACGCCATGACGGTGGAGGATTCGGTGTCGCCGATCTTGCGCGCCATCAGCTGCGAAAAGCCGTAGAGCAGCGCCGAGCCCAGTGACAAAAGCGCCGCCCAGTCGAACAGGCCGGCGCCCGGGCGCAGCATCACGACCACGCCCAGCATGCCGATCAGCACGGTGGCGAGCGTCTGCCAGGAGACGCGTTCGCCGAGATAAGGCCCAGCCATCGCCATGATGAACAGCGGCGCCATGAAATAGAGCGCCACCGCGTCGGCCAGCGGCAAGGCGGCGATCGCCAGGTAGTAGACGGTATAGGAGCTGAACTGGATGAAGGCGCGTATGGTCAGCAGGCCAAACCGCTTCGAGGCAATGGCTCGCAGGCCGACATCGGCGCGAACGAGAACGATCAGGATCGGCAAGGCAACGATCGAGCGGATCCACATTACCTCGGTTACGGGATAGCCACCCGACACCGCCTTGACCAGCGGGTCCTGGAGCGAGAACACCAGCACGCCAAGGCACAGGCTGATAATGCCGAGAACGATCCGGTTGCGCATGTCGTTCAAGTGGCCCCTTGCCTGCCCGCAGCCGCCCGGCCGCGGGGTAAAAAGAACCCGCCACCGTTTCGGGCAGCGGGTATGAGTGAGGACTCTTCGATTGGTCCGCAACCGATTTCGCGGTCGCATATCCAATGGGTGAGCGGACTATGCTGCCGCGTTTGACATGTTGCAAACGAATTGGAATGATACCAGCGATCAAATTTCCTTATGACGGATTCGATGCGGCCAACCCTCGACAGCGATCTCCTGCGCACCTTCGTCGCCATTGCCGAAGCCGGCAATTTCACCCGCGCGGCGGAGCAGGCCGGCCGCACCCAGTCGGCGGTGTCGATGCAAATGAAGAAGCTCGAGGAGCTGGTCGGCGACAGCCTGTTCGAGCGTGGCTCGCGCGGCGTCGCGCTGACGCGCCGTGGCGGCGAGCTGATCGTCAATGCCCGCCGCATCGTTTCCCTGCTTGACGAAACGGCAGCCTCGATGGCGGCGGCCCCGCTCGGCGGGCCGGTGCGCATTGGCATTCCAGAGGAATATGGCCACGCCATCCTGTCGCGCGCGCTTGGCGCCTTCTCCAAGCGCCACACCAAGGTCGAGGTCACGGTACGCTATGCGCATTCGGGCGCACAACTGGCGGCGCTGGCCGCCGGTGAGCTCGATCTAGCCGTGGTCTTCGAATGGCAGGATCCTGGCGGCGGCGAGGTGCTGATGCACGATCCGACGGTGTGGGTGACATCGAGCCTGCATCACATGCACGAGGAGCGGCCGGTGCCAATCGCGCTCTACAACCGGGCCGGCTGGTGCAAGGATTTCGCCATCAAATCGCTGGAGCAGCGCGGGCTGGCCTATCGTGTCGCCTATACCAGCGACACCACCGGCGGCCTGAAGCTTGCCGTCACCTCTGGCCTGGCGATCGCGCCGATCTCGCACAGCAACATTCCCGATGGCTGTCGCGAGCTCACCGCCGTGGACGGGTTCGGCCACATCGATTCCTCGAATGTGGTGATGCATCGCAATCCCAATGCCTCAGGCGAGGCGATCGACGGCATGCAGGAAGCGATCCGCGACGCATTCGTCAACAGGTCCGATTAGGCTCTTTCCTGGACCTGCTCAGCCTGCTGCATCCTCATAGAAATGCAGGCGATTGCCGAAGGGGTCGCCAACTGACACTTCTCGGGTCTGCCACGGCGTGGTTTCCAGCCCCGGCCGCGCAAAGCGGTATTTCTTGCCGATCAGTTCGCGGTGCAGAGCGACGATGTCCTCGACCTTGATGCGCATGGCGATGCCCGGCGCGCCGTCGCCATGGTGTTCGCTCAGATGCAGCACGCAGCCGTCGCGGATTACGCCCATATAGAGCGGTGCATTGTCGTCGAAGCGGTGCTCGAACTCGACCTCGAAGTCGAGGAAGTCGAGGTAGAATTCACGCGCCTTGGCGATGTCGAAGATGCGCAGGATGGGCGTTACGGCACCGAGTTTCGGCATGGCGCTGATACCATTCAGTTCGACGGATGTTGCCTTGGAGGCTACTTGAGCTCCAGCAGCCGCTCGAGGTAGCTGCGTTCGATGTCGGGGCTGAGCGCGTTGCCGAGCCGCTTGCGGATCGCTTCGAGGATCTGGCGGGCGCGCTGCACGTCGATCTCGTCGGGCACCTTAACCGAATCGCCGAAATCCGGTCCGCGGCTGGCGCGCGGTCGTCCGAGCGGATCGCGGTCGGCGTCCTGCTGGCGGCCGCCTTCCTGGCTACCGCCCTGGTCGCCCTGCATCGCCTGCAGCTGCTTCATCATCTCCTTGGCGCCCTTGCGCAGCGCTTCCAGCGCGCGGCCCTGATGGCCGACGGCCTGGTCGCCCTCACCTTCACCAAGCGACTTTTCGGCATTGCCCATGGATTTGCCGGCGTCGCCAAACCCCTCATTGGGCTCCATGCCCATGCCTTCCAGGCCCTTCTTCAGCTTGTCGAGTTCGCTCTGCAACTGGCCCTGGCCCTCCTGCAGCTGCTTCATCGCATCGGCGAATTCCTGCGGCGTCATCGGCTTTTTGCGGGCAAGCGGATCGCGATCGTCACCGGGGCCGGGTTTGTCCTGATCCTGTCCGCCGAGCTGCTGGTCGCCATCCTGCTGGTCTTGATCTCGTTGACCCTGGCCGCGCTGCATCTGGTCCATGCGGTAGGTGTCGTTCATCATCTCCTGCTGGCGGCGCATGATCTCGCCCAGCTTGTCCATCTGCTGGCGCATCTCGCTGTCCTGCTCGCCGCCTTGCTGCTGACGGCCGGCCTGCAGATTGTTCATCATGTTTTCCAGCTGCGACAGCAACTCCTGCGCCTTGTCGCGGTCGCCTGATTTCGCCAGGTTCTCGATCTGGTCCATCATGCGGTCGATGTCGCTCTGGCGCAGCTCGCGGCCGTTCTGCTGCATCTGCGGCGCGTTCGGGTTCTGCTTGGCGCGCTCGGCGAATTCCTGCAGGAATTCGTTCATCGCCTCGCGCAATTCCTTCATCGCCTTTTCGATCTCTTCGTCGCTGGCGCCGCGCTTGATGGCGTCCTGCAGCGCCTGCTGCGCCTGGCGCAGGCGCTTTTCCGCCGCGGAAAGATTGCCTTCCTCGATGCCGAGCGCGATTTCCCAGAGATAGGCAACCTCGTTGCGTAGCTGGTCGTCGCTGTCCGACATCTTCAGCCGGCTGCGGGCGCTCATGATGGCGAGGTAGTGCGACATGTTGTCGAACGTGTCATCGGGCCGAAGCGTGATCGCGTCCATCAGGTCGAGCACGCGCGGCTTGGCATTGGCGTCGAGCGCCAGCAGGCGGCGCTGCTCGATCACCGCCCGCGCCAGCGGGTTGGCGAAGGGTCGCTCCGGCATCACAATAGTCTTGGTTTCGCTGGTCGCGGTGTGTCCGGCATCGTCGGTGGCGACGAGCGACAGCTTGATGCTGGCGCCGGCCCAGACGTGTTCGGTGAGATCCTTGGTGGTCTTGGCGGCGTTCGCCTTGCCGCCGCGGCGCGGCAGCGCCAGCGGCATCTCAGGCGGACCATAGAGCGGATGCGCATCGGGCGCTGCCGGGTCAGCCAGCGCGAAAACCGCCTTGGCGGTGGCCGCGCCATAGTCGTCGTCGATCTGGTAGTTGAGCTCGAAGGCGCCGTTGACGGCGCGCTTGGGCTCGCCGACGAAGCGGATCGTCGGTGGCTTGTCGGGGATCACGGCGAAGGCCCATTGACCGAGATCGGCTTCACCCGATTTCAGCGTCAGCGTGCCGTCGGCCGTCAGCTTGCCGGTGAACTGGCGCAGCTTGGGTGTCGCCGGGTTCACTACTGCTGCCTTGACGGCTGCCGCTTGCGGTCCCGTCGGGTCGATGGCGCGGGCATTGCCGCCCTTGTCGGCGAAGCTAAGCGTTTCCTCGCCGGAGCCGCCGGTGACGCGCAGAGAGACGTCGCTGCCTTGCGGCACGATGAAGGTGGCGGTTGCCTGCTTGGCATTGTTGTCGATAACCGGGGTGGTCAGGAAAATGGGCGGCTTGCCAGTATAGGCCGGCGGGGTCACCCAGGCATCGATGCGCGGTGGCACGATGTCGCGCGTCGCATGGGCGCGGAAACCATCGGAGAGCCTGCCGCCGGACGGGCCGAAGGAAAAGGCAAAAGCGGTGACCAAAAGCAGCGCCGCCACGGCGCGCAGCCCCCACGGATCGCGCTCCGGCACCCGGGTCCGCGGCAGATCGCCGCCAAGGCTGCCAAGCTTGTCGGCCATGCGCTTTTGGTGTTCGCGCCACAGCGCCTGGGAAAAGATGCTTTCCTTGCCGCTCGGACGGTCGGTCTGCACCAGCACCGGGCTATGCTGCAACTGGTTGGCCGCCTCGATGCGGCGGTCGACCTCGGCGGCGGTCGGAAGCTTGAAGAAACGCAGCGGATAGAGCGCCGCAAGCGTGGCAAGGCCGAAAGCCGTGACCAGGACAATGCGCGCAATATCAGGCAGGGGGGGAAAGAGGCCGAGCCAGGAGAGGCTGATGAACAGGCTGGCGACGATGAGCAGCGGCAGAAGCAGCGGCCAGCCGCGCTCGACCGTCATCGAGACCCGTGTTGCCAGCCGGCTCAGTGCAAGCCGCCCGGCCAGGCTGCGATCGCCGCTGGAAATGGGGCGTTCCGTCATCGGCCCTTCCTGCCCGGGCGGGATAGCCCGGACTCAACAAGCAGAAGTTTACCAGCAAACACGGCAAAGGCGAGGCGGTTCCTGAAAACTTGAAGAGCTTTGGCGGGTTTCCCTCCGCAATTCAGTCGGTGCAAGAATCAGAATTTCGCCGGATCGGTGTTTGACCCGCAGACCAGGACGGCAATTCGTTCGCCTGGCGCCGGCGTGTAGCGGCCGGACAAAAGGGCTGCGAAGGCAGCGGCGCCGCCCGGCTCGGCGATGATCCGTACCCGCTCCCACAGCGCCTTCTGGGCGGCGATGATGGCGTCGTCGGTGACGAGGATGGAGCGTTCGACAAAGGCCTCGGCGATCGGGAACATCATCTCGCCGACGCGCTTGGGCGCAAGCGAATCGGCGGCGACGCCTTCGGCGGGCGCATCGACCGGGTGGCCGGCCTCGAAGGCGCGATGCAGTGTCGGTGCGCCCTCGGGCTCGATGGCGACGATCCTGATGCGGCCGGCAAACCAGGCGGCGATGCCGCCGATCAGGCCGCCACCGCCGACGGCGACCAGCAGCGTGTCGATCTGAGGCAGATCTTGCTCGATTTCGAGGCCGAGCGTGCCCTGGCCGACCAGCGTCTCTTCCTGGTTGAAAGCATGGATCTGTAAGGCGCCGGTCTTTTCGGCAAAAGCCTCGCTGGCGGCCAGCGCTTCGGCATAGCGGGCGCCACCAACGATCAACTCGGCGCCGTAGCCACGAATGCGCTGCAGCTTGGCTGGCGGGCTGACTTCGGGGACGAAGATCGTCGCCTTGTGGCCGAGCCGCATGGCGGCATAGGCGACGGCGGCGCCATGATTGCCGCCCGACGCCGCGACGACGCCGGCCTCCGGCACCGGCCGCTCGAGCAGATTGGTGAAGGCGCCGCGCGCCTTGAACGAACCGGAATGCTGCAGGCATTCGAGCTTGAGGTCGACCGCCAGCGGCGGCCGGTCGAAATCGGCCATGTCGACGCGCAGCACCGGCGTGTGCCTGACATAGGGGCGGATGCGCGGTTCCATCGCGGCAATGCGTTCGCGCGTGATGGTGTTGCCGTTCGTCATGACCATCTCCTTGGGATTGACAGCAATTAGTAACTTGGCAAAATGGCTAAATGCAAGAGGTTGATGTCTTCAAGGCGATCGCCAACGAACGCAGGCTGCAGATCCTCGATTGGCTGAAGGATCCGAAGGCGCATTTCCCGGCCCAGGCAGACGGCGATCTGGTCGAGGACGGCGTTTGCGCGCTGCTGATCGCGGAGAAGCTCGGCATTACGCAGGCGACGCTCTCCGAGCATATGCGCGTGCTTACCCAGGCTGGCCTGCTGCGCCCCAAGCGCATCAAGCAATGGACGTTTTACCGCCGCGACGAGAACAGGATCGCCGACACAAGGATGCTCATCCAGAACCGGCTGTAGCGCAGCCGGCGCGGCGGCTTCTATGCAAGCCAGTCGGGCACCGAATCCAGGCCAATCAGCTCGTCATAGGTCTGGCGCCGGCGCACGACATGGAAACGGTCGCCGTCGACCAGAACCTCGGGTACCAGCAGCCTTGTGTTGTAGGTGCCGGACTGCACCGCGCCATAAGCGCCGGCGGTGGAGACGGCAATCAGGTCACCAGACTTCAGCCGGGGCAGGTCACGGTCGAGGCCGAGATAGTCGCCGGTCTCGCAGACCGGGCCGACCACATCGACCGCCATGCGCGGCGTGTCGGCCGGCGGCTGCACCACCGGCTTGATGTCGTGGAAGGCATCGTAGAGCGTCGGCCGGATCAGATCGTTCATGGCGGCGTCGACGACGAGGAAATTCTTGGCGTCGCCTTCCTTCACGAAGATCACTTCCGAGACCAGGATGCCGGCATTGCCGACGATCAGCCGGCCCGGCTCGAACATCACCGTTACCCCAAGCTTTGTGAGATGCTTCCGAACGATCTCGGCATAGGCATCGGGCAGAGGCGGCGGGCTGTTGTCGGTGCGGTAAGGGATGCCGAGGCCGCCGCCGAGATCGACGTGCTCGACGGCATGGCCATCGGCGCGCAGCGCGCCGACCAGTTCCGCCAGAAGCGCGAATGCGTCGTCAAAGGGCTGCAACTCGGTGATCTGGCTGCCGATGTGGGTATCGAGGCCAATGGGCTTGATGCCCGGCAGACCGGCGGCGCGGGCATAGACCTGGCGTGCCCTTTGCCAGGGAATGCCGAACTTGTTCTCGGCCTTGCCGGTGGAGATCTTCCTGTGGGTCCTGGCGTCGACATCCGGGTTGATGCGCAGCGAGACCGGCGCCACCTTGCCGAGCGCCGTGGCGCGGGCCGAGAGCATTTCCAGCTCCGGCTCGGATTCGACGTTGAAGCAGAGAATCCCGGCCTCGAGCGCGAAATCCATTTCGCGCGCGGTCTTGCCGACACCGGAAAACACGATCTTGTTGGCCGGAACGCCGGCGGCGAGCGCGCGGCGCATTTCGCCTTCCGAGACGGTGTCGGCGCCGGCGCCGAGCCTTGCCAGCGTGCGCAGCACCGCCTGGTTGGAATTCGCCTTCAAGGCGTAGCAGACCAGCGTGTCGAGCCCGGCAAAGGCGCTGGCAAACACCCGGTAGTGTCTGGTCAGCGTTGCCGTCGAATAACAATAGAACGGCGTGCCGACGCTTGAGGCGATGTCTGGTATCGCCACGTCCTCGGCATGGAGTACGCCGTCGCGGTAGTCGAAATGGTTCACGAGAGTGGTTCCGGAAGTTGGAGCACGAGACCTGGTTAGAAACGCTAAGCCGGTCTCATCGGCTCTAGAGCAGCGGGTCGAGGATGAACTTCTTGTCCGCGACCGGTTTTTCCGGCTCCGGCGGCACGGGCTGCTTGGCGCGCTCGGCGTCCTTGCGGGCCTGGACGGCTGCTTCATAAGGCGTGTCGAGACCGGCCTTGCGGCCGCAGGCGGTCACGGCGACCATCGCCGTCAGCAGCGTCAGCGTCACCAAAATCCTGCGTGCGGTCATCGATCCATCCGTCCGAAACTTTTATGTGCTGCCGCTTTTAACCGAGTTTTCGGCGCATTGCACCCCCGGCATCACGCCTTGGCGATGCGCTTTTTCCAGGTGCGGATCTGCTTCCTGACTTCCGACGGCGCGGTGCCGCCGAAGCTGGTGCGGCTCTTGACCGAATTCTGCACCGCCAGCACCGAGAAGATGTCCTGCGTAATACCGGGGTTGATCGACTGCAGATCCTCCAGCGACAGCTTCTCCAGGCTGACCTTCTTCTCTTCGGCCAGCGCTACCGCGCGGCCGGTGACATGATGCGCCTCGCGGAAGGGCAGGCCCAGCGTGCGGACCAGCCAGTCGGCGAGGTCGGTCGCGGTCGCGTGGCCTGAGCCGGCGGCCTTTTTCATGGCGGCGGCATTCACCGTCATGTCGCGCACCATGCCGGTCATCGCCGCCAGCATCAGGTCCAGCGTCTCGGCGGCGTCGAAGACGGATTCCTTGTCTTCCTGCATGTCCTTGCCGTAGGTCAAAGGCATGCCCTTCATCACCGTCAGCAGCCCGACCAGATGGCCGGTGACGCGGCCGGTCTTGCCGCGCACCAGCTCGGCGGCGTCCGGGTTCTTCTTCTGCGGCATGATCGAGGAGCCGGTGGAGAAAGAATCCGACAGCCTGACAAAGCCGAATTGCGGCGTCGACCAGATGATGATCTCTTCGGCGAGCCGCGACAGATGCGTGGCGCAGATCGCTGCCAGGCTCAAGAACTCCAGCGCGAAATCGCGGTCGGAGACGCTGTCCAGCGAATTGCGCATCGGCTCGCGGAAGCCGAGCGCCTTGGCGGTCTTGTGGCGATCGATGGGGAAACTGGTGCCGGCAAGGGCTGCCGCGCCCAAAGGGCTTTCATCCATCCGCTCGATGGCGTCGCGGACGCGCGACAGGTCGCGCGAAAACATCTCGACATAGGCCATGCAGTGGTGGCCGAAGGTCACCGGCTGCGCCGCCTGCATATGGGTGAAGCCCGGCATCACAGTTGCCGCATGCTCCTCGGCCCGCTCGAGGAAGGCTGATATCAGACCCTTCAGCGCCTCGGCGACCCGGAAACACTCGTCCTTGACCCAGAGTCTCAAGTCCACCGCGACCTGGTCGTTGCGCGAGCGGGCGGTGTGCAGGCGGCCGGCAGCCGGACCGATCAGGTCGGCGAGGCGCGCCTCGACATTCATATGAATGTCTTCAAGCCGGGTCGAGAATTCGAACGTGCCGGCTTCGATCTCTTTCAGGATCGTGTTCAGGCCGTGAGCGATTTTTTCTTGATCGGCCGTCGAAATAATGCCCGTTTCAGCCAACATTTCGCTGTGAGCGATCGAACCCCTTATGTCCTGTGCATAAAGTTTGCGGTCGAACGAGATCGACGCGTTGATCGCTTCCATGATTGCGGCCGGACCCGAGGCAAAACGTCCGCCCCACATCTGGTTGCTGGCCTTCTTGTCGCTCATCGCTATAACCCGTGCTCCGGAGCAGTTTTAGAATAATGGCAAACGGCAATAGATACTTCCCGGCCCCGCGCCTGATCCTTGCGGCCTTGGTGGCGGGCGTGTTGGCGGGCGCGGTCGCGGTATATGTCAGCGAGAGCGGTTCTGGCAACAACACAGCCTCCGGCAGTGCGTCAGCGCAAGCTGCCACCGGCGGCAGCAAGGACGACGTCGCCTGCGCCGCCAAGAGCGACCGCGCCAAGAAGGTTGCGGCCGCGGCCACCGGCCAGGTTGCCGCACTGTTGCCGGCCGATCCGCCGCAATCGCTGAAAAGCCTTGCCTTCAACGGCCCCGACGGCAAGCCGATGACGATCGCCGACCACGCCGGCAAGACGGTGCTGCTCAACCTGTGGGCGACTTGGTGCGCGCCTTGCCGCGCCGAAATGCCGGCGCTCGATGCGCTGCAGAAGGAAAAGGGCAGCGATGCCTTCGAGGTGATCGCGGTCAATGTCGATGCCGGCGACGATGTGAAGCCGAAGAAGTTCCTCGCCGATATCGGCATCGGTGCGCTCGGCTATTACCGCGATTCGACGCTGGCGTTGTTCAACGACGTCAAGACGCGTGGCCTGGCGCTCGGCCTCCCTGTCACCATGCTGATCGACGGCGAAGGCTGCCTGGTTGGGCATATGAACGGGCCGGCCGAATGGTCGGGACCGGATGCCAAGCGGCTGGTCGAGGCGGCGCTCGCCCCTTAGGCTGAGCGAAGCGCCGCCGCCGGTTCGAGCATCAGGATGCTGCCGCCGCGCTGTTTGATCGGGGCGTGGTCCTCAGTCGTCGGCGCGGTGACGCCGGTCAGTTCGCTGAAGTTCTCGATCGGGCTCGGCCGGCCAAGATAATAGCCCTGGCCGATCTCGCAGGCCTCGGCGTCGAGGAATTTCAGTTCGCCCAGCGTCTCGACGCCCTCGGCCAGGACCGGCAGGCCGAGACCGCGGCCAAGCCCCAGCACGGCGCGCACGATGGCCGCCACCTGGCCGTTGCTGTCGACCGATTTGATGAACGAGCCGTCGATCTTGATCTTGTCGAAGGGGAAGGCGCGAAGGTTGGACAGCGAGGAATAGCCGGTGCCGAAATCGTCCATCGCCACACGCACGCCCAGCGCCTTGACCTGCCGCAAGGTGGTGAGCGCGCGCGGCATGTCCTTGACCAGCGCCGTTTCGGTGATCTCGAGTTCGAGCCTGCCAGGCGACAGGCCGGAGCCGAGCAGGACTTCATGCACCTTGCGGCTGAAATTCGGGTTGTGGAGCTGTACCGCCGAGACGTTGACCGCGACGGTGAGAGGGTTCTTCCAGCGCGCTGCCTCGGCGCAGGCCGTCGCCAGCACCCATTCGCCGATCTGGATGATGACGCCGCTGTCTTCGGCCACCGGAATGAAGGTCGCCGGCGACACGTCACCGCGCTGCGGATGGCGCCAGCGGATCAGGGCCTCGAACCCGACCATCCGCCCGCTGCTGATCTCCTTTTGCGGCTGGTAGACGAGGCGAAACTCATTGCGCGCTATGGCCTGGCGCAGCTCGTGCTCCATCACGCGCCGGTCGCGCGCCTCGGCACCCATCGAGGCCTCGAAATAGCGATAGGTGTCCTTGCCTTCGGCCTTGGCGCGATAGAGCGCCGTGTCGGCGTGGCTGACCAGGGCTGTCGGCTCGTCGGCGTCGAGCGGATAAAGTGCAATGCCGATGCTGGCCGACACCAGCCCGCCACCAGCCGACAGCCGGTTTTCCTCGCGCATCGACGCCAGCACCGCCTCGGCGATGCGGCCGGCTGCCTGCGGATCAGAAAGGTTCGGGGCGATGATGGCGAACTCGTCGCCGCCGAGACGCGCCAGCATCTGCCCGTGGCGGAGCACGGCGGAGGCGCATAGCGCCACCTTCTGCAGCATGGCATCGCCGGCGCCGTGACCGAACAGATCGTTCACTTCCTTGAAGCGGTCGAGGTCGAGCAGCAGCAGCGCAAGATGCCCGCCCTTGCCGCCGCGGTCCATTGCGGCAATTTCGGCCTCGAGCCGGCCGGAGAAACTGCGGCGGTTGGGGAGCCCGGTTAGCGGGTCGAAGTGGGCGAGGCGCAGGATCTCCTGCTCGGCTTTCTTGCGTTCGCGGATGTCGCGCACGGCGACGACGCTGTGCGGCTTGCCGCAGTAGTCGATGCTCCTGGCGATCAGTTCGACGGGGATGGCGGTGCCGTCATGGCTTCTGAGCTCCGCTTCCTGTGCCTGTCCGCTGCAGTCGGACATGCTGGCCGCGGTGCGTTCGCCGAACAGGTCGCCGAGCAGCATCACGTTCAGTGCTTCCGGCGCCATGCCGGTGAGGGCGGCGATGCTGTCATTGGCGCTGACGATGCGGACGCCGTCGCAGACGATCAGACCCTCGACGGCGGCGTTGGCCAAGCCATGCATGCGCTCGGCCTCGAGCTTGTGCCGACGGAAGCGCAAGTCGATCCACAATGCTGCCGCCGAAAGCACAAGAATGACCAGGCTGACGGCCGCGGCGGCGAAGGCCTGCGATACAGGTTCGATCGTGAACTCAGATATTTCGATGGAGGAGTCCGGGAAGATCGACACTGCGGCCATGGCGATGAAGTGCAGGGTGCAGATCGCCAACGTCAACAGGACGGCGGCGCCGATGGTCGCCTGCATGGACGGGCGCCGCAGCACGACCAGCAGCGCCAGCGCGGCGAGGGTGACGCCTGCCAGCAGTGAGACGGCGACGAGAAGCGGGTTCCAGACGATGCGTCCTTCGACCTCGAAAGCGGCCATGCCGATATAGTGCATGGCGGCGATGCCGGCACCGAGGATCGCGCCACCGACCAGGGCGTAGTCGATGCCCCGGCGCAAGGTGGCAATCCACATGCCTGCGGCTGTCAGGGCGACGGAAGCGGCGAGCGAAAGCGCCGACAGTTCCGCATTGTACGCGTTGGGGATTCCCGGAGAAAAGGCAAGCATGGCGATGAAATGCGTCGCCCAGATGCCGAAGCCGGTGGAAGTGGCTGATATCATCAGCCAGGTATAGCGGTTGCGCTCGCTTGAGCGGTCGACATGGCGAAGCAGATTGACCGCCGAGAAGGAAGAAATACCGCAGATAAGGGCTGCCAGTGCGACCAGTCTCAGATCGTGCTCGTGCACGATGCAATTATAGACCGTCAGCATCTCGCCCCACCTGCTCTCCCGCAGCAATCAAGCCGTCGACCTGATTAGTACGGGGCACTTGAAGAATCGGTTATGCGCACTGCAACTACAGCGGGTTTTTCGGGTTGTACCTTGCGGCGATCTTTTTTCATTCCAGGCGCACGGTCACGAGCAGCGCTTCGTGATCGGAGCTCGGGCGGCCATCCGGCAACACCGCGGGCAGAACCGCCGGGGCGCTTGCCGCAAGGCCGCGCAAAGAACCAGTCGATGCGGCCGACCGGCGCCGGATTGCCGGCCTCGCGCCGCTGGGTCGGCACATCGAGATTGTTGGCGGCCTGCCAGCCATAGCCGCGCCCGGCAAGGACTTCGAACAGCGGCTCGTGGCGTTCGACGTTGTCGATCAGCCGGCCGGGCTCGGCGGCGATGCGCGCTCGCCATCCGGCAGGATCGTCATTGCGCTCCTCATGGGTGGCGGTCAGTGTGTTGAAATCGCCGCCGATGAGCACCGGCGCGTCGGGATCGTATCGGTCGATGGCATCGAGGAGGTGGCGGGTCTGGTCGGCCCTTCCGGCAGGATCGGTGCGGTTTTCAAGATGCACCGAGACGACCGTCACCCTGCTGTCGCCGAGCAGCACCTGGCCGCCGATCGCCATGCGGCCGCCGATGCGCGGCTGGCCACGCTCCGGCCGGAACCAGCCGCCGGCGGCGTCGAGACGCACCAGAAAGGGCCGCTGCAAAGGCACCGCGCTGGTCACGGCGTTGCCGTGGAAGCCTTCGCTGTTGGCGGCTTCTCCGGTTTTTGCGCGCTCAGCCTCGTTGCCGCCGCCGAGCTCGACAAACTCGACGCCATAGGCATAGGTGTGGCCGAGCCGGTCAGCCAGCGTCCGCAATGGATGGCCATTGCCGGAGCGCACCATGCCGTTGTCGACCTCGGACAGAAGCACCACGTCGGGCGACTGGGCGGCAAGCGTTGCGGCGATGGCATCGCCATGGCGCAGCCGCTCGACATTCCAGGCCACCACTTTCAGGGTGTCGCCGGCTATTTCGCGCGACGCCTTGCCGCCGATCTCGATCTGGCCGAGCGCCGGTATGGCGGCCGCATGGCGCAGATGGGTGGCGCTATCACGCGGGCCTTCGCTCATCGCCTGGCGGTCGGCGGCGGGCACATGCGTCAATTGCTGGACCAGCATTCGTGTCTCCACCTCGTCACAAGACCGGACATATTAGCCGGGTAATCATTGTTGCGGCGGGGCCTTTACGCCATTCCGAGCTGCCCTAGCTACCTAGAGCGCCGATGTGACGGTTTCATCCCGGCGTGGCCGTCGAGGAGGAGAGACCGGCTGTCCACAGGCCCGAAAAGGGCACAACAGAACTGTCACATACCTTCTCTATGAGAGCGGCAAGGGACTTGCGCAAAGCCTGATGTCATCAGCCACTCAAGAGGGATAAAATCCATGTCGATCTTCAAGCAGGGCCTAGCTGCCCTTGCCGCCGGCGCCTTCAGCATCGCGCTGGCGCAGCCGGCCGCCGCGGAACCGGTCAAATTCGATTTCTGGTTCGGCCTTTCGGGCGACCTCGCCCGCGTTGTCGATACGCTGTGCAAGAACTTCAACGCATCGCAAGCCGACTATGAAGTCGTCTGTACCAGCCAGGGCAATTACGATGCCACGCTGCAGAACACCATTGCCGCTTTCCGCGCCGGCAAGCAGCCCGCCGTCGTGCAGGTCTATGACGTCGGCACCGCCACCATGATGCTGTCGGGCGCCTACAAGCCCGCCGACAAGCTGATGGAAGAAAATGGCTACAAGATCGACTACGCCGACTATTTCCCCGGCATCGCCCGCTACTACGCGACGTCGAAGGGCGAGATGCTGTCGTTCCCGTTCAATTCCTCGACGGCGCTGATGTACTGGAACAAGGACGCCTTCGCCAAGATCGGCAAGACCGAGGCGCCGAAGACCTGGGAAGATGTCGGCGCAGACCTGCAGGCCATGAAGGACGCCGGCTATGAATGCCCAATGGCAATCAACATCTCGGCCAATGAAAGCTGGCAGTTGATGGAGCAGTTCTCGGCCATCCACAACCAGCCGATCGCGACCAAGAACAACGGCTATGACGGCCTCGACGCGCGGCTGGAAGTCAACAAGACCAAGTTCGTCCAGTACGTCACCGATCTGAAGAAGTGGTATGACGCCGGCCTGATCAAGATCAAGTCCAAGGATCTCGGCCAGGATATGGTCCAGGCCTTCGCCTCCGGCACCTGCCAGGTCATCATGACCTCGGTCGGCGACCACGGCACCGTCGGCAAGACGCAGAAGGAAGGCATGAATTGGGACGTCGCCGAACTGCCGGTCTATGCCGGCACCGAGCGCAAGAATTCGCTCGTCGGCGGCGCTTCGCTGTGGGTGCTCTCCGGCAAGTCGGATGCCGAATACAAGGGCGCTGCCGCGTTCCTGAACTTCATCCACGACCCCAAGACGGCTTTGTTCTGGTCGACCAACACCGGCTATATCCCGGTGACCAAGTCGGGCTTCGAGTACATGAAGGGCCAGGGCTTCTACGACAAGGCGCCCTACAAGGGCCGTGAAACCGCGATCGCCAGCCTGACCGCGTCCGAGCCGACCGAAATCACCCGCGGCATCCGCCTGGGCAACTTCACCCAGATCCGCGCCGAGTTCGGCACCCAGATGCAGGCCATTTTCGCCAACAAGGTCAGCGTCCAGGAAGGCCTCGACACGCTGGTCAAGAATGGCGACGCTATTCTCGACCGCTTCCAGCAGACCTATCCGGGCAAGACCCTGCCCTGATCGCCTGAGGACTTCAGGGCCGCCCGTCACTTTCCGAGCATCATGCTAGGGTCGACGGGCGGCCATTTGGTTATTAACCTTGCTCTAAGCCAGCTGTCAGGCGGGCGTCGGCGGACCGATGGAAAAACGCGTTACCTTCAGCAGGTGGACTATCGGCATCCTTTTCGCGGTGCCGCAGCTCTTGCTGATCTTCACCTTCTTCTACTGGCCGGCCGGCCAGGCCGTGTACTGGTCACTGACGCTGCAGCAGCCCTGGGGCGGCGGCAACATCTGGGTCGGGCTCGACAATTTCCGCTCGATCCTGTCCAACGCCGACTACTGGAATTCGATCAGCGCCAGCCTCATCTTTGCCGGCATCAGCACCGGGCTGGCGATGTTCATCGCGCTTGTGCTCGCCGCGCTCACCGACCGCCAGCTTGCCGGCTCGCGCCTCTATCGCGTGGTGCTGATCTGGCCCTACGGCATCGCCGCACCCGCACTGGCGATGGCGTTCCGCTTCATCCTGGCGCCGGAAGCCGGCTTCATGGCCGTCGTCAACCAGGTCTGGCCAGGCTTCTGGGACCCCGGCCTCGATGGCACTGACGCCATGGCCTCGATCATCGTCGCCTTTTCGTGGAAGTATGTCGGCTATAACTTCATCTTCTTCCTCGCCGCGTTCCAGGCCATCCCGCGCTCGCTGATCGAGGCGGCGGCAATGGACGGCTCCGGCGTCATCAGGCGCTTCTGGGACATCCAGTTCCCGCTGATCACGCCGACGATCTTCTTCCTTTTGGTCATCAACATCACCGAAAGCTTCCAGGATTCCTTTGGAATCGTCGACATCATGACGTCGGGCGGTCCGGCGAACGCCACCAATCTGATGGTCTACAAGATCTATTCCGACGGCTTCAAAGGGCTCGACTATTCGGGCGCCGCCGCACAGAGCATCATCCTGATGCTGCTCATCGTCGTGCTGACGATTTTCCAGTTCCGCTTCATCGAGCGGCGCGTGCACTACAGGTGAGGCGGATATGGTAGAGCGCACCCCCTTCCTCAATTTCTTCACGCATGTGATCCTGTTCGTCGGCTTCGTGTTTTGCATCGCGCCGTTCGTGGTCGTGATCATCGCAGCGTCGCACAATCTCAAGGACGTCAACGACGTACCGATGTCGCTGCTGCCGGGCAACGACTTCTGGCTCAACATCAAGACGGCGTGGACGACGGCCGACCTCGGACCGAAACTGCTCAACAGCTTTATCATGGCGGCCGGCGTCGCCGCCGGCAAAGTGATCATCTCGGCGCTCACCGCCTTCTCGATCGTCTATTTCCGCTACCCCGGCCGCACCTTCATCTTCTGGCTGATCTTCGTGACCCTGATGCTGCCGCTGGAAGTGCGCATCGTGCCGACCTATGCCGTCGTCGCCAACGTACTGTCGCCCTACCAGACCATCCTCGATATCACCGGCCTGACCTGGCTGATCGAGAAGGTATCGGGCGTCCAGGTTTCGCTCAGCCTTGGGCTGCTCAATTCCTATACCGGACTGATCCTGCCGCTGATCGCCACGGCCACCGGCACTTTCCTCTACCGGCAGTTCTTCTTGACCGTTCCCGATGAACTGACCGAGGCCGCGCGCATGGACGGCGCCGGGCCGCTGCGCTTCTTCATCGATATCCTGTTGCCGCTGTCGCGCAACAACATGGCCGCGCTCGGCACCATCATGTTCCTGTGGGCGTGGAACCAGTATCTGTGGCCGCTGCTCATCACCACCGACCAGTCGCATGCGACGGCGGTGACCGAACTGAAGCAGCTCATTCCCAATGTCGGCGGCATACCGGAATGGAACATCGCCATGGCCGGCACGCTTATCGTCATGCTGCCGCCGCTGATCGTCGTTGTCGCCATGCAGCGCTGGTTCGTGCGCGGCCTGATCGCCACCGAAAAATAACGAGGAGACGGCCAATGGCCTCCATCACCATTCGCGACGTCACGAAGAGCTACGCCAAGATGCAGGTCGTGCATGGCGTCGATCTCGACATCGCCACTGGCGAGTTCGTCGTCATCCTCGGGCCGTCGGGTTGCGGCAAGTCGACGCTGCTGCGGATGATCGCCGGGCTGGAGGATATTTCGGGCGGCACGATCGCCATCGACGGCACGGTGGTCAACAAGCTCGAACCGCGCGAGCGCGGCTGCGCCATGGTGTTCCAGAACTACGCCCTCTATCCGCATATGAGCGTGGCGCAGAACATCGGCTATTCGCTGAAAGTATCGGGCGTTCCCGCCGCCGAGCGCACCCAGCGCATCCAGGCGGTTGCCCGCACGCTGGAGCTCGAACATCTGCTCGACCGCAAGCCGATGGCGCTGTCCGGTGGCCAGCGCCAGCGCGTGGCCATGGGCCGCGCCATGATCCGCGAGCCGAAGGTGTTTTTGTTCGACGAACCGCTATCCAATCTCGACGCCAAGCTGCGTGTCCAGATGCGCTCGGAAATCCGCAAGCTGCATCGCCGGCTCGCCGCCACCTCGGTGTTCGTCACCCACGATCAGGTCGAGGCGATGACTTTGGCCGACAAGCTGGTGGTGATGAATGGCGGCCGTGTCGAGCAGGTCGGCACGCCGGCCGAAGTCTACAGCCGTCCGGCGAGCCGCTTCGTCGCCACCTTCGTCGGCGCGCCGGCGATGAACATGCTCGAAGGCACGGTCACGCTCGACGGCCTGTCGCTGCTTGGCGACAGCCGCAAGCTCAATGTTTCGCGCACGGGCCTGCCGGTCGGCAGCAAGGTCGCGGTCGGCATCCGGCCGGAGGCCGTGCGCCTGGTCGCGCCCGGCACGCCAGCCGCTCTGGAAGCGACCGTCGATCTCGTCGAAGAACTCGGCGCCGGCCGTGTGGTCTATGTCGATCTCGACGGTGCACCGTTTTCGGTGGTGACATCGGAGACAGTCCATCCGGTGCCGGGCAGCGCAGTCGGCCTGCAGTTTGCCGAAACCGACCTGCACTTCTTCTCGTCCGAGACCGGAGCCCGGCTCGACGTGTTCAAGGCTTCGGTGCCGGAGCCGGTGTTCTGATTCTTACAGGCCATAGGCAAGTGCCTTCCTGTCCGCTCAGGACGGACGGCAAAGCAGTCTCCCAAGGAAAAGTCGCATGAAGATCATCCAGGTCACCGATGTCCATCTGGGGCGGCGCGGCGAGATCCGCTATGGCGTCGACCTGCATGAACGGCTCGACCGCTGCATCGACCACATCAATGCCCGCCACGGCGACGCCGCCCTTTGCGTGTTCAGCGGCGACCTGACCGAGACCGGGGCGCCTGAAAGCTACGCCGATCTCAAATCGGTTTTAAGCCGGCTTTCGCTGCCGTACCGGCTGCTGCCGGGAAACCACGACAGGCGCGCCAACCTCATAGCGGCATTTCCCGGAAACCCGATCGACGACAATGGCTTCGTGCAGTCGGTCTTCGACACGCCCCAGGCATCGCTCTTGTTCCTGGACAGCTTGGCCGAAGGCCGTGTCACCGGCGAACTCTGCGACAAGCGGCTGGCCTGGCTCGACGCGCGGCTCGGCGAGGCGGCGGGACGGCAGGCCTACATCTTCCTGCATCATCCGCCGGTCGAGCTCGGCCTGCCTCTGCTCGACCCGCTCGGGCTGGAACAGCCGCAGCGCTTCCTCGATGTGCTGACACGCCACGGCAATGTCGGCCACATCTTCTTCGGCCATGTCCATCGCGACATTGCCGGCACGATCGGAGGCATCCCGTTCACCGCGCAGCGTGGCCTGCATGCCCGTTTCATGCTCGACCTCGTCGGCGAGGAGATGATCGAGCAGGCGCCGCCGACCTACGGCATCGTGCTCATCGACGCTGCGGCCCGACGGCTGGTCGTGCACAACAACGACTTCCTTGAGAACTGGCCGCTCTGGTCACCGGCGACGGGCCAGAGGGTTGGGTAGGTTTAGCTACGCAAACACATGCGCCTTGCCGGAGACTGTCAGCCGCACGATCTCGCCGACGGCCGGCGCGTCGATACCCGGCTTGCGGAGCATCAGCGGGGTGTTGCCGATTGCCGCAGCGTCAGGTGGATCGGGGTTGTTCAACAGCCGCACCGCAATGGTGCACATCGAGCCGGCAAACTCAGAGTCCGTCACCTCGGCGAAGATCGTGCCCGGCGGGCCCGACATGCCCTCGCGCGAGGTGCGGTTCACCTGCACCTGCTCCGGCCGCAGCATGATGCGGGCGATATCGCGGCGCTCCATGCTGTCGACGGCGATACGGCCGAGCGAGGAGGTAGCGAAGCCATCTGAAATCTTTGCCGGCAAGATGATGGCGTCGCCGAGGAACTCGGCGACCATGCGGTCCTTCGGCTGCAGATAGAGTTCACGCGGCGTGCCGATCTGCGAGAACTTTCCGTCGCGCATGACCGCGACCTGGCTGGCGAAGGACAGCGCCTCCGCCTGGTCGTGGGTGACCAGGATGGTGGTGATGCCGGCGGCTTCGAGCAATTCGGCAACTGCCTTGCGCATCGAGGCGCGAAGCCCGGTGTCGAGCGCCGAGAACGGCTCGTCGAGCAGCATCAGCCTGGGTTTCATCGCCATGGCGCGGGCCAGCGCCACGCGCTGCTGCTGGCCGCCCGAGAGCTGGTGCGGGCGGCGTTTGAGGATCGCCTTGTCGAGGCCGACCGTGTAGGCGAGTTCGGCGATGCGCTCGGCGCGCTGGTCCTCGCCGCGAGCCATGCCGAAACCGATATTGTCGGCGATGCTGAGATGCGGGAACAGGGCGCCGTCCTGCGCCACCAGGCCGATGCCGCGGCGATGCGCCGGTACCGCATGGCCGCCATTGGCCAGCACCTCGCCGTCGAGCACGACGCGGCCCTGGTCCGGGGCCTCGAAGCCGGCGATCAGCCGCAGCAACGTCGTCTTGCCGCAACCGGAGGGGCCGACAATCGCGGTGCGGCTGCCGCTAGCGGCGCTGAGGTCGATGCCGGCAAGGGCGGCGACCGGGCCGTAATGCTTGGTGAGGCCGCTGATTTCGAGAAAGCTCATCGTCCGGCCATCCGTTTCGACTGGACATAGAGCAGCCAGGTCAGCGGCAGCGACATCGCCACCATGATGAAGGCGTAAGGCGCGGCCGAGGCATAGTCGATCTCGCCGCTGTAGGACCAGAACGCCATGGCCAGTGTGCGCGTGCCGTTGGGCGCCAGCATCTGGGTGGCCGTCAATTCGTTCATGATGCCGAGCGCGACCAGCGCCATGCCGGCGGCGGCGCCCGGCGCCGATAGGCGGATTGTCGTCGACCACAGCGCTTTCAGCGGCGGCCGACCGAGGCTGGCGGCGGCACGTTCGAGCTCGATCGGCGCCTGGGCGATCGATGCCCTCAGGCTGATCAAGGCGCGCGGCAGGAACATCAGGGCATAGGCAACCAGGATGGTGAACAGCGTCTGGTAGAGCGGCATGGCGATGCGTACGGTGATGGTGACCAGCGCCAGCGCGATGACGACGCCGGGCAGCGCACCAACGATGTAGTTGCAGCCCTCGAGCAACCGCTGCAGCGGCCCCGGGGCGCGGATCGAGATCCAGGCCATCGGCATGGCGGCAATGGTCGCAAGCACGGCACCGGCGAGCGCCAGGAACAGCGTCTGGCCAAGCGCCAGGCCGATCTCGTCGAACCGCCAGACATCGGCGCCGCCAGCGACCAGCCAGCGGCCGATGGTGACGAAGGGCACGCCGATGGCGAGCAGCGTGGTGATGGCAGGCAGAGCCAGGCAGGGCAGCGTGGCGCGTCCGAGCCTCGTGCGCTGCCGGTGGCGCGCCGCGCCTGAGCCGACGCGGGCATAGCGCTCTTCGCCGCGCACCAGCACCTCCAGGGCGAGCAGCACGAAGCAGCAGGTCACAAGGACGCCGGCCAGCATGTTGGCGGCCGGGCCGTTGAAGGTCGACTGGAACTGGTCGACGATCGCGGTGGTGAAGGTGTCGAAGCGGATGAAGACATAGAGGCCATATTCGGCAAGCAGATGAAGTCCAACCAGCAGCGCGCCGCCGCAAATGGCGAGCCTGAGCTGCGGCAGCACGACACGTGCGAATACGCGCCACGGTCCGAGGCCAAGCGCCGCGGCAGCGTCTTCCAAAGCAGGGTCGAGCCGGCGCAGCGCGGCCGCGATCGGCAGATAGAGGAACGGGAAATAAGCGATGACGGAGACGAGCACGCCGGCCCACAGGCCGTGCAGTCCCGGCACGAGAGTAATCCAGGCGTAGGAATGGACGAAGGCGGGGATGGCGAGCGGTGCCACCGCAAGCCAGGCCCACAGCCTGGCGCCGGGCAAGTCGCTGCGCTCTGTAAGCCAGGCCAGCGCTATCGACAAGATGATGGCGATCGGCACGGTGAGCGCTACCAGCAGCACGGTGTTGACCAGGAGTTCGCCGACGCGTGGCCGGAAGACCAGGGCCGAGACGGTGTCCCAGCCGGTCTGCACCGCGATCCAGATGATGAAGGCGAGCGGCAGCAGCGACAGCAGCGAGACGATGATGGCGGCAAGCGCGATCCAGGACATGGGTTGTCGGTGGCGCGACCGCCCGGCTGCAGGGCCTGAACGTGCGAGATCGACCGCAGATTGCATCAGTTCGACCGCGCCACTGCCGCCGGGGCGGGGGCGCCGCAGGCGCGGCCGGAAACGCAATGTGTCGTCATGGACGAAGCCATCTCGAAAACAGAGCGCTCCTGCGGAAAGCCCCGCAGGAGCGCAATCGCTGCCCTTTTAGGACGAACGCAGACTAAAGCAAGCCGGCTGCCGTCATCAGGTCGGTCACCTTCTTGGAGTTCAGCTTTGCCGGGTCGACCTTCGGCGCCTGCAGATCGGCCAACGGCACCAGTTTCGGGTTGGACTGAGCGTCCTTGCCGACGGCGTACTCGAAGGAGGTGCCGGTCTTCAGCACGTCCTGACCGCCCTTGCCGGTCACCCATTTCAGGAACGCCTGGGCTTCCTTCTGGTGCTTGCTCGAGGCCAGCACGCCGCCGCCGGAAATCGAGACGAAGGCGCCCGGGTCCTGGCTCTTGAAATAGTGCATTTCGACATTCTTGCTGTTTTCGCCGGTCTTGGCCTGATCGCCAAAATAGTAATAGTGGTAGATGACGCCGCCTTCGATCTCGCCGGCATTGACCGCCTTCATCACCGTGCTGTTGCCCTTATAAGCGGTGAAGTTCGCCTTCATAGCCTTCAGCCAGTCGGCGGTAGCGGCTTCGCCCTTGAGCTCGAGCAATGCACTGACGATGGCCTGGAAATCGGCGCCAGAGGGCGAAGCGGCCCAGCGGCCCTTCCAGCTCGGATCGGCGAGATCGAGCATCGATTTGGGCAGCTGGTCGGCGGTGAGCTTGGTCTTGTTGTAGGCAAAGACGGTGCTGCGCGCCGCGACACCCACCCATTTGCCGCTGCTTGGCTGGTAATCAGCCGGGACCTGGGCAAGCGTATCAGCGTCGATGGGCGCAAACAGGCCCGCGGCTTCGACCAGGGTCATGGCCGGGGAGTTTTCGGTCAGGAACACGTCGGCCGGCGAAGAAGCGCCCTCGGCGACGATCTGGTTGGAGAAATCGCTGTCGCCGCCATTGCGCAGCGTGACCTTGATGCCGGTTTCCTTGGTGAAGCCTTTGACCCATTCCTTGGCCAGGCTTTCATGCTGGGCATTGTAGACGACGATGCCGGCATCCGCGGCCATTGCCGGGTCGCCGATCAGGCCGATGGTCAGCGCGGTGGCGCCGACCAGGGTGGAAAGAGCATATTTCATGGCGTCATCCTCAATCTCGGCGGTTCTGGTTTTGCACGCCTGCTCCTACCAATACCTGATCATCATAGTCAACATTGCCCGGCTGCTTCAATCGGTCGCCGCCCCCGCAAACTTTCGTGATTTTGCGGCACTTTGGCTTGGACATTATTTCGTTGGCCACGTAACAAATCAGCGCCGAAGCGCGAAGATCGGGGAGTGAACTCTTGTGAGCGGCAAGGATGAGGCCGAGCTTTCCCGGCTGATGCGGGCCGCGATTGCGGGAGATGAAAGGGCTTACGCCGACTTTCTGCACCGGATCGCCGCGCTGGTTCGCGGTTTTGTCAGGCGCAAGATCGTACAGGGCGGGGTCGACCCCGAGGATGTCGTGCAGGAAACCTTGCTGGCCATTCATGTGAAACGTCATACCTGGCGCCAGGACGCGCCGGTGTTGCCGTGGATCTATGCGATTGCCCGCTTCAAGCTCATCGATGCCTTCCGGCGGCGCGGCCGGCGCATCGAGATCGAGATCGACGAGATCGCCGAGACCTTTGCCGAGCCGGAAACCGAGACGGTCAGCGAACGCGACATCAACCGAGCGCTGGACGGCTTGCCGCCGGCGCAGCGGTCGGTGGTCTCGGCCATATCGGTCGATGGCCGCTCCATCGGCGAGACAGCGGCCAAGCTCGGCGTCAGCGAGACGGCGGTGCGGGTGTCGCTGCATCGCGGGCTTGCCGCGATCGCCAAACGGTTCGGGCGGCAATGACATGAGAACCGAGGATCTCATCAAGGCACTTGACGCTGACGTGCGCAGCAAGGCGATGCCGTTACGCTCGGCCTGGTGGATGGCTGCGGCTGCGGCTGCGGTGATCGCGGCGGTGGTCTTCTTTTTTACCATCGGCCCGCGTCCTGACATCATGATCGCAATGCATACGGTGCGGTTCCTGGCGAAATTCGTCTTCACGCTGATGCTGGCCACCACTGCCTTTGGCCTGATCCGGGCGCTGTCGACACCGGGCGCCTCGACGGCCCGGGCCGCGGCCTGGATGCTTGCGGCGCCGCTGCTTGTGGCCGTGGCCGTGGCTCTCGAACTGTTCATGGTGCCGGAGCCGATGTGGAGCACGCGCATGGTCGGCTCCAACATGATGATCTGCATGGGCTTCATCCCGCTGATCGGCATCGGCCCGCTCGCCATCTTCCTTTGGATGCTGCGCTATGGCGCGCCGACACGGCCGGTGCTTGCCGGCGCGGTCGCGGGCCTGCTTGCGGGCGGCCTGGCGGCGACCTTCTATGCCGCGCACTGCTTCGACGATTCGCCGCTTTTCGTCGCCACCTGGTATACGCTTGCGATCGCCATCCTTGCCGGGCTCGGCGCGCTCGGGGGGCGGTTCTTCGTCCGCTGGTAGCAGGCCTGCAATCGCCGGCAATAATCACCGATCCTTAATCATGCCGGCAATTGTTTGCGGGTTAACCGTGTTGCCGATGGCTCCGGCGCAACCTTTCCTTAAAATCGATCATCCAAGGTTTTCCGCAGAAATGTGTTGCGCACGGGGTGGCATGCACAGTGACGCGATGGAAACGAAAAAGCCTGCGGGCTGACAGTCACGTGGCTTTGGTGCTCGCGGCCGGAGGACTTTGCGCCGCCGTGGTGGCGATGCTGCTGTCGCGGCTCGACGTCAGCGCCGAAGTGCTCAAGCTCTGCCTGCTGATATCGGTGCCGGTCGCCGCCGTGGCGTTGATGCTCGCCGCTTTGTTCATTTACCGGATACTGGACGACCGCCGGCAGATTGCCGAGAGCGAGCAGCGCTTCCGCCGCGCCATGGAGGATTCGGCGATCGGCATCGCCATTGTCGGCCTCGACGGCTGCATCCAAGAAACCAATCCGGCCTTTGCCGCCATGCTCGGCTACAGCAAGGAAGAGATCGAGGCGCTGACCTTCTTCCAGATCACGCATCCCGACGATGTGCAGATCGGTCGCGAGACGATGGACGGCATGCGGGCGGGCACCGTCAACGCTTTCCACTTCGAAAAGCGCTACCTCAAGAAGGACGGCACGCCGGTGTGGGCCCATCTTGCCGGTTCCGTCATTCGCGACGAGAAGAGCGGCCGCCCACTCTACCTCGTCTCGCAGATCGAGAATATCGACGCGCGCAAGCAATCCGAGGCGCGCATAGCCGAGGCTGAAACGCGCTGGAATTTTGCCCTGGCCAGCGCCGGTCAAGGCGTCTGGGACCTCGATATGCGCAAGGGCGGCACAACCTACTCCGCCACCTGGGTGAAGATGCTGGGCTATGCCGATGGCGAGCTGGACGGCGACCCCGACCGCTGGCTGACGATGATCCACCCCGACGACCGCGAAAACGTGGCCGAAGCCGATCGCGCCCATCTGGAGGGCCGGACACCGTTCTTCGAAGCCGAATTCAGGATGCGTCACAAGGACGGACACTGGGTCTGGATTCTCGATCGCGGCAAGACACTCGAACGCGACACGGAGGGCCGGCTGATCAGGGCCATTGGCAGCCTGACCGACATTACCCAGCGCAAGCAGACCGAGGAAAGCCTGATCGTGTCGGCGGCGGCGCTGGCGGACGAGAAGGAGCGGTTGAGGGTGACGCTGCAGTCGATCGGCGACGCCGTCATCTGCACCGATGCCGCCAACCGCATCACCTTCATGAACCCGATCGCCGAAAAGCTGACGGGCATTCCAGGTGCCGAGGCGCTCGGCAAGACGCTTGGCCATGTCTACTGGGCGGTTGACGAGGAGACCGGGCAACGGATCGGCATGACGCGGCCGGCGCTCGGAGGTTCCAGCCCCGCCGACCAGAACAGCCGCGCCGTCCTCATTCGCCGCGACGACACGCGCTGCAGCATCCGCCAGGTGGTGTCGCCGATCATGAACGACCGCCAGGAGTTCTGCGGCTTGGTCATCGTGTTCCAGGATTTCACCGATGCGCGCGCCTTGCAGCGCCAGCTCGCCTACGCAGCCGCGCATGACACGCTCACCGGCCTTGCCAACCGCTCAAGCTTCATCCGCACCATGGAGGAATTGGTCGACCAGAGCCGCAAGGCCGGCGCTGCCAAACCGGCGGGCGAACACCATTTCATGTTCATCGACCTCGACCATTTCAAGCTAGTCAACGACACCGGTGGCCATGCCGCCGGCGATGCCTTGCTGAAGCGGGTTGCCGAGGCTATTCGCGGTGCGCTGGGGCCGAAGGATATCGTTGCCCGCCTCGGCGGCGACGAATTTGCGGTCATCCTGAAGTCCGGCTCGAGCGCCGGCGCCAGGATTGCCGCACGCTCGATCATCGACGCCGTTCGCAGCCTGCAGTTCAACTGGGAGGGCCGGCCGCATGCGATCGATGCCAGCATCGGGCTGGCGCCGATTCACGCCGGCAGCGGCGAGGTCGACGAGATCATCGCCCGGGCGGATGCTGCCTGCTATGCGGCCAAGGCCGCCGGCCGCGGCTGTGTTTCCGTGGCGCCTGACGACAACGGGTCAAGCGGCCAAGCCGAGCCACCACTGGCGGCGGCGTCCTGAGAGCCGCGCTGACTTTTCGTTCAGGTGGTTAGCGCGTCGGGACCGGGTGTTCGCCGCGATAGTCGTAGAAGCCGCGCCCGGTTTTGCGGCCGAGCCAGCCGGCCTCGACATATTTCACCAGCAACGGGCAGGGGCGGTATTTCGAATCCGACAGGCCGTCATGCAGCACCTGCATGATCGACAGACAGGTGTCGAGGCCGATGAAGTCGGCGAGCTGCAGCGGCCCCATCGGATGGTTGGCGCCGAGCTTCATGGCAGTGTCGATGGCGTCGACCGAACCGACGCCTTCATAGAGCGTATAGATCGCCTCGTTGATCATCGGCAGCAGGATGCGGTTGACGATGAAGGCGGGGAAATCCTCCGAGACGGTAATCGTCTTGTCGAGCTGCTTAACATAGGCCTTGGCCGCCTCGAAAGTCTGGTCCTCGGTGGCGATGCCGCGCACCAGCTCGACCAGCTTCATCAGCGGCACCGGGTTCATGAAATGTATGCCGATGAACCGCTCGGGACGGTCGGTCTGCGCGGCCAGCCGGGTGATCGAGATTGACGACGTGTTGGTCGCCAGGATCGCTTCCGGGTTGAGCTGCGGACAAAGCTGGGCGTAAATCTTGCGTTTGACCGTCTCGTCCTCGGTCGCTGCTTCGATCACCAGATCCGCACCGGCGAGATCGGCCATGGCGGGAGCCGCCGAAATGCGTGCCATCGCATCGTTGCGCAGCTTTTCGTCAAGCTTGCCGGAGCCGACCTGGCGGGCCATGTTGCCGCTGACGGTGGCAATGCCCTTTTCGATCCGGTCGGGCGAGACATCGTAGATCAGCACCTTGTAGCCCGAAAGCGCCGACACATGCGCGATGCCGCCGCCCATCTGGCCGGCGCCAATAATGCCGATCGTCTCGATCTTGGCCATTTGCAGCGATCCCGTCGAAAAGGCCTTTGCGGCCTGCTTTTTGTGCAGTGCAAACTAAAAGGGTGGGGCAGCTTCGTCTACCCCACCCTCTCACAATTTAATACGCTTTGGCAGAAAGCGTCAAAGCGCCTTTTGCAGCTCCGGCAGGATGACGAAAAGGTCGCCGACCAGGCCGTAATCGGCAACCTGGAAGATCGGCGCTTCCTCGTCCTTGTTGATGGCGACGATGACCTTCGAATCCTTCATGCCGGCAAGGTGCTGGATGGCGCCGGAAATGCCGACGGCAATGTAGAGATCGGGAGCCACGACCTTGCCGGTCTGGCCGACCTGCCAGTCGTTCGGCGCGTAGCCGGCATCGACGGCGGCGCGGGAAGCGCCGACGGCGGCACCGAGCTTGTCGGCGACCGGCAGGATGACTTCCTGGAATTTCTCCGCCGAGCCGAGCGCGCGGCCGCCCGAGATGATGATCTTGGCCGAGGTCAGCTCCGGACGGTCGGTATCCGACAGCTTGTTCTCGACGAAGGTGGACAGGCCTGGGTTGGCCGCTGCCTTGACGGTCTCGACCGCGGCCGAACCGCCTTCGGGCGCCGCCTGGAAGGAAGCGGTGCGCACGGTGATCACCTTCTTGGCGTCGCTCGACTGCACCGTCTGGATGGCGTTGCCGGCATAGATCGGACGCTTGAAGGTGTCCGGCGAAACCACCTCGATGATTTCCGACACCTGCGCGACATCGAGCAGGGCTGCCACACGCGGCGCGACGTTCTTGCCCGACGACGTCGCCGGCGCGATGATCGTGTCGTAGGCGCCGGCGAGCGAAACAACCAGAGCGGCCGTCGGTTCGGCGAGGCGCTCGGCCAATTCGTCGGCTTCGGCCAGCAGCACCTTGGTCACGCCCTTGAGCTTGGCGGCGGCATCGGCAGCGCCCTTGGCGCCCTTGCCGGCAACCAGCACATGCACGTCCGAACCGATCTGCAGCGCCGCCGAGAGCGCCTTGGCGGTCTGGTCGGAAAGGCTTGCGTTGTCGTGTTCTGCGATGAGGAGAATGGTCATGTCTTTATCCCTTCCCAGCCTTACAACACGCCGGCTTCGTTCTTCAGCTTGTCAACCAGCTCGGCGACGCTCTTGACCTTGACGCCCGCCTTGCGGCCGCTGGGCTCCTCGGTCTTGAGCACTTTCAGGCGCGGCTTGACGTCGGCGCCGTAGTCGGCCGGGCTCTTTTCGTCGAGCGGCTTCTTCTTGGCCTTCATGATATTGGGCAGCGAGGCGTAGCGCGGCTGGTTGAGGCGAAGATCGGCGGTGATGATCGCCGGCATCTTCAGTTCCACCGTCTGCAGGCCGCCATCGACTTCGCGCGTCACCTTGGCCTTGTCGCCGTCGAGCACGACCTTGGAGGCGAAAGTGCCCTGCGCCCAGCCGAGCAGGGCGGCCAGCATCTGGCCGGTCTGGTTGGAATCGTCGTCGATCGCCTGTTTGCCGAGGATGACGAGGCCGGGCTGTTCGGCATCGACGACGCCCTTCAGCACCTTGGCGACGCCGAGCGGCTCGGTCTGCTCGTCGGTCTTGACCAGAATGGCGCGGTCGGCGCCCATGGCGAGCGCGGTGCGCAGAGTTTCCTGCGCCTGCTGCGGGCCGATGGAAACGACGATGATCTCTTCGGCCTTGCCGGCTTCCTTCAGTCGGAGCGCCTCTTCCACCGCGATCTCGTCGAACGGGTTCATCGCCATCTTGACGTTGGCGAGTTCAACCGCCGAACCATCGGCCTTCACGCGAACCTTGACGTTCGCATCCACAACCCGCTTCACGGGCACAAGGATCTTCATTTGCCTGTCACCTCTCCTGAGATATTCGGGCGCGCTATAGCAGCGTGCGCCATTTCAGAGTTGTCGAAAGCCGACATTCCTGACTGAATTCCGGCCAAACGGAATTCTGGCCAGACGGAATTCTTGTCTTCTGCCGCCTAACGGTGGCGCTCTCCGTAGTTGCGGCAGCGCAACACGTCAATATGCCACGGCAGCGGCCAAACCACTCAAATCGGTTCAGTCCTGACCGGAAGCGCCACCGCGGCCCCAGCGCGTCTCAGGTTGCGTGGGAGCGGGATCGGCTGGCGCCGGCGCGGTGGAAACGGCCGGCTGATCGACGGGTTCGGGCTCGCCGTCGTCACCGGCAAGCAGCGGCACGCCGCGGCTGCGCATGATCAGCACCAGAACGCCGCCGGCAATGATGCCGCCAATATGGCAGGCCCAGGATATCTGGTTTTCGCCGCCGGCGGCAAACATCACCACCTGGAAGCCGATCCACAGGATCAGCGGGATGAAGGCCGGGATACGCAGCGGAATGCGGGCGAAGACCAGCACCCAAACCTTTACGCGGGGATAGAGGACCAGATAGGCGGCGACGACCCCGGCGATGGCGCCGGAGGCGCCGATCAGCGGCACTTGCGAATCCCAGGCGACGAGCCCCTGGAAAGCGGCTCCGGCGATGGCGCACAGCAGGTAGAAGATGAGGTAGCGGATGTGGCCGAGCGCGTCCTCGACATTGTCGCCGAACACCCACAGGAACAGCATGTTGCCGCCGAGGTGGAAGATATCGGCATGCAGGAAGGCATAGGTCAGGTAGCTCAGGCTCTCCGGAATGACGACGAATTCAGGCGAGAGCTCTGCCGTGTTGTGGACAACCGAAGGAATGAAGCCGAGGCCGAGCACGGCTGCGTTGTTGAAATTTTCGCCGCCGATCGTGGTGACGAGAAAGACCAGCGCATTGGCCGCGATCAGGCCGATCGTCACATATTGCAGCCGGATGTGGCGCAACCTGTTGGTGTCGTAAAGCGGGATGAACATTCCCCAGGCCCTCGTCCGCTTCTCGAGAAAATTCAGCGGTTCTTGCCGGGCACCCATAACACGTCGGCATTTCCGTTGTCATTGACCGCACGGGCGGCGACGAACAGAAAGTCGGAGACGCGGTTGATGTATTTCAGCCCTTCGCGGTTGACGTGCTCGGCCGGGTCCTGCGCCAGCGCCACCATGATGCGCTCGGCCCGCCGGGTCACGGTGCGGGCAAGATGAAGCGCGGCGGCCGCAGGCGTGCCGCCGTTGAGAACGAAGGATTTCAGCGGCTTAAGCTCCTTGTTGAGGAGATCGATATCCTTTTCGACGCGGTCGGTCTGCGAAGCGATGATGCGCAGAGGCTCGTAGCCGAGCGGCTTGCCGTCGTCGGGCACGGCGAGATCGGCGCCGAGATCGAACAGGTCGTTCTGGATGCGGGACAGCATGGCATCGATCGCGGGATGGCTTGCCGCCGTATTCAGGCGGGCGATGCCGATGCAGGCATTGGCTTCGTCGACCGTGCCATAGGCATCGACGCGCAGGTCGGATTTCAGCCGCCGCTCGCCGGTGCCGAGGCCCGTGGTGCCGTCGTCGCCGGTGCGGGTGTAGATCTTGTTGAGCTTGACCACGTCGCCTCCCGAACGGCCGTCACTTGCGGGTGAAATACACCACCAGCAGGATCAGCGCCAAGGCCACGGCCTGCAACAGCACGCGCGCCTGCATCAGCTTGTTGGAGGTGACGCCATCGCCGCCGCGCATCATGTTGATGAGGCCGCGGACCAGCACGATCAAGACCGCGGCCATGGCCACAACGGCGAGGATTTTGAAGACGGTGACCATCTGGCGGCTCCAGTTCGTTTCGGTCAGGCGCGCCTGGCAAGCACGCGATAGAGCATCGATGCCGGCAGGATGCGTTTCAGCATCACGCCGATCTTAGCCGGCACTGTTACCACATAGTGCGGGCGTGGGCGCCGCGACAGAAGTGCATGGCGCAAGGCCGCATAGACCACCTCCGGTCCCTTTTTCAGCCGCGATGAGCTGCCGCCGGCCCGAAGCCGCGCCAGTTGCGCGGCATAGGCGACGTGGTGGACCGAATTCTCGTGGTCGATGTTTTTCAAAAACCAGAACAGCCCATTGCTGGCGATTTTCGACGTCACCGGCCCCGGTTCGATCAGCGAGACATGGACGCCGCTGCCCCTGAGTTCCTGCTGCATGCACAGCATTAGCCCTTCGAGAGCGTGCTTGGAGGCTGAGTAGGCGCCGCGAAAAGGCACCGGCGCCAGGCCAAGGATCGAGGAACAGTGGACGAGGCGGCCGTGCCCTTGGCGGCGCATCACCGGCACGATGCGCTGGGTGAGGTCGTGCCAGCCGAAGAAATTGGCCTCGAACTGCTCTCGCAATGCCGCAACCGGCAGGTCTTCGACCGCACCTGGCTGCGCATGGGCGCCGTTGTTGAACAGGGCGTCGAGGCGCCCGCCCGTCCGCTCCAGCACCGATGCCGCAAGTGCTGCGATGGAGTCCGGCTTACGGTAGTCGAGATAAAAGGCCTCGATGCCGTCGGCCTCGAGTGCGGCGATGTCTTCCTGTTTGCGCGCCGTTGCAAACACCCGCCAGCCATCCGCCTTCAGCGCCCGGGCGCAATAGGCGCCTATTCCGGAAGAGGCACCGGTGACGATGATGGTGCGCAACTCTTTCGCCGGCGGGATCGTGGTTTGAGCAAGGGTTGCCATTTGCCACAATCCCTTCCCATATTCGCGGCGTCGAGACAATCGAAGGGAACGCGGCTCTTGATGCGGAATATCGTCGTGCTGCGCCGCGTGCTCTATGACGCGCTTGGCCATTTCAACACCGACGACGGCTGGGCGATGGCCAGCCATCTGGCGATCACCTCGCTGATGGCGTTGTTCCCCTTCCTGATCTTTGCCACCACGCTGGCGAGCTTTCTCGGCGCGCAGGCCTTCGCCGATACCGCAGTGCACCTGGTCTTCGACACCTGGCCCGAACAGATCGCCAAGCCGATCGCGCGCGAGGTGCTCAACGTGCTGACGGTGCGGCGCACCGATCTTTTGACCTATGGTGTGTTGCTGGCCGCCTATTTCGCCTCCAACGGTATCGAGGCGCTGCGCACTTCGCTCAACCGCGCCTACCGTGTCGCCGAGACGCGCGGCATCATCTACCGCCGGGTGCAGAGCATTTTCTTCGTGTTGATCGCCACGGCCGGGTTCCTGGCGATCAGCCTGCTGCTGGTATTTGCGCCCTTGCTGGCGCGGTTGGCGGAAGCTCATTTCGAGTGGATCAAGCCCTATACCGGCACGATCACGCTATGGCGTTACGTCATCGCCTCAGTGGTCATCATCGGCGGGTTGTTTGCCGTGCATTATTGGCTGCCGGCCGGCAAGCGCCGCTTCGTCTCGCTGGTGCCTGGCATCGTTTTCACCCTGGCCGCATGGCTTATCGGCTCGACGATGTTCGCGACCTATCTCGATCACTTCTCGTCCTATGTGACGACTTATGCCGGGCTGGCGTCGATCATGATCGCGGTGGTCTTCCTCTATATGCTGTCGGCGATCTTCATCCTCGGCGGCGAACTCAACGCCGCGATCAGCCGCTTTCTCGAGGCGCGCGCCAGGGTCGGATGAGTCGATAACGGCCGGATTGAGGAACTGGAGAATTGGAGAATTGGAGAATTGAGGAACTGGAGAAGAAGCCCGCAGCGCCAGATTTCCTCAGTTCCTCAGTTCCTCAGTTCTCCCCTTGGCGGGCCGAGCCGTGGCAAGCCCGACGCCGAGTGTCGCGATGGCCATGCCGACGATCTGCACGAGGCTGAGCTGTTCGCCGAACAGCGCCCAGGCGATCACAGCCGTGACGGCCGGCACCAGGTAGAACAGCGAAGCGACTTTCGACATCTCGCCGTCGCGGATCATCACCATCAACAGGAAGATGGCGCCGATCGACAGCACCAGCACCAGCCAGGCCATGGCAAAGATCAGTTCGCCGTTGATGATGACCGTGTGCGTCTCGAAGGCCAGCGAAGCCAGGATCATCAGCGCGCCGCCGCCGATATATTGCCACATCGTTGCCGCCACCAGGTCGCCGCCCGAGGCATAGCGCTTCTGCCAGATGGTGCCGGCGCTCATGCCCAGCACCGAGACCAGAGAGGCGATAAGCGTTTCCGGCGTGACGCCGCCGCCAAGCGCGCCGAGCTTCGGCCACAGCACGATGACGACGCCTATGAGGCCAACGGCGAGGCCGGCCCAGTGGCGCGGCAGGATGGCTTCGCCGAGGAACCGGCCGGCAAGCACGGCCGTGATCAGCGGTTGCAGGCCGACGATCAACGCCGAAAGACCGGCCGGCATGCCCCTGTGGATCGCCCAGAACACCGCGCCGAGATAGACGCCATGCATGAGGATGCCGGCAACGGTGGCGTGAAGCGCTTCCGCCCTTGTGGCGCGCTTCGAGCCAAGCACGAGCATCAAGCGGGCGAGCAGGACGGCGGCGATGACAAAGCGTACCGCCAGGAAGGTGAAGGGCTCCGCCCAGGGCATGGCATAACGCGCACCGATGAAGCCGGTCGCCCACAGGACGACGAAAGAGGCGGGGATGAACCGCTTGAGACTGTGCATTTTTCGGGGAAGCCGTTTCCGGGGGAGGCCGATTGGGTGAAGAGACAAATACGGCAATTGCTCTAATGCGGTTCAATCCGGCAAGCAAAGCGAAACAATTGATCCATAAGCTCGCTCTGATGTAGAGGTGGCCGAATTCAAGGGCGGCGTCGGACAATCGACTTCTGTCGATCGATCTGGCGACATGGCGTTTCGGCTTCGACAAGGAGCGCGCATGCTGTTGCATCTCGACACAAGCTGGCTGTTGATGACGGTTGCGAGCGTGGCCGTGTTCGGCTTTTTCTTCGGCTCGGCGCTCGACGCCATCATGGAGGAGGACGGTTTTGGGTCGACCGGCAACACGCTGCTGTTTACGCTCGGCTTCTTCGTCGCGATCATGATCGCGAACGAGCATGGCATCGTCCTTAGAGATCTGAAGCTCGCGGTTGCCTGGGGACTGGGTGGCGCCTTCGCGTTTATCGGAGCGTTGGCGCTGCTTAAGGCGGGGCTCGCACGCCTCTAACGGTGCATTGATGTCGAGGTGATGCCGGCCTGCGAACGGCTGATCCCTGCGCTTCCGGTGCTCATATGTGGACGGCCCCCCGCTTGCAAGGATGGTTGAGATAGTTTGATCGGGTCTCTTGCGCTCATATGTCCGGCCTTTTGCGCGCGGATCTGAGAGCGCTGGCCAAGAT
>NZ_JACDTY010000028.1 GCF_013520985.1 Mesorhizobium neociceri | reverse complement strand
CGCGAAGATCATTGGAAAGAGGTCGGGTCATCAGATGCTGGCCTCCACTCCAGCCAGCATCTTGAATCACAAAACCGACAAATCGGGAATCCCCTTCGATTCCATCAAGTCGTGAACCGCTCTAGGAAAGGTGCGTAGCGGTTTTCCGTCCCGAATTTTGCTTCTGTTCTAGAGCGTTTACCGCGCCGCAGCCTGTCTCGCCTTGGCAGAATCTACACCTTGTTCACCCCTACCCGAGCAAGAAAAGTGCGCCCGGCTTGCATGAATGCCTTTGTTCACGGGTGCGAATGCTCATGCGGACTCAGGCTTCCTTGGTGGCTCGATTCTCATTCACAGCAAACACCGAAATCTTACTTTTCGTCGGCGATTCAAAAATGCCCTTGCGACAAGAGGGGCGAACTACTCAGTTCTCGGATTCTTTGTGACGCCGAAGAGCAAGAAGTTCGGCACGCTTTCGGTCAAGCGTATCGCACACAAATGCGCTCTTCGCGTCACCGTACATTTGCTGCAGAAGCGCGATTGTATCATCGATACTGAGGTGGAGTCGCTCCGGTGTTACCGCAGCAATAACCATCGGCTGAACTGAGGCGTCAATTTTACGAAAGCTGGCTCGAACCTCGGCAGATGTAGAATTTTCGATCAAGCGGCTCCGAAAGATTGCAAGTATAGCGAGCAGTATCTTATAGAAGGCAAACAGCCCAGCGCTCATCAATCCCACGGTGATTACTATTAACACTGGATAAATGATGTACTGCCAAAACCCGTCTAACCTCGATAACAATCTACCTATCAATACGACAATCCAATATATACCCGCAATAACACTAGGAACAGCCGCAAAGAATGCGGTAAATATTGCACCTTCTAGCAAATCTCTGTTACCATGAATATAGCGAAAAATTACAATCACCAATCCAGATAAAGCAATCCACATCGAAATTGAAACCGGAACATCTGCCGCTTCAGGTAAAATTGGAAATTGAATAACAAACACCCTTAGCATGCTTAGAACACCTTTAGGTGACAAGGCAACAATCAAAATAATAATTCCAAAACCGATTACACCAAACGCAATCCCTTTTATTCGCTCTAAAGATCCACTTTCAGACAATATTTTTTGCCAAGTTTTATGCACTAACGATGGTGATTTCACCCATGAGGCGAGAAAAACTCCCAACGGAATAGAGCATAAACAGTACAACGCACCCGATCCAAGAGCAATTGCAAAAAATGAGTATTGAAATATGGCAATTGATACGAATATAAAGTGCGTAATTCCGGCAACAGACGCATGCTCAGCGCTAAACCAAGCAAATAATATAAATAATGGCGCAATATTTGCTAGAGCCCCTGCGCCTAATACAAAGATCCAGCTCTGCGGAATTCGCCGCGCAATCACTGTTAACGACGCCCCTATTGCAACGATGAGCTGCAGCCCCATTATCAATGGCCAATTTCTGTCTATCTCGAACCACACCCGCTCACCAGCTAACCTCCCAATTTCCGTCTTGTTGACGCCAATTATCTTAAACAATTCGGGCGCATTCGCATGAATATACATTCCTAATACCGGGCCGCTAGCAGTCATGAGAAAGAGCTGGGTAATGAAACAGATGGAAGCGATACCAGCAGCAATGGCCATTCCCCGCGAGCGCAACCGCTTGGCCGTCGCTAGGTAGGCAGGAAGGCGAAAGAGTGTCTCGCCCAGGGCATAGTCGTCGATAATGCCTTCAGCAAGACGTTGCTTCGGATCGCTCTTGCTAACTTCTGCTGCGACAAGCCTTGCCTGATCGCGCACCCATTGGGAGACATCATTGAGCAGCAACGCCAGCACGCTGCCACCAATCTCAGGTAGTTGATGAACGATGCGTAGTGTCGCAGCACGAGACACGGCGTCCGCACTCTTAGCTAGGAAGATTATCGCTGCTTCTGTGGATCTGACGAGATGCGCGCGTTCGTCAGTCGCACCCAGGTCACGAGCGACACGGGCAGCGAGGTGAGCGCGCTCCGCGGCATCAGCCTCTGCCAGACTGCGTGCCGTGGTTTCCTGGATCGACTGTACTCCTGAGATGGCAGCATCCAGTGTTTTGGCCAGCTCGGCGCCGCCGCCGCGATCGCCGCCAAACTGTGCGAGGTTGACCAGCGTCTCCTGCCAACGCGGAATATCGAGTTTGTTGGCCCATTGGAAGCTCTCCGCGGACTCGACAAGCGCATGGGCGGTGAAGAACTCCTGAGCCCGGTGATTACTGAACCGAATGGCGGCCGGGACGCGTTCGTCTTCGTTAACCGCCTGCACCAATATGCCGGCATCGCAGGCGAGTCTGACTACCGCGCCTGCCAGCTTGCCAAGCACTGAATCAACCTCCACACGCAAAATCTCGCTTCCTGCGTTACGGGTGGTGACCTCAAGGGCCAGTAGGCCGAGTTGGTCGAACATAAGATTTCGCTCAAGATGGACGCCTTGCTGATCCTTGGTTTCCCGGTCGAGGCTGGAGGAGAAGAAATAGTCAAGCACGTCGATGCGGCGCGTCGGCAAATCATGCTTGTCACGCACATACAGGCATAACAGGTAGAGCATGTAGGGATTGGCCGCCCGAACCGGGAAATCGGGAGCGACCAGTTCCTGGGCGAGTTCGTCCGTCGTGACCTGTCTGCGGCCGAGCGAGATGCGGCCCTGTCCAAGCTGTCGCTGCAGGTAGGTCAGGACATGGCGGCGGTCGAAGGGCAGCAGCACGAGCCGGCGGTGCGGAAAGACTGGAGCGAAGTCTGAGATTCGACAGCTGAAAAGGCAGCGCACCTGCCCTACGTACTTGACCGCATACTCGCTCAGAGCCGAAGTGTGCTCGATGTATCGCTGCCGCGACATTTCATCCATGCCGTCGAAAATAGCGATCAAGCGACCGGCGCGCGCCAACGCGGGAATGAAGGGCTTCAGCGCAGGCGGTGCCTGATCGAGCACCAGTTGCTCGACGTCGCGCAAACCGGGCCGCTCCTTGGCTTGGCTCGGCGTCCAGCGACCTAGCCTAACGAAAACACTGACGTCTGGACAAACGCGAGAGCGGTTGATCTCGGCGATCTTCAGGGCCGTCTGTTGTAATGTCAGCGATTTGCCGGAACCAGGATCTCCCAAAAGGATTACGGCGTCACGGGAGGTCAGCAGCAGCTTGAGCAACCGTCGTACAGGACGGCTGCGGCGGCTCAAAGCCGAGAGTTCAGCTGTCGCCCCATCGCCCCCTCCGCCATAGCCATGGCCAATTGCACGGATCATCTGCCGCAACGGCTGGAAGCCGACAGCGGCATCCGCCTTTGGCTCCCGCGCCAACGGAGGAAGGTAGGTCGCGCCGCTGACCTCAACCGAAAGACGCGCCGCAAATTCAGCCATTTCATCGGCCAAGACTCGGCGCTCAGCGGGTTCGACCAATGCCTCCAATCTCAGTGTCAGCCAACTGTGGAGACCTGGCGCAGTCCATTCAAGAATCCGGCGCAACGGCGAAAGGCGACTGAGTTCGGCTGTCAAGATTACTTCTGAACCCGTCGGTTTGGCGGTGGGTTGCACAAGTTCGATGTCCACCTTCGGGATACTCGATAGGAGCCGCACGGGGATGATAGCGGCTGTGCCGCGTGCTTCGTTGGCCTCCGAGCTGATACCGACGACTGCCCCCTGGTCTTTGCTCCAAACCGGACCGCCGCTGTAGCCGCCGCGAATGACCGCCCGACCACTGCCTTCGGCAACGACGTTGAACCAGCCTGCTGGTGTCGGCGCACCGATCACATAGGCTGCGTCATCAAGCCGGCTACGAGCGTCGGCCTTGTCATCGGGAAAGCCGGTGGCAATCACCCTTTCGCCATAAGTCAACGAAGTAGAGAGGTCGGGTACAAGCGCGCCGCCCTCTGGTTCGAAGGTGAACTTACCTTCGCAGCGGTGCAACACCGCTAAATCGGCGAACTTGTCAGTGGACGGAGCAAAGCGGGACCGATAGAATTCGAGCCATACCATTGGCGTCTGATCGGGCAGATACGATCGGCGAATCTTAAGTCTGCGCTGCCTCCCCGCCTTGACTGCGTTCTCGCCTTCGATTCCAAGCATTCCGAGCGCGGCAGCGGCGACATGGGCACAGGTTACTATCCGGACCGGATCGATGATCATACCGGCGCCGACCACCTGATCGTCGGCATCGTAGATTTCGCAAATCGAATGATAGAACGCGGTCGTCGGCGGCCGGATTGTTAGCGCTAGCGCTTCCATGTGACGGTAACTTGAAGATTCGCTTCCAAACTTGATTTGGCCAGTATCACCCCGAGTTCACTACTAAATTTGATGCCAAACCCCACCTCGATCTGCTCGGCGTCGGAGATTGCCTGCTGCATCTCGCTGCGCATGGTGGAGATGATCCGCGCGGCTTTGGCGATGGCATTCTCTAGTGTTTCGTTGGCCTTGGCCACAGCGCTTGCTGCGCTGACCGGCGTGGTTCCAGCTGGTGCGTCGACTTCGACAACCATTGTGGCGTCGCCAACTGGGAATCGTACATACTTGGTGCCTGCAACCATTTTGCTCCCCCATTGTCTATGAAATCAACACGCTAATGTTATTAAATCGCGCTGGACAATCAACTGAGCACAAAGGGCGCCTTTCGCTACCACGCTTGCGATCGCATCAGACAACCTTGTCCCAGCACTACGGAACAAGTTTAGATCAAATCAGTGCCTTCTAAAATCCCCATAAGCAAGCGTGAACCCTATCCAGGCAAACAGTTTCGTTCTGTCGGTAACCCGCATAGAGGTATCTAGAGCTAAACTCGGCTCGTGGCCCGCGGAGGTCGGGAGATCCTAGTGTCACGATCGGCGCCCTACTCCGCCGCCTCGTAGCCGGCGATGCCCTTGATCTCGAGGAAATCCTCGAGCCCGTATTCGGCGTATTCGCGGCCGTTGCCGGATTGCTTGTAGCCACCGAAAGGCAGGCCGGCGTCCCATTGGGGATAGTTGATGTAGACATTACCGTTGCGCATGGGGGCGGCGACATCGCGGGCCTTGTTCATGTCCTTGGCCTGGATGTAGGAGGCCAGGACATAGACGGTGTCGTTGGCGGTGCCGATCTGCTCGCAAACGCCTCGGCGCTCAATCGGTACGGTCATGTATATTAGCATTAAACGATATATTAATAAGTATGATCGAGCCTTTGCGTATCGGGACCAATTCCCGATCGACGATCCGGCACTATTTGTGTGCCGCGACGCTCGACCGATGCGGAGCAAAACGCATGAGTGTCGAAACCGCACTGGCGCAGCTATTGCGCATGATCTACGGCCGCGCCCTCAATCTGGCGACGTTGCCGGATGATGAAAGAGACCCGCACTACGACAACATCCGCCGGTCATGTTGCGGAGCCGCCGAACATATCGGCCAAAGTCCCGACAATGCAGCCATGACGGCAAACAGCATGGTTGAATTTACGCGGGCAATGGTTGGAATCATCGAGATAGGCCGCGGGTAGGACAAGCGGCGGTCGGTCACGGAGCAGGCGAGAACGCCCGATTGAGCCAGCAGACCATTTCGATGGCGCAGGTCCGGTCGACTACAGCAGTGTGTGTCCTGCCTCGACCAGATGCTGTCTCGCCGCATCCTGATCCGCCGCTTTCACCAGCAGGTGATCGCCATCGAAGGTGGACACCACGAAGATGCCCAGCTCGTTTTCCGACAGCGGCCGGATGACCGACAACACGATGCCGGTTTCGTCGAAAGCAAAGGGCCCCTGCAATTTGAAGGCGACCCAGTCGCCGTCGTGCTTGACCGTGCCCGGAACGCGATCCTGCAGGCACGTGATCGAAAGCTCGTCGTCGGTCCTGGTGATGCTGACGAAGCCCGGCCCGTCCGCCCAGCCGGGAATGCTGTCGCCGGCCCCGAGCCGCGAAATCGCGTACGGTCCGGGCAGTTGCTTCAATTTGACCCTGGCAGCCATCGTCGTATCCATGCCTCCGATTTGCCCGCTATCGCGTCAATCTCTTGCTCATATAGACGGTCACGCCGCCCATGAACGGCTCCTCCCGGTCGATCGTATAGCCATGCCTTTTGTACAACAACACATTGGCCGCGAAGGCGCCATTGGTCAGCAGGCGCAGCTCCGGGCGGCCTGCTTCGAGCGCCTTCTGCTCGGCCCGCTCCAGCAACAGCCGGCCAATGCCCCTGCCCTGCGCCTGCGGCGTGACGCAGACATTCTCGATCCAGAGGTGATCGTCCGTCGGCATGGTTTCGAGCATGCCGACCATGCGGTCGCCCTCGACGGCGAGATCGAATGGATGCTCAGCAACCGCCTTGTCGTAGTCGGCGCGCATCGGCAGCGGCTCGCGGCCGATCAGAGGCACCCATTTGGCATAAGCGGCGCGCACGATGTCCCCGATCGCGGCAGCGTCTGCGCGTTCGGCCGGCCGAAACCGGATGGAAGAATTGGTCATAGCGAGGCTCCAGACATGAAAACCCCGCCGGCAGATGTTGCGGCGGGGCGGGAAACGAACGAACCGGAAATTTTATTCGACCGGTCTTTGTCGTCGCGCAATCGCCTTGCCGCTCCGCATTGTGCAGAGGCGGCGTCGCTTGGCGATGGCGGGCGAGAAAACGAACATGACGCCACGCTGAAGCGGAAATCGCAGGGCGTCAAGCCGCGTCCCCGAGCCAGTGACGGTCTTTGCATGGCACAAACCCGATTGAGGCATCGCAATCGTTCGTAAAAATCGATCATTTCAACCAAAACAATTCGTTGGAAAGATTGGTTCTGGAATGGCATTCTCCCGGGGTACCTGCTTGGAGAATTGCATTGTCTTCCGCCACCCACATCGCGAACGACATTCCGAAAAGCCTGATACCGGCCGATCTGACCGCGAGCCGCAAGCGGCTCGATTCGGTGTGGAACGGCGTCATCCCCGGTATCGTGCTGGTGGCGATGATCACCGCCGTGGCCTTCTCGGCCCACAATGTCTCCGGCTTCGCGCTGTTCAGCCCGATGATCCTCGCCGTCGTCGCCGGCATGATCTATTCCAACGTGCTCGGCACGCCTGCCCACGCCAAGGCCGGCATCGCCTTCTCGCAAAAGCGCCTGCTGCGCTTTGCCATCGTGCTGCTCGGCTTCCAGCTGACGCTCGGCCAGGTCGTCTCGATCGGCGCCAGCGGCGTCGGCATCGTGGCGCTGACACTTGGCGCCACCTTCGTCTTCACCATCACGCTCGGCCGGCAGATCGGCGTCGACCGCAAGCTGGCGCAGCTGATTGCCGCCGGCACCTCGATCTGCGGCGCCTCGGCCATTGTCGCCACCAACATCGTCACCGATGCGCGCGACGAGGACGTCACCTACGCCGTTGCCTCGATCACGCTGTTCGGCACCGTCGCCATGCTCGGCTTCCCGCTGCTGGCGCCCGTGCTCGGCCTCGACCAGCACGCGTTCGGCCTGTGGGCCGGCGCCTCGATCCATGAGGTGGCGCAGGTCATCGGCGCCGGCTTCCAGAACGGCACCCAGTCCGGCGAGATCGCCACCGTCGCCAAGCTCACCCGCGTCGCCATGCTGGCGCCGATGGTCATCGCGCTCGGCCTGATGGCACGCCGCAAGACGAGCGGCGACCGGTCAAGCGATCAGTCGGCGGCGCGGCCGCCCATGCCGTGGTTCGTCGCCGCTTTCATCGCCGTCGTGGCGCTGAACAGCCTGGTCACCGTACCAGCCGAAGTGAAGTCGGCGATGGCGCTCACCACCACCATGATGCTGACCATGGGGCTCGCCGCCATGGGCCTGCAGGCCAACATTTCGCAGCTGCGCTCACGCGGCCTGCGACCGCTGGCGCTCGCCTTCTCGGCCTTCCTGTTCATCGGCTGCTTCAGCCTGATGCTGGTGAAGTTCGCCTAATTCTTATCGGCGGTCCCTGCGCCGGCCAGGATGAGGTCGATGCCCGCGAGGAATTGCGCGCGGTCGTCGTGATCGCGAAACCGTGACGCCATCTTGTGCAGGAACGGAAAGCCGGCGGGGTCGCGTTGCGTCCACCGTGCAATGATCGTTGCCAGGAACGCCGCACGATCCGTGCCGGGCGGCAGGAGGCGAGCGTTCGTGGCGTTCGCGGCGTTCTGCCCGGCGCAGCCCAAGATGTAATGCACCAAAGCGGACGCGACGTCTAACTGCGCCTGTTCAGCCACGCCGAGCGCATCGAGCTGGCTGCCGATGCTTTCGAAGATCTCACCCACCGCGGATTGCCACGGCGCGCGTGACAGCTGCGCGCCCGCCCAGGGGTGCGCCTCGATCGCGTCGAACAAGCCCAGCGCAATAGCCCGGATCGCCTCCCGCGGCTTCGCTTCGCGAACCAGCATGACACGGGCGATGACATCGTCGGTGGCCATCGCGAGCAGCTCGTTCTTGTCGGTGACGTGCCAGTAGATCGCCCCGGCCCCGGTTGCCAGGCGCGCCGCAAGCGCGCGGAAGGTCAGGGCGCCCTCGCCGCCCTTGTCGAGGATCTCGATCGCGGCCTCGACGATCCGCTCCTTCGAGAGCGCGTCCGTGCGCCGTTCTGTTCGTTGAGTCGTTTTTGCCATGGGCTCATCTTGACATTTATGGAACGACGTTCCAATTAGCGCGAATGGAACATCGTTCCAATCAATATTTCAGAGAAAGATGACGATGTCACCAGTCACCATCATCGGTGCGGGCCTGGGCGGCCTCACCCTCGCCCGCGTCCTCCACGTCCACGGCATAGCAGCGACGATCTATGAGGCGGAGCCCTCGGCCGAGGCCCGCACGCAAGGCGGACAGCTCGATATCCACGCAGACAGCGGACAGCTTGCGCTCGCCGCGGCCGGCCTCACCGACGCATTCCGCGCCATAATCCACCAGGGCGGCCAGGCGTCGCGCGTGCTCGACAAGCACGGTGCGGTGCTGCTCGACGAGCCCGACGACGGGACTGGCGGGCGTCCGGAAGTCCTGCGCGGTGATCTCAGGCGCATTCTCATCGACTCCTTGCCGGCGCAGACGATCCAGTGGGGAAAGAAGCTCACAACTGTCGCGTCGCTTGGCGCTAGCCGACACGAGCTGACATTCGCCGACGGATCGAGCGCGAGCACCGACCTCCTCGTCGGCGCGGACGGCGCCTGGTCGAAGGTCCGGGCGCTGCTGTCGGATGCCATGCCCGACTATACCGGCACCTCGTTTGTCGAAACCTATCTCCATGACGCCGACGAGAGGCACCCAGCGGCGGCCGAAGCGATGGGCGGCGGCGCGCTTTTCGCACTCGCCCCTGGTCAAGGCATATTCGGGCACCGCGAGGCGGGAGCCGTGCTCCACACCTATGTGGCACTCACCCGCTCCGCCGAATGGTTCGCCGGCATCGACTTCACCGACGCGGCGGCCACGAAGGCGCGGGTGGCAGCCGAATTCGACGGCTGGGCGCCGGCGCTCACCGCGCTGATCACCGATGGCGAAACCCCACCGGTGCTGCGCACGATCAACACGCTGCCGACCGATCATCGATGGGAGCGCGTGCCCGGTGTGACGCTGCTCGGCGATGCCGCCCATCTGGCGCCGCCGGCCGGCGAAGGCGCGAACCTGGCAATGTTCGACGGCGCCGAGCTCGGCAAGGCGATCGCCGCGTACCCCGACGATATCGAAGCGGCGCTCGCCGTCTACGAACAGGCGCTGTTCCCGCGCAGCCAAATGGCCGCTGCGGACGCACACCAGATGTTGCAACTTTTGCTGGACGACAACGCGCCGTTCGGGCTCGTCGACTTCTTCACCGGCGTGTTCGAAGAGAAGCGCGCATGATCCGTGCCGATCGGATGCCGGCGAAGGTCGGCTAGATCAATCCTCGAAGGAACTTGCCGCGACATAGATCGCGGCCAGCGCCTCGATGCCGGCCTGATCCTCCTTGTCGAAGCGGCCGGGCGTTGGGCTGTCGAGGTCGATCAGGCCGAAGACGCCGTCATTGTCTCGGAGCAGCACGACCAGCTCCGAGCGCGAGGCAGCGTCGCAGGCGATATGGCCGGCAAAGTCGTGCACATCCTTGACCAGCATCGACATTTCGAGATCGATCGCTGTGCCGCACACGCCCTTGCCGACGGCGATGCGCACGCAGGCCGGCTTGCCCTGGAACGGCCCGAGCACCAGCTCCTCGTCGGACGCCAAAAAATAGAAGCCGGCCCAATTGAGGTCGGGCACCATCTGGAAGATCAGCGCCGATGTGTTGGCGGCATTGGCGACCGAGTCGCTCTCGCCTTCCAGCAGCGCCTTCAGCTGGGTGGCCAGTTCGCGGTAGAAGGCAGGCTTGTCGGTGCTGTCGATGGTCTGAGCCGCAAACATGGTTGGTCTCCGTTGCCGGCGGACCAAGATGCCCGCTATATCCCTGTCTGCCACCAATGACGCGCCTGGGAAATACACAATTGTGAATACCTCAATTGCCAGCAGAAGACCGGACCGGGTGCAGCCTGCGGCGAGCGAAGGTCCCCTCACCTTCGCCGTACTGGTGTTTCCCGGCTTTCCGATGATGGCGTTCAGTTCGGTGATCGAGCCGTTGCGCGCGGCCAATGTGCTGGCCAAACGCGATTGTTATCGCTGGGTGATCGTCGGCGCCGACCAGGGCACGGTCGAGGCGTCCAATGGGGTTGTCATACAACCCGGCTTTTGCGCCGGCAATGCGCCCAAGGTCGACCGCATCGTCGTCTGCTCGGGCGGCAATGCGGACTTGCTTGTCGCCGACGACGCGGTTGCCTGGATGCGCAAGAGCCTGCGGGCCGGCGCTCATATCGGCGCGGTGGCCGATGCCGCTTTCTTCCTCGCCAGGGCCGGCCTGCTCGATGGTCATGCCTGCACGTTGCACTGGACCAGCCAGGCAGCCTTTACCGAGGCGTTTCCGGACATCGAGCTTCGGCGCGACCTCTATGTCATCGACCGCAAGCGCTTCACCTCGGCCGGCGGCGTCGGCAGCCTCGACATGATGCTGGAGATCATCACCAACGACTATGGCGGCGAGCTCGCGGCGGGCGTCGCCGAATGGTTCGTGCACAGCCCCTTGCGCTCCAGTGTCGACCGCAAGCTGATGCCGCTGCGCCTGCGCACCGGCGTCCAGAACGAACTGGTGCTGTCGGCCATCGCCATCATGGAGGATGCGGTCGAGGAGCGGCTTGGCATGACGGAACTGGCGACGAGGCTCGGCGTCTCCTCCGACAAGCTGGAGCGTAATTTCCGCAGCGAGCTCAGCATTTCACCCAACGGCTACTACCGGCGGCTCCGGCTACGGCGCGCCGCCGATCTTCTGGCGCATTCGACGCTGATGGTGCGCGACGTGGCGCTGGCTTGCGGGTTTGCCTCGATGTCGAGCTTTGCCCGGGCATTCCGCGAGGAGCATGGGCATGCGCCCAAGGCGATGCGGCGGCATTAATTTGCGAGATGCGGCGGGACAGCGCCCCCCTCTGTCCTGCCGGACATCCCCCACTTGGGGGGAGATCAGATGTCGCCTCGGCTTTCGCCAATCACAGACGTTGCAGGGGTGGGCGAGGCATAGAAGCTGCTAATCTCCCTCCTTGTGGGAGAGATGTCCGGCAGGACAGAGGGGGGCGCGAAGGAACGCTGCCCTGCGGCTTTCAATTGAAGCAGCCTGCGGCATTGCGCACTACATCTGCGGAATCCCGCACAGACTTTGCCTAGCACCGAACTATGTTCAGGCCTTCAGGAGGCGCACCCAATGAGCATCGTCGTATTCGACCCCGACAGCACCGAGGACGTGGACTTTAAAGACCGCATGCGCCACCCGGCCGCTGCCGACTCGGCCGGCGGCATGTGGCTGTCGGACACCGAGCCGTCCTTCATCGATGCCGATGCGCTGCGAAAAGGCCGCCTGGCAAAACTGCGGGCTTGGATGCGCGAGGCTGGCTACGGCGGCGTTGTGCTGTTCGACCCCTACAACCAGCGCTACGCCACCGGCTCGCGCAACATGTTCGGCTATTTCCTGCGTAACTCGACGCGCTATTTCTTCATCCCGACGGACGGGCCGATCGTGCTGTTCGAGTATCCGCAGAGCTACCATGTCTCCATGGTGCTCGACACGATCGACGAGGCGCGACCTTCCAAGCTCGTCTGGTCGTCGGTCTCCGGTCGTGACGACGAAACCGCCGGCCCCTTCGCCGACGAGATCGCCGAACTGTTGAAGAAGCATGGCGGCGGCTCGATGAAGCTTGGGCTCGACCGTTGCAGCCATCTGCAGGCGCTGGCGCTGGAAAAGCGCGGTTGCGAGGTCAGGGATTGCCAGGGTGAAATTCTGGCGGTGCGCGCCGTCAAGACGCCTGAGGAAGTCAGATGCCTGCAGGTGTCGATGGCCGGCGCCGAGGCCGCTGTCTATGCCGTGCGCGAGGCGATCAAGCCCGGCGTGTCCGAAAACGACCTGTTCGCCATCATGTATGGCGAGGTGATCCGGCAAGGTGGCGAGTTCATCGAGACGCGGCTGCTCACCTCGGGCCAGCGCACCAATCCGTGGTTCAACGAGGCCAGCGGCCGCAAGATCCGGCCAGGCGAACTTTTGGCGCTCGATACCGACACGATCGGCTGCTACGGCTACTATTCCGACTTCTCGCGCACCTTCCGCTGCGGGCCGGGCAAACCAACCGACTATCAAAAATCGCTGTACCGCATGGCGCACGACCAGGTTCAGCACAACATTTCGATCGTCAAGCCGGGCATGGCCTTCCGCGAGATCGCCGAACGAGCGTGGAAAATCCCGGACCGTTTCGTCGACCAGCGCTATACCTCCGTCATGCACGGCGTCGGCATGCATGGCGAGACGCCGTTCATTGCCCATGCCATGGATTACGAGACCTATGGCCGCGACGGTTTTGTCGTGCCCGGCATGGTGGTGAGCGTGGAAAGCTATATCGGCGAGAAAGGCGGCCGCGAGGGCGTCAAGCTGGAGGACGAAATCCTGATCACCGACACCGGCACCGAGCTGTTGTCGCGCTTTCCCTATGAGGATGAGTTTCTTGCAGGGGCTGCCTAGATGAAGGCACCGATCTCGATCAAACGCGGCACGGTGGCTGCGGTTTTCATCGACCTCCAGGAAGAGCACCGGCAGGACAGGCGCTATCTGGTCGAAGGCTATGGCGAGGTGCTGGCCAATGTCCAGCGCCTGCAGGCGGCGGCGCGGCGCAACTTCGTGCCGCTCTATCACTGGGCCTATATCGTCGATACCGCCAAGGCGCGGCCATTTCATCCGCTCGACGCCGACGGCAAGTCGGCCTTTTCCGACAAGAGCGATCCGCTGACGGAAATCTGTCATGAGGTGGCGCCGGCCAATGGCGAAGCGTTGCTGATCAAGGCAGAGGCCAGCGCCTTCCGTTCCGGGCCGGCGGCACGCGACCTCAAATCCAGCGGGATCGAATGGCTGATCGTCGCCGGCGTGTGGACCGAGGCCTGCATCGACGCCACCGTGAAGGACGCGGTGGCATCCGGCTTTCGCGTGCTGCTGGTCAAGGATGCCTGCGGCAGCGGCAGTGCCGCCATGCACCAGACCGCTATCCTCAACCTTGCCAACCGGCTCTATGGCGGCGCCGTCACCAACACGATAGACGCCTGCCGGCTGATGGCGGGCGACACCGTTGATGCATGGCAGGTCGAGGGCTCGGTGCCGCTGCGCTTCACCTTTGAAAACGCCGGCCGGCTCTACGACGAGCTCTGAGCGGAAAGATGGGCACGGTCCACAAGCTCAAGACAGCCAGAAGGGGAAAATACGCCACGAGGCTGGACCCGGCGATGTGGGATTATATCGACCTGGTCAACGACTGGTTCCCGCCCGAAATCGCCGAATTGCCGATCGCCGAGCAAAGGTCGGTCTACGACGCGATGTGCCGCGCCTTCCATCAGGGTTATCCCAAGGGCGTTTCAGCCAGCGACGGCATCATTGCCGCCGATGAAGGACACGTCATCCCGATCCGCTACTACCGGATGGCAGGCAAGCCCGTGCGCGCCATCATCGTCTACTATCATGGCGGCGGCTTTGTGCTTGGCGGGCTCGACAGCCATGACGACATCTGCGCCGAGATTTGCGCCGGCACCGGTTTCGACGTCGTCTCGGCCGACTACCGGTTGGCGCCGGAACATCCGCACCCGGCCGCCTTCGACGACGCGCTGACTGTCTTCGAATGGGCGGCGGTGACAACGGACCTGCCGATCGTGCTCGTCGGTGAAAGCGCCGGTGGCAACCTTGCGGCCGCGGTCGCGCATGCGTCACGCCGCCACTCGCGCCATGCGGTCGGCCAGGTGCTGATCTATCCCGGCCTCGGCGGCGACGAGGGTGCCGGCTCCTATGTCGAACATGCCAACGCGCCGCTGCTGGCGCTGCGCGACATCGAATTCTACAGGACCATCCGCTCAGGTCCGGCGCAGTCGCCCGACGACCCGACTTTTTCGCCACTGAGCGACAGCGACTTCTCCGGCCTGCCGCCGACGATCATCATCACCGCCGAGTGCGACCCGCTGTCGTCGGACGGCGAGACCTATCGCGACCGTATCGTTGCCGCGGGCGGCCGCGCCTGGTGGTACGAGGAGCCGCGGCTGGTGCACAGTTTTCTGCGCGCCCGCAAAAGCGTGGCGCGCGCCGGCGAGGCGTTCGTATGCACGCTTGCGGCCATCGCCGCCGTCGCCGTGCTCGGCAAGAACGATTGGCCGTATTGAGGCCGTTTCCTTCGCGTCGCCACGCCTGACGCGCCTGCCTCCGTTGCGGAACAGTGCACAAGAATCGCGGAAAGGAGAACATTTCCCTGCGTAAGCTCGCCCTATCATTGTCTGCTCAGGCAACGGCGCCCCGGCGATCGCATCTCCCTCCCAAACAGAAGCGGTTTGTCGGGGCGCCCAACTAAAGAGGGAACGACGATGAAATTCATGCTGACCGACCGCAATTTGCACCCGCAGGCGAAGCCCGTTGCCGACGACTTCAGAAAGGGCGGCGTCAACCGGCGCGAATATCTCGCCATCATGGCCGGCTTCGGCGTCAGTGCTCCCGGCGCGCTGGCTCTGGGTGGCCTCAGCACCTCGCCTGCCCGGGCCGAGGAGCCGAAGCACGGCGGCACCTTGCGCGTCGCCATGAACGTCAAGGGGTTCAAGGATCCGCGCACGTTCGACGGCGTCGAGATGTCCAATGTCGCGCGCCATTGCAACGAATATCTGGTGCGCTGGAACCGCGACTTCACCTTCGAACCGTGGCTACTCGAAAGTTGGGAAACCAGCGACGACGCCAAGACAATCACGCTGCATGTGCGCAAGGGCATCGCCTGGTCGAATGGCGATGCCTTCAACGCCGACGACGTGATCCACAATCTGACGCGCTGGTGCGACGCTTCCGTCGCCGGCAATTCGGTCGCCGCGCGCATGGGCGCGCTGGTCAATGCCGACACCAAGAAGCCGGTCGATGGCGGCATCGCGAAGGTCGACGACTTCACCGTAAAGCTCAATCTGCCGAAGCCCGACATTTCGCTGATCGCGGGGATGGCCGACTATCCGGCGCTGATCATGCACCGCTCCTATGAGGGCGGCGACGACCCGATGAAGGCGTTGGCGATCACCACCGGTCCCTGCGAACTGGTCAGCTGGAGTGCCGAGACAAGTGCTGAGGTGAAGCGCAAGGACAAGCCGTGGTGGAAGGGCGACTTCTATCTCGATGGCATCAAATGGGTCGACTACGGCTCCGATCCCAACGCCATGCTGTCGGCGTTCGAATCCGGCGAGATCGATACCGACCACGAGACCGCGTCCGACGCCGTCTCGCAGACCGAGCAGATGGGGTTGCAGAATTCCGAGATCGCCACCGGCTCGACCATCGTTGCCCGCTTCAATGTCGGCAACGCGCCCTATGACGACGTCAAGGTGCGCCGCGCCGGCCAGCTTGCCGTCGACAATTCCGCCGTGCTGGCGCTTGGCCTCGGCGGCCGCGGCAAGCCCGCCGACAACCACCATGTCGGCCCGATGCACCCTGAGTTTGCCGATATCGGCCCGGCCAAGCGTGACGTGGAGGCGGCGAAGAAGTTGCTGGCCGAGGCCGGCAAGGCCGAGCACGAGTTCGATCTCATCTCGGTCGACGTCGAATGGCAAAAGAGCACCGGCGACGCGATCGCCGCGCAGATGCGCGAAGCTGGCCTGAAGATCAAGCGGACCGTGCTTCCCGCTGCGACCTTCTGGAACGATTGGAGCAAATACCCCTTCTCCACCACCGAGTGGCTCGGACGCCCGCTTGGCGTCCAGGTGCTGGCGCTCGCCTACAAATCGGGTGCGGCCTGGAACGAAAGCGCCTATGCCAATCCGGAGTTTGACGCGCTTCTCGACAAGGCGCTGGCGACGCCGGATGCCGCCCAGCGCAAGGAGATCATGGCCAAGATCGAGCAGAATCTGCGCGATGCCGGGATCATCATCCAGCCCTACTGGCGCTCGGTCTACCGCACCTATCGCAAAGGCGTGCAAGGCTGCGAACAGCATCAGTCGCTGGAGCAGCACTTTGAGAAAGTGTGGCTGGAGAGCTGATCGCTCCCAGGATTGTTTCGGTCGGCGCGGGTCGCGCCGGCCGAATGCCATTTGCCATGCGCGTGAATTTTGGCACAGATTGCGCCTGACCGACTTTCGGCTCAGAGCGAATCAGGCATGGATCATTTCGACCTCGGCACCTATCGCCGCCCCATTTCCACATCCTCGGCCGGGACGCAGCGCTGGTTCGATATCGGGCTGAACTGGTGCTACAGCTTCAACCACGAGGAAGGCATAAAATGCTTCGAGAAGGCGCTGGAGACCGATCCTGATTGCGCCTTCGTGCATTGGGGCATCGCCTATGCCGCCGGGCCTTTCTACAACCTCACCTGGAAAGAGCACGGCAAGGACGAGGCGAACCGTGCAGCCAGGCGCTGCTTCGAGCATGTGCAGCGCGCGCGGGCTGGTTCTGCGAGCGCCAGCCCGGTAGAGCAGCGGCTGATCGATGCGCTCGCCGTCCGCTTCCAGCAGCCGCATGGAGTCGAGCCGGCGGAATTCGAACAATGGGACAATGCCTACGCCGCCGCGATGCGGCAGGTCTATCGCGACTTTCCCGACGATCATGACGTGATGGCGCTCACTGTCGAGGCGCTGATGATGCGCACCGTGCGGCGGCTGTGGGATTTGAAGACCGGCAGACCGGCGCCGAATTCGGACGTGCTCGAAGCGCTTGAAATCTGCGAGCGCTCGATCCGGCTGTCGGACGAAGCCGGCACTGTGCCGCATCCGGCGATCCTGCACCTGCACATCCATCTCCTGGAGATGTCGACGCAGCCGGAACGCGGCATACGCTCGGCCGATCTGCTCGGCACCATGTGCCCTGATGCCGGCCATATGAACCACATGCCGGGGCATATCCATGTTCTGTGCGGCGAGTACGAGAAGGCAAAGCTCGCCAGCGAAAAGGCGGTGCGCGCCAACGACCTCTACCTCGCCTATGCCGGTGAGACGACCTACTACCTGCTCGGCTGCTGCCACGATTTGCATCTGATGATGTTCACCTGCATGTTTCTTGGTCAGTACCAGCCGGCGCTGTGGGCGGCCGACAAGGTGCGCAGCCTGGTCGCGCGCGATGTGGTCGCCATCCAGGACCGGCCAAAGCTCACGCAGACCGTCGAAGGCTACCACGCGATGAAATCGCATGTGCAGGTGCGCTTCGGCCGCTGGCAGGAAATCATCGACGAGCCGATGGTGGGAGAGCCGGAACTCTATGTGCTGACATCAGCCATGCAGCACTATGCCAAGGGCGTCGCGCACGCGACGCTCAAGCAATTCGCGGCGGCCGAGCGCGAGCACGAAAATTTCCGCAGGCATGTCGAGAGCATCCCGCCCGAGCGGCGCTTCCTCAGCAACCCGACGCGGGCCTCGCTGGCCGTCGGCGCCGCCCTGCTCGATGGCGAGCTTGCCTACCACCAGGGCCGGCACGACGAGGCCTACGATCATCTGCGCCACGCGGTCGAGCTAGACGACAATCTGTCCTACACCGAGCCATGGGCATGGATGCACCCGCCGCGCCACGCGCTGGCGGCGCTGCTGCTCGACCAGGGCCACACCGAGGAGGCCGAGCAGGTCTATCGCGACGATCTGGGCATTAGCGGTAAGGTGCAGCGCTGCGCCCAGCACCCGGACAATGTCTGGGCGCTGCACGGGCTGGTCGAGTGCCTGAAACGGCGCGGCGAGAGCGTGGAGCTGCCGGAGCTACAGGCGAAGCTTGCCGCTGCGCTGGCGAAGGCGGACGTGGCGATCACGTCGTCATGCCTGTGCCGGACGAGCGTGCAAGCAGGGCCAAGCTGCTGTCATTGAGATGTGGCTGGCCCAGCCGGCCGGAGCGGCGTCTTCTTTACGAGAAAATCTCCGCCAGTTCGTCGACGCTGGTGCCTTCCTTGACCTGGCGCAGTTCGACATACGCGACGGCAACCGTCACCGACAGCATCGTCGAGAAGATTGTCGACACAAGACTGCTGCCGATCGCTCCGACAATGATCCCGGCACCTGTGATACCGCCGGTGCTGGCGATTGCCAGCCCGAAAAACAACGAGAACACCGCCTGGATCAGCATCGCCGCCACGCAAATGATCAGCAGCAGCCAGAATATCGACCAGCGGCTGCCCTTGGTCAGGGTTCGGCTGCGCGATATCGAGCCGAATACGCCAAGCCTCTCCTGAACCGCAATGGGCACGGAAACCGATACGGAAATCAGCCACACAAAAGCGGGGATCAACGCCAGGGCGAGCCCGATCAGCCACCCGACAGGGGGAATGAGCCAGGAGATGAAAACCATCACAAAAACAGCCACCACCAGGGTGATAATGACCAGAATGCCTATGCCGAGCGTGGGGAAGAAGCTGCGCAATGCTATCTGGATGCAGTCGCCGATGACGGGCCGCTTGCCGTTCAGATCCTCGATCGCTCCCCTCACCAGCGCAGCCTGCACCAGCAAGGCCAGCACAAAGATGATCAGAGAAGCAATCACCGATACCGCCGAATAGCTTTCCATGGCGGACGTTTCGAAGGCGTTTCCGCCGACGCGTACATTCACCATCGTGGCAACCCGGGACAGATTCCAGAGGTTGTACAGCAGTGCGGGCAGGGTCGAAAAAAGTCCGACAACCACTGCAAGGAAACCCAGATTGCGGCCGATGACCGCAAAGCTGTTGCTGAAAACCCTGCCGATGCGGAATTTTTCCGGTCGTTCCTGCGTCAGTGACGTCACGATGCCCCCTGCCCTGACACATGCCTTGACCCAATTGGGTCAAGGCAGTGCAAACATCTCGGCTTACGAGAATATCTCGGCCAGTTCGTCTACGCTGGTGCCTTCCCTGACCTGGCGCAGCTCGACATAGCTGACCGCGGCGGCGACCGACAGCAGCATCGCCATAACACTCTGCACCAGGCCAGCCACGATAACGGCGGCAATACCGTGGAAGAGATACACGAGCACGCCGACCGCCCCCTGGATGACCATGGCGATGATAATCAGGATCAGGAACAGGCCGAACAGCGACCAGCGGCTGCCCTTGGTCAGGGTGCGGCTGCGTGACATTGAACCAAAGACGCCGAGCCGCTCCTGGATCAGAACCGGTACCGAAACCGACCAGCCGAGCCACAGGATGATGCCGGGCACGACCAAGGCGATCATGGCCAGGCCCGACCCCAGGGCAACGAGGAAGCCTATCCCCAGGGTCGGCAGCAGAAACCGAATCGCGATCTGCAGACAGTCGCCAATGTTCGGGCGCTTGCCGTTAAGATCCTCGATCGTGGCGCGAACAAGCGCCGACTGAAGCAGCAGTCCGAAAATGGCGCTTATGAAAATGGCGACAAACGTGACCCAGGAATTGCGCAGCGCGAAGGTGGGATCGGCCGCAGCACCCGGATCGGCTTGAAGAAGCGCCTCCATCCGCGAGTTGGTCCAGAGCTGGATGATGATCGTGGGCAGTCCTGAAAACAGCACGGCCATTCCCACCGTCAGGCCGACATTGCGGCCGATGACCGAGAAGATGTTGTTGAAGACCCTGCCGATCTGGAATTTCTCAGGCCGTGCAAATGTTGCCGAAGTCATGATGCGCCCCCTGTTTCATCGCCGAATATTGTCCGGCGACCGCAGTAGTAAATTTGCCAAGATTGACGAGCCGCGTCTAGCCCACTTGCAAATGTTGCGCTGCATTGTCAGTGTCGGCGCGCGAACCGCAGGTTGCATGGGGGCGAAAAGGTGACTGCTGCACAGCCGGACGCTGCGCAAGCCGAATGGCTGGCCAAACTGCACAAGCAGTTGCTGTCGGACGATTCGATCCAGTTCGACCTGCCGGCCTTCAGGCCACCGGAGACGCCCGAGTGGCTGAAGCCGCTGGGCGAGTTCCTGAAATGGCTTGGCCCCTACATGATCTACCTGTTCTGGGGCGCGGTGATCACGGGTGCCGCGATCATCCTGTTGCTGATTTTCCTTGAGGTGAAAGGCGTCGCCTGGCGCCTGCCCTGGCGGCGCAAGAAGAGCGTGACCGAGGCGGAAGCGATATGGCGTCCCGACGTCGGTGCCGCGCAGATCCTGTTGTCGGAAGCCGATGCGCTGGCCGCCCGCGGCGACTATGACGAGGCGGTGCATCTCCTGCTTCGCCGCAGCGTCGCCGACATTGCCGGCCGCCTGCCCGACTTCCTGCGCCCGTCGCTGACCGCGCGCGACATCGCCAGCGCGGCTTCGATCCCGACGCGGGCGCGCAGCGCCTTCACCCAGATCGCACGCATTGTCGAGGCGGCGCTGTTCGCGCGCCGGCCGGTCGGGCCGGAAGGCTGGCAGGAGGCGCGCGGCGCCTATGAGCGATTCGTGTTCAGGGATGCCTGGGTGTGAGTGCTTCGACCGCCGACATCGCCCAGCAGGAACCGTTCAGCCGAAGGACGCTGTTCTGGGGCATTTTCGCCAGCCTGCTCGCGGCGGCGGGCTTCTTCCTGTTGTCCACCTATGCCCCCGACTTCCGTCAGCCCAGCGTCGGCGGCGCGACACCCTTGTCGAAGAGCGGCATTGGCTATGCCGGCCTGGCGGAATGGCTGAAGCTGACCGGCGAAGCGCCTGATATGGCGCGGTCCGACAGTGACCTCGAGACCGAAATGCTGCTGGTCGTCACCATTTCGCCCGACAGCGACCCGGATGCGCTCGCCAACATCATCAAGCTTCGCAAGGGCCTGGATACGCTGTTCGTGCTTCCAAAATGGGCGACCTTGCCGCTGTTCCAGCATGAGGGCTGGGAGATGAAGATCCAGCGGCTGCCGGACGTCGTGGTGAACGACTGGCTCGGCCGCATCGCCAAGGCGAAGCTCGGTGAAGGCGAGACGACGGTCAAGCAACTCGACGTCGCTGGTCAGACGGTCAATGTACCCGACCGGTTGCAGTGGGTGGCCGACGAAACTCCGCTGATTGCCGCCGGCAACGGCAAGGCCGTGCTGACCGAAGTGGAAGACGAGCGGTTCTATATCCTGACCGACCCCGATCTCATCAACAATGCTGGCTTAAAGGATCCCGACAAGGCGGCTGCGGCGCTCAAGCTGATCGAGTTCCTGCAGTCCGAAGAGGGTCCGGTGATGTTCGACCTGACGCTGCATGGCATGGGACGGAAATACGATCTCGCCAAGCTTCTGGTCGAGCCGCCCTTCCTGGCGTTGACGCTGACCATCCTGGCGGCGGCGGCACTTGCCTTCCTGCATGGCCTTGGCCGGTTCGGACCGCCGCGTGCCGATCAGCGCGCCATCGCCTTCGGCAAGCGCGCACTGGTCGACACCACGGCGATGCTGTTGCGTCGCGCCGGCCGGCTGGAGGAACTGGGCGACCGTTATGGTGCGCTGGCACGCGTACGCGCCGGCGCGCTGCTCGGCGCGCCGCATGGATTGCAGGGCGAAGCGCTCGACCGCTGGCTCGATTCCCGCGATAAGGACGAACCCGGCGGATTCACGACCCGCCTGCAGGCCGCCGACGCGGCAAAGACCCTGACACAAATGCATGAGGCAGCCGAAAAGCTGCACGACTGGACGGCAAGGAGGCTCGGTGAACGTCGATGATGTAAAGGCCCTGGCGACTCAGATCAGGGAAGAGGTGGCCAAGGCCATCACCGGGCAACATGATACGGTCGATCTGATGCTGACGGCATTGTTCGCCGGCGGGCATATTCTGCTCGAGGGGCCGCCGGGCACGGCCAAGACGATGACGGCGCGCTGCTTCGCCCAGGCGCTGGGCGTCGTCTATGGCCGTATCCAGTTCACGCCGGACCTGATGCCCGGCGACATAGTCGGCTCCAACATCTACAATTTCCAGTCCGGGCAATTCACGCTGACGCGCGGCCCGATCTTCTGCGACCTGTTGCTTGCCGACGAAATCAACCGCACGCCGCCCAAGACGCAGGCCGCCCTTCTGGAGGCGATGCAAGAGCATGCCGTCACCTTCGATGGCACCACCCATTCGCTCGGCCAGAATTTCATGGTGGTGGCGACGCAGAACCCGATCGAACATCAGGGCGTCTATCCCCTGCCCGAGGCGCAGCTCGACCGTTTCCTGTTCAAGCACCGGGTGAGCTACCCCGGCCCCGAAGAGGAAAAGGCGATCATCCATCATGGCGGCGGCACCGCCTCGCACGATATCAAGCAATACGGCATCACCGCCCAGGCCGACCGCAAGACGCTGGAAAAGGCGTTGGCGACCGTCGGCGAGGTCATGCTGGTCGACGATGTCGTCGACTATATCGCAAGGCTGGTGCGGGCGACGCGCGCCAGCCCCGACCTCGAAGTCGGCGCCAGCCCGCGTGCGGGCGCCATGCTGGCCAGGGCGTCGCGCGCCCGCGCAGCCCTCGACGGGCGTGCCTATGTCATCCCCGACGACGTCAAGGCGCTTGCGGTGCCGGCGCTGCGCCATCGCGTGATCCTTTCGCCGGCGGCGCAGATCGACGGCCGCCTGGTCGAGCAGATCGTGACCGACTTGGTCGACCAGACGGAAGCGCCACGTTGATCTATCCGAGCGGCCGGGCAGTCTGGGCAGGTGCGGCAGGTGCAATACCGGCCTTCCTGATCGCGCTCGCGCTGCCGTCGCTTTGGTATCTCGGCCTGCTGTGGATCTGCGTGCTACTTGCTTTCCTGGCCGTGGACGCGGCCGCCGGGCGCGGACGGGCTTCCCTGGACGCCAGCATCCAGGCGCCGCCGCAGGTCAGCGTCGGCGGCCAGTTCACCGTCAATGTCACCGCCAGGCTCAGCGGGCGTCCGCGCGCCGTGCAGGCGCGTCTTGGCCATGATGAGCGGCTGGAGCCGCTGGGCGGCACCGGCGGCGCATTGACTGCCAAGGCCGGCGGCGCATCGCTCGACCTCAAATTCCAGGCGCTGCGGCGCGGCATTGCCAGGTTCGATCGCCTGTGGGTGCGCTGGCGCGGGCCGTTCGGGCTGGTCTGGAACCAGGTCGTGCTGCCGATGGACAGCAAGGTCGCGGTGCTGCCCGACGTCAGCAGCGCCCGCGACGAAGCAATCACGCTGCTGCAGCGCCAGTCGCTGCCCGACGGCCATGCGCAGCGGCGCGCCGGCCAGGGCCGCGAATTCGAGGCGCTCAAGGATTACCAGCCCGGCATGGGCCGGCGGATGATCGACTGGAAGCGCAGTGCCCGTCACGGCAGGCTTCTGGCGCGCGAGTTCCGCATCGAGGAGAACAACAACATCGTGCTCGCCATCGATAGCGGCCGGCTGATGTGCGAACCCGTCGACGGCGTGCCGAAGGTCGACCGCGCCGTCACCGCCGCCTTGCTGTCGGCGTTCATTGCGCTGAAGGGCGGCGACATGGTCAGCCTGTTCGGCTTCGATGCGCGGCCGCGCGTTTCCAGCGGCGCCGTGCGCGGCTCGGCGAGCTTCGCCATGATCCAGAAGCGGGCGGCGGAGATCGACTATTCCACCGAGGAGACCAATTTCACCCTGGCGCTGACGACGCTGGCGGCGCGGCTCGACCGGCGCTCGCTGGTGATCATCTTCACCGATTTCGTCGATCCGATCAGCGCCGAGCTGATGCTGCGCACCGTCGGCCGGCTCACCGAACGGCATCTGGTGCTGTTCATGATGATGAAGGATGTCGAGCTGGAGACACTGGCCGACATGCCGCCGGAGACACCAGAGGATGTGGCGCGCTCGGTCGTCGCCGGCGGGCTGCTGCGCGAAAGGCAGGTCGTCATCGGCAGGCTGCGGCTGCTCGGCGCGCATGTCATCGAAGCCGACCACCAGAGGCTGGGGCCAGCGCTGGTCGAGCGCTATCTCGAGCTCAAGCGGGAGGATCTGTTGTGAACGCGCTTGTCGGCAAGGATGCCGTGCGCCAGTCGCTGGCGAGCTTCCGTTCGGAGCGCGAGGCCGACTGGAAGGCGTTCGAGGCGCTGCTCGCCCGGGTCGAGAAACGCGCGCCGCGCACGCTGTCGGAAGACGAGCTTTTGTCGCTGCCGCTGCTCTACCGCTCGGCGCTGTCGTCGCTCTCGGTGGCGCGGGCGACGTCGCTCGACAATGCGCTGGTCGGCTATCTCGAGGCGCTGTGCCTACGCGGCTATTTCTATCTCTATGGCGCGCGCCGCAGCTTGCGGCAGCGCATCGGCGATTTCTTCCTGCACGACTGGCCGCATGCCATTCGCGATTTGTGGCGCGAGACCGTGCTGTCGGTTGTTCTGACGTTTGTCGGTCTCGGCGCCGGCTACTGGCTGGTGGCGAAAGACAAGGGCTGGTTCGACGCCATCATTCCGCCGAGTCTGGCAGGCGGACGCAACCCGGACGCCTCAGCCGAAGTGCTGCGGCAGGTGCTTTATGATGGCGCCGACAGCAATTTCCTGTCGGGCTTCGCCGCCTATCTGTTCACGCACAATGTCCAGGTGGCGATCCTGGCCTTCGCGCTCGGGTTTGCTTTCGCCGTGCCGAGCGTGCTGCTCATCCTGATGAATGGCTGCCTGCTCGGCGCGATGTTCCAGATCTACGTCGCCAAGGGGCTTGGCCTGGAACTGGGCGGATGGCTGTCCATCCACGGCACCACCGAGATGTTCGCGATCGCGCTGGCGGGCGCCGCCGGCATGCGCATCGGCACGCGCATCGCCTTCCCCGGCGAACTGACCCGGATGACGGCGGCGGCCGATGCCGGACGCGTGGCCGCCACCACCATGGTCGGGGTGACGATCATGCTTTTGTGTGCCGGCCTGCTCGAAGGCATCGGCAGGCAGGTGATTACCAGCGATCTCACACGCTATGCCATTGGCGGCGGCATGCTGACGCTGTGGCTCTGCTATTTCTATCTGTTCAGGGTGGTGCGGCATGGCGACCGCTAGGCGCGCTGCCGTCTCGACGATACGGCCGCTGATCACGCCGGAAGGCGTCGATCTCCGGATCAAGCTCGCCGATGCCGGCACCCGCGCCGCCGCCTTCCTGCTCGACTTTGTCATCATCATCGTCGCGGCAATTGTGATCTCGATCATCGCGCTGTTCGGGCTGGCCGGCCTCAACGGCGAAGGCGCGCAGCCGCTGTTCATTGTCTGGATCATCCTGATCTTCTTCCTGCGCAACGCCTATTTCATCGTCTTCGAGGCCGGCCGCCGCGCCGCCACGCCCGGCAAGCGGATGCTCAGCATCCGGGTGGCGTCACGCAGCGGCGCCGGCCTTTCGGTCGATCAGGTCATCGCCCGCAATCTGATGCGCGAGATCGAGATCTTCCTGCCGCTGTCGATCATCCTCGGCCGCAGCGAGATGGGGCTCGCCGACACGCTGTCGACGATCTTCGGGCTGGTCTGGGCGCTGCTGTTTGCCTTGTTTCCGCTGTTCAACCGCGACCGCATGCGGATCGGCGACCTTTTGGCCGGAACATGGGTGGTCGAAGCGCCGAAGCTGGCGCTGGTCGAAGACCTGTCGCAACGCCAGAACGCACGCGCCTTCCGCTTCACCCAGGCGCAGCTCGACGCCTATGGCATTGCCGAATTGCACAAGCTGGAAGAGGTGCTGCGCCGCGACGACTATTTCGCGCTGAAAGCCGTGGCCGAAACGATCGGGCGCAAGATCGGCATGATGATCGAGCCGGTCGATTCCAGGGCCTTCCTCACCGCCTATTATGGCGAGCTGCGCGCACAGCTAGAACGCAAGCTTCTGCTGGGCACCCGCAAGGCGGATAAGTATCAGCGGTGAGCTGTGCCTCAGATGGGAGTCGATACATGAGACATTGCTTCCTGAACATAGTTGATAAAAGGGTGTTTGCAATTCCGATGGCTACCACCCGCGACGGCTGGGAGAAGTTCGCAGGTCCCGTCATCATGATTGGCGAGCTACCTTCGATCTCCGACAAAGAGATCGGCTTAGCAACACTGAACGCGCTTGGTGCTTATGCCAGCGATGTGCCAGACGACATCGCACACACGGTCGTTCTTGACAGATCTGCTTCGCGCTTCGGCTTCAAGTCATACAACTCCCTCCGTTGGAAATCCCGTCAGATGTCGGTCGACCAGGGAAGTGACGACAAATTCACGCTTACCCCTTATGCCAAAGTCAACAGAGAGAGTGCCATTCCGCTGGACACGATTTTGTCCTCAACAGGTGCGCCAGAGGATCTCGGGCGCGCTGTTCGAGAGTGCATTTCGCTTTGCCGTTAACAGCGTTAATCGGCCACTATGAACACATCTCCGTCGGAACTCGAACTTCAGGAAATGGAAGCGCGCGCTGCCGCCGCCCAACCCGGCCCATGGAAATCATGGGTCGAGGGCTGGGATTTTCTGAGCGGATCGAATTTCATTCAAACCGGTGAAGGCGCGGATCGCGGCGACGATATCGAAATGGGCGGCGCCACGGCCGAAGACCAGGATTTCATTGCCGCGGCACGGCAGGACATCCCTCGCCTGATCGCCGAGGTACGTAGATTGCGCGCACTTCTCAATCGAACGAAGTAGAGCAGCGAGAGCAGCGCCTACCCCACCCACTTCTCATAGTCGGACACCAGAAGGTGCACCGGCGCGACGTCCTCGTCGATGTTGGAGAAGCGGCCGATCGGCTCGCGGAAGACATTGTCGGTCAAATCGTCATTGACGGTCGAGACCTCGCCGATCAGCACATCCTTGCCCTCGGCCCAGAAGGCGTGCCAGACGCCGGGCATAAGGGTGACGCTCTGGCCTGGGTCGAGCTTCAGGAGCCCGCCCGCCGGCAGCCTGTGGATGGTGCCGTCGACCGGCACCGACACCTCGGCCTTCGGATCGATGCCGCCGTCGCGGTCGTGCATGAACAGTTCGAGCACCAGCTTGCCGCCGCCGCGGTTGATGATGTCCTCGGCCTTGATGTTGTGGCGGTGCATCGGCGACAACTGGTCCTTGCGCGAGATCATGATCTTCTCGGCATAGAGCATGCCCATGCCCTTCTTCATGTCAGCGTAAACGCCGTTGCGAACAGTGAACAGGAACAGGCCGAGTTCGTCGAATTTCTCCTGGCCGTAATCGGTGATGTCCCAGCCGAGACGCGAGCTGAAAATGGCCGCGGAGTCAGCCTTGCGCGCCTTCATCTCTTCCGGCGACCAGTAGGCGAAGGGCGGCATGATGTAGCCGAACGAGCGGATGAAAGCATCGGCATCGCGGATGATGTCATTGACGGTGGAGCGTTTCATGGTCGTGATCCCTTGGCGTCGCGTTCCTGCCTAAAGCGCATAGCCGAACAGCGTTGCGGTGTCGACGCAAACTGCACGCTGGCCCATGACATCGCGGCCGATCGGGGCCATAAGTCCAGCCAAATTTCCCAAGGTGACATTCATGCAAGGCATAGACGACCTCGATACGCCGGCGATCCTGATCGACGCGGCCCGCGCCGAAGCCAACATCATGAAGGCGCAGGCGCATGCCGACCGCCACGGGCTGAAACTCAGGCCGCACATCAAGACGCACAAGCTGCCTTACTGGGCGAAGAAGCAGGTCGCAGCGGGTGCGGTCGGCATCACCTGCCAGAAGATCGGCGAAGCCGAAGTAATGGCCGATGCCGGGCTCTCCGATATTTTCCTGCCCTACAACATTTTAGGCCGCGCCAAGCTGGAGCGCCTCAAGGCGCTGCATGGTCGCATTACCCTGTCGGTGACGGCGGACAGCCGCGAAACGCTGGAGGGGCTCGTCGCCACCTTCACCGATGCCGGGCACCCCCTGCCCGTTCTGGTCGAATGCGACACCGGCATGGGCCGTTGCGGCGTGCAGAGCGTCGCCGAGGCGCTGGCGCTGGCGAAAGTGATCGACCAGGCCAAAGGCCTTCGCTTCGGCGGGCTGATGACCTATCCGGCCGCCGGCCGAGCAGCGGAAGCCGAGGCGTGGCTGGTTGGCGCCAAGCAGACGCTCACGGCGTCGGGTCTCGCCTGTGATTGTATCTCCAGCGGCGGTACGCCGGACATGTGGCGTTCCGGCGAGGACAGCGTCGTCACCGAATACCGCCCCGGCACCTACATCTATCTCGACCGCTACCAGGTCGCCAAAGGCGTCGGCACGCTCGACGATTGCGCGCTGACGGTTCTCGCCACCGTGGTCAGCCACCCGACGCCGGCCCGCGCCATTCTGGACAGCGGCAGCAAGGCGCTGTCCAGCGACACGCTGGGATTGCCCGAGTTTGGCGAGCTGCTCGGCATGCCCGGCGCCCGCGTCACCGGCCTGAGCGAGGAGCACGGCACGGTCACGCTTGGAAACGGCGCGAGCCTTCGCATCGGCGAGCGCGTGCGCGTGGTGCCGGACCATTGCTGCGTGGTGACCAACCTGTTCGATCAGGTGCATCTGATCGATGGCGACAAGGTGCTGGAGACGCTGCCGGTGGTGGCGCGGGGGCGGATGGGCTGAAGCTGGGCGCTTGTGGCGCGCGTCAGTTAGCCTGCCGTGCAGCCACCCTGCGCATGGCGATCACCCGGCGGCGGCGGATTTCGGTGCGCATCGCCGTCAGATGCAGGGCGAAGAACAGCACGGTGAAGCCTAGCGCCATCACCAGCAGCGGCCACAGCAGGCTGGGATCGATGGTCGGTCCGCCGAGCCGGAACACTGAAGCCGGCTGGTGCAGCGTGTTCCACCAGTCGACCGAGAATTTGATGATCGGGATGTTGATGAAGCCGACCAGCGTGATGATGGCGGCAGCCCAGGCGGCGCGGCTGGCGTCATCCAGCGCACGCGTCAGCGCGATGATGCCAAGATACATAAGAAAGAGCACGAACACAGACGTCAGGCGCGCATCCCACACCCACCAGGTGCCCCACATCGGCTTGCCCCAGATGGAGCCAGTGATCAGCGCAAGCGCGGTAAAAGTGGCGCCGATCGGGGCTGCCGATTTCAGCGCGACGTCGGCCAGCGGATGGCGCCAGACCAGCGTGCCGAGTGCGGCGACCGCCATCACCGTGTAGCACATCATGGCGAGCCAGGCGAAAGGCACGTGGATGTACATGATGCGCACCGTGATGCCCTGCTGGAAATCCTCAGGCGCGGCAAAGCTCATATAGAGGCCGACGGCGAGCAGGATCGCGGCGACCGACGCCAGCCACGGCACCAGCCTGTCGGCCAGCCCGACAAAGCGTGTCGGGTTGGCGAGGTCGGTCCAGCCGGTGAGGCGTGAAGAGGTGTCGCTCATGCGGTCTAAATAGACCGGCGGCGGCTGTTGGGCAATCGAGCGGTTGTCGCAGTTCTTCCTTCTCCCCTTGTGGGAGAAGGTGGATCGGCGCGATAGCGCCGAGACGGATGAGGGGTGGTTCCATCGGAGTGAGGCGTTAGCGTTCCCTGGAACACCCCTCATCCGACCTCGCTTCGCGAGGCCACCTTCTCCCAAAAGGGGAGAAGGTGAAGACCTTAAGCTTACGCCGCTTCGATGGTTACCGTGCGGCTGAGGCGGCGGACTTCCTCGTCGTTGAGCAGGCCGCCGGCGCGCAGCAGGCTGGCGAAACGGCCGTTGCGCAGCGACAGTTCGGCAAAGCCGCCCATCTCGACCACCTTGCCCTTGTCCATGAACACGACCAGATCGGCGTCGCGGACGGTGGTCAGGCGGTGGGCAATGATGAAGGTGGTGCGGTTGCGCCTCAATTCGTCGATGGCTTCCTTGACGCGGTCCTCGGTTTCGACGTCGAGCGCGCTGGTCGCCTCGTCGAGCACCAGGATCGGCGCATCCTTGAGCACGGCGCGGGCAATGGCGATACGCTGGCGCTCGCCGCCCGAAAGCTGGCCGCCGCGCTCACCGACGACGGTGTCGTAGCCTTCGCTCTTGGCCAGGATGAAATCCTGGGCAGCGGCAGCGTCGGCGGCGGCATGCACTTCGTCATAGGTCGCCTCGGCGCGGCCGACGCGGATGTTGTCCTCGATCGAGCGGTTGAGCAGGCCGGCATCCTGAAACACGGTGGCGATCGAATGGCGCAGCGACTTGCGGGTCACGCTGCGGGTGTCGATGCCGTCGATCAGGATACGGCCGTGGGACGGCGAGAAGACGCGCTGCAACAGGTTGATCAACGTCGTCTTGCCGGCGCCGGTCGGGCCGACGATGGCAACGGTCTGGCCGGCCTGGACTTCGAACGACACGTCGTCGATGCCCTGCCCTGAATTGCCGAACTCGAAGCCGACATTCTCGAAACGGACATGGCCGGTGACGTTGGTGAGGTCGCGCAAGCCGTCCGGCTCGGCGGCGTCGGCGGCCGAATCCTCAAGATGGTAGAAGTCTTCCAGCTTGGCGCGGGCTTCCGAAATCTGGTTGGCGAAAGCCGACATCTGGTCGAGGCGAGCGATCAGCAGCGTGGCAAAGCCGGTGAAGGCGATGACGTCGCCGATCTTGAGCTGGCCGTGGGTGACGAGATAAGCGCCGATCAGCAGCACGACCATCATCGAAATGGTCGACGACAGGCGGTGCAGCGCATTGGCCATCGCCCACCAGTCGAGCACCGGGTTCTGCGCATCGAGCAGGTTCTTGACATAGCGGCGCAGCGTATCGGCCTCGTGGCCGAGACGGTTGTAGCTCTGCAGCACGGCGACGTTGCTGACCGAGTCGGTCACATGCGCGAACACCTTGTGATAGTGGCGCTCGACGGCGGCCTGGCCTTCCTTGGTGCGCTTCATCACCAGCCGGCCGATGCCGACATAGAGAACGCCAAGGCCCATCAGCACCAGCGACATGCGCAGGTCCATGCTGATCGCGGTCGGGATGAGCAGCGCCAGCGCAACGGCCGTCGACAGATGCTGGCGCATGAATTCAAGCCACAGGCTGAACAGCGTCTCGACGGCGCGCAGCAGCGTGTGCAGCGCGTTGGAGGTGCCGCGCTGATGGTGCCAGGCGAGCGGCATGGTGATCACGCGCTCGAACGACTGGCACAGCACTTCGCTGCGGCGCTTATGGGCGAAACGGTCGGCACCACGCGCCACCAGCACGAAGGCGATGATGTTGAAGGCGCCGAGACCGGCCCACAGCGCCAGCGTCGAGAACACCGAACCCTTATCGGAGATGGCGTCGATCACCCGGCCGAACATGATCGGCTCGAGGATTGCGATGATGGCAAGCGCGACATTCGCACCGCAGATCAACGCAACGCGTTTCCTGTCGGCTGCGAGATAACCCAGCGCTCTCCAGTAGATTTGCAGAAGTGACACTTCAGCTACTCCGCCAAACATTCATTGTGCAGTGCACCATTTCTAGACACGTACCGGTTAACGGGTCGCAAAACAATGCCCGTCTAGCTCTTCCGTTCCCATTCTGCGAACAAAAGATGACGACGTTGCGAAATCTGTCGTGATCACCTAACGGTTTGAGATAAAAGGTGAAATGTCAGCCTTGCGGCAAAATCATGGCAGTGATCCAGCGCTGCCACATTTTTAATCACCCACGACCGGCGACGCCAATACATAAGAAGCAGGGCTGCTTTGCGCCACGCGCATGCCCAAATAAAAACGCGCGCCCCGAAAGGGGCGCGCGTTTGGCTTCAAGCTCTTGATTTTACGCAGGTATCTTGACGACCACTTCGGTCTTGTCGCCGGCTTTCGGCTCAAAGCCGGAAGACTTTGTCTTGGTTCCATTGACTTCGAGCGAGATGGTCTTGGCCTTTTTGTCGCGGATGACGCGAACCTTGACTTCGGCCCCCAGCATCTTGAGCGTTGCCGAATAGCCGTCCCAGTGGCTGGGCAGTTTGGGCCGGAACGTGATCTGCTTGCCGCGCCGCTCAATGCCCAGAATGCCTTCGACCGCCGCGCGGTAAAGCCATCCGGCCGAGCCGGTGTACCAGGTCCAGCCGCCGCGACCGCCCTTGCCTTCACCGGAATAGATGTCGGCGGCGACGACGTAGGGCTCGACGCGGTAGTGCTCGGCCGACGCATCGTCGAGCGCATGGTTGACCGGGTTCAGCATCGAGAAGCAGCGATAGGCATCGTCGGTGCGGCCCATTTCGGCGAGCGCAATGACGAACCAGGTCGCCGCATGGGTGTACTGGCCGCCATTCTCGCGCACGCCCGGTGGGTAGCTCTTGATGTAGCCGGGGTCCTTTTCCGTGTTCTGGAAGGCCGGAGTGAACAGCTTGACGATCTTGAGCTTGTCGTCGACGAGCAGGTTCGTTGCCTGCTGCATCGCCGTGGTCGAGCGCGCCGGGTCGCCCTCGCCGGAGAGCACGCTCCACGACTGGGCAATGGAGTCGATCTTGCACTCGTCCGAATTGTGCGAGCCGAGCGGCGTGCCGTCATCGTAGCTGCCACGCCGGTACCACTGGCCATCCCAGGCGGTGCTTTCCAGCGCCCGCTTCAGCACGTCGGCGTGCTTCAGCCAGGCCTGCGCCCGCTTGGTGTCGCTTTGCCCCTTGGCGACGGCGGCAAAGTCGCCCAGCGTCTTCAAAAGGAACCAGCCGAGCCAGACACTCTCGCCCTTGCCGGCTTCGCCGACGCGGTTCATGCCGTCATTCCAGTCGCCGCCGAGGATCAGCGGCAGCCCGGCCGGGCTGCTGCGCTTGACCGCAAGGTCGAGCGCCCGCGCACAATGGTCGTAGAGCGAGGCATGCGTCTTGGAGATTTCCGGCGTGAAGAAGGCGTCGTGCTCGCCCTCGCCGAGCACCTGCCCGTCGATGAAAGGCAACTGCTCCTTGAGGATCCCTGCATCGCCGGTCACCTCGATATAGCGGTTGGTGGCATGCGCCAGCCAGACCACATCGTCGGAGATCATGGTGCGCACGCCGGCATCGGTGCGCGGCAACCACCAATGCTGGACGTCGCCTTCAGGGAACTGCCGGCGCGCCGCGTTGAGTATCTGGTCCCGCGCGAGCTTCGGATCATGCGCCAGCAGGGCCAGCGTGTCCTGCAACTGGTCGCGGAAGCCGAAGGCGCCGCTTGCCTGGTAGAAGGCCGAGCGGGCGCGGATGCGACAGGCCAGGCTCTGATAGGGCAGCCAGTGATTGACCATGGCGTCGAGCGCCTTGTCTGGCGTCTCGACCTGGATGGTGTCGAGGAAGCCGCGCCAGACACGTTCATTGTCGGCCAGCCGTTGGTCGAAATCCTTGCCCGAATGGGTCTGCACCAACGCGCTCGCCTCGGCGGGTGTGGCGGCGTCGCCGAGCAGCCAGACGAGCGTGACGTCGCCGCCGGCGGGGATGTCGATGTCGCTGGCGACAGCAGCACACGGATCATCGCCGGCTTCGATGCGACCCGACAGGCCGGCGCCGCTGACGACGGCGTGCGGGAAGGCGCTGGTGCCTTGCCTGCCGATGAACTCGCCGCGATCGGCTGTCACCGAATGCACCGGACCGGTGGCGGCCAGGAAGGCCACCCGGTCGCCGAAATCGAGCCCGTACGGGTTTTGCGCCATGAGCGCGCCGGTCGCCGCATCCCGTGACGGGATGATGGTCGCAGCCGTGCTCGAGCGATGGCTGCCGAGAACCCATTCGGCATAGGCATAGACGCGCAGCCGCGCCGACACCGCGCCCGAGTTCTGGATGCGCAGCCGCGTGATCTTCACCGGATCGACGGGATCGACGACATGCGTCAGATCCATCGACAGCGGGCCCCGCTTCGACCGGAAGGTCGAGAAGCCCTGGCCGTGCCATGTCTCGTAGGTCATCGAGGGATCGCGCACGACGGCGGCGAGCGGCGAGAACGCCTTGCCGCTGGCGTGGTCATAGATGTAGACGCCCTCTCCCGGCCGATTGGTGACCGGATCGTTCGACCATGGCGTCAACTGGTAGTCGCGGCTGTTGCGGCTCCAGGTGAAGGCAGCCCCCTCCGCAGAGACGTGGAAGCCGAACGAGGCGTTGGAGACGACGTTGATCCAGGGCTGCGGCGTCGTGCGCCGGCCGGCGAGACGGGTGACATAGTGACGGCCATCGCCTTCGAAACCGCCGAAGCCGTTCCACTGGCTAAGGCCGCTGCCGTCGGCACCGCTGTCAGACGCAGCATGATATGCGGGCGCCGTCGGCACTGGCAGAGACGGTTCGCGCAGGGTCGCAGTGCCCGTCGGCAGCAAGGCGTCGCGAGCCTGCAGCGCTGCCGCCTCGGCGCGCTCGATCTGGTCGAAGATGGTGCCGTTGCGGGTGTGCAGCACGACGCGGGCAACCGCCAGCAGCGTCTTGTAGGTTGCCTCGTCCATCAGGTCGCGGCGCACGGCGAAGATGTGCTGGCGCGGCCCGAGTTCCTTGCCGCGCAGGCGGCTGTTTTCGCACAGCGTCTCGACCGCGCGCTGCAGGTCCTGCACGTACGAAGAAGCCTGTTCGTTGACGACGACGAAGTCGATCATCATGCCGCGGGCGCGCATATACTCCTGGAAGCGCAGCGCCTGGGCGACAATCTCCAGATCGGCGACGTCGCCAATGCGGACCAGGAAAATCGGGAAATCGCCGGAGATGCTGGTCGGCCACAGGCTGGACTGCTTGCCCAGCCCCGAAGCGATGGATTCGGCCGGCAGGCGCAGGAACGGATCGGGATAGATCAGGAAGCGCGCCAGCTTCTGCACATTGGCGGCGTCGGTCAGGCTGAGGCCGAGATGCCTTGTCTGCACTTGGCTACGCGTCCAGGCCAGCATTGCCTGGCGGGCGAAGCTTTCGGGATGGTCGAGCCTGGCGATGGCCTCGTCCAACTCGGCGCGGTTGGCGCCGACGGTGGTCCAGAAGGTCAGCGAGATCTTCTTGTTGGCCGGCACCCGCACCTGCCGGCGCAGGGCCGCGACCGGGTCGAGCGTGAAGCCATGATGGCCGCCGAGCTTGGCGCCGGGATCGAAAGCAGCCGCCTCGGTAATGGTGCGGCCACGGCCGATAAAGGCGCGGCGGTCGGTCTCGGCCTCGGCATCGCGCGCCGATCCGGAGGGATCGGTGACGAAATGCACCATGGTGAGGTCGGGCTCGTTCTTGTCGCGCTTGCGCCTAGTGGCGAAGATGGCGCCGTTGTTGGCTGATATCTCGGTCTCGATGAACATTTTCGAGAACGCGGGATGGGCATTGTCCGAGGCCTCATTGCCCAGCACCAGCTCGGCAAAGGAGGTGACCTCGATATGCCGGTCGGTAGCGCCGTCATTGTAGAGCGTGACGCGGCGTCCCTCGCCATTGCCTTCCGAGATGACGATGCACTCGACCTCGGAACGCAGCGAGCCGACTGTTTTGACGAAGCTCGCCTTGTCGTCGGAAAACAGCGTCTGCACTCTCTCGCCAGTCGCCTGCTTCGGCTCCGCGGTCGCCGACCACCAGTCGCCGCTGCCGGCATCCCTGAGGAAGATGTAGGAGCCGAGTCGGTCCTCGGTCGGGTCCGGCTGCCAGCGGGTGACGGCGAGTTCGCCCCAGCGGCTGTAGCCGGAGCCGGTCGCCGAGACCATGACGGAATATCGGCCGTTGGACATGACGCTGGTGGCGCGCAGCGCCTTCAGCGGATCGAGGATGATGCGGGAATCCGGGCTCTCGACCTCTGTCTCGTCCTTCGAGCGCTCGTCGGCTTCGGTCCTGACGGTGGCGGTCGGGATATCGCGCGGCGCCCTCTCCTGCAGCAGCAATTCGGCTGATTCAATCACTGGATCGCTGTGGAAACGGTCGCGCAGCCGGCCTTCGAAGATGGCGTCTGCAACGGCGGCAATCGACATGCCGGAGTGGTGGGCCATGTAGTTCAGCACGATGGCATGGTCGGTGCCTTCAGGCACACGCTGCGGCGTGAAATCGACGGCGTCGTAATAGCCGTGACGGCCCATCGCGCCGATCGAGCGCAGCCTGACCAGATTTTGCACGGACTCGCGCGGCGTGAACTGCGCTGCGAGGATCGTGGCATAAGGGGCGATCACCGTGTTCTGGCCAAGGCCACGCTTCAGTCCAAGGCCTGGCACGCCGAAATTCGTATATTGATAGGTCAGTTCGCGGTCACGGGCATTGTAGGCCGCTTCCGAAATGCCCCATGGCACGTTCTTCGAACGCGCATACTGGATCTGGCGCTTGATGATCAGCTTGCTGGTCTGGTTGAGGATCGAGCCCTGCGGCTCCTTCATCACCAGCGGCGGCATCAGGTACTCGAACATCGAGCCCGACCAGGACATCAGCGCGCCCTGGAAGCCGATCTCGACGATGGGGCGCCCGAGCCGGAACCAGTGCTCGGTCGGCAGATCGCCCTTAGCGATGGCGAACAGGCTGGTCAGCCGCGCCTCGGAGGCCAGCAGATCGTAGCAGCTCTCGTCAAGCTGGTGTTCCTCGACGCGGTAGCCGATCGACAGAAGCTTGCGCTCCTGCCGCATCAGGAAGGAGAAATCCATCTCGAAAGCATAGCGGCGGCAGCGCTCGCGCAGCGCCAAAAGCTTGGCGCGCAAGGTTTCGACGGCGTTCTCGTCGCTGTGCGAGTCATGCACATGCGCCTCGCAGGTCGCTTCCAGCCGCGCCGCCCAGTCGGCAATGACGTCGCTGCGCTGCGATCCCGCCTCGGTGTGGATGGCGGTGGCGAGCTTGCGGATCTCGCCGGCAAGCACGGCCAGATTGATGGTGCGGATCGACGCCATCTCCGGCTGCGCCTTGATGGTCATGACGGCGCGCCGCATGCCGTCGAGGCGGTCGGCCAGACGCTGGCGCAACGGCCTGAGCTGGCGGCGGTCGTCAGGCAATTCCTCAAGGCTCTCGTCGAGGATCGTCACCGTGTCGAGGACGCCTTCGAAATCGCCTTGCAGATGGACGGACGGCGCTTCGGCCCATTCGGCGCAGGCAGCCGCGACCGCGACCAGATGTCCGGCGAGATTGCCGCTGTCGACGGCCGAAATGTAGAGCGGATAAAGCGGCTTGAGCGTCGTTGTGTCGTACCAGTTGAAGAGATGGCCACGGTTGCGCGGCATGCTCTCGATGGTGGTCATTGTCGCGTCGATGCGGGTGATGGCGTCGGAGAGGGCAATCCAGCCGAAATCGCGCGCCGACACCACCGATAGGAGATAGACGCCGATATTGGTCGGCGATGTCCGCGGCGCCACCACCGGCGCCGGGCTTTCCTGAAAATTGTCGGGCGGCAGATTGTGGTGCTCAGCCGTGACGAAGGTCTCGAAATAATGCCAGGTGCGCCGCGCCACGGTGCGCAGCGCATGGATGTCGGCCTGCGATATGCGCAAGCGGTCCTCGGTCTCGGCCGAGCGGCTGATCCAGCAGGCGACGGCCGGCGAGCCGATCCAGAACAAAGCAAAGAAGAAGGCGACGAAAGCGCCGGTGGAATCGGCCAGCACGGGGATAGCGAGACCGACGACGCCGATGATCACGGCGCCATACATCATGCTGTAGTAGGAGCCGAGATCGTTGTCGCCGCCCTTGTGCGCCTGCGACGCCGTGCGCCATTCCAAGAGGTTCTGGCGGCTGACGAACAGGCGGTAAAGCGTGCGCACGATGGCATCGCCCATCATCCAGGCGTTGTGCGCCATCAACAGCACCTTGAGCGCCACAAGTGCCGTGCCGAAGACGGTGTCGCGCGCCAGCGCGGAGAAATGGCCGCGCGGCGTCTGGTCGCCGCTCTTGGGCAGGATGGCGTTGACGACATCGAAGGTCGGCGCCATGAACAGCGAGAGGATCAGCAACGCCTGCCACTGCGCGGCCTGCGTGAACGGCAGCAGCGTCCAGCCGGCAATCGCCGCCATTACCCAGAAGATCGGGGTCAGCGATCGGCGCAGATTGTCGACCATTTTCCAGCGCGACAATGCCGGCACGCCGGAGCGCGGCGAGAAGATGAAGCGCAGCAGCTGCCAGTCGCCGCGCGCCCAGCGGTGGTGGCGCGAGGCGTCGACCGAATAACGGGTCGGGTAGTCCTCGACCAGCTCGACGTCGGTGACGAGCGCGGCGCGAGCCAGCGCACCTTCGAGCAAATCGTGGCTGAGGATGGTGTTTTCCTCGATGCGGCCCTTCAGCGCCGCCTCGAAGGCGTCGACATGGTAGAGGCCCTTGCCGGTGAACGAGCCGTCGCTGAAGACGTCCTGGTAGAGATCCGATACGGCAAAGACGTAAGGGTCAAGACCGCTGTTGGACGAGAAGACACGCTGGAAGAAAGAGGCGTCGTCGCCGCTGGTGAGCGAGGCGGTGATGCGCGGCTGCAGGATGGTGTAGCCGGCGGTGACGACACGCTTTGCCACGTCGAAATGCGGACGGTTGAGCGGATGGGAGAGCTTGCCGACCAGCGATGACACGGCGTCGCGCGTGGTGCGCGTGTCGGCGTCGAGCGTCATAACGTAGAGGACCTTTTCCGGCAGCGGCACGTCGAGCGGCAGGAAGGTGGTATCGCTGTCGCCGCGCAGGAGAAGGTTCAGCTCGTGCAGCTTGCCGCGTTTGCGCTCCCAGCCCATCCAGGCGCCCTGCGCCTGGTTATAGAGCCGGCGGCGATGCAGGATGTAAAAGCGCGGCGCGCCCTCGGAGGGATAGCGGGCATTGAGCCTGGCGATCTCGTCGCGCGCATATTGCAGGATCTCGATGTCGGCGGCGTCGATCTCGGTCTTGGAATCCGGCCAGTCGGAGAGCAGCGCAAAATGGATCTCTTCCGCCGTATTGGCGAGGTGATGGACCTCGATGTTGCGGATGTTTTCCTCGACATCGTCGCGCGAACCGATCAGCGAAGGCACCACGACCAGCGTGCGCGCCGTGGCCGGAATGCCGTGCTTGTAGTCATAGCCGACAAGCCGCGTCGGCTTCAGGAACAGCGAGACGACGGTGTTGAAGAAGGCGAGCGCACCTTCGCTGGCCGGCACCGCAAACAGCGCCAGCATCAGCGTGATCGAGGGAACGGACAGGCCCAGATGGGCAAGCGCGTTGCCGGAGAGAACCAGCAGCAGCACCGTCAGCAGGAAGACCGGCACCACGATGCCGAGCCAGCCGGTGGCGGTGAAGGCGCGCTTGAAGGTCACATAGAAAGGCGGCCGGTAGCCGATCGCCTTTTCCAGGTCCGGCCGGCGCGGCCCGACCAGGAAGAATCCGACATCGGTATGCACTGCCGGATCGGCGGCTTCATCCGGCACGCCGGAGGCATCGGTGACGCCGGGCACATGGCCGGCCAGTTCGATCGCCTTTTCGGCGACGCGGAATTCGGAAAGGTCGGAGCGGCGCGCCAGCTGCTCGATCGACGTGCGGTACTGGTCGCGCGAAAAGAAATCGAGCGCGGCGAAATCGGTGCGCTCGCGCAAAAGCGTGTCGATGCGGCTGACGCCCTCGAACCACACCGTCCAGTCGACGTCGTTGATGAGGCGCAGGCCGCGGATGATGTTGCCGGTGGTGACATTGCCGCTGGACAGCGTGCGATGCTCGGAGATGATGATTTCCTCGGCGTCGGAGCCGGTCTTCTCGAGTTCGACCTCCAGCCATTCCAGCGCCCTGCCGGCATTCTGCGAGCCGTCGCGCAGGCGGTAGAGCAACTGGGTGGCGAAGGTGGTGTCCTGGGCATGCGCGCCATAGCTGGACAGGATCTTCTGGCGGTCGGCATTGTCGTCGGTCGCCAGCACCCGGTCGGCAACCTCGTTGGCGATATGGCGCATCTGCCTGGTGCGGTCGACGCGCACGGCGATGCGGCGCAGGTTTTCAATCAGCACGAAGCGCAGCAGCGACGGCAGCGCCCAGAGTTCGCCGATCTTCAGTGGCTCGACCGACTGAAAACCCTCGACGATGGATTTGAACATGGTCGCCGAGACCGAACTGTCGGAATGGGCGACATAGCTCCAGGCCAGCGCCAGCGCGCGCGGCACCGCGGCGCCATCGGACAGTTTCAGGGTCGGCAATTGCCGGTAGAAACGGCGCGGCAGGTCGCGCTTGACCTGAAAAATGGTCTCCTCGACCAGATAATTGTTGTCGAGCAGCCATTGCGCAGCCGGCGTAATGGTTTCGCCCTTGGCCTGGGCGGCATTGGTCGAGCGGTAGACTTCGAGGATCCTTTTGGCGCTGTCGCGGATGCGGGCCTGGAAATCGAACGGCATCAGGCCGAACAGGTCCTTGATGTCGCCCTTGGCGAGGCTTTCGCCCAGCGCGCGCAGCCGCTCTTCGGGCAGGAAATTGGAGCGTATCGGCTCTTCGGTGATGACCGGGAAGCTGGCGCTGGTCTTTTCGATATGGGCAGGATTTGTCTGGATATTCATTGAAAATTCCGCATGGGGGACGCGAAGCGGCGTCACCGCCACGGCAATGTCCCTAAAACCGATTCAAATGCAATTGGTTGCATAATTACACTGGCCGAAAGTTTTGCTCCGCACCACGCCAGGGGCGTTATCCCTTCGACATTTTAAGGAGGGGCTTTCGACAACTCAAGGACGAGCGCCCCTGCCCTCCCGTCCACCTTGGAACGACGGAAGGATTCAGGCTTTTTCGTGATCCAGGCAACAGCTTACGCCAGATTTCTCCGGCGTGCGATCATGTTTGGCAACAGGCGTTAATCGTTGCTGGTAACGAGGCTAACCCAGGGTGGCGATCCGGATCACGAACACGGTCGTCGGCCGCGCCGGTTCCACGTGCAATAGCGCGACTTCCGGGCCAATCAGGAGCGTGTCGCGCGGTCCCAAGTCTAAAGGTGTCGAGCCGGTCACGCCGACCTCGCCGTCGAGCGGCAGGATCAGGGTCGTTGCGGTCGTCGGCCGGATATCGGTCGGCGCCGAAACCTGCAGGCGCTCGACCGTGTGCGTTGCCCGCCCGCGGCGGGTCATGACGTTGAGGTCTGTGATCGGACCCGAGATCAGCGCGGCCGTGGTCGCCACATCGGCCGGGAAGGAAAGCGGAGCGGAGGCTCCGGTCAGCCGCGCCGGCGGCCGGCCGGCAATGTCGAGGACGATGCCCTCGCCTTCCAGCACGGCAAGCGTGCGGTCGACGCCGGCAAAGCCGGAGAACGGGCCACCGCCTTCGACGCGCGCCATCGAGACGCGCCAGTCGAAATCGTCGAGCCCGGCGCCGTCAGGCGAAACGGTGATTTCGGTCGTCGTGCCGCCGCCATTCTTCCACGGCATGACGCGGTAGTCGGCGGCACGAAGGATGCGCATCGTTTCAGCCAATCAGCCCAAAATGCCGGGCAGATTGAGCTGGTGCTCTTTGGCGCATTCAATGGCGATGTCGTAGCCGGCATCGGCGTGGCGCATGACGCCGGTCGCCGGATCGTTCCACAACACACGCTCCAGGCGCCTTGCGGCGTCCGCCGTGCCGTCGGCGACGATGACCATGCCGGAATGCTGCGAAAAACCCATCCCGACGCCGCCGCCATGATGCAGCGACACCCAGGTGGCGCCCGACGCAGTGTTGAGCAGCGCGTTGAGCAACGGCCAGTCGGAGACGGCGTCGGAGCCGTCCTTCATCGCTTCCGTCTCGCGGTTGGGCGAAGCGACCGAGCCGGAATCGAGGTGGTCGCGGCCGATGACGACAGGCGCCTTGAGCTCGCCCTTGGCGACCATCTCGTTGAAGGCGAGGCCGAGCCGGTGGCGATCGCCGAGGCCGACCCAGCAGATACGCGCCGGCAGGCCCTGGAAGGCAATGCGCTCGCGCGCCATGTCCAGCCAGTTGTGCAGATGGGTGTTGCCGGGCGTGAGTTCGCGCACCTTGGCGTCGGTCTTGTAGATATCCTCGGGATCGCCCGAGAGCGCGGCCCAGCGGAACGGGCCAATGCCGCGGCAGAACAGCGGCCGAATATAGGCCGGCACGAAGCCCGGGAAGGCAAAGGCGTTTTCGAAACCCTCGTCCTTGGCGACCTGCCGGATGTTGTTGCCATAGTCGAGCGTCGGCACGCCGGCGTTCCAGAAGTCCACCATCGCCTCGACATGCTCGCGCATCGACGCGCGAGCGGCTTTCTCGACAGCTTTGGGGTCGCTGACGCGCTTTTCGCGCCACTTAGCCATGGTCCAGCCTTTCGGCAGATAGCCGTTGATCGGGTCATGCGCCGAGGTCTGGTCGGTGACCATGTCGGGGCGAATGCCGCGCAGGAACATTTCCGGCACGATCTCGGCCGCATTGCCGAGCAGGCCGACCGACTTCGCTTCGCCGGCCTTGGTCCAGCGCTCGATCATTTCCATCGCTTCGTCGAGCGTCTCGGCCTTCTCGTCGACATAGCGGGTGCGCAAGCGGAAATCGATCGAATCCGGATTGCATTCGATGGCGAGGCAGCAGGCGCCGGCCATGACGGCCGCCAGAGGCTGGGCACCGCCCATGCCGCCGAGACCGCCGGTCAGGATCCATTTGCCCCTAAGGTTGCCATTGTAGTGCTGGCGGCCGGCCTCGACGAAGGTCTCGTAAGTGCCCTGCACGATGCCTTGCGTGCCGATATAGATCCACGAGCCGGCCGTCATCTGGCCGTACATCATCAGGCCCTTCTTATCGAGCTCGTTGAATTTGTCCCAAGTCGCCCAGTGCGGCACGATGTTGGAGTTGGCGATCAGCACGCGCGGCGCATCGGCATGGGTGCGGAAGACGCCGACCGGCTTGCCGGACTGGACCAGCAGCGTCTCGTCCTCATTGAGCGTCTTCAGCGAGGCGACGATGCTGTCGAAATCGTTCCAGGTGCGCGCGGCGCGGCCGATGCCGCCATAGACGACGAGTTCATTGGGGTTCTCGGCGACATCCGGATCGAGGTTGTTCATCAGCATGCGCAACGGCGCTTCGGTCGTCCAGTATTTGGCGTTGAGCTTGTCGCCGCGGGGGGCACGCACTTCGCGGATGTTATGGCGAGGATTGTTCATCACTGTCCCTTTCGAGTAAGGCGGCGCGTCAGCGCCCGGCCCAGTCAATGGCGGTTTGGAGGATTTTCGTCAGAGTGGCGCGCATCGGTGCGGCGAACGCGGCGTCGTAGGGTACCGGCCAGTTGTCCGGTTCGCCCTTGCCTTCGGGCTCGCGCAGATAGCCACGATCGGCAAGTTCCATCTGCAGCGCATGGTAGCCGCCTTGCGGATTGCCGAAGTAGCGCGTGATCCAGCCGCCCTTGAAACGGCCGTTGATGACATTGCTTTGACCGCTTTCGGTCATGATCTGGCCGACCAGAGCCTGCAGCGCCGGGTCGGCGGTCTGGCCGTCATTGGTGCCGAGATTGAACACCGGAAGCGTGCCATAGAACAGGCGCGGCAGCACCGAGCGGATCGAGTGGCAATCGTAGATGACGATTTTTTCGTGCAGGCCGCGAAGCCTGACGGCCTGGGCTGCCAGCATTTCATGGTAGGGCACGAAATACGCTATGCGGCGCTGGTCAATCTCCGCCGGAGTCGGTTCGGCGCCGGGCAAATAGAGCGGATCGCCGTCAAACGTCTCGGTCGGGCACAGCGTGGTCGTCGTCTGCCCGGGATAGAGCGAGGCGCCGGAGGGATCGCGGTTGACGTCGATGACCGTGCGCGAGATCGACGTGTGCACGACCGTCGCGCCAAGGCCGGCGGCGAAATCATAGAGCTGGTCGATCCACCAGTCGCAGTCGCGGCGGCCGAGCCAGGGCGAGACCAGCCGGCTGTCGAGGCCGGCGAGATCGATGCCGGTATGCGGGATCGACACCAATAGGGGTGCCGTGCCTTCCGTCACTGTCAGCCAATCGGTCATGTCTCAGGCTCCCGAGATCGAAGGCAGTGTCACCGCGCCGGCAGCCTTGATGGCAGCGCCGCTGCGCACCATGGCGATCGCCTTTTCCATGTCGGGGTGGAAATGCCGGTCGGTGTCGAGGTGCGGCACCTCGGCGCGGACCAGCTTGCGCACGGCTTCCAGTGCCGCACTCGATGCCAACGGCGCGTGGAAATCGCAACCCTGCGCGGCGGCCAGCAGTTCGATGCCGATGACAGCTGTCGCATTCTCGACCATGCTGATCAGCCGGCGCGCGCCATGTGCGGCCATCGAGACATGGTCTTCCTGGTTGGCCGAGGTCGGGATGGAATCGACGCTCGCGGGATAGGCCTTTTGCTTGTTCTCGGAGACCAGCGCCGCCGCCGTCACCTGCGGGATCATGAAGCCCGAATTCAGGCCGGGCTTCGGCGTCAAAAAGGCCGGCATGCCGGAGAGCGCTGGATCAACCAGCATGGCAATGCGGCGTTCCGACAGCGAGCCGATCTCGCAGACGGCGAGCGCGATCATGTCGGCGGCGAAGGCCACCGGCTCGGCGTGGAAATTGCCGCCGGAAAGCGCGGTGTCGTCCTCGGCGAAGATCAGAGGATTGTCGGTGACGCCATTGGCCTCAGTGCCGAGCGTGTCGGCGGCCTGGCGCAGCACGGTGAGTGCCGCCCCCATCACCTGCGGCTGGCAGCGCAGGCAGTATGGGTCTTGCACGCGCTCGTCGCCGACGCGGTGCGATTCCCGGATGGCGCTGCCGGCCATCAGATTGCGCAGCGCTTGCGCCGTCTCGATCTGGCCGGGGTGTTTCCTCAACAGATGGATGCGCGGATCGAAGGGGGCGTCCGAACCCTTGGCGGCATCGGTCGACAACGCACCGGCGACCAGCGCCGACTGGTAGAGCACTTCGGCCTCGAACAAAGCGGCCAGTGCGTAGGCGGTGGAGAACTGCGTGCCGTTGAGCAGCGCCAGGCCTTCCTTGGCCCCAAGCGTCACCGGCTCCAGCCCGTGCGAGACGAAGGCGACCTTGGCCGGGAAGCGGCCATGCGGGGTAAAGCATTCGCCGACGCCGATCATCACCGCCGTCATGTGCGACAGCGGCGCGAGATCGCCTGAGGCGCCGACCGAGCCTTGCGCCGGCACCACCGGGATGACGTCGTTGGCGAGCATCGCTTCCAGCAACTCGATGGTTTGCGGCCGCACGCCCGACGCGCCCTGCGCCAGGCTGGCGAGCTTCAGCGCCATCATCAGCCGGACGACCGCGACCGGCATCGGCTCACCGACACCGGCGGCATGCGACAAAACGATGTTGCGCTGGAGCGTCTCAAGGTCGGCCGCGGGGATGCGAACGCTGGCCAGTTTGCCGAAGCCGGTGTTGATGCCATAGACCGGCTCGCCCTTGGCGACGATGCGGGCGACCGCTTCGGCGCTGGCCTTGATCTTGGGACGGCAGGCAGCGTCGAGCTTCGGTACGGCGCCACGGTAAATGGCGCGCCAGTCGGCCAGCGTCGCATTGCCGGGCTTCAGGTTGAGTTCGGTCATTGTCCTCTCCAGATGCGGGCATGAAGCGGGTTGAAGCCCATGCGGTAGACGAGTTCGGCCGGGCGCTCGATGTCCCAGATCGCCAGGTCAGCGGATTTTCCTGCCTCCAGCGTGCCGGTCTGGCCGAGCAGCCCGAGCGCGCGCGCGGCCTCGCGGGTGACGCCGGCCAGGCATTCCTCGACGGTCAGGCCAAACAGCGTCGCTGCCATGTTCATGGTCAGCAACAGCGAAGTCAGTGGCGAAGTGCCTGGATTGTTGTCGGTTGCGACCGCCATTTTGACGCCGTGCTGGCGAAACAGGCCGATCGGCGGCTTCTTGGTCTCGCGAATGAAATAGTAGGCGCCGGGCAGGATAGTCGCCACCGTGCCGGCCTTGGCCATGGCCGCAGCACCGGCGTCATCGGTGTATTCGAGATGGTCGGCCGACAGCGCGCCGTAACGGGCGGCGAGTTCGGCGCCGTGCAAATTGGACAGCTGGTCGGCATGGAGTTTGACCGGCAGGCCGAGCGTCTTGGCCCTATCGAACACGCGCGCGATCTGTTCCGGCGAAAAGGCGATGCCCTCGCAGAACCCGTCGACGGCGTCCGCCAAGCCTTCGGCGGCGATGGCGGGCAGGATCGTGTTGGCGACCAGATCGACAAAAGCGTCCTTGTCGCCCTCGGCCTCAGGCGGCAGCGCATGCGCGCCGAGGAAGGTGGTGCGGACCGTCACCGGACGCTCTTTGTCCAGGCGCCGGGCGGCGCGCAGCGATTTTTGCTCGTTTTCAAGATCGAGCCCGTAGCCCGATTTCACCTCTACCGTGGTGACGCCTTCCGCCATCAGCGCATCGAGGCGCGGCAGCGTCTGCGCAACCAGTTCGTCCTCGCTGGCGGCGCGCAAGGATTTGACCGACGAGACGATGCCACCGCCGGCCCTAGCGACCTCTTCATAGGTCGCGCCGGCCAGCCGCATTTCGAATTCGTTGGCGCGGTTGCCGGCATGGACGAGATGGGTGTGGCAGTCGATCAGGCCGGGCGTGATCCAGCGGCCTTCGCAGTCGGTGGTCTCGGCGCCCTGAGCCAGAGCTGGCGGCATGTCGGCTTCCGGGCCGGCATAGACGATGAGACCGTCGCGGGCGGCAATTGCGCCCCTTTCGACGATGCCCAGTCCGGCTTCGCCTTCGGCCATGGTCGCCAGGCGCGCATTGCGCCAAAGGTGAAGGCCCCCTGCCCGGCTTTTGTCTTGTGCCGCCATTATCTTTTTCCGTTGATTGGATGACGATTATGTATATACATATTGAAACGCACTGCAAGTGCTATGTTCAGGGAAGACGGAGAAAAACGTGACGGCGATCTTTGCGGAACAGGCCCTGCTGGCCGATGGCTGGCACGACAAGGTGCGGATTTCGTTGACCGACGGTCGCATCACCACCGTAGAGCCAGGCTCGTCGCCGCAAGCCGATGACGAGCGACACGCTATTGTTGTTCCAGGCATGCCGAACCTGCACAGCCATGCCTTCCAGCGCGGCATGGCCGGGCTTGCGGAACTGCGCGGCCCCTCAGCCGACAGCTTCTGGAGCTGGCGCGAGGTGATGTACCGCTTCGCGCTGTCGATGACGCCGGACCAGGTCGAGGCGGTCGCCGCGCAGCTTTATGTCGAGATGCTGGAGGCCGGGTTCTCGCGCGTCGGCGAGTTCCATTATCTCCACCATGACCGCGACGGAAAACCCTATGCCAACCTTGCCGAGATGGCTGAGCGGATCGCCGCCGCCGCCGGCGAAACCGGCATCGGCTTGACACTATTGCCGGTGTTCTATGCGCATTCTTCTTTCGGCGGCGCCGCTCCGAACGAAGGCCAGCGGCGATTCATCAACGATGTGAATCGCTTCGGACGCTTGCTTGAGAAATGCCGCGAATCCGTTCGCGCGTTGAATCAGGCTGTCGTCGGCGTTGCCCCGCACAGCCTGCGCGCCGCGACGCCGGAGGAACTCACCGCGGTTGCCGCCATGGCGCCGGACGGGCCGATCCACATCCATGTCGCCGAGCAGGTAAAGGAAGTCGAGGACTGCCTGGCGTGGTCCGGCGCGCGGCCGGTCGAATGGCTGCTCGCCAATGCCGGGATCGACAAGCGCTGGTGCCTGATCCATGCCACCCACATGACCGAGGCCGAAACAACCGGCATGGCGAAAAGCGGCGCCATTGCCGGCCTGTGCCCGATCACCGAGGCCAATCTCGGCGACGGCACCTTTGCCGCGCCGCTGTTCATCGACCATGGCGGTCGCTTCGGCGTCGGTTCCGATTCCAATGTGCTGATCGGCCTGCCGGACGAATTGCGCCAACTCGAATATTCGCAGCGCCTGGCGCACCGCGCCCGCAATGTGCTGGCGGTGGCCGGCGGCTCGACCGGGCGCGCTTTGTTCGACGCCGCGCTCGATGGCGGCAGCGTGGCGCTCGGCGCCGGCCCGTCTCGGATCGCCGTCGGCGCGGCCGCCGATTTCGTCTCGCTCGACAAAAACCATCCCTCGCTGGCCGGCAAGAGCGGCGATGCCATCCTCGACGCCTGGATCTTTGCCAATGGCGGCAAGGTCGACTGCGTCTGGGTGCATGGCAAAAAGCAGGTCAGCAACGGCCAGCATGCCAGGCGCGAGGCCATAGCCGAGCGCTTTCGCCAGGTCATGACGGCGCTTTCGGCATGAACATGACCGAGACAGCGGCGGTGGAAGGCGGCGGTTCGCTGCACCAGCGCATCCTGTCCGACATCAGCGAGAAAATCCTGTCCGGCGCCTGGGCGCCCGGCTTCCGCATCCCGTTCGAACATGAACTGACGGCCGAGTACAATTGCTCGCGCATGACGGTGAACAAGGCGCTGTCGCAGCTGGCCAAGGCCGGGCTGATCGAGCGCCGCCGCCGCTCGGGCAGTTTTGTCCGCCAGCCGCAGTCGCAGGCGGCGGTGCTGGAAATCCACGACATCAGGATCGAGGTCGAGGCGCTCGGGCTAGCCTATCGCTATGAGCGCGTGGCGCGGCAGAAAAGGCGCAGCAGCGCCGAGGATCGTGGCTTGCTGGAACTTGGCGCCGCTGGACAGGTGCTGGCGCTGGAATGCCGGCATTTCGCCGGCAAGCGGCCATTTGCGCATGAGCAGCGGCTGATCAATCTCGCCGCCGTCGCGGAAGCCGGCGACGAAGAATTTCTCGACATCGCGCCCGGCCCCTGGCTGATCGGCCGCGTGCCATGGAGCGAGGCCGAGCACCGCATCCGCGCGGGAGGTGCGGACAGGCATATTGCCGAAGCGCTTGATATCGCAACCGGCGCACCGTGCCTGGTGGTCGAGCGCCGAACCTGGAGCGCCGAACACCCGGTGACGCAAGTGCGGTTTACTTATGCCGCGGAGAGCCACACGTTGGTGGCAAGGTTCAGGCCTTCGCAGGGGTAGCTGATCTCCCCCCTTGTGGGGGAGATGGCCGGCAGGCCAGAGGGAGGCGCCACAGAGCGCCAACTTATCGCTATCGTCATCCTAGGGCGGAGCAAGGAGCGAAGCGACGAGCGAAGACCCTAGGATCCATGCCGTGACGCTAAGGCGTTGCAATGTTTACAGAATTCTTCTCCGCCGCATTCCTTGTCAAGGTCACGGCATGGATCCTCGGGTCAAGCCCGAGGATGACGAAAGCGGTGTGCGGCGGGACAGCGCCCCCTCTGCCTTGCCAGGCATCTCCCCCACAAGGGGGGAGATCAGCAGCTTCAACGCCTCAGATCGCAGCCGTAATAATAATCTCGACCACATATTCCGGGCCGGCGAGCTTGGCTTCGCCGGTGGCGCGGGCGGGCGTGTTGCCTTGCGGGACCCACTTGTCCCATTCCTTGTTCATCTCGGCGAAAGTGCCCATGTCGGCCAGCCAGATGATCGCCTGCAGGATCTTGGTCTTGTCGGTGCCGGCCTTGGCCAGCAATTCGTCGATGGTGGCGAGGATCGACTTGGTCTGCTCGCCGACGCTGGCGCCGGGCGTTCCGACCTGGCCGGCGAGGTAGACGGTGTTGCCGTGGATGACGATCTGGCTCATGCGCGGGCCAACATCGATGCGACGAATGCTCATGGGAGTTTCCTTCCTGTTGTCGGAGGGGGCCTGTTTAGGGTTGCTACCGGCTTCGGGCAAGGCCGGCTGAACGAAACCGCTTGAGCCAACACACGGCGAGTTGGACCGGCTGCGCCGCCATTTCACCAAGCCCCTATATTGACGTATGTAATATTATAACATACCAGATCGGCTCTGCCCTCAGCCGCGTGGATCGCACAACGCCCCCAAAATGCATCCGCGCCGAACCTTCGGATACAGACATGCTCCAAACCTCCAAAACCAAACGCCTTCCTGTCACCGTGCTCTCCGGCTTTCTCGGCGCCGGCAAGACCACGCTTTTGAACCATATCTTGTCGAACCGCGAAGGCCGCCGCGTCGCCGTCATCGTCAACGACATGAGCGAGATCAACATCGATGCCGAACTGGTGCGCGACGGCGCCGATCTTTCGCGCACCGATGAGCGATTGGTGGAGATGTCGAATGGCTGCATCTGCTGCACGCTGCGCGACGACCTTTTGAAGGAGGTTCGCGCACTGGCCGAACAGAGCCGCTTCGATTACCTGCTGATCGAATCCACAGGGATTTCCGAGCCGCTGCCGGTCGCCGCGACCTTCGATTTCCGCGACGAGAATGGCGACAGCCTGTCCGACGTCGCCCGCCTCGATACGATGGTGACGGTGGTCGACGCGCTCAATTTGCTCAAGGATTATTCCTCTTCCGATTTCCTGAAACAGCGCGGACAGTCGCTGGGCGAACAGGACAGTCGCGCGCTGGTCGACCTTCTGGTCGAGCAGATCGAGTTCGCCGATATCGTGGTGCTGAACAAGATCGGCGCGGCGAGTGAACACCAACGAGACATGGCGCGGCTGATCGTACGGGCGCTCAATCCCGATGCCGAGATCGTCGAAGCCGATTTCGGCAAGGTGCCGCTCGACAAGGTGCTCGCTACCGGCCGCTTCGATTTCGACAAGGCGCAGCAGAACCCGCTCTGGTTCAAGGAGCTCAACGGCTTTCGCGATCATATTCCGGAGACGGAGGAATATGGCATCCGCTCCTTCGTCTACCGGGCGCGAAAACCGTTCGAGCCGATGAAGTTCCAGGCGTTCATCGATCGCGCCTGGCCGGGCGTGGTGCGCGCGAAGGGCTTCTTCTGGCTGGCGACACGGCCGCATCATGTCGGCGAAATGAGCCATGCCGGCGCGCTGGTCAGAACCGAAAAGCGCGGCCTGTGGTGGGCCGCCGTGCCGCAGGAGCGCTGGCCCGACCATGCTGAATGGCGTGAAAGCATGGCTCCCTATCTCGATCCGGTCTGGGGTGACCGGCGCCAGGAGATGGTTTTCATCGGCTGCGAACCGATGGATGAGGCGAAAATCCGCGCCGAATTGGATGACTGCCTGATTGAGGCGGAGGACTTCCGGCCCGAACTGTGGCGCGGACTGCCCGACCCGTTCCCGAACTGGACAAATGGCTGAGCTGGATTTTGCTCGCGAAATGTCTATTTGCGCAAAAGGATTTCCTTCTGCGCGGATTGCCGACCTCGTGCGAGAGTGGCAAGACTTGCGCCAACCAGATTGTGAGGATGAGAGCCATGGAATATCGCGAAATCAGCGAGGACTATTCGGTCTCGGCCCAGATCCAGCCCGAAGATGCCGCCGCCATCAAGGCCGCCGGCTTCAAGAGCGTGATCTGCAACCGGCCGGATGACGAGCAGCCCGGCCAACCCTCGGCCGACAACGTCAAGGCGGCGGTCGAGGCGGCGGGGCTCGCCTTCCGCTACATCCCGGTGATCAGCGGCCAGATCACGGCCGAGAATGTCGAGGACCAGGCCGAAGCGCTCGACGCGCTCGAAGGCCCGATCTTCGCCTATTGCCGCTCGGGCGCCCGCTGCACCAATCTCTATGGGCTGATCCAGCAGTCCAAGGGGTGAAGCGTTTAAAGCGATTGTGCAGCCAGTTCCATAAGTTGGCGATCCTTCGCGCCCCCCTCTGTCCTGCCGGACATCTCCCCCACAGGTGGGGAGATTAGCAGCTTCGCCAATGGCGCTTTCCCTGCAGCGTTAGCGATTGGCGAAAGCCCGCGTGACATCTGATCTCCCCCCTTGTGGGGGAGATGTCCGGCAGGACAGAGGGGGGCGCTGTCCCGCCGACGCATCCTAGATCGGCAGCGCGCCGGTTTCCTTCAGCGTCTCCAGCACGATCGCCGTCTTCACATGCTGCACGGATTCGTGCGGCAGGAGAACGCCGTTGACGAATTCCGACAGTGATTTGAGGTCCGGCGTCACCACCTTCAAGATATAATCCATCTCACCAGTGAGCGCGTGCGCCTCCTGCACTTCCGGCAACCGTGCCAGCAGTTCGCCGAAGCGCCTGGCGTTGTCGCGGTTGTGGGTGGCCAAGGTCACCGAGATGACATTGACCAGCGAAAAGCCGAGCTTGTCGCGGTCGAGCACGGCGCGATAGCCCTTGATGTAGCCGTCCTCTTCCAGCCGCTGCCGGCGCCGCGAGCATTGCGAAGCTGACAGGTTCACGCGTTCCGAGAGATCGTTGTTGGTGAGCCGCGCGTCGCCCTGCAATAGAGCCATTATCTTGCGGTCGAATTGATCGATGCGCGCGTCATCCATGGATTTGTCTCCAATCATGCACGAATTGCGCATGATATGATCATTTCAAGCGTTTGAATGCAAGCACCGTGCGGCCGCTTTGCGCTATGATTGGTTATCTCGTGGTCCGATGCGGCCACCATCCGTTTGGAGGAATGCCATGGGTCCCTTCCCGCACGACGCCCCGCCCGCCAAGATCAGCAAGGAAAACCCCGCAGGCACCGACGGTTTCGAATTCGTCGAATTCGCACATCCGGAGCCGCGGAAGCTTGCCGAACTGTTCACCCGCATGGGCTATGTCGCGGTGGCCAAGCACCGCACGAAAGACATCACCGTCTGGCGCCAGGGCGACATCAACTATGTCGTCAATGCCGAGCCGGGCTCGCATGCGATGAAATTCGCCGACAAGCATGGTCCCTGCGCCGCCTCAATGGCCTGGCGGGTTGTCGATGCAAAGCACACGTTCGACCATGCGGTGTCGAAAGGCGCGACGCCCTATGAAGGCGACGATAAGGCGCTCGACGTGCCGGCCATTGTCGGCATTGGCGGCTCGCTGCTCTATTTCATCGATGCCTATGGCAAGAAGGGCTCGGCCTATGACGCCGAGTTCAAGTGGCTGGGCGAACGCGATCCGCGGCCGCAAGGCGTCGGCTTCTATTTCCTCGACCACCTCACCCACAATGTCTATCGCGGTCAGATGGACAAATGGTGGGATTTTTACCGCGAACTGTTCGGCTTCAAGCAGATCCATTTCTTCGACATTGACGGCAAGATCACCGGCCTTGTCAGCCGCGCCATCACCTCGCCGTGCGGCAAGATCCGTATTCCGCTGAACGAGTCCAAGGACGACACCAGCCAGATCGCCGAATATCTGAAGAAATACAATGGCGAGGGCATCCAGCACATCGCTGTCGGCACCGACGAAATCTACGCCGCCACCGACAAGCTTGCCGACAACGGGCTGAAATTCATGCCCGGTCCGCCGGAGACCTATTACGACATGTCGTATGACCGCGTGAGCGGCCATGACGAACCGATCGAGCGGATGAAAAAGCACGGCATCCTGATCGACGGCGAAGGCGTGGTCGACGGTGGCATGACCAAGATCCTGCTGCAGATTTTTTCCAAAACCGTGATCGGCCCGATCTTCTTCGAATTCATCCAGAGGAAGGGCGACGAAGGTTTTGGCGAAGGCAATTTCCGCGCTCTGTTCGAATCGATCGAGCAGGACCAGATCAAGCGCGGCGTGATCAAGGTGGACGGCAAGGCGGCGTAACGCCAAATTGCAGGCATCAAGCTGCCCTCACCTGCCTGCCGGCAATGAGGGGCGGCGCCAATGTCTGGGATGGTCGATCACAACCCCAGCCGCGCGACCTCTGCCTGTCTGAGCTTCAAATCATAATCGAGCAGAAACTCGTCCAGCTGCGGCGGCGCGACCGAGGTGCCGGAGAGCATGGCGTGCACCTGGCCACGATGGTGGATGTCGTGCAGGAAGACGTGACCGAGGATGTCGCTGATCTTTTCCGGGATCATGCCGTCCTCGCGCCGGTCGGTGATGACGCGGCGGTCGAGATCATCCTCCGACAGCCCTTCACAAAAGACAATCAAGCGTCGATCAGCCGCGACCTGGGCGGCAAACAGCGCCTGCGGTTCATCGAACGGCACGTAATCGTCATAAGCGGCAGCGCCGACGCCGCCCTCTTCCAGGAAATCGAGATAGAGATGATCGACCGCGAGGATGTGGTTGAGCGTCACCTTGATCGACGGGAAGAAGCTGGTGCGTTCGGCTTCGAATTCGCCGGGCTTGAGCTGCAGCACGGCACGATAGAGCCGGTCGTTCGACCAGAGATTGTTGCCGGCCATGCGGCGCAGATGGTCCAGCAGGGTCATGAGTTCATTCGTCTAACCAGGCCAATGCCCGCCCACATGACCGCGAATCCGGCGAGAACGATCAATAAAAGCCGGTTCATGCGCCGCCGCATGGCCTGCGTCTCCTCGTCACGCGCCACACTCGTGTTGGTGATTGTGTGGAACATCATCGCCTTGCGCGGGTAGCCGCTGCGGTTGGTCAAATCGGGCGAGCGCGCTTCGATGCGGTAGCTCAGCCGGATCGCCTGGATGAACACCGCCAGAATCCCAAGCGCCCAGACGCCGCACAGCAGATAGAACGCCTCGCCCGTCATGCCGTTATCCCCCTATCCCTGGTATTTCTCGACCTTCTGCTCGATGGCGCCGAAGATCGAGTTTCCACTTTTATTCTTCATCTCGATACGCACCGTGTCGCCAAAGCGCAGGAATGGCGTTTTGGGTTCACCTGACTCAATGGTCTCGATCATGCGCAATTCGGCAATGCAGGAATAGCCGGCGCCGCCTGCCGACACCGGCTTGCCCGGCCCGCCATCCAGCTTGTTGGAGACGGTGCCCGAACCGATGATGGTGCCGGCGACCAGCGGCCGTGTTTTTGCGGCATGGGCAATCAGCGCCGGGAAATCGAAGGTCATGTCGACGCCGGCATTGGCGCGGCCAAACGCTTTGCCGTTGAGGTCGGCGAGCAGCGGCAGGCTGACCTTGCCGCCATCCCAGGCGTCGCCGAGTTCGTCCGGCGTCACCGCGACCGGCGAGAAGGCCGAGGACGGTTTTGACTGGTAGAAGCCGAACCCCTTGGCCAGTTCCGACCCGGTCAGCGCGCGCAGCGTTACGTCATTGACCAGCATGACCAGCCGGATCGCAGAGCGCGCCTCATCGAGGCTGGCGCCCATCAGCACATCATCGACGATGACAGCAACCTCCGCCTCCATGTCGATGCCATAGGCTTCGTCCGCCATACGGATCGGCTCGCGCGGGGCGATGAAAGAATCCGAGCCGCCCTGGTAGATCAGCGGATCGGTCCAGAAACTTGCCGGCATCTCGGCGCCGCGGGCTTTGCGCACCAGTTCGACATGGTTCACATAGGCCGAACCGTCGGCCCATTGATAGGCGCGCGGCAGCGGCGAATGGGCGTCATGCTCATGGAAGCGAGCCGACGGCAAAGCGTTGTTCTCCAGCGATTCGGCGATGGTCGCCAGATGCGGCGAAATCCGCTGCCAGTCGTCGAGCGCCGCCTGCAACGTGCGGGCCAAGAACGAGGCGTCGGTGAAGCGCGTCAGGTCGCGCGAGACGACGACGAGCTTTCCGTCGCGCGTCCCGTCCTTCAATGTGGCAAGCTTCATGCGTCCTCCCAGTGGTTATTCGTAGTATTGCGGTTATTCGTAATATTTGCCGGCATAGAGAACTCTGGCTGCGGCTTTCCAGGGATTTTCGTCCGCAAGGAATGCCGGATCCCCGCGTCGACTCTCGTCGGTCCAGGTCACGGCCCAGGCGACAGCCGATTCGAGAAAAAGTGGCTATCGAGCCGTTGTACCAGCCATTCCAGCCGGAGTCGTAGGGTCCGGGCCTCGCAGCTTCCTTGCGGTCGGCGTCCTCCCGGTCCTTGCGAAGCGCATCGACGAAACGCACAAAAGACGGCAAGTCCTTCACTTCCTGGAGAGCAGAGGAAAGCAGCGTCGAGGATGTCTCCTCGGATTTACGCACCTCGTCCCAAAACTCGTCGTCGGCCATCGTTACTCCCGAAACCCCACAACAAGGCCGTCGCGGGCAATCGTCAAGTCACCCGTCCACGATTTCCTGACAGCAGCCTCCCAGTCGGCCTCGCCGATCTCGGGATCATCGGCCGGAATAAGGTGGTTGAGCACCAGCCTCTTCACCCTGGCATCGCTGGCGATGCGCCCGGCCTCCTCGGCAAAGGAGTGGCTGGCGAGCAGATGCTCCTTGAGCCGCGCACCATTGCCGGTCCTGGCAACCAGCCGCTCGATGCCCTCCTCCAGTATGGCCTCATGAACGAGAATGTCGGCATCTCTGGCAAAATTGGCGAGCGGCGGAAAGAAGGCGGTGTCGGCTGAGAACACGATGCTTTTGCCGGCATGGTCGAAGCGCAGCGCGAAACAGTCGGTGACCGGCGGATGGTCGACGCGCAGCGCCGAGACCTTCAGGCCGCGCTGTTCGAAAATCTCGCCTTCGCCGAATTCGACGATCGAAACCAGCTCGCGAATGTCCGGCCGGCCCTCGTCGACGATGCGGATTTCGATGTCGAACTCCATCGCCTGACAGAAGCGCCGCCAATAGTGGCCGGTGCCGGGCGGTCCGAACAGCGTCACCGGACTGGCGAAACCGGCCGTCCAGGCGGTGTGCAGCAACGGTCCCAGCTCCAGCACATGGTCGGAATGAAGATGGGTGATGAAGATCAGGTCGAGCGTCTTGAGGCTGATGCCGGCATCGACCAGGCCACGCGTGACGCCCAGCCCGCAATCGACGACGATGGTTCGGCCGCCGAGCTCCAGCAGCGACGAACTCGGCCAAGGCCCGCCCGGCCGCAGCGCCGGGCCGCCCTTGGAGCCGAGACACACCAGCCGGTCGCTCATCGGGCTGATCTCAAGACCAGTCGCCCTCCGGCGTGCCATTGAAGCGCTTCTTCAGATCGGACCAGCAGTCGATGTAATTGTCCTGTCTTGTTTCGAGTTCAGCGCCGTAGCGGGTCAGCATTTGCGGGAATCGGGTCTCGAACATGAACGCCATCGTGTTGTCGAGCTTGACCGGTTTCAGCTCGACACGCGAGGCCTTTTCGAAGCCAGGCGCGTCTGGGCCGTGGGCCAGCATCAGATTGTGCAGGCTGATGCCGCCGGGCACGAAGCCTTCTTCCTTGGCGTCATACTGGCCGTGGATCAGGCCCATGAACTCGCTCATGATGTTGCGGTGGTACCAGGGCGGCCGGAACGTGTCCTCCGCCACCAGCCAGCGCGGCGGGAAGATGACGAAGTCGATGTTGGCGGTGCCCTCCTCGCCGCTCGGCGCCGTCAGCACGGTGAAGATCGACGGATCCGGATGGTCGAACAGGATGGCGCCGACCGGCGAAAACGTCGCCAGATCATATTTGTAGGGCGCATAGTTGCCGTGCCACGCCACCACGTCGAGCGGCGAATGGCCGATCTCGGTGACATGGAAATTGCCGCACCATTTCACCGTCAGCCGGCATGGCGTCTCCTTCTCCTCGAACCAGGCGCAAGGCGTCTTGAAATCGCGTGGGTTGGCGAGGCAATTGGCGCCGATCGGGCCGCGATCCGGCATGGTAAGCTTGGCGCCATAGTTTTCACAGACATAACCGCGCACTTCGGCGTCAACCAGTTCGACCTTGAACACCAGCCCGCGCGGCAGCACGGCGATCTCGCCTGGCCTGAGCTCGATGACGCCCATCTCGGTGACGAAGCGCAAGGCGCCAACCTGCGGCACGATCAGCAACTCGCCGTCGGCGTTGAAGAAATGGTCGTCGACCATCGAGCGGTTGGCGACATAGACATGCGCGGCCATGCCGCTCTGCCCGAGTACATCGCCGGCAGTGGTTATGCTGCGCATGCCGGCGATGAAATCGGTCGGCTCCTTCGGCATCGGCACCGGGTTCCAGCGGTACTGGCCAAGCGCCAGCTCGTGGTCGCCGACATTGGGAGCAGTCTTCCACAAGGGATAGCTCGCCGCCTTGAAGCGGCCGGTGTGTTTTACGCTCGGCCGGATGCGGTAGAGCCACGAGCGCTCATTGGTGCCGCGCGGTGCAGTGAAGGGCGAGCCCGACAGCTGCTCGGCATAGAGCCCGTAGGCCGGCCGCTGCGGCGAGTTGCGTCCCTGCGGCAGCGAGCCCAGCAGCGTTTCGGTTTCAAAATCGTTGCCGAAGCCCGGCATGTAGGAAAAGGCCATCCGATCCTCCCTGATCCCGAATATCGCGAAGCGCTGCTTGCCGGGATGTTGACCAAACTGGTTTCATTTGTAACCATTGAAAATGTAACTATCAACGGCTGATGCCGCATCCACGGTGCGCAGATGGAAATCCTCGAACTCGAAAGCTTCCTACCCTACCGGCTCTACCGGCTGGCCGATTCCGTCAGCCGCGAATTCTCGAAAATCTACAGCGACCGCCTGGGCTTGACCCGGCCGGAATGGCGCACGCTTTCCGGACTTGGGCAGCGCGGCACGATGACCGCAACGGCGCTCGGCGAACAGTCGGCGATGCACAAGACAAAGGTTTCGCGCGCAGTGGCCGAGCTTGAGCGAAGGCGCTGGCTGACCAGAACGCCTAACGAGAACGACCGGCGCGTTGAGCACTTGGCGCTGACGAAGGCCGGGCTGGCTGCTTATCGCGAGATGGTGCCGCTGGCCAAAGCATTTGAGCGAGAGTTGCTGGCGAGGCTGAGTGTGGAGGAACGGGCGGCGATTGTCAGCGGGGTGGCGGCGCTGGAGAGGGCGTTGGAAGGAAAGAGCCGATAGGCTGGCGGGACAGAGGGGGGCGCGAAGGATCGCGGCGTCCCTCTTTCTTCCTACCAATCCATCACCACCTTGCCCGAACTGCCGCTCCGCATCGCGTCAAACCCCGTCTGGAAATCGTCGATCCCAATGCGGTGCGTAATCAGACCCGAAACATCGAGCGGGCCCTGCACCAGGGCGATCATCTTGTACCAGGTCTCGAACATCTCGCGGCCGTAGATGCCCTTGAGATGCAGCATCTTGAAGATGACCTTGTTCCAGTCGATCTCGAAGCCGGTCGGCGCGATGCCCAGAATGGCGATCTTGCCGCCATTGTTCATGGTGTCGATCATGTCGCGGAAGGCGGGCGCGGCGCCTGACATTTCGAGGCCGACGTCAAACCCTTCGGTCATGCCGAGGGCCGGCATGACGTCGCGCAGTTTTTCCTTCGACGCATCGACGACGTGCTGGACGCCAAGTTTTTTGGCCAGCGCCAGCCGCACCGGGTTGATGTCGGTAATGACGACTTTGCGTGCGCCGACACATTGCGCCACCAGCGCGCCCATGATGCCGATCGGCCCGGCACCGGTAACCAGCACGTCCTCGCCGACAAGGTCGAAAGACAAAGCGGTGTGGACGGCATTGCCCAGCGGATCGAAGATCGCGGCGATCTCGTCGGGCACATCGTCGGGGATCGGCACGACATTGTGCTGCGGGATCGCCAGATATTCGCCAAAGGCGCCGGGACGGTTGACGCCGACGCCGAGCGTGTTGCGGCAGAGATGCCCTCGCCCAGCGCGGCAGTTGCGGCAATGGCCGCAGACGATGTGACCTTCGCCGGAAACGCGCTGGCCGACCTTGTATTCGGTGACCGCGGCGCCAAAGTCGGCAACCGTGCCGACGAATTCATGGCCGGTCACCATCGGCACCGGCACGGTCTTTTGCGCCCACTGGTCCCAATTGTAGATGTGGACATCGGTGCCGCAGATCGCCGTCTTCTTGACCTTGATCAGCACATCGTTGGGGCCGATCTCCGGCACCGGCACCTCTTCCATCCAGATGCCCGGTTCGGCCTTGGCCTTCACCAGCGCCTTCATCATGTTCGACATTCTTTTGTCCCTTGAATCCTTTGATCCGGTATCGCTTTGGGCGGCTCAGGAAATGACGCCCAATTCCTTGCCGACCGCTGCGAATGCCGCCACGGCGCGGTCGATATCGGCGCTGGAGTGCGCCGCCGACATCTGCGTGCGGATGCGTGCCTGACCCTTCGGCACCACCGGAAAGGAAAAGCCGATGACATAGATGCCGCGCTTCAGCATGCGCGCCGCCATCTCCTGCGCCAGGCTGGCATCGCCCAGCATCACCGGGATGATCGGGTGATCGGCCCCGGCCAGCGTGAAGCCGAGCTTGCCCATTTCGGACCTGAACCGCGCCGCATTGGCATATAGACGCTCGCGCAAGGCGTCGCCATTCCGGATCAGTTCGAACACCTTGATCGAGGCGCCGGCGATCGCCGGCATCAGCGTGTTGGAAAACAGATAGGGCCGCGAGCGCTGGCGCAGCCAGTCGACCACCTGGCTTTTACCAGAGGTATAGCCGCCCGAGGCGCCGCCGAGCGCCTTGCCGAGCGTGCCGGTGATGATGTCGACCCTGCCCTCGACGCCGCAATGTTCGGCCGAGCCGCGGCCTTGTCTGCCGACGAAGCCGACGGCATGGCTGTCGTCGACCATAACCATGGCGTCGTACTTTTCAGCGAGATCGCAGACGCCCTTCAGATTGGCGATGATGCCGTCCATGGAAAACACGCCGTCGGTGGCGATCAGCCGGAAGCGGCAGTCCCTGGCTTCCTTCAGCCGCGCTTCGAGGTCGGCCATGTCGTTGTTGGCGTAGCGGAAGCGCTTGGCCTTCGACAGCCGCACACCGTCGATGATCGAGGCATGGTTCAACGCATCGGAGATGATTGCATCCTCTTCGCCAAGCAGCGTTTCGAACAGGCCGCCATTGGCGTCGAAGCAGGAGCCATAGAGAATGGTGTCGTCCAGGCCGAGGAAAGAAGAAATCGTGGCTTCGAGTTGCTTGTGCTCTTCCTGCGTGCCGCAGATGAAACGCACCGAGGCCATTCCGTAGCCGTAGCGGTCGAGCGCGCCTTTGGCTGCGGTGCGCAATTCTGGGCTGTCGGCGAGGCCGAGATAGTTGTTGGCACAGAAGTTCAGCACCTTGTCGCCGCCGACTTCGATCTCAGCCGACTGGGTCGAAGTGATCACCCGCTCGGATTTGTAGAGCCCCGCGGATTTCAGCCCTTGCAGTTCATTGTCGATATGGGTGAGGAAAGCCGCGCTCATGATCAGACCCTGTTGCGATTGGCGGCGACTGTCGCGCCCCCTGAATGAAAAATCCACCGCAAATGCGACCGCTTCGGTGGCGCGGCAAGCTCAACCTTGGCGCGATCCGGTCGCCTGGCCAGCATGCTGGAAGTAGCAGGCGAACGAAAAATGCCATGCCGCGAAAGAACATGATAACCATTTCAGCAGCTTTCGTTCACTGCTGAAGCAACAATTCCGCCGGTTTCGAGACCTGTTAACCCTTTCAAGCCAATGGTCTTCTCGCCATGAATCCGTGGCGGAAATCCATTCGACCGAGGGGTCACCTAGAATATGTCGCAGCAGCCGGCGCAAACCGTCTCGGGCAAACTCATCCTGCTGATCAAGACCGGCTACTGGCTGGCGTTGCTGATCATCGCGGCCATGGTGATGGCCTCCTTCATCCTGCTGCAGCAGATGATGGCGGCGCAACAGCACAATCACACTTTGCTCGATATCGTCAGCACCCAGAAGGCGCTGTCGCAGCGCATCGTCTTCCTGGCAAGTGCAACCGGTTCCGCCTCGCGCGACAAGCAGTCGGCCCTGGTTGGGGCGCTCAAGCAAGCGACCACCGAGTTCGAGACGAATTACGACCTGCTGCTCGAGCAGACGGGAGCCGATCCCCAGTCGCCGGCACGGTCCGACCCAAAATCGATCGAAAGCGTGCTGTTCGCCAAGCCGTTCCACCTCGACTATTTCTCGGTCGGGCTTGTCGCCAACGGCCAAAGGCTGATCTCGTCCTTCGAATCCCAGCTCGCCGCCAATGGCGCCTACAAGGGCGGCGGCGAGCGCGTCAATCTCGACGCCTCGGTCGCCAACGCGACGCTGTCGGGTTATGCAGCCCTTGGCCAGCGCATCAGCGCTTTTGCCGACGAACAGTCGGAAAAGCTCCTCGATCTTCACCGCACTTTGTTCTACGCAACGATCGGCGTCATCGTGCTGGTCGCGCTTTTCATCTTCCGGCCGATGTCGAAGGCCATCCTGCGCAAGACGCATGAGCTTATCGACGCCCGCAACTCGATGGCTTTTATCGCCGTGCATGACGGGCTGACCGGCCTGCACAACCGCACCTTCCTGACCGACCACTTCGAAACGCTGATCAAGGGGGCGCATCGCCGGCGCGAAAGGCTGGCGGTGATCCAGCTCGATCTCGACCGTTTCAAGCAGATCAACGACACGCTCGGCCACGCCGCCGGCGACTATGTGCTGGTCGTGACCGCGCAGCGCATGCGCGATTCCTGCCGCGCGTCGGATCTGTGCGCACGTCTCGGCGGCGACGAATTCGTGATGATCCTCAATGGCGCCGGCGGCACCGAGGACATCAACATGCTGGCCAGGCGCATCATCGAGCAGATCAACGAGCCGATCATGTTCCAGGGCACGACCATCCTTCCGGGCGCCAGCGCCGGCATTGCCGTCTACCCCATCGACGCCGACAATGCGGCGGATCTGCTCGTCCATGCCGACCTCGCGCTCTACTCGGCCAAGAAGCTTGGCGGCGGCAGCTTCTCGTTCTTCTCCGAGGAACTCAGGCGCGAACTCGATCACCGCAAGCAACTTGAGCACGACATCAAGGTCGCCATTTCGGAGAGCGCCTTCCAGGTTTATTTCCAGCCGCAGGTGTCGCTGACCAATGGCACGATCAGCGGTATCGAGGCACTGGTGCGCTGGAAACATGCCGAACGCGGCATGATCTCGCCGGGCGAGTTCATTCCGGTCGCCGAAAAATGCGGCTTCATGCCCGAGATCGGCCGCATCGTCTTTGCCAAGGCGATCGAGCAAGCCGCGGAATGGGACCGCGCCGGGATTGCCTTCGGGCGGCTTGCCGTCAACGTATCCGGCACCGAGCTGCGCGAACCCGACTTCGACCGCTTCCTGTTCGCCACGCTGGAGAAGGCTGGGCTGGCCCCGGACAAACTGTCGCTGGAAATTGTCGAATCCGTCATTCTCGACGACGAGAAGACCGGCATCGCGGCCAAGCTGCGCCACATCCGCGCCGCCGGCGTCCATCTCGAGCTCGACGATTTCGGCACCGGCTATGCCTCGCTCAGCCATGTCAATCCAAACGAGATCGACCGGCTGAAGATCGACCGCCGCTTCGTCCAGAACATCAATGAGAATGGCGACAACAGCAAGATCGTGCGCGCCATCACCGAGCTGGCGCGCGGCCTCGGCATCTCGATCGTCGCCGAGGGTGCGGAAACCGAGGCCGAGCTCGATTCGCTGATGGCGATCGGCTGCGACCAGGTGCAGGGCTATTCCATCGCCTTCCCGATGCCGCAGGACAAGGCGCGCGAATGGCTCCTGGCGCGCAGCCTGAAGAAAGCCAAACTTAAGGTTCTGCAGGGCAACCTGGCATAGGATATGTTGATATTCAGGTGAGGCCGGCCTGCAAACGGAGGCCTCCTGCGCTTCCGGTGCTCATATGTGGACGGCCCCCCGCTTGCAAGGATGGTTGAGATAGTTTGATCGGGTCTCTTGCGCTCATATGTCCGGCCTTTTGCGCGCGGATCTGAGAGCGCTGGCCAAG
>NZ_JACDTY010000027.1 GCF_013520985.1 Mesorhizobium neociceri | reverse complement strand
GTTGTGGGGACGCGGTTCCCTATAGCCGTTCTCAAAATCGCTGATCGTCATTTCGCTAAGATTGGCCTTTGCGGCAAGGCGCACTCGCGACCAGTTCAGTAGGGCGCGTGCTGCTCTTGATTGATCTCCAGAGATTAGGTTTCGGCTGTCCATACGATTCGAACATTCGATATGGCTAAAATGTTCCCTCGACTATTCTGCGATGATCGGAGGCTAGCCTTGCCTATAAGCCGCGCCTTATGCAATATCCGCCGCATTCCCAACGACGAGGCGCGGTACGCGCGGCGGTGCGGCCCGGGAAGGGCTGGAACCGTGGGCAAGGACCCTGGTGATCACGACATCGAAAAGGTTGGTGGGCGGCGCGCGTACTGCACTTCCCAATGCTCAACGTCTCAACCTGGTTCGACGGGTCGGAAGTCGTCGGGATCTGGCACCGGGGATCGCCATGAGAACTGGTGCATGAAGCTTAAGCCGGCTGACTGGCAACCCTTGCCTGAGGTTTACAGGCTGGCCCGTGAGGCTGACAAGCAGCGCGATCTCGACCTATTCCGAGAGCGGTCGCAAAAGCGCTGCCGAAGCGGCCGCCGTCGCAATCGGTGAGGCCGGGAACCGTGAGTCGGGTGAAGCACTTGTGCGGTGAGCAGGACTTGCGGCACCCATCGGCGCCGGATTTCCGGAAGGATGCCAGTCCAAGGATTTGACTCGCTACTGTCCGACCGAAAGCGTACAGTAGCGGTGTCGTCAGCTAAACAGGAATGGGCGCTGACGCTTGGGAGCGACGATCGCACTCTTGCCCTGAAGCGAGAGCAAACGCGATGACAGAACAATGTCGCCACGGCCTTAAACCCGAAATCGTCAGCGCGAACCGGCGGCCACGATCCTCAATATCGCGGGAAGCTCGCCTGCTTAACTGAGCACGTAATTGTCGTTTTCGTACTGAGGCGGACAGACTCTGCTGCTGCCGCTATTCAGCTGCATCGTCTGCAAATTGTCTTGGGCGCCGACGACCGAGGGAATGCGTGCTCTCGCCCGTTTAGGAGAGAGCGCTATGGATCTGCATCTTGATACCTACAAAAACGCGCTTCTGCGACGTATCGATCCCGGTGATCTGGATCTTTTCAAGCCGTATCTGCGTCACACCGTCCTCGAACTACGCACGCCGCTCGAAACTGCCGGACATGAGATCGAGTGTGTTTATTTCCCTTGCAGCGGCCTTGCCTCGGTTGTGGCAAAGAAGATCAGGGGAGCCGAAGCAGAAGTCGGCGTCATCGGTTTCGAGGGGATGACCGGCTCGGCTCTTGTCATGGGCGATGACCGAGCCTCGCATGATTGCTTTATTCAGATGGCGAGCGAGGCGCTGGTGATCGACGCTTCGCAGTTCAAAGCGGCTTTAGATACGAGCGAGACCCTTCGGTCGTTTCTCATGCGCTACGTCCACGCCTTTCATATACAAGCCACCTATACCGCTTTGATCAACGCGCGATGCAAAATCGAGGAACGCCTGGCTCGATGGCTGCTGATGTGTGACGACCGCGTTGTTGGCAATCGCATTGTCATTACCCATGAATACCTGTCAGTGATGCTTGGCGTGAGGCGCCCCGGCGTCACGGTCGCCTTGCAGATGATTGAGGGGCGCGGGCTCATACAGGCCCGGCGCGGTGAAGTGGTCATTCGCGACCGAAAAGGTCTTATCAATCTCGCAAACGGTAGCTATGGGGAACCGGAAGCGGAATACAGGCGGCTCGTTGGCGAAATCGAGATTCAGCCGCAGATTGTGCCTCAACGGGAACCATCACCGTAGGGGCGAGTTTGGGCAAATGGCTCTGTATTATTTTGATGTCGACGACAACGGCACGGTCTACCCTGATGATCAGGGCACCGATTGTGAAACCTTCGATCGTGTCAAAGAAGAGGCCATCCGCGCCCTTGTTGAAATGATCCGGGACAGCCTGCCGAATGGCGATCGTCATAGGCTGATGATCAAGGTACGTGATGACGGCGGCGGCGTTGTCTTACAGGTCTCGATAAACTTTGAGGTCGAAGCAGAGCACCGTTCCCACGGCAGCAGCTCGCCGGATTCACACGTCTAGTGTCGCCCACGCAACGCAAGCGCCGCGAGGAAGGCCCGCGCTGCGGCGTCGCACGCAATTTGCGAGGCTCCATTGGAATAGAGGATAACTTCAGCCGCCTTCAACGAGAGTCCATGCTTTTCAGCGAAGAATCCCATTGGATATGGTTGACCTTCTGAGTTCGGGTCTAGCACCCTTTGCGCCTTTGACACTGCACCTCCCCGACCGTTTCAAAATGGCCGGCGTGATATTGCCCGGTGAGACAACAGTGAAATCCGCGCCGGCCACTGCGGTATACGGGACCCGCTTGGGGCAAGTTACCGCTGTCTTGCTGAGCGACGAACCTTGGTAAAAAACGTACCGTCTTTTATTATTGAGAGGACGGTTTCAGCGGTCATATAATTCCTATCGTCGCTGGCTGGCAGTTGTGGGCGTCGGCGCTTGAGACTTCGCAAAGCTCCCGCCCATTCTCGGGGGCACGGACAGCGCGAACGGTGCTAATCCAGGTGCTAATCCAAGGCGACCATCCATGATCGTATGCCGGTCATTCTGGCGCCGGAGGACTACATGCGCTGGCTGGGCACGGAGCCCGATCCTCGCGACCCGATGAAGCCATTCCCGTCCCATCTGATGAAGATGTTGCCCATCGACAGCAAGGTCGGCAGCCCGCGCAACAACACGCCCGACATCATCGACGAGATCGGCATCGGGCCAAGCGATCTGTTTGACGTGTAACCCAACGGGAGGACTCCACGATGGCTCTAGTCGACGAGACCATGCTGGCATGGCTCGATGGCCTGGAGAGTTATATGAAAGAAGATGGCGTCTACGAGCTGCGCGTCCTTGTTGATAAGCGGGGACAAAAATACACGACGCATCGCGTTGAGACCCAGCTGCAAGACGACATGTTTGTCGAAGACGACGTGATCGTGCGCGTTGACGCCGACGGCCAGCGCCGGCCGATATCATTAGGTTAATTGGGTTACGCTGGCACACGCTTATCCTCCATCACGCGGCGCTCGGGCCCGCGCCTCCTTTCGATAAGTGGCGCGGGCCTCTCTTCCCAAAAAATCGTCGCCTGCCTGGAACCTTGTCGCGGCAACGAAATTTAGCTGATGTCCCCATTCGTTTTCCTTCGTCCATGAGGACTTCCCCGCTGGCTTCGGCCGGCGGGCTTTTCATTTCCGGCGGGGAAATTCGATAACCTTCGCCACGGCCTCCGGCTCAAGTGGCTTATGGCCAGGGACTTCGTGGTAAAACACCTGCCGAGCGTCGCGCTGATCGACCAACTGTCCGCAGTTCGGGCAGTTGTAGAAATGGTCTCGCTCGTCTGCCGGCTCGGCGCCGTGGCGCTTGCCGATGATCGGCGGGCCAAGATCTGAAAGCTTCGTCATGTTCCTGGCAATGCCTGCGCGGCCTTGGTTAAGGTCGTCCTATTGTTGCCGTGCAGGCGGATTAGTTCGCGCACCTGCTTTGGCGTAATGTTGTTCTGCAGGGCGAAAAATTTCACCTCATGGTCGTCATCCGCAGAGAGCCGCTTGCGATCCCGGAAGTCGCGTTTGCTTTTGTCGTCTGCCATATCGGATCCTCCTGGCTTGTAGATCCGCAACGCACGGCCGACCTCTTTGTTTCAGCGAGGAAACCAGCGCGGGGAAAAGGGTGGTTAATATCAACGGGCTCATTCGCGGACAGATTGCCGCCGCAGCGGGAGCAGAAACCACGCTGCACGTTTTCAGATGACTGGTACCATCTCAAGGTCTCATCGGCCTGGATCTTCAGATCCACCGACTTGCAGGCCGCCATCGCAGCAAAATTGCCGCTCGTCCGCGCAAGACAACGTCCTGATGCCCCATGGCTGCCGGCCAAGCGGAATAGAAGGCGCTTGTCCAGCGGCTCGTGCTCCGGATGCTTAGTCATGTCGGCCTTTCCACGAGCGGGGGTTTGGCGGGACATAAGCGCTCACCAGCCGGACGACCTCGGCCTTCACTGTCACCGGCACGCCGAGGTTAACCGTCACCTTGCCCTCGTCGACGTAGGTGACATCACCGATGAGTTCGATCGGCTGGCCGCGCGTCACCTTCGACGTTCTGTCGACGATCGAGTGCGGATGCCCGTATGACGGGATCGAGACGCCAATGCGATCCTCCGTCACGCGCCGCCGCACGGTCGCGGTGATGGCAACCTCGTCGCCACCTTTGAAACTACCCCTAGCCATTGTCCATCAGTCTGGAGCGGGCAGTGCGGTAGGCAAGATGTTGCTAATATGCCAACGAATGTACGAATTTAACAAAGCAATCGCCTGGGGGGAACTGAGTGGCCAGCGATTGTGTTATTTCGGCAGCCGGAGGCCCTTCCGGCTATCCTGTGTTCATGGGGCGGCCCGCTGCCCCTTTTCCCTCCGGCAGCGGGCCACCTCAGTTCGTTGTCCGGTTGGCATGTGCGCGTTGCGCCTGTGCGATCTTGCATTTATCGCGCTTCCGATCGTTATCGAGTAGCAGCTTGGCGGGTGGGAATCCTCTGCTTTGAAGCTCCGTTCGATGGCTTTCCGCCCTTCATAGTCGCCAGATTCCGCAAGTTTGCCGGCCTGCTGCCACATACGCGTGTCACGTTCTTGGGACATGATTCTTCTCCCCATGCTCTTGCGCTAGCACGACGATGGCGGCAGCTATGATTCCGCTTCCTGGGTCGGTTTTGGGCTCCTGTAGAGCCCAGCACCTTTCAACCTGGTGAAACATTTAATTCGTCTAAAATGTTCCGGGACTATTTTGGTGCGTGCTGATTGACTCGCGGCTTTGTGAGTCCGGTGTCCATGCGTTTGAAGTTCGTCCCGCCTTTGAAGCCGACCCTTGTCGAGCTTTGGCCGGACCCCCATTGAGGGCAGTCAGGGATTAGCGGAACCTAATTTGCGGCAGCAAATTTACCCCAGATGAACGAACAGCCGAACCGTACGAAACTCGTCCCTAACCCTCAGCCGCAGCGGGAGGCCAGCAAAGGGGTGTTGGTAACCGCAGCGGTGCTGCTCTTTGCGTGCTTCGCTCTTCTCGTCTTTTGGTTCCTTCAATGATCACACGCGGAATCAACTTCCTTGACCGATGGATGTCGGAACACCTGCCGAACGTTATGACCGATGATCCGGTCGCGGTCAGCGACCTGTCGGACGAAATGTTGAAGGCTGCTGAACGTGAGGGCATCAAGGCCGACGAAATCAACGAAGAGGTCGACAGCGTTTTCGAGCTCATTTTCGAAGCGACGCTTCACTGGGACGGCAGCATACCGGAGGAGGCCGGTCCTGCCTAAAGATAGCGCTCGCCCTCGGCACGGTGCTCTAAACAGAACCAGTGCGAGGGCTGGCGTGGCCGCGCAAATCCAAAGCCCGCATCCCTTCTGCATCCGGCGTGCTCGCACGAATGGTTCTCGATCCGTCGCCAGTCGCGCGGCGGCGCTGTCATACCTTCGGCGAGGCGTGATGGTTCGTCGCTCATAAAAGTTTGATTGGTTCGATCAGCCCCGCATGGTCATTTGGCTGCTTGTTGACGGCCGCCGCATTGACCTCCCGACCGACCCTGTAGAACTGCAACTGCCCATCGATGTCATGGCTGAGAATGTCCTTCAGGTCGCCAGCAGGCGTCTTGGGATCCAACCAGGCGTCGTAGAAGGCCGGGCCGAGGATGAGCGGCTGGCGGTCGTGGATTTGGTTGACTGGCGCCGCGGACGGCTCGGTAATGATCGTGCAGCTGGTGATCTCAAGATTCGAATTGTAGGCCCACAGGCCAGCGAACGAGAAGGGCGCGTGGCCTGGCTGGAAGATGTGCCAAGGGTCTTTCTTGCCGTCCGCAGGCGATATCTTCCACTCATAGAAGCCATCGGCCGGGATCAGGCAGCGCTTCGACTTGAAGGCATCTCGAAACGCCGGCGCCGTGTCGATGCCCTCGATCCGGGCATTGAACATTGCCGCCTTGGGCATTTCCTTCGCCCAGAACGGCACCAGCCACCAGCGACCGGTCCGAAGCTTATGGTTTCCGTCGTCACTGGCGGTGATGAATGGGACTTCGTCGGTGGGCGCGATGTTGTATCGCGGCGCGTCGTTGCGGCCGACCTCAGCCGGCGCAGTCAGCCGGTAGAGCCGATGGATCTCCGACCACGACAGATATCGGGTATAGCGTCCACACATTGCCCAGACCTCAATTGCGCAGGATCTCGGGCACACTCAGCGGGCCGAGATCAAGTATCCGCTCATAGCTTCCGGTGCGGCGCCAAATGCCATGCACCTTGCCCTTCTCTCGATCGCGTTTCGGATCGAACCTCAAGCCGCTGAAGTGATTAAGGAAGGCCTGGGCGTCTGCGGCGTCGACGAAGCAGTGGAGCCGCCAGTTCTCATACTTCCCGCTCGGCCAGATCGCCTGAACGTGCCGGATCTGCAGCTTGATATCGGCGTCCTGGCAAAACTTCATGATCACCGTCAGGTTCCGGTCGGTGCAGATGTCGTCGGGCAGCGCGACTTGGTGCGGCCATTTCTCGTCGACGACCGATGGCGCCGGAATGCTTCGGCTGCGCGTGACCATCAATGACGAGCGCCGGCCTCTGTGACTTCCCGGAAATAGATGTCAGTCTGATGGCGTATGGCCTCCGTCAGAGACAACGCAATATCGGGGTCTTCGGGATAGTTCGCCAAAGCCCAGGTTGCGGTAAGCTGGGCAATGGCAACTTTCTGACTAACATCGGACAGGCCACGCATTTGCTTGGCCATCTTGTCGACCGCACTGTTAATCGCTGGACGTTCAAGCTTTACTAGGGCGTAAAGCTCAGGCTGTTCGGATTCGGTGGCGATAGTCGGTTTCATGGCTGTGTCTCCAATTTGCCAACAGTGAACAAAATGAGAACAGAAGAGTCAAGAGACCCTTGACCCGACAGGAATATGTTCCTCATTTAGGTTTATGGCGCACGATCCGATCGACTCGCTGGGCAAGGCGACCCGGCACAACATGCTATGTGAAAGCCGAATACAGTTGTGGCAATGTCCGCTACTGCCGGTCGGCCCATCTCATGATGGTCTATGGTGGAGGTGTCGACCCCCAGAAGCTGAAGTTCGACTGCAACCGCTGCAAACCGCAGATCAAAATCACGCTTCTTGAGGTTCATCCCGACCACCTGCCGAAGCGCCTTATGATCCATAAGCCGATGAAGATCGACGGAAAGATCGTCTGGCATGACATGGCTGGGTCGAGAGGTTCGCCGCAATCAATCACAGGCTGAAATGGCGCTGCACCTGAGCATCATCAAGGCCGCAAAACGAACTGACGGCCGGATGTCGAATCAACGCGCAACTCCGGTTGGTGAAATATGATGGGACGCAGCAAACTCAAACTCATCAACCCAAAAAAGTTGCGCGAACGTTCGTGTTCGCCGCCAATTCGGCAGACGTCACGTTTATCGGAGGGCGAAGAAGAGTTGGGATTCGCAAGATTCCCGGGGAGGAAGATCATGCCAATTCGACGAACGGCTGCTGAAGTCGGAGTTTGTCAGCCATTCGAACTTGATCTTCTGGGGCGCGCATTCGAGCAACTCAAACTCGACGGTCAACCCGAGGAAGCCCGCGACGCCCTCCGTCTCGGATCATCGCAAACTACATGGCGGGCGTGACGGATGAGGTCGAACCTCCCTCTCCAGACACCCATTGTGCCGATAGCGCTGGAACCTAAACCTACCGCCGCGCTTAAAGCCTTATGAGCACTCGGGGCATCAACTTTCTCGACAAATGGATGGCGGAACACCTGCCGAACGCGATGACAGATGACCCTGTTGCTATCAGTGTTCTGGCCGACCAGGCGATGAAGGCTGCGGACAAGGAAGGCATCCGCATGAGCGAAATAGCTGAGGAGGTGCCCAGCGTATTCGAGGTTATCGCGGAAGCTATGGACCATCGCGAAGGCGGTCGCCTTAGCACGGGCTGAGCCATCGTGAGCGTTGTCAGCTTTTCGAAATTATTGCAGTAGGCACTAACTACAAGTCGAGATTTGAAATCCGCGGCCCGCCGCCGCAACCGGCGGCGAGCCACAGCCATTCAATCAGTCGTAGACCTTGATAATTTTACGGGTGCCCGGGTCGACCAGGACGGTGCGGTTGTCGACCACAACATACCGATACTTGACGTTCGGGACCTCGTGAAGTTCCACCGTATCGGGTAAAGCCGTCCCGACATTGAGTTCGACGCCGGGAATCTTCACCGAGGCGAGCGGCTGCTTTTTCACGTATTCACGGACGACCGTATCCTGCTCAGGAGTGATGATGACATCCTGCGCTGCGACTGCGCCAACGCCTGCCAACAGCAATGCCGCCGCGGCGACGCTTGTGAGGTGCATTCTCATGATTTTCTCCTCGTTGAACCTGGCGGCAGCACGCCTGCTCGCCAGAAGTTCGAACTTGATTAGCGGCAGATTGTTCCTGTTATGGGGCTTCAGTCCGAAGTGCGTCAGACTAAAGGCCTATCTCGCGTAGACCCTAGACCCCTGGGTGGAACACTATGTAACTGCGAACGTTGTACAAATCTAAGAAACTAAATAGGAGAGGATATCATGGCTGACGGCCCAACTGTTGTTAATTCTGGTGGAGGCGGCGGCACTGCGATTGCTGTTGTTCTTGGGCTTATTACAATCGTTGTCTTGCTGATATTTACCGGCGCCATCGATATCCACGGCGACGGCGGCAAGGATATCAACGTCAAGGTCGAAGCTCCAAAGGCGGAAAGTCCGGCATTCCCGGCGAAGCCTGCGGAACCTGCGCCAGCTCCGGCTGCGCCTGCTCCAGCCCCGGCTGCACCAGCCCCAGCCCCAGCCCCTGCTAATGGCGGCTGATCCTACGTAATGCGAATGCCCGCCGCTCCAAGCAGGGCGGCGGGTTTGGTTATGTCCGGGCGAATAAGAGAAGAATGTCCATGCTTGGTGACAAGGAGACCTGGTTCCTGGAGGCGAGTTGGCTGGCGGCCGTGCCTATTTCCGTCGCCATCACGGCACTGGTCGTCTACTTGACGTCGGGCTGGATATGAATCACGTCGGGCTGGATATGAATCGCTTCCTCTTTGTGGTGGGGACTTTCTATCCCGCCCTCCGGGTTTTTATTTCCTGCTCATAGCCATGCTGCTCTACACTGCGCTGGTCCCATTCGGCCTGACATGTAGTCACTTACGCGCTGTCCGGTTGCGGCCATCGTCATCACCGGGGTGGTGTTGATCCAAGGCTGTCGCGACACCGCCGCTATCCCTGCCAAACTTGACGAGATCATTGTCTCGCTGGCGGAAACCAGAAATGACGTTGTCGGCTCGGAGCTTGGAGCATGCCGAGCTCGAGGAGGGAAAAGCTTCGGACGCTGGAAGACGAGGGCGGGTAGCCATGCCGATCCGGCGGAGGGCGACGGAGGCCGGTATATTAAAGCCAGCCGAACTGGATCTGTTGGGGCGCGAGTTCGAAGCAGCTTCGGCTTGCAGGCCAATCACCGGAAGCGCGTGAGGCAATCGCACCGGATCATCGCCAATTACATGGCCGATGTGACAGACGAGCTGGTCTCGCTCTCAAGACAGCCCTCGGAGCGATGCGGATAGTGAGCGCATCAAGTCCGCCATTGTGCGGCGATGTTTTAGTACCGCGCCGCTCGCAGGCAACAACTCGCCTCTCTCTGGAGCGGCGTGAGCGAAGTTGCAACCGACATCTTCAACGTTCGTTGACTTCGCGCCGGTTGATTCCGGCTACTCCAGACCAAATTGCCTGCTTGCTCGCGCCGGCGGGCTTTTTTGTACATAAGCGGAACCTGATATTCTGCAGCTGGTTTCAGGTGCGGCAGCGGCCCCCCGCTGCTGGTCGAGGAAAGGCAACCCTTGGCCGGGCCCGCATCGCCCCCCAGTGGTGCGGGCCCACCAAAGTTACAATGGTTTTCGCCTATGGCCGGCAGGGCCGTTTTGCAGCGATGCGTCACGGGAGCTTGACGCCGTAAGCAAGGGGGCACCGTCCACTTGATCCCTGCGCTGGCATGTGCGGCCGAGCCAACGCAAATCAGGGGATTTTCCGTGAAAAACAATATGAGAGGCCAAGTCTCGTCAAGAAAGGCAGGCTATCTGCAGTTGTTGCCCTGGTATCGGCCGCTAAGCTCTGAGAGCCGTTTTCATCGCAAGCCGCTGGCTCGCGCCGCAGGCTTTGTGTGGATGCCTCTCGTTGTCGAGAGGGCAACGGTCGGGCTTTCCCCCCTTGGGGGCCGAGGGCCACTTATGTCAATCGCTCGATGAGTTTCCTGGCATCCCTTGCGCGAGCCGGAATGCGTAGTGGTTGCGGATGTGGTTGTTGAAATATCGGCCCTTAGCAAATGCAGTTTGAAACGCGGCAAAGGCCTCAAGCGGGACGTCCAAGAACTCGTAGTGCTTCCCGCTGGCTACAAACCAGACCGAGAGAACCCTGGTGTCTGGGTCATAGTCGAACTTGCTTATCGAGGTCGACGGCATGGTAGGTCGCTATCGCCGTCCATTTCCTCAACATGATACTTCAGCATACGATCTCCTAGTACATGTTGGCCTTCCGTTACCTGTTTCCGAGAGCCTTTGCCTCACGCTCCAGCGTGTCGCGGTCGTTGCCATACTTCCTGATCAGTTCCCGAACCTCAGGAATGGTGAGTTGGAATTTGCTGGCGAGGTAGCCGACCTCATACTCTTCGTCTCCAGCGACCCGACCGCGATCCCGGTTATCCGTTTTGCTCTTTTCGTCCGGCACGATGATGTACCTCCGTGACCCGCAACGCGAGACGCGCCGCTTTGTTTCCCTCGGTCCCGATTTCCGGGAATTATTTTAGCTTAAGCTTATTGTATCGCGGGTGGTGGGTGTGTTCATGCGTTTGAAGTTCGTCGCGCCTTTGCTGCCGACCCTTGTGGACAAGCCTCCGGAGGGCGACGCCTGGATTCATGAGGTGAAGTTCGACGGCTACCGTTTCCAGATGATCATCGACCAGTACGGGACGCGCATCTACACCCGGCGGGGACTGGACTGGACGGCCAAATACCGCGACATCGTCGCGGCGAGCGCGAAGCTCGGCGCTGAGAAGGCAATCATTGACGGCGAGATCATCGTGCTAAACCAAGCCGGCCTTTCCGACTTTTCTGAGTTGCGGAAGGCGATCACACGGCGGCAGCACGACCTCTACTTCGTCGCATTTGATCTTCTGCACCTCAACGGCCACGACTTGCGCGATATGGCGCTTGAGGAACGGCGTGAAATCCTTGAGAGCATGATCCCGCCCAACATCCGCATCCAGTTCAGTCAAGCGCTTCCCGGTGACGCCAAGGCGATCTATCACCTAGTCGACAAGGGAGGACTCGAGGGAATGGTCTCGAAGCGCCGCGACAGCAAATATCGCAGCGGCCGCTCGACAGCTTGGCTGAAGATCAAGAGCTATGAGATCAACGAATACGATCTGCTCGGCGTCGAGCGTGAGCCGGGCAAGCCGGCCTTCGCCCTGATGGCCGATCGGGCAACCGGGCAGTATGTCGGCTCGGCCTTCATCAACTCACGCGGCGCAATCCGAGACCGTTTGCGGAAGCGCGTCCAAGAGCACGCCGGGCCGGCACCGAAGGGCATGAAGCGGCCGGCGACGCAGTGGGTGAAGCCCGGTTTGGTAGGCCGTGTGAAGTACTTGCGCGGCGAAGAAGATCTGCGCCACGCCTCGCTGCAGGATTTTCGGGAAGAATGAGCAAGCGGGGAAGCGATTTTCTCTATCATTGGATATCGGATCATCTGCAGGACGCTCCGATCAGCGACCCTGTGCTGATGGTGATCGATATGGCTGTGGACGCAAAACGGGCAGCGCAAACCCAAGGCATTCCGGGCCAAGAGATCGATGAAGAGATCGGCGCGATGTTCCAAGTCCTCATGCAGGAGTTGCGCGAAGAAGGTCACTCCGGAACGTAAGTGATCGACAAAGGTTTGTGCTTACGGCAGGCGCAGTCCCTCACTTTCGCTTGCCGCAGGTCTGGCTCAAAAGGCTAGATCGACCCGCCGCTGCCGTGAATGGGCGGCGGGTTTTTGTGGAACCGAAGGAGATGCTGTTTCGTCCGATTCGTACAAGCATTTGATATTGAAATCCCGACTGCGGAGACTTGTAATCGGTGCTTGTCGCAGCACTGGCTCGGAAACCGGAACGGGCGCAGTCTGCTAGTGACGGAACCTGCTGATGGCAACATGCGTTGCCCTTTCATGGTCCATTACCTCAAATTGGTCATCCAGGAACTCCTGCCGGCGTGGCTGAGCAGAAAGGCGGTCGGCGTGGACACGCGCCCTGCGGAGCAGCAGCCGCCAATGCGCGATCTGATCGGCCCCGCCCCGCCTGTGCGTTATCGAGGCCCGGTTCGGAACGAGCCTTGCGATTACAGGCTCCATGAGTCGCACCTGTAGAGCTCTCATTACCCCTGCGGCGCCATTTGCGATAAGCGCCCTCGGAAAGGCCATAGGTTGCGCCTGTGGCAACCAATCTTTTTGGCCGGAACCAAACTGAACAGCCGTGATTTATTAGTCGAAGGGACCGCAACCGTAGAGGGAGCGGAACATGGTTGAGATTCTTGATTTCGAACTTGACAGTGCCAGGCTGCGCGTCAAACGCGCCGAGAATTCGCTCACACGCGCAAGGGAAGAAATGGACAGGGAAAATGGCGCCGCGGTCAACCTCTCCCTGTGCTGCAGAATCCTGGCAGCTCAAAAACGCGTGACGGAGGCCAGGCAGCGCCACAGTCTCATCTGTCCGCGCGAAGAGAGCTCCAAATGAGGATTTGCCGCCTTGACAATGCTGTTCGAACCACTTGACACGAACGGTCATAAGCGGAGCGTGCTTTACCATGCCGCCCGGTTGGAGATACTCCACGTCGTGTCGTGAAGCGCATGGATTGGGTTGATCACTTGGCAGATGAAGTTGATCGTGCGGCCGCCGTGTTGGTTGATGCTATCCACGCCTCCGCCGTCGGCCCGTTCCGTGACGCGCGGTTTTCAGCAAACCCTCGGCGAGTTTCTTCAGACTGCAGTCGACGACAATGGGGCGCCGGAACCTAACCGTTAGCTCCGGCTTATGTGCGTCTCCGGCCGGCGTGTGTCCTCGTTCCAACCAGTCCAACAGCGGCCTTTCTTGAGCGACGCGGAACCTTTTAGCTGCCGCTAATGTTTAACTTTGGCAACGCAACGCCCGATTAATCGCGCCTTGCTGCCCTGCCTGTCTCGCGAGCATTGGCGCCACATTAGGAGCCATGAACAGGCGTTTGATGCTCCTTTCCTCCTTCACTGTGTATCTTGCAGCTGCCGGCCTATTCTCCGTGCCCGTTGCTCGTGCTGACGAACCGCAAACGGCGGCAGACGTTCGGGCTGCCATGCGCAAACTTTGGGAAGACCATATCATCTACACGCGCAACTACATCATCAGCACCCTCGCAGGCCTTCGAGATACGGATGAGGTCGCGAAGCGCCTTCTCAAGAACCAGGATGACATTGGGGACGCGATAAAGCCTTACTATGGCGATGCGGCCGGCAACGAACTGGCCACGCTGCTGAAAGACCACATCAAGATTGCAACGGAGGTTGTTAAGGCTGCCAAGTCAGGCAACAAGACCAAGCTCTCTGCCGCTCAGAAAAAATGGACTGACAACGCCGACGATATCGCAATGTTTCTCGGTAAGGCCAATCCGAACTGGTCGGAAAAGGATATGCAGGACATGCTACATAAGCATTTGGAGCTGACAACCGGCGAAGTGGTTGGTCGGCTGAAAAAGGATTGGGCGACGGACATCAAGTCCTATGACGAAGGGCACGTTCACATGTTGAAGTTCGCCGACATGCTGACCGACGGTATCGCCAAACAGTTTCCCGATAAGCTTAAGGCCTGACTGCCTCTGAAGATTGAGGCAACAAACGAACTCTCAGCCCGCGCTCTCCGCCAGAGGCGCGGGCTTTTTGCGTCGTCCTTCCGGCACCGGCAAGAATGCGCCACCACCGCCATACAGACTTAATTGCGCGGGTGCTAATATGCCGAATTGCCGGTGTGTGATCATCACATCCTCGAAGGTTGCAAGCCGCGCCGGCCATACAACCGCAAGACTGTGACCAAAGCCGCTCAGGCTTTGCCGGGCCGAGACGAGGTCACCGTGTCGTTAAGCGTTAGCTAATACAGATGAGCCCCGTCATACAATCGAGGGATGGCGCGACGTAGCCCGCTGCTCCACCTAATGGCAATGCAAAGGGCGGCAACCCGGATTTGTCGCCAAAGGGCTAACTATGAGCAAGACGACTCTCATACTCGCTAGCCTCGCGATCAGCATCGGCTATGCCGATGCCAAGGACCGTAAGGTGAACCTGCCGGTTTGCACCGCATCAAGCTCACTCGCCGAAGTCCTGGGTGACAAGTGTTATCTCGTCAAAGGTTCGATGATCTATGGCGACATCGCCGATCTTTCCCAGATAATCACTTGGGCGGGTGGCGGAACTGGCGGTCTGTGAGGGGCGCCCTTAGACGCCACCGACAAGCACAGGCTATATTGTAGCGATGACCGATTAGCCGGCAAAAACCTACATCGTGGGTTTTCAAGAAACCACATTGGCGGACCGCTGGCGACGAACAAGGCCAAAGCGCTGACGATAGAAAGGGGATCGGCGACATGCCGGAACAGAGTTTAGAGGCGGAAGCTCTCCCGCAGGTCACGCGTGTTGAATGACCTAAAGGGAGGTTATCAAAATGAACATCAAGATGCTTACGACGGGCGACATCCTTGCCGGATCTTCTAGCGGGGACGTGTTGCCACAATTCAGCCCGGCTAAGTTTTTTCACCTAACCACTTGGTAAGGTTAGCCGGTGGCGCAGCCTCCTACGGCGGGTGGGCCCGATAGGCCAATTGCGCGATTGCTAATATGCCCCCTGGTGGCCGGTGTAGTCCGTTGCCCGACAGCACCGGCCCACTACGGCACCCGCCGGCCCGCGTCAGACGGCTGTGGATAGAAGAATCGGCGATATGCGGGAACAGAGTTCAGAAACAGACGTTTTTCCTCCAGGTCACGCGCCTTGGGCGTGTTGAACTAAAGGGAGAAAATTGAGATGAACATCAAAATGCTTACGATGGGCGCGATGGCGCTCGCAATGATGACGTGCTCAGCGCTGGCTGGTAACACTTCCGCGCTCGACGATCCGGCAAAAATGTCACCGTTCTTCACCGATGCCGGCATGAAAACCTTGAGGTCGGAAGCGGATTTCAAGACCGCATGGATGGCCATGAAACCGGATGAACAAAAGGCGGTGCTGAAAGACTGCGGCGACACCACGCTCAACAAGGCGCACGCGGATTTCTGTGCCATGGCGAAGAAGATGGGCGGCTAAACAATCTCCTGTGGCGCGGAAACGAAAGCTCTAAAGGCGTAGTTCCCAAGCCGTATCTGGGCCCGTTCCTTAAGCACGGGCCTTTTTTACGAGCGTGTTCGAGGTGATCGCCGACGCCGTGCAGCATCGTGAAGGCGGTAGCGGAATAGGCTGACATGCCGAAGTCGAAACGATTCTGGATTGTAGCAGGAATCCTGGCAACCTCTTGTTATTGTTCTCCGGTGTTGTCCCTGTCGCTTGCCGAGCTGGCACCGCATTGACAGCCTGCGCTCCTACTGAGACTGCCCCGGGCCCCTCCATTTTGATTTTCTCGATCGACTTCAAGAGCGGCTCATGGACTTCGCGTAGCGCACGGCCGGCTACACAATGGGTGAAATCGGGGCTAGTGGTGCCACTGTCCAACACCTGCGCGGCGAGGAAGATCTGCGCCACGCCTCCCAGGATTTTCGAAAGGGCTAGCTTTGCGCCAGCCACCGTTCCGGTCGATGAATCGCATGGCTGCCACAAACAGATCGGATTCCTCGATGAATCCGTTCTGAAATAATACCAGCACTGCGTTCGCGGTTAACTCGGCTTCCTTGGTTGCCCGCGCGAATGCTCGCTTGGCGCAAATTTGATCAAACACGCCTTGGCAGATTGCAAGATCGGCGGGGCAAAACACTGAAAGGTCAAGTCTTGTCAGCATCAAGCACACTCCCCCTGCGGATGGCCGGATTTTGCTACTCAATGCATGTAATTATTGCCCACGAGGAGAGTCAATAAATGGTAGGAAACCGTACCGTTCGAGCCGCTTGATCGCCTCAAACTACGCTAGGCCGATCCGAATTGAGACGCTGGAACTACCTCGTCGAAAGGCATTACGAGTACGGTTCTGCCGCCTTCATCGGTGATCTCGAAACTGCAATCGAACCAACTGCGGATTGTCTCCATGCGGGCGCCGAAGACAAGATCCCGCGCAGTGGCAAGCGCATGGCCATGCACGGCCTCTTCGTTTGAAAGTTCGTCGCCTTCGGGGTCGGATATCAGCCGCCCGCGGTAGCGAATATTCATGAAGTAGCGCACGTCTACTCATCCGCCTCGCTTGATCGGGAACTGGAACACGTTGGAGTATTCCTTCTCGGCGAAACCGTAGGACTGGCCGGCAATCTGTTCCAGCTTCTGGCGATCCCTCAGCGTGATGTTACCGCGCGTGGCCCTGATCGCACCGGTGCCCTCCAGCGTCTGCACCGCGATTGTGACGCCTGGACGACGCGAGCCCAGCATGATGCTCATGAACTCATGCGTGATCGGCATGTCGTCGTGGTCCAGCCGGTCATGCGTCATCAGCAGCCAGCGCGCCAGTCGCTCCTCTACGGAGTAGCCGGCGTTGGCATAGGCCGTCTGGCTGACCTGTACGATGAAGGTGTGCACGAAGCGAAGAAGCAGAGCGCGCAAAGTTGGGCTTTGTTCCATCACGGCCTGTAACTCGCCGGCCCCGATTCGGAGTGCTTCGCCCTCAGCCTGTACCATGCAGGTGTGAGGTGTACGGTCAATGCCGAGCACCAGAGCTGTGCCCACCACGCCCTCCGATCCAACCATGCCGACCTCGAACCGTCCTTCCGCAGTGTCGGCGACGATCGAGGCAATGCCACGCTCGGGGAAAGTGACATGGCTGATCTTTTGATCTGCTCTAAACAGATGTTGGCGCAACTCAAGTGTCACGGTTTCTAGGTGCGGCTGCACCAGCGCAAAGTCATCAGGCGACAGAGATGCCAGCAGACGATTGCGAATAACTGATTGCTGAAGCTGAGCCATGCTCTCCCCTCCCTGTTGGGGCAAGAGCACGGTAATCTCCTAGCCGCTTGCGCCCTTACAGTCAGCAAGCGATGGTCAAATATCCTCCTAAGGCGGGCCACTAGCAACAGGTTACGGGTCGGGTACGAAATCGTACAGTTCAAAGAGGAAGATCCGATAGCTTGCGCATCACCTAAGCCGCGTCCTTGTCACGCGCGGATGCTCGGGCCGGCGGTTTCAGCGGCGCCTCGCGAACCGCAGGAAAGCTTCCGCCGCATACGCAACGCGCACGCGACCGTTGGTGCAGGATCACTGCGGCCGCATCCTGCTTAGCCCATGCTCTTCCATGAAGAGGGTAAGTTCATAGGGGCAAACGTCCGATGTCGGATCGTTGCTGATTTTCGGCTAGGCATGGCCATTTCATTGATCCAATTCCAGCGGTTCGTGATCCGGCTGCTCGTGCCACATCACCTGGCGGAAGTCGCGCCGGTCGACCTGTTGGCCGCAGATTGGGCACTCGTGAAAGCGGTCGTGGCCATTCTTCCCCGGCTCGTGCGGCTTGCCGGGCTTAGGTGGTCCAAGATCCGCAATTCTCGTCATAGGTATTTGCAAATCCCCGCCGCGTCATTCTCACGACTGAATTCGTCGTGTTTCCTGCCATGTTGCCTACCGCGACCGGTTGCCCAGGGCCTTCGCCTCACGCTCCAGCGTGTCACGGTCGTTGCCGTGCTTCCTGATCAGTTCCCGAACTTCGGGAATGGTGAGCTCGAATTTGCTGGCGAGGTAGCCGACCTCGTATTCTTCATCCCCCGCTACCCGGTCGCGGTCGCGGAAATCGTGCTTGGTCTTATCGTCGGTCATCGTCATTTCCTTCCTGCCGATCAGAACAGCGGATGGAACAGAAAGTTCCGACAATATTTAAGCGACTGCTAACGTGCGCGATAACAGTTGATTCAACCATTGCTGGTATATCAGGTGAAGGTGGCGGCTCCGACAGTCGAGCGGGCGCTTGGGTGCCGGAGCCGCCTGCGCAGTCCGGTCGGGTTGACCGCGCCGTCCTATAATGGGACAGCGCGGTCAACGATTCGTTAAAATTCTCCGGAACTAATTAAGCATGCGCTAATTGAATCGCTGTCCTGCGAGTCAGTGCATGCGTCTGAAATTCATCAAGCCAATGGAGCCGGAACTTGTCGACACGCCACCCATGGGCGGTGACTGGATTCATGAGATCAAATTCGATGGCTACCGCACCCAGGTCATCAAGGATGACGACGGCATCCGGCTGATCACCAAGAACGGTTATGACTGGACTGGCCGCTATATCCAGCTTGCCGGTGAGGCAGAAGCGATCGAAGCGGAGAGCTTCATCATTGACGGCGAGGCGATCACCACCAATGAAGCCGGCCTTTCAGACTTCCACGCGCTTCAATCAGCCGTCACCAGACGCCGACCGTCACGTGACCTATACCTGGTGGCATTCGACCTCCTGCATCTGAATGGACATGACTTGCGAAATATGCCGGTGGAGGATCGTCGTGAGATCCTTCAGGAGCTTATCCCGACCGGCGGCCGCATCCAGTTCAGCGAGGCGATGCCGGGCACAGGTGATGCTGTCTATCACCTGGTAGACCAGGCGGGGCTTGAAGGCATGGTTTCAAAGCGCAGGAACAGCGCCTATCGCAGCGGGCCAACGATGAACTGGCGCAAGATCAAGTGCTATGCCGAAAGGGAAATGGACATCATCGGCGTGCAGCGCGAAGCCGGCAAGCCCGCCATGGTGCTGATGGCCGACATGGGCCGCTATGCCGGCGGCGCTTTCGTCACCTTCAAGGCGGACAAGCGCCAGCGCTTATGGGACCGCGTGCAAGGAAAGATCGGCGGGCCGGCGCCGAAAGGGCTTAAGAGCGACAAGGCACAATGGCTGAAGCCTGGTCTAGTCGGCCGCGTGCGATTCCTTAAGGGCGAGGAGAAGCTTCGCCATGCCAAGCTGCTTGATTTCCGGGAGAAGCAATAGCCGGCACTTGCCATCGCCATCGAGATTACAAATATATCCTCCGTTGCGGCGACCCCCTTCAACGGAGATCGCCATGCCTCAAAAGACCCTCGCCGATACCCTGGCCGACCGCGAATCGATCTATGTGAATTGCGGGCATCCGATATGCGCCAAGTCGACCAAGCTCGATATCCAGGCATTGATTGAGCGGCTGGGACCGCATCATGGTTCCATGCATTGGGATCTGGTCGGGCTCTTCGCTTGCTCGACGTGCAAGGCCGCCGGCCGCGATCGCCGGCCCGTGTTCTTCACCTGCATTCCCGACTATGAGGGCCTTAACAGGGCTCGCAACCTCGATTGGAAACCGACCTTCAGGCGAAGTGATGAACCGCCGGCTTGACGTAACATTAGCCGCCTCTAAAGGTGGTGGTGCGGCAGGTGGTGCCCTCCATCGCTTGCTGAAGATCGGGCCTCCGATCGGCCCGCGCTTCTTGTCCGCAAGAGAGAGGCGCGGGCTTAAAGATGCAACGAAGTTTGTACGAAAATAACCATCCGATGCGAGGGTGGAACCAATAGCGGCCAATGGCCGTTTGTTGGGCTGGCCGCGCTCTTGTCCCCCATTGGCTACCGGCCATCCTGTGTACAAGGCCCGCTGCTTGCCGGCAGCGGGCTTTTTTTCAGAGCAACAGCGCGTAGGCGCTGAGCGCGGCCATCATCGCGCGCATGCTTCGCCCACGCAAGAGTCACCGAACATCGATGCTGATAACTTCCGTTGCGGCAGGGGAATTTCCAATGCTCCGGCAAGTCCCGATAATCCCTAGGGGCGAAACCCGCCGCTGCCGTGAATGGGGCGGCGGGTGCTTGGGCGCTAGGCGCTACCAAGCCGTAGGCGGCTGCGCAGGACAGACCTAGTGGCGCAATTTTTGTTCGGCTGAAAGCGCCGCCACACAGTCTTCCAGAATGGCCAGACGAAACCGAAGCCACTTTAATTCTTGGCCGACTTGCGCCAGCTTTAACATACCAGCCGAGCTCGCCACTCTTCGCCTCTGCTCCTCTTCCAAGGATGCGATTTTCACGCGCAGTTCCAAGGCTTCCGTAGCCTTCGAGTTCCTAACTATAATCCGGGCTCGCATATCCAACCCCACGCAGAACAAACGTCGCCATCAATTTTGCACGGGCTGCGTTAACTCTGGCGTTCAAATCGTTGAGAAATTTAGAGATTACTAAAATAAGGATCGATGCACTGGCGGCAGCGGCGATGATGGCCGGAAAATGTGGCCGGTGCTGCAGACGGGAGATTTGCCTGATCAGCGCCGGCCGGGCGGTTAGTCAGGACCGCCGCGCGGGAACTAAGCCCATCGAGGAGCGTTTCCACCTCCAGCCAACCAAAGGGAGGAAATCATGCTAAGAGGCGGACTACTCTGGCTCCTCGGAATCCCGATCCCAATTATCATCATTCTGTGGCTTTTGGGATATTTGCATTAGATTAGCCGACAGCACAGCCATTTCCTATTTGCTGAAATTCTGTTGTCCGGTTGCCAAACTCCGGGCTGCTTCCTCGATCGCCTCACGGGTCGTTGCCCAACCTATCAATCAGGTCTTGGGCCTGGTCGCCCGTAATGCCGGTACGCATCGCCAGCGCTTCTACCGTCATGACGTCGGAACTGGCAGTCTTATCGCGCCGCGGCTTTCTCGTCTTGGCTGATAGCACGGTCGCTCCAACGGCACTCGGGTCTGTGGCAGGCAAGCCTCTCTGCATCTGGTCCTCGCGGTCAACTTCGGCTTCGGCTTGATGCCATTGACATTCGTCAACGCCATGTATGCCGCCCTCATGCTCCCAAATCTCGTATGCCCGCTGCTGAATTCTTTGGTGCCGATCGTCGCCCATGGTGATCCCTCCGTGAATTCTCTCTCTCAACGCGAAGGAGAGCGGAATGATCCATACGTAATGGTGATTTGGGATGGATGGGCGTGACGGCGAATTAGGGTTACGAGACCCGACATCGCTGTTGAGGGACAAACAAATGCTCCGCCGTCACTGGTCTCAACCCTTTCGACGTCGAAGTTCCTATGAAATCGGCGGAAGCTCTATTAGGGGCAATTCCCCTATTGGCACTGTCTGCGTGGGCCACCCGAATAGGGTTGATACGTGTTGTCCTCCGGCCGATAGGAGCGGTACCGGCTGAAGCAATAGTCGACATGGTCAACCGAAAGCTGGGGGCGGACGTCGTCCGTTGAGGCGTTTCCATCCATCGAAGAGTAGCTTGTATCAACAAAGTCGGCATTCGTCAGCTGCTCGCTAGCGACGTCGAGGTAGGGCGACCGGCACTGTCGCTGCCGCCCTGCGTAGGACCGATAGCTGTTGTCCTCTGGATTATAGGACCGGTACCGACTCGCGCACCATCCGACATGAGCGGCCGGCAACTCGGTCGTTGAATCGCCTGTTGAGGGCTGAGAATCGCCTGTCGAGGGCTGAACGGCGGACGTCGTGATTGGGTCGATTGCCCCTTTCGCCATCGCGGAGGCCTCGGGTACCTCAGCGGCCGGAATGCGCTCGAAGGACTGCGACGCCCTCTTTACAGGCCGTGCGTCTCTAGTCCACAGATCTACGACACTGATGCTGGGTGTTGCCTGCCGCACGGGCTTGGCAGCGAGAATCCAGGCGGCAAAGGCCAGGCCGCTACCGAAGACGGCGAGCGTCAGCGCAAAGCCACTGACTATCCCCAACAAGGCTTTCATCCTGCGCTCCTCCTCCAGGGAAGAATGCAGGCCGTTCGATCCGGTTCCATGAAAGCGAGGAGTCAGCCTACGGATACTACCGAAGGCAAATAGCCCCAGCTGCGGATTGTGTCCATGCGGGTGCCGAATACTAAATCCCGCGCAGTGGCGAGCGCATGGCCGTGCACCGCCTCTTCGTCTGAAACTTCGTCGCCTTCTGGATCGGGTATCAGTCGGCCGCAGCAGCGAATATTCATGAAGTAGCGCACGTCCACCTCATCCGCCTCGCTTGATCGGGATTGGAACACGTTGGAGTATTCCTTCTCGGCGAAGCCGTAGGACTGGCCGGCAATCTGTTCCAGCTTCTGGCGATCCCTCAACGTGATGTTACCGCGCGTAGCCCTGATCGCACCGGTGCCCTCCAGCGTCTGCACCGCGATTGTGACGCCTGGACGACGCGAGCCCAGCATGATGCTCATGAACTCATGCGTGATCGGCATGTCGTCGTGGTCCAGCCGGTCATGCGTCATCAGCAGCCAGCGCGCCAGCCGCTCCTCAACGGAGTAGCCGGCATTGGCATAGGCCGTCTGGCTGACCTGTACGAGGAAGGTGTGCACGAAGCGAAGAAGCAGAGCACGCAAAGTGGGGCTATGCTCCATCGCGGCCTGTAGCTCGCCGGCCCCCGATGCGGAGTGCTTCGCCCGTGGCCTGTACCATGCAGGTGTGGGGTGTACGGTCGACGCCGAGCAAGAGAGCTGTACCCACCAGGCCCTCCGATCCAACCATGCCGACCTCGAACCGTCCTTCCGCAGTGTCGGCGACGATCGAGGCAATCCCACGTTCGGGGAAAGTGACATGACTGATCCTTTGATCTGCTCTGAACAGATGTGCCCGCAACTCAAATGTGATGGTTTCCAGGTGCGGCTGCACCAGCGCAAAGTCGTCAGGCGACAGAGATGCCAGCAGGCGATTGCGAACAACCGATTGCTGAAGCTGAGCCATGCTCTCCGCTCCCGGTTGGGGCAAGAGCACATGCATCATCTCCTAGCCGCTTGCGCCCGGCAAGCGATGGTCAAATATCCGCCTAAGGCGGACCGCGAGCAATAGGTTACGGGCTCGGGTACGAAATCGTACAATTTAAAGGGAACTGGATTTAGGTTGCGAGTTGCTGGGGGCGGGTGTTCGAACATCTTAAGTCGCGGACCGACTGGCCTCTCGGATCATCGCCAATTTTTTGGCCGGCATGGTCGATGGTCGGAACTGATTACGCTTTCAAGGCTGCCCCTGGGCCGAAAACCCCTAAGAAGCGACCAAGCCATGAATGCCGCCGACGAACAGGGCCTCACCTCCGGCTTTAATTCTTGGTGATGTTGCCGTTGTTCAGATCAAAGGCTTCAGTGCCGCGTGTCTAGGCGTAAAAATCGTCCTGCAGTGCTCCCCATTCTCCGAAGTAGCCACCGCACTTACTGCAATGAATCAGCGTGTGCTCTTCAGCACCATCCGGGATGTCCATCTGGATCGTGCCGCACGCCTTACAGTCCAGTTTGTGGTCGAGCCGCTTGTTGTCCATTGGATGTGTTTATCGATCGCCCGACGATCCGTCTACACGCTTGTTGACGCACGGTCCGATGAGCTTTTCTGGCGACTGCCGGAACGAAACCACTGCTCCGCCGTTCGGTCCTAGTGTTACCAGGGGGGTAATCATGCAGGACGCGTTTTTCGCAGTTCCGATCATCGTTGAAACGGAAATAACGGGTGAGTTTCGCGCTTTGAGCAGCGCATCCGAGGCCGCCATATTTATGATGGAGCGCTGGCCGGAATCGCGCGGGCCAAGATTCCAGGCTGCACTTCAGGCTTGCACGGGCCTTCTGAGTATAGCCGAACACGTGGAGAATGCTCGGCGTGCCTTTCTGACGGCAGCCAAGGAAGCTGGTCTGAATGTGAAATCTGTATGTAAAGGACGATGCTCCATTGCCCCACTCAGTTGAGCATCTCAAGTCATCCTACATCGGCGATGAGAAACGGCGCGACCGCGGGGATAGGGAGGGACAAGAGGATTTTCTTGTCCGGTTCCTCGCGCGGGAAACAGGCATCACAGAAGCCCAGGCTCGGGACCTCGTCAACAATGATCAGCACCGATCGCGCCTCGTTGCTGCGGGAGCCAGAATATTGAAGGGGCGGGATCAATGACCACCCAGAGCGCTCTGCGAACCAATCTCTGATTGACGCGACGACGTGTGCCTCTGCCATTTCGGGAGTGTCGGCATCAATCTTGCAGCGCAGGTTTGCCGGCTCACCCCGGTCCTGATCGCGTACTCTGATCAGGTTTGTAGGATCGCCGGGTTTGAGGGTCTTCGCCCGGCGGGTTCTAATCATCCCCTCAGGGGAAGGGGATTGGGCAATGTTTTTTCCGTGGTTTCTCTTGGGGATGCTGACGACGGCAGCCGGCGTCGGAGCTTGGGCCTAAGCGGCCACGGACGAAGGATTCCTGTCGCTGCACCGGGAGGTGAACCGCCTCTTCGACGATGTCTTCCGTGGCTTCGACGGAGGATTGCCGGCTCTGAGTAGGTCCTCTGCCAATGGTGGGCGCTGGCCCAGCGTCGAGATCTCCGACAGCGAGAAGGAAATCCGCGGTACGGCGGAGGTGCCCTTCACCCACTGGCTCATCGCTCTGGACACTAGGTCTGCTGTCCGCGACGCAATACGCCACATCTTCCAGGGCGTGTTTCAACTTATTTGTTGGGAACATTTTCTCCAGTCAGCAATTTTTTTGCCGTCAGATCAAAGGAGGTCGCTTTGACCGCACGACGTGTTGACAGAGAAAAGATTGAGAGGGCCGATCGAGAATGCAGGCTGGTGCTCGACGCCGAGCGGCGAGCCAGGGAGGCCAAGACCGCGCGGCTTAAGGCGCAGCGCCAGTTTCTGGAGGCATCGGCAGCACGGCTTCCTCCCGACCCGGTGTCGAAGGAACCTCAGCCGCCACGCCGGCAAAAGCGGGTGCGCAAGATGATCGAGGTGTCCTGAAGGGCCACTGAATTCGTTTGGGTGCCCCGACGACTGGCATTCGCGTAGGCCCGGGCGCGCGTAACAGCACGCATGCAACCAGATTACGTCTGAAAGGTTCTTGCTAAGATTTTAGTCGAAGAGCGCCGACCGAAGGCAACAATTCATGGACGTCTCCATCGCGCGAACAGCCGGCGACTATGTCAAAGCGGGCAGGAGCGGCTTGCTGCTGATCTCGGACAATTATGATGCCTTTGCCGCGCGGGTTCTGGCGGCAAGAAGTGCTGTTCGCACGCTCGACCTCATGTACTATCTTTGGCATGACGACCGCACCGGCCGCCTGCTCCTGCAGGAAGTGTTCCGAGCCGCTCAGCGGGGCGTGCGTGTGCGGATGCTCCTTGATGATGTCAATCCGCGCAAGAACGATTCAGCCTATCTGGCGCTGAGCAGTCATCCGAACATCGAGCTGAAACTGTTCAACCCGAGCGGCGTTAGAGCGCGCGGCATCGTGCGCAGTGTGGAAGTTCTGCTACGACTTCTCGCATTGACGCGAAGGATGCACAACAAGGCGTGGATCGCCGACGACAACGTCGCCATTGTCGGTGGGCGCAATATTGGCGACGCCTATTTTGATGCGGCAGAAACCAATTTCCGTGATCTCGACGTGCTGCTCCTCGGTCCCGCCGTGCAGCAAACCTCTGAAATATTCGAGACTTTCTGGGCCTGCCAGGAAGCAAGGCCAATTGGTGCGCTCGGCTCGGCCGCGCAGAGCACGCATGCCCATTTCGTTGAGGAGAGCGATGTGGAAACGGCGATAAAGCTTTTGGGCGGGATCGGAGATCGAGGGTCCATCGCAGAGTTCGTCGCAGCCAGCAACGAGGTCCATTGGGTAGAACGCGTTCGAGTGATCTCCGACCCGCCAGAAAAGGTTCGTGGCTGGAGACGTCGCAGTTGGCTGACGAAGGAGCTTCTTCCCATCATTCAGTCGGCGCGCAGTCGCCTGGAAATTGTCTCTCCCTATTTCATCCCGGGCAAACGGGGTTCCGCACTCTTGTCCGATCTTGTCAGCAGCGGGGTGGCGGTCACGGTTTTGACCAATTCCCTGGCAGCCACGGATGTCGCCGCGGTCCATGGTGCCTATGCAAACTATCGCAAGCGGTTGCTGCGGAACGGCGTCCGGATATTCGAGCTTCAGCCTTTCAGCCGACGGCCGACGATCTCAATATTCGGCTCCAAGGGTGCCAGTCTGCACACGAAGGCGTTCAGCGTTGACAACAAGACCGGCTTCGTCGGCTCCTTTAATTTCGATCCACGGTCTGTGTCTTTGAACGCGGAAATGGGCGTGCTTTTCGAGGATGAGAAACTGGTTGCTGAACTGCATCGCCGGTTCCAATTGGAGATATCAGCGGAAGCGAGCTATCGGCTCGAACTGAAAAACAATGTGCTGCGCTGGCATGGATGCGATGAAGGCAGGCTGGATAACTATACTCACGAGCCCGAAGCCGGGATTTCCCGCCGCATCCTGGCGGCCCTAGTTCGCTGGCTTCCGATCGAGTCACAGCTTTAGGTGCCGGAGTATCAGGACTGAAGGCCAAGGGTCCGACTCCGGCGCGCAAGGGTAACATCGGAAGCAGGCTCGGCCGTTATCGGTGCGCTGACCCGGAGGCCGTGAGGTGGAAGAATCTGACGATGATCTTGCTGAGCCGCCGGTGCAGGACATCTCGGGTGCCGTCGTCACGTTTCCTTATGACAGAATGACGATTGAGCGGTTTCGCCAGGTTTTTCCGCGAGCAAGGTGGAGCGATGAGCGTAAGAGCTGGTTTGTCCCGGGCAAGACAGCGGCGCGGCGGGTTGATCGTTGGCTTGCGCATGAAGCTGAACTGGTCGCTATCTACGCAGACAACAAAGGGCGCGACGCCTTCGCCTTCGATCCTATCTCAAGCCCATATCTCGAGGTGGCGAACGACCTGCGCATTCGGACGCCCTATTCGAGGAGCGTTTTGAAGGAACTGCGCGAAATCCCCTGGGCCAGTTGGGATGATGGGCTGCACGTGTGGCGGGTTCCATTCAGATCCTATGAAGAGCTGAGACGCCGCTGGTCGAAAATCGAACAGGCCGCTCAAGGGGCTGAACCTGAGGCAAGGAGGCGACGACGAGAGGCGGAGCGGGATTCCGAGGCGGGAAAATCCGATCGGTTGCGGACTGCCGAACGCCGCCGCCGTCGCTATCCTGTGTTGGCCGAAGACCTGCCGTCCGTCGGGCGCGCCGTTGCCACCGAGCAATACGGTGTTGTCATCTTTACGGGAGTATCTGGAGAACTGGTGGAACCGTCCAAATTCTCCGTCGTCTATCCGCATATGAGCGCGGCCCGAGATTACATCTGGGCATCCTGGCGCTCAGCGACGCTGGCGGAACTCATCGAGACATGGCCTGCCCGTCGTGCCGCCCGCTCAAGCGAACTATCCAGAGGCTGGTGGCAGCCAACGCTTGCCGAACTCAGGGTTGCTCGACGAAATGCGAGAAGTGGTGAGCGTAGAAAGCGGACCCGCGATCTAAAGCGACGCTGAGCTTGCTTGGATCATCGGCGCTCCGCCGTGGTAAGAGCGGCCTCGTCATCCAGAGCGCATCACGCCCGGCTCCTCTGTCGCCATCCGAGATGATTGCGGTGATAGCTCTGGTTTGTCGCCAATCACATCGGAAAATTTGACGGTGGCGACCAGATATCCGGCTTCATTATAGACCCTGGTGATCGAGCCGGAGTGGTCAACGCCCGTAGAAGCGCCTGCCATCAGGGCAGCGTGGGCTCGCTCGATTGCCCTGGGGCTGACAACATCCACACCTGCCAGTTCTTCCTCGACTGTCGTGGTCTGGTCGAATCCAATCGTCTCGAAACGAAACCTGGGCATGATGACCTCCTGTCCCCAATGCAATGTCGACCGGCGGCTTGTGTTCCACAACCGCCCAATCTGACGTCCACCAGTCTCCATCAGAGGAAATGGCTGTCGGATACTTCAATCCGGGCTAGTGAGGCGCCTTCGCTGCAGAATGATGGTCCCCACCGTGATCATCGAACAGTGAGGCCTCGACGAACTTAATCGGCGCCTCGAGCGTCCAGACAATGTCATTGGAGCCGTGCTTCAGTTCGCCGGTTCCACTCATTGCCTGCGGTGCGACGCGGTTCAGCACGACACTCCCAAAACCGCTTTTTGTGATCGACTTGATCTGGGGGCCGTCCCGCTCTGCCCACACCAACTTGAAGGTTTGCACGCCTTGATCCACCGCTACGCCCCAGGTCACGGCGATGATGCCCTGTTGACCTGACATTACACCATACTTGGCCGAGTTCGTGCATAGTTCATGGAAAGCAATGCCCAGGTATTGGACGGCATTGGGGCTGAGCGTTATGGCGGGGCCTGCCATGGTGATTGCATCTTCCCGGTCAAAGGGTTTGGCCTGGGCCAGTACGAGCTCCCCAATCGTGGCCCCCTTCCAGTCGGCCGACACCAACAGGTCGTGCGATCTCGACAGCGCCATGATGCGCTCCCGCACCTGTCTTTCGAACTGGTCAGGACTGTCCGAGCGCTTGTTGGTCTCCCGGATCATCGACAGGATCACCGAGTACTGGTTTTTCACGCGGTGATTGACCTCGCGTATGAGCGTGTGTATGCGATGTTCGCTTTCCTTGGTCGCTGTAATGTCCCGCGCGATTTTGGAAGCGCCGACGATGCGTCCGGCGGCGTTACGAACCGGCGAAATCGTCAGCGATACGGGGACCTTGTCACCGTTTTTTTTCAGGCGGCTTGTTTCGTAGCTTTCGATGCGCTCGCCACGACGGATGCGCTCGATGATCCGAGGTTCTTCCTCTTGACGGTCGAGAGGAATAAGCATGCTGATGTGTTGCCCGATGGCCTCGGCAGCATCAAAACCAAAGAGCCGCTCGGCACCCTGGTTCCAACTCTTGATGGTGCCATTCAGATCCTTGCTCACAATCGCGTCGAATGAGGATTCGACGATTGCGGACAGATGCTGGACAGCGTCCTCGCCTCGTTTGCGATCCGAGAGATCCAAAAGCACATTGACGGCCCCGACCAAATTGCCGTCGTCATCTCTCAGTGGAGTTGGAAACGGCAAAAATGGGAAGAAAGTCCCGTCCGGGCGTTGGGCAACGGCTTCGATGTTGCGGACGGGGCGATTCTCGTTGAGCGTGATCGCCATAGGGGAGACATTGTGGGGCAGTTCCTGTCCTTCGGCGGTGAACAGGCGAAACGCAACCCACCATTCATCTTCGCCGATCTTAGGCTCTCGACTAGCGAGTTCCGCCGCTTTCCGATTAAAGTAGGTGATCTTGCCGGCGGCATCGGTGGTGTACACTGCTACCGGCAATGCCTCGAGCGTCTGGTGGAAGCGAGCCTCTCGTTGGCCGATTGCGCGCTCGGCAGTCTTGAGCGTGGTGACATCGACAGTAAAGCAGCGACTTTGAACGAACTGGCCATCTTCAAACTGACCACTCGAGCTGATTTCCACATCCCGGATCGAGCCGTCGCGAGCGCGCATTCTGGCGGGATATCTCTGGATGCTTTCCCCTTGCTTGAGGCGCAAGAGAATGTCGCGGATGACATGTTGGTCGGTGTGAAAGTCCGATATGTCATGACCGATATAGTCAGCGGCCGTATATCCCAGAAGTTTCAATTCGGCATTGTTGACATGGAGGATACGACCGTCGGTATCTACCATATGCAAACCGATGCCACCGTTTTCGAAGAAGTCTTCATAGTCGACGGCCGGCTCTTGCCTGGAACGGAGCCCGTTCTTTTGCGCAACGAATTGAACCATGTCGCGACATTCCCCAAGGCGCTACATCGTGGCGCAAGCCTATCGAACGCCTAGGACCAAGCTTGGTTCCATCGTCGTCTTGGCTAAGGCCACAGGCAGCGGCTCAAGACCAGCGGGCGGTTCCGGCATCAAGAATCTCCGACAGCCAGTTTCCGTAGGTCAGCGCCGTCTCTCATAGCGATCTGCACTTCGCCCTAAAGGTGGAGGCTCACTTTTTTTGGAAGGGCTCCAGATGCGGCTCTAATCCGCCCGGTCAAGACCTGCTCCCCGCATGAATGGCCCCGGTGGCGACACCGGGGCCCATTCAGGGCATGGCGATCACGCGGCTTGCTTTTCGACCGCCTTGTCGTTCACGCCGGATTCACCCAGTGAAGTGAGCGCGTCGTCGGTTGCTTTTTCTTCCGCAAGAGTGGCATTCAGAAGCTCGACGATATCGTCGCGCCCGAGCGACGTAGCCCATGCGATCAGGGTGCCGTACCGAGCTATCTCGTAGTGCTCGACCGCCTGCGCCGCCGCGACCAAGCCGGCGTCCAGCGGTTTGGACCCCTTGTATTCGTCGAGAATTTCGGACCCCTCCTCGAGAATGCCGTCGATGGCGGGACACGTCTTGCCGCGGGCGGCAACGCCCAGGATGTCAAAAACTTCTTCAAGTCGCTCGACCTGATCCTCGGTTTCAGCGAGGTGCTTTTCGAAGGCTGCAGAAACCTGCTGGTCTTCGGCGCCCTTGGCCATTTTCGGCAGCGCTTTGAGAATTTTCTTCTCGGCGTAATACATGTCTTTCAGTCCATCGAGGAACAAATCCTCAAGGCCCTTGGTGCTGGTTTTCTTGGTAGCTGCCATTTCCCGTCTCCTTGGTTTGGATTACCCGGTTTGGGTGTTGGTTAACTCGGAAGTGGACTGCGGGTTCCGGCCGAAACAGCAACATGTCTGTGGAGCTGCCTGACATAAAACCGGCATGCGGTCTCGACCGACCGTCGCCACATCCGGCAAGGTCGACGGTCAACTATTTCAGCTTGACGCGCGGCCGGACGTCAACCAACGCCAGCTGTGCTGGAGAAATCTGCCGTGCGGCTTTGTGCCTGTCTTGGCTAGCCAGCTCTCCAGCGGAACAAAGGGTTGTTCTCCGCGTTGCGGCAACGGCAGCGTGGCAATGGAGGCTTAACCGTGAGTGATCGTGTCTTACTTCGAGATCCCCGCAAGGAGTATCCCGCGCCGCCCTTTCCAAAGCAGCCGCAGATCATGCCGGGCCTCGCCAAAAAGATGGATCCCATCCCCGACCACGGCGAGAAAAGCTATCGCGGCTCTGCGAAGCTCGCAGGTCGCAAGGCGCTGGTGACAGGAGGCGATTCCGGGATAGGGCGCGCCGTGGCCATCGCCTTTGCGAGGGAAGGGGCCGATGTCGCCATCTCTTATCTCCCCGAAGAGGAGGTGGACGCCAAGGACGTCATCGCAGTCATCGAAGCCGCCGGGAGGAAAGCGATGGCGCTGCCTGGCGATGTCAGGGATGAGCCCTGGTGTCGTGATTTGGTGGAGAAGGCGGTCTCCGCCCTCGGTGGCCTGGACATCCTTGTGATCAATGCCGGAAGGCAGCAATATCGCGAGAAAATCGAAGAGTTGACGACAGACGACTTCGACAAGACGATGAAGACCAACCTTTACGCTCTTCACTGGATCGCGCAAGCAGCCGTGCCACACTTGCAGGCAGGCGCATCCATCATCACCACGGCGTCAATCCAGGCCTACCAGCCTTCAGCAATTCTGCTCGACTATGCCACCACCAAAGCCGGCATCGTCGCTTACAGCAAGGCGCTCGCCAAGCAATTGATCAAGCGGGGTATCCGGGTCAATGTGGTCGCCCCCGGCCCCGTCTGGACTGCGCTGCAGCCAAGCGGCGGCCAGCCCGATGAGAAGGTCCAGCAGTTCGGCAAAGACAGCGATTTCGGCCGTCCCGGACAGCCGGTCGAACTCGCGCCGGTCTATGTGCTGCTGGCCTCGCAGGAAGCCAGTTTCATCAATGGCGAAGTTTATGGCGTCACCGGCGGCAAGGGAGTCGCCTGACTCTATACACACGTCAAGCTTCGCACAGCCCTTAAGGGTGTCATGGGGCGGATTGTATACAAGTTTTCTGTCGCCATCCTTCTGACCGCAGTGGCTGCTGCGACAGCCACTTTTTTCATGACTTCGGCTGATCCGCCATTCTCCCAAGACGATCCGCAATTTGGAGGGAGGGGCGACGTGGTGCGCGGCAAGCTGGTCTTCGCGGCGGGAGATTGCGCCTCCTGCCACGCGACCCCCGGACAATCCGATCGACTGAAACTTGGAGGCGGTATGGCGCTCGCCTCGCCATTCGGCACCTTTCGGCCCCCTAACATCTCGCCGGATCCGGTTGATGGCATAGGCAGGTGGAGCGCTGCCGATCTTGCAAATGCCCTGATCGGCGGGGTTTCTCCCAAGCGTGCACACTATTACCCGTCTTTTCCCTACACCAGCTTCACCGGCATGACCGGCGCTGATATCAACGATCTCTACGCCTATCTCATGACACTCCCAAAAGTGTCTGGACGCGCGCCGGCGCACGACCCCGCAATCCTGTTCGGCGTTCGTCGATCCGTCGGGTTTTGGAAGCTGCTGTTTTTTCGGCAGGGCCGGTCGGTCGCGAATGTTGACGGCAAAACCGTGCTTGATCGCGGCGCCTACCTCGTCGAGACCGTTTCCCATTGCGCGGAGTGCCATTCCAGCCGTAATGCGTTCGGAGCAATCCGGTCCGATACGGTGTTTGCCGGCGGCATCGACCCGCAGGGCACCGGCTTCGTGCCCAATATTACGCGAGAACGATTGGGCGCGTGGACAGAGACCGACATTGCGATGATGTTAAGGACCGGAGAGACGCCCAGCCACGGTCGAGTGGGGTCGTCCATGGCCGACGTGGTGACAAATACCGCCGTGCTGCCTGACAGCGATCGCCAGGCGATCGCGCGCTACATCAAAGAGCTTGCACCGGTCGACACCCCAAACCCATAACCTCACTGGGCATAGAGGTAAGCTGCAAGATCTCTGGCTTCCTGTTCGGAAATCCCGGATTGCGGCATCGCCGTCTGCGGGGAGAAGCTGCGCGGCGAAACGATCCAGGCGACCAGATTGTCGGGACGGTTTTCTAGGACACCAGCGATATAGACGCGCTTCGACAGTTCCGTTAGTGGCGCGCCAGCCTGACCGTCCGCCCCGGGAATGCCGGAGATTGTGTGACATCCGGAGCAGCCATAACGGCGAAAGATCGCCGGCGCCCGGTCTGGATCGCCTCCGGTCATCATCCTGGCAGTGGCGGCCTTGGTATGCTTGTCACGTACGACACTGGCCGTGACGAACGCGGCGGAGGCTCCGACAACGAGCACCATCGTCAAGGCGACCCGACCGGGGGCCGATGCGAGCCGATTAGCCATTCTGCGCCTTTCTGCCGCTCGAGCCTCTGATCCAAAGCGCCAGCATCGTTAGTGCCGCAGATGCATAGATGGTGCCAGCAGGAACCCACATGATCATGCCTGCCAGTTGTTGGTCTTCCAGCGGCGTCAAGCCCCAAGCCATCGCGGTTTGTGTCTGCGCGCTGTACAAAACGCGGGGAGCAAGCGCCATCAACGCGCCAAGAATGCTTGTGTGGACCATTGTCAAAAACAGATGCCAGGCTGACGAACCATAATCACTTCGCCAAACAAGTGCCCACCAGAACAATATTGCCGTGACGAGGAAACTGAGATGCTGCAAACGATGCAGCGCAGGAATTGTCACCGCGGCGTCGAACAGAATGGGCACGTGCCATGCCCAGATCGCTACACCATGGAGGATGGTTGCGCTCGTCGCACCCGTGCACCCGTCCCACAGCCTGCGCATCGAAGGCGCGCGCATCAGCAATCCCGCGACCTGACGGGCCGTGCCGGGCAGTCCCCACAGCAGGATGCCAATCGGCCGGGCCAGCACGATCAAGGGCGCCGACACAGCCATGACGATCTCGTGCTCGATCATATGAAATGTAAAAAGGTGTTTGCCAAGCTCGTGAAGCGGCCACAGCAGCGCGCCCCCCAGCGTCAGGATTCCGGCGCTGTAAAGGCAAATGCCTTCGCGCATGCCGCCTGGTCGTCTGCTGCGCCGAGCCAGCCTGCCCATCCCCACGCAATACAGAACAGCCAGCGTCCCAAGCGGCACTGCAATCCATGGATCGAACGTCCATGCAGGCTCCAGGCCATGATCGTCGTCAACATGCGCCATTGCCGGCCCAGCCATGAGCAGGGCGCAGATCAGCGTTGGCATGCATCCAGCAGCATCGTGGCCGCCTCCTGCAACAACAGCGCAAAGACAAAAGCCAACGCGATCAGAAATCCCACATCAACGACAAAGCGCTTGGTCTGAACCCGGCCCGGGGACACCGCGCGTGCTGCAGCAATGCCGGCGACCGAAACAAAAAGGGTGGCGCCACAGAACACGGCGCTCCAGGGAATATTCTGTCGGCAGTCAATATAGGGTGTGATCTGGCTAAGCTCGGTGCTGAGCGCCCAGGCAAGCGGCGCGACACCAAGTCCGATCCATTGCAGCCATCTTGTTCTCAAAGCCGTGGTATCCAGTAAAGGCAGGCGTACATAGGCAACCACGTTGCAACCACGAAGTTCCAGTACATCGCATTGTCGGTGACGTCGCCGAAACGGCGCGGTGTGTCGCCATGCCGGGAAAACATCAGGCACGTCAGAACCAACGTCTCGATCACGTCGGTCAAAATGTGGGTGGTGTGAAGACCCAGCATGAACCATACAATTGAGCCGTAGGCATTTTGATCCCACTTGATATGCATCGCCGGAAACTCGAAGGCACGCAGGATCAGCGGAGCTATGCCGAGCGCGGCCATGACGATCAAGCCGAGGCGGACCTTTCGCAAATCCTGTCCGCGCGCCCAGCGTCCCACCAGGATGTTGGGAACGAGACTCGCCAGCAAAAGGACTGTCAGCGTTGTACCGGCGAGCAGATCTGGCGGCGTTGTGCCCAAAGGCCATCGCGGCGCCAGGCTCATCAGGTAAAGATAGATCACGATCGTGAGAGCAAAGCCTGTCCCTTCGATGAGCATGAAGGCGAGCGTTCCCCACCATGACGGGCTTACAGTGCCAAGGCCGTGCGCGGGAAGCTTCGTTAGGTCAAGGACGGTGTTTGCTTTCATGACTCGTCCTCCGGCACGCCCTTTGGCCAGAACCAGCCAATGAGTGAGACCGCGACGGGAATGGAACCCCAGACGACCGCCCACGGGCTGAATATGGACCAGACCAGCGCTACGGTGGTGGCGAGGGCCGCCAAGAGCGGCCAGATCGAATTGCCGACCGACGACTCTCGGGCCTCCGGAACGGCTTCGGCGACGCTCGTGATCAACAGCTCTCGACGGTCGACTCCCAGCCCGGCAGCGACGCGTAGCTCTGCGGGTTCAGTCCACAGCGGTTCGCGGCTGTCGACGACGGGCAGCCGGGCAAAATTGTAAGGTGGCGGCGGCGACGCCGTCGCCCATTCAAGCGTCGAGGCGCCCCAGGGGTTTGCTGTCGCGACGGCGCCTGACCTTGCGCTACGAATGGCATCGATGAAAAACAAGAGGAAACCAGCGGCGAGGATAATCGCGCTGAGGCTGATGAACATGTTGAGCCCAGACCAAGGCATCTCGGGCTGGTAGGTATAGATTCGACGTGGCATGCCCTGCAGCCCAAGAATATGCATTGGGAAAAAGGTCAGGTTGAAGCCGACAAAGATCAGGCCGAACACCCAGCGGCCGAAGGGTTCGCTCATCGTGCGGCCCGTCAGCTTCGGGAACCAGTAGTAGATCGCGCCAAGCAGCGGAAAAACCGCACCGCCGACCAGGACATAATGAAAATGGGCGACAACGAAATAGGTGTCGTGGACTTGGGTGTCGAACGGAACCGATGCCACCATGACACCGGTCAGGCCGCCAATGACGAAAATCACCATGAACCCGATAACAAACAGAAACGGTGTCTTGAACACCGGCCTGCCGGCCCAGATCGTGGCGAGCCAGCAGAATATCTGCAGCCCCGCCGGAACGGCGATAGCCATGCTGGATGCGGTAAAAAAACTTTCTCCCAGCCGTGGCAGGCCGGCGACGAACATATGATGCACCCATAGGCCGAAGGCCAGGATACCCGTCGCGATCAAAGCCATCACCGTGGCCAGATAGCCAAACACAGGACGGCCCGTGAACGTTGCGACAATGGTCGATACCATGCCCACCGCCGGCAGGAAGATGATGTAGACCTCGGGGTGACCGAAGAACCAGAACAGATGCTGCCATAGCAACGCGTCGCCGCCTTCGGCAGGATTGAAGAAATGTGTGCCGACAAGCCGATCGAGGATAAGGCTGGTGCTTGCGATCATGATCGCCGGCATGGCCATGATGACAAGAAACGATGTCACCACCATAGACCAGACGAACAGCGGGAGCCTGTCCAGCGACATTCCCGGCGCGCGCTGCTTGAACACGGTCACGACGATTTCAACGGCGATGGCGAGCGCGGAGACCTCGGTGAAGGTGATCATCTGTGCCCAGACATCGGCGCGCTTCCCGGCGCCATATTGCGGTCCCGACAGGGGTACGTAGGCAAACCATCCGACGTCCGGGCCGGTGTCGACGACGAAGGCTATCCACAACAGCAAGCCGCCGGCGAGGTAGATCCAGTAAGAAAAAGCGTTGAGGCGCGGGAATGCGATGTTGCGAGTGCCCACCATCAACGGCACGAAATAGATGGCCATCGCCTGCATGACAGGGACGGCGAACAGGAACATCATGTTCGATCCGTGCATGGTGAAGATCTGGTTGTAGCGGTCCGGGCCGATGAACCTCGCTTCAGGCTGTGCCAGCTGCAGCCGCATCAGCATCGACAGCACCCCTCCAAGCGCCAGGAAGACAAAAGCTGTCGCCACATAGCGCCGGCCGATCACCTTGTGATCGACCGTCGACAGTGCGCCCCACAGGCCCGGCGGCGCTGACCAGGTCACGGCGAGGGCGCGCTTGAGCTCCCTGTCGCTCAATGCCGTGTCCCTGAGCTCACCATCCTTCGAGCGGGTCATTTCAGGCTCTCCATATAGGCGGAGATATCCTGGAGCTCGAAGCTGGTCAGCGGCACCATCGGCATGTTGTTTCCGGGCTTTAGCGTTTGCGGATCGGCGATCCAGGCGGCCAGCGAACCGCGCGTGGTCTCCACGAGCCCGGCCGCGATGGTCTGACGGCTCCCGACATGGGTAAGGTCAGGCCCGGAGGTGCCGGTGGCGGCCGTTCCGCGGACGGTATGGCAGGCGGCGCACGGTTTTGCCAGGAAAGCCGTCCGCCCGGCGGCGGCGTCGGGACCGGCCGGCATGATCGCATCGGCACTTTGCGACACGGCCCAGCGTGTATAGTCGGCGGGCGCCTCGGCGATGACCAGCACCGCCATATGGCTGTGCTGCAGGCCGCAGAACTCAGCGCACTGGCCCCGGTAGACGCCTGGCTTTTCGGCCCGCAGCAGCAGGCTGTTGGACCGGCCCGGAACGAGATCCTGCTTGCCGGCAAGGCTGGGCACCCAAAACGAGTGAATGACATCCGCACTTTCAAGCAGAATCTGAACATCCTGGCCGACCGGGATGTGAATTTCATTGGCAGTCTGAAACCCCGGCATTGCGGCGGAACCGGCGTAGGTGACCTGCCACCACCATTGCTGCGCCTTAAGCGTAATCGTCAAAGCGGCTTTCGCTGGAAGGCCAATGGCGCGAGTGGTGTAGAAACTCGCAATCGTCATGCCGGCAATGAGGATCACTGTCAGAGCGAGCGCCGCGGTCACGGTCATGGTCAGCCACTGTTGCGAGATTTCGGTCTCGACCTTTTTCTGTCGTCTGCGCCACAGCGCGGCACCGAGGGTGGCCATCACCAGGACCCAGACCACCGTGCACAGCGCAACGATGCCGACGATCAGGTGTTCCACATGGATGGCGGGAGCGCCGTAGGGGTGAAGCGCGGACTGGTTTCCGCTGCAGCCGCACGCGATGGCACCAAGCCCCAACGCAACGACGCGCGCGGCTTTCAAGGTGACGGCCCCTGGTCGGGATGAACCCCCACCGGCCCCTGGTCGAAGAGGATTTTTGCAGGCCCGCGATTTTCGGCCGGGCGGGTCTGTTTGTCATCGTCGCGACCGGGCGCCGCGACTTTAGGAGTATAGGCGCCAATCGTTTGAACATAGCCCGCAAGCTGCCATATCTGCTCGATCGTCATCCGGTCGCGAAAGGGGGGCATGCCATGCGGCCGGCCGTCGCGGATGGACGCAACTATGGAAACGATCTCAGGTCCGTAGAGCCACCAGCCATCCAGGAATGACGGACCTGCGCCGCCGCGACCGTCACCATGGCACGCTGGGCAGCCGAACCAGGCGTAAAGACGCTTTCCCTGGCTGAGATTGTAGGCGTCCGTTTCGTAGGGCTTGCCCAATGCAAAGTAGCTCTCGGGCGGCGTTCCGCTGATGCCGTTTGGCATCAGCCGAAGCCCGTCAAGACCAGATGCAACAGGCGGATCTAACCGAAGCTCTCGAGGCTCGCGAAGCCATCCCAGGGCGGCGCTCGTAATGCCAATCGCTATGGCCGCAGCCGCAAAGGCGACATTCGAGTGGCTAATCTCCCTCTTCATCATTCGCCTACAAAGGGTTCAATCATCCTGAGTCAGGGTTGATCGGCTAAGACGCACTGGCAAAAGCTTGTAGGAAGGGGTCTTCGACTTCGGGTCGTGGTGAGCCAAGGGAAACAGCGGATTTGTCTCGGGATAGTACGCCGCGCAGCAGCCCTTGGGAATGTTGTACTGCACGATCCTGAGACCGCCGACGTTGCGGACGCTGTTGTCATCGATTGCCGTCGTCATGTCGACGATTTCACCGTCGACAAAGCCCAGTCGCGCGATGTCTTCTCCATTCATGAACACAATCCGACGTGTCCCTTCAACACCACGGAAGCGGTCGCTGTAGCCGTAGATGGTGGTGTTGAATTGGTCGTTTGATCGCAGCGTCGCAAGATGCAGGACATCCGATCTGTCGGCGGTTGAAAAGTCGGGAAAAAGCTTGCCCGGCGTAATGAAGTTCGCCTTTCCGGTTTTCGTTACCCATTTGCGTTCGCGCGCTGGCAGCGGTCGTGCGAAACCGCCCGGTTTAAAAAGCCGTTCGTTGAAATCCTTGAAGGTTTCGGGGTAGGTCCGCTCAATGGCATTGCGGATCTCGGCGTAATTGCCAACCCAGGCGTCCCATGGAATCTTCGTCTGCCCGAGCGTAGCCTTGGCAATGCCGGCAATAATAGCGGGTTCAGAAAGAAGCTCTGGGCTTGCCGGTTTCGCCTTGCCGCGTGAGCCGTGGAAATGAGCGATCGAGCTTTCCACGGATACGGCCTGTGGTCCGCTCGTCTGCTGATCGAGTTCGATGCGGCCAAGGCACGGCAGCAGATATGCCACTTCTCCATGCAAGACGTGGCTGCGATTGAGTTTGGTGGCTATCTGCACGCTTAGACGCAATTTGCGCCATCCCGCTTCCATGGCGGCGGTGTCCGGCACCGCTCTCAGGAAGTTGCCGCCAAGGCTGACGAAGGCGCGGGATTGGCCGCTCATTATCGCTTCGCACGTTTCGACCGTCGATCGGCCCGTCCATCGCGGCGGCTCAAAATCATAGAGTTCGGATAGCTTGTCCAGCGGCGCAAGACCGGGTTTTTCGGTAATCCCGACGGTTCGCTGACCCTGCACGTTGGAATGGCCGCGCACGGCGCAGATGTTCGCTCCGGGTTTGCCGATGTTGCCGCGCAGAAGGGCCAGGTTGCAGACCATGTGAACGTTTTCGACGCCCATGAGGTGCTGTGTCAGGCCCATGCCGTAAACCATCATCACTGCGTTGGAGTTGGCATAAGTTGCAGCGGCCTTCTTCATTTCGGCACGTGTCAGCCCCGATACATGCTCAAGCTCGTTCCATTGATGGGCGCGCGCGGCGGCTGCGAATTCCTCGAAGCCGGTCGTGTGTTCCTTGATGAAATCGTGATCAAGAACGTGCTTCTTGTCAGCCGATGCCATCGATGCCGCAAAAGCAATCATGGCGGCATTGTCCGGGTCTTTTGGCGTCGCATCCCGTCCGGCCACAGGGTTCTGACCGGAAGCCTTCAGAACGTCGTCAGCCTCGATGAGCGCCTTGCAGACGCCGAACAATGCTGCGATATCGCCGCCATTTTTGACTTGATAATATTCCGACGAAATCGGTGTCTCTTTCCCGGTCAGCATCTGGACGGGCGATTGCGGGTTAACGAAGCGCTCCAGTCCGCGCTCCCGCAGCAGGTTGAAGGTAACAATCTTCACGCCTCGGTTGATGGCATCCTGGAGGTCGTGGAGAAGACGCGGCGAAGACGTTCCTACATTCTGGGCAATGTAGAAAATACAGTCGGTGTTTTCGAAATCGGACAAAATCGCGGTGCCGACAGATGCGCCGATGCTCTCGGGAAGCGCCACTGAAGAGCTTTCATGGCACATGTTCGAACTGTCGGGCATGTTGTTGCTGCCGTACATGCGCGCAAACAACTGGTAGATATAGCTCGCCTCGAGCGACGCGCGCCCGGAGGTGTAAAGGTCGACTTGATGCGGGTCCAGCGCACGCAACTCCCTGCCAATTTCTTGGAATGCATCCGACCACGCGACGGGGACATATTTATCGCTGGCAGCGTCCCAACGCATGGGATGCGTTAGGCGGCCTTTCTCCTCAAGATCGTGGTCCGCCCATTGCTCGAGCTCGCCTAGCGTGTGCCCGCTGAAGAAAGCCGAGTCAGCGCGTCGTGAAGTGGTCTCCCAGGCCGTTGCCTTGGCGCCGTTCTCGCAGAATTCCAGCGGGTGCGGCTGGGCCGGTTTGGCCCAAGCGCAACTCACACACATGTATCCTTCGGGCTTGTTTTGCGTCGAAAGCAACCTGCTTCCCTTCAAGGGGACGTGTTCTTTAAAGAGCACACCGGCTACGGATTTCGCCGAGTCCCAGCCGCCGGCAGGGCCTTCATACGGCTTGACGGTCGGCGTTATTGTTTTCGAAGTCATTGCTGCCTCGTTTGCCCAAGCGAGATTCGCTGCCGTCTCGCTGTTTCATGCTGCCCCAATCGCCAAGCTTCGCGCCCTTTTCCACCGCCGGCCACTAAAGCCGGCCAAGACATGATGGGCCAGATGCGGATCAGTCAACGTTTCCACGGAATGTAGAACTTGGAACCCGGCTGACGGTTCCACGCGGAAGGCCGTTCGGTTTGGATCAAGCTTTTACGGCGATGCCGCGCACCTTCTGCTTCGACGCGGCGGCAAGAACTTCCCGGTCGCATGATAGTTCTGCATTCCTGTGGGCAGCATCTCCTCGGCACAGTGGAATGGTTTGACAGGATCAGTCGAGGGGGAAGAATTCTTCGCATGCCGGTCGCGTTGCGGTCCGGTCGGCGGACTCTGAACTGAGTTTGTGTCGGGGAGGAACGTTCCCCATTTTCGTGCATTCCTCGTCATCTGCATCCAACCTGCTTTTGCCGGGGCCAGACATTGTTACCCACAGATCAAGCAACCGCGAGCCACCAAGCCGACAGCCTTTCTGTCGTCGATCTCATTCCGGCATTGCGCGCCTTTGCGCGCACATTCTGCCGCGTGCCGGACGATGCCGATGACCTCGTCCAGGAGACCCTGGCCAAAGGTCTTGCCAATCTCGACAAATTTACGCCGGGAACGCGCATGAAATCCTGGCTTTTCACCATCATGCGCAACACGCACTACACGCGCATCAAGGCTGCGGCGCGAGAGGCGCCCGGTCTGCTCGACTGCGCCTCCAGCCGTCCAGTGTCGGAAGCGTCACAAGACTGGTCCGTCCAGAGCAGGGAAGTTCACCAAGCGATCCAAAAGCTCCCGGAACACCAGCGCGAGGTGCTGATGCTGATCGGCGTGCTCGGTGTCAGCTATGAAGAGACGGCCGATATTTGCGGCTGCGCGGTCGGAACCGTAAAAAGTCGGCTCAATCGTGCGCGGGCCGGCGTGCTGGAGTTTCTGGGAGAGACATCATCGCAAGCATTGGTGGAGAGATGTCATCCGCTGGCTGAGAATCACTGGGATTCGGAACCGGGCGGAGGGAGGTAACCGGATGGATGTCAATTCGTTGTTTCGTGCCGCCGCTTTTGGATAAGTTCATTTTGCAATTCGATTGCGAGTTGCGTCAGGCGATCAGGAACCTTCTCGTGCTCGATAGCACTCAACAAGGATGCAATCTCGCGATCCACGCCCAGGCTGGCCTGGGAAGCGAGATTGGGTGGGCCGGTGCGAGACATGGTGTTTTCTCTTAACAAATGAAAGTCTCTTCGCGCCACTGTCACCACAGACGGGCGGCGTTTGCAAATGCGCTGTCGGCAACAGGGCCGATCTGTGCCGGCGCGATTACGACGCAGCCTCGTTGCCGAGCCGCCTTGTGGGCGTGGCGCAAGCGCGGGATCGCTAACGCTTCCTATCGCCCCAGCATCGCAGCGAAAACGAAAACGACGGCCGCAAAGGCGACGAGCGCGACAATGCACAGCACCGGGCCGGCTTTGGTCGGGGTGGGGTGCGCTCATCGTCCGGCGACCGCATCGCATTGGCGAAGCTTGCCTGATTGGCAAAAGCCGGCGTGCCTGTCGCGGCAGGCACCGGCACGGTGCGGTGTCTGCAGCTTCGGCATCGGTTTCCTGAGGCGCCGCCGCCGGGTCGAACCCCGGCGTCTTGTCCTCTGTCGTGGACGGGATGTCGCCTCTGTTTTCGGCGGGGGTACGTTCAACGTTCATGATGATGCTCCTGCGGCGGCGGGGCTCTCCAAACCGCGGCCGGACCAGGATGTTCCCATCGGGCAGATCATCCCGATCCCGCGCGCCAGCCGGTCCGTCGGATCGGTCGGCCACACAGTTTTTTCATCCCGCTGGAACATTGGCGAAGGAATACAGTTTGGTGTCGCTGCAGGTGCCGCGTGGTGCCTGTGCATGATCGGTAGCAACACCTAATCGGCCGCGGCTCCTTTACGAAGCGGGCGTGCGCGTGAGCCCACCCTGCAGCCAAAGGGCTAAGGGATTGGAACGACCAACAGGAGGCAGTCATGAAGCACCAGACACTCGATCAACTCCAGTCAGTCGCGGACATCAGTCCGCTATCGCCAGCTCTGATGGCTACAAGGGCGCAACGGATAGAGCGGTGGGCGGAACTGCTCGACCGAAATCCGAAGCGCTGCCTTGTCGCTCTCACCGGCACCGAGCATTTGCATCCCTCTGTCCGCGGAGAAGCGCGAGCCGCCGAATCTGCAATCACTGTCGCCTTCGACGATCCGCTGCTGCGTGCGTCGGGTATGCAATCGGACACCTACGGGGAAGCCACACGCTTCTTCGAACTCTCCGATTGGCAGTTGCATGAGATCGTCTGCAGTTGCCATGCCGGGGCCACCATGCAGGCTGGCTGGGCCGCCGGACGTGTCCGCAGGATTATCAATGGGAGCAAGATATTGGCCTGGTTGAGAAAAGGATTCATGCCACACTGAAATATAACGCTTGCGCTTGAAGTATGCCGCTCCGGTCGGAGGATTGCGTTGGCTGCGCGACCTGGCTGACACTCAATGGAGCAAAGCGGCAGAACCGCTTGCGATCCGTTTCAGGATGGAGTTCAACCATTGCTCTGTGGATATTTCATCAGGGCGGTCGGCAACTTCGCGAATAGCGAGTTCCAGCGCCATTTCGACCAACCGGTCGGCAGCGCCGGCATCCGGCAGCATCAGGCGCGCCGCCAGCCGAAATTTCGGCAGCAGTGCCATCACATTAAGCGGTTCGTCCCAGGGCTCCTGCCGGTCGTTGTCGGGAAAAAGCGCCGCGATGATTTTCCGCCGGTCGATCGGCTTCATCAGGTTGGCGACATGGTCGAGCCGGGAGGGAATGACGTTCCGGTCGTAGGCGCTGAAGAAGACGATGGGAATGCCGCGCTCCGAAAGGCGATCGGCGATCGGGAACACAGATGCGCCGTTGAGGTCGATGTCCAACACGGCCGCGTCGGCACGCTCGACCAGGGATTGCGCCTGGGCGACGGTAGCGACCGAGGGCAAGACCGCGTCCGATACGATCAGGATCTGGGTGCCGGGCTGCGCCACCGGCGAGGAAGTTTATTCCATCGGCATGCTATTGCGCGAGCATATGGACACATTGTCGGCCGTACCGAGGATACAGATCTTCGCCACGGACATCGACGAGCCCGCACTCACGGTCGCGCGCTCGGCACGCTATCCCGTCAGCATGCACGATGGTGTCTCCGCCGAGCGTCGGCAGCGGTTCTTCACCAATGAAAGCGAGAGCTTCGTGCTGAGCAGCGAAGTGCGCGAACTGTGCATCTTCTCGCCGCACAGCGTTATCAAGGACCCGCCCTTTTCGCGCATGGACATGGTCTCGTGCCGCAATCTCCTGATCTATTTCGGCCCCGATATCCAAAACCGGGTCATCCCGATCTTTCACTATGCGCTGAAGCCCTCCGGCTATCTCTTCCTCGGCACCTCCGAAAGCCTCGGCCAGCACACGGATCTGTTCGTGACCGTCGACAAGAAGCAGCGCGTCTTCAGGGCGCGCGAGGACGTCTTGCCGAAGTCGCGTCTCCCGTTGCTGGTCAGCGAAAGCGGCCGGGGCGTACCATTCCTGTCCGATGGGCGACAAGGCCGGATAGGCGAGATTGCCGGTTATCCGCTGAGGCAATCCGTTGAATCCCAGGTCCTCGAACGCCACGCACCGCCGCATGTAGTGGTCAATTCAGAAGGCGACGTCGTCTACTATTCGGCGCGAACCGGACGTTATCTCGAACCGCCGCAGGGGGCGCCCAGCCGCAACCTGCTCGGCATGGCGCGGCGCGGCCTTCGGCTCGACCTGCGCGCGTCGCTGCGCGAAGCCGTGACGACGCATCAGATCGTGCTGCGCGAGAACGTCGTCGTCGACGGTGAGGAAGATCGCGTGCAACTCGTCACCATAACCGTCGAGCCGCTGCCGGATCGCAGCAGCGGCGAGCCGTTCTACCTCGTTCTGTTCCAGCCGGTGGGGGCGTCCCGCGACAAATCGGAAGCGGAGCGCGGCAGCGGCTCTCCCGATGACATAGCCCATCTCGAGCGCGACCTGCGAGAAACGCGCGAGCGCCTGCAATCGACTATCGAGGAGTACGAGACGGCGTTGGAAGAGGTGAAATCCTCCAATGAGGAGCTGGTCTCCGTCAATGAGGAGGCGCAGTCGACCAATGAGGAGCTGGAGGCCTCGAAGGAGGAGATGCAGTCCCTCAACGAGGAGCTGAACACGATCAACGCAGAGCTTTCCGGCAAGATCGACGAGCTCGACCACGCCAACAGCGACCTGAAGAACCTGTTCGAGAGCACCGACATCGCAACGGTGTTTCTCGATCGCGAACTAGTGATCCGCAGCTTCACGCCGGCAGCTTCGTCCTTCTTCAATCTGCGCGCATCAGACGTCGGGCGGCCGCTCACCGAGCTTTCCAGCAACTCGACTATCCGGAAATGCGCGGCCAGATCGAGAAGGTTTTCGAGAACGGCGAGCCGATCATTCACCATCTGGCACGCGATGCGCAAGGCCATTACCACATGGTCCGGCTCATTCCGTATCGCGACAAGGGCACGCGCATCCAGGGCGTGGTGGTGACGCTGGTCGACGTCACGCCGCTGACCGAAGCCGAGGAGCACCAGAAGGTGCTGATCTCGGAGTTGAACCACCGCGTCAAGAACATGCTGGCCGTCATCACCACATCACCAACCGCACCGTCGAGACCTCTTCGACCAAAGAAGAGTTCGCGACGGCGCTGCTCGGCCGCCTCCATGCCATGTCGCGGGCCTATGGCGTGCTGTCGCGCGAGAACTGGACGGAGGTTTCAATCGAGGAACTGGTCACCCAGGAAGCGGCGCCTTTCGACCCGCAACGCTTTTCCATCGCCGGCCCGCCGGTCAAGCTTAGGCCGCAGCAAGCGTTGTCGCTCGGCATGGTGATGCACGAACTGACGACCAACGCGGCCAAATACGGCGCCCTCAGCAAACAGGGCGGCAAAGTCGACATCGGATGGTCGGTTCGCGATCAGTGTTTGGGCCTTGCCTGGAGGGAAATTGACGGGCCGCCCATCGTCGAACCGAAACATGGCGGCTTTGGTCTTTCGCTGGTGAAGGGCGAAATCGAGTACCGGCTCGGCGGCACCGCGGAAACCTTTTTCGATCCTACGGGTTTGACAGTAAGCATCTCCATTCCGCTCGATCGAAAGACCTGAGTTTGGCAGCCGCATTGCGCATCTTGATCGTGGAAGACGAGTGGCTGATCGCCGAGGACCACGCTGCGCGCCTGAGAAGCGCAGGCCATCGTGTCGTCGGGCCTGTTCCTTCCGTGCAGGCGGCTCTCGATCGGATCGCGCAGGAAGAGATCGATGCCGCGCTGCTCGACATACAGCTGAACGGGGAAACTAGTTACCGGGTCGCTGAATCCCTGCAGGAGAAGAGTATTCCCTTCGCCTTCGTCACCGGTCACGTGACGTCCGAGATCCCCGCCAGATTCGCCACCGCATCGGTGTTGCAGAAGCCGGTGGCTGCCGAAGGCCTCAGCGCCGCAGTCGCGGCGCTTGCCGGGGAACGGCTGGAACCGGAAGGCGAGTGAATGCTTGCCGATCCGATGGTGCTGATCCTGATGTATTTCGTGTTGCCGGTCTGGCTGGCCGCCGGCTTTGCCGACTGGCTCTGCCACCGCGCGACGCATATCGAGACCACCACCGGCGCGAAGGAATCGCTCATCCATTTGCTGATGTTCGCGGAAGTGGGCGTGCCATTGCTAGCGGCCATGTTCCTCGAGGTCAACGCGCTCGTCATAGCCGTGATGATCGTCGCCTTTTTCATCCATGAGGCAACGGCAATGTGGGACGTTCGCTATGCTACTTCGGCACGAACGGTCGGGCCAGTCGAACAGCACGTTCACAGTTTTCTCGAGATGATCCCGTTGATGGGCATCATCAGCGTCGTCTCGCTGCATTGGGGCCAGTTCCTAGCGCTGTTCGGCTTCGGCAGCGAGCCGGCGCGTTACGACATCGCCTGGAAACAGCAGCAATTGCCGGTGAGCTATATCGCGACGGTGATGATCGTGATCCTGCTGTTTGAATTCCTGCTCTATCTGGAGGAATTCGTCAGGGGCTGGCGCGCCCATTCAGGCCGACTGGCGCCGCCAAAGGCAAGGCGGCACGAACCCGGCGATACCACGCTACGCTAGCTTTGCCGCGCAGCGCTAGACGATTTAACTGCCTTGGTCGATCGCATGGGGTGCAGGTTGCTGGGCGCCGCCATCAGGGCGTCCCTTGTGGCGATCGAACCAGAGCCAGATGCTGACCACCACGACCAAAATAACCACTGTCCATGAGATAGCTTGAGCCACGGCTGGTTTTTCTTTCGCTCTGCGCCTGGCCTCTAGCCGCCGGGTTTGTTGATGGCCGGGTCGGAGTCGAAGCCGACCGTCAGGTCAGGCTCGACCGGACTGCGCTCGGTTTCCGAATCTTCGGATTCGACCTCCTGCACCGCCTGGTCCCAATGTTCCTCCTGGCGTCCCTCGGGATGCTCTTCGCGTACTCAGATTTCGTGGGCGCGGCGCCTGATGCGTTCTTCCTGTCCAGGATCGATCTCCTTGACGCTCCCTGTTCGATATCGACGGCGTGAAGCTGGCCTTGGCGCGGAACGCTCTTGCCGCGGCAGGGTTGTTATTCATCGAAGCCAAACCGGAGATACGTCATGAGCGATCAGGAAAACCGCCGCGAGACGGGCGCCAGGAAATACCCTGCCAATACCGATCCCGACCCATCCGATCAATTCTCGCAGGATGCGGCAAGCAACCAAAAGCCCGCTGGCGGAATGGGGCTCACCCGCAAGCAAGGCGATGTCGAGGATAAGACCCATCAGTCAGACGGTCACAACCCTCCGGGCCACGCGACGCCGAGCGCGGCTACGCAAAAGACCTCCGGTGCCGGTCCATCGATCGCCGAGCATTCCAAGGATGCTAAGGCACCCAAGACCGGTCGCCAGCCTGGAGCCTATGTAAAGGATTGAGTAAGTGGGGGCGATCGCCCGCGTCGTCCCCGGCAACATTAGGCCCGCGCGCGGATGCGTCGGCCGGTCCTGTGTCGATGGCTTCCTGCCAGCCGTGGTCGCCGATCAAGGGAACGGAGCGAATTACTCGAGGCCTGGGTCGACGAAAGCTTCGCGCGGCACCTCCCGCATGGCTGCCAGGACTTCGCGGTCGGCGATGCCGAGCCGGCCGGGATGAATGTCGACCATTCGACGGCGTTCACAGGCGAGATCCAGCCTTACTCCTTGGGAATGCCTCCCTGGCATGCCTGCGCCACCGGTGGAGCGTCGGCTGCCTATTCGCCGGCCTCCATCATCGTCTTGGCCGGCTCGCGAGCGACATTGTCCGCGATGCGCTCGTGGCCAGGCGTTTCCGGCAACGCCTTGCGGAAATTTATTGCATAATCCTTCGGCATCTTCGGTGGCATCATTGGCTCATAGGCGTCTACCAGCGCTTGGATGACGACCGGCCCCTGCGTGGCGAAAGCGTCGTCGAGCACTTGCTCTACCTGATCGGCGCGTTCGATGCTGAAACCTTTGCCGCCCATCGCTTCCGCCGCCTTGGCGAAATCGATCGGCTGCAATTCGCAGCCGAATTGCGGGTTGCCGAGGAACATCATTTGCTCCCAGGCAATTTGGTTCAACATGTTGTTCTTGATGACCAGAAGTTTCAGCGGGATGCGATAGCGGACAGCCGTCGAAAATTCGCCAACTGCATGGCAAGCCCGCCGTCGCCGACAATCGCAGCGACGGGTCGGCCCGGGAAGGCAATGCCGGCGGCGATCGCATAGCTCAGGCCGCACGCCATCGAGGCCAGCGCGCCGGAAACGCCGAAGGCCTGACCGTGGCGCAGGTCGACATGTCGTGCGGCCAATTCAGTGTTCTGGCCTGAATCGGTGGCAAGCAGGGCGTTGTCGGCCAGCCGCTCGCCTCGCCACTGCGTTTGCAGACGTTGCGCCTTTCCTGCACGGGGCCGGCTTTCGCACCTTCGCGCCCTGGCTACGGGGTTCGGCTCGACGGCCTTCCTCTCCGATGGAACAATCAGTTCAGGTGAGATCGCGGCGATGGCGCAGGACGCGCTCGATTTCGCCGACGCGCTCGGGCTTGAGCGGTTTGCCGTCGTAGGCCACGATTGGGGCGCACGCATCGCCTATCTGCTCGCCTCGGTCCGTCCCGAGCGCCTCGCGTGCTGTGCCGCGATGTCGCTCGGATGGCAGCCCGGCAAACCGCCGACACCTCCTTTGGAACAGGCGAAAGCCTTTTGGTACCAGTAGTTCATGGCCACGAAACGCGGCGAGGAGAGCGTGCGACAAGACGGTCGCGCCTTCGCGACTGGGCAGACGCAACGCTGCATTCCTATCGGGTGCGGTGGGGCGAGGCCGAACCCGATCCGCGTTACGCCGAACTGGCGCGCAAGCAGATAGAAGCCCCAAACATTGCGGTGCCGACCCTTTTGCTCCACGGCGAGGATGATCGCGTTGTGCCCGCCAAATCCTCCGAGGCAAGGAGCGCCCTATTTCAAAGCCGGCTATGACCGGCAGCTGCTGCCCGGCGTCGGACATTTCCCGACACGCGAGGCGCCGGAGCTGGTGCAGCAGGTGCTCGAAAAATTTCTGAATGCGTTCGCAAGATGCGACAGCGTTCACGAGGAGTCCGAATGATTTCCTGCGGTCGGTCCGGCCTCGCACAGCAAAACGGCTGCGGCGAATCCGGCCGGTTGGAAGCAGAGCACAGAGCAAAAGCATGACGCTCGTCGAGAGATTAGGCGATCGGCCAATCGTTCGGGAACATTCCTCCCTTGTAGATGGTTGGGACCTGGCATCCACCCAAGCCATCCTGAAGGAGGCGGGAATGTTGCCCTCGGCAACGGGCCTTTTTGTCGGTGTGCTGCCACCAGGTCCAAGCGGCCCAGGAACAATAGGATGGGCGCGCGGTTTCCTTCGGATAGTCACCATTGCAGCGAGGAGAGACGCTATGAGCGAAGCACTGAAAACCACAAATCACGAAGTGATCCGAGCCTGGATAGAAGCGCGTGAAGGCAGGCCTGCGGTGGTTCGGGATTCGGGAAAAGGGGCCATTCTCCGGGTCGATTTTGGACAGGATGACGAGCAGCTACAGCCTGTCGCATGGGATGAGTTTTTCCGCATATTGGACGGAAACAATTTGGCTTTTCTGCATCAGGATTTGACGGAGAGCGGCACCACCAGCCTTACCAACAGATTTGTCGAGCGCAATTGAGGGAAACCCACGTGCCCGGTTTGATCATTGATTGCCGGGCATTTCATTCTTGCCTTGCGGAAGCTTGTGGATACCCGCTGTCGGCGAATACCCGGTGGCGCGTTGCCGCCCTGGTTTTACTCCGGTGCCCCGCTTCAGAGGCGACGTCGGCCAGCCAGTGCCACCATAGAGAAAGCCTAGTAGCACAGCACCAGAATCACGTGGCCATTAGAACGACAACAGCGCGCGTTTCATTCCGTGCCCCGGCTTGGTTGGCGTAGCGGCCGGACAAGGCCGGCCGCTGGCTGCAGAAATCAAAGGCCGCGCCGGCGTGCGGCATCGCGTTCGATGTCGTCGACGGAATAGGTTCCGGCAGCGGGGTCGAACGCGGCCCATCCGCCGGCCTCGTATTCGCTGCGGCGCTCACCGATGTCGACGGATCTGGAGCTGCTCAGGATTTCACGCACCTGAAGGGCTACATCCTCGTCGACGCGTGCCGTCACCAGCGTGCCGCCGCGGCGAACTCCTTCGGCATAGACATGCGCGTCATTTTCGGGCACTCCCGCATCGGTCAGCCCGCCGATGATGCCGCCGGCCGCACCGCCGGCCACGGCGCCGGCGACTGCGCCGGCGGCCATCGCAGCCAGCCACCCGGCAGCAACGACTGGACCGAGCCCTGGAATGGCCATCGCACCCAAGCCGGTCGCCAGGCCTCCGGCACCACCGACGACGGCGCCGATGCCGGCGCCAGTGGCTGCGTCCTCGGCGGCTGGGGAAGCGACATTGTGGTGCCGGCTATCGGCGTTGTTTGCAACGATGCTGATGTCGGAAATGGGCATGCCCATCGCCTCGAGTTCGCTTACAGCGTCTGACGCGTCCTCATAGTCGTCGAACAGCGCGGTGATTGTTTGCATCTCGTGCACTCCTTGTTGAGTTATTGGCCGCCGAAGACGTTGCCCTGGTAGTCGAGCGCGACGGACGTGTTCTTGCCGTCCTTCTTCGCCTGGCCGCGCCATATGCCGTTATCGTCCTTGGCGAGTGATGAAACGTCGCTGTAGCCGGCATTCTGGATACGGCTCATGGCTTGCGTCTCGGTGAAGCTGTTGGCGCCTGGAACCGGGCCTGCCGGTTTCGGACTCGAGGCTGACTTGACAGCCGGCATCCCGGCATCGGCTGCCGCCGGCATCCCCGAAGCGATTTTCTCGACCATTTCTTCATGCATCTTGAGCGTCGGCAGCGTCTCCGCCGCGAAGGCCTTCAGCGTCGCATTGTCACCATCCTTGGCGTAGGACTGAAAAAGGGTGATGGCATCGGTATGCGCGCTGCGCTGCATCTCGACGTAAGGCTGGTCGAAGCCATCTCCGGTGTTCTGCAGCTTTTCCAGGTCGCTCTTATGTGCCGCGTCGGGCTCGCCCGGCACCTGCAGTTTCTGCTCGCCGGCGATCGATTGCAGCTTGGCATTGGCGGCGCCGTGATCGCTGATCATCTTCTGGGCGAAGTCCTTGACCTTTTGATCCTTGGCTTTGTCCTGCGCGATCTTGCTGGACTCGACTTCGAATAGGCCGCCAATGGCTGCCTTGTTGACGAATGTCTGTGCGTCGTGGGCCGCGAACGCGGGCAGGGCGAGCACCACACCCAAGGCGAGTGTCAGCGGCGCAAGCAATGTGCGTGTGTTCATGATTCCAAGCTCCTTTGCTTAATCGGGTGGCCGAACAACCGGCGGTCAGCTTTGTTCCCGAGCGAACCCGTTCTTTCGGGTTACTTCGTTCGGCTGCGCTTGCCGGCTCGCAGGGGTTTGTTTTTCGCGGCACTTTTTCGACCACGCTTGTTCTTAATCGGGGTGATCTGGGTTTCGTAAGAACCGTGATCCGCGGTCATCAGCGCCACCGCTTCTTCCGTGCTCAAGCCGCACCTGCGGGCAAAATAGTTCGCCTCGGAAACAATTCCCGCACCTATCCGCTGATGTCTCTTGTGTTCGGATGTCAGCTTGACCTTGCCCATTCGACCTTCTTGCCCAGTGTTCTGCGGCCCGACGCTTTTGGAGATGTTGGCGCCTAACTAGCGACACGGCAAAATGATCCATGGCCCCCCGCTTTTTTGCGCGAAGTCCGCGAAGATGCGTTGCAGCGGCGGGATGATCTGGTCGCCTAATGGGGCCAGGCCGCAAGAAGTTGCTTTGTTAGGCACGGTTCGAAAAGTGGTTTTTCCTCACGCCAGCCACGGAAAGATTTGAAAGTGATTCTGGCCGCCAATGCCGTGCTCTGCCGGCAATTGGCGAGCGGCTGTCGAGGCTTCGCCAAAGGGAGGCAACCATGGAAAACCCTTGGCCCTAATTCTGGAGGACGAAGCCTTCATCGTTGCCGACCTCAAGGCTTTAATGCCGCAAATTCGTCGGCAAACCAATGCGTCGTCAGCTGGCGGTATCGCTCACCGTTCAGTAGCAGCTCGCCGCCGACCGGACAGGCGACCCTATGCAGATTTGCGCTTCGATGAACCAGCCTTGGATTTTGGCGCTCCGCCGCCTTCATGTGCTAGGCTCTTGCGGAGAATCTCGGCAAGATTGACGACATTTTCTTTCGGCTTCGGCGCGGGTTTCGGTGGGGCTTTACCCTTTCGTTTCGCATCTATCATCGCGATCAGAGCATCTTCATAGGTGTCCTCGAATTTGGACGGATCGAATTTGGTGACCTTCTTGTCGATCAGCATGCCGGCGATCTCGAGCAACTCGGGGTCGTAGTCCGTCTTCTTGATGTCCTTGAAGACGCTGCCTTCAGACGTCATCTCGTTGGGGGTCCGAAGTTCGGTCAGCAGCATGCCTTTTTCAAAGGGCTGGATGAGCACTTCTCGTCCGCGCTGGTAGAGCACCACGCATGACCGCGCGGCCACCTTCTTCTTTTCCATCGCTTTTCGAATGACTTCGAACGGCTCGGCGGCGACGCCGTCCGACGGTATCAGGTAATAGGGCTTTTCGAGGTAGCGCGTATCGACATCGTCCAGCGATACAAATTCGCCGACTTCGAGCGTGTGCTGAGACGTCAGCTTCAATTTTTTTATCTCGTCCGGCTCGACCTGAATGAAATCATCTTTGTCGAGCTCAAAGCCTTTCACTTGGTTCTCGAATTCAACGGTTTCACCCGTTTCCTCGTCGATATAGGCGCTTTTGACCGGCAACCCGTCGGCGCGGTTGAGTATCTTGAAGTGGATCTTCGAAGATTCGCTGGTGGCGCCGATAATTTTTACGCTGCAGGCAACCGAACCGACCTTCAAAAAACCTTTCCAGACGGCACGCGGCGCCACCAAGTCTACCACCCCTGCTGCCGGTACCAGTCATCGACATCGCGCCGGACCAGGTCCCTCTCGATGCCGTATCTCTCCTGAATCTTGCCTTCGAGTTGATCTCGCTTGCCGGCAATGCGATCGAGGTCGTCGTCAGTGAGCTTGCCCCACTGTTCCTTCACCTTCCCCTTTACCTGTTTCCAGTTTCCTTCAACGCGGTTCCAATCCATGGCTTTGGCCTCCTGATGGCAGAGCTTCTGAAACGCCGGAAGTCTGGACAGGTTCCATACAGGCGGCAGTTCCCGTCGCGCCCGGCGCCCATCCCACTTCGGAACAACGGTGCCAACAACTGGTTCGGCCCCGGGTCGGATGAATGCGCGCTTACTGCGCCCGCAATGAGGTCCTAATCGGCGTTGGGATGCCTTGCCAGCCTGATTGACGGATCTGTCGAGCGCTCTAAATCAGACCACAGTTTCGCGGGAAGACAATCCTGTGGTGTACCAAGCGGCTGTACCCTTGCAAGGCCATCCTCTCAGATTCTGCCGACTCATCGGATTGATGCTACTGGGTCTTTTGACAGCATGCTCGCCGGCCGATCAGCTTAAGCAGCAGTTGCGCAGTGCCACCTCGGCAGCACAGTCTGTATCGATGACGCTTGATACGTGGTTAGCCGGATCGGCACCAACGCGCTATGCCACCGACACGGTGCATGCGGTCGGAGAGATATTGGTCGACGTCGAGACGCAAATCCGAACAGACGCGTCAGCTCAATCGGACACGCAACTTGCTCAACTTGCTCTATCGACAGTCGTCAAGGATCTGTCGACCTCGGTAGCGCATGCCGAGGCCGGACTGCGAGTCGGAAATCGCGCGGAAGTACAAAAAGCGCAACGATATCTTCGAGCGGCTCTCCGCGCGATGGCCGTTGCGCATGCCAAATATTTCGGGCCAATGCCATGAAGAAACTCCTGGAAATATCGCTTGGCATTGTCACCAGCGTCGGCGGCTTCCTCGAAGTCGGATCAATGGCGACGGCCGCACAAGCTGGCGCAACTTTTGGTTTCCAGCTGATCTGGGCTGTGGTTCTCGGCACCATCTGCATCATCTTTCTGGTCGAGATGGCCGGTCGGTTCGCTGCCATGAGCCATCATACGATCTCCGATGGCATCCGGGAGAGATTTGGGTTCAATGTTTTTCTGTGGCCTTTTCTCGCCGCGCTGCTCGTCAATTTCATGGTTCTATCCGCCGAGATCGGCGGCGTCGCCATCGCACTCGAATTTGCCACCGGGATAGGTTTCCAATGGTGGGCACTTCCGGCGGCTTTGCTGGCATGGCTTTTGCTCTGGAAAGGCACGTTCGGCTTTATCGAAAAAGGTGTGTCGATCCTCGGTCTGGTGACGCTGTGTTTTGTCGTTGGAGCGGTGATGTTGAAGCCCGACTGGAAAGCCGTCGCGACCGCCGCCGTCCCCTCGCTACCGGCCCATGATGGTGCAAATTACTGGTTCATGGCGGTCAGCATTCTCGGTGCATCGATATCGCCTTACCTGTTCATGTTTTACTCCTCGGGCGCTATCGAGGATCACTGGGACGAAAGCTATCTCGGAACCAATAGGGCCATTGCGGGAATGGGTATGACCTTCGGGGGCACGATCTCGATTGGCGTGTTGATCGTGGCCGCTCTCGTGCTCGCGACGCACGGTATCGATCAGGTGAATGACTATCACCAATTGCCATTGATGCTGATTCCGATATTCGGCTTCTGGGGCTTCATCCTGTTCGTTGCATCTCTCGCCATTGCCTGTTTCGGGGCCGCACTCGAGGTGGGGCTGCAACAGGCTTATCTGGTGGCCCAAGGGTTCGGCTGGGCATGGGGCGAGGATCGCAAGCCACGCGACGATCCGGGTTTCAGCGCCGTCTACACACTTTCATTGCTCCTCGCCGCCGTCCCGATCACGCTCGGGATCGACCCGCTAAAGCTCACCATCTTTTCCATGGCGCTGACGGCGGCCAGCCTGCCACTAACGGTCGTCCCATTCCTGTTTTTGCTGAACGACGAGCGCTATGTCGGCGAGCACCGCAATGGCTTCATTTCGAACGCCGCGGTGATCTTTATTATCGCGCTGGGCTTCGTGCTCGCTCTGGTCACAATTCCGCTGCAGATACTCGGAGGCACGTGATGAAATTGCTGCGTGATATCCTGGACAAGCAAGTCCTAGACCGCAATCATGTCAAGATCGGCAAGGTAGACGGGCTGGTGGCAGAGTTGCGCCCGGGCAAGCCGCCCATGATCGTTTCGATCGAACTCGGATCCATCACTTTGGCGCGTCGCCTTGGTCAACGGCCTGGGCACCTGATGGCTGGACTCGCGGCAAAGCTGGGCGGCAAGCGGCATGCACGGCCGCATCGGATCGCATGGGGCAAGGTGCGAGATATCGGCATAGACATCGAATTGGACATCGATGTGCGCGAGACCTCGATATTCGCCTGGCAGGATTGGCTACGCGATCATGTCATCGGGCGCATTCCTGGAGCGTGACGATGACCACAGTGAACCTCGAACACCTGGTGGGGCGACGCGTTCTTTCGCAACGGGGCAAAAGCATCGGTCACATCGAGGAAATATGCGCCAAACGGCATGGCAAGGGCGTGATCATCACGGAATTCCACGTCGGTATCTATGCTGTGTTTGAGCGTCTTTCAGCTTCCACCATCGGCATCGCGCTGCTTGATCTTTTCCGGCTCCGCCATCGCGACGTCTTGTACCGCATTCCTTGGGACAAGCTCGATATCTCAGACCCGGGGCGGCCGCGACTGTTGTGTCCGATAGCCGAGCTTTCTGAGATGAAGATGTCGACCGAGGGTAGTGTCTCAGTTTGAAATTTCAGCGACCGATTATTTTCGCACAATCCATTCCAGCAAGCCGGGCTCGATGTCATCGTTATCGGTATAGTGCCCGATCAAAAGCTCGGCCTCAGCCCGCCATTTGTCCTCTGGAATTTTCTTTTCGATGACGCATTTTATAAAGGCGCTGCGCAGGATGTCGCAGTCGAACGCCGATACCAGATTACCTGGCTGGGACATGATGCCAACCTCCCATCAGGGCGGGAGCTTAGCGTTACTCTCAAGCACCGGTGCGCCGTCAACCAATAGCCAGTGACACAGGGATTTTAATCCGCTCAACGGCGGCTTCAATGAGGATTCACTGTACGTTTTTAACCAAAGAATTGCCGGGTCAATTGGCGCGCCCTAACTCCCCCAGGTCCCAGCCTGGCGCCACACACGCACGTCACGCTCTTGGGACACGCCTTCTCGATGCTTTACGCTAAGCATATAGTCCCTTTCGCCTATCCGGGCAAACCGGGATAGGCGCTTTCGCATATTTCAAATTTCAAACTGGGACGCTACCCGGCGCGCGATCGGAACATCGCGAGTTCTGGGGCATTGGTGATGGACGCCATTGCAAATGCCGACGGATTCAAGAGATGCGACGCTCGATCACGAATGTCTGGGATCTGGTCAAAGAAAGCGTGGTCGGGTTCGTCAACGATAACGCTCTTAGTCATGGCGCGGCAATGGCTTTTTACGCCACCACATCCCTGGCACCTATTTTGCTGATCGTGGTCGCAATTGCAGGTCTCGTTTTTGGTCACGACGCTGCCCAATTGGCGTTGTCCGCTCAGATTTCGGGGCTGATGGGGCCAGAGAGCGCAAATCTCCTTCAAGCCGCGCTGGAGAGCGCATCGAGCAGGTTATCCGGAAGCTGGGCCGCGATGATCGGAATAATCACCTTGCTGGTGGCTGCGTCGGGCGTCTTTGGCGAAATGCAGCAATCGCTGAACATGATATGGAAGGTTGAACCTCAGGGAAGTTCGTTGTCGCGCCTAGTCCGCGCCCGTGCCGCAAGTCTCGGCTTGGTCGCAGCCCTCGGCTTCATGTTGCTCGTGTCGCTCGTTGGGAGCGCAGCGATCTCGGCACTGGGAAACATCATCAACGCGCACCTGCCTTTCGGCACGATCGTGCTTACCATGATCAATGCGGTCGTTTCCTTCGTCCTGATCTCGGTCATGTTCGCCGCAATCTACAAAGTTTTGCCGGATCGGTCGCTCGAATGGCGCGATGTCGGGATTGGTGCTGTTGTGACCGCAGCCCTGTTCACGCTTGGAAAATCACTTATCGGCTGGTATATCGGGACCAGCGCGGTCGCATCCTCATATGGTGCCGCCGGTAGCCTGCTCGTCGTTCTGCTGTGGGTTTATTACTCATCGGAAATTTTCCTTCTCGGTGCCGAATTTACGCGCGCCTATTCGGTTCGACACGGCAGCAGGTCGGATCTGAACGCACTGGTTGACAATCCTTGGCCTGCAAAACAGGTCCCATTTCGCACAGAGGCAGAGTCCAATTCGGCAGGCGTTGTCGCCCTGCTGGCGGTGGCGTGCGCAAGCGCAACGATGACCGCCCTCGTTCTGGGCCTTCGCCGTCCGTAGGCACCGTTAGCCCTGACCTGGTCTGGCCTAAGGGAGGGGAACATGCGCGTTATGTGCCCGCTCATTCGAATGGCGAGTGGTGGCATAAAAGGAGAAAGCCGACATGCAGAGTTCAGTCGAAATCGACCTCGCTGGTCGACTCGAATCCGCGAACCGGTACATTGCCGAGCTGGAAATCGCCAAAGCATCTGCGGCAACCGAACGCCACGCCATTTTTGCAGAGAACTTCCCGACTTGGCGCGAGACGCCGGTCAGGCTTGGCGTCTTGTTGACCTCACCCTGTCATCAGGTGCCAGGCCCCAACGCTTAATCTTTTCGCCCCTATGCCAAGCAAACGCGCAGACATAGATCATTTCGGGAATGGGGCCATCTGTGCGGGACGACAGCCTTGGACCCCTGAAGCAGACTTAGGCCCCGACGGCCCTCTGGCGATCCAGAGGTTCCCGCCTGGCGCTCAAGGGCATAGGGATTCGGCCGCTGAGCATGCGATCTACCTCGCCCGTGGCGGTGACTTCGCCACCTTCTTGATCGGCAGCGGCGGGGCCTTGTCCCTAGGTTTAGCCTCCTTGATGACTTTCTTCATTGTGCGATTGAAATCCTCTTCGGAGGCGCCCTTGGCAGTTCCACGGTTTTTGTTCTGGGCTGGCTAGTGGCCGTCGATTTTTAGGCATCAGATCTAACCCCAGCGGATCATTTTCGGGGGTCTCGCAAGGGAAGTATCGGGCAAGGGCGCGCGCCTTCGATTCAACTTTTGCCGCCCTTCTTGGCTGGATGGCGGGAATGGTGGCTCTCCTTTTCGTCACCACCGCCTGAAACTCGATTGGCCTCGCCAAATACGGCGTCGCGCTCAATGGTGGGAAAACGGTCCGCGAATGCGATTGCTCCACGCAATTCACCATGGACTTTTCTGGCCGCGCTAGACGATAACAGCTCATCGTGGTCGCTGGTGCATGAATTATCAGCATGCTGGCCTTTCGCCACTGACCGGAACAAAGCCAGCAAGTGCTTGTTTGAGGTGAACGAGACGATAACAGCTCGGCTGGCAGGCAATCCTTCCAGTCGCTTTTGGAAGGCCCAGCCATGAACATCTTGCATAGTCTGAAAAAAGGCGTCGAGCAGGTCACGGGGATCGCAAGACCGGCAAAGCAAGAAGTTGCCAAATGTGTAAAGCGGAGAAAACCGAATGAGTTTCGGTTCAAGGATGATGGCTTGGTGCCTAATCATCCGTGAAGCCGCCCGACGAATTCGATCCCGCGGCCGTCATGGAGGAACTGTTCCAAGCCAATGGATGGGGGCATAGCTGGCGGAATGGCATCTACGACTACGTTCACTACCATTCGCGAATCCATGAGGTGCTCGGCGTCGCGTGCGGAACGGCCGTGGTTCAGTTTGGAGGCAAAAAGGGCCGAACACTATCCATCAAGGCCGGCGATGTCGTGGTTTTGCCGGCTGGCACCGGCCACCAATGCCTGTCGGTATCCGACGATTTTCTGGTCGTCGGCGCATATCCTCCATTTGGGACCTATGACGAATGCACGACTGCTAAGCAGCATAGCGGCGCGCTCGCCACGATCCGAAAGGTTGGCCGTCCGAAAAGGGATCCCGTTTATGGGAGTAAAGGCCAACTTTTGCAAAGTTGGAAGAAGACTTGAGGAATCGCAGATCAACACGGGTTGTACTGCCCTTGGCGCAGCCGCTGCCGGGATGCCGCTTCGGCAGCAAATGGACAACGCGCTTGGGCATGAGGCGAAAACACCGCGCTTGCGGCTGCTTTTCCGATTGGCGTTGGTGGCACCGGCGGCCCCGACAGGGGGAGGCAAATCAGATTCTAAACCCTCATGGAACGAAAGGGACTTCCAACAATTGTTACTTCGTCGCAGCGCTTTATTAGGAGGATCTCATGGGACGCGGTATCTTGCTGTGGTTGCTCGGGGTTCCGATCCCCATCATCATTCTGCTCATGCTCTTTGCGCGTTAGGGGGGGCAAATGCAAACCGCCCTCTCACCAACGGACGTTTCGTCGGTTACTGAATCTTCCTCATCGGCGGTCAGCTGGGGCCCGATTGTCGCTGGCGCCTTTGCGGCATCGACCCTGTCAGTTGTCCTTCTGCTGGTCGGTTCAGGTCTTGGGCTGACAATGGTTTCGCCCTGGACCGGATCGAGCGCCTCCGCCACAACCTTCACGGTTTCGGCCGCCGCCTGGCTCGTCGTGGTGCAGTGGCTGTCAGCCGGAGTTGGCGGCTATCTTACCGGTCGGCTGCGCACCACATGGGTGAACGTTCACACCGACGAAGTCTATTTTCGTGATACCGCTCATGGGTTTCTCGCCTGGGCGTTGGCGACCTTGTTGGTTGCTGGCGTTCTCGGCTCGGCGCTTTCCTCAGCACTGGGTTCGGGTGTGCAAGCAGCCTCCACCGTGGCCTCTGGCGCCGCGGTAGGGGCCTCCTCCGCCGCGGCGAGCAACGGGGCTCGCTCAACTGACAATTTTCTCGGCTACTTTGTCGATACGCTGTTTCGGCCAACCAATACCGGGACTGTGGCCGCAGCTGACCAAAACGATGCTGCCACGACTGGGCAGGCAACACGCATCCTGATCGCCAGCGCCGCGAATGGCGAGGTTTCAGCCGATGATAAAACCTATCTGGCGCGACTGGTCGCTTCCCGCACCGGTCTGTCAGAGGCGGATGCTAAAGCTAGGGTCGACACTGTGCTTGCCAACGTTGACGCTGCCAAAAACAAGGCCAAAGCGGCGGCCGACACCGCCCGGAAAGCGAGTGCCACCTTTGCGCTCCTGGGTGCCCTGTCGTTGGTGATAGGCGCGTTCATAGCAAGCGTTGCTGGGGCGCTGGGTGGCAAGCAGAGAGACGAAGAGGAGGCGCTGTTTGTTCGCAACGTTCAGCGTTCGCCATCTCGCTAATCATCGAGATCTTAGTGTCTTTCCTAGAAGCAGGCTTCGACAGGAGGATCACCACAGCGTTCAGACAACGGGCTGCCGGCCGCTTCTCAAGAACCGCGCCTGAACCCCAACCCGCTGAACCGCAAGTGCGCAACCCCGAGCAGCCTGGACGATCGGATCAGCTCACCGACCTTGGGGGGGGGCAATTTTATGATCCGGAAAATTCAAAGGTAAAGAGCGGGTATCGTCGACTTTGAAGCCATCGGTGGGGATACTCAAAACTTCGCCCCGTGCCATTCGGTATCGAGCTGTCACGCCTTACTAGGGATCCTCACATGGACAAAGCGACGACCATCATTGGAATAGACTGCAGCCCACGCGCGTCCAGTAGCGGATGCTCGGCGAGGTTCTTCGCTCGCTCGAGAGAGATCGGCGGGTGGCGGAATTACTCGCCCCGGGTGCCGCCGTTTGACACCGCCGTAGTGTGTCGGCACCGCTGTCAACGGCAGCATATTGCGTGCGCCGTTCCTAACCCTTGCGCTATGTATGTCGCAAGAGAAAGAGTGGCGTGCGCTCCTATCCGAAAGCGAAGCACGTGCCCTGCCGCCAACCGACACGATCGGCGGCGCGCCACCGCCGAAAGATTGCTTGTCGAACTAGCTGGGGAACCTCAAAGCGGCAATCCCGTTGCTAGTTCAGCCGAAGCGAGGATCTGAGCTATGGCGAAAGACTTATCTCGCAGTGAAGCGCAGCGCGGTACGAGACGGGTGCTAATGTGGGGGGTGGTGTTTGCCTTTGCTATTTTCGTTGTCCTGCTGGTTGTATTCGGCTTGTTGCCATCTAGCGGCTGATAAGGCGAGCCGAAAATGTGACTGCCGGCGCGATGGATCCGAGCGAAGCCGGGCCGTTCCTTTTTCTACAGGCATGGAGTCGTCATCAAATCAGCGAGAAGAGCCAGGAATCCTATCGGTGCCTTCGGCTCCGATGCCGGCACGCCGGCCATTTCCTGAGATCTTGGTCGTGAGCCGAATCCGGTTCCAGAAGTTGCATCACTGCTAGCCACGTTTGACATCCGATAAGCAGCAGGGCCGTGACCCTGGCCGCCCTCAGTCAGATATTCCGGCTGGCCAGCAGCCTTCTAAGCCAGTCCAGATCCATTTCCGGCACGGATGACAAGAGCCGTTCGGTGTAGGCCGCGTGAGTGGCGCGTGAGAACTTCGCTCTTCATGCAACGAAATCGCCGCAATAGGGGGATCGTGGCGGCGCGCTGAGCGGAACGTGAACGCCTGCAGGAACGCGCCGGCATACTTGTTGACGGTCGCATATTGCTCCGCTGCTAAGGTTAACGGCGACGCCTCGTTGTCCTCGACCATCGACCCAAGCTCGGGCTTCATCCGAAGCAACCGGTGCCATTCAACTTCCTGACCGATAACCTCCAACGCGTTCCGACCATAATCGTTTGCGGACTGCAGCGCTGTGATCGTATCCAGGAACATGCGTAGCGCTTTGGCGGTATCCGACCTGCATGCCGCTGCTTCTTGCGGTTATTGGCTTGCGAGAACAGCCGACCTATCAGCTTGATGAACATCGACACTGCATCGTCCGTGAGCTTTTGGCCGAGCTTGATTATCTGCGCCACGATCAGCGCGTGTCGACGGCTGGCATTGAAGTCGTTGGCCAGCCCACTGGTGTGGCGTTGCCCTCACGGATCATCTGATCCCACCGTCCAGATGATATGCGCATCTGCAATTCCGGATCGATATCTAGCTTGCGCAGGAACAATCCGTTCGGTCAGCCCGACCAGGTTTGACGCACCTGGCGCATCCGGCGCTGATCGCAGCCAATGAAAGCGCGTCTGACCGATGGCCGCGTCAACCTCCAACAGCTTGTCCAATGATCGAAGCGTATCGACCGAAATTTCTTCGATCAGCGTTCTCTCCGCCCGCCGACGGGCAATGGCGCGGGCGGCAAGACCGATCCGTTCGATCGTGTCGATTGCTGGCAGAAGAGATCCGCGTTCATGAAATATGGCGACAGTGGCACTCGCTATCGCGCCTCCGTCGTCGGACATCGTGGCCGCCTGAATTGCAGCTAACAGCGCAGTGCCCCGTCGCGCTCCGCGCGGCCAGATAAACCATCAAGCGAGCAATGTGATCGCGACGCGTTTCTTCACGGCGTGCATAGAGCGCAAACTTTCCAGCGTCGGCGCCAATCTGCTCAGCAATGTACTTTAGCATTGCGCGAGGCGGAGTTTCGTCGGTCCCAACACCCTGCCTGGATATCGCATCAGGCAGAGCTGAACGGCAAATCCGAGCTGGGGACATCAGCTAAATTTTGTCGGCGGCAAAATGTTCCAGGCAGGACAATTTTTCGTAGGCGAGGAAAGGGAAGCGCGGGCCGGCTATTGATGCGTGGAATCGCTCCGGCGGGTGTGTCGGGCCGGCTCTTAATTTAGCTCGTGCTTAGCAAGTACATCAACAAACCCAAAACGGCAGCGAGGGAGGCGCCGCTTATGAGCATTGAACGGCGCCGCAGTTTGACGCGAGGGATCGGCTTCTTCCCCTTTAAGGCCGCTGCGATGAAGGCGGACTTCGCCGCCTCGGCAACCATGGTCGTCTTTGCAGCATCATAGGCGCTGTCGCGGCGCTTGCCGTCCTCTGCGAACCGATCGCTATTCGGATAGGCCTTCTTGGACTTCTGAGATTCCGCTTTATCACCCGCTCTCCCTCAAGGTATATTAGCAGTCCCTTGCATTTCGAAAAGAGGTGCCCTTTCGCCTCCTGGCGAATCGCGATGGGGACTTTGCCACTCGAGATGGAACGTTCGCATTGGCCTTTGCGGAAGGCCAGCGGATCGTTAGGACTTTCGGACTTCAAGAGGCTGGAGAACGCTCATTCTTGATGGGTACAGCTTGCGTTCTTCCCTAGCGGAATGAAATGAGCCGGCTCGCCTTAAACCCGGTTCCTGTTCTCAGGCTGCTCGCGCCCGGCGCAGTCTTTCGGCGACGTAATGCGGCCCCGGCCCCGTGAGCGATCTTTCGGTCGCCAGGAAACTATCCAGCATGGCAAGCAGTTCGCGCGCCGCACCGGACGAGCAGGAATAGTAGACCATCTGGCGGTCGCGACGAGTGTCGACAACGCCGAAGGCGCGGAGCTTGGCAAGATGCTGCGACAGGGCCGATTGGCTGAGTTGAACTTTCTCGGCAAGGATACCGACCGAAAGTTCGCTCCCAAAGGTTCAGGAGCGACGAGTTGTTGCCTGCGAGAAAACTTAGCCACGCCATCTGAACATGCGCGCGCACAGTAAATGGAATATTAACGCTAGCTAAAAAGGCCCGCCCGAATTTGTAGGAGGTCTCGGGGCCGCCCTGCTCAGATCAAAGTTGGTTGGCAGTTCGGGCGTCGTCGTCTTAATGGCAGCGGTGGTCATTCTATGGGCGGGCGGGAAAATCACCATTCGCACGTGTCGTTCCGGCCAAAGTGGCTTGCCAAAAAGCATGAATACAATTGCCAATATGCAGATCAGGAAACCGGCAGCGAACGCATCAGCTATGATCTTACCCGGTTGCATGCATTCTCCGTAAATGACTCATCCGCCACGCCAAGCCAGCGTGCGGGTGAGCACTTTAACCCGACGATCAAGGGACTCATAAAGCCGGCGGTCATTTCACAATGAATGACGACGTCCTATGTTTCCGACTTCAGACCTTTGCGAGCCGGACAGGGACTTCGGTCGTAGTTGCGACGCACCGAGTGCGCGGTAATTTTCCCATCGCCCGGCCACATACAGAAAGCAGGGTCGTAGCCCGGCTTGCTCGGCATGTGTCGCATCTCACCAAGTAAGCCGGACTACTGGAGTGCACATAAGGCCGCACCTCGCGCACGCGGCAGAGTTTTGACATCTAGGCGATACCAGTGCGCAGTTCAGCGATATGCGGCGTCACAAGATCACGCTCTTCAAATCTGCGCTCGGTTCGACGTCAGGGCCTATAGCCTCGTCATCCTCTCGCCTTTCGGGGCTCGACAAGCGGACCCGCCACTTTTGCACTCTTTGCGACGCGTGACCCATCGCGTTGGGCTTGCATTCCCCGCGCATCCTGTAGAGCAGCTGCTACCTGATCGGCGAGGCCTTGCAGATGATCGGCGAGGATGTCGAGCGGGTCGGTCATGCATCCCCGCTCACAGCAATCGGAACCAAAGCGGAAAATGATGGTTTGCTAACGAAAAGGATGAGAATCGAGGATGCCGAGGAATGGTTGAACTTTGGAACTTGGAAATGGCGATCGCCCGACAACGCGCGAAGCGAGCCGAACTCTCGCTCAAGCGTGCAGAAAAAATGCTCAACGAGAATCACGGATTGCGATCAGTCTTGCACTCTGCAGCCGGATACGAGCCGGGCAAGCGCGGGCGAAAGCTGCCAGACGGCGGCTGTTGAAGCTGGTCCCGATTCGCTGAGGATTTGCCCGCATGACAATGCTGTTCGAACCACTTGATACGAACGGTTACAAGCGCAGCGTGGTCTACCATTCCGCCCGGCGATCGCGTTGTGAAGCGCATGGATCGGCTTGATCATCCGACAAGGTTGAAGCCGCGGCCGCCGTGCTGGTTGATGTTGTCCGCGGCTCTGCCGTCAATGCGTTCAACGAGGCGGTTATCAGCAATTTCCTCGCGGCTTTCATCCATCTGCAAACGGGGCCAAACGCTCGGGCTGTGAAATCGAAACGGCTCGGCAGGTCTGATGCAGTCGGACTACTCTCATGCGATGCTTCCTCCAGGCCGCTGCTGGTAGGTCTGCCTCGTCATCTGGGGTGGGGAGGCGGTCTCATCCCTGTAGGAGCGCGGAACTCGCGTTTTGCCGTTGTGCCAAATTTGGAACCGAGGTCCACCGCGCGCGAAAGCGCCAAGATGCCCCAAAAGTCAGAATTAAATGCGAGGGGTTCGCAACCGTGCTATGGACAATGAGCGGGAGGGCGTTTCTCGGGAGGAGACGCCAGCTATGGAAGTTAGAGACCTTGTGGCAAAGATGTCTGCAGCTTTGCTGAAACGGCGCGCGACCACACCAACCATACCCATCATCAAGACTTCTCTGGCGGATCTGCCTGTCACAGCCAACTGGCCGAGGAAGCGTCGGGCGGTGGCTTTCAAACCTCGGCCGCCAACCCGGCCCTGCAGCAATATGTAGCCCGTCGGCGGCGCTGATTCGTCGCGACTCTCAGGGAAGCAGCGCCACCATTCCCGCTCGAGCACAGTCGCCACCGTGTCGACTACGGCCACCGCGGACCGCGATTGATTCCGGCGTGGCGTCGGCAACGAAGCCAGTCCGCTAGCCGCTCGCGGCGCGGTGATTTCGGGCGATCCACCGGGAATGGATCGTCGCTATGGGGCGCCGATCGAAGATCTCTCATCTGGCCCATCTGATTTGCGAACTTTACGTTCGATTGAAGGTAGTGAATTGCACAACCAGCCTGAGTTTCCGTCTGCCGCTGACGCAAGCGATCGACCGCTGCGCAAGGAAGTGGCGGAGCTGAAGGCGGAGCGCGACATCCTAAAAAGGCCGCAGCCTACTTCGCGAGGGACGTGACATGAGGTTCGCTTTCATCGCGAGGCACCGGAACATATGGCCGGTGGCATGGCTGTGCAGTGCGCTGGACGCGTCCCGGTCGGCTTCCATGCCTGGCTCAACCGCAGCCCCAGCGCTCGCTCCCAGCACGATGAGGTTCTCATTTCCAGGATCGACCGCAGCTTCAAGAGCAGCGACCGCACCTATGGCGCCAGGCGCGTCTGGCACGCGTTCTGGCCGAGGGGCTTTCCTGCGAGCTGCATCGTATCGAGCCGCTCATGCGGGAGAACGGGCTGCGTGCCCGGCCGAGGCGTCGTGGGCTGCCGAAGGACACCGGCGAGCGAGCGGCAGTGTCGGACAACCTCCTCGACCGCGCCTTCGAGGCATCGGCACCGAACCAGAAGTGGATCGCCGACTTCACCTACATCTGGACCGCGGAAGGTTGGCTTTACGTTGCCGCCGTGGTCGACCTGTTCTCCCGGCGGGTCGTCGGTTGGGCTATGAAGGCCGAGATGACAGCCCAACTCGTCACCGACGCCCTCATCATGGCGATCTGGCGCCGGGGTAAGTCCGACAGCCTGCTGCATCACTCCGACCAGGGATCGCAATATACGAGCGACCAGTTCCAAACGCCTGATGGCCGACCACGGCATTACGTGTTCGATGAGCCGGTCGGGCAACGTCTGGACAATGCTGCGATGGAGAGCTTCTTCTCGTCGTTAAAAACCGAACGCAGTAGCCCGCAAGGTCTACAGGACGAGAGCTGCCGCCAGGGCAGATGTGTTCGACTACATCGAGCGCTTCTACAATCCTCGGCGAAGGCACTCCACACTGGGCTATCTGAGCCCCGTGGAGTTCGAGGAACAAGCTATGTTAGCTTAAACCTCGTGTCCGAAAAACCGGCAGCAGGCCAACAAAGCCAATTCCCGGCGAGCGATTTGCTGGTGAGAGGTAAGCACTCGGCGCTCTGATCCTGTCCACAATCATCAAGAGCAATGCACTGTCGCGGTTGAACCTCTCCAGGCCTAGGAGATGTTTATCCGGCGTCGGGCGCGACGGATGGGCCGGAGCGTGGGGTCCGGGCCTCGTCGGCTACGACGAGCAAAGCCTCAAGGATGATCGCGACTCCTGACATGAGGATGGCTGTGTCGCCGCTAGAACCGGTTAACGAGAGCCCTGTCGCACGATTTTGCAAAGTGACGCTGAGTTCCCTAAGTCTCCTGCGGAGATCGTCGTCCATTTGTGTTCTCCAAGGTTACGCCTTGAAGCAACGTGCCTGCTGACAACCTGTTCCGCCGTGGCGGCAAGTAACAATGGCTGACCGAGATTACACTTTTGGCTTTCGCCTGCTCTTCGGCAGGGCCGGTTTGGGATTAAGCCTTATCCATTGACCAGCTGCAAAATTTCTCGCGAAGTCTTCGGTCTCGAAAAGATGCTGGGTGACCGCGCCGTCTTCCATGACCTGCACAGCCCATCGGCCGTTTAGCTGCTCAATCGAGACAATGTTTTTCGGATGGTCATCCACCGCGCTGCTTCCCACAGATCGGAGATGAAAACCAATCACGGCCGGCGTCGCCGATCAACGTTCGAAATCGTACGAACCAGCCGGTTCCATCTGCCGAACCAACATTCCTACCGCGCAGGAAAAATTCGCTTCTGATGCCAAACGTTCCGCAGCCTCCCGCGACAGCGCGACTAGAACCTCTCCATCTCTTTCGGTAGGCACCCCAACCACCTCATCGTAGACCAACCATTGGTCGGCTGGATCCATGATCACAACAAACCTCATCCCCGGAACATTAGTCCTAATTTCCAGAAGCTCATAAAGTTCCATGCCTCGCACCCGTTTAGACCGGGGAGACCATCAATGCCCGCAATCGAGTTGCTCCCGAAGCGGTAGATGGGAGAAGCTTTATCGTCGGTCGGCTTAGCCGTAATGGAGCTTTGGTTTTGGCTCGGTGCCGGTAAACTTCACACCGATCCGATCATTACGCCGCCAGCGAACCTCGCAACGGTAGGCAATTCCGTGGTTGGCATGTATAGCAGATAGTGCTCCGGCACCCTTATATCGGCGGCTACCCGCAATTCCGCACCCCCATCATCACTCAGGGACCAAAAATGGCGCCTCATATCAATGGCCCGCGCTTCGAGGGAACAAAAGCGCGGGCCGACCAGGGTTCCGGGCCTGGTCAAGCAGCGCCCGTGAGGATGAGCGCTGTTTGCTCTACTAGCCAGCGATTTTGATGTTCCACCGGAAACAAAAAAGCCCGCCGGCGCGAGCCAGCGGGCTTGGGATGAATCCGGCTCTCACCAGAGATCAAGTGGAGGGTGCCCCTTGCTTACGGCGCAGACTAGCGCCGATTTCTTGTCATGCATCTTGATCGGGATGCCTGTCTGAGCAAGCTGGGCCTCGGAGACCGCTCCGGCCGTGTCGTCGTCGATCATCTCGCTTGGCACTAGCTCGACCGGATTGCCGACACCGTTCGGCTTGGCGTTTTCCGGCTCCGTGTCGATCGGGCTGCGGCCCCACTGCACCGACTTGCGGATGTCAGCAAAGGCATCTTGGCCAGCTCGGTCACAATGCGTTGTTGGGTGACACCAAGCTTGTGGAGCAATTGCCGCCTGCCTTGTAGCGATGGCCTCAGCAACCATAACCTTCGATAATAGGCGCGATCCCTGCACCTGGATTGCCAAGTCCCGGTACCCGGCCCGCTTTGCCGCCTGTGTGGCGTTGCTGGCATGGATGATGGTCTCCCCGGTCTGAGCGGGTGTGCTAAGGTGATTTGATTGGAACAGAGCGGGCCAATCGCCGTTAAGTCACCGGCAAACCAAGGCAATTCGGCATTGAGAAAGAAACCTCCGCTACCCGTGAATTCGTCAGTCAAACTGGAGCGCACCGATACGGGTTGGCTGCTGTTCATAGTGCTGCCAGGTTTGGGCGAGACCGGAATAACCACTCCCCACAAAACATTCGATGAGGCGATTGCCACTGTAAAGGGGATGTTTGAGGTCGAGTAGGTAGTTGCCTGCTGAACTGGTTGTCGAAAGGCGCTTGCTGAATGGACCACGATCTGCGTCTTCGTGCGCTGTTACTCATGAAAGCAAGACGCTAGGTTTAGGAGCTTGGACGGGCAAAAGCTTCGCGGACAAAATGTATGTCACCAAATCCTCCCCTCTGATGAAAACCGTCGCCAGCATCGCCAGCGTGTGCTGAAAGGCGCGGCGATTATTACCGGAATACAAAATTCGGAGGTTAGTTGTTCAATCAAGAACCAACCTTCGGCTTCAACTGAGGCATGATCCCAACCGGCATCGGCGTATATCTCATCGAACACGCGCTGGCAAAAGGCCTAGTCGTTTGGTCCCAGGAATTGTCTTAGCGGAACCCGTAGCATCGCAACGCCTCAAGGGCGGGAGCACAGCAAACTCTCAATCATCGATGCCCATGACTGTCGCCAGTGACAGTTGCCAATTCATAATCCGTCTAGTGGTTTCCGTTTAACATAAGAGTCCGGCTTGGGATTCCCTTTCGCGAGTGCGCATGCGAGTTTGGCGCATGCGCACAGGAATATTCCTCACCGTTTCGCCGATTGATCGCCAACGCCTGAGCG
>NZ_JACDTY010000026.1 GCF_013520985.1 Mesorhizobium neociceri | reverse complement strand
TGCCTGACGGCGCCGCAATCCAAGACACCTGCCCCATCAGGCAAGTCGCGTGAACCGCTTCGACGCAAAACAGAAGCGGACAGATCATGTGCTACCAAAACCGGACAACTTGATTAGCTACTGACACTCTATCAGCTATCCTGCTTCCTTCCGCCGCGCTGTGTCAAACGTCCTCCTCGTCCGGTACTGAGATTGGGCAGGCCCGGAGGACGTATTAAAATCGTTGATTTTATTGGCTTTTTCGTGGGCCAGAATCTGAAATCTTCCCGTATAGTTCCGCATGGTTCCGTGACGCTATAAAGTCGACGTTAGCTAACCCCAATGCCTCCTTTGCGAACATACGCGGCCCTTCGGGGCCATGTACCAGAATGACCGCAATTGGGCCGAGGACAGACTGTTTGGAAGGCATCCGCGCGAAAGCCGCCATTCCGCGTAAACTTTGCCGGACGAGGCACGGCATACTCCGCTACCATTTCCAAGAGGACATTCCGGCTGTAGAAGGCCCATCTCCAACGTCTACGGTAGGCAGACGCCACTTATGGTGCGGATGTTAGCACTCCGAGCGGGGTTCCGGCATCCGAATAAATGTTCGCGATGAAGACCAGTCCGCCGAGTGATCGTCCGGATCAGTGATCCATGGCCTTGGCGATCTCTTCGGTCATCTTCTTGGCGTCGCCGAGCAGCATCATGGTGCCGTCCCTGTAGAACAGCGTGTTGTCGATACCGGCACGCCACCGGCATTCATTGACCTTGGAGATTAAAGAACGCCAAGTCGCATCGCTCAAGCAATTTGGTGAACGATCGCCGCCGATATTTTCTCGGCAGCCATGATGATGGGGGCGTTTACATTGGCGGAGGGGATTTTCGGTAAGATCGAGCCGTCAACAATACGCAGATGTTTAGTCCCGTGCACCATGCCCACCGCATCCGTTACCGCGTCACCGTCCGTGCCCATGCGGCACGTGCCGATTGGATGATGTTCTGTGTTCGCGACATTTCGGATAAAGGCCTCGATATCGGCATCGGTTGAATCGCGGCCAACCGCGTCCAATTGCCCGGCGCTGTGCTTGCTCCAGGCAGCCTGTCCGGCCATTTCCAGAGTCTTGCGAACACCGTCGACCATTTCGACCATATCGCGCCGGTCATCGAAATAGTTGAAGTGGATGGCCGGATACGTTTTTGGGTCCGCTGATTTCAGCCGGATCGCGCCGCGGCTGAACGGGCGCATCTGGCTGACAAAATACTGGAAGCCGTCTCCAAGCATCACTTTTCCGGATTGGAAGTCGGCCAGAAAAGGCAAAAATTCGTGCTGCAGGTTAAAATAGTCGGTGCCGCTGCCACCATCGAAAAAGGCACCAACTTCGAAGAAGCTGGTGGCGCCCAGCCCGGACCTGAACAGCAGCCATTCCAAACCCAATTTGATCCGTCCGAAACCTTCGAGCTTGCGGTTGATGGCGTCGGCACCGTTGGAACGGAAGCGCAATGAGGCCACGACGTGATCTTGCAAGTTCCGTCCGACACCTGGGCTGTGCGAGACCAACGGAATACCATGACTGTGTAGGTGATCGGCTTCACCCACGCCCGAGAGCATCAGGATGTGGGGTGATCCTATCGTTCCGGCGGACAGGATCACCTCACGCCCTGCCATGGCCTTTTCGGCCTGACCATTGCGGCTGTAACCGACGCCCTTGGCCGTCGTGCCATCAAAAACGATTTTCTCGACGAAGCAGCCGGTTTTGACGGTCAGGTTGGGGCGCGACATCGCCGGGCGCAGATAGGCCGCGGCGGTGGAACAGCGCACGCCCTTGCGGATCGTTGCTTGGGTGACGTGCACACCTTCCTGGCTGCCGCTGTTGTAGTCACCGGCGTTGCCGAGCCCATATTGCTCACCTGCCCGCAAAAAAGCATCGTAAAACGGATGTTTGGCCTCGCTGCGGGTCACGCTCAACGGGCCGGAGCCACCCCTGTTGGGATCGCGCCCACCCTCAAAACTCTCCATCTTGATAAAATAAGGCAGGCAGTCGGCGAAGCTCCAGCCCTCGACGCCGAGCCCAACCCATTGGTCATAATCCTTGGGATTGCCACGGACGAAGACCATGCCGTTGATCGACGAACTGCCCCCAAGACAGCGGCCGCGCGCCTGGCCGATCCTTCGATCGTGCAAGGCGGGTTCCGGCTCGCTTTCGAACTTCCAGTTGTAGACGTCGCTTTCTATTGGGAACGTCAGCGCGGCTGGCATCTGGATAAAGAGGCTTCGGTCCGATGGTCCCGCTTCCAGAAGGCAGACGGATACGTTGGGGTCCTCGGTCAGGCGATTGGCCAGTACGCAACCGGCGGACCCCGCTCCCACGATGACATACTCGTATTCATTGGATTTGACACTCATAAGTGAGGTCCTCGCGTGCAATCGGTTTGGTCGGAGGCGAAGTTGGGAGCGGACTACTCGACCGTTGTCACTTTGGTGCCATTAAGGAAAACTGCGGGCGTAAAACCCCGGGCAACCGCCAAAGGCACCATCATGAACTGCAGCGGGATGATTTCCAAAGCCGGCAACAAGACAGAAGGAGCGTTCGGCAGTTCCAGGATTTCAATCCCCGACCTTCGCAACTCCTTCGGAGGATTGGAGGCGATCACCAGACAGCGCCCGCCAAAGCGGGCGATATCCTGGGCTGTAAGTTCGTTCAGCTCGCGCTCCGGACCACTGCCAAGGAACAGCACCGCGCGAAATCCTTCGCGCACCAGTTCAAGCGGACCGTGACGGAACTGTCCGCCGGTCAACGCGGTCGAGTCGAGCTTGGTGGCCTCCACCGTCATCAACGCAGCCATGGCTGCGCTGGAATAGCTGGCGCCGCGGGCAATGAAGCTCAGCGGTTTGTCATGACCGAGAAATTCGAAAGCTTCATGCGCACCACCTTCGAACCGGTCGAGATGGGCCGCCGCTGCATCGGCCACAAGCTCTATCTCAGCCGCAGTTTCCCGAGTTCTGTCGAGGAGGATACGCTCGACAACGCAGAGCGCGATGAAACCCGCCACATAGGTCTTGGTCGAAACCGCGTCTTCCCTGCCGGCGTCGGTTGCTATGGCGCAATCGGCCCATGCTGAAAGTGAATTGGTGGGGCCGTTGGTGATTGAAATCACGGAAAACGGCCGGCTGGCGCTTTCGGTCAGTTTCTTCAGCTCTACGCTTTCTCCCGATTGGGAAATCGCGATCACCAGCGTGTCGGCACGCAGCACCTCCGGCGCTTGTTGGATAAGTTCGGAGGTGTCCCAAAGCGAAACCGGCACAGCCATTGTCCGTGCCAGCCGCTGCCAACTGCCGTAGGCACTGTGTAGCGATCCCCCCATACCAGTCAAAATGATGTGACGTATCCGGCCGCTGGCCACAGCAGACGAGAGCGCCTCTATCTGAGCGGCCTTTGCCTCCGTTACACCTGCCAAGGCGCGGCGTATCGCTGCGGGTTGCTCGCGGATATCGGCCAGGAAGTTTTTTGCGACAGTCATGACAACTCCATCTGTAATTTTCGGGGCAGAGGCGCGGTCGCCTCATGAAAAGAGGGTTCGTTAGAACATCTGTGCCGCCGCGCCGATGATCCCCGCATCATTGCCGAGTTCAGCGATCCCGAAACTCGTGTTTTCGACGTTCGAGGGCATGCCGCGTCGCTTGGTTTCGGCAAGGATCGCATCAACGAGGATCCCACCGGCCGCGCTGATGCCGCCGCCAACCAGAACCTTCCTGGGTGCAAAAATGTTGCACCAACTGGCCGCGGCCATTCCGATCCAGAGCCCGGCTTCGGATATAATACCGATGGCCTGAGCATTGCCGTCCAAGGTGTCGCGGACGAGCGCGGCGGTAGCACTCGTAGCTTTGTGACCCGGTCGAACCCGGCGGGCATACGCCTCGATCGCCTCGCCCGAGGCTACGGATTCGAGGCACCCCAGACAGCCTTTCCGGCAGCGCACCGCATTATCGCGCACAACAATGACGTGGCCGGCGTCGCCAAGACAGCCATTCGCAGTGCTTGTCGGCACACCGTCCACCAGGAACGCCAGACCAATGCCGGTGCCGACGGTAATCATCAGCAGCCGATCAATACCACGACCGGCTCCGAAGCGATGCTCGGCAATCGCCCCCGCGTCTGCATCGTTGATGAGCCGGACCGGACACTGAAAGCGGCGCTTGAGGATATCGGCGATCGGCATCCCGTCGAGTGCCAGGACATTACTGTCATCACCACTGGCATGATCCGGAAGAATGTGACCGGGGTAGCCGACGCCGATCCCGGCGAGCCGCTCGACCTTTTGGCCGCGCATGAGATCGTCGATGGCATTGGCGTAGTTGGAGAGGATCCTTTCGCCGCTGGCCGCCTTTGCATAGGTCACCCGTTGACGTGCAACGATCTTGCCGTCAGGCGAAACGAGCCCAAGCTTGGTGCTTCCTCCGCCAATGTCCACGCCCATGACGAACTTCTCGCTCATGTGGGTTCAGTCCGCGAGGCGGTAGCGACTGACATGCAGTTTGAAATCGCCCCCACGATAGGTTGATTTCACATACTCGGCCACGTCATCGCTTTCGGTCAGCGTGACGCGCCAAACAGCCAAAAGCGGGCTCCCTGGAGCAACCTTCAACACCTGCGCCTCCTCCTCGGTCGCGGCCACAGGCTCGAACAGGGCGTCGGTCCAGGCTGGGACCACGCCCCAGCGTTCTTCGATCTGGCTGTAGAGAGAGCCTTCTCCGACATTCAACCCTTCAATGCCGGAATACATATCGACCGGCAGGTAGACGTCCTCGATCGCAATCGGCACCCCGTTTATCGTGCGAACGCGCTTGAGATAGACGAGAGAAACATTGGCCGGATGCTGAATCTTCAGATGGTTCTGCATGTCCTGGGGCAAGGACGCCACGATTTGTCTTTCAAGGACGATCGTGCCCGGCGTGTCGCCCGTTTTGCGAACCTCATGGGTGAAGCTGTGAAATCCAGAGACGCCGCCCATGCGTGCAGCGGTCTTGAAATACCCGCGGCCCTGCTCGCTATATATTAGCCCCCGCGCTTCGAGCCGCTTCAGTGCTTGCCGCACCGTCACTCGGGAGACCTTGAACTCCTTGGCGAGCGCGCTTTCCGAAGGCAGTTGCGGACCTTCGTCGCTCCTCGCGCCGCTCTCAATGTCGGCCGCCAGAATGTCGGACACTTGCGCGTACATCGGCGCGCCCCCTGTCCTGCGAACCCCCATCTTACGGAACCCTCGTTCGCTCACTTTGCCGGCTCCTCGATTCGCATGTTTTCATGACTCGACATCAGGATATTAGCATGTTAATACAAGCTGTCAACGTAACGCTGCCTTAGGAGAGTCCGAAGTGAGTATGAAAAGACATGCGAAACTTCTCGCCGCCGCCGCCGCCGCACTGGCTATCTCGGCAGGCCCGGCTTTTGCTGTCGATTGGAAAGCGCAATCTGGTACGGAAATCACCGTTCTTCTCAGCGAGCACCCCTGGACAGTGGCGCTGAGGAAGAACATTTCCGAGTTCGAGGCCCTTACCGGAATAAAGGTCAACATTTCCGCCTTTGCTGAAGACCTCTACACGGATCGCATGAACCTTGCGGTTCGTTCCACGGAGCCGCTAGCCGATGCGTATATGGTCCAGATGGACTCGGCCCTGTTCGAACAGTGGGGCGCGGATGCGGTCGAGCCACTAACCCCATTCCTCAACGACGCCAACAAGACGGATGCGGCCTACGACCTGCAAGATTACCCGGCCGGGTTCCGGCTTGGCGCGACGTTTCCAGTGAACGATCCGGCGGCCCGGCTCTATTCGATCCCGATCTCGTTCGAAGCCTACACGCTGTTCTACAACAAGGATCTCGTCGCAAAATATCTGGGTGGCAAGGTGCCGGCAACCATGGATGAGCTCATGGCCGACGCCGCCAAAGTGACGGCGGCGGGCAATGGGCAGGATTTCGGCGCCGCGATGCGCGGCAAGCGATCGGCCGAACTTGTTGATACGATGACCGGGATCGTGCTGGATGCCTGGGGCGACCAGCCCGCGGCACTGCCGGAAAATATCTGGTTCGATGGCGACTGGGCCAAACCGCGCTTCAACGATCCGCGCATTGCCAAAGGCCTATCCTACTATGCGAGCCTGCTGAAGGCTGGCCCACCAAGCGTGCTGTCGTATGGCTGGGAAGACGCCAGCCGCTTCTTCTCCGAAGGGCACGCAGCCTTTTTCGTCGACGCTTCGGTCTTTGGCCCCGGCTTCGAGGATCCGGCTTCATCCAAGATCGCTGGCAAGGTCGGCTATGCGCCCCTTCCCCCGTCCGCTGGCGACATCGGGTATAGCGGTCACTGGTCGTGGGGCATCTCAATCCCGAAGAACTCGAAGAAGAAGGATGCGGCCTGGCTGTTTGTGGAATGGGCAACAGGCAAGGCCATGACGGCCGAACTTGGCAAAAACACTGGCGGCGCTCCGCGCCTCTCGTCCTGGGCGGATGCCGGCTACAAAGCCGCGCTCAACCCGGGCTATGTGGCGGCGGTGCAGACCCAGATGCAGCACACCCGCCCGACCTCCGTCTTCCGTGAAGGCTGGAGCGAAGTCGTCTTGCAGATCGTCGACACGATCCACGCGATGGTCGCGGGCACGCCTCCGCAACAGGCGGCCGATGGACTGCAAGAAGCGCTGGCTGGCACTTTCCAATAACGCCTTCGGCGGGTGGGGCGAACCGCCCCGCCCGCCGCACCGGTCCAAGATGCCTCTGATGTTGGAGACGACCATGCGGCGTACGGCGTTTAACCCTTACTGGCTTCTGGTGCCGGCATTGTTGATGCTGGCGCTCAACACGTTTTACCCAGTGATCTATTCGATCTATCTGTCTTTCACCGATTGGAACTGGGGCAAAACCAGCAATTTCGTCGGGCTGACGAATTTTATCAACGTCCTGACCAAACCCCAGTTTCGCGGCGCATTCTTCAACACGCTGATCTTTTCGGTTTCCGCCGTTGTTGTGGAGACCCTGCTCGGGCTCGGGCTGGCGCTGGTCATCAATCGGCTCACGGTAGGCGCCGGAATAATCCGAACCATTCTTCTGATGCCCCTGATGGTTTCTGGTATCGCCGTGTCCCTGGTCTGGAAAGTGTTGCTGGACCCGACCCAGGGCATCATAAACTATTTTCTGGCTCAGATCGGCATCGCCGGCCCTGCATGGCTGGGCACCGTGCCCACCGCCATGCCCTCCATCATAATGATCGACACGTGGTGGCAGACAGCTTTTACCTTCATCATTCTGTCCTCCGCGCTCAAGGGCCTGCCTGCCGAGCCCTTTGAAGCCGCGCAGCTTGAGGGCGCCGGCGCGTGGGCAACCTTCCGCCACATCACCTTGCCGATGCTCAAGCCCGTGCTCATTACCGTCATCATTTTCCGCACGGTGGACACGCTCAAGATCTTTGACATTGTCTTCGGCACCACCGGCGGTGGACCGCTTCGCGCCACTGAAGTCGTGCAGACGCTGGCTTACCAGACCGCCTTCAAGTTTCACCGCTTCGGCGAGTCGGCGGCGCTTTCGGTTGTGTTCTCCCTCATCATCCTGCTGCTTTGCCTTGCCTATCTTCGGCTCGACACCACGGAAGAGGACGCATCGTGAGACCGGCATCCCTCGGCATCGTCTGGCGCTACGCAGCGGCAATTTTGGCCGCGATCATTTCGATCTTCCCAATCCTTTGGATAGCGATGATCGCCCTGAAAACCCGCACCGACGCCTTCGCCATCCCGCCGGTCTGGTTTTTTTCCCCAGTCTGGGAGCATTTCCAGCGCGCCTGGACCACCAGCGGATTTTCGGGGGCATTTTTCAACAGCGTGCTCGTATGCGTGATAGGCAACCTGCTCGCTTTTGCCGTTGGCATACCCGCCGCCTACATGCTGAACAAACGCCGCGTGCCGGCAAAGCGGGCAATTCTGATCTGGCTGCTGATATCCTACATGCTTCCCGAGTTCCTGTTCGTGATCCCAATGTATGTGTTCTATCAATACGTTGGTCTCTATGACACGGTAATCGGCCTGGCGATCGTCTATCAGATTTTCACCTTGCCATTCACGATCTGGCTTGCGCGCGCTTTCTTCGCCGATGTGCCCTCTTCCCTGGCTGAAGCCGCTCAGCTGGAGGGCGCCTCAACCAGCCAGATTATCTGGAAAATCTATGTGCCCATCGCCGCGCCTGGGCTTGCGGCCACCGCTATCCTGAATTCGATAAAGATGTGGAACGAGTTGACCATCGCGCTCGCCCTGACTTTCGACCGCGCCCAAACCGTCACCTTGGCCGTCGCGGGTTTTCGTGGCTATGCCTCGATCGACTGGGGCGCAATGTCGGCGGCATCCATCATCGTAATACTGCCCATGGCGCTTTTTGCCATCCTCGCGCAACGCCGCATCGTGCAGGGGTTGAGTCTCGGTGCCGTCAAATAGGCCACACGAATGACCGGCGCCGCTCGGGGCGGCTTGCTCGAATTCTACAAGGATTGGAAAATGGCCAACGTCTCGCTTCGCAATATCGACATCGCCTACGGACCTGTGACCATTGTCAAGTCCCTGCAAATGGAGATTGCCGACGGCGAATTCACGGTTCTGGTCGGCCCTTCCGGCTGCGGCAAATCCACCATCCTGCGCCTGATCGCAGGGCTGGAGCCACATTCGGGCGGGGACATATTCATCGATGAAAACAATGTGTCGGCAGCCAATCCCGCCGATCGCAATGTCGCCATGGTGTTCCAGAACTACGCGCTCTACCCCAATATGACGGTCTTCGAGAATATCTCCTTTGGCATGAAGATCCGGAAAATCGATGCCACTGAAATCGATCACGCCGTACGCGAGGTGGCCAAGATGGTGGGGTTGACGGATCATCTGCACAAGCGCCCCGGCAGGCTTTCCGGTGGCCAGCGCCAACGCGTCGCGCTGGCCCGCGCCATCGTTCGCCATCCCAAGGTTTTTCTGTTCGACGAGCCGCTGTCGAACCTCGACGCGGAATTCCGCGCTTCGATCCGGCTGGAATTGCGTCAGTTGCACAAGAAGCTGGGAGCAACGATGATCTACGTCACGCACGATCAGGTCGAGGCCATGACCATGGGCGACAAGATCGCGGTGCTTGCCCCGATCGCGGTTAAGGGCACCCACAATCTGATGCAATACGACACACCGGAAGTGATTTACAGCAAGCCGACGAACCTGTTCGTTGCGCGCTTCATCGGTTCTCCCAAAATGAATACCTTCGAAGCAGAGAGTTCAGGACAGGCAACCATACGCATCGGGGACCAGGATATTGCCGTCAAGGTAAAGCGACCCCTGCCATCCAAGGTGATTGTCGGCATACGGCCAGAGCACGTGGTTGTCGGCGCGCATGCCGAGGGCCCGACGATCACAGGACGGGTGGCGGTCACCGAAAACCTCGGACACGAGCGCCTGGTGTTCACTGAAACAAAAATAGGCCCCATCACACAGCGCGCTTCAGATCAGACGGTCTGCCCAACTGCCGGCGACGAGCTTGAACTGACATTGCTGCGCCACAGGCTTCACTTTTTCGACGCGGTCACCGAAGAGCGGATCGAGATGGTGTCAGACGCACCATAGACGCCTTATCTGCTGTCGTCAGAAAGGCTAAATGGCCTTTACAATATTGGCTCCGGCTCGCACCAAATCGTCGAGGTGGTTTATCGGTGCATCATGTTCAAGCACGAGACAGCCGATCTCGCTGATCTCGGATACGCGGTGCGGCGCTCGCAACTCGAGCTTATCAGTCGTAGCTCGGGCGATAACCGCTAGCCGCTAGCAAAATCCGCTTGAAGGGCGCGTCAGGCGCCCACGCGATGGGCTCCCGAAAGTCTCGTTTTCAATGACGAAGGCGTGGCTTCCGAGGTCCGCGAGGGCACCGCCGCCGGCTGGATCGTGGCTGAACGCAAATAGGCTTTCCGGATCCGCCATATAGTCCTCGGCATGGATGCCTCGGTAACTCGGGATTTCGCCAAGCGTGGGCCAAAATCAAAAGTCTTACTGTATCGTTCCGTATCGTCCCGCTACCGATGGCTGGCATATCGAAAACCACCACCGATACTAACATTCGCTTGCAGCCATCTGCATGGAGAGTTCGTCTCGAAACAGCGCGAATAATCCTGGTGCACAAACGATCCCTCGGAGGGGCCAAATTCATCCCTAGTGGTCCGTTTTCTTACTGACTTTTTTCAGACCCTGTCACCGCGGGGTCGAGAATCTGCGCTGGCCGCCGTCATAGCCGGCGCTCTGATCACATTGATCCCGCGACGTTCGAAAGTGGCAGCCTCTTGGGAGCTGAGACCATGCTCTGTGACCAACGTATAGCCTTCATCACCCGGTACGACAGCGAACGGCGCCCTGGTGCCAAACTTGTCGAGAGTGGCAGCGACCACGATCGAACGGCTCGCACTTGCCACCGACCGCCCCATTTCTGCTTCCTCAAAACTGAAGGCCGTTATTCCTGCTTCTGCGTCGACGCCGCTCGCACCAAGAAAGCATATGTCGGTATGAATAGACTCGGCGTCCTTGATTGCTCTTCCACCCAGAACAGCTCCGCTTCTTTGATCAAGGCGCCCGCCGATTAGAATTACCTCGATGTTCGATCGATTGGCGATCGCCCCCAAGACAACGATCGAGTTCGTGACCACGGTGATGTTGTTATCGCGCGATAGTTCCATAGCCACAGCAGCGTTGGTCGAGCCCGCATCGATAAATATCGTGCTGCTGGGAGGGACAAGCCTGGCTGCCACCTTGCCTAAAATCGCATTCCGGTTCGCAAAATTTGTTGGGCGCTCCAAGTTTGGGGCCGATGCCGGAGAAATCGGCAGTGCGCCGCCATAAACCCGCCGACACAGCCCCGCCGCGGCCATTTCCCTCAGATCACGCCGGATTGTGTCTTCAGACACTTCCAATTCTCGTGCCAACTCGGCTGCAAGTACCCGCCCGCGCGCTCCGAGACGCTCCTTTATGAGTGACTGACGCTGCTCCAGCAAAAGGTAGGACAATCTTGCCTCACTTCACGCACGAGTCGGCACAAACGTGTACGGCGTAGTGGAAAGTGTCAATGCAGCGCTCGGCAAACACGCTGTGATCATCAACAGGAGTGAAAACATCCAAGTCGACGCCGATTGATAGGATTCCCGGGAGCCGCGCAAACGACGTGTTGGTTTAATGACTTCCAAATGCGGTCTTCAATTCCTGGATCTGGTCTGGGGCCAATCGTCTGGTAGGCGCCCTTCGCAAAATGACGAGAAGTTTTGCTGTTTCTTCCAATTCCTCCGCGGCGTAGATGGCGGAAAAGATATCCCTTCCGGTCACAACAGGCCCGTGATTGGCGAGCAGCACTGCCGCACATGAACCTTTCAACCCGCGTATCAGGTCGCCAGCTTTTGGATCGCCGGGGCGCACATACGGCACCATCTTCACGGTACCGACCCGCATAACAACGTAAGGTGTGATTGGTGGGATGCAGTCTTGCGGATCGGTGTCCGACAGGCACGACAATGCGGTGGCAAAAGTCGAATGGAGATGGACGACAGCGCCGGTCTGCGGCCGCGTTTCATAAAAGGCGCGATGGAGGAAGATCTCCTTCGACGGTGGGGCACCGGAAACATGATTGCCATTCCGATCGAGCTTGCTGATCTTGTCCGGATCCAGGAATCCCAGACAGGAATTCGTGGGAGTAATGAGCAGCCCGTCGTCAACCGCGGCGCTGATGTTGCCCGCCGAGCCTACCGAGAAGCCGCGGTCGTAGAGTGACCTCGACAGCCGGACAATATCGTCCCGCAGCTTGCTCTCGTCCATTCATCGGCCCTCCAGTTTCGCCAGCGCCTTGTCGAAGAAATCGAGCGAACCGAAATTGCCGGACTTGAGCGCCAACGCAACCGGACTATCGCCTTGAGAATAGAGTGCCGGCACCCCCGGATCGATTTCGCCGCCGACGGTGAGCGCTCCGAGATCGAGAGCCGAAACCACGGCACCAGACGTCTCCCCGCCGGCCACCACGAGCCGTTTGATCCCGCGTTTCACCAGCTTTCTGGCGGTGCTGGCAAAAAGCGCATCGAGGTTTTCGGCCAGCCGTTCACGCCCGAAGCGATGCTGCAATGCCGCCACCTCCTGTGGCGTGCCTCCGGAGAACACCAGCGGTGCTTGGCCGCGATGGCTCTCGATGAACGCAACAAGGCTTTCCGGCGTCACCGTGCCTTCCATCACCTTTTCGACTTCGATTGCCTGCACCGGATGCGATCGCGCATGGGTCTCGATCTGCTGCCGTGTCGCGCCTGAGCAGCTTCCCGCGAGGATTGCCTCCGGCCCCTCTACCCTCATCGCGACGTGGCTGGAGCCGGCTGCAAGACCAGACGCGATAAAGTTTGCCGGCAGTCCTTGCGCAATGCCGGACCCGCCCGTGATCAGAGGGGCCGGGGCGGCGGCCCTGGCGATCGTTGTCAAATCGTCGTCGTCGACGGCGTCGACGATGACAAGCGTCTGGCCCTCCCGTGCGGCTGCTTCCAGCGCGGAGGACAAAGCACCGTGACCGGCCTTGACGGTGCCCAAGGCGACCAGGCCGACCGGCCCTGCCGTCTGGCGCGCAAGCCAACGGCGAATATCCGGATCCGTCATCGGGTTGAGCGGATGATTCTGCAGGCCGGACTCGTTGAGCAGCCGATCCCTGACGAAGAGATGGCCCTGATAGAGGGTCCGGCCGACTGTGGGAAACGCCGGGCAGGCAATCACGCCCTTCACTCCCAGGACGCAAGCCAACGCCTCGCCGACTGGCCCGATATTGCCGCCGGGCGTGGAATCGAAAGTCGAGCAGTACTTGAATATGAACTGGCGGCAACCTTGCGCCTGCAGCCATTTCAGCGCCGCCAGGGACTGTGCGACTGCCTCCCCCGCGGGGATCGATCGGCTTTTCAGGGCAACGACACCGGCTTCGATATGTTCCGGCGCGGGCGTGCTAGGCACCCCGAGAAACTGGGCGGTTTGCAAGCCCCCCTGTCCGGGGAGCCCTTTGGCAAGCGTGTTGCCGATATCGCTCGCGCCAGTGAAATCATCCGCAATCACGCCGAGTAGCATCATCCGACCTCACGCTTCGGCGGCGCGGCGAGGATTCTTGGCGGCTGCCGCGGCCTCGGGGTCTGCGCTGCAATCCACATCGCTCCGATCAGCGCAACCGCGATGCATCCAGGCCAGGGATACATTTCCGCTCCCGGCATCAGTAGATGGCCACACCATGCTCGGCATGGTGTTGTTCAGGCGAACCGTCTCTGCCACAGGCGGCATGGAAGGCTTCGACAAACAGATCTGCCGCAGCCATGGCATCGGACTTCGACACGTGTCGGTGGACGACCAGCCGGACGCGTCCGCCTTTGGGCGGATTTACGACAACTCCCTTTTCTAGAAGTCCGGCATGAAAGAGTAGAGGGTCGAACCCGCGCACGGGCAGGTTGACGAACAAGATGTTGGTCTCGACCGCTTGCACATCGATGTCGACGCCGGCGGCCTCCAAGCGCGAGGCAAGAACGGTCGCGTTCTCGTGGTCCTGCTGAAGCCGATCCACCATCGACCGCAAAGCCACCTGCCCGGCCGCAGCAATGACACCTGCCTGGCGCATGCCGCCGCCGACGACCTGGCGCCAACGGCGTGCTTCCTTGATGACGTCGGCGCCACCGGCAACGACCGCACCAAGGGGACAACTCAACCCCTTGGACAGGCAGAAGGTCGCTGTGTCGACATCCCGGACAAAGTCTCGCACCGGCCTGCCGAGCGCAACAGAAGCGTTGAATATCCGCGCACCATCGAGATGGACCCGCAGACCATTTGAGTGCGCTATGCCGGCCAGCGTAGCGATCTGCCACGGGACCATGACCCTGCCGCCGGCAGCGTTGTGAGTGTTTTCGAGGCAGAGCAGTCGCGATGGCACACCAAGCCTGCTCCGGCTATCCTGAATTGTCTCCTCAAGAGCCCCCGGCGAAATCGCGCCATTGGTACCGGTGATCGGCCGGGGCGTCAGTCCCGCAAGTGTCGACGGCCAGCCACTTTCATTGATCTGAATGTGGGCGCGCGATTCGACGATGAATGATTCCCCCCTGGAGGAGAGCGCCATGCACGAAACGATATTGCCCATCGTCCCACTGATCACCAGCATCGCTGCCTCGAGCCCAAGAAGGTCTGCAGCCTCTTCTTCGAAAGCCAAGACCGTCGGATCATCGCGAAAAAAATCGTCGCCAAGATCTGCGCGCGACATGGCTTCGAGCATATCGCGTGTTGGTTTGGTGACCGTGTCGCTCCGCAGGTCGATTGGCTGACTGACATTACCCACGCATATTTCCTTTCTTCGATCGGCGTTCGGTCGAGCCCCTCAAGCAAGTCGCCGGGCACGACGAGGCAGGTCCCGCAACATGCCCTCGAAACCAATGCGGGGGCTGCTCAGAACCGGCACGTCGATATGCTTCGCGCGCGGCAACGCCGCGGCCATTGATGCCTGGGCGAGAACGACGACGTCGGCGTCCAGAGCGGCGGCCGAGATGCCTTCCGCGACCGCGTCCAGATAATCTTCCTGGCGGCCATCCAGAAACAGGCTGCGTGCCCGTTCGAGAACCAGGCTGTCTATCGGCGGCGCACGACGTGCGGCGCTCGCTTCGGACTTCAGCAACTCGACAGTCGGAACGATCGTCGTCCCGACAGTTGCCAGCACCAGGATGCGCCCGCCCAGTTCGACACTTTTGCGCGCCATCGGTCGGTCTATCCTGAATACTGGTCGCTGCATGTTCGCCAGATCGGCGGCCTGTCCGATCGTCGAACATGTGCAAACGACCGCATCGATGTCCGGCCCGGCTTCTCCGAGCATAGCCTCGACCGCGGCGGCGATGATCTCGGGAGTAGCGCTTCCTGCGTCAATTGCCTGCTTCAGCAAGTCCGGCCGAAGCGCGTGCCTTATCGCCATATCCGGGGCGAGTTCGGCCGCCAGTTCATCGAAGACCTGAACTAGGGCCGGAGCTGTGTGAAAGAAGACGATCTTGTTGCTCGATATCATGCGCTTCTGGCCACAAATTCATTTCCACGTTGCGAACTGCCTAGATCTGCGTTGGGTGCATCGCGTCTATTAGATCGATGCAATTTCTTTCGAAAACCCAAATTCGAATTCGGCGGAGTTTCCCGTTAACCTGCAGGTGGTTCAGCGGCCTTGTTGCCAACGTCCTCGACGCCGAGCAGCCCTGCCCAGACGGCACCGTAGGCCTGAAGCTTCAGGCCCGCAATTTCCAACTGGCCTTCGCTATACCCAACGATCAGATCATAGCCCTCAGACATGGTTCGCCCACCCAATGCGACATGGTCGGCGGCGACAAGCAGAGCCGCCAGTGAAGCAAATCTCATCGCCCTTGTTCTCATCAGATCCTGTATCATGGCTTTCCCTGATGACGTTCCGGCGAAGAACCAACCTTGAGCAGAAACCGCCCGATGACAGTCGTTGTATCGATCTAAGTCGTAGACTAAAAGACAACGCACTTCAATATGTGCAATTGGTCCGATTTGATTTTGCAGGGAGTAGCGGTTTGGCAGCGCTGAATATCGACCGTCTGAAGTCACCTCATATCGTCATGCTGGGTGGCGGCAGCGGTTGTCGCAACATCAATCTGGCGCTGTCGCGAACCCCCGCCCGCCTGACGCGCATCGTACCGGCCTGGGATAGCGGCGGCAGTTCGCGAGCGATCAGGGAAACGCTGGGCATTCTTCCGGTGGGAGATATCCGGCAAGCATTGATGACGATGGCTCATGGCGAGAAGTGCGCCGGCAATGTCGTCAGGATGTGTAACGCCCGGCTGTCTGAGGCCGCAGACAAACGACAATTGCGAACGGAGTTCGATTTCTTGGCAGATTGCCGGCACTCGCTCTTGAAGACAGAGCCGGCGCCACTGAGCAACGCTATCACGCGCTACCTCGATGTCTTCAGATCCCGTTTGCCTGAGGATTTCGATCTTGGAAACGGCAGCGTCGGCAACTTTATCCTGGCTGGCGCCTATCTTGCTCATGACAAAGACATCAACGCTGCCATCTCCATTTTCAAAGGCATGTGTGGCATCGAGGGCAATGTCTGGCCTATCGCCGTCGCCAGCGATGTCCATTTGTCGGCACGGCTTTCCGACGGCCGTGTCCTCGACCGGCAGCACCTGATCACGACACTGACTCCGTCCGAACCACCCGCATGGATCGAAGATATCTGGCTGACGCGAGCGTCGGATTCGACGGTATCAGCCAACGTCGAGGGCAACGGCCCGGCGATCGAAGCCATCCATACCGCCGATATTATTCTGTACGGCCCGGGAAGCCTGTTTTCCAGCTTGTTGCCTCACCTTCTGGTCAACGGTGTCGTGGAGGCAATCTCTGCCAATTCGAGAGCCAAGAAGATCTTTGTCGGGAACATCACCGATTGCGCCGAAACCCGAGGCATGACGCTTGAGGCCCAACTCTCAACGGTCCTTCGGCTTGCCAGGACCCGCTCCAGCGGCATCGTGCTCACCCATGTTCTGTCCAATCGCAATTTCTTTCCCTTCCCCAAGCGCGTCGGCAAATTCAGCTACCTCCAGTCCGGCTCACTGGAGGAAATGTGTGGAGCGCAAGGCATCTCGGTGGTTTCCGGGGACTTCGAGGATCTATGGCGAAGGGGCACTCACGATGGCGAAGCCGTCGCCCGCGACCTCTCGAAACTAGCCGCCTGTTGATCCTGACTTGACAATGGCAGTCGATGGAAGCAGGTTGCAATTAGATCGATCTACTAAACCAACGAGTCAGCGATGCGTACGGAAAAGCCCGGCTTCTGCGCGCTCTGCAAATCCAGATGCGGCGCGACATTCATTGTTGAAGACGGACGCCTCACGGGTGCTGCGCCGGCTCCCGCCCACCCGACCGGGAAGTCGCTTTGCGTCAAGGGCAAGGCGGCGCCTGAGATCCTCTACCATCCCGACAGGCTGATGACACCGCTGAAGCGGACCAACCCGAAGGGAAGCGACGAGCCCGGCTGGGTTCCTGTCTCCTGGGAGCAGGCCTTGTCCGAAATCGGTGAGCGCTTGCGCAAATTGCGTGACAGCCACGGGATCGAAAGCGTGGCGGTGTCGACAACGACGCCAAGTGGTACCGCATTGAGCGACGGCGAAGAATGGATCGAACGCCTGATCCAGGTGAGCGGCACACCGAATTGGGTCAGCACCACCGAGATCTGCAACTGGCACAAGGACTTTGCTCACGCATTTACCTTCGGCACCGGCCTCCCCTATCCTGACTACGGCCAGGCGGAGCTGATCGTTCTCTGGGGTTTCAATCCGAGTTCCGTCTGGCTCGACCAGGCGACACAGGTCGCCGCGGCACGGGCTCGTGGTTGCAAGATCCTCGTCATCGATCCCAGGCGTTTTGGCTTCGCGATCGGTGCTGACCAATGGCTGCGGGTTCGCCCTGGCTCCGACGGCATATTGGCGCTCGGCATCATGCGCCTGCTGATCGAAGAGAATTCTTTCGATGACTCATTCCTGATGCGCTGGACCAATGCCGCCTTCCTTGTCCGCGACGACAATGGGGAATTTCTGCGCGGGGGCGATCTCAATGCACAGGGAGAGGATACGGACGCTTTCGTGGTGCTCGGAACCGATGGGCGATTGACCTTCGTGCAGGGCAAAGGCCGCGAGACCCCGACGGTGCTTGCCCAAGCGGCGCGTTCCGGTGAGATCAAGGTCAGCACTGCGAACGGTCCCGTTCGGTGCACCACCGCTTTCGATTGGCTTCACGCGGCGGCAAACCGCCACACGTTGAGTGAAGTGGCTCGCTTAACCTGGATACCAGAAGAGGAAATACGCGCCGCAGCGCGTATGATCGGCGCCGCCCGATCGGTCGCCTATTACACCTGGACCGGTCTCGGCCAGCACGCGCAATCCACTCAAATCGACCGGGCGCTCGCCACGCTGATGTCTCTGAAAGGCTGCTACGACGCACCCGGCGGCAATGTTGTGCTGCCGAGCGTGCCACGCAACGCCGTCTGCGGCCCCGACCTCCTGGATCCGGCGCAGCAGGCCAAGGCGATCGGGCTCGACGACAAGCCGCTTGGTCCACCGAACCAGGGCCGCATCACCGCGCATGATTTCTACACCGCGGCGCTTGATGAACGCCCGTACAAAGTGCGTGGACTTATCGGCTTCGGAGCGAACCTTGCCGTTGCCCATGCGAACTCGACACGAGGGCGGGCCGCGCTGGATGCGCTCGAGTTCTACGTCCATTGCGACGTGTTCGAAAACCCAAGCGCTCGCTCCGCCGATTTCCTGTTGCCGGTCAACACACCGTGGGAGCGCGACGCGCTGAGAATTGGCTTCGGTTCGGGACTTGCCGCCCAGGAGCATGTGCAACTGAGGCAGCAGGTGGTGGCTTCAGCGGGCGAGTCTCGTTCTGACGCCGAAATCGCCTTTGCCCTGGCCGACGAACTCGGTCTGCGCGATCAGTTCTTCGACGGCAGCATCGAAGCTGCCCGGTCTCACATATTGCAGCCTAGCGGAATCACGCTCGATCAGTTGAGAAATTGTCCGGAAGGGGTCCGTTATCCGCTAAAACAGCGCTATCGCAAATATGCCGAACCGACCGAGATGGGCGTGACCGGCTTCGCCACCGAGACCGGTCAGGTTGAACTTTATTCAGCGCTGTTGCGTCGTAACGGTCAGCCTCCGGTTCCGACATTCAATCCAGACGAGCTTCCGGCAAACGAAACCTATCCCTTCGCACTAACGACCGCGAAGACGGGATATTACTGCCACTCCCAGCATCGGCAGGTGCCGTCGCTGCGCAAGCGGGAGCCGGAGCCTACGGTAAATCTCGCTCCTGAGGCGGCCGAACGACTTGGGCTGGAGGCCGGAGACTGGGCCGAGATAAGCACACGACACGGCCAGGTTCGCATGAAAGTGAAGCTCGACAACAGCCTGGACCAACGCGTCGTCCGCGCCTCTTTTGGATGGTGGCAGGGAAACGCAGCTCTCGACCTCCCCGGCTATGACGCCTTTTCGAAAAGCGGCGCCAACTACAACATGCTCGTCGGCAGCGACCAGTTGGACCCGGTCAGCGGCGCAGCTGCTCATCGGTCGCAGTCCTGCAACATCATACCGATCGGCCCGCGCAGGACCGTTTGGCATGGCTTCCATACGATGCGTGTGACAGGCCTCGACAAGATCGCCGAGGGCGTAACCGCTGTGACGCTGGAGCGCCCCGACGGCAGCGTGCTGCCCGATTTCGAGCCAGGCCAACACATCGTTCTGCGGTGGCGTGAGGCCGGTGAGGATCTTATCCGCTGCTATTCCCTGACGGGGCCGGCCTCTGATAGCGAGCGCACCGCCTATACGATTGCCGTACGCATGGTGGGGCGGCCGACGGGACGTGACGACGTGGCGCCAGGCCGCATGTCGACAGCAATAAGCAGCATACTGGCTCGGGGCGACATGCTTGACGTGCGGGCGCCGTCCGGGCGCTTCACATTGCCCCTTGTCTCCGAGCGGCCCGTTGTACTGGTTGCCGGCGGCATCGGCATTACACCGTTTCTGTCCTATCTGGAGACCTTGGCACGGCGGCCTCTTCGCCCGAGGGTTCATCTTGCATACGCCAACAGCCTCGCGGAGACGGAAGCTTTTTCTGACCGTCTGGCGTCACTCGCCGCGGCCATGCCGGAGCTGACGATCGACCGATGCTGGAGCCGTGCCGGTAAAGACGTTCCTGCCGATATTCATCGGGGGCGACTCGGTATCAGCCATCTGCGGCTCGGAACGTTCGAGGTCTCGCCGGCGATCTATTTCTGCGGCCCGTCAGGCATGGTCGCATCGCTGAAGGCAGAGTTGGTCAGCGCCGGCCACCCGGATCAGCTTATGTTCGAAGAGGCCTTCGCCGCTGGCAGCGTCGATCAGACCGCACTGCCCGAAGGCCCATACTCCGTCACCTTCGTGCGCTCCGGCAAGACGGCAATCTGGGACCGCGCGCGCGGCTCGCTGCTGGAGTTGGCCGAGGCAGAAGGCGTGAGGATCACCAACGGATGCCGGGCCGGCCAGTGCGAGAGCTGCGAGGTGCGGGTCCTGGAAGGCGAGATCACCTATCGCACCGACCTTGTCAGATCTGCGACGGACCCGTGTCTGGCCTGTCAGGCTGTCCCGAAATCCGATCTGCTCGTCGACGTCTAGCGCTGCATCGCCATCACAATCCCTTTTGAGGAGACTTCATGACAACCCAGCTGCGGCGTGACATCCATGCCCTCTTTCTGCCGATCTTCCCCGAACTCGAGATCGACAGCTCAGCCTCCCGCTTCCTGGAAAGCGGAGGCATCTCATTGCTCTTTGGCGAAACGCGCGAGGAGTATGTCAGCCGTATCATCGACGCCAGGCGCGTGGCCGAGGAAACGGCGGATCGCTGGCGCAAGACGGTTGCCCAGGCCCGAAGCATTGCCGGCCCGGTGCTCGTTGCCGTCGATGCCGAGATCGGCGGCATCGAGAGGCTTCACCGGCTTGTCACGTCGCTGCCATCGCTCGAAGAGGCGCATCGATCCACAAGTGAGGCCATCGAGGCGCGATCAAAGGCCTCGGCCGTGTCCGCTCGCAATCTTGGCGTCAACGTCTTCCTGTCGCCTGTGGCGGATGTGCTTGTCGGCCCCAATCCCTGGCTTGAGGGGCGTACCCTCAGCGACGATATTGGTGAAGTGACGCGGATTGTCAGTGCCTTCGTCAAAGGTGTCCAGGATGGCGGCGTCGCCGCAACGGTGAAGCATTTTCCCGGGCACCCGATCTGTGCGCTCGACCCCGCCGTTGACGAAGGCGAAGTTCCCCATTCGCTGGAGGAATTGCGGACATTTTCAGCACCGTTTCGAGCCGGCATCGAAGCCGGCAGCGATGTCGTCATGATGGGTCCGGCGATCTTCAAGGCGACGACCCCACCCACCGCAGCCTCCCACTCAGCCGAACTGATCAGCCTGCTAAAGGGCGAATTCGGTTTTGGCGGCGTTGTCCTTACCGATGACCTGGACTGGAAAGCGACAATCCGGGACATGACCATCGAGCAGTCGGCCGTCAAAGCGCTGGCCGCCGGCGCCGATTGGATGCTGGTCTCTGCAAACGGCGTTCCACACATCACGTCGATGGTCCGCGCTATTGAGCTGGCAGTCCAGCACGGGGCCCTGTCGGCCGATCAGATCGCCGCATCAGCTTCGAAATTGCGCACGCTGGCCTTGCGACTGACCTGAGCGCTGTCTCGACTGGCCGTCGCCATTTGCGACTTCAATTCAACTATGAATGTGGACATAGAATATGCTGATCGAACGATTTGAAAAACGCGGCCCACAGGCAGGCCGTATCGATTTCGACGGAAATGACGCGGTGATCGAGGCCGGCCCGAACACCGACTGGTTTTTTGATCCCCGGGGCAAAGCGAAATTGCGCAATGTTCCTTCGATGGCAATGTCCATCGAGGCACCCGTCTTTTCCCTGCAAGCAAAGGTAACCGCCGATTTCGGTTCCCGGTTCGACGGGGGGACCATTTTCGTCCAAGCCAGTGAAGACACTTGGGCTAAAATTGCTTTCGAGTATTCGCCCCAGCACATTCCAACAATCGTCAGCGTCGTTACCAAGGGCGTGTCGGATGATTGCGACGGCCCGTCCTTCGAAAAGGAGGCCGTCTATCTGAGGCTGAGCGCCCAGGACGGCGCCTTTGCCTTTCATTTCTCCGAGACCGGTAGCCACTGGCATTTCCTGCGATGGTTTTCCCTGCCACGTGGCAGCGGTCCGCTGACCATCGGTTTGTCGGCACAATCGCCGCTCGGAAACGGCTGTCGCGTCCGTTTCTCGGACATAAGGCTCAGCTACGATCCGATCCCGGATCTGCGGGACGGCAGCTGATGCTGACCGCACCATGCAGGTCTGTAGCGCCCGAACGGGCATTGAGGCCGAAATCGATTGCCTTACAGCACAGAGGAATGTCATGCGCGGATTGACCGACAAGCGGGTGCTGATAACGGGTGCCGCACAAGGCATTGGCAGTGCGACAGCCATGCGTTTTGCCGAGGAAGGCTCGATCGTCATTCTCAACGATCTTCAAGGCTCTGATGCCCTTCGCCAGACCGCCGCTTCGATAGCTGATCGTTATGGCACCGATCGGGTTGGCGGCGTCGTACCAGGCGATCTGTCCGATCCGCGCCAGGTCGAGACGATGTTCGAAGAGGCGGTCGACCTCGCGGGACAGGTCGACATACTGATCAACAATGCTGGCATCAACCGCGAACATGCATCGCATGAATTCCCGCTAGAGGATTTTGACGCGGTCCTGGATGTCAATCTCAGAGGCGCTTTCATCTGCTCGAAACTTGCCGTGCGGCATTTTCTCTCGCGCGGCATAGGCGGGGTGATCCTGAACAATTCCAGCAATCACGAAACGATCCCGAAGCCGCGGTTCATCGCCTATGCCGCAAGCAAAGGCGGGCTCGGCATGCTCATGCGGACACTGGCCCTGGAATATGCGGCGCAGGGTATCCGGGTGAACAATGTCGCGCCTGGCGCAACGGTGACGCCGCTGAATCGGAGCTGGGTTTTCGATCCCGACAAGCGCGCCGCTGTCGAAGCGCATATTCCGCTCGGCCGGATTGCCGACGCGGAGGAGGTTGCGGCAGCCTTTGCCTTCCTCGCCTCGGATGATGCCCGCTACATCACCGGGCACACGCTGTACGTCGATGGTGGCCTGACGATCTATCCGGACTACCGGGAAAACTGGGCGTCCTGACGTCGACTTGCCGGCAGCGCGGCCCTGCCGCGGATTAAGCCGCGGCGAAAGACTCGCCGCAGGATTCCCGGATCATCAGCTTGGGTTCGACGATGATGTCTCGCGAGGTCCGGCTAGGATTGGCGATCTTGTCCATAAGAACGCGGGCTGCCAATCGCCCAATGTTGCGTGCATCGATCGAGACGGTCGTCAGCGCTGGCGTCCAGAGCGCGGATTCCGGTATGTCGTCGAAACCGACAAGAGCAACATCCTTGCCCGGCACCAGGCCGAGGCGCTGCATCGCCAACATCACACCGAACGCCATCAGGTCGTTGTAGCAGATGATTGCATCCGGGCGATCGGGGCGGTCGAGCAGGACAAGTGCCGCCTCCATCGCTTCGCGCCGATTGATCGCGACGGACTTGATGAAGTCCTTCTTCACCCTCAACCGATGCTTGGCCACGCCCTGATTGAAGCCTTCAAGTCGCTCCTCGCTCGAAGACTTGCCGGCGGGGCCGCCAATGAACGCCAGTTTCTTGCGGCCCAAGCGCACCACGTGATCGATACCAAGCTGGACTCCGGCAACGTTGTCCGGGCCGATATAGGGTACTTTTTGCCCCGAGACGTGGCGCATGATCTGGACTACCGGTGTACCCGCCACTTCGAGGGCGGCGAGATCGTCAGCAGAGTTGTCGCCGGCGGGGCAAAAAAATACGCCGGCCACATTGTGCTGTATAAGACGATCGATGATCATCTTCTGGCGTCCGCCGTCTTCTGCAGTGTCGGCAAAGATCGTCAGGAAATCCTGCTGGTGGCACGCCCATTCAATGCCGGACGCGAGTAGTGCGTAAAACGGGTTCGATACGTCGGCAATGACCATGCCCAACGTCTTCGTCTTCTGCGACCGCAAACTGCCGGCCGACTGATTGTAGATGTAGCCCAGCGCCTTCATGGAGGCGCGAACACGCTCATGCGTTTCGGGCGCGATCAGGTTGCTGTTGCGAACAACGAGGGAGGCGGTCGACCTCGAAACCCCGGCATGTTTGGCGACGACGTCAAGCGTCACACGGTTCTGCCCGCGCTTTTCCGTCAAGGTCTTGCCGTCCATGCCTTCTCACTCCAACCTGGTCGAGATTGAAAGAACGCCGGCCGACTCCAGCGAGTCAGCGAGCGATCTTCCCTGACATACAGGAAAAGCTGTTTCAAATCATCAACCGCCTTGACGTCATTCCGCACAGGCATTAGATCGATCTAACAACCGAGATGGATCTATTTTCGGAAATATCTCCGGCGGCAAGGAATTGAAATGACCAAGAAGCTTTCCTGTCGATTGGCCGCCGACATTGGCGGCACGTTTACCGACATCGCGCTCGAATGTGGTGACCGTCGCTTTACCGCCAAGGTATTGACGACGCCCAAGGCGCCGGAAATCGGTGTGATCACGGGAATTCTTGAGGCGCTGAAGCGCGCCGGCCTCACCGCCGCCGATGTCGATATCTTTATCCACGGGACAACGCTGGCCACAAACGCGCTGATTGAACGCAAGGGCGCCAAGACCGCACTTATCACCACGCAAGGGTTCCGCGACGTGATCGAGATCGGCCGCGAAAGCCGCTTCGACCAATACGATATCAATCTCGTAAAACCCGAACCGCTCGTTGCACGCGCACTGCGCCTGACGGTTCCTGAAAGACTTGCCGTCGACGGCTCGGTCGTCATACCGATCAATCTCGACCAGATCGACGCACATGTACGCACGATGCGAGCAGCCGGCGTGACCAGCGTCGCTGTCGGGCTCCTGCACAGCTACGCGAATCCGCAGCACGAACAGTTGGTCGGCGAGCGGCTGAACCAGTTGATGCCGGAAGCGTATGTCTCGCTTTCCAGCAAGGTCTGCCCCGAGATCCGCGAATACGAAAGACTGATGACCACATGCGCCAACGCCTATGTGCAGCCACTTATGGCAAGCTATCTGCGGCGACTACGCGACGAACTTGATCGCATCGGCCTCTCGGCGCCGCTGCTGCTGATGACTTCCGGCGGCGGTCTGACGACGCTAAGCAATGCCTGCGAATTGCCTATCCGACTGGTTGAGTCCGGTCCCGCTGGGGGCGCCATCCTGGCTGCCCATGTCGGTGCAAAATGCGGCGTCGACGACCTGTTGTCCTTCGACATGGGCGGAACGACCGCCAAGATCTGCATCATCGACAATAGCGAGCCACTCAAATCGCGTTCGTTCGAAGTTGCTCGATCGAAACGCTTCATGAAGGGAAGCGGCATGCCGATCCGCATACCGGTCATCGAAATGGTCGAGATCGGCGCGGGTGGCGGATCGATCGCACATGTGGACTCGCTCGGCCGGATACAGGTGGGGCCAGAGAGCGCAACCTCTGAACCTGGACCTGCCTGCTATGGGCGCGGCGGCGAAACGCCGACCGTCACAGACGCCGATCTCGTTCTGGGAAAGATTGACCCTTTGCGTTTTGCCGGTGGCTCGATCCAACTCGACGCTGGTTCTTCACGCCGGGCAATCGCAGCGCATGTTTCGGATCGGCTTGGGACGGAACTTGAGACAGGCGCATTCGGCATCTGCGAGGTGGTCGAGGAAAACATGGCCAACGCATCGCGGGTGCATGCGATCGAGCGCGGCAAGGATGTTCGCGCCAGGACCATGGTCGCGTTCGGCGGCGCCGCCCCTCTTCACGCCGCCCGTCTTGCGGAAAAACTCGGCATAGGGCGCGTCATCGTGCCACGAAGTGCGGGCGTCGGTTCCGCCGTCGGCTTCCTGCGCGCGCCGCTCGGCTACGAAGTGGTGCGCAGCGCGTTCGCCCGCATCACCAGCCTCGACATCGAGGCCATCAACCGGCAGTTCGACGAGATGATCACGGAGGCTTCCGCGGTTATCCGCGAGGCCGATCCGGATGCGCAGCTCCAGTCGCGACGCTCCGTTTTCCTGCGCTACACCGGACAAGGCCACGAGATCGAGGTTCAACTGGAGGATCGGCCGCTCCACGGCGATGACCGGGAGGCTCTCGCCGACGCCTTCACCAGCGCCTACATCGCGCTCTACCGGCGCAAGATCGACAACGCCGCCATCGAGGCCTTGAGCTGGGCCGTTACCGTTGCAGCCACCGGTATGGCAACCGCACAGGATATCGCTTTCATTCGTCCCGACATGGCAGATGCGGCGGAGCCCGTCTCGCGAAGCCGACTTTTCGACGGGCAGCTTGGGATCTTTGCGGATAGCCCGGTCTATTGGCGCGATGCCATCGGCACCGATCAGCTGATCAGTGGACCGGCGATCATCGCGGAAGACGAAACGTCGACGGTCGTCACCTCGACATTCTGCGCGTCGATCGACGCGAACGGCTACATCATCCTCAACGCCAAGTCTGACGGAACCGGTCATGGACATGCATTCTGAGCTTTCCGACATCCACACGCAGATCATGTGGAATCGCCTGATCTCGGTCGTCGAGGAACAGGCACAAACCCTGGTCCGTACCGCCTTTAGCCCGATCGTGCGGGAGTCGGGCGACCTGTCGGCCGGCGTCTTCGACATGGATGGCCGCATGCTGGCACAAGCGGTGACGGGGACGCCCGGTCATGTCAACTCGATGGCCGAATCGGTGAAACACTTCCTCATCGCCTTTCCCGCCGAGACGATGCAGGAAGGCGACGTCTACATCACCAACGATCCCTGGAAAGGCACCGGGCATCTGCACGATATGGTGGTGGTGACACCGGCATTTCTCGACGGCAGGCTGGTTGCCCTGTTTGCCTGCACCAGTCACCTCGTCGACATCGGCGGCATCGGCTTCGGCCCGGACGGACGCGATGTCATTGAGGAAGGCCTCTATCTGCCTTTTCTTCGGCTGATCGACCGCGGCGTCAAGAACCAGACGTTGATCGACATCGTGCGCGGCAATTCCCGCTATCCCACCGAGGCGGAGGGCGACATCCTGTCGCTCGCCGCCTGCAACGATATCGGCGTCGAACGGCTCATCGAGATGATGCGCGAGTTTCGCCTCGAGACGCTCCGCGGGCTGGCGGAGCACATCATCACGCAATCGCGCAATGCGGTCGAGGCTCAGATCTCAGCGCTGCCGGACGGCAGCTATTCGTCATCGATGCGGGTCGACGGCTATGAGCAGCCCATCGACCTTGTGGCGACACTCACCGTCAAAGGCTCTACCATCACCATCGACTTCGAGGGTAGCTCCGGCGCTTCTTCAAAGGGAATCAACGTACCCCTCACTTACGCGCAAGCCTATTCGACCTATGGCGTCCGTGTGTTGGTTGCGCCCGACATTCCCAACAATGCCGGCTCGCTGGAACCGATACGGGTTACAGCGCCGATGAACTGTATCCTGAATGCGCAACGGCCGGCGCCCGTGTCATCGCGACACATCATCGGCCAGATGCTTCCTGACGTCGTCTTTGGTTGCCTGGCGCAGATTCCGGCGATACAGCCGCCGGCCGAAGGCACATCGTGCCTATGGAACCTCATCCTGGAGAACCACGCCAGCACTGCAAACGGGGCTACGGGCGATTTCAACCGCTTCTCGGTCCTTTCGGTGCAGACCGGCGGCGTTGGCGGGCGTCCTTCCCTGGACGGCCTGTCGGCGACCGCCTTTCCAAGCGGTGTCTCCGGTGTCCCGGTGGAAATCATCGAATCCATCTCACCGCTGCTGTTCAGATGCAAAGAGCTTCGCCCCGACAGCGGCGGTCCCGGCACCTATCGCGGCGGCCTCGGCCAGCACATCGAAATCCAGAACCGCGATCCCGTCGATTTCGACCTCTACGCCGCGCTTGATCGGATCGTGCATCCGCCGCGTGGTCGAAATGGAGGCAAGGCCGGTGGATCAGGCTATGTCGGTCTGGGTTCCGGGAGGACGCTGAATGGCAAAGGCCGGCAAACAGTGCCAGCTGGCGATTGGCTGGTCGTCCTGACCCCTGGTGGCGCCGGCTACGGTGCGCCGGTCGACAGACCGCGCGAGGCAGTCGCGTCCGACATAGACAACGGCTTGGTTTCGGCGGCGGCGGCCGCGGGCGACTACTCTTTCGGCACATAGCCCGCCAAGACCCCATCGTTTCGGCTGGCCTTATCCCGCGACTGGCGCTTCGGAGGCGATCCAGGTGCCTGAGGCCGCGGGACGTCTTGGCAAGCTCGATGCGCATGCCCGCCAATTTTCCTCCTGACGAGTGTGCCGGTCCGGGGCTATGGCTCAGCCCCGGATAGGTGTTCTGCACATGTTGCGACTAGAGCCGCACGGTGTTTCCGATTTCCATCGACTGCACTGCAGCCAGCGCCAAGCGCAGCGCATTCATGCCGTCCTCGCCAGTGACGGACGGCGCGCCGGTGCCGCGAACAGCCTTGACGAAATCGTCGATCGTCCGATCGTAGGGGACGAGATGCTCGACGCGAATTTCGTGCGTACCCCCGGCATCGCGCACTGTGACGCGCCCTTGCGGTTTCTGCCACAACACGTCCGCGCCATGGACTGATCCGTCCGTGCCGTGAATGTCGATTGCCGTCCCACCAAAGGGCACGAGGAACGTGTCATGGCAGCTGACGAGCAAGCGGCCGGGAAATTCCCAGATGGTCATGACATTGTCCTTGATGCCGTGCGGGGCACTCCCTGAAGTCAGGCCCATCGCCGTTACCGAAATCGGATCCGCGTCGAAATAGAAGCGCAGCAGATCCATGTCATGCACGGTCAAGTCGAGAACCACACCGGCGCCGGCCTTGGGGTCGTTCAGCCGCCAGCGAGCCAGATCGTCCGGCAGGTCGACGGTAAAGGACACCCGGGCCGAGGTGATATGACCCAATTGGCCCGACTTGATCAGATCCTTGATCGCGCGATGCGTCTCCATGTTGCGAAGATGATGATTGGTTGCAAGAACGACACCGGCCGCCCCGGCCGCGTCTATCATCGCCTGCGCGTCCTCCACCTTCAACGCCAGTGGCTTTTCACAAAGGATGTGCTTGCCGGCCTTGGCAGCGGCAATTGCCTCGTCGCGGTGCTTGTCGTTGGTCGTTGAAATATAGACGGCGTCAAGTTCGGGATCGGACAGAAATGCATCAAGGTCGGTGAAATTTCGCCGCAGACCCAAATCCTTTGCATAGGCCGCGGCGCGCTCCTTGTCCCGACTGTATACCGAGATCACCTCGCAGTCGGGATGCTTGCTGATCGACGTATGGAGCCACTGCTTGGCGATATTGCTGGCGCCAAGCAGGCCCCATCTCAGTTTTCCGTGCTTTGCCATTTCAAACTCCTTTTGGAAAAGACCAAGAGACCTGGGATCGATCTAAGGACGGGACGCAGGCTGTTTGTGCAGTCGCCAATCGCGACCCTTGCGTGCCGGCGAAGCCTCCGATTCCGATTCAGGAACGATGTTTCGACATGGGGATTCGGCCTCGATCACAACACCGCTGATATCGTGAACCGCATCCCGGATCATGGCTGTTCCCGTGCTGGAATAGCAATTGAGTTCAGCGCCCGTTGTTGCTATTAGATCGATCTAAGGCCTAGAGCGAAGTTTGTCAAATCCTCTCGGCCGACGGCGAGTTGCAAGGCGCCATTGGCCCGGGCACTCAAGTCTGATCAACATTGTAGAGGCCTATTGAGGGCCTACCAGGAATCGGGTTGCACGGATGACTTACGACTACATTATCGTCGGTGGCGGATCTGCGGGATGCGTCATCGCCAATCGCCTCAGCGCCGATCCGCAAGCACGTGTTCTCCTTCTTGAGGCCGGTGGGCCGGACAAGTCGCTGTTGATCCACTTCCCAGCCGGCTATTCGAAGCTCGTCGGGCCAAGGGTGAGTTGGGAGTTTCGAACCACGCCGCAAAAGAACGTCAACAATCGCGAGATGCATTACCCGCAAGGCATGACGCTTGGCGGGGGCAGTTCGATCAACGCGATGGTCTATATCCGCGGCAACAGCAATGACTACGATCAATGGGCAAAGCTCGGCAATGACGGCTGGGGATACGATGGCTGTCTGCCTTACTTTGTTCGCGCTGAGTCCAACCAGCGTTTTACCGCGCCTTACCATGGCAATGACGGACCTCTGGCGGTCTCCGATCAGGTCAGCCCTATTGCGCTGACCGACACGTTTGTTCGCGCCGCCCAGCAGGCCGGCCATCCCTTCACTGCCGATTTCAATGGCGCTCGGCAACATGGTGTCGGCTACTATCAGGTCACACAGCGCGATCGCCGGCGTGGCAGCGCTGCGGTATCGTACGTCCATCCTGTCCGTCATCGCACCAATCTGACGGTGATCACGCTGGCCAGGGCCTTGCGGGTCATCGTCGAGAATGGTCGTGCCACTGGCGTTGAGTATGTGGTCGGTTCATCAAGGGCGCCGAAGATTGCCTATGCCGACCGCGAAGTCGTTGTTTCCAGCGGCGCGATCGGTTCACCGCGCCTGTTGCTGCTTTCGGGGATCGGACACGCCGACAGCCTGTCGGCGCTCGGCATCAAACCGGTGCACGACCTCGGGGGCGTCGGCAAGAATCTGCAGGATCATCTCGATGTCTATGCCGTGGCGACCTTGAAGGAGCCGATCAGCTATGATGGGCAGGACCGACTGATCCCGATGATCCGGAATGGTATCCAGTACCTGTTGTACCGGACCGGACCGGTCACCTCCAATGTCTGCGAGGGCGGTGCCTTTCTGTCGACACAAGGCAATGACGGTTGGCCGGACAATCAGATGCATTTCCTGCCCGCCTACGTCGTCGACCATGGCCGCAAGAAGATTGCCGGTTCCGGCATGACGCTGAACACCGCCTATCTGCGACCCGAGGCCCGCGGCACCGTCACCCTGGCTTCAAACGACCCGCTTCAGCGGCCACTGATCGACCCCAATTTCCTCGGTGTCGATGAAGATCTGCGCCGGTCGATCGCTTGCTTCAAGCAATCACGCGAAATCTTTGCCCAGCCGGCGCTCGACCGGGTGATCGAGCGCGAATACATGCCCGGAAAGGACCTCAGGACCGACGCTCAGATCGCCGATTATGTGCGCGAATGGAGCAAGACCGACTACCACCCCGTCGGCACCTGCAAGATGGGCAACGACGAGATGGCTGTCGTCGATACACAATTGCGCGTGCGCGGGCTGGAGCGCTTGCGTGTGATCGATTCGTCGATCATGCCGACGCTGGTCAGTGGCAACACCAATGCCCCATCGATCATGATCGGCGAGAAGGGCGCGGCGATCATGATCGCCGGAAAGGTCGTTTGACCAACGCGGCGCCCCGGCATCTGGTGTGCCGGGGCGCCCGATGAGACATGTCAGGGGTGCAGTTCGACGGCGAGCCATATGGCATCGGTATCCGAGAAATAGCGATGCCACGGATAAGTCCACTCGTTCTTTCCCGTCACCAGGCAGAACGCTTCATGCGTGTAGCCAGGCGACATGATGACGTCCTCGTAGATCGTCTTCGAATCGCGCTCGCGAAACTTCTGCATCCTGCCAAAGCCGTGAATCTGGGTGTGTGTTTCCAGGAAGGGATGTTCGTTGTGGATGAAGCCGTCGGTCTGGGCCGGCGCCCACCAAAGCTTCAGCTTGAGTTCGAAGGCTTGCAGCGAACCGCCTGCGGTGCTCTCTCGCGTGAAATCAGACGGACACGCTTCTACGACACCGATGCTGTCGATCGCCGAAACATAGAGCGGGTTCTGCCGGGGAAAGCCGGCGTAGACATCGCCGAACCACGTCCAGCCGCGGTGCATGACCCCACCGAGGTTCTCGGTATTGTCGATCCTGAGCACGGCAATACGATCCGCCTTGAGCACCTTCTTGTCCAAGACTGTCGTTGACCTCCAGGGCTGAATTGGCGCGTTCACAACGCCTTCGATCCAGATGGTCCGCGGGCTGAGATTGACCACGATGCCACGAACATCGAGGGCTTCGACATTCTCGTACAGAACCGCCGAGATGTGTTTGTCAGCGAATTTGAGCGGGCGTGATCGGTTTTTTTCGATGGTCAAGGCATTCTCCAGCATGGTCAGAAAAGATGCCTTGACGTTTAAATTAGATCGATGCAATTTTCAACTCACTTCTCGTATATGTGACGGCGCTTGTTGCATTCGAGCAGGCGAAATCGCTTCTCGTAGCGCGTTACACCAGGATCAGGAGACGATGATGAAGCAGGTGGTGGTGGCGGTGCTTGGCGCATGCGGGTGGATGGGGCGGGTGCACTCCAACGCCTATGCCGCAATGATGCGACAGTTTCCCAGGCTTGGCGCCGAGGTGGTGATCAAATGGCTGGTCGACGACAATGAAGCTGGCGCGCACGAGGCGGCGCGGCTTCTCGGTGTGGCACGCGTCGGCCGGGACTGGCGCGAGGCAGTCGCTGATCCCGATGTCGACCTGATCGACATCTGCCTGCCAGACGCACTGCATTTCGAGGTTGCCAAGGCGGCGCTGCAGAACGGCAAGCATGTCTATTGCGAAAAGCCGTTCACGGACACCGGTGCCGAGGCCGACGAACTGGTAGCGCTGGCGCAAAGGACGGGAGTCATCACACGCGTCGGCCACAGCTTTCCCGTCAATCCGGTTCACCAGCTGGCGCGGGAGATCATTCGGTCAGGAGAGATCGGGGACATCACCATGTTCCGTGGCACGCAACACGTCGACAGCCATGGCGATCCACGGGCCCCTTTCATCTGGCGCCTTGACGGCGAACTCGCCAGGACAGGGATCGTCGGGGACACCGGCTCGCATGTGTTCAGCTTCATGGACTATCTGATCGGAGAGGTCGACGAACTGGTCGCGCATTGTCCGATCGTTTTCGGCGAGCGTCCGGACGTACCTGGAGCCACATACGGAGGGCAGGCTCCGGCGTTGGAGACTGGCAGGACTCGAAAGGTGACCAATCCGGATGCCGGCTTCCTCATCTGTCGCTTCAAGGGGGGCGCCATTGGCACAATCGACTTCAGCCGGATTGCCACCGGTAAGAGATTCACGCAGCGCTATGAGATCTACGGAACCAAGGGCTCGATCACCTATGACTACGATCAAATCACGCGGCTAAACCTGTTCAAGCTCAGCGACACGCCGGGCCAGCAAGGATTCCGCGCCATTGATGTTGGGCCGGAGCATGCCGACTACCGGAGCTTCCTGCCATTGCCAAATTTTGGCCTGGGCTACAACGAGATCAAGATGCTTGAAGCAAGCAAGGTCATCGCATCGATCGTGTCTGGCGCTCCCGCATGGCCTACATTTGGGGACGCGAAACGCATCGTCGCTCTCGTCGATGCATGCATGGCCTCTCATGCATCGCGTCAATGGGAGACCGTGCGAAACTGATCGCAGCGCGTTGAGTCCACATATCGCAACGGAGAGAATCGATGTCGTCACCCGCCAACCCGATCCCGCTCGTCGGCCTGGATCACGTGGTCTTTCTCGTCGACGACATGAAAGCAGCACTCGCTTTCTATCAAGGCGTTCTCGGCTGCCAGCCTGGCTACGCCTACCCGGATCTGGGTATGGAGCAACTATGGTGCGGCGCTTCTCTCATTGTTCTGTGGGACACGACCAATCCCGGTGGCCATGATGCGATCCCACCAGTTGTCGGTGGCCGCAATGTCGATCATGTTTGCATCGCTTGTGGCCCACTGGACCATGACACGGTGCGCAAACACCTCGTCCATCATGGTGTGCAAATCGAACGGGAGGCGTTCCATGGCGGCGCTCGCGGGATGGGGCATTCGTTCTACATCTTCGACCCATTCGGCAACAAGATCGAGATCAAGGGCCCGCCCGTCTATCCCGATGGTCGGCGCCAGGCACAGAGCCAAAATACGAAGGGTTTGGTTCTCGAAGACATCGATCTGCGCTCGAGCTGAGAACGACCAGACCCACATCGTGTTGGTTCAGCGCTGTCCTCGCACCCACCAGGCCTGACGGCCACCGAAATGAAACTGAACTGTTTTCAGTTCGGTGAATTCCTCGACACCGGCGCGGCCGTTCTCCCGTCCGATTCCACTTTGCTTGTATCCGCCGAACGGAAGCTCGGCCGGTCCCGAGGAATAGGTATTGACCCAGACCGTACCGGCCTGGAGCCGGCGTGTCATCGCGACGGCGCGTTCGTAATCCGATGTCCATACCGCGGCCGAGAGACCAAAATCCGTCTGATTGGCGATGGCGACAGCTTCGGCGGGGGTGTCGAACGGGATCACCGAGAGCACTGGTCCAAAGATCTCGCTGTTGGCCACCTCCATTTGCGGATCCACACCTGTCAGGATGGAGGGATAGACGTAGAGACCGGCATCCGACGGCGCCCTTCCCTCGCCGAGCAGCACGCCGGCTCCACCTTCCCTGGCTCGCGACACGAAACCGACGATCTTGTCGAGTTGAGCCGGGCTGATGATCGCTCCGATCTGTGCCTCCGGGTCAAGCGGATCGCCGACCTTGACGGACTGGGCCCGCTTCGACACGCGCTGCACGAGCTCGTCATGGATACTGCGTTCGACAAGCAGCCGGGCGCCACAGTTGCAGCTCTCTCCAGCGTTCTTGAATGCCCCTTCGATGATCGCGTCTGCCGCCTCTTCGAGGTTTGCATCGGCAAACACAATCTGGGCGTTCTTGCCGCCAAGTTCGAGCGACACTTTCTTCAACTGCTGCGCGGAGGATTGCACCGCGATCTTGCCGACGGCGGTCGATCCTGTGAAGGAAATCATATCGACGCCCGGATGGTCGAGCATGCGCTGGCCCGCCGGGCGGCCGTGACCAGTGACGATGTTGACGACCCCGTCGGGCAGCCCTGCTTCCATCAGCAGTTCACCCAGGATCAGGGTCGTTCCAGGCGTGAATTCGCTTGGCTTTACGATTGCCGTGCAACCTGCGGCGAGCGCGAAGGGCAATTTCTGCGAAATGATCAGCAATGGGAAATTCCACGGCGTGATGATCGACACCACCCCGATCGGCTCTCGCATGACATTGGCGATCAGGTTCGGCCCGAGGTTGTTGTGGCTGTCGCCGTGCAATGTTCGCGCCACGCCGGCGCAATAGTCCCAGAGATTTGCCGACCAATCCATTTCGGCGCGAGCCTGGGAAATTACCTTGCCGCTTTCCAGCGTCTCGATCAGTGCAATCCGATCGGCATTCTTTCGGATCAGCTCTGCGGTGCTCGTCAGAATGCGTGCTCGATCTTCTGCCGCCATGTAGGGCCATTCACCCGTTTCGAAGGCTGAGCGAGCGGCAGCCACCGCGCGGTCAACGTCCTCGGCGCCGGCTTCGGGATAGATGCCTACTTCCATTCCATTGCCTGGGGAGGATCGCGAGAACGTTTGACCGCCAGCAGCGTCGACCCATTTGCCGCCGATCAACATTTTCATCCTGTGCGGTCGCTCAGGCAGATCGGGCCGAATGAATGGGCGTATTCGTAGCGGATGTATCGGGACTGTCACGGGGCGCCCTGCAAGTTTTTTGTACACTTCGAATGCAACGAAATACCGGAGGACGGGAATGCTCCCGCCCCCCGGTTTTGCTACGCCGTCAAAGACCGGCCAGACCCGACTTCAGCTGAGCGACGGCTGCCGCCGACGTCATCGCCGGATTGTTCGCGAAGGACGTGATAACGTCTTCGAACACACCGCGTACTTCACGCGACTGCGCATGGTTCTGCGCCAGGGAAGGCAGGACATTGCCCTTTTCGGCCGCCGCGGCACGGTCGGCGATTGCGGCTTGCCCGCATTCGTCAAACGCCTTGGGATCGATGTCTATCCGGGCCGGTATTGAGCCCTTGCGGATGTTAAACTCCGTCTGGACCTTTGGATCCATCGTGAGGCGAGCCATCTCGGACTGAGCCTTCTTCGCCGCTTCGTCCTTGACTGGGAAGAAGCCCCAGAAATCGGCCAGAAAGACATAGGTCCCTTCGGTGCCGGGAGCAGGTGAGCAGACATAGTCCACGTTGGCCTTCTTGCCAGCCACACTGAATTCGCCCTTTGCCCAGTCTCCCATGAACTGGAACGCAGCCTGGTCCTCGATCACCATTGCAGTCGCGAGATTCCAATCCCGGTTTGCTGCGTTGGTGTCGGCGTAACCCAGCACTTTGCGGAACATGTCGAATGTCTTCACCATCGAGTCGCCCTCCAGAGACTCTGCATCCAGTTTCTCGAGGGCCTTCTTGTGGAATTCCGGCCCGCCAACGGAAATCAGGATATCTTCCCAGAGCATGAACTCCTGCCAGGGCTGGCCGCCATGGGCGAGAGGCTGCACCCCGTCCGCCTTCATCTTGTCGGCAAGCGCAAACCAATCGTCCCAGGTCGCCGGCACCTTGCCGCCGTAGCGATCGATGATCTTTTTGCTTGTCCACATCCAATTGTGACGGTGTTCATTGAACGGCACGCCGACATAGACACCGTTGTATTTGGCGAATGCCTGCAATTCCGGCGCCATGACAGCGTCCCAGTTCTGCGCCTTTGCGACTTCGGACAGGTCACCAAGCAGGCCTTCTTCCGAATAGCTGCGTATCTGTTGGCCGTGCATCTGCATCGCAGCTGGCGGATTTCCGGAGGCCACGCGAGCCTGCAGAACTTGAAGCGCGTTGGTTCCGGAGCCACCTGCGATCGCAGAATCCTCCCAGGCGATCCCGTCCGACTTCAGGGCGTCTTTCAGGACACTCAAGGCGTTCGCTTCACCGCCCGATGTCCACCAATGCATCACTTCGACCTTGCCATCGGCGAACGCGGCGTTGACCGAGCCCAGGGCAAATACGGATGCGACTACCAATCCGCGCATCATCTTTCCATTGATACTCATTGACTTCATTGCAGTCTCCCATTGTTACCGTCCCCCACGTCGTCAGCGGCCCGGACGGACAGCCACTGAGCCGCCTTATGCGGCCACGTATTCATAGCTCGAATTAGATCGATCTAATGCCGAGGTGAAAAGAAGTCGCGTTTTTTGCGATTTGTCCATGCAAGACTACTTGTCTCCCCCTTGCGCGCAGGGCGAATGCCTGTTGGAGACGTCCACAATTCGAGTGCTGGGTCGGATTTTCATGGCCAGGCTCTCCGGCTTCGCGTCGACGATAACATGCGTATTAGATCGATACAATAGACTCGCGGGAACGGTCATTTCCGATCCCGAAATCTTCGGCAAGCATGTGGTCCGCGACGCGCAGGGCCTGGGCTGCGATCGTCAGCGACGGATTGACCGCCGCCGAAGACGGAAAGAAGGAGCCGTCAACGACGAACAGATTTGGATGATCATAGGTCCGGCAGAATGCATCCAGCGCCGCTTGCTTCGGATCGCTGCCCATCCTGACCGTGCCGCATTGATGGGATGTGGTGCGAGCCCCCAGCATTTCACTCAGCACCAGTGGGTAGCCCAGCGAGCGCATCAAGCCACGTATCCGCTTGACCAATTCCTTATGTGAGCGAAGGTTCGTGACTTTCCTGTCGAGCCTGATCGAGCCGTCCGCCCCAACGGAAACCCTGCTGTCGGGATGCGGCAAGTCCTCGGATTGCAGATACCAATCGACGCTGCGATCGGCGACTGCCTGACGCAGCCGCGGCGGCAACATCGGCGTGCGGTGCGCAAGCATAGGGCCATGCAGCTTGCCGATCATCTGCACATTGCCCATCGGATGAGGATAGTGCTCATCGCCGAAATAGAAGTCGTTGACGCCGAAGCTCTTTTGAAAGACCGTTCCTGTCTTCTTCAAACCAACCGCCATCACCACCGACGAGTTGTGGGCCATGTAGTGGCGTCCAACCACGCCCGAGGAATTGGCGAGGCCGCGCGGCGATCGCCCACCCGCCGAGTGCAGCAGCAGGGCCGCCGAATTGATGGCGCCAGCCGAGACGACAAAGACCTCCGCACGCAGCGAGAACTCCTGGCCGTTGCGAAGCCCGACGATGCGGCTGATCTTGTTGCTCGCAGGATCAAGCTCAAGGCGCGTTACCATGCTGTTGTCGAGCAGGGTCACGTTTCGGTGCGCAATTGCCGGGCGGACCAGCGCCAACTCTGCGTCCAACTTGGCGCCAACCAGGCAGGGATAGCCATCGCATGTCCCGCACCGCACGCAAGCACCGCCGGAATGACGCTGCAGCACCAGTGGCAAGGAGAACGGCCGCAGACTGCGGTCCCTCAACTGGTAGATGAGCTGCTCGATCGGCCGGTCGTGATCGACCGCGCCGAACGGCAATTGCGATGTCTGCGGCGGTTCTGTCGGGTCGACGCCAGGATGTCCATGCACCCCGAAAAGCCGCTCGGCCTGGCCATAGTAGGGTTCCAGATCCTGGTATCCGATCGGCCAGGCCGGAGAGAGCCCGTCTGGATATTCGATCTCCTGGAAATCGCGCTCGCGCAGCCTCATCATGACGCCGCCAAACAGCTTGGTGGCACCGCCGACGAAGTAGTAGGATGCCGGCTTGATCGGCTTGCCGCCATCGAACGACCAGCGCTCGTCGGGTGACTGATACCGCTGGCGCCGGAAGACTTCATCGGCATCCCAATTCTCTGCCTCGCGCGGCAGGAATGTCCCGCGCTCGACCAGGGCAATGGAGAGGCCGGAGGACGCCAGCCGCAGTGCGGTGGCGCCGCCGCCGACACCGCTGCCGACGACAATCACATCGAAGTCTCGCTGCTCGCGCACTGCGGCCTCAGGCGATGCGCTGTTCGGATTGCGGATCGAACAGCAGCGCCTTGCTGGTGTCGATGCTGAACGCCATCGACTTTCCGGGAGCACCGGCGCCGGGTCGCAGCCGCGCGATCGCATCGATCCCGCCCAGACTGATGATCGCCAGATTGTCAGAGCCGGTCGGCTCGACCACCTCGACCCTAGCATCGAATGCATAGGGGGTTGCCCCATCATAGTGGATGCCCGGTTCCGTGATGATTTCGGGTCTCGCTCCAAGGATGATCTTGCTATCGAAGTACGGCGCCATGGCCGGGGTTGCACGCCCCATTGGAATTACCAGCTTGGTGCCACTCTCAAGTGTGGTTTCGACGGCCACCTGGCCGCCATTTTCGCGCAATGTCCCGGGAATGAGGTTCATCGGCGGCGAGCCGATGAAGCTCGCGACATACAGGTTTTGGGGTCGATCGTAGATCTCCTGCGGCGATCCAACTTGTTGAATTCGCGCCTGGCGCATGACGACGACCTTGGTGGCCAGCGTCATCGCCTCGATCTGATCGTGCGTCACGTAGACGATCGTCACACCGAGCTTCTTGTGAAGCTTTTTGATTTCGGTTCTCATTTCGACCCGCAACTTGGCGTCGAGGTTGGAAAGCGGCTCGTCGAACAGGAATACCTTCGGATCGCGTACCAGCGCACGTCCCATGGCGACGCGCTGGCGCTGCCCACCCGAGAGCTGGCTGGGCCTTCGGTCCAGCAATGATTCGAGCTGGAGCATCTTGGCGACGCGGCCAACGGACTCGACCTGCTGCGCCTTCGGCACCTTCCTGACCCTCATGCCGAAGCAGATGTTTTCGCGAACTGTCATGCTCGGATAGAGCGCGTAGGACTGGAATACCATGGCGATGTCGCGATCTTTCGGATCGCGGTCGTTCACCACTTCCCCATCGATCCGGATCAGCCCCTCGGTTACGGTTTCCAATCCCGCGATCATGTTCAGCAGCGTCGATTTTCCGCATCCCGAAGGTCCGAGAAGCACCAGAAATTCGCCAGAGTCCGCCTCGATGTTTACGTTATCCAGCGCCTGATACCCGCCGAAACGTTTGGAGATGTCCTTGATCGTAAGGGAAGACATGGCACTAACCTTTCACGGAACCAGCGACCAGGCCGCGGATGAAGTAGCGCCCGGCAAAGACGTAGATAATCAGGGTGGGCAGAGCGGCCATGATCGCTGCCGCCATCTGGACGTTGTATGGGCGCTCGCCGGTCGACGTGTTTACGATGTTGTTGAGAGCGACCATGATCGGCGCGTTGCGTCCGTAAGTGAATGACGCGCCGAACAGGAAGTCGTTCCAGATGTTGGTGAACTGCCAGATGACCGAGACGATGGCGATCGGCGCCGAGATCGGCAGCAGGATGTGGTAAAAGATCCGGAAGAAGCCGGCTCCGTCGACGCGCGCTGCCTTCACCAGATCCTGTGGAATGGAAACGTAATAGTTGCGGAAGAAAAGCGTGGTGAACGGCAGGCCATAGATGACATGGATCAGGATCAGGCCCCACAGGCTGCCTGAAAGCCCCAGCTTTCCGAGCACCGTCGCCATCGGGATGAGGATCGCCTGATATGGCGTGAAGCAGCCGAACATGATGAGGCCGAAGACAAGACGATGTCCCGGGAAATTGAACTTGGTCAATGCAAACCCGTTCAACGATCCAAGCAGCGTCGAGACGGTCACCGCCGGCAGCACCATCAGGAAGGTGTTGGCGTAGAATCCTCTAATTCCCGGACAGTCGACGCCGACGCAGGCCTCCATCCAGGCTACCCGCCACGGCTCCAAAGTCGGGTTGCGCGGCAGCGATATCAAATTGCCTTCGCGAATTTCGGACATGTCCTTGAGCGATGTCACGATCATCACGAACAAAGGCATCAGATAGTAGAACGCGAACAGGATCAGGATGCCGTAGATGAATATCCGGCCGAGAAGCCGGGACAATCCAGCTCCACGCTCGCTCTTGGGCGCGGCCAAGGTCGCTTCAGCGCTCATTGCGGGCCTCCCGACGCAGTTCCGAATAGATGTAGGGGACCATCACTGCCGCAATCGTCATGAAGATCATCATCCCGCTGGCCGCGGCGAGTGCCATGCGGTTCCGGCTGAAGGCGAACTGGTACATGAAAGTCGCTGGCAGATCGGACGAGAACCCGGGACCTCCACCGGTGAGCGATACGACGAGGTCGAACGACCGGACCGCCTGGTAGGTCAGGATCACAACCACGGTCAGGAAGACCGGCCGCAGCATCGGAATGATGACCGCGCGATAGATCAGCCAGGGCCCGGCGCCATCGATCCGCGCTGCCTTGATGATTTCCTGATCGACCCCGCGCAGACCTGCGAGAAAGATTGCCATGGCAAAGCCTGAACTCTGCCAGACGGCGGCAATGACCAGCGTGTAGACCGACATGTTGGGGTTGACGACCCAGTCGAACGAGAAGGTTGCCCATCCCAGATCGCGAACCAGTTTCTCGATGCCCAGGCCAGGATTGAGAATCCACTTCCAGGCGGTTCCGGTGACGATGAAGGAAATCGCCATCGGATAAAGGTAGATCGAGCGAATGACATTTTCGGCGCGGATGCGCTGGTCGAGAAAGATGGCGAGCAACAGTCCAAGCCCGACAGACAGCGAAATGAACAGACCGGCGAAGATCGCGAGATTGCTGACTGCGACGTGCCAGCGATCCATCGACCAGAGTGCAAAATATTGCTCAAGCCCGACGAAGTCATATTTCGGCGCCAGTTTCGACGACGTCATCGAAATCACCAGGGACCAAATCGCAAAACCGTAGACGAAAACGCTGAGGATGAGCAGGGACGGCGACAGCACGATCAGCGACATCATCCGCGCCAAACCAACCCTGAAGCGGCCCGGCCGCTTTTCGGTTCGCGCAGCGTCGGCACCGCCATACAATTCGGCCAGTATCCCTGCCATCGTGATCTCCCATCTGCCTTTGACAGGCGCTATTAGATCGATCCATTATTTGCCCGGCGTTCCCCTGCCGGATCTCGTCTTATCGTCAAGGCCCAGTCGCGTCGATGCCGCCGGACTGAGCAGCGTCCGCCTTCTGTAGAGGAATGCCGGTGCGCGGGGGCCTTGTTCCCGCGCACCGGCGAGGCCGTCGTCTCAGGGAGGAGAGAAGCGACGGATATGTGAACTAGAGATGCTGCTCGAGAGCACGTCCCGCCTGGTACTCGGCCTGCTCCTTTTCGTAGTATTCGGGCGAAGGGAAATCCCACCATCCGGTGACAAACGGTCCGGCCGCGTCCCGTGCAGTTGTAACCTCGACGAGGGCAGGACCGCCGGAAGCGAGTGCCCGCTCCAGCGCCGGGCGCAGGTCGTCGGCTTCATTCACCTTCCAGGATGGTAGCCCAAAATTTTTGGCTATCTCGGAAAGATCGGCCGTATAGGGCTCGCCGTTGCCCTTGTGGTAGTTGAACTCACTGGCAAGGTGACGGCCAAGAAATTTGCGTTGTCCGCCACGGATCGACATGTAGCCACGGTTGTTCTGAACCAGGAACACGGCGCCGATATCATTCATGACGGCGGTCGCCATTTCTGGGAGCGACATCATGAAGTCGCCGTCGCCCATGACCGCGACCACCTGGCGATCTGGTTGAGCGAGCTTGGCGCCAAGGGCTGCCGGCAGCACCCATCCCATCGGTGAGAACGAGCCGGACGTGATATGCGTGCGCGGTTGATAGACCGGGAAAGTCTGCTTGACCGCACCTTGCGTGTTGCCGGAACCCGCAAGCACGATCCCATCGCGATCCATCACCTTGCGCAATTCGCCTAGCGGAGACTGCGAGGTGAATGGCGCCTCACGTGAGTCTCGGCGCGGCGCCAGCATCCGTTCCCACTCGGACTTGCTGGCCTGAATCCGTGCAAAATAGTCCTGCCGTCTGTCGAGGCAACGCCGCGACTGCTGATCGGAGATCAGTGCAAGAATTGCCTCCAGGGTCGCCCGCGCGTCGGCGACGATGCCTACCTCGACTGGATAGTTCTTTCCGATTTCGTGGTGATCGATGTCGACGTGGATCAGCTTTGCCGGAGGGATCGATAGACTTGCGCCCTTGCGATAGCTCGACGCAGACCAGTCGGTGAACCGGCAGCCGACCGACATCACCACATCGGCTCCGGCGGTTATCTGATTGCCGCAGGACGTGCCCGTTTGACCGATTGCGCCGATGCTGAGCGCATGGTCTTCGGGGATTGCGCCCTTGCCGTTCCACGTGGTGGAGACGGCTGCGCCGACCTTGGCGGCGAGCTTGCTCAAGACATCCGAGGCATCTGCAGTGATCACGCCCCCGCCGGCCAGGATGACAGGACGTTCCGCCGCAAGCAGAAGCGCTGCCGCGCGCTCGACGGCGACAGGATCAGGATAGGCGACGCCTGTGGCGATGCGAAACTCGAGCGGATGGATCGACACGTCGGCGGCCTCGGTCTGCAGGTCCATCGGCACCTCGACATGGACCGGACCTTGCCGTCCCGACAGCATGGTGTTGAAGGCCCGGTGCATGATGAAGGGAAGCTCATCCACCCGCCCCGCCTTGTAGGCCCGCTTGGTAACCTGCTCGGTAATGCGGGGAAAAGCATTCTCCTGCTGACGCTCGATCTCCTGCATCACCCCATGGCCCTTCATGTGGGTTGCGGGTCCGCCGGAAACATAGAAGACCGGGACGGAGTCCGTGTAGCAGGTGGCAAGCCCGATGATGGTGTTCGCTGCGCCCGGTCCGATCGACGTGGAGCAGGCCATGACTTTCCCACTTGCCCTGTAGTAGCCGTCGGCAAGATGGACCGCGCTTTGTTCGTGCATCACCTGAATGAAGGGGATGTTCGATTCCTTCTCAAGAAAGGCGTCGAACAGCGACCATATCCCGTGACCGGGAATGCCCGAAACATACTCAACGCCATAGGCCTTGAGGGCCTGCGCAACAATCTGGCCACCGGTAAGTCGCACCTTTGTTCCCCGTGCTTATTGTGTAATTAGATCGATCTAACTAACCTGGGATGATTTTGCAATAGTTTTTTTCAGGACCTCGACCCATGGCTCAAATTGCAGCCTGAGACGACTATCGTCGCGAAGCGACCGACCTGCTCGAGCGTTGCTTGCCAACGGCCGCCGGTGTGCCGATCCCCGGCCAGTCAGTGATAGTAGATGTCCAGTCGGGTCAGATCATATGCCGATTGCGCAATTGCCTTGAGAATGCTTCCGCGCTTGCCGGACGATCGGGCCGCGGCCTGTTTGGTGAATCTGACGGCGTAGCTTGCACCACGTTTGTCCACCAGGCGCCGCGCAATTCCATGAACCCTCGCCAGATACCGCGACCGTTCTGACGCCCTGTCGACAAACGATCGAACGTCCTTCGCATACCCCTGAAGCAAGCAGCCAAGAGCACTACAGCGCACGTCCAATCCTCATCATTGGCTTGGTATTAGATCGATACAATCAGGTTTTCAAAAATTTGCAAGAAGTTTAGAAAGGAGGCGAGTTGCGGAATGGAATCGGCCATAGAGCTTGTTGATGAAGTTCGGCCATTTGCGTGCCTGCTTCACCTGCCCTCGGCGATCACAACGGCCTGATGACTTTGGCCGCAACGGCGAATTCGAGTTCCGCGAAGCCGGCATCGATCGATTTCTGGATCAGGTCGACCGCGGCCTGCGGCAGTCGGGTATCCAGTCCCTTTGCCGCGCAGACGGCGAGCACTTGCGCCGCTCCGCCCAGATGCAGCGTCATGTTGGCTTGGTTGCCGGTGAAATTGTCCAACCGCGTCTGGCGCTCGAAATCCTTCGACATCGCCAGGATCTCCGGCAGATAGGAAGGCGTCGCGTTGAGATAGGTTGAAGGATCGAGCCGAGCAGCCTGACAGATTGCGATGCCTTGGATGAGGCCAAGCGCTGCGCTGTAGAACAAGCTCAGCCACGCCATGTCCATCGATGAAGCATCTGACGGATCGGTGCCGCAATATGTCGGCTTGCCAGCCATTGCCGCCAGGATCTCGTGCTCGCGGTCGAAGATGGCTCTGTCGCCAGAGTAATAGATCACGGCGTCGCGATTGCCGATGCTCGACGGCATGGTCGCGATCGCGCCATCCAGAACGGCCACGCCCAACGGCTCGGCCAAGGTCGCGAAACGTCGAGCTTCCTCGGGGGACTCGGATGTTAATTGTATCAGTGTCTTGCCTCCGAGCGCTTCGGCCAAGCCGGCCAGTTCCAGGAACTCCGCTGAGGCGTCGAAATTGGTAATGCAAAGGACAACAACGTCGGCAGCCTCGACGGCGTCGACTGCGGACGCGGATACATGAAACTCGTTCGAGAACTCGGCTCGCCGGGCGGCGGACCGCGTCCATGCGCACACATTGAAGCCGGCGCAAGCCAGGGCGCGGGCGAGAGCGGAACCCATGAAACCAAGACCGATCACCGCAACGGGGCGTTTCAACTTTACATCTCCGTGTTTCGCTCAAGCATCGGGCCCAGATTTCGGCGGAGGCACGGCGTGGCAGGGCAGCGGCAGCTGTCGGCATCGTTCATGCGAAAGCGATAGCTAACGGCACCAACGCAGCCGCCACTCCACTTGCTGCCTAGCTCGACACAAGGCTTATCAACTGCGCCCTCATTTGGCTGGCGACGTCATAGCTATTTTCATGCTGAAGCTTCCGACAGAAAGTCTCCGAGCACCACCAACCCGTATACCCAGTAGCCTTGACGGCGTCGGTCCAGGCCTTGAGGTCGAGGACGCCCTCGCCCGTCGGTATGTCGCGTAACACCGATTCATTCGGAACACCGCCGGTGAGTGGCAAGGAGTCGCAAACGTGGACTCCATAGATCAGGTTGCCATCGATCCTGGCGACGTCCTCGGGACGGTCTCCCGATGCATAGCAGTGCCAATAGTCGACGACCATTTTGAGGTTGTCCTGGTCTGCTCTCCGCAGCAGTGCAACTTGGTGAGCCAGGGAATTGACCGGGGACCAGGCGAGAGCCTCGAGATAAACGATCAGTTCGAACTCTTGCGCGATTTCGGCGAGCAGCTTCAGATTTCGCGCGGTGATGTCGATACGCTCTTCGTCCTTGTACCCGAGCACGCCCCGGTACCCCGCTTTTGGTTCACCCTCCCTGAAGCGCTTGACCTCAACGTGGTCGAGTGGGCCGGTAATGACCTGCACGCCGCGTGCGCCGACACGGTGTGCGAGTTCGAAAATGGTGCGGGCGTCCGAAATCAAGGACCGGGCATCGTCGCCGTGGCGCTCGATGTTCAAGACCGTGCCTATGCCATAGATGGGAAGTCCGTCGAGGGTCGCTTTGAGATCGGAAACGGAGTGACCGGCGTCGAGGTAGCTAAGGACCTTCGCGGCGGTTGTCTCGATCCCGGAGAAGCCGGCGTCGCGAGCCACATCGATCTCTTTAGCGAGCGTCGCGTGCTTGGCGGCGGTTGTGTTGAATATCAGGGCGTACTCGGCCTGGAGCGTCATCGTCCACTTTCTGCGCGAAGGAACCCGGGGCGAAAAGACAGTGCTTGCGCTGGACACGCTAGCTCGCTTCGACAAGGCAGGTTCTCCAGATCCGGAAGAACGACGCAATTTCGCAAAACGCTGATTTCTGACGCAGGTTGGCGTGGCGTGTAACTGCGTGCCGTCAGGTCGGGACGCGCCTCTTGGTAGCCTGGGGCGGACCTGACTTCTGCTGTCTGGCCCCACCCTTGCCGAACCCGCGCCAGCCGCCCCTTTGGTAAGCGGCATGGGCGATGCTTCAATTTGCGCCAAGTATCGGAACGATGCGAAATTGTGATTACCCCCAGCCTCCCCCATGTTGTGAAGATGCACCGTTCTGACATGCGCGGCATTGGTTGGGTGACGTTGGTTGGTAAGATACCTGCGCTGGCATTTCAGCTATGTACTCACCAAGAGCACCGAAGGCTTCGCTTCCTGATTTCCACGGGCCTGGCTCTCGGCACCACTTGGCTTTCGGAGTAAGAAATGAAGGAAGAAAATCGCAGCCGCCCGCTTTCGTTCGACGGCAAATTTGTCCGAGCGCATCTCGTCGAAAGGGTGCGTGACTATGCTGCGAATGGCGTCGTAACCAATCTGTCCAATCAGCCGATGATTGTCGCTGGCGACGTCCCAGGCGTGATACCGCCCTGGAAGTCCACGATCTTGAAAGGTGGCACGATTGCCCAAGCAGAACGCGTATCGATCGTCGACGTCCCGGACCCCACAAACCTCGGCGGCATAATGTTTGACGGCTGGGATTGGTTCGGCAACCGCATGGCAGAGTTTCCGCGCACTACACCCCTGTTCATCTCCAGGCATGACGTCGTCGGCGAAGTCGCGCTCAATCCCTGGCGGTTCTCCAATCATCCGGAACCGCTCGACGAAACGGAACGATACGATATCCAGCTCAATCTCTGGTGGGCGCCTGCCGGGACGGATGCAGTCATTCACAACACGCATTCATTCCTTGAGATACACACGCAGATATTCGGCTTAGGCCGCATACAGATTTTCAAGGACCAGGCAGGAACCGAGCTGTACCGGGAGATTTCGGCTGCGCCGGGCGACACCCATGACCCCATCGTGAGGGTAACAGGCAGGCGGAGCTACATTTATCCCTGGCACAGAGGCTGGATAGACGAAGACTGCATCTGGATGGCAATCGAACTGCACCCGAAGCAGGCCTGACGCCCGATCCGGGCGCATGGCATCTGCCAGTACCGAGGATCAAGGATGCAGGACGCTTACGACTACATCATTGTCGGCGCGGGGACCGCTGGGTGCATCCTGGCCAACCGACTTTCGGAAAACCCGTCGAACCGCGTTCTGCTTCTGGAAGCAGGAGGACGTGACAACTGGATTTGGTTTCACATCCCCGTTGGCTATCTTTTCGCGATCGGCAATCCAAAGTCAGACTGGATGTTCCGCACAGACGTCGAGCCCGGCTTGAACGGCCGGACCCTTGCTTATCCGCGAGGAAAGGTCATTGGCGGCTCATCGGCAATCAATGCCATGATCGCGATGCGCGGACAGGCTGCCGACTATGACGGATGGCGGGACCTCGGCTTGTCTGGATGGGGCTGGGACGACGTACTCCCGGTATTTCGCAGGCTTGAGGATCATTTCCTCGGGAGCGGGCCGCACCATGGCGTCGGCGGGGGCTGGCGCGTCGAAGCTCCTCGACTTTCGTGGCCGATCCTGGACGCCGTGCGCGCAGCTGCTGTTGAAATGGGCGTGCCAAGATCCGACGACTTCAACACTGGCGACAACGAAGGCACCGGCTATTTCCACGTAAACCAGAAGCGAGGGCGCCGCTGGTCATCCGCGAGAGGCTTTCTCAAGCCGGCGCTCGGCAGAGCCAATCTGGAGCTCATCACGGATGTCCTCGTTGATCGGCTCGTGCTCAAGGCAAATCGCGTTAGCGGAGTGAGTTATCGTCGGGCGGATGGATCGCAGCATGTGGCCAAAGCCCGTGGCGAAGTCATCTTGAGCGCAGGAGCTATCGGTTCGGTGCAGATCATGCATCGCTCCGGCATCGGGCCCGGCAAGTGGCTTCAGGAAGCCGGCATCGATTGCATCGTCGACCGTCCGGGGGTGGGCCAAAACCTGCAGGACCATCTCCAGCAGCGCGCAATATACAAGGTCCGCGGCGCCCGGACACTCAACGACACCTATCACTCCCTGTTCCAGAAGGCGTTGATGGGCCTCGACTATGTCGTTCGCCGACGGGGGCCGCTGACCATGGCTCCATCCCAGCTTGGTATCTTCACACGCTCGGATCCGACACAGGGTCGCGCAAACATAGAGTTCCATGTGCAGCCGCTTTCGCTGGATAAGTTCGGTGACCCGCTGCATCGCTTTTCCGCGATCACCGTTGCGGCCTGCAATCTGCGCCCCACATCGCGCGGCAACGTCAGGATTACCTCGCCCGACCCGAAGACCCCTCCATCGATCAAGCCCAACTATCTCAGCACCGACGAAGATCGTCAGGTGGCCGCTGACGCAATCCGCGTGACGCGAAGGCTGATGAAACAGAAGGCTCTGCGCGACCTTCACCCTGAAGAGTATCTGCCAGGCCCCTCGGTCGGAGACGACGCCGAAGCTCTAGCCAAGGCAGCCGGCGACATAGGGACGACAATTTTCCATCCCGTCGGAACGGCCAAGATGGGCAAGGCGACAGACAGGCAGGCTGTGGTCGACGCGTCCCTCCGCTTCCTGGGCGTGGAAGGGCTTCGCGTTGCCGACGCTTCCGTCATGCCTTTGATCGTCTCCGGAAACACCAATACCCCGACTGCGATGATTGCAATGAAGGCTGCGGATATCATCCTCGGCAATCGGACGACCGGCGCGTAGGAGCCGTTTCTCCACATACACGCATCGCAATAGCCATCGCCGCCTCGACACCTGTGACGTCGACGTACCGGTCGGCCCGCGTCGGCATTCGATGCCGATATGCAGTGCTTCAGTTTGCGCCAGTCATTTCAAGTTTGCGAAATTGCTGACCAATTTGGCGCGTGGAAGGATGCGCGAGTTAGGCGTTCCGAGGCTAACTCGGCACGACTGGAAGCCAGCGCCAAAAGGAATTTTCAGATCGATGCTGAGCTCCGATGGGCTGGGGGAGAAGTTCATGAGCTTGTTGACGAGCGATATTCCGCGCAAGCGCCGCTTCCGCGCGGGAATGGTGGGGGGCGGCAGAGGGGCCTTTTTCGCGGGCATCCACAGGGCTGCGTTGCGTCTTGCAAACCGTTTTGATCTCGTCGCCGGTGCCTTTTCATCCGACCCGCAAACCTGCCTGGAAGCCGGAGAGGCCTTGGGGATATCTGCGCAACGCAACTACCTGAATTTCCGCGACATGGCATCGGCGGAAGCGGCGCGGGATGATCCAATCGACGTCGCGATCGTGGTGACGCCCAATCACTTGCATTTCGAACCGTGCAAGCTGTTCCTGGAAGCTGGCATCCCCGTCATATGCGACAAACCGCTCGTCAATTCGTCAGATGAGGCGCGAGAGCTTCAAAGACTGGCCGAAGCGAACGACACGTTCTTCGCTGTCACATACACTTACACCGGCTATCCGATGGTCCGCGATGCCCGTGCCCGAATTCGCGCTGGAGAAATCGGCCAGATTCGCTTCATGTATGTCGAATATCTGCTTGAATGGCTCGCTGGTGACTCTTCGAAGCTGGGCAAAGGCGCTGTCTGGCGTGGCGATCCCTCGAAGGCCGGCCCGACCGGCGCACTTGGGGATGTCGGGACGCACGCGTTCAACATCCTCGAATTCCTGTCAGGGCAACGCTGCACAGCCCTTAGCGCCACGCTGATGCAGACAGTCGCCTCCTTCGGTCTGGACGACACTGACGTTGTGCAGATGGAATTCGACGGCGGCGCCAACGGTCTGTTGTGGGCCGCCTTGGCAGCGCCCGGGCATCGCAACGGCCTGCGTTTCAAGATAGTCGGCACGAAGGCGACCATCGAGTGGCAGCAGGAAGCACCCGAGACGCTTCATGTTTCCCGTCTCGGGGAGGCGGATCTCATCTATCGCCGCGGACAGAGGGATCTCACTGCAGAAGCAGCGATCTCGGTCAGCCTGCCTGCCGGCAATCCAGAGGCCTATCTCGAGGCGCTCGCGGTACTTTACTGCGACTATGCTACGGCCCTGGAGGGTGGCCGCAATTGGCGTGAGGCGCTTTCCGTTCCACTCGCGGATCTAAACGAAGGGCTGCGCGGCGTGCTGCTGTCTGAAGTCAGTGTCAGGTCCTCGTCGCTGAGATCCTGGGTCCCCTTTCCCGTTTCCTGATCGTGACGAACACCATGACGACCGATCCCGAATCCATTTCCGCAGCCAAATTCGTTCCGTTCGACTTTGCTTTGGTGGGTCACTGATATGAGGCAGCGTCCCGACTACATCATAGTGGGTGGCGGCTCGACCGGCTGCACGCTGGCAGGTCGATTGACGGAAGATGCCGGCACGCAAGTCGCGCTCTTCGAGCAAGGGCCGGCAGACAGCAATCCATGGATCCACCTCCCGGCAACCTACTACAAAGTGTGCAAGGGTCCGCTTCTGTCGCGATACCCCTACGAGCGCAGCCCAGAGCAGACGCCGGCTGAACATCCGACGATGATCCAGGCTCGCGTGCTTGGCGGCGGCAGCTCGGTCAACGCGATGCTTTACGTTCGCGGCGTCCCGGACGACTATGATGGATGGGCTGCAAGCGGCGCCGACGGTTGGGCCTATGCGGACGTTCTCCCCTATTTCAAACGCGCCGAGGGAAACAACCGCTTCGATGGCGGAGCCCACAACAGTCAAGGCCCCCTCGGTGTGTCGGACGCCCGATACATCCATCCTCTGACAAGGGTGTGGTTGCAGGCCTGCCAGCAGGCAGGCCTGCCGTACAATTCCGATTTCAACTCTGGCGAACAATCAGGCGTCGGATTTTACCAGGTCACCACTCGAGATGGGCGGCGTTCGTCAGCAGCCGCAGCCTATATCCGCCCTGCGTTGAACCGGCCCAACCTTGATCTCAGGACCAATTGCCAGGTTCGCCGTATCCTATTCGAGGGACGGCGCGCCGTCGGTGTCGAGTTCATTGAGCGGGGCAAGCGCCATCGCCTGATGGCCGAGCGTGAAATCATCCTGTCGGCGGGAGCGATTGCTACACCGCATCTGCTTTTGCTGTCTGGAGTGGGACCAGCTCGCCATCTCTCGACGCACGGCATTCGCGTTGTCGCAGACCTTCCTGGCGTCGGGCAAAACTATCAAGACCACATGGAGATGTCGCTCGTCTACAGCTTGAGCGGCCCTTACAGCTACGACAAGTACAAGAAGCCGTGGTGGGCTGCGAAGGCTGGCCTGGAATACCTGTTGTTCCGAAGCGGGCCAGTGACATCCAACGTCGCAGAGGCCGGAGGCTTCTGGTGGAGCTCAAACGGAACGGCTAACCCGGATATCCAGCTCTTCTTTCTCGCGGGCGCCGGCGTCGAGGAAGGCGTCGACACGGTGCCTGGCGGCAATGGCTGCACGATCAGCGTTTCGCAGACGAGGCCAAAGTCGCGCGGGTTTATCGAACTGACGAGCGGCGATGAGAGCCAATCGCCGAGAATAGTGCCGAACTACCTGACGCATCCGGATGACATCCGTTGTCTCGCCGACGGAGCCCGGCTCGTCCAGGACATCGTGAAACAGACGATCCTGTCCCGATACGTCGAGCACGGGCACATCCCGCCCAGACCGCTCGCAACAACAGAGGAATTCGAGACGTTCGTACGCTCGGAGGCTCACCCCGGCCTGCACCCTTGCGGCACCTGCCGCATCGGACGCGATCCCATGGCGGTGGTCGACCCGCAACTGCGCGTACATGGTGTGGAACGGCTCAGGATCGCCGATGCGTCTGTGATGCCCGACGTCATCTCGGGCAACCTCAATTCCGTCGTCATCATGATTGGCGAGAAGGCTGCTGATCTCATCCGAGATCCCGCCGCAAACCTCCCAGCCCAGTTTGATGCTTTCGCTCGACACAGAGATTCCATGGGGTTGGTGTGAGATGGAAATTTCCCGCGATGCCTATGCCGTATTGCTTCCCGCATTCGGTGATGCCGACTTCACCATAGGATCGGCGTCCTTCTTCAGGTCGGGTGGCGTCGCCGCTCTCCTTGGATCGACACGCGAGGAGTATACGGCACGCCGCATGTCGCCCGAACGGCAGCGCTATGAGACCAGAGAACAGCTTTCGAGGTACGCCTTTCGTGCGCGCGCCCTGGCTGGCAATGTGCTGATTGCGGTCGACTACGAGATCGGCGGCGTCCACCGCTTGCACCAGCTCGGACCCCAACTCCCGCATCCCAACTCTGTGTTGGAAATGAGCGAGTTGGAGATAAGGGCCTTTGGCGCTGAAGCCGCGCGCGCGGCAAAGCTTTGCGGCGTCAATTTCTTCCTGGCGCCAGTTGTTGACTTGGTAACCGGCAGCAATCCGTGGCTGCGCGACCGCACCTTTTCCATCGATCCGGACATTGTGGGTCGTGTCGCCAGCGCGTTCATCCGCGGAGTGCAGGATGAGGGCCTGGTCGCAACGGCAAAACATTTTCCCGGCCATCCGAATGTTACGATCGATCCATTCGACAGCGAAACCGTCACAGTGACTGCAACGCTTGAAGAACTCGCGCCGAGCCTACGCTGCTTCGATGCGACCATCGCCGCGGGCGTGCGCGCGATCATGACCGGTCCCATACCAGTTGATGCGATCGATCCCGCCGAGCCGGCCTCCTGTTCGGCCAAGATCGTAGGCATGCTGCGAGGGGCTCACAATTTCAAAGGTCTTGTTGTTTCCGACGATATCGATCTGCCCGGAACACTGCGGGGCCGGACGGTGCCGGATATCGCAATTGCCTCGCTCAAGGCCGGCGTAGACCTCTTGCTTTTGGCTTCTGGCCCGCAGGTTGACGAGGTTGCTGCGCGGATCTCCCAATCCGTCAAAAATGGAGAACTGGGCCGGGATGTGCTCGCTCGCGCAGCGCGCTCGGTTCGTTCGCTCGCCGATGGGGCCTGGCAAGCGTGAACGTTATGCGTAACCGCGCACCATCGCCGGACGTCGTCGTCGTTGGCAGCGGCGCCGGCGGCGGCCCGATGATGAAACGGTTGGCGGAACTGGGCTTGAACGTGCTCGTCCTGGAGCGGGGTGCCGCCGTGCCTCGGGAGGATGACAACTGGAACGTTGGAAAGGTTTTCAAGGAGCGAAAGTACAGCCCCTTCGAGCTCTGGAAGGATCGGAACGGCAAGACCTTTCGGCCATCCAGCTGGCATAATGTCGGCGGATCGACGAAGTTTTTCGGCACAGTGATGATGCGGCTGCGCGAGCGGGACTTCGAGGCCGTAGAGCATGCTGAAGGTCTGTCGCCGGCGTGGCCGTTTCCTTATGCCGAGTTGGAGCCTTATTACGTCGAGGCCGAACATCTCTTCGGTGTTCACGGCAACCCCTCAAGTGACCCCTGGGAGCCGACACGCTCCGCGCCGCTTCCGTATGGGTCCGTCGGTTCGGAGCCTTATGTCGCCCGAATCGAACAGCGCTTGCGAGCAAGAGGTCTGCACCCTTTCCCGCTTCCCGTCGCAGTTGACCTGCATCCAGGCGGCAAGTGCGTGCGCTGCGGCACGTGCGACGGTTTCCCTTGCGCCGTCGGCGGCAAGAACGATGCCGAGACACGTTGTGTTGAACCGGCCCTCAAGAGCGGTCGCGTCGAACTCTGGATCGGCGCTTTCGTGCGCCGGCTGCTTCTGGCCGGCGATGGTCGAACCATCAACGCCGTGGAGGTCGAACATCAGGGCAACATCAAAACCGTTTCGGCCGGCATATTCGTCCTGTCCGCCGGCGCGGTGAACTCGGCGCTGATTCTGATGCGCTCAGCGACCGGCTCGTTCCCGAACGGCCTGGCCAACAGCACAGATATAGTCGGCCGTCATTACATGACGCACAACCTGACTACGATGATGGCGGTGTCGACGCGGGAGAACCCGACCAAGTTCCAGAAGACCCTGGCATTCAACGATTTTTACGATGGCGAGCCTGGATATCCGTTCCCGATGGGAAATGTTCAGGCGTTGGGAAAGTTGCAGTCCGGGATGCTTGTCGCCGGAGCCAAATACGTGCCGCAAATCATCTCGCGCGCTTTGACAAAACGCAGCTTCGACATTCTGACGATGTCCGAGGACCTTCCGAGCGCGGACAACCGAGTCATGCTTCGGAATGGAGATGTGCACATACTTGTCCAGGCGAACAATTTGAAATCACACAGACGTCTCAACAAGCGGGTCAAAGAGATTCTGGGCGATATTGGCTTTCCGCTGGTTCTCGCCAAGACGCTGCCTGTCAACTTCACCGCGGCACAGTGCGGAACCGTCCGAATCGGCCTGGATCCCACCCACTCCGCGCTCGATCCCTATTGCCGATCATGGGACCATCCCAACCTCTTCGTTGTCGACGCGTCGTTCATGCCGACGTCCGCTGCGACAAATCCATCCCTGACTATCGCCGCCCAGTCCCTTCGAGTGGCTCGACACATCGCAAGGGTGGACTTCGGGGATCGAGATGGCCGCTGACCAAACCGGTCAAGAGCAAGATTGTCCTGAACGGACGTGTGGGCGCGTGGCGTAAACACCGACCCCGGCCATGGACCACAAGGAAATTAACATGCCGCATTTCATAGTTGTTGGTGGTGGATCTTCGGGCTGTGTGCTGGCCGCCCGCCTCAGCGAAGATCCCGACGTTTCGGTGCTTTTGCTTGAGGAAGGGCCTGCGGACAGGAGCCCGTGGATACACTTGCCGGTGACCTACTATAAGACGGGCCAAGGGAACCTGGTGGCGCGATACCCGTGGGCTCCCGGTCCAGGTCATCGAGGCGATCCAAACCCGACAATGGTCCAGGCACGCGTGCTGGGCGGCGGAAGCTCAGTCAACGCCATGGTTTATCTGCGGGGGCAACCCCGCGACTACGATCAATGGCAGGCCTCCGGAGCCGAAGGATGGAGTTGGAATGACGTTCTCCCCTATTTCAAGCGGTGCGAGTCCAACGACCGCTTTGCCAACCAACTGCACGGAACCGACGGCCCCCTCCCCGTTTCCGATCAGGAATTCACCCACCCGATGAGCCGCATCTGGGTACAGGCGTGCCAACAGGCAGGCTTGCCATTCAATCCCGACTTCAATTCTGGCCACCAGGAGGGCTGTGGCTTCTACCAGATCAACTCGCGCAACGGCCGCCGCGGAAGTGCGGCCGCGAGCTATCTCAAGCCGGCACGAAACCGAAAGAACCTCACCGTGCAGACCGGCGCCCGTGTCTTGCGCATTATCTTCGACGGGAAGCGTGCGGTTGGTGTGGAGGCCATGCTCAGAGGCAGACGGATTCAGCTTCACGCGGATCGCGAGGTGATTGTGACAGCGGGCGCGATCAATACACCCAGGCTCCTGATGGTCTCCGGCGTTGGCAATGCTGACCACCTGAAGCAAAAAGGTGTGGAGCTGGTTCACCATCTGCCAGGTGTCGGACAAAACCTGCAGGACCACGTCGAAGTGTCCATCATCCATGAGGTGAACGGTCCCTTCAGCTACGACAAATACAAAAAGCTGCGATGGCAGGTTGCGGCCGGACTCGAGTATCTGGTGTTCCGCAGGGGACCTTGCACCGCCAACGTCGTGGAAGGTGGCGCCTTCTTTCGCTCGTCGTTCAACGACGAGCGGCCGGATCTTCAGTGCTGCTTCATGCCGGGCGCCGGTATCGAAGAGGGCGTGGACACCGTTCCGGGAGGCAACGGAACGACCCTGAATATCTGCCAGACCAGGCCAAAATCGGTAGGGTGGGTCGCACTTCGCAGCAACGACCCCTTCGACCTGGCCCACATCCAGCCGAACTATCTCGCGGAAGAATACGACATCGACGTCATGTGCGAGGGCGTCGCGTTCGGCCGCGAGATCATGTCTCAGCCGACTATTGCCAGGCATCTGACACGAGAACACGCGCCCGGTAACATCCGCACACGCGAGGATATTCGCGCCTACGTTCTGAAGCAGGCCCACGCTGCCCTGCACCCGATGGGTACCTGCAAGATAGGGCGCGACGACATGGCCGTCGTCGGCGCGGACCTGAAGGTGCACGGCGTCGACGGGCTCCGGATCTGCGACAATTCAGTTGGGCCGAATCTCGTTTCGGGCAATACCAATGGCGTGGCGATCATGATTGCCGAAAAGGCGGCGGACCATATCCGCAAGGATCATGATATGAAGTCTCACAGCGGCGGCTGATGGGCCGAGAGTGGACTACTCCCAACTGCCCTAGACCAGTGTGTGTGCCTGAGACACCGCCTCCGTTGACTGGAGTCATATGCACGGTCAGCGGACAGCGCCGCCGAGCACAAAGCCTGCTCGGAAAGAACGCGACATCAGAAGGTAGAGTATCACCACGGGTAGCGAGTAGAGGATGGAAAACGCCGCGACCGCGCCATAGTTGATGGCCACCGAATTCATGAACCCGTACATCCGAACCGGACCGGGTTGCTCGGCTGCCCGGCTGATAAGCACAAGCGGGATGAGGAAACTTCCCCATGCGTTGACGAAACCAAAGATGGCCGCCGACGCGATGCCAGGCATGGTCAGAGGAATCACAATCCTGCTCAGGATCTTCCAGGTGCTTGCCTTCTCGATATGGGCGGCCTCTTCCAGGTCCAGCGGGATGGCATCAACCGCGTTCTTGATAAGGTATATTTCGAATGGCAATGCCGTAACGCCGAGTATAACCGCGGTGGGGAAGATCGAAAGCCATCCAACGTAGCTGAACATCTTGTAGATCGGCACGATCAGGATCGAGATCGGGACTCCCGAAAGGAAGAGTATCGTCAGCAGGATCGGCCCCTTCCAGGGTATGTGCTGACGCGAAAAAGAATACGCCGCCAAAAACGCCGCGACCGTGGCGACGACCGTCGCGATCAATGACAAGATCAGGCTGTTGACCAGGGCCCTCGTGTAGTCAGGCTGCAGTGCCAGCAGATAGTTTCTCGTCGTGAAGTCGGGAACTCTTAGCTGCCACGACGCGCTGGTATCGACGGACGCGGCGAACAGCCACAACATCGGCAGAAGGAAGAAGGCGCCGATCACCAGCAGCGTTGTGTTGCTGATCACTTTCGTCAGGCTCCAGCGCTTGACGCGGATCGGTTCCGTCGAGGGCAACTGGGGCGTTAGGTGCTGAAATGCGTATGTGGACATTTTTGCTACCTGAGCTCTACGGAACGATCAGACTGAATTGGATTTCGGCGCACGACGGCGCGCCTGGGCCAGCCAGACATAGGCAATGCCGAGAACACCGGAAATAAGGACAATCACGTCACCCAGCAGGGCCGCGTAACCGAGCTTCTTGAAGGTGAAGCCCTGCAGGTAAGAGTACACCGGCAATATGTTTGAATCCCCGCCGGGTCCGCCCTGCGTCATCAAGTAGATGAGCGTGAAATTGCCGAAAGAAAGCAGGGTCATCAGGAGCGCCGAAGTCAGAATCGTAGGCTTGAGAATGGGCAGGACCAGGCGGGTTAGACGCTGGTAGGCATTGGCATCCTCCAGCTTCGCGGCCTCGAGCATTTCTTGAGGCACGTTACGCAGCGCGGCCGAGAAGATGATTGTAGCCAGACCAGCGAGCGACCAGGTGTTGGCCAGGGACACCACGAGCATGGCGTGATCATAAAGCACGTCTGCATGGGGATAGCCGAACAGAACAGGGAATATGCCGCCCTGCGTCGTTGCGGCGTACCAAATGATGGCGATCGCCGCCGGAGGGAGGGTCCAGGCGACGATCGCCAGGCTGGTCACCACCATTCGGACGGAAGTGAGCGCGCTCTGTAGGGCCAAGGCAATGACCAATCCCAGAATCGTTGTTCCCACAGCGCCAGATCCAACAACGAAGACGAGCGTCAGCCAGATCGAACGGTAAAAAACATGGTCGGAAAGGAGGAAGTAGACGTTTTGCAGCCCGGTGAAACGGAAGTGAATCGAGTTCGGGCCGATAAGCTGGAGGTTGGTGAAGCCCAGATACACGGAATAGCCAACCGGATAGATGAACAGGCCGATCAGCAAGGCCGCCGCGGGAAACAGCAGCAACAAGCTGGACGGACTGAAGCGCGGCTTGTCCAGTCGCGCTCCATTCTCGGCAACGAGAGCACCCAGGGTCTTTGCAACTGGATCGTTTGCGAGTTCGACCATTGGATTCTCTCCCAAACCAGGGGCTAGTTGCGAACTTCGATCTTGTCGTCACCGAGCTGGCCGGCGACATAAGACTTCATGCCTTCGACGGCTTGATCGAGGGTGGTTTCAGGATGCAGGACAAGGGTTTCGGTTGCCTGCGCGATTGCAAAGGACCAGACCTTATAGCCGGCGTTGGACGGAGCACTCCTCGCTATTGGCAGCAGATCTGCGAAGCCCTTTTGCGTCGCCGGAGCGAAGTCGACATAGGCCTTTTCTGAGATGTAGGCGGGGATCGGCGGAACGAGCCCACCATAGTTGCCAACCTCCAGCGCGACATCCTTCTGCATCATGAAGTTCAGCAAATTCCACGCCGCATCCGGGTGGGCGGAGGCCTTGGCCATCACCAGGCTCCACCCGGAAAAGGCGGTAGCCATGCCCGGTGCCTGACCTTGGGAAGTTGGAATAGGCGCAATGCCGATGTCTTTGACGCCTTCGGGCCAGCAGGGGCCGCAAATCACATTGTTCCAGATCTGCGGCACGTAGTTGCCGCCGAGCGTGATCCCGATCTGGTGCTTTGGCAGGAACGGCGCCACGATGCCAGGACCGTTGGCGTTCAGGATCTGCGAGGCCGGGGCCAGCAGGCCCTCGGCAGCGGCGGTACGATAGAAGTTGAGGACTTCGCGGATGCCCTTGCCGTCGACGACCCACTTGTCGTCTTTTTGATTATAGAACTCCGGATCGCTGGATCCGTACATGAAATTGAGCGCGCCGAGGACCACGCCTTGTGTTCCCTGGGCCGTCCCCGTGAGCACCCAGAGCGGCCAGACGTTCGGATCGGACTTCTTGATCGCCCTGGCGGCATCCAGGATATCGTTCCAGGTCTTGGGCTTCCAATCGCCCGGAAGGTTTGCCTTGGCGAAGATGGTCTTGTCATAGAGCAGAGCGTTGGTGTTGACGCCTTGACTCACCGCATAGACCTTGCCGTCGACTGTCCCTTCCGCCTTGACAGGCTCCACGTACTGAGACCACCAGTCGGTCTTGGCGAGTTGATCATCGAGCGGAGCCAAGAGGTCAGAGGCCACCCATTGGCCGAGTTCTGGAGCAGGAACCTCGGCGATGTCCGGAACGTCATCTGAGTTCGAATACATCAGACTGAGCTTGGTCAGGAAGTCATCATAGCCGCCCTGGATCGGCACCAACTCGACCTTGACATCAGGATTTGCCTTTTCGAAGCCATCCTTGACTTCACCAAACCATTTTTTGGCCAGAGCCGGGCTGCTCATGAAATAGTCGGCGCTGAATGCGACCTTCAACGCAATCGCGTCGGCCCAAGCGAGCGTTGTGCCAGCGCCCAAAGCGGTCGTGACTGCCAAGGCGAGCAATGCCCTTCGCGGCATGCTTGGATTGATAAGATTTCGAATTTTCATTTTTTTCTCCTCTGGTTGGTATTGCCTTTTGACAGGGTCTAGACGCCCTGCTGTTCCAGGATTCGGGCAGGTTCTGTCCGCAGGGTGTTCCCCGACTCCGGCTCAAAGAAATGGAGGTCGTTTGGATCGAAGACGAGATCAGCCTTCTGGCCGATCCGTATGTCGGCGAAGCTGGGGAACCGGGCATTCACTTCGACGCCGTCTACGTCGACCAGGACAAACGTCTCCGAACCGGTTGTCTCGGTGGCGCGAACCGTGCCGAAGATATGCTCGCGGCAGCGCGAGGGAGCGTCTTTGGTCCAATGAAGGTCATCCGGCCTGATGCCGAGTTCCACCCGCGAGGGGAGATCGGTCGACGTAAAGAAGCGCTCGGCCGGCACGGAGAACACTGAACCCAGGCACTTGATACGCCCCAGGGCGCCGTCACGGGCCAGTTCGGCGGGGAGGATGTTCATGCCCGGTGATCCGATGAATGTGCCGACGAACTTGTTCGCGGGATTCCGGTAGAGCTGCGCTGGTGTGTCGACCTGCAGGATCCGCCCACGATCGAAGACAGCGATGCGATGGCCCATTGTCATCGCCTCGACCTGATCGTGCGTGACATAGACGGTCGTCACACCAAGCCTGCGTTGGAGGTCAGCTATCTCGGCACGCATGTGCGTGCGCAGGCCCGCATCCAGGTTTGAAAGAGGCTCGTCCAGGAGGAAGATTCGTGGCTCACGGATCAGCGCGCGGCCAAGCGCAACGCGCTGCCGCTGCCCGCCCGAAAGTTCGGCAGGCTTGCGATCGAGAAGACCGTGCAGCCCGACGAGATTGGCGACCTTCTCGACACGATTGTTGAGGTCCGAGCGGCTCTCCTTGCGGACTTCCGGACCGAACGAGAGATTGCTGCGCACGCTCATATGCGGGTAAAGCGCGTAACTCTGGAACACCATGGCGATGTCGCGCCTGCCCGGCGGCGTGAGCGTGACATCTTCATCGTCGATACGGATGCTGCCATAGGTCGGCGTTTCCAGCCCGGCAAGCATTCGCAAGGTTGTGGTCTTGCCGCATCCCGAAGGGCCAACAAAGACGATGAACTCTCCGTCTTTGATGTTCAAATCGAGGTTGGGTATCGCTACGAAGGTGTTGAAGACCTTCCACACCCCTTCAAATGATACGCTTGCCATTCTCTCAAATCCCGCCGGTTGCACAGTGCAGCGCAAGCTCTTCGATGCTGTTGATGGTCACACCAACTGCAAAAATCTCTCTCGGCCGTGGGGAATCTTTGCAGAGTGAAGCGATATTCTCGCTCACTCACTTGTTCTTTTCAGTTCCCCATTCGACGACCATTCGAGAGCCGCCTTATTTTGATAGAGGACCCTACTCCAGCGTTGCGTCACCACAATTTCGCAGGCATTTGATATCTGACGCAAACTGACGCAATTTGGTCAAAGCCTGCTTTTCTCGAGACGGGCTAACCGATATAGCGCGTGGGACATGCGGATTGCCGGTCGTCCTGGTCAGCCCGGTATGGTCTGCCGACCTATCTCGGACATTTGGACTTGCTATGAAAGAGTATGACGTCATCGTTATTGGCAGCGGCGTCGGAGGCGCCATCACCGCGCGTCGGCTGTCGGAGAAGGGTGCTCGTATCCTCGTCGTCGAACGCGGTGATTTTGTCCCACGCGAGACAGAAAACTGGAGCGTCCGGTCAGTCTTCTTCGAGAAGAAATACAAGGCAAGAGACGCCTGGCTGGACCGTCATGGCAAAAGCTTCGACCCCGGCATGTTTTACAATGTTGGCGGTTCCACGAAATTCTATGGCGCCGCGATGTTCCGCCTGAGGGAACGGGATTTCGAGGATCTGGCGCACAGACGCGGCGTTTCTCCCGCGTGGCCAATTCGGTACGCCGACCTTGCACCCTACTATGATGAAGCCGAGCGGATGTTTGGTGTTCATGGTGACGACCGCCCTGACAAAACGGCGCCATCGCGCCAGGCGCCCTTCCCTTACGGACCGGTGAAATCGGAACCGATCGTTGAACGGATGGCACAGCGCTTTCGGGAGCAAGGCCTCTCCCCATCGGCTCTGCCGCTTGCAGTGAATGCAGCGCCGGCAGGCACATGCATCCTATGCCCAACCTGCGACGGCTTTCCATGCAAGATCGGCCAAAAGAACGATGCGGAAACCTGTGGCGTCGAGCCCGCTCTGGCAACTGGCCGGGTGGATCTGATGACCCACGCTTTCGCTCGCCGGCTTCTGCTGAGCCGCGATGCCAAACGCATCACCGCGGTTGAGGTGGATCACGGCGGCACGATAAAACGACTGTCCGCGCCGCTATTTGTAGTATCGTGCAACGCTGTAAACAGCTCGGCATTGCTGCTGCGCTCGGCCGACACAGGAGCCGTCAATGGCGTGGCGAACGGTTCCGACGTCGTCGGACGGCACTACATGGTGCACAATCAAACCGCGTTGATGGGGCTTTCGCACCGCGTGAATTCGACGGTCTTTCAAAAGACACTCGCGATCAACGACTGGTACTTCGGCGACGACGCCTTTCGCTGGCCGATGGGACAGATGCAAATGCTCGGCAAGCTGCAGGGCGGCATGCTGACCGCAAACGTGCCTTACCTGCCGGCTTTCCTGGCAGATCGAATGGCCAGGCATGGCATGGACTGGATCGGCCTTTCCGAAGATCTACCTGATCCCGACAACCGGGTGACGCTTGAGGGCGATCGCATCAAGCTCTCAGTGACCTTGAACAACATGGATGGACACATCAAGCTCGTCCGCCGGATGAAACGCGCGCTCCAGCAGGCGGGATATCCCATCGTCATCACAAAATCGCTCGTTGCGCACGCAACGGGCCATCAATGCGGCACGGTTCGGATGGGCAACGATCCTGGAACGTCGGCGCTGGATCCGTTCTGCAGAGCATGGGATCAGCAAAACCTGTTTGTTATCGATGCGTCCTTCTTTCCATCTTCCGCGGCTGTGAACCCAGCCCTGACGATTGCCGCCCAGGCATTGCGAGCAGCTGATCATATTATGGCGACTGATCTCGCGTGACGCGCGCGGTTGTCACTGAACGCCGATCAAGATCGGGGCAGCATCTCGTCACTGCCGAGGAATTGCCTGACCTCGACGGGAATCGATGAATCGTTTTCCTCAAGTGTCGTCACACGCCTCAAGTCTGCCTTGCTCAGCATGCCGGGCGATCGGAAGTGCATCGCGACCTTTGTGGCGTAAGGAGGTCGCAGCATCGTGGCCGCGATCCCCGACGTGATACCAAACATGAAGTTCTTCGCGCTTCGTTGAACGGGTGCATAGATCCCGAACGTCATCTCATTTTTCTGGCTGACTTCGAAATCAATGGAGAATATTCGGCCGTCGAGCGGTATTGTAAAACCATGGTATTTGAAAACATAGTCTGCCTTCGAGGGTCGATCGAAACTAGGAAACCGCTCGACATAGTAATGCTGAAGAAAATCCCTGTTGCGGTAGATGCAGAATGCGGACCGCAATATTTTTCCTTTGTAGATACTAGAATACTGATACCGATCATATATTCCTAAATACCCATCCGCCGCGGATCTCTGGTGAAGAAGGCCTGTCTCAAGGAATCCGCTAAACCTTGCCGCATGGCGGAGCGCCTCGAGGGTATGAAAATAGTTTCCCTCGATAAGCATCCTAAATTCTTCGTGCTCCACAAAGAGCACGTCCTGGCTTAGTCCAAAGTATTTTGCAATTATCCTTCTATTCTGCATCGATGGAACATGCAGGCCCGACATATACTTATTAAATTGCTGTCGATTTATTTTCATTTTGCGGCAGATGTCCGAAATGGAGCCGCTTCGCTCACACAAAAATCTGAGATTGGCAGCGAAATTTACCGCTAAAAGACCCGTATCCTCATCCGTTTCCATCAGTTTACTGCTGCCCACCGCGAAAGTTTATGGGTCGGATATGCGTCAGTTTGCGCCAAGTATCAAGGCCTTGCGAAATTGTGACCGTGGTGGGGCTGTCGCAATCTCGGGACGGCCGGCGATCGAGCGCCCCAATTGTGCGAAGAGCTGCCGGGCAAAGGCGGATGCGAATGATCAGACATCTCAAGACAGCGGAGGCGCAGGCCTCCAACTTTCAGGACGAGGCTCTCACCAAAACCGTCCAGGCACTTCTCGACGAGGTGGAGAAGGGCGGAGACGCAGCGGTTCGCAAGCTTGCCGTCCGCTTCGACGGCGTGGATCGAGACAGCTATAGGCTCACCAAAACCGAGATCGAAGCCTGCCTGAACAGCGTATCCAAACAAGAGCGAGAAGACATCGAGTTCGCACAAGAGCAGGTGCGCAATTTCGCGGAAGCCCAGAAAGCCGCTTTGACCGACATCGAGGTCGAGACGCTGCCCGGCGTCATACTGGGTCATCGCAATGTTCCCGTGCAGAGCGTCGGCTGCTATGTGCCCGGCGGCAAATACCCGCTGCTTGCCTCGGCACACATGTCGGTATTGACCGCCAAGGTGGCAGGCTGCGAGCGCGTTATCACTTGCGCTCCGCCGTTCAAGGGCAAGCCTGCACCGCTGATCGTCGCGGCTCAACATCTGGCCGGTGCGGACGAGATTTATGTACTTGGTGGCGTGCAGGCCGTGGCCGCAATGGCACTTGGCACCGAGACCATCGAGCCTGTCGATATGCTGGCTGGCCCTGGCAACGCTTACGTTGCGGAAGCCAAGCGTCTCCTTTTCGGACGCGTCGGCATTGACCTTTTCGCCGGCCCGACTGAGGTTCTCATCTTGGCCGATGATACCGTTGACGGAGAATTGGTCGCGACAGACCTGCTTGGGCAGGCGGAGCACGGTACGAATTCGCCGGCCGTCCTGGTGACCAATTCGGAGAAGCTCGCCAAAAACACTTTGGCTGAAATCGGGCGATTGCTGGGGATCATGCCGACCGCCGAAATCGCCGGGACCGCCTGGCGCAATCACGGCGAGATAATCCTTTGCGAGACACGGGAAGAGATGCTGGCCGAGGCCGATCGCATCGCTTCCGAGCACGTTCAGGTCATGACCAGGGATGACGACTGGTTTCTCGACAACATGAGGAACTATGGCGCGCTGTTCCTCGGCGCCCGCACGACCGTCGCCTATGGCGACAAAGTGATTGGCACCAACCATACTCTGCCGACGATGCGCGCAGCGCGCTATACTGGCGGGCTATGGGTCGGCAAGTTCATCAAGACCTGCACCTATCAGCGAATCCTGACCGATCAGGCCTCCGCGATGGTCGGTGAGTATGCGTCGCGCCTATGCATCATGGAAGGATTTGCCGGCCACGCCGAGCAAGCCAACGTCCGCGTGCGACGTTACGGTCATCGAAACATCGAGTACGCCACGGCCGCCCATCCGTTGGCCGCGGACAGGCAAATGGAGGAAACCAATGAAGCACGATAAGAACGTGAAAGGCGATGTCGTCGCTCGTGAAATGACCGGCGGCCAGATCATCGTGGATCACCTGATCCGTGAAGGGGTTACTCACGTTTTCGGCATCCCGGGACACGGCGATACGGCCCTGATCGACGCGTTCGTGGACCGCAAGGATGAGATCCAGCTTCTGCCCGCGATGCACGAACAAAATGCTTCTCACATGGCCGATGGGTTCTACCGCTCCTCCGGCAATTTAGCAGCCGTCGTGACGTCAATCGGACCTGGAGCCACCAACACGTTGACCGGCATTGCCACCGCGTTCGCGGATTCGTTGCCGCAACTTGTCATCACGGGTGGTGTCCACACCTACATGATGGGGCGTGGCGTTCTTCAAGAAGTCGATCGACCGCATTCGGACAACTTCCCGCGCATGGCCGAGCCCGTGGTGAAGCGCTGGTTCAATCCAAGCCATGTCGAGCAAATTCCCAACATGATGGAGCAGGCGTTCAACGCCATGCTTGAAGGACGCAAAGGGCCAGTCCTCGTGAACGTGCCTCAGGATGTCCAGGCCGAGTCGGCGACGGTCACAATCAACGACGGCAAGAAGCGCCGCACCGCGGCGCGCGCCTTCGGCGATCCGGAATATATCTCCCACGCCGTCGAGTTGCTCCTTTCGGCGGAACGTCCGGTACTTCTGGCCGGTGGCGGTGTCATCCAAGCGGAAGCAACGGACGAGCTGATAGCCATCGCGGAGTTTCTCGGCGCTCCTGTCACCACCTCCTTCATGGGCAAGGGCGCTTTCCCCGAAGACCACGAATTGTTCGCATGCGCCTGCGGCGACCTTGGTTCGATCCCTGGCAATGCGATGACCCGGTCGGCGGACGTGCTCCTGGCGGTTGGCTGTCGTTTCTCCGACCGCATCACGTCCTCTTACCAGCCGGGCGTCACATTCGACATTCCGAAGACCAAGCTGGTCCAGGTCGATCTCGACGGCTTCGAAATCGGCAAGAACTATCCGGTGGAGGTCGGAATCGTCGGCGATGCCAAGGCTGTGCTGGGCGCCATCCTGGCGGAGCTCACGGCCAAGGGACGCCGGCGAGACTATAAATCCACCGCGCAGTTCAAGGAACTGGAGCAGCGCAAAGTGGAATGGGAGGAATTCCTTCGTCCTCTGCGCACAGCCGACGTCCAGCCCATGACTGCTTCCCAGGTACTTGTCGAGGCGCGCAAGGCGTTGCCGCGCGACACGATCGTCGTTACCGATTCATCCAATCCGCAGAACCAGGTATTCAACGAATTCCCGGTTTATGGTCCTCGCCAGCACATCACGCCGGGCGGAATGTCGGGGATCGGCTTTGCCCTGCCCGCCGCCATCGGCGCCAAGCTGGGCAAGCCGGAAGTGCCGGTCTGCGCTGTCTTCGGCGACGGCGCCTTTCTCCAGACAGGGACTGAACTCGCCACCGCAGCAATGCTCGGCACGCCGGTGATCTTTCTCGTCATCAACAATGGCGGCTGGGGAGCAATCCGGAACCTGCAGCTGAACATGTTCGGGGAGGATCGCGAGATCATCACGGAGTTCAAGACACCGGACGGCTCGAAGTGGATGGCCGACATAGCTGGCGTCGCGAAATCTCTCGGCTGCGAAGGCGAACGCGTTGTCGATGCCACACAGATTGGTCCGGCGATTGAACGGGCTCTAGCGTCTGGGAAGCCGTATGTCATCGACGCGATCTGCGCGATCGAACGGCCCTACTCCAACATGCACGTGACCGGCTGGTGGGACATCACCGTCCCCGCCTACCTGGGCGACCTGCGCGCCAAATACGTGAAGGGCCGCGGGTTTTGATCGACGCGAGAGCCGGCTGGTGCCAGTTGGCTCTCGTCCCACACCTTTGGAGTTGCCCGATGACTGACAAGGGACAACGGATCGTCAAAAGTGATCTCGCGCGCAGGCTGCTCTGGATCGCGGCCGCTGCGGTTCTGCTCTCTCCATTTTTCCCGGCAGCAGTAAGAATTCTAGGCGAACAAAGTGAGTTGCGCGGCCAAATTGCGGAAGCGCAGGTTGCTTTGGTCAAGCACTATTTCGATGAAGAGTAGGTCTCGTGAACGCTGAGCCAGGAACAGCGGCAGCGACGGACACCGCGCTTGATAATTGATCTGGACCATGTCCCGGCCGCACCCCGAGACAGATCGCTACGCTGCACCTTTTCTAGCCACCCAAATCCGCTTTTTTACAAGATTGCGCCATGTCAAACGACGCCCTGCCCTCACTGGACTTCTTCCTATCGTTGGTCGAGGCAGCGAGCTTTATCACTCTTCCCAAGTTTCGAACTCGACTGGCCGCCGATGCAAAGGTCAAGCCAGGTGTAAAGTTCGACCCTGTGACCGACGCTGACCGAGAAGCTGAAATCGCAATTCGCGAAATCATCAAGTCTGCTTACCCCGATCACTCCATCCTTGGCGAAGAATTCGGCACAACGGGGGTCGGTCCGATACAGTGGGTCATAGATCCGATAGACGGAACGAAGCCGTATTTATGCGGCATCCCCGTGTGGGGAACTCTGATCGGCGTGACTGTCGACGGCCGCGCAACGCGCGGGATAATGAGCCAACCATATACGGGCGAATTCTTCTGGGGCGACCAATCCGAAGCCTTCAGTGAAAGCGCACGCGGGAGATCGACGCTTCGCACAAGCAATGTTTCGGCTCTATCCGAGGCCATTTGTCATACGACGTCGCCCGAGCCGTTCACCAGGCGTTCAGGTCGCGGTTTCGCAAAGCTCTCGTCGGCGGTCAAATTCACCCGCTATGGAGGGGAATGCTACGCATTTGCGATGTTGGCTGCCGGCCAGATCGACCTGTGCGTTGAACCATCGATGCAGCCCTACGACATCGTCCCACTCATTCCGATTATCGAATCGGCCGGCGGCATCGTTACCCGGTTCGACGGCGGCCGTGCAGAGCGCGGCGGCAAAGTGCTGGCGTCAGCCAACCGGGCACTCCACGAAGCCGCGTTGGAAATGCTCAACGACGGCTGCTGATGGTTGCGAGCCACAGTCTACGCGCCGCCTTGAAACTTTGTGGCCGGGCCTCTTCAGGACAACATGGTTCAGCGAGCGAACATCTTGGATACGGGTGATTGTGTTGATCGGTCGAAGCGTATTGGCGCCCGAGAACGGTGGGCCACTTACGTCGTCTTCATGGGCACCGGGACACTGATTTCTGCCTGGGCGCCGTTGATTCCTTTCGCGAGATTTCGCCTGGGCATCGGTGAAGGCGAACTTGGCATCCTTTTGCTGTTCCTGGGCGGCGGCTCGCTGATAGGAATGCCCTTGACCGGTCTTCTGACGGCACGCCTCGGATGCCGTATGGTCATGGTTGGCGGAACGCTTGTCGCTGCTGCGGTTTTGCCATTTCTTGCCGTGAGCACAAGCTTCATCGGGATGGCGTTCGCCCTTGCGATATTCGGCGGAGCCATGGGGACGATCGACGTTTCAGCGAACATACAGGCAGTGACTGTCGAGAAGCGGATGGGACTTTCCCTGATGTCTGGCTTTCATGCTTGCTACAGCATTGGAGGGTTCATCGGAGCAGGAGGGTTAAGTGGATTGCTCAAGCTGGGATTTGGTCCACTCGAGGCTTCGTTTGCTTTGGGGCTGCTGGTGGTTGCCTCTGTCTGCTCACGAGCAATGGGCTTTATCTCCTACGCAAATGACGGAGGAAAATCCCCTCCATTGTTTGTCTTCCCAAAGCGGTTGGTTCTGTTCATAGGAGTATTCTCGGCCCTGGTTTTCATGGCCGAGGGAGCGGTGCTCGACTGGAGCGGCGTGTTCCTGGTGCAGTATCGTGGGGCCGAGACATATGCCGCGGGATTCGGCTATGCCGCCTTCGCCGTGGCGATTACCATAGGACGACTTGTCGGCGACCGTCTTATCAATGCCGTCGGAGCCCATCAGGTGCTTCTGGCGGGCGGACTGGTCGCCGCAACTGGCTTTGCGATGGTTTTGGCGCTGCCGTCGCAATCGCTTGCGCTGTGCGGTTTCATGCTTGTTGGTTTCGGCGCCGCAAACATCGTTCCGATCATGTTCAAAGCCGCCGGATTGCAGACGCTGATGCCGGCCAACCTTGCGGTCGCCGTCGTCACGACGTTTGCTTATGGAGGCAATTTGATGGGCCCCGCCCTGATCGGTTTGATCGCGCATCTCGTGGACTTGCGCGTAGCATTCGCCATGCTGGCCGCAATCATGGCCTTTGTCGCCCTTGCGGGCCGCACGGTGGTCCCGGACAGATAAGAGCAGAGCGCCTTGGGCATCTTTTCGCGTACGCTGAAAAAGCGTCCGCGGGATGAAACGCCGGACACAGAGAATTCTAGTTTCGTGCACCCGTGATGTAGCTGATGATCTCGTCGGTCGACGTGTTCTGTGTGATGAGTTCCCGGGCTATCCGGCCGCGACGGAAGACGTACACACGATCGCTCAGTTCCATTACCTGCCTCATATTGTGGCTGACGAGCAAGGTCGCCACCCCCCTCGATTGCAGGCGGCGAATGATGTCGTGCACATGTGCCGTTTCTTGTACGCCCAGTGCGGCTGTCGGTTCATCCATGATGATGAGCTGAGAGCCCCACCCGGCTGCGCGGGCGATGGCGACGCCCTGTCTCTGGCCACCGGAAAGGCCACCGACAATGTCTCTGACGCCGGGGACGTTGACGCCGACCTCGTTCAGGAGCTCTTCGGCCCGTTTTCTCATTTTGCTGCGATTGAGGAAGCTCAATCCGGCAATCTTGAAGCGGATCTCCTCGCGGCCCAGGAAAAGATTGGTGAGGACGTCCAGGTGCTCGGCGAGTGAGAGATCCTGGTAGACGGTTTCGATTCCGGCTTGCCTCGCATCGCTCGGGCGGTGAAACGAAACTGGCGTTCCGGCAACAAGGATCTTGCCTTCGTCGGCCTGTTGCGCGCCCGAGAGAATTTTTACAAATGTGGATTTTCCGGCGCCATTGTCGCCAACGATCGCGACGATTTCTCCTGGCATCACAATAAGGTTCGCATCCGTCAGCGCGACAACGCCACCATAGTGCTTGGCGATCCCTCGAGACTCAAGGATCGGCACGACACCGGCCGGCGCGGCATTGGTTCGAGCGCGAGAAATCTCCAGCATGCTGTCCAAATCCAGTTGAGACGATGAGAGCGACCCGCGGGAGATTGGCTCCCGCGGGCCGCAAGCAACTTAGTAGTCGGCAGTCTTCTGATCGACATTGTCCTTGGTGATCAGGGTCGTCTCGATCATGACCACTTTCTCGACTTTCTCCCCATTGGCAGCTTTGTCGGCGGTTTCCACGGCGAGCGCCGCAAGGAGCTTCGGATCCTGGCTGATTGTCGCGAGCAAAGTGCCTTCCTTGATCGCGCGTCGCGCGTCCTCAGGATAGTCGATGCCTATAAACGCGACCTCCTCGCGCCCCTGTGACTTGGCATACTCCGCTGCCGCCACGATTTCCGGCCCATGCGCCAGAACTGCGTTCAGCTGGCCCTTCGGATATTTGGACAGCCAGTCCTGGATCAGAGCGACCGTCTTCTCGTGAGCCCAGTCGTTGGGCTGTTCTTCGACGACCTTTACGTCGGTTCCCTGGTCGAATACCTCATGCTGGCCCTTCGATCGACCGATCTGGGCCGAGGTGCCGAGGATACCGGTCATGAGGGCTACATTGCCCTTTCCTCCGATCGCCTTGACTGCCTCCTGCGCCGCCGTGCGGCCCATGCCGACCTCATCGGCGCCGACGAAGGCGGTCAAGTTGGCTTCGTCCGACACTCCGAGGGAAAACGCCACCACCGGAACGCCGGCCGCGACAGACTTGGAAATGCTACCAACGAGGCTGTCCGGATCGGCGGGACATATGACGATCGCCTTCACACCCTGGATTACGAACTGATCAATAGCCGCATTCATCTGGGCTACGTCGTTGCGACCGTCAGCAACGGATACTTCGTAGCCGAGCGCTTTCGCCTTTTCTTCGAGCGACTTCACCGCGACGTTCATCCACGGATCGACGCCGATGTTGTAGATCATGACGCCAAGCTTTTTGCCTTCGGCGAAGGAAGGCGATGCCGTGGACATGGCCAATGCGGCGGCGAATGTCGCCACGCCGAAGAAACGTCTGGTGATCTTCATGTTTGGTTCTCCTCCTTGCTTGGTGGGCATTCGCTCACCTGTTGAAATGGCTTCGATCATGATTTGCGGCTGCGCCGCATCGCTTCGTACCCAACGGCCAGGAGCACACCGGCACCCATGAATGCCGGCTGCCAGAAGGCCGAGATGCTGTAGAGAGTCATCGCGTTGTTGAGGACGGTAAGGGCAAAGATGCCGATTACCGCCGAACTGATGCCGCCCACGCCGCCAGTCAGCGGCGTGCCACCGATGACAACTGCGGCGATAGACAACAATGCCCAGGTCGTTCCGGCTTGTGGGCTACCGATACCGGCGATGGACGTCAGCAGGACACCCGCAATTGCGGCTGTCAGGCCGCCGATCGCATATGTGGCAATGATGACCCGGTCGACATTTACGCCGGCGCGGCTCGTTCCGACCTTGTTGCTCCCCACCGCGTATACGTGCTGCCCATAGCGCGTGTATCGAAGAACGACTGCCAGCGTGACCACGACCAGGACGAAGACCATGCTCGAGAAGGTGAGCCCGCCGAGGTTGAAGAAGCCTAGTTCACGCCATTCACGCGGAAGCGGTGCAATCGGCTTCGCTTCAGTCATCGCATACAGCGTGCCGATGATGATGGCCTGTGTTCCGAAGGTCGACACAAAGGGATTCATTCCGACCTTGGCGATCAGGCTTCCGTTGATGGTCCCGATCAGCAGACCAAGGGTAAGCGCTCCCAGGATGCCGAATGGAATGCCGGCAACCAGGGAAATCGCCGCTGCAAGGCAACCGGCCGCCGCGGCGATGGCGCCAACAGACAGATCGAAGCCGCCTGAGATGATCATCAGCTGCATTCCGCAGGCCACGATCCCGACCATGGACGCCTGCTGGACGATGTTCAGCAGGTTGGCGGGATTTCGAAAATTGGGATTGGCGATCGCAAGGCCGATCACGCTCGCTATGAGAAGCAGGAGCATGACCCGCTGAACAACCTCGGACGGCGACCGAGGCTGCATCATCAGGCGAACGCGCCCGCCAGAGAGCGCCTCTTTGGAAACAGCTGCCGAGCTGTTGCTCACGGTTTGATCCTCCATCGTTCCCTACTGGCGTGATGGTCCATGGCCATCACATTCTTGTGAGCGAGAGGGTATTTGAAGGTCATGTCGCCGCAATTTCGCAGGCAATCGATATCTGACGCAATCTGACGCAGAGCATTGTACGGTATTTGCGTATGTCCCGGACCACAGGGGTTTGCATCCTGCAACGTCGAAAAATCGGGGCGAGTGAGGGCACGAGAACAGTAGGCAAAGCCAAGCCTGATTAGGGCAGATCGCCTCGTCGTCGATTAATTTCGATTTGTTATTGAACGCTCGTTCCAGAACGACTATGTCATAGCCATGGCAAGACCGCGGGAATTCGACACGGACGCTGCGCTCGATGGCGCGATCGACGTCTTCAGCGAGCATGGATTCGAGGGTAGCTCGGCCCAGATGCTCGTCGATGCGATGGGGATCGGACGGCAAAGCCTCTACGCTGCGTTCGGCGACAAGTGGCAGCTCTATTGCGCGGCAGTGCATCGCTACGGGCTGGACGAGTGTACGAGGCATTTTGGTGCGCTGCGAAGCGATGCGCGGGGAATAGACGGGATCGATGCGATGCTGCGGCGCGTCGTCGAGACCGCCGATCAGCCATGCCTTGGCGTCAGCTCGACCTATGAGTTCGGCGCGTCGCGCCCCGACCTTGAGAAGATCAAAACGCTGCTGGGCAAAAGCCTGCGTGAAGCCATCGTAGCCCGCGTTCACGATGGACAACGCGAAGGCGATATCGCTCCGAGCCTGGACGCGCAAGCAGCCGCCGATTTTCTGATCGCCAACATTGCCGGCATCCGGGTCGCGGGACGCGGCGGCGCCGATCCCGCGGCGCTGGTCAGCCTGGTCGACATGGCGCTGAGGGCGCTGCGGTAGCGCCCCCTTTTTTAACCAATTATGGAACGATCATTCAAGTATGGAGCACCATCAATGAAAGCGGTTGTGATGAACGGTACCGGCGGCCGAGAGATGCTGGAGTAATGCCAAGCGCAAAGAAGCTACTCGGTATCTAGTGCAACAATGACAAACAGGATGATGACATGACCAAGACGATATTCATTACCGGCACCAGTAGCGGCCTGGGTAAATTGACGGCGCTCCATTTCGCAAAACGAGGCTGGAACGTCGCGGCTACCATGCGGACGCCGGAAAAGGAAAGCGAGCTGACCGCATATGACAACATCAAGATTTTCAAGCTGGATGTGACGGATGTCCAGCAAGTGCAGATCGCGACGGAACAAGCCATCACTGCTTTCAGGAAGATCGACGTAGTGGTCAACAATGCCGGCGCTGGCTCCTACGGACCTCTGGAGTTCGCCGAAGAAAGTACGATTGATTGGCAGTTCGCGCTAAATGTACGCGGCCCCATCAACGTCATTCGCGGTTTCTTGCCGCACTTCCGCGCCAATAAAGGTGGCATGTTCATCAACATAAGCTCGTTCATGGGCGTATTGAGTGCGGTGCCTACCGGCTCCCTCTACAATATGTCGAAGTTCGCCCTCGAAGGGCTCACGGAGGGGCTTTATTACGAGTTGAAGCCGCTGAATATCGAACTGCGTCTCATCGAGCAGGGCGGTTCGAAGGGGAACAATTTCCTGAATAGTGTGGTGTTCAACACGCATCCCGAGATCAGGGACTACGACGGTGTTGTCGGCAAGGTGAATGCCATGTTCTCCGGAGTGACCGAAGACGCGCTGGACGATCCGCAAGCGATCGTAGATGCGATTCATGCCCTGGCGACCGGCGAAAGCCAGAAATTCAGGACGCTTTTGGGGCAGGCGGGTAACGACTTGATGGCGCTTCGCAATGCAGTTCCGATTGAGGAATATCTGGCAAAGATTGCTTTGAACTTCGCATGAGCGGAGTCCGCTTCGTGGAAAGCCCGCCCACATAGGAAAACCGTCGGCCCCTGCCATAGCGGGCATATAAGTTCCCTTCTAGTTGCTTAGTTGCCCTAAAGTGCATTATTTACACTAAGTACCGATATGATACTACAGTGGCCGCGGCTCGATGATTGTTGGCGTCAACGCCTAAGCGGACGCCGGCCGGCCGACGGGAAAGCCCGCAACATAGAGAAAAGAAGGAAACCATGAGTACGCAAACCTGGTTCATCACCGGCGCATCAAGCGGCCTCGGCGCCTCGGTCGCGAATGCGGCGTTGCGCGCCGGCCACCGTGTCGCTGCTACCGCGCGGGACAAAGTTCGTCTCGAGAAGCTGACCGAAGCCCACCCCGACGCGGTGCTTCCCCTGTCAATGGATCTGACCAAACCATCCGAGATCAAGGCTGCGATCACCGCCGCCGAGAAATGGCATGGCGGTATCGATGTGCTCGTGAACAACGCCGCGCTTGGCTATCTCGCAGCCATTGAAGAAGGAGAGGAGCAGAACATCCGGACGCTGTTCGACACGAATGTGTTCGGCGTCGCGAGCACAATCCGGGCAGTTCTGCCTGGTATGCGCGCCCGGGCAAGCGGGACGATCATCAACGTGTCCTCTCTTAACGGCGTCGTCTCCATGCCCGCGCTCGGCTACTACAGCGCGTCAAAACACGCGCTCGAAGGTTTGACCGAAGCCTTGTCTCAAGAGGTCGCTCCGCTGGGCATCAAGGTGCTGTCTATCCAGCCAGGCGGCTTCCGCACCGGTATCGTCGAACGCAATCTGCGAAGCCCAAAGATCGACGCCTATGACCCTACCGCGCACGCGGTCATGGGAATGCTGTTGAACGACAAGGACGGCGTTTACGCGCCGGGTGATCCGGATCGCATGGCGGAAATACTCGTCAACTTGGTGAAGTCGGGCGGCACGTTGGTGAAGTCGGGCGACATGCCCCAGCGGCTCAGCATGGGCGCCGACAGTTGGGGTGCCATTACGGCGAAGCTGGACGAGCGGCGAGCTGAATATGAGCAGTGGAAAGATCTCTCCCACAGCACCTATTTCGCATAACGGATTGAAAGCAGTGCCCGCTCGGTCTCGCCGCTGCTCATTCCGGAATCAGGGTGTTGCCGATCGGTGACTCGTCTTGCGTGTACGACAGCTGGCCCTTTGCAAGTCGTGCCCCAAAAACACCGAAGGGTTCATCCTCGTCGTTCGGAAACCGAACCATGCCGCTCGTCGAAAGCCTTCTGCGCGGCTCGCAGGGCCTCGGCATGCGCCATGGTCCACGCATTCAAGGCTGCGAAGGGTTTATCGAGCGATCGGCCGAGCGGGGTCACCATATATTCGACGCCAGGCGGCGCGGTGTCGATGAGCCTGCGCTCCAGGATGCCGTTTCGCTCCAGCCGGCGCAGGGCTTGTGTGAGAGTCTTTTGCGCAATGCCATCGATCCGTCGGCGCACTTCGTTGAAGCGCAATGTGCCTCCGGCAGCGCAGATAGCGCCCAGAACGAGGATGCTCCACCGGTCAGCGATCTGGTCGAGGAGCAGCCGGTCGAATTTGCTGCCATCGGGTTTCATCAAATAGGCTCCAAGGTTCCCTCAAGGATACGTAGTCGCTTTAAAGTGCATTCTTTATGCTAAGTATCGTTCTGATACTAGAGGGTGATAGAGCCTGTTTAACAGAGGAAATCCCCATGAGTAAGATTGGCGTCGGCGTAATCGGCGCGAGCCCGCTTCGGCCCGGCTGGGCCGCAACCGCACATCTTCCTGCATTGCTGGCGCTGTCCGAATATGAGCTACGCGCTGTTGCGACCTCAAGCGAGGCGTCGGCGAAAGCCGCCGGCGAGGCCTATGGTGTCCCGGCTTACGCCGATCCGGCCACGATGATCGCCCGGGTCGATATCGATCTCGTCGTTGTCACGGTGAAACTCGCCGATCACCAGACTCTCGTCGCGGAGGCTATTGCCGCGGGCAAGATGGTCATGTGCGAATGGCCGCTTGGCGTGGATTTCGAACAGACGGCGGATCTTGCCAAACAGGTCGCGCTGGCAGGTGTTGGCAATCTGATCGGTCTTCAGGCGCGGATGGCGCCATCGATCCGCTATGCCCGCGACCTCGTCATTCAGGGCTATGTCGGTGAGGTGCTCGGCACCACGATGGTGGCGTCAGGTATCGCCTGGACGTCGGTCAGCGACAGCGCGCATGCCTATATGTTCGACGCGACGAAGAACGCCACCTTGCTTTCCGTACCGACAATGCATGCGCTGGACGCACTACAATTCGTCGTTGGCGATCTCGCAGATATCCGCTCCGCGAGCGCGGTGCGCCGCTCAGCCGTCAGGCTCGCCGACACGAACGAGGAGATCAGGTCAACGACGCCGGATCATCTGGCGATCGCCGCCGTGCTGGAAAGCGGTGCGGTGGCCTCGATTTTCTATCGCGGCGGCGTCTCGCGCGGCGACAATTTTCGATGGGAGATCAACGGGAGTAAGGGCGATCTCGTACTTACGTCGCCGCTTGGCAATCTTCAGGTGCTCGCGCCGACGCTGCTCGGCGGACACGACGAGGATACGTCGGTCGCGCCGCTGGCGATCCCACCTGAGTATGACGTTGCGTCCGATGCGCCGGAAGGGCCGGCCGCCAATGTCGCCCGGCTCTATGCGGCATTTGCCGCTGATCTGCGGAATGGAACGCCCGGGCAGACCGCGCCCGACTTCGCGCATGCGCTGCGTTTGCATCGCACCCTAGACCTGATCTCTGCGGCGGCGGCAAGCGGCATCGCGCAAACCGAACGAGGCCGACATCGTCGCCGAGCGTGACGAGGCGTCCAATCTCGACCCTGAGGCGGCTGCCGATCATTCAAGTATGGAGCACCATCAATGAGAGCGGTTGTGATGAACGGTACAGGCGGCCGGGCGATGCTGGACTATGTCGAGCGTCCCGAACCGGTGGCAGGTCCTGATGAGGCATTGGTCGAGATCGCCTTCGCGGGCGTCAACTTCATGGATATCGGCGTGCGGCAGGGCATGGCCTGGACCGATATTCCCAGCCCCAAAATTCTTGGCGTCGAAGGTGTCGGGCGGGTCCTGAATGTGGGGGCCGGCGTCGAGGGCATCGAACCCAGCCAGCGTGTCGCCTGGGTCTATGCGCCCGGAAGCTATGCGGAACGGATTGCCATCCCTGCTGCATCGCTGGTGCCGGTTCCCGACGCGATCGACGATCGCGTGGCCGCAGCCGCGATGATGCAGGGACTGACCGCCAGTCATTTCGCGACCGATTTCTATCCGGTCCAGCCCGGCGATGTCGCCTTCGTCCACGCGGCGGCGGGTGGGCTCGGGCTGCTGCTGACCCAGATCATCAAGCTACGTGGCGGCCATGTCATCGGACGCGTCTCGTCGCAGGAAAAGGTCGCGGCAGCCAGGGAGGCCGGCGTCGACCATGTCATCGTCGATACAGAAGGCCGCTTTGCGGAGGAGACGCTCCGTCTGACCAAGGGTGAAGGCGTGCATGTCGTCTATGACGGCTCCGGGCCGACGACCTTTCAGGGATCGCTCGACGTACTACGCCGATCGGGAACGTTCTGCTGGTATGGCCCGGTGCTTGGAGGTCCAGGTCCGCTCGATATCATGAGCCTGCCCAAGAGCATCAAGATCGGCTATGCGGTATTTTTCGACCATATCCCTACGCCCGGTCTGCTGCGCGCTCGCTCGGCACAGTTGTTCGACTGGATTGCTGAACGGAAGCTCAAGGTCCTGATCGGCGGCGAGTATCGGCTCGGCGATGCGGTGACGGCTCATGCCGACATGGAAAGCCGCAAATCCACTGGCAAGCTGGTCCTGATCCCATGACCGCCGGTGGTACCGGCTTGAAGCGCGGGCCGTGAAGCCCGCTAATCCGCTGCCGTCGGCAAATAGTCGGTTGCGCTCACCGGATGACGCATGCGCGTGACCGCAAACTCGATAAAGGCACGCAATTTGGGCAGCGCCTGGCTGCGACTCGGGTGATAGAGCGACAGGCCGGGCACATCTTCGCCGAAAGCATCGAGCGCGGTCTCAAGCGCCCCGCTATCCAGATAGGGCATCACCAGCGAGCGCGGCAGGCGGAACAATCCAACACCACGCAACGCCGCCCTGATGCACAGATCAACATCGTTAATCACCA
>NZ_JACDTY010000025.1 GCF_013520985.1 Mesorhizobium neociceri | reverse complement strand
ATGCCTGACGGCGCCGCAATCCAAGACACCTGCCCCATCAGGCAAGTCGCGTGAACCGCTTCGACGCAAAACAGAAGCGGACAGATCATGTGCTACCAAAACCGGACAACTTGATTAGCTACTGACAGCCCGGCGCGCGCGCTGTGACCCACGCGAGCCGTCCTTTGGCTTGAAATCACGCGGTTTGCGCGACCGGCGCTGCTGCTTTCTTCCAGTCGCCGGTGGTGTTCCACCAGCGATTCGGGTTGGCGCGGTCGTCCAGGCCCTTGGAGCGGCTGGCGAGGATAGGCTGGATGCGGATCACCGGCTCCTGGTAGGAATGCGCCTGGAAAATCGCCTCGACGACGCGGGCGGCGAGCAGCTGGTCATCGGGCAGTTCGAACGAGACCTCGACCGTACCGGGGCGGCGGCGCAATTCGGTTTCAGCGCCGGCGGCAGCACCTTCAAGTGGCCTGTAGCGTTCGATGCCGTGCGCCGTTTGATAGGCGTTGCGATCGTATTTGCCCATGGCGAGCGGCGCGATCGCAACCACGGCGTCCATGATGCGGTCGACATCGGCTGCCGGGGCCTGGAAGCTGACAAGCAGCAGAAGCGTCATGCGTAACGATGTGGTTTCAAAGCCGCTGTCGATCATCGTCGTATCCTCAACTCGGGTATTTTGGGACACCCTTTTAGCTGAGGCCTCCTGACACGGTTCTGTCAGCAGCGGCGTCGCTTCGAAGGATTGCGCAGGCTGGCGGGCGGTTAAAGCTACCAGATTTTGCGGACCAGCCTGGCGCTGACCAGGGCGATATAGGCGGCGAAGAACAGGCCAAGCGACCAGCCGAATCCGGACGGGCCGAACGCATCCATGCCGATGCCGATCGCCTGCGGGCCAAGCACCATGCCGACGCCGTAGCAAAGCACGAAGGCGGCGTTGGCCGAGGCCAGCTCATGGCCGGACAGCTGGGAGCCCAGATGGGCAAGACCGATCGTGTACATGGCGGCCACCACACCGCCCCAGACGAACAGCAGCGCCGCCATCAGGTGCCAATTCCCGGCGAAGAACGGCATGAAGATGGTGCCGGCAAGCCCGACCGTGGCGCAGGCCAAAAGCAAATAGCGGCGGTCGCTGACGCGATCGCTGATCATGCCGATCGGGATCTGCAACAGCACGTTGCCGAGGCCGATCATGGTGAGCAGAAGGGCAGCATCCGCCTCGGAGTAGCCGATGCGGTTGCCATAGACCGGGAACAGCGCAAAGCCGCCGGTTTCCACGGCGCCGAACACCAGCACGGCAGCGGTCGCCGTCGGCACCAGCCAGATGTAGCGCAGGAAGTTGCTGGTTTCGCCGTCGACGACGATGGTGGGGCTTTCGTTGCGCGCGGCCAGCACCGGGATTGCGGCCAGCGCCACCAGCACGATGATGACGCCGAACGGCCTGAAGCCGGTGCTGCCGATATGGGCGAAGATCCACGGCCCGGCGGCAAAGCCGAGCGAGAGCACGGTGGCGTAGATGCCGAGCACCAGGCCACGCCGACGCGGCGGCGCCGAGGTGCTGATCCAAAATTCCGACAGGATGAACAGCACGGTGAGCGCGATGTGCAGCGCGATGCGCAGCGGAAACCACATCCAGAAGTCCGGCGCAAAATGGAAGCCGACAAAGGCGAGCGCGCCGGCGGCGATCATGCCGATCATGGTCCAGGCGACGCCGAAGCGCATCGCCAGCGGCGTCGCCAGCGGGGCGCCGGCGATCGAGGCGAGGCCGGCGACCGCCGTGTTGAGGCCGATCATCGATGCCGAGTGGCCGCGGCTCTCGAGAATAACACTAAGCAGCGGCATGCCGAGGCCGATGGCGATGCCGACGACGCTGATCGACGAGATCGCGGCGATCATCGGTAGCCAATGTACGCGCTCGTCGCCCTCTTGCTGGGTATCGACCGTCATGTGATGCCTGAATACTCGATGTTAGAAAATTTCGGGGGCTAAAGAATTTCGCGAACGAAGCGGTTGCGGACAAGCCGGTAGAACGGCACGGCCGCACCGGGTCGCAGGTGTGGATCGTCGGCAAGCCGCCTTTCCAGCTCCTGCAGGATCGTTCGGGTGATGTCGGGGATATCCGCCTCTCTGGCCTTGGCGAGCGGCAGCCAGACCAGTTCTTCCAGCTCGTTGGTCGGACCACCACCCGGCAGCTCGACGGCGACGTCGCCGCGCCAGGCGCTGAAGAAGCGGGTGTCGAAACGACGCACGCGATTGGGCGGGGTGATGGCGCGGGCGATGAAGCGAAGCGGCGCCAGCGAAGGCTGCACGCCGTGTTCGACAAAGCCTTGCCAGTCGCGCTTGTCGGTTGCGAAGGCGCCTTTGCGGCCGATGAGCAGGCCGGCTTCCTCGTAGGTCTCGCGGATGGCCGAGAGCGCGATGGCGCGGGCCCGCGATGGGCTGATGCGGCCTACGCTGGCGGTCAGCTTGGCTTCTTCGTCGGAATGAAGTGGGGTGGCAACGGCAATGCGGCTATCGGCCGGATCGGTGCGGCCGCCGGGAAAGACGAATTTGCCGGGCATGAAGGCGTGGCCGGCATGGCGCCGGCCCATCAGCACCAGCACCTCGTCGCCCTTGCGTTCGAGCAGGATCAGAGTGGCGGCGTCACGCGGACGCATGGGCTGGCTGCTATGGGCGATTGTGCCCCGCTCCACCCTGCCGACTTCCGCCTTGGTCATACCTTCCATGCGCAGGACCTAGCGGAAACTTCTGGCAAACGAAAGTGGCCTTTCACGGTCGGCATGTTGCGCCAGGCGACATTGCCTGGTGCATTTCAGGTTCCGGGACGTGGCTCAGCCCCATCCTTTTCGCCGCCGAAACCGTGCATATAGAACGCCCATTGCAGTCCGATGACGGCGCCCTTGACCGGTTGCAGCAGGACGAGAGACAGAATGATGGTCAGCGGCACCCAGATGGCGATGTGCTGCCACATGGAGAGCGTCGAGGTCGCCTCGACAGCCATGAAGGCGCCGAGAACGATGTGGCCGACAATGACGATGACGAGATAGGCGGGCAGATCGTCGGCGCGGTGGTGGTAAAGCTCCTCACCGCAGACGCTGCATTTGTCGACGCTCTTGGTGAAGCCGGCAAACAGTTTGCCTTCGCCGCAATGCGGGCAGCGGCCAAGCGCGCCGCGCTTCATCGCCGTCCACAGCGGGCGGGCGACCCGGCCCGAATGATGTTCGCCGCCGAAAACCTGTTCCTGGATTCCCAATTCGCTCGCCATTACCGTCTCCCGCCGCGCGACCCCGGGCGCGATTGCGACGCGCGGGCGCGGCCTTTTGCCTTGTGAAACGACCGCTTGGAGCCGGGCAGGGGCTTCGGGTCGGTCAGCATCTCGAAACGCATCGCGCCGGCCATCGGCGCCACCTCGATCAGGCGAACCTCGACGCGGTCGGCAAGCTGATAACCCTTGCCGGTGCGTTCTCCGAACAGCGATCGCGCGGTTTCGTCGAATATATAGTAATCGCCATCCAGACTTGACACCGGGATGAAACCATCCGCGCCAAACTGCGGCAATTGGACAAATAGTCCCGACTTGGTGACGCCCGAGATGCGGGCGTCGAAACGGTCGTCGATGCGCTCGGCGAGATAGGCGGCGATCAGCCGGTCGACCGTGTCGCGCTCCGCCGCCATCGCGCGGCGCTCGGTGCCGGAGATCAGCACCCCGACGTCTTCAAGCCGTGTCTCTTCGTCGTGCGTCAGCCCGCCCGGACCAAGCCCGAGTGCGGCAATCAGTCCGCGATGCACGATCAGATCGGCGTAGCGGCGGATCGGCGAGGTGAAGTGGGCATAGCGCCTGAGATTGAGGCCGAAATGGCCAATGTTCTTGGGCGAGTATTCGGCCTGGCTCTGCGAACGCAGCACCACTTCGTTGACCAGCCCTTCATTGTCGGCGCCGCGCACGCGCTCGAGAATGCCGTTGAACTGGGCGGGCCGCATCTGCGCACCGCGCGCCAGTGACAGGCCGAGCGTCTGTAGGAATTCGCGCAGCGATTCCTGCTTGGCCAGCGACGGCGCGTCGTGGACGCGGTAGACCAGCGCCTGCTTCTTCGCCTCAAGCGTTTCCGCGCCGGCGACATTGGCCTGGATCATGAATTCTTCGATCAGCTTGTGGGCGTCGAGCCGCTCAGGAACGATGACGCGGTCGACGGTGCCATCCGGCTTGAGCATGATCTTGCGCTCCGGCAAATCGAGCTCCAGCGGCTGGCGGCCGTCACGGCCGCGCTTGAGGATCGCGTAGGCATCCCAGAGCGGCTTCAGCACCGTATCGAGGATCGGGCCGGTCTTGTCGTCGGTCACGCCGTCTATCGCCGCCTGCGCCTGCGGGTAAGCGAGCTTGGCCGCCGACTTAATCATGACGCGGTGGAAGGTGTGGCGCAGCTTGCGGCCATCGGCCGAGAAGGTCATGCGCACGGCAAGCGCCGGCCGATCCTGGCCCTCGCGCAGCGAACAGAGGTCGTTGGAGATGCGCTCGGGCAGCATCGGTACGACGCGGTCGGGGAAATAGACCGAATTGCCGCGCTTCAGCGCCTCGCGGTCGAGCGCGGTGCCATAGCGGACATAGGCCGCGACATCGGCGATCGCTACCGTGGCGATCACGCCGCCGGGATTTTTCTCGTCGAGGTCGGCCGTGGCAAACACCGCATCGTCATGGTCCTTGGCGTCGGCCGGGTCGATGGTGACCAGCGGCAGGTCGCGCCAGTCCTCGCGCTGATCCATCGTCGCCGGCTTGACCGCTTCGGACTCGGCGATGACGTCGGCCGGGAAGATATGCGGAATGTCATGCGCATGGATGGCGATCATCGAGACCGCCTTTTCGCTGGTCAGCGAACCCAGCACCGCCAGCACTTTCGCACGCGGCAGCCCGTATCGGGAGGCCCGCGCCGGCTCGACTTCGACGAGGTCGCCGTTTTTGGCGCCGTTCTGGAATTCCTTGTCGACGATCAGTTCGGGCTGGCGCCGCTCCACCGGTTCGATGCGGAAGGTGCCGTCCTTCAGCACGCGGAAGACGCCGAGCACGGCATCGGTCCGCTTCTCGAAAATCTTCATCACCCGGCCGGTGTAGGCGGGGCCGGTCGGCTCATCGGTCGGGAAGGTTTTTGCCAGCACGCGGTCGCCGATGCCCGGCGCTGGGCCATTGCCCCCGCGCGAGACGCGGATCGAGACGACGGGAGGCTCGCCGGTGCCGACGGCCTCGGCCGGATGCGCCAGCAAGATACCGTCGCCGTCGCGGCCAAAAATGTCGAGCACGGCGACATGGGGCAAGGCGCCGACACGGGCAAGCCGCTTGCGCTCCTTGGTCAGGACGCCTTCGTCCTGCAGGTCGCGCAGAATGTCCTTCAGCCAGATGCGGTCGTCGCCGCGCAGGGCAAACGCCTTGGCGATGTCGCGTTTGCCGGCGCGGTCGGGATTCTCGGCGATATAGCGCAGAATTTCGTCGCGCGAGGGCCGGTAGTCGTCCTTGACCTTGGCCCTGGTGTCGGCGGTGCGCGGATCGCCGTGGCTTCTACCGGTGATCCTGCGCGCCACGCTGCTATCCCTTTTTCTTCGCCGCCGGCTTCTTGGTCGCCGACTTTTTGGCTGTGGTTTTCTTGGCTGCAGGCGTCTTGGCCGCTGCTGCCTTGCGGAACGGCTTCTTGCCGCCACCGCCCTTGGCTTCCTTCTCGGCAATCAGCGCCAGCGCGTCCTCGACGGTGACCGACTGCGGATCCTTGCCCTTGGGCAGGGTCGCGTTGACCTTGCCGTAATTGACGTAAGGCCCGTATTTGCCGTCGCGCACGACGATCTTGCCGCCGCCATCGGGATGGTCGCCGAGCTCCTTGAGTGCTGCGGCAGTGCCGCCATTGCGGCCGCCCTTGCCCTTCAGCTGCTTCTCGGCGATCACCGACACGGCGCGGTTGAGGCCGATCGAGAAGACGTCGTCGATGCTGTCGACATTGGCATAGGTGCCGTCATGCAGCACGAACGGGCCGTAGCGGCCGAGGCCGGCCGAGATCATCTTGCCGCTCTCCGGGTGCTTGCCGACATCGCGCGGCAAAGAGAGAAGAGCGAGCGCCTTCTCATGGTCGATGCTATCAGGCGTCCAGCCCTTGGGCAGGCTGGAGCGCTTGGCTTCCTTGCCGTCGCCGCGCTGGATGTAGGGGCCGAAGCGGCCTGAGCGCAGCGTGATTTCCTCTGCGGTGTAGGGGTCTTTGCCCAGCACCTTGGTGCCGTCCTCGCCGCCGCCATTCTCGCCATTCGGGTTGGCGGCGTCGCCAAGCTGGCGGGTGAACGAGCATTCCGGATAGTTGGAGCAGCCGACGAAGGCGCCGAACTTGCCGAGCTTCAGCGACAGATTGCCGGTGCCGCATTTCGGGCAGATGCGCGGGTTGGAGCCATCCTCGCGCGCCGGAAACACCAGCGGCGCCAGTTCCTCGTTCAGCGCGTCGAGCACGTCGGTGACGCGCAATTCCTTGATGTCGGCGACGGCGCCGGAAAAATCCTTCCAGAAGTCGCGCAGCACATCTTTCCAGGCGAGCTTGCCGTCGGAAATCTCGTCGAGTTTTTCTTCCAGCGATGCCGTGAAGTCATATTCGACATAGCGCTCGAAGAAGCTTTCGAGGAAGGCCGACAGCAGCCGGCCCTTGGCCTGCGGCACCAGCCGGCGCTTGTCGATGGTGACGTAGTCGCGGTCTTCCAGCGTCTTCAGGATCGCGGTGTATGTCGACGGCCTGCCGATGCCGAGCTCTTCCAGCTTCTTGATCAGCGATGCCTCGGAATAGCGCGGCGGCGGCTCGGTGGTGTGCTGAGTGGCGTTGATCGCCTGGCGGGCAAGCTGTTCGCCGGCGCGAATCTCAGGCAGGCGACGGTTCTCCTCGTCTTCCGCGTCATCGTCCTTCTGGTCGGTGTAGGCGGCGATAAAACCGTCGAAGCGGACGACCGAGCCGACGGCGCGCAGCTCCGTGGTGCGGGCGCCGTTGACCGCCTCGATTTCGACCGTGGTGCGCTCGATCTCGGCCGACTGCATCTGGCTGGCGATGGCGCGCTTCCAGATCAGCTCGTAAAGCCGTGCCTGGTCGGCATCGAGATATTGCCTGACCGATGCCGGGGTGCGCATGAAATCGGTCGGGCGGATCGCCTCGTGCGCTTCCTGGGCGTTCTTGGCCTTTGTTGTGTACTGACGCGGCTTTTCCGGCAGATATCTTGGGCCGAATTCCTTGGCGATGGCGTCTCGTGCGGCATCGATGGCCTCCGGCGCCATCTGCACGCCGTCGGTTCGCATATAGGTGATCAGGCCGGTGGTCTCGCCGCCGATCTCCATGCCTTCATAGAGGCGCTGCGCCACCTGCATGGTGCGGGTGGCCGAAAAGCCGAGGCCCGATGATGCCGCCTGCTGCAGCGTCGAGGTGGTGAAGGGCGGGCCGGGATTGCGCCGGGTCGGCTTGGCTTCCACCGACAGCGCCTTGAAGGTCGCGCCCTCAAGCATGCCCTTGATGTCGTCGGCCTGCGCCTTGTTGGCGATGTCGAGCTTCTGCAGCTTCTTGCGCTCGAAAGCGGTCAGCCGTGCCTCGAAAGTCTCGTTGCGCGGCGTGCCGAGGAGGGCGGCGATCTGCCAGTATTCCTCGCGGATGAAGCGTTCGATTTCGGACTCGCGGTCGCAGACCAGACGCAGCGCCACCGACTGGACGCGGCCGGCCGAACGGGCGCCCGGCAATTTGCGCCACAGCACCGGCGACAGCGTGAAGCCGACGAGATAGTCGAGTGCGCGGCGGGCGAGATAGGCATCGACCAGTGGCCCGTCGATCTGGCGCGGATTGGCCATCGCCTCCAGCACCGAGGATTTGGTGATGGCGTTGAAGACGACGCGGCTGACTGGCTTGTCCTTCAGCGCGCGCTTCTGCTTCAACACTTCCAGCACATGCCAGGAAATGGCCTCGCCCTCGCGGTCCGGGTCGGTAGCGAGGATCAGGCCGTCGGCATCCTTGACCGCCTTGGCAATGTCGGCAAGGCGCTTGCCAGAGGCGGTGTCGACCGCCCAGGACATGGCGAAATCCTCGTCCGGACGCACCGAGCCATCCTTGGCCGGCAGATCGCGGACATGGCCGAACGAGGCCAGAACCTTATAGTTCTTGCCGAGGTATTTGTTGATTGTCTTTGCCTTGGCCGGCGATTCGACGACGACGACGTCCATGAGGTCTCATATCAGCTGTGGGCGGCAGAAGAATTCCGCTGCGTGACGCATTCAATTCGTCGCTCACATGGCCGCGCTTTTGCGATCGGTCAAGGGCAAGTGGCCAAAATGCGGAGGCGTCCGTTGCAATACACTCTTAGAGTGTATGGAGAAGATCACAAATTTCGGGGAAGAGCGGTTGCTGCTTCGAGCCGCCGGAAATTAGCGGTTTCGTCCTGCTGCAAATGCAAACTGGCCACCGGGTCGCTTGGAGCCGGCGGCCAGCTGAGTCCCGCCGACCGGGCGGGAGTAGAGGTTCGAAGGATCAGTCGGCCTTGACGATGTGCCAGACTTCGCCGACACCGTCCCCGGTGACGTCACCAGCCTTCTTGTCCTTGATGAAGGTGTAGACCGGCTTGCCGTCATAGGCCCACATCTTGGTGCCGTCGGTGCGGTCGACGATGCTCCATTCGTCATCCGCCTTGGCGCCGGCCTCGGCCTTCAGCGGCGGCCAGTTGGTGGCGCATTTGTCGTAGCAGTTGGTCTTGCCCTTCTCGTCCTTGTCATAGGTATAGAGCGTCATGCCGTTGGCATCGGTGTAAATCTTGGTGCCGTTGACTTCGGCTTCCTTCCACGCTTCAGCGGCGAAGGATGCGGCGGTGCTGAGCAGAAGGGCCGCGAGCCCGACAGTGATCGTTTTCATGGAAATCTCCCTGGGTGATCCGACGAAGCGCGCAGAAATCGCGGCTTCGCTTTGTGAACGCTCGGCGAAGGACGTTTCTTCCCTGGCTTGGTCAACTTAGGATTGGCGCCGCTGCCGGTAACAATTCCCCCGGCCGGGTCGTACCTGTAGCCAAATGCCACACGATGGTGATTGGCGAACATGGTTTTGCGTCGCTATATCGGCGCTACAGATCTGGAGTTTGGGAATGGCATTGGACATTGGCTATGTCAGCGCGGTCGGGGCGGGGGCGATCTCGTTCCTGTCGCCTTGCGTGCTGCCGCTGGTGCCGCCCTATCTCTGCTACATGGCAGGCGTCTCGGTCGACGATTTTCGTGGCGATGCCGGCGTTACGGCCAAGGCCGGCGCGCGTGGCGCGCTGCTCTCCTCCTCGATCGCCTTCGTGCTCGGTTTCTCCACCGTGTTCGTCGCGCTCGGCGCCGGCGCCTCGACCATCGGCCATTGGCTGCGCGTCTGGCAGGAACCGCTGGCGATGGCCGCCGGCGTGCTGATCATCCTGATGGGCTTGAACTTCCTCGGTGTGTTGCGCATCCCGCTTCTGTCACGCGAGGCGCGCTTCCAGTCGCAGGGCAAGCCAGCCAACATGGTCGCCGCCTATGTCATGGGGCTTGCCTTCGCCTTCGGCTGGACGCCGTGCATCGGTCCAGTGCTGGGGCCGATCCTGACGCTGGCCGGCGGCCGTGAAACGGTGGGTGAGGGCGCACTGCTGCTCGCCGCCTATTCGCTCGGCCTTGGCATCCCGTTCCTGATCGCAGCGCTGTTTTCCGGCGCCTTCATGCGTTTCCTCGGCAAATTCCGCGTCCACCTCGGCCGCGTTGAAAAGGCGATCGGCGCACTGCTGGTCGTCGCCGGGGTGTTCTTCCTCACCGGCGGCGTGCAGACGGTGTCCTATTGGCTGCTGGAGAATTTCCCGGTGCTGGGGCGGCTGGGGTGATTTTTGTCTGATGCCGAGCCAATTTTCGTGTTCGAGGGCTCTTTGAACTACTGATTGCAAGTCGTTTCCGGGCGCTTCTCCCAGTCGGTGGGAAGAGACGCGCAGGTACCTTTTCGTCACTCCAAATGCGGTATAGGGAAGGCAATGCGTAGTCCAAGGATCCTGGTGCTTGGTGCTGGTGGCACTGGGGGCTATTTCGGCGGTCGCCTGGCTGAGGCTGACGCGGATGTCACCTTTCTTGTGCGGGAGGGGCGTCGGAAGCTCCTTGACGAGCGCGGCCTGCGGATTGAAAGCCAATTTGGAAATGTCGAGTTGAATGTCAGGACCGTCCTGGGGTCAGACGTCGGGCCTGACTACGATGCGGTGATCCTGACGTGCAAAGCCTACGATCTCGACGACGCCATCAAGGCAATCGCGCCGGCACTTGCGCCATCGGGCTTCATTTTGCCGCTGCTCAACGGCGTCGCTCATATCGACATTTTGAATGAGGCATTCGGTCGAAACCGCGTGCTCGGCGGATCGGCCAGGATACAGGTTACCCTGACCGAGGACGGCGTCGTCCGGCAGCTCAACGACTGGCGTGCGATCACATTCGGCGAGCAATCGGGAGAGGTCTCTAAGCGCGTCGAGACTTTGAAGGCGCTATTTGAGGGAACGCGAGGCGTCGAGGCATATGCGGTCACCGACATCATACAGCGGATGGGGGAAAAGCTGGTCCACCTAACGACAGCAGCCGCCATGACCTGCCTGATGCGAGCCAATGTCGGCGAAATCGTGCGAACCCCTGACGGCGAGACGATATTTCTCGGGCTGCTGGACACTGTCAGCGATATCGCTGCGGCCAATGGCTATCGCCCAAGCAGCGAGTTCCTGGAAACATATCGAAGGACGTTCTCCCAGCGTGACTCGCTTTACACGACCTCCATGCTGCGCGATGTCGAACGTCGAGGCCGAACCGAAGTTGACCATATCATCGGCTTCATGCTGCAGAGGGCTCGGGGAACAGGTGTCGACGTGCGGACACTCTTGCTCGCATACACCCATATCAAAGCCTACGAACAGAGGTTGGCCGCCGGACGCTTTGCGTAGCGTTGCCGACGTTGGCCCGGCAGCGGCAACCGCCGATTGATGGCTGGCCCTGGTCAATGAGCATATTGTTCATCTCCGACAGCGGGAGGGGACGGCCATGTCAAAGGAAGAGAGCCAGGGGAAACGGCGTTACGAATACGAACTGGGCCATTCGGATCGAGAGCTGAAACGCTTGGCGACGCAGGCGGCATTGGTTGATCCGATGACCCATCAGTACCTCAGCAGAGCAGGCATCCAAACAGGAATGCGGGTGCTCGATATCGGCAGCGGCGCTGGCGATGTTGCCTTTCTGGCGGCGAAAATTGTCGGGCCAACCGGCACGGTAGCCGGGTCCGACAGATCATCGACAGCGGTCGAAGCGGCTCGGGAAAGGGCCAAGGCGCGCGCCTTGGACAATGTTACCTTTTATGAGTGCGATCCAGCGACATTTGCGTTCGACAGTCCGTTCGATGCGATCGTGGGCCGCTATGTGCTGATGTTCTCACCAGATCCCGTCGCCATGCTGAGAGGAATTGCGAGGCATCTACGGCCTGGAGGCATTATCGTCTTTCATGAAGTCGATTGGACCGGTGCAGCGTCGTCGCCTTCCTCGCCGACCTACGACAACTGCCTTCGGTGCATCGCCGAGACTTTTCACAAAGTGGGAACAAACCCCAATATGGGACTGGGGCTACATTCGGCCTTCATCAAGGCCGGACTGCCAGCCCCAACAATGGCGGTGAGTGCGTTGGCTGGAGGCGGGGCCGATATCTTAAGCGGCATTGACCTCGTGTCCGATCTCGCTGTGACTATGGCTCCTGTTATGGAGCAGACGGGCGTTATCAGTGTTGCGGAGCTCGGCCCCGACAGCCTGCAGGAGCGGATCCGAGCCGAAGTCGTTGCAAATCAAAGCGTTGTAGTCGGCAGGTACGAGGTTGGCGCCTGGTCGCGCCTCTAGAACCGCGCCGAGCGCATTTGCGGCCTGAACCAGGATCCGCCCTGGCATTCGGTTGCGGGGATGATGATGCATCGCCTCGAAGGGTTGGCGCAGGACCCGCGGGCACTTTCCCATAGTGGGACAACGGCCAAAACGAAACGCACCCGTATGAAGCGCCTGAGGCCGGGTGTGCCTCGTAATAGGTCGGATTTTGCTGGCAAGACGCTTGCACTGTGGTGGTCGACGCAGACTGCGGGGGCAGCATTGTTGGGATGTGCTCGAAGCCCGCGTCGACCGAGGCGGCTGATGCCGCCTCGGTGCCCCCTACAGCACAATAGACGGGGGCCGGAACCTACCAGAACGGGCAATCGATGTTGTGCGCGTCCTTATGTTTCGCACGCCTGAATGAAATGGAAAGATCTTCAGTCGGATTTGATTCAAATTAACGCGGCGAGCCATTAGGGCTGGTGTGAAAGCCTTCTACGTCGCCAGAACGTCGGGTGCTGAGCAGGCTATGTATTTTCCGCAATTTCTGGTGGGCATGTTTGCGACGTCGTTCGGCGTGGCGATCTGGGCTTACATAGTGACCGGTTCCATCTGGAGTGCGTTCGGCTGGGCGTTGCTCGCCCTGATTATCCTACAGGTCGGATACATCGGTCTGGTATTGCGCCTGATCTACAAGCGGGTCTCACCACGCGGCGAGGCAAGCCCCGCGCCGCCGTACTATGGAGACCGTGTCCGGCACTAGCCGCTCTCGCCGTCACAATAGCTTGTCGAGTGCCGGTATCTTGATCCGGCCGGTGTCGGGATGATGATGAGCGCAATGGGAATCAAGCCCATGACCTACTGATTAAAAGTCAGTTGCTCTTCCTATCTCACCGGAATTTAACCGCATTGGTGCAGCATGGCGCCACTGCTATCCTGTCTTGATTCCCAACCCATTGATATGGTTGTCCTTCCATGAGCCAGAGATCCTGCCTGTCCGTCATCCTCGCCGCAGGCGAAGGCACGCGCATGAAGAGCGCGGTGCCGAAGGTGCTGCACCAGATCGCCGGGCTGCCGTTGGTTGCCCATGTGGTGAAGGCGGCGGAAGCTGCCGGCGCCGGCAGCCAGGCGCTGGTGATCGGCCATGGCGCCGACGAGATGCGCAAGGCGGCGGCCAAGTTCGCACCCAAGGCCGAGACGTTCGTGCAGGAGAAGCGGCTCGGCACCGCGCATGCAGTGCTGGCCGCACGCGAAGCAATATCAAAGGGTTATGACGATATTCTCGTCATGTTCGGCGACACGCCGCTGATCGACGCCGATGCGCTGACGGTGGCGCGGCTGAAATTGGCGGAAGGCGCGGCCGTGGTGGTGATCGGTTTCCGTCCGCCCAACCCGACCGGCTATGGCCGGCTGATCGAAAAAGGCGGCAAGCTTACCGCCATCCGCGAGGAAAAGGATTGCTCCGCGGATGAGAAAAAAATCGGCTTCTGCAATGCCGGCATGATGGCGGTGGCCGGCAAGCATGCGCTCGATCTGCTTGATCAGGTCGGCAACAAGAATGCCAAGGGCGAGTATTACCTGACCGACATCGTCGAGATCGCCAGCGCGAAAGGCCTCGATGTCGTCGCCACCGAAGCCAGCTTCGAGAGTGCGCTTGGCATCAACAACCGGGCCGAACTGGCGCAGGCCGAAGGCATCTGGCAGCAGCGCCGGCGGAATGAAGCGATGCTGTCAGGTGTGACGCTGATCGCGCCGGAAAGCGTGTATTTCTCGCATGACACCGAAATCGGCGCCGACACCATCGTCGAACCCAATGTCTGGTTTGGACCATGCGTGAAGATTGCAACCGGCGCCAAGATCCATGCCTTCAGCCATATCGAAGGCGCCACCGTCGCCGCCAATTGCGATGTCGGGCCGTTCGCACGGCTCAGGCCCGGTGCCGATCTCCGCAACAAAGCCAAGGTTGGCAATTTCTGCGAGGTCAAGCAGGCGGTTATCGAGGAAGGTGCCAAGGTCAATCACCTGACCTATATCGGCGATGCCCGCGTCGGCGCGGGGGCCAATATCGGCGCCGGCACCATCACGTGCAATTATGATGGCTACTCAAAGTTCTTCACGGACATCGGCGAGGGCGCCTTTATCGGCTCGAACTCGTCGCTGGTGGCGCCGGTCACCATCGGCAAGGGCGGCTACATCGCCTCGGGCAGCGTCATCACCGAAAGCGTGCCCGACGACGCGCTGGCCTTCGGCCGCGCGCGCCAGAAGACGATCCCCGGCAAGGGCAAGGAATTGCGCGAACGCTTTGCTTCGGCCGCAGCAGCGAAGAAGAAGGCCGCCTCAGACCACTAGTGCTCAGCCGGCATCGTCCTTGCCAAAGCTAGCTGTCACCTGGATCTGGCCGACGATCGCCTTGTTGAAATCGGTGAGGTCTTCGGCCGGAATCCAGTATTCCAGATGCGCCTTGCTGCCGGCGTGCTCGATCCGGTAGCGGTCGAGGAAGCTTCTCAGCACGTCGAACCGGGTGACGAAGCCGGATCCGCTCGCCGGCACATTCCAGTCGCGGGCGATCTGCGTTGCATAGGCCTCGGTCAAAACCGGATAGAAGATCGGCTGATCGGGCAGGCGCGGCGGGAATTCCCGCATCCCTGACGCCTTGATCAGTTCCAGTTCCTTCGGTCCGACAGGACGCCAGAGTGTGACGGTGGCTTGGCTCATCATGGTTTGACCTTAGCCAGATATTGCGAAAACGAGAACCAGACGCCTGAAAAATCGAGCAATTGCAGTAACCGGATTGCAAGAGCGGTGTGTCATGGTGCATCGGGTTGAAAAGCGTTCCGTTACACCAGACGAAACGCAAAGTGACTTTCGCGGCGGGCCGGCAATCCCTAGATAGCGCTGGTTTTCCATCGGGAATCGGGGGCAGGCGCCATGTGCGGTATCGTCGGAATTGTCGGCCAAAGCCAAGTCGCGCCGCTCATTGTCGACGCGCTGAAGCGGCTGGAATATCGCGGCTATGACTCGGCCGGTGTCGCCACCGTCGAGAAGGGCGCGCTCGGGCGCCGCCGCGCCGAAGGCAAGCTGATCAACCTCGAACGCCGGCTGAAGGACGAGCCGCTGGACGGTACGATCGGCATCGGCCACACGCGCTGGGCAACCCACGGCGTGCCTAACGAGACCAACGCGCATCCGCATTTTTCCGACGGCGTCGCCATCGTCCACAACGGCATCATCGAGAACTTCGCCGAACTGCGCGATGAGCTGATCCGCGACGGCTACGTCTTCTCGTCGCAGACCGACACTGAGGTTGTCGCCCATCTGGTGGCGCGCGAACTGGGCAGGGGCCTGAAGCCGGTCGAGGCCGCGCACCAGGCGCTGAAGCGGCTCGAAGGCGCCTTCGCGCTGGCGATCATGTTCACGGGCGATGAAGACCTCATCGTCGGCGCCCGCAACGGCCCGCCGCTGGCCGTCGGCCATGGCGAGGGCGAGATGTTTCTGGGCTCCGACGCCATCGCGCTTGCGCCATTCACCAATTCGATCACCTATCTGGAAGACGGCGACTGGGCGGTGGTGCGCCGCGATGGCGTCACCATCTTCGACATCGACGGCAAAAAGGTTGCCCGCAAGCGCCAGCAATCGCTGTCGACCAGCTTCATGGTCGACAAGGGCAACCGCCGGCATTTCATGGAAAAGGAAATCCACGAGCAGCCGGAGGTGATCTCGCATACGCTGGCGCATTACGTCGATTTCGTTTCAGGCGTGTCGAAGCCGCTCGACCTGCCGTTCGATTTTGCCAAGATCGGCCGGCTGGCGATCTCAGCCTGCGGCACAGCCTATCTCGCCGGGCTGATCAGCAAATATTGGTTCGAGCGCTATGCGCGGCTGCCGGTCGACATCGATGTCGCGTCGGAATTCCGCTACCGCGAAATGCCGCTGTCGGCCGATGACGCCGCCTTCTTCATCTCGCAGTCGGGCGAAACCGCCGACACGCTGGCCTCGCTGCGCTACTGCCGCAAGGCTGGCATGAAGATCGGCGCCATCGTCAATGTCCGGGAATCGACCATGGCGCGCGAATCCGACGTCGTGCTGCCGACGCTGGCCGGTCCGGAGATCGGCGTCGCCTCGACCAAGGCTTTCACTTGCCAGCTGTCGGTTCTGGCTTCGCTTGCGGTGCGCGCCGGCGTGGCGCGCGGCACGATCTCGAAGGATGAGGAAAAGACGCTGGTGCGCGCGCTGTCGGAAGCGCCGCGCTACGCCAACCAGGTGCTGAAGCTTGAGGAGCAGATCGAGCGGATCGCGCGCGAAATCTCGCGCTACAAGGACGTGCTCTATCTCGGCCGCGACACCAATTTCCCGCTGGCCATGGAAGGCGCGCTAAAGCTCAAGGAAATCTCCTACATCCACGCCGAGGGCTACGCCGCGGGCGAATTGAAGCATGGGCCGATCGCGCTGATCGACGAGAACATGCCGGTCATCGTCATTGCACCGCATGACCGCATCTTCGAAAAGACCGTGTCGAACATGCAGGAAGTGGCGGCGCGCGGCGGCAAGATCATCCTGATCACCGATGCCAAGGGCGCGGCACAGGTGAGCGTCAAGACGATGGAGACGATCGTCCTGCCCGACGTGCCGGAAATCATCTCGCCGATCATCTACGCGCTGCCGATCCAGATGCTGGCCTACTACGCCGCCGTCTTCATGGGCACCGACGTCGACCAGCCGCGCAATCTGGCGAAATCGGTGACGGTGGAGTAGCTTTCCGCTCTCCGTATCAATCATTGATACGTTGTCATTGCTAGGCGTCTTGTATCAGAGTATGATACAAGACGAGGGGGCAGCTTTGATCGTTTCGTTCAAAGGCAAGGCTGTGGAGGCGGTCGCTGCGGGAAGGGCGCCGAAAGGTTTTCCGTCCGACTTGGTTGCGCGTGCTGAACGCCGTCTTCGTGCGATCGAGAATGCTGCTCAACTGAACGATCTTCGTTCGCCGCCCGGGAACCACCTTGAGCTCTTGAAAGGGAGCCGTGCCGGGCAGTATTCGATACGCATCAATGACCAATGGCGTATCTGTTTCAGATGGACTGCTGCCGGCGCCGAAGACGTAGAGATCGTCGACTACCACTAAGCGGGCCCTGGCCCTTACCTTTGAGGACTTCGAATTATGCTCAAGTTCGCACGCCCCATCCACCCCGGCGAATTCCTGCGCGAAGAGTATCTCGTTCCGCTCGGCATGAGTGCCGGTGCGCTCGCAAAGAAGCTCAATCTGCCGCGCACCCGCATCGAGCGCATTGCCAAGGAGGAGATCGGCTTGACCCCCGACACGGCCCTGCGCCTGGCCCGATTCTTCAACACCACGCCTCAGTTCTGGATGAATTTTCAGCAGGCCTATGAGCTTGAAACCGAGGCGCGGAAACTGGCGCCGGAACTTGAGAAGATCGAACCGCTGGAAGCAGCGGCTTAATCGGTTCTTTAAAAACTTCGCAGTTCCAAAGCCTCTTCGGGTTCACTAATGTTGCGGCGCAACCCGCGCCCCGGTGAATCATGTCCGATGCTCCCAGAACCTCAGGCATGACCCGGCTGAGGAACTATTTCCTCACGGGCTTCGTCGTTTGCGCGCCGCTGGCGATCACCGCCTATATCGCCTGGTCGTTCATCGGCTGGGTCGATTCCTGGGTAAAGCCGTACATTCCGGCGCGTTATAGCCCGGACACCTATCTGCCGTTTCCGGTTCCGGGTTTCGGCCTGATCGTGGCGCTGATCCTGATTACGCTGATCGGCTTCATGACCGCCAACATCGTCGGCCGCGCCATCGTCAATTTCGGCGAGCGACTGCTTGGCCGGATGCCGCTGGTGCGCGGCATCTACGGTTCGCTGAAGCAGATTTTCCAGACGGTGCTGTCGAACAAGGGCGACATGTTCCGCCAGGTCGGGCTGGTCGAATATCCGCGCAAGGGCGTCTGGTCGCTGGTCTTCGTCGCCAGCGAGAAGGAAACCGAGATCAACCAGAAGCTCGACCAGGAGGGCGACCCGCTGATCGCCGTATTCATGCCATGCACGCCGAACCCGACCACCGGTTTCCTGATGTATGTGCTGAAATCCGACATCGTGCTGCTCGACATGACGATCGAGGACGGCGCCAGGCTGATCGTTTCGGCAGGGCTGGTGGCGCCCGAGGTCAAGCCGAAAATGGTGACGGTGAACGGTGAGCCGATCGACGGAGACCTCGCCAACCCGCCGCTAGGCGCCCTGCCTCAGCCGGCGCGCAAGAGCCGAACAGCCTCGTCGCGGCCGAACAAATAGAGCAACAGGCGCAGCGCCTCGCCGCGCTCCGATTGCAATTCCGGGTCGCGCGACAGGATCAGCCTTGCATCGTCGCGGGCTGCCTCCAGAAGATCGGCATGCGCCTCGATGCGCGCCACCTGGAAACCTGGCGTGCCGGACTGGCGGGTGCCGAGCAGCTCGCCTTCACCGCGCAGCTTCAGATCCTCCTCGGCGATCAGGAAACCGTCCTCGGTCTCGCGCATCACCGACAGCCGGCGCTTTGCCGTCTCGCCGAGCGAGTCCTTGTAGAGCAGCACGCAGGAGGAGGGCTTGTCGCCGCGCCCGACGCGGCCGCGCAGCTGGTGCAGTTGCGCCAGGCCAAAGCGTTCGGCATGCTCGATGACCATGATCGTGGCGTCCGGTACGTCGACGCCGACCTCGATGACGGTGGTGGCGATCAGGATGCGCGTCTCGCCGGCCTTGAAGGCGCGCATCGCCTCGTCCTTTTCCGTGCCCTTCATGCGGCCATGGACGAGCCCGATGCGGTCTCCGAACAGGGGTTGCAGCGAGGCAAAGCGGTCCTCGGCCGACATCAGCTTGATCTCTTCGGATTCCTCGACCAGCGGGCAGATCCAGTAGATTTTCTGGCCGTCGGCGACGGCATCGAGCATGCGGCCGACCAGCTCGTCGAGCCGCTCCAGCGGCAGCGTGACGGTGCGGATCGGCTGTCGGCCGACCGGCTTTTCCGTCAGCTTGGAGACGTCCATGTCGCCGAAGGCAGTCAGCACCAGAGTGCGCGGGATCGGCGTTGCCGTCATCACCAGCATGTCGGGTGCGTCGCCCTTGGCGGTGATGGCAAGCCGCTGATGGACGCCGAAGCGATGCTGCTCGTCGACGACGGCAAAGACGAGGTCGTGGTAGGTCACCGTTTCCTGGAACAGCGCATGGGTGCCGATGACGATGTCGATCTCGCCGCTGGCGAGACCTGCCAGCGTTTCGGTGCGCTCGCGGCCCTTTTCGCGGCCGGTCAGGATGGCGACGCGCAGACCGGCCTGTTCGGCCAGCGGCGTGATCGTCGCCAGGTGCTGGCGCGCCAGGATTTCGGTCGGCGCCATAAGAGCCGCCTGGCCGCCGGCTTCGACGGCGCGGGCCATGGCAAGCAGCGCCACTACGGTCTTGCCGGAGCCGACATCGCCCTGCAGCAGGCGCAGCATGCGTTCGGGGTCGGCGAGATCGGCGTTGATTTCGGCGAGCGCGAATTCCTGGCTGCCGGTCAATGAATAGGGCAGGGCCGCGCGCAATTTCTCGACGATGCGGCCGTCGCCGATCAGCGGCCGACCCGACAGGCGGCGCACCTTTGCTCGCACCAGCGCCAGCGACACCTGGCCGGCCAACAACTCGTCATAGGCGAGACGGCGCCATGCGGACCCTTCAATGGCGACGTCGATCGGGTCCGAGGGATAGTGGATGCGGGCGAGCGCATCGCCAAAGGCGGGAAAAGTCTGCTTGCGCATGAAGGCGGCGTCCTGCCATTCCGGCAATTCCGGCAGCCGGCCGAGCGCCTGACCGATGGCGCGGCGCAGCACCTTGCCCGACAGACCGGCGGTCAGCGGATAGACCGGCTCGACCAGCGGCAGGGTTTCCGCCTCGCTGACCAGCGCGATATGGTCGGGATGGACCATGGTCGGCCGGCCGTTGAACCATTCCATGCGGCCGGAGACGATGACATGCTCGCCCACCGGCATTGCCTTTTCGAGATAGGCGGCATGGGCATGGAAGAAGGTCAGCCCGATCTCGCCGGTGTCGTCATGAGCATAGACACGGTAAGGCACCGACCGGTTGCCGCGCGGCGGCGGCTGATGGCGGTCGATGCGCACGTCGAGCGTGACGATTGCGCCCGCAGGCGCTAGCGCGATGCCGGGACGATTGCGGCGGTCGACGACGGTGTGCGGCAGCACGAACAAAAGGTCGCCAGCGCGCGCCGGCCGCTCGCCGAGATCAGCCGCCACCACCTTCTCGATCAGCGCGCCGACCTTCGGCCCGACGCCGGCAAGCGAGGTGATCGGGACGAAGAGGGGGTCCAGGAGGGAGGGTCTCATCTGTAAGAGACCGCGCTATGTGGGCGCCCAGTCGTACCCCCCTCTGGCCTGCCGGCCATCTCCCCCTCAAGGGGGGAGATTAGCAGTTTTGACCTCGCCGACCGCCTTGCAACGTTGGAAATTGGCGAAAGCAGTCGTGCCATCCGATCTCCCCCCTTGAGGGGGAGATGGCCGGCAGGCCAGAGGGGGGTGCTCGCGCCGATGCTGTCAGCAATGTTCTTCACACCCGGGATGTTTAGCCGCCCACCGGCCTGTTGCAAGGCTGACACCGCCCTCTATCCACGCTATATGCGCCGCACCAAGCGAGGATGCGGCACGATGACCGGGACGAATCGATCAAGCGAGGGGCTGGATGTCCGCCGCCGCAAGCTGCTGTTCCGCTCTTGGCATCGCGGCATGCGCGAGATGGACCTTATTCTCGGCACCTTTGCCGACAAAGAGATCGGCGCCTTGACCGGCGATGAAATCGACCAATATGAAAGGCTCCTCGACATTCCCGACACCGAATTCCTGCCCATGGTCACCGGCGAACGCCCGGTTCCCGGGGATATCGACTGTGCCGTCCTGCAAAAGATCCTGGCATCGCGCCGGACCACGACATTCTAAACACAAGCAATTCCAGGAAAAGTGTGAAGCGGTTTTCCGTCCGGAATTGCGACAACCAAGACCGTGCAATCATGAGCGTCATTCCCAAAATCGGTCTGCCGAAAGGCCGCGCCGGCCAGTTCATCGTCGATGGCGTCGCCGACGGCTACGAAGCCTTTGCGCTGGTGCAGGCGATCCATGAGATTGCGCCGGACAAGCCCGTGCTGTTCGTGGCGCGCGACGGCCAGCGCCTGCCGGCGATCACGGAAGCGCTGACCTTTGCCGCGCCCGGCCTGCCGGTGCTGGAATTGCCGGCCTGGGACTGTCTGCCCTATGACCGCGTTTCGCCTGGCTCGGATGCCGCCGCCAAGCGGCTCGATGCGCTGACGGCGATGATCGCGCTGGCGAAAAAGCCACATCGCGCCGTCATTCTGACCACCGCCAATGCGTTGCTGCAGCGCATTCCGCCGGCGGACCTAGTCGAGGCGCAGACTTTCCACGCAAAGCCCGGCAACCAGATCGACATGAACGCGCTGGTGTCGCGGCTGGAGATTTCCGGTTTCGAGCGGGTGCCGACGGTGCGCGGCGTCGGCGAGTTCGCGGTGCGCGGCGGCATTCTCGACCTCTACGCGCCGGGCTGGACGGAAGCGCTGCGGCTGGACTTCTTCGGCGATACGCTGGAATCGATCCGTGTCTTCGACGCCGCCACCCAGCGCACCACCGGTCAGCGCAAGTCCATGGCGCTGCAGGCGATGAGCGAAGTGGCGCTGACGCCGGAAACCATCAGCCGCTTCCGCCGCTCCTATATCGAGGCCTTTGGTGCGCCGCAGCGCGACGACGGGCTTTATGCGGCGGTGAGCGAGGGCCGACGCTTCGCCGGCATGGAACACTGGCTGCCGCTTTTCTATGAGCGGCTGGAGACGGTATTCGACTATCTGCCGGATGCGCCTGTGATCTTCGACCATCTTGCGCATGAGGCGCTTGCCGAGCGCCACACGCTGATCCTCGACCACTACGAAGCGCGCCGCAAACAGGCCGACGCCGCGTTGAAAGATGCCGTGCCTTACAAGCCGGTAGCCCCGGACCTGCTCTATCTCTCGCCCGAAAATCTCGTGGCTTCGCTCGGGCCGCGTGAAGCCATCGACTTCACCGCTTTCGATGCACCGGATGTCGGGGCGAAGAAGGTGTTCCACGGCGGTTCGCGCCATGGCCGCAGCTTTGCCGAGGAGCGCGCCGACCCCAACGCCAATGTCTTCGACGTCGTGGTAAAACACATCGCCAACGAGCGCGCGGCGCGCCGCCGCGTCATTGTCGCCGGCTGGACCGAAGGCTCGCTCGATCGGCTCGGCCAGATCCTGGCCGAACATCACCTCGGCAATCTCGTGCCGGTGGCGACGCTGGCCGAGGCGGAAAAGCTCGAGCCGGGGCAGGCGGCCCTCGCCGTGCTGCCGCTGGAATCCGGCTTCGAGACCGAACAGCTGGTCGTCGTCGCCGAGCAGGATATTCTCGGCGATCGGCTGATCCGACGCTCGAAGCGCAAGAAGCGTGCGTCCGACTTCATTGCCGAGGCATCGTCGCTGTCGGCCGGCGATATCGTCGTCCATGCCGATCACGGCATTGGCCGCTTCATCGGCCTGCGCACCATCGAGGCGGTCGGCGCGCCGCATGACTGCCTGGAAATCCACTATGCCGGCGATGACCGGCTGTTCCTGCCGGTGGAAAACATCGAGCTTCTGTCGCGCTACGGTTCGGATTCGGCCGAAGCGTCGCTGGACAAGCTCGGCGGCGGCGCCTGGCAGTCGCGCAAGGCGCGGCTGAAGAAGCGGCTGCTCGACATGGCCGGCCAACTGATCCGCATCGCCGCCGAGCGGCAGATGCGTTCCGCCCCGCCCATGGTGCCGGCGGAAGGGCTTTATGGCGAATTCTCGGCGCGCTTCCCCTATGAAGAGACCGACGATCAGCAGGGCGCGATCGATGCCGTCATGGACGATCTCGGCGCCGGCAAGCCGATGGACCGGCTGATCTGCGGCGATGTCGGCTTCGGCAAGACCGAAGTGGCGCTGCGCGCCGCCTTCATCGCGGCGATGGAAGGGTTCCAGGTCGCGGTGGTGGTGCCGACGACGCTGTTGTCGCGCCAGCATTTCAAGACCTTCTCGCAGCGCTTCTCCGGCCTGCCGATCCGTGTCGCCCAGGCCTCGCGGCTGGTCGGCGCCAAGGAACTGGCGGAAACCAAGAAAGGCGTCGCCGAGGGCCAGGTCGACATCGTGATCGGCACTCATGCGTTGCTCGGATCCGCGATCTCGTTCAAGAATCTTGGCCTGCTGATCATCGACGAGGAGCAGCATTTTGGCGTCAAGCACAAGGAACGGCTGAAGGACCTCAAGACCGATGTCCATGTGCTGACACTGTCGGCGACGCCGATCCCGCGCACTTTGCAGCTGGCATTGACGGGGGTGCGCGAACTGTCGCTGATCGCCACGCCGCCGGTCGACCGCATGGCTGTGCGCACCTTCATCTCGCCCTTCGACCCGCTGGTCATTCGCGAGACGCTGCTCAGGGAGCGCTACCGTGGCGGCCATTCTTTCTACGTGGTTCCGCGTATCAGCGATCTCGCCGAAATCCATGATTTCCTGAGGGAATCCGTGCCGGAGCTGAAGGTGGCGGTGGCCCATGGCCAAATGCCGCCCGGCGAACTCGACGACATCATGAATGCCTTCTATGACGGCCAGTACGACGTGCTGCTGTCGACCACCATCGTCGAATCCGGGTTGGACATCCCGACCGCGAACACGCTGATCATCCATCGCGCCGACATGTTCGGCCTGTCGCAGCTTTACCAGCTGCGCGGCCGTGTCGGCCGCTCCAAGGTGCGCGCCTATGCGCTGTTCACGCTGCCGGCCAACCGCAAGCTGACCGACACCGCCGAGCGGCGGCTGAAGGTGCTGCAGTCGCTGGACACGCTCGGCGCCGGCTTCCAGCTCGCCAGCCACGATCTCGACATCAGGGGCGCCGGCAATCTTCTCGGCGAAGAACAATCCGGCCACATCAAGGAGGTCGGCTTCGAGCTCTACCAGCAGATGCTGGAGGAGGCGGTGGCCGAGGTGAAGGATTCCGGCGAGGTCCAGGACGGCGGATGGTCGCCACAGATCGCCGTCGGCACGGCTGTTATGATCCCGGAAAGCTATGTGCCGGACCTGCAGCTCAGGCTGGCGCTTTACCGCCGCCTTGGCGATCTCGAAAACACCGAGGAGATCGACGCCTTCGGCGCCGAGCTGATCGACCGTTTCGGCCCGCTGCCGGAGGAAGTAAAACATCTGCTCAAGATCGTCTTCATCAAGGCGCTCTGCCGCAGAGCCAATGTCGAGAAGCTCGATGCCGGTCCCAAGGGCGTCGTCATCCACTTCCGCAAGCGCGAGTTCTCCAACCCGGTCGGGCTGGTCAAATACATCGGCGAACAGGGCTCGCTGGCCAAGATCAGGGCCGACCATAGCGTGGTCTTCATTCGCGATTGGCCAACGGCGGAGAAACGTCTGGCGGGCTCGGCCGTCGTCATGACGCAGCTGGCGCGACTGGTCGAGAAGGCCGCCTAGATTCCGCTTAGCAAGATCGCTTCCGGGTCTGCGACGATTGGAGCCATTGAGATACTTTGGCCGAAGGGATCAGATGATGCCGCAACTCATCGCTGAACGGGGAAATCCATGAACCCGCAGACCTTCGATGAATACTGGCTCGGTTATCTCGCCGGCCATTCAAAACCTTCGACCCGGTTTATCCACTATCTCGGCCTGTTTTTCGCTCCGATCGCCGGGATTGCGGCATCTTTCCTGGTCGTCTGGTGGGCTTTCCTGGTCATCATTCCGTTCTTCTATGTCGCGGCTTTTCTCACCCACCCTTTCCTCGATCACAACAGCAATAAGCCGTTCGCGGATCGGCCGCTGTGGAGCGCCATCGCCTTGCTGCGCATGCTTGCACTCGATCTGACGGGTGGGCTCGGTCGCCAGCTCAGGCGATTGAACGACGTTGCCCGATAGGCATGACGACACTGGTCGTCGCTCTTTGTTCGGCCATTCTGCTGCTTGGAGCCGGCTTCCATCTATATTGGGGGTTCGGTGGGCGCATCGGCGCCGGCGTCGCGTTGCCGCGGCGCGAGGACGGCACTCCCGCCATCAAGGAGACGGCCTTTGGGGCGATGGCGGTAGGGTTGATTCTGGTGCTGGTGCTGCTGCTGGTTCTTGGCTTCGCCGGCGCGGTTCACCTGCCATTGTCGCAATCCTTGCTCAAGGCCGGGATCATCTTGTGGGCGATCATCTTCACCGCGAGGGCTTTGAGCTGGTCCCAGTATTTCGGGCTGTTCAAGCGGGTCAGGACCACGCGTTTTGCCAGCTATGACAGCTGGTTCTACAGTCCGTCATGTCTGCTGCTGGGGCTGGGCTTTTTCTATCTCGCTTTGTCGCAGACGGCAGAGTGAGCCGCCGGCCATCATTCGCCAGCGCTTAAATTCCGGTCTAGAATAGGAAATCGGCTTCGTGTATGGAGCCGCGAACCCCATATGGGGCGGGAATGGCGGGCAAAAGCACCGCTGGAAAGAGCGTTTGGGTGCAGCGATGACGAAATGGTCGCCGAATTCTTGGAGAGCAAAGCCGATCAAGCAGGTTCCTGCCTATCCGGATCTTGCCGCGCTGAAGAACACGGAAGCCCAGCTCGCCACCTTTCCGCCGCTGGTTTTTGCAGGTGAGGCGCGCAAGCTGAAGAAGCAGCTTGCGGCTGTCGCTGCCGGTGACGCATTCCTTCTCCAGGGTGGCGATTGCGCCGAGAGTTTCGCCGAGCATGGCGCGGACAATATCCGCGACTTCTTCCGCGTCTTCCTGCAGATGTCGGTGGTGCTGACCTTTGCCGGCGCGCAGCCGGTGGTGAAGGTCGGCCGCGTTGCCGGCCAGTTCGCCAAGCCGCGCTCGTCCGACAACGAGACCAAGGGCGAGGTGACGCTGCCGAGCTATCGCGGCGACATCATCAACGGCATCGAGTTCGATCCCAAATCGCGCATTCCGGATCCCGCCCGCCAGGAAATGGCCTATCGCCAGTCGGCGGCGACGCTCAACCTGTTGCGCGCTTTCGCCCAGGGCGGCTATGCCAGTTTGGAGAACGTGCATCGCTGGATGCTTGGTTTCGTCTCCGACAGCCCGCAGGGCGAGAAGTATGGCATGCTCGCCAACCGCATCACCGAGACGATGGACTTCATGAAGGCCGTCGGTATCACCTCCGAGACCAACTATGCGCTGCGCGAGACCGATTTCTACACCAGCCACGAGGCGCTGCTGCTCGGCTATGAAGAGGCGCTGACCCGCGTCGACTCGACCTCGGGCGACTGGTACGCGACCTCGGGTCACATGATCTGGATTGGCGACCGCACCCGCCAGCCCGACCATGCGCATGTCGAATACTGCCGCGGCATCAAGAACCCGCTCGGCCTCAAATGTGGTCCGTCGCTGACGCCGGACGGCTTGCTGGAACTGATCGACCTGCTCAACCCGGAGAACGAGCCGGGCCGGCTGACGCTGATCGCCCGCTTCGGCTCCGACAAGGTCGCCGACCATTTGCCGAAGCTGGTGCGCGCGGTGCAGAAGGAAGGCCGCAGCGTCGTCTGGTCATCCGACCCGATGCACGGCAACACGATCGAGGCCGCCGGCTACAAGACGCGGCCGTTCGACCGCATCCTCAAGGAAGTGCAGACCTTCTTCGAGGTGCATCGCGCCGAAGGCACGCATCCCGGCGGCATCCATGTCGAGATGACCGGCAAGAACGTCACCGAATGCACCGGCGGCGCCCGCGCCATCACCGCCGAAGAGCTGCAGGACCGCTACCACACCCATTGCGACCCGCGCCTCAACGCCGATCAGGCGATCGAGCTGGCATTCCTGGTCTCCGACCTGCTCAAGAAGAGCCATCCGATGCAGCACAAGCAGGCGGCCAACGGTTGAACCTTTTTTAGGTTGAAATGAGGAAAGCACCGGCGAAGTCCGGTTCTTTTTCTTTGGGGGGTCAGCGGCCGCGTTCCCAGCGCAATCCGTTGAGCCGGGGATCATTGGCGAAGGCGGTTCTGGAAAACTCGATGCGCCTTTCCGGAAATTCACAGATGGCCTGGATGCCGAACGAGCCGAGCCGGATGCGCCAGGTGTGCGGCTCCAACGGCTTGGCCTTGGCAAAGCCGCGGCATGTCAGGAGCGCTATATTGGCGCCCTTCGGATCGCGCGCCGAGCGGTAGCGGATCGCTTCCAGCCCGGCCTCGCGGGCGGCATCGGCAATCCCCTGGCAGGCGGCATAGTCAGTCGTGTGTGTCCACTCAGCCTCATCGCGGTCGAGTGGCGGCCGCGTCAGGTCGACTGCCTTCTCGGTGCGGATCGCGGCGGCGAAGGCGGTGTATTCGGCGGCGTCGTGGGGCCACGGCGTGTCAGGCGAATCGGCAAAGAACAGCAAGCGGTAGAAGGCCATTTCGGCGACCGCCGTCATGATCGTCTCCGCCGCGTAGTAGACGCCCAGAGTGCGGCCGGCGCGGCGGAAGCGCGAGCCGTAGGGATAGATGGACCCGTAGCGGAAGGGCGTTGCCAGGAGATAGTGGAGATGCCGGCACTCGAGCGGAATCTGCGGCTTGGTCTCCTCGATCAGATCCTCGAGCAGCGCCTGTTCGTCCAGCGTGTCGACGACTTTCAGCGTCGAGACGCGGTGCTGCGCCTCGACCATGCGCCAGTATTTGCCGTCGAGCCGAACGGCTTCAGACGAGAGCGCGTCGGGAGTCCAGATAGGCAATGACATCGACAAGCCCGGTAATGGTGAGGATCTTTTCAAGCGGGCTGCCGTCGAACGCCGTGTTGGCGTTCTTCAGCCATGCCCGGGCGATCGTCTCGTCACCGCCGACAATGGCGTCGAGCGAGCGGAACAGCCGCACGAACAACACCGCGAGCTCGAACGGCTTGGTGCCGCGCTCCAGCAGGAATTCCTGCCTACGCATGCGCGAAACCGTTGCTTCCGAGACGCCGATGATCGACGCCAGCATCCTGGAGGTTATATCCAGGAGTTCGGCGGCACGCAGCGTGGCTTTGGTCAAAACCGCATTTTCGGCCGCCTTGGCGGCAGCGTTGGATTGTGTAACAGGCATGGCGTCTCTCTTTCCATGGAAAATATAGTCCACGAAAATTCATATGGAAAGAGGTGGTATCCGATAAATTTGGCTAGGCCAGCGAATTGGCTAGAGCATGATGCCGAAAAGTGTGAAGCGGTTTTCGGACGACATCATGCTCTATCTCTTTGATTTAGAGACGGATTCAGATTTCAGGTCGACTCGACCTGAAATCATCCGGCTCTAGGCGCCGAAGCGTCAGTCTTTCTTGTAGAGCAGCCAGTTCTTGCCGGTACGGCCGGCCATCGTCGAATGCCTGGTGACGCGGTTGCGGCCGCCGACCTTGGAACGGTAGAGCGCGCGGTCTGCCTTGGTGTAGAGATCCTCCGGGCTTTCCGCCTCGGAAGCCATGCAGATGCCCATGGAAACGGTCACGGTGCCGTAATTGGTGCCGGTCTGGCTGCTGGTGAACGGCGTCTGCTCGATCAGCACGCGGATGCGTTCGGCGATCTCGTAGGTTGTATCCTCGCTGGCGCCCTCGATGATCAGCGCGAATTCCTCGCCGCCGGTGCGGGCAACGAACATGTCTTCGCGGATGCTGGTCTGGAAGATTTCGGCGACGATCTGGATGATCTTGTCGCCGACCGGGTGGCCGTAGCGATCGTTGACATCCTTGAAATGGTCGATGTCGGCAAGGATCAGCGCGTTGAACAGGATGCCCTTGTTGGAGGTGTAAATCGCCGTGATCTGCTTGTCGAAGGCGCGGCGGTTCCAGATATGGGTCAAGGGGTCGGTGTCGGCGAGCCGCTTATACTCCTCAAGCTTCGACTTGACGCTCTCCAGTTCCGCCGTCTTGTCGCTGAGCGTGCTGGCAACCTGCTTGCCATGGTCGAGGGTCGAATTGGTGGCGATTGCCATGGCGCTGGCGACCTTCTGCAAGAGATCCTGTGAAAGCAGGCTGCGATTGGCCAGCCCACTCGATGTCTCGTCGAGGATCTTGCCGTATTTCTCGATATGGCTGCGTTCGCTTCGCAGCAGCAAAGCGATGTCCTCGAGCTCCCTGGCCAGCACGTCGCGCGCCTGCTCGACAATGCCGGGACCATGATGTTGAGCAAAGAAGGCGCGGCCGATGCGGTCGAGATCGTCCTGCGTCGGCCGGTTGCCGAGCGCGACGACGGCAAGGCTGAGTTCGCGATTGGTGCCTTTCAGCGCTTCGTAGAAGATCTCGTAATTGCGCGGCAGGCCAAGCACGCCGAGCTGGCGCATGGTCGTCACAACAGCTGTTGCAATGTCGCTGTTTCGGTCGGTCTGGGCGGCTGCCGGCTGCATGTTCTCTTCACTACCCCTGGGAACCATCGCAGACTTGCGCGTGCGAGATGTCGCCGACCGGGGGAGAACCAGCCGTATTTCGGATCATCTTACGAAAGACACGTCCCCAATCGCGGCCTTCGCTTGGCAACGACCATAGATGCGCTGGCGCTAAAGTTTCCTTAATGTGCCGCAAGGTAATGCGACTTTTCTACCTCAGGCTGCAGCAGCGTGTTGCAACCATCCTGAGGTGAAGTCCGAACGCGCCCGTTCCGTGTCGCATTTGCTGGTGCCCGGTTGCGGCAAAACTGAAATCCTCTCCGGTGGCGGCGAAGCCGTGAACGATGGCCGGCGGAGGGCGGGAATGAGCAATAACCACAGCGGATCGTGCCTGTGCGGGGCGGTGCGTTTCCAGACGCAAGGGCCGTTGCGCGGGGTGATCTATTGCCACTGCTCGCAATGCCGCAAGCAGAGCGGGCATTTTTACGCCGCAACCAATGTCGCCGATGGCGACATCACCATAACCGGCACGGACAACATCACCTGGTACGAAGCGTCTTCGTTTGCCAAACGCGGCTTTTGCAAGACATGCGGCTCGGTGCTGTTCTGGAAGCCGGGCCAGGATGCCTATGTCTCGGTTCTGGCCGGAGCGTTCGATGCGCCGACCGGGCTTGAGGGCGAATGCCATATCTTCGTCAGCGACAAGGGCGACTACTACACGATCGACGATGGGTTGCCGCGGTTCGAGAAGTCGACGCCGGCGATCAAGGTTGCGGACGAGTGATTTTTGCCGCTGCTGCCTTATTCCCTTGATCCAGCCATTGCGTTATCCCCTGCCGGTGATTCGAAGGGGATGCGGGCCATGCAGCGGCTGATCGATGCTTTCTTCAATTCGGTGCGGGCTTTTCGCAAGCTCGCCGCCAGCGAAAAGGCGTTCCAGCAGGAACTGATGCTGCTGGTGCTGGCGCTGCCGCTCGGCTGGTTCGTCTCGGTGTCGTGGCGTAGCTATGCGCTGCTGATCGGCGCCGTGCTGCTTTTGATCATGGTCGAGGTGCTGAACACCGGCATCGAAGCGGCCTGCGATGCCTTCAGCCGCGAATTCAACGTCGATATCCAGCTCGCCAAGGATTGCGGCTCGCTGGCGGTGCTGATTTCGGTGGTGATCGTCGCCGGCGTCTGGGGCATCGCCATTATCGAGCGCATCACGGGACTACCGATCTAGAACCAGCGTTCCTATCTGTCAGTCACTAAAGGAGACTGACGTTGAGCGAAGCCGCCAATTCCCTCTTGCTTGAACGTGCCGGCCTGCCAGACGATCTGCGCTGGCTGGTGCAAAAATATCCGCGCGAAAACTGGCAGGGTCACGCCAACATCCATGGCCTGGCCAATATGTGGCTGCAGCGGCACGACATGTTCCGCGAACTCGGCGGCATGCTCACCAACGGCATTGCCGACTATCGCGAGGGCAGGCTGACGGCGCCGGATTTCGCCCGCTGGTTCGCGCCGCGGCTGAACCATTTCCTCGGCAATCTCGACGGCCACCACAATGTCGAGGACTACCAATACTTTCCGGCTTTCGCCAAGGCCGAGCCCGGCCTGAAACGCGGCTTCGAGATTCTCGACGCCGATCATCATACCATCCATGAGGGACTGGAGCGCAACGCCGAGGCGGCGAACGCCTTCATCCGCACGCTTGAGGAGAGCGAGGACAAACAGCGCTTCGCTGCCGATGCCTATGCAGACGAGAACAGCCGGCTGATCGCCATGCTGAAGCGGCATCTTGCCGACGAGGAGGATTTGATCATCCCGCTGATCCTCGACCGTGGCGACCGCGCTTTGGTCGAGGACGACGACTGACCTCTATGACGCGGCTTCGCTGTCGCGGGCGTCCTTGGCGCGCTCCTTGCCGGCGACGGTGCGAGCGATGAGCCAGGCAAGCAGGGCGACGGCAAGGCCGATGGCCAGCGCGATCAGCAGCCGTTCGTGATGGAGCAGTGCCTTGCCGATCATCTGCTCGGCGCCCAGGCCAAAGACATAGCCGATGCCGCAGAACAAGCCTGCCCAGACTAGCGACGACACCGCGTTGAGGATGACGAAGCGCAGCACCGAAATGCTGGCGAAGCCGGCCGCGATGCCGCCGACCAGGCGCAGGCCGTAGATGTAGCGGTTGGACAGCACGAAGATGTTGGGATGCGACGAGACCAGGCGGTAGGCGTGGTTGAAGCCAGGCCTCGCCTTCAGTTTCAGAACTCTGGGATGGTCGGCAAAGCTGCGGCCGAGGACGAAGAAAAACGTGTCGCCGACGAAGGCGCCAATGGCGGCCGCGAGGAAAGCCTTCCAAGGGACGAAGACATGCTGGTGGGCGAAGAAGCCGCCAAGGATGGCGGCACTTTCGCCTTCGGCGACACAGCCCAGGAAAACCGCGATCAGCCCATACTGCTCGATGAGGTGATGAACGATCCCGGTCATTGAGACGTTTGCCGGCCCGACAGTCTTTCGTCGATGCTGTTCACCTGTTCAGCCAGGCGCGCGATGTCCTCACGCACGCCGATGATCTGGCTGTGGCGCAGTTCGTCCAGCTTTTCATGCAGCGCCATGATTTCGATTTCGGCCTTGAGGTTGACCTCGTAGTCGTGCGCGGCATCGATGCGGTCGCGCGCGGCCTGGCGGTTCTGCGACATCATGATCACCGGCGCTTGCAAGGCGGCGATCATCGACAGCACAAGATTGAGGAAGATGAAGGGGTAGGGATCGAACGAGTCCCTTCCTAGCAGCCACCAATTGGCGCCGATCCACAGGACCAGGAAGGCGATGAAGGACAGGATGAACGTCCACGAGCCGCCAATGCGGGCGATGGCATCGGCGATGCGGTCGCCAGCCCCCTGAAGACCGGCGAGACTATCGTTGATGTCCTGAGAGATCGGCTTGCGGTCGACGGTGCTCTGCAACACCCGCCGCTCGAGCTCGCTCAGGGTCTCAGGCGTTCGCCTCAGCCAGCGGTCGGCCAATTCGGGCACGGTCTTATGCATGGTCGCCTCCATGGTCAGCGTCTGCCTGAAGCGCGTTCAAGCGACGCGCTTTAGGTCTTTGTTTTTATGCATGTCGCTCTCTCAAAACCGGGGGCCACTTTTGAGCGACATGCATTAGACCTAGAGACTACCGGCGCGAACGGGAAGTGGTAGATTGCCGCGTCCACCCATACCGTAGCAGGGCGCCAATGGCTGATTTCCAGAAGATTCGCGCACGCGCTGCAAAACGCAAAGGCGGCGAAGGTGAATTGACGTCGCTGCTCGGTCCATTGCCCGACAATGCCGCCGTGGCCAAAATCAGCGATGATCGCATCCTCTCGACGATGGCCGAACGCGTGTTTGCCGCCGGCTTCGTGTGGCGCGTTATCGAACAGAAATGGCCGGGTTTCGAGGAAGCCTTCCTCCAATTCGAGCCGAAGCGGCTGCTGTTCCAGCCCGACGACTTCTGGCACGATCTGACGGCCGACAAGCGCATCGTGCGCAATCCGCAGAAGATCAAATCGGTGCGCGACAATGCCGCCTTCGTCGAGCGCGTGTCGAAGGAGCATGGCAGCTTCGGCAAATTCCTGGCTGAGTGGCCGGCGGACGACCAGGTCGGGCTGATGGCGTATCTCGGCAAGCACGGCAGCCGGCTCGGCGGCAACACCGGCCAGTATTTTCTGCGCTGGCTGGGCTGGGACGCTTTCGTCATCTCGGCCGATATGGCGGCAGCGTTGCGCGATGCAGGCCTCGATATCGCCGAAAGCCCGACCTCGAAGCGAGACCTCGACAAGGTCCAGGCGCAGATCAATAAATGGGTGGCGGACACGAGGCTGCCGCGTCGGCACATCTCGCGCATCCTGGCGATGTCGATCGGAGAGAACCATTCGCCACAATCGCTGCGCGAGTATATGGGCGACGACTGATCACGGGCTGCCTCGCTAAGATCCGCATGTCGAGCGATAAGACACGATCGGCTAATGCCGATCGGTCTGGATTGGTCCAAACGAACGCCATTGCCCGGGCAATTCTGCCGCGCTAAACCGCAGGCATGACCAAGAAGACCGCTCCCGATATTCTGCGCATCGCCGTTGCCCAGCTCAATCCGACGGTCGGCGATGTCGCCGGCAACCTTGCCAAGGCGCGCGAGGCGAGGGCGGATGCCGCCCGACAGGGCGCCGACATCGTGCTCTACACCGAGCTTTTCCTTGCCGGTTATCCGCCGGAGGATCTGGTGCTGAAGCCGGCCTTCCTCAAGATTTGCGAAAAGGCCGCGCAGGATTTCGCCGGGGATACCGCCGATGGCGGGCCGGGCGTCATCATCGGCACGCCGCTGAAGCGCAAGAGCGGCACCCACAATTCGATTATCGTCGCCGATGGCGGCAAGATCCTCGCCGAGCGCTACAAGCTCGATTTGCCCAATTATGGCGAGTTCGACGAAAAGCGCGTCTTCCAGGCCGGGCCGGAACTGCAGGGTCCGGTCAACTTTCGCGGCGTGCGGCTGGGCATTCCGATCTGCGAGGACATCTGGGGCGATGTCGCAGTCTGCGAGACGCTGGCCGAAAGCGGCGCCGAGATCCTGCTGGTGCCGAACGGTTCGCCCTATTATCGCGCCAAGATCGACGTCCGCCATCAGGTCGTCATCAAGCAGGTCATCGAATGCGGCCTGCCGATGATCTACGCCAACCAGCTTGGCGGCCAGGACGAGCTGATCTTCGACGGCGCGTCCTTCGCCATCGGTGCCGACAAGACATTGGCTTTCCAGATGAGCCAGTTCGAGGACGCGGTCGACGTCACCACCTGGAAACGCCAAGGCGACGGCTGGGTCTGCACCGAAGGGCCGATGTCGAAGATCCCGGAACGGGAAGAGGCGGACTACCGCGCCTGCATGCTGGGCCTGCGCGACTACGTCAACAAGAACGGCTTCAAGAACGTCGTGCTGGGCCTGTCCGGCGGCATCGATTCGGCGATCTGCGCCGCATTGGCCGTCGATGCGCTGGGCGAGGAACGGCTGCGCGCGGTGATGATGCCTTATCGCTACACCTCGAAGGATTCGCTGAAAGACGCCGAAGACTGCGCCCGCGCGCTCGGCTGCCGCTATGACATCGTGCCGATCTTCGAGCCGGTCGAAGGGTTCCTGCACACCCTGACGCAGCTCTTCGAAGGCACCAAGGAAGGCATCACCGAAGAAAATCTGCAAAGCCGCGCGCGCGGCACCATCCTGATGGCGATCTCCAACAAGTTCGGCTCGATGGTCGTCACCACAGGCAACAAGAGCGAGATGTCGGTCGGCTATGCCACGCTCTATGGCGACATGAATGGCGGCTTCAACCCGATCAAGGATCTCTACAAGATGCAGGTCTATGCGCTGTCGCGTTGGCGCAACAGCCATGTGCCGCCGGGTGCGCTCGGTCCCTCGGGCGAGGTGATCCCGAAGAATATCATCGACAAGGCGCCGTCGGCGGAACTGCGCGAGAACCAGACCGACCAGGATTCGCTGCCGCCCTATCCTGTGCTGGACGACATTCTGGAATGCCTGGTCGAGAACGAGATGGGCGTCGACGACATCGTCGCGCGCGGCCATGACCGGGCGACGGTGACGCGTATCGAACATTTGCTCTACATTGCCGAGTACAAACGCCGGCAAGCGGCACCGGGTGTGAAGATCACCCGCAAGAATTTTGGCCGCGACCGTCGCTATCCCATCACCAACCGTTTCAGGGATCGCGGCTAAATATCTGATCCCATTGATGAACCTTTGCGGCTTGCATGCTTCAAGAACGGCAAGCTCCGGCCGCGGCATCAGCTTCTGTTACGGCACGCTGGGCAGTCATCGGCCGGACGGGACGTTCGGCCGCCCCCTTAATTCTTTGCGAGGCACCATGCCCTACAGTGAAATCAGCTTCGACATGTCACGGATCGATTTTCGGGCGACCTCCGACCTGTTGATGGCGAGCTACTGGGGCGCCGGACGCAGCGACGAATTTCATCGCCGCGCCTTCGCCAACTCGCTCTGCACCGCAGCCTATATCGATGGGAATCAAGTCGGCTTTGGCCGGGCCATCACCGACCGTACGGTGTTTGCCTATCTCGCCGACATCATCATCTGGCCGCAGCATCGCGGCCGGGGCATTGGCTTGCAACTGGTGCGGGCGCTCATCGATCACCCTCAACTCAGCACGGTCTCGCACTGGAGCCTGTCGACCAGTGACGCGCATGGCGTTTATGAGAAGCTGGGCTTCAAGGCATCCACCGATGGCCGCTACATGCGCCTCGATCGCAACCCGGAATGAGGCACAGAGGCGAGGCTTGCCCGCCGTTGTTGCAAAATAACCTCACTGGTTGGACCAGTTACGCTTTTGCGGCACGCCCGGTCTTGGCGATCCGCTGAGGCGTCTCTATAAGGACCCCTCCGCAATTGTGTTGCGGGAGGTCCGAATGGCAGTATTTCACATGGTAATGCGAGGCCGCGAAGCCTAGGTCTCACCTGGTGTCCGGCGAAGGTTTGTCCTTCGCGGCGATGCCGGGTCGAGTACAGGCTTCCGCCGATGCCGGTCGCCACCCGATATCTAGGGCGCGCCGCCACCTATGCCGAACCTCCGCAGCCCCGGGCGAATTGCCCAGCGCGGTTTTCAATTTTCGACCTTACCGGGACCGGGCGTTTTTTGCGCCCGGATGGACATCATGGCTCGTCTTCGAATCGACCTGCGCGCAAGCGCCTTTCGCAGCGTTCTTGGCTTCACGCTCAGCCACTGGCGGCGCCAGCCGTGGCGGCTTTCGCTGATCATGGGCGGCTTCCTGCTGTCGACCCTGGCCGACGTGTTGACGCCGCTCTATTCCGGCCGGCTGGTCGACGCCGTCGCCAGCAGTGCTTCGGCCGGCGATGTCGCGTGGAATGCTGCGATGGCGGCGTTCTTCGCGCTCGTCGCCTTGGCGCTGACCGGCGTGGTGCTGCGCAACCTCGCTTTCATGGGCATTGTCGAGCTGACGCTGAAGATGATGGCCGATATCGCCGCCGATGCGTTCCACCGCGTGCAGCGCTTCTCCACCGACTGGCACGCCAACAGCTTTGCCGGCTCGACGGTGCGCAAGGTCACGCGCGGCATGTGGGCGCTCGACCTGCTCAACGACACGATCCTGATCGCGCTTTTGCCGTCGGTCGCCATGCTGGTCGGCTCGACGCTGCTGCTCGGTTGGTTCTGGCCACTGATGGGGCTGGTCGTAGCAGTCGGCTCGGTGCTGTTCATCATGGTGACGGCGATGCTGTCGCTTGGCTATGTCGCGCCCGCGGCACGGCTCGCCAACAGCTGGGATACGCGGCTCGGCGGGTCGCTCGCGGATGCGGTGAGCTGCAACGCCGTGGTCAAGGGCTTTGGCGCCGAGACGCGCGAGGAAGCACGGCTCGCCAAGGTTGTCGCCAAATGGCGGGCACGCACGCGCCGCACCTGGGTGCGCGGCACCATCAACGGCACCACGCAAGGCGCCATGCTGCTGGTGCTGCGGACGGCGGTGATCGGGCTGTCGCTGATGCTGTGGGCCTGGGGGCAGGCGAGCGCCGGCGACGTTGCCTTCGTGCTGACCTCGTTCTTCGTGCTGCAGGGTTATCTCAGGGACATCGGCACGCATATCCGTAATTTGCAGCGTTCGATCAACGACATGGAGGAACTGGTCGATTTCCAGTCGCAACCGCTTGGCATCGAGGACCGGCCCGGCGCTCAGCCGATCCGGATCACGCAGGGCGCTATCCGCTTCGACAACGTCACCTTCCACTATGGCAGTCATCGGCTGCCGCTCTACCGTGACTTTTCGGTGGAGATAGCGGCCGGCGAACGGGTCGGACTGGTCGGTCATTCCGGCTCGGGCAAGACGACGTTCGTCAAGCTGATCCAGCGCCTCTATGACGTCAGCGGCGGCAAGATCCTGATCGACGGCCAGGACATCTCTGCTGTGGCGCAGGCGTCGCTGCGCGCGCAGATCGCCATCGTGCAGCAGGAGCCGATCCTGTTCCACCGCTCGCTGGCCGAGAACATCGCCTATGCCCGACCGGACGCCACGCAGGCCGAGATCGAGCATGCCGCCAGGCTCGCCAGTGCGCATGATTTCATCACCAGCCTGCCGAAGGGATACGGCACGCTGGTCGGTGAGCGCGGCGTGAAATTGTCGGGCGGCGAACGCCAGCGCGTGGCGATCGCACGCGCCTTCCTGGCGGATGCGCGCATCCTGATCCTGGACGAGGCGACATCGAGCCTCGATTCGGAATCTGAAGTGCTGATCCAGCAGGCAATGGAGCGGCTGATGGTCGGTCGCACGACGCTGGTTATCGCCCACCGGCTGTCGACGGTGCGCGCCCTGGACAGGCTCTTGGTGTTCGATCGCGGCAAGATCGTCGAGGAAGGCTCGCATGACGAGCTGATCCGGCTGAAGGGCGGCATCTACCGCCGCCTGTTCGAGCGCCAGGCGCTGGAACTGACCAAGGGCCTGGTGATCTGAGCTGAATGCAGAGCCCTATCCGAGGGGATAGGGCTCTGCTCGGTTCATCCAGGCATTCGCTCGAATGGCTGGAGCGCGGGATCGATCGTGTCCCAGGTATGGCCGCGGACGATGTAAGTGACCGCATGCGGATTGAACTGGCCGGCGTCGTCAAGGCTGGTGGCATGGATCGCAGTCAGCTCGGGCATGGCGACGAAGGTCAGGTAGAGCGGCGTGCCGCAGGTCGGGCAAAAGGCTTGGACCTTTTCATTGCCGCTGTCGGCGATCATCCGCCAGGTGCTTGGCTCGCCGGTGATCTTTACGTCAGCGCGCCGGCCGAAGGTCACATAGGAGCCATGGCCCGTGCCGCTGCGCTTCTGGCAATCGAGGCATTGGCAGTGGTTCTGAAAGATCGGCTCGCCGCTTGCCTCATAACGGATCGCGCCGCAGGCGCAGCCGCCTGTAAAGTGCCTGGTCATCGTCGTTCTCCCGCTGGAAGCTTGCTTCAGGCCGATTTCGGCTTGGCGAAAAGGTCGATGCCGGTGCCGGTTTCAAGGAAGGATTTCATGCTGGACAACACGGCCGGCCAGCCCTGGCTGATGCCCTTGGCCATGCCGCTGCCGGCTTCGAGTTCGTCATGGCTGACGGTCAGCTTGACCATGGTGTCGTATTCCTCGATGGCGAACGTCACCCGGCTGTGCTTGGTCGGATCGTCGGCCTGCGAAGCGTTGGCCCAGGTCATGACCAGGCGGGTCGGCGGCGAGATTTCGACGACCTTGCCGATGAGTTCGACGGAGCGCTCGTCATTGGCGCGGATGTGTTCCCATTTCGATCCGGGCTTCCAGTCGGAGACGTTTTCGTGGCCCCAGTAGCGCTTGGCGATATCGGGCCTGGTGATGGCCTCGAACACTTTTTGCGGCGTCGATCTGATGTAGGTCACGTAGACAAAACTGGTGGTTTCCCGGGTCATTGGTCGTCTCCTTCGAGTTCTTGCTTCAGGTCGTGCAGCAGGCTCAGCCGCTGCCGTTCGAATTTTCGCACCCAGCGCTCGTAGACTTCGTGCAGCGGCACGGGGTTGATGAAATGCAGCTTTTCGCGGCCACGCTTGACCGTGCTGATCAGATTGGCCGCCTCCAAAAGGTCGATGTGCTGGGTCGCGGATTGCCTTGCCATGTCGAGGTTCTCGCAAAGCTGCCCGAGCGTCTGTCCGTTCTTCTCACACAGAAGATCGAGCAGCCTTCTGCGTGTCGGGTCGCCCAGCGCTTTGAAAACCTTGTCGGCGTCCATCGGTCTCACTCATCTTGCAGACATAATATGCAGGTAAATACCTGCATGTCAAGCCGTGGCAAAGCGTGGCCTGAGGGGCAGGGATCTATCGATGTCGGACTGGAGCTGGATCGACCGCGCCGGAGGCGAAGCGCACGGTCAGAATCGATGACGAGCACCTGCGCTGGCGCATGGGAATGTGCTGCGTGGAATTATAGCTAGGTTCTAGCGGCGAATTTGTACGGATCGGCGCAGAAATGGGCGATGATCTGGCAAAGATCCGGCTCGTTGATCATGCGCACGGCCTCGGCCGCGTTGACCCATTTGCGGGTGCGCGCGCGCTTTTCCTTCCAGCGGTCGGAGACGCGCTCGACCTGCATCGGAAACACCAGCACTTCGCAAGGCACTTCCTCGCCGGACGCCAATGCCTTGGCGTAGAAATAGCGGCCAGCCTCGAAATGCGAAATCTTGCCGCGCAATCCGGCTTCCTCGCCGGCCTCGCGCGCTGCAGCCTCGCAGAGCGGCTCCCTGGCTTCGGGCCAACCTTTCGGCAGCACCCAGCGGCCGGTGTCGCGGCTGGTGATCAGCATGATTTCGATGCCGTTTTCGGTGGTGCGCCAGGGCAGAGCCGCAACCTGCAGACGGCACGGCGAGGTCCCGAAGAGTCGCCGGACCCTTTCGGCCATATGGTTGTGCGTCGTTGGTCTCGTCAGCATCGGAGAAGCTACCCCAGCCCTCAGAATCGTTTGCCGTCACACGAATCTTACGGCCAAGTGTAAGTCATAAAAGTAAAAAACGTCACACCAACCCGTCGAATTCCGCCAACAGGTGTCTATTCAACAGAATATTGTGTCTTGCGGCGCCAGTTTCCACAGCAAACGCCGCGGCTCCGGCCGCCTGGACAGAAGAATGGGCGCTGGCGAATCAGCCGGCGTGATCGTCGGCGATCGGCTTCTGGTAGGTAAAACCCATGTCCCAGGGAAAGTAGATCCAGGTGTCCTGGCTGACTTCGGTGACAAAGGTGTCGACCAGCGGCCGGCCTTTCGGCTTGGCATAGACGGTGGCGAAATGCGCCTTGGGCATCATGGCGCGCACGATGCCGGCCGTCTTGCCGGTGTCGGTGAGGTCGTCGATGATCAGCACGCCGGCGCCATCATCGGTGAGCAGGGCGGGCGTGATCTCCTTCAGCACCTGCAATTGCCCTTGGCTGGTGTAGTCGTGATAGGAGGCGACGCAGACCGTCTCGATGACGCGGATGCCGAGTTCGCGCGAGATAATGGCGGCGGGAACCAGGCCGCCGCGGGTGATGCAGACGATGGCCTTCCACTGACCCTTGTTGGCGCCGGCAAGCCGCCAGGCGAGCGCCCGGGCGTCGCGGTGGAACTGGTCCCAGGAGACCGGAAAGGCTTTTTCGGGAAGGGACATTGTTGCTGCACTCCGCGCGTTAGAGCATGATGCCAAAAAGTGTGAAGCGGTTTTCTCGGACAAACGGAAACCGTTTGTCCAGGCATCATGCTCTACTTCTTTGATTTAGAGCCGGATGATTTCCAGTCTATTCGACCTGAAATCATCCGGCTCTAGGGGAATGCGCGCGGAATTAGCCGGAAAGGCTTGGCCTTGGCAAGGGCTGCATTGGCGATCGGTCTAGCGCGAGAGGAAAGCCGCCACCGGCACGGTGCGCAACACCGTGCGCGTCACGCCGCCGAACAAAAGCTGGCGCAGCCAGGAATGGCTGTAGGCGCCGAGCACCAGAAGGTCGGCGCCGGTCTCGGCAATCCTGGTCTGGATGACGTCGTCGACGGCGATGCCGCCCGACTTCTGCACCGAGACGCTGACGGTGGCGCCGTGCCTCGACAGCGCCGCCGCGATCTCGGCGCCGGCAGCCTCCGGGTTCTCGTCCAGCGTGTCGGGCGGATCGATGACCAGAATGTCGGTCTTCTCGGCCTCGATGATGAAGGGCAGGGCGTCGAAGGCCGCCCGCGCTGCCTCCTTGCTGCCGTTCCAGGCGAGCAGCACGTGTTTGAAGGTGGTGACGAGCGGGCCGTCATGCGGCACCACCAGCACCGGCCGGCCGGCATCGTAGACCAGCGTGTCGACATCGGCGCTCGGATCGCCGCCGGTCTCGCGCTGAGCGGCAATGATCAGGTCGGCGGCGCGCACATTGGAAATGCCGGTCAGCGCGCTGTCGCCGGAAAAGCTCTCAAAACTGCGCCATTCGAAGGAAAGGCCGGATTTTTCGATCTGCTTGAGGAAAAGCGCCTCCAGTTTTTCGGCGCGCTCGCGGTTCATGTCTGCGGAAACCTGCAGGAACTCGGTGTCGGGAAAACCGGTGGCGGAGGTGTAGGGAACGGGCAGCGCTTCGGCATGGATGCCGATCAGGTGGCTCTCGAACCGGTCGGCGAGCGGAATGGCGCAGTCGAGGACGCGTTCGGCATCCTGTTCGTTCTGCAATATGGCGACGATGGTCTTGAAGCGCATGGGAATCCCTCAAATCTGCCGGCGTCTGGTGCGCCTGAGGGAAAACGTCGAAGTGCAGCGCTTGGTTCCGGCTCGGCGATGGGCCGCGAGTCCCCGATCAATTGGCGGCGGTAAAGCCGGCCACCATGGCCTCGACGTCCTTGCGCGCGGAATCCAGCGCCTCCTGGCTGCGGGCGCGGACGACCAGCTCCGTCCAGAATTTGCCATCGCCATATTTCGGGTAGGAGCCGATGATTGTGTCGGGATGCGCCTTCTGGATGTCGCCCAAAGGGCCGCCGATCAGGCCTTCGCCGAACGGGCAGTGGACGGTTGCCGACAGCATTTTTGTGCCTGCCTTCAGCGTCGGCACGACATTGTCGAGCATAGCCTGGAAGATCGAAGGCACGCCGGCCATGACATGGACATTGCCGATGCGAAAGCCAGGCGCCACGGAGACCGGGTTGTCGATATGGTCGGCGCCGCGCGGCATGCGCGACATGCGCTTGCGCGCCTCGGTGTATTCGATGCCGCGCGCGGCATAGCTCTCGCCCAGCATGGCATAGGCCTTGGCGTCGTATTCGCAGGGCACGCCAAAGGCCTTGGAGATCGAATCCGCGGTGATGTCGTCATGCGTCGGGCCGATGCCGCCGGTGGTGAAGACATAGGTGTAGCGGGCGCGCACGGCATTCACCGCCGCGACAATCTCGTCCTCTTCGTCGGGAACGATGCGCACTTCCTTCAGGTCGATGCCGATGGCCGTCATGATGTCGGCGAGGTGGCCGATATTTTTGTCCTTGGTACGGCCGGACAGAATCTCGTCGCCGATGACAAGCATGGCGGCAGTGACGATTTCAGGCATGGAAAGCTCCGGCGGAAAGGCGCCTCAGGGCAGACAGGGTCGCCCTGGGCAGACAAGGTTGCCTGAGATAGCGCGACATGGAACGGGCGGCAATGCCGACAGAAGCCGCCACCCGCCTTGCCGTGCGTTCGGCAGTGGGTGATGGTGCGCGCCCAGGCCGCTCCGGGTGAAAAATGCTGGTATCGATTCTGCTGTGGCTCTTAATCGGCCTGTTCGTGCTGGCTCTCGTCATCGTCATCAGCCTGGTGGCGGCGACCCTCTTGATCGCCGCCAAGGCCGAAAGGCTGGTGCCGACCAGCGGACAGTTCGTCGCGATCGACGGCAACCGCATCCACTATGTGGATGAGGGTGAGGGCAGGCCGATCGTATTCGTGCATGGGCTTGGCGCCCAGCTCCATCATTTTAGGCACACTTTGTTCGGACGCTTCGGCCCGGGCTACCGGCTGATTGCACTCGACCGGCCGGGATCGGGCTATTCGGTGCGGGCGAAAGGCACCACCGGCCGCTTGCCTGAGCAGGCCGAGATCATCAGGCGTTTCATCGAAACGCTCGGACTGGAAAGGCCGCTTGTGGTCGGGCACTCATTGGGCGGCGCCGTCGCGCTGACCTTGGCCATGGAACATCCCGACGCGATTTCCGGCATCGCCTTGCTGGCGCCGCTGACACATCTGGAAGTTGGCGTGCGCGAGAAAGCGGGCCTGCTCTATATCCGTTCGCGCCTGTGGCGTTGGGTAATGGCCTATACCGTCGCCATACCGACAAGCCTCAGATATGCGCGGCCGACAATGGAGTTCATCTTCGCGCCGCAGCCTGTTCCAGCCGACTATATGATCCACGGAGGCGGATGGCTCGGGCTGAGGCCAGCCCATTTCCATGCGACCTCCACCGATTTCATGGCGGTCGAAGAGGATCTTGGCCGCATCGAGTGGCGTTATGGTGGGATCACGATGCCGGCCGGCATTTTCTTCGGAGCCGATGACCGCGTCATCGCCGTGCGCACCCACGGAGAGCCGATGAAGGACCGGATCGAAGGGGTCGATTTCGAGGCCGTCGACGGCCTTGGCCATATGCCGCAATTCATCGAGCCGGACCGCGTCATCGCCTTCATCAAGCGTATCGCCGAGCGGGCATTCGCAGGCCGGAACATCAGCTCGGACTGAATCGGTCGAATCGGCTGACCACGAATTCACGCAGCAGTCACATAAAGGTGTCGAAGCTCACGCGGCTTCACGTTTTCTTGTCGGAACTTCGAGCCCGCGGAGGGATTCTTCCGCTGTCGCACGATAAGCGACGAGAAAATGGAATGGAGTGCTTTCTATGCTTACCAAGATCCTCGCAGTCTCGGTCTTCACGGTTGGCGTCGCCACCTCGGCGATGGCGCAGTCGTCCTATACCGCCCACACCCACCATCGCCCTGTTGCCAACGAGCAGACGATGAGCGTCGATCCAAACACCACCGGCAGCATCGATTCCTCAGGCCTGAACAGCCTGAGCAATACCGGCCCGGTTGGGCCTTGTGCTTCGAATACGGCGGGACCCGACGCCAATGCCGGGCTGAACGTCAACGATCACTATTGCGGCAAGTAATCAGGCCGTAGACTCGACTGACCGGCAGGATGCCTGAAACAGGGCATCCACGGCCGGCAGCGAGACAACTCACGCAAAAGATTAGTCGGAAACTTCGGTCTGTGGCCGATCGCGGCCATCGGCCAGTTCGTCGTGCCACTTGCCTTCGGAATCCTCATACTGGATGCCGTCAGTGGTTCCGGCGACCTGCTGCTCGGCCGAGGCGATCTCGGCGGCGCGCAGCGCGTCCTGGTGGGTGGGGAATGTCTCCGAGAATGTCGAACCGACCTTGTAGGCCCAGCCCCCGTCATGCTCGACGATCTTGTAAGTCAGCTTCGCCATGAAATCCTCCGGTTCGTCCGTTCGTTCAATGCAGCCCGTTCAATGCAATTTGGCGTCGGGCAGCCGGTCTTCGGGAACCAGCACTTCCGATTCCTTGGCCGCTTCGATCAATGCCCGGCGCGCATCGGCCGTCGAACGATAACCTTCCAGCACTTTGAGGCAAGTGTCGAGAGCATCACGGTGGCGCGGGCCGCGATTGAGCGGCCAGACCGTCATCAGACACTCCGCCGCTTCCTGGGTGCTGCGGATTTGGCGATATTTGCCGACATGGCCGAGTTCGACCACGACGGGCGTTTCAAAAGGTTTGTTATCCATGATGGCCGCAACGCAAAGCAGCCAATTTGGTTGCAAAAGTGGCGGTCAGCCTGCGCCCAAACGTCACGTCGCGTTGGCGACGCGCCTTTAGGTCTTTGCCTGATGCATGCCGTTAGCCCAAAAACGGGTTCCACTTTTGGGCGACATGCATTGGCGTCTCAGTAACCGCAATCGTTGCGCAGCCGTCGGTGCAGCCTGCTCAGCCCCTCATCCAGTGCTGCATCGTCGTTACCGAACGTGCAAGCTGCGGTGCCGGATGGATTTTCTCGCCAAAGGTGGCGGCGGCGCGCCAGCCCCAGCGTGGGTCGGCAAGGAAAGCGCGAGCCAGCGCCACCATATCGGCGCGGCCGTCGGCGACGATCGCTTCGGCCTGGGCAGGATCGTCGATCAGGCCGACAGCCCGCGTCGGGATGCCGGCGCCCTTGCGCACCGCTTCCGCCAGATGCACCTGGTAGCCGGGGCCGATCGGCAGCTTTTGCAACGGCGAATTGCCGCCGCTCGAGCAGCAGAGATAGGCAATGCCCAGCGCTTTCAGCGCCTTGGCCACTTCGATCGCATCCTCGACCTCGAAGCCGCCATCGACCCATTCTTTTACGGACAGGCGTGTGCCAAGCATCAGGTTTGGAACCGCCTTCCTTACCGATTTGGCGATTTCGAGCAGAAAACGCATGCGGTTTTCCAGCGAGCCGCCCCAGCGGTCGGTGCGCTGGTTGGAGAGCGGCGACAGGAATTGGAAGATCAGGTAGCCATGGGCGGCGTGCAGTTCGAGGAAGTCGAAACCGGCGCGCTCGGCTCGCCTTGCGGCTTGAGTGAAGCGCTCGACCAACTGCAGGATTTCATCCTCCTCCAGCGCATGCGGCACGTTCCAGCCGCTGTCATAGGCGATGGCCGAGGCCGAGACCGTCTGCCAGGGATCCTCGCCCGGCTGCAGCGGACCACCGCCTTCCCAGGGTTTTCTGTTGGACGCCTTGCGCCCGGCATGGGCAAGCTGGATGCCGAATTTCGTCTCCGGGGCGGCGACGCGCCTGGCGGCATCCAGCGTGCGCCGGGCGGCGGCCTCGTTGTCGTCGGAATAGAGGCCGTGGCAACCATGGGTGATGCGGCCGCGCCGCTCGACATCGGTCATTTCGACGGTGACCATGCCGGCGCCCGACATTGCCAGGTTCATCCAGTGATAGAGATGCCAGTCGGTGGCCGAGCCGTCGTCGGCGGAATACTGGCACATGGGTGCTACCGCGACGCGGTTCGGGAAGGTCAGGCCATCGAGGGTGATCGGCTGGAAAAGCGCTGCGGTCATCGAAAAACTCCGGGAGGGGCTGCAGTTATGTAGGCGACGGCAACTGACGGCACCAGACACGAGGCGGTGAAAGCCGGTGCTGGACCAATCATCGTTTCGGTTGCGCGGACACCGGTTCGCGGCTACGCCATGGCGCCGACAGCACGGAGTTGACCATGGAAGATCGTATCCGCATCCGCTCGGAGGAAGTCCTTTCCGACGACTGGGCGGTCCTGAAGAAGACCGTGCTGGACTATCGCCGGCGCGACGGGCAGTGGGAGACGCAGATCCGGCAGACCTACGATCGCGGCGACGGTGCGGTGATCCTGCCTTTCGATCCCGAGCGCCAGACGGTGCTTCTGGTGCGGCAGTTTCGCTATCCCGCCTATGTCACCGGCCACCGCGAACCGCTGATCGAGGCCTGCGCCGGTCTGCTCGACGAAAACGATCCCGAAACCGCCATCCGCAAGGAGGCCGAGGAAGAGCTCGGCTATCACTTAGAGAACATCGAGCGGCTGTTTGCGCCCTATATGAGCCCGGGCAGCGTGACCGAACGGCTGTGGTTCTTCGTGGCGCGCTACTCACCCGCCGACCGCATCTCGGCCGGAGGCGGCGCGCCGGAAGAGGGCGAGGACATCGAAGTTCTGGAAATGCCGCTCGATGAGGCGCTGGCCGGAATTGCTGACGGCCGCATCATCGACGCCAAGACGATCATCCTGATCCAGCATTTGAAACTGTATCCGATGAAGGCCTAATTCAAGAAGAGCGTCGAGCACGTGCTTCACTGCTGCGGGCAGGGCGGCACGTCCACTTCGCGGATGAAGTTGCGCAGTTCCTCCATGTCCCCGGACAGAGGCCGATCGTCGGAATAGTGCGCGATATTTTCCCGGACCATGCGATAGATGGTGTCGGTACCAGGCGCACGTGCACCGCGCTCTGCCAGAAAATCATGGGCCTGCGCGGCCGCCATGAGCTCGATTGCCAAAATGTATTCGGCATTGTCGATAACCGCGAGCAGCTTGTTGGCTGCGACGGTCGGATGAGCCAGAAAGTCCTCTTGCAGGCCGGATGTGACGCCGCCGTCGGTCGCGGCCGGCGCGGCCAGGCGCCGATTGACGTTGCTGAGCGACGTGGCGGTGTATTGGGCAATCATGAAGCCGGAATTGCTGCCGTCCTCATCGGCAAGGAAGGCCGGCAAATTGTTGACAAGAGGATTGACGAGACGGTCGATCCGACGCTCGCTCATTCCGGCCACCTGCGCCAAAGCGATGGTCAGTCCGTCGGCGGCCTGCCCGAGCGCCGGCGCCACCGCATGCGCCTCTGAAACAACCTGGGGATCGTTCAACGACCCGAATACCGCGGGATTGTCTGTGACGGCAGCCAGTTCGCGGTCGACCAACTCAGCCGACCGGTCCAACACCTCGCGAGCGGCGCCGTGAACATGCGGCACGGCGCGAAGACTGAGTGCGTCTTGCGTGCGGCTGCCGTGGGCAAGCGCGATAAGCTCGCTGCCGTGAAGCCAGCCTCGCAGCGCTTTGCCCACATCCTGAATGCCGGGTGAGGGCCGCATCGCCAGGATTTGTTCGCCGAAGGCCGGCATTTGTGCGCCCGCGGCTTCCAGCGTCAAAGCGGCCGCCGCGTCAGCCCATCCCAACAAGCGCTCCGCGCGTTGCACGGCGATGCTTGTCAGGCCGGTCGCGCACGCCGTGCCATTGACGAGACTCAGGCCTTCCTTCGCGCCAAGCTCCAGTGGCTCCAGACCCATTTCAGCAAGCGCTTCCAGTCCGCTCATCGAGCGGCCTGCCACGGTTGCACTGCCTTCACCGATCAAGATCAGTGCTACATGCGCGTTGTGCGTCAAATACCCGGCCGATCCCCTGGACGGCACGTCGGGAACGCAGTCGCGCTCGATGAAGGTGAGCAGATTGCGGACGATCTGAGGGCTTACGCCGGAATGGCCATGCGCGAAATTTGCCACTTGAGCGGCAATGATGGCGCGCACGCCGCGTCTCGGCACAAGGTCACCGACGCCGCAGGCGTGACTGCGAATGATGTTGCGCGACAATTTCTTTTGCAGCGCAGGCGCCACCACCTTGCTTGCCAATGCGCCGACCCCGGTATTTACGCCATAGGCGCGGATGCCTTTTTCGACGATGGCCGCTACGATCTGGTTCGCAAAGGCGATCCTCTCCCACGCTGCCGGACTGAGCGCCAGGGATTCGCCTTCGCTCACTTGCGCGATGTCGCGCCAGCTGGCGTTGCCATCTATCGTTATTGTCATTGGTCGTTCCGAAAATAGCGCTGCGGATGCGCAAGCGCTGTTGGCTCGCTCGAAAGGCTGGGTGAGACCTTGCTCTTGGCTCCGTACCGCACAACCGCGATGCATAATGGCGATGGAATCGGCGATTGATGCGACTGTAGCGACGTCGTGGGTAATAAATTCTGATCCGGCACCTGCAGCTCTTTCGAAGGATGCGTCATCGCGGACTTGACCCGAGAATCCTGGTCGCCTAGTCGTCCGGAAGTTGTAAGGACACCGGAATGGCGCCTGGCGCAAAGGCATGGCTGAAGCGAAACAGCGCGCGAGCATCGCTCCTGTTGCTGAACGCCGCGCTGCTTGTCCGCTACCGCCGGTTGACCCAGCGTTTCCTTAAGCGGATGCGGCATTTGCCGAATTTCGCAGCCCCTGTGACCTTCACGGAGAAGATCCATTGGCGCAAGATTTTCGATGACGATCCTCGCTTCGCCGGTCTTCTCGACAAGATCGAGTCCAAGGAAATCGTCCGGAAACGGCTTCCCTGGCTCGCCGTCCCAAAGGTGCTGTGGCAGGGCGACGATCCGAGCCAGATCCCCTTCGATGACTTGAACGTTCCCTACGCCGTCAAATGCAACCACGGTTGCGCCATGAACGTCATCGTTCGCTATCCGGCAAGCGCCGACCGGGAGGCTATCATTGCCGGGATGGCGGCACACCTTGCCCAGACCTATGGCACCCGCAAGCTTGAGCGCAGCTATGCGCACATCAGGCGGCGGGTTTTCGTCGAAGCGCTGGTCGGCAAGGACCAGGATTATGACCCGGTCGACTACAAACTCTGTGTGCTGGCCGGCCGCGTCGAGTACATTGTCGTCGTCGCTTTCCGTTCCACAGCCAAGAATACGGGCCACCTGGATCGCGACTGGCGTCCGCTCAACATCGTCCAGGGTGCGATCGACTCGAGCCTGGAAATTCCCCCTCCCAAGAGCCTCGCCCGGATGATCGAGGCAGCTGAGGCGCTTGGCAGCGAGTTCGACATGGTGCGTGTCGATTTCTACGAGGAGGAGGGAGAACCGATCTTCGGAGAATTCACGGTATATCCGCGCAGCGGGCTGCTGCAGTTCGACCCGGCGAGCTTCGATGGCGAACTGGGCGCGCATTGGGATATTGGCGCCTCGGGGTACCTCAGCCGTTTGCCCAGCCGATTTGCCCGACGATACAAGGCAATGCTCGTGGCCGCCGGTTATCTCGACATTTGAGACGTCTGCTCCGGCGGCCTGCCGCCTAAGCTCGAAGAGCGAAGGGTGGTGCGGACGACGGGCGTCGAACCCGTACGATCAGAGATCGAGGGATTTTAAGTCTCTTTCCAGGCGAGAAAGAGATAGTGGCTCGGCAGTTCAATAGATGGGGCCACGTCTCGCGATCTCGGGGTTGGGTAGTGTCTCAGTTTGAAATTTCGGCAGCCGACTTTTTTGTAGGGACCGCGCTTGCCCGGCTTCGGCGCAACAGTGCCTTGGCGGCAGGGTCTTTGCCATCGTCAATCACCTCGTCGGCTTCCTCGCCCGTCGCAATGCGCATGACGCGGACGGCATTGCCGATCACGTCGGCAGGGCGTTTCTTGCCTTTAGGTCCGGTGGGGCATGGTTAGCTTTTCGCGCCGGCTGGTGCGATTGCGCCAGGAACAATATCCGTGTTCTGAGCCACCTTGATGTGCCATCCCGATTGCCCTTCTTGGGCAATCAGAAGCAATATGCCATTCCTAACTCCGGCCGGGGACCCGTCCGGAGCAGATGCTCCCGTTAGGGTCCACCTGTAGTGAACGGAAGCAAGCCCCGGAGCCAATTCCACAACCGACGAGACATCGCCTTCTAGTCGGCTATCCCGAAACATGGTCTGATGGGTAGCTCGGTGCGCCGCTTCGATCTCGGATCGGTTCTTCCACCAAACACCTACGACGTTGACGAAGTTGGCATCGGAAGCGAACAGAGATGCGAACTCATCCATATCATGCCGGTTCCAAGCGTTCGTAAAAGCGGTAGCGACGTATTCTGGCTTGCTAGTCATACTGATGACCCTACGTCTCCTGCGAATGCTTTCCGCTAAACTGATGCACTGCCCGGTGTCGGGTCAATTTGTCCTGCCGGGATCGATCTTCGTAAGGCGCAGCCTGGCCTCGACCACGCGCCTTTGCGCGGACCGAATTCGGCAACACAAGGCAAGATTCATGGCGACGCCGCAGTCTTCATCGAGCAAGTTTTCAGCGCGTTCGAGATCCAACTTTGCCCGGCCGACGCGCTGTCGTGCTCTGGCCAGTTCCAGGTTCCTCAGGTCCATCGTTCCGCTTCCTTTGGGTTGCGGTCCCTTCGGAACACCAACCCCTGCCGAACGCTTTGGTTCCTGTGACGTATTGGCCGATCACCGCTAAGGGTATCAACAACCTCTCCCACACTATCGGGAGTGGGGCGCGATCAGAGTGCGAACTCTTTCAGGGTTGTTGGGTCGATTGTCGCCAGACGCCCTCTCGGCTTCACGATACGCCGCCTCGCAGATCGTATCCTGCTGGATAAAGCGAGGTTCTCAGCCACCATTTTCTCGCTCAGTACAAGCGCTAGCTCGGTCTGTTTGATGCGCTGCTGAGCATCGGCGAGTCGCATCGTGAAAAGATCGGCTGCCATTCTGGGTCCGGGGTCCGAGGGATTCATGAGTGCCTAACACATGGCGGGCGAAATCGTTCCCTATTGTCGGGCGAAACCGGTGCCGCATCAAGGGGGCTGAGGTTGAACTCCCCACCCGACGAGATATCCGAAGATCGACGTCGTGGGCGCCGACCTAAAAGCACGCCAGAAGAGCGCGACGAACGCAGGCGGCGTTTGGGCTGCGAGCGCCACGGCATCGAGAAGGTGAGCCCACCGCCTCACGGTCGCGGCTGTTTAGAATGGTCAGGCTCGCTACAGCCTTGACAGGTACAGTCACGGCCTCACCAAGCGGAGGTATCAATGGTCTCGGCGATTGGAAATCAACATCGGCAGGCAACGGAAACTCAACCGAAACCCGCAAAGACAGAACCGGGCGAAGGATTTGCGCCAGGCAAAAGCGCAGACAGCGTAGGACATCGCGCCAAGGCCATGGTGGCAGAAAGTGGCGACACAGATCCTGGTGCACAGGGGCGCGCCGCATCGACAATCGCCAGAATGGATATTACCGTTTTGACTCCACCGAGCGAAGAGCCGCCTTTGGAGTAGCTCGGGCGGCCGTGCCGGCTGCCTCACGGTGGCGGGCTCAGTCTTTGTGCAGCACGATGTAGCGACTGCTCACCGCATTTGCCCCCATGCCCCGCGTGACGACGACCGTCCTATACCCGGCAGGAAGGGACGCTGTAGCGGATGGGTCGACAGAACTGCATCGCCCCAGGATTTCCCCGTTGGGGGCGCCAGCCAGCCTGTTGGCCAACGCAGCCTGGCATTCGTCAAGGGATACGAAGATCATGGCCGGTGACGTATCGAGCGGTTTGCAGACAGCCTCGCCTGGGCTGCACGACAGCAGAACCATCATTGCTGCGGTTGCCGGATCCATTTGCGAGTTTCTCCCCGTAGTGGACGAAATCTCAACGCGGGAATGGGCGCCTTTGTTTCGCAACTGCTAAAATATCAGAGCGTGTGTGGGAACAAGAGAGTGGCGATATCGGTTCTTTGAGCATGCGAGGCAAAATCAAAGTTCCGCCGCCGAAACCCAGTCCTGGGAAGGCGCCTGTCGATCCAGACAAGGACGCATCGCCAGAGCCTCAACATATCGACCCGCCACCGCGAGATGTGCGCGAGGCGCCGGCACCAAATCCAAACGGCGATAAAAAGTCCTGACAGCCGACCTGCCAACCGCACCCCACTGCCCTACGGCTACCCAGAAGCCCTGTCTCGAGGGTAATCACTAGATCACCAAGGAGCGTTCCGCTCAGGATCCGGCGAGCGCAATTCGCAGTCGATGTGGTGACTAACCGAAGGCAGGTCCAAGGATCAATTGCGGCCCAGATGCGTTGAAATCTCGAAGGGCGCATCCGCGTCCAGATGGCTGACATATCCTAGAATGGAGAAACGCTATGCCGGACAGAAAAACCATTGAGAAGGCGCGAAGGGACAAGCGCGAAGGCAAGTCGCCGAGCACGCAGGCCGGCGAGTTCATACACGAGGAGATCGACAAGGTCCGACGCGGCGAGCACGGCGCACGCTCGACCAAGCAAGCGATCGCCATCGGTCTTTCCGAGGCGCGTCGGGCCGGGGTCGACCTGCCGCCCCCCAAGAAAGGAAAGGTCAAGGAGAGCACCCGTAAGAGCGCCGAATATGCCTACGAGGTCGGCCAAGGCCAGCGCACACCCAAGCATCGCCCGAAGGTATCGAGGGCGGTTTCCGAGGTCCTTAAGCGCGAACCGAAAAATACGGCATCGCATGAGGCACTCTCACGGCAGACCAAGGCAGCGGCATCACACCGGACAACCGAGGAACGCTCGGCCGCAGCGGAGAAGGCCGCCGAGACGAAGGGCGCATCCGGCCGCTCCGCGGCTGCACGCAAGGCCGCACAGACCAAAGGAGCTCGCGGAAGAAAGCAGGCGGCGGAGAAGGCCGCCAAGACACGGGCGCATCACGCCTAGCTTGCTCGAGTGCTCGCCACGACGATTCGAGCTAGAAAGGACGTCTGGCGGAGTGCCGAAGCGGTCGCCAATAGAAAGGCGGGCGGTGCTATTGTCTCAAGGCGCGCGGTCGGTGAGCGCGGCGGCGCCTTCTTGCACGGCGCAATGGGCGCAGCAATAGATGACGTCGTCCTGCTCGAAGCCATGGCCAACGACGCGGACATTGCAGTGCGGACAGGTCGGAGCGAGCTTCTGGATCGCACATTCGAAACTGTCGAAGGTGTAAGTCTGCTCCCCCAGATAGATTTGGAAGGACTTGTCGTAGTCGTTGCCGCATTGATCACACTTGGCCATGGCTGGATTCTCCTTTCGAATTCGACCAACCCCTCAGGAAGACATATGTTCCCCGCCAGAAATGGCTCCTCATCGGCTTCCGTCGATCATGCGAACCACTGCGTCGAGTTCGCGCGGTTCGATGCTCAAGTCCTTGAGTCCCGGAAAATTGCCGGATGCGATGTTGTCATCCTGCATCAACTCGACCTGATTGCGTGTAAGCGGCGCGGCCGGAAGCCACTCTGCAGCCGTCGCGAGCAACGTCCAGATCGGATAGGGCACTGGCATCAATGTGGGCCGTATTTGAAGAAGGCCCGCTATCTCCCGAACCAGGTCCTTGTAGGCGTAAACATGCGGACCCGCGAATTCGAAGACATGGGCGTCCGTGTCAGATTGGCCCGAAGCAAGCCGAGCGACGGCTTCCGCGACGTCTCCGGCATAGACGGGTTGAAGCCGCACGTCGCCGTTGCCGAACAGCGGATAAACCGGAAGGAGGCGCAACAGCCGGATGATGGCCGTGAGGAACGTATCGTCGGGGCCGGTCATGACCGCCGGCCGAACGACAGTCGCTTGCGGAAAGGCAACCTTTACGGCTTCCTCGCCGCGGCCCCGGGCTCTGATGTAAGCGGAAGAGGACCGGGCATCAGACCCTATTCCAGAAATCTGTATGAATTTCTCGACACCCGCCTCCCGTGAAGCGGCAGCCAGGTCCGCCGCGGCCTCCACATGCACGCGCTCGAAACTCTGCCCCGCGCGCTCGACATAGAGGCTGACGGCGTTCACCACCACGCGAGAGCCCGAAACGGCAGCGGCGATTGAGGGTCGATCGAGGATGTTTGCCTCAATCCTTTTCAGTTGGGGCGACGCGCGGGGCTGATCTCTGCCTGGATGGCGTGAAACCGCGCGAACGCCCATCTTCTTGTCCAGTAGCCGGCTGACGATTCGTTGTCCGAGGAAGCCTGTTCCGCCGAACACCGTCACGATGTTTTCAGTTGGAGAGCCGTTCCGTTCAGGATCGCTTGCCATCGCGCTTTCCAGGCACTTGCAACGCGGCTGAAAAATTTCCGGGCAGTCAATCCCGGATTGAATGGAACGTTACCGCCCAGGATTTCGTTCCCTCGGTCTGCACCGATATGGCGGCGGGCTCGCAAGTGACGGAGAGATTGCCATGAAAGTGGGTAACTGCATGACCAGGGATGTTCAGGTCGCCAATCCTGAGCAGTCAATTCGCGACGTAGCGCAGATGATGGGCAAACTAGACGCTGGAGTGATGCCCGTAGGCGATAACGACCGGTTGGTCGGTATGATCACCGATCGCGATATCGCCATCCGCGGCGTGGCGTTGGGCAAAGGGCCTGACGCCAAGGTGCGTGACGTCATGAGCGCGGAGGTCAAATATTGCTTTGACGATGAAGAAATCGAGAATGTTTTGGAGAACATGGGCGACTTGCAGGTTCGACGGCTGCCCGTTCTCAACCGCGACAAGAGGCTCGTCGGCATCATCTCCCTTGGCGACCTCGCGACAAATGGCGAAGCGACAGAAGCAGCTGTGGCTTTGAGCGGCATCTCGAAGCCGGGTGGCGAGCATTCGCAGACTGCCTGAAGAAGCCGCGGCACCCAGGTCCAAGCTTGTTTCGCGGAGCGCCGGCAGACGCCGGCGCCGGTCGCGATGCCTACACGCCGACGCGTTCTGGCCATAGGGCCTGAATGTCTCGGCCACGCTGATATCGTTGCGCCGATCAAAATGTGCTCGGCTGTTGGATAGCGGTCCGTTTTGGGGGCAAACGCTTTAGAGCCGCATGACCTTGTCCAGGCCCAGGCGCATCCGCTGGCCTTCCGCATAGACAAGCGCGAAGGCTTCAAGCTCGAATGAGATGCTAGTTGCCTGATCGCCCTCGACCACGTGGACAAACCATTCGCCGCAGGCTTCGACCACTTCAACCGCCTTCCGGCGGGTATCGCTTTCCTGGATTATATCCATCGCAAAATTGTCCTCGCCCGTAGATGACAATTCCGAATTTATATGGCCGCCGAAATCGCGCCTTCAATTAAAAAAGATGGTACGGATTCATACCAAGCCATTGCCGGAAAACTGACCGGCCCTAGCTAGCCGACGCGGCTTCCCGAACTCGCCGCATGGCCGACGCGATGCAGGGCTCCACTCTCCTCATGCAACGCGCCGGCTATTTGCTGGCCATGCTCGTCTGGATGCGCGGCCTTTTTCTTGCCAGGGCAAGACTTGGTAAAGCTCTGGCCAGCGCGCCGTAAATTGCGCTGTGGTTGCGCTCCTTGCTCCGGCCGCTTCGATACAAATTTGAGCGACAATCCCTGGGCCTGAGATGTCAGCGCGAGGAATCCGGCCGCCTTCGGATGCGACGCTTGGAACCTCCGACGTACTCGACGGATTATCTATCGAGGCGAATTGCCATGGAAGACAAACCGGCGGCCAAATATTCAGGAGGAACTCTCGTCACGGTGCTGGTGATTTGCCTGCTCATTATAGGCCTGTTTTTTGTTGGCTTCAGATACTCGGAGCGCGATCAAGGGGCGCTGATCATACCTGGCGCCGTGCAGCAAGGAGGCGGTGAACGACCTTAACGCGTGTCTCGGGCTCGCTGGCGGCCGCATCATCGATGCCAAGACGATCATATTGATCCAGCATTTGAAATTAAGTCCCGGTCTGGTCGGCTGATCGACACCGGCTGCCGCCACGGCGGACTTGCAATCCTGTGTGGCTCTATTACCAGTGGCGGCGACGCGGACGTGGCGGAATTGGTAGACGCAAGGGACTTAAAATCCCTCAGCTACGGCTATCCGGGTTCGATTCCCGGCGTCCGCACCAAGTTGCAATTTGCTGTGACTGCCAAAGTTGGTCGGGAAAATTGCTTTGCAACTCCCTTGCCGGTCTATTACCTAGCGAAAGACTCGGTCAGGGTAACAGACTCAATGACAGCCACGCGGGAGCTTCTATATGAGCGCGCCCCCCTTACAGAAGTTATTGCGGAGCTTCATTGGGCATTGACGCCCCTACAGATTGTTCCGGGCACGGCAATCGATCCCTTTTATCCCGCTCTGGAAGACAGATTTACCGCCGCACTAGCAAACAGTGGTTTTTCGCACATCGAGACGCGCGTTCCGGATGACGTGCCGCGCGAGATGCTACCGCACACCGTCATCAGACTCTTCCGCACCTCCCCGCAAAAATGGCCAGTTTACCAAATAGGACCTGGAGTGTTTACCGCCAATGTAGTGCCTCCTTATGGAGGTTGGTCTAAATTTAAGCCGGTCATTCGGAGTGGAATAGATCATCTACTTACCTCCTATCCCGACGTTTCCCATTTAAGGGCGGAGCGTATCATCCTTCGGTATGTGAATGCTTTCGGGCCTGAGTATGGGCTTACCAGTCATAGCGATTTCATAAATGATGTTCTTGGTTTCACAGTGAGCTGGCCGGAAGGTATAATCGATGTCGCGGGCGGTTCGAGCGACTTCGCCCTGACCGGAGACCTGAGAGTTCCGATCGCACATTTGCCAGGTGCGTTTGGGCTCTTAAGTTGGAAGGAGGGCGCAAAGCCTAATGGCGATAAAGTTGTCGTTCTAAACCTATCAGTAAACGCCCCCCTGGCGACCAACGTTGACTTGGAGCTATGGTTACACACGTTTGATTCCGCTCACCAAGTCATTTCTAAATGGTTTGAGGCAATAATAGCCAGAAAAATCCGACCTCTCCTGGGCGAGGAATTGAAAGCATGAATGCTGCCACTCCGCAAATTAGGCTATACGGCTATCGGGACAACGCGGTCCTCAGTGGCTCCGCACATGCAAATACAATTTTGCCAGACGAGCTGAAGCAACCGCTAGATGCTTGGGACATGATGGGGTCCCCATTTGACCACAGCTTGACAGCTTTGTCTTACAACCAACTCCAAATAACTTTGTTAGATTTCCCTCTCGCCATACCTGCCATCTATTATGCAGCTAGGTTGAAATCTCATTTGCCAGCTAGAATCGTTGCCTTCCCTCGTGGGATGCTTGAGGCAAAATGGTTCAGCGATACGGCAGCCTCGCTATCGTCGCTCGAAATTACACCGAATGCCAAAAGGCTCGGATTGGCCGCCTTGCGTGCGGCATCCAGATGTCGGTCAGATCCCCCAGAGATCTTCTTGATGGAGGACGGGGCGTTGATCCTTGAGTACAATGATCTTTCTAAGATTGTGAGCGTTAAGATAGTCGACCAGGAAGCCTTCTTGTCGGTCGCGTCTTCTGAAATGGAAGTAAGTACAATTATTTTTGAGGCGAATTCTAGCGCCGAGTTACTTGAGTATCGGTTTTTGTTTGAATTGGGATCTTGACTTTACTTGACGGAGTATCCCGTGGGATGGAGTCCATCTCCTGTTTCAATTGATCCGACCGAAATTGTAGGAAGAAGGCTGCTGGCCAAAACCTACAAAGGGTGGCCTAGTCAGAACCCAACAAGGGAGAATTTGAAACTTTCACCCGAAGCGTTCCAGGATACACGACTCGGCGAAGATTTGTCTGTGGACCGGCTAGGGCTGCAGAACCCGGTGAAGACGGTGGTGCGACGGCTCAGCGCATTGGCTAGTGAGGAGGCCTACCGAGCCTCTAAGGAATTTCATGGGTGGATTGCCATGGCGGTTCAGGATCTCAAAGGTGTCAAAGTCTTTCCGACCCCACTTACGATTGAAAAAGATGGAGTCGACAATCCTTTCCACGCTGACATCGATCGATCTTTGGCTCGCGAACAAGGACAAGCCTTTCACCTAAGTGTCAGCCTGCGTGTTCAATTTCAGGACAAGGGCAGATACGTCGCACCGCAGGTGGCATAATCTCACAACGTAGTCGCTGGCCGTGTCTGGTTCGGTCTGCAGTTGCGCTGGAGCACTGAGCGCTCAGAACTTGTAGCTGAGGTTGATGCCGACCGTGTTCTGCTTCACGTCCTGATCGCGGGCGACGAATTCGGCGGACCCGTCATGGTGTTCGGAGCCGAAATCGTAGTAGCGATATTGGGCGCCGACAACGAACTTGTCGGTCAGCGCGTAGTCGACGCCGGCGCCGACCGTCCAGCCGACATGCGCGCGTGTGCTGGCGAAGTCCGGGGCTTGCGAGGTCTCGATGCCGGCGAAAGCGACGCCGCCAATGCCATAGACCAGCAGCCGGTCCATGGCGTAGCCAGCCTTGGCGTTGACCGACCCGAACCATTTGATGTCAGTGCCGAAAATGTTTCCCGGGGGGCCTAGTACCGTCGTGCCGTCGATACGGGAATAGTTGAGCTCGGCCTCGGCGCCGATCACCGCCTGGTCGAACTGCCACAGGCCGGCGACGTGGCCGCCGACGAAACCGCCATCGAGGTCGGGCGAGGTGGAAAACGGCTCGCCTTCTGTTCCCGTGATGTCAGACTGGCCCCAGCCGTAGCCGGCCTGCAGGCCGGCATAGTAGCCGGTCCAGTCGAAGCCCGGTTCGGTCATCGGTACCGCCATCGGGTCGGCGGCGAATGCCGGGGCGGCCAGAGCGGTCAAAAATCCGGCACTTGCGAGCGTCAGACGACGCATCGAGCTCTCCGAAATGGCGGTTCAGAAGACTCCTTGCGGCAAGGTAACTCTATTCGCCGCAAAACGAAACCCATTGTTCAGCAATCGAAATGTGCCTGTTGCTGCGCGCTATGCTCTATTTGGCGTCGATGAAGTCCAGCGCCGCCTGGCTATATTCATCCGGCGCCTGAAGCATGGCGAAATGACTGGCATTGGGCAGGATGATGAGCTTCGCGCCCGGAATGACGGAGGCCATGTATTCGGTGTGTTCGCGCTTGATAGCCTCATCATGATCGCCGGCGACGATCGCCGTCGGCGTGGTGATCTTGCCGAGCTGTTCCTTGGTCCAGGCCGGCTCCGATTCCCACATGTGGCTGATCTGCGAAACGAAGGCATCGTACTGGTCCGGCGTCTTCGACATCTTCTTGTAGTCGCGACCCGAGCGGTCGATGTAGGCGGCAAAGGTCTTGTTGGTCATCACGCCGGGATCGACGCCATCGGTGGTGACATTGGCGGCTTGCGCAAAGAGCCTGGTCAGCCGCTCCGGATGATGCAGCGCGATGTCGATGCCGATAATGCCGCCGTCGCTCCAGCCGACAAGAGCGGTCTTGTCAATCTTGAGATAGTCGAGAAGTGCCAGATAGTCCGACGCCATGAGGTCGTAGCCGTAGGGTTGCTCGGTGCGGGTGGAGCGACCATGGCCGCGGCTATCGGCGACGATCACCTTGTGGGTCTTGGACATCGTCGCCACCTGGCTTGCCCAGATGTCGGCGTGGCCAAGGCCGCCATGGATCAAGAGGATCGGATCACCAGCGCCGAAAACGGCGTAGTACATCTGGATGCCGTTGACCGGCGCATAGCCGCTCTGATCCGGTTTGGGCATGGCCGCCGGTTCGGGTAGCGTCAGCCAGCGCTCCTCGGCGGATGCAAAGCCGGCCGAGATCAGGAACAGGGTGACGAGGGCGAGTGCTTGCAGGATCCGGGTCATGACTTCACCTCAGGAGGTTTCGGCCTCGGGCCGTTTCGGTCTCGGGGGTCGATTTAACGGTCTTCCCGAGCGCGGAGTCAACGAACGGGGTTTCGACCTGGTGACATGAATTGAAATTTCATGCCGCCATTGCGGCAACGCGTCCGTGACGGCAATCGCAACAAAAAACCCGCCTCGCGGCGGGTTGTCGGCGCAAATCAGCACCGTGCCCAACACTGTAGCATAACTGCCGGCACAAATCACGTTGAATGATCGCACCGTTGACGCTTGCCATCGCCAGGGTGAGCACAGGTGCGGCGCATTCGCCAATGCGTCTCATCGAGCGGATTTCGTCCGCAATCGCTGGTCAAAACCTTGCCGGCTTGGCACAGTCGGGCAAACAGGAGTCTTTCATGGCCAAGCAGCCATCGGCGACGAAACCCAAACCCTGGATCGAGATGGCGACGCATCTGGTCGATGTCGCGACCGGACGAAAAGCTGCCGATCTCGTCATTCGCAACGGGCGCTGGGTGAACGTGCATTCGGGCGAGATCATCGCCGGCACCGACATTGCCATTGTCGGCGGGCGCTTTGCCTATTGCGGGCCAAATGCCAGCCACGCCATCGGCCAGGGCACCAAGGTGGTCGATGCCGGCGGCCGCTATCTCGTGCCCGGCCTTTGCGATGCGCATATGCATGTCGAGAGCGGCATGGTGACGGTGACGGAGTTCTGCCGCGCCGTCATCCCGCACGGCACCACTTCGATGTTCATCGACCCGCATGAGATCGCCAATGTGCTGGGGCTACTCGGTGTGCGGCTGATGCATGACGAGGCCGTCGCGATGCCGATCAATGTGCATGTGCAGATGCCGTCCTGCGTGCCGTCCGCACCCGGGCTGGAGCATGCCGGCGCCGAACTGACGGTTGCCGATGTCACTGAAGCGATGACCTGGGAAAACATCATCGGGCTTGGCGAAGTGATGAATTTCCCCGGTGTCGTCGCCAACGACCCGGTGATGTCGGGCGAGATCGCCGCAACGGTGAAGGCCGGCAAGACAGTCGGCGGCCACTATGCCTCGCGCGATCTCGGCCTGCCGTTCCACGGCTATGTCGCCGGCGGACCGGAGGATGACCATGAAGGCACGCGCGCCGAGGACGCCATCGCCCGTGTGCGCCAGGGCATGAAGGCGATGCTGCGGCTGGGCTCGGCCTGGTACGATGTCGCCTCGCAGATCAAGGCGGTGACCGAGAGCGGGCTTGATCCGCGCAACTTCATCCTGTGCACCGACGACAGCCATTCCGGCACGCTGGTGCATGAAGGCCATATGGACCGGGTGGTGCGCCACGCCATCCAACAGGGGCTGAAGCCGGTGACGGCGATCCAGATGGCGACGCTCAACACCGCCCAGCACTTCAAGCTGGAGCGCGAGATCGGCTCGATCGCGCCGGGACGGCTGGCCGACCTGCTGATCGTCTCCGATCTGGCCGCCATGACCATCGACGAGGTCTATGGCCGCGGCGTGAGGCTGGCCAAGGGCGGTAAGCTCGAAATCGACATTCCAGCCTATGACTATCCGAAGACGGCGAAAAACACGGTCAAACTTGGCAAGAAGCTCAAGGCAGGCGATTTCGACATCGCGGCGCCCAAGGGCGCCAATGAGGTGCGGGTGCGCGTCATCGGCGTCATCGAGAACCAGGCGCCGACGCGGGCGTTGGAGGCCGATTTGCCGGTCGAAGACGGGCTGGTCGCCATGGACCGCCGCAACGACGTCTGCCAGATCGCGCTGGTCGAGCGCCATAGGGGGACGGGCGGCGTTACCAACGCCTTCGTCTCCGGCTTCGGCTATATGGGCGACTGCGCCATGGCGTCGAGCGTAGCGCACGATGCCCACCACATCATCTGTGTCGGCACCAACAAGGAAGACATGGCGCTGGCCGTCAACCGGCTGGGTGAGGTCGGCGGCGGCGTGGTGCTGTTTTCAAAGGGCAAGGAACTGGCGCTGGTCGAAATGCCGATTGCCGGACTGATGTCGGACGAGCGCGCCGAGATCGTCGCGGCCAAGGCGGAGAAGCTGACCGAGGCGATGCGCAAGATGGGTTGTTCCCTGAACAACGCCTACATGCAGCACTCGCTCTTGGCGCTGGTGGTCATTCCTGAGCTCAGGATTTCCGATGTCGGGCTGATCGACGTGACGACGTTCCAGAAGGTCGATCTTTTTATCTGAGAGGTCCGGCTGTCATCCGCCAGTGGCGATGGTCAGCACCTTGAACGGCGTGGTGATGACGACTTCGGCCATCGAGCCGACCGCCTTGCCGATCCCTTGGCCGATATCGTCAAACTCACCCGGATCGTTCGATCGCAGGGCGGCTGGTGTGCGCAGTCGGTCACCGAGCAATTGCACCAGGATCGGATTGTCTGCGAACTTGGCATGGTTCAAACGGTCACCGCCCTTGGTTTTGGTCAGATCCGCCACGACCACGCCATAGCTGGCAAGGTCGGCCGCATTGCCATAGTCGCCGACGCGCGGCTTGTCGCCGGAGATCAGGGCCGACAGCTTCAGCGCACGGTCGTCTCCCGAAAGCAGGATGGCGAACGGCTTGTCGGGTTTGCCGTAGCGGATCATCTGTTTCTTGAAGACGTCGACATCGATGTCCGGCGAAGCGAGGACGACATAGCCGAGCTTGCCGCCGAGATCGCGGTCGCCGGTGATGGCGAGTTGGCGCAGCGCCTCCATCGTCACCCAGGTTCCCATCGAATGCGCGATGATGTCGATGCTCTTGACCTTTGTCTTGGCGAGCATCCTGAGCGTCGCCTCGAAATCGTCGCGCGCGGCGTTGGCGCTTTCCTTGTCATAGATGTAGCCGGTGGTCTTGCCGCTCGATGCCCAGGAAAACAGCACCGGCGTGCCCGGATATTTGGTGTCGTGGGCGATCTGCGTCAGCCGGTAGACGCCATCGTCGAAACCGTTGTTGAAGCCGTGCACGAAGACCAGTGCGCGGTCGCCATTTACGGCGATGTTGGCGCCGACAGCCTTGGCGAATTGCGAGGCGTCGCCATAGTGGACGACGTCGGTGGCGGTGAATTGCTTGGCCGGGTTGGAATTGGCCGAGCCCTTGGCGCGCTCTATGGCGCCGACCTGGTGAACCTTCGGCACGGTGACGTCGACGCGGGCGTAGTTGGTGGTCAGCGAGCGATCGCCGTCGAACACCTGGCGCGGGTCCTTGGTCGCCGGCTGGCGGGTGGTGGCGACGAAGATCTCGTGGGTGGCCGCAATGTCGGAGGCAGGCACCGACACCGTCGTCTTGTTCAAGAGATCATGCGTGTTCTGGCCGGCGCAGCCGGCGACAGCGAGCGCGAACGCAAGGACGAGGACAGTCTTCCAACGCACGTTCACGCGGGCTCCCGCTGGCGCATGGCGCCGATTTCAATGTCGATAGAGGCAGAGACCGGCCCGGTCCAGTTGAAAGTGATCCGGGCGCCCCGCATTCGCGAACTCTCGGCGCGACAGTCGCCGCAAGGCAACAGCCTTATTGACCGAGCTGGGTGATGCGATCGGTCACTGATTGGTCGCTGGCAAAGCCGTCATCCTCGCGCAGCCGCTGGCCAATCATCTTCACCAATTCGGGGTTATCGGCGAATTTGGTATGGTTGAAGCTGTCGGATCCCTTGACCTTGGAGAGATCCACCACGGTGACGCCATAGGCGGCGAGGTCGGCGGCGTCCTTGTAGTCGCCGACGCGTGGCCGTGAGCCTGCGATCAGGCCGGAGAGCCGCAGGGCGCGATCATCGTCGGACAAAAGCAGGATGAACGGCTTGTCGGGCTTGCCGTAGCGGCGCATCTGGCTCTTGAACACGTCGACATCGATGTCGGGTGAGGCGAGCACGACGTCGCCGAGCTTGCCACCGAGATCGCGGTCGCCGGTGATGGCCATCTGGCGCAGCGTTTCCATGGTGACCCAGGTTCCCAGCGAATGGGCGACGATGTCGATGCGCCGCGCGCCGGACTGCTGCAGCATTCTGAGTGTCACTTCCAGCTGGTCGCGGGCGGCGCTGGCACTTTCCTTGTCATAGACGTAGTCGGTGGTCTTGGCGCCCGATGCCCAGGAAAACAGCACCGGAGTGCCCGGGTAGCCGGAATCGTGGACGATCTGGGTCAGGCGGTAGACGGCGTCGTCGAAGCCGGTGTTGTAGCCATGCACGAAGACCATGACGCGGCCACCGCGAGCGGCGATGTCGGCGTTCAGCGCGCTCGAGAATTTCGGCTGCGCATCGTAGCCGACGACTTCGGAGGCCATGAAGTATTTCGCCGGGTCGTTTGACTTGCCGCGCGAGCGGCGCTCGATCTGGCCGGTCTGGTGGATGCCCGGAACGGTCACGTTGACGCGGGCATAGTTCAGCGTCGCCGAGCGCTCGCCGTCGAAAACCTTGTTGGGATCGTCGGATTTCTTGCGTGTCGTGGCGATGAAGATCGAGTGATTGCCCGAGATTTCGGTCACCGGCGTGGACATGACGGCGCTGCCGAGCAGTTCCTCGGTTTTGCGGCCGCCGCAGCCGGCGATCAACAGGGCAAGTGCAAAAAAGCAAATCGTCTTCAAACGCACGTCAAAATTTCCAATCGGGGCCAACAACCCGTCTACCCTCCGCGACACCTCCCGGACAGTGAGAGTGCGGCAGAAGTAAGTCGTGTCCAGCCGAAATGCGTTCAGCGCCGGGTCACGGCCATGGCACTGTTGCGCGAAAGCCAAAATGGCGGCAGGAACGCCGGAATGTTGGAGAAGGGCAGTACTTCGGGCTTCAGCCTGATGCCGAGCACGTCCACCATGAAGGCGCGGCGCGCCTCGATGCGGCGCCAGGCCTCGGGATAGCGGACCGCGATCTCCTCGCGCAAGGCCTCATCGGCGAGCGCGATGCCGTCCTCGATGTTGGTGGCGAAATAGGCGGTTCCGGTCGCCGGAATGATGTCGACCTGCAGCGCCATGCCCGACCGCAGCTTGATATCCGAGCCCGAATACACCGGCGAATGCATCCATTCGTCGATATGGACGAGATGGCCGGGATTGAGTGTAACGCCGAAGAATGGATCACCGATGCGGTCGTGCACGGCTTTCCACAAGGCGCCGCCGGTGACACCAATGCCGATGGTCTCGTACCAGTCGACGACGGCGGCGAAATAGGGCGCGACCAGTTTCTCGACGTAGTCGTTTATCTCGCGCGGCAGTTCCGCCGCACTCTCGACCAGGAAGCCGGCGCGGGCGTTGAGCGAGCCCTGGATGCCATACGCCATGGTGATCGGATCGCCGCGCTTGATGATGTCCAGGCGCGGGCTTGGCAGGCCGTAGAACGCACGCTTGCCGGCGGACAGCATCGGGTGGCAGCACAGAGGCAGGCCGTTCATCCCCATCAGCCGCGCCGCCTGCAATTCGGTCATGCCGGGCTCGATACGCCGAAGCACATTGCGCAGGCCTTGCGAGGAAAAGGTCGCGGCGAATTCGAAACAGGCCAGCTGATCGGCCTCGTTGATGGCGCGCAGGCCGTCCGTGGGGTTCATCAGAAGGTTGGCGGCATTGACCACCGCGCCCTTGTCGCCGGCCAGTGCGCGCAGCGTATCGGCGATGAAGGACGGCAAGTCGAGTGTTGCTTCGCCAAACCCGCCATCGCCGGGGCCGAACGGCTTCCAGCCGATGGCGCCGATCCTCTGGCCGGTCTTCAGGCCGCTGGCGGCAAGCGTGTCGGACAGCGAGGCGGAGCGGTCGCGCGGCTGCGCCGGCAGCGAGAAGGTCTGGTAGAGGACTCGCTCATAGGGTCCATCGCAGACCTCGGCATAGCCCCAGCCCTCATTGCCGACGAGAAGTTTTGGTGTTTGGCCAGGGACGATGACCAGCAGCGTCTCCTCGAAACGCGGATCATAGCCACTGAGATAGGCGACATTGGCCGTATGCTCGCGATCGCCATAGACGGCGAAGGCATCGAGCCCGGCGCTTGCGCCGCAGGCCAGCAGCGCCTCGATACGCGCTTCGTAGGTCCGGCGCTGAAGCAGCGGCATCACTGTCGGCTCGCCGAATTCGGGAAGGTCTACGGTCTTCAAGGCGACAGCCGAAACAGGCATGGAAAGGCGCTCCGGTGACTATGATGGCGCATCGATGAAGGATCGAGCGATCGCATCGGTGGCTGCAAATGGCGAATTATGCAATAGGCGTGGGCCATGTTCAGGTTCAAACGCCGCCGCTTCGTGAAGACTGATTTTCTCGGCCATTCGAGGATCGGAGCGGGCTCGCTGCTCGGCATCACCTGTGTCGGCAAGCTGGACGGGGGTGGTGCTCAGGTCCATGCCGTGATGTCGGCGATCCTGTTTTCGCGGGCAGCCGGGATTGCCTATTTCCATTCGCCGTTCACATCGGTGGGTGAGGGTGAGGAGCCGGAGGTTTTTGCGGCACGGTGGGAAGCGGCCTTCAATCTCGGGCAAGGTGCTCCCCGCGTTCCCGATGGCGTGCCGATCATTTCCGGCGAGACGTTCAGCCAGGGCTATCGCGGCGCGCCGGCCGTTGTCACGCAGCGGCATTTCCATGGCTTTGCCGAGCGCAATCCCGACCTTTACAGCCAGCTGGCCGATGAATTTCGCGCCCGGCTCGCTTTGCCGCCGCGCAGTTTTGACAAACCCACCATCGCCGTTCACGTCAGGCGTGGCGATGTCGCCGGTAATGCGGCTCACGCATCCCGCCTGACCGACAACGCCACCATCTTGCGAAACATCAGCCACGTGCTGCGCGACCACCCGCGGCACCGTGTCGTCATCTTCTCGCAAGGCGTCGAATCCGACTTTGGACCGTTGGCCGACAGCTGTGCGTTCGAGCTGAATTCGAATGTGTTTTCCACGATCTCGGCATTGATCGCGGCCGACTGCCTGATCATGGCGAAAAGCTCGCTGAGTTATGTCGCCGGCTTGCTGTCCAAGGGCAGCGTGTACTACGAACCGTTCTGGCACGGGCCACTGTCGTCCTGGCGGGTTTTGCCGAAGCCGCCGCGCGCGCTGCGCCAAGCGATCTGGGGATGATTTCATGAACAGTTTCTCTGCCCGAGTTGGTGTCGCCGCTGCGGCGATCCGCGAAATCTTTCCCGAAACGCCGCTGCAGGAAAACGACTATCTGTCGAAGAAGACCGGGGCGCGGGTGTTGTTGAAGCGCGAGGATCTTTCGCCGGTGCGCTCCTACAAGATCCGTGGCGCCTTCAACTTCTTCCGCAAGGCGCTGGCTGCCGGCAATGAGGCCGAGCTGTTCGTCTGTGCTTCGGCCGGCAACCATGCGCAGGGCTTTGCCTTCGTGTGCCGCCATTTCGGCAAGAAGGGCGTCGTCTTCATGCCGGTGACGACACCGCAGCAGAAGATCGACAAGACGCGGCTGTTCGGTGGCGACTTCGTCGAGATCAGGCTGGTCGGCGATTTCTTCGACGACTGCTACCGCGCTGCCTTCGAATTCACCGAAAGTTCCGGCGCGCATATGGTGCCGCCCTTCGACCACAAGGATATCATCGAGGGGCAGGCAACGGTCGCCTATGAGATTGCAGACCAGATGCCCGGCGCGCGCATGCCCGACATCATCATGCTGCCGGTCGGCGGCGGTGGCCTGGCCGCCGGTGTGACGCACTATTTCGCCGACCAGCAACGCGAAGCCCGCTACGTCTTCTGCGAGCCGGCCGGGGCGCCGAGCCTGCATGAGAGCCTGGCCAGCGGAAAGCGCATCAGGCTCGCCAATGTCGACAATTTCGTCGACGGCGCGGCGGTCGCCGAGATCGGCCGCGAGCCGTTGCGCCACCTCAAGGAGTTCGCAGCTGACGCCGTGCGTCTGATCCCCGAGAACCGGCTCTGCGCCACCATGATCGAGATGCTCAACATCGAAGGCGTGGTGCTGGAGCCGGCCGGCGCGCTGGCGATCGATGCGCTGAAGGATTTTTCGCGCAAGGAAATTCGCGGCAAGACCATCGTCGCGGTGGTGTCGGGCGGCAATTTCGATTTCGAGCGGCTGCCCGACGTGAAGGAGCGGGCGCTGCGCTTCGAGGGACTGAAGAAATACTTCATCATCCGTTTCCCGCAGCGGCCGGGCGCGCTGCGAGACTTCCTCGAAATGCTGGGACCCGACGACGACATTGCCCGCTTCGAATATCTGAAAAAATCGGCGCGCAATTTCGGTTCTGTGCTGATCGGCATCGAAACAAAGGACCGGCGCAATTTCGACCTGCTGAAGGCGAATTTCGAGGCCGAGGGCGTGCACTATCAGGACATCACCGACAACGAGACCCTGGCGGGCTTCATCATATGAGCGGTAGGGTCTTTGTTGCGCTGTTTTCCGGCATCAATGTCGGCGGCAACCGCATCGTCAAAATGGCGGAGTTGCGGGCGTTTTTCGAGGCGCTCGGTTTCATCGACGTCGCCAGCTATGTGCAAAGCGGCAACGTCGTGTTCCGGGCGAAGAAGGGCGACGCAACCGCGCTGACGAAACAGATCGAGACCGCCTTCGAGAAAAAATGGGGCTTTCATTCGCGCATCATGGTGCGCGATCTCGCCTGGTTCGAGCGGTTGGTGAGTGAAAATCCCTATCCGGAAGTGGCCGGCGATCCGACCAAGCTTCACGCCTATACGCTGGAGCGCCAGCCGACAGCCGAGGAAATTTCCAGGCTTGCCGAAAAGTGCACCGGCCCCGAAAGCTTCGAGGTCAAGGGCGACGTGCTCTACCTCAAAGCGCCGGACGGGCTCGGTAAATCGGCGTTCGCCAACATTCTGCCGCGCACACTGAAAGTACCGGGCACCGCGCGCAACTGGCGCTCGGTGCTGGCGCTGCTGGAGATGGCCGGCAAGTCCGGCAGCGATGGTTAGGTCGAAACCAGTGGTGCTTTGAATGGACCGAGTTCGATCCAGCAAAGCTTGCTGATGGGGGATATTTGCCTTTGCCCTTTCTCGCACTTGCCTCCCTGTTTATCAGCGCCTGGATAGGCGTGGCGCTGCATGAGGCTTCCCACGCCGCCGCCGCGCGTTTGGCCAATTTGCAAATAAGAGAAGTTCGCGTTGGCAAAGGACCAACAGTGTTTCGCACCCGTCTGCTTGAGACGGACTTTTATCTTGGGCTCATCCCGCTGGGTGGTTGGGTCAGGACATTTCCTTCATTGCGGTATTCGAAGTCCGCGATGCTGCTTTTTTACGCCGCAGGGCCGGCGATGGACCTCACCTGGTTCGCCGTTTTGATCACGACACTGGTCAACTATCGTGATTCAGAACTGGGCGGCGCTATCCTGGCGCCTGCGATCATAGTGCAGGGTATGATGCTTTTCGGGAATCTTGTGCCGCACCATGCAAAACTCTACGGCGAGCGCTTGCCGAACGATATGCTGGCATTGTTGAAGACAGCTTTCGCAAAGGGCGATCCAAATGCTGCATATCGCGAGAGTTATCTCAACGCGGTGCGCCGATATGCCGACCCCATGGAACCGCCTTTTCAGCTGTCAGGTCGGTCCGATCGAATCGCGGCCCATTTGTTCGAACGAGATGCGTCATCTCCGCATCTGACGGACGAGAGAATTGCAGCGCTTGAGCATGAGTTGGCTTTAACGACGTCCCGAAGCGGGCAACTTCTCATAATCGATAACATTGCAACCAATATTGTGGCGCATAGAACCCCGCGTCACGATGCTTACCTCGATTGGCTGACTGCAAGGGCCGTCGCGCTTTTTCCCGAACTCCCGACGCTGAAGGGAACCCGGGGTGCAGCTCTTGCGAGATTGGGGCGCTACGAGGAGGCTTTGGCTATCCTTGACGAAGCCGACCACTCCGAGGACTTCAACCGCTGCCTGAATGCAGCGTTCAGGGCATTGGCCCATTTTCACCTGGGCAGAGGCAAGTTGGCGACAGCGGAATTTGACACCGCCGCTGCCATCTTGCGATCCCAGGACTGGGCAAGCTGGATTGGCAGCGAAATAGTGAACGCCATCGGGGCGGAGATCGGGTATTCGACACAGGTGATTGAGCGCGGCTCCCCGGCCGCCGACCCGCTTAAGTAGCCTGCTTCCAGTCGAAGATCAGCTCCTCGCGGAAGGCAAAGCGCTTGATGTGATCGGCAACGACGCTTTCCAGGCGCTCCAGCGATCCGCCTTCATCTGTCGACACCGTGATATGCAGCGCTGCCGCATCGGCATCGAGGACCGTGCGGCCCAGCGACAGATCGATGGTGCCATGGTTCGGATCGAACTCGACGGGAAATTTGTGTGCCCAGTGCTTGCACAACTGCTGCAGATAGCGGCTGGCATACGCGGTGGTGACATCGACACGGCTGGTCGGCATGAATGAATTCTCCTGGATGGGGCGCTGGCTGTGCCTGGCTGGCGCGTCGGCAATTACATAGGTGCGGTAGCCCGAAACGGCAAAGGCGGCCGGCATGTCGGCGCGGCCGCCTTGCTCAAGATGGCGTGATCGCTACCAGGTGCCGGTGTTCGGCATTGAAGCCCATGGCTCGGCCTTGGGTTTGGCCGGTCCCTTCTGCAGCAGCTCGAAGGAGATTCCGTCCGGCGACTTGACGAAAGCCATGTTGCCGTCGCGCGGCGGCCGGTTGATGATGACGCCATTGTCCATCAGATGCTGGCAAGTGGCGTAGATGTCGTCGACCTCATAGGCGAGGTGGCCGAAATTGCGGCCGCCCTTATAGTCTTCAGGGTCCCAATTGTAGGTCAGCTCGATCAGCGGCGCCTTGTCGGCGATGCCGCTCTCTTCATCCTCGGAGGCGGCGAGGAAGATCAGCGTGAAGCGGCCCTGCTCGTTTTCGTAGCGGCGCACTTCCTTCAGGCCGAGCTTATTGACATAGAAATCGAGCGAGACATCGACGTCGGCGACACGGACCATGGTGTGGAGGTAGCGCATAGGATTTCCTCGGGGATGTTTGGGTTGCGAGGCAACATAGGGTCCACCCCGCCGAAGGGCAACGAGCATCGGATTGAAAAAGTGGTCGCCGGTTTTGGAAAAGTCAGATTGCTCTGACAAAAGCGTTGGACGCAACTGGTTGCCGATTTCGGCAAAATCCTGGGCAAATTGCCGACCGGTTGACGGTCTGGACAGATGGTCATTGCGGCCGGCAGCAACGCCGGCAAACAACAAATCAGCTATTCCTGTATCCAACCGTGAAAAAAGGCACGGCAGGTCTTGCACACCCCGGAAGCGGCGGTGTTAATCTGATATCAAGAATCACTTGCAGTTTTCTTGAAAAAAAGGGGGCGTTCTTATGGGGGATAGGGCCTCTTTCACGAGGCGGGATGAGAACCTTGACGACGCCCTGCAGCGCGACAGTGGCGGCGACACCGCCGACCTGGTCGAAATCGCCGGCGCCATCAAATGGTTCGACGTGGCCAAGGGCTACGGCTTCATACTTCCCGATGACGGTTTTTCGGGTGACATCCTCCTCCATGTGACCTGTCTTCGAAAGGACGGTTTCCAGACTGCATTGGAGGGCGCGCGCGTCGTGTGCCTCGTCAAGCATGGCGACCGCGGCTTGCAGGCGTTCCGGGTGCTGTGCATGGACACCACCACGGCAATCCATCCGGCAGAGATGCAGGAACAGCGCACCCATGTGTCGGTGACGCCGGAAAGCGGGCTCGAACGGGCGCTGGTGAAGTGGTTCAACCGCACCAAGGGCTTCGGCTTCCTGACGCGGGGCGAGGGCACCGAGGATATCTTCGTCCATATGGAGACGCTGCGCCGCTACGGCATCACCGAGCTCAGGCCGGGACAGGTCGTGCTGGTGCGCTTCGGGCGCGGTGACAAAGGCCTTATGGCCGCCGAGATTCACCCCGATATGGGCACCTTGCCGGTCGCGCATTAGGACGCGAGCCCTCCCGAAGGATTCGGGACGGCTCGCTTTCTTTGTTTGACCATGATCTCCAGCGAAAACCGGGTTCCCTTTCGGGATGATGGTTTTCGGGTCGAGGGTTTTGAAATGGCGCACAGGAACTGGCTGACAGCAGGCGCGCTCTGCGTCATCGTTGCCGTGGCCGCCGGCGCATATTTCTACTCGGGGCAGCCGACCGCGTCCCAGCAGGCTCCCGCCGACAGCCAGGCGATGATCCTTCCGGTCGATCCGACGCCGCTGGTCGTGGCGACGAAAGATGGAGACAAATCCTTCACCATCGAAATCGCCAACACCGAAGCAGAGCGCGAGGCCGGCCTGATGTATCGCCAGGACATGGCGGACGATCATGGCATGCTGTTCGTGTTCGAGATGCAGAAGCAGGTCGGCTTCTGGATGCGCAACACGCCGATGCCTCTCGACCTGATTTTTGTCGGCCAGGACGGCAAGATCCGGGCAGTCAAACACGGCGAGCCGCTATCCGACGCGGTCATCTCGCCAGGTGTGCCGGTGCGCTTCGTGCTCGAGCTCAAGGCCGGCACCGCCGCTAAAAACGGCATCGAGTATGGCGATCTGCTGCGCCATCCGGCCGTCGGTACGGTCTCCGGCCCAGGCATGCCGCCGGCGGACAAGGGCGATTCGCCCACGCCCGGCGCCGGCTGAGCGGCGTCGATGCAGTTCTTTTCGCATGACGGGTTCGACCTCGCTTTCCTCGATCGCCAGCCGGCGTCGGGTAATGGCGATCCGGTGCTGATGATCCACGGCTTTGCCTCCAGCCATTATGTCAACTGGGTATCGCCCGGCTGGTTCAAGACGCTGAACGACGCCGGCTACCGCGCCATCGCCTTCGATAATCGCGGCCATGGCTCGTCGTCGAAGAGCTATGACGAGGCCGATTACACGCCGGCCAAAATGGCTTCGGATGCGGCGGCGCTGCTCGACCATCTCGGCATCGGCCGTGCGCATGTCATGGGCTATTCGATGGGTGCGCGCATCTCAGCGTTCCTGGCGCTGTCCGATCCGGACAAGGTGGCGACGCTGGTCTTCGGCGGCCTCGGCATCGGCATGGTCGATGGCGTCGGCGATTGGGACCCGATCGCCGAAGCGCTGCTGGCCGACGATCCGGCCGCCACCAGCCATCCGCGCGGCCGCTCGTTCCGCGCCTTTGCCGATCAGACGCGCAGCGACCGCCGGGCGCTGGCGGCCTGCATCGCAAAGTCGCGTGAATTGCTGAGCGAAGATGACATGACGCGCATCGCCCAGCCGACGTTGATTGCGGTGGGGACGACAGACGATATCGGCGGTTCGCCCGACGAGCTTGCCGCGCTGATGCCCAACGCCAGGGCATTTCACATCGAGGGCCGCGATCATATGCTGGCCGTCGGCGACAAGACCTTCAAGCAGCGCGTGCTGGAGTTTTATGCCGAAAATCCGCTCTGAGGCGGACGGCGATCTGAATCGGTGGCGCTCTTGCCTCAAACCGGAACCGCCATGGTCGAGCTTCTCGTCACCTATATGGAGATGACCGCCCTGCCGTCAGGTAGGGCTTTCGTGCCGACAGAGCCGGTCACGGTGGCACTGGAAAGGCTGGACAGCGTTGGTTACATCAGCCTCTACCGCGCCGTCGGCGAGCCGGTGCAGTGGGACCAGCGGCTGCGCATGGCGACTGAAGAGCTCGAGCGCCTGCTGGCGCTACCCTCGACACACATCTATGTGCTGCGCGTCGAGGGCGAGCCCGCCGGCCTGTGCGAGTTCAACGGCGTCGGCCATCCGGACGTCGAGCTGGTTCATTTCGGGTTGGTTCCCGCTTTCCAGGGCCGCAGGCTCGGGCCGTTCCTGCTCGACCAGGCGCTTCGCGCCGTCTGGTCGCATGCGCCGCGAAGGGTCTGGCTGCATACCGACACTTATGACCATCCGTCGGCGCAATCGGTCTACAGGCGGGCAGGCTTCAGGCAGTATGCCCAGCGCATGGAGACCTTCCCCGACTAGGACGTACTGATGTTCATTCGGTCGTAAGAGCCTCGATCGAGCGCGCAATGTTCTGCCTGGCCTGCGGTTCGAACCGCCGCCGGAATTCGTCCGTGTGGAAAATGTGGTCGCGGGCCAGGAAAGTCTTCAGAACAGCGCTGCGGCCGGCGCGCCACATCGCCTCCTCGACCCAGGCATATTCGAGCCGGACCGCACGCTCATAGGCATCGAACGTAGCCGGCGCGGCGCCCAGGATCGACAGATCCATGTCGAGGAACAGGCTGGCGTCGCGTATTGCCGCCGCGTCGTCGAACGACGGCAGCTGGTGCGTTGATGTGGCGAGGATCATCGCGCTGATACGGCTCAAGCGTTCCGCATCGGTGCGTCCAGCCAGGTTTTTCTCGGCAAAGGCCGCACTTTGCGGCTCATTATCCTTGGCCTTGCTGTCATAGATGGCATCGTGGAACCAGATCGCGGCCTCGACGGCTTCGGGATCATGCAGCGACGCGCGATAGTCGTCGGCCAGCGCCAGCATGGCCTCGATATGTCTGAGGTTGTGATAGTGGCGGCCTTCGGCCCGATAGAGCGCCGAAAGTTCCCGCTTCAGCGGTCCGTCGATCAACGGCTGGTCTTTCAAGTTTGTCATCCGTCCAGTTTAACCGGCCCCAGCCCCTCGGAGTCAAAACCAATCATTTCAAACCTTGCGCGGGCTGGGGCTCTGGGGAATGTTGCCACTCTATTCAACTGAGGAGGCTGACATGACGAATACCACGCCGGGGACGATCGACATGAAGCTGGAGGCCGTCATCATTGCGGTTGCGGATGCCGAGCGCTCCAAGCGTTTTTATGGTGGTCTCGGTTGGCGGCTCGACGCCGATTTCGTTGTCGGTGAAGCGTTTCGGGTCGTGCAGTTCACGCCGCCGGGTTCGCCATGCTCGATCCACTTCGGCAAGGGCCTGACGACAGCCGCGCCGGGCTCGGCCAAGGGGCTTTATCTCGTCGTATCCGATATCGTGGCGGCGCATGCCGAACTCGTGGCGCGCGGCGTCGAGGCGAGCGAGGTGTTCCACCGTACAGGCCCTGGGCAGCCGCCGGTCAGCTGCAGGCATCCGGATGGGCGCAGCTATTCCTCCTATGTCACGTTCAGCGATCCGGACGGCAACAGCTTCATCCTGCAGGAGATCACCCAGCGATTGCCGGGGCGCGTGGATGCCGGCGACACGATATTCACCTCGTCTGGCGAACTTGCCGCGGCGCTGCGGCGCGCGGCGGCGGCACATGGCGAGCACGAGAAGCGGACCGGCGGACAGCATGATGTGAACTGGCCCGACTGGTATGCCGAATACATGGTGGCGGAACAGGCTGGAAAACCGCTGCCGACCTGAACGCCCACAGCGCGGCGTCATCGGCGTCGCGCGGGTCTGCCGGCCCGTTTTCTAGCGGGCGGTGATCAAGGGTTCGTTTTCCATGGCGGCTTGAATCTGCGTGAACCAAATCCATTTGATGAAGCACTAAGGAAAATTGAGTTCAATCGTGCTATGATCTGGCCTATATGTGCGGCCGGACAACAGCCGGCAGGCCGGAGACGTCGATGAACAGCATTACGATTGCCCGCCCTACAATGGTGCAGCCGGTCGATCCGATCTGGCGCTCGATCCGCGACGAGGCGATGGAAGCGGTCAACCGCGACCCGCTTCTGGCGGCGTTCCTCTATTCGACCATCCTCAACCAGGAGAGCCTGGAAGAAGCGGTCATCCACCGGATCGCCGAGCGGCTCGCCCATCAGGACATTGGTTCCGATCTCATCCGCCAGACCTTCAAGTCGATGCTGGCCGACGACAAGGAATGGTCGTCCACCGTGCGTGTCGACATCCAGGCCTATTACGATCGCGATCCGGCCTGCGACCGCTTCATCATGCCGGTGCTCTATTTCAAGGGTTTCCATGCCATCCAGACGCACAGGCTGGCGCATTGGCTGTGGAACCAGGGCCGCAAGGATTTCGCGCTCTATCTGCAGAGCCGCTCGTCCTCCGTGTTCCAGACCGACATCAACCCGGCCGCCCGTATCGGCAAGGGCATCTTCATCGACCACGCCACCGGCCTCGTCGTCGGCGAGACGGCTGTGATCGAGGACGATGTGTCGATCCTGCACGGTGTGACGCTGGGCGGCACCGGCAAGGCCGGCGGCGACCGTCACCCGAAGATTCGCTACGGCGTGCTGATCGGCGCCGGCGCCAAGATCCTCGGCAATATCGAGGTCGGCCATTGCTCGAAGATCGCGGCAGGCTCGGTGGTGCTGTCGCCGGTGCCCCACAACAAGACGGTTGCAGGTGTGCCGGCCCGCGTCGTCGGCGAGACCGGCTGCGACCAGCCTTCACGCCAGATGGACCAGCTTTTGCCGTCGCAGTCGATGGACCAGGTCGTCAGCTTCGACATCTGATCTGCACGATCCGGTGTGCTGGGCTGAAGTCCGGCTGCCGGCGCTGTTGCCGCTTAAGTTCTCGTTCTATCCAGCCGGCTTGCCTTTACATCGCCATTGTCGACGTGCCAGAAGCGCGTTCCAACGAGCAAGCCCGACGATCGGAGAAGACTTTTGAAGCCGGACGAAATCAGAAAGCTGGACGCCTATTTCAAGCGCGTCTTCCAGAATCCCAAACTCGAAGTGAAGGCGCGGCCGCGCAAGGAAGATTCGGCCGAGGTCTATGTCGGCGACGAGTTCCTCGGCATCGTCTTCAAGGACGAGGACGACGGCGACTATAATTTCTCGATGGCGATCCTAGACATCGATCTGGCCTGAGCCAGGGCTTTGCGGCTGACCGGACCTGCCATAGTGCAGGCCGGCAGCCTTTCACATTCAGAAAATATGCAACGAATTCGGGCAGCTATCTCGCTGCCTTGAGGACGCGTGTGGCCTCGGCGATGATTGCCGCGTCGAGCGCCGGCCAATTGCCCAGAAATTCGCGGGGAAAGCGGTAGGTCAGGCTGAGGCTATCGCCGACCTGGATGTCACGCTCGCAGGGCGCCAACGATTCCTCGGCACTCGGTCCGCTCAGGCAGCGGGCGACGAACGGGTCCTTGCCGGGGCGGCCGGCAACCGCAAGCACCTCGTTGAGATAGCCCGATTTTTCGTTGAAACCGTAAATCATCGTGCCGCCCGGGCCGGGGGTTCCGGGCTGGCTGATCAGCGCGCTGTAGATCGGCGCGAAACGGCCGCTCATGTCGCGCGACATCATCTGCGGCTCGAACGACAGGAAGATGATGTTTTTGGCCGTTCCCGTGTGGTTGAAATCATCGCGGGCGGCTTCGCTGTAACCCTCCATCTGGGGATAGCGCAGATAGAGGTCGAGGCGCGAAGCGATGCCGTCGCGGCGCGCCTGCAGGAAGCGGATGGCGTTGGCAGGCACGGCAATGACATTGTTGCCGATCACCACCCGTTGGATCGTGGTGTCGTCGGTGTAGCCGGCCATGGCGATCGAGCGGCCGAACCATTTTCCGCCAAGGCTGATCGCCAGCGACAGCAGCGCAAGCGCCGCAAAGGCATAAAACACCCGCTTCATCAGCACGGAATCGACGACGTTGAATTCTTCGACGGCTGCCTGCTTCATCGCAATCCCCACAACGGCCGCTCCTGTCCTTGGACGGCACACATGCCGCGGCATGGCTCTTGCAGCGCGGCTGTCGGACGCGACTGTGCGATTTCATGGTAAACGGAAGGTAAAGATGAGCCTGCTGATGCCCGTTCTCTTCGCTTTTGCCGTCGGGCTCACCGCCTGCGGGCTCACTGGGTCCGTGATGGAACTCGTGGCGGGCCGCCGGCTTGCGTTTGCAGACCCCTACGTGTCGCCATCGCATATCCTGCGCTCGCTGGCCGCCACCGCTTGCGCCGGGCCGTTCATGCTCGCCAACGATGCGCTGGATGCGCGGCGGGAAGGCCGCATTTCGACGCTGATGCTGATGTCCTGCGGCTGCACCGTGATGGCCTGGGCGCTGGCGCTGGGCATCGTGCTGATCGCCATTGCCTCCTGGGGCGTCGGCTCTCCCGGAGCGGCTCAGCTTTTGGTGGAATCGCTGGCCCGGTATTTGTCTTGAGCTGAAAACCGTTACGCGGTTTTCCCTAGGAAAAACCGCCACGCGGTTTTCCCAGGATTGTTTTAGGGTTCGTCCCGGACTGAGACGAATCGGAGACTAAAATGCCGACCTATGCGATCGACGGAAAGGCGCCCCGTTTCGAGGATGCCGACAGCAACTGGATCGCGCCGGACGCCACGTTGATCGGCGACATCAACGTCGGCCGCAATGCCGGCTTCTGGTTTGGCGTGGTTATCCGTGGTGACAATGAGCCAATCGTCATCGGCGCCGACAGCAATGTTCAGGAACACACGGTGATGCACACCGACCCCGGCTTTCCGCTGACGACCGGGCAGGGCTGCACCATCGGCCACCGGGCTTTGCTGCATGGCTGCACGATCGGCGACAACAGCCTGATCGGTATGGGCGCCATCGTGCTGAACGGCGCCAGGATCGGCAAGAACTCACTGGTCGGCGCCGGCGCGCTGGTTACCGAAGGCAAGGAATTTCCCGACAACTCACTGATCGTCGGCTCGCCCGCGCGAGTGATCAGGACGCTGGACGACGCCGCAATCGCCAGGCTGCACGCCTCTGCCGCGCACTATGTCGCCAACGGCAAGCGGTTCAAGGCCGGACTGAAGAAGGCGTAGCGGCGATCCACCAACGGGCTGCCGGTAGGGAGCCCGCCGAGATGAACGGATGGGCGTGGTTCGGCAACTACCTCATCGACATCAAGTTCGTGATCAGGCCTGCCTTGATGTCGAGCACGGGTCGATGGGCCTCGGGATGACCGATGTCCTTCAACTGGTCGGGCGTCAAACCGGTCAGCGCCCTGCGTCTTGCGATGGTTCGCCGCCATCCGCTGAAGGTGGCGATCAATATTGCGAGGCTTTTCCTGCCAAATCCAAACAAGTGTCTTTTCGACACGTTGCGGCCGGTGCGAGTTTCCGTGTCAGCCATTTTGGTCTCCCATTTCGAGATTTGCGAGCGGGAGGGTGCCACGCAGGTTTTTTTGGGCTGTTCGGCTGAGCGTTAAAAAAATGGAAACGCCCGACGAGCTGGCGTTAAATCGATGTTAAATCCATCCGTCGAAATGCTATTCTGCCGCGGCGATCAAAGTCTGGAGACGATCTGTGCGCATCAGGTTGCTGGGCGGCCTCGAGGTTACTTCCCCGGAGCGCAGGCCTGTCCATTTCGCTACGCGCAAGACTTCGCTTCTTTTTGCCGCCCTGGTCCTCGCGGGTCGCCGCGGCCATCGTCGCGAGCAACTTTCCGAGGCCTTTTGGCCGGGACGAAGCAATGGCCAGGCTCGTAATAGCTTGCGGCAAGCCCTGGTCGATATCCGGCGCTCGTTCCCGACCAGCAGGGATGCAACCCTCTACATCGATGGGAATCAGGAAGCAGTCGCGCTGATTGCCGGTCCGGATGAAACCGATATTTCGATCTTCGACCGGAAGTTTGAGGAGGGCCGAGCGGCTGATCTCGCCTTCGCCGCGGACCTCTACCGCGGTGGGGTACTTGCAGGGGAAACCATTCCTGAGGAACTGGATGAGTGGTTTGGACCCTATCTGGACAGGTATCAGCGCAAGGCGCTGCAGTTGGTCGATCGGCTGAGCCTGGCGCTGCCTACACCCGGCTCAACGGAAGAGGTTGCCTGCGAAGGGCTCGCGGAGAGATTGCTCGCCTCAGATCCTGCCGCGGAGGCCGCCCATCGGGCGCTGATCCGGATCTATGCTCATCGAGGTCAAGAAAACGTGGCCTTGCGCCAGTTCGAGCTCTGTCGGAATGTTCTGAAAAAGCAGCTGGATGCGGAGCCGGAGGCGCAGACAAGCTCACTGGCGATTTCTCTGCGGTCCCGCGAACGAACTGGACACCAGCGCCCGGAGCCAAGCTCTGGCGTCGCGGTGCCAGCGCTGGCAGTCCCAATGAGGCACGACGACCAGCCATCGATTGCGGTGCTGCCGTTTCAGAATTTAAGCGGTGATATAGAACAGGAATATTTTGCCGACGGTATGGTGGAAGACATTGTCACCGCTCTGGCCCACTTCCGCCACCTGTTTGTGGTCGCACGGAATTCGAGTTTTACCTACAAGGGACGGTCCATAGACATAAAGCAGGTGGGGCGCGAGCTGGGCGTGCGCTATGTGGTCGAGGGCAGCGTGCGCCGAGCGGGTGACCGCCTGCGCATAGCCGGGCAGCTCATAGACACCTCGACCGGAGCCTATCTCTGGGCCGATCGTTTTGACGGAACGCTCGCCGAAATGTTCGATCTGCAGGACCAGATCGCATCGAGCATCGTCGGCGCAATCACGCCGAAGGTGGAGGAAGCTGAGATCGAGCGTGCCAAACGCAAGCCGACGGAAAGCCTCGACGCCTACGACTACTATCTCCGCGGGCTCGCGGCCTTTGACCGAACGATCACTAGTAGATCGGCCACTGACGATGCCTTGCGCCTCTTCATGAAGGCGATCGACCGTGACCCGGAGTTCGCGATAGCCCATGCGCGGGCGGCGCGGTGCTACGCTACCCGAAAAAGCAACGGCTGGATGGTCGACCGCGCGGAAGAGATTGCCGAGGCTACTCGACTGGCCAGGAGAGCGGTCGAACTCGGAAGGGACGATGCGATTGCGCTTTCCTACGGCGGATACGTCCTCGGCTACGTAGGCGGCGACCTTGATGACAGTGCGGCTTGCATCGATCGCGCGCTCGCTCTCAACCCGAACTTGGCCGCTGCTTTGGGCGTCAGCAGCTGGGTGAGGGCGTGCTTGGGCGAGCCAGGCAAGGCCGTCGAGCACGCCGCGCTTGCCATGCGCCTAAGCCCATTGGATCCACGCCTGTTCGCATGGCAGTTCAACACCGGGCTCGCTTATTTTTGTGCCCGCCACTACGATGAAGCTGTCGCTTGGGCGGGAAAGTCGCTGCGGCACCAGCCGAACTACGTGAGCGCGATGCGGGTAATGGCGGCGGGTCATGCCCTTGCCGGGCGCCTATCGGAAGCGCAGCAAATGGTGGCCCGGATCTGCGCGTTCGATCCGTTGCTGCGGCTTTCGAATCTCGCCGAGGTGCTGCCGCCGTTTTATCGACCGGACGATCGCAGCAGATATATCGAGGGCCTCCGCAAGGCGGGCCTGCCGGACTAACGCGGTTCCCAAAACAGTGGAGCCGGCCCGGGGACGGGGCCGGCTCCTAAAACCCGGTCGTTGGG
>NZ_JACDTY010000024.1 GCF_013520985.1 Mesorhizobium neociceri | reverse complement strand
CGAATAATCTTATCCACGGACGGTCTCCTTGATTGAGATTTGCAACGACCTCATTCTGGCACATTGCGATGCCGTCGGGGGCCGTCCACCCCAACACGTACTTGAGTACGCTCCGCTCCGGTTCTCGGAAGCCGCCATTTTCGACGCGGCCTGACCTGAATCTCAGCCCGCCTTCGGCGCTAGACACGCCGCATGCGGGCGGCGAAGAAGCCGTCGAGGCCGGAAATTCCGAGCGAGCCGAGATCGAGATCGGCTGGTGTGGTGCGTAGCGTGCCTTGGCTGGTCAGGAAGGCATCGAAGCCGGCGATTTCGCCCGGCTGCAACGGATCGTCAGCGATGTTTTTGTCCGCGGCCAGAAAGGCGCGGTAGAGATCCTCGCCTTCGATCGGGTCGAGCGAACAGTTGGAAAAAACAATCCGACCGCCCGGTTTGACCAAAGTAACGGCGCGGGCGAGCAGCTTTGCCTGCAGGTCGGCAAGCTTTTCGACGTCAGCCATTGTTTTCGTCCACGGCACGTCGGGGTGGCGTCGCACCGTGCCGGTGGAAGAGCAGGGCGCGTCGAGCAGCACGGCGTCGAACAGCTCTGTTGGCTGGTATTTCAGCAGATCGGCCTGGACGATTTCGGCGGACAGGCCGAGCCGCTCGAGATTTTGCGTCAGCCGCGCCAGCCGGTTTTTCGAGGTGTCCACGGCGGTGACTTTTGCGCCGGCAAGGATCAGCTGGGCGGTCTTGCCGCCCGGGGCGGCGCAGAGGTCGGCGACGCGCAATCCTTTGACATCGCCGAACAGCCGCGCTGGAAAACTGGCGGCGGCGTCCTGGACCCACCAGGCGCCTTCACCGAAGCCGGGCAGTTCGGTGACGGAGGCGCTGAGCTTTTCCACCCGGATCGTGCCGGTCGGCAGCACGATTCCGCCGAGCTTTTCGGCCCAGAGTTCGGGATCGGCCTTGACCGTGAAGTCGACTGGCGTCTCGATCCGGTGAGCGGCAAGAATCTGCGTCGTCTTGTCGGCGCCAAAGGCGGCCTTCAACCGGTCGGTGAACCACTTTGGCGCTTCGTCGGTGGCGGCAAGTGCTGCCGGCAGCTCCGTGTCCTTGGCCCGCGCCAGTGTGCGCAGAACGCCGTTGACGAGGCCGGAAAAGCGCTGCGTGCGCGGGTCGGACTTGGCGTGGGTCACAGCCAAATCGACGGCGGCGCTGTCGGGGATGTCGAGGAACAGTATCTGCGCCGCCGCGACATGCAATATGTGCGACAGAGCCGTGGCGTTGGGCGGCAGCGGCTTTTCGAGGCGGCGGGCGAGGAGCCCGGCAATGGTCATGCGGTAGCGCAGCGCGGTCACCAGTATGGCGCGCACCAGGCCGCGGTCGCGCAGGTCGAGCGCCTTGTATTGCGGATGGCCGTTCTCGTGATCTGTCAGCCCGTCGAGCGGCGTCCTCGCATCGATGACGGCGGCCAGCAGCCGCGTCGCCGCCTTGCGCGCGGCGAGGCCGGCGACGGATTCGTCCGAGCTGTTTTCGCGATTGCCTGAGTGTGCGGGCCGGCCTCTGGCTTCGCTCACGACCACGGACCTTTGGGTCCGGTCGGGTTGCGGCCCCACGGATTGGATTTTGGCTTGGCCGACTCAGCCGGCGGCTCGGGCTGCGCCGGCTTGCCCCATGGGCCTTGCTGGCCATCGGCTTGCAATTCTTCGGTGGGCTCCGGCGTCGGCGCCTGGCGCGGTACGGGCTGGCTGGAGCGGCCTGCCATGTCGCGCGCCATCGCCTGTAGCGCGGCGATCCGGTTGTCGGTGTTCGGGTGGGTCGAAAACAGGCTGTCCATGCGCTCGCCGTGAAGGGGATTGATGATGAACAGATGCGCAGTCGCAGGGTTGCGCTCAGCATCCGGGTTGCGGATGCGTTCGGCGCCGCGGGCGATCTTGTCAAGCGCTGATGCCAGCCAAAGCGGATTTCCAACGATTTCGGCGCCGCGCCGGTCGGCCTCGTATTCGCGTGTGCGGCTGACCGCCATCTGCACGATCATGGCGGCGAACGGCGCCACCAGCATCGCCACCAGCACGCCGACAAAGCCGAACGGATTGTTGTTGTCGCGGCTGCCGCCGAAGAAGAAGGCGAAATTGCCGAGCATGGAGATGGCGCCGGCGAGTGTCGCGACGATGGTCATGGTCAGCGTGTCGCGGTGCTGGATATGGGCGAGCTCATGTGCCATGACGGCCGCCACCTCCTCATGCGAGAGGCGCTCCAGCAGGCCGGTCGAGGCCGCCACGGCGGCGTTTTCGGGGTTGCGGCCGGTGGCGAAGGCGTTCGGCTGTGGGTTGTCGATCAGATAGGTCTTCGGCATCGGCAGGCCGGCCTGCTTGGCCAGCGCCTCGACGATGGCGTAAAATTCGGGCGCATTCCTGGCGTCGACTTCGACGGCGTGGTTCATCGACAGCACCATCTTGTCGGCGTTCCAGTAGCTGAACAGATTGGTGCCGGCGGCGACCACAAAGGCGATCATCATGCCGCCAGTGCCGCCGATCAGAAAGCCGACGCCCATAAACAGCGCCGTCATCGCGGCCAGCAGCATGGCGGTGCGTAGCGTGCTCATCGTTTGCTCCGTTTGCGGCCGTGGTAAAAAGGGGTCGATCCGGGTGTCATCATCGCTATATGATGGGAAACGCCACCGTTCGTTTCAATCCGCCGGGACTATCGCATGACCGACGAAACCAGCAAAGCCGATGCCGACCGGGATGCCGGTGCGCCGCAGAAGGACCTGACGCCGGCCGCCAGCCGCGCGCTGGCCGAAGCCAAGGCGCGCCGTGAGGAGTATCGCCAGAAGGAAGCGGTGCTGCCGAAGGAAATCGGCGGCCGTGGCGGAAACGAACCCGGCCGCTACGGCGACTGGGAGGTGAAGGGCCTGGCAACCGATTTTTAGCCGCTAACGATCTCTTTTTTGACGCAATTCCGGACGGAAAACCGTTTCACACTTGTCCTGGAATTGCTTTAGGCCGCGCTGCGCTGCGCCTCCAGCGTCATCCAGCCGTTGTCATCGATGGCAACGGAGATGGTGTCGTAGCCGGCAATCGCGGTGTGCGGCGTCGCCATTGGATGCTGGTGGGTGGCGCTGATCACCATCACCGATGCTCCTGCTGCCTCCGCCGCCGCGATGCCGGCCGGGGCATCCTCGAAGACCAGGCAGTCACCGATGTCGACGCCGAGCCGTTTTGCCGCCAGCAGAAAACAGTCGGGCGCCGGCTTGCCGTGCGACACGTCCTCGCCCGCGACCATCAAGGCGGGAACCGGGATGCCGGCCGCCTGCATGCGCAACAGCGCCAGCGGACGCGGCGCCGAGGTGACGATCGCCCAGCGCTCGGGCGGCAGCGCGTTGAGGAATGGCACGGCGCCGGCGATCGGCAGCACGCCTTCGACATCGTCCGACTCGGCCTGCAACAGCACCAGCGCCTCGTGCACCGGGTCGACGCCGGGAAGCGCCAGCCTGGTGATGGTCTCGACCGCGCGTACGCCATGGATCGTCGGCAGGAAGGCTTCGACGTCGAGGCCGTGCTTACGCGCCCACGCCGCCCAGACGCGCTCGGCCGAAGCAATCGAATTGAGCATCGTGCCGTCCATATCGAAGAGGAAGGCGGCGAATTTTCTGCCTGCAAACATCTGATTTTCCAAAGGGTTTTCGGGAGCGTTTCGGGAGGGTCAAAACATGTCGTTCGACCGTAACGCCACGGCGCCTGCCTGGGAAGGCGCGGGCGGGTCTTTTCGACAATTCCAGGGAACCATGATCCTGCTTCTGGCGTTTAAACCAAACTGTCTTCCATAAGAAATGACGGGGGAAACGCCATGCTGATCAGGCTCGGCTACGAAATCGCCATTGAATGCACCGATGCCACGCCGGTCATCTCGCTGCTCGAAATCCACAGGGATCGCCAGGCCGACATCAAGCGGCAGACGCGCGTGCTGACCTCGCCTTCGGTGCCGAGCAAGGTCTATCACGACCTGTTCGGCAATGCCTGCCGCCGCTTTGTCGCTCCCGCCGGCAATTTCCGCATCCTCTACGACGCAACCGTCGAGGACAGTGGCGAGCCGGATGAGGTCAACACGCTGGCCAAAGAAATGCCGGTGGCGGAACTGCCGGACGATGTGCTCGGCTATCTCCTCGGCAGCCGCTATTGCGAAACCGATCATCTCGGCGGCCTGGCCTGGCAGCTTTTCGGGCATGTTCCATCTGGCTGGGCGCGGGTGCAGGCGATCGTCGACTATGTCCACAGCCGGCTGTCTTTCGGCTACGGCTATGCGCGGCCGACGCGGACCGCCGCGCAGGCACATGAGGAGCGCGTTGGTGTGTGCCGCGACTTTGCCCATCTGGCGATCACGCTCTGCCGCTGCATGAACATCCCGGCCCGCTATGTGAACGGCTATCTCGGCGACATCGGCGTGCCGGTCGATCCGGCGCCGATGGATTTCTCCGCCTGGCTGGAAGTCTTCCTGGACGGCAAATGGTACACGTTCGACCCCCGCCACAACCGGCCGAGGATCGGCCGCGTCGTCATCGCACGGGGCCGCGACGCGACGGATGTGCCGCTGCTGCACAGTTTCGGCCCACATCGGCTCGGCCTGTTCAAGGTCTGGACCCATGAGCAGGAGGGCAAACTGTTCAACCCGCCCTATCACGGCGTCGACAAGACCATCAGCGCGCGCATGCTCGCGTAGAGCGGTTCGCGGCAGGGATTCTGATCCGCTTCGACACACTGCATCTTTCGGACATCTGTGCCGGATCGGGACCGGGATTCGCCCTGCGACAGATCATGGTGAGTACTTCGTAAACGAAGGGGCTGCCGTGAATTTTTGTTTACCGCTCGTTCACCTTGCGACGAGGCCGAACTCAGCAAAAACAACAGCTTGAACGATGGCGGGGGGCTTGCGCGCAGGTGGCCGCGCGATCCGGCCGGAATCCTGCATTGGCCTTCCTGCGGCGACGAGGCCGAGGCGAGCGGAGGCTGAAGGATGCGGAATTACGGGGGTCTTATTCACGCGGCTGGCGTTTTCGCCAGGGATCGCAGTGGAAGTTTCGCGGTGCTGTTCGGCCTTGCCGCCTCGGTCTTGGCGCTCAGCGTCGGCTTTGCTGTCAACATCTCTCAGATTTACAACGCCAAATCGAGCCTGCAGGGCGTGGTCGATGCCGCTGTCACCTCGACCGCGCGCGACCTGACCACCGGGGTTATCAGGGAAGTCGACGCCAACAAGTCGGTGCAAGCCTTTCTCGACGCCAACAGCATGGCCGGCATATTGCAGGCCAACCAGATCGTTCTCGACAAGCTGACCGTCGACAGGACCGCCAATACGGTCAAGGCCGACGCCCATGTCGATGTCGGGCTTTACTTTCCGCTGTTCAGCGTCGGCGACATGCAGCGCGTCGGCGCCTCGACCACGGCGCTCTATTCCGACAAGACCATCGAGGTTTCGATGATGCTCGACGTCACCGGTTCGATGGCCGGTCAGAAGATCAAGGATTTGAAGACGGCGGCAAGCAATGCCGTCGATGCCTTCCTGACCGGTCAGGACTTGTCCAAGCCGCGGGTGCGCGTCGCCATCGTGCCCTACGCCAATTCGGTCAATGCCGGCGCGCTTGCTGCCAGCAGCGTGTTTGTCGAAACCAAGTCCAGCCAGCGCAAGCAGGCGCCCGGCAATGAAGACCCGCAAGCCGTCTCGTCATCGACGCGTCCGGACAACTGTGCAACCGAGCGCAAGGGCGCCAATCAATACACGGATGCGGGTCCCGATGTCGGCATGGTCAATCGCGACTATTTCCTGTCGGGCTTCGCGCAAAACACCAACACGGCGGCCTGCCCGGCCGCAGCGCTGATGCCGCTGACGGCCGACGCCAACGCGCTCAAGACCGTGATCAAGAATTTTGCCGCTTCGGGCGGCACGGCCGGCCATATCGGCGTGCAGTGGGCCTGGTACATGCTGTCTGAAAACTGGGGCAGTGTGATGAAGGCCTCGCAGCGGCCGGCCAAAATGGACCCGAAGAAGGTCGCCAAATTTGCGATCCTGATGACCGACGGCGAGTTCAACCTGTCCTATTTCGACGCCAGCAGCGTCGACCAGGTCTATAACGACGCCGGCAAGGAACCGACCCGCACGGCAGCCAAGACCTTGTGCGGCGCAATGCGCAACAAGGGTATCGAGATCTTCACCATCGGCTTCAATCTCACCGAGAAGAATGCCAAGACCACCTTGCAGGACTGCGCCAGCCCGGACACCGGCAGCATCAAGCATTTCTACCAGGTTGCCACCGGCACAGAACTCAACGATGCCTTCCAGACCATTGCCCGCAACATCGAGAATTTGGCGCTGACCAATTAGCCGTCTCTCAGGCCCAAAAGGAAAAGGCCGCCGCTTCTTGATGAAGCCGGCGGCCTTCCGTGTTTCCGTCCATGGCGCGGCCGATGGCGGCGACCGAAGTCACCCACCGCGCTTCTCGCGCCTTAACGGGAAGACTGCTTCCCGAAAGTGCAATCCGCTGAGGCCACGTTCTGGAAAACGAAATCACTCGACATCGGATCACCTCCTTTCGATTTGTTGAACACGTCCTCATGATGGGGTGCGTTGCAGCAAAAGACAAGGTGTCTGTCTGAAATAGGACGGGCAGCCCGGCTTCCACGCGCGGCGGGTTGCGGTCGGCCGGCCGGGCGGGCAAACTCCTGCCGGGGGACCAGCATTCGGAGGAAGGCATGGAGGCAGCCGAGAAGGCCGCTCGGATCGTTCGAACGGTGATCGAAACGCTGAAGCCGGGTTTTGCCGTCAGGCTGTGGACCGGCGAGCGGATCGGTCCCGCCAGCGGTCCGGTGCTCACCATCAACGACCAGGACATTGTCTGGCAGGTGGTGAAGCGGCCATCCTTGTCGACGCTGATCGAGATGTGGATTTCCAAGACCATAGACATCGAAGACGGGACGATTTTCGATTTCTACGCCCTGCCGTCGCAAGGCAAGCTCAGGACCAAGATCAAGTCGCTGCCGAAGCTGGCGATCCTGCGTGACCTGCCTGCCGTACTTTTGTCACGCAAGCAGATGAGCGCGCGCACCGATCTGTCGGGGCGCAATCCCTATGTCAGCGGTTCGAGCCAGGAAGCAATCCAGCATCACTATGACATTTCGAATGCCTTCTACCGGCTCTTCCTCGACGAGCGCATGGTTTACAGCTGCGGCTATTTCACGGATTTCGCCAACGGAATCGACCAGGCGCAGGCCGACAAGCTCGACCACATCTGCCGGAAGCTCCGGCTGAAGCCGGGTGAAAGCCTGCTCGACATCGGCTGCGGCTGGGGCGCCATGCTGATCCATGCGGCGAAGAATTACGGCGTCATCGGTCATGGCGTGTCGCTGTCGCAGGCGCAGACCGACCTCGCCCGCGAGCGGATCCGCGCCGAGGGACTGGAAGACCGCATCACCATCGAGATCAAATCCTATGCTGAACTCACCGGCACCTTCGACAAGATATCGTCGATCGGCATGTTCGAGCATCTCGGGCTCGCCAACCACGCCACCTATTTCAAGACCATCCATCGCCTGCTCAATCCGGGCGGCATCTATCTGCACCACGCCATCACCAGGCGCAGCAAGGGCGACTTGAAGAAGACCCTGCGCAAGGGGCCGGAGTTCAAGGCGCTGCTCAAATACATTTTTCCCGGCGGCGAGCTCGACACGATCGGCATGACGCTGGGCAATTTCGAGGCGCATGGCTTCCTCGTCTACGACGTCGAGAATTTGCGCGAGCACTATGCGCGCACCTGCCGGCTGTGGGCCGAGCGGCTGCAGGCCCGCTTCGACGCGGCGGTCGCCGAGGTCGGCGAGGCCAGGGCGCGGCTGTGGCTGCTCTATCTCACCGGCTGTTCGATCACCTTCGAGCGCGCTTCGGCGCAGATTTTCCAGACCGTCGTCACCAAGCGCGCGCGAGGCCCGAGCGGGCTGCCGCCGACACGGGCGGATCTGTATCGGTAGCGATGTCTGATCCGGGAGCGAAACCCCCGCGCCTTCGCGCGAAGGTTAGGCCAATTTCCAAGGTATTTGGTCTACCCGCTTCGCGCTGTTGAGGGCCTAGACGAACCGCATCGGCGCGCCGATCTCGACGCTGGCGGGCCGGTCGACCGTGCAATAGACACCGAGATTGTGGGCGTTGTGGCGGACCAGATTGCGCAGGATGCCGGGATCGTGGTCGAAGCCGTCCTGGCTGATGATGGTGAAGCCGCAGCGGCGGCATGGCGCGGAAATGGTCAGCATGAGATCGCCGATGGCGAGCTTGCGGCCGATCCATTCGGTCTCGGGAAACGAACCTTCGACCGCCGCCATGTCGACGACGATGTTGGGGCGGAAGCGGCGCGGATCGGGAACGCCTTCCGGGTGCAGCGCCTTCAGCCGCGCCAGCGATGCGGTGGTCAAGAGATGGATCGGCGCCTTGCGGTAACGCTCGGCGGTCAGCGGGCCGGTATAGTTGCGCGCGTTGTCCTGGCTGAACGGCCGGATCGAGGCGGCGAAGCCGAGATAGGCCGAGACGGCGCGGTCGCATTCGACGCCAGGTGCTGCCAGCCAGCCGCCGTCGGGAACGGCGATTTCCAGCTCCCGGTCGTTGCTCAGCCTTGTGCGGATGCGCGGCACCTTGTGCCATTTCGCGTCGCGGTCAGGCCGCGCAATCTCGTTGTCGGCGGTGTCGACGAGACCGAACAGCCGGTCGCCGTCGATGGTCTCGACACCGACCGAAATGGCGTCGCGGCGTTCGCCGGCGAGCGAGCTCGCGGGATAGCGCCAGAGTTCGATGACGGAGCCAAGCTCAGCCATTTCGCGTCTCGCCAATCGTGTCCTGACAAACCTGGGGCCGAATGATCGTCAGCCCTTCTTGTTCTGGCGGTTGGCGATGAGGTCGTCGACCACGGCTGGATCGGCCAGGGTCGAGGTGTCGCCGAGCGCGGAAAAATCGTCCTCGGCGATCTTGCGCAGGATGCGGCGCATGATCTTGCCGGAGCGCGTTTTCGGCAGGCCGGGCGCGAACTGGATCTTGTCGGGCGTGGCGATGGCGCCGATCTCCTTGCGGACATGGGCGACAAGCTCCTTGCGCAGCTCTTCGGTCGGTTCGACGCCCTTCATCAAGGTGACGTAGCTGTAGATGCCCTGGCCCTTGATGTCATGGGGATAGCCGACGACGGCGGCCTCGGAAACCTTGTCGTGGCTGACTAGTGCCGATTCGACTTCCGCCGTGCCCATGCGGTGGCCGGAGACGTTGATGACGTCGTCGACGCGGCCGGTGATCCAATAATAACCGTCGGCGTCGCGGCGGCAGCCGTCGCCAGTAAAATATTTTCCCTTATAGGTGGAGAAATAGGTCTGCACGAAGCGCTCATGGTCGCCATAGACTGTGCGCATCTGGCCAGGCCAGGAATCGGTGATGCAGAGATTGCCGTCGGCCGCCCCTTCCAGCACCTTGCCTTCGCCGTCGACCAGCTGCGGCTTGACGCCGAAGAAAGGCCGCGTCGCCGAGCCGGCCTTGAGGTCGGTCGCGCCGGGCAGCGGCGTGATCAGGATGCCGCCGGTCTCGGTCTGCCACCAGGTGTCGACGATCGGCACCTTGCCGTTGCCGACGACGTTGAAATACCACTGCCAGGCTTCCGGGTTGATCGGCTCGCCGACCGAGCCCAGCACGCGCAGCGACTTGCGCGACGTCTTCTTCACCGGCTCGTCGCCCGCACCCATCAGCGCGCGCAGTGCCGTCGGCGCGGTGTAGAAGATGTTGACCTTGTGCTTGTCGATGACTTCCCAGAAGCGCGACTGCGAGGGGTAGTTCGGCACGCCCTCGAACATCAGCGTGGTAGCGCCGTTGGCGAGCGGGCCATAGACGATGTAGCTGTGGCCGGTGACCCAGCCGACATCGGCGGTGCACCAGTAGATATCGCCGTCATGGTAGTCGAAGACATATTGGTGGGTCATCGAGGCATAGACGAGATAGCCGGCGGTGGTGTGCAGCACGCCCTTCGGCTTGCCGGTCGAGCCTGAGGTGTAGAGGATGAACAGCGGATCCTCGGCCTTCATCTTCTCCGGCTTGCAGTCGCCTTTCACCGTGGCGATCTCGTCATGGTACCAGACATCGCGCCCGGCCACCCAGCCGACCTTGCCGCCGGTCCGGCGCACGACCACCACCTTTTCGACCTTGGTGCCGGCCTTGGCCGCGATCTCGATCGCCTTGTCGGTGTTTTCCTTCAGCGGGATCGGCTTGCCGCCGCGCAGACCCTCGTCGGCGGTGATAACGAAGGTCGACTTGCAGTCGTCGATGCGGCCGGCCAGCGCGTCGGGCGAGAAGCCGCCGAAGACGATCGAGTGGATGGCACCGATCCGCGTGCAGGCCAGCATCGCATAGGCGGCTTCCGGGATCATCGGCATGTAGATGGTGACGCGGTCGCCTTTCTTGACGCCGTACTTCTTCATCACATTGGCCAGCCGGCAGACGTGCTCGTAAAGCTCGTTGTAGGTGACCTTCTTGTCGTCATAGGGATTGTCGCCTTCCCAGATGATGGCGGTCTGGTTGCCGCGCTTCTTCAGATGGCGGTCGATGCAGTTGTAGGAGACGTTGGTCTCGCCGTCCTCGAACCATTTGATCGAGACCTTGCCGTCGAAGGAGGTGTTCTTGACTTTGCTGAACGGCTTGAACCAGTCGATGCGCTTGCCGTGCTTGCCCCAGAACTTGTCCGGATTTTTCACACTGTCGGCATACCATTTGAGGTAGGTGTCGTTGTCGATCAGCGCGTTCTTCTTCCACGCCGGCTGGACGCGGTGGATCTTCACCTCGGACATGTCTTCACTTTCCTCCCAAACCAGCCGCCGGCTTGACCACCGGCAGGATCACGGCGACGCAGCCGCGAATTCGGCGGCATTATTAACAGTTCCGCGCCGACGGCAACATTAGACGTTGGATTCGCGTGGCGGGATGCCGCAGTTCCTGTTTCTGGTTGTGTCAGCACTCGGATGCGGTCGCTGCTAACTGCATGTTTTCGCGCGGAAAACCCGTTCAGGATCAAGAAAAATCAATAGACAGTTAAGGAACGGCGCGCACAATTCGGTGTTGGGAGGAATGGAGAATCAACCGGGCCAGGGGTACTGCCATGCGCGACCATTCCGAAATGGACCTGATGCTCAAGGGCTATGGCCTGACCACGGCCAAGATCCTGTATCATTTTCCCGACCACCCGCATCTCCTGCAAAGCTTCATCTGGCAGGATTACGATTTGGCGCCGACGTTTCCTGTGCTGATCAAATTCATCGAGTTCTGGAAGGCAGAGCTGGACGGGCCGCTGCATTCGGTCAGCTATACGCATCAGAAGCTGATCGCGCCGAATGAATGGCGGAAGGTGGATGGGGAGTTCGTGCTGCACTAGGGCTGCGGCTTCGGAGCCGTTGAGGTCGGCGATCTACGGCGCTGTCCCGCGAACCTTTGGCTTCAGTAGCCGATCCGATCACACCGCCGACGGATTCAGCCGGGCAAAGCCTTCCTGGCGGCGATAGGGGAAGTACGGGTAGGGCGCGGTAACTTCGCTTGCGGCGTCGAGCTTTTTCACCTGCTCGGGCGTCAACACCCACCCGACGGCGCCGAGGTTCTGGCGCAGCTGTTCCTCGTTGCGGGCGCCGATGATGACCGATGACACGGTCGGGCGCTGCTGCAGCCAGTTGATGGCGATCTGCGGCACGGTCTTGCCGGTCTCTTGCGCCACCGCATCGAGCGCATCCATCACCCGGTAGAGATGTTCGTCCGCGACCGGCGGGCCGAAATCGGCCGTGTCGTGCAGCCGGCTCCTTTCCGGCAGAGGCTGGCCACGGCGGATCTTGCCGGTCAGGCGGCCCCAGCCGAGAGGGCTCCACACCAGCGCGCCGACGCCCTGGTCGAGGCCGAGCGGCATCAGTTCCCATTCATAGTCGCGGCCGACCAGCGAATAGTAGACCTGATGCGCGGCGTAGCGTGGGTAGCCATGCTTGTCGGCCTCGGCCAGCGACTTCATCACTTGCCAGCCAGAGAAGTTGGAGACGCCGACATAGCGCAGCTTGCCGGCGCGCACGAGATCGTCCAGCGTCGACAGCACTTCCTCGACCGGTGTGCCGGCGTCGAAGGCATGCAGCTGCAGAAGATCGATGTAATCGGTGCCCAAGCGCTTCAAGGAGGCGTCCACGGCCTTGATCAAGCGCGAGCGCGACGAACCGTAATCAGCCGGGCCGTCGCCCATCGGCAACGACGTCTTGGTCGAGATCAGAACCGCGTCGCGGCGACCCTTGATGGCTTCGCCAAGCACCTCTTCGGAAGCGCCATTCGAATAGACGTCCGCCGTGTCGAACAGATTAACGCCGGCCTCAAGGCAGATGTCGATCAGCCGCCGTGCCTCCTTGGCGTCGCTGTTGCCCCAGGCGCCGAACAGCGGGCCGGAGCCGCCGAAGGTGCCGGCGCCGAAGGAGAGTGCGGGCACCTTCAGGCCCGATGCGCCGAGACGTCGATAATCCATTTTATTGTCCTTTCAAAGTGGGAGCCGAAGCAGCGGATGCGTCGCTCAGTTTTTGACCAGTGTGGCGAGGTCGATGGCGTCGGCCATGGCCTGGTTTCCCTTGGCGCCCGGATGCAGATGGTCACCGGAATCGAATTCGGGCAGCAGGCGTGTCGGATGCTCCGGATCGCGCAGCAGGAGGTCGAAATCGACCACGGCATCGAAGGCACCGCTGGTGCGGACCCAGGTGTTGACCTTCTGCCGCAGCGCGTCCTTTTCCGGCGTGTAGTAGGTATCGAGCGGCGTCCCGCTCAACGCGCCTTCGAAGGGCGTCAGCGTGGCGCCGACAATGCTGAGATTGTGGGCATGGGCCTGGGCGGCGAGTTGCAGGTAGCCGCTTATTAAGGTTTCGAAGGCGGGCAGGGATTTTTCACGGACGAAGGGCGTGCCTGGCCAGCTGATGTCATTGATGCCGATCAGCAGGATCACCGCCTTGGCGCCGGGCTGGGCCAGGACATCGCGATCGAAGCGAGCGGATGCCTTCACACCCATGGCGTCGTCCAGCAGCCTGGCGCCGGATATGCCGGCGTTGAGCACAGCCGCCTGTTTCGGGGCGAGGCGAGCGGCCAGGAAGTCGGGCCAGCGGTTGTCCGCATCCAAAGTGGCGCCATTGCCGTCGGTGATCGAATCGCCGATGGCAATGACAGCGCCGTCATTTGCCGGGGCATCGACCAGGATTTCGCTTAGCAGGATACGTGCGTCAGTTGTCTGCGTGGCCGCGAATGCATCTGAAGCCGTCTGATTGCCGTCGCCGACATAGGTAGTCTGCTTGCCGTCCCAATGAAAGGTGGCGAGACGCGTTTCCTGCGGCAGATAGACCGAGACAGAAAGCCGGCTCAAGGCATCGAGCGGCATGTCCACCGGGTCGCTGATCAAAGATGTGCCCGGCGCGATTGCGGCCTTGGCCTGTCCGCCAAAGGTGAGCGCGCGATCGGTGCCGGGGACGATTTTCGACCCCTCACCGGCGACTGCCACACGGGCCTCGCCGATCTGGACCGGCGTGGCGGCATACTCGTTCGACAGGACGACACGGAATTTCTCGCCACCAAGGCTGATCCGGACCGTCTGGCGAATGGTCTGGTTCTCAAGCCGCGGCGGTATCTTCACCGGCAAGGCAAAATCGGCGCCCCATGTCGATTGCGGACTGGCCAGCCAGGTGCCGACCCAAGCCTGCCTTTCGCCGGCTATCGCCGGATCCAACATCAACGACGCCGCCAGGGCCATGGGAACGAGCTTCAAATGCCTGACCGCATTGGCAATGATGGCGTAGCGAACCGGATCTCTGCTGTTGGTCACAACGGTCTCTCCTGTTGGGTTCGTGTCTAGGCTTCTGTCGGGCAGGGATGTTTCGGAGTCGCGGTCACTCCGCAGCGCTTGGGCAGACGGCGACCGGCGCCAATCGCCCGCCGTTTCTGTCGAGGCGCAGCGCCAGGGTGGCGACACCGAGTGCCGCGACCGGCAGCAAAGCGGCGACCCAGGTCAGCGAGCCGAGGCCAAGGCCATGGGCGATCACCGCACCGCCGAGCCAGGCGCCGGCGGCATTGCCGAGGTTGAAGGCGGCGATGTTGAAGGACGAGGCGAGGCTCTGTCCCGCACCTTGCGCCTTTTCCAGCACCCACATCTGCAGCGGCGCCACGGTGGCGAAAGCGGCGGCACCGAGCAGGCCGACATAGATGACGGCCAAGACCTGGCTGTGGACGGCGAAGGTCATGGTGGCGAGCACCAGCGCCAGCACCACGAGGCTGCCGAGCACGGCCGGCACCAGCCAGCGGTCTGCGACCTTGCCGCCAAGCAGATTGCCGGCGATGAGACCGCCACCGAAGACGAGCAGGATCGGCGACACGGCGGTTTCCCTAAAGCCGCTGATCTCGGTGAGAAGCGGGGCGATGTAGGTGAAGACGGCGAAGACGCCGGCATAGCCGAGCACGGTGGTGGCGAGGCCGAGCAGGACGGGCGTGCGGCGCAGCACGGCGAGGTCGGCGCGCAAATTGGTCTTTTCGGGTGAGGCCTCACTACGCGGCACCAGAGCCAGGATGACAGCGAAGGCTGCCAGGCCGACCAGGGTTACCGCCCAGAAGGTGGCGCGCCAGCCGAAGGCCTGGCCGAGCCAGGTGCCGAAGGGCACGCCGAGAATGTTGGCGATGGTCAGGCCGGTGAACATCAGCGCGATCGCCGAGGCCTTCTTGTTGGGCGCGACCAGGCCGGTGGCGACCACCGAGCCGACGCCGAAGAAGGTGCCGTGGGCAAAGGCGGTGATGATGCGGGCGCCCATCAGCGTCCAATAATCGGGCGCCAAAGCACAGGCGAGGTTGCCAAGCGTGAAGATCGCCATCAGCGCCAGCAGCACGGTCTTGCGCGGCCAGTTGCCCGTGGCGATGGTCAAAAGCGGCGCGCCGATGACGACGCCCAGCGCATAGCCGGAAATTAGCTGGCCGGCGGCCGAGATCGAGACGCCGAGATCTTTGCTGACATCGATCAGCAAGCCCATGATGACGAATTCGGTGACACCGATGCCGAAGGCGCCGGCGGCGAGGGCATAAAGAGCGAGAGGCATGGCGGTTTCCAGTTCGACAATGACGAGCGCCCTGTCCAAACCCGCGCCCCGACCCGAGAGATCGTGTCGCCGTGCCTTGTGAACTAGACTTGCCTTAGGCATATTTCCTGTGAAATAGATTCACAGATGGCCAGACCCGACATCAACCGCTCCGGCGAGATCGAAGTGTTCGTCCGCGTCGTCGAGGCGGGCAGCTTCTCGGCCGCGGCGCGGGCGCTACGCATGACGCCGTCGGCGGTCAGCAAGCTGATCGCACGGCTGGAGGCAAGGCTCGGTGCGCGACTGGTCAGCCGCTCGACGCGCAAGCTGCAACTGACGCCGGAAGGGACGGCCTTCTACGACAGCGGGCTGCGCATCCTGGCTGACATGGCGGCGGCCGAGCGCGAGGCCGCCGTGGGTGCCGCGCCGCGCGGACGGCTGCGCGTCAACTCCTACGTGCCGTTCGGGGTGCATCGGCTGATCCCGCTGCTGCCGCGCTTCCTCGAACGCTATCCCGAGATTTCGGTCGATCTGGTGCTGACCGACAGCGTCATCGACCTGATGCAGGAGCGCGCCGACGTCGCTATTCGCGCCGGGCCGCTCGGTGAGTCGCGGCTGGTGGCGCGCAAGCTCGGACAAAGCCGGATGGCGGTGGTTGCAGCGCCTTCCTACCTCAAGACGCATGGCACGCCGCGGATACCGGCCGATCTCGACAAGCACAATCGCATGGCTTTCGGTTTTGTCCGGCATGTCGATGGCTGGCAGTTTGTCGACGCGGCCGGCAACGCCATCATGGTTCCCATCACGGGAAACACGCTGGTCAGCGATGGCGAGTCGATGCGGCTGATGGCGGTTGGCGGCGCCGGCATCGCCAGGCTGGCGCATTGGCATGTGGCCGATGACATTGCAGCGGGCCGGCTGACGGCGCTGCTGGAGGATTTCAACCCTGGCGACGAGGAGCCCACCCACGCCGTCTATGTCGGACAGGGCCGGCATTTGCCGGCGCGGGTGCGGGCCTTTCTCGACTTTCTGGTCGAGAACGTTCGGATGGCCTGAAAACATTCGGGAGCCAGCTGGCTCCCGAAGCATCAGACTAGGTGAGACAGATTTACTTCTTCGGCGTGAACGGCGCCGGGCGGCGGCCGACGCCCTGACGCTCCAGCATCCAGCCGGGATACTCGGCCGGCAGCGCGCTGACCTCATCCAGCTTGGCGAGATCGTCGGCGTCGAGTTTTACCTCGGCAGCGGCAAGGTTCTGTTCGAGCTGCTCCATCCGGCTGGCGCCGATGATGACGCTCATGACGAAGGGTTTTGCCAGGACATAGCCGAGCGCCACCGTGGCGACGCTGACATCATGCTTCTTGGCGATGTCGCGCATGACGGCGACGGCGGCCCAGGCGCGGTCCTCATTGACCGGCGGGAAGTTGAAGGCGGCGCGGCGGCCTTCGCCATTGCCAGGCGCGCCGGGGCCGTATTTGCCGGACAGCAGGCCGCCGGCCATCGGCGACCACACCATCAGGCCAAGTTTTTCCTCGTTGATCAGCGGCACGATCTCACGCTCAAGGTCGCGACCGGCGATCGAGTAATAGGACTGGATGGTCTCGAAACGGGAAAAGCCCTTGCGCTCGGCAAGGCCCAGCGCCTTGGCGATGCGCCAGGCCTGCCAGTTGGAGACGCCGACATAGCGCACCTTGCCGCTGGCGACGAGATCGTCGAGCGCCCGCAGCGTCTCGTCGATGGGTGTCACCGCGTCGGTGCCGTGCAGTTGGTAGAGGTCGATATGGTCGAGCTGCAGCCGCTCCAGGCTGCCCTCAACCGAGTCCATGATGTGGCCGCGCGAAGAGCCGCGCTCGTTCGGGCCCTGGCCCATGGCGCCGTGCACCTTGGTGGCGATGACGACGTCGGAGCGCTTGACGCCGAGATCCCTGAGCGACTGGCCGAGCAAGCGCTCGGAGTCGCCGAAGGAATAGACGTCGGCCGTGTCGAAGAAATTGACGCCGGCGGCGATCGAACGGCCGACGATGTCGTTGACGCCCTTCTGGTCGAGGCTGGCGATCAGGCCCCATTGGGCATTCTCGCCGGCGGCGCCGAAGGTCATGGTGCCGAGGCAGAGTTCGGAGACGAACATCCCCGTATTTCCGAGTTGATTGTAGCGCATGGTGGCGGCTCCAGCAGATTGGTGATGACGCCTAGCAAATAGGAACGGTACGTTTCGTTTCTAGTGGTGGTGCAATGATGGGCTGGTACTGGCTCAACCCCCGCGGCCGATCCCGACACCTGATCAACGCGGGCAGGTCAGGCTTCCCACGGATTGAACATTGTGACGCCGGTATCGTCGAAGTCGGCGACGTTGCGTGTGACCAGTATGAGATCGTGGAAGAGCGCCGTCGCGGCGATAAGCCCATCCGCTTCGCCGCGTGTGCGGATTGCGGAGATGCGCCCCCATTGGGCAGCGATGTTCTCATCTATGCCGAGAATTCGGTTTTCGTAGCTGTGGCGCAGACCGTGGAACCACGCTGCAAGATGATTTGCTGTCTCGGGGTCGTTTCGACGCTTCATTTCGATTCCGCGTGCGAGTTCACCGAGCGTGATGACGCTCAGAAACAGAGACTGGCGCTCTTGCTTGACCATCCAATCCGCCACTGGGCCTTCGCGCTTTCGCGCAGCCGACACGACATTCGTATCCAAAAGAAACATCAGAGGTCCACGTCTCTGCCTGGCCCCTTGGAGCGGCGATTGACCTCCTCGACGAAATCGTCGTCCCATTCGGGACCAGAAAGAAGGTATTCTGCAAGTGAAGGCTTCGAGCCGACGAGTCTCTCGTATTCTTCAGCAGCCATCACGACAGCGGCCGGCTTTCCGCGCAAGGTGATGGTCTGCGGCCCTTTTTCACGCGCTTGCTGAACCAGCTTCGAGAGGTTGTTCTTTGCGTCCTGCAGATGCCAGTTCATTGGAAGATACCTAGCTAGCTTGGCTAGATATAGCACTAGTATGGCGAGGCGACAAGGAAGCTGCTGTTAGCGAGGCTAAATTGTCGGAACTACCGACTGCCGAAAATCGCCGAGCCGACGCGGACGCTGGTGGCGCCGAAGGCGATGGCGGTCTCGTAGTCGCCGGACATGCCCATCGACAGTTTTGCCACGCCGGCCTCCTTGCCGAGCTTTTCCAGCAGGGCGAAATGCGGGCCGGGGTTTTCGTCCGCCGGTGGGATGCACATCAGTCCTTCGATGGCGAGGCCATGGACATCCCTGCAACGGGCGACGAAGGCGACGGCGTCGCGGGGCTCTATGCCGGCCTTTTGCGGCTCCGAGCCGGTGTTGACCTGGACGTAGAGCTTTGGTGCGCGGCCTTGCCGGGCAATCTCTTTGGCGAGCTCGGTGGCGATCTTCTCGCGGTCGACCGTCTCGATGACATCGGCGAGCGCAACGGCTTCCTTCGCCTTGTTCGACTGCAGCGGGCCGATCACATGCAACTCGATGTCAGGGAATTCAGCTTTCAGCGCCGGCCATTTGGCCTGCGCCTCTTGCACGCGGTTCTCGCCGAAAACGCGCTGGCCGGCTTCGATGACCGGGCGGATGGCGTCGGCCTCAAAAGTCTTCGACACGGCAACCAGCGTCACCGAACCGGGGTCGCGGCCGGCCTCGCGCTCGGCGGTGGCGATCCTCGTCTTGACGGCGAAAAACTGTTCGACGGCGCTGGCCATGCCTATATCCTGCCTGTCTTAATCGTCTTGGCCGGCTCGCCGCAGTTGACGGGTCCGGCAATCCATGGTGAACACCGCGACGACATTTACCTCGGCCACCGGGCCTTGTCCGGCGGTCTGCGCCTGCTTTTAAGTGAAAATCATCCGATGGCAACCGAACGATACAATCCGCGCGCGTCAGAGCCCAAATGGCAGAAAGCCTGGGCCGAAAAGAAGCTGTTCGAGGCGCACAACAACGACCCGAAGCCGAAATACTACGTGCTGGAGATGTTCCCCTATCCGTCGGGGAAGATCCATATCGGCCACACCCGCAACTATACGATGGGCGACGTGGTGGCGCGCTACAAGCGGGCCAAGGGTTTCAACGTGCTGCACCCGATGGGCTGGGACGCGTTTGGCATGCCGGCCGAAAACGCCGCCATGCAGAACAAGGTCCATCCCAAGGAATGGACCTACGCCAACATCGCCGCCATGCGCGAGCAACTCAAGATGATGGGCCTGTCGCTGGATTGGTCGCGTGAGTTCGCCACCTGCGACGTCGACTATTACCACCGCCAGCAGATGCTGTTCCTCGATTTCGTCGCGAAAGGGCTGGTGACGCGCAAATCCTCCAAGGTCAATTGGGACCCCGAGGACATGACGGTGCTCGCCAACGAGCAGGTCATCGACGGCCGCGGCTGGCGTTCCGGCGCGCTGGTCGAGCAGCATGAGCTGACGCAGTGGTTCTTCAAGATCACCGACTACGCGCAGGACCTGCTGGATTCGCTGAACGGTCTCGGCGAGTGGCCGGAAAAGGTCAAGCTGATGCAGCAGAACTGGATCGGCCGCTCGGAAGGGCTGCTGATCCGCTGGCCGCTGGCAGAGCCAAGTTCTAGCAAGATTGGTGGCGACGCGAACGAGCTGGAAGTCTACACGACCCGGCCCGACACCATCTTCGGCGCCTCCTTCATGGCTGTCGCCGCCGACCATCCGCTGGCCAGGAAGGCCGCGGAGAGCAATGTCGAACTGGCCAAGTTCATCGACGAAATCAGACATATGGGCACCTCGGTGGCCGCGCTTGAGACGGCCGAGAAGAAGGGCTTCGACACCGGCATCCGTGTCATCCATCCGTTCGACGACTCGTGGACGCTGCCGGTCTATGTCGCCAATTTCGTTTTGATGGAATACGGCACCGGCGCCATATTCGGCTGCCCGTCGGGCGACCAGCGCGACCTCGATTTCGCCAACAAATACGGCCTGCCGGTCATTCCGGTGGTGATGCCGGAAGATGCCGACGCCAAGACCTTCCAGGTCACGGAAGAGGCCTATGTCGATGACGGCGTGATGATCAATTCGCGCTTCCTCGACGGCATGAAGCCGGATCAGGCATTCGACGAAGTCGCAAAACTGCTGGAGCAGAAGACGATCGGCGGCCGGCCGATGGCGGAGCGCAAGGTGAATTTCCGCCTGCGCGACTGGGGCATTTCGCGCCAGCGCTACTGGGGCTGTCCGATTCCGATGATCCATTGCGAGGATTGTGGCGTCGTGCCGGTGCCGAAGGCCGACCTGCCGGTCAAGCTGCCCGACGACATCGAGTTCGACCGTCCCGGCAATCCGCTCGACCGTCACCCGACCTGGCGGCATGTCAAATGTCCGCAATGCGGCAAGGATGCGCGGCGCGAGACCGACACGATGGACACGTTCGTCGATTCGTCGTGGTATTTCGCACGCTTTACCGCGCCCTGGGCCAACGACCCGACCGAGCCCAAGGCTGCCGATGACTGGCTGGCCGTCGACCAGTATATTGGCGGCATCGAGCACGCGATCCTGCATCTGCTCTATTCGCGCTTCTTCACCCGCGCCATGCGCGAGACCGGGCATCTCGACCTCGCCGAGCCGTTCAAGGGCCTGTTCACGCAAGGCATGGTGGTGCACGAGACCTACCGCGTCGGCGGCGCGTCGAGCAATGGACGCTGGCTGTCGCCGGCGGAGGTCAGGATCGAGGATGCCGGCGGCAAGCGCCGCGCCATCGAGATCGCCACCGGCGAAGAGGCGGCGATCGGCTCGCTCGAAAAGATGTCGAAGTCGAAGAAGAACACTGTGAGCCCGGAAGACATCACCGACGGCTACGGCGCCGACACCGCGCGCTGGTTCATGCTGTCGGATTCGCCGCCTGAGCGCGACGTCGAATGGACCGACGATGGCGCCGCCGGCGCGCATCGCTTCATTCAGCGCGTCTGGCGCCTGGTGTCGATCGCGGCCGAGACGCTCGATGGCGTCAAGCCGCAGGCGGCAAAGGATGGCGAGGCGGGCGCCGTTTCCAAGGCTGCGCACAAGATCCTGAAGGCGATCGGCGAGGATATCGAGAAGCTCGGCTTCAACCGCGCCATCGCCCGCATCTATGAGCTGGCCAATGCACTGACCCCACCGCTCAACGACGTTGCCGAAGGCAAGGCCGATGCGGCGCTGAAAGGCGCCTGCCGCCAGGCGGTGGAGATCCTGGTGCATGTGGTTGCGCCCGTCATGCCGCACCTGGCCGAAGAGTGCTGGCACACGTTGGGTGGCACCGATCTGGTCGCCGAACGGCCGTGGCCGGTCTACGATCCGGCGCTGGTCGTCGACAATGAGATCGTGCTGCCGGTCCAGGTCAACGGCAAGAAGCGCGGCGATTTGACAATTGCCCGCGACGCGGACCAAGGTGCGGTCGAAAAAGCGGTTCTGGCTCTCGACTTCGTGCAGAAAGCGCTGGAAGGTAAGGCGCCCCGCAAGGTGATCATCGTGCCGCAGAGGATCGTCAATGTCGTTGCCTAATCTGGAAAAGACGACGCGTTTGCTGCGCCGCGCAGCGCTGTACGGCATGGTCGCCTCGCTGGCGCTGGTTTCGGCCTGCACGGTCAGGCCGCTCTATTCCAGCGCGCCGTTGACGGCCGGTTCGACGCTCAGCCCTTCGGCGGAACTGGCGTCGGTCGCGGTCAAGTCGGTCAAGACCCGCTACGCCCAGCAGGTCCGTAACAATTTGATCTTTGCCTTTGGCCAGGGCGCCGGCGAGCCGCCGGCGCCGGTCTACATGCTCGATCTCGGCGTCACCGAACTGGTCGAATCGGCGGCGCAAGTGCAGATTCAGACCGATGAAGACGAGCCGACGGCGGGCACGGTGACGCTGACCGCGAACTATGTGCTGACCGATGCCAAGACCGGTGCGGTCATCGCCACCGGCAAACGCTCGATCCCGTCATCCTTCGACAAGCCGACGCAGGAGTTCGCTTCCTACCGGGCGCAGCTCGACGCCGAGAACCGCGCCGCGCGCGAACTGGCTGAAATGGTGAGCCTGTCGGTCGCCCAGGATCTTGTCAGACACGGCAAGAAAGCCTGAGCGCTTCCAACTTTTGCAGATACAAAAAAGGCCGGTTTCCCGGCCTTTTTTCGTTGATACCGAAGCCTGATCTCAGCCGATCTTCTGGCCGGTCTTGGCCCAGTCGGCGAGGAACTGTTCGAGGCCCTTGTCGGTCAGCGGGTGCTTGACCAACGCCTTTAGCGTCGCTGCCGGCGCGGTGACGACATCGGCGCCGATCAGGGCCGCCTGCTTGACGTGGTTCACGGTGCGAACCGAAGCGACGAGGATTTCGGTGTCGAAATCATAATTGTCGTAGATATGACGGATTTCCTCGATCAGCTCCATGCCGTTCGCGCCGGTGTCGTCGACGCGGCCGACGAAGGGCGAGATGAACGAGGCGCCGGCCTTGGCTGCGAGCAGTGCCTGGTTGGCCGAGAAGCACAGCGTCACATTGACCAAGCGGTTCATCTCGGTGCGGATCGTCCTGCAGGCGCGCAGGCCGTCCAGCGTCAGCGGCACCTTGATGCAGATATTGTCGGCGATCTTGGCCAGGATCTTGGCCTCGGCCATCATGTCCTTGTATTCGGTGGCGACGACCTCGGCCGAAACCGGGCCCTTGACGATGTCGCAGATCTGCTTGGTGACATCGGCGATCTTGCCGCCGGATTTCAGGATCAGCGAGGGATTGGTGGTGACGCCGTCGAGCAGCCCCAAATCGTTCAGTTCCTTGATGTCCTTGATGTCAGCGGTGTCGACAAAAAATTTCATGGGGGTCTCCTGAAAGATTTCCATGTGCATGCCAATGCACATTCGGGGTTGCCCTTTGATCTAGACCAAAGTCGGGGCAAGGTCACGCCCGATGATCGAAGATTCGCCCTTTGTCGCAGCCGCACCGGTGCTGGTGCCGATGCCCGCCGAACGACCTTACACCTATGCCGTGCCTGCCGGCATGCGCGTGGTTCCGGGCTCGATCGTGCGTGTGCCGCTCGGTCCGCGCCAGGTTGCCGGCATCGTCTGGGACGGCGTGGTCGAAAAGGTCGACGCGAAGAAATTGCGGCCGATCGAGCAGGTTTTCGACTGTCCGCCGATCGATCGCGGGATGCGCCGGTTCGTCGACTGGCTGGCGCAGTACACGCTGTCACCGCCCGGCATGGTGGCGCGCATGCTGCTCAGGGCGCCGGAGGCGTTCGATCCCGAACCATCGATCGAGGGCCTGCTGCGAACCCCAATCATGCCCGATCGGATGACGGATGCCAGGACCCGCGTGCTGGAGACGGCGGAAGGCGGCCTCGCCTGGACCCGCTCCGGGCTGGCGCATGCGGCAGGCGTGTCGTCGACGGTGATCGAGGGGCTCAAGGCGCAAGGCGTGTTCGAGACGGTGATGATCCCGCCGCGACCGGTGGTCGCAGCGCCCGATCCCTCCTACGCCATGCCGGAGCTGATGCCGGACCAGGCCGATGCCGCCGCCATGCTGCGCGCCAATGTCGCGGCTGCTGCTTTCAACGTCACGTTGCTCGACGGCGTCACCGGCTCGGGCAAGACGGAAGTTTACTTCGAAGCGGTGGCGGCGGCGCTCGACCAGGGCAAGCAGGTGCTGATCCTGCTGCCGGAAATCGCGCTGACGCATGCCTTCCTCGAGCGCTTCCAGCAGCGCTTCGGCGCCAAGCCGGCGGAGTGGCATTCCGACCTGCCGCCCAGGATGCGCGAAAAGGTCTGGCGGCAAGTGGCGGAAGGCGGCGTGCGCGTCGTCGCCGGCGCGCGCTCGGCGCTGTTCCTGCCGTTCAAGGAGCTCGGCCTGATCGTCGTCGACGAGGAACATGACCCTGCCTACAAGCAGGAGGATCGCGTCTTCTACAATGCGCGCGACATGGCGGTGGTGCGCGGCCATATCAGCAGCTTTCCGGTGGTGCTGGCGTCGGCGACGCCATCGGTCGAAAGCCGGGTGAACGCACAACAGGGCCGCTACAGCAGGGCGGTGCTTTCGGCGCGTTTTGCCGAGGCCGCCCTTCCCGACCTTAGGACGGTCGACATGCGGCGCGCGCCGCCGGCGCGCGGCGGCTTCCTGTCGCCGCTGCTGATCGGAGAGATGCAGCGCACGCTGGAGAAAAAAGAACAGTCGCTGCTGTTCCTCAACCGGCGCGGCTATGCGCCGCTGACGCTGTGCCGGGTGTGCGGCCACCGCTTCGGCTGCCCGGTCTGCTCTGCCTGGCTGGTCGAGCACCGCTTTCGCGGCCAGCTCGTCTGCCATCATTGCGGGCACAATGAGAAGCGGCCGGAGGCCTGTCCGGAATGCGGAACGCTCGACCATCTCGTTGCATGCGGGCCGGGTGTCGAGCGCATCGCCGAAGAGGTGGTGGCGCATTTCCCTGACGCCCGCACCATCGTCTTGTCGTCCGACCTGATGGGCGGCGTGCGGCGGCTGCGGCTGGAGCTCGAAGCCATTGCCAATGGCGAGGCCGACATCGTCATCGGCACACAGCTGGTCGCCAAGGGCCACAATTTTCCGAACATGACGCTGGTCGGCGTCGTTGATGCGGATCTGGGTCTTGCCAATGGCGACCCGCGCGCCGCCGAGCGCACCTTCCAGCTGCTCAGCCAGGTAACCGGGCGTGCCGGGCGCACCGGCAAGAAGAGCCTTGGCCTGCTGCAGACTTTTCAGCCGGACCATCCGGTGATGCGGGCAATCGTCTCCGGCGATGCCGAGGCGTTTTACGAGCGCGAAATCACTGAGCGCGAACGGGCCGCCCTGCCGCCCTTCGGCAGGCTCGCCGGCGTCATCGTCAGCGCGGTGACCCGGGCGGAGGCCGAGGGCCATGCGCGCGGCTTGCGCCGCGCAGCACCCCAGGCCAGCGACCTGTTCGTGCTAGGCCCGGCCGAGGCGCCGCTGTCGCTGCTTGGTGGCCGCCACCGTTTTCGCCTGCTGATCCAGGGTGAAAAGCGCGCCGACATGCAAGGCTTCATCCGCACCATGCTGGCCGAAGGGCCAAAGCAACGCGGCTCGGTCAGGGTGCAGGTCGACATCGATCCGCAGAGTTTTTTGTGAGATTGATCGAATTGTCAGCGGAGCGATGACGCACATGAAAACCCTTGGCCTGCTCGGCGGCATGAGCTGGGAATCGACGGCGATCTATTATCGCCTGCTCAACGAGATCGTGCGCGAGCGACTGGGCGGGCTGCATTCGGCAAAGCTGTTGCTCCATTCCTTCGATTTTGCCGAGATCGCAGAGCGGCAACATCATGGCGACTGGGACGGTGCGGGCGTGCTTCTGGCGGACGCCGCGCGCAAGCTGGCGGCGGGCGGCGCCGAGGGGCTGCTGATCTGCACCAACACCATGCACAAGCTCGCCGACCAGGTGCAGGCGGCGGTGTCCATTCCACTTATCCACATCGCCGATGCCACGGCGGTCGCGGTGAAGGGCGCCGGCGTCAGGCGGCCGGCGCTGCTGGCGACGCGTTTCACCATGGAGCAGGATTTCTACAAGGGCCGGCTGGTGGAGAAATATGGGCTGCAGCCGGTGGTGCCGAACCAGGCCGGGCGCGACATGGTGCATCGGGTGATCTATGACGAGCTCTGCCAGGGCATCGTCAGCGCGCCGTCGAAAGCGGCCTATGTCGATGAAGTCGCGCGCCTGCGGCGCGATGAGAAAATCGACGGCGTCATCATGGGCTGCACCGAGATCACCATGCTGATCGGCGCGCGCGATTTTGACATTCCGGTTTTCGACACCACGCGCATCCATGCCGAGGCGGCGGTCAATTTCGCGCTCTCTTGATGCGCCTCTTTTTCGGAGCATGATCTTTTCCGAAAACCGGAAACCACTTTTCGGGATCATGCTCCCTAAACTGCCCACCGCCATCTGGCGCGCGGTCTTTCCTTCGCTAGAATGGCCGCGATTTCAAACAGCCATTTACCGAGGGGATAAGATGGAATTTGCGTTTCCGTGGCCAACCAGCCAGGGCGAATGGCTGGCGTGGTCGAGCGCCGTGGTCACTTTGGCGCTCGGCCTTTTGTTTTTCCTCATGCCGGGGCTGGCCTTCCGGATTCTGCGGCTGCAGGTCAGGCCGGAAAAGGCGGCGGCGATCGCCGAAGGGCGCGGCCGCATGTCGGGCTTCTATCTCGGCGTCAGCCTGTGTTGCATCCTTCTCGCCCAGCCATGGCTTTACATGGCGCTCGGCTTCTCCTGGCTGTTCACCGCTTTTGGCCGTTTGCTGTCGATGATGTCGGACGGCGCCAACACGCCTTTCAACTGGGCTTCGATCGTTGTCGAGCTGGTACTGGCCGCGCTGCCGCTCGCCTTCGTCTTCGGCTTTCTGCCCTGAATCCAAAGGCTTCGGTTGAACTCTGCGGCCGGATGCGACAATAGTGCCTGAAATGCATGCGGAACGACGCATTGCGGTCTTAAAATGCCTGTGCTAGACGGCAATCGACTTTCGGCCGGGGATAGCGGAAGCCGCGTCTTCGTGCTTGGAAAAACTTAGTAAGGTCAAAGATTTAGCCAGAGTTTTTGCTCGCGCCAACAATCTGCGGCCTGTCAGACAAGAGAAAAGACGGTCCGTGGCTCAATCGTCATCGCCAATCTCAGGTGTCGCAGAACGCTACGCGGGTTCGCTGTTCGAACTCGCACTGCAGTCCAATTCGGTGGTCAAGGTCGAGGCCGACCTCAACAGTTTCGCAGCGATGCTGGATGGCAGCGCCGACCTGACCCGCCTCATCAACAGCCCGGTGTTCTCCAGCGAGGACCAGGCCAAGGCCATCGCGGCGATCGCCGACAAGGCGGGGATCACCGGCCTGACCGGCAATTTCCTGCGCGTCGTCGCCCGCAACCGTCGCCTCTTCGCGGTACCCGGCATGATCAAGGCATTTCGCCAGATCGCCGCCGAGCATCGCGGCGAAACCGCTGCCGAGGTCACTTCGGCGCATGAACTGACGGCGGCCCAGCAGACAGAACTCAAGGCCGCGCTGAAAAGCGTCGCCGGCAAGGATGTGGCCATCGCCGTCACCGTCGATCCGTCGCTGCTCGGCGGTCTGATCGTCAAGATGGGCTCGCGCCAGATCGATACGTCGCTCAAAACCAAACTCAATTCGCTCAAGCTTGCACTGAAAGAGGTCGGCTGATGGACATCCGCGCCGCGGAAATTTCCGCAATTCTGAAAGACCAGATCAAGAATTTCGGCAAGGAGGCCGAGGTCTCCGAAGTTGGACAGGTGCTGTCCGTCGGTGACGGTATCGCCCGTGTCTACGGCCTCGACAATGTCCAGGCCGGCGAGATGGTCGAATTCCCCGGCGGCATCCGCGGCATGGCGCTCAACCTCGAAGCCGACAATGTCGGCGTCGTTATCTTCGGCGCCGACCGCGACATCAAGGAAGGCGACACCGTCAAGCGGACCGGCGCCATCGTTGATGCGCCCGTCGGCATGGGCCTGCTCGGCCGCGTCGTCGACGCGCTCGGCAACCCGATCGACGGCAAGGGCCCGATCAAGGCGACCGAACGCAAGCGCGTCGACGTCAAGGCGCCCGGCATCATCCCGCGCAAGTCGGTGAACGAGCCGATGTCGACCGGCCTCAAGGCCATCGACGCGCTGATCCCGGTCGGCCGCGGCCAGCGCGAGCTGGTCATCGGCGATCGCCAGACCGGCAAGACCGCCATCATCCTCGACACGATGCTCAACCAGAAAGCGGTCCACGACAACGGACCGGAGAAGGAAAAGCTCTACTGCGTCTACGTCGCCATCGGCCAGAAGCGCTCGACCGTCGCGCAGTTCGTCAAGGTTCTCGAAGAACGCGGCGCGCTTGAATATTCGATCATCGTCGCTGCCACAGCTTCCGATCCGGCGCCGATGCAGTTCCTGGCGCCGTTCACCGGCGCCACCATGGGCGAATATTTCCGCGACAACGGCATGCACGCGCTGATCAGCTACGACGATCTGTCGAAGCAGGCCGTCGCCTATCGCCAGATGTCGCTTCTGCTGCGCCGCCCGCCGGGCCGCGAAGCCTATCCGGGCGACGTGTTCTACCTGCACTCGCGCCTGCTCGAGCGCGCCGCCAAGCTCAACGACGATCTGGGCGGCGGTTCGCTGACCGCGCTGCCGATCATCGAGACGCAGGCCAACGACGTGTCGGCCTACATCCCGACCAACGTGATCTCGATCACCGACGGCCAGATCTTCCTGGAAACCAATTTGTTCTTCCAGGGCATCCGTCCGGCGGTCAACGTCGGCCTGTCGGTGTCGCGCGTCGGTTCGTCGGCGCAGATCAAGGCGATGAAGCAGGTTGCAGGCTCGATCAAGGGCGAGCTCGCGCAGTACCGCGAAATGGCGGCATTCGCTCAGTTCGGCTCCGACCTCGACGCCGCCACGCAGCGCCTGCTCAACCGCGGCTCGCGGCTGACCGAACTTCTCAAGCAGCCGCAGTTCTCGCCACTCAAGGTCGAAGAGCAGGTTTCGGTGATCTTCGCCGGCGTCAACGGCTACCTCGACAAGCTGGCGATCAACCAGGTCGGCAAGTTCGAGCATGGTCTGCTCAACCACATGCGTTCGGCCGGCAAGGACGTGCTGGACGGCATCCGCAAGGAAAAGGCGCTGTCGGACGACCTGCGCGCCAAGCTGAAGGCCGAGATCGACGCCTTCGCCAAGACCTTTGCTTGAGAAGCCGGACGCACGGGATCAGGTTTGAAGCATGCCTTCGTTAAAAGACCTTCGTAACCGTATCGCCTCGGTCAAGGCGACGCAGAAGATCACCAAGGCGATGCAGATGGTCGCCGCGGCGAAGCTGCGCCGCGCGCAGGAAGCTGCGGAAGCCGCGCGCCCGTATTCGGAGCGCATGGGTTCGGTGCTCGCCAACATCACCCAGGCGATCGGCGGCGGCGGCGATGCCCCGGCGCTGATGACCGGCACCGGCAAGGACGACGTGCATCTGCTCGTCGTCTGCACCGCCGAGCGCGGCCTGTGCGGCGGCTTCAATTCGCAGATCGCGCGTCTCGCCCGCGACCATATCCGCCGGCTTTTGGCCGACGGAAAGCAGGTCAAGATCATCTGCGTCGGCAAGAAGGGTTTCGACATCCTGCGCCGCGACTATGCTTCGATGATCCTCGAACGCGTCGATCTGCGCGAGGTCAAGACGCTCGGCTTCGTCAATGCCGACGCCATTGCCCGCAAGGTCATCCACCTCTTCAACGAGGGTGGCTTCGACATCTGCACGCTGTTCTATTCGCAGTTCAAGTCGGTGATCAGCCAGATCCCGACGGCACAGCAGATCATCCCGGCCGGCATCGCTTCCGCCCCGGCCGAGGCGACCGCCGGCGGCAACGCCGTCTACGAATACGAGCCGGAGCCGGGCGAAATCCTGACCGACCTCATTCCACGCAACATCTCGGTCCAGGTCTTCCGCGCGCTGCTCGAAAACGCAGCCGGCGAGATGGGCGCCAAGATGAGCGCTATGGACAATGCGACGCGCAATGCCGGCGACATGATCAACAAGCTGTCGATCACCTACAACCGCCAGCGGCAGGCGCAGATCACCAAGGAACTGATCGAAATCATTTCGGGCGCCGAGGCGCTCTAGGCGCGGCCGCCAGGAGGTCATCGACCTTCTGGTGGAGCGTGAGAAACAAAGGACGAAAAGGGTAAAGACGATGGCGAAAGCAGCGACCCCGAAGGCGGCAGCCCCCAAGGCGGCGGCAAAGGCTCCAGCAGCAGCGGCGAAGGCCGCTCCGGCCAAGGCGGCTGCGCCCGCCAAGGCAGCGGCCCCGGCCAAGGCTGCGGCACCGAAGACGACGGCCGCCGTCGTCAACAAGACCGGCGTTGTCGGCAAGGTCCGCCAGGTCATCGGCGCCGTCGTCGACGTCCAGTTCGGCGATCACCTGCCGGCCATTCTGAACGCCATCGAGACCACCAATGTCGGCAATCGCCTGGTGCTCGAAGTTGCCCAGCACCTCGGTGAAAACACCGTGCGCTGCATCGCCATGGACTCGACCGAAGGTCTGGTGCGCGGCCAGGACGTCTATGACACCGGCGCACCGATCACCGTGCCGGTCGGCCCGGGCATGCTCGGCCGCATCATCAACGTCATCGGCGAGCCGGTCGACGAGGAAGGCCCGGTCGACGGCATCGAAATGCGCGCCATCCACCAGCCGGCTCCGTCCTATGTCGAACAGTCGACGGAAGCGCAGATCCTGATCACCGGCATCAAGGTTCTCGACCTTCTGGCGCCCTATGCCCGCGGCGGCAAGATCGGCCTGTTCGGCGGCGCCGGCGTCGGCAAGACCGTGCTGATCCAGGAACTGATCAACAACGTCGCCAAGGCTCACGGCGGCTTCTCGGTGTTCGCCGGCGTTGGCGAGCGCACCCGCGAAGGCAACGATCTCTATCACGAATTCATCGAGTCCGGCGTCAACAAGAAGGGCGGCGGCGAAGGCTCCAAGGCCGCACTGGTCTATGGCCAGATGAACGAACCGCCGGGCGCACGCGCTCGCGTCGGCCTGACCGGTCTGACCGTCGCTGAATATTTCCGCGACCAGGGCCAGGACGTGCTGTTCTTCGTCGACAACATCTTCCGGTTCACGCAGGCGGGTTCGGAAGTGTCGGCGCTGCTCGGCCGTATTCCTTCGGCCGTGGGCTATCAGCCGACGCTCGCCACCGACATGGGCGCGCTGCAGGAACGCATCACGACGACGACCAAGGGTTCGATCACGTCGGTGCAGGCGATCTACGTGCCCGCCGACGATTTGACCGACCCGGCGCCGGCGACCTCGTTCGCCCACCTGGACGCGACGACCGTGCTCAACCGCGCGATCTCGGAAAAGGGCATCTATCCGGCGGTCGATCCGCTCGATTCGACCTCGCGCATGCTCGACCCGATGGTTGTCGGCGAAGAGCATTATCAGGTCGCCCGCCAGGTGCAGTCGATCCTTCAGCGCTACAAGTCGCTGCAGGACATCATCGCCATCCTGGGCATGGACGAGCTGTCGGAAGAGGACAAGCAGACCGTGGCCCGCGCCCGCAAGATCGAGCGCTTCCTGTCGCAGCCGTTCTTCGTCGCCGAAGTGTTCACGGGTTCGCCGGGCAAGCTGGTCGACCTCGCCGACACCATCAAGGGCTTCAAGGGCCTCTGCAACGGCGACTACGATCACCTGCCGGAAGCCGCCTTCTACATGGTCGGCGGCATCGACGAAGCGGTCGAGAAGGCACAGCGTCTCGCGGCTGAAGCAGCGTAATCAAGGCAATAGGGAGTAGTCAGTAGTCAGTAGTGAATAGCAGCCGGGTGATCAGGACCGTTGTCCTCCCCCACTCCCTACTCACTATTCCCTACTCACTAAATTGACATGGCTGAAGCTTTCCAATTCGAACTGGTCTCGCCGGAACGCCTCCTGGTTTCCGAGCAGGTCGAATCCGTCGTTATTCCGGGCGCCGAAGGTGAGATGACCGTGATGGCGCATCACGCGCCGGTCATGACCACGATCAAGCCGGGCGTCGTTACGGTGAAGACCGCCGGTGGCAAGGAAGAGCGGTACGTGGTGTTCGGCGGCTTTGCCGATATCGTTCCAGCCGGCTGCACGCTGCTGGCCGAATCGGCGGTTGCCGTCGGCGACATCGACCGCGCCGACCTCGCCCGCCGCATCCAGGACGCCAAGGAAGATGCCGCCGATGCCAAGGACGACCAGTCCCGCAGCAAGGCCGAGCAGTTCCTCGCCCAGCTCACCACGCTCGAAAGCGCGCTGATGGCGGCGTAAGCCGCAGAACGACTTGAAGATAAAGCCGGGTTCAGCCCGGCTTTTTTGTTGCGGCCGTCATCCCCGGATCGTTTCGCGCACGGGCGCAGGGCCGTGGCGGGATTTCAGCGCTGGCAGAGCTAGCATGACCAGCACGAACAGGAGGGTGGCCAGCTTCAGGTCAGGCAACGGCATACCGGTCGTCAAGCAAAGCAAGACGAGTTGGTAATAGGCGATGGCTCCGACGGAACCGCGATTTGGCTGTGGCGGTACAGTCGGGTCGGGACTTGCCGAGGTTTTCTGTTTGGGTGACAGTCCGGCTACCTAGCATTGAGGGGTAGCCGATGACGGAACAAGCAGCGCCACCGGAAACGGCCTCGCGATCCCTGTGGACGACAGCGCTGATAGCGGCCTTTGGCGGGCCGTTCGCCGGCTTCCTGTGGATCGGCGCCGGTAGGCTGGCCTTGATCAGCCTACTGGTCATCACCGCCGCCAGCATCGCGGTCTGCTACACCGGGTTTCCGGTGATACCGGGCATGGATCTTTCGGCGGTAGGCATCTACTCAGGCTACGGCCTGATGATCGTATGGATAGCGATCGTTCTCCCTTTCGCAGGCCGGTTCAAGCCGGACAAATGGTACGCGCGCGGGGTTTCGGTGTTCGTGCTGGTGTTTTACGCCTCGGTGGTGGCTGCGCTCGTCACTCGAACATTCCTGTTCCAGTCCTTTTCCATGCCGTCCGGCAGCATGGTGCCGACGCTGGTGGACGGCGATTATCTCTTTGCCTCCAAGTTCGCCTATGGCTACAGCCGCTATAGCGAGCCTTTCGGACTGGCGACCTTCGACGGTCGGATACTCGGCGCCGAACCCAAGCGCGGGGACATTGTGGTGTTCAGGTTCCCGCCCGATCCCAGCATTGACTACGTCAAGCGGGTCGTTGGCCTACCGGGCGAAAAAATCCAGATGGTCGACGGGGGCCTCCGCATCAACGGTGTGGCGATCAAGCTCGAGGATGCTGGTCCGTACACCTCCGAGGACTCTCCCCAAGGCGCCAGACTGCAACGGGAAACCCTCCCCAATGGCGTCTCCTATTCCGTTATCAGTCTTACGGACAATTCAGTAACCGACAATACGCGCGTGTTCGAGGTGCCCGAAGGCCACTATTTCGTGCTGGGCGACAACAGGGACAATTCCTCCGACAGCCGGCTCAGTGTCGGCTTCGTTCCCGCTGAAAACCTGGTCGGCAAGGCTGTGCGGCTGTTCTGGAACTCAAAAGGCATGCCGTATTCGTCGCGGCAAGTGCTGGATGATCCGGCAGGACAGTAGACCTGAAGCGGCCGGAACCGGCGTCAGCTTAACTTGGTCTTTTTCGGTATGCCGAGTGCTGAGAGCGCAAGCGCGATGCCGCCTTGCCGGATATGGACACGATGGGCGGCGACCAGTTCGATCAGCGTCTGGCGCTCGGGCCTGCCGCTGGCGAAGCCGGCGAGATCGAACACAGCCGCCACCCGTTCCAGCATCGGCTGCTCGCCGAGCGCGGCCAGCGCGGCGTCGAGCGGATCGGTGAAGTGGGCTTCCGGCAAGTCCTTGCCGCGTGCCTCGCAGGCCGCGATCCAGGCGGCGATCACCAGCGTCAGATGCTCCGGGACCAGGCCGGCCTGGATGCGCTCGATGGCGGAAGCGACAATGCGTTGCGGCAGTTTCTGGCTGCCGTCATTGGCGATTTGCGCGGTGCGGTGGGCGAGTGCGGTGTTGGAGAAACGCTCCGCAAGTTCGGCCGTATAGGCTGACGTGTCGAGCCCGGCATCCCCAGGCAAGGTCGGAATTGCCTCGGCCCAGAGCCGGTCGACGAATTCACGGATCGCAGGGTCCGCGAAGGAGCGGTCGACGGTGGCGTGGCCGCTGAGCAGGCCGAGATAGGCGATACCCGAATGGGCGCCGTTGAGCAGCCGAAGCTTCATGTCCTCGAAGGGCCTGACATCCTCGACCATGGTGACGCCGAACTTTTCCCAGGCCGGGCGGCCGGCCGGGAACGTGTCTTCGATCACCCATTGCCGGAACGGTTCGGTCATCACCGGCCAGGCGTCCTCGACGCCGAGCTCGACCGCGATGCGCGCCCGGTCGGCATCGGTGGTCGCCGGGACGATGCGGTCGACCATGCTCGAGGGAAAAGCCACCTCGTCGGCGATATGTCCGGCGAGTGGGGCATCGCCTGAAGCGGCAGGGTGGGCGTCGCGCAATTTGGCAAAACCGATCAGCAGCCGGTGCAGCGTGGCGCCGTTGGCCGGCAGGTTGTCGCAGCAGAGCACGGTGAAGGGCGGCGTGCCGGCGGCGCGGCGTCGCGCCAGCGACTCGGCCAGGTATCCATGCGCGGTCTTCGGCGAGCCGGGATTGGCGAGATCGTGGACGATATCGGGATGGGCCGCGTCGAGGCTGCCGTCGGCGGCCCTGAGATAGGCCTTTTCTGTGATGGTCAGGGTGACGATGCGGGTGCGCGGATCGGTCAGAGCGGCCAGCACCGCGCCGGGGTCTTCTGGCGCCACCAGCATCGACTGGATAGAGCCAATGATGTGAAGCGCTTCACCATCGCTGCCGCGCACGGCCAGCGTGTAGAGCCCATCCTGTGGCGTCAGCGCATCGCGCGTGTCTGGGCTGCGCAAGGAGACGCCGATGATGCCCCAGCCGGTCTCGCCGGCCGCCAGGCAGTCATCGACATAGGCTGCCTGATGGGCGCGGTGGAAGGCACCGACGCCGAGATGGACGATGCCTGGAGCGATCGCGACGCGGTCATAGGCCGGGACCGCAACCGAGGCTGGCAAGGATTGCACCGTGTCGTTCGAAAGGCGTCTGCTTGTCATGATTTGGCTTTGTCGGGCTTGGCTTGTTGGGCTCGGCTTCGGTCCGGAGGCTAGCGGCGTAACATCCGCTCTTCCGCCGCACAATGACCCGGTGTCGGCTAAAAGTCATCATACAACAATCCAATTTTTGTATGTTGACATTACTTCTTTCCAATTCTACCGATATCGCCCTTGGGAGGAACGACGTGGCAGGATTGACCGATCCGGATCTGCTTTTTGCCGCCGAAGGGGGCGCGCTTTCGATCGCGCGCGATCTCTATGCCGGGGTCAAGGATTTGCCCATCGTCAGCCCGCACGGTCACACCGATCCGCGCTGGTATGCGCTCAACGAGCCGTTTCCTGATCCGGCGCAATTGCTGGTCGTGCCCGACCACTACATTTTCCGCATGCTGTTCAGCCAGGGCGTCCGGCTGGAGGATCTCGGCGTGTCGACCCTGGACGGCTCGCCGGTCGAGACCGACCCCAGAGCGATCTGGCGGCGCTTTGCCGAGCACTATTACCTCTTCCGCGGCACGCCGACGCGGCTGTGGCTCGACCATGTGCTCGAGCATCTGTTCGGCATCGACGAGCCGCTCAACGCCACAACCGCCGACCGCCACTACGACACCATCGCGACGCTGTTGCAGCGCGACGATTATCGCCCACGGGCGCTGTTCGAGCGCTTCAACATCGAGGTCATCGCGACGACCGAGGGCGCGCTCGACGATCTCCAGTGGCACAAGACGATCCGCGACAGCGGCTGGCAGGGCCGTGTGGTCACCGCCTATCGGCCGGATGCCGTCGTCGATCCCGACTTCGAAGGATTCTTGGCCAATCTCGATCGTCTCGGCGAGATCAGCGGCTGCGACACCGGCACATGGGCCGGCTATCTCGACGCGCACCGCCAGCGCCGCGCTTTCTTCAAAAGCTTCGGAGCAACCTCGTCCGACCACGGCCATCCGACGGCCGAGACCGCCAATCTTTCCGACGCGGCGGCAGAAGAGCTGTTCAACCGCATCCGCCGCGGCTCCGACGACGAGCGTGAGCGCAAACTGTTTCGCGCCCAGATGCTGACCGAAATGGCCAAGATGAGCCGCGATGACGGTCTGGTGATGCAGATCCATCCCGGCTCATGGCGCAACCATTCGCCTGAAATTTTCCAGAAGTTCGGCCGCGACAAGGGCTTCGATATCCCGACCCGCACCGACTATGCGGCGGCGCTCAAACCCTTGCTCGACTGTGTCGGGCTGGAGCGCGACCTGACCGTCATCCTGTTCACGCTCGACGAGACCAGCTACGCGCGCGAACTGGCGCCGCTTGCCGGCGTCTATCCGGCGCTGAAGCTCGGGCCGGCCTGGTGGTTCCACGACAGCCCGGAAGGCATGCGCCGCTTCCGCGAGATGACCACCGAGACCGCCGGCTTCTACAACACCGTCGGCTTCAATGACGACACCCGCGCCTTTCCATCGATACCGGCCCGCCACGATGTGGCGCGGCGGGTCGACTGTGCCTTTCTCGCCCGCCTCGTCGCCGAGCACCGGCTACGCGAAGACGAGGCGCGTGAACTGGCGCGGGAGCTTGCCTACACGCTTGCCAAGAAGGCGTACCGGCTCTGAGCCGGGCGCCCTGATTTTTAAAAGGGAGGAAGACAGTCATGTTGCATTTTTCGAAATTGATGGCGGCGACATTCGCCATCGGCACTTTGATGATTGGATCGGCTGCCGCGCAAACGGTCCTGCGCTCGTCGGACACCCACCCCGATGGCTACCCGACCGTCGAGGCGGTCAAATATATGGGTGAGCTGATCAAGGAGCGTACCGCGGGCCGCTACTCCGTCGAGGTCTATCACTCGGCGCAGCTCGGCGAGGAAAAGGACACGATCGAACAGACGCAGACCGGCGTCATCGATTTGAACCGCGTTTCGATGGGACCGTTCAACGGCATCGTGCCGGAGACCGCTGTGCCGTCGCTGCCATACATGTTCCGCTCCGTCGAACATATGCGCCATGTCATGGACGGGCCGATCGGCGACGAGATCCTGAAGGCTTTCGAGCCGCACAATCTCGTCGGCCTTGCCTTCTACGATTCCGGCGCCCGCTCCTTCTACAACACCAAGAAGGACATCACCTCGATGGCCGACATGAAGGGCATGAAGTTCCGCGTCATCCAATCCGACGTGTTCGTCGACATGGTCAATGCGCTCGGCGCCAATGCGACGCCAATGGCCTATGGTGAGGTCTACTCGGCCTTGCAGACCGGCGTCATCGACGGCGCCGAGAACAACTGGCCGAGCTTCGAATCCGCCAAGCATTATGAAGTCGCCAAGCACTACACGATGGACCAGCACCAGATCGTGCCGGAAGTGCTGGTGATGTCGAAGGCGAGCTGGGACAAGCTGACGCCGGAAGACCAGGCGATCGTGCGCCAGGCGGCCAAGGACAGCGTCGTCAAGATGCGTGAGCTTTGGGACGCGCAGGAGAAGAAGTCGCGCGACATCGTCGAGAAGGCCAGTGTCAAGGTCAGCGAGATCGACAAGCAGCCGCTGATCGACGCCATGAAGCCGGTCTATGACAAGTATCTGTCGACGCCGGAACTCAAGGACCTCGCCGCCCGCATCCAGGCCACGAAATGACCAGAACGGACGAGACATCGGGTGGCGCGGCTCAATCCGCGCCACCTCCCAGGCAGCTGAACACCTTCTGGCTGAGCGTCGAGCGCATGCTGGCGGGCCTCGCCCGGCTGGCACTGTGGGTCAGCGGCGCGGGTCTTACGCTGATGACGGTCATTATCTTCTGGCAGGTGTTCTCGCGCTATGTTCTCAACCGTTCGCCGAGCTGGACCGAGGCTTTCTCGGTCCTTTTGATGGGCTGGTTCATTTTTCTGGGGGCTGCGGTCGGCGTGCGTGAGCGCACCCATCTCGGCTTCGACGTACTGCTCTATTTTCTGCCGCCTTCGGCCAAGGCGGTGTTGCGCAGCATCTCGGACATCGTCGTGCTGGCTTTCGGCGCCGGCATGATCATTTACGGCATTCAGCTGACAAGGCTGACCTGGAACACGGTGATGCCGTCGCTCATGCTGCCCGGTGGCGTCAGCTTCCTGCCGGTCATCCTGGGCGGCGCACTTGTCTGTCTGTTTTCGCTCGAGCGGCTGGCCGGGCGATTTGCCGGCCTGCCTGTCGATGCCGACCAGTACGCCACGGGCGAGGAGGGTCTTTAATGGCACTGATGGTTCTGTTCGGCGTCTTCGTTTTCCTGCTGATCATCGGCACGCCGATCGCGTTCTGCCTCGGCGTCGCCAGCTTCGCAACAATCATCGTGCTCGGCTTGCCGCCGGTGGTCGTCTTCCAACGACTGAATTCCGGCGTCAGCGTGTTTTCGCTGATGGCCATTCCGTTCTTCATCTTTGCCGGCGACCTGATGGTGCGCGGCGGCATTGCCGCCCGCCTGGTGGCGCTGGCCGGCTCGCTGGTCGGGCATCTGCGCGGCGGCCTCGGCCAGGTCAACATCGCGGCCTCCACCATGTTCGGCGGCATTTCCGGCTCGGCCGTGGCCGACGCGTCCGCGGTCGGCGGACTGATGATCCCGCAGATGAAAGCGCGCGGCTACGGCATCGACTATGCCGTCAACATCACTTCGGTCGGCGCCATCATCGCGCTGCTCATCCCGCCGTCGCACAACATGATCATCTATTCGATCTCGGCGGGCGGCCGCATCTCGATCGCCGACCTGTTCACCGCCGGCGTCATTCCAGGCCTGCTGCTGGCGCTGTCGCTGATGATCACCGCCTATTGGGTCGCCAGCTGCCGCGGCTATCCGACCGAACCCTTCGCAGGCTTCGGCAGGGCGCTGCAGCTGCTCGTCGCCGCTATACCCGGCCTGGTTCTGATCGCGATCATCTTCGGCGGCGTGCGCTCCGGCATCTTCACCGCCACCGAAAGCTCCTGCATCGCCATCGTCTATGCCTTCCTGGTGACGCTGATCATCTATCGTTCGATGAGCTGGAACGACTTCGTTGCCGCAACCACGGCGGCCGTGCGTACGACGGCGATGGTGTTGATGATCATCGGTTGCGCGGCCGCATTCGGCTGGCTGCTCGCCTATCTCAAGGTGCCGGCAGCGCTCGTCGCCTTCCTGCAATCGGTGTCGGACAACAAGCTGGTCATCCTGCTTTTGATCAACGTCGTGCTGCTCATCCTCGGTACGTTCATGGACATGTCGCCGCTGATCATCATCACCACGCCGATCTTCCTGCCGGTGGTCATGGCCTATGGCGTCGATCCCGTGCATTTCGGCGTCATCCTGATCCTTAATCTCGGCATTGGCCTGTGCACGCCGCCGGTCGGTGCTGTGCTGTTCGTCAGCTGCGCCATCGGCCGCATCCCGATCTGGACGGCAATGCGCTCCATTTGGCCATTCTACGGCGCGGCCTTCGCGGTGTTGATGCTGGTCACTTACATACCGGAAATATCATTGTGGCTGCCAAGTCTTTTCCACTAAGGGGCCTGTTCCACTAAGGGTTTTCCACCAGGAGGTGATCATGGCATCGGATAGCGCTGTTGATCTGAGAGTCGAGAGAAAGCCCAAACTGTCGGAGACCGTTGTCGCGGCGATCCGCAAGCAGCTGCAGGCGGGCGACATCCTGCCTGGCCACAAATTGCCGACCGAGGGCCAGTTGACCGAGACCTTCGGCGTCAGCCGCACCGTCATCCGCGAAGCGTTGGCCAAGCTCGCCGCCGACGGCCTGGTCGAGGCGCGCCAGGGCGCCGGCGTGTTCGTCACCGAACACATCTCGACGATGTTCGGTGCGCTCGCCGCCGACATGGGCAGCAAGGATTCGATCGCGCTCAACGTGCTCGAAGTGCGCTTGGCGGTCGAGATCGAATCGGCCGGGCTCGCCGCCATCCGCCGCAACGCGGCGCAGGAAGCGGCGATCCAGGAAGCCTTCTTCGAGTTCGAACGGCTACTGCTCAACAGCGAGCCGACCGGTCCGGCCGATCTCGCCTTCCACCGGGCCATCGCCAGCGCCACCAACAACCCGTTCTATGTCGAGATGCTCGACGTGCTGGGACGCCGCGCCATTCCCTGCGACGTCACCTCGCCCTGGTCGACCGAACTGGTGCAGTCCGACAGCTATCAGCGCGGTCTGCAGCGCGAGCATCTGGTGATCCTGAATGCGATCACGTCAGGCGACGCCGAAGCCGCGCGCGAGGCGATGCGCGCCCATCTCACCGCCAGCCAGCAGCGCTATCGCGAGCGCCTGCACGCCCGCCAGGTGTTTTATGCCGACTCGGTCAGGGCCTCGGAAACCGAATAACCATTTCAGCTGGAGCAGCAATGACTCAAAGTCACCCGCATACCGATTTTACCTCGCGTTTCGCCATCGACCCCGTCGCCGCGGCCTCCATGGGCACCGACGAACTGCGGCACAATTTCCATATTGACGACCTGTTCCAGCCAGGACGCGTCAGTCTGACCTACACCCATTATGACCGCATGATCGTCGGCGGCGCCGTGCCGGTGGCGGAACCGCTGCCGCTGGAAGCGATCAAGCCGACGGGGACCAAGAATTTTCTCGACCGCCGCGAGCTGATCATCGTCAACATTGGCGGCACGGGCTCGGTGACGGCAAATGGCGAGACTCATCCATTGCAGGCGCGCGACATGCTCTATCTCGGCATGGGCAGCACCGATGTGTCGTTCACGTCTGCGAACAAAGATGTCCCGGCCAAGTTCTATCTGCTCAGCGCACCCGCGCATCATACGTATCCGACCCGGCTGATCCGCATCGGCGATGCCAAGCGTCTCGATCTCGGCAGCAAGGAGACCTGCAACGAACGCTCGATCTTCCAGTTCATCCATGCCGATGGCGTCAAGACCTGCCAGCTGGTGGTCGGCATGACCCAACTGGCGGCGGGCTCGGTGTGGAACACCATCCCTTGCCATGTGCATGACCGACGCATGGAGGCCTATCTCTATTTCGACTTGGCCGAAACGGCGCGCGTCTTCCATTTCATGGGCGAGCCGGACGAAACCCGTCATCTGGTGATGGCCAATGAAGAGGCGGTGCTGTCGCCGGGCTGGTCGATCCATTCGGGCGCCGGCACCTCCAACTACGCCTTCATCTGGGCGATGGCCGGCGACAATGTCGACTATACCGATGTCGACCCGGTGCCGCTGGGCGAACTGCGTTGAGCGGCCCTTCCGCTTTCAACCTGGCCGGCAAACGCATCCTGGTCACCGGCGCCAATACCGGCATCGGCCAGGGCATCGCCGTCTCGATCGCGCGCGCCGGCGGCATTGTGGTCGGCGTCGGCCGCTCGGCGATGGACGACACGCAACAAAAGGTCAGCGAGGCCGGCGGGCAGTTCAAGGCCGTACGGTGCGATCTCGCCGATCATGCCGCCGCCAAGGCCATGCTCGACCAGGTCTGGGAACAGACAGGGCCAATCGATGGGCTGGTCAACAATGCCGGCATCATCCGGCGCGCCGACGCGGTCGACTTCTCCGAGGCCGACTGGGACGACGTCATCGACGTCAATCTGAAGACGCTGTTCTTCCTCAGCCAGAGCTTCGCCAGACACGTTCTGGCAGAGCCGCGCCGGCGCGGCAAGATCGTCAACATCGCCTCGGTGCTGAGTTTCCAGGGCGGCATCCGCGTCGCCTCCTACACCGCGTCGAAGCATGGCGCTCTCGGCGTCACAAGGCTGCTCGCGTGCGAATGGGCGGCAAAGGGCATCAACGTCAACGCCATTGCGCCCGGTTATATCGAAACCAACAACACCGAGGCGTTGCGGGCCGATCCCGACCGCAGCGCCGCCATACTGGCGCGTATCCCGGCCGGCCGCTGGGGCGGGCCGGAAGACATTGGCGACGCCGCCGTGTTCCTGCTGGCGCCGGCGTCGGACTATATGCATGGCGCGGTGGTTCCGGTCGACGGCGGCTGGCTGGCGCGATGAGGAGACGGTCATGACGGAAGCCAAGATTTTCGCCCATCCAGGCGAGAGCGCCTGGACACCGACACCGGACGGCAACAGACGCCGCGTTCTTTTGCATACAGACGAGCTGATGATGGTCGAGTTCGGTTTCGACAAGGGCGGCGTTGGTGCACTGCATTCGCACCCGCATGTCCAGGCAAGCTATGTCGCCGAAGGTCGCTTCGAGGTGACCATAGACGGCCGCACCGAGATCATCGAGACCGGCGGCAGCTTCATCGTGCCGTCCAATCTGGTGCACGGCGTCAAGGCACTGGAGGCCGGGCGCCTGGTCGACAGTTTTACCCCGCACCGTGCCGATTTCCTGGCCTGAGCCCTTTTTCAACCCGTTCCAGAAACGGAAAACCCGCGCCTCCTGGAAGGCGCGGGTTTGTTGCCTGTGCGCTCATGGCGCAGCGGTACTCGAAACATTGCCGCAGGGTTTAGACGGTGTCGCAACATGGTGAAGATAGGTTTAACAGCGCCAGCCAGGTCGATCATCGGTGGGATGTTGCTGCTGCTTGTTGTGGTCGGACGGGGGCTGCGCTAATCGTTGCCCCATGCCGCTGCTTCGGGCGGCCGATCGAAACATCCGTGATGCAGATATCGACGACGCACGATCCCAAACGGCGTGTCCTCAAGGACGTGTTCGGCTTTGACGATTTTCGCCCTGGCCAAGCGTCGGTGATGGAGGCGCTGCTTGCCGGCCGCCATGTGCTGGCCGTCATGCCGACGGGTGCGGGCAAGTCGCTCTGCTATCAGGTTCCGGCGCTGGTAAAGGGCGGGCTGACCATCGTCGTGTCACCGCTGGTGGCGCTGATGCAGGACCAGGTCGCCGCACTGCGCCTTGCCGGCGTCGCCGCCGACACGATCAACTCCTCGATCGACCGTGACGCCAATGTCGCGGCGTGGCGTCGCGTCGCGTCGGGCCAGACGCGTCTGCTCTACCTCGCTCCAGAACGGCTGATGACCGAGCGCATGCTGGATGCGCTGGCCAGGCTCGATGTCAGCCTGATCGCCATCGACGAGGCGCATTGCATTTCGCAATGGGGTCCCGCGTTCCGGCGCGAATATGAAGATCTGTCGCAGCTGCGCGGCATCTTTCCCGATGTGCCGATCATTGCGGTGACGGCGACGGCGGATGAGACGACCCGCGCGGACATCGAGACGCGGCTGTTTGGCGGGCGTGTGGAAACGCAGGTGCTTGGCTTCGACCGGCCCAACATCAAGCTTGCCATCGAGCCCAAGCAGGACAGCAAGCGGCAGCTGCTCAATTTCATCGAGCGCCATCAGGGGCGCAGCGGCATTGTCTACTGCCTGTCGCGCAAGAAGACCGAAGAGATGGCGGCGTTTCTCGAAAGGAACGGCGTCACCGCACTCGCCTATCACGCCGGCATGAGCAAGGAAGCGCGTGACGCCAACCAGAACGCTTTCATGACGCTGTCGGGCGTCGTCATGGTGGCGACCATCGCCTTCGGCATGGGCATCGACAAGCCCGACGTCGCCTATGTCTTCCACACCGACCTGCCGGGCAGCCTCGAAGCCTACTACCAGGAAATCGGCCGCGCCGGCCGCGACGGCCGGGCGGCGGAGGCGCATATGCTGTACGGTCTCGGCGACATCCGCATGCGCCGCATGTTCATCGATGACGAGGACGCCGCCGTCGAGCACAAGCGCCGCTCGCATGGCCGGCTCGACACGCTGATCGGCTATTGCGAGACGGCCGAGTGCCGCCGCGAGGTTCTGCTAGGCTATTTCGGCGAAGAGGCCACCCCTTGCGGCAATTGCGACAATTGCCTGGAGCAGGCGCCGCGCGCCGACGGCACCGCAGAGGCCGGCATTATCTTGGCGGCGGTGGCGCAGAGCGGCGAGCGCTTCGGCGCCGGCCATGTCATCGACATCCTGATCGGTCACGAGACCGAAAAGGTGACAGCCAGGGGCCATCACCGGCTTGCCGGATTCGGCAGCGGTGCCGCGCACAAGAAGGATTTTTGGCTATCGCTGATCCGGCAACTGGTCGCGAGCGGTTTCCTGGTGCCGGACCTGGCCGGCCATGGCGGCCTGGCCATTGGCGACAAGGGCCACGCACTCGGGCGTGGCGAAGTCGCGTTCCAGTATCGCGTCGAGACGCGCACGCGCGCCGCGCGCCGCGCGGCTCGTGCCGGCCAGACTCCGCAGGGCGAAAATGTCGATGCGTCGCTGTTGGCGGCGCTCAAGACGCTGCGGCTGCGTCTGGCCAAGGAGCGCCAGGTGCCGGCCTATGTGGTGTTTTCCGACCGCACGCTGATCGACATGGCCGAGCGCCGCCCGCAAGACCTCGACGATTTCGCCGAGGTTAACGGCGTCGGTGCGGCCAAGCTCAAAGAGTTCGGCAAAGTTTTCCTGAGCGCGATTGCCGCTCACCAGTCGGGTGGGGCGGCCTGAAGACCTGCCGGGGCAGCCGTCACATCTGCACGGACATGCCGCCATCGACAGTCAAGACATGTCCGTTGACGAAGGAGGCTGCATCGCTGGCAAGGAAAAGGGCGGCGCCGGCGATTTCATCCGGCCGCCCCCAGCGCTGCAGCGGAACCCGCTGGCGGGCGAAGGCGACCATGTCAGGATTTTCCGCCAGTGCGGCATTGGTCTCGGTAGCGAACATTCCTGGCGCGATGGCATTGCTCGTCACCCCGTATGCGCCGTACTCGACAGCCATGCTGCGCATCAGCCCGGTCAGTCCCTGCTTGGCAACGGGATAGATGGCATCGCCGGGCCGCGCCATCTCGCCGACGATCGAGGTCACCGCGATCAGGCGGCCATGTCCCTGAGCTTTCATGATCTCTGCCGCATCGCGCGATAGCGAGATCGCCGACAACAGATCCGTCCGGATAAGATTGAGGATGGCGTCGTCGTTGAAAGCGGCCAGCGGCCTCCTGTCGCGGGCGCCGACATTGTTGACGAGGATATCGAGGTGGCCGCGGGCGTTGTGGATATCAGCGATCGCGGCGCGACCTGCTTGAATGTCCGCTATGTCGAAGATCGCCGCCTGCGCGCTGCCACCGCCTTTGACAATGGCGGCGACGGCGGCGTCCAGTGCTGCGGCGTTGCGTCCCGTTACAACGACATGGCCCCCGGCCTCGGCAAAGGCGCGCGCGATCTCGAAGCCAAGCCCGCGCCCACCTCCGGTGATCAGCGCCACGCGCCCTGCCAGGGAAAATCTGTCGAAAATGCTCAAGCGGGCCTCTGCGCGCATAGGAACGGCAACACCGACCCCATGCGGCAATCGGCAGCCCAGCCTAGCGTTCAATCGAAGCCGGTGAAAATACAACTTAATGCGCAGACGAACGCGGCAGGCCGGCAATCGCGACGCATTTGTCAGAGGCTCAAGGCTGAGACGCTTTTGCCGGACTAAAGCTTTGATCGGGCATCAGTACGCTTTCAACTTGCCCGACCAGCGATCCCGCCCCACCCAATAGGGGCATTGCGGGCAGACACCGCCTTCCGGGTAGTCGATCCCTTCCTCATGCGGGCAACCGAGGATTCTGTCGACCATGACAACTGAATGGACTTCCTGCTCCCACAGGAACGCAGCGATTTCGACAAAGATCGTGTCGTCCTTGCGCAGATCGCCCGTGTCGGTGAACCAGCGACGCAGTTCGCTCGCGTCGGACTGCTTGTCCGGGAGGATGGCGACGGCCACCTTGGTGGCGCGGCTGTCATCAGGACCATAGAAGGCGATGGTGCCCACCGGGTGGCTTCGCACGCCTTTCTTGGCCTTCTTCTCGATCCACTTCCTTGCCCGCTGTTCCGGTTTCATGCTTGCTGGCCTTTGCAATCACTGGACAAGATGGGAATATAAATCAACAAGACGGGAGTGGATCAAGCGCATGCCATGGAGCAAGCAAGGGATCGATCTGAGCACAAGGCCCGTGGCGGTCGAAGCGCGAGAAAAGCAGGCAATCATCATGGCCTGTGAGACATTCATCCAGAACGTCTTGAAGCCAAGGTTCCTCTCAGAAATCCGGCCCAACGAGTGGAATTACACGGTCGATCTACACGGTGCCTGGAGGGCGAGTGGCTACAGGTTCATCCAGCGCTACAGGTCAGGCATGTCGCACAATCGCGGTGAAGAGTTCGACGCACCCTTTGCAAAACTCGATCGCATCGGATCGGACCGGTTCGATATCTACTGGATGCGGCATACGGGCAAATGGTGGCGGCTCTATACGAATGTAACGCTCGCCAAGGCATTGCTGATCCTTGAAACCGACGAGCTCCTGCATCCTGTCTAGCGATGAGCGAGTATCAATATTACGAGTTTCAGGCGATCGACCGGCCGCTCAGCAATGCGGATCGCCGGGCGCTGCGCGATCTGTCGTCACGAGCGCGGATCACCGCCACCAGCTTCACAAATTACTACGAGTGGGGTGATTTCAAGGGCGATCCGGACAAGCTCATGGAGCGCTGGTTCGATCTTCACCTCTATCTGGCGAACTGGGGCTCCCGTCGTCTGATGATCAAGCTGCCGGCCCGGCTGGTCGATCAGGATCGCATACGCGATATCCTCGGATCTGCCGAAGACGTCGCGCTCGCAATGACCGGCGAGAACGTCATTTTGAGCATCGCGCGCGAAGAGCTGGAACATGACTACGGGGACGAGGATGACTCCAGTTGGCTGGCGGCCTTGGCGCCACTGCGGGTTGACCTGCTGGCCGGCGACCTTCGGCTTGTCTACCTGCTTTGGCTGATGGCCGTCGAAATCGACGCGGTTAAACCCGATGAAGCGGAGCCGATGCCGGGAATCGGGCCGCTGACCGACGCACTGGACGCGTTCGTCGAATTCTTCGGCGTGGATCGCGATCTCGTCCGAGCGGCTGCCGAGCAAGGTGCGGCGATGCATCCCGATGGCGCGCCTGAGGTGGCTCGACGCACTGTCGCAACCCTGCAGGATCGTGCCGCTGCAATTCGTCTGGCTCGTGAGCATGCCAAGGCGGAATTGGCCGCGGCGCAACAGCGGCTAAGCGACGAAGCCGCCGAGAAAGCCCGACAGCTCCGGCTCGATGCCGTTCACCGCAGGGGTGAAAGTATCTGGGAGGATATCGAAAAGGAAATCATCCGCAGCAATCCCGCCGGCTATCACAAAGCGGCGGCCTTGCTTTTCGATCTGCAGACGCTTGCCGAAAGACACGATACTGTCGAGGCATTTCGCCTCCGGCTGCAAGCCATTCGGGAGCGTCATTCCGGCAAGGGGCGCTTCATCGAACGTCTGAGGCTACTGGGCTAGATATGCTCCGGCTCAGGCAGGATCCCGCAACCAGTCTCGGGTCGCGGCCGGCAATCGTATCGACATGCCGCCCGGCGGTCAGGACATGCTCGTCAGCGGGCTGCGTCTCTTGCAGGAAAAGTGCTGCGCCGACAGTTTTACTGTGGCTACCGCCAGTGGAGACGTTGGCTGCAAACTGAACGTGATCCCACGCACTGATTCGGCGTACCGGGCTTGAGATAGCGAAGCCAGCCTAGCCATTCCAGCCAGCTTTGTGATTACGGGTTGCGACCCACTTGCATCTGATGCGGCAGGTGTATTTCGGCGATCAGGCCGCCGCCTGGCCTGCTTTTCAGTTCGAGCCTGCCCTCGATGGCGAGCGACAATTGATAGGCGATTGCCAGGCCTAATCCGGCGCCGCCGCTGCCGCGGTTTCGCGATTGTTCGAGGCGGAAGAACGGCTGCAGGACGGCCTCGAGCTGGTCGTCAGGAATGCCGGGGCCTCGATCGAGCACCTTTATGACGACGTGATCGCTTGGCCCCTTTTCCGCCGAGACTTCCGCGCTGCCGGCGAATTTCAGCGCATTGTCGACGAGGTTGGTGAGGATGCGCCGCAGCGCCTGCGGGCGCGTCACCACGGCGGCATCGATTTCCGCGCCGGCGGAGACGGCTTTGCCGGTGTCCTGGTAGTCATAGACCAAGCTTTCGACGAAGGAGCCGAGGTCGATCCGCGATGGCTTTTCAAGGCTGCCGCGGGCGCTGCGGGCATAGGCGACGCCCTCATGCACGAGGTTCTCGATCTCGGCCAAATCGTGCATCAGTTTCTCTTTCCCCGGCGTCTCGTCCGACAGCTCGGCGCGCAGCTTCATGCGGGTGATCGGCGTCTGCAGATCATGGGAGATCGCGGCCAGGATCTGCATCCGTTCTTCGAGATGCTCGGCAATGCGCTCGCGCATCGAATTGAAGGCGGTTGCGGCATGCGCGACTTCCAGAGGTCCGGATTCGCTCAAACGGGGCGTCGGCTTGCCCGGATCGAGCTTGTCGGCGGCGTTGGCCAGATTAACCAGCGGACGGATAACCAGCCGGACGGCGAACCAGCTGCACAGCACAAGCAAAAGCAGCTGTGCCACCAGCACATAGGGCAGCCAGCGCGCCAGCGGCATCAGCGAGGGGTGGACATCGATGGTTAGCGATGAGCCATCGCTCAGTGTCAAATGCGCCTGAAGCCGGTTTCCGTCGCCGGGAATGGCTTCGACCTTCACGGGGAGACGCGGGCCGGCTGCTGCGCGTATGGTCGTGGCGATCAAGGGGCCGGGGCCGGTCAGCTCGGGCACCCCCGGCAATCCTGGCCCCAAAACATAGCGATAGGTGTTCCGGTCCAGCAGCGGCAGCCATTGCGCCCGTTCCGCCGCGGGAACGCGGTCGAGGATGGCGATCGCTGCCTTCACGTCCCTGTCCAGCGTATCGGACATGATCGTCTGCGCCGACGCGAAGCGCTCGGCGATCAAGAGCACAAAGGACAGACCCTGCGCCACGATCAGGCCGGCCAGCAGGATCAGGAACAGCCGGGAGCGTAATGTGCGCGGCCAGGGCCGGAAGTGCTGCAACGTCGCCATCGGGCTCAACCCGGCTCGCTGAGTTCGACCGGCATGGACAGCACGTAGCCTTCGCTGCACACCGTCTTGATGTAGGCGGGTTCGCGCGCGTCGTCGCGCAGGCGCTGGCGCAGGCGGCTGACCAGCAGGTCGATGGAGCGGTCGAAGATCTCCGCTTCGCGCCCTTGCGTCAGGTTGAGCAACTGGTCGCGGTTCAAGACACGCTGTGGATGGTCGACGAAGACGCACAGCAGCCGGTATTCGGCGCCGCTGAGCGCAATCGCGGTGCCATCCTCGTCGAGAAGATGACGCGCGACGGTATCGAGGTGCCATGCGCCGAATTTCAGCAGGCGCCCGGTCTCCGTCACCTGGAGGTTGGGCGGCAGCATGCGGGTTCGCCGAAGCACGGCGTTGATACGGGCCAGAAGCTCGCGCGCGGCGAAAGGTTTTACCAGATAGTCGTCCGCGCCCAGCTCCAGGCCGATGATCCGATCGGTTTCCTCGTTGCGGGCGGTCAGCATCAGGATCGGTGTTGCCTTGTGCTTGCCGGCGCGCAGCTGCCGGCACAGAACGAGGCCGTCGTCGCCGGGCATCATCACGTCGAGGATGATGAGATCGACTGAATCGGTATCAAGGAAGGCGCGCATCTGCCGGCCGTCCGGCACGGCGGTGGCGCGCAAGCCATTCTTTTTGAGATAGCCGGAGACCAGCTCGCGGATTTCGCGATCGTCATCGACGATCAGGATGTGATCGACATGATCCATCGTGGATGCTTCCCACCAGTACATTTTCCCTCCGGGGAAAGCGCACCTGGCGCCGCCGGTCAACGCATCGCGAAACGAAATGCGCTGCCGGCGGTTATGTAGCTCTTCCAGCCGCCTACACCAGCTCGATCGTGACGCCGATGTTACCACGCGTCGCCTTGGAGTAGGGGCAGGTCTGATGCGCTGCGTCGACCACGGCGCGAGCAGCTTTCCGATCCACACCGGGAAGGCTGACATTGAGACGGGCCTGAAGCAGATAGCCGCCCTCGGATGTGGCCAGGTCGACTTCGGCATCGACGGCGACATCGGACGGCAAAGCGACGTTCATCTTGCGCGCCGCAAGGCCCATGGCGCCGATGAAGCAGGCCGACCAGCCGGCGGCGAACAGCTGCTCCGGATTGGTGCCGGCACCGGTGCCGGGCGGTGAAAGCTTGATGTCGAGATGGCTGTCCGAGCTGCGGGATGCGCCGTCGCGGCCGCCCGTGGTGTGGGTCTTGCCGGTGTAGAGGACTTTTTCGATCGTGGTAGTCATGGGGACAATTTCCTTGCGGGAGGATAGCGTTGCGCCGCAATGGCCCGGAGGCCAGCGACATCCGCATAAGAGGCAAGCGACGTATCCCGAATGTGTGCTGATCGGCCGGAAATGTATCTCAGTGTGTCCGGGTGCCGCCTTGCTACATCCGCTTTCAATTTCGGCCGATGGGGACACATGGGAGATACACCGGGGCCATCCTTTCCAGCAGGTGTCAAATCAGTAGGAGAAACCCATGACCGACGAAATCAACCACGACCGTCGCCGCTTCTTTGGTGCGGCCGCCTTAACCCTCGCTGCGGCCGGCCTGGCCGGCTCAACCGGCGCGCTGGCCGGCACGGCAAAGGCGGCGACCCTGTCGACGGTCAAACCAGGGACGAACACCTCCTTCGCAGCACTGAAGCAGATCAAGGCCGGCGTTCTCGACATCGGCTATGCCGAAGCCGGTCCGGCCGATGGCCCGCCGGTCATTCTCCTGCATGGCTGGCCTTACGATATCCACGCCTTTGTCGATGTCGCGCCGCTGCTGGCGTCCGCGGGCTACCGGGTGATCGTGCCCTATCTTCGCGGCTATGGCACGACGCGCTTCCTGTCCGCCGAGACGATGCGGAACGGCCAGCAATCGGTGGTCGCCCAGGACATCGTCGCGCTGATGGATGCGCTCGGTATCCCCAAGGCGATCCTTGCCGGTTTCGACTGGGGTGCGCGCTGCGCCTGCATCATCTCGGCGCTGTGGCCGGAGCGCGCAAAGGCGCTGGTCTCGGTGAGCGGCTATCTCGTCAGCAACATCAAGACCGGCAAGGTGCCGCTGCCGCCAAGCGCCGAACACGACTGGTGGTACCAGTTCTATTTCGCCACCGAGCGCGGTGCGGCCGGCTACGACAAATACCGGCATGATTTCGCGAAGCTGATCTGGCAGACGGCGTCGCCGAAGTGGAACTTTGACGACGCGACTTTCGACCGCAGCGCCGCGGCCTTCGACAATCCGGACCATGTCGCCATCGTCATTCACAATTATCGCTGGCGCGGCGGATTGGCGGCGAGCGATCCGCAATATGACGATCTGGAAAACCGACTTGCCGGCGGTCCGGTCATCGGCGTGCCGACAATCACGCTGGAGGGCGACGCCAATGGCGCGCCGCATCTCAATCCGACCGCCTATCGCAACAAATTTTCGGGCAAATACGCGCATCGGACGATCGAGGGCGGCATCGGCCACAATCTGCCACAGGAAGCGCCACAGGCTTTCGCCCAGGCCGTCATCGACGTCGACGGATATTGATCCTGTCGCTGGTAACGAAACGGGCGGCCATTGGCCGTCCGTTTGTACAAAGGACGCAAAGCCCGAAGCCGTTCGGATCGTCAGCTTCCTCCAAGTCAGCTCTGTGTGAAGGGGTTCACAGAGGCGGCCTTAGATAGGGCTAATATGCCTGAACTCAGCGAAGGCAAGAGTTCTCCATTCCGCATCTGTGTTCGCTGGGCTTAGGGGCGTTTCTTACAGCTTGCATGAAGACGAACGGGGCGCGCCGAATTTTTCGGCGCCCGTCTGGCTATGGGAGCAGGGCATGCCGACGCGCGAGGGGATCGACGTTTCGCACTTTCAGAACGAGGCCGGCGGCGGCGGAGCCAGCGCAATCAAATGGGCGCGGGTTCGCAATGCCGGGGTCAAGTTCGCGATCATCAAGATATCCGAGAAGACCAGCAAGGACGCATTCGCGGTCCGCAATATCGCCGATGCCAAGGCAGCGGGATTGCTGGTAGGGGGATATCACTTCCTGCGCAACACAGCTTCGGGCGCCGACCAGGCGCAGGCCTTTCTCAACACGGTCTCGTTCCGCAGCGGCGATCTCATTCCCTCGCTCGACATCGAAGTCATTCCCGAATCGCCTGCGGCGCGGGCTGCCTATGTCCAGAAGGCGAAGGACTGGGTCGCTGCGGTGCGGTCTGCCCATAATGGCCGCTGGCCGTTCATCTACACCCGCGCCAACATCTGGCAGGCGCTGGGCAATCCGACCGGCTTCGGCAACTGCCCGCTCTGGCTCGCCCGCTACAGCTCGAGCCCGCCGCCAATACCGTCGGGCTTCACCAGCTATGCCATCTGGCAATTCAGCCAGTCGGGCAGCGTCGACGGGGTCACCGGCAAGGTGGACGAGAACCATCTGGCGATGTCCTTCGCCGATTTCCGCTCGCGCTACAGCCTGTAGGCAGCGATCCGGCATCGGATCGCCGGGGGGACGTCAATTGTTGGGGGCCTGACTGTGCTTCGCATCTTTTGTTTCGCACTTGCTTTCGCCGTCGTCACGGGACCGGCCTTCGCGGAAGACGCCGCTGTTGCCGTCCCGAATGTCGGCCAGTTGGGCACCGAACTTGCCGCGCTCGCCGTGATCGTGCTGGTGGTGGAAAGCGCGCTCGCCACCATCTTCCAGTGGCGGCTGTACCGGATGCTGTTCAACAATCGCGCCGTGAAGACACTGGTGATGGTGGCCGTGGGCCTGACCGTCGTCCTTGGCTTCAACTACGATGTCTTCGCCCTGCTGATCGCACAGGTCACGCCCAGCGGCACGCAGGCTACAAGCTGGAGCCCCAAAATATCGACAGTCCTGTCGGCGCTTATTATCGCCGGTGGGAGCGCCGGCGTGAACACCTTGCTGCAGCGGCTTGGCATCCGCAGCCCGATACAGGCCGAGCCGGAGCGGCCGGTGCTCAACAAGGATCAGGCCTGGATCTCGATCCGGGTGACACGCAACACGGCGGTCGGGCCGGTGCAGATCGCCGTGCGCGAACTGGCCGATGACGCCAAGGCGCCGGCGACGCCCGCGCTGGCCGGCACCCTCGTTGAACGGACTTTCTGGGAAACGGTGCGGGAGGCGTTCATGGCCGACGCGATGCGGTTCCCGAGCTATGGCGGGCGCACGGTCACATCAGGGAAAACCTATGAGATCCTCGCCGTGGGGACGCGGCTGGTGCCGGTCAACGGTGTCAGCCAGAAAGAGGATTTCTCCGTCCCCGTCTACACCGGCAGCTTTGCCTCGCAGGCCATCGTCGACTTCAGCGTCACCGTTTAACGCCACTCATTTGGGGAGACAGCCATGACCACCGCCATGCAGGATGCGATGATCTGGATGAACAAGAATTTCGGTGCGGACATCGACGCCGCGGTCGCCGGCACGCCGATCACCAAGAATTTGCTGATCTCGATCGGTATCCAGGAAACCTTCTACATCTGGGCGAAGATGTACAAGACGGCAACGCCGGAAGAGGTGCTGGCCGTCTGCGTCGGCGACACGATCGATTTCCCCAAGCGCGCGTCCGCCTGGCCGAAGGACCGGGCCGACCTCGAAAGCCATGCCAGGGGCAAGGAGATGTTCAAGGTGGCGCGCGCCGCTCTGGTGCGCATTGCCGCGATCAATTCGGGCTACAAGGTAGCCGTGAAGAAGGCAGACAAATTCTGCCACGGCTTCGGCATGTTCCAGTACGACATCCAGTTCTTCGACGGGGACAAGGATTACTTCATCAATGAGAAATGGGCGACCTGGAAAGGCACGCTCAGCCGCGGCATGTCGGAACTCACGGCGCAGACAAAGGCGGTCTACGGAGCCGGCAAGAAAAGCCTGACGCATGATGAAAGCGTCTATGTCGCCATCGCCTATAATCAGGGCGCGACGAAAACCAAGAAGAACATGGCCACCAGGAAATTCAAGCAGGGCTACAAGGACGATCTGGGCGTCTTCTATGGCGAGCACATCGAAAGCAATCTGAAGGCCACGAAGGGCCTTTGGTGAGGCCTTCTCAGGCGGCTTCCCTATCACCTTGCTCAACAGAGACCAGGTCCCGGCGGCTGTACTGGCGCGGCGAACAGCCCATGACGCGCTTGAACGCGGTGCTGAAGGCGCTTTCGGATTCGTAGCCGAGCGCCAGCGCAATGACGGACACCGGATCGCCGGAATGCATCAGCCTGTCGCCGGCCAGCATCATGCGCCACCGTGTCAGATAGTCCAGGGGTGAGGCGCCGACCGTTTCCTTGAACCTGAGCGCAAAGGTCGAGCGCGACATGCCGGCGCGCTCGGCCAGCTTCTGCAGCGTCCAGCCATGCGCCGGGTCCTCATGCATGGCGGCGATCGCCGCGCCGATCTGCCTGTCGGTCAGCGCGAACAGCCAACCGACGCTGTCCCGAGCCCCCATATGCAGGCGCAAGGCCTCGATCAGGATCATGTGGGCGAGATGCTCGACGATGAGAAAGCCGCCCGGCTGCCGCTGGCGCAACTCCTGCATCATCCGCTCCACCGGCCAGCGCAGCGCCGAATGGTCGCTCTCCGCGCGGATGTGAACGATGGGCGGCAGCATCCGCAACAGGATGCCGGCATGGTCGCCGGACAGCGCGAAGCGGCTGCTGACCAGCAGGAAATCGCCGCCGCCATTATGGGTGGTGATGCCGCCGGTGCGCGCCGGCGAGAAGATCGTGCTCGCATCGACCGTCGGCAGGCCGAGATCGCTGGCAAGCCGGAAAGGCCGGCCGCGCGGCAGCAGGAAGCAGTCGCCGGCGTCCAGCCGCACCGCGTCGGTGACGCCTTCGACCGACAGCCAGCACCGGCCGTATACCACGGCGCCGCATTTGATGGCGGCCTGCTGGTCGGGAAACTGGATCGCCCAGTCGCCACCGGCTTCCAGCCCGGCCGACAGGTAATTGCGCGGCTTCAGCAGCGACAGCACGTCGGATAGCGGATCCATGAGCATTCTCGGACGATTGCGAAGATATCTCGGACTTTACAGCATAGATCGTATGATCTCAACCGCTTATCTCCTTCGGCAACAGGGCTGCTTATGCGGCCTTCGACGAGAACCAAGGAGAAATCATCATGCGTGTGTTCGTGACCGGCGCCACCGGTTTTGTCGGTTCGGCCGTTGTGCGGGAATTGCTTGGGGCGGGCCATCAGGTGCTCGGTCTCGCGCGCTCGGAAGCGGGTGCGAAGTCGATCGTCGCCGCGGGCGCCGAGGCGCATCGCGGCGATATCGAGGATCTGGACAGCCTGCGCAGCGGCGCTGCCCAGGCGGACGGCGTCATCCATACGGGCTTCAACCACGACTTTTCGAAATTCGCCGCCAGTTGCGCGGCGGACCAGCGCGCCATCGAAACGCTCGGCGCAGTGCTGGAAGGTTCGAAGCGGCCGCTGCTTGTCACGTCCGGACTCGCCGGGTTTGCGCAAGGAAAGCCGGCAACGGAAGATGACAAACCCGCGCCGCCATCGGCCTCCTTCCCGCGTGCTTCTGAAGCAACGGCCATGGCGCTTGCCGTGCGCGGCGTGCGCGCATCGACGGTGCGGCTTGCGCCGACCGTCCACGGCGACGGCGACCACGGTTTCGTGCCGATGCTGATTGCCATTGCGCGGCAAAAGGGCGTCTCGGCCTATATTGGCGACGGCACGAACCGCTGGGCCGCGGTGCACCGGTCCGACGCCGCCACGCTTTACAGGCTGGCGCTGGAGAAGGGGATCGGCGGCGTCAGCTATCACGCGGTTGCCGAACAGGGCGTGGCGAGCAAGGAGATTGCCGAAATCATCGGCCGCCGCCTCAACCTGCCGGTCGTCGTCAAGAGCCCTGAGGAGGCGGCCGGGCATTTCGGCTTCCTCGGCCATTTCATCGGCAGGGACTTGTCGGCTTCCAGCGAGCAGACCCGCAATGCGCTGGGGTGGGCGCCGACCGGACCGGGGCTCATCGCCGATCTCGACCGGCCCCGCTATTTCGAGACCTGAACAGATCAGGGCCAGCTGCGTTGCCTGCCCGGATTGCGCTGCCTTGGTGCAAATCATGCCCGCCGGTGCGATGTGGGAAAGTCCTGTGCCAATCGCCTGCGATGACAACGGTCGTTGCCGAATGCACCGGCGCACCAAAAGGCAATCGGAACGGCCTTAGGCTCTTAGAGGTCGCCTTTCCTGATTTTGCCGTAAACGATATTTCGGTTCGAGCCATAATATACTTTCGCTTCGAAAGAGCTCCCGCCGAGGGCGGCATTGATGATGTCCGACATATCGTCAGCCGAACGCAGGATGAGTGGCCAATCCATGAAGGTCTCCATGTAACCATCCGTCGTGATCTCGTCGCTGAAATTGGCAAACAGGAATTCGCCTCCAGGCTTGACGAGTTCCATGGCTCGTTGCAGCAGGCGGACGCCGATGGCACGCGGCAGGTAATCGTATAGCCCCGATGCGTAGACGAGATCGAATGTGCCAAGAGCGTAGGCGCGGCGAAGAATGCCGCGTACAGAGCCGTGGAGTGCCTCGACTGCCGTGCCGGCAAAGTCGTGGTTCACCGTGGCAACGCTGACAGGGTCCTGGTCCAGGCCGACCCAACGTTGCAATTTGCGCTTGGCCAACGCGTCGGAGCGTTCGGCTTCCCTGAGGTGGCCGCAGGCAATCGCCAGCACCTCCGCCTTTGCCACACTGCTGGCCGTCTCGTCCACGGTCCTGGCCAGAATATCCCGCCGCTCGCGCCCCGCCACCGAACTGGCAGCTTCACTGGTGTACGCGTAAATTTGCCGACCAAGTAAGGTCGACGAAGCCACGATATCGTCGGCAGTGGGATGCTTGTAGTAAATATCCAGCAGGCCAGCATCGCCTGAATACCCGCGTGGTTTCTCGACCGACCAACGCGTGAACGGGTCCTGGATCAAATATTCCGCGACACGATGCTGCTGAGCCAAGGGAACGAGTTTCTGCCAGACCGCGGGAGCAACCTGCCGGCGGAGCCTATGGAGTCTGCCCGCCAGGCGATGGACGATGGGGGCGGCAGGTCTGTGCCGCATGAAGGCTTGATGAGCAAGATCCAGTATCAGGGCGAGCTGGGCCGTGCTGTCCCTCAACTCGTCGGAGTCGGCCGTCTCTTCAGAGGTAGCGGCATGTTTTTTCATCAGTCTGGTGGTGACGAGGCTGTATTCGTCGAGCTGCAATTTTGGGTCGATAGGCATGCCGTTTCTCCGGTTTACCCCGCCCGGTCCACGGCAAACAGCATAGGTGTGTCGCTGCATGATGCGAACTATTTTAATAAAATTTTAATAAAACTTTAGCCAATTGAGCAGTCATCCGCCCTCCTGAACCGGCTAAATCCGAACCGCCTGTTTACCGTCGGTTAGCGACATCCGACTTTTCCTGCGGACAGTGGTGCCTTCATTCTCCGACGGCAGGCGACCTCGGCTATTGCATTCGCTACTGCAGATCGCGGAGGAGCGGTGCAATGCAACTGAGCGAGGACGTTGCCCAGAAGGTGGCGGTTGCGATTGCACGCCCGCGGTGGCATTCGGCCGATCCGGAACTCCTGGCCCTGTTCCTGCAGAAGGATGCCGATGAAAATCGCAGTCTCGTGCGATGGGGTATTGCGGCTGCTGTAGTCAGCTATGTGGCCTATGGCCTGTTCGATTGGTTTCTTTTTCCGGATATCGCCGATCGGCTTATGTTGACCCGCGTTACGCTAGGGATCACTTCCCTGGCGCTTGTCGAATTTGTCGCCCGACGGGGCTTCGCCCTTCCCACCTTGCACCTCGTAGCAGCGCTGGCGATTGTATCCGGTGCCCTTGGATGGCTCGTCTCCGCTCTTGGAACAGAGCATCAGGATGCCCTCTCCCATTTCATGGTTTTTGGCACCGTATTTATCCTGGGTGCGAATTTGTTCTTCAACTTCCGGTTTTGGCTTTCGGCCATAGCCTCCGCGACGGTCGCCGCAAGCTTTGTGTACGCCGCGATGTTCTCCCTTCAGGCCGACATCGCAGGCCGGGTCGTGCTGTCGGCCTATTTCGTGAACTGCCTGGTGTTGTCGCTTTATCTTTCCTGGCGACTGAGCCTGGAGCGCTACCAGACGTTCCTGCACGCACTTCGGGCACAGATTCAGGAGCAGGCTGCTATCAGGAAGGGGCAGAAACTAACCGAAATAGCGGATACGGATCCGCTCACGGGAATGAAAAACCGGAGGGCGATCATTCGGGAATTCTCGGAGCTGCGCGAAGACTGGGCTGCGGACGACGACGAGATAGGCCTCATTCTGATCGACGTCGACTATTTCAAAAGGTTCAATGACGGACTTGGCCATCAGGCCGGCGACGATTGTCTGATCAAACTCGCCCACGTCCTTTCCGAGATGGCGGCTTCGAACAACGCCGTCGCGGCACGCTATGGCGGAGAAGAATTCGTCATTCTCTGCAAGGTCACCGGACGGGCTCACCTTCATGAAATAACGCAGCAATTTTGTCGCGCCGTGGAGGACTTGGACATCTACCACCCTGATCGGGGCGACAAGCTCAACATTGTCACGATCAGTGCCGGAGCCTCGTTGACGCGCGCCGATCAGAGCATAGAACTCAGAATCCTGCTGCAGGAAGCGGACCGCGCACTCTATGCGTCCAAGTTTGCCGGTCGGGCTACGTTCACAATTTACGACCCGCACGCCACCGGCCAGGATCGCTCCGGCGAAAATCTTTCAGAACTGCTGACGCTGGCAATTTCCGATCAGCTCGTTTCTGTCGCTTACCAGCCAATATTCGACCTGACGTCCGGACGCGTGCTGGGCCACGAGACTCTGATGCGGCTATGCGACTTCGACGGCACCATGATCAGTCCGTCCGTATTCATTCCCGTTGCCGAGCAGACCGGAGCGATCGTGGAACTGGGTATGTGGCTGATCGATCGAGCCTGTGGTGACATGGCGGAATACGGATTGGGCTCGGTCGTGACCGTGAACGTATCTGTTCTTCAGCTCAAGGTTCCCAACTTTTCACTCCGGATCACCGAAGTCCTTGCCCGGCACGGCCTTGCGCCACAGAAACTGGCCATCGAAATCACCGAAGGCAGTGACATCTTTCTGGAGGCGCAAGCGGTAAGAAACGTGGAACGGCTGCGAAAATTGGGCGTTCAGATCTGGCTGGACGACTTCGGAACGGGATTTGCCGGCCTTACATGGCTCCGTCGGTTTAGATTCGACGTAGTCAAAATCGATCGCAGCTTCCTCCACGATTGCCAGACGTCTCGTGGCTTGAGCCTGTTGCGGGACATGGTCGGACTGCTTCGCAATCTCGGCCATGTCGTGCTCGCCGAGGGCGTTGAAACGGAAGAGCAGTACATGCTGCTGCAGCGCCTGGGGGTGCATTTGATGCAGGGCTTCCTCACCGGGCATCCGGTCCCGATCGAAGAAGTAGAGCAAATCAGGCAAGGCCTCGTTGCCTAGCAAGTGCCGATCGACATGACCACTGAGCCGGAATTTTCCCATGGCGGGAAGAAATTTCCTCGGGCGTTCGAGCAAAGTCTCAACTCAGCGGAAACTCGCACCTCGGAGTAGCTCACGGGAACCGTCGGCCTCATATGACCGTGAACGGTGTAGATACCCGCGGCCGAGAGCAATGATAGCTTTGATCCGATTGACGAATCGTCGCAACAGAGAGTTGATATTGCGCAGGGTGCTAAAAAGGGACGAGGATCACGTGAAAAATTTGCAGCAAAAGCTTCAAGACAGCCGAAATGGGAACGCCGTTCTCTTCTGCGGTGCTGGCTTCACAGCGGACTGCTTGAATTTCGAGGACGACCCAGCACTTGGCGTAACGTTTCATCTGCTCAGTATGATAAATTCCGAACTCAAGGAAAAAGGAAAACAGTCCGGATTCGAGATATAAAAAATGCGGCCAAACGATTCAAATTAGATTTCGGCGTGTTTAGCCTAATGGATATGCTGAAAAATAGATTTCATATAAGTAGGATTTCATCTTCGATCGAATCTATAATGGAATTTCCTTGGACATCAATTTATACGACAAACTATGACAATGGTATTGAAATTGGGCTTCAGAATATACGAAAAAAACATTCACCCCTCAATAATCTGGCTGATCCCAGCAGTCCGACGTCAGGAGTTCCCGTTGTTCATCTTCATGGATTCGCCGAAGCTTGGACCAACGAAAACTTCGAGCGAAGCTGCATTCTGGACGCGGATTCCTATCGAAATCTTACTGGTGTCAGCAATTGGATGGAACGCCTTCGTTCCGAAATTGAGCGCGCCGAAATCGTAGTTTTTTTAGGTTTTAGTGCAGCTGATTTTCATCTATCGCAAGTTTTTTTCAACGCGACTGGCTTACAGAACAAGGCGTTCTTCATCAACCGACCGACCGCCTCTCCGGATCCAGATGAGCGCGCGACCCAAGAAGAATTTGGCGAAGTCCTCTACACAGGTCGGGAGGCGTTTGCCGATCAGATCTTGCAGATACTTAAACAGGACGCCCCTAAAGAACCTCCCCTTGCGTCTTTCGAGCGCTTTGTCCTACCCGAGACGACAACATCTGTCCCGCCTGTTGCCGCTATCGAGGACTTATTCATTTGGGGAAAGGTCGAGAGGTCGCAAATCAAACGCGATTGGGATGTAGGAACGTCTGACTACCACGTTCTTCGAGATGAAGCAGCCAAGATCGTCGAGCATTTGAATACACGCGGGAACATCGCATTTGTTCACGGCGACATCTGCGAGGGAAAAAGCTTGGCCATACTTGGAGCACAGATCCAAATCGCTCGTGGTCGACCCGTCTTCCAACTCAAACATTTCTATTCGGATCTGCTTAATGAGGTATCGTCCATCTTCGCATCGTATCCTGATGCAGTGCTAGTGGTAGAGGGGTGCTTTGCCCTGCGCGAGGATAGATTAACGGCCCTTGTTCGCCAAATTTCAGCGAGCGAGGGTGGCATGATATTATCAGCAAGAAGCATCGCAACAGAGGCAGAATCAGAAAAGTTGAGGGTGATACGCACGATCCCATCAGCCTCTGATATTCGCCTGGGGAAGGTAAAAGGCTCTGAAGTCGATAGCTTGATCGCTCTCATTGATCAAATCGCCGGCTGGCGAGAATTTAGCGCGTTGACCTTAAGTGATCGCCGAAGGTTTATCGAGCGAGATTGCGGAGGTGTCTTCCCAAGCGTTCTGCTGCGCCTACTCAAGTCGAAATACGTGCGGAACGCCTATCTAGCGGAATACAACAAACTTAGCGGGATTGATCTTAACGACAAGCGCATGATGATCACCGCTCTAATTTCGCAGGAATAGGATTTGACGCACCAACGTCTTTTCTTAGTGAAGCGTTCGAAAAAGACTGCTCAGCTACCATAAAGAGAATATCTACTGATACGGATGGCCTGAAGCTTGTTCGCGTAGACGGATATTTCGTAAAGACGATACCATCAATCGGGGCAAGAAACCTTGCGTCAAGTGTGATAGATGACAAAGAAATTGTGGACACGACGATATACATACTTAATTACATAAGAGGCAAATATAGAAGAAGTGAATTCGATAACCACATATTCACTCAACTGATGCGTTATTCTATACTTGCCTCCGTTGTTAGCGATGACGGCGAGATCAATCGTTTCTTCGACAATATATCGAAGGTATCTTATTTCAGAGAGCTTCCTCTATTTTGGCTTCAATGGCACATGGCAATGAGTGCCCAAGGAAGCTGGCTGAAGGCTGAAGAATACCTAGTAATGGGGTATACGGCTGCAGATGCTTACGACAAGAAAAGAGGTGACAAATTCAACCGGAAACAGCTTGAAGACCGAAAAGCAAAGTTTCTTGCTGCCCGCGCTATGGCAACCAGCCGAGCGGGCGCTGAACTGTTCAGAGACATGAAAGAAGCGATCGACATTGTCGGACGCCTAATGCGAGACGCGCAACTTTCCCATCATCCATACGAGACGCTGCTGCAAATCATGCGGGTAATCGAGGCGAAAGGCGCGACTATCCCCAAGGATCTTGCGAAAATTCTTGCTGGGCAGCTTACAGAGATTATAGGTCGAGCCACGGCTAGAGTCGGCGTCGTTCCCGAAGGCTATCAGCGCAACCATGCCACATCAGCGATGAATGATATAGAACCCATCGCAGCACTTCTGTGATCAAGTCGACCTCACTTTACCCGGCAACTTTAGCGCCACACAAAACTGCACGAAAGTGAATTTAGTGCGGCGGGATCTTCCGCCGTATTCGTTCAAGGCAAGAGAGAAATAGGTTCGCGCAGTGCCGGCAGTGTGGCCCATCCATTTCAGACACATAAATCCAAGATCGAGAAAGATAGAGAGAAAGCCTCACGGCCGAAGGCTCAAGATGGCGGAGAGGGAGGGATTCGAACCCCCGATGGGCTTGCACCCATGCCGCATTTCGAGTGCGGTGCATTCGACCACTCTGCCACCTCTCCGCGGTCATGGTCGGCCGTTGCCGGCGCGGCGCACTAGATAACGGCTGGGCGGGCAGGTTACAAGGCCAAATCCATCGGGAATTCAGCTTCCTGTGCGGGCTTTGCCGGGAGGGCTGCGTTGCGGCCACGTCGGCAGGTGGGGCCAACCGGTCTCGACCGGAGGGATCGGGCGCGGCAAGGAGGCCGCATGGCCAAGGATTCCGCCCGTTTGCCTTGACTCGCACCAAACCTTCGGTTAGGGGAAGCGCGCAATCGGCGTGGAGGGTTCTTCCACGCCGCTTGTTTTTCGAACCCGCAGACTGACAAAAAGACGGCCGAACCGCGTGACGCGGTTCATCAAGGCCGACCGAACAGCGAAAGGCAAAAAATGTTCGCAGTCATTAAAACGGGCGGTAAGCAGTATCGCGTTGCCGCCAACGATCTCCTGAAGATCGAAAAGCTCGAAGCCAATGTCGGCGATATCGTCGAAATCGGCAGCGTCCTCGCCCATGGCGAAGGCGAAAATGTCACCTTCGGCGCACCGTTCGTCGATGGCGCTCTGGTCACGGCGGAAGTCGTCGAGCAGGGCAAGAACCGCACCGTCATCGCTTTCAAGAAGCGTCGCCGGCAGAATTCGCGCCGCAAGATCGGCCACCGTCAGCTTCTGACCACCGTGCGGATCGCCGAGATCCTGCTGGATGGCGCCAAGCCTTCCAAGAAGGCCGCCGCCAAGGTGGAAGCCAAGGCTGACGTAGCGCCCGAGGCGAAGGCCGAGGCCGCGCCGAAGGAGGCCAAGGCCAAGAAGGAAGCCAAGGCTGAGACTGCCCCGAAGGCAGAAGCCAAGGCCGAGACCGCCGTCGCTGCGCCGCTGTTCAAGGCGCCGAAGGGCGAGCCGGACGATCTGACCGTGATCAAGGGCATCGGCCCGGTCGCTGCCAAGGATCTGGCCGAGCAGGGCATCATCACCTTCGCGCAGCTGGCCAAGCTGACCGACAAGGATGTCGCCAAGATCGACGAGCACATGCCCTTCAGCGCCGACCAGATCAAGGACTGGCGCGAGCAGGCCAAGGAACTGGCGAAGAAGTAAAAACGGACCGGCGACAAGGTCGCCGGATCGGACTTGAAACGGAACGCGAACGCGTTCATAAGACCATTCAAGCGCCCCCAGGGCGCATCGGAGTTAGTTAGATGGCACACAAGAAAGCTGGCGGCTCGTCGCGCAACGGTCGCGACTCGCATTCCAAGCGTCTGGGCGTGAAGAAGTTTGGCGGCGAAGCCGTCATCCCGGGCAACATCATCATCCGTCAACGCGGCACCACCTGGCATCCCGGCGTCAATGTCGGCATGGGCACGGACCATACCCTTTTTGCGCTTGAGACCGGCGCAGTCACCTTCAACAAAAAAGCCAACGGCCGAACCTACGTATCGGTCAACCCGATTACCAAAGCCGCGGAGTAGCCGGTTCCGCACTATAAAACCGGCGCCCATCTCGGGAACCGGTGTCTGGCCAAACCAGTGAATGGAGCCAGGAAAAGGATCAGGGGAGATGGGTTTTCCATCTCCCCTTTTTTCTTGCCTGGAGGACGTCAAATGGTTGCCGAAGCGGAAGACACCGAAGACGAAAGTTACGCGATAGACTGCCCGGTGCTGGCCACCGAACGGCTGGTGATGCGCGCTCCCTGCGAAGCCGATATCGCGCAACTGGTCGAGCTTGCCGACAACCGCCATGTCGCCGAAATGCTGGCCCGCATGCCGCACCCCTATGGCGAGGCCGAGGCGCGCGCCTTCCTGGCCATGACGAGGTCGCGCCGGGCCGGCATTGCCTACGCGCTGACGCTCGCAGGTACCGACATTTTCGTCGGCTGCGCCGGCCTCAACATGACCGATCGCGGGCTGGAACTCGGCTACTGGATCGGCGAGCCTTACTGGAAGCGCGGCTATGCGACGGAGGCCGCGCACGCGCTGGTCGACCTGGCCTTCCAGCGGACGTCGACGCAGGTGCTGCAGGCCTCAACCAGGGTCATCAATCCGGCCTCGCGCCGGGTCATCCACAAATGCGGCTTCCAGTATGCCGGCCAGGGCATGTTGAACTCGATCGTCGCCGGCCAGGTGCCGGTCGAGCGCTATAGGTTGGATAGGAAGACGTGGATAAGCCTGCGAAACTGGGTGCATTTTTAATGAGCGCTCTGAAAATGCGCGCCTGAACAAGGGCCCCCCTCACCCGGATTGCCAGCCGAATTGCGAAGAGCAATTCGGGGCAATCCGACCTCTCCCCGAGGGGAGAGGAGCCTGCTGGCGCGGACGCTAAGTCTCTTCTCCCCTCGGGGAGAAGGTGGCCGCGTAGCGGCCGGATGAGGGGGCAGCCTACATAAGCGATTGGCGTGAGCGACGCTCAGCCCATCTCGACCCAGACCGGCAGGTGATCCGACCCGACGGCTTTCTGGTCGACCCACAGGCGCTTCAGCGATCCGGCGAGCGAGGCCGAGGTGAAGATGTAGTCGATGCGTTTGTGGCGGCTTGTGTCCTCGGGCCGGTTCGGATCGACCCAGGTGACGAGATCGGGCGTATCGAGGCGCTGGGCGACATCGACGGCAAGATCGGCGGTCAGCGGCATGCCGAACTCATGGTCCGGGCGGCCGACGAGTTCGACATATTCGGAGGAGCCGGGCAGCATGTTGAAGTCGCCCATGACGATGAAGGCTTCCGGGTAGGGCAGGTCCGGCAGGCCGATTTCGGGAATGCCGGAGAGACCGCCGCCCTCCAGGGCATAGTTTAGCAGCCGCTGGCGCAGAAAACGGATCTGGCTGGCGCGTTCAACCGGACTGCGATGGTCGAGATGGGTGGAATAGAAGCGGACGAAGCCGAGCGGGGTCTCGATCAGCGCCTCGAGCGCGCCACGCTGGAAGTTCATCGCCTCCAGGCTGCGGCTGCGCGGCAAGAGCAGATTGCGCGACAGTTGGATGGGCGTCTTCGACAGCACCATGTTGCCGAGCTGGAAGGTGGTGGTGATGGCGCGGCCGGCCTCCAGGCGCGAGCCGACATTGACCTCGAAATTGCTGCCATAAGCGGCAAAATACTCGGGCAGCGCTTCACCGATCTCGGCCACCATGTCGCGGTTGCCGTTCCTCGGATTGTTGCGGGTGACTTCCTGCAGCGCGATCACGTCGGCGCCGCGCACCGCATCGGTGATACGGCCGAGATCGTAGCGGCCATCGAGACCGATGCCGTACTGGATATTATAGGTAACAATTTTCATTCCCACGCCCCCCACGCTCCGTCCCGCGAACACTGCTACCGCTTCCCCGGCAAAAGGGCATCCGGCGCTTTAGTCGCAAATCGGCCTCGCCCTTCGCCGCGCCTTGGTTTAGAGCAAGGCGCAAAGTTAGAGCAAAGCCGCAAGGCCAACAGTAGAAACTGCGTAATCCAATGAAATTTCTCGATCAGGCCAAGGTCTATATCCGCTCTGGCGACGGCGGCGCCGGTTCGGTGTCGTTCCGGCGCGAAAAATTCATCGAGTTCGGCGGCCCGGATGGCGGAGATGGCGGCCGCGGCGGCGATGTCTGGCTGGAAGCTGTCAACGGTCTGAACACGCTGATCGACTATCGCTACCAGCAGCATTTCAAGGCCAAGACCGGCGTCCACGGCATGGGCCGCAACATGACCGGCGCCAAGGGCGCCGATGTGACGCTGAAGGTTCCGGCCGGAACCCAGGTGTTTGCCGAGGACAATGAGACGCTGATCTGCGACCTGACCGTGGTCGGCCAGCGCTTCTTGCTGGCCAAGGGCGGCAATGGCGGTTTCGGCAACCAGCATTTCAAGACCTCGACCAACCAGGCGCCGCGCCGCGCCAATCCGGGCCTGCCTGGCGAAGAGATGAACGTCTGGCTGCGGCTCAAGCTGATTGCCGATGCCGGCCTGGTCGGGCTGCCCAATGCCGGCAAGTCGACTTTCCTGGCGGCGGTGACCGCGGCCAAGCCGAAGATCGCCGACTACCCCTTCACCACGCTGCATCCCGGCCTCGGCGTCGCTCGCATCGACGCGCGCGAATTCGTCATTGCCGATATTCCGGGCCTCATCGAAGGCGCGCATGAGGGTGTCGGCATCGGCGACCGCTTCCTCGGCCATGTCGAGCGCACGCGGGTTTTGCTGCACCTGGTTTCGGCGCAGGAGGAAAACCCGGGCAAGGCCTACAAGACCGTGCGCGCCGAACTCGATGCCTATGGCAATGGACTGACCGAGAAGGTCGAGATCGTGGCGCTCAGCCAGGTCGACATCCTCGATGCCGATGAGCGCAAGAAGAAGGCCGCGTCGCTGAAACGCGCCGCCGGCCGTACGCCAATGCTGTTGTCGGCGGTCACCGGCGAAGGCGTCGAGGCGGTGCTGCGTGCGCTGATGGCGGTGGTTGGCGAGGCGCGCGACAGGGCTACGGCTCCCGTTGAGACCCGCTGGAATCAATGGCGATGACGGCACAATCGCTGAAAAAATACCGGCGCATCACGGTCAAGATCGGTTCGGCCTTGCTGGTCGACCGGACCAGCGGCCTGAAGCGCGACTGGCTGGCCTCGCTGGCCGACGACATTGCGGTGCTGGCCAATGGTGGAGCAGAGATCCTGGTCGTGTCGTCCGGCGCCATTGCGCTCGGCCGCACCATTCTGGGGCTAGGCAAGAGGGCGCTGAAGCTGGAAGAAAGCCAGGCGGCTGCGGCCGTCGGGCAGATCGCGCTGGCCGGCGCGTGGTCGGATGCGCTTGGCAAGGGCGCGCTGAAATCCGGCCAGATCCTGCTCACCCTCGGCGACACCGAGGAGCGCCGCCGCTATCTCAATGCCCGCGCCACGATCTCGACGCTGCTCAAGATGAAGGCGGTGCCGGTCATCAACGAGAACGACACGGTGGCGACCTCCGAAATCCGCTATGGCGACAATGATCGGCTGGCGGCGCGGGTGGCGACGATGATGGGCGCCGACCTGCTGGTGCTGCTCTCCGACATTGACGGCCTCTACACGGCACCGCCCGCCCGCGATCCGCAAGCCAAATTCATTCCGGTCGTCGACCGCATCACGCCCGATATCGAGGCGATGGCGGGGGCGGCCGCGTCCGAACTGTCGCGCGGCGGCATGCGGACAAAACTCGACGCCGGCAAGATCGCCACCGCCGCCGGCACGGCGATGATCATCACCTCGGGCACCAGGCTGTCGCCGCTGATGGCGATCGAACGCGGCGAGCGCGCCACCTTCTTCCGGCCGAGCACCAATCCGGTGAAAGGCTACAAGACCTGGATCGCCGGACAGCTCGAACCGGCCGGGCGGCTCACCGTCGATGCCGGCGCCATCGGTGCGCTGCTGTCCGGCAAGTCGCTGCTGCCGGCCGGGGTGAAGCTGGTCAGCGGCAATTTCTCGCGCGGCGACACGGTGGCTATCCTGTCGCCTGAGGGACGCGAGATCGCGCGCGGGCTGGTTGCCTACGATGCCGCAGATGCCGTAAGGATCGCAGGCCTGAAGACCGCCGAGATCGAGACCGTGCTCGGCTACGAGGCGCGCTCGGCGATGATCCACCGCGACGACCTTGTGGTGAGCGGCGCGGGTGACCAGATACGGGCTGCCGATCCGCTATGGGCCGGAAGCGACGTGAGCGGAGGATGAGCCATGCTGAAGCTGCATGAAAAATCCGGGGATGACACTATCGCGCTGATGGCCGATATCGGCCGCCGTGCCCGCGCTGCCGCCCGACCGTTGGCCATCGCCACCACCGCCGCAAAGAACGCCGCGCTTGTCGCCATGGCCGACGCGATCATTTCGCGGGAGCAGGACATTCTCGACGCCAACGCCATCGATGTTTCGAATGGCCACGAATCGGGCTTGTCCTCCTCCTTCATGGACCGGCTGAAGCTCGATCCGGCGCGCATCCGCGCCATGGCTGACGGCATCAGGGAAACCGCCGAACTTAGGGATCCGGTGGGCGACGTGATCGCCGAATGGGACAGGCCGAACGGTTTGCAGATCGAACGCGTGCGCACGCCGCTCGGCGTCGTCGGCGTCATCTATGAGAGCCGGCCGAATGTGACGGCGGATGCCGGCGCGCTCTGCCTCAAGGCCGGCAATCCGGTGATCCTGCGCGGCGGCTCGGACTCGCTCAATTCATCCGCCGCCATTCATGCCTGCCTGGTGGAGGGCCTGAAGGCCGCCGGCCTGCCGGAAGACGCCATCCAGCTGGTGCCGACCACCGACCGCGCCGCCGTTGGCGAGATGCTGAAGGGGCTTTCCGGCAACCTCGACGTCATCATTCCGCGCGGCGGCAAAAGCCTGGTCGGGCGCGTGCAGAGCGAGGCGCGGGTGCCGGTCTTTGCCCATCTCGAAGGCATCTGCCATCTCTACATCGACCGCTCGGCCGACCTCGATATGGCGGTGAGGATCGCGGTCAACGCCAAGATGCGCCGCACCGGCGTCTGCGGCGCTGCCGAGACTTTGCTCGTCGACCGTGCCGTGGCGTCAACGCATCTGGTACCGATCCTCGACGCGCTGCGCGCTGCCGGCTGCGAAATCCATGCCGATCTCGAGGTGATGAAGTTGTTCTTCGATGCCCAGCCGGCGACCGACGCCGACTGGGTGACCGAATATCTCGACGCCATCATCGCGGTAAAACTGGTCGACGGGGTTGCCGGCGCCATCGACCATATCGAGACGTTTTCCTCGCACCATACCGAGGCGATCATCGCCGAGGACGCAAAGGCGGTGGAGCGCTTCTTCAACGAGATCGATTCCGCAATCCTTTTGCACAATGCCTCGACGCAGTTCGCCGATGGCGGCGAGTTCGGCATGGGCGCAGAGATTGGCATCGCCACCGGCAAGATGCATGCGCGCGGGCCGGTCGGCGTCGAGCAGCTGACCTCGTTCAAATACCGCGTGCGCGGGTCGGGACAGGTGAGGCCTTGACGCAGTTCGTCGTTAGAGCGTGAACCGTTGCGCCCAGGCACCCCCCTCTGTCCTACCGGCTGCGGCCCTTCGCTGTCGCTCCGGGCGTTCGCCGTTCGGAAAGTCAAGCAATTGGCTTTCCGTCCGCTTCGCGGACCACGCCTCACCCCCCTCAAGGGGGGAGATTGGCCGTCATCTGTGATTTCGCCAATCGTCGCCGTTGGAAAATGGTCGCCATCGCCGAAACCGCTGATCTCCCCCCTTGAGGGGGAGATGCCCGGCAGGGCAGAGGGGGGTGCCTAGCACCATGCTGTCGTCCCCTCAGCCCGCCATCCCTTCCCGCTACCTCCGCATGCCGCATGCCGAAAAAGGCCTCGCCGTCGGCCTGTTCGGCGGTTCGTTCAACCCGCCGCATGCCGGCCATGCGCTGGTGGCCGAAATCGCACTGCGGCGGCTGGCGCTTGACCAGCTGTGGTGGATGGTGACGCCAGGCAATCCGCTGAAGAGCACGCGTGAGCTGGCGCCGCTGAGCGACCGGCTGCTTCAGTCGGAGCAGATCGCCAAGAACCCGAAGATCAAGGTCATCGCCTTCGAGGCGGCGCACCATATCCGCTTCACCGCCGACACGCTGGCGCTGGTCAAGGCGCGCAATCCGGGCGTCGATTTCGTCTGGATCATGGGCGCTGACTCACTTCGCGATTTCCACCGCTGGCAGCGCTGGCGCCAGATCGTCATGACCTTCCCGATCGCCGTCATCGATCGCCCGGGCGCGACGCTGTCTTTCCTGTCGTCGGTGGTCGCCAAGACCTTCGACTACGCCCGCGTCGACGAGGGTGATGCGCCCAGGCTCGCCCGCATGAAGGCGCCGGCCTGGACCTTCATCCACGGCCCGCGCTCGTCACTGTCGTCAAGCGCCATTCGCAGCGCTGCGAAGGGGTAGGGCGCAGACTTCCCTTTCTCCCCTTGTGGGAGAAGGGAAGACCTGCACATGTCGCTTTTGCAGCGGCCTTTCGCAGGCGGGTAGGCGATGCTCTCCGGAATATGGCCACTCTCAGTAATACCAAGACCGACTCTGACGATCATGGCGCCCCACCGGCGCCGGTGATTGCCATTGCCAGCGTCGTCATGTCGATGGCGCTGATCGCGGTCGGCAATGGGTTGATGTTTGCCTATATCCCGGTCCGCCTTGGCGTCGAGCATTTCGATCCGACCTGGGCCGGGCTGATCATCACCGGGCTTTCGGCGGGCGGGCTTGCCGGCTGCATCCTGACCGGGCCGCTGGTGCGCCGCGTAGGGCACGCCCGCGCCTTCATGGTGCTGTCGGCGCTGATTGCGCTGTCCAACGCCGCCATCGGCGCCGGAACCTACCCGCTGCTGTGGATCGCGGCGCGCGCGCTCTATGGTTTTGCCATATGCGGCTTGTTCATCGTCGCCCAGAGCTGGCTCAACGACGCCGTCGCCAATGCTATCAGAGGCCGGGTGATGGCGGTGTTTTACGTCGCCTATGTCGCCGGCCTCGGCGTCGGCTATGCCCTGCTGGCGGCGGTCGACATCGCGTCGGCGCAGGCGCCGCTGATCGGCATTGCGTTCACTGCGGTGTCGATCCTGCCGGTCGGGATGACACGGCTCGCCCAGCCGCCGCCACCGCGGGCCGCGTCCGTGGCGCTCGGCCGCGCCTGGCGGATCTCACCGGTGGGCGTGGCCGGAATGCTTGCCGTCGGTGGCCTGTCGATGGCGATCGCCGGCTTTGCGCCGATCCATGCCACGGCCAAGGGCTACAGCCAGGCCGATGTGGCGCTGCTGCTCTCGGCGATGCCGGTCGGCACGCTGATCCTGCAGATCCCGCTCGGCTGGATCTCGGACCGCACCGACCGCCGCTACGTGCTGGCAGGTGCCGCGGCACTCGCCACCGTCGCCGGCCTGCTCGCCATCGGCTTCGACGGCGGGGCGCTGATGGCTCTCGTGGTGATCTATGTGATTTGGGACGGCGCCTCGGAATCGATCTATTCGCTGGCCAGCGCGCATGCGGCCGACCGCGCCGGCAAGGACGACATGGTGGCGTTGTCGAGTTCGCTGCTGTTTGCCTGGTCGCTGTCGGGTTTCATCGTGCCGGGCATCGTGACGGCCCTGTCGGCTGTCTATGGAACCCAGGCCTTCATCTATGTGGCCATCGTCATCGCCACCGTCTTCTGCCTGTTCGTGCTGTGGCGGGTGGCGACGACGCGCGCCGTGCCCGCCACCGAGACCGGCAGTTTCGCGCCGATGTCGGCGCAGGCGCCGTTGCCGGTAGAACTCGCTTACGCCCCGGAAGAGCAGCGCTAGAGCAATTACAGGAAAAGTGTGAAGCGGTTTTCCCGGGAAAAGCGCGTAGCGCTTTCCCTTGGAAATTGCGAAAACAAAGGAGCAATTCCACCGACCTACTGCCTGGTAGCGGAAGCCTGCTGCCGGGCTTCCGGCGGTGGTGCCGGAACCGAGATGGCCTCGGCGTCGAAGGCCTGCTTGACGCGTTTGGTGAGATCGGTCTGGGTGGCGAAAAAATCCGCCGCCGACGTCCAGTAGCGCAAGGTGATGGCGACACTGGCATCGCCGACAGTGGCGACAAAGGCAATCGGCGCCGGCTCGCGCTTGACGCGGCGCTCGCCACCGGCGACGCCCAGCATGGTCTTCTGCGCCAGGTCGATGTCATTCCACGAGCCGATGGTCAGCGTGATGTCGCTGCGGCGCATGCCGTTGCGGGTAAAATTGCGCACCGGTTGGTTCCACAGCGTCGAATTGGGCGCCAAGACGTAGACGCCGTCTGTCGTGCGAAGCTTGGTGGCGAACAGGCCGATCTCCTCGATGGTGCCGGCAATTGCGCCGACCTCGACATATTCGCCGATGCGGAATGGCCTGAGCGCCAGAAGCATGATGCCGGCGGCAATGTTCTGCAGCGTGCCTTGCAGCGCCAGTCCGATGGCAAGGCCTATGGCGCCGATGGCCGCGATGATCGAGGCCGTCTGCACACCGAACTGGCCCAACACCATGATAACGACGAGGATCAGGATGGCGTAGCGCACGATCTTCGAGAAGAAATGACGCAGCGTCGCGTCGAAGCCGTGAATATGGCCGAGCCCGGTAAAGATTGCGCGTTCGGCGAGGCCGGCGACGATATAGCCGACGACCAGCAGGATGATGGCGCCGATGGCGGAGAAGGAATAGGAGACGATCAGCGTGCTGAGTTGCGCAAGCCCTGCCTGCACGGTGAGAAGCGTGTTCTGGGGGTCGATAGGCATCAGGAGAATCCGGTTGGGGGATGGGTCGATAACCCCCGCGGACGCCATGGGTTCCGATTTTTTTGAAGCTCGACGGAACCGCAACGCGGCCGCCATGTTCGCGCTGCAGGGCCTGCGTCTTGAAACTGCAACGGAACTCTGCCTATCTATGGGGTGTCACCTGATTTCATGGGTGATTTGGTTGTTCTTGCTGCGAAAGGAAATACACTGAGAACAGCACTGCGGAAGAAGGCCGACATCGTGCCTTCGCCGGCCGGGATCAGCGTAAACGACGCCGTGTCCCGCGCCATCACGACAGTCCTTGCCAGTCTGGAAGACTCCAAGGCCGAAAACATTGTCTCAATCGACATTCAGCGGAAATCGAGCCTCGGCGACTATATGGTCATCGCGTCGGGCCGATCGCACCGTCATGTCTCGGCTGTTGCCGACCATCTCCTCAAGGCGCTCAAGGATGCCGGGCTCGGCATGGCGCGCGTCGAGGGTCTGTCCGGTGCCGACTGGGTCCTGATCGATTCTGGCGACATTATCGTCCATGTCTTCCGCCCCGAAGTCCGCGAATTCTACAATCTTGAAAAGATGTGGCAGGCGCCGGATCTCGAGGAAGAGACCTTGCACTGAGCTCCGTCTCATGTCGTAACCGTCGTGGGTGCGACATGGATTGAAAGCTCGGCGAGGCAGGGATGAAGATATCAGTTCATGCCGTGGGCCGGATGAAGACCGGCCCCGAGAGAGAGTTGGCCGACCGCTATTTCGAGCGTTTCGCCAAAAGTGGCCCGGCGATCGGGCTCGAATTCTCTGGTGTCGCCGAGATTCCCGAAGGCCGCGCCCAGAACGCCAATGAGCGCCGCCGCGAGGAAGGCCAGAGACTGCAGGCGCAGCTACAGCCGGGCACGGCGCTGTTCCTGCTCGACGAACGTGGCAAGAACCTGACCTCGGACGATTTTGCCACCCGCATCGGCCAGCTGCGCGACGGTGGCCGCAAGGCGCTGGTCATCGCCATTGGCGGCGCCGACGGGCACGACCAGCCGCTGCGCGACCAGGCCGATCTGGTGCTGTCGTTCGGCGCGGCGACCTGGCCGCACCAACTGGTGCGCGTCATGTTGGGCGAACAGCTTTACCGGGCGGCGACGATTCTTTCAGGACATCCGTACCATCGTTCGTAAACCGGTGGACTGACGCCCGCCGTACGGATTTCCGCCCCAATGCGCCGCTGTTTTATGCTACGCTTCCGCGCGAGCATGGTTGATGGTTCGTTAACGAAGCCACGCATAGAGTCGGGCTTCAATGTCTGAAAACGCGAAATCAGGAACGGGCTTCCGGCACGCGCGCTGCGGCATCGCTGCGGCAGTGGTTTTGCTGTCGCTCGGGCTTGCGCGGGCCGAAAACACGCTCGACGTGGCGCCGGACCCGGACCAGAGCCGCGCTGAATATGAGAAAGTTTCGGCCGAGATCACTTTGTCGTCCGAACGGCTGGCCAAGCTTGCCGCGGATATAGCGGCGGTCAAGAAGGACCATGCCTCGATCACCGCGGCGTTGATCCAGTCGGCGATGACCGAGCAGAAGCTCGGCCAGGATATCGAGGATATCGGCGCCAGGCTCGAAGGGCTGAAGGCCGAGGAACAGAAGATCCGCGTCTCGCTGGCAGCGCGGCGCGACGTTCTGGCCGAGGTGCTGGGCGCGTTGCAGCGCATGGGGCTCAATCCACCGCCGGCGATCCTGGTCAAGCCGGAAGACGCGCTGTCATCGGTGCGCAGCGCTATTCTGCTCGGCGCCGTGGTGCCGGAACTGCGTCAACAGACCGAAAAATTGCTGGCCGACCTTAGGGAACAGTCGCGGGTAACGGCCTCGATCGAGGCCGAGCGGACCCGGCTGACGGCGGCGGTCGGCGAGCAGACTGCGGAAAAGAAACGCCTCACCATGCTGCTCGAAGCCAAGCAGAAGCTTGAGGCGGACACCTGGACCGCGATGGCGGCGGAAAAGCAGCGATCCCAGGCGCTTGCGGCCAAGGCCGGCAGCCTGAAGGAGCTGATTGCCTCGCTCGAGGCCGACAAGAGCCGCAAGGCGGCGGATGCTGCGAAAGCTGGCGAGCAGAAGGCGGCTGACGCAGACAAGACCGACGCCGATACAACCGCGTCGACGGAACTGGCGTCACTGCCGGTGCCGGAAGGCAATCGTCTCACCGCGGCGGCGCCGTTTTCGGCGCTTCAGGGCCAGGTCGCGCTGCCCGTCACCGGCAAGATCAAGCGCCGTTTCGGGGCCGATGACGGTAACGGCGCGGTGATGCTTGGCGACATGGTTGCGACACAATCGGGAGCCATCGTCACGGCTCCGGCGGACGGAAATGTGCTTTATGCGGGGCCTTTTCGCTCCTATGGTCAACTCTTGATCCTCAATGCGGGAGACGGCTATCATGTCGTCCTGGCAGGGATGAGCAGAATCAGCGTCGCGTCTGGCCAGTCGGTGCTCGCAGGAGAGCCGGTCGGCGCGATGGGAGAGGCCCGGGTAGCAAGCACCTCGGCCTCGAAGAATGAAAATGCCACGCCGGAACTCTATGTCGAGTTCCGCAAGGATGGAAAACCCGTCGATCCGACCCCATGGTGGGCGGACCGCTTCTCTGGAAGGACGTGAAATGATGCGGAAACTGTCGCTTCTTATTGCAGGTGCGCTGATGGGCGCGTCAGCGATGAGCCTGGTCTATGGCGCGCCCGGCTCGACGGCGAACGCTGCAGGCTCCGAAACCTACAAGCAACTGGCGATCTTCGGCGATATCTTCGAGCGCGTGCGGGCGCAGTATGTGACGCCGCCGGACGACAAGTCGCTGGTGGAAAACGCCATCAACGGCATGTTGGCCTCGCTCGACCCGCACTCGTCCTACATGAATGCGGAGCAGGCGCAGGACATGCGCGTGCAGACCAAAGGTGAGTTCGGCGGCCTCGGCATCGAGGTCACCATGGAGAACGACCTGGTCAAGGTGATCACGCCGATCGACGACACCCCGGCCGCCAAGGCAGGTGTGCTGGCCGGCGACTATATCGCCAAGATCGACGGCCAAGAGGTTCGCGGCCTGACGCTCAACGACGCGGTCGAAAAGATGCGCGGCCTGGTCAACACCCCGATCAAGCTCACCATCCTGCGCCAGGGCGCCGACAAGCCGATCGAGCTGACGGTCGTGCGCGACATCATCAAGGTCAAGGCGGTCAAGTTCCGGGTCGAGAATGACATCGGTTACATGAAGATCACCTCCTTCACCGAAAAGACCTATGACGACCTCGAGAATGCCATCGACACCATCAAGAAGCAGGTGCCGAACGACAAGCTCAAGGGCTATGTGCTCGATCTGCGCCTCAACCCGGGCGGCCTGCTCGACCAGGCGGTGAGCGTGTCCGACGCCTTCCTCGACCGTGGCGAGATTGTCTCGACACGCGGCCGCGACCCGAAGGATGTCACCCGCTTCGACGCCAAGGCGGGCGACGACATCGGCGCCAAGCCGCTGATCGTGCTGGTCAATGGCGGTTCGGCCAGTGCTTCGGAAATCGTTGCCGGCGCGCTGCAGGACCTGCGCCGCGCCACCGTGGTTGGCACGCAGTCCTTCGGCAAGGGCTCGGTGCAGACCATCATCCCGCTCGGCGAGAACGGCGCGCTGCGCCTGACGACGGCGCTCTATTACACGCCGTCCGGCAAGTCGATCCAGGGCAAGGGCATCACGCCCGACATCAAGGTCGACCAGCCGCTGCCGCCCGAACTGCAGGGCAAGGACCTGACGCGGGGCGAATCGGACCTCAAGGGCCACATCAAGGGTGCCGACGAGAGCGATACCGGTTCGGGCTCGGCTGCCTATGTGCCGCCGGATCCGAAGGACGATCTGCAGCTTATCTATGCAGAACAGCTGCTGCGTGGCCAGAAGACCGATCCGGCGTTCCCGCCGAATCCGGAGAAGGCCGTGCTCAACCAGTAAAGTCGACCGGCGGCTCTGGCTGCCTGATCGAAGCAATGCAATGCTGCCGGGACCGCGAGGTTCCGGCAGTTTGATTCGGGGAAGCGGCTGGAGCGCCGCCCTCAAAAGGGCGCCGAGGGGGCGCCGTCTGTTGTTGATCTGCGCATGGCGAAAAGGATTCGCTGATCGTGCGCCCGGGGATGCGGCTTGGCTGACATCGGCAAGGACATCGAACGCCCGCTCGGACAGACCGCCCGGCCGCGCCCTGCGTCGCGCGGGTTGAGCGCCCGTGCTGTCGCGACGACACTGGTCGTGCTGGCCGCGGTCGGCATCTCCGGCGCGATCGCGCTGCGCGAAAAGCCGTTCCGCAAGCCCGAACAGGCGGTGGTTTCGACGCCGAAGGTGACAGCGGCGGCCGAGCCTGCCGCGGCGGCACCAACTGCCGCGCCCGTGGCGCCAAAGGCGGAAACGCCGCCCAAGGCCAGTGGGCCGCAGATCATCCATGTGCAGACCCAGGAGGGCGATGGTCCACCCAATGCAGCCATCGTCATCCATGACCCGTCGACGATCGGCCAGAATCTGAAGATCGCGCATATCCCCGACAAGGCCCTGATCGAGGCCAGCGACACCGGCCCGCTGCCGGTCCGCGGCGCCGACGGCCGGCGGCCGTTCGATGTCTATGCCAGGCCATGGTCGGGCTCGCGCGGCGCCCGCGTGGCGATCGTCATTGGAGGGCTTGCCGTGTCGCAGACCGGCACGCAGGCGGCGATCGCCAAGCTGCCGGCGGAAGTGACCCTGGCCTTTGCGCCGCAAGGCAACAGCATCGGACGCTGGATGCAGGCGGCGCGGCAGAGCGGGCATGAAGTCGTCATGCAGGTGCCGCTCGAACCGTTCGACTATCCCAACGTCAATCCCGGCCGCAACACGCTGACGGTGGCGGCGAGCCCGGATGAGAATCTGAAGAATTTGCGCTGGGCGCTGTCGCGGACCACCAACTATACCGGCGTCATGAACTATATGGGTGCGCGCTTTTCGGCCGACGCGACGGCGATGGAACCGTTCATGGCCGAGCTCGGCAAGCGCGGCCTTGCCTATATCGACGACGGCTCGTCCGCGCGGAGCCTGGCGCCCGACCTTGCCTTGAAGGACGGCGTGCCGTTCGTCGCCGGCGATATGGCGATCGACGCCGTGCAGGACCGTGGCGCCATCCTGAAAAAGCTCGACGCGCTGGAAGCCACCGCGCGCGCCAAAGGCTCCGCCGTCGGCATCGGCTCGGCCTTCGATCTCACCGTCGACACTGTTACCTCCTGGATCGTGGAGGCGAAAAAGCGCGGCATCGAAATCGTGCCGATCTCGGCAGTGGCCATCGACCCGCAAAAGAATTAGCGCTATCTGCCGGACCGACGCGAACTTTCGAAACGGCTGGACCTGACAGATGGCTAAAAAGATCGATCCAGAGACACTGCCTTACCGGCCCTGCGTCGGTCTGATGATCCTCAATGGCGACGGGCTGGTCTGGGTCGGGCATCGCATCGCCGAGCCGGATAGCGAATTTGCCGGCACCACGCAGCTCTGGCAGATGCCGCAAGGCGGTATCGACAAGGGCGAGGAGCCGCTGCAGGCGGCCGGGCGCGAGCTCTATGAGGAGACCGGCATGCGCTCGGTCACGCTGCTGGCCGAAGCGCCGCACTGGATCAACTACGACCTGCCGGCGGATCTGGTCGGGATCGCCTTCAAGGGGCGCTATCGCGGCCAGACGCAGAAATGGTTCGCCTACCGCTTTCACGGCGAGGCCAGCGAAATCCAGATCAATCCGCCGCCCGGCGGCCATACGGCCGAATTCGATGAATGGGCCTGGCGACCGATGCGGGACCTGCCCGATCTGATCGTGCCGTTCAAGCGCAAGGTCTATGAGGATGTGGTGGCGGCGTTCCGCCACTTAGCGTAGGCCCCGCAAGGGCTGGGCTGTTGCGGCGTCCATGATCTGTCCTTACTGATAGGGTTTGTTTGGTGCTCTGGTCAGGAGCCGGGATGAGCAGCGCCCTGGGGAAGTCATCGCGTTCAGAGCCGGAAACCGGCTCGCAGCCGATCAGCGAAGCGGCGGCCGGCGCGATCCTGACCATCGATCTCGGCGCTGTCAGAGAGAATTACCGACGGCTGAAGGCGAAGCTCGGCGGCGTGCGCTGCGCCGGCGTCGTCAAGGCCGACGGCTACGGGCTCGGCGCTGCGCAAGTCGCGGCGGCATTGGTTGCCGAGGGCTGCGATATCTTCTTTGTCGCGCATCTCGCCGAGGGTGTCGCGCTGCGCGACGCAATTGGGTCGCGACCGGAGATCCATGTGCTGAACGGCCTGCCGCCGGGCTCCGAGCTGGAAGCGGTTGCGGCGGATCTTGTGCCCGTCATCAACAGCGCCGGGCAACTGAAGGCGTGGAGCGAGGCGGGCCAAACGGCCGGCCGCAAGCTCAAGGCGGCCATCCAGGTCGATAGCGGTATGTCGCGGCTGGGCATGGCGCCGTCAGAGGTCGAAGCCCTTGCGGGCGATGCTTTCGCCGGCGTCGATGTCGCCCTCGTCATGAGCCACCTGGCGCGTGCCGACGAACCGGGCAATCCAGCCAATGCCGCACAGCTCAGCGAATTCGAACGGCTGCGCGCCATGCTGCCCAAGGCGCCGGCGTCGCTCGACAATTCCTCCGGCATCTTTCTGGGCTTGCCCTATCGTTTCGATCTCGCCCGCCCGGGCGCCGCGCTCTATGGCATCAACCCAACGCCAGGAGAGGCGAACCCGATGCTGCCGGTGGTGCGGCTCGAGGCAAAGATCATCCAGACGCGCAGCATCGATAAGGGGGCCGGCGTCGGCTACGGCCATGCGTTTCTGGCCAGCGGTCCCTTGCGCGCGGCGACGATCTCGCTCGGCTATGCCGACGGCTGGCACCGGCGCGCCGCGTCCGCCGCCTGGTTCGACGGCGTGCGGCTGCCCTTTGTCGGGCGGGTGTCGATGGATTCGATCATCCTCGACATCTCGGCGCTGCCGGCAGGCCGACTGCGCGAAGGCGACCTTGTCGAACTGCTGGGTCCCTCGCAGAGCGTCGATGACGCAGCCGGCCATGCCGGCACCATCGGTTATGAAATCCTGACCAGCCTCGGCCCCCGCTTCCATCGCCGCTATGTCGGCGGATAGGACGAGACGCGCCCCCTTGGCGGACGCCGCAAAATCCGGCAGACAGGAGGCGGCGGCCTTCTGACAGATGTCGTCGTGGAGAGTGATGCGATGAAGATCTTCGTGTTGGGCGGCGGCGTGATCGGGGTCACCACCGCCTACTATCTTGCCGAGGCCGGCCACGAGGTCACGGTTTTCGACCGCCAGAAAGGGCCGGCGCTGGAAACCAGCTTCGCCAATGCCGGCGAGGTCTCGCCGGGCTATGCGTCGCCCTGGGCCGGTCCCGGCATTCCGCTGAAGGCAATCAAATGGCTGCTGATGAAGCATGGTCCGCTGGTGGTGCGCCCGGCCTTCGATCCGCATATGTGGACGTGGCTGCTCAAGATGCTGCGCAACTGCACGGCGGATCGCTACGCCATCAACAAGGCGCGCATGGTGCCGCTCGCCGAATACAGCCGCGACACGCTGAAGGCGCTGCGGGAGGCGACCGGCATCGCCTATGACGAACGGACCAAAGGCACGCTGCAGCTGTTTCGCACGCAAAAGCAGCTCGACGGCACCGGTGGCGACGTCGAGGTGCTGAAGAAATACGGCGTGCCCTACGAGTTGCTCGATCCCGATGGCTGCATTGGGGCCGAGCCGGCACTGGCGGGCGTGCGGGAAAAGTTTGTCGGCGGGCTGAGATTGCCCGGCGACGAAACCGGCGACTGCAAGATGTTCACCGACAGATTGGCCGAGCTCTGCGTGGCGCGCGGCGTCACGTTCGAATACGGCACGCAGATCAGGCGCTTTACCAAGAACCGCAATCGCATCGTCAGCGTCGGCACCGACCAGCGCTCGCGCGCGGCCGACGCCTATGTGCTGGCACTGGGCAGCTATTCGGCGCGCTTCATGCGACTGCTCAGGCGTCCGATCCCGGTCTATCCGGTCAAGGGCTATTCGATCACCGTGCCGATCAAGGATGCCGCGGCAGCACCGGAATCGACGGTGATGGACGAAACCTACAAGGTGGCGATCACCCGGCTCGGCGACCGCATCCGCGTCGGCGGCACGGCGGAGATTTCCGGCTTCGATCTCAGGCTGCACGAATCGCGCCGGCGCACGCTCGAACATTCGGTCGGCGACCTGTTCCCTGACGGCGGCGACCTCAAGGCGGCGTCGTTCTGGTGCGGCTTGCGGCCGATGACGCCGGACGGGCCGCCGCTGATCGGCCGCACCGAGTTCTCCAACCTCTATCTCAACACCGGGCACGGCACGCTTGGCTGGACCATGGCCTGCGGCTCGGCCAAGGTGCTGTCCGATATCATCTCCAGCAAAGTGCCGGATATCGATGTGCGGGAGCTGGGACCGGAGCGGTATTTGAGGTAGGAAGCTAGAACGCCTCCTTCACCCAGCCCTTCGAGAAAGCCACCGATAGGCCCACGGTATCGTCACCTTGGTCGAGACCGGGTTCGAATGGGCGACATAGTCGTCATAGACCGGCTGCATCCTGGCGTAGAAGGCGGGGTCGAGCACCATCATGCCGTTCTCCAGGTCGTGGAAGAAGCTGCGGTTGTTGAGGTTGACCGACGAGATCGTCACCAGCCTTTCGTCGATCATCATGATCTTGGAATGCAGCACGACATCGGGCGCCTTGAATTCGCGGATGTTGATGCGGTCGCCATATTTCTCGACGAACAGCTTGTTGAGGGCGGTCAGCAACCTGCCGCCAATGTCGCCCTTGAGGTCGATGCGGCCGACTATGTCGATCCTGACGCCGCGCGCCAGCGCCCGCTCGATGGCAAGGCTGAGCTTCGGCGTCAGATTGAGATAGGGATTGACGATCTCGATATGATGCTCTGCGGTGTCGATCAGTTCGACGAAATAGGTCTCCAGCGCATGGTTGTCCTCATAGGGCACGGAGATGAAATGGCGCACCGTGCCTGGCGGGCGCCGGCCGTCGGAGCGCACCGGAATGGAGAAGGGCCTGATGATGTTGGTGTCGGCGTCGCGCAGCCACAATGTCGAGAGATGCGCGGCCAACATCTCGACCGTGGCCGGGTCGGCGAACTCGATGTCGAAATCGCTCCAGTTCGAATAGTAGTTCAGCGAGAAGCCGTCGGTCTTGCCGTATTGCTCCAGGTTCGGATAGCGCGACAGGTCGATCGGCTTGTGGAACAGGAAGCCGTCATGGATGTTGCGGCCGCCGATGATGACGCGCGAGCGGGCGGGATCGTCGCCAAGCGTCGCCAGCATCTTGACGTGATGGGTCTTGTGCAGCTGAGACAGCTGCTCGTCGATCGGCGCGCCCTGGTCGGCCCGCCAGCGGTATTCCTGCAGTTCGACATTGGGGTAGTCGGCGGCCAGCCGGTGCAGCAGGGTGTCGTCCTTGTCGCGCTCCAGCACGTCGGTGACCATGATGCGCACCTTGGTGCCGAGGGCGGCGTGATGGCGGATCAGCCGTTCGAGGATGCGGCCGGAAAAGTCGGCCTTGAACTCCAGCGACGACAGGTAGATCAGCTTGAGTTTCGGCGCGTGCGAGAAGTCGAGCGGCAGTTCGGGATCGGCCTTGTCGAAGGCGCTGTCGGGCAGCGACGCACCGAGCAGCGCTTCGACCTTGGCGTTGAAGCCGTCGCGCGATTTGCGCAGCAGGCGTGGTTGGCCGAGCGGCAGCGAGCAGGTCTGCGAAAGCCAGCGGCCGGCGTAGAAGACGCGGTCAAGCTCTTCCAGCCCGGATGGATCGGGCACCGGACAGCGCTCGTAGCGGCTGTCGAGTGCTGCGATCGCCGGATACGCGACCTCTTCGCGCAGGATGGTGAGCTGCGTTCCCGCCGGGGCCAGGTTGGAGCTGAGCTTGAGATCGCAGCGATTCAGACTGTCACCGGGAAACAGGCTAGCGGTGGCGGCTTCTTCTCGCGACAGGTGAAAGCGAAATGGCGCGCCGGCGGTGATGGTGCGCGAGCTGCCACCGGCGCGGATCGCCAGCGTGCCGTCGCAGGCGCCCGACAGGTCGACCGGCTGCTGGCCCGACTGGCACAGCACGATTTCGACCGAGCGCGCCTGCAGGCCGGAAAAGCTGAACGTCTTTGGCGCGGAGGGGCGAGCGGCGGCGTCGATATAGAGTGTCTGCCGCGACACCCGCCACCGGCCGTCGAAATGGCCTTCGCCGGACTTGCCGCTCACCGCCGGCATCTGTTCCGCGCTAACCGGTTTTGCCAGCTGTTCCAGCGTCCGGTAGGTGGCCTGGAAATTGCTGTTGGCGATGGCGTGGCGGTCGTGGCCGAACGGACCGGTGCCGTTCGTCCTGTCCATGGCGCCGATTTGGTTGTAGGCGAGCAGCGCCAGAAACTGCCTTTCGTAATCGCTGGTGCCGGCGTCGCCGAAAAACGCGGCGGCCGCAGTCCGCGGCCCGGGCGTGGCGGCTGACAACGACGGCCGTTTGCAATCCGTCGCGTCGGGGAAGAAATCGCAGCTGTGTCTGAGCGGACCGGCGCAGGCGGCAAGGGCTGCGAGCGCCAGCCCGGCAAGGGCCAGGCGGAAGGCGCGGTTCATCCCGTCGCCCTGTTCATCGTCTTCAGCTCAGCCGGATCGCGCGGTGGCAGGAGGCCTTGCGGAAAGACCTTGCAGACGGGAAGCGCAAAAGTGGCGATCAAAAGCTCGGCCTCGCCGCGCATCTTTTTCGGCGCCGTCCTGTCGTCGCGGATCGCCTTCGCCGAGGCGACGAGAGCGCTGTCGCAGTCGCAATGGTTGCGGCGTGCGATGTAGCAGGCGTCGTGGATCTGGCAGGCACTGTCGAGCCGGTTGACCGGACGGGCCGAGAGGTCGCCGGTGCGGGTGCCGGGGCCGCAATAATTGCCGAAGACGAAAGGCGAGGGGCGGGCCATCGCGGTGCGGACCGGCTTTGGTAATTCGGCTTCCGGAACTTGGGTCCATGGATTGGCGCAGGCCGAAAGCCAGGCCAGCAGCAGGATGGCAAGAACGGCTCGCATTGTTATCCGCGTCAGCTTTCCGAAAAATGTGTCACCCCGGCGCTCCACCGTATCAGCGGCAAAATCCTGCACCTGATGCCACACGCATTGATTCCGGGGCAAGGGAAGGGGATTTTATGGCAGGGGAAAGGCGGCACTTACACGAACAGCCCGCGTTCGCGTTCCACCGCCTTGGTGATGAAGTTGGCGACGATCTGCACGCGGCGCAGGGGCCTGACCGATTCGTGATAGACCAGCCAGTAGGCGCGGCGGATCGGCGCCACGATGTCGACGGGGATCAGCTCGGGCATCGAGCGGGCGACGAAGGTGTGCAGGATGCCGATGCCGGCGCCTGAACGCACTGCTTCCGCCTGGCCAAGGGCTGAGGAAATGGCGAAGTTTGTGCGCCAGTCCGGGCTGAACTCGGCCGCATAGTCGAGCGATGGGCTGACGATGAGGTCCGGCACATAGCCGATCAATGTATGCTGGCTAAGGTCCGCTGATGTCCGCGGCAGGCCATGCGCCTCGACATAGCCGCGCGAGGCAAACAGGCCGAGCGTGTAGTCGACCAGCTTTCCCGCCACCAGCCTGCCTTCGCTCGGCCGTTCGACAGTGATGGCGATGTCGGCCTCGCGCCGCGACAGCGAGAAGGAACGCGGCACCGGCACCAGCTGGATGGTCAGTTCGCGGTGCAGCGCCGTCAGTGCGCCGAGGCGCGTGGCCAGGAATGCGACGCCGAACCCGTCGGGCGCGCCGATACGCACCGTGCCGGAAATATCGTCGCCTTCGCCCGACACGGTCGAGCGCGCGGCAATCATGTCGCTCTCCATGCGCTCGGCAATGTCGAGAAAGCGCTCACCGGCCGGCGTCAGCTCGCTGCCGGTGGTAAGCCGGCGAAACAGTTTTGTCCGCAGTGCATCCTCAAGTGCCGCGATGCGGCGCGAGACCGTGGCGTGGTTGAGCTCGAGGCGTTTGGCGGCGCCAAGAATCTGCCCGGCGCGGGCCACGGCGAGGAAGATGCGGACGTCATCCCAGTTCATGGGGGTGGTCCGGATGATGATGGTCAACGTTGCGTCCTGTGGCGCCCCCCTCTGTCCTGCCGCACATCTCCCCCACGAGGGGGGAGATTGGCAGCTCCGCTGACCGCTCTCCTGTAACAGCGGTTGCGATTGGCGAAAGCGGGGATGACCAAGCAATCTCCCCCCTCTTGGGGGAGTTGTCCGGCAGGACAGAGGGGGGCGCGAAGGAACTCAACCGGTGTCCTTAAGCAGATAATTCGTGACATCGCTATTTGCGGCAATTAATGCACACTCGACCACCGTTGTCTATTTCCTGCACAACGGTTGCGTTCTCCCTCGCGTTGCTTTCGCCCCCGCAAAGGCGTTCACTGCAGCATCACAAACTCAGGGAGAGAAACCATGATCGAATACGGTCATTTCATCGGCGGCAAGCATGTCGCCGGGACCAGCGGGCGCAAGCAGGACGTCATGCAGCCGATGGACGGCACGGTGCGCGGCACGGTGGCGCTGGCTTCGCCGGCGGAACTACGCGCGGCGGTTCTCAACGCCAAGGAAGCACAGATCAAATGGGCTGCGACCAACCCGCAGCGCCGCGTGCGCGTTTTGATGAAATTCCTCGAACTGGTCGCTCGCGACTATGACGAACTGGCCGACATACTGGCGCGCGAGCATGGCAAGACCATTGCCGACGCCAAGGGCGACATCCAGCGCGGCCTCGAAGTGGTCGAAGTCTGCATCGGCGCTCCGCACATGATGAAAGGCGAATTCACCGACGGCGCCGGCCCCGGCATCGACGTCTATTCGATGCGCCAGCCGCTCGGCGTCGTCGCCGGTATCACCCCGTTCAATTTCCCGGCAATGATCCCGCTGTGGAAGATCGCGCCGGCAATCGCTTGCGGCAACGCGTTCATCCTGAAGCCTTCGGAGCGTGACCCGGGCGTGCCGATGCGCATCGCCGAACTGTTCATCGAGGCCGGCCTGCCTGCCGGCATCCTCAACGTCGTCAATGGCGACAAGGATGTCGTCGACGCCATTCTCGACGATGCCGACATCAAGGCCATCGGCTTTGTCGGTTCGACGCCGATCGCGCATTACATCTATTCGCGCGGCACGGCCGCCGGCAAGCGCGTGCAGTGCTTCGGCGGCGCCAAGAACCACATGATCATCATGCCCGACGCCGACATGGACCAGACGGTCGATGCGCTGATCGGCGCCGGCTACGGCTCGGCCGGCGAGCGCTGCATGGCGATCTCGGTGGCGGTTCCGGTCGGCAACGACACCGCCAACCGGCTGATGGAAAAGCTGATCCCGCGGGTCGAAAGCCTCAAAGTCGGCCCGTCGACGGATTCGTCCGCCGATTTCGGCCCGCTGGTGACGGCGCAGGCGCTGGAGCGGGTCAAGGGCTATGTCGACATTGGCGTCAAGGAAGGCGCCAAGCTGGTCGTCGACGGCCGCGGCTTCAAGATGCAGGGCTACGAGGACGGCTACTATATGGGCGGCTGCCTGTTCGACAACGTCACCGCCGATATGCGGATCTACAAGGAAGAGATTTTTGGCCCGGTGCTTTCGGTGGTGCGCGCGCCGACCTATGAGAACGCCATCAAGTTCGCCAATGACCACGAAATGGGCAATGGCGTCGCCATCTTCACCCGCGACGGCGATGCCGCGCGTGACTTCGCTTCCCGTGTCCAGGTCGGCATGGTTGGCATCAACGTGCCGATCCCGGTGCCGATCGCCTACTACACCTTCGGCGGCTGGAAGGCGTCTTCCTTCGGCGACCTCAATCAGCATGGTCCGGACGCGTTCCGCTTCTACACCAAGACCAAGACAGTGACCTCGCGTTGGCCGTCCGGCATCAAGGACGGCGCCGAGTTCGTCATTCCGACGATGAACTAACCGAGTCTCGAAGGACCGACAATGAAAGGCCCGGCTCCAGCGCCGGGCCTTCCTTTTTGCGGAATGGGCATTCGCCAATCGCCGAGGGATGGAACCAAGAGGGGACCATCCGCCTTAGATTGTATTCCTGCCGAGTGCAGGCCAACCAAACAGCGCCGGTGGCAGCCGGGGTTCTCGTCTGGCGCGAGGAGGTGTCAGATGGCACGACATCTTGTGTCGACAATGTTCGGTGCGGCGATTGCGATCCTGGTCTCGGCAGTTCAAGCCGAAGCGGCCAGCCAATGCGCAGCTCGGACTGACATAATCAAGGCGCTCGGCGAGAAGTTCCGCGAAAGCGAAACAGCGCGCGGCCTGGTCAATCCGAGTGTCATTCTTGAGGTCTTCGTTTCCGAACAGGGCACCTGGACGATCCTTGCCACCGACACGCAAGGTCAGAGTTGCGTCATCATGGCGGGTGAAGGTTGGGACGGAGCGACGATGGTGGCCGCCTTGCCAGGCACCTGAGGCTTTTCCGAGGTCGTTGCGGCAGGCCAACCACGAACTGTCTTTCGGTATCCTAGAGCGGTTCACGACTTGATGGAATCGAAGGGGATTCCCGATTTGTCGGTTTTGTGATTCAAGATGCTGGCTGGAGTGGAGGCCAGCATCTGATGACCCGACCTCTTTCCAATGATCTTCGCGA
>NZ_JACDTY010000023.1 GCF_013520985.1 Mesorhizobium neociceri | reverse complement strand
ATCGAGGAGCGCGTGGCGCTCCATATCCCCACCGCCAATTTCCCCTATTCGATCATCGACGCCGAGGCCAAGCCAGGGGACAAGATGAGATTCGAGGGTGAGGTCGTGCACGTTGACGACGATCTAGACTAGGCCGGGTAACGGTACAGGCGCTCGGCCGCGCGACGGTCGACGCTGAGACGGTCCATTTGGTGAGGAAGTTCCGGCGAAGGCCCGATGCCCCTGCGTGACAAGGTGGAATGACCAACGGCCCAGTTCCGGCTATCGATTTGGGTGATCCTTCGTCATAACGTTGAAAAGCAGAAGGCACGCCACCAGCAATACACATACGCCCATCAAACCTTGCGTTCCTGCCCCAGTTTGTGGACCCGCACGGAAGCTCTGTAACACTGCAACTATTATTGTTTGGGGGCGACCCAGAGATTGACGGGCGTGTTGGTGTTGGGAAGTTACGCCGCGGCTGCTGGCAGCATCGGTTCCTGGATTATGACGCGGCCGCGCGCGAGGGTTTGGCAGCAACGGATTGCCGGCTTCTTTATCGTGGCCTTCGGTTTCGAATGGCCATTGGCGGCGGGTCAAACCATTAGCCGGCGCACCAATCTATTCGAGAGATAATCTCCTGACCACCTCCCCCGTATAGGATATTTTCTACGCCATGGAGCTTTTGCCTTGGCGGCAAGTTACTCCGCTCGGAGCGGAGGAACCTTCCAACATGCAAAAGAGCGATCCGGTTGTTGGCCCAACTAAGCCCCGGCTTCTGGGCATCTTGGGACCTGGCGTGATAACGGGAGCATCCGACGACGACCCCAGCGGCATTGCCACCTATTCCCAGGCGGGTGCGCAGTTCGGCTTCGGCCTCACATGGACTATGCTGTTCAGCTATCCGCTGATGTCGGTGGTGCAGGAGATCAGCGCCCGGATCGGGCGAACCACCGGCCACGGAATTGCCGGAAACATGCGCCGGTATTATCCGAACTGGCTGCTTCATGCGGTTGTAGTGTTGCTCCTTGTCGCCAACATCATCAATATCGGCGCCGACCTCGGTGCCATGGGCGCCGCCCTGCAACTGATCATTGGCGGACCGCATCTCGCATATATCATCATGTTCGGGGCAGTGTCCGTCATCTTGCAGATATTCCTCAAATACAGCCGTTATGTCTCGGTGCTGAAATGGCTCACGCTGTCGCTCTTTGCCTATTTCGGTACCGTGCTGGTCGTGCATGTCCCATGGGACGAAGTCGCTCATGGCCTCTTCATCCCAAAATTCACCACACACGCGGGCTTCTGGACGTCGGTGGTGGGAATTCTGGGCACCACCATCAGCCCCTATCTTTTCTTTTGGCAGGCGTCGCAGGAAGTCCAAGACCAGAAAGCCAAGCCCGAGCGGAAGCCTCTCAAAAAAGCCCCGAAGCAGGCTCAGAGCGCAATCGCGCGGATTCGGCTCGACACATATATCGGCATGGCGTTCTCCAATCTCGTGGCCCTGGCGATCATGATTACCGCTGGGGCGACGCTGCATGCGAGCGGCGTCACCGACATCCAATCGACCAGTCAGGCCGCCGAGGCGCTGAAGCCCGTGGCAGGCGCCTTTGCGTCTGAGATTTTTGCACTTGGCGTGATCGGGACCGGCCTGCTGGCAATCCCGGTGTTGGCAGGGTCTGCGGGGTATGCCATGGGCGAAGCGCGCAAATGGCCAACCGGCCTCGACCGGAAGCCGCTTGAGGCCAAGGCCTTCTATGTGACCATCGCGGTCGCAACGCTTCTTGGCGCCTGTTTGAACTTCACGCCCATCAATCCGATCAAGGCGCTCTATTGGAGCGCGGTGGTCAATGGCGTGGTCGCCGTTCCGGTCATGGCGGTGATGATGCTGATGACGGCGCGGCGCGACATCATGGGCAGGGCAACGATCCCCTTAGTGATGAGGATCGTCGGATGGGCTGCGACGGTGGTTATGGCGGTAGCGGCGATTGTGATGATCGTCCAACTCTTGTGAAATAGGACGCAGGGGTGACAATACGGATGATGGCGCGATCTACCCGCGGCCGGGTACTGGTTTCCAATCGCCACCTTAGTCGGCCTGAATGTTTCGAAATGACCATATTGGGGCCGGATGATACCGGCAACGAACATGGCGACGGCTCGCGGAGCCTAGATGTCGGCGCAGATGTGTACTGCATTGCTGCCAGTCGGGTCGTCCCGCAGCGTAGGGACAGAGACCACGTCTATTGCAAGTTGTGATGGGTTTTGCGCCCCGACACAACACCTAGCGAATGAGCTATGGCATTTGCGGAAAATCATGTCCTTCAGTTCACTACTGGGAGCCGGGCAGACCGGCCGAATAGTCGCTCCTGCCTGCCTCTCGGATACACCGTCGTGCAGCTTGTTTCGCACCTCGATGATGCTGTCCGATAAGCATTTTGAGGCGCGCGCTCCTACCTCGTGATCCCCAAGCCTTCGCTGCCATCTGACGGTCCGATTCCAACCGCCAGAGATTTTAATTTGTCACGGAACCGACGGCCGATTGGCAAGTTTCGCAAACTGGAGGAACACTCACCATGAACAGCGTCATTTATCTTATCGGCCTGGTTGTCGTCGTGCTGGCGATCCTTTCGTTTTTCGGCCTGCATTAGGGCCTGACCGCGACCAACCGCGACCAATTGGAGAACGTTGATATGCAAGACGACCGGGGCAAAAACCACCCAACCACCGACTTTTCGGATCCTCAGTCCAACATTTCCAAGGGCGGTAAAAAGCTAAGCGAAGCGGTCAGCTCGGCGAAGGACCAACTCGCTGAGAAGACAAAGGATGTCGTCTCCGAAGGCAAAGAAGCGCTCGCCGCACAAGGAGCCGCAGCTCAAAATAACCTGAGCGGTGCAATCGCTGCCTTCAGCGGCGCGATCAGGGCGGCAAGCGAGCACTTGGCCAACAGTGAACAGCGTGGGGCCTCGAAATTCGCCCTAGAAGCAGCTGGCGGACTGGACCGGCTCTCGGCTTCCCTTAAAGACAGACCCTTCGAGGAGGTCCTAAGCGAGATCAGGACTTTCGGGGCTCAGAACCCAGGCGTGCTGGTTGGTGGATCTGTGATTGCAGGCTTGGCTTTGGGCCGTTTCGTCAAAAGTTCGTCGCCGTCTACCGGTTCACCTGCAACCGGTTCCGGCACAGTCGGTTCTGAGCAAGGCAGCGGTGAATCCGGTCAGTCCCGTTGGGAGTCCAGCACATGACGCCGACCCAGGACGAACGCAGTCTAATAATGCTCGTCAGTGACCTGACCCACCAAGTGACGACCTTGCTTCAGACTGAAGGCAAGCTGCTGCGAACGGAACTGTACGAAAAGGCAGAGAGAGCCGGAGCCGGAGCGGCTGAGGTTCTAGGTGGCGCAATCTGTCTGGTAGCCGCCCTCTTGGTCCTGCTTCAGGCCTTGGTCATTGCACTCGCTCAGGCCGGCCTTGGCGCCGGTTGGTCATCTCTTCTCGTCGGCGTTCTTGTCGCACTGCTTGGCCTGTTCCTGGTGCGCAATGGTTCCGCCAGCATGAAGCTTTCAAAACTTACTCCCGACCGGACCGCGGCACAGTTTAAAAGCGATGCGGACGTTATCAAGGATCAAGTCAGATGATTGAGAAAACCTCTGCTGAACTAGAGGACGACGCCGAAGTTGCGCGTGCGAAGGTCTCCGACACCGCAGACTCCATCCGCAATAAAATGACGCCCGGTCAGCTCATTGATGAGTTTTCCGGAATGTTCACGGGTGATGGCGGTGCTCTTACAACCCTGAAGGCGCAAGTAGGCGCCAACCCCCTCCCCGTCGCTTTGGTTGGGGTCGGTTTGGCATGGCTCATGGCTGGCCAAGGTACCCGCCCTGCCGTAGGCACTTCCACTGCAACGCTCAAGCCGTATGAACAGGATCACCCACGAGATTTTGCTGATTACGATGGCGTAGCAGATCTAGGCGACCATGGTCTGGGCGACGCCGGTCGAGGCGAGGTCTCCAAAGCAGCGTCATTGGTGAGCGGGACTGCCGAAACCGTGTCTACCAAGGCATCCGAAGCTGTAGATGACATTTCGAGCAGAGCCAGCGAGATTGCTACCATCACAGCGGAACAGACAGCCAAGGCCACGGCGGCGGCAACTGATTTGCTTCAGAGGGAGCCCCTTGTTCTTGCCGCGCTAGGGCTGGCCTTGGGTACGGCAATAGGGGCGCTTTTACCTCGGACCGACTTTGAAGATGAGCAAGTAGGCCAACTGAGTGACAAGATTCGCGATCAGGCGAGCGAGATCCTTGAACAAGGCATGGAACGTGCCAAGGATGTCGCGGCACAAGCCTATCAGACAGTCAAAGATGAAGCTGACAAGCAGGGCCTGACCGGTGATGGTGGCGCGTTGGTCGACCAAGTCGAGCAGGTCGTGCAAGCGACCGCATCGAAGACTGAGAAGTCCGTCCGGGGGAAGTTGAAGGAAGTGGCGGAGAAGCTGCCTGGCTCAGATAGCTGAAGCAGCGGGTGGCCTGCGATGATTAGATGTCGGCCTCGCTCTGACGTAAGCGGTGTTCTCAGGCCACGGCCTTGAGCTCGAGCTTGTTGATGTAGACCCAAGGCAGGAGATCGTCGATCTGGCTGTTGGGGTGGCCGTTGACGATCCTGGTGAGGACATCGGCGAGATAGCCGAGCGGTTCGACACCATTGAGCTTGCAGGTTTCGATCAGCGAGGCGATGACTGCCCAGTGCTCGGCACCGCCGTCGGAGCCTGCAAAGAGGGCGTTCTTGCGGTTGAGCGCGATCGGACGGATTGAGCGTTCGACCACGTTGCTGTCGATCTCGATGCGGCCGTCGTCAAGGAAGCGCGAGAGCCCTTCCCAGCGTGAGAGCGTGTAACGGATTGCCTCTGCGAGCTTGGTCTTTTGACTGATCAGGCCGAGCTTCTCACGCAGCCATGGGTCGAGTGCCGCGATGATTGAAGCACTCTTTTCCTGGCGGGCAGCACGGCGCTCGTTGGCCGATCGGCCGCGGATGGCGTCCTCGATCTTGTAGAGCTCGGCGATCCGTCTCAGCGCCTCGCTGGCAATCGGCGCGGGACCAGCTGCTGCCAGTTCATAGAAGCGCCGGCGGACATGCGCCCAGCAGAAGGCGAGCGTGACGCCGCTTTTGTCGGCCAGCACGCGATAGCCGCCATAGCCGTCGACCTGCAGGATTCCGGTGAAGCCTGCGAGATGAGCGATCGGACGCTCGGCCTTTCGGTCCGGCGCATAGACATAGGCGACGCCCGGCGGGTCGCTCCCCTCCCATGGTCGGTCATCGCGGGCATAGGCCCAGAGTTGGCCTGTCTTCGTCTTGCCGCGGCCCGGATCGAGCACCGGCGCGGTCGTCTCGTCGGCGAACAGTTTTGGCGAGGACTTCAGCTTGCCAAGCAGCCGCTCATGCACCGGACGCAGATGCCAGGCGGCGCGGCCGACCCAGCCCGCGAGCGTGGAGCGATCGAGATTGATACCCTGCCGGGCGTAGATCTGCGCCTGACGATAGAGCGGAAGGTGATCGGCATATTTTGAGACCAGCACCTGGGCGACGTTGCCTCGGTCGGAAGACCACCCTCGATCAGCCGGGCCGGCGCGGGAGCCTGAACCACGACGTCCTCACAGGCGCGGCAGGCATATTTGGGCCGGCGCACGACGATCACACGCAGCTGCACTGGTACCGATATCGAGCCGCTCGCTCACGTCCTCGCCGATCCGATGCAGGCCATTGCTGCAACCCGGACAGGCATGATCCTCGATGTCGACGACCATTTCCACCCGCGGCAGATGGGATGGCAACGCGCCGCGGTTCGTCCGGCGCTTCCTGGCGCGCTCCAGACGCTCTGCGGGAGATGCTTGTTCGTTCTCTTCCTCGTCGGCGGCCTCGATCTGCTCGGCCTCTTCGAGCCCCAGCAGCAACTGATCCTCGGGAAGCGTCTCGGCACGCCGGCCGAAGCGGTGACGCTGCAATTCCTTGATGATCTGAATCAGACGGGCATTCTCGACGTCGCGCGCCAGGACCACCGCCTTCAGCGCGTCCGGATCGTCGGGAAGCTGGTCAGCCGTCATCGCCATGAGCGGATCAGACCATATTCGCCGACAGCCCGCGACAGCGGAATCCAGGCTGATTCACTTCGTCGCGGGTCAGCCCGCCTGGGCTGGAACGCGGGTCCGGCGCGCCTCGTGGACTCGCCGCCAGTCGAGACCTTCGAGTAGCGCCGAGAGCTGCGCGGCCGTCAGCCGCATCATGCCGTCATGCACTTTCGGCCAGCGGAACTCCCCATCCTCCAAACGCTTGGCATAGAGGCAAACGCCGGTGCCATCCCAGAAGATCAGCTTGATCCGGTCAGTCCGCTTCGCCCGGAAGACATAGACGGCCCCGCTGAACGGATCGGACCCCCATTGTCTCTCGCACCAGCGCCGCCAATCCCTCCGCACCCTTGCGGAAGTCGACGGGCTTCGTCGCCACCATGACCTTGACCGCACCCGTCGGCCCGATCACGACGTCGCCTTCAGCGCGCGGATCACTGCGGTCACCGTCTTGGTATCGACGCCCCGGCCGACGCGCATCGCGATGCCGTCGATCTCAAGCTCGATCATGCCGGCATCTCGGGTGGCTTGCCGTTTCCGCTGCTTCGGTGAACGGCTGGCTACAGGTTCCGCCGCCGCCACAACCGCCGGCACAAAGGCAGGAGAATCTTGCTGCACCGAAGCGACCTGTTTGCGCGCTTCGCGGCGCCAGGCGAAGACCTGCTGCGGCCTGAGACCATAACGGCGGGCGACCTCGGAAATGATCGCGTTCGGCTCCAGCGTCTCCGCGATGATCCGCGCCTTGTCATCCACAGACCACCGACGCCGACCGCCGGCACCGTTGATCACCTCGAAACGTCGAGGCTGCCGCTCCGGGTCAAGCGTAAGGTCAAGTCCAGACACAAGCCGATCTCCGATTCCAATGCAGAACCGGCAACCTCACAGATCGCGACCACTCCCGAAAGGTGGTCCGGAAACACCGCTTACGCTCTGACTGGCTTTTTGAGCAGCGAATCTTATGCAGTCGCAGAGAGATCGCTCGCGGTTCAGGCAAACCCTTCCTCATCGATCTCACTCATGCTTCCCGAGGGCCTTCGCATCGGCGAATAGCTTCTTGCGAGTCAACTCGCTTATCGATGCGGAGTCAGCCTTCGAAGTGTCAGGGCGATTGTTGAGATCCAGCGTCGGGAAATTGATGCCACGAGTTCTCATTGGTCCCTCTCGGGAATTCAAACCGCGCGGGCCCGCGCGCGCCAACTCGGCTTGGCGATCGAACGGTTTTTCTTCGGATCATCATCCCCAATCAGCTTGGCGCTGAATGCTTAGTTCCAGACAATGAAAATTCATGCATCATCATCGGTACTGTTCGGTCGTGATCTAAAGAGGCCCGCTTTGCGCGCGCCTCCTATCCTGTCTGAAAACGGGCCTTACAGTTTGACCGCTGATTCCCGCGCCCACAGCCGCAGACCCCGGCAACTTTCAATGAAATCCGTGGCACTTGCCTTGTCAGCGAGCGGTAGCATGCCCTCGTCAGCCCCAGGCTCGACGCCGGCTTTGCTCAGAAGCGGCACGGCGCCGGGGGTGAAGCCGATGAACTTGCAATGAGAAAAGGCATCCGCCACAAAGTCGCGTGCCGCTGCCTCGCCGGCCAGCAAATTGGCACTCTCTTCGGTCAGCAGGATGGCGACCGCGTCAAACAGCACCGATGGTCCACCGTCGATCATATGCTTAGCCACAATTTTCGTACCATCGCTCACCAGCGCGCCACCCACCTTTGCCGCGATTACCTCCATGGCCGCCCCTTCATTCTCAATGGCAGCCTGCAACGCTTTGACGAGACCGGCGTCCGTGCCGTTGCCGATCAGGACACCAACCTTGCGGCCCGCAAAACTCTCTGGCCCGTTGGCGATGATGCTCAGCGCTGGCGAGGGCTCGAGATCCCTCCGCGGCGATACGGCGGCGTCGGCCGGCTTCGGCATGTCGGTGATGCCAAGCTTGTCGGCGACCGTGACAGCGAGCCCCTCGTCGATGTTCAGCAAGTGCGCGATCATCCGCTCGCGGATGGCTGGGGTTTCAACCTTGCTCAGTTCAAAGGTCAAGGCCTGAGCGATGTGGCGTTGCTCGGGTGGGGTCTGGCTGTTGAAGAACTGTGCGGCCTGGCTGTAGTGATCGGCGAAACTTTCGGGACGCAGCCTGAGCTTTTGGCCTTCCTCGCCGTCGGCGAAGGACCGAAAGCCACGCTCAGGGGATTCGCGCGCGCCGACGCCGAATGAATTCGGCTGGTAGTTGGCCCGTCCAACCGGGTTGCGCATCGCCATATGGCCGTCCTGCTGGAAATGATGGAACGGGCATTTCGGCGCGTTGATCGGCAGATGAGTGAAATTGGGGCTGCCCAAGCGTTTCAGTTGGGTGTCGAGGTAAGAGAAATTGCGGCCCTGCAGCAACGGATCATTGCTGAAGTCAATGCCTGGCGGGACATTTTGGGTCATGAACGCGACTTGTTCGGTCTCGGCGAAGAAATTATCCGGCATGCGGTCGAGAACAAGGCGCCCGACAGGTATGGGAGGCAGGATCTCTTCAGGGATGATCTTGGTCGAATCGAGGATGTCGAAGTCGAAATTGTCAGCAAACTCCTGGTCGAACAGTTGCAGGCATAGCTCCCATTCGGGGAAATCGCCGGATTGAATGGCATTCCAGAGATCCCTGCGATGGAAGTCGGGATCGGCACCGTTGATCTTGACCGCTTCATTCCACACGACTGATTGCATGCCGAGCTTGGGCTTCCAGATGAATTTCACGAATGTGGATTCATCGGCCGCATTGACCAGCCGGAAGGTGTGCACGCCGAACCCCTGCATGAAACGGAAAGAGCGCGGAATGGCGCGATCCGACATCACCCACATGATCATGTGCATCGATTCCGGCGTCAGGCTGATAAAATCCCAGAATGTGTCGTGCGCCGATTGGGCTTGCGGAAAGTCACGGTCAGGCTCCGGCTTGACCGAATGGATCACATCTGGAAACTTGATCGCGTCCTGGATGAAGAACACCGGGATATTGTTTCCGACGATGTCCCAATTGCCCTCTTTGGTGTAAAGCTTCACGGCAAACCCGCGCACGTCACGGGCGAGGTCGAACGACCCCTTGCTGCCAGCCACCGTCGAGAACCGGACGAATGCCGGCGTTTTTTCCCCGGCTCGCTGGAAGATGTCGGCGCGTGTATATTTTGCGAACGACTCGTAGGTTTCAAAAAAGCCATGGGCGCCGTAGCCACGCGCATGAACAACCCTCTCAGGAATGCGTTCATGGTCAAAATGAAAAATCTTCTCGCGGAAATGAGAATCCTCGATCAGGGTGGGGCCGCGTGCGCCGACCTTGAGAGTGTTCTGGTCGTCTGAGACCGGGCCGCCCTGGGCTGTTGTCAGGACGTCAGTGTCACCCTCCGCAAGCTGATGCAATTCCCCCCCTTGGCCTCTAACCAAGGTCAAGCCATGGACGGTGGCTGTCGGGGCGCTTGCTTCCGCTACTGGCTTACGTGGCATAGTTCTCTCCTTTGAAAGCTTGAGAATGACGAGCTCAAATTCCGGATTGAGATCGCTGGTGCAGATTGGCCGAGGCGAGTTGCAAGTCGGAAAAATCGACCGTGGCGACGATGTCACCGCGACGGTCACGCGCCCTGACGGCCCACCCCACCGGTGCTTCACCCCGAGACAGAGCGTCTTTCCACAGGTCCTCCGCCGATCGCCTGCATTCGTCGCGCACCGCGTCCAGATCGGGAAAGACCAGGCCTCCCACCTCACGGATTTCCCCATTGTCATGATACTCAAGCCGATACTCATCCCCGGCATCGGCTATCCGACGTTCGCGGGAATTCTCTTCGTCGACGCCAAATGTGGCGGCGTGCAAAAGCATGATCTTGGATTTTGCGATCAGCTCTTCAGGGGATAAGATCGCTTGTTGCGCGACAGTAACGATTATGTTTTCACCACCCTGCCCGCGGAATTCCACAACGTTGTTGGCAACGACGATTTCCAGCACTTCCATGCCTATGCTCCCTTCACATCTGGTCGTTGTAAGGCTGCTTGGTGATCCCGACCTGCTTGGCCAACTCGAAAAACGGCGGCACGCCGGCTTCGAACTGACTTGTGTTCGCCAGTTGCAAAAGCCGCAAAGGGAAGCACACGGCATCGCGGTTGGCCGGTGACATATCCTCGAACAGGCGCTGATCGCCGGTGAACGCGGCCTCCGCGGTTTTCAAGGCACGAACCAAGGCGTTGTTGACCGCTGCTACCGACATCAGCAGCCCCTCGAGCTGAAGGTTGGCGACGTTCATGGATCTATCTCCGTCACATACGTCCGAAGGTGGGGTAGATGATCGTCCTTGGAGTCCCTGGTGGCGGCCATCCAGTGCTCGGCGGAACCGGTCTGTTATCTGGACGCACCATGGCTGGAATCTCCTTCGGGGACAACTTTCCACACGACACGAGGTTCCAGAGCCGCCATGCAATCCCGAATCCCGTGAAGTTGCTGTCAGCAGTCCTGGGCACGTCGCACTCGGAATGTTGCAACCGTGCCGCCACGCTCGTTGAATCTCGCTTCGTCGCTGACAATGTTGAAGAGAATGGAGCCGGCTCAATTGGTGGAACCGTCAGGCATTTCCCAAGTTCTATATTGCGAGCAAGGTTGAATGACCAGCCGTTTATGTCTCAGCTACGGCGGTGCAAAGGGCGGCGCGGGCCGTACCATTGTTTGAACATTGCAGCACATGAGAAGCGAGCCGGAGGGAATCTCTCTGTCGCAAACGAGGCGGCAAATGACTTCGAAAACAGGAACAGTCAGCATCAAGCAGTACGAAAGACCCCGCAGTGGGGAGGGGCTCAGCAAAATCCGTTGCTGGCGTTCGCTTAAGGAAACAGGTCCCGTTAAAGGGAAGCAGACGTGCATCAGTTGGGCTTGGGCAAAGTCAGCCCAGCCGCTGGAAGACCGCGTCGCGACGTGCCGATCCGGCTTTCTTCAGCAGCCAAACGCTGATCATCACACTGAGATCACTACCCAGACCAACGCAGAGCCAAGGAGAGCCCGATGGGACTTTTTACAAAAGATATCAAGTCGATGAATGATCTGTTCCTGCATGTCTTGCAGGACATTTTTTATGCCGAGAAGCAGATCGTGAAAGCCCTGCCCGACATGATCGACAAAGCGACCAACCGGGAATTGACGGCGGCGCTGCAGAATCATCTCGGGGAAACCCAGAAGCATGTTCAGCGCCTCGAACAGGCGTTTGAATTGATCGGCGAGTCTCCGAAGGGAACCGCTTGCCCGGCAATCGACGGGATCATCAAGGAGGCCAAGGAGATCGCCGGAGACATTGCCGAGAAGAAGGTTCTCGACGCGGCTTTGATCACTGCGGCTCAGGCCGTCGAGCATTACGAGATTACCCGATATGGCACGCTGATTGCCTGGGCCGAAGAAATTGGCAACAGCGCGGTGGCGAAGCTTTTGGCCATAACGCTTAACGAAGAAAAGGCCGCCGACAAGAAGCTGACGACGATCGCCGAGGGGACGGTCAATCGCAAGGCTGTCGGCTGACGGCATTTTCGAGGACGCACCATGAAGGCCCTCCGCGAAAAGACCCGCTCTTTGTGGATGAACGTCAGAGTCGACCCCACCGCGCCCCGCTACGAGGGCAAGCAGACCTGTGACACAATCGTCATCGGATCTGGGATTGCAGGGCTTTCTGTCGCTTACGAGCTCGCCACCCGTGGACAAAAGGTCATTGTTCTCGATCGCGGCGCAATCGCCGGTGGCATGACGTCTCGAACCACCGCGCATCTGGCGCCAATTTGCGACGATGGCCTGAGCACATTGATCAATCTAAGGGGCGAAGAGATCGCCACCCTTTTTCAGCAGAGCCAGGAGGCGGCTGTTGCGCGCATAGAACAAATTGTCGCCCAAAACGGTATCGACTGCAATTTCCGCCGGCTTGACGCCTTCCTGTTTCCCGCGATGGGAATCTCTGCCAAAAGCGCACGCGACCAACGCCGGAAGGAGTTTGAGGCTGCGCGAAAAGCGGGCGCTGAAGTCGAGATGGTGACTGGCGTGCCGCTCAATGGCTTCGAAAAGGCACCCGCCCTGCGCTATTCGAACCAAGCCACGTTCCATCCGCTGAGATATCTGCGAGGCGTTGCTCGCGCGATCCGCGACAATGGCGGCCTCATCTTCGCAGACAGCGCCGTGGTCTCGGTCGATGAAATGTCGAAAGGTGGAGTGCGGGTGACCACGCAGAACGGTGGAGTGATTGAGGCATCGACGGCGGTCGTTGCCAGCAATTCGCCGATCAACGACCGATTTGAGCTGCACACCAAAATGTCGCCATACAGGACCTACGCAATGGCTTTCACGCTGCCACGTGGCGATCTTCCCGACGCACTTTTTTGGGACACCGGCGACCCATATCACTATGTGCGAATGAATCCCGGCCCTGGCTCGATTGACTATCTGATCGCAGGCGGCGCCGATCACAAATCCGGCGAAGCTGACGATGGCGACATTCGGTTTGAGGCCATTGAAGCGTGGATACGAAGTTTGGTCCCCACCTTGGGCAAAGAGGTCACCCGCTGGTCCGGACAGGTCCTGGACAAAATCGATTATTGCGCATTCATTGGGCGCAATCCGGGGAGTAAGTCGGTCTACGTCGTCACTGGCGATTCCGGCCAAGGCATCACGCATGGCGCCCTTTCCGGACTGCTGCTTAAAGACCTTGTCCTTGGGCAGCCTAGCCCATGGGCGGCCGTCTATGATCCGGAACGCATGCCCTTATCGGGATTGGTCAATTATGTTCGAGAAAATCTCTCGACAGTCAAAAATCTTGCCGGATACGTGCTGCCCGGCAATCTCACATTCGTTGACGACCTTGCCCCAGGTCATGGTGGGATACTGCGCAAAGGAGCGCACAAAATTGCTGCTTGTCGCGACATGACAGGAAGGCTCCATCTCCACTCGGCGGTCTGTACGCATGCCGGATGCGAGATTGCCTGGAATTCCACCGAGCAGTGTTGGGACTGCTCATGCCATGGGGGTCCCATTTCGACCCCGATGGGATTGTTCTGAACGGCCCCGCAACGCTGCCGCTGCAGCCAGTCGACGTTGCGAAATCGAAGTAAGCTCCCACCCGCCAGATAGCTTTGAAGCAGGCGCTCCAAACAACTGGAAATTCGATGAGCGCTAAATATCGGCAGCTAGGTCGACGGTGCCTCACGAATTCGGGATGAAATCAGCATTCTAAATTGGTTCCACACTGGAAATGAAGTGGGCTAAAACAAATCGCCTCGAATGGCGTTTCGGTCGAGCACTTCACTCTGGAGGAACGAAAATGGCTGATGATAAGAGCAAGCGAGACTTTCGCGATCGCGACCGTGTTTCGGCTGCGGATGAATATGAGGTCGAACATTTCGCCAGTAAGACCGGCATTACTCCTCAGCAAGTTAGGGAACTCATCGCAAAGCACGGCAACAGCCGCGAGACACTGGAAAGGGAAGCACAGGCTCTGCGAGGCCGATCCTGAGGAAGGGGTCCGATGCGGCTGGCGAAGTGCCCCTGGCCTGGAAGCTAGCCGCCTACGGGGCACGCCCTCCTTGAAGACCCGACCTGGTCACGCTTGTAGGTTACCTCGCAACTGCCTGCTCCATGACCAGCTTCACGCCGCAGGCATGGAAGATCATCCAGACGCGAAACATGAACGGGATCTCCGCACCAGTGTAAGAATGGCCCATAATCATACGGCGTCTGCCTCTTGCTGTCAGCCTTCATCTTTACGCCGACGGCCCTGCTTCGCGATGACAAGGATGCAGTTGCCGACATTGACCCGGACAACTAACGCGCCCGTTCCAGCAGCAACGCGACCGCGCACTAAGAGGTCCGCATGACCCGCATCGCAACTTTCAATGTAAACGGCGTCAACGGTCGGCTGCCAGTGCTTCTCAGGTGGCTGGATGAAACGAAATACGACATCGTTTGCCTTCAAGAACTCAAAACATCTGACGAAAAGTTTCCGTTTGATGCGATCAGCAACGCCGGCTACGGCGCCATCTGGCACGGCCAGAGGTCCTACAACGGCGTTGCAATCCTCGCCCGTGGGACAGAACCCGTAGAACGACGGCGCGGTTTGCCTGGCGATCCCGACGACACGCACAGCCGCTACATCGAGGCCGGTGTAAACGGGCTTGTGATTGGCTGTCTTTATCTGCCCAATGGCAATCCAGCGCCGGGCCCCAAATTCGGCTATAAGCTCGGCTGGTTTGAAAGGCTGATTAGCTACGGCCGGTCGTTACTTAAAGGCGGTAGGCCAACCGTCCTTTGCGGTGATTACAATGTGGTTCCGACCCCGCTCGATGCGGTCGTGCCAAGGCGGTGGATCGGCGATGCTGTGTACTTCCCTGAAAGCAGGAACGCTTATGGCCGGATGCTTGCTCAGGGTTGGGTCGATGCCATTCGTCACATTCATCCAGAGAAAGCCATCTATACCTATTGGAACTTCTCCTATCGCGGCGGATACGACCCAAGCTCAGGTCTTCGAATGGACCACCTTCTCGTGAGCCCATCCCTCTCGCTTCATGTGCGCAGTGCCGGCGTCGATGTGGAAACCCGCGGATGGGAGAAGCCAAGCGATCACGCACCGGCGTGGATCGAAATCAATGAGCGTCCATGATACGCATACTGCAACGGTCGAAAAAATATCTCGCCATTGACGTCTAATTTGCAGGCTTGGAAAAAGTTCAATGTACGACTTTTACCAACCGCAACCCGCCACCGCGATCCGCCGGGCATCGCTACGGAGAAAATTATCGTAATGGCAATGCCACTTCTTGGCAGGTCGGAAGTTGTCGTGCTGTTCCTGCTATCGGCCGGATCAAAAAATGCTGAGAGGTAAGGCGAATGAAGGAGGTTCGTCGGAGCGAAGTCGAGCGGATTGAACGGTCGGCACAAAGCGCAACCGCGACTTTCTGCGCCGCTCTTCGCTAACATATTTGGAATCTTGCATCGCGGTAATGCTTACACATCTCGATCGTGAAGAGGTGGTAGCGATCCTAGAACGAGAAGCGAGAGGAGTTTGGGTGAGGTGCCACCCCAATGTCAGCGGTTTCGAGAGGCTCCGCACGACCGCCGCTCTTCCCTCAAGAACGAGGGCAAAAGTATTGGATGCCGCTCACTCGGCTACGCCGGGGCCAGGCGCCAGCGTCATCGGCGACCCGGCAGCTCGCTTGGTAAAACAACACGCGGAAGCCAAGCCGATGCGACGCTAAAGGGTGGCCGCAAAAAAATTTCGAGATGCTCTTGAACTCATTTGGGACGCCTCCTAATTCGATTTCCGCCAAGGCCAAATCCTGGGCCACTTTTGAACTGCGGTCCACCTCCCGGCCTCGGCCGGGAGGTTCAGATTGCGGAGAACGGAGATGATCACTTACAGCAACGTACTGATGACCTATAGCCCCGCTAATCGTAGCAAGCTGGAAGCACTTTCATGCTTGTTCGACAGTCCTTGGCAGGTCGTGCATCAGCGGGGTATGACCTGTGCTGAGAAGCGGGCGCTTCTCGCCTCGTGGGCGTCTGATGCCTGCGCAGTCGAAGGCCAGCCGGCTTTGCGCCGGTTGGACAACGGCGCTGTGGTAGCACTCGATCAGATAGTGAGTGCTCTGAAGGCTCTGGATGAAGAGCCGATGCGCGCCCGGGCTCTTCGGGTGGGGTCTTCACGCCGTCACGCCCTCAACCGGCGGTGGGGTAGTCGATTACCTGGCCCCAAAGATGACGATGATCCCCCGCCATCCCCGGTCACACTCGTGCCCCGTCCTCGCGCATCTGGCGGAGCCGGACCATTTGCTGGCCTGGAAACCCGCGGGCGCCTGAAACGAGAGGTCGCGGGTAAAAGAGTGGTGTCGGGGGCGGTACACGCAAGAAGGCGGGCAGGATGCGACCGCTCGGCGTCACGATGCCGTCGACCGCATCCTGTTCGGGCCACGGCCGCAATGGCTAAGAGCATTTTTTTCGAGGCCAGAAGCGGCTTGCGTACGAGTCCGTACCAACATTTCTTAATGGCGGCCGAGTCTCGCGAAGTTAGAATTCCTATCGTCATCTGCGAACGAGGCCGATTGCCGTGGAAAAAACCGTATTGAACGTTCCGTGTGTCGAACTGGTCGAAGGGTACGGTGGATGGCATGTCCGCGTGGTTGGGGAAGACCAGGAGCACACGCGGTCATTCGAGATCGAATCCTTCGCTCTGGCCTACGCGGAAGGTCAACGGCGACGCCTGGCGCTCGCTGATTTCACACGGATCTAGGCTTGAGGAGCTGGTGAAGAAAATGCTGATCGGGCGCCCGGTCTAGGTAATGAAGTTGCCAGCAAGCTGCAAAACAGGAGGCTGCCTTGAAAAAACGGCGCATCGACAAGGAAAGATTTGAAAGAGCGGACCGCGAAGCGCGCAAGATGATCGACGCGGAACGCCAGGCTAGAGACGCCAAGACGGTCCGGCTAAGAGAGTTGAGGCTCAGCGCAGGCCAAGGGTTGGCGCTTGTCAAAGCGTAACGCTGAACTTGCTCATTTATGAGGCTGTGCATTCTTGACAGTGGGAACCTTTGGGATCGTCCAAGGTTGAGCCGGGCGGGGCGTTCTCATCGGTCCGTGCCGTTGCCGAGAATTTCCCGTCTCCGTCGGCCCGCGCAGCCTTGACCGCAGGCGCGGGCTCTCCCTCTTTTTTACGGTGCCTTATGACGACGCCTTCGTCTAGCACAGGCGGTGACCAGCAAGGGATGCAACCCTCACGCCTGGCCGCAAAATGGCAGCAGATAAATTCAGGTCCGCCGAATTGTGATTCCGCGACGGAGCAGTTCAAACCGCGGAAGTGCAACCTCCCCCGGCTGCTGGCCTGGCCGCACTGCTTGTTGTAACTTCAGGGAGAATTTCATGCGCTGTCCTAGTCGATGGTGAGCAGGTTCACCAACCCGCCAGCTTCCCGCTGTGTGAGCGCTTGTTTGAAAGCCTGTGTGGCAGCATCGCACGCCGGCATGGATGGTCCGTGAAGATTGAGAATGATCGTCGCCGACTTCTCGGACAAACCATGCTTCGATGCGAATTCACCTACAGGATATTGCCCCGTCCGCTCCTGTGACCTTCTGAGCAACTGCGCGATCTTTTCGTCAGTCGAGAGCAGTCTGCTTTCGACTATCTGTTGAACCTTCGTTTCGGTGAACATCACCATGCCGACGTCCTCGACTAAAGATCAGCGTAAGCGTCGATCTCGTCAGGACGTTCCAGTCGCGGTCGAAAATCGATGTGCGCAAAAGCGGTGACACACCGAGCGCCCCGAAAGGTTCCGATGCGGGGGCTGCCAAGTAGGGCCAAGTCGACTGGCCTGGGCCATGGATCCGCTTGTCACAACGATCGGGGCAGCGGATTGAAATCGTACCGAGGGAGGGAACAAATCATCGTCCTGCAAATTCGTATTAGACGTGGCTGAATTTCTAAGCGAGAAGAAAATGATGGGGTTTTTCGGAAGGTATTTTCGAGCCTCTTGGGGAAAAAAGGACAGCCGGAAAAGCGCAGCGGGGACATGCGTAAGTCGACCGGCGCAGGTCCCGCTCTGGCAACTCATTCGAAGGACGCAAAGAATGCAGCCCCCACCGGCCAAAATGCGACGGCAGCGAGGAAGAAAGCCGACGGCTAACCGATGCGGATCATTTTGCTCTCATGGTGTGCAGAAATCTGCTAAGGCGGCGCCCCGTTTCAAGACAAGACATGGCAACGATAGATGCACCCGCCAGCGGCCCGATGACACTTCACTGAGACCCTCACCGCGCTGCGGTCCCAAGGTTTGAATCACATGCGATCAGTCCCAATGCCAGGTACGGTCGTCTTTGGGGACCTTGGGGAGGTCGAGCCCCTGAGCCGGAGATTTGGCGGCGATCGCGGCATGCCGCTCGACCGTTACTATATCGAGAGTTTCCTGGAGCGTCATGCAAACGACATTCAGGGGCGTGTCGCGGAAATAGGCGACAATGTCTACACGCTCCGCTTTGGCCTCGACCGTGTCGTGCGTTCCGACATCATCGACTCGCCGGAGAGCCCCAATCCACACGCCACAATGCGCATCGATCTGCAGAACGAAGATGCCGTGGAGGGCGGTTGCTTTGACTGCATCATCGTAACTCAGACGCTGCATATGATCTACGAGGTGCGGGGTGCCCTTGCCACGATCCATCGCGCCTTGGCGCCAGGTGGCGTCGTGCTGGCGACGGTACCAGGTATTACGTCAATCGACGCCCATGACGGACCAGAAAAATGGTTCTGGGCGATGACCCAGACTGCGGCACAACGCCTGTTCGAAGAACGGTTTGGCTCCTCCGCAGTAGAGGTACATCAATTCGGCAACGTGCTCGCCGCCACAGCCTTCCTTCAGGGTCTCGCTTTCGAAGAGATCGATCGGGCAAGCCTAGACGTCGTTGATCCCCTGTACCCTGTCATAACCGGAATCAGGGCCACCAAATCCTGATGTTCTGCACGTCCCGCTCTCCAACTCAGGGAACTGAGTGGAGGCGAGCCTTATCCGCACGAGCTCCGAGCAACTGCCGGAAGATATGACTCGTCATGGTCGCCGACTGTTGGATATCGAAGCTGGCTTGCGCCCGCCTCACGCTCGCCCCGGACATCGACTTCAGCCTTGCTGGGTTGGATAACAGTGAGATTGCCGCCAAGGCGACGCCCTCCCAGTCTCCGGGATATTCCGACACGATACCGGGCCACTCGGTGGTGCCCACGAGAACACCGGTTTCGCCTGTTGCGACGATTTCCGGTACTCCGCCGATGCCGATCGCCACGACTGGCACGCCCGATGCCATGGCCTCCAAGATGGTGAGCGGCATCGCGTCTGCGCGGGACGTATGCAACAGCAAGTCAAGTGCCGGATAAATCCGATGTGGTTCGCGCGCAAGCCCGACCATATGAATGCGAGACTCCAGCCCGGCGCGTCGCACTGTGGCTGCCAGGTCCTTTTCCATTAACCCGGTCCCAACCATTGCGAAATGCACGTCGGGTCGCCTTTGCAATATGAATTCGGCGGCCTTGATGAACTTGTCGGGGCCTTTTTCCCAAGCCAGCCTGCCGACGAACCCAACCAATATGTCGGTAGGCGCGACGTTGATCGTTTGGCGGAATTCTGCGGGTTCGGCGGACATCGGATGAAACTTTGCGAGGTCGACTCCGTTGGGAACGAGGCTTACAAGCTCTGGCGCCAATCCCACCGCAAGTGCCTGTGACCAGGCTTCGCGGCACACCACAATGGTATGGCTCCCGGTTGTGCGCGCGACGCTGATTTCCTGCGCATGCAAGCTCATGCCATGCAACGTGGCTACGGTCGGCGTCCCGCTCAGCCGGCCGGCTATTGCCGCCACGGTATGCGCGTTCATCAGGTGCGCGTGGAGCAGATCGACACCGGTTTCGCGGACGAGTGTGCAGATCAGTTCAATTGTCTTCCAAGGCGGATCGTCACGCAGCGGCGCTATATAGACGTCTCTGCCTTCGGACCGCAGCAACGCGGTATAAGGGCTCTCAAAAGGGCAAAGGAGCGAGACTTTAAACTCGTTCGATGGCAGGTTTGCAGCCAGGTTGCGGACATAGTTTTCCATGCCGCCGACAATGGCGTTACCCAAAACTTCAAGGACATGCGTGCGCTCATCAGTTTGGCCGCCTGGCAGCACGCGCGGTGTCCGGGCCATCAGTTACCTCCTTGCCACGGACGCAGCCTGAGCCAATCCATTGCGGTCCCCGACATGATTGCATCTCGGTCATCTGCTGCGACATCGAGCTGATCGAGAATTGCCCAGACCTCCTCAATTGCCGCGCGAATATGAGCACCGCTGCAAGGCAAGAAGCGGTCGCTCCCGAATTGCAGCGAGCGTGGGCCGATCACGTCGATTGCCTTTCGAAAGACCTCGTCGCGGTAGATGGGAGGTGGTCCGAACGACAGGTCGAAGCGAAACTGGCTCTCGGCCGGGTCGATGCCATTGATCCGATCGATAACGCCAACCGCGTTGGCTTCGTCGCACCATGGCCAGCCAAGGTGAGCCAAGGTGACGCGAAGGCCGGGATGATCGCGAACCCCCTCATAGAACGATGGCCGGCAGAACCGCCCTGATCGACCGTCAATGAAAATCCCGCTGTGGAACAAGATGGGGAGATTGAGCCTTGCAGCGACGGCGTACACGCGATGGGCGCACTCATCATATGGATACCATCCGGTCGGAACCATCTTCAGGGCGCGAATACCGGGAAGCGCGGCTGCCTCCTCAAGATCGCCGGCTGATTGCGGATGGAGCGGATTGACAACCGCGAACCCGACGAGCCGTTCCGAGTGATCTTTTATCAGGTCGGAAAGGTAGCGGTTGCCAGCGCGCAACGACTCCCGGTCGTAAAGCGAATAAGGCGGCGTCAGGAACGGCGCCAGCAGGAAGGCGATGTCCACGCCCGCCTCATCGAGCGACTGCAGCACATCCCCCGTCGTCTCGCGGCCCGATGTATGAATATGTGCATCGACAATCATTTGCGCCTCCCGCCGACAACTTGCGGAGGCGATGCCCGTTCCAACCGTAATGAGAAATCTTGGTATTGTTTGATGTCCGGCCGAGAAATACAAAATTCCGTCGTCGTGTGGAACCCGATCTGCGGACGGAGCTTCATCCAACATAAGCTAACCCTAATGCGGATCGTTGTGATGGATCAGACCGTATCCAACCCCTTGCTTATGCCATTCGATAGGCACCTCCTGATTTGCTTTTCACACCTGCGATGGGATTTCGTTTTTCAGCGCCCGCAGCATTTGATGACGCGCGCCGCGGCCACCTACACCGTCGTGTTCTTCGAAGAACCGGTATTCGACCCCGTTGACACCCCTGTCCTTCGCCGAAAGCCGGTCGCCTCCTGCCTTGAGGTTGTGACGCCGGTGCTGCCGCACCATCAGCCCAGGATTGAGATCGACAGAGCAATGGCCATACTTCTTGAGAGCCTGGTGGCGAGCATCGAGCACGACCAGCTGGTGGCCTGGTACTACACGCCCATGGCCCTCAAATTCACCGCCGCTTTGCAGGAAGATGTCTGCGTCTACGACTGCATGGACGAACTTTCTGCCTTCAAGAACGCACCGCCCGAACTCCAGCGGCTCGAGCAGCAGCTCTTTGGCAGGGCCGACGTCGTGTTTACGGGCGGCATGAGCCTTTATGAGGCCAAGCGCAGCCACCATCCCTCCGTTCATGCGTTTCCAAGCAGCATTGACACGGCACACTTCCATCAAGCCCGCCGCCTTCAAGCAGATCCCTCTGACCAGCAAACCATTGCCCATCCGCGCGTGGGTTTCTTCGGGGTCATCGACGAGCGGTTCGACATCGACCTGATGGCTCGAACCGCTGCAGCGATGCCTGCAGTCCAGTTCGTCACTATCGGGCCGGTGGTCAAGATCGACCCCGCCACGCTGCCCGCCGGGCCAAACATCCATTGGTTGGGCGCCAAGCGGTATGCCGAATTGCCGAGCTACATGGCCGGTTGGGACGTAGGGTGGATGCCTTTCGCCTTGAACGACGCCACACGGTACATCAGTCCGACGAAGACGCCTGAGTTCCTAGCCGGCGGACTGCCCGTGGTCTCGACTGCCATCGTCGATGTGGTGCAGACCTACGGCAGTCGCGGACTGGTCGAGATTGCTGACGCAGGATCGATGCCAGCCGCCCTCACAACCGCTCTGCGCAAAGGTTGCGGTGAAATGGCCAAGGTCGACGCGTTCCTCTCGGGAATGTCTTGGGACGCGACCTGGAGCGCCATGCAAGATTTGCTCAAGTCCGCAAAGGTTTTGCGTCTTCCCACATTAAGACGGTTGGTCGACCATGTTTGATTGGCTTGTCGTCGGCGCGGGCTTCGCCGGAAGCGTTTTGGCAGAGCGCCTTGCCAGTCAGCGCGGAGAGACGGTGCTGGTCATCGACCGTCGCAGTCACATCGGCGGCAACGCTTTCGATTGGTACGATGAAGCCGGCATTCTTGTGCATCGCTATGGGCCGCACATCTTTCACACCAATGCTGAAGCCATCGTCGCCTACCTGTCCCAGTTCACAACGTGGCGTCCTTATGAGCACCGTGTCCTCGCCAAAGTAGACGGTAAGCTTGTGCCAATCCCAATCAACCTCGATACGATCAATCGTCTCTATGGCCTCGACCTCACCTCCAAGCAAATGGAGCAGTTTCTGGTCGAACGCAGAGAGAGCGTGGAAGAGATCCGCACCGCCGAGGACGTGGTCGTGGGCACAGTGGGACGCGAACTCTACGAGAAGTTCTTCCAAGGCTACACGAGAAAACAGTGGGGGGTCGACCCCTCGCAGCTGAGCAAATCGGTGACAGCGCGGGTGCCAACACGAACCAATCGCGATGACAGGTATTTCACCGACACGTTTCAGTGCATGCCCGCGGGCGGCTACACACGCATGTTTCACCGGATGCTGGCTCATCCGAAGATCAAGGTCATGCTGCAGACGGACTACCGCGAAATTCGAAAGGTCATCCCCTATCGGCGTCTCATCTTTACCGGCCCAATCGATGAATTTTTCGACTTCAGGCTGGGAAAGTTGCCGTACCGCTCTCTGCGCTTCGAGCACGTCACGCTCGACAGGCCACGGGTCCAACCCGTGGCCGTCGTCAACTATCCGCAGACCGAGGCTTTCACCAGGGTCACGGAGTACAAGCATTTGACGGGGCAACAGCATCCTCAAACCAGTCTGACCTACGAATATCCGACGGATGACGGCGATCCATATTATCCAGTGCCCCGGGCGGAGAATGAAGTGCTTTATAAGCGATACGAGGCACTCGCTGCTCAGCAAACCGATGCGATTTTCGTCGGTCGGCTGGCAACCTACCGGTACTACAATATGGACCAGGTGATTGGTCAGGCTCTGGCCGCGTTCAATCGCATTCAGAAGACGGGCGCGCCGGCGCTATCGCTTGCCAGGGGGGCGGCGGGGTAGTCATGGTGGAGGTCTGGGGCGGCGTTGAATGCAGCGTGGTTCGGGTGGGCAGTATGATCCGCGATCAGCTCCTAGAAACCGGTCATTCAAAACGCATCGAGGATTTGGATCTCGTCGCTTCCATCGGCATCAAAACGCTTCGATATCCGGCGTTGTGGGAGCACGTGGAGGCGGTGGAGGGCAAGGATGACTGGAGCTGGCTGGACGAGCGGTTCGAACGTATGCGCCAACTCGGCATCAGCCCAATGGCAGCCCTTGTCCATCATGGGAGCGGGCCATCCTGGACGTCCATTCTCGCGCCCGATTTTGCCGATCGTCTCGCGGCGTTTGCCGGTCGGCTCGCACGTCGATACCAATGGATAAGGACTTTCACGCCGATTAACGAACCGATGACGACAGCGCGCCTCAGCGGTCTCTATGGATTTTGGCACCCGCACCGCGCGGACGAGCCAAGTTGCGTCCGGCTTCTGGTCGCCCAATGCCGCGCGATCGCCAAGACAATGTCGGCCATCCGCAAGATCATCCCCGAAGCTCGCCTTCTGCAGACCGAGGATTTCGGAAAGATTTTTGCGACGCCGGAGCTTGCATACCAAGCGGAGTACGAGAATGGCCGGCGATGGCTATCGCTGGATCTGCTTTGTGGGCGTGTCGGTCCATGCCATCCGTTCCATGGACGCCTCCTCGGCGCTGGTGTCGATCACGCCCACCTGGCAGAGTTGGAGGCCGCGCCCTGCCCTCCGGATCTGATCGGCGTTGATTACTACCTCACCAGCGACCGGTTTCTCGATCATCGCGTCGAACGGCATCATCGAGAACCGGTCGGCGGCAACGGCATCGATCGATACGTCGACATCGCCGCTTGCCGCGCCGGCGTGCCGGCCCGCGAACTCGGATTTGCCACGCGTCTGCGTGAGGTGTGGCGGCGCTACGCTCTGCCGGTGGTAATCGGAGAAGTGCACAATGCCTGCACCCGTGAGGAACAGCTGCGGTGGTTCATGGAGGGATGGCGGGCTGCCTGCGAATGCTCGGCTGATGGTATCGACGTACGCGCCGTCACTGCCTGGTCGTTGTTCGGTGCCGTAGACTGGAATTCCATGATGATGCGCGAGGATGGGTACTACGAATGCGGGGTGTTTGACGCGAGGGTTGATCCTCCGCGCAGAACTGTTCTCGCGGACGCCATTTCGGCTCTGGTGAACACGCAATCGTTCTGCCATCCCGTGCTTGCACAGACCGGCTGGTGGCGAGCTCCGCGAAAGAGGCTGGGGAAATCGCCGACGATCCTGCTGCGAGGATTTGACCTGCGGCTGTCGATCCTGGGAGACTGTTGCAGCCGCCGCGGACTTCCAGCGAAAGCAGCGCCCCAGCAAACAGGGTCGGCGGACTCGTGGGCTGAGCTAAGCGTGCGCTGGAGCCGACGCGGCTCACGGTCTGTCTTGTCTGCCAGCTATGCCGAGGGTGGGACCTTTTCGCTCGCAGTGCCTGATTATATTGACCGGGTTGCCGCTTGCAATGCATTCCTCGACCTGGTGATCGACGGCCTTGCCGGCGACTATGAGCTGGTTTCGGCATATCGCGACAACCAATACCGGGTTACCGAACGCCCGGCCGAACATCTTGCCGCGGTGACGCGTTAGAACTGAAATACGGAATTCGGCGCAAGACGGCATTGTTCTGGCGGCACCATAAACCTCTCGACGAAGCCAAGCGCTCGGTCGTTGGGTAAGGGCAGCCAGCTAGCGCGGATCTCGCATCATACTGAGGTAGGTCGGATCGAATTCGGCGATCTCCTGCAGGCGCGCCCAGTCGATGATCGTCAACGAGTGATCGGCCCAGGTGATCGCGCCGAGCTTACGAAGTTCGCCCACTATGCGGTTCATATGAACGACCGACAGTCCCAACACGTCTGCGAGTTCAGCCTGCGTCAGCGGCAGACGGAAACTCAGGCCGGTTGTGCGATTCACTACCTTCAATCGAACGTAAAGTTCGCAAATCAGATGGGCCAGATGAGAGATCTTCGATCGGCGCCCCATAGCGACGATCCATTCCCGGTGGATCGCCCCGTCGACTAGCGTGTCCAACCAGAGAAGTCGCGTGAGATGTGGCGCCGTCTCCGTGATCTTTCGCAGCCGACTATGGTCGGCAAAAAGCACGCGACAGGCCGACAGGGCCATAATTCCATGGTCCATGGTTTTGAGCAGGAAAACGTGGAGGTCGACAAAATCCCCCGGCACCTGGAGGGACGTAAATTGTCGGCCCCCATCGTCCAGCACTTTATATCGCGCTGCCAGTCCCTCGACCAGCAGGGTGCTATAGGTCGGACGGGATCCCGCAGAAACCAGATCCTGGCCGATGGCGAAATCACGTCCGATTGAAATCGTCTGGGTTAATAAAGCCCGTTCGGCATCTGAGACAACATCGTGTTGTTCAAGCTGCAAAAAGAGAGATTCAAGCATCACGCGTCTCGAGGCTTATAGGCGAAGAGGCACCAACCGCCTTGGCGGATCAAGCGAGAGGAGCTGCAAGTCCGCCAGTTCCAAATGAGGTCGCCGGCACCTGTGATGTGTTTTATACCAAAACGCCAGCAGCGAAGAAACCTCGATTCATCGAGGAGATTTAGAACATGACGGGCGACGGTGATCTCTCAATGAACCGATATTTCTTCGACGTCTATAACAGCGACGGCCAGGTTCTCGACGAGGACGGCCAATTTTTCGAGTCGCGCGACCGCGCTCGAGCAGAGGCCTTGCGTGTCCTGCACGATGTTGCTCGCGATGAAATGCCTGACCGTGACCTGGTAAAAATCACAGTTAAGGTCCGGAGTGACAACGGAGCCCAGATGTTTGAAGCATCCCTCATCTTGACAACCGGCTGGAGCGCATCGGCGTTCGTCGCGCCAAAATAGGTACACAGTGGGCCGGCACAAATGCGCCCCCTGGCACCACTTAGTCGCAATCTACCGCGGAGGGCGGACCCGCCGATCGCCCCCTCGCCCGAACCTGCTGCACTAGACGTGATTGACGTACGAGTGATGTTCGAAGGCTGAATTGTGTCCTCAACGAGAAGGTCCTTCTTGCGGGCAAAGGCGACAAGAACGCCGCAGCAAGCAATTGAGAGGGCAACCCCGGGGTGTGCCATCCCTTGCACATTTCGTGTGCATATCTCCACAAAACGACAAGAAGCTTTCTGACATGTTCTCGACGTAGTACGAAGTCATGCCAGGAGGTTTTCGATCCTAATCGGCAGGTCCCGGATGCGCTTGCCGGTGGCATGATAGACCGCGCTGGCGACCGCGGCAGCCGTACCGACATTGCCAAGCTCACCCAGCCCTTTGACGCCAGCTGGATTGACCTCACGGTCGACCTCCGGCACCAGGATCACGTCGACTTGCTTGATGTCGGCGTTGACCGGCACGATATAGTCCTGCAGGTCGCGATTGACATAGCGCGCGTGGCGCTGATCGATTTCAGTCGCCTCGTGAAGTGCTTGGCCAATACCCCATATCATGCCGCCCATCAGCTGGCTGCGCGCGGTGCGCGTGTTCATGATGCGTCCGGCAGCAAAGGCGCCAACGATGCGTGGCACCCTTACCTCGCGCGTGTAGCTGTTGATGCGCACTTCGACGAACTCGGCGCCGAAGGCGTATTTGACCGAATCTTCGTCGCCTTCACCGCCATGGAATTCGGGCTGCCCGGCATAAAGCTTCTTGAGCGCTTCCGGCGATGAACCCTTCGGTGCGAATTCGGCATATTCCTCGATGGCGCCGACCTGCATGGCCTTGAAAACATCTGCCAGCTTCGCGGATTTTCCGGTCTCGGCGCCGACTTTTCCGTCAGCCATATCCAGCTTTGCATTGCCGGAGCCAGAGAGGGGACCGTCCTTGCCGACCGCTCCTGCAAAGAGTTTCTGGCGTACAGTTTCGCAGGCTTGCATCACCGCCGAGCAGACGCTGGCCGTTGATATCGAGCCGCCCGAAACGGGTGCGGGCGGCAAAGCGCTGTCGCCCATCTCGACGCTGACCTTTTCCATAGCAATCCCAAGCAATTCAGCTGCCATCTGGCCGGCTATGGTGCGGACGCCGGTGCCGATTTCATGCGAGCCGCATTGAACCCGGACGTCGCCATCGCTGGTCAAGCGAACCCTGGCCGCACAGGGAGCGACGGCGGTCGGATAGATCGCCGTCGCGCAGCCCATGCCGATCAGCCAGTCGCCTTCGCGCATGGAACCTACCTTGGCATCGCGCTTCGACCAGCCGAAGGCGTCTGCAGCCTCATCGTAGCATTTGATGAGCGAGCGGCTCGAAAACGGCTTGCCGCCGATCACTTCCTTGGCCGGCTCGTTGATGCGGCGAAACTCCACAGGATCCATGCCAAGCGCTGCCGCCATCTCGTCCATGGCGTTCTCCAGCGCGTAGACGTAAGGCGTCTCCGGTGGCGATCGCATGTAGCCGGGCGTGTTGCGATCGGCATGGACGATCGAGACATGCGTGAGCACGGAGCCGTAGTCATACATGCGCGCCGTCGCGGATGTGCCGCCGACGACATAAGGATCCGGGCGTGACGTCACCTCCCAACCCTCATGTCCGAACGCCGTGATACGGCCGTCCTTGCCGGCGCCCATGCGAATTCGATGCCTCGTCTCGGCGCGATAGGTCTGCGTACCGAAAGCCTGCATGCGGCTGACCACACAACGAACCGGCCTGCCGATGCGACGCGCCGCAACCGCAACGATCGCCGTGCGCGCCGTCATAGGTCCCTTCGAACCGAAGGCTCCACCAATGTAGGGACTTATGATCCGCACATTGGCCGGATCGAGCTTCAGTTGCCGCGCGAGCTCCACCTTCCAGCCAGTCACGTTCTGGGACGGCTCGTGGATCGTCAGCTGATCGCCCTGCCATATCGCCGTGGTCGAGAACAGTTCGATCGGGTTGTGATGCTGGGTCGGCGTCGAGTATTTTTCGTCGATCTTCACCGCTGCATTTGCCCAAGCGGCATCGAAGTCGCCTGCCTTGGGGTCCTCCTTGAGCATCGGATTCTTGCCCGCCGCAGCTTCCGTCTTCGTGCCTTTAGACTCGAAGCCGGCGCTCGGCTGCTCGTCCTCATAGTCGGCGTGGATCAACATGGCAGCTTCTTCGGCCGCCTCGAACGTCTCGGCGACGACAAGAGCAACGATCTGGCCGTCATGGAAAATCGTCCTGTCGTGCAACGGCGCGATGGAGCTTGCCGACGTGTTGCCGAATTTCGGTTTGCCGATGTTGTCCATGTCGCCATAGGTGACGATATCCAGCACGCCGGTCACCGCCTTGGCATCTTCGATATTGAGTTTTGAAACCTTTCCCCGGGCGATGGTGCTGGTGGCGAGCACGCCATAGGCGACGTTCGCCGTGGCGATGTCGGCGGGATAGCTTGCCTGTCCGGTGACCTTCAAACGGCCATCGATGCGCACGACGGGATCGCCCTGATTGTCCTTGGGAGTGGGTGCGGCCTGGTTCATGACTTCATATCCCGGGTTTCGAGCAACGCGCGCGTCAAGGTGGATTTGCCGAGCTCTATCTTGAAGCCGTTGAAGGCAAGCGGCCTGGCGTCGGCGAACGCGGCCTCCGCCGCCCTGTTTGCAGTGGCTTCGTCGAGCACTTTGCCCTTGAGCACGTCTTCCGCGGCGCCGGCGCGCCATGGCACGGTGGCCACACCGCCAAGCGCAATGCGCGCTTCCCTTACCGTGTCGCCGTCCATGTCCAGCGCGACCGCCGCGGAGGCAAGCGCAAAGGCATAGGATTCGCGGTCGCGTATCTTCAGATAGCGCGAGCGACTGCTCCAGGGCCCCAGCGGCACCTCTATGGCGGTGATGATCTCGTCGGCTGCAAGGTTCGTCTCGATATTGGGCGTTTTTCCCGGAAGCTGATGCAACTTGGCAAAGGCAAGCGTGCGCCTACCTCGTCGGCCTTCAATCTCGACGGTAGCGTCGAGCGCGATGAGCGCCTGCGCGAAATCGCCATGATAGGTGGCGATGCAGGCATCGCTTGTGCCCAGCACGGCATGCTGGCGATTGAACCCGTTCATTGCCGAACAGCCAGAGCCGGGCTTGCGCTTGTTGCAGGGCCAGGACGTCTCGCGAAAATATTCGCAGCGCGTGCGTTGCAAAACATTGCCGCCCAGGCTGGCCATGTTGCGCAACTGGCCGCTGGCAGCCAGTTGCAGGCTTTGGGCGATAACCGGACAGCCGCTTCGTATTTCTTCGCGGTCAGCTGCCTCACCCATGCGAACGAGGGCGCCGAAGCGGATACTCTTGTCGGTTATCTTGATCTGCCTGAGCGAAGCTTCGGAAAGACCGTTGAGGTCCAGCAAACGTTCGGGCCGCGCAACGCCGAGTTTCATGTAGTCGGCTAGGTTCGTGCCACCGGCAATGAATTGCGCATCGGCCTCGGTCGGCGGATCGTCTTTCGCGGCAAACTTTGAAGCCAGCGCAAGCGCGGCGGGAACGTTTTTAGGTCTTTCATAGGTGAAGGGGCGCATGTCAGACCTTTCTTGTTTCGTCGCGTGCCTGGACGATGGCGTCGACGATGTTCGGATACGCGGCGCAGCGGCAAAGATTGCCGCTCATATATTCGCGAATGCTGTCCTGCGATCCGGCATGGCCCTCGTTGACGCAGCCTATCGCCGACATGATCTGGCCGGGCGTGCAGTACCCGCACTGGAAGGCATCGTGGTCGATGAAGGCCTGCTGCATTGGATGCAGACCACCATCCTTCGATGCGAGGCCTTCGATCGTAGTAATCTCGCGGCCCTGAGCCATGACTGCGAACGTCAGGCATGACAGCACCCGCTTGCCGTCGACGAGCACGGTGCACGCGCCGCACTGGCCGTGATCGCAGCCCTTCTTGGTGCCGGTCAGGCCAATGTGGTCGCGTAGCGCGTCGAGCAGACTCGTACGATTGTCGAGCGCCAGATTGTAGGCCTGCCTGTTGATGCGCATCGACACTGCCGACAGCTCTCTCGGCTCGGCGGATCTGGCAGGCGACGGCTCGGCAGCCTCCGTCGATTTGGCCAGGAGCGGTGCTGCCGCTGCCGCCGACACGGTGCCGGTCATGAACATCCGTCGGCTAAGGCCTGAATGATTTTTGGCATCGGACATGGCTTGCTCCCGGCTGGCTGATCTTTGGGTCGAACCATTCGCCGGGAGCAAAGTTCCCTCCATCACGTGTCTGTGATCGGCAGGCCGATGCAATTCGGAACTCCATGCGCCGGACGCCGGTTGTGCTCCCGGGGATCAAATCGAAGGAGGCGATCATGAGCGAGGATCGGCAAAACGATGATCGACGAGACGATGGGCCGGTGTTCTCAGCGGAACAGGCGCGGCAAGGTGAGATCATCCTGCGAACGCGCCCGGGTCGGATCATCTTCATCGCGGGGCTGGTCGGCATCGTGATCCTGGCGATCGTAGCCAGTTTCGAAACCGGCTGGCTCGGTCTCTGGAACCGTCACCGACGCCAGCTTCAGCTTCTTTGGGTTTGCCGCATATGCCTGATGATCGAACTGCCGTTCCTGTTCATTCCCATTTCCATCCCCGCCCCTGTCGGGCTGGCGCCGCAGCAGACCAATCACGCGTCGGCCCTAATCAACGTTGCCTTGGCGGCAGAATAGGTGTGTCGCTGTCAAATGCCATGATTGCCCAAAACGCGCAGCTGCATAAGTCACACCTTTTCTGCTCTGAAAGGCTGCGTGGCATCCGAGCGACATTCAATCCGCAGGAATCCCTAGCGCCGGGCACTCCGCGAACTATGAACCGTCGGCGACTTGGGTTGTGTTGGCCCGAGCCACAAGCCGCGCTTCCCTGAGGATCGACGCCCGATCATAACCGACCAAAGCAACGATTTCACGGATCTGCTGTTCTGAGGCTCCGGATTCACGAACGAGAACGGCTATGGCTTGCTCGCTCAAACCTGGTTGTCCTGATTGCTGCATTATCACCCGGCCTCCGTCTGGGGCAGGAGTGCGATGGTCGCTCCTAAGCGTCAGCGCCCATTAAGTTGCTGGCGATCGGAGTATTGTACGCTTTCGTACAAAGCTTGGCCAACCGCGCTGGAAGCAGGGCGGCACTTTCCTGGAGGAGACGCCCAGGGCGAGCGCTGATCGGCTTCTTGCAATTGCAATCGCCAATTCAATTGCGGCCTGGCATTAGGCAATGATCGTTTCCTGGGTCTGGCCATCTCCAACGGTCGGCTTGGCCGAGTTCAGCGTGAAGGGAACGGACGTAGGCAAGCAATTTCGCCTCCGTCTCGTGCGGATTGGCTTGAAAGGCCTGCAGGATTTTCAACGTCAGGCGCTCGGGAACTTGTCTGTCGCCCTTCAGCTTGCACTGAATGCCGACATGATGTGCCGGACCACCATTGCGTACACCAAACAGATCGACACCATTTTGCCGCTGGCCGCGCCTGCCGTTCCTCTGGACGTTGGGATCGCCGATCAAGCCTCGCCATAGCACGACAGAGGCACGCTCGAACGACTGCTCATCAGCGGGTTTCGGAATTTGGGTAACGGCCAGGACATGATGTGGCTCACACCATATCGTCGTCATCGAGCGAAGTCGCTTCCACCGCGAGCGGGATGTCACCAGCCAACAACTTCTCCTTCGAGAGCAGTCCCGCGTCCTCGAGCGCCTCGAAGTCCGGCAGGTCGCGCAGCGTGTCGAGCCCGAACTCCAGCAGGAATTCTTTTGTCGTCACGTAGGTGTAGGGCGCACCCGGGGCAGGGCTACGCGGACCCGAAGCTATCAGGCCGGCACCGCGCAGATGACCAATAAAATCGCGACTGATCTCCTTGCCGAAGAAAGACGACAACTCGGCGCGGGTGATCGGCTGGAAATAGGCGATGCACATCAGCACCAGCACGTCCGACTGCGTCAGCTCGGCCGCCTTCTCATCGCTGCCGACCGCGGCGCGGATGGCGTCGGCATAGGCCGGCCGCGTCAGATGCTTCCAGCCGCCGGCGACGGCGACAAGGTCGTAGGGCCGGCCGCGCAGTTCCTCGCGGATGTCGTCAATCAAGAGATCGATGCTGCAGCCTTTCCCGACGATGCGGGCGAGCGTTTCGCGCGTCACCGGTTCGCTGGCCGCAAAAATCGTTGCCTCGACGCGATGCATCCATTCGCGCCAGCGCGCCTCCGGCGGCAGGTGATCCAGTTCCCGGTTAAACAGCTGGTCAGCTGATCGACGGTCATCTGACCGGCTCCCCGTTCGCCTGTGCGCTGCCTCCGCCATTATCGTCACAACCCGTAGATGCGGAACGTCGGCCGGCCCGACAGTTCACGCACGGCGCCAAGCTCGACCAGCCGATCGAACAGCCGACGCAGCCCGCGGTCGCTCATACCGCCGAACTTCTCGGACGCGACAATCGCATCGTCGGACAACAGTCTTTCGACGACAAGATCCGACGCCCGAGCACGCAACTTCGGCGCCACCGCGAGCAAGCGCTCCGAGCGGCGCTCGAGCTCGGCGGACAGATCGATGGCACGCAACGCGGCGCGCGCCTGCGCGGCAAGCAGGCCTTTCGCACGCTCAGGACCTGTCTCAATGCTTGTCGCCAGAGAGCCGGCTGCCGATCGACGCGAGCGAGCGCTTGTGCCCAAGGCTGCTTTTGAACCCAACAGCGGCACCGCATGTGCCCAGCCCAGCCGCTGTGCGAGCAGCGCATCGGCGAGCCAGGTTCCAAGGGCGCGCCCCAAACCGTGGCGCTCGGCGATCGCGATGGCGCCGGTCACTATTCTCATCGTCCCGTCGCCGGCGGCCAGTTGCTGAAGGTCCTCCACGAGATCGCTGACCACCTCGTCGTCATGGGCAAACCCGAACTCTTCCAGCACGGCGACGAGGGTTTTCTTCGTCAGCAGATCCTCCGCGGGCCGGGCAGCCAGCCGGCGCCAGGCGAGCAGCATCGATCCGGCGGGGCCGACGGACAAAAAATCGCTCGGCCGTGTGAGCAGCACGGCGTCGCGCAGCGCATTTTCATCTTCGACGCGGCCCGCCTGCTTGGCCGTTACCGCGGCGGCCGAAAGCGCCAGACGCTGCCGCCAGGCCCCGGCCCACCGCTCCTGCCGGCGCACGACCGCATCGAGCGCGCCAATGGCGGCGCCTGCGACGAGCGCGATGTCCTCAACATTCTTTCCCGCAAGGCTTTGCGCATCGGGAACCGCCCGACGCAGCCAAGCAGGCACGGCGGCTTTCGATGCAGCGACGCTGGCTTCACCAGTCGGCGTACCGTGGTAGCGCAGGGACAGTTCGGGTCGAAGAATCATCCACACAGGATGAATCGTGGCGGCGCTTTTAACAACCGGATTTGCACATAACCGCCGCACTTGTCGCACATGCCAAACGAACGATAATGTTGCATTATCGTTCGTTATTGCGCTACTAAGGACAAATGGCCGTTTTCGTCGAGCAAGAGGCCCAAAATTCCCGCCCAGCGACCCTCTGGACCGTCCCTCAGCGCAACGGTCTTTCCTGGAACGGCAACGATAGCGCTGGTGCATCCACTGACGCTTTTAAGCCTGCGGGCGCAAACCTGGCGCTGCCCGGTAGAAGATCACCCGCACCGAGGGAACAAGCTGGCTGAGGTAATCGAAATCACCAACATTGCCGGTCAGGACCGTCGCTCCGAGCATACCGGCCTGGTGAAAGATAAGCGCATCGTTGAGGAAGCGGCGTTCATGCCCCTCCCCTTTTGGCAGATGACTCAGCCGGAACAACAGGCCGGCCAGCATGCCGGCGCGTCCCCAAGCGGTGGCGTCGGGTGCATGCAGCCGGTGCGCCGGAATATCCTCGATCGTATCCGCAACGGCTCCCAGGACCGACTTCGTCGTCGGGTGCGCCGGGTCGAGCCGGCCGAACACGTGGCTGAGCTCGGCAAGGCAGACGGCCGAGTGGTGACAGAGCCGATACGTCAGAAGGTTATCGACCGCTTCGGGCGTACGTCCCTGCAGGACATCCAGATAGACGCTGGCGTCGAGGAGCAATACGCCGCCGACAGGCGGCTGGTCACCTGCCCAGGACAGGGCGGAATCTGGTCGCCGTTCCAGCCCAGCGCTCCGCCGCTGTGGTTTTAGGGACCGCAGTGCGCCGCCTAGATCAAATGCCAAGATCGATGTCCGCGGAGATGCTGCCCTTGCGGCCGACGAGCCGGGCGCCAAAATCATCCTCGAGGGCCAGCCGCGACAAGGCGAGCTCAAGCAGTTCGGTGTCGGAGGTCACATGGGCGCGCTTCTTTGCCGCCTCGATCAATTCCGATGGCACCCTGCCCGAAAGGCGTGTGTTCTTGGCCGCGCCAAGCAGGCCGACCGCCCTCGCCTGCTCAAGCACGAGGCGGTTGCGGTTGTGGGCGATCCGCTCCTCGATTGCGGCTGCCGCTGCGCCACGGATGGTCATCCGAGATTCTCCTACTGTTGAACGGAATATAATGAATGTTGAACATGAAAGCAAGGAGACCACCCTCTGAGAGGCCATCACTGGATATGGACCCGACCCGACGCAAATCTCGCGGCTATTCCGTCACGCTGCGGCGATGGACAATTCCGCGCTTTGGCCGCACCTTGGCGCCCAAGAATCGCAGTGCTGCGACATTAAAATGGACGAGACTTCATGGGCAATGCCTGTAATTTGATGGTGTCCACCGACGCAATCGACGCCGATGACCTGCCGGACATTGTCGACGTCGTCATGGAGATGGGGCGGCCGGATGAAGGCCCCTCCCCTCCCCCGCCGGTCCTTGACCCGCGACGGACATCGTTGCCTACACATCTCGAAAAGCTCGCCGACCGTGCGCGCGATTATGTCGAGGCAGCCAGTTCGGCGAACACCCGTCGCGCCTACGCAGCCGACTGGAAGCATTTTTGCGCCTGGTGCCGGCGCCAGTCGTTCGATCCGCTGCCGCCAGATCCACAAGTTGTCGGCTTCTACATCACCGCCCAGGCCTCGGGATCGGAAAGGGACAAAAAAAGGTCGGTGGCGACGATCGAGCGCCGCCTGTCATCCCTGACCTGGAACTACACGCAGCGCGGCCAATCGCTTGACCGGAAGGACCGTCATATCGCCACCGTGCTCGCCGGCATCCGCAACACGCACGCCGCCCCGCCCCGTCAGAAGGAGGCCGTGCTGCGCGACGATCTTGTCGCCATGCTGGAGACCCTCGACCGCGGCACGCTGCGTGGCATGCGTGACCGCGCCATGCTGCTTTTGGGCTTCGCAGGCGGCTTGCGCCGCTCCGAAATCGTCGGCCTCGATCTTGCCCGCGATCAAACCGAGGATGGCCGCGGCTGGATCGAGGTGCTCGACAAAGGTGTTCTTGTGACACTGCGCGGCAAGACCGGCTGGCGCGAGGTCGAGATCGGCCGCGGTTCGTCCGACGCCACTTGCCCGGTTGTCGCGCTCGAGACCTGGCTGAGGTTTGCCCGCATCGCGCATGGCCCCTTGTTCCGCCGTGTTACTGGTCAGGGTAAAACGGTCGGCGTCGATCGGCTCAACGATCAGGAGGTTGCCAGGTTGGTCAAGCGCACCGCCTTGGCCGCCGGCGTGCGCGGCGATCTCTCCGAGGGAGAGCGGGGACAGAAGTTTTCCGGACATTCACTGCGCGCCGGCCTCGCTTCCTCTGCCGAGGTTGATGAGCGCTACGTGCAAAAGCAGCTCGGCCATGCCTCGGCTGAAATGACTCGCCGATATCAGCGCAGACGCGATCGTTTCCGTGTCAATCTCACCAAAGCATCAGGCCTGTAGGGCGAAAGACTCCCCTGCCCTTCGGAGCCGAGCGTGCGTTATCGCCAGGATAGCTGGTCCTTCGGCAACCGGCCGCTCGGGTCGAATACAGTTACCTTGTGCGGCAGATCCGGACCCCAGTCCCAAAGGACCAGGTTGCGATCCTCCATCTCGGCGCTCGGCGCAAAGCTCGGAACCACAATGCCGGCAATATTTCGAGGCCGCAGCCGGTCGTAGATAAACCAGGACGCCGGGCGCTCTCCGTCGCTAAGAGCCGTCGCCCAGGCGCAGGCCATCTCTTGGAGCGTCACAGAAAACTCTGCCCTCCCCTCTTCCGTTGTCAGATCCGCGATGTCGTCACAATCGATCTCATAGGAGCAAAGCACGCACGGATCGATCCGCTGCGCGAAGCCCTGATTGGCTTCCTTGATCGCCGTCATAAGGGTCAACGCGAGATAGAGCGCCGGCACACCTTTGGGATTGAATCGCGCACCTCTGATCGCCGCTCCTTCACCGGAAGTCGGCTTGAATGCCCAGCGTGGATCGTGTGCCCGGTAGCAGGTTCTGACGAACCTCACGCAAACCCGCCAACGGCCATGTGATCGAGATAATCACGGACCGCAGCGGCCCTGCCGTCCTTCACCAGCGCCTCAGCGGTGCGTCCCCCAAAAGCTGGAAGCGGCTGAGCCCGATACCAAGCCATCGCCTGCTCCTTGCCACCCGCCCAATCCGTAACGCGGCTGATGATCTCGAGCATTTCCCGCAGACGCCCCTGTGTCTTTACCGCAGCGCTGCGCTCTGACCGATAAAGGGTCTCGCGCGCAAGACCGGCGGTCTGGGCCAACTGGCCCTTGGACATGCCAAAACCGTCCGCGACCTGCTCGATCGCAATCTTCCCGTTCCGGTCCATATAGGACAAGATGAGAGGTCCATTCTGCTCGGGGATCTTGAGTGCGTGGGCCACAGAATCCATCCTACCATATTGAGAGTCATATTTCTTGTGCAAAAGATATGGCAGTTCTGGGCAACTTTCAAGCTCGGCACCGAACCAATTCGAAGTGCCGCCTAGCACGTACGCGGATTGAGCCGACCGTGCGCGCGACTGTGTCGAGGCAGCAAGTTCGGCAAACACCCGTCGCGCCGATGCCGCCGACTGGGAGGATTTTTGCGCCTGCTGCCGGCGTCAGTCGTTTGATCCGCAGCCGCCAGACCCACAAATCGGCGGCCTCTACATCACGGCCCAGGCCTGGGGATCGGCAGAGGGGCAACAAGTCGGTGTCGACCATCGAGCGCCGCCTGTCGTAGCTGACCCTGGAGCTTTACGCATCGCGGTCAACCGCTCGACCCAAAGGACCGGCATATCGCCACCGCGCTCGCCGGCATCGGCAACAAACAGCCTCCCCCGTCAAAGGGAAGCCCTCCTCCTCGACGATCTTTTCGCCATGCTGGGAAACGCTCGACCGCGGCACACTGCGCGGTCTGCGCGAACCGTGCCATGCGCCTTTTGGGCTTAGTCGGTGGCTTGCGCCGATCCGAAATCGTCGGCCTGGTATTGCGCGTGATCAAACCGAGGACGGTCGCGGCTGGATTGAATTCTTTCCAGACATGGGCGTGCTGTTAGGTTGCGGGGCAAGACCGGCTAGCGCGAGGTCGAAATTGGTCGCGGCTCGTCCGACAGCTGCCCGGTTGTCGCCCTGGCAGACCTGGCTGAAGCTGGCCCGTATAGCGCATGGCTCCCTCTTCCGCTTCGTCACCGGTCAGGGCAAGGCGGTGGGAGTTGAGCGGCTGAACGATCAGGAGGTGGCGCGGCTGGTCAAACGCGCCGCCTTGGCCGCCGGCGAGCGTGGGGGTCTTTCCCGAGGCGAGCGCGGCCAAAGGTTTTCTGGCCATTCGCTGCGCGCGTCCTCGGCCGAGGTCACGAGCGCTATGTGCAAAAAGCAGCTGCCACGCCAGTGCCGAGATGACACGCAAGTATCAGCGACGGCGTGACCGGTTTCGAGTTCTAACTATGGCGTCAGGATTTGTGGGGTGCGGTACGCCCACAGCCGCAGGTGACTCGGGATGCGGCAATGCGCCCGAGAACCACATTCCCCAAAGTTGATGAGTCCAGGGTCTCTTGGTGTCGTGCATCCCTCCAACTTGAAGACCTGTTCCCAGCTGGGAACTTAAAGTACGGGTGGTGAGTGCGAGACGAAGAGTTATGCGAGAAGTTTGCATTCTCGATGCGTCCTCGGGATCCTTCGCCAACAGCTGGACTAGACCCAGAGGTAGGCCGCCTGGCGACCGCTGCAACCTCCTGCTTGCCTCATCGACTGCGCACTGGAGGGGGGAGCGCGTGACAGGACGCCCACGTGTCAAGCGGTGGCTGATTGCTGTCAACTCGCGTGGGCTGCCTAAGACGAATCCTAGTCGTTGAGCTGCCATTCTCGAGAACCACTTGGCGCGGAATGCCTTGTTGCAGGGAAGGGGGCCGTGGGGCGTCTAACTTGCCAGCCTGGTAGGCGCGATTACCGAAGCGACATCGGAAGGGTCGTGACCTGGCTGCATCACAAACACATCCGATCGTCTCCGACGCGAAGGATGTGATACCTCCCTAGGGACTGCGCGAGTAACCGTGCCTGCCGTCACCAAGGGGAATTTCGACGCCGCACCAATGTGGGGCGTCTCTCCAGGCGCCGAAAGCTGCCCGCGCCTTTGTAGGTCGCTTGCCGCCGCACGCGGAAGCTAGAGCCAACCGGCACACCGACGTCGACTATCCACCAGAACAAAGCGTCAACGGACTCGCCCGTGCGCCCATGCTGCGTGACCACCTTCATAGCTATATTTTTCAACACCTGATGCGCAATTTTGACGGAATAGTGGAGCCAGCGATAGCGAAAGTTCCCATCTGGGAACTGCCTTATGTCCATTTGCTCGACTTCTCCGAATCGGGCATAACCCCAGTAACGGAGAAACCGCGTAATTCGAAAAGTTGGCGTAGTTGGCGTGGCGTTAACAGCTTGTTAACCACAGTCGCTATCAATAGGCGCTGGGTGCAAGAGGAGAATCTGGGTGACGCGGCATCTAAGCAGCCTTCAGTTCATGAATACCTTCTCGACGAAACTCGAGAAGGCACTCAACAATCTTTCGCTGGCTCAGTATCCTCCTGACGCGGTTCGCTCGATGCGCAAATTCACTTCGACTGAAGTGGCAGCATTGCTGGGAGTGACCGAAGCTTACATACGACAGGTCTCCTTAAAAGGGCAGGGACCCGAGCCAGAGACAACGGCCACCGGAAAGCGCCTATATTCTGTGGAGCAGGTACTGGACCTGCGGATGCACCTGGCGGAAAAGGCACGGAAGAAATGGATCAATCCTCGTCGTGTTAAAGGCGAGGATTGCCAGATCATCGCGATCACGAACTTCAAAGGCGGATCGTCCAAGACAGCGACCACTATTCACTTGGGTCATTGGTTGGCACTACGAGGATATCGCGTTCTCGCAGTCGATATGGATCCCCAAGCGTCGTTAACAAGTCTGCAAGGAGCGTTACCGGGATTTGACTACCGAGAAGGTGACACCCTTTACTCGGCGATTCGGTTTGATGATCCGGTGCCAACGGAAAAGATCATTCATCAGACGCATATCATCGGATTCGATGTCATCTGCGCCGGTCTTGAGCTGACAGAATTCGAAACGGCCGTTACCCTTGAAATGCGCAAGAGCGGAGGAACCAGTTTCCTGCTTCGAGTGTCACAGGCCCTCGAACAGATCGTCGACAGCTACGATATCGTTCTTCTCGACTGTGCGCCGTCACTCAATTTCCTGACGCTTTCGTCACTCACTGCCGCTACCGGTGTCCTAATCCCAGTTCCAGCGCATATGCTCGATGTCGACTCCACAGGGAAGTTTTTGGAGCTGGCCGCATCTTATATGCAAATCCTGGATGAGGCTGGTGCAGGCGCACGTTGGGATTTCGCCAAATTCCTCATCACAAAGTTTGAGGCCAACGACCACCCGCAAGCCAACATGCAGGCCCTAATGCGCCAAGTGTTTGGCGAGGATTTACTTCTGAATTCGGTCTCCAAATCCACTGCGGTTGCGGACGCTCTTACGTGGAAGCAGAGCCTCTATGAAGTGCAACGATCGAGGTTCTCGGCACCTAAAACTTATGATCGTGCAATCGAATCGATCAACGCCGCGAACGCGGAAATAGAAAGCCTCATCACAATGGCATGGAGGCGTGAACAGTGAGCCGTAAAGATTCTAAGGGCATGTTTGCTGCTGTTTTGGGGCAACTCGGGGAAGAGAATACGGAGGAGGGCGTTAGCCGCCGCACGTCGTCGCCGCACCTGATGAAGGTGGCGGCTGGTGTTCGCCAAATGCAAGAGCGTAGCGATATCGCCGACAAGTTACTGAAGTCAGGCGAACAGATCATTGAACTCGATCCCGACAAAATACGGCCGTCATCTATCACCGATCGATATGATGACGCCTACGAAATTTCCGCCATTGCTGAGATCACAGAATCCATGCGGGAGCGCGGTCAAATTGTGCCTGGATTGGTTCGGCCAGTACAAGGCAAGGATGGCGAGTTTCAAATCGTCTATGGTCGCAGACGACTTGCCGCAGCTAAGCAGCTTGGGATCGGATTCAAAGCGGCCGTCCGCGAGTTAACTGATGAACAAGCAGTCATTTTCCAAGGCGAAGAAAACACCGCTCGAGAGGACCTTTCATACATTGAAAAGTGCGCTTTTGCGCTTGCACAGCAGGAAGCGGGGTATAAACGGGACACCATCTGCGCTTCGTTGTCGACAGGAAAATCGCATGTCTCCGAGATGATCAAAATCGCCTCCTCGGTCGACAAGGAGATACTGCAATCGATTGGTAAAGCTCCCGGGATTGGTCGAGGACGATGGCAAGAATTCTCGAACCGCTATTCAGTCGACGGCTCACTCGCAAAAGCCTTTATTCGCAAAAACAAATTTCGTGAGGCAACGTCCGACGAGAGATTCATTATTCTGCTTGAGACGCTACCATTGGATCATAATGCGATCAAAGAACCTGCGGGTCCGGCCAAGCCATCAAAGCCCAAGATTGCTCTGAAATCCTGGGCTGCTCCAGACAAAACAGTCAGCGTCAGCCTCAAAGACAACGGAAAAACTACCATGATTGCGGTGGGAGAGGCTGAAGGATCGCGTTTCGCAGCGTTTATCGCCGGACAACTGGACGACCTGTTTGAGGCCTTTCGGAAGTCCACCATGAAACAAGGAGTCTGAAACCGCAAAAGAAAAAGGCCCCCAAACGGCAAGCCGTGGAAGCCTCTCTCTGAACTAAGCACTCTGAGAATCGCATCTCCACGAATCACTGTCAAGAGTCATTGGCGTCGTTTTGGCGAGCGGATTTCTTTTGCCTGATAGAGGGTGAAAGAAAATGGAGACGGGTATTGCAACGACGCCCTTTGGGCGGCGGCCGATGTCGCTTGCCATGCTGGCAGCGCAAAACGATTCACGTGAAATCCCCAAGGGCAGGGTCGTCGACAAGTGGCAGATCTACCGCAACCTCTGCGAGGGCAAGAGCATCGTCGGCATCGGCGATCGTGCGCTGGCCGTCCTGAATGCGTTGCTATCATTCTATCCTGATAGCGAATTGGGTGAGGAAAATGACCTCATCGTCTTTCCCTCGAACGCACAGCTGACGCTCAGGGCGCACGGAATGCCCGAGCCCACAGTCAGACGACACCTGGCGGCTCTTGTTGACTGCGGGCTGATCATCCGTCGGGATAGTCCGAACGGCAAGCGCTACGCGCGCAAGGGCAGAGGAGGGGAGATCGAGGAAGCATTTGGCTTCTCCCTGGCGCCGCTGCTGGCCCGCGCTCACGAGTTCGAGGCGGCGGCCGAGCGTGTTCGCGCCGACAACAGGGCGCTCAGGCTGATGCGCGAGCGGATCACCTTGCACCGCCGTGACATCCACAAGCTGATCGAGGCGGCTGTTGACGAAGATGTTCCAGGCGACTGGGGAGGCCTGTGGAAGCGCTTCCGCGGCGTAGTAGAGGCAATTCCGCGCCGAGCCTGCATTGCCGAGCTCGAACCGATCGTGGCGGATATGGCCGCATTACACGACGAAGTGGATAAGCTGCTGGAAAGTCATATGAAATCCACGTATCCAAGCGGCAATGACTCTCAAAACGAGCGGCAGCAATCTGATTCAAATACCGACTCTATTTTTGAATTTGAACCTGCTTTAGAGAAAGGCGGGGCGACGGCCGAGCCAAGGACGAAGATCGCAGAGCCCCCGAAAGCCTATCCGCTGGGGCTGGTGCTGAAAGCCTGCCCCGAAATTGCGGATTATGCCGTCGACGGGATCGGCAATTGGCGCGATCTGATGATAACCGCGGCCCAGGTGCGTGGATATCTGGGCGTTTCGCCCTCTGCGTATGAGGAGGCTTGCCATGTGATGGGCCAGGAGATCGCGGCGATCGTGATTGCCTGCATCCTGCAAAGGGCACAGCACATCAACTCGGCCGGCGGCTATTTGCGGGTACTGACCGAAAAGGCGACGGCAGGGCAGTTCTCTGTCGGGCCTATGTTGATGGCGGCGCTCAAGGCGAACGGCGCGACGGCGAAGATGACGGGATGACGATCGCCAATCCCGCAGCTTGTCGCTTTGCGCCTAGCTCAAAGCCAATGCGGCCTTGTGAATCTTTGGTTTCGCCGACCGGTGGTTGTCCGCGCAATCTGACCGAAAATGCACAAGGGCAGGGCAGTGTTCCGTAAGTCCTGTTCCCAATCATACGATGCTGGCATTGGATCAATGCTCGAGGTGGCGTCAGCGGTCCGCCGCTTGGTGCCAAAAGGTCGTTAAACAGGCCAAAGACTTGCCATGAGGGCCATTTGCTGCATCTATCTGAAACAGCTGCGACCAGTGCAGTCAGCCAAGCGTACATGTAGACACTTACGGCAAGGAAACACCTTTATGGCGACTGGAACGGTAAAGTGGTTCAACGCGACCAAGGGCTTTGGCTTCATTCAGCCCGACGGTGGTGGACAGGACGTGTTTGTCCATATTTCTGCTGTCGAGCGCGCTGGCCTATCGACGCTTGCTGACGGCCAGAAGGTCACCTACGAGATAGAACAGGATCGGCGGACCGGTAAATCGTCTGCCGGCAACCTGAGCAAGGCTGGCTGAACCAGGCACTCAAATTGGCAATCGCATCAAGCACGCAAGCTTCAGTGCACCAAGAGGACAGGTCTGGTGGCCTACCGGCATGTTGTTGAAGTGTCACCTTTGCTGACCCATATGCGCGTTGCGTCGGATGTTTCCTCCCATTCGTCCGGCGCGTTCCCCTCTGGAGGTTTTAACCTTCATACCTGGCCGGGCCTTGGTCCGGCCTTTTTCTTGCGCGCGAGAAACGGGTAAACTGAGGTGACGAGGCCCGGCGGTGATTGCGCGATCTCGCAGCCAGAATTGGGCAGTATCGCGTTGCCACTTCATCGGTGAAGGTCAGAGCGGTTAAGCCGATGGGTTATATTCGCGAGCCCGGCTGGCGAAGACTGACCTAAGGCCGTTTCTCGGCCTGCCATTCTCTCCGGTCATTCGAAGGACAATGGCAATTCGCCGCCTGCTTTTGCCGATATTTTCACAAGAGATGTGGAAGAATTGACTATTCTGCAGGCTTGTCGAAGACCATGGGCAACCCGCGTGTCGATGCCATCTCGACCACCAGTTCTTCGATAGCTTGGTCGGAAAGGCGGGTCTGCAGTATCGTACGAATCCGCTTGACCAGTTCGTGCACCGGCAAAGGCAAGAGATCCTCGGCATCATCGATAAGCCGACTGACTTCGATCACAACGTCAGCATCGATGTCGCTCGGCAAATTTCGCATATGCCATCTCCGATCGAGGTAAATATTGCCGGTCTACCTGCCCGTTGTCGAGAGGCGCGCTGTTCCGCTTCGACCTCAGTCGCTGCGTAGGATTTTCGCTTCTAACGCCGCTACAACGAAGGCCCGTCTCGCTACCGGCGGCTGAGCTTCACCACGCAGAACCTGAAGACATGCATCCATGGCCAGTTTTCGCTTGTTCGTCTGATGAGGGAAACTCCGCAGCAGGATCTCCGCCACGTCGAGCGCGCCGCCTTCCGGTGTCAGAATGTAGATGAGCAGATCTTCCAGGAAAGAACGATTTTCCGCCGTGTCCTCAAGCTGCAATGGCGCGAACCCGGTCGGCTGAGAAGGCTCCATCACCTCATAGCGACCGCCCAGCGCCCGGACAAAAATTTCAGCGCCGCGCATATAGTCGAAATAAACACATCGGGGCCGCGGCATGATGCGCATGGCTTGCGCCATCAGGAACGACAGCACCACGGTCTTGCCCGAGCCGGTCGGGCCGAACACCGTGAAGTGCCCGACATCGTGAACGTGGAAATTGAAGTAGTAGGCCGTCTGGCTGGTCGTTTCGAGCAAAGCGACAGGGCGTTTCCAATGCAGTCTCTCGCGTTGGCCCGAGGGGAAATTGTGTCCTGAAAAAAGACCGGCGAAATTGAGCGACGAGATTAAAGCACGTCGGGCGATGTAACTGAAATTTCCCGGCAGTTGCGCCCAGAAGGCGAGCTCCGTGTTCAGGGTCTCGCGGACCGGCACGATCGACATGCGCGAGAGCTCCGCCGTGATGTCGGATAGCGCGCGGTTGAGGCCATTCATGTCCGATGCCAATGCCATGACGCTCATGTGATGTTGTCCGAAAACGACTTCGCCGCCGGCCAGCTTGTCGGCGCCGTCGTGGACGGAGACCTCGACCGTCGTGCCCGCCTCGTCGGAACCCTCGACCTGGTTGGCGATGGTATTAATCCTGCGCATCGCCGTGACACGGTCTTCGATCGCGAAGCTCTGCGTCAGGACAAACTCATGTGGCAGGCGCAAGAGACCGTCCAATGAGCCCGGAGCGGTGAACGGCGGGTATTCCTTGATCGACACCACGGCGCCGAGCTTGGCTGCGTCCGGCCCGCGCAGTTCCAACGCCGACTTGCCGAAAAACAGCTGCCGCGTCGCCAGCACTTCGCCAAGGGACATGCGCGGCAAAGGCATTTCCACGTCGACGCCGCCGGCGAGGATTTTCGCCAGAAATTCGGCGGGCTCGGAAAAGAAACTGTCGCGGCGCTTCACGACACCGAGAAGACGCCCCCCATAAGCGGTGAAATCCTTGACCATCCCGTCGAGGATGTCATGCAGCTCGACTATTGCCTCTTCGCGGGTTTCCTCGCCTGCGGTGCTGATGCGGAATGCATTAAGCGCCTTGTCCACCCAGCCCACACGGCCGACCATCGGGCGGCGTATGACCGTCAGATACGCCTCGTTGACGAAAAGGTTTTTCGACCCAAGCTCATCCATGTAGCGGGCGTCGAGCTCGGCCACGAAAGGATTGTCAAAGTCGCCTTCGATCTCGGGCGTCACATGGCGGCGAATGATCGTTGTGTAGACCGCAAATCGAGAGGTCGACAGGTTGCGGAACGTCGTGTTGCGGTTGAACATGCGGCTGTTCAACTCGGCCTGGTCCATCGTCTGGAAGGGCAGGCCGCTGAGCTGGATGGCGCCGACCAGAAAACCGCTCTTCGTCACGATCAGATTGTCATCGACATGGCGAAGGTAGGGGATGTGCATCGCAGCGGGTTTTTCGCGGCGGCGCTCACGGCCAAATTTCAGGTCGGCATCGAGCCTCATGGCGAATAGCTCCTCGCGCCCCAAAAAGTAAGGTTCGCCACCGCTCCGCGTTTGGAGACCCGCCGCTCGAAAATATGAAACATATAGGGGTCGCGCTGGCACAGATATGCGCTAACCAGATGCACCACGCCGAACACGCCAAGACCGAGCATGAAGCTGCTCGTGGCGATAAAACCGATCACCGCCAGGATGCCATTCAGTGCGAAAACCTCGTAGCGCACCCCCCATTTCATCGGCGGGCGTGTCAGTGGCAGGCTGACCGGCTCGACATAGACCTCCTCGTCGTCCATGTCTCAGCTGCCTCCGGCGGTCGCGCGAACCGCATCCACCAGCTGGGCAGCGCCGAAGATCAGAGCGATGCCAATGATGATGGAAAAAGCCATCATCCACGCCAGCCGGCCCGTCATGGCGAGGAAGCCGAGAAAACAAACTGCGATGATGGCGAATGAGCGCGCTATGTTGCCCTGCAGAACGCCGACGAACCATTCCAGCACATTTTCGACTGGTGCCGCCGACTGGGCGTACGCAGTGGCTGGCGCGAGAGCTATTCCGACCGCCGAGGCCAAGGCCAGTTTCAGCGCAAATTTGCCCGCTTTCCTGTATTCCACCCTTGGCTCCTTTCAGTTGCCGAAATCCATGACATGACCGTCCTGCCAAGCGTCCTCGCTTGCTGCCGGAGCAGCCGCGAGCATTTCGGATTTGGTCAGGGCGGACTTCTTCACGACATCGCCGAACTTCCAGCGGTTGAGTATCTTCACGATGTATTCCGCGGTCTCCGGAGCCACCGGAATCCCTTGCGCCTTGTAGACGCTGTTGGGCCCGGCGTTGTACGCCGCCAGCATCAGCAGCGGATCCTGGAACTCGTCATAGAGGGACTTCAGATAGCGCAGGCCCGCCCGAACATTCAACTGCGTATCGCAACGGTCGCTCACGCCGAGATCGGCCGCCGTCCCCGGCATCAACTGCATGATCCCAAGGGCTCCGGCCTTGGACGGACCCTGATTGGCGCCGAGATCGCTTTCAGCCCACGCAATCGCCTCGGCCAGATCGGCGTCGAAGCCTTCGTCCTGCGCGATTGAACGCACAACTTCGGCGACTTCAGTACGGTTTCCGGTCTTGCACGCCCCAGGCCTCTGCGCCCCGACTGATGGAAGGGCTTGTGCCGGCGTTGCAAAGGCGACTACGACGCGGTCTGATGCCAGATCCCGGCCGTGCGCTTCCAAGGGCATTGTAGCGGCACACAGAGTAAGCAGAAGAGCTGTTCGAGTGTTCATACTGTCGCCAAAATTTAACACTTTACTATGGCTACACGAAGCCCTAGTAAAGTGTCAATACCCTATGCATCGCAGAGACGGATTTCGAATGAAACAGACTGCCCTTTGCACGGTTTTGCTGCTCCAAGGTGCCGTGGCTTATGCCGCCGGCGCCGACGCCCCAAATGCCTTCGCGCAGCCGTCGGAGCGGTACCTGCTTCAGTTTGCCAAGCCAGGCGAGAAGGTATTCGTCTATGAGCGCTACGATGCCAAAGGCGCGCTCTTTCAGCGCGACACGGCCGCCCTCAGCTCGCCGGTTAGGGTGCCGTCGGCGACCGAGCGCGTCATCAACGGCGTGGCCTATCGACTGCGCGGCCTCGCAGCCTGCCCAAAACCAAAGATTACCTACAAGACGCAGGAGTGGGACTGCACGAAGGCCGCGCAGGACTATGAAGAAGGAATCTACAACGATCGTGCTTCTGTCGTGCTTTGCAAAACCCTTGTGCTGCAGAGCAGGAAGGGGAAACCCGACGCCGTGTCGTGTTTTTCTCTCGTGGGTGCGGGCAATACAAACGACCCGTACAACGTCGCCTACGACGATGACGAAATGATTTTTTTCCATATGGCCGCGATCGGACGCAACAAGGACGGCAAGTCGCTGCGCCCCGATCTGGAGCACTCTGCCGACCTCGGTGGACAGTTCCAGGAATGAAACAGGCGCGCTTTGCAGTGATGGCCACATTTGCCGTGTTCGCATCGGCACAGGCGCAGGATGCCACCGGTTCAGCAGTCCCAACGCCCTTCGCGGTATCGAAATCGGCTCAACTTCTGACCGGAGATACCTGGCGCGACGGAGACCGCCTTTTCCGCCTCTATGGCGTGCAGTCATGTCTTCGCGGCACGTCGGCTGAACAGCCAAATGGGAACAAACTCGATTGCGGGAACATCTCGCTGGCGCACCTTGCTGCGCTGTTCGATAGCGCGGCGGTGACATGCCAGCCAATCGGCTACGCCCTCGACAAGGCGGCCTTTGTCGTGTGCGGTGCGCAGCTGAATGGCGAAACAATCGACGTCGGCACCGCGCTCATAGCGACCGGATACGCGTTTGCCGCAACGACAGCAAAAGGCAAAGCCGTCAATGAGAACTACCTCGTCGCAGAAATCAACGCTAAGATGAAACGCACGGGTTTGTGGGGCACGACGTTTCAGCATCCTGTTCAGCTGCTGCTAAATAAGCGGTCGGAGAGACAACAATGAAGCACGACGATGAGGCGCACAAATATTACTATCCCGTGGAAGGACGCGGTGACGGCGCTATTGGCGGAGCTGCGGCGTTCTTGGCGATCATCTTGGTGCCTGCAGGGCTGTATGCGGCCTGGAACACCGTGGCTGCATGGATTTCAGCACTCTTCTCCTAGGACTGCAGTTTCGTGAAAGAACCGAGCAACGCGCGCAAATCGTCGACGTCAATCTCGCACCAGCCATGAGCCGTCAGCCGTTGAAAGTAAGCAGCCTTCATTTTCATTTCCGCGATCGTGGCTACTGGAGCAATGGCAGCACGCCTTCGCACCGCGGCCTCTTCCGCTATAATCGCGTCCAGCTTTTGACCCAGCAGAACCGCATCCTTCCCCTCGGCCTCCATCGCTTGCTTGCCGAGACTTTCAAGCTCGGCGACGCTCTGACGATGTTTCGCAATCAGTTTCGCGACGCCTTCTGCCGCTTCCATCTGTCGGTTGCTGCAGACCAGTTGAATAGGCATCGTGTTGCTCCTGGCTTACATCGGTCAGACACAGATAGCGTGGAGGCGAGGAAAAATAGGGATGGCACCATCCCTATTTTGAAGCGACCAATTCTGAAAGACAGGGGGCGGGGGGCGCCTGCGTAGAAGGATTGGCTTCTGATGTTTCGTGCCCTGGTGGTCGAAGACCAGACGCTTATGCGTCTGGCACTGATGAACGAAGTGCAAGCAAGCTTCGAAGAATGCGTCGTTCTGGGCGCCGAAACGCTGAACATCGCGACCGTAGAACTTCAAAACAACCATTTCGACATTGTCGTGATCGATCCTGGCTTGCCCGGTTTTGATCCCACCTCACAAGGCGATCGCGTCGCTGTCGTCGATAGGATCATCGAGGCTTCACCCAGTGCCATCCATATTGTCGTCACCGGTTCCGATAACCGCTCCGAGGCAGATGGTTTCCGGCGAATCGGCGCCGCCGCCTATCTCGGCAAGACCGGCCTTGCGCCCGGCGTGTTCAGCGACGTACTGGACGACATTTCCACAAAGGGATTCTCCTTGCGCCTGTCGCGGGCTGTCATGACCAAGCCCGATTACCGCTTTTCCGTCCTCACACCGCGCGAACAGGAGGCCATCGACATGATGGCGCACCGCGCACCCGGCGTGAAACGCAAGGAGATCTTTTCGCTCATGGCCGACCGGCTCGCCATCGATGCCGGCTCGGCCGAAAAATACTACAAGCAAGCTCGCGCCAAGCTCATGCGGCAAGGCCATCCTCTTCCACAGGGACTGTGATCGCGATGGCCTCTCTAACCGTACATGGGATCAAGGTTCCCGTCGAACCGCAGGATGTTTCGCCGGTCATCTGGCGAGCGCTTCAAAGCCAGAGCTATGAAGCAAAGGAAGCGAAGTGGATCTTCAGGGCGGTCAAGGCGCGCGATCGCGTACTGGAGCTGGGGTCCGGCATCGGCATCATCACCGCACTGATCGCGAAAATCCCCGACGTTCAGGTGTGGGCTTTTGAAGCAAATCCCGCAACAGCGGAACTAGCCAAGCGTGTGATAGCGGCCAACGATCTCGACAATGTCAAATATTCCCAAGGTCTCCTCACAGCAGGTCCGCCGCGATCCTTCACCTTCTACGTTCGCCGCGACCTTTGGATGTCTTCCACGGACAAAGACCAGGGACCCTACGAGCGCGAACTTTCGATCGTCTCGGCCAATATTGATCGTTTCATCACCGATCATCGAATAAATGCCCTCGTCATGGACATTGAAGGTAGTGAGAAAGAGCTTCTGCAGGATGCCGAGTTGCCAGGCGTCGAGCGCATCTTTCTTGAGCTGCACGACCATCTCTATGGCCTTGACGGCATCCGCAACATCACGCTTGCGCTGGCAGAAAAGGGATTTGCCTACGATCCGCGGGGCTCCCGAGGGCCATGCGTGCTCTTCGCCAAGAACGATGGACCCCGCGAATACGAGGATGTCGAAGATGTTGCGTAATGCTCTCGCCGTCATATTCACCTTGGTCCTCCCGCTCGCCAGCGCCGCTGAGGAAATTCCCCTCGATCCCAACCAAGTGTCGGTCCAAGAGGCCAGCGGAAAGACTGTCGCGGTCTTTTCGGTAAAGCAGCTGCGGGCAGAGTTTCCGCAACAGACCTATGACACGCGAACCCCCTGGACGGGCGACAACGAGAAAATCGAATATCGTGGGCCACTGCTTGCAAACGTGCTTGCCAAGGCCGGAGTAACCGTCGCGCAGGAGGTGAAAGTCGTCGCCTTTGACAACTTCGTTTCCGATATTCGTATTGACGAAATCCGGTCTTATAATCCGATCCTGGCAGTCGAGCGCCGTTGCAACGAGACCGACAAGGCCAGCTCGCTCTGCCCGTCGGGCCAGGAGTTCCGCCCGATCAGCATGGTGGAGAAAGGGCCCATCTTCATTGTTTGGCCCTTCGACCAGTTGCCCGCTTCCTACGTTCCCGCAAGAAACTCGATCTGGGTGTTTTTCCCAGTCATCCTGCGCGCCACGCAATGAAGTTCTACAACGGCCGTCTGCTCGCTGTTCTGCCATATCTCGGTATGGCTGCAGCCCTTGGCCTGAGTGCGTGGACATTTATTCAATCGAACCGCTACCGTCAGGAGACGGATGCCATCCTCAATCAGACCTTCGAGATTCAGTGGCGCGCCGCACAGATTCGCGAGCGCCTTATACGGGTCTATGGCTATCTTCGCATTGCCGACGCGACGGGCAAGCTTGATGCGGACATCGATCGGCAAATGGCGCTGGTGAGCGTCAACGTCGCCCAGCTGGAAAACCTGCCCTATCTGAACCGTTTTTTTCCCAACCGTGACGCCGAACTCCTGGGCGGGGTTCGCCTGACCCTCGAGCAGAAAATCGCCCCCCTTGTGTCGGCGCGCAAAAACTACACACAAGCCATTGCCGACATGGCAAAGCTTGAACAGTCAATTTACGAGATCTCCAGCTCAACCGTTGATCACAGCGCCACGTTGCAGCAGACCGCCAGCATCGACATTGCGGCCTCGCGCAACTGGTTCATTTTCGCCATAGCGCTTGGACTCGGTGCCACCTTCTATCTCGTTATCCATCAGCGCTATTCCTCAGCCAATCGCCGTGACCAGCATATGCGCTCGTTCGCGTCGCTGTTTGCGCATATGACCCGGTCGCGTGTTACAGCCTTGCGTCTTTTCCTTGAGCACGCACAACCAGACAAGCAGCCTAGTGTTGAAATGCTTGACGCTGCGCGCGGTGCTGCCAACGAACTGGAATCGATCACCAACAGCGTGCTCCAGATCGCCTATGCACCACAAGATTCCAGCACCGTGGCGCTCGGCCAACTGCTTGAGGATCTCACGCGCGATCGCAGCAATTTGGTGCAAGTTCTGGTCGATACTAAAGCGCGTCTGCACCCCGTACCGGCGGCTCCCTTCCGGCTGGTGGTCAATGAGCTGATCGAAAACGCTCTAGCCGCGTTTTCCGGCGCCAGAAACGCACGAGTACTCATCTCCGCGACACTCAAACGACAACCATTCCTCCCGCGCAGTTATCTCGTGCTAGAAGTGGTCGACAAGGGCGCGGGCATGCCACCTGCAATTGTTGCAAAGGCAACTACCCCTTTCTTTTCAACGCGAGCTGGAAATCATACTGGCCTTGGACTGACCGCATGTTCCCAGATGGTCTCGACGCTGAACGGAAAGCTCGTCATCCATAGCGCCCAAGGTGTCGGTACAACCGTACAGGTCAGGATTCCTGTGCGTTCCACCGCAGCTCTGAAATGAGTATCTACGCCTCCGGCTGCGTCAGAAGCATGTGGTCAGTTGTTGGCGGGATCTTATCGGAAAAGAGGAAGGTCGCTGGATCAAGTTTCAACGACTTGCCGATCGCGGCAATCGTGTCCACGCTGATGTTGCCGCTGGCGCGCTCCAATTTCATATATGTCGCCTCCGCCACGCCGATGAGCTCAGCCATCTCGTAGCGGTGCAAAGTACGTCGTTGTCGCTCAAAATCGATGATGTGCGCCAGCCGCTTGCGGATCGCATTGTCGTCCAACCGATGCGCCCATTCCGGAACTTTCTTGCCGCCGGCGAGCAGTGCTGCAAAAGACAGTTGCAAGCCGTTTGCCATGATCTGCAGCGTCGTCAATGTGACATTATTTTTCTGACGCACGGTCTGGATATAGGTTCGATAGGCCAGTTTTTCGCCCTCGGCGGTCCGAAACAGCTCGGCCATGTGCATATGCGATATGCCACGTTTGGCTCTTTCCCGCTCGAGCGTAAGAGCAATGTTGGCGCGCAACGGGTTGTTGACCACGCCCGCGTCGTCTCGCTTCATAAATCGATGTAGTCGCACAAACCTGCCTTTTCGATCTGTCCTTTTTCGCGCGGATCATCCATAGTAAACTGTCAAATCCGCAGCGAGGAAAAGGCTATGACCATACTCAAATTCCTTTTGGTGGGTGCCGTCGCCATCGTGGGCGCCGCGTGTTTTCCATCCCAATCAAAAGCGTCGGAATGGGGCTGTCAGGTCCTCCTATGTCTTTCCGGCGACTGGCAGGGTACCCCCTCGTGCCGCCCGCCAATTTACAAGTTGATTGCGGCGATGGAAGCCCCGGGTTTTGATTGGCCGACCTGTCCGCAAGCCAACTCCAGCGCCGCGAGGTTCGAGAAGTATGAGGATTGCCCGCCTGGCTGGCAAGCAGTTGGCGGCAATGACTCCGATCGACCCGGAACGGGGCAAGTACGCAACTTCTGCCGCATCGCGTCCGACAGGCTCACGCTGCCCGTCACTTTCATGAATAGTCGCCTCGGCCAGAATCATGACGGATCTCGACAGGCCCAGATCGAAATCAAAGGTAAGTTGGTGACGGCAGAAATCCAGACCACGGGCAACGACAGAGGGCATTCCCTTGGGAGTGGCTCGACATACTTCACCATCTCTCGGCCGATGCGAGAAAAGCCCTGGTTCATCGAGTATGACGACGCGAACGGCATACGCCAGAAAAGCTGGTTCAATCTCAACATGCCATAAGCCAGGTGCTCACGCAGGGCGAGACCCTATGAGGGCCACAACTCAGGGAGGTTTTTAGTGTTCAAGGCGCTTTTTCTGGCCACTGTGATTATGAACACAGGAGTGTTGGCGACGGCTGGTCAGAGCGATAAGCCGCGATCAAACGTGGACAATCCTATGTGGCCCGCTTCACTGAAATGGGACTGCAAGACCGCTGCCAAAATCGTGTGTGAGCGTGATGGCAGTTGCTCAGTGGCTGAGGACCACACTGGATTTGTGCTGAACTACGGCAGCAACGAAGCTGAGTTCCCGGCCAGCAATGTCAGGATCAAACGCCACTATCAACAGACCGTGCAGGCAAGCCCTTTGCAGCAGGAAGTTAAAGTCGAGCTGGCCGACAATCGCGTTCTTTGGCTGACGGCCGTGGATGCCAGCCGCACTTATTCGCAAGCGTGGGTCGGCGCACTGAGCGAGTTGAAGGGTGGCGCGGTACTGATGGAATCCGAAGGGGTCTATTGCATGCCGCACAAGTGAGTGCGCCGAGAGGGGGAGGTGAGCGAAGGCCGATATGGTCTCACCTGGGACGCCGGCCACGGCGGTTCAGAAGAGTTCAGAGTCTCCACCCCAGTTTTAATCAGACGGTGAGCTGGTGTTAATTAAACTAGATCTGTCGAAGAGTAAGCCGTACTGTTGCAACAATGAAGAGTTGTCATTCGATTGCAACCGACAAGACTTACAGAGCGCGCCATTAATACGTTCAAAATTAAGAAAAACCCCGCTCATGGCAAGCTTCTGGAAGGTTTGGACGCAAGCTTCAAGTGCGGGGACTAGCAGCCCGAGGGGCCGCCCTGCGATTGTTGAGACCATATTTCAGTCCCCGTAGTTTATCCCGGGAGACTGGGCACGGCTGTCAATCGGCATCTTGCGGATGCCTTTTCCGGTGGCGGCAAAGCGGGGCGCGCAGGACTGGCAGCACGCGCCGCGATTCTACCATCACAGCCCGTCGCGCGTCGAAGGCTGGGCCTGGGCCGCGCATATAGTGAAGTTCCGGGCGGTATCGAGGTGCAACGAGTTCGCGGAAGTCCGAGACGAGTTGCGCGATCAAAATCCGGAGTTTCATGAGATTATCTCCTGCCGTGTCTACTACCAGGATACAAGGATTACATTTGGTCAAGATCGACGGTAGATCTATTGCACGAAGGTGCATCCAATACTTTGGCATTATCCGGCCTGGCGCTGGCGCCGCTCTTAGCGCTCGCCGTGATCGCACTCGAACTTGGAGCCAGCGTGATGATCCTCACCGGTTTCTTCCGCTGGCAGGGCGCGCTTGCGCTGGGCGCTTTTACGCGGATGTCGACGTCTATTGCGCTACGCTAATGGGAATTGCCCGCCCGCCACGAGCGTTTCATGGCAGCGAACTCTTTCTTCGAACACCTCGGTCTTGTCGGCGGCTTCCTTCTTGTCGCCTGGTTCGACCTCGACCCCTGACCCTGCCCTAGCTCATGGCGTCTGCGTCCATGATCGCCTGGGCAAAGGCCTCAGGTGCTTCCTGGGGAAGGTTGTGGCCGATACCGCCGCTGACAACGCGATGCGTATACTTGCCCGAGAACTTTTTCGCATACGCGGTGGCATCAGTGTGCGGCGCGCCGTTGGCGTCGCCCTCGAGCGTGATTGTAGGAACGGTGATAACCGGCGCCTGCGCAAGTTGCCTTTCAAGTGCGTCGTACTTCGCTTCGCCTTCGGCGAGGCCGAGCCGCCAGCGATAGTTGTGGATGACGATGTCGACGTGGTCGGGATTGTCGAAGGCGGGGGCACTGCGCTCGAAAGTGGCGTCGTCGAAGTTCCACTGTGGCGACGCGATCTGCCAGATGAGCCTGGCGAAGTCGCGCCGGTATTTCTCGTAGCCGGCGCGACCGCGCTCGGTGCTGAAATAGTACTGGTACCACCACTGCAACTCGGCTTTCGGCGGCAGCGGCTGCTTGCCGATCTGCTGGTTGCCGATCAAATAGCCGCTCGCCGAGACCAGCGCCTTGCAGCGTTCCGGCCAGAGTGCCGCGACGATGTTCGCCGTCCGGGCGCCCCAGTCACAACCGCCGATAACCGCCTTGTCTATCGCAAGGGCTTCCATCAGGGCGATGATATCGGAGGCGATGACGGACTGCTGGCCGTTGCGCGCCGTCGTATCGGACAGGAAGCGGGTCGGGCCATAGCCACGCAGATAGGGAACGATGACGCGACAACCGCTCGAAGCCAGCAAATGCGTGGCATCGACATAGGTGTGGATGTCATAGGGCCAGCCGTGAAGCAGGATAACCGGCGTGCCGTCGACCGGACCCATTTCGGCATAGCTGACGCTAAGCGCCCCGGCATCAACCTGCTTCAACGGGGGGAAACTATTGCTCATGTTGGCTGCCTTTACCGGATCCGTCGTGGCGGCCGCAGCCTTGGCCGACGCGATCAGCCCCAGCTCGGCGGCGGCCAACGTCATCGCCGTGGCGCCGATCAGATGGCGCCGACGAAAATCGACGGTTGCGGGTGTCTTGTCCGTGTCCATGGCGGATGCCTCCCACATTTTCAGTCTGACCGGCGTTTCGTGAGCACCGGTCGCTGATGCTAGTGCCAACGGCCGCGTCAGACTAGACTGACAGTCACGTCGATGCTTTTGCTCAACGCCTTGGAATAGGGGCAGATCTGGTGCGCTTCCTCGACAAGGGCTTGCGCGACATCCCGCTCGACGCCAGGCAGGCTCACGTTGAGGCGCGCGCGCAGGAAAAAGCCGTCGCCGCCATGGTTCAGGTCCACTTCGGCGTCGATGGTCGGGTCCGAGGCGAGCGTCACCCTGCGCTTGCGCGCCACGATGTCGAGCGCACCTTCGAAGCAGGCCGACCAGCCGGCCGCCAGCATCTGCTCGGGGTTGGTGCCAGGCCGTCCGGAGCCGGGCGGCGAGAACTTGACTTCGAGCTGGCCGTCGTCGCTGCGGGCGATGCCATGATCGCGGCCGCCTTGCGTGTGAGCCCTTCCTGTATACACGAGCTTCTCGCCCTGCGGGGCCGTTGCTGCTTGTGACATGGTCGTTCCTTTCGGTTTTCGAGGATGATTGGGAGAAAATTTCGGAGCTGGGTCAGGCTGCGGCGGCAACGCCGTATCGTGCTGCAGGAAGGCGATTGGACAGGTTGGGGAAGAGGTTCTGACGTGCCGCTTCGTAGGCGTCCCAGTCGGCGGCGTCGGGCAATGCGGGAATGGTCACCAGCTCACCCTGGTCGAAACCGGCAAGCGCAGCGTCGACCATGTCCTCGGCGGACATCAGGATCGCGCTTGGAAGGTTTTCGAGCGGCCTGCCGGAGAGGTCCCAGAAATCGGTGGCGGTGGCGCCCGGCAGCACGGCCTGGATGCGCACGTTGCTGGCGGCCAGCTCCTTGAAGAGCGACAGGCTGAACGCCAGAACAAAGGCTTTCGTGCCGCCATAGACGCCGTTCAGGGATTCTGGCCGGATGGCAACGATCGACGCGACGTTGATGATCGCCCCTCCGCCACGCGCTACAAAGGATGGCGCTGCAGCGTAGGTGAGGCGGGTGAGGGCGGTCACATTCAGCGCGACCATCCGCTCCATCGCGTCGACATCGGCCTCCAGCAATGGGGCGACCGAACCGATGCCGGCATTGTTGACCAACATGGTGATGCCCGGCTCGGTGGCGAGCAGCGTTTCGATCCGCTTCAGGTCGGTTCTGTCGTTGAGATCCGCGGCAATGACGTTGACGGCGCGGCCAGTCGCGCCGGCAATGCGTCCCGCCACCTCGTCGAGTTTTTTCTGGCTGCGCGCAACCAGGATGAGGTCGTAGCCGCGGCGTGCGAGCCTGTCGGCGTATATCGCGCCGATTCCCGAAGAGGCGCCTGTGATGACTGCGATCCCTTTGGAAGGAGTAGACATTTTATTCTCCGATCAAGTCTTGCGCCGCCTGGGGCGATGGATTGATGAATGCGCGGCCGGGGGGAGGACCCGGCCGCGCGAGCGGCAGTGAGCGGTGGGGGAGGGCCGCCCTGTCGCTGTTAGATCTGCTGGCGCAGCGGCCGGAACGCGGCGCGCAGCTCTTCGGAAAAGACTTTCGGCTGTTCCCAGGCAGCGAAGTGGCCGCCCTTCTCGAGCTTGTTGTAGTGAATGAGCTTCGGGTAGGCTTTCTCTGCCCAGCTCTTCGGCGCTGCGTAGATCTCATCGGGGAAGGCGCTCACGGCGACCGGCAGCTTGACGCCGCGAACGTCGAAGAAGCCTGCGCCATTCGAGATCTGCGTCGTATCCCAGTAGAGCCGGGCCGAGGAGACCGCCGTATTCGTCAGCCAGTAAAGCGTGACGTTGTCGAGGATGTCGTCGCGCGTCAGGCCCTCGGTTGCGCCGTCGAAGACGCGGGCGATGAGGTCATAGCTGCGGATGTCATGGTCGAGCATCCATGCCGCCAGACCGACCGGCGAGTCGGCGATGCCGTAGAGGCTCTGCGGCCGGTTCGACATTTCCAGCGCATAGCCCAGCCCCTTTCCGTAGAATTCAACCAGCTGGTCCCACGCATTGCGCTCTTCTGCGGTAACGTCGGCGGGAGGCGCCTCGTGGAAGGCCAGCGCCTTCGAGATGTTGGCCGGGACGGTGGCCGCCATGTTGGTGTGGATTCCGAGCAATCCTGCCGGCTGCTGCAGGGCCATGATCTCGGAGACCGCATTGCCCCAGTCACCGCCCTGCGCCACGTATTTCGTGTAGCCAAGGCGCTGCATCAGCGTCGCCCAGGCCTGGCCGATGGTGACAGGGGTCCAGCCGGGAGCCGTCGGCTTGCCGGAGAATCCGTGTCCGGGCAGCGAGGGGATCACGACGTGAAACGCGTCGGCTGCGCTGCCGCCATGCGCAGTCGGATCGGTAAGCGGGCCGATGATCTTCAGCTGTTCGATGATCGAACCCGGCCATCCATGTGTCACGATCAGCGGCAACGCGTTCTCGTGCTTTGAACGCACGTGAATGAAGTGAATGTCCAGCCCATTGATCTCGGTGACGAACTGGGGCCAGGCGTTGAGCCGTGCCTCCACCTTGCGCCAGTCGTGATCGGTCGCCCAGTACTGAGCGAGCTTCTGCACCGTCGCCAACTGCACGCCCTGGGAGTGGTCCGTGACGGTTTCCTTGTCAGGCCAGCGAGTCGCCGCCACGCGCCGGCGCAGATCGTCGAGTTGCTCCTGGGAGATGCTGACGGAGAAGGGGCGGATCGCTTCCGCTTCCGCTGCGCCCAATGCATTCGGAACCATGCTGATGACGCCGACTGCTGCCGTAGAGACTAAAAGCTCTCGCCTCGTGGGGGAAAGTAGATCTTTTGACATAATTTGCTCCTATGCAAAGAGAAAACTGATTTGACTTATGCATAGTTCTGTCGTCATCGACGCTTAAGCTATTGCACGAAGGTATCGGCGATACTTTTGGATTGGTCTGACGGCTGATTGCGCAACCTGGAGATGAACCGCGAGCGACGCGTGTGTGTCGACGCTGGAGCTGGACCGTGTTGCGCTAGCTAGCTAGGTGTGTCTGGCTTCTTAAATGCGGTCAGCGTCATGACGTCAGCGCAGCGGGCGCCAGGGTGCCCGCCGCGCTCAGATCGGCGCTGTACATTGTGGAGTCTGTCCAGCGCGACACAGCATAGACCCGGCGAGGCTGGCGCCTTGTCCGGCTCCCCCAAATGTCATTTGGCGGCGTCGACTGCTTCCAGAATGACCGCAGCCACTTCTTTCGGGTGCGACAGCATCGGAACGTGGCTCGACGCAATGGTTTTGACATGGGCGTTCATGACCTTCGCGCTGTCCGCGAGCAGCTTGGGATCTATCATCTGGTCATTCTTGGTGACGACCGCCCAGCTTGGCTTCGACTTCCAGGCGGCCGTTGTCACCTTCTCGTCGAAGTTCGCGCCGCGCACAGGGCCTTGTGTGATCGCTATCAGGTTGGACTCCGCCTTGGGAACATCGGGGGCGAAGTATTTGGCGATATCGTCGTGTGACAGTGTCAGAAAGCCCGCGGCATCAACCTGCGGGTGCGCCAATCCGGGCGGCGTGGGGTAGTTTTTGTTGAGATCGGACGTGGACTGACCATCGCCAGGGGAGAAAGCGGCGACATAGACCAGCGCCTTGACGCGGTCGTCATTGCCAGCCTGCGTAATGACGGTCCCTGCCCAGGAATGGCCGACCAGAACGACAGGGCCTTTTTGCTGCGCGATGGCGCGCTGCGTGGCGGCCACGTCGTCAGCAAGCGAGGTCAACGGATTTTGAACCGCGATAACGTTCAGGCCCTTTGCCTGAAGCAGTGGAATGACCTTGTCCCAGGACGAGCCGTCGGCGAATGCACCATGGACAAGAATGACCGTCGTGGGGGCAGTCTGCGCCAGTGCCGGTGTCGAACCGCCGGCAGCAGCGAGGAGCATGGCACCTGCAAAGATCGCGATGCCTGCGCGCCGAACGCCAAATTTTGAGACGGCAATCCTTGTCATCACTTCTCTCCTTCCCAGTCGGGGTTTGTATCCGTCGCTCGTGATGCCCACAGATGCCCTGCACACGAAGTCAGAGCCATTGCACGTTGGTATCGGCGATACCTTTGGATTGGTTCCAGATCACGGTGGACGGCATGGAGATCAGTCCGGGCTCAGGGTCAGACTTGGTCGCAGGCTACACCAGATAGCCGGACACGCCGTCCCACAATAATTTGAACGCCGTCACGATCAGCAATCCATAACAGGCTCTGTAGAGCTGACGCTGATCCAGCCTCCCATGAAGCCGCCAACCAAGCCAGATGCCGGCGGGAATGGCGAGCACACATATGGCCATTATGACCCAGGTGTTGCCTTCCGGTCTCGACAGCACCAGCCATGGCACCGCTTTGGTCATATTGCCAACAGTGAAGAACAAGCTCGTCGTCCCTGCATAGACTTCCTTGGTGAGGCCGAGCGGCAGCAGATACATGGCAAGCGGCGGTCCGCCCGAATGTGCCACCATGGTGGTGATACCCGACGTAAGACCTGCTGCGGCGGCCTTCGGCGAGGAGCGCGGACGGATCGTGACGTTCGCTCCTGCGGCAAACCAGAGGCCGACGAAGATCAGAGTGGTCACCGCCATCACGATCGAGATGGCGCGGTGATCCAGAATGTGAAAGAGCAGATAGCCAAGTCCGATCCCGACGACGAGGCCTGGCAACAGCAGCAAGAGGTCGGGTTTCGACCATGTCGAGGACTTCCAGTAGCGCAATGCGACCAGGTCCATCGCAACGAAAAGCGGCGCCAGAAGCCCACCTGCCGTCACCGGATCCATGACGATCGACAACAGCGGAATGCCAATGATGGCGAATCCACCGCCGAACGCGCCCCTCATAAAGGAAATCAGGAAGACGCCGGCAAAAGCGACAATTATCGTGGCGGCCGTCAGCTCCATGCGGACACTCCAGCTTCCCGTTGACTGTGTATTGGAGGTTCAGCCGAGCTGCGCAAGCAACAGCACCGCGGACTTGGGCCTCAAGGCGGTTGCGTCAATCGTTGAACCAGCGGCGCGCCTCGCGGTTGGCTTCAAGGCGCGACCGACCGATGTCTTTCAGCAGGTCGTCGCTCAGTTCGAGCAGGGCCTTGCGCGAGCGCCGCTTCTTCACCTGCCGCTCCAGCCAGGCCATCCTGGACGTGACTGAGAAAGCCGAATCGCAGGTCTGTTCGAGGTCGTGGTCCAGCCCCTTCGGCATCAGGTAATTTGTCTTGATCGTGGCCATTGTCGTATCCTTTGGCTCCAACTGAACCCTGGTAGAACTGGCCCGTCGCCGCAGAAGAATCGATTGCACGAAGGTGTCGGCAATACTTTTGGATTGGCCGTCGGTCGGGACCGACGAAACCGACACCAAGGCATAATAGACCTTTGCCGGACGCTGGCGCAGTTTAGCCGACAGGCTGGAAAGGATAGCGCATGAAGAGTGATCAGGGCGGCGTACTGGATGCGCTGCCGGCAATGGCGTGGACTGCGCTGCCCGATGGAAGCGTTGACCTGATCAATCGACGCTGGTGCGACTACTGCGGCCTCGGCTCGGGCGAGGAGCGCTGGGAGTGGCAGGCTGTGGTCCATCCGGACGATCTGGACGGGCTTCTTGAGGACTGGCGGTCGATCATCGCTTCCGGTCAGCCCGGTGAAATGGATGCGCGTATACACCGCGCGGACGGAGAGTATCGCAGGTTTCTCATCCAATGCAGCCCGGTGCACGACCAGGCCGGACAGCTCAGCAAATGGTGTGGAACCGCCACCGACGTCGAGGAGACAGTTAGGCAGCGCGAGTTCGATTTTCAGGCGATCGTCGACAGCATTCCAATTCCGGTTGCCGTCACATCGTCATCGGGCGACGTCGAGGCCCTGAACAAACCAACGCTCGACTATTTCGGAAAGACGTTCGAGGAGCTGAGGGGGTGGAAGGCGTCCGAAGTCGTGCATCCGGACGACCTCGAGCGGACGATCTCCGAGCAGATTGCTGCACACCAGGAGGGTAGCTCCTATCACGTCGAGAGTCGGCATCGCCGCTCTGATGGCGTATACCGCTGGTACAGTGTCTATGGCCTGCCTTTGCGGGATCGGCAGGGCCAAATCCTTCGCTGGCTTCATTTGCTGATTGATATCGATGACAGAAAGCGGGCCGAGGATGCGTTGCGCGAGAGTGAGCGCAAGGCGCGGGCCATCGTCAACGGCATTCCGGGTCTGGTGGCGACCCTGACGGCGGATGGTAAGACAGACGTGGTGAACTATCAGATGGCAGCCTACCACGGCCTGCCGCCCGACGAGCTCAAGAAATGGTCGACAAACAAAACGATACATGACGACGATCTTCCGGAAGCGACGGAGATATTCAACAAGGCGATCGCGTCCGGCGTGCCTTATGAGCTTGAATACCGGCTGCGGCGCTTCGATGGCATGTATCGGTGGTTCTACAGTCGCGGCATTCCGCTTCATGACGCTGCGGGCCGTATCGTCTGCTGGTACGCGTTGCAGACCGACATCGATGACAGGAAAAAGGCAGAAGAGTCGCTGCGCGAAAGCGAACGCAATACCCAGACGATCATGGACAGCATCCCGGCCGGGATCGGCGTACTAGGGCCAAGCGGTGAAGTCGAGGCTGTCAACAAGCATATGGTCGACTATTTCGGCAAGTCGGAGGAAGAGCTCAAGGATTGGAGTGCCATCGACATTGTTCATCCTGACGATCTACAGCGCGTCCTCGCGACAAGGCTGCACGCACTGACAACCGGAAAGGCCTATTCCACAGACCAAAGACTTCGTGGCGCCGACGGCACCTTTCGCTGGTTCCGGGTGCGAGGACGTCCGTTGTACGACGGCGACGGCAATATCCTGCGGTGGTATCTCGTATACGCCGAAATTGACGAAAAGAAGCGCGCCGAGGACGCGCTCGCAGCGAGCGAACGCAACCTCCAACTCATAATCGACACCATCCCCGCACTGGCCTGGTCGGGACGTCCCGATGGCAGCGACGAATTCCTGAGCAAGCACTATGTCGAATATGTCGGCCTGTCGCCTGAACAGGTGCCGGGCTGGGACTACAAGACCGCGCTGCATCCCGATGACTGGGAACGCCTTGACACGACTTGGAAAAGCGCGGTCGTCCGCGCTGTACCTATGGAGGCCGAAGGGCGGCTTCGCCGACATGACGGCAAATATCGGTGGTTCCTCTTTCGCGCCAACCCATTGCGGGACGACAACGGAAACATCGCCAAGTGGTACGGGGTAAGCACCGACATCGACGACATGAAGCGGGCGCAGGAAGCATTGGCGACCAGCGAGCGCGACCTCCAGGCGACTCTCGACACTATTCCGGCAAGGGTTGGCGTTTTCAGCGATGACGGAACACGCGTATCCGTCAACAAACGTACGGTCGAGCTGAGCGGCATCCCCGCAGTCGCCGATTGGCGGCTCGTTTTCCATCCCGACGATCTGCCGCTTGCCGAGAGTCGATGGAAGGAATGCCTGACCACCGGAGAGGACTTTGAATGCGAATACCGCGCCCGCATGGCTGACGGCACGTATCGCTGGCATCTGGGGCGTCGGGTGCCCCTGCGCGACGACACAGGGAAGATAATTCGTTGGTACGGCATCGCCCACGACATTGAAGATCGCAAGCGCGCGGAGCAGGCCTTGCAGGAAAGCGAGCGCCAGTCTCGCCTGATCGTCGACAGCATCCCGGCCAGGGTCGGCATCTACGATACAGAGGGAAACCGCATTTCCGCCAACAAGCGGGCACTCGAACTGAGCGGCTATGCCATTGGGTCGGATTGGAGAGAAGTTTTCCATCGAGACGATCTCGAACGCGCAGAGGAACTCTGGCGTGCATCTCTGGCGAACGGCGAGCCGTTCGAATGCGAATATCGCGCGCGCATGGCTGACGGGACGTATCGCTGGCACATAGGGCGCCGAGTGCCGATGCGCGACGAGACCGGAAAGGTGATCCGCTGGTATGGTGTCAGCACCGACATCGAGGATCGAAAGCGCGCCGAGCAGGCGCTGGCGGCGAGCGAACGCGAATTACGTCTGATCCTGGACTGTATTCCTGCAAGGGTCAGCGTCCACGACACCAATGGCATCCGTGTTGCCGCCAACAGGCAGTCGATCGAGCTCAGTGGCCTGCCGGGGGATGCCGATTGGAGGGAGCTGTTCCATCCGGATGACGTTGGGCTCGCGGAAAAGCTATGGCGCGAGAGTCTGGCCAAAGAAGAGCCCTTCGAGGCTGAATATCGCGCGCGGATGGCGGATGGCACCTATCGCTGGCATCTGGGGCGCCGGGTGCCGATCCGCGACGAGACAGGAAAGGTGATCCGCTGGTACGGCGTCAGCTCCGACATCGAGGATCGAAAGCGCGCCGAGGAGGCGCTGGCGGCGAGCGAGCGCAATCTGCAGCTTACCGTCGATACGATCCCAACACTTGCCTGGGCGGCGCGTCTGGATGGCACCGCCGAGTTCCTTAACAAGCATTATCTCGACTATGTCGGCCTTACCGCCGAAGGGGCGCAGGATTGGGGCTGGGCGGCCGCGGTCCATCCCGAGGATATGACTGGTTTGGCCGATACCTGGCAAACCATCATGGCTTCGGGAAAACCGGGAGAGACCGAAGCGCGGCTGCGGCGCCATGATGGCGAATACCGGTGGTTCCTGTTTCGCGCCAATCCGCTGCACGACGAACATGGCAAAATCGTCAGATGGTATGGCGTCAACACCGACATCGAAGACCGCAAGCGCAGTGAAGAGGGTTTCCGCGCCATCGTGGAAACGACGCCCGAATGCGTGAAAGTCGTAGCCCGCGACGGCACGGTTCTGCGCACCAATGCGGCCGGCGCGATAATGGCAGGTGTGCCATCCATAGATAACGTCATCGGGCAGCGGTTTTTCGACTTCGTGGCTCCCGAGCACCAAGAAAAATATCACCAGTTCCACGAGAAGATCTGCGCCGGCGAAAAAGGCTTCCTGGAATTCGACCTCATCAATGCGCAAGGCGTTCGCCGGCACATGGAGACGCACGCCGCCCCGCTGCGCAATAGCGATGGCTCAATCGCACAGCTCGGTATCACGCGCGACATGACGGCGCGCAAGCGAGCGGAAGACGCCCTCAGGCGCAGCGAGGCGTTCCTGGCGGAAGGCCAGCATCTCGCACGTATGGGCAATCTTTCCTGGCATGTCACCAGCGGCGAGATCATCTGGTCTGAGCAACTTTACCGCATCTTCGAGTTTGAGCCGGACACGGTCATTACGCTCGATCGGATGGCCAGCCGCGTCCACCCCGAAGACATGCCGATGATTGTCAATACGGTCGAGCGGGCGCAACGCGGCGATCGCGAGTTCGAATGCCAGCCCCGGATCGTGCTGCCCGATCAGTCGGTCAAATATCTGCACCTGATCGCGCACCGGGCTGGATGCCACGGCGATGGCCAGATCGAATATATCGGCGCCGTTCTCGACATAACGCAACGCCGGCTTTCGGAAGAGGCGCTCGAGAAGCTTAGATCGGAGCTTGCGCAGGTCACCCGCATCATGAGCCTCGGCGCCTTGACGGCCTCGATCGCCCACGAGGTCAACCAACCGCTGGCGGGCATCATCACCAATGCCAGCACGTGCCTTCGCATGCTGGCCAGCGACCCGCCCAATGTCGACGGAGCGCAGGAAACAGCGCGGCGCACCATACGCGACGGCAAGCGGGCGGCGGACGTGATTGCGCGATTGCGCGCCTTGTTTACCAAGCGCGCGGTGACCTCCGAGCCGGTCGATCTCAACGACGCAGCGCAGGAGGTCGTCGCACTGCTATCGGCGGATCTGCAACGCAACCGCGTGACGCTGCGCATAGAGCTGGCTGACGAACTGCCGATGGTTGCCGGCGATCGCGTCCAGCTCCAGCAGGTAATCATGAACCTCTTGCGCAACGCGGCGGATGCAATGAGTGACATCAAAGACCGGCCGCGGCTTTTGCAGGTTCGGACCGCAGGTGACGAAGATGGACAGGTTCGCCTTACCGTGCGCGATGCGGGCATCGGTTTTAGCCCCGAAGGGGCCGAACGGCTGTTCGAGGCGTTCTACACGACAAAGAGCGATGGAATGGGTATTGGCCTCTCCGTCAGCCGCTCGATCATAGAAAGACACAATGGACGTCTTTGGGCGCAAGCCAATGATGGCCCCGGAGCGACATTCGCGTTTTCGATCCCGCATTGTTCGACGGATGCAACCTCTGTCGACGATGTTGCCATGACCAAGGTGGCGCATGGCAATACCCAAATCCCATCGGAGTTTTCATGAAATTAGCGCATCCCCTCGTGTCGATCGTTGACGATGACGAATCCGTACGCGAGTCTCTCCCCGATCTGCTCAAGGAGCTCGGCTTCAGCGCCAAGGCGTTTTCCTCGGCTGAAGAGTTCCTGCCATCTGACTACGTCGGCCAAACCAGATGCCTGATCCTCGACGTCGCTATGCCTGGGATGACCGGCCCGGAATTGCATCTTGAGCTGCTGCGCCGCGGGCAGAGAATTCCAACCATTTTCATCACGGCTCTCAAGGATGACACTGTGCGGCCGCGTCTGATCGAGCAAGGGGCTGTAGACTGCCTGTTCAAACCGTTCACAGAGGACGCTCTGCAGGAGGCTTTGAATTCGGCGCTACCGCCGGACTGATGCGCGCAGCTTGATAGGCATGTGGCAAGGGGGGTAATAATAGCTGTGCATACGAACTTGGCGAATGCACCCGTGGACTTAGAGAGCTGACTCCTATGCCGCAGGAAATCCCGCTCGTCTTCGTTGTCGACGACGACATTTCGGTCCGAGAATCGCTCGAACTGCTGATACGATCGGCAGGCTGGCAACCCGAAATGTTCGAGTCGGCGCAGCAATTCCTGTCCCGCCCGAGGGCGCTGGTTCCGAATTGCCTTATCCTCGACGTCAACCTTCCAGATTTGAACGGCCTGGATTTGCAGAAGCTGGTTTCTGTGGAACGGACCGAGATGCCCATCATCTTCGTCACCGGCTACGGCGACGTGCCGATGACGGTAAAGGCAATGAAGGCGGGTGCCGTCGAGTTCCTGACCAAGCCTTTCAGCGAAGAATCGATGCTGGCGGCCTTGGAACAGGCTCTCGATCGGAGCGGGGCAGCGCTTGCCCTCGAAATCGAGATGCAGGTGCTGCGCGACCGCCACGCATTGCTCAGCCGCCGCGAGCAGGAGGTGATGGCCCTGGTCATTACGGGACTGCTGAACAAGCAGGTGGCGTATGAGCTAGGCATCAGCGAGATCACCGTCAAGGCACACCGAGGCAGAGTGATGGAGAAGATGCAGGCTGCGTCATTCGCCGATCTCGTCAACATAGCCGGCAGGCTACGCATCGGCCATTAGGGTTGCGCCGGCCACGGTCGGTTTCTTCGACACCAACACCAAACCGGCGCTTGCGGTACGAGATCCATGGCAATCTCGCATCAGGTGACCAACCGGAAGGACTGACCTGTGGGCAATGTCAGTAGCTCTCGATGTGCAAAAATCGAGTCTAAAGTATTGGCGATACCAACGTGCAATAGAACTCCCAAGCATACGGATAAATATGAATTCAGACACAGGAGCACCAGACACTCGCATTCTGCTCGATCCTGCCGGCACCACTGATGGCTTCACCGCCTGAATGACGGTCCGACTGGCGGGAGGAGCTGAGCCGCCGAGGGAACCGGGATCAATGTCGAGTTATGCCGACGTCGCTCAGCTAGCCGCTGACCCTATTGTGCAGACGGGCATGCTCGCCGCGCTAGGAACGGTGTCTACGCGGCTAGCGCTTCGCAAGCGATCCGAACGCCAACTAGTCGGGCAATTGGCTCTGTTTGCCGCGCTTACTGCCCTGCTGATATCCCAAGACATCGTTCCGTACGCGCCAGGACCACAGAATGCCTCCGGTCTGCTGCGCTTTTTTATTGGGCTCGCCAAGATCGCGTGGTGGACCAGCGCAGCCTGGTCACTGATCAGCCTCGTGCGCGTCTTCGTGATTTTCGAAGGACGTGTTCGCGAAGGTCGTTTCCTGCAGGACCTCGTCGTCGGCATTATCTACATCGGCGCGGTGCTGTCAGTTGTCACCTATGTCTTCAATGCTCCGGTAGGCACCCTCATTGCCACCTCCGGCGCCATCGCGGTGATCCTTGGTCTGGCCTTGCAAAGCACATTGAGCGACGTGTTCTCGGGTATCGCGCTCAATCTGGCCAGGCCGTACGGGATCGGGGATTGGCTCGTCCTCGGCAACGCAATGGAAGGCAAGGTCGTCGAGACCAATTGGCGCGCAACGCATCTGCTGACTGGCGCTAATGATCTGGTCATTGTTCCCAACAGTGATCTCGCGAAAGCGCGACTCACAAATCTGAGCACTCCCGAGCCCAGCCATGGCGTGACACTCGCGATACGTTTGCGGCCGACCACAGCTCCGTCTGCCATGATCGAGTTGATGCATTCTGTGTTGCTTAGCAGCACGTCCATCTTGAGAACCCCAGAGCCCAGTGTTCACGTAACCTCGCTCGATGCGAACGCAGTCGAACTGGAGGTAGCGTTCAGGGTTGCCGACGTGTCCCTGGTGGGCGTCGCAAAAACCGAGATATTTGATCTGACCTATCGCCACGCGAAGGCCGCAGGGCTGGCCCTCGCCCAACCTCCCGATGGCGGCGTCACCGTTGCCGCATCGGCTTCGGGCGCCTTGTCAGCCGGGCTTCGCGCCACGCAGATGCGACTGCTCGACACCGTTCCGCTATTCGCCCATCTGACCGAGGATGAAAAGGAAGCACTCGCTTCGACGATGACGCGCCGCACCTTTCGCAAAGGCGACGTATTCGTTGAGCAGGGAAGCGTGCTGAAATCCCTTATGATCCTTCGCAGCGGCGTAGCCGTCGTCACGCGGCGGCGCGAGGGTGCCACCGGCGAGGCGGCCGAACTGGCCAGGCTGGCGCCGGGCGATTTCTTTGGAGAGGGCGGTCTGCTGACCGGTGCGGGCGAGCCCGGTTCCATCACGGCGCTGACCCCAGTTGTGGTTTATGAGATCACCCAGGAAGGGCTGGCGCCGCTCATGCGGGACCGGCCGACCATTGCGGATGAGCTCGGGTCGCTCCTGTCCAGGCGGACCGCTGCGGAGCAGTCCAGGCTTGATGAGCGTGACGGCTCTGTACTGCCGAAATTAGATCCCCGCCTGACCGCCCGCATCCGGCATCTTTTCCATCTCTGATTGATTATGACCCCAATACAAAAGTATCGACGATACAATCGTACTATTTATTCGAGCAAATTATCCTTGCATATTGATCATAATTCAACGCACCGACTTGCCCGGCAAAGATTTACTGCTGTGGCGGCGGTGCATCCATGGAGAGATCGAGATGCCTTCTGCAACTGCATTGAAGCAGGCCCGTGAGCCGAAACCGCTGCCGGCGCCCAACGCCGATTTCTATCAGATCGAGGACACGTTGAGTGCCGAGGAACGTGCGATCCTCACAAAGGTGCACGATTTCATGGAGACCCGGGTCGCGCCGATCATCAACGATTACTGGGTCAGAGATGCTTTTCCGTTCGAGCTGATCGAACCGCTGAAGGAACTCAATATTGGCGGCCTCAACGTTGGCGACTACAGCTCGAGGCTGAAGGGCCTGGTGGCGATGGAGATGTCGCGCGTCGACCCGTCGTTCACGACCTTCTTTGGTGTTCACACCGGCCTTGCCATGGGGACGATCGCCCTGCTGGGCTCCGAGGAGCAGCGGCAGAAATGGCTGCCGCCCATGGCGCGGCTGGAGATGATCGGCTGCTTTGGCCTGACCGAGCCGCTGGTTGGCTCGGGGACGGGTGGCGGACTGCTCACGACCGCGAAACGCGAAGGCGATACCTGGATCCTCAACGGCGAGAAGAAGTGGATTGGCAACGCACCCTGGTGCGACGTGTCGATCATCTGGGCGCGCGACCTGGACGATAACCAGGTCAAGGGGTTCATCGTCGAGAACAAGACGACGCCCGGTTTCAGCGTGGCGAAGATCGAGAACAAGATGGCGCTCAAGGTGGTCCAGAACGGCCTGATCACCATGAAGGGCTGCCGCGTTCCGGAAGCCAACCGCCTGCAGAACGCCAATTCGTTCCGCGACACCGCTCACGTGCTGCGCGAGACCCGATCCGGCGTCGGCTGGATGTCCACCGGAGTGCAGATGGGTGCCTACGAAGCGGCGGTGAAATACACCCAGCAGCGCATTCAGTTCGGCAAGCCGATCGCTTCGTTCCAGATGATCCAGGATCTCATCGCCAAAATGCTCGCCAATGTAACGGCGTGCCAGGCGCTGATGTTCCGCCTCGAGGAACTCCACGGCGAGGGCAAGCTTCTCGACCAGCATGCGTCGCTCGCAAAGGCATTCACGACGCAGCGGATGCGCGAGACGGTCGCCTGGGCGCGTGAGGTGCATGGCGCCAACGGCATCATTGTCGACAACAATGTCGGACGCCTGTTCGCAGACGCCGAGGCGCTCTACTCCTACGAGGGCACCTTCCAGATGCAGAACCTCATCGTCGGCAAAGCCGCCACCGGGATCAGCGCCTTCGTTTGAGTCGCTGACTGCCGGAGCGGTCAAACATCCCATCATTCACTTCGAAACTCAGGAGACGATCCATGAGCTCGCCCGCTGTTGCACAGACCCTGGAGCACGCCATGAGCTTGCCGGTCAGCGAAATGTACGCCGCCAACGTCCTCTACGAGAAGAGGGGCGCCATCGCCTATGTGACGATCAATCGTCCGAAGGTGCTGAACGCGCTCAATCGGGCGACCTGGCTGGATCTCCGCTCGGCGTTCGAGGACGCGCGTGACGATGCCGCGGTGCGCGGCGTCATTCTTACCGGCTCCGGCGACAAGGCGTTTGTCGCCGGCGCCGACATCAGCGAACTGGCGCATGTAAGCGCGGTCGAGGCGGAGGTATCGAGCCGTCTTGGGCAGGCAGTGCTCGATCTGGTGGAAAATCTTGGCAAGCCAGTCATTGCCGCAGTCAACGGCTTTGCGCTGGGCGGCGGCTGCGAGACGGCAATGGCCTGCACCCTCCGCATCGCCGTCCCCGAGGCCAAATTCGGCCAGCCTGAAGTGAAGCTGGGATTGCTTCCCGGCGGCGGCGGCACCCAAAGGTTGCCGCGGCTGATCGGCAAGGGCCGCGCGCTTCAGCTCATTTTGACCGGCGGCCTGATCGACGCCGAGGAGGCTTATCGCATCGGCCTTGTCAACGAGATCGTGCCGGCGGCTGAACTGCTGGCGCGCGCGGAAACGATCCTCCACCAGATCGCCGCCAACGGACCGATAGCCGTGCGCTATGCGCTCGAAGCCACGCACAAGGGCATGGACACGAGCCAGAGCGAAGGCCTGTCTCTCGAAGCCGCCTATTTCGGCCTTAGCGCCGGAACAGAAGACAAGAAGGAGGGCACGTCCGCCTTCCTCGAGAAACGTGCGCCCCAATTCCACGGGCACTGAACCGCAAGATTTCAGGAGAACGAAAATGACGACCGACAACATCTTTTCCGGGCTGAAGGTGGTGGACTTCTCAAGCTTCGTCGCCGGTCCCAGTGCCGCCGTGATCCTGTCGGACTTCGGCGCCGACGTCATCAAGGTCGAGCCGCCGACAGGCGACCCCTGGAGACACGGGCACCAGGTCGCACCGCAGCCGCTGGCAGAGGATCCCTATCAATGGCATCTCGCCAACCGCAACAAGCGCAGCATCGCGCTCGATCTGAAATCGCCCAGCGCGCAGCTGGTGCTGCAGAAGCTCGTCACCTGGGCCGACGTCTTCGTCGTCAACACGCCGCACCACGCCCGCGCCAAGCTCAAGCTTGAATACAGCGATGTCGTGGAATGGAATCCGAGACTGATCTACGCCGACCTAACGGGTTTCGGCGAAAACGGGCCGGACGCGAACCTGCCCGGCTTCGACATCACCTCATATTGGGCCCGCAGCGGGTTGCTGTCGATGACGCGCGATGCCGGTGCGCCGCCAACCTGGCCGGTGGGCGGCAGCGGCGACAACGCGACGGCCATGGGGATTTATTCGGTGATCGTTACCGCGCTTTATCGGCGTGAGCGCACGGGCAAGGGCGCCTACGTTACGACCTCGCTGCTTGCCGAGGGCGTCTGGTCGGCAAGCGTCTCGATCCAGGGTGCGTTGGCCGGCGCCAAGTTTGCCGCCCCGCACGATCGCGAGAATCCCGCCAATGCGGGGCTTAACATCTACAAAGCCTCCGACGGAACCTGGTTCGCCCTGATCATTACACCCGACAAAGTCGCGGATGTGGCAAAGGCGATCGGGCGCGAAGACCTCCTCGCAGACCCACGCTTTTCCGACCACGCAAAGCTCGCGGCAAACAGACCGCAACTGACGGCTATCCTCGACCAGGTCTTTGGCGCGCAGCCAATGGCGCATTGGTACGATGTCTTCAATGGTGTCCACGTCACGTTCGGTGCCATTCGCGGCCCGCAAGAGGTGATCCAGGATCCGCAACTGCGGCTGAACGACATCGTCGTTCCACTCGTCGGCGCGGGGAGCAAGCTCACCGAGACAATCAGCAGCCCAATTCAGGTGCACGGCGTAACCAAGGTTCCTGCCAAGGGTGCTCCCGGTCTTGGTGAACATACCGAGGAGATCCTGCGGGCGGTCGGATTCGATGCCAAGGGCATCGACAGCCTGCGTGCCAGCGGCGCCGTGCCGAAGGCACAGGAACGCGCTGCATAGCGGATCGAAAACGACAGTACGGAGACAACAAGCAATGACCGACATCCTCACCGAACGTTCCGGCGGCATCCTGCGGGTCGAGCTCAATCGCCCGGAGAAGAAGAATGCGATGACCAGCGCCATGTACACGCAGTTGGCGAACATCCTGATCGATGCCGCCGAGGACGGAGAAATCCGCGTCATCCTCTGGCATGGCGCAGGAGATGACTTCTGCGCCGGCAACGATGTAGGCGAGTTCCTCAAAGCATCGGCTGGGCCGGGGGAATCTCCGCAGACGCGGCTGATGCGCGCCTTTGTAGGATTCGAAAAGCCAATCGTCGCGGCGGTACAAGGCGCGGCGGTCGGCGGCGGAACCACGATGCTGACCCATTGTGACGTGGTCTACGCCGGCGAAGGTGCCCGGTTTCAACTGCCCTTCATCAATCTGGCGCTGACGCCGGAGTTTGGATCGAGCTACTCGCTGCCGGCGCGCATTGGGCATCTCCGCGCCGCGGAACTGTTCCTGCTGGGAGAGCGGTTCAGCGCCGCGCGGGCAGCGGAGCTGGGTCTGGTGACCCGCTTGGTGCCCGACGATGGCTTGTTCGCGACGGCGATGGAGACGGCACAGAAGCTTGCAGCCAAACCAGGTGGCGCATTGCAGGCCAGCAAGCGGCTCCTCAAACGGGGTTTCATCGACCAGATCAAGGCGGCCATCGACGCGGAAGGACAGGAGTTCAGCGAGCGACTGCGCTCAGCCGAAGCCAAGGAAGCACTGTCCGCCTTCCTTGAGAAGCGTCCACCGAATTTCACGAAGACATCGGCGATGGCGGCCGAATAGGCGTTGCCGTCATCCGCGACATGAAAGGAACAGGTCATGAGCATATTGGAAGCTACCAAGGCAAAGACTATTTCGGGCGCGGCCCGCATGGGCCGGCTGTTCGTGCTGGAACTCAGTGGCGGCCGCATCCACGCCATGAATTCGGACGGCTCCGACCAAAGCGTCATCGTCACCGGCTGCCGGTTTCCCGACGGCATCGTGGTCGATGCTGAAGCCGGCCATATCTACTGGACCAACATGGGGACGCTCAACCTCAATGACGGCTCCATCGAGCGTGCCGATCTCGACGGAAGCAATCGTCAAATCATCATACCGAACGGCGTCACCCATACGCCAAAACAGCTTCAACTCGAGCAGCGCAGCGGCAAGCTCTACTGGGCCGACCGCGAGGGGATGCGGGTGATGCGTGCCAACCTCGACGGCACCGACGTCGAGACACTGGTTCAGACCGGCCAGGGCGAAGACGATCGAAGCGACGCGACAAGGTGGTGCGTCGGCATTGCCGTGGACCCGATCCGGCGCCACGTCTACTGGACACAAAAGGGTCCGGATAATGCGGGCCTCGGCAGAATTTTCCGGGCAGGCCTGGATTTTCCGAAAGGTGAGGACGAATTTAACCGCTCGGACATCCAGGTGCTGTTCGACGACCTGCCTGAGCCAATCGACCTCGAACTCGATCTCGAAAAAGGCTTCCTCTATTGGACCGATCGCGGCGATCCTCCCTTCGGCAATACCGTCAACCGCGCGCCGATCGAGCCGCCGGCTGGTCGCGGTCGCGCGACAGAGATCCTGTTCGCTGGGCTGATGGAGGGCATCGGCATCGCCCTCGATATTGCTGGTGACCGCATGTTCATCACCGACCTCGGTGGGTCGGTGTATTCCGCCAGGCTCGACGGGACTGAGCAGCGGACGCTTCGCTATGCCCAGGGCAATCTCACCGGCATTGCCTACGCCTGACCATTCTCAAGGAGATCAGATCATGTCCGACACCAAAACCATTCGCCAGGTCGCTGTCATCGGAACCGGCGTTATCGGCGCAAGCTGGACGGCGCTGTTCCTGGCCAAGGGTCTAGACGTCGTCGCAACCGACGTTGCGCCCAATGCTGAAGCCGGGTTGAGACGGTTCGTCGACGCTGCGTGGCCGGCGCTCGAGAGGCTAGGGCTCGCTCCCGGCGCCTCGCCTCTGCGGCTCGTCTTCACAGCCGATTTGGCAGAAGCCCTAAAAGGCGCTGAACTCGTGCAGGAGAACGGACCCGAGCGGCTCGATTTCAAGCAGAAACTCTACGGCCAGCTCGACCAGTTGTTACCGCCCGACGCCATCATTGCCTCGAGTTCGTCGGGGCTCGCCATGAGCCAGATTCAGTTGGGCGCAACATCGCATCCCGAGCGCTGTGTGATCGGGCATCCGTTCAATCCGCCGCACCTGATGCCACTGGTCGAGATCGTCGGCGGGGCAAAAACCTCGGAAGACACGATCCGGCGCGCAGAGGAATTCTACACCTCGATCGGCAAGAAGACTGTGCGCATCAACAAGGAACTGCCGGGGCACGTCGCCAACCGTCTCCAGGGTGCGTTGGCGCGTGAGGTCTATTACCTTGTTGCCGAAGGCGTGTTGAGCGCAGCCGACGTCGATACGGCCCTGTCCTATGGGCCAGGTCTGCGCTGGGGCATCATGGGCAACATGATGCTCAACCATCTCGGCGGTGGCCAGGGCGGCATCGACCACTTCTTCGAGCAGTTCGCCGGCCCAATGACCGCTTCGTGGAAGTCTCTCGGCGCGCCGGTGCTGACGAAGGAAGTGCAAAAAAAGCTAATCGACAGCGTCCATGCCGAGGTCGGATCACGCACAGTGGCGGAGCTGGAAGCGGAACGCGACGAGCTGCTGATCGGCTTGCTCGAATTGCGGACCAACGCCGCGGGAGCAGCCGCCGCGCGCGCGGCGTAGGCTCAGGAGCGGCCGCGATCACCGATCGCGGCCGCTCCTGCAATTGCTTTCCTAAACTACAGAGGATGCCGCCATGACGGGCAGGCTCATAGCAGGCGCCAACTCCGCATATCAGTATCCACTGCTCATAAAGCAGCTGTGGCATACGCCGCTCGTGCAGGCGCCGGATCAGAAGATTGTCTATCGCGACGTGAGGCGCTTCACGTATCGCCAGTTGCGCGAACGCATCGGGCGACTCGCGTCCAGTCTCGCCGGGTTGGGTGTTGCAGCCGGCGACACTGTCGGCGTGCTCGACTGGGACAGCAATCGTTTTCTGGAAGCCTATTTTGCGGTTCCAATGATGGGGGCTGTCCTGCAAACCGTGAACGTCCGGTTGTCGCCGGAGCAGATCGCCTACACGATCGATCACGCGGGCTCCTCGGTGCTTCTCGTCAACGATGATTTCGTGCCGGTCCTGGAAGGGATCATCCAGCAACTGCCCAAGGTGAAGACGCTGATCCTGATGTCCGACCGGGCGGCGCCCCAGACTGGCAGCCTCTCCTTTGCAGGCGAATATGAGCACCTGCTGGCCGGTGCCGCGGGCGATTACGACTTCCCGGACTTCGACGAAAACACCCTCGCCACGACCTTTTATACTTCAGGGACGACGGGCAAGCCAAAAGGCGTCTATTTCAGCCATCGACAGCTGGTGCTCCACACGCTCGCTCAAATGGCCTTCCTGGGCACTGCCACGAAACAGGGCCGCTTCTGCCGCGACGACGTCTATATGCCGATGACCCCGATGTTTCATGCGCACGCCTGGGGATTGCCATGGACGGCGACGCTCAGCGGAGTGAAGCAAGTCTATCCGGGTCGGTACGATCCCCATTTGCTTCTCAAGCTGATCAAGACTGAAGGCGTTACGGTCACGCACGGCGTGCCAACGATCCTGCAAATGCTTCTCGGCGCCGCCACGGCGGCAAACACCGACCTTGCCGGATTGAAGATGGCGGTCGGGGGTTCGGAGCTGCCGAAGGCGCTCGCCAGGCAAGCCCTCGCTCTCGGCGTTGACGTCTATGCCGGCTATGGCATGTCCGAAACTGCTCCGCTGCTTTCTCTTGCACAGGTCAGAACCGAAGACCTCACTGCGGATGTGGACAAACAGCTGGATATCCGAACCATGGCCGGCATCTCGGCACCGCTTGTCGACCTGCGCCTGGTCGACAGGAACCGGGATGAGGTGGCGCGCGACGGCAAAACCACCGGCGAAATCGTGGTGCGCGCACCGTGGCTCACGCAGGGCTACGCCGACGATCCGCAAGCGTCCGAGCAATTGTGGTCCGGTGGCTATCTGCATACCGGCGACATCGGCGTCATCGACGCCGGCGGCTATCTCCGTGTCGTCGACCGGATCAAGGACGTCATCAAGTCCGGTGGCGAATGGGTCTCATCGTTGCAAATCGAGGACCTCATTTCTCAGTGCGAGGGTGTGTCCGAAGCTGTGGTGATCGGCATCAAGGACGAGAAATGGGGCGAGCGACCCCTGGCTCTGGTCATCAGGAATGCCAACAGCGGCAGCGAACTCAACGAAACGCGGATAAAGGCGCATCTGAAGTCGTTTGCCGATTCAGGTGTGATCTCGAAGGTCGGCATTCCCGACAAGATACTGTTTGTCGATACGCTTCCCCGGACCAGCGTCGGAAAGTTCGACAAGAAGCAACTCAGGGCGACCTATGGCAACATGGCGGTAGTTGAACAAAGGGAGGAACTACATCATGAGTGACCGGATCCCGGCAGGCCGTCTCCATTTGGACGATCTCCACGTCGGACAGCGCTTTGTCAGCGCCAGCCATACGATCGATGAACCGCAGATCAAGGCTTTCGCCACGCAATTTGATCCACAGCCGTTTCATATGGATGCGGAGGCAGCCGCGGACACCTTGTTCAAGGGGTTGGCGGCAAGCGGCTGGCACACCGCCGCCATCACCATGCGGCTGAATGTCGAAGGCGGCCTGCCACTGGCCGGCGGAATTATCGGGGCAGGAGGAGAGATAAACTGGCCGGCGCCGACACGCCCCGGCGATGTCCTGCACGTGGAGAGCGAAGTCGTCGAGATCACGCCCTCCCGGTCGAAGCCAGATCGCGGCATCGCCACCATCGTCAGTCGGACGGTCAATCAAAACAACGATGTCGTTCAAGTACTCACGGCAAGACTCGTCGTCCCGCGCAGAGTTGCAGGCTAAGCGTATAAGAGTTTCACCCGATCCCAGCGTGACTCGTCCCTGATCGGGCGATTAAGTCCAACCGCTTCCAGCTGTTGGATGTTGGCATCGGTTCTACCTAGACTGCGGTTTCCCGATCTGTACCAAAGTATTTCCGATACCATCGTGCAATAGATCTGCAGCCTGACTTCAGGAGATAGTAACACATTCAATCAGGGATATGTGTCATGGACGATCGCAGACTTGCCAACTCGCGCGCCGCGAACCCATTTTCCAACAAGGAGGCCTGCATGAAGTCGGAAGGCGACGCGGGGGCCGTCTCGAGGCGAACCGCCCTGGCGCTGGGCGCAGCGGCCGCTTCGGTGCTGTCCATTCCCCCCCTTCACGGCCATCGCTAGGTCTGCCGTGAGTTCCTCCCCTCGAAATCAAGGAGCCGAAACCATGACGTTCGTAAAAATCAAGGACGGAACAGAGATATTCTACAAGGATTGGGGGCCGAAGGATGCTCAGCCTCTCGTGTTTCATCACGGCTGGCCTCTCAGCTCGGATGACTGGGACGCGCAGATGCTATTTTTCCTGGCCCAGGGCTATCGCGTCGTGGCCCACGACCGTCGTGGGCACGGCCGCTCGACGCAAGTCCTCAGCGATGGTCATGACATGGACCACTACGCGGCAGATGCTTCGGCTGTGGCCGAGCATCTCGATCTGAAGAACGCCGTCCATATCGGCCATTCGACCGGCGGCGGCGAAGTCGCGCGCTACGTTGCAAAATATGGTCAGCCTCAGGGCCGTGTCGCCAAGGCCGTCCTGGTCAGCGCCGTACCGCCGCTCATGGTCAAGACCGAGAGCAATCCCGGCGGCACACCGATCGAAGTCTTCGATGGTTTCCGAACAGCACTTGCCGCCAACCGATCGCAGTTCTTTCTCGATCTGGCCTCAGGACCGTTCTACGGTTTCAACCGGCCGGGCGCGAAGATATCGCAGGGCATCATTCAGAACTGGTGGCGTCAGGGCATGATGGGCGGTGCGAAGGCCCACTATGAAGGCATCAAGGCTTTCTCGGAGACCGATCAGACGGAAGATCTTAAAGCGATCACGGTGCCGACGCTCGTCCTGCAGGGCGACGACGACCAGGTCGTACCGTACAAAGATGCATCACTGCTTCAAGCCAAGCTGCTCAAGAATAGCTCGCTCAAGGTCTATACCGGCTTTTCGCACGGCATGTGCACGGTGAATGCGGACGTGATCAACGCCGATCTGCTCACCTTCATACGCGCCTGAATCACGACCCGCTTTGAAGCAGCAATCAACCGCGGTGTTGCCGTTGCGGTTGGGTGCTGTCGATCACTCTCGTGAACGATCTGCTGTTGGCTCCCGATCGCCATCCGCGGCTTGGCGCGCAGCTCGCAGGTCTTCACCAGCGCGCGCGGAGAGCTATGCGGGCGGTCATTCGCCACGAGGCCACCGATGCCGTGGCGGCTGCAGCCCATGACGCCGGCCGATAGACCAATCCAAAAGTATTGCCGACACCATCGTGCAATGGATTTGCGACCGCCGTCAGTCGATCTCTAACGCATCCAATTGAGGAGATGTGTCATGAGCGATCCCCGGTTTAGCAATTCACGCGTCGCTGCAATCATCAGGACGAAGAACGACATCAGCGTCACCCAGGCGCGATGGATACTCATTCCGTTGTTCGGATTGTGGATCCTGGTTTCCGCCGCAAGCGTGGTCCTCCAGTGAGGAAATGGACCCGGCCGTGAGCGCAACCACGACACAATTGCCCTTCACTATCGCCGGATTTCCTCTCCGGTCGTGGGCTTTCGCCGTCCGTATCTGGATGGCCTCGGTCGTTGCCCTGCTGGCGAGCTTCTGGCTTCAACTCGAGGCGCCGGCCTCAGCCATGCTCACCGTCATGATATTGGCGGAACCAACGCGTGGGCAGGCGCTGGAGAAGGCCGGGTTTCGCCTGATTGCCACCCTCGTGGGCGTGGTTGCCTCGATTGCAATCGTGGGCTCGCTGTCGCAGACGAGAGATCTGCTCCTGGTGGCCTTCGCGCTGTGGATGGGCCTTTGCATCTATGCATGCGGCCTGCTCGACGGCTACCGCGCCTACGCTGCGGTGCTATCGGGATATACCGTCGCGTTCATAGCCATCCAGCAGATCGATAACCCGCAGGGGGTCTTTGAAGCAGCGACGGAACGCGGTGCTGCCATTGCAGTTGGGGTGCTGTCGATCACTCTCGTGAACGATCTGCTGTTGGCCCCGGATCGTCATCCGCAGCTTGGGGCGCAGCTGGCTGCCCTGCACCAGCGTGTGCGAAATTATGCACGGGCGGTCATACGTCGTGAGGCTACCGACGCGGTGGCTGTCGCAGCCCTGATCAGAGAGATCGTCACGCACCGCCCGGACATATCGAGCCTCGCAGCCGAATCGAGCAGCGGCCCGGTGAGAAGCGCCGCGGCCCGCAGCGCGATGGTGGCACTCGTGGCGGAACTGCAGGCGGCGCGCGCCTTGGCCGCCCTTCCGGCAAAATCGGATACCGCACTGCGCGAACGTTGGGCTTCGGCGTTTGATTTGAGCTCCGAAGAATTTTCGAAGATATCATCTCGCGATCAAGATGCCGGCTCGCTCGACGCTGATCAAGTGCCACTTCAGTGGGCGCTTGGCGAACTCATGCGGCGGGATTCAGAGGTTCGCGTTCATCTTGCGGCGCTGAAGTCCGTCGTGCGCCCGTCCCGGTCATGGCGAGCGCCACTCTACCGGTCACAGCGGATTGCGATAGAAAATGGAGTTCGGGCGGCAGCATGCGTTGCGGCAGCTTGCCTCTTTTTCGTGTTGGCCGGCTGGCCGAGCGCGAGTTCGGCGCTTTCTCTGGTTGCAGTCGCAATGGGATTGGGTGCGACGACACCGGCGCCACGAACCTTCACGACGCTCGGTTTTTTCGGCGCGCCGATCGCGGTCGCCCTGACCGGCATCCTGGAATTCTTTGTCCTCAACGGGGTTTCCGACTTTCCACTGCTGGCGCTCGGCCTGGCTCCATTCCTGATCGGCGCCGCGCTCATGGCGACCTCGCCGAATCCGGTCTGGGCAGGTCTTGGAAAAGTGAACCTGATTTTCATTTCGGCGATATTCGCCCCGAGCAATCCGCAAACCTACAATCCGCAGTCATTCCTGTTTACCTCGCTGTTCACCTGTGCGGCGATGAGCGTGCTGCTCGCAACCCAGTATCTCATCCCGCCGGTATCGGACCGTCAGCGCAGGCGCTGGCTGCTCGCGTCGGCGAGGCATGATCTTCGGCAGCTGCTGGATCGTCCCGATCGGCGCTACGCACCCGAGGAGGCTGCATTCAGAGATGCCGTGCGGGTCGGGCAGATCGCTTCGGCCGGCCCGAACGAGGCGGAGTACCGGACGTCCGTCGAGCATGCGCTGGAATATTTCGATCAAGCCGCTGCAATCCGCTGCGGTGCAGCCCGACTCACCCAGCTGACGGATCGCGCCATAGGCGCTCTGGTCGTGAACGCGCGGGCAGCTTTGGCCGCGCGCGATCCCCAGCTTATCCGCGTAGCCGCCAACGATCTGCGTGCCTACGCTGAGACTGATCATGCCGTCGCCGCCGCGCGTGCAGCGCTGGTCGTTGCCGGTGCAATTGTCGAACAAGCGGCCGCGGCCGCCATTCATGTTCAGGGAGCCAGGTCATGACGCACGATTTTCATGAGCTAGTGATCGGCGGCGTCTTTTTCGCGCCATTCATCACCTACGCCGTCGCAGCGCTCGTCATCATTCTGGGGCTTCGGCCGATCCTGCACCTCGTCGGCTTCGCAAGCATCTTTAGCCATGTGTCGATCGCCGAGTTCAGCCTTTATGTGGCCGTGCTTGGCGGCCTTGTGCTTCTCGCTTGATGGAGACTGTTATGGACGCGCAACTCAAGGAAGAGTTTGTTCAGGAAGCGGCGCTGGCCCCGGAGACGGAGCCTCCCGCGCTGACGCCCAAGCAAATTGACAACGAGGCATTGCAGGTTGCGAACCTCAATCTTCCTGTTCCGGCTGCTCCGCAAGACGGCGCCCAGACAGCTCTCATGCCCCAAGGCCAATTGACCCGACGGGGGGCCGCGATGCGACTCGCGCTAGCAGCAGTGGCGAAGCGGCTGGCCACGCTGGCGCTGGCGCTCGTCGCGGTGCTCATTTCCGTCGTCGCCTGGGACCACTACTTGACCGCCCCATGGACTCGCGACGGGCGTGTCCGCGTTCAAGTGGCAAGCGTTGCTCCTGAAGTTACCGGCCGGATCAAGGAACTGCGCGTTGCCGACAACCAGTTTGTGCACAAGGGCGATGTTCTGTACGTGCTCGATCCGTTCGATTTCGATGTGGCCCTGCAGAGCACTAGAGCTGCGCTGCAGCAAAGGGCAGCGGATGTGCAGGTAAAGCAGCGGCAATCCGAACGGCAGGGGAAATTGTCGAGCCTCGCGACCACCCCCGAACAGCAGCAGGTCTACGCCGGCAACGCGATTCAGGCTGAGGCCGCATTCGAAGCCGCGCAGTCCCAGGTCGCCCTGGCTGAAGTGAACCTGAAGCGTACCGAGATTCGCAGTCCGGTGAATGGATATGTGACGAACCTGCTGCTGCGCGCCGGGGACTATGCACGCCAGGGTATCGCAAATGTTTCGATAATCGATACCGACAGTTTCTGGATCGACGGCTATTTCGAAGAGACCAAGATGGCCCGCGTCTGCACCGGCGCCCAGGTCGAGGCGAAGCTGATGGGCTACTCAACGCCGATCATCGGGCACGTCAGCACCATCACACGTGGCCTCAGCGTTTCCAACGCAGCCGCTGGCGCCCAGGGACTACCGAATGTGGATCCGATCTATACGTGGGTGCGGCTCGCTCAACGCGTTCCGGTTCGCATCGCGATAGACGAGGTGCCGCCCGGCGTACCGCTTGTCTCCGGTATGACGGCAACCGTCACGGTCCGTGACCACTCCGCCGCCGATCATTCCACCTGGCTCGACGGTGCACATGCGAGTCTGTCCAACGTGCTGGACGGACCCGTGGCGCGGCCCGACTGTATCCCAACGGTGACGGCCGACGGTGAGCTGGCGCAATCGGTCCCGGAATGGGAAGCACAGGCGACACTCGAGCCGGACCAGATCAATCCCGGCCTGGCTTCCAGCATACAGGCGCCACCTCGCCAAGATTGACCCTAATGGCCGCCTGGTTATGTGCGGATTTCGGGAACCGGCAGACGCAATTTGCACGGCCGGCACTCCGACGTCCGGATCGCCTGCCATCGGCCATGTCTAACCGACTTCGCCGGTACCAAGGTATCGTCAACACCATCGGACAATCGATCCAAGGCACGTTCCGCTGCATTCTCCTAGCCGCCGAGGCGATCCGATCTCGCGAACAGCATAGCGTCATTACCCATCGAAGGAGTCGTCCACCATGCACGCAATTCGAAAACTTCGTGAGTCAGGCCACGCCACCGTAGCTGACTACGAAAAGCTTCTCGCTGCAAATGTAGTATTTCACAGTCCGGTGCTGATACGGACGGCAGAAGGTCGCTCGGTGGTTGCAAAGATATTCGCGGCGTCGACCACTCTACGAGACGGTGCCTATACGGGTGAGTGGAAACTGGACGACCGAAGGACCCTTTTGAGATGGAAGGGAACAATTCAGGGTCACGAGCTGGAAAGTTTCGATATTATCGAAGAAAATGACGAGGGGCTCATCGTCGATCGCACAGTGGCCTTTCGCCCAATGCCCGCAGCGAAACTTTTTCGGGATGCCATGCGGGCTGCTATTGGAAACTCGGTTCCAGACGATTTCTGGGAATATCCAAACTAGAACTTCAGTGCATCGGAGAGGCCGTCCGCTGCGGTGTCGGTTCGATTGGAAAGCTACATTCCGTATCATACTACCCGACGTTCCCAAAGCCGGCCAAGTCGATCTTGAGAGACTTGCTCCATGCTCCACTCGATCATACGCCCGGCAACGCGAGCGTCACTACGCAGAAATCCTTTGTGGAAGCCGAGCGATTCAGCAAATCGCGGTGACAGAACCGGGTTTATGAGTGCCCGTCTAGTACCAAGGTATCGTAGATACCTTCGTCCAATCGATCAGGGCGCTCGCTCGCTCTACACTTTCCACAGCCCAGCGATCACTCTCGCGAGGATACGGCGAAGGAGGGAGCCATGCCATTCACGATCAAGGTCAACGGTGAGACGCATGACGTCGACGTGGACGGCGACACGCCTCTTCTCTGGGTGTTGCGTGATGTGCTTGGAATGATGGGCACGAAATTCGGATGCGGCATGGCGCTCTGCGGTGCATGCACCGTGCATGTCGATGGCGAGCCCGTCCGCTCTTGTATCACCACTATCGACAGTATTGCCGAATCGTCCATCACGACCATTGAGGCGATTGGAAGGACTGAGGCGGGCGCCAAGATACAGCAGGCCTGGCTCGACCTCGAAGTGCCACAGTGCGGCTATTGCCAATCGGGGCAGATCATGTCCGCGGCGGCGCTGCTCGCGAGCAATCCACACCCGAGGGACGCCGACATCAACGACACGATGTCAGGAAACATCTGCCGTTGCGGGACCTATGTCCGCATCCGCGATGCAATCAAGCAGGCTGCTGCAAGCTGAACGGAGGGCTGTCATGATAAATCACGGTGGATCCCAAGGCTCCTGCCACAATCGACAGGGCGGGGCAGATAGCGTCTCGCGGCGTAGCTTTCTGCAAGTTGCGACGACTTTAGGCGGAGGCCTGGTTCTAAGTCTCGCCCTCCCAGCGGCAAACGCCACAGCGGCGGTCGATGCCGGGAAGTTCTCCCCCAACGCCTTCATCAGCATCGGTGGCGACGGAAAGATCGTGCTGACGATGCCCTATGTCGAGATGGGGCAGGGGACCTACACCTCCATTCCGATGCTGATCGCCGAAGAGCTCGAGGTCGATCTGAACCAGGTGAGCTTGGAGCACGCACCGCCCGATGAGAAGCTCTATGCCAATCCACTGATTGGGGTGCAGGCGACGGGTAACTCGAATGCGATCCGCGGAGCCTGGCAGCCGCTTCGCCAGGCCGGAGCGACGGCGCGTGAAATGCTTGTCTCGGCGGCGGCAACGCGCTGGAATGTCGATCGCGCGACTTGCCATGCCGAGCGTGGTCAAGTGGTCCATGCGGCGACAGGGCGACGTCTCGGCTTTGGCGAACTCGCCGCGGAGGCGGCGCGATTGCCGGTTCCAGAAAACGTTGCGCTGAAACAGCCGGGCGATTTCAAGCTCATCGGCACATCGGCCAAGCGTCTCGATCTCCCGTCTAAGGTGAACGGCACTGCCGTATACGGCATCGACGCCCGCCCACCGGGCGTGAAGATCGCGACGCTTTCGCAGTCGCCCGTATTCGGCGGCCGCGTGAAGAGCGTGGACGACACTGCGGCAAAGGCGGTCAAGGGCGTGCGACAGATCGTTAGGCTTGAGGACGCTGTCGCCGTTGTGGCTGATCACATGGGGGCTGCGAAGAAAGGCCTCGATGCGCTGGTGATCGAGTGGGATGATGGACCCAACGCCGCGCTGACGACGGGGGCAATCGCCGATATGCTCGAGCAAGCGACCCTAAATCCCGGTGCTGTTGCAGAGACGGTCGGTGACATCGATGCGGCGATGGCAACCCTCCTTGTCAAGGTCGAAGCGAGCTACCACGTGCCATTCCTCGCGCACGCAGCGATGGAGCCGATGAATTGCACTGTCCACCTGCGCAAGGATGGTTGCGAAATCTGGGTAGGCAGCCAAGTCCTCGGACGAACCCAGTCCGTGGCCGCGAAGGTAGCAGGCCTGCCGTTAGACCAAGTCGTTGTCCACAATCACTTGATCGGCGGCGGTTTCGGTCGGAGGCTCGAAGTTGATGGTGTCGCTCGAGCTGTCGAGATTGCCAAACATGTTGACGGTCCGGTCAAGATCGTATGGTCGCGCGAGGAAGATATTCAACACGACATGTATCGTCCAATGTTCTTCGACCGTCTGTCTGCCGGACTCGACAAGACAGGGATGCCGATCGCGTGGAGCAACCGTTTTGCGGGTTCTTCAGTGATCGCGAGATGGGCGCCTCCTGCGTTCAATAACGGGCTCGATCCCGATACCACCGAAGGCGCGATCAATCTTGTCTATGATCTGCCCAATTTGCATGTCGAATACGTTCGGGTGGAGCCGCCAGGCGTTCCGACCGCCTTTTGGCGCAGCGTCGGACCTTCCCATAATGTCTTCGTGACCGAGAGCTTCATGGATGAGCTTGCCGCGATTGCCAAGCAGGACCCGGTGGCTTACCGGCTGTCCATTCTCGACAAAACGCCTCGCGCGAAGGCCGTGCTGCAACTGGCTGCCGAAAAAGCCGGCTGGGGAGAGAAACTACCCGAACGTGTCGGTCGCGGGGCATCGGTCCAATATGCATTTGGGAGCTATCTCGCGCAGATTGCCGAAGTCGAAGTCTCGAAGGAGGGCAAGGTTCGCGTTAGACGAGTAGTATGCGCTGTCGACTGCGGAACACCAGTCAATCCCAACACGATCGAGGCACAGATACAGAGCGCTGTAATGTTCGGCATCACCGCAGCGCTTCATGGCGAGATCACCGTCAAAAACGGAAGGGTGGAACAGTCCAACTTCGATACATATGAAATTCTGCGGATCGACGAAGCTCCGACTGTCGAGGTCTACATCATTCCCAGCGCCGAAGCGCCAGGCGGTATGGGCGAGGCGGGAACCTCCGCCATCGTGCCGGCCGTGGCCAACGCTATCTTTGCCGCCACCGGAAAACGCATCCGAAAGATGCCGATTGACAGCAATGCGCTTAGCCTCCCGGGATAACTGCAGACAAGAAATTTCATCTCAACGCGCAGAGCGGCAATAGTGGTGCAGCGGAAGAAGTGAGGTTGTACCGGTGTCGTGGCGATTCGCGACCGGGCCCGCAGATTATCGCCCCATTACTGACTGAGTTTCCTACTCCAGCAGTCCGTGACCTTTATCGGTTGTTCGGACACAAGATAGTTGCCGCCTGCCGCACACGTCGGGAGGAGGTGATCAGCACGGTTATCCCGGCCAGCGCTGGAGCACAGCAGACGTCCGCAAGCTGACGACTGTAGCGAAACATTGGATTCAGTTCGAGCACCCGGGCGGCAACTGTCCTCGCTTCTTCAAGCCGGCCGACTTTGGCAAGGGCAGCGGCCAACTGCACGAAAGTTATGCTATCTGCGGGATTAGCGTGAACCGACTTAAGGCGGCGCGACAGGCTTCGTCATGGCGCCGCGCAGCAAATGGCTCGTCGCCTGTGCATCGAAGGCGGCGAAAGGCCACGGGTCGAATGGGCTTAGCCGCATGCTTCGCTCGCTCCATTTCGATGGCTCGCTCTGCTTCTCCCCTTCATCCAACTCGGTGGCCGCACTGGCGGTGCTGTTTTCTACTGACCGCTTGTGTGCCAACTTGAAATTAAGCAATCCAGCTGTCGAACCGAAATTTCAGTTGCCGTTACTGCCGCAATCCAGTTGGCGTCTCTCTGAAAGCACAGATATGACTTGGAGTAAGTTCGATAAAAACTTATCAATATTGAGAGATATTTACTTCTCCCCGGTGAAAGTCGCGTAATCTATCTTATGGAACTTGCTAGGCGGATAGAAATCGAACAGCTATTTTGAGTCGCAGCCGCTCGAAAATGTTACTTCTTCTATTCGGTGCCGCACGGCCTCATCCGCCAGCAAGTCATCCAGGAGGCCGTCGCGAAGGCGCCAACCGGCAGCAGCTCATGACGCTCGCAACCGACGAGTTCATCCGCCGCTTCCTGCTCCACTTGCGCGGGCTGCCGACCTTGCTGTCGATCAGATCGGACGGGAATGGCTTCATCAGGCCGCGAGGATCGAGCTCCGTGCCCAGCCAGCGCATTCTGCGGCGCCAGTATGACCGGCATACGGTCATGAATGGTCGCCATAAGCTCGTTCGGCTCGCAAGTCACAATGGCAAAGGTCCGGATGAGTTCGCCGATGATCTTGTCGGCATACTCTTCCCAGATGCCGGCCATCGCGAAAGGCTCGCCCGATTTCATGGCAATGGCATAGGGCTGTTTTTTCTTACCGATGCATCAAGCTTCTGCCATTCGAAATAGCCGTCCACCGGGCGCGAGGCAAAGGCTTTGCGAAAAAGGCCATTCGTCATAATCGTCTCGGATCGCGCATTGACCGGCGGTGGCCTGCCGCCGCCATCGCGCGCCCAGCCCGGAAATCTTGCAGCGAAGCGTGCCGCAGTTTTGGCTCACCGCGCAAGGTTCGAACCCTGCCGACGATACCGGGCTTGGCCCATTTGACGTCTTCTGAGGCTATTGCCTTGGCAACCCGGTTGGTGCCCTGCCCGCCTTGACGCGCTCCCAGAGCCGTTCACGTACGCCCTTAGGCAAGGCAATGGCGGCGGATCTGGCATAGCGACCGTCGCGAGCCATGAGCGCCTTGGTTTCCTTGCCCTTCTCCGCTTGATGCCGATGAGATCGAAATCACCGATGTCCCAGCATTTGATCTTCAGCCAGGGCCTCGCCCTTGGAAATCGATGTCCGACTGCAACAAAACCGCAAGCGTGACGTTGCAGATTCGGAAAAACAGAGGCGCATCATGCCGGACGATAAGAGTAAAACAGACAACAGGATCGCAATCAGGTCGCTGGAGACGAAGAGTACGAGGTCGGTTACCTCGCCAGCAAATTCGGCCTCAGTATCCCAGACGTGCGCCAGCTTATCGCCAAGTACGGAAATGACCGCGAAACGCTGGAGCGAGAGGCGAAGGCTATCGGGAAGAGGTAGTTGAATGTCCGCTCTGGCCACGAGCGCCGATGATCCGTTATCGGCATGGTTTGCCCACAATGACGAGAATTGCGAATCTTGGACCACCTAAGCCCGGCCTTAACTAGAGAGGTCACCCAATGCTTTCCTTGCTACGCGCGCTTCATGCCCACGCCGCAAAACCAGGAGATGGGCTTCTGCCGGAATTTCTAAACATGTCTCCGTGGCCGCACGGAAAGCCCATGAATGAGAATTCAGTCACCGCAGAAGCCCTAAAGGCGAGCCAAAGCCGCCGCCAGTCCGCCAGAATATTAAAAGGCCCAACATCATCTGAAGCGCCTGCGGGGAACCATTCTCAAAGGGTCAGTCGGAAGGGAATTCCCAACATGGTTGACGATGCAGTCAAGCCGCCAGAAAAAGCGAGCAGCGTTGCGGCGCGCCGTCTAGTGAGAAAACCCAGATAAGCACCTTGCAAGCAACCGAACTGGTTGGCTTCCTTGCTCCGCACAATTGGTCATCGCTGTTGCGGGAGGCTCGGATTATTAAGAAACCTTAGAACCGCACCAGCGGCTCCCGCAATCTCAACGATGATGCGATCGCAAGTCCACAAGGGCCGAGTTGCACTGTCGCGTGTTCGCCGTTCCGTCACTTTAGCTGTCTAGCCCCGTCACTCGCCAAGCAGGCGGACATAGTTTTTAACCAAGGGCCGATCTGCAATTGCCGGCCGATCGGCGCGCTCTAAGTCCGGCAGGCGTCGATCTCCCTCAACCGCAGTGGCCGGCGCGGACAGCGGATTGCTTTCACCGGCAAATCGCGCCGGCCATTTTCCTCCGCCGGCATGTCGAGTATCATCCCTATTTCGACGTGGGGAAGATACCCGCTCTCGTTTAATGTGGATTTGCCTTGTCCTTCAAACGGCTGTAGAATTTTTGATTAGCGACCGTCGATTAACGTCCCTTCGTCGCCGGTCTTTGTCCCGCCGCCGTTTTTCTCATCGCCAAGGCGACGGGACATTCTAGGATGTCAGCCGGATCAGTGACTAGGCTAGACAAGCCTACTGCGCCTCAGCAGCCTGCCGTCGTCGTTTTCATTTGGCCAGGAGCAGCCGACTTGGCATCCGTATCCTGTTGGCCGGGCGCGGCCTGTCTGGCACTACCGCTCTGTTGACCCGGCGCGCAGTCCTTGGCCGAATTCGAGTTCGTTCCACTCGTGGTCGTCGAATCCGTTCCCTGGTCAGTCGTAGTGCTCGGCATTGTCGTGGTTGTCGTTGTCGACGATCCGCCTGTGGTGGTGGTCGATTGTGCAAAAGCGAACACAGTTGACAATGCCGCAATGGCTGCGGCGAAAAGAAGCCGTTTCATGATCAACTCCTTAATGAACGTCCCTTCGGTCACCTAACATCGCAGCGAAATGACGGTTCCAAGAAAATCAAGGCGGGTTAGAAGGGCGAGCTTTTTTCGGCAGCGGCCAGAAGTGATCACGCCGTCCGCAGCGGTCGATTCCTCAGGGATGTAGCCGCTTACTCCAAGGATGAGACGAAGCCCGCTACCGGCGCTCCTAATAGGTGGCGGGCTTTCGTGTTTCTGGCGCCGGCAGCGTGGCCTCATGGATGGTCGAGCACGGTCACGCCTTGGATTGGCCTCGCTACAGCCATGGCACCTATGCAGGGCAACAGGCGAAGGCCGAGGCTGCGAAGGTCGGTCTGTGGGTCGGAAAGTTTCAGGCGCCTTGGGATTGGCGTGCGGGGCATGCAGACAAGGCACCAGCGGTTAGCCAGCCCCTTGGGATCATCAAGAACCAAGTGGTGCAGAGCTATTCGTGTCAGCCGCGGCGGACCTGCCCACAGATTAGCTCGTGCGATGAAGCAAACTGGTATCTGGCTAACTGCTCCTGGGGCGGCAGATCGCGACAAGGACGGCATCCCTTGTGAGAGCTTGTGCTGAACCGCATGCGGAACGCACACCAACTTTTTTAGGAATGGGCCGGTCGACAGTGCCCTTACCAAAGGGGCCGCGCTGCGTCACAACGGAAGTTGCAGGTCACCAAACTAGTGGTTTCCGTTTAACATAAGAGTCCGGCTTGGGATTCCCTTTCGCGAGTGCGCATGCGAGTTTGGCGCATGCGCACAGGAATATTCCTCACCGTTTCGCCGATTGATCGCCAACGCCTGAGCG
>NZ_JACDTY010000022.1 GCF_013520985.1 Mesorhizobium neociceri | reverse complement strand
TCTTGGCCAGCGCTCTCAGATCCGCGCGCAAAAGGCCGGACATATGAGCGCAAGAGACCCGATCAAACTATCTCAACCATCCTTGCAAGCGGGGGGCCGTCCACATATGAGCACCGGAAGCGCAGGACGCCGGCATTTGCAGGCCGGCATCACCTGAATATCGGCACACCTTAGTGGGCGACGTCTTCCCATACCTTGCGCTTGGTCAGATACATCAGCGTCCCGAACAGAGCCAAGAACACCAGCACGCGGAAGCCGGTCTTCTTGCGGTCTTCCATATGCGGTTCCGCCGCCCACATCAGGAAGGCCGAGACGTCGCGCGAATACTGGTCGACCGTCTGCGGCGAGCCGTCATCATAGGTGACCTGGCCGTCGGAGAGCGGCTTGGGCATTTTCAGCGACACGCCGGACATGAAGTAAGGATTGTAGTGCGTGCCTTCCGGGATCACCATGCCGGCAGGCGGCGTCTGGTCGTAGCCGGTCAGCAGCGAATGGATGTAGTCCGGGCCGCCCTGGGCATACTGGGTGAAGATGTCGAACACGAAGCGCGGGAAGCCGCGCTCGACGCCGCGTGCCTTGGCCAGCAGCGACATGTCCGGCGGAGCAGCGCCACCGTTGGAGGCAGCCGCTGCCTGCTCATTGGCGAACGGCGCCGGGAAATAGTCGGACGGCTTGCCCGGGCGGTCGAACATGTCGCCGGCATCGTTGGGACCGTCATGGATGGTGTATTCGGCGGCAAAGGACTTCACCTGCGCCTCCGAATAGCCCAGGCCTTCCAGCGTGCGGAACGCCACCAAATTCATCGAATGGCAGGCCGAGCAGACTTCCTTGTAGACCTTCAGGCCGCGCTGCAGCTGCGCCTTGTCGTAGGTGCCGAGCGGGCCGGCGAAGCTCCAGTCCATTTCCTTCGGTTCGTCGATCGGGAAATGCGTCGGTGCTGCCGCGTTGTGCGCCTCTTCAGCGGCCATCGCCACGGTGCCGACCGCTCCGATGCCGCCGGCAAACACGCCTAGCAGGGCGAGCGAGGTGAGAATCTTCTTCATGCCAAATCCCCTTAGATTCTCGCTCAGCCCTTGGTTTCCGGCGCGGAGGTCGCACCGGCCGGATGCCCCCCACCGGCACCCTTGTTCTTCTCCAGCACCGCCTCGGTAATCGAATTCGGCAGTCTGCGCGGCGTCTCGATAAGGCCCAGCACCGGCAGCGCGACCAGGAAGAAGGCGAAGTAGAACAGTGTCGCCGCTTGAGCGTAGCCAACGTAGTTGCCCGAGACCTCACCTATCAGGAGGGTCAACAGACCGCCGCCTTCCGCAGGCTGCGAGCCCAGCCAGCCGAGCAGGACAGCGTCGGCGACGAACAGCCAGAAGAACAGCTTGTACCAGGGCCGGTAGACCGCCGAGCGCACCTTGGAGGTGTCAAGCCACGGCACCAGGAACAGCATAACGATGGCGCCGAACATGCACAGCACGCCGCCGAGCTTGGAGTTGATCGGCCCGATGTTGAAGGTGATGGCGCGCAGGATCGCGTAGAACGGCAGGAAGTACCATTCCGGCACGATGTGGGCCGGTGTCTTCAGCGGGTTGGCGATCGTGTAATTGTCCGGATGGCCAAGGAAGTTCGGCAGGTAGAAGACGAAATAGGCGAACAAGAACAGGAACACGATCATGCCGAACGCGTCCTTGATGGTCGCATAGGGTGTGAAGGCGACGGTGTCGGTCTTCGACTTGACCTCGATGCCGGTCGGGTTCGACTGGCCGACCACATGCAGCGCCCAGACGTGCAGCACGACGACGCCGGCAATCATGAACGGCAGCAAATAGTGCAGCGCAAAGAAGCGGTTGAGCGTTGGATTGTCGACTGCGAAACCGCCGAGCAGCAGCTGCTGGATCCAGTCGCCGACCAACGGAATGGCGCTGAAGAAGCCGGTGATGACGGTGGCGCCCCAGAAGCTCATCTGACCCCAGGGCAGCACATAGCCCATGAAGCCGGTTGCCATCATCAAGAGGTAGATGATGCAGCCGAGGATCCACAGCAGTTCGCGCGGCGCCTTGTAGGAGCCGTAATAAAGCCCGCGGAAGATGTGGATGTAGACGGCGACGAAGAAGAACGAGGCGCCGTTGGAATGCATGTAGCGCAACAGCCAGCCCGAATTCACATCGCGCATGATCTTCTCGACCGAATTGAAGGCGAGATTGGTGTCGGCCGTATAGTGCATGGCCAGCACGATGCCGGTCAGGATCTGCGCCACCAGCATGATCGCCAGGATGCCGCCGAAGGTCCACGCATAGTTCAGGTTGCGCGGCACCGGATAGGCGATGAAGCTGTCATAGACCATGCGCGGCAGCGGCATGCGGGCGTCGAACCAGCGTTCGATACCGGTCTTGGGCGTATAGGTCGAGTGTCCCTCGCTCATCGAAATATCCCCTGCCTCAACCGATAAGGATTTTGGTATCGGAAATGAACTTGAATACCGGCACAGCCATGTTTTCCGGCGCCGGGCCTTTGCGGATACGGCCGGCCGTGTCGTACTGCGAACCGTGGCACGGGCAGAACCAGCCGCCGAAATCGCCTTCCTGGCCGAGCGGAATGCAGCCCAGATGTGTGCAGACCTGCACCATCACCATCCAGGCTTCCTTGCCGGGCGTGGTGCGGTTGGCGTCGGTCGCAGGCGCATCGGCCGGCAGATTGGCGTTGCGGGCGATCGGATCCTTTAGGTCGGCAAGGTTGACGGTCTCGCCGTCCTTCATCTCTTGCTCGGTGCGGTTGCGCACCACGACCGGCTTGCCGCGCCATTTGACGATCAGCGACATGCCAGGGGTCAGCGAGGAGACGTCGACCTCGACCGAGGCCAGCGCCAGCGTCGATGCATCGGGGCGCATCTGGTCGATGAACGGCCAGGCGACGGCCCCTGCGCCGACCACTGCGGCCATGCCGGTGGCGACGTAGAGAAAATCACGACGGTTGGGATCCTGGGTGTCGGTTGCGCTCACGGGTGCCTGATCCTTTCGCCTCTTCCGAGCCGGCGGTCGAGCTTTGTTCCCCGCTCCATCGCGCCGGCCCGACAGCGCATGGCGAACAAGCTAGCGAATTCCTCCGGCATTTGGATTTCGGTTTATGCGTGAAGCCCGTTTTTGTCCAGCGGGGTGAGGCCACAAGGGCAGATTGTCGCGGGGACAGAACAGCGTGTCAGTCGGCCAGACGCCAAACGGCCGGCAAAGGCGGCTAAACAACAGGGAAATCTCAGCAAATCCGAGGCTCCCCGCCCTGTCTCGACAGGACAGGTTGCCGTGATCTAGTCTCGCCGATATGGCACACATCATCGATCGCGAGACCTGGACCAGGACGCCCGGCCGCTGGCAAGGCGAACTGCAGTTGAGCGCCTACGGCTCCAACTCCTGCCTGATCTTCAATTACCAGCCGGAGATCGGCGGCGGCCCGCGGCTGCACACCCACCCCTATTGCGAGATCTTCATCATCCGCCAGGGCACCGGCCTGTTCACGATCGGCGACAAGCAGATCGAGGCCACGGCCGGCCAGATCCTGATCGTGCCGCCGAATACACCGCACAAATTCACCAATCTCGGACCCGGCCCGTTCGAATCGACCGACATCCACGAAAGCGGCAGCTTCATCACCGAATGGCTGGAGTAGCGTCTACTTGGCGCCGAGCCTGACCAGGACAGCCCTGGGGATATCGTATTCCCGGATCACCGCCTCGTGCTTGCGCAAGCCACACAGCTCGCGCTGGATGAAATAGGCGTGCACCGCTTCGGCGGCGTCCTTGAGGAGCCGCGGTCGCTGCTCCTTGTCGTCGTCGTTCTCGCGCAGCTTCTTCAGCGTTTCCTCGACCCGTTGGCCGGCACGGCCGAGTGCCGCGGCCTTTTCGGCCAGTATCTCATGGCCGAGGGCGTCGAACGCGGCTTCGGCAGCCGAGGCGCCGGCGGATGGCGGACGCAATGACATCTCAGCCTCCTTTTCTGTCTTGAGAGAGCATCATGCGGTGCGTGACGAATTCTTCGCCCACCACCGGCTGGAAGCCAAGCCGTTCATAGAACCCAAAGGCTTCTTGTGGCGCGCGGGTGTTCAGCACGGCAAAATGGTGACGTGCCCTGTCAATGACGGTCTCGACCAGCATGCGGCCAAGGCCGCTGCGGCGGTGACGCGCGCTGACGAACAGGTGCCTGACCCGGCCGTGGCCCCTGCCTTCGAAATAAGGATCGATGTTCAACCCGCACACACCAGCGAGTTCTCGGCCATGCCATGCCCCAAACAGCGCCTCGCCTCGCTTCAGGAACTTGTTGCGGCCGCCTGACCAGCTATCCGCCAGGCGCACCAGCATCCAGTAGCCCTCCAGCCGGCTCTCCTCCTTCAGCGCGACGAAGGCTGGCGCGGTTGGCCGCAGCCGCTTGAGGACGTAGCCGACATCAGGCGATCCAGCCATGCACTACTCCGCCGGCCGCGTCTCTTCCAGCACGCTTTCCTCGTGATAGAGGAAGCCGCCGGACTGCCGTTTCCACAGTCGCGCATAGAGCCCGTCCAGCGCAACCAGCTCGTCATGCGTGCCCTGTTCGACGATGCGGCCGCCGTCCAGCACCACCAGCCGGTCGAGTGCGGCGATGGTCGACAGCCGATGCGCAATGGCGATCACCGTCTTGTTCTCCATCAGCCGGGTCAGATTCTCCTGGATCGCCGCCTCGATGTCGGAATCGAGTGCCGAGGTCGCCTCGTCGAGGATCAGGATCGGCGCATCCTTGAGGAAGACGCGGGCGATCGCCACGCGCTGGCGCTGGCCGCCCGACAGTTTGACGCCACGCTCGCCGACAAAGGCCTCGTAGCCGGCACGGTCGCGGTTGTCGCGCAGGCCCAATATGAACTCATGCGCCTCGGCCTTCTTCGCCGCAGCGACCACCTCGGCGTCGGTTGCATCCGGCATGCCGAGCTTGATGTTGTCGCGTAGCGAACGATGGAAGAGCGCGGTGTCCTGGCTGACCACGCCGATATTGGCGCGCAGCGAATTCTGCGTCACCTCCGACACGTCCTGCCCATCAATGGTGATCTCACCGCTTTCGAGGTCGTAGAGCCGCAGGATCAGGTTGGCGAGCGTCGTCTTGCCGGCGCCCGACGGACCTACCAGTCCAACCTTCTCGCCCGGCCGCACGACAAGGTCGATGCCGTTGAGCACGCCAAAACCCTTGCCGTAGTGAAACTCGACATTCTTCACCTTGATACGGCCGCCGGCGACGACAAGCTCTTTCGCATCCGGCGCATCGACAAGCCCAAGCGGCTGCGAGATCAGCGCCTTGGAGTTTTCCAGCACACCGAGGTTTCGCAATATGCCGTTGAGCTGCATCATCACCCGTCCGAGCAGCATGTTGAGCCGCAAGACGAGGGACAGTGTGAAAGCGACGGCGCCGACGGTGATCGACCCTTCGACCCAGAGATAGACGGCAAAACACCCAATCGCGGTGATCATGATGCCCGACAGCGTCGTCAGCGCCATGCGCACGCCGGTCAGCCGGCGGGTGAAAGGCCGCAGCGCGTCGAGATAGATGTCGAAGCCATTCTTGATGTAGCGGTCGTCGCCATCGGCCGAGAACAACTTCAGCGTCTGCACGTTGGAATAGGAATCGATGATGCGCCCATTGATCATCGAGCCAGCTTCAGCCGTGGCCTCGGCATGCCTGCGGATCGAGGGCAGATAGAGCTTGGCCAGCCAGGCGAAAGCGAGGATCCAGAGCACCACCAGCACGGCCAGGCGCAAATCCAGCCCGGCGACCAGCGCCAGCGTCGTCACCGTATAGATGAGCATGAACCAGATGACCTCGATGAAGCTCTCCATCAGGTCGCCGGTCGCCTGCCCAGCCTGCCAGACTTTTGTCGCGATGCGCCCGGCAAAATCGTTCTGGAAGAAGGTGTAGGACTGGCGCGATACATGCCGGTGCGCCTGCCAGCGCACCAGATTGTAGAAACCCGGCGTGATCGTCTGCTCGTTGACCAGCGCCGACAGACCGACGACGATGGTGCGGATGACCGACACCACCACGATCATGAACACCAGCTCAGGACCGGCGGCGGTCCACAGCGCGTGCCAACTGCGTTCACCGGGAAGCTGGTCGAGAATATCGACCAGGCGCCCGACGAAGTAGAACAGCCCGGCTTCGATCAGCGGCGCAACGCCACCAATGACCAGCATGGCGAAGAAGGCGAACTTCGCCTGGCCGACATAGTACCAGAGGAAGCCGCCGACGCTTGACGGTGGCCGAAGAGTCGCTGGCTCCCTGAACGGATAGACCCAGTTCTCGAACCAGCGGTAGACGGCTGTCATCATGCTGATGTCATCACTCTGCGGCTTCACCCTTCATGCCGATATCGTGGGCTATGGCATCATTGGCGGCATCGACAGGACCGTCGTCGAGCAGGAACCCGCCCGACTGGCGCTGCCAGAGCTGCGCGTAGAGCCCGCCGCTGGCGACGAGTTCCTCATGCGACCCCTCCTCGATGACACGGCCCTTGTCGAGGACGACGAGCCTGTCCATCGCCGCAATGGTCGACAGCCGGTGCGCAATGGCGATGACGGTCTTGCCTTGCATGAGCTTGTAGAGATTCTCCTGGATGGCGGCCTCGGCTTCGGAATCCAGCGCCGACGTCGCTTCGTCAAGGATAAGTATCGGTGCGTCCTTCAACATAACGCGAGCAATGGCGACGCGTTGCCGCTGGCCGCCGGACAATTTGACGCCGCGGTCGCCGACATGAGCGTCGAGCCCTTTACGGCCGGTGTGGTCTGAAAGCCCGCCGATGAACTCCAGCGCCTCGGCCCGCCCGGCTGCCTCGACAAGCATCTCTTCCGTCGCGTCGGGCCGGCCATAGAGGATGTTGTCGCGCACCGAACGGTGCAGCAGCGAGGTGTCCTGCGTCACCATGCCGATCTGCGCGCGCAGCGAATCCTGCGTCACCGATGCGATCTCCTGGCCGTCGATCAGGATCCTGCCGTTCTCCAGATCGTAGAAGCGCAACAAGAGGTTGACGAGCGTCGACTTGCCTGCACCCGAGCGGCCGACAATGCCGACCTTCTCGCCGGGCTTCACCGTCAGCGACAGGCTCTCGATGACACCTTTCTGCTTGCCGTAGTGGAAGCGGATGTCGTCGAAGCGGATCTCGCCCTTGGTGACGGCAATATCCTTCGCCCCCGGCCGGTCTTCGACCAGACGCGGCAGCGAGATCGAGGCGATGCCGTCCTGCACCGTGCCGATGTTCTCGAACAGGCCGGACATTTCCCACATGATCCACTGCGACATGCCCCACATCCTGAGCACCAGGCCGATGACCACTGCGACAGCGCCGATCGTCACCGCCTGGCCAAGCCACAGCCACAGCGCCAGCGCCGTCACCGAAAACAGCAGCAGCGCGTTGAGGATGTAGAGCAGGCCGTAAAGCACCGTCACCAGCCGCATCGACTGGTAGACGGTGTCGAGGTAACCGGCCATGCCTTCCCGGGCGAACGTGGCTTCGCGGCGCGCATGGGAAAACAGCTTGACCGTCTGGATGTTGGTGTAGCTATCGACGACGCGGCCGGTCATGGTCGAGCGCGCATTGGCCTGCGCCTTGCCGACCTTGCCCAGCTTCGGGATGAAGTAGCGCAACAGCCCGATATAGCCGAGCAGCCAGACGCCAAGGGGTGCTGCCAGCCGCAAATCGGCCGAGCCGACGATGAACAGCATGCCAAGGAAATAGACGATGACGTAGTTGAGCACGTCGATCACCTTGATGACGCATTCGCGCACGGCGAGCGCTGTCTGCATCAACTTGGTGGCGATGCGGCCGGCGAACTCGTCCTGGTAGAAGCTCATCGACTGCTTCAAGAGATAGCGATGGACCTGCCAGCGGATGCGCATGGGGTAGTTGCCCATCAGCGTCTGCTGGTTGAGCAACGAATGCAGCCATACCGTGCCCGGCAGCGCAAACAGCACGACGAACGCCATGCCGGCGAGCTTCCAACTCTCGGTCTGCAGGAAGGTTTCGCGGTTCTGGCCGGAGAGCCAGTCGACGATGCGGCCCATAAAGCCGAACATCCACACTTCGGCCACCGCGATCGCCGTCACCAGCACCGCATCGACGATGATATAGGGCCAGGCGCCGCGCGTGTAATGCACGCAGAAGGCAACCAGCGTCTTCGGCGGCTCGACCGGCTCAGCTGCAGGGAACGGATCGAGCCTTTTTTCAAACCAGCTAAACATAGCGATGCTCACAAATCAGTTTTCCGCTCACGCGGCGCGGGAGAAATCCCCGGAACGTACGGCGTCAGGGACCGACGGCCCGGAATCACCCGGGCCATCGGTCCTGCTTCGCGCAATATAGGGACTTGCGGGCTTTTCGCCGACAGACGCGTTCGACTGAGCTGACGGCACGCCGCCGCCAGCCCGGTTTTTCGCGCCCGGTCGGATCAGCCGGATGATCCGGCGCACCAGCGTCGGCCGGCTGTGGTCGGGAACCGCGCGCGAGAAATCGACATCCGGTAACATGCCGCGATGCGGACGCCGGCGGCTCTCGGCGTGAACCGCCGACGAATAGGTCTCGCCGATCAGCAACGCCCAGGTCGCCGTCTTGCGCTCGTGAAGGCTTCTTGAGCCAGGTATTCTGTAGGGATCGAACATCGGTCCGTCCTCCGTGTGAAAATAGAGATAAAAAGGCGAAGCAAGATCGTGCGCCGGCATTCGGCCGGAGGCGCGGATTGCATCGGTCGGGACGCGAGAACAGGCCTCGGTCAGGACACGCTCAGGTGGGGCGTCTGGCCCCTTCAACAGGTTGAAAAACATCGCAGGATTCCTTCGAAAGCCGAAAACTTGGTTCGGCGGGAATCGGTGCGATCAAATCTAGGAAGTCAGGTAAATCGTCGTACCGATACCGCCGGCAGGCAGGTAAGCCCACGAGAGGGGCGCTGGATGTGCATGGTCATCATGAAATACCCCTCCATCGGTTCGGGTTGACAATGCGTGCGGTATAATCGACTTCGCAGAAAATGGCCACCCGCAGGTCCAGCAATTTCCAAAACCAGGAGTCCGCTGTGGCCGATCTGCCACTTATTAGAAAGACGCGGAAATGAACTCTGGTCTCCGCATCGCCCTCTACCAGCCTGACATCGCCGGCAACACCGGGACAATCCTGCGCTTCGCCGCGTGCCTTGGCCTCGGCGTCGATATCATCGAGCCGGCCGGCTTCCCGCTCTCCGACAAGGCGCTCAAACGAGCCGGAATGGATTACCTCGAAATGGCTGCCTTGACCCGGCATGTCGACTGGAACGCCTTCGAGGACTGGCGCAAAAGCGAAGCCCGCCGGCTGGTGCTGCTCACGACCAAAGCCGCGACGACCTATACGGCTTTCGCCTTCGCCAAAGATGATGTTCTTCTGTTCGGTCGCGAATCCGCTGGCGTGCCGGATCCTGTCCATCAGGCGGCGGATGCGCGGCTGACGATCCCGATGCAGCCGGGCACGCGCAGCATCAACGTCGCGCTGTCCGTCGCCATGGTCGCCGGCGAAGCCATCCGGCAACTCGGCTAGGAGTTCGCTGGCAACTCCCGTCATCTTCGTCCAGGCGCACATCGCCTTCTCCTTCGTTTGCACATCCACGTTTTCTTGGCTACAAGCTCAACTTAACTTGAGGTCAAGCGGAAAATCGAGATGGCTCCGGTAAAGGAATTGACGGTTGGCCAGGTGGCCATGCGCAGCGGCGTGGCGGTGTCGGCGCTGCATTTCTACGAGGCGCGCGGGCTGATCCGCAGCCACCGCACGTCAGGCAACCAACGGCGCTATGGCCGCGATGTGCTTCGGCGGGTGGCCATCATCCGGGTTGCCCAGGAGGTCGGCATCTCGCTGGCGGAGATCGGCGCGGCACTTGAATCATTACCTGACGGCCGCACGCCGACTCGCGAGGATTGGAATCTGCTTTCAACGGCATGGCGCGACAATCTTGACCGCAAGATCAACCAGTTGAAGAAGCTGCGCGACGGCCTGACCGACTGCATCGGCTGCGGCTGCATGTCTATCGACAAATGCCCGCTCAGGAACAGGGAAGACCGGTTGAGTGCGCAAGGGCCGGGCGCAAGGCGACTGCTTGTGGAATCCTAATCCGCCGCCGGCAGCCGCCGTATCGTGAATTCGATGACGTCTCCCGGCCGTTCGAACCAGCTTTCGATCTCGGTCCAGTAGGCCTGCTTGGGAAAGCGTTCGAACCATTCCTTGGCTTTGAGCCGCGCATCCGAGCGCGGCAGCACGAAGGTTTCGCGAAGGAAGCCGTCGCGCGGCATGCGCTCGTGCTCGGCGCGCGAACGGTCGAGCCGCTTCTTCAAGCCATCCAGCGGCGGTCTTGCCGGGGTGCGCATGAAAGAACTCCTGGGGCCTTGACCAGATGACACTTGACCCTTGCCCTTAAGAGATTAGGGATCGCGCCCGGAAAAGACGAGTCCTTTGTCGGCTGAGACCGGAGACCTGATTTTGGAACGACCAGAAATACCGGCAGGCCTGCCAGCCGACATCGAACAGAAGAAGATGAAGGCCAGGCTCTGGTTCGAGACGCTGCGCGAGCGCATCTGCACCACCTTCGAGCAGATCGAGCAGGAACTGCAGGGACCACTGGCCGAATGGTCGCCCGGCCGCTTTGAAAAGACGCCGTGGGAACGCGACCAGGGCAAGGGCGGCGGCGGCACCATGTCGATGATGCGGGGCCGCGTCTTCGAAAAGGTCGGCGTCCACACTTCGACCGTCTATGGCGAGTTCTCGCCCGAATTCAGGAAGCAGATGCCCGGCGCCGAGGAAGACCCGAGTTTCTGGGCATCAGGCATTTCGCTGATCGCGCATCCCTGGAACCCCAACGTGCCGGCCGTGCATATGAACACGCGCATGGTCGTGACGTCGCGCCATTGGTTCGGCGGCGGTGCGGATCTGACACCGGTGCTCGACCGCCACCGCACCGAGGACGACCCCGATACGATCGCCTTCCACCGCGCCATGCAGTTTGCCTGCGAGAAGAACGCCGCGGTCGCCGACCACCCCAAATTCAAGGCCTGGTGCGACGAGTATTTCTATCTGCCGCACCGCAACGAGCCGCGCGGCGTCGGCGGCATCTTTTTCGACTGGCTGCATTCAGGTGAGGACAAAGGCGGCTGGAATGCCGATTTGAACTTCGTCCAGGATGTCGGGCGTTCTTTTCTCGTCGTCTACGGCCACCTGGTTCGAGCCCATTTCAACGAAAACTGGACCGATGACGACCGCGACGAACAGCTCATTCGCCGCGGCCGTTACGTCGAATTCAACCTTCTTCACGATCGCGGCACCATCTTCGGCCTGAAGACTGGCGGCAATGTCGCCTCGATCCTGTCCAGCCTGCCACCGGAGGTCAGGTGGCCGTAACAAATCGGTGAGCGGAGCGTGAGCCGCAAAGCTGTCCCATTCGCCGAATCTGGGCATGCAATGTGGCGCCCTGATTATCTTTTTCGTCTAATAGGCAATTGAAATAAAAGGATTATTTGTCGTTTCCGGGTCGGGAAGCGCCGGTGGTTCGCTCCCGAACTGCGACTCGACGCAACCAGACGGCCCTTAACGAAACGGAGCATTTTCCCAATCGAATGCCCCGCATTTTTCCAGGAGTACTTACCATGCGCAAACTCATTGTTTCGGCTGCCGCGGCTGCCCTTCTCGCTTCCGGCTCGGTTGCCTTTGCCGCGGTCAAGCACACCACGGGCACGGTCAAGACCTATGATGGAACGGCCATGAGCCTTGTTCTGGACGATGGTTCCACCTTTACGCCGCCCAAGACCTTCAAGGATCCTGGCCTGAAGGCCGGCGAAAAGGTCCGCGTTTCCTGGGACATGAGCGGCAAGAACAAAGTTGCCGAGGCAGTCAAGATCGTGAAATGACGGCCCTATCGGGACAAGACCGAATTGGTCTTGCCCTGAGGTAGCGTAAGGAGGCGGAGCAGCGCTGCTCCGCCTTTTTCGCTTAGAGCAATTCCAGAAAAAGTGTGAAGCGGTTTTCCCGGGAAAAGCGCGTAGCGCTTTCCCTAAGGAATTGCGTAAAACAAAGACTTAGAGCGGTTCTGGGTTTCCGTGCAACGATGAACTGCTCTAGGCGGCAACCAAAACCGCCGAACCGTGTTATGCTAGTTCCCCCGTACGTGCCCCCAAACCGACTGCTGGGCGCGAAACAAAGGTGGCGGAGCTTCGTGCCCATGAGAGGCGCAGGCTCCAAGGAGGAAAGGAGAAAATCCCATGAAGGAATTCCATTGCGGCTCGCTGGTTCCCGGCTGTGAGTGGCACACCCGTGCCGACGAGGAGGCCGAGGTCATGCGCCGTGCCGTCGACCACATGCGCGAGACGCATGGCGAAACGGTCATCCGCGAGACGATGATCGAAGCGATCCGTTCGCGCATCGAAAAGGTCCGCGACGCGGCCTGAATAAAATACCTTAGCCGGCCTTCAAGGCCTCCGCGGCGCGCTCAAGCAGCGCGTCGCGATCGAGCGTAAAGCCGGAGCCGATCCATTCCTTTTCAAGGTTTTTCAGGATCGCGCCGAGTTTCGGCCCGGGCGACGCGCCAAGTGCCGTCAGATCGGCGCCCTTGACCGGGAACACCGGTTTTTCCCATTTCAGCGCGAAAGCCAGCAGGCGCGAAAAGCCGCCGGCCTGGATGAGGGCGTCACTGTCCTCGACAGCGCGCGCCCGCGCCGAGGCGAGCGACAGCCGCAGGCGATCGACAAAACCCTGGCGGTCGCCGGCATAAAGCTTCTTGGCCAGTTCGCCTTCGCTCGTCTTGGGCTCGATTGCAGCCGTCAGTGCCCACTGCCGCAGGCGATCCGCCTCATTGGTGGAGAGCTTCAGCCGCTCCCCCAGCGTCTTCATCCGCGTGGCATCCGGCGGCACGATCGCCTCCAGCCTGAGCAGCGGATCCGGCGCCCAGCTCAGATCCTTCTCGGTCTTGGTCAGCCCGTGAATGGCATCGATGCCCCATTTCTCGCTCTCCGGCAGCGCGCTGGTCAGCACGCCGGCCTGGCGCATCCACAGCAGCGCGCGCGACGGATCTGGGGCCGATAACAACTTCTTCAGTTCGGCCCAGATGCGCTCGGCCGAGAGCTGGCCGAGTCCTTCCTTGAGCCGGGCGCAGGCCTTCAACCCTTCGGCATCGGGCCGGCCATCGCCATACCAGGCGAAGAAGCGGAAGAAGCGCAATATGCGCAAATAGTCTTCGCGGATGCGCTGTTCGGCATCGCCGATGAAGCGCAGCCGGCGCGCTTCGATATCGGCGACGCCGCCGACCAGGTCGATGACCGTGCCATCGGCCTCCGCGTAAAGCGCGTTGATGGTGAAATCGCGCCGTTCGGCGTCAGCCTTCCAGTCACGGCCGAGCGACACTTTGGCGCGGCGGCCGTCGGTCTCGATGTCCGCGCGCAGCGTGGTAATCTCATACGGCGTGCCGCCGGCGATCACCGTGACCGTGCCGTGTTCGATGCCGGTCGGCACTGCTTTGAAGCCCGCCGCCTCGACGCGACGGATGGTCTCGTCAGGCAGGCAAGTGGTGGCGATATCGATGTCGGCGACCGGCTGGCCGATCAGCGCGTTGCGCACTGCGCCACCGGCGATACGCGCCTGTTCGCCGCCTTGCGCCAGCACGGCAAGCAGCCGTTGCAGATGCTTTTCACCGAGCCAGTCGGCCCTGCCCGCCAGCGATATCGGATCACTCAAGCATAGAGCCTTTCATAGAGCGTGCGGATGATGCCGGCGGTGACGCCCCAGATGCGCTGGCCACCATAGGGCATCTCGTAGAAGAACCATTCGAGGTCGTTCCACATGCGGCTGTCCCTGGTGTGGTTGGCCGGATCCATCAGGAAGGAGAGCGGCACTTCAAAGGCGGCATCGACCTCGTCGGCATTGAGCGACAGCGTAAAACCCGGCCGCACGATCGCCAGCACCGGAGCGATGCGATAGCCGCTGCCGGCGACATAATCGGGCATGCGGCCGATGATCTCGATGCGGTCCGGGCCGAGCCCGATCTCCTCGAAGGTTTCGCGCAGCGCCGCTGCTTCCGGCGTCGGATCGGTCGGATCGATGGTGCCGCCGGGGAAAGCCACTTGCCCGGAGTGGCTGCGCAGCTTTTCCGCGCGCTTGGTCAAGAGCACGGTCGCGTCGCGCCCATGATCGACGACCGGAATCAGCACGGCAGCATCGCGCAGCGCTTTCAACTGCTTCAGCCTGGGATGTCCGGGGTTGAAGCGATGGTCGCCATAATCATCGCCGGCGTGCGCCTGCGCTTGCGCCGCGACCCGCGCGCGAAAATCCGCTGTGGAAAACGGCGGCGGCGTCACCTGATCCATCATGCGCTCAGCCGCTTCAGCTTTTCCGCCGGCATGATCGGATAGACCTCGCCTTTCGAACGCACGGCAAACATCGTCCTGCCGTCGATGTCGATTTCCTCGCCATGCTCGACCAGCTCGTACATCACCGGCCGCGACACCAGCGCTTCCAGCCGTCCGCGCACCAGCACATAGGGCTTCAGCCCGCCGGTCTCGTTCTCGTCGACGAAGCGCAGCGGATGGCCGGGTCCGGCCTCGACGACATCGCCGACATTGGTGCGAAAGGTGATGATTTGCTCTTCGCCGGCGCCGGAAACATCCATTTCGACGGCGATGAACGGCGCGTCGACGACTCGGATGCCGACCCGTTCGACCGGCGTCACCAGATAGGTCCTGCCATCCTCGTCCTTGCGCAGCACGGTAGAAAACAGCTGCACCAGCGGCATGCGGCCGATCGGCGTGCCGAGATAAAACCAGGTGCCATCCTGTTTGATCTCCATGTCGAGATCGCCGCAGAAGTCTGGATTCCAGCGCTCGACCGGCGCCGCGCCCTTGCCGGCGCGGGTGGCGCGCGAGATCAGTGCCTCCAGACCGCGCGCCTCTGTGGCACCGGTAAGGCTTTGTTCGCGATGTTCGGAGCGTTCCGTCATGGTCACGAAATAGTCACTGTTGTTCCGCTTGTCAGCCTAAGTCTGTGATTTAAGTTGAAATGCAGGCGCCAGGCGAGGCCGAATCGAGGCATTCTGGGGCACTGCTACAGTGCATGTCGCCCAGAAGTGTCGAGCGGTTCTGGGTCAACGACATACATCAAAGAGAATGCAAGCCGGTACTTCCAACACAAGGATCGAAGCGGCATGAGCGTGATGGTCAAGGAAAGCCCGATCGGCGAAAAGGACATGATCGCCCAGGCGGAGACGGCGCTGGCCGATATTTCGAGGGTCCGCGACGGCGTCGGCCGCGTCATCTTCGGCCAGGAAGCGGTGGTCGAGCGCACGCTGGTGGCGCTGCTCGCCGGCGGCCATGCGTTATTGGTCGGCGTGCCCGGCCTTGCCAAGACCAAGCTGGTCGAAACGCTGGGCGTCGTGCTCGGCCTCGATTCGCGCCGCATCCAGTTCACGCCCGACCTGATGCCGTCGGACATTCTCGGCTCCGAAGTGATGGAGCAGGACGAGGCCGGCAAGCGCTCCTTCCGCTTCATCTCCGGCCCGATTTTCGCGCAATTGCTGATGGCCGATGAGATCAACCGCGCCTCGCCACGCACCCAGTCGGCGCTGCTGCAGGCGATGCAGGAGTACCACGTCACCATCGCCGGCGTGCGCCACGACCTGCCGGCGCCCTTCCACGTGCTGGCGACGCAAAACCCGCTGGAGCAGGAAGGCACCTATCCCCTGCCCGAGGCGCAGCTCGACCGCTTCCTGATGCAGGTCGACATCCTCTACCCCGAGATCGAGGCGGAGCGCCGCATCCTCTTGGAAACCACCGGCATCGAGGACGCGAAGGCGCAAAACGTCCTGCAGCCTGTGCGGCTGAAGGAAATCCAGACGCTGATCCGCCGCATGCCGGTGCCGGAAAGCGTCGTCGACGCCATCCTCAAGCTGGTGCGCTCGGCGCGCCCCGGCCAGGGCAATGCCGAGACAGACAAGCACGTCGCCTGGGGTCCAGGTCCGCGCGCCAGCCAGGCGCTGACGCTCTGCGCCCGCGCCCGCGCTCTCTATGACGGACGGCTGGCGCCTTCGGTCGACGATATCAGAGCATTGGCCGAGCCGGTGCTGCAGCACCGCATGGCGCTGACCTTTGCCGCCCGCGCCGAGGGCACGACCGTGCGTGACGTGGTGGCGAAACTGGCCAAAGGCATCTGATGGCGCGTATCGGCGAAGTCCAGACACCGGCAGCGACGCGCGATGCGCTCGCCAGAGGCCGGTTGCGGGCTTCGCTGGTGCCAGACCTGCTGGTCGAGGCGCGCCGCATCGTCAACACCGTGATCGCCGGCTGGCATGGCCGCCGCAAGCGTGGCATCGGCGAGAATTTCTGGCAGTTCCGCCCCTATGTCGAAGGCGATTCCTCGCGCATCGACTGGCGCCGTTCGGCCCGCGACGACCATACTTATGTGCGCGACCGCGAATGGGAGGCCGCCCATACGGTGTGGCTGTGGGCCGACCCCTCGCCCTCCATGCTCTACAAATCGACTGGTGCAAGCGTGTCCAAGGAATCGCGTGCGCTGGTGTTGGCGCTGGCCATGGCCGAATTGCTGTCGCGCAGTGGCGAGCGCATCGCCTGGCCGGGCCTGACCGATCCGTTTACCGCTCGCAACGGCGCCGAGCGCATCGCAGCCCAATTGATGCACGCCGCCGACCCGCCGGCAAAGCCTGATCTGTCCAGCATCCGCCGCTTCTGCGACATCGTCATCGTCAGCGATTTCCTCGATCCGGTCGAAGAGACCATGGCCTGGCTCGACGTGCTGGCCCGCCATGGCGTGCGCGCGCATCTGATCGAGGTCGCCGATCCGGCCGAAGAGAGCTTCCCCTACGCCGGCCGCACCGAATTCACCGATCCCGAGACCGGCGACAAGCTGACCGCCGGCCGGGCCGAAATGCTCGGCGACGAATATCGCCTCCTCTACACCGCCCGCCGCCAGGAGTTGGCCGGCTGGTGCAAGCGGCTCGGCTGGAGCTATACGGTCAACCATACGGACCGCCTCGCCTCTGAGGCGCTGGTGCGCATCCATATGGCGATGACCGCCGATGGCGCATTCGCGGGAAGGGCCAGCGCATGAGCTGGCTGCCGCTCTCCTTTGGCGCTCCCATGGTGTTGTGGGGCCTGCTGGCGCTGCCGGTGATCTGGTGGCTGCTGCGACTCACGCCGCCCAAGCCGCAGACGGAAGTGTTTCCACCGCTGAAGATCCTCGCCCGCGTGCTGAAGCGTGAGGAAACGCCGCAGCAGAGCCCGTGGTGGCTGACGCTGCTCAGGCTGCTGATGGCCGCCCTTGTCGTCGCCGCCCTGGCCGAGCCCGTCTTCAACCCGCGCGAAAAACTGCCGGCGGAGGGCGCCGCGCTGGCGTTGGTTATCGACAATGACTGGGCAAGTGCCGCCGACTGGGGCAAGCGCGTCGCCACCGCCCAGCGGCTGATCGCCGACGCCGGCTCGAATGGCGTGCCGGTCGTCATCGCCTTCACCGCCGAAAAGCCGAATGCCGAGATCGGCCCGTTCGACGCCGCCGCCGCACTCGACCGGCTGCGCGCCGCCAAGCCGCGACCGATCCCGACCGACCGCCCCGCCGTCTATGCGCGCGTCGCCGGCGTGCTGGAGACTTTGCCCGGCGCCAGCGTTGCCGTTCTCGCCGACGGCTTGGCCGCAAAAGGCGACGAGGCCGCCTTCAACACGCTGCTGTCGAAAAATGCCGCCCGTGTCGTCTGGGCCAGTTCCGACCGGCTGGCGCTGACCGGGCTGACCGGCGCCGAGAACCAGGTCGACGGCTTCGCGCTGACCGCCATCCGCGCGCCGGGCGATCCGGCGCCGGCGCAAGTCACCGCCGGCGCCTTCGACGACAAGGGCCGCCGCATCGCCGATGCGACGCTGACCTTCGCGCCCGGCGAAACCACCGCCACGGGCACGATGGCGGTGCCGTTCGAACTGCGCAACGACTTCGCCTCGATCGCCCTCGACGGCGAGCGCCAGGCCGGTGCGGTGCGCGTGCTCGACGAAAGCTCGAAGCGCCGCCGCGTCGGGCTGTTGTCGCAGGCCGAAGCAGACCAGGCGCAGCCGCTTCTGTCGCCGCTCTACTATATCAGGCGCGCGCTGCAGCCCTTCGCCGATCTGGTCGAACCGTCGAGCGCCGACCTCGCCGACGCTATCCCGCAGCTCCTCGACCAGAAGCCGGCAATGATCGTCATGGCCGATATCGGCACCATTCCGCCGCAGGTCCATCAGCGGCTGGTCGACTGGGTCGACAATGGCGGCACGCTCGTGCGCTTCGCCGGGTCGCGGCTGGCCGCCGCCGGCAATGACGACGATCTTCTGCCGGTACGGCTGCGCACCGGCGAACGTTCGCTCGGTGGCTCCCTGTCATGGACGACGCCGCAGGCGGTCACCGAATTCCCGAAGAACGGCCCCTTTGCCGACCTTTCCCCGCCGGCCGAAGTCACGGTGAGCCGTCAAGTCCTGGCCGAGCCGACGCCCGACATCGTCGAGCGCACCTGGGCAACGCTGGCCGACGGCACGCCGCTGGTGACCGGGCTGAAAAAGGGCAAGGGCACGCTCGTTCTGTTCCACATCACGCCGGAAGCGACATGGTCGACGCTGCCGATCTCCGGCAGTTTCGTCGAAATGTTGCGGCGTATCGTGCAGCTGTCGCGCAATCAGGGTGCGGCGGTCGCCAACGCCGAAGCCGCTGCCACATCGCTGGCCCCCTATCGCATGATCGCGGCCGACGGCACGCTGGTGCCACCGACGCCGGATGCACGGCCGCTGGTGCCCGTCGCCGGCCCGTTGCCGGTGACGTTCGAGAACCCGCCCGGCCTCTACGGTTCCGAAACCGGCGTCTTCGCCCACAATCTGCTTGACCCGGCCACAGCCTTCGCGCCGCTGGTCCGCCCGCAATTCGCGGTGCCGGTGACCAATATCCAGTATGCTTTCGATGAATCGCGCGACCTCAAGGGATCGCTGGTCACAGCGGCGCTGGTGCTGATGCTGCTCGACACGCTTGCGGTGTTCTGGATGGGCGGGCTGCTGTCGCGCCGGCCGCGCCGCGCCAGGACGGCCGCGGCAACGACCGCTGCGCTGCTGCTCGGGCTCGGCATTTTGCTTGGCCATGCCGACCTCGCCCGCGCCGACGACGCCAAACCGGGCGACACCGCCGCCATCGAGGACATTGCCAAAACCCGCATCGCCTATGTGCTGACCGGCGTGCCGGGTGACGATTCGATCAGCCGCGCCGGGCTCGAGGGCCTGACCCACTTCCTGATCGAGAAGACCGCGCTCGAGCCGGGCGCGCCGGCGGGCGTCGACATCTCGAAGGACGAGCTTTCCTTCTATCCGCTGATCTACTGGCCGATCGACCCTTCCGCCCCAATGCCGAGCGAAGCCGCGATCGCCCGCATCGACGCCTATATGCAGCAGGGCGGCACGGTGCTGTTCGACACCCGCGACCAGTTTGCCAACGGCATCGGCGCCGATTCGGCGAGCCCGGCGACGGAGCGGCTGCGCGACATCCTCGGCAATCTCAACGTGCCGCCGCTGGAACCGGTGCCGTCGGACCATGTGCTGACCAAATCGTTCTTCATTCTGCCCGAATTTCCCGGCCGCTTCGCCGGCAGCCCGCTCTGGGTCGAAGCCTCGCTCGACGCCAGCAACGCCGAGAACCGGCCGGTGCGCGTCGGCGACGGCGTCTCGCCGATCCTCATCACCGCCAATGATTTTGCCGGCGCCTGGGCCGTCGACGAGAACGGCGACCCGTTGCTGCCGACCGTGCCGTCGGACCCGATGCAGCGCATCTATGCGCTGCGCGCCGGCGTCAACATCATGATGTACATGCTGACCGGCAACTACAAATCCGACCAGGTGCACGTGCCCATCCTGCTCGAACGGCTGGGGCAGTGAAATGAACTGGTCGATCTCCTTCGAACCGCTGCTGTCCTGGCCGTTGCTGGCTTCGGTGCTCATACCGCTGCTGTTGCTGGCGGCAGTCGGCCTGTGGTTCCGCCAGCGCGGCGCGATCTTCCGCTTCGCCGCGCTGCTTGCGCTCGGTGCAGCGCTGCTCAACCCGGTCTTCCTCGATGAGGAGCGCGAGGCGTTGAAGAGTGTCGTTGCCGTCATCGTCGACCGCAGCCAGAGCCAGGACATAGGCGAGCGCACCAAACAGACCGATGAGGCGCTCGCCGGGCTGCAGCAGCGCCTTGGCCGCTTCAAGCAGTTCGATGTCCGCGTCGTCGAGGCCGGCAAGTCGGAAGCCGCCGACGAGCGCACCGAGACCAAGCTTTTCGCAGCCCTTGAGGGCGCTTTCCGCGACGTGCCGCCCTCGCGCATCGGTGGCGCCATCATGATCACCGATGGCGAGGTGCATGACGCGCCGCCCGCCGCTCCCGACTTCAACGCGCCGCTCCACGCGCTGATCACCGGCAATGAGCACGAGAAGGACCGCCGCATCCGCTTCGAGAACGCGCCGCGCTTCGGCCTCGTCGGCAAGCCGCTCGACATGACCTACCGGGTCATCGCCACCGACGGCGAAACCGGCCCGGTCGATGTCCGCGTCTCGGTCAATGGCGAGCAGGTTGCGGTCGAAGAAGCGACCATCGGCCAGGCGATGCCGCTGCAAGTGACCATTCCCGGCGCCGGCCGCAACATCGTCGAGCTCTCCATCGACCGTGAGCCGGGCGAACTGACCGACGCCAACAACCGCGCCATCGCGCTGATCGACGGCATTCGCGAAAACCTGCGCGTGCTGCTCGTTTCCGGCGAGCCGCATGCCGGCGAGCGCACCTGGCGCAATCTCCTGAAATCCGACGCGTCGGTCGATCTTGTCCACTTCACCATTTTGCGGCCGCCGGAAAAGCAGGACGGCACGCCGATCAACGAATTGTCGCTGATTGCCTTCCCGACCCGCGAATTGTTCGTCGAGAAGATCAAGGATTTCGATCTCATCATCTTCGACCGCTACCAGCACCGCGACGTGCTGCCGATCCTGTATTACGACTACATTTCCGAATATGTCGAAAAGGGCGGCGCGCTTTTGATCGCCGCCGGGCCGGAATATGCCGGCGACGCCTCGATCGCCCGCACGCCGCTGATGTCGTCATTGCCGGCGATGCCGACCGGCGAAGTCATCGACAAGGCCTTCTATCCCCGCCTCACCGATCTCGGCCAGCGTCATCCGGTGACGCGCGGCCTCGACGGCTCGGCCTCCGAGCCGCCGCACTGGAGTCGCTGGTTCCGCACCATCGGCGTGCAGAATCCCGAAGGCGAAGTGGTGATGAAGGGCGCCGACAACCGTCCACTGCTTCTGCTCGACCGCAAGGGCGAAGGTCGCGTCGGCATGCTTCTGTCCGATCAGGGCTGGCTGTGGGCGCGCGGCTTCGAGGGCGGCGGCCCGCATGTCCAGCTCTATCGTCGCATCGCCCACTGGCTGATGAAGGAACCCGAACTCGAGGAAGAGCGGCTGACCGCCGACGGCCGCGGCATGGTGCTGGAAATCCGCCGCCAGACGATGAGCGACGACCCCGGCCCGGCCCAGGTCATCACCCCGTCCGGCAAGGCGCTGATCGTCAGGCTGGAGAAATCCGAACCCGGCGTCTTCCTCGGCAGCATCGAGACCAAGGAAATCGGCCTCTACCAGATTGGCAATGGCGACCTGACCGCACTTGCCCATGTCGGCCCGGTCAACGCGCCGGAATTCTCCGACGTCATCTCCACCGAGGATCGGCTGAAGGCACCGGCGGAAGCCACCGGCGGCAGCGTGCGCCGGCTGGCGGCGTCCTCCACCCTTGGCCAGCTCACCGGCGGCGTCACCCTGCCCTCCATCGTCCCGGTCCGCGCCTCGGGTGCCGCCTCAGGCGCAGACTGGATCGGCCTGCGCAGCACCGACGACAGCGTGCTCAAAGCAGTCTCCCGCGTGCCGCTGTTCGGCGGCTTCCTCGGCCTCGGCCTGCTGCTGCTCGCGATGGGCGCGATGTGGTATCGGGAGGGAAGATGATGCGCCCTTCCCTTCTCCCCTTGTGGGAGAAGGTGGATCGGCGCGCAGCGCCGAGACGGTTGAGGGGTGTTCCAGCAGAGTGAGACGTTGGTGTTCCCTGGAACACCCCTCATCCGACCTCACTTCGTGAGGCCACCTTCTCCCACAAGGGGAGAAGGTAAGAGCGCCCATGGCCCTGCCCTCCGCTATGGCTCCGGGCGTTCGAAACTCAAAAAGCCAAATCGTTGGCTTTTTGCCGGCCTTGAGGCCGGACGTTTCTCACTCCTCCGGTTCCGTCGTAAACAGCAGCGGATAACCCTTCGCCTTGCCGGCATCGGTGGCCCGAGTCGCCTTGGTCTCGGCCACGTCCCTTGTAAACACGGCGACGACGCAGACGCCGCGCTGGTGCGCGGTGATCATCACCCGGTGCGCCTGGTCTTCGCTGAGCTTGAACTCACCCTTCAGCACCGTCACCACGAATTCGCGCGGTGTGAAATCGTCATTGATGAGGATGACCTTGTAGAGCTTCGGCCGCTCGGTCTGCGGTTTGGTCTTGGTGCGGGGCTTGGAGGTGATTTCAGGCATGGGAAACCGGCATCGCGCGAGGGTCGCTCTCACTTTGACATGGGGGAAAGCAGTCGTCCATTTTGATCGGCGCGCGAAACCGGCTTCCCGGCGGCACAGCCGTTCACAAATTTAGGAACTGTCTGCCGCGGTTCAACGGCCGTGGCGGTCGGCGATGCGGCGGGCCGGGACTTGCCGTGTGGTGGATGCCGCATCCGGCCTCGATCCTGCAGCCCGGCGCTCCATCCAGGCGGCCGCGAGCCAGCCGACAAAGCAGGCCAGCGCCGAGCCGGTGAGCACGGCAAGAAGCAGACTCTGCCATGGCGTGATGTATTGCCAGTTGCTGGAGATCGCCGGCGCAAACAGCGATGGCTCGGTGCGCCCGCCCACTGGATCGGGCACCGGGCTGGCGGTGAATTGAACCAGCACCCTGACCGCAGCCGAGGCCACAAGGCCGCCAATGGCCATCGAGCGCAGAATGGATGAAAGCCGCTTCTTCATGCGGGCTGTCCTACCGGACCGGCATTGCAAACGGGTTAAGGTCCTGGGTGGCCGGCACCCAGCAACGGGAAAATTATGCTCGTCAGATACGACAAGGCCGCTCCAGCCGGGGGTGTGGCTGGAGCGGCCTTGTTACAGACAACCCTGTCGGGTTGGTCTGGATCAGGCCTTCTTGGCAGCCTTCTTGGGCGCCTTCTTGACCGGGCACTTGTGCGTCTTGGACACTTTGCAGGCCTTCACGGTCTTCTTCATGGCGGCCTTCTTCGGAGCAGCCTTCATCGGTGCGGCAGCCGGAGCAGTCGTGGTCGTCGTGGCAGCCGGAGCAGCGGTCGTGGTGGCGGCGGCGTTGCTGGCGACCGGCATAGCGAAGGCGAGAGCAACGGCGAGACCGAGAGCGGAGAGGAGGGACTTGTTCATGGCTTCATTTCCTTTTTTTGTGCGGGTCGGTTTTCGAGTGTCACTGAACAGGGTCGATCGGTGTCACTCCAAGCAGCTTCAAAGCGTTCGCGAGCATCCGGATACCCTGTGCCTGTTTCTTGTTGGCGCAGAACCGGTTTCCCTTTCTTTGCAGTGCTTTCGCCGCGGTGACCTGCGTTGCCGCGGCATGGGTTTCAAGGGCTTCGTCTACCTGGCGATTGAGATCGATGCAGCGCTCGCTCCTTGTGATCGGCGTCACCTTTGCGCTGGAGGCTGCGACCGCGGCCGTGACGAGCGAAATGCTGAGCAGCGCACCCATCAAGCTGATCGTGAACCTGTGCATCGGTAATGTCCGTTTACTCCGGAGACTAGCGTCGCAGCCGATGACCTGACCGCCACGGCACCCTTTATGCCTTTGATTTTTTTCGGAAGTTTTTCCGAACTATAGAATTTTGTTTCTGGATTGTTTCTGGCAAATCGGCTCCGCGGGCGATCATCGCCGCTGGCCAACATGTGGCCAGAATTCTATCGTGTGGGTGACGTCGCCAAGCAGACTCAGAAAGGCAGCCGCCGACCGGCCGCCAGCAATGACAGGATCGCCGTGAAATCCGATGCGCACATACTGATCGTCGACGACGACAAGGGCATTCGCGACCTGCTTCAGGAATTCTTCCAGAAGCGCGGCCTGCGCACCACGGTTGCCGCCGACGGCATCGAGATGGAGGACATCCTGCGCCGCACGCAGGTCGACCTGATCGTTCTCGATGTGATGCTGCCGGGAAAGAGCGGGCTGGAACTCTGCCGCGACCTGCGCGCCAGCTACTCGACGCCGATCATCATGCTGACGGCGGTTACCGAGACCACCGACCGCGTGGTCGGCCTCGAAATGGGCGCCGACGATTATGTGCCGAAGCCCTTCGATCCGCGCGAGCTTCTGGCCCGCATCCGCGCCGTGCTGAGGCGCAATGGTGCTGCCGAGCCGAAGCGCGCCACCACCAAGCAGATCTACCATTTCGCTGGCTGGACGATGGACTGTTCGCGCCGCCGGCTGATGGCGCCCGGCGACGTCAGGGTCGAGTTGACCATGGCGGAGTTCAACCTGCTGCAGACCTTCGTCAAGAGCGCGCAGCGCGTGCTCACCCGAGACCAACTCATCGAGCTTTCCGGCGGCGACAGCGACTATTCCTTCGACCGCAGCATCGACATCCTGGTCAGCCGTCTCAGGCGCAAGATGGAAGACGACCCCAAGACGCCGAAGCTGATCCTGACCGTGCGCAGCGGCGGCTACCAGTTCCTGCCAGAGACCACCTCCGAATGAGACGCCTGTTGCCGCAAACCCTGCCGGTCTGGGTTTTGCTCATCGTCATTGCCGGCCTGCTGATAAGCCAGGTCGCGACGCTCTATATCGTCTCGCGCGATCGTGCCGTCGCCAATGACGAGGTCGATCTCTACCGGCTCAACGACCGTGCCTATTCGCTGGTGCAGCTGATGCACGACGACACGCCCGAGCAGCGCAAGCTGACGGCGTCTGGCCTGTTCAACGCCACCTATGCGCTCACCGTTTCGGACACGCCCGCTGTCACCTCGTCGATCGCCGGCGACGACGAACTGGCCGAGCTCGAGGACATTCTGGTCGGACGCCTGTCGAAATTCGGCATCACCGACGCCCGCGTGCGGCGCGATCCGGCATCGCAGGCAGCCAACGCGCCTGGCGGCGTGGTGCTCACCAAGGATGTCGGCGCGGTGGAGCGTGACCTCTTGGGATTGGCGGCGAGCTTCGCCCAGAGTGACAAGCTGACGGCATCTGTCCGCTTCGCCGACGGCCAATGGCTGAACTTCACCGAGCCCAACACGCCGGTCGGGCCGATATTGAGCTTCGACAGCCTGCCGCTCTATTCGCTGATCGCAGCCCTGGTAGTGATCATGTCGATCTGGTCGCTGCGCCGGCTGACGGCGCCCTACCGGATGATGGAAACGGCGGTGAACCGCATCGGCACGGATCTGAAGAGCCCACCGATCGCCGAGACCGGCAGCCGCGAAATCCGCGCGGCGGCCAAAGCCGTCAACGCCATGCAGGTGAGGCTGCGCGACTATGTCGAGGACCGCGAGCATCTTGCCGCCGCACTCGCCCACGATCTGCGCACGCCGCTGACCCGCATGCGGCTGCGCCTCGAACTGTTGCGCAAGTCGACGGCGCGCGAGGCGCTCGCCCACGACCTCGCCGACATCGAGAGCATCGCCAGCTCCGTCATCGACTTCGCTACCTTCGAAGTCACCGAGGAGAAGAGCGAGCGCATCGATTTCTGGTCGCTGGTGGAATCGATCGCCGACGGTTTCGAAGACGTCACGTTCGACCATGACGGCGCCAGGCCACGCGGCATGATCTGCATGGCGCGGCCGGTGGCGCTCAAGCGCTGCGTCAACAATCTGGTCCAGAATGCCGTGACCTACGGCAAGAAAGCCCATCTCAGCCTGCGCCAGTCCGACGGCACGATCACACTGGTCATTCGCGACGAGGGACCGGGCATACCGCAGGCGCAGCTCGACCAGGTGTTCGGCTCCTTCGTGCGGCTGGAACAATCACGCAACCGTCAGACCGGCGGTCTCGGCCTCGGCCTGACGATTGCCCGCAACATCGCCCGCGGCGCCGGCGGTGAAGTCAATCTCTCCAATCATCCCGGCGGCGGCCTGCAGACGGAACTGCGCCTTCCGTTGGCGGCATAAGGCAGCAGACTACCGTCTCGATGGGCACCGGGGCTGGATCAGCCAACCCAACCTTGCAATAGTGCGGCCGCTCGAACAGGAGGAGATCGAGGCATGTTTTACGCCATCCTGGCCTATCACGTCGAACAGACCATCCAGTCTCTGACGCCGCAGCAGGATGCGGCGCTGATGCACGACCTGCTTGAGGTCAATGCCAGGCTGACCCGTGAGGGCAAGCTTGGGCCGGCGGCAAGGCTGGGCGCAACCGCTGACGCCGTCACGCTGCGCGGCCCGGGAGACGGCATCGTCATCGATGGTCCGTTTGCCGAGACCAAGGAGCAATTGCTAGGTTTGTATGTGCTCGACTGCGCCACGCAGGAGGCGGCGATTGCGGCCGCCCGCGACTTGCGTCGCGTGAACCCCTCGGCAGTCTACGAAATCCGACCGATCACATTCTACCTTCCCGGCGTCACGTTCCCCGGCACGGAGGACAGGGACGATGTCAAGGAGGCCGCCAGCGGCTGAGAGCCGCCTGCCCGACACCATGACCGGTCAGGCAGAAGCGATCTCATTGCCCAGACGGACCGTTTCGCTGACCAGAAGCTCAAGGTCCTCGCGCCGGGTCCGGTGATTGTTGATCGCCACCCTGAGGCAATGCCGGCCTTGCACCGTCGTATCGGAAATGGCGGCGATGCCGTCTTCCTGCAGCCGCAGCATGATCTCGGTGTTGAGCGCCTTCGCGCGCTCGCCATCGAGCCCGCCCGCACGATAGCGAAAACAGACGATATTGATGCTGGTCGGCGCCGTCAGCTCGAGCGCCGGTTCGGCCTCGATCAGGCTCGCGAGATAGTGCCCCTGAGCAATGTTCTGGTCGATCAGGCGGCCGAATTTTTCGACGCCGTGTTCCCGCAGCGCCATCCACACTTTGAGCGCCTTGAAGCCGCGTGACGTCTGCAGGCCGTAATCGTGCAGCCATTGCCCCGAGGCCAGCCCACGCGGTGTCGATTCCAGATATTCCGGCGTCACCGCGAAGGTTTTGCGATGCGCCGAGGCATCCCTGACCAGCGCGCAGCCCGCCTCGAAAGGTGCATGCAGCCATTTGTGAGGATCGAGCGCGATGGAATCGGCCCATTCGAGGCCAGCGACGCGATGGGCATTCTGAGGCGCAATCGCGATCAACGCACCGATGCAGCCATCGACATGGAACCAAAGGTCTTCCTCATGCGCCAGTTTTGCCAACGCCCGCAGATCGTCGATGGCGCCGGTATTGACCGTGCCGGCATTGCCGATGATGCAGGCCGGCTTGAACCCAGCCGCGCGATCTTCGGCAATCGCCGCCCGCAAAGCCTGGATGTCGATGCGCAGGCTGGCATCGCTGGCAATCCGGCGCAGCGCCTTGTTGCCGAGGCCGAGTGCCTCCATGCCCTTGCGATGGCAGGAATGGATCTGGTCCGAACCATAGAAGCGCAACGGCTTTTCGATGGCTGCAACACCATGCTCGCGCACGTCGATGCCGGCCTTTGTGTTGCGCGCCACGGCCAGCCCGATGATGTTGGCCATCGAGCCGCCGCTGACCAGCGTGCCGCTGGCCGAAGCCGACATGCCGGTCATCTGCTTGCACCAGTCGACCACCTGGCTGTCCATCAGGGCGGCGGCATGGTTGCCGCCGCCGAGATTGGAGCCCTGGATTGCCGCCAGGAAATCGCCGAGGGCACCGGTGAAGTTGCTCGACCCCATATACCAGGACCAGAAACGCGGATGGATGTTGCCCATCGGATAGGGCATCACCTTGTCGACGACATCGCCATAGATGTCGGCAAGCGGCGTCGGCGATTGCGGCAACGACGCGGTGAAGAAATCCTTCACATCTCCAGGCATCTCCTGCCACACCGGCCGTTGCCTGACATCGCGCAGGTAGGCGACGGCATCGTCAACGATCCGATGCGACAGGATCTGCACATCGGCCCAGTCCGAGGGGTCAAGCGTTTCCTCGGCAGCCGAGGTGACAGGCATCGCGTCCATACAGATTGCTCCCGCGCCGTCATGCCGGGAACTGGCAGCCGGGCGTCGAGCGCGAAAGAGCAAGCTCATCCGCATTCATCTCGGCCTCGATGCCATCGAACAGCGGCGTCGTCATGTAGCGTTCGCCGGTATCGGGAAGCATGCACAGGATCACCGATCCGGCCGGTGCCGTGCCGGCGATCTGGCGCGCAACGGCAAAAGCCGAGCCACCGGAAATGCCGGTGAAGATGCCCTCCTGCTGCGCCAGCGCCTTGGCCCATTTCATGCCCTCCGGCCCGGCAATCGGCATTACCTCGTCATAGAAGTTGCCATCGATCGCTTCCTGCAGGACGTTCGGGATGAAGTCCGGCGTCCAGCCCTGGATCGGGTGCGGCTCGAAGGCCGGATGGCTGGCGGCCGGCGCGCCGCCGGCGCCGCGTACCTGCGGCTTGCCGCTGCCGACAAGCTGGGCGTTGGCTGGCTCGGTGAGTACGATCCGGGTCTCCGGCCGCTCGCGGCGCAGCACCCGCGCCACGCCGGCAACGGTGCCGCCGGTGCCGTAGCCGGTGACGAAATAGTCGAGCCGCGAGCCGGTGAAATCGTTGATGATCTCGCGTCCCGTGGTTGCTTCATGGATCGCGGCATTGGCCTTGGTCTCGAACTGCCGGGCCAGGAACCAGCCATTGGCTTCGGCCAGTTCCACCGCCTTCTTGTACATGCCGAAGCCTTTCTCGGCGCGCGGCGTTAGCACCACCTTGGCGCCGAGCATGCGCATCAGCTTGCGGCGCTCGACCGAAAAACTGTCGGCCATCGTCACCACCAGCGGATAGCCCTTCTGCGCGCAGACCATGGCAAGGCCTATGCCGGTGTTGCCGCTGGTCGCCTCGACGATGGTCTGTCCCGGCTTGAGCGCGCCGCTGCGCTCGCCTTCCTCGATGATGTTGAGCGCCAGCCGGTCCTTCACCGACGCCGCCGGATTGAAGAACTCGGCCTTGACGTAGATGGTCGCGTGCGCCGGGCCGAGATTGTTGACGCGGATGACCGGCGTATCGCCGACCGTGTCGAGAATGCTGTCGAACAGGCGGCCGCGGCCGGCCGTGGTTCTGATCTTCTGCTGATGCAACATGGATAACTCCTGGTTTTGCTCACGGGCCGGTTACAAACCGGCGGTTTGGGCGACGAGGTTTCGACACCTTGCCGCACTACAGGTCCTTGACGTGCCGCAATGTGGGAAACACCACATTCGGCGCGCAATTTTTGCGAGCCGGCGCACTTTGTCGTGGTCGGTGATAAAGCGGGGGCCGGCGGGCCAGCGTGGGAGCAGGCGTGGTATCTGGCGTGGAATCGAACCTGACGAGCAGCCATCAAGGCCTTAGCGTACGCCTGTTTGGGCCGCTGGCGATCGTGCGCAACGGCGTCCCGGTGGTCTTGCCAGCATCGCGCAAGCTGCGCGCAATGCTGGCCTATCTGGCCCTGGCGCCCCACCCGGTCGGACGTGGCAAGCTATGCGAATTGCTGTGGGATGTTCCAAATGACCCCAGGGGCGAGCTGCGCTGGTGCCTCAGCAAACTGCGGGCCGTTCTCGACGAACCGGGCCGCCGCAGGATCGAAACCGCTGATGATACGATTGCGCTCGATCTCGACGGCGTCTCGGTCGACGTGCTGGATGTCGCATCGGCGGCTGCCGCGGGTATAGAAGCGCTCGAGCCAGCGCGGCTGCAGGCGCTCTCCCGCCTTTTCGTCGGCGATTTCCTCGAGGGGCTGGAGATCGACCGCAGCCCGCTCTTCAACAACTGGCTGACCGCCCAGCGCCGCCGTTTCGGCTCCTGCCACGCGGCCATCCTGGAATACCTGGTCAAGACGCTCCCTGCCGATAGTGACGACACGTCCGCCCACCTCGAAAAATGGCTGGAGCTGACCCCGTTCGACAGCCGGGTCCACATCGCCCTTCTGACAAGGCTGGCGCGGCGCGGCCAGTTCGGCGCCTGTGAAAACCATCTGGCGTCCGCAGCACAACTCTTTCAGTCGGAGGAGTTGGATTTCAGCCCGGTGCGCCACGCGTGGCTGGCCATTCGCGCGGAACGTCACTGCGCGACTTTGCCGGCACAGCCGGTTACAGCGGCCGCTGCGAACCAGGCGCCGATCACGCTCGCGGAAACCGAAGCCTCGACACCGCACAAGGCTTCGCTGGCCGTGATGCCGTTCGCCGAAGACGCCAACAGTGGCATTCGCGGCGGGCTGGCCGATGGCTTTACCCACGACATCATCACCCGCCTGGCCAAGCTCAGGGATTTCTTCGTCATCGCCCGTGGCTCGGTCTTCGCCATGGCCGAGAAAAACAGCGCGCCGGAAGAAGCCGGTCGCCGGCTGAATGTCGACTATGTCGCCACCGGTACGGTGCGCAGCACGACGGGTCGCCTGATCGTCACCGTCGAGCTCGTCGAGGTGCGCACGGCCAGGATCGTCTGGGCCGAGACCTTCGAGCGCAAGCCCGACGACATCTTTTCCGTGCTCGACGATATCGGCAACAGCATCGTGGCCTCGATCTCATCCGAGATCGAGACGGTCGAGCGCAACCGCGCCATGCTGAAGGCGCCCAATTCGCTCAATGCCTGGGAGGCCTACCATCGCGGTCTCTGGCATATGTATCGCTTCACCCGCGGCGAGAATGACCTCGCCCGGCGTTTCTTCGGCATGGCCGTGAGCCAGGATCCGACCTTCACCCGCGCCTATGCCGGCCTATCCTTCACCCATTGGCAGAGCGCCTTCCAGCGCTGGGGCGACCGCGACCAGGACAGCGCGCTCGCCTACGAAGCAGCCGGCCATAGCCTTTTGGTCGACGATCACAATCCGGCAGCACACTGGGCGATGGGCCGGGCGCTGTGGCTGCGCGGCGAAGGCGACGCATCCCTGCTCGAATTGCAAAGAGCTGTCGACCTCAGCCCGAACTTCGCGCTCGGCCACTATGCGCTGTCCTTCGTGCATTCGCAGTCGGGCGACCCGCAAGCCGCGATCGGATCATCGGACCATTCGCGCCATCTGTCGCCGTTCGATCCAATGCTGTTCGGCATGCTTGGCGCGCGCGCCATGGCCCATGTCCGCCTCGGCCAGTTCGATGAAGCTGCCGATTGGGCGCTGAAGGCGGCCGCGCGCCCCAACGCCCATGTCATCATCCTGTCGATCGCCGCCCACTGTCTGGCGCTGGCGGGGCGGCTGGACGAGGCGAAAAACTTCGCCGCCGCCATCCGCAAGACGCTTCCGGGCTATTGCGCCGATGACTTCATCGACACCTTCCGCTTCGACCCGGATGCAACAGTCCTGTTCAAGCTCGGCGCCAAACGCATCGGGCTGAATTGAAGCAAGCGCGGCTGACTAGGATTTCTTCCAGTCTGATTTCAGCGGATGACGGTGATCTTCCACGCCAGCAGGGCAAAGATTACCGCAACGCAGAACAGCGTCGCCCAGCCGTGCCGTCCCGATGCGTGCAGGACAAGAACCACCAACGCGGCAATCACCGCCGCAAGCCCGCCTTCTATGTAGAAGGCCTGTTCCGTGTTCAGCGGCAAACCTATGGCCCCGCCGATCCTGAAGAACTCCAGGATCGACCGCGCCGCAATCACAAGCAGCAGGCCGAGCGCTGCTTGCGCCGCCCGCGGGTTAGACAACCAATTCCAAATCCGCCGCAAAGCGCCTTGTCCTTGATGGTCGATGGTCCTGAAGGACCCGCGTTGGCTCTACCGCCGCAGCACCGCGCTCAGCACGTCGCGTATGCCGATGGCGCCGACGAAGCGCGACTGGTCATCGAACAGCGCCACCGGTGCCGTCTGCGAGCGGTGCATGGCCAGCATCACTGTCTTCAGCGAGGTGCCGGGGTTGGCCCAGAACACCTGCGCCGTCTCCTCCGGCTGGGCCTCGACATCGGCGCACGACACCCACACCGCCGGCTTGCCGTCGCGCTCGGCCGCCGCCACCAGCCCGTGATCGTCGATCTTGAAGCGCGTCGTCTTGCGCCGGTCGAGCCACACCCAGCCGTTATCGCCATGCTCAAGGTCGCGGCTGTCGCGCATGACATTCCAGGCGGTCAGCACCGAGAGCGGGTTCACATTGGCGATGAAGTCGCGGACATAGTCGTTGGCGGGCTTGAGCACGATGTCTTCCGGCGCCCCGGTCTGCACAATGCGCCCGCCCTCCATGATGGTGATGTGGGTGCCGATCTTCAGCGCCTCCTCGAGATCGTGGCTGACGAAGATGATGGTCTTCTTCAACTCCGCCTGCAGCTGCAGCAACTCGTCCTGCAGCTTGGTGCGGATCAGCGGATCGAGCGCCGAGAATGGCTCGTCCATCAGCAGGATCGGCGCCTCGGTGGCGAAGGCGCGCGCCAGGCCGACGCGCTGCTGCATGCCGCCGGACAGTTCATGCGCGTATTTCTTCGACCACTGGTCGAGGTGGACCAGTTCGAGCTGCTTTTTCACGCGCTCCTTGCGCTCTTGCTCCGGCACGCCGGCGAGTTCGAGGCCGAGGCCGACATTTTCCTCGACCGTGCGCCATGGCAGCAGGCCGAACTGCTGGAATACCATCGCCACCTGCTTCTGGCGCAGCCGCCGCAGCGTCGCCTGATCGCAGGTTACGACATCGACGATGTTGTCGCCGTCCTTGACCAGCACCTGGCCGCGCGACACCACGTTGAGCCGGTTGACGGCCCGCAGCAGCGTCGACTTGCCCGAGCCCGACAGGCCCATCAGCACCGATATCTCGCCCTCGTGCACGGTCAGGCTGGCCCCGGCACAGCCCAGCACATTGCCGGTCTTTTCAAGAATTTCGGCGCGCGTGGCGCCGCCGTCGATCAGCGCCAGCGAGCCGGCCTGATCGGAACCGAAGACGATATCGACATTTTTGAAGTCAACGGCGACGGTCATTTCTTGCCTCCAACGCCGATGCGCGTCATTCGGTCGAGCACGATGGCGAGCACCACAATCGCCAGGCCGGCTTCGAGCCCGAGGTCGATGCGGCGCGAGCCGAGCGCACGGTTGATTTCAGTGCCGAGGCCGCCGGCGCCGATCAGCGCTGCGAACACCACCATCGACAGCGACAGCATGATCGATTGCGTCAGACCGGCCATGATGGTCGGCAGCGCCGAGGGCAACTCGACCTTCCAAAGCAGCTGCTGCTTGGTGGCGCCGAACGCCTCGCCGGCCTCGATGATCGACTTCGGCACCGAGACGACGCCGAGATGGGTGAGGCGCACCGCGGTCGGGATGACGAAGATGATGGTGACGATGAGGCCGGGCGCGTTGCCGAGGCCGAACAGCGTCAAGACCGGGATCAGGTAGACGAAGGTCGGCAGCGTCTGCATCAGGTCGAGCACCGGCAGCATGATGCGGTAGACCTTGGGCTTGTGCGCGGCCCAGATGCCGAGCGGCACGCCGATGGCCATCGCCATGGTGGCGGCCGCCACGACCAGCACCAGCGTCTGCACCGTCTGCTTCCAGAGGTTCTGGTTGATGATGAAGATCAGGCCGAGGAAGACGCCGATGGCCAGTGGCCGCGAGCGCTGCAGCAGCCAGGCGATGATGGCGACGATCAGCGCCAGCAGCACTGGCGGCACCACCAAAAGGATGTCGACCAGCCCGTCGAGCAGGAAGTTGAGGCCGTTCGAAAAAGCCCTGAACACAGTGTCGAAATTGTCGGTGAGGAAACCGAAGAACGCCTTTCCCCAGGCGCCGATCGGTATCTTGTGATCGACCATGAATTTCGAAATCGGATCCATATCGCCCCTCTCATGCGCGAGACCGCCTGCCCCCGGCTCTGCTGTCGTTACGTCATCTTCTCACAGGATATGAAAAAGGGCAGCCTTTTCTAAATTGGCTGCCCTTCCTGGTTCGGCTTTGCCGAATTCAGTCGGCTCAGCTTCCGAGCGCGGTCTTGACCGCCGCCGCCGCATCGCCGCCATCGAAGGTGGTGACGCCGGCAATCCACGGCGCAACGGCGTCAGGGTGCTTCTTCAGCCAGTCGGCTGCGACCGTGTTGGCGTCGCCGCCTTTCAGGATCGCGTCCATCATCTCGCCTTCCATGTCCAGGTTGAACTTCAGGTTGGCGATGAACTTGCCGGCATTCGGGCATTCGGTGGTGTAGCCCTTGCGCACATTGGTGAAGACGGTGGCGGCGCCGAAGCCGCTGTCGCCCATGCCGTCGAGATAGGTGATCTTCATGGCACCCATCACCGGATGCGGCGTCCAGCCGAGGAAGGCGATCCACTCATTGTTCTTCATCGACTGCTCGGCCTGCGTCAGCATGCCGGCCTCCGAAGATTCCACCAGTTCGAAGCCTTCGAGATTGTCCTTCGGGTTCTTGATCATGTCGAGGATGATGCGGTTGCCGTCATTGCCGGCCTCGATGCCATAGATCTTGCCGTTGAACTTGTCCTTGAACTTGCCGATATCGGTCAGCGACTTGACGCCGGCGTCGGCGACATAGGTCGGCACGACGATGCCGTAGCCGGCGCCGGTCAGGTTGGTGCTGATCGTCTCGACCGAACCGTCGGCGGTGTAGTCCTTGATGTCGTTGGTCATCGACGGCATCCAGTTGCCGAGGAAGACGTCGAGATCCTTGTTCTTCAGCGACGCCATGGTCACCGGCACCGAAAGCTGGATCGTCTGCGGCTCGTAGCCGAGCGCGGTGAGCAGCACCGAAGCGACGCCGGTCGTCGCCTGGATGTCGGTCCAGCCGACATCGGAAAGGCGCACCGCCTTGCAGCTCTCCGAATCGCCGGCAAGGGCAGCGCTCGTGGACAGGAAAGTCGCCAGACCGAGGCAGGCGACGAAGGTGTTCATACGCGACATTGGTAGTCTCCCATTGTGATTCTTTGGCGAAGCGTAGTTACGGTTTCTCTGCCCGCCTTGTTTCGTCAGCCAAACACCATTCTGGTGTGGTTTCAAGCGCTAAGGCAATCACGATCAACGGCGCGGACTGGCCAAACAGCGACACGCCTGCCGCTTTTTCGATGGCAGATGGCTTTTCCCATGAAATACAGCCGTGCCCCCTCCCCGTGCCGCGCCAACTCGGCTTAAGGTGTGCCGGGATTCAGGTCAGGCCGAGCCGAAAATGGTTGATGCCGAGAACCGGAGCGGAGCGTACTCAAAGTACGTGAGCACCGGAAGCGCAGGTATCAGCCATTTGCAGGCAGGCATCGCCTGAAACGCGGTACACCTTAAAAGGGCGGCATGGCCAAGCTTTACTTCCACTATGCGACGATGAATGCCGGCAAGACGACGATACTCTTGCAGGCGTCCTACAATTATCGTGAACGCGGCATGACGACGATGCTGTTCGTCGCCGGTCACTACCGCAAGGGCGACACCGGGTTGATCTCGTCGCGCATCGGCCTGGAGACCGAGGCCGAGATGTTCCGAGATGGCGACGATCTCTACGCCCGCGTCGCCGAGCATCACGAGCACACGACCGTGCATTGCATCTTCGTCGACGAGGCGCAATTTCTCGAGGAAGAGCAGGTCTGGCAGCTTGCCCGCATCGCCGACCGGCTGAACATCCCGGTCATGTGCTACGGCCTGCGCACCGATTTCAAGGGCAATCTGTTTTCCGGTTCGCGCGCTCTTCTGGCCATCGCCGACGATCTGCGCGAAGTGCGCACCATCTGCCGCTGCGGCCGCAAGGCGACAATGGTCGTGCGCCTTGGCCCCGACGGCAAGGTGGCACGGCAAGGCGAACAGGTGGCGATCGGCAAGGACGTCTATGTCTCGCTCTGCCGTCGCCATTGGGAAGAGGAAATGGGCCGCGCCGAGCCCGACGACTTCATCGGCTTCACCAGAGGCTGAATGGCCGGGGCAACATGAGAATCCTCCAGTTCACAGTCGATTGCCCGTTTCCGCCGGTATCAGGCGCCGAGATCAGGAACGCCGCCAACGCGCGCGCCTTGGCATCGATGGGCGAGGTTCTGACGGTAAGCCTGACTGGCGCCCCAGCGCCTTCTCCACCGCCGAATATCCGTCACCGGATCATCGAGGCGGCACGCGGCCGGGCTTCCTGGTACAGGCGTAGCCCCCATCCGACCATGCACATCATACCGGACGACGAACTGGCTGAGGCAGACGCTCTGTGGGGGCAATTCGACCCCGACCTCGTGGTTATAGAGGAGATCGTGCTTGCGCAGTTGCTGACGCTGGCGTCGAAACATCGCGCGCGCACTGTCCTTGACCTGCACAACATAGATTCCCAAACGGTGGCCGACCGCATCGCCGGGCTGACGCTGTGGCAGCAACTTCGCGGCTGGCGCCAAAACAGGCGCAAGAAGACAGGGGCCCGCGACGCCGACAGACATGCGGCAGCCATGGCCGACCAGGTCTGGGTCTGTTCCCGGGCCGACGGGGCGCTGCTGTCGGCTCTCGGTCCCGTCAACGACATCAAGCTCATCGCAAACCCCATTCCGGATGAGAGCGTGCTTTCCCTGCCGATTGGTGCCGAGCGGTACCGTGATCTGCGCCTGTGCTTCATCGGCCATCTCGGCTACTTCCCCAACATCGACGCCGTCAAGCAGATTGGCCGCGGGATGGTCCCGCGACTCGCAGCCTCTGGCCGGCCATGGTCGATCACCGTCGCCGGCAAGACGCCGCGCGATGTCGTGCGCGGTTTGTGCGCGAAGCATGGTCTGCAGCTGATCGAGAACCCACCGCATCTGCCGGAATTGCTCGGACATGCCGGCTATGCGCCAATCCCGCTGCGCTTTGGCGGCGGCACCCGCATCAAGGTGCTGGAGGCAATGGCGGCGGGCCTGGTCGTCGCCGCCACCGAAAAGGCCGTCGAAGGGCTTGGCCTGCAGGCGGGCAGGCATTTCCTGTCCAGCGACGATGCCGGCGAGCTGGCGTCGAAAATCATCGACCTGTCGGCGACGCCGCAAGCGGCGGTCGAGATGGCGGAACTCGGCCGCGCCTTCGTGCGCGACAGCCATTCATTGGCAGCGATCGAAACCGCAATCAAACAAGCGGTCGCGGCGATCCCGCTCCCGCGGACGGGTTGATGCCCCGCTCCGCAATCCTGCCGCCATGCGGCGTTTGTTAAGGCCTGCAGCCTATTTTGTCCCCCAGCCAGAGCCAGCCGGGGACCGCCATGTTTCGAGCCATTTCGTCCACACTTGTCTTTTACCTGGCCGGAATCCTCGCCGCGCAAGCCGACGGCGACGCCGCGCTGGGCAAGAAAGTGTTCTACCGCTGCATGACCTGTCACGAGGCGGCAACCGACCGCGACAAGATCGGACCGCATCTCCTGGGTGTGGTCGGCCGCACCGCCGGCACCGCCGAGAATTTCCACTATTCGCAGGCCATGAAGGATGCCGGCGCCGCCGGCCTCGTCTGGGACGAAGCCAACCTCAAGGCCTATCTCAGCGCCCCCAAGCTAAAAGTACCCGGCAACAGGATGGCGTTCGCCGGCCTGACCAGCGACGATGACATCGCCAACGTCATTGCCTATCTGAAGGCCGATCCGAAGCCTTGAACGGCTGTATGCGTTGCGTGATCGCGCCGGCTTTCGCCAGCTGTCTCGCCCCTGCAACCGATTGAGTTCTCAATCGAATTTCAGGACATCCGCGCCGGTGGAGATCGACTGCTTTGCCGGCGTCAAAGTTCAATGACAGTTGAACAATGCTTGGCCGGCTGGTTAATCACGCCATGACCCCGCCTTCATTGACTTTCAAGACGATGACGGTTTTTTTGTTTTCGGGGCGGGTCTTGTCTTGCGTCTTTCAATCCCCTGATACCCCACATATATTCGCCGCTGTTCGCAGCCAGCGACCGGAAGCCGAAGCGGGAGGCCCCTATGGCGACATTGCAGAATTTCGATGCCGAAATTGCCAAGACCAGGCAGGTCGTGCAGGACATGCGCACCAAGATCGAGCAGTCCGGCACCGTGCTTGATACGCTTGCCACCGCCGACAAGAAGATCGGCGACGCCAATTTCGACATCGAAAATGCCCGCATCGAGGATGTGCTGAAGCAGCAGAAGGTGATGGAAGGCAACATCGCCGACCTGATCATCGGTCTGGAGGACGCCACCAATGTCTTCGGCACCGAATTCGAAAGCATGAAGAACTACACCGGCTGGGAAAGCTTTGTCGGCGTCTTCTCCGCGCAGCGCAAGCAGCGCATGCGCACCGACCGCGTCCGCAACATGTCGCTGGCCGGCAATCTGCAGGAGCTTCTGGTCAAATCCGACACCATCGTCGGCATCCTGAAGGCGCAGAAAGAGGTCCTCGACCAGCGCTACAAGACCTCCGAAAACAGCCTGTCGCAGGTGATTGAGCGCCGCAAGGTGACCATGACCAACCTCGAAGCGGTGCAGAAACGCATCGAGGAGGTCAACCCGCTGCTGCTCGACATCGAGAACAAGATCGCGGCGTCGACCAGCCAGAAGGAGCGCACGCAGCTTGAGGGCGAGCGCTCGAAACTGGCCACCGAGTACAATGAAAAGCAGGCCAAGGAGCAGGAATTGCTGGCCGAGAGCCAGACCCTGGAGCGCTACACCTCGATGTTCCAGACCTTTGTCGATTCGCTTAACAACCAGATCGCCGCGCAGTCGACGCTGATCAACAAGCTGACCATCGATACCGAGCAGCGGATCGTGCTCTACAAGGCGCTGGAAGATTCGCTGAAGACCGCCGCCCAACAGGATGTCGCCCACAAGATCAACACGCTGGGCAGCCAGGTCGACAACACCGCCGAAGAGACCATGGCCGGCATCGGCGCCGCCTCGCAAAAGCACATTGGCGATCTCCTCGAAATGCACGAGAAGAACATGGTCGCCAGCTCCGACATCCAGCGCCGCAAGAAGCTCGCCGACGACGCCTTCGCCCGCCGTTTCGACGACGTGATGAAGAAGCACAATTCGGCCAACTACGTGCAGTCGTAAGGAGCGGCTGCACGCGAGCACACCCGGCATGACTCCCGAAAACGAAGCGGCGGCGCGCTATTTTTCCGCCATCACGGCCGCACTCAGCGGCCTTGAAGTGTTCATGCGCGACGACCGCTCGCCGCTCTACCGGCACGGCATCGTCGCCAAGATCGTGGCCGAATACATTGCCCGGCTGGACAAGTCGTTCTCCTGCTGGCGCAACCGGCTCGGCTTCATGGACACGTTTCGCATTTCGCGCGCCGACAGCGGTTATCCCGTCTTCCAGAACCTGCTCGAACTGGAAAACGATCGCCGCCAGGCCGACGCGCGGCTGGCCAACATCCCGCTGGCCGGAGAATTGCGTGAGGAAATGGCCGACTTCATCCTGCGCCACAAGGAATTCCCCGAGGCGCTGCAGAAGTCGATGGCCGAGCGGCTCTATCTCGAAGACGTCAAGAGCGAGCAGACTTTTGGCCCGTTCTCGCTGGCGCAGACGGCCAAAGTCTCGGTCAATCCCAAGACCTTTCGCCCTTATTACCTCGTGCACTGGGCGACATTCGACGGCAGCGCCAACCTGCCGCTGGTCTACATGGTGACGGTGGAGGATTCCTCCGAAGCCATGATCCGCCAGCTTGTCGACAGCAACGGCAAACTCAACGAACAGGTCGACATCCCGTTGCCCGTCGATGGCCTGCTCAACCCAGAGCTTGCCCACCGCTTCGACGATTTCACCGAAAAGAATTCCGCCTACACGCTGTCGCCGGCGACGATTGCGGTCAATCTCGACAAGGATTTCGAGCCGCTGCACCCCAAGCAGTTGCGCCGCGTCGTGCTTGGCCCCTTCTATTCCGCGGGCATTACCGACAACAATTCGACGGTGACCGAAGTGCTGGCCAAGGTTCGCAAGCCTGAAAATGCCTGGCTGCTCACCTGGACCATCCAGGAGGTTTACTCCAAAGGCGAGAAACCCGGCCGCAAGGGCCTGTTTTCCAGCGAGAAGACGACGCAGGAATTCTTCATCAACACCGACGATCTCGAGGCCGCGCGCCAGGGCGTGTCGAGCTACGAGAACCACGCCCTGATCCCGCACGAGGCCTACCAGGCACTCTACGCCGCCGGCGAGGCACAGAAGATCTTTTCCGGCTACAAGGTCCACATCCTGTCCAACGGGCAGGTCATCTCAGACGTCTGACCGTAACACCACGGAGCATCCTTCATGGACACCGGCCTGACCACCATCCCGGAAGCGGCGATCGAAAAGCACCGCGCCACCGCGCAGAGCTTCATCACCCGCGTCGTCGTTCTCGAAGACCCTTCGCGCGAATCCGGTACCGCACTTGCCGGCACCAACCGCCGCTTCGTCTCGACCGTCTCGGTCGGCTCGGTGCGCCGCACGCGCGAGGTCGAGCTGACCAAGACCGTCGCCGCCATCCATCCCGACGACCAGCTGATGAGCATCCCGCAGCACACGCTGTTGTTTCGCGCCCGCCGCGGCTTGGCGATTGCGCTCGCCATTTCCGACGTCTTCGCCGAGGGCTCCGACCTCGAAAGCCTGCAGGCCAAGAACACCCGCGCGCCGCTTGAAGGCGACGAAGCCGCCACCTTCAAGAAGCTTCTGTCAGCCTCGGCTTACGTTTCAGCCTTCAGCCTTGCCTCCTATCTGTTCCAGCTGATCGACAGCGACGGCGAGGCGCCCAACGATATTCCCGAGCCGGACTTCCTGTTCGACACGCCGCAGGATGCCGTGAAGTCGATCGTCGCCGGTCTCGACAAGGCGATTGCAGGATCGAAGGATGATGGCGACCTGACAACCCGGGCGCGTGCCTTCGCGCGCGTCGCGATCGACGGGCTGCTGGCGCGCAAAGGCCGGTTCGACGGCATCGGCCCGTTCGAGAACGCCCATATCCGCATCGACGCAGACGATTTTACACTCGACGGCTTCGACGTCGCGCCCGGCAAGCGCTCGAAACCGCTGGTGATGACCTTCAAGAAGCCGGAAGAGGTCGTCGGCAACCACATCGCCAAATACCAGTCGGTCAAGCTCGCCAAGATGCTGATGGCCTATGATTTCGAGCGCGAGCTGAACCCGTTCGTCGAGCTCGGCGGTTTCCTCTTCACCTTCATCGGCGATGGCGCGCCCGGCACCGGCAAGACGACGCTGATCCAGATGATCGCCGGCCTCGTCAACGGCTATTGCCAGGTCGCCGGCTATCCCTTCGCCTATGAGAATTTCGGCGTCGACCAGATTTCGTCCTACCAGGGCAAATCGGGTCAGAACTGCCGTCAGTTCATCAACAATGTCTTGAACCCGCGCGTCATCGGCTTCGGCACCGTCGACGATATCGATCAGGTGGCTGCACGCCGCTCCGACGACCGCGCTTCGGCCGGCCAGCAGGAAATCACCGGTGTCTTGATGGATGCCTTTGCCGGCGCCGGCACGGTGGTGCGCGGCAACTGCTCGTTCGGCATGTTCTCCAACTATCCAGAAAATGTCGACGACGCGCTGCGCCAGCGCGCCGGCGCCCGCTGGCTGGTCGATGGTCCGCAGAGCCGCGACGACTATATCGACATCTTCGTGCTGCTCGCCGGCAAGAACCACAAGATCCCGCTCGGCGACCACAAGCTTTACGCCGCGCAGGAAATCGAGCGCGCCGTGACCGAGGCCTATGAGGAGCATGAGAAGCCGCAGGAAGACGGGCTGATGAAGGTCTATGAGCGCTACATGAAGGAGAATGGCGCGCCGAAATCGATGGCCGACATCGGCACCTATCTGCACCTGATCAAGGACGCCGAACCGCGCTTCACCGGCCGCGCCATCAAGAACGTCACCGACGCCATCAAGATGCGCGCCATGGACATCGAGCTTCCCGACGACTGGTTCGAGAAACCGGAAGCCTTCATGCACAAGGGCTACGACGAGAAGAAAGCCATGATCGAGGAACTGCGCGGACCGTTCTCGATGGACATGGTCATGCAGGAGATCAACCGCTACGCCGACAGCGAATTCCGCTATTCCGACAAATCCGACGACGCCGCGGTGGAGAAACTGCTGCGCGACGCCCGGCTGCGTGAACGCGCGGGTCGTGAGATGGAGGAGATGAAGAAGAAGGGGCTTTGGAATGCGTGAAGCACGCCGACGCCCCCTTCTCCCCTTGTGGGAGAAGGTGTCGCCGAAGGCGACGGATGAGGGGTGTTCCAGCTTGGCAAGGACGGCGATCCTTCCAACACCCCTCAACCGTCTCGGCGCTGCGCGCCGATCCACCTTCTCCCACAAGGGGAGAAGGAAGGCTCGCGCCCCTCATCCGCCCTTCGGGCACCTTCTCCCCGTGAACGGGGAGAAGGCAGGATGAGCGCCCATAAAAAACCCGACCTTCTGCGCGACAACGAGCTCATCTACGGCCGGCTGCTCACTGTCGACGAGTCGCATCTCATCCAGCGCTACAACAAGGCGCTTGTTGCCTTCGGCCTCAAGCCGACCAAGCTGAAGAGCTTCCAGATCGACCGCACCGGCTTCTCGCCTGAAGTGGCCGAGGAATGCGGCGATTACGACTATCTCGATCCCAATGAGGTCAACCGCCGCTTCATCATCCTGACGCCGTCGCAGATCGAGCTGCCGGTGGTGCACACCGCCTTTTCCAACACCTCGCAGCTGATGTTCGAGTTCATGTCCAAGAACCAGCGCGCTATCGATGCGCTGACCATCAAGGACGTCATCTACGGCGAGATCGAGGATTCCGTTCCGCTGGTCAACGACATCGAGGACCTGCTGTCTATCAGCCAGGTCGAGTTCAAGGTGCTGTCGGCCGAGGACGTGCTGGGCAAGGCCGCCGAGCTCGGCAAGCTGGTCGACCGGCTGAAGCAGGAGCCGCACGCCTGGCGCGACAACGCCATGCTGACCCGCATGGTGGAGCTGGCGAAGGTGTGCGGCGACATCCGCGAGAACGCGCTGGTGCCCGACCAGGTGATCTTCCGCCACAACGCCTATTGGACCAGCCATTTCGGCGGGCTCTACGTCTTCGTCGACCCCGACATGACGACGGTCATCAGCGATCCGGCCGCACCAGGCTTTCGCCGTTCGCGTCCCTGGCAGGTCAGCTATCTCTCGATCAACGATGCCGACAAGGTGTTCAAGTTCCTCGCCAGCACCGGCCGTATCGAACTGCCGCGGGCGTCATGGGTCGAAAGCTCGGGTTATCTCGAGCATCGCGCCGAGATGGTCGTGCGCTCCCTCATCCGCGACACCGAGCCGAACCGCAATCTGACCGACGTCGACAAGGTTTGGCTGCAGACCTGGATCCACGGCCATGCCGACCTGATCACCAGCGACGGCAATTTTCCTTTCCTCAACGCCGCCAAGCGCGAGATCGCCCAGCTCGGCCATCTCAAAATCGAGGATGTCCCGCCGCGCCAGCGCTTCCTCGTCGTGCGCGGCAAGCCCGACCATCCCGACGCCTGGCTGACCAACCAGCTGATCTCGGATTTCGTGCCGCAGGACTTCGTCTCGCGCTACGTCTTCAACAAGCCCGGCTTCTACAAGGACTATGACGGCTTCAGCGACGCCTGGCGATCGCATGTTGTGGACGTTCTGAAAACCACATATTTGAAGGACAAGGTGGCGTTTCGCACGCGCCTTTACGGCCTGACTGACTAGAACGAAATGAGCCGTCATTTCGTTCTAACTTATTGTTTTGGCGCATGATGTTGTCCAAAAAGTCTGCAACTTTTTGGCATCATGCTGAGGGGTGACGTGAGCCATGCTTGATCCGATCGTGAATTTCTTCACCCGCATCTTCCAGTGGATAGGCCGCGGCATCGGCCTGGTCATCGGCGTGATCCTGTGGCCGTTCATGTGGGCCGGGCGCTGGTACACGCAGCGCGGCTGGATCCTGAAGGCGGTGGTCGGCCTGGCTCTGCTGGTGCTGATCGGCCTCTACGCCAACTTCTTCTACGCCACCCAGTGGTGGAACAAGTTCGACCCCAACTACGTCGACAAATACACCTTCGAGAACCGCAACATTTCGGCCGGCGAACAGGTCGCGGCAGGCGCCGGCACCGAGACCGCCAAAACCTGCGGCAATTCGGGCATCGCCCAGGTAGCGGCCGACCTGACCGACTTCAACGTCAACCAGAATGCCTGGATCTCGTCGATGATCCTCTACAAGCTCGGCCTGTTCGGCGTCGACTGGGATCATACGCCGTTCATGGACAACAAGGCCTCGTTCCAGCGCGGTATCAACCAGGCGGTGCGCCGCACCGCGACCGAGCTTGCCGACAATCTCGGCCGTGTGCGCACGACCTCGCAGATCGACGCCGACCTGCAGGACGCGCGCGGCAATCTGCAGTTCGACGAATACACTTGGTATTTCGGCCTGAACCCGTTCGGGCCCAAGACGCCGACGCCGAGCTATTATCGCGATGCCGTCAACAAGCTGCGCTCCTTCAACGCCCGCCTTGCCACCTGCCAGGCGACGTTCGACGCCCGCGCCGACAATCTGAAGCAGTATATCGACCGCATCTCCTCCGACATCGGCTCGACCTCGGCCATCCTCAAGGAGCGGGCCGAGAACCACAACGATGGCTGGTTCGACTTCCGCGCCGATGACCGTTTCTGGTTCGCCTATGGCCAGCTCTACGCCTATTACGGCCTGATGAAGGGCGCCCAGGCCGATTTCGAGGACGTCATCAAGGAAAAGCATCTCGGCAATCTATGGGACACGATGGATGCGCAATTCGTCTCGGCGCTGCGCATCCAGCCCTTCATCATCGCCAATGGCCGCGAGGACGGCTGGATCATGCCGACCCACCTGACGACGATGGGTTTCTATGTGCTTCGGGTGCGCTCCAACATGGTCGAGATCAGCAACGTCCTGACGCAGTAACGTCAGTCGCTCGATGCATGTCGCCCAAAGTGGTCCCGGTTTTGGGATAACGACATGCACAAGAATAATTGCCTAAAGCGCATTGCGCTTTAGGCATAGCGATGGCGAATTTGCGCCGTCGCCTCTGTCGCATTCCGTGCATTGCGCGGCTGTTTTGAGACGGCGCAATGTCGCATCCTCTGGCTTCTATACGGCGCGGCAACGGAGCCAGGAAGAACCGACGGCAGGTCGGCCCGGCCGCGGAGACACTTTCTTCATAGGAAACATAGTTGCATGCAAGTTGACGCCGCGGCAGCGACAGGGTTAGAACATGCCCGCGCGCCTAACGGCCGTTTCGAATTGCCTGCGACGACCACAGTCATCAACCCCGTCCCGTCCACCGTCCAATCCGAAGGAAAGCCGTCATGGCCGAAGTGAAGTCCGACATCGAGATCGCGCGCGGCGCCAAGAAAAAGCAGATTCAGGAGATCGGCGCCAAGATCGGCATCCCGACCGAGCACCTTCTGCCTTATGGCCACGACAAGGCGAAAATATCTGCCGAGTTCATCAAGTCGGTGAAGGGCAACAAGGACGGCAAGCTGATCCTCGTCACCGCAATCAACCCGACGCCGGCAGGCGAAGGCAAGACGACGACGACGGTTGGCCTCGGCGACGGTCTCAACCGCATCGGCAAGAAGGCGATCGTCTGCATCCGCGAAGCTTCGCTCGGCCCGAATTTCGGCGTCAAGGGCGGTGCCGCCGGCGGCGGCTATGCGCAGGTCGTGCCGATGGAGGACATGAACCTCCACTTCACCGGCGACTTCCACGCCATCACCACGGCGCATAATCTGCTTTCGGCGCTGATCGACAACCACATCTACTGGGGCAACGAGCTCGGCATCGACACCCGCCGCGTCGTCTGGCGCCGTGTCATGGACATGAACGACCGGGCGCTGCGCGAGATGATCTGCTCGCTCGGCGGCGTCGCCAACGGTTTCCCGCGCGAAGGCGGCTTCGACATCACCGTCGCCTCGGAAGTCATGGCGATCCTGTGCCTTTCCACCGACCTGAAGGACCTGGAAAAGCGCCTCGGCGACATCATCGTCGCTTATCGCCGCGACAAGTCGGCCGTCTATGCCCGCGACCTCAAGGCCGACGGCGCCATGGCCGTGCTGCTGAAGGACGCCATGCAGCCCAATTTGGTGCAAACGCTGGAAAACAACCCGGCCTTCGTCCATGGCGGCCCGTTCGCCAACATCGCCCATGGCTGCAACTCGGTCGTCGCCACCACGACGGCGCTGAAGCTCGCCGACTATGTCGTCACCGAAGCCGGTTTCGGCGCTGATCTCGGCGCCGAAAAATTCTTCGACATCAAGTGCCGCAAGGCGGGCCTGAAGCCAGCGGCCGCGGTCATCGTCGCCACCGTGCGCGCCATGAAGATGAATGGCGGCGTCAAGAAGGAAGACCTCGGCAAGGAAAACATCGAGGCGGTGAAGAAGGGCTGCGCCAATCTTGGCCGTCACATCGAGAACATCCGCCAGTTCGGCGTGCCGGCGGTGGTTGCCATCAACCACTTCTATTCCGACACCGACGCTGAAATCCAGACGATGAAGGACTACGTCGCCTCGATGGGCGAAGAAGCGATCCTGTGCAAGCATTGGGCCAAGGGATCGGCCGGCATCGAGGACCTCGCCAACAAGGTGGTGGCGCTGGCCGAATCCGGGGCGTCACAGTTTGCGCCGCTCTATCCCGACGCCATGCCGCTGTTCGAGAAGATCAACACCATCGTCCAGCGCATCTATCGCGGCTCCGAGGCGATCGCCGACAAGTCGGTGCGCGACCAGTTGCACGCCTGGGAACAGGCCGGCTACGGCAAGCTGCCGGTCTGCATGGCCAAGACCCAGTATTCCTTCTCGACCGACCCGAACCTGCGCGGCGCGCCGACCGGCCACACCGTGCCGGTGCGCGAGGTCCGGCTGTCGGCGGGCGCCGGCTTCGTCGTCGTGATCTGCGGCGAGGTCATGACCATGCCGGGCCTGCCCAAGGCGCCGTCCTCGGAAAAGATCTTCCTCAACGAAGCAGGTCAGATCGAAGGCCTGTTCTAGGACCTTACAGTCTCAACGAAAAAAGGCGCCGCAGCGATGCGGCGCCTTTTTTTGTTTCCAGGGCGTTACGCCGCGTTGCGCGCCAGCGCCTGCTGGTTGGAGGCATAGATCGTGTCGCGCTTGGGCAGGGCGCCCGTCTTCAGGCCATCGATCCATTCGGCGGTGTCGAGCACGGCTGCAAAGCGCGACTGCAGGATGACCGTCACCACCCGGTGGATCTCCTCGGCCGAGGCGTAACCGGCGCTGTTGGCGTAAGGCAGCGAGCCGGTGGCGTCGGACAGGAATTCGACCGCAAAGCCGACATGCGCGGCGTGGATGATGGTCGACAGATCGCAATTATGCGTCATGTAGCCGATCACCGTGATCGTATCGATGGCGTTGGCGCGCAGCCATTCCTCAAGATCGGTGCCGGCGAAGGCGCTAGGTAGCGACTTTTCGACATAGTGGTCGCGCTCTCGCCTGGCGATCTCGGGATGCAGTTCTCCGCCATGGCTGCCCTTGGCGAAGATCGGCGACGTCTCCGGCGCCATCTGCTTGACGACAACCACCTTCACGCCTTCGGCAGCGGCGGCATCCATGGCGCGCGCCACATTGACCACGCTGTCGCGGAACGGCGGATGCTGGATGGCGAGGTTGCCGCCGTCATAATCATTCTGGACATCGATGACGATAAGTGCGCGGCGCGGCGTGGTGTTGGCGGACATGGAGTTTCCTTTCGGGCTTGAATGGGACGGGCTGAAAATAGGCGGATCGCCCGGTTGCCAAAAGTGGCCCGATTGACATCGTTCGAAAGAATTGGGACAATCCGCTCTCTTGCTGGAACCGACCATGACCGACCCCATCATCGCCGTCCTCGCTTTTGACGGCATCAGCCCGTTCCACCTCTCGGTCCCATGCGTGGTGTTCGGCACCGACCGCACCAAGCTCGGTCTGCCGCGTTTCGACTTTCGCGTCTGCGCGCTCGACGATGGACCCATCCACACCGATGCCGGGCTGACGATCGCTGTTCCGCATGGGCTCTCGGCGTTCGACGCTGCCGACATCATCATCATTCCCAGCTGGAAAGATCTCGACGCCCCGCTTCCCACCTCGCTCCTCGAAGCGCTTTCGCGCGCGCACCGGCGCGGCGCGCTGATCGTCGGCCTCTGCCTCGGCACATTTGCCATTGCCGCCGCCGGGCTGCTTGCCGGCCGGCGGGCGGCCACGCATTGGTCCTCCACCGACCGGTTACAGGCGCTGCATCCCGACATCGAAGTCGACGCCGACGTGCTCTATGTCGATGATGGCGACATCGTCACCTCGGCCGGTGTCGCCGCTGGGCTCGACTGCTGCCTGCACATCGTGCGCGCCCGCTATGGCGCCGAAGTAGCGTTGCGGCTGGCCAGGCACATTGTGCTCTCGCCGCACCGCCAAGGCGGCCAAGCGCAATTCATCGAGCGCCCGCTGGCGAAAACCCCGGCAACCGACCGCTTCACCCAGGCGCTCGACACGGTGCGGGCAACATTAGGTGAAACGCACAGCCTCGACCGCGTGGCCGAGGCCGCCGGCCTGACCCGGCGCACCTTCACCCGCCGTTTCCAAAAATCGATCGGCACCAGCTTTGGCGAATGGCTGGCCGGCCAGCGCATCGAGTTCGCGCAACGTCTGCTGGAGGCGACCGAGAAATCGATGGACATGGTGGCCTTCGAAGCCGGCTTCGGCAGCGCCACCTCGCTGCGCCAGCATTTCGCCGCACGACTCAGAACCTCGCCGGCCCAATACCGGCGCGAATTCTCCAGGCGGACCGGCGAGCAGGCGATGTCCGCCCTGTCTCATTGATCATCGGCGGACGCGCATTCAGCCGCGCTTGACCGCTCGGGCAGGATTGCCGACCACCGTCGTGTTGTCAGGCACGTCGCGCGTCACCACCGCGCCGGCGCCGACGATGGCGCCATCGCCGATGCTGATGCCGCCGAGGATGATGGCGCTGCCGCCGATCCAGGCGCTGTCGCCGATGGTGACCGCCCTGGCGATCTCCAACCCCGCCTGGCGACCTGCGGCCTCCTTATGGTGCTCGGCGCAGTAGATCTGCACATTGGGACCAAGCAACGTCCGCTGGCCGATGCGCACCGGAGCGGTGTCGAGGATGGTGCAGCCGGCATTGAGGAAGGCGCCCTCGCCGAGATGGATGTTGAAACCGTAGGCGCAATGGAACGGCGCCTCGATGCGGGCACGCTCGCCAGCGCTGCCGAGCAGCGCCGATAACGCCGGACCGATATTGCCGCGCTGCCGGGGCGACAGCGTATTGTGCTCGAACACCGCATCGCGCGCGATCACCCGCAGCGCTTCCAGATCGTTGTCGATGCAGGTGTACCACTCGCCTGCAATCATTTTCGTGCGTTCGCTTGCGGACATGGCCACGCCTCCAATCTGATCTCCTGCCAAAGCATAATCCTCCGCCGGGGAAAACCCCGCTGGCCAAATGCCCGGCCTATGCTAGCTTGCCGCGCGGGCCGTCCGAGGTTCTGAGGGGATCTACATGCTTTACCTGCTTGCACTTCTGATCGGCATCATCGCCGGTCTTCGCGCCATGACCGCGCCGGCCGCGGTCGCCTGGGGCGCTTATCTCGGCTGGCTGCCTGTCGCCGGCACCTGGGCAAGTTTCATGGGCCATTGGGCCGCCGTCGGCATCTTCACCATCCTGGCCATCGTTGAACTCATCACCGACCAGCTGCCCTCGACGCCGAGCCGCAAGGTGCCGCAGCAGTTCGGCGCTCGCATCCTCATGGGCGCCTTCAGCGGTGCGGTGATCGGCGCCACCGCCGGTTCCACCATTGGCAGCCTGATCGCCGGCGCCATCGGCGCGGTCATCGGCACGTATGGCGGCGCCGAAGCGCGCGGCCGGCTGGCAGCCGCCTTCGGCAAGGATTTGCCTGCCGCTCTCATCGAGGACGCGGTAGCGATCATCGGCGGCCTGCTGATCGTGGCGGCGGTGGCATGACGGCAAGGACATTCGACGCCATCGTCATCGGCGCCGGACAGGCCGGCCCATCGCTCGCCGGTCGGCTGACCTCAGCCGGCATGAGCGTGGCGCTGATCGAGCGCAAGCTGATCGGCGGCACCTGCGTCAACACCGGCTGCATGCCGACCAAGACCATGGTTGCCAGCGCCTATGCCGCGCATCTGGCGCGGCGCGCGGCGGACTATGGGGTGACGCTCTCCGGCCCTGTCGGGGTTGACTACAAGGTGATCAAGGCGCGCAAGGACAAGGTCACGAATGACTCCCGCACCAATCTGGAGACCTGGATCGCCGGCATGAAGGGCTGCACCCTCTATCGCGGCCATGCGCGCTTCGAATCCGCCAACACGGTCCGCGTCGGCGACGACCTTTTGACCGCTGAAAAAATCTTCCTCAACACCGGCGGCCGCGCTTCGGTGCCCGACCTGCCCGGCATCCACGACATCGACTACCTCACCAATTCCTCGATGATGGATCTCGAAATTTTGCCGCGCCATCTCATCGTCGTCGGCGGCAGCTACATCTCACTCGAATTCGCCCAGATGTTCCGCCGCTTCGGTAGCGAAGTCACCGTCATCGAGAAGAGCCCGCGGCTGACCGGCCGCGAGGACGAGGACGTTTCGGCTGCCATCCTGTCGATCCTCGAAAACGAAGACATAGCGGTCCATGTCGGCGCCGACGACATCCGCTTTGCCAAGCAGGGCAACGACATCGACGTGAGCTTCTCAGCCGGCAAGCCTCCGGTGGTCGGCTCGCATGTGCTTCTGGCGCTCGGCCGCACCCCCAACACCGACGATCTCGGCCTCGACAAGGCTGGCGTCGCGGTCGATCTGCGCGGCTTCGTCACCGTCGACGATCAGCTGCGCACCAGCGTGCCTGGCATCTGGGCGATGGGCGACTGCAACGGCAAGGGCGCCTTCACCCACACCTCGTATAATGACTTTGAGATCGTCGCTGCCAACCTGCTCGACAACGATCCACGCAAGGTCAGTGACCGCATCGAGGCCTATGCGCTCTATATCGATCCGCCGCTCGGCCGCTGCGGCATGACCGAGGCGGCGGTGAGAAAGTCCGGGCGCAAGGCGCTGGTCGGCCAGCGGCCGATGACCCGCGTCGGCCGCGCCGTCGAAAAAGGCGAGACGCAAGGTTTCATGAAGATCCTGGTCGATGCCGACACCAGGGAGATCCTCGGCTGTTCCGTGCTCGGCCCTGGTGGCGACGAAGCCGTGCACTGCGTGCTCGACCTGATGTACGCCAAGGCGCCGGTCGACACGCTGGCGCGCGCTGTGCATATCCATCCCAACGTCTCGGAACTGCTGCCGACCATCGCGCAGGAGCTGAAGCCGCTCGCCTGACGTAACTCTACGTCAAGCTCCGCGCTTTCTGCATTGGTGCATTGCAGCAATGTGCATTGCGCGCGGCACGGCTTCTCGTTCAGTCTGAATTGAACCGATTCAGTCTGGACTTTCCATGCCTTTGCCGATCCTTGCGCTTGCCATTGCATCCTTCTGTATCGGCACCACCGAATTCGTCATTATGGGCCTGCTGCCGGAGGTTGCCGCCGATCTCGGCGTGTCGATCCCCTCGGCCGGTCTGCTGGTCACCGGCTATGCGCTGGGCGTCGTCTTCGGCGCGCCGATCGTCGCCATGGCCACCGCGCATTTGCCGCGCAAGCCGGTGCTGGTCGCGCTGACGGCGATGTTCGTCGTCGGCAATCTCCTCTGCGCCATCGCGCCCAACTACTGGCTCCTGATGGCGGCACGTGTCTTCACCGCTTTCGGCCACGGCGCCTTCTTCGGCATCGGTTCTGTGGTTGCCGCGAGCCTTGTGCCGCGCAACAAGCGCGCCAGCGCCATGGCGATGATGTTCGCGGGATTGACGCTCTCCAACATTCTCGGCGTTCCGGCCGGCACCGCGCTTGGCGAGGCGTTCGGCTGGCGCTCCACCTTCTTCGCAGTGGTCGGCATCGGCCTGATCTCGGTCGCCGCCATCGCCTGGCTGGTGCCCTCCAACGTCGCTGAACCGAGCGGTGGCGGCCTGCGCGGCGAACTGCGCGTGTTGGGCAAGCTGCAGGTCTGGCTCGCCATGCTGATCGCCTCGCTGGCCTCGGCCAGCCTGTTTGCCGTCTTCACCTACATCAAGCCCTATCTCACCGAGGTCTCCGGCTTGTCGACCTCCGCGGTCACCTGGGTGCTGCTGCTGTTCGGCGCGGGCATGACCATAGGCAACATCATCGGCGGCCGGCTGGCCGACTGGAAATTGATGCCGACGGTGATCGGCACGCTGCTTTTGATGGCGGTGCTGTTTGTCGGCTTCATGCAGTTCGGCGCCATCGCCAGCGTCGCCATCGGCGTCGTCTTCCTGTGGGGTCTGCTGATCTTCGTCGTCGTGCCGCCGCTGCAGATCCGTGTCGTCGAGGCGGCGTCCGAAGGACCGAACCTTGCCGCCACGCTCAACCAGGGCGCCTTCAATGTCGGCAATGCCAGCGGCGCCTGGATCGGCGGCGTGGCCCTTTCCGCTGGCGTCTCCTATGCCCATCTGCCGTTGGTAGGCGCGGTACTCGCGCTGCTGGCCGTTAGCGTGGCCGTTGTCTCGCAGGCGCTCGAACGATCAGCGCCGGTGGCTGTTCAGGCTGCCGCCGAATAATTCCATTGCGCCCATGGCGGCGCGAACTGGACCAATCGACAGCCCTACGGCAAACGTGCATGTGTTCTGCCTCTTTTCCTGGAGGCATCCCATGCAGAAATCGATCGAACGCATTGCCGGCGACAGCGAAGGCGTTTTCTACGAATTCCCGGCATTCCACTTCACCGGCGCCGACAAGGCAGCGCCCTCTGCCTATCTGCAGTCGGCACTCCATGCCGGCGAATTGCCGGGCGTCGTCGCCATCGACGCATTGATGCCGGCGTTGAACAGGGCCGAGGCCGAGGGGCGCATCAGGGGCAACATCACGGTCGTGCCCTGGGCCAACCCGATCGGCCGCGCGCAATATCATTTCGGCGAACATCAGGGCCGCTTTCATCTCGGCACCCGCACCAACTTCAACCGTGCCTTTCCGCTGCTTGCCGCGCCTGATGCCGCACTGTTGCCGGACACCACGTTCGGCACCGCCGACCAGCAGTTGAAGACGCGGCTGCTGCAACTTTCCATCGGCCACGACATCGTGCTTGATCTGCATTGTGACGATGAAGGGCTGGCCTATCTCTACGTCCACACCAGCCTGTGGCCGGCAATGGCCGATTGCGCCGCCGCCATGGGCATCGATGCGGTGGTGCTGTGGAGCGAAGACAGCGCCGGCACCTTCGAGGGCGCCACGATCATGCCCTACCAGAACGTCCCCGCCGACGTGGCGAAGTTCGAGCGGCGCGTCGCCACCACGGTCGAATATCGCGGCATGCTCGATGTCGACGGCGAGCTGGCCGCATCCGATGCCGAAGGGCTCTACCGGCTTTTGGTGGCGCGCGGCGTGATCGCCGACCCGGCCCTGGCCGCACCCGGTCCTTTCACTGGTTTCGTCGCGCCGTTGGAAAACATCGACATGATGCCGGCACCCCGGGCGGGTGCCGTGCTCTACGACGTGAAGCCCAGCGACCGCGTTTCCAAAGGCGCACGCCTCGCCACAATCGTCCATACACCTGGCGAGGCCGGCGGCCGTACGGAGGTAATGGCGCCGCAGGACGGCGTCATCCTGACCCGCCGCTCGCGCCGCATCATCCGCGCCGGCGAGGACCTCTTGAAGCTGGTCGGCGACAAGAAAAGCGCCGACGCGAGGTCAGGCACGCTGGAGGACTAAGGAAACTTCGTCATTCTAGGGCTGAGCAAGGAGCGAAGCGACGCAGCGCAGACCCTGGAATCCATGCCGTTACATCTGAGCCCCGCAGCGGTACGGAATTCTGCTTCGCTGCACTCCACGGCTAAAGTCCCGGCATGGATCCCAGGGTCTCCGCGACGGAGCTGCGCTCCTGCTTCGCCCTGGGATGACGAAGTCGGGGCTTCCGCCCTATCCCCAAACGGCTGCCCTATGCAGCACCACTATCCCGAAATGGCCAACCGCGCCTTGGCCTCCAGCCATTCGGCCATCTGCCGGTAAGGCACAGGCCCGTGGCTGATGCGTGAGACGCCGAGTTCGGCCAGCCGCTGGCGTGGCGGCACATGCGCCAGCGCGATGATGTTGACCGGTAGCGCAGTCGCGCTGCAGAGTGCCTCGATCAGCCCCTCGTCGCCAAGACCCGGCGCAAAGAAGCCGCTCGCGCCGGCCTTTTCATAGGCCTTCGCGCGCTCGATCGTCTGGTCGAGCAGCGCCTTGTCATGCGCATCCGGCTTGGCCTTGAGGAAGATGTCGGTGCGGGCGTTGAGATAAGCGGGAATGCCGGAAGCCTTCATCGCCGCCGCTGCCGCCTCGATCCGCTTCACCTGTACGGCGATGTCGTGCAGGCCGGCGCCGCCGACGATCTGGTCCTCGAAATTGAAGCCGATGGCGCCGGCCTGCAAGGCACGCGTCACTGTCTGAGCGACGACCTCTGGTTCGACGCCGTAGCCGCCTTCGAGGTCCATGGTCACCGGCAGGTCGACCGCCGCGACGACGCGCCTGATGTTGTCCAGCGCCAATTCCAGAGGAATCTTCTCGCCATCGGCATAGCCGAAGGCGGCTGCCACCGGCCAGCTTCCAGTGGCGATGGCCTTGGCCCCCGCTTTCTCGACGATCTTGGCCGAGCCCGGATCCCAGGCATTGTAGAGAACGATCGGGTTGCCCTTGACGTGAAGGGCGTGGAATGTGCGTGCGCGCTCGATCTGGTCGGTCATTTGCTATCTTTCCCGTCTTTCTCGGTGTTGGACGGGTAGTCTAGGCACGCCCTCCGGCCTTGGCGATGTGCCATGGGCCGCGGAAGCGGCGGCCACAAACAGGCCTTTCAAACCTGTTGCGCATCCGGCTTTTCGCCGCTATGGATTTCGCCCATGAACATGCGTTCGATCAAGACCATTTGGTGGTGGGCTCGCTGACAGCGGCCTGTTCGAACGCGTGCGCGTGAAAATAGAAGGTGGCCGCAACGGAATGTCCGGGCGGCCATTTGTTTTTTCAAAGCCAGTCCCGGGTCCGTTGCCCAACAAGCCAGATGGAGACGGCAATGACGACGATAAAGGTTCTGGAAAACGGCGCGGAACGCTTCGTGACCGCGGGTGGCGTCACCATCACCCGCGATCGTCACGACAAGCCCTATGCCGGAGCCATCGACGCCTATGTCGACGGGCTGAATTCGCGCCGGGGTGCGGTGTTTTCCTCGAATTATGAATATCCCGGCCGCTACACGCGCTGGGATACGGCCATCATCGATCCGCCGCTGGTGATTTCCGCGCGCGGCCGCGCCATGCGCATCGAGGCTCTGAACGGGCGCGGCGAGGTGCTGCTGTCGGTTATCGGTAAGACGCTTGCCGGCCTTGCCGAGGTGACGATCACCGAGACCTCGAAGACCCTCATTCGCCTCGACGTCGCCAAGCCCGGCCGCGTCTTCACCGAGGAAGAGCGCAGCCGCGTTCCCTCTGTCTTCACTGTGCTGCGCGCCATCACCGCTTTGTTCAAGACCGAAGAAGACGCCAATCTCGGCCTGTACGGCGCCTTCGGCTACGACCTCGCGTTCCAGTTCGATCCGGTCGACTACACGCTCGAACGCAAGCAGAGCCAGCGCGACTTGGTGCTGTTCCTGCCCGACGAGATCCTGGTCGTCGACCATTACTCGACCAAGGCCTGGACCGACCGCTACGACTATTCCGGCGAAGGGTTTTCGACCGAGGGCCTGGCGCGCGACGAAATCGCCGAGCCGTTCAAGACCGCCGACCGCATCCCGCCGCGCGGCGACCATGAGCCGGGCGAATATGCCAATCTGGTGCGCAAGGCGATGGACTCCTTCAAGCGCGGCGACCTGTTTGAGGTCGTGCCCGGCCAGATGTTCTACGAGCGCTGCGAGACGCAACCTTCCGAAATCTCGCGCAAGCTGAAATCGATCAACCCCTCGCCCTATTCCTTCTTCATCAATCTCGGCGAAAACGAGTATCTGATCGGTGCCTCGCCGGAAATGTTCGTGCGCGTCAATGGCCGCCGGGTCGAGACCTGCCCGATCTCCGGCACCATCAAGCGCGGCGACGACGCCATTTCCGACTCCGAGCAGATCCTGAAGCTGCTCAACTCCAAGAAGGACGAATCCGAGCTGACCATGTGCTCGGATGTCGACCGCAACGACAAATCCAGGGTCTGTGATCCGGGTTCGGTGCGTGTCATCGGCCGCCGCCAGATCGAAATGTATTCGCGCCTGATCCACACTGTTGATCACATCGAAGGGCGCTTGCGCGAAGGCATGGATGCCTTCGACGCCTTCTTGTCCCATGCCTGGGCGGTCACCGTGACTGGCGCGCCGAAACTCTGGGCCATGCGCTTTATCGAACAGAACGAGAAGAGCCCGCGCGCCTGGTATGGCGGCGCCATCGGCATGGTCAATTTCAACGGCGACATAAACACCGGCCTGACCTTGCGCACCATCCGCATCAAGGACGGCATCGCCGAGGTGCGCGCCGGCGCCACGCTGCTCTTCGACAGCATCCCCGAGGAAGAAGAAGCCGAAACCGAACTGAAGGCATCCGCCATGCTCTCCGCCATTCGCGACGCCAAATTAGGCAACGCCGCCGGCACCGAACGCACCACCGCGCGCGTCGGCGACGGCGTCAACATCCTGCTCGTCGACCACGAGGACTCGTTCGTGCACACGCTGGCCAACTATTTCCGCCAGACCGGCGCCAATGTCTCGACCGTCCGCACGCCGGTGCCGGAGGAAGTGTTCGAACGGCTGAAACCTGACCTCGTCGTGCTGTCACCCGGACCGGGTACGCCAAAGGATTTCGACTGCGCCGCCACCATCAAGAAGGCCAGGGCTCGCGACCTGCCTATCTTCGGCGTTTGCCTTGGCCTGCAGGCGCTGGCCGAAGCCTATGGCGGTGAACTCCGGCAGTTGCACGTGCCGATGCACGGCAAGCCGTCGCGCATCCGCGTCTCCAAGCCCGGCATCATCTTCTCCGGCCTGCCCAAGGAAGTCACCGTCGGCCGCTACCACTCGATCTTTGCCGATCCGGTACGGCTGCCCGACGGCTTCATCGTCACCGCCGAGACCGAGGACGGCATCATCATGGCCTTCGAGCACCGCAAGGAGCCTATCGCCGCGGTGCAGTTCCATCCGGAATCGATCATGACGCTCGGCCACAATGCCGGCATGCGCATCATCGAGAACATCGTTGCGCATCTGCCGCGCAAGGCCAAGGAAAAGGCCGCTTAGCGACTATGGCGGCAACCGAGAACATGGCGGCGATCGCAGCAAAGGCAGCGGCCAGGCAAAGGATCGCCAGCCTTGCCTTCTGGTCGATCGTCGTTGCCTTCGTCGTGCTCGCGCTCAAGCTTGCCGCCTGGTACGTCACCGGCTCCGTCGCGCTCTATTCGGATGCGCTGGAATCGATCGTCAACGTCATCGCCTCGGCTGCCGCCTACTGGGCGATCCAGGTCAGCTACAAGCCGGCCGACCAGGATCATCCGTTCGGCCACCACAAGGCGGAGTACTTCTCGGCAGTGCTGGAAGGCGTGCTGATCGTACTCGCCGCGCTTTTGATCCTCAACGAGGTCTGGCGCTCATGGCAAACGCCGACGCCGCTCGAACAGCCCTGGGAAGGCCTCGCTGTCAACGGCGTCGCCACCGTCATCAACGCCTTCTGGGCCTGGACGCTGATCCGCGCCGGCCGCGCCGCGAAATCACCGGCGCTGGTTGCCGATGGCAATCACATCATGACCGATGTGGTGACCTCGATCGGCGTGTTTGGCGGCCTCGTCGGCGCGATCCTGACCGGCTGGCAGATCCTCGATCCGGCACTTGCCGTCATCGTTGCGCTCAACATCCTGTGGCAGGGCTGGCACGTCATCGGTTCGTCGATGAACGGCCTGATGGACCGCGCCGTCGACACGACCGAACACATGCACATCCGCGACATCATCTCGGCCAATTGCAAGGGCGCGCTGGAGGTTCACGACCTCAAGACCCGCATCGCCGGCCGCGCCACCTTTATCGAATTCCACCTGGTCGTCGACGCCGACATGACAGTCGGCGCCAGCCACGTGATCTGCGACCGCATCGAGGACGCGCTGAAAGCCGAAATCCCCTCCGTGCGCGTCACCATCCATGTCGAGCCTGACGACGAGGCAAAGCTGCCGAAAGGCACGACGGCGGTGCCGTTCGCCTGATGGTGCTAGCTTCGCGAATGTTGGAGATTAGCCGGCGCCTCCCTCCTTCGTCATTCTAGGGCGAAGCAGGAGCGAAGCTCCGTCGCGAAGACCCTAGAATCCATGCCGTTACCTCCGTCTAGGAATACAACGGAGCAGAATTCTGCACCGAAGCAACGCTTCGAAGTCGCGGCATGGATCCTCGGGTCTGCGCCGCGGCGCTTCGCTCCTTGCTCCGCCAGTGGATGACGAAGCGTTGGTGTTTACGGCGCACACGCAGACTGCGGCATCGCCTCCAACCGATAGACCTTGTCATCGGACGCCGTCTTGCCATCCGCCGCCTTCGAACACAGATCGACGATCGCCAGGCTGCTGTTGGGGTTGGCCAGCATCATGGTGCCGTTGGCGCCGCGCTTGAGGTAGATTTCCTTCTGCGCGATGTCGCAGGCAAAATTGCTCATCTTCGAACTGGCCGCGCAGCGCCACTGGTCCGCTTCGCCCTGGCAGGAATAGGTCTGCGTAATCTTGGCCCCGTTCTTCCGGATGGTCACCGAAACCGCGATGTCGGCGCCGTCGGGCCAGTTGGCGACATCGCCGCCTGAGGCAAAGGACGCGAGTTCGACCGGCCCGCGGAAGACGCGGATCGATTGTGTCACCTGGTCGGGATGCGAGGAGAGATGCGCGGCATCGTAGTCGCGCCCGAAACAGAAAGGCTGGTCCGGCTTCAGCCGTTCCCGCAAGGGAGCGCCGAGCGCCGGATCGATCGGATCGATCTTGGCGAATTCAGCCTTGCAGGTTGCGGCGGGCATCGGGTCGAGGCGGAAATTGTCGTCTTCCGAGCCCAGCGCCTGCCGGTCGTATTCGGCTTCGCCGAGTTCGTCTTCCGATCCGGCGTCGAGATAGAGGTCGGATGAGACATCGGTGAGGATCAGGCGTCCTTTGTCATCGAGCTTCAGCGAGGCCATGGTGCGGTCGCAGTCCATGCCGCAGCGGATCGGACCTGACTTGCCGTCCTCGGACTCGTGATTGCACCAGCCACCGGCCCATTGCGGCGTCTTGGCGCTACGCACGGTGGTGGTGAGAAAGCCATTATAGGAGGTATCGGCGTTTGCCATCGGTTCCTCGTTCGGACGGCTCACCGGATCATGGCCATAGAGGAAGAAAATCCGCGCCACCTTCTGCTTCGGATGCGCCTTGAGGTGGGCTGCGTCGTAGACACGGCCGAAACAGGCATCGGCGCCGTTCGGGCTGAGTTCGGGCAGTTTCAGCGCATCGTCGGCGACGGCCGAACCCGCAAGCGCGCCGAGCAGCATGGCGCCAAATCCAGCGCCAGCGAAATTCTTCCACTTCATGAACGTCATGTGCCCCTCCCTCGCATCGACAGGACGTAGCGTCAGTTTATGCTAGGATCATGGCCACAGCCACGCAATTTGCGGTGAGCGCCAGGAGGAGGATGCCATGCGCCGACGCGACATGTTCCGTGCCAGTCTTGCCGGCGCCGCCGGCCTGTTTGGACTGAGCCAGGCGGCCGCCGCCGAGGACAAGCCGAAGGTCGCCTATCACCTCAGCGACCTCGACAAGGTCAATTTCGTGCTCGGCAACATCAAGAACCACTATGAAGGCACTGGCGGCAAGGTCGAGATCGTGCTGGTCGTGCATGGTCCAGCCCTTGCCGGCTTCAAGTCGAAAGGCATATCGGCGGCGATTTCGGGACGCTTCGCCGGCCTTGTCCAGCAGGGCCTCGAGCCGCATGCTTGCGGCAACACTATGAAGGGCGTGGAGATCACCCTTGCCGACCTGCTCGAGGGCTTCCACGCCGCCGACAAGGGTGGTGTCGTCAAGCTCGCCGAACTGCAGCGCCAGGGCTACGCCTATCTCAGGCCGTGAGCCGCCACGGACTTGAACGCAAGGCCGGTGTGAGCCTACGAAGGGAGAGCAGAAATCCCGAAGGAAAAGTGCCCATGGCCGCGACCGCTCTTGTCATCCCAGATCTTGCCGGCAAGGCGGTGCTGGTCACCGGCGCCTCGACCGGCATAGGCGCTGCCCTTGCGCTGGCCTATGCCGCGCAAAAAAGCCGTGTCGCGCTGCACTACAATTCGAGCCGCGAGGCGGCCGAGAAGCTGGCCAAGACCATCCGCGACGGCGGCGGCGAGGTGTTCCTCACCCAGGGCGATTTCTCAGCTGCCGCCGATGTCGAGCGTGTTGTCGAGGAGAGCGCGCAACATTTCGGCCGGCTCGACGGGCTGGTCAACAATGCCGGCGGCATGCTTGGCCGTGTGCCTTATGCCGAGCAGACCGAGGCGCATTACGATGCGGTGATGGACCTCAACGCACGCTCGGTGCTGACGGCGTCACGTAAGGCGATGCCCTGGCTGAAGAAGCAGGGCGGCTTCATCGTCAACACCTCTTCGATCGCCGCGCGCAATGGCGCCGGCGGCGGTGCAGGGCTCTACGGCTCGGCCAAGGCCTTCGTCTCCAACGTCACCCGCGGCATGGCCAAGGAACTGATCGGCTTCGGCATCCGCGTAAACGCGGTGGCGCCGGGTACTGTCCTGACCCCATTCCACGAGCGCTATTCCACCGACGAGCAGATGAAGGGCATGGTCGCCACCATTCCTCAAGGGCGCGCCGGCACGGCGGAGGATTGCGTCGGAGCCTATCTGTTCCTCTCCTCGGACCTGCTGAGCGGCTACATCACCGGCCAGGTGATCGAGGTGAATGGTGGCCAGTTGATGCCTTGAGCGGTCAATTGCATACTGCGTCTCGCAACCATGCACGCCATGCGAGCGTTTGCTGAGGTTTGAAGGGGAGACGTAAGGCAATGTACGGACTGATCGGCAAGATGCGGGCGGCGCGCGGCCAGCGCGACGCGATCATGGACGTCCTGCTCGCCTCGACCGGCGCCATGCCCGGCTGCCTGAGTTATGTCATCGCCCGCGATCCGGCCGATGCCGACGCGATCTGGGTGACCGAAGTTTGGACCGACGCCGCGAGCCACAAGGCTTCGCTGCAGCTGCCGGAAGTCCAGGCGGCGATCGCCAAGGCGCGGCCGATCATCGCCGGCTTCGAATTCCAGGTCGAGACCCATCCGGCCGGCGGTTTCGGCCTGGCTGCTGTCAAGAACGAGTGACATCCGAGGGCGGGCTCGGGGTCGTGAATTTCTTCCGAGACAGGGTTCGCATTTTTCTCTTCCAGATCTAGGACCCGACATGGACTCCTCGCCAGATCAGCCGGCCGTCGAACGCATGGCGCGCATGCGCCCGGTTCGGCAGTGGCTGGTGCTGCTGATCTTCTCGCTGCTGTTCGCCGGCGCGCTGGAATATGCCGCACTGCCGGCCGCCCTGCTGATCGGCCCGATGCTGGCGGCGATCCTTGCCGGCACCAATGGCGCCACCGTGCGCGTGCCGCGGCCGCTGTTCGCCGCCGCGCAGGCCGTGGTCGGCTGTCTGGTCGCGGCGTCGATCTCGGCCGACATCTTCTCGGTTTTCTACAAGGAATGGCCGCTGTTCCTCGTCGTGGTGCTGGCGACGTTAGCGGCGTCCAGCCTGCTCGGCTGGCTGATCAGCCGCTGGCGCATTCTGCCCGGCACCACCGCAGTCTGGGGGTCGTCGCCGGGTGCCGCCACCGCCATGGTGCTGATGGCCGGTGCCTTCGGCGCCGACCAGCGCCTCGTCGCTTTCATGCAGTATCTGCGCGTCATCTTTGTCTCGATGACAGCAGCGCTCGTCGCCAAAATGTGGGTCGACACCTCAGGCGTTGAAATCCCAGCTATCGTCTGGTTCCCGCCGATCGATCCGGCTGCCTTTGCCGCCACGCTCGGCGTGGCGCTGATCGGCGGCCTGCTCGGTCGCCTTTGCCGGCTGCCCTCGCCCTTCTTCCTCGGCACCTTCATTTTCGGCACCATCGTCCATCTCGGCTTCGGCGTGGCAATACAATTGCCGCAATGGCTGCTGGCGCTCAGCTATGCGATGGTCGGCTGGTCGATCGGGCTGAATTTTACACGGGCAATCCTGCGCCACGCGACACGGGCGCTGCCGCAGATCGTCGGCTCGATCGTCGTGCTGATCGCCTTCTGCGGCGGTCTCGCCTGGCTGATCAGCCATGTCCTCGGCATCGATCCGTTGACCGCCTATCTCGCGACCAGCCCCGGCGGCATGGACAGCGTCGCCATCATCGCCGCCGCCGCGCAGAACGTCGACATATCCTTCGTCATGGCGCTGCAGTCGGCCCGCTTCCTGGTCGTGCTCATCGCCGGGCCGAGCATAGCGCGGCTGGTGGCGAGAGCCGTCAGGGACTGAGCAATAAAGACCCAGGGAAGAGGAAATTGCCCATGAACCGTCGCGTCAATGCCGTCGATCTCTCCAGCCGTGTCGCCGTGGTGACCGGAGGTGCGCAAGGCATCGGCCTTGCCGTGGCCCGGCGCGTGCTATCGTCGGGCGCCAGCGTTGCCATCTGGGATGTCGACCAGGCTGCGATGAAGAACGCCGTCGCCGAACTCGCCCCGCTCGGCCGGGTCGAGGCTTTGCACTGCGATCAATCGTTGATCGAGGCCGTCGACAGCGCCGCCACCGAGACCGAGCGCTCGCTCGGCCCGGTCGATCTGCTGGTCAACAATGCCGGCATCGCCGGACCGGCGGCGACCGTGGCGGTTTATGATCCTGCCGCCTGGCGCCAGATCATCGACATCGACCTCAACGGCGTTTTCTACTGCTGCAAGCGCCTGGTGCCCGGCATGATCGCGCGCGGCTACGGCCGCATCGTCAACATCGCCTCGGTCGCGGGCAAGGAGGGCAATCCCAATGCCGCCGCCTATTCCGCCGCCAAGGCCGGCGTGCTCGCGCTGACAAAATCGCTTGGCAAGGAACTGGCCGGCCACGACATCGCCGTCAACGCGCTGACGCCGTCACCGGCGCGCACCCGCATCCTCGAACAGCTGACCGAGGCCCAGGTCGCCTACATGCTGGGCAAGGTTCCGCGCGGCCGCTTCGTCGAGGTCGAAGAGGCGGCCGCGATGATCGCCTTCATGCTGTCGGACGAAAACTCCTTCACCACTGGCGCAACGTTCGATCTCTCCGGCGGCCGCGCGACTTACTGAAGGCAGCGCTATTCCTTGCTGTCGTCGTCATCGCCGTCGGCGCCGCGAAGGACTACGAACCGCTCAGCGTCGCGGCAAGCCGGTCAGGGAGGAAATCGACAAAAGCGCGAACCTTCGGCGACAAATGGCGGTTGGATGGCCACAGCAAGCGGAACTGGCCGCGGCCATCGACATGGTCGTCCAGCACCGTGCGCAGCTTGCCGTCGCGCAGCGCCTCGCGAACCAGGAAATCGGGCATGGAGCTGATGCCGAGACCGGCCATCGTGGCGCCCTTCAGCGCCTCGGTGTTGTTGCAGGTCAGCATCGAGCGGACCTGCGGCTCGGCGCTGCCGCCGATGAAGGGCCAGCCCTGGAGCTTGCCGCTGTTGGGAAAGCGGAAGCGTATGCCGTAGTGGTTCACGAGATCGTCCGGTCCGCTCGGGCTGCCGTGCCGCTCGATGTAGGAAGGTGCTGCACACAACAGCAGCCGGAAGGGCGCAAGCGGCCGCGCCACGAGGCGCGAATCCGGCAGGTCGCCGCTGCGGATCGCGATGTCGACGCCTTCGTCGATGAGGTCGACGATGCGATCGTTGAAATCAATGTCGAGTTCTATTTCCGGATAACGAGCCATGAACTCCGACAGCACCGGGAACAGCAGGTGATAGGTGACGATCGGGGTTGAAACGCGCAGCCGGCCATGCGGCGTTTCCCGCGTCCGCGACAACATCGCCTCGGCATCGTCGATGTCGTCGAGGATGCGCCGCACCCGCTCGTTGAACAGCTTGCCCTCTTCGGTCAGGCCGATGCGGCGCGTGCTGCGCTGAAGCAGCCGCACGCCGAGGTCCTGCTCGAGCCTGGCGACACTCTTGCCGACGGCCGAAGCCGAGATGCCGAGCGTTCGGCCGGCGGCGATGAAGCTGCCGAACTCAGCCGTGCGGGCAAAGGCCAGGAGGCCGTTGAGGCGATCCATCGCATCTCTCCATTCGAGCGTTTCAGTCCGCTATATCTGGAGATTTAATACCATTTTTCTGGAAATGTCGCCGGCCTATCTTCTCGTCAGACCGGCGCCGCGCTCCCAGCGGCAGGCCGGCGGATCCTGCTTCAGATAGGAAAATCCATGACCCCGAAGACCCCAAACGGCGCAGCCGCGCCATGGCTCGTCCTGCTGTCGGTATGCCTTGCCGCCATGACCATGCCCTTGACCTTCACCGGCCCGGCCGTCGCACTTTCCCGTATTGCTGCCGATCTCGGCGGCAGCCCGATCGCGCTCAACTGGGTGACCAATGCCTTCATGCTGACCTTCGCCGCCACCCTGATGGCATCAGGCGCGCTCGCCGACAATCATGGCCGCAAGCGGATATTCCTAGTTGGCCTCGGCCTTTATGTCCTGGCCACTCTGGGCGCGATGCTGGCGCCTGACATCCTCTGGTTTGATACACTTCGGGCTGCGCAAGGGCTCGGCAGTGCCGCCGCCTTCGCCGGCGGCGCCTCTGCGCTTGCCCAGGAGTTCGAGGGCCAATTGCGGCTGCGCGCCTTCTCTTTCCTCGGCACCAGCTTCGGCATCGGCCTCGCCTTCGGACCGATCGCGTCGGGCCTCATCATCGAAGCCTTCGGCTGGCGGTCGATCTTCGTTCTGGTGGCAGCGCTTGCGATTGCAGCCGCCCTGCTCGGCCTGCGCACCATCAAGGAATCGCGTGACCCGGATGCGACCGGTCTCGACTGGGCGGGCGCCGGCACTTTCACCGTCGCGCTGGCCACGCTTACCTATGGCGTGTTGCAGGCGCCGCAGAGCGGCTGGACCGATCCGCTCGTCATCGGGCTGCTCGCCATGGCTGCTCTCTTCTTTGCCGCCTTCGTCGTCGTCGAGCGGCGCGTGCGCCGGCCGATGCTCGATCTCTCGCTGTTCCGCTTTCCGCGCTTCGTCGGCGTCCAGTTTCTGGCGGCCGCCCCTGCCTATGGCTTCGTCGTTCTGCTGGTGCTGTTGCCGATCCGCTTCATCGGCATCGAGGGGATGAGCGAGATCGAGGCCGGGCAATTGATGATCTGCCTGTCCGGGCCGTTGCTGATCCTGCCTCTGCTTGCCGGCCAGGTCGCACGCTGGATCGCTCCGGCGACGATCTGCGGCGTCGGCCTGCTGGTCGCCGCCGCCGGTCTTGTCTGGCTGAGCCTGACACCGCCTGTCGCCATCGCCCTGGTGGCGCCGCTGGTGCTGATCGGCGTCGGCATCGCTTTGCCCTGGGGGCTGATGGACGGACTTGCCGTCAGCGTCGTGCCGAAGGAGCGCGCCGGCATGGCGGTCGGCATCTTCAACACCACCCGCGTCGCTTGCGAAGGCGTGGCGCTGGCCATCGTCATGGCGGTCCTGTCGGGTTTCACGACAGCGCAACTGGCGGTTCAGGGAACGGCGCCTTCCCTCAGAGCAACCGCCGCCGCGCAGCTGCTGGTGACCGGCAATGTCGGCGAAGCGGCAGCCCGCTTGCCGGGTGCCGGAGCCACGGTCCTGGTCCAGGCCTACGAGACGGCGTTCGACAGGCTGCTGATCGTACTGGCGGCAATCACGGTTCTGACCGCCGTCATCGTGTTTGTCGGCCTCCATCGCGGATCGACTGAAGATGACGGTGCAGACGCCCAGGCGGTGCCCCAGGAAGGGTGAGCATCCGGCACGTCGACGAGCGGTATCCAAGCTTCACCTCTGCGTGGAGGGGTTGACTCTCCACTTGTCATATACAAAAATAGTTTTTGCATATGCCTTGGAGGTGAGAGTGGTGAACGTAACGGTCGGGTCGAACACTGGACAGACAGAACTTGTCGAACAGGGCCGTTCCAGAATCAAATGGATCCGCTCGCGCATGGCTATGCTCGCCTCCACGCGATCGGAATTCGAGACCTCGCAACCCTTCGCCGGTCGGCGCATCGGCGTGTCGCTCCACATCGAACCGAAAACCGCGGTGTTGCTCGAAACGCTCCATGCCGGCGGCGCCGAAATCGTCGGCACCGGCAATCATGGTTCGACCCAGGACGACATCGTCGCCTTTCTGCAGAGCCAGGGCATTGCGATATTGGGCAGCCGTGCCGATACGCTTGCCGACCACCACGCCAATCTCGAACGGGTGCTCGACGCGAAACCCGATATCCTGCTCGACAACGGCGCCGATCTCGCCGCCGGCGTGCTGGCCAGGGGCATGGCAAGCGCGATCGTGGGCGGCACCGAAGAAACGACCTCGGGCGGCGATCGCCTGCGCGGCGAACTCGGCGGCAAACTTCCCTTCCCCTCGATCGTCATCAACGACAGCCCGCTCAAGCAGCTTGCGGAGAACAAGCATGCGGTCGGCCAGTCGGTGGTCGAAAGCTTCATGCGCATCACCAACCTGATGGTCCCCGGCCGTCGCTTCTGCGTCATCGGCTATGGCTGGTGCGGGCGCGGCATCGCGCAGTACCTGCGCGCGCTGGGCGGGCGCGTTGCGGTGGCCGAGGTTGATGAAATCAAGGCGCTGGAGGCGGCGCTCGACGGCTATCGCGTGGCGACGCTGGATGCGCTTGCCCCGTGGGCAGAGGTGTTCATCACAGCGACCGGTCGCGCCGGCGTGCTTCCCGCAGCGGCGGTCAGCACCATGGCAAGCGGTGCGGTGCTGGCCAATTCGGGACATTTCCCTTGGGAGATCGAAGTCGATCGGTTGCGTGACATGGCAACGAAGATCACCGATCTCGGCGGCGCGTTGCAACGTTTCGACTTCAGCGACGGCCGCCACGTCATCCTCGTTGCCGACGGCCGCATGTTCAATCTTGCCGGGCGCGAGCCGAAGGGCAATTCGATCGAGTCGATGGATCTGGGATTCATGCTTCAGGCACTGTCGCTCGAGCGGGTCGCCAAGGGATCGGGCCTCATCGCCGGCGCCCAACCCGTGCCCGACGACATAAACCGCCGCATCGCCCGCCTGATGGTGGCTACGATGCGCTCGGCCGCATGACTAAAGTGGCTGCGCAAACGTTGATTCGGTGATTTGGGTATGGCCAGGAAGAGCAGCGCCGATACGCCCGACTATTCAGTGCCGGCGCTGGAAAAGGCGCTTGATGTCATCGAGTTGCTGGCGAACCAGAAGGAAGGCCTGAGCCAGGGGCAAATATCCGAAGCCGTCGGGCGCTCGATCCATCAAATCTACCGCGTGTTGCAGGCACTCGAGGCACGCGGCTATATTTATCGCGACAGGCCTGCCGGGCTATATTTCCTGTCGATCATGATGTTCGAACTCGCGCATCGGCATGAGCCGCTGCGCGGCCTCGTCCAGGTCGCGCTTCCACAGATGCGCCGCCTGTCCGACGAAATCCAGCAATCGTGCAATCTCGGCATCCACAATGCCGGACGTATCCTCATTCTGGCCCAGGTTGAAAGTCCGGCACCATTCGGATTCCGTGTTCGCGTCGGCGCCGAATTCCCTTTGTTCGAGACCGCTACGGGCCACGCGCTGATGGCATTCCAGCCCAGCGAAACCATCGACCGGTGGCTCGCAACCCGAGCCCCTTCCACCCATGCGACCTTCAGAGCCACGCTTGCGGCGACGCGCCACAAGGGCTTCGAGGAGGTCGCCGATGGCATGCAGCCGGGGATTACCGACCTCGCATTTCCCATCCTGGGTCCGCACGGAGATTCCGTTGCCGTCCTGACCGTGCCCTATGTGGCGACGAGTTACAGCACCCGCGACCTGGTGACGGTGCGACAGCACGCGGCATCGGCCACTCGCGAGATCGCAAGACTGCTCGCTCCTCACGGCAACGAGGTCTGAGCCCCGGCGCCAGTGGTGCTCAGGCGATCACCAGGCTTGAGATGCGGTCGCCGTCCAGCACGAATGTCATGTCCCCTTCGCCGTTGAAGCCGTTGCCTTTGACGGCGATGCGGACGTGGTAGCTGCCATCGATCACCGCGATGCGAACAATGCGGAGATTGGACTTCACGCCCAGCGCGCGATCTGCTCGCGGCCATGGAAGGACCGTCCCCAGTCGGTCAAGGATGCATCGGCTGTGAACGTGTCGAGAAACGCCTCGGTGTCACCTTCATTGGTGGCTTCGACGAAACGGCGGATGGGTTCGGGTGTGGGCATCAGTCGAGCCGGTGCATCAGATCATCATCCAGCCAACGGCCAAAGAAATAGACCAGCTGCTTGTGCCACCACGGCCAGTCATGGCTGACGTCGCCGCCCCAATAGTCGACCCAGGCGGGAATGGATTTGTCGCGCAGGATCTGTTCCAGCCTGCGCGTCTCGACCAGCATGCGCTCTTCCCAGGCGCCCTGCCCGCAGCAGAAGATCATCCTCAGCGCCTTCAGCCGTGCCAGCAGCTTGGGGTCGACAATGCCGGGCAGATAGTCGAGCGGCGAGTTGTAGAAGATGTCGCCTTCCAGCGCCTTGCCGAAGAAATCGCGCGCCGAATAAACGCCCGACAGCGCGATGACGCCGCTGGCAAGCTCGGGAAAGCGGAAGACGAAGTTCGAGGAATGGTAGCCGCCCATGGAGCAGCCGGTGAACAGCGGCTTGAGCTTGCGCCCGCCATTGGCTTGCGTCGCCGTGGCGAGGAACTCCGGCAGCGCCTCCTCGCGCACATAACGGAAATAGGCCTCGTGGCGGCCGATGCGGTGGGCGGCGTCGGCATGCTTGTTGAAGAAGGATTCTGAATCGATGCCGTCGACCGCAAACAGCTGGATACGGCCGGTGTCGATGAATTCGGCCAGTGCGCCTACCCCGCCGGAATCCTCGAACTGGTAGAACCGCCCCTGCGAGGTCGGGAACACCACCACCGGCCGGCCGGCATGGCCGTAGCGCTTGTATTCCATGTCGCGACCGAGATTGCGGGCGAAATGCTTGTGATAGGAAATGTCCATCGCCTCACGCCCTTTCAGCGTGGATATAGGCGACGGCCGCGCGCAGCGCTGCTTCATCCTTCGAGCGCATCTGGTAGGCGTAATTTCCCATGGCGCGGCTGAAAACCTTTTCTATCGGCTGATGGTGGACGATCTTGTCGCGATGCGCGGCTAGCACGTCCTCATGGCTGTGCAAATAGTGGAGGTGCTGCTTGCGGCTGGCATAGGCGGTGAAATACTTCCCCTCATAGGGTCCGCCAGCGGCATCCTTCACCACCATGTCGGCCCAGGCCGCATAGACGTCGATGTCGAACGTGTAGTTGATCGCATCGGTCATCCAGGCGCCGGGCGGCCGCATGTTGACCTCCAGCGCGATAACGCGGTCGTCCTTGGTTTCGAACAGCTCGATGTGGAAGAAGCGCTCGCGCACGTCGAACGCCTTCAGGATTTTCCTGCCTGCCTCCTCCACCGCCGGCGAGATCCTGGGAAAGCAGGTGTAGCTCATGTGGCGGTCCTTGTTGACCACCTCCATGACGCTCTGGTCGTAACGGTGGCTGGCAGCAAGCACCACCTCGCCGTCACGGTTGACCAACCCGTCGAAGGTGACCACCAGGCCCTCGATGAACTGCTCCATGACGAAGGTCACGTCCTCGGGCTTGTCCCGGAAGAACTGATCGAGCTCCTTCGCGTTCGATATCTTGAAGGTATTGGACGCACCCGAGCCGGAATCGGGCTTCACCACCACGGGATAGCCGACGCGGCGGATAAAGGTCATGGCGCCTGCCCGGTCGGAGCATTTGCGCTGCGCGATAGTGTCGACGCCGCTCTTGCGGAAGAAGGCGCGCATGCGGCTCTTGCGCTTCAGATTCTTCACGAAATCGAGCTTGGTGCCGTAGATGTTGAAGTCGGTGCGGATGTTGGCCTCGAGCTCCAGCCAATGCTCGTTGAGCGACTCGAAGCGGTCGATGCGGCCCCATTTATGGATGAAATGGCCCATCGCCCGGAACACCGGATCGTAATCCTCCATATCGGCAATGCGGTAATACTCCGACATTGCCGCCTTCAGCTTGCTGTCCAGCGCATCGAAAGGCGCATCGCCAATGCCCAGCACCGTGGCGCCGGCCTTCTTCAGCCGGTCGCAGAAATCGGCGCCGTTGGCGGGAAAATGCGGCGAGAAGAAAACGAAATTCATAAGGTACCCCTCCCGATGGCGAAGCATTGCCGCCTCGGCCACACGCAAGTTTGGCGCATTTGCCGCGCATGGGGAAGAGTGCTCGGGAAGGCTGGAAATGGGAGCCCACTTGCCTGTCCATGGTCGCTCCTGTATGAAACCCGCCATGAACACGCGCGCCTCCTCCGTCGCTTCCCGTCCGACCGGCTTTGCCGGCGAGACCGTGCGCGCGCTGGCATCGACCCTGCTTCTTCTCGGCCTTATCGGCGATCGCCGGGTTCGCTGAAGGAGCGCCCGGCGGTCGAACCGCCGCTTACGCGCACGCTCCTTGGCCAGTTTAAAATTGGCACTTCACATCAAGCGAACGAAAATCTGGTAAGGCGCTGCTCGCCACCAATCCGTCTGAAGACTGATCCGTGAGCCGCCGGGAGAACAAGACGATGAACGCACGAGAAGAGATCCGATCCGGCGAAGCCGAAAGCGTGAAACGCGCGGCCGGCCACATGCCGGACGCCGCCCGCAAATACCAACCCTATCCGACCGTCGGCCTCACCGACCGCACCTGGCCCAACAAGGTCATCGACAAGGCGCCGATCTGGTGCTCGGTCGATTTGCGCGACGGCAACCAGGCGCTGATCGATCCGATGGGCCATGAGCGCAAGGCGCGCATGTTCGGCCTGCTGCTCGACATGGGCTTCAAGGAGATCGAGATCGGTTTCCCTTCGGCCTCGCAGACCGACTTCGATTTCGCCCGTTGGTGCATCGAACAAGGCAATGTGCCGGCCGATGTCTCGCTGCAGGTGCTGGTGCAGTGCCGTCCCGAACTCATCACCCGCACCTTCGAGGCGCTGAAGGGCGCCACCAATCCGATCGTGCATTTCTACAATTCGACCAGTGAGTTGCAGCGCCGCGTCGTCTTCGAGAAAGACGTCGGCGGCATCAAGCGCATCGCCACCGATGCGGCCAAGATGATCACCGACATGGCGGCTAAGGCCGGCGGCGGCTATCGCTTCGAATATTCGCCGGAGAGCTTTACCGGCACCGAACTCGAAGTGGCGCTGGAGATCTGCAACGCCGTCACCGAGATCGTGAAGCCGACGCCCGACAACAAGTTGATCATCAACCTGCCCTCGACCGTCGAGATGTCGACGCCCAACATCTACGCCGACCGCATCGAATGGATGTGCCGCAACCTCGACAACCGCGAGAACCTGTTGATATCGCTGCACCCGCACAATGATCGCGGCACCGGCGTCGCCACCACCGAGCTCGGCCTGATGGCGGGCGCGGACCGCGTCGAAGGCACGCTGTTCGGCAATGGCGAGCGCACCGGCAATGTCGACATCGTCACCCTGGCGCTCAACATGTACACCCAAGGCGTCGATCCGCATCTGGATTGCTCCGACATCAACCGGATGAAGGACGTCTACGAATATTCCAACCAGCTGAAGATCCCCGAGCGCCACCCCTATGTCGGCGAGCTCGTCTACACCGCCTTTTCCGGCTCGCACCAGGACGCCATCAACAAGGGCATGAAGGCCTTGAAGAAGGCCAACACGCCGGTGTGGGAAGTGCCCTATCTGCCGATCGACCCGGCCGATGTCGGGCGCAGCTACGAGGCGATCATCCGCATCAACTCGCAGTCCGGCAAAGGCGGCATCGCCTACGTGCTGCAGGCCGATTACGGCCTCAATCTGCCGCGCAATCTGCAGATCGAGTTCAGCCAGGAGATCCAGGCCATCACCGACGCGGAAGGCAAGGAAGTGCCGGCAAAGCGCATCCACGACCGCTTCCTCGATACCTATGTCGACCAGCCCGACGGTCGGCTCAAGTTCCTTGACCACCACACCTATCCCGATACCGAGATAAAGGGCCGGCGCGTGGTCGAGGCGGTGATCCTCGACAACGGCAAGGAGACGACCATTACCGGCTCCGGCACCGGCCCGATCGACGGCTTCGTCGATGCGCTGTCGCGCCATGTCGGCGTCGACATGTCGGTGCTTGATTATTCCGAACATTCGCTCCAGCGCGGCTCGAACGCCTCGGCGATCTCCTATGTCGAGATGGAATATCTCGGCGGCAAGCTGTTCGGCGCCGGCATCAACACCAACATCGTCGCCGCCTCGCTGGAAGCCGTGGTTTCGGCCGCCAACCGGATAATCGGCCGCAAGACCAGCTGATCTCTTCCCGGGCGTCGTATCTCAGCGGCGCCCGGAAATCCCCCATTTGCCGGGGGAAATTCCGATTTTTTCGTGTTAACCATCCGCAATTATCCGGTGCGGTACGCGATCGCATAACATAAGCATGCTTGTATGGAAGTGCAGGCGCTATATTATCGCGCCTTAACCTGTGCCGACTTCGAGAGGATCGACACTTGCAGCATGCCACGCCTGCCGCCCCCGCAGTGCGCGAGACACTGGAGCGACTGCTCGCCAGCGAAACGTTCGGACGTTCCGAGCGTGCACGCAAGTTGCTGCGCTACCTTGTGGAGCGCGAGCAAGCCGGCGAAGCTGACAGACTCAAGGGTTTCTCCATCGCCATGGACGTCTTCGGCAAGGACGGCGATTTCGATTCGTCGACCGACGCCGTGGTCAGGGTGCAGGCAGGCCGGCTGCGCGAACTTCTCCAGCATTATTTCGCCAATGAAGGCGTAGCCGAACCGGTCCGCATCGCCATTCCGCGCGGCGGCTATGTGCCGTCCTATGAACTCAACGCCATACGCCTGCCGGTGGGGCAGGAGCCGGTGGCGCTGGCGCAGGCGGTAGCCGCCTTGCCCGGATCGCCTGACCAGGCGGCTCCTGCCGCGCTCCCCGCGACAGCTTCGGTGGTTACAGAACCAGGACCTTCGCTGGCGCGCCATCTCCAGTTCTTCTGGGTCGCCATGACGCTGGTCATCCTCATGCTGGGCGTGCTCATTCTGCGCCAGGGCAGCGGCGCACTGCTTGCCAGCAGCGATCCGGCGGCGGCGGTCGAGACCGCGGGCGCGACGAGCAGCATCGCATCGCCGACGATGGAGGCCCTGCCCCTCGTGTACATCGCCGTGAAGGCCACCGGCCCCGAGGCAGGCCGCGTCGCCGCCTCGCTGCGCGCCGGTCTTGCCGGTTTCGACACCATCGACTTCATCGGCCGCGACGCCGACAGCAAGCGCGACCCGAGCACCGACCCGACCAGCTTCGTTTTCGATGTCCTGCCGGGACCCATGGCAGGTGACGTGACGCTCGAGCTGCAGAGCGTGGCGACCGGCCGCGTGCTTTTGTCGCGCAATCTGACGGCCGGCGACACCGCGCCTGGTGCCGTCGAGGATCGTATTGCCACCATCCTCAGTTCGACCATTCCCGCCGCCGGCCCGCTCTACAGCTACATTGAACAGAACGGCATTCAGACCGGGCTGACGAGGTGCCTGATCCTCAACGACAGATATTATCTTGACCAGAGCACCAAGACCCACGAGGCCGCCTATCGTTGTCTGGAAAACCTTGCCAGCCAAGGCGCAAAATCGTCGCTCGTTTATTCGGAACTGGCATCGCTCCATCTCGAGGCTGCGACCGATCACTACGCCTATCCGCCTGACGCGACGGTCGAACAAGCGATGTCTTTTGCCCATCGCGCCATCCAGATGGGGCCGACCAGCCCCTACGCGCACCGCGCATACGGTTACCTGTACTCGCGCCTCGGCAACACCGAGGAAGCGATCCGCTGGATGCGCAAGGCCTATGAGCTCAACCCCTACGACCTCAGCATGGCTGCCGCTTACGGCTATGGCCTGATCTTCGCCGGCAAGTATGCCGAGGGAACACCGATCCTGACTCATGCCGTCGAGACGTTCAGCGGCCACCCGACTTGGTGGGATTACGGGCTCTTCGCCGGACAGTTCATGCTGGGCGATATGAACAAGGCCGCGATCGCCAGCGAGTCGCTGCGCACGACGGCAATGAAATCGCATTATCTGGCGGCACGGCTGATCGGCGCCAAGGCTGCCGGCCGCGAGCAGCTGGCGGCCAAGCTTCTGGATGAGCTGACCACCAAATTCCCGAAATTCGCCGCTGACCCGCGTGCGGCTTACGCCGAGCGTAAATATCCGCCGGATCTGACGGACCGGCTGGTCGAGGCGCTGCGCGCCGCGGGCCTCGGCAACGCGAGCTGATCTTTCCAGATCGCGAAAATTTTACTGGCCATCGGTCTGGACTGGGCGCAATCCAGCCTCAATTCAAAATTTCCTGTCCGATCTTGCAATAATCATACATTTTTTCATGGTCTCATCCCTCTATGTTGCCGAGCGGGGCGTCGGGCCGAAGACGGTCGTCCTGCTGCATGGCTTCGGCGGTTGCCACGACATCTGGCGCGAGGTGACCTCGGCACTGGCGCCTGACATCAGGACATTGGCCTACGATCTGCCGGGACACGGACTGTCTCTCGATTTTCCGGGCGGCGGTCCCGCCAGGACGGCGGCTCGAGCGGTCCTCGCCGATCTGGCCGCGCGCGGCATAGCAAGGGCGCATGTCGCCGGCCATTCGATGGGCGGTGCGGTCGCTGCTCTGATGGCATTGGCCGAGCCCGAAACAATAGCCTCGCTGACGCTTCTGGCGCCGGGCGGTTTTGGCCCTGAGATCAACGGACCGCTGTTGCGCCGCTGCGCCGCAGCGGCCGACAGACGAGAAATTCGCGCCTGCCTTGCCGCCATGTCGGGGCCGCAAAGCCCGCCGCCCGAACGCATCGTTGGCGTGCTGGCGGAAGTGCGCCGTCGCCCCGGCCAGCTGCGCAAGCTGATCGAGATATCAGCCGTCATGACCAAGGATGAGCGGCAGGGCGTCATCCCGCGCGAACAACTCGACACGCTCGACATGCCGGTAATGGTGGTTTGGGGAACCGACGATCCGGTGCTGCCCGTTACCCAGGCTGATGGCCTGCCGGCGCATTTTCATATCCATCACGTGCTGGATGCCGGCCATATGCTGGTCGAAGAAGTGCCTGAGGTGGTCGCCCAGGCCGTCCGCCGGAACATGGCACGCCGCGGCAGGCGCCTGCGTCCGACACTCGACGCCGCGGCGAGCTGAACCTCACTAGGCATCTCGCCAGTGCATTTTGCGGGCGGCTGTGTTAACTCGCTATTAACCATATTAGCGAGGGATAATGAAGGACCCTGACGAGCAGTTCACCTCTTTAACCCCGTCGCGCAAACTGTCCGATGCCGTTCGCGACGTAAAGAACGCCTTCGCCGATCGCGACGATGTCGTGGTCGACATGCGCGAGGCGCACCGGATGCGGCTTGATCTGCTTGCCGCCGAACTCACCCCAGTCTTTGCCGACGTGCCCGCCGACATGGACAATTTCGACTTCGTACTCTCGTCGGGCCTGCAGCCGCGGCTGTGGATCGACGCCGTCAGCCATGTCGCCATGGGGCGCGACCGCCGCACCTACCGCTTCCTCAGGGATACCCGCATCGGCCGCGTGGTGTTGGCCGAATCGACCGATATGAAACCGGTTGCCGATCAGGTCACGCGCTATGTGGCGGAGCGCATCGTCGAGCGTCAGCGTATGATGGAGGGCGGCGTCGAGCCGGCCGTTGCCGGCCTGAACCGCGCCACCGTGCGGGAAGCCGAACCACCCTTGCAAGCAACCGCGCCCGGCAAGCGCTGGTCGACCTTCCTGTCCGGCCTCGGCCTGATCGCCGCTGGCGCGCTGGTGGGGCTGGCGGTGGCGGCCGCGCTGTTCTGGGATCGCTTGATGACGATGAAAATCAGCTTTTGACCAGCGGTTTGGATGCCTCGGCATCCACGCCGAGTTCCACCACCTGGAGGTCGGAGGGCGGTATGGCCGGTCCGGTCAGGCCGCGACGCGTCAGCCGGATCCGCCAGCTGCCCTTTTCGCCGTCCATGTCGAGCAGATTATACTGTGCCGCCGGGTTCTTGCCGCCGGGCGACTGGCCGGCAGCAGCGACGCCGACAACCGGAATCCTGGTGCCGCGCCCGCCGATGAAGAACAGCGACGGCAGGTGTGAATGGCCGTGCAGCACAAGCTCAGCGCCGTGCCGGTGAACGGTCTTGTGGAAGCGGGAGATACCGAAGAGGCGCTTTTGCTGGGTGACCGCGCCACGCACCGGCGGATGATGGATCATGATCACCCGCAACAGGCCGCGTTTGGCGGTGGCGTCGAGCACCGAGGCCAGCCGTTGCGCCTGGCCTTCGAGGAAGAAGCCGTTGGCCATGAACGGCGCCGTGGCACGCGCCGTCGAGACGCCGATCAGCGCGACGTTGCCGCGCACGCGCAGATAGGGAAAGGTGTTGCGGTCGATCGGCGCAGTCACGCCGTCGCCGCTCATCCACGCCGCCCACGAACGGCAGACCTTGTCGAAGGCGCCTGGCACATAGGCATCGTGATTGCCCGGCACCACCGAGACATCCTCCGGAGGGCCTAGCGTCTCCAGCCAGTGCTTTGCCATCTCGATCTCACCATCCAGCGCCAGATTGACCAGATCGCCGGTGACGGCGAGATGGTCGGGACCGCTCGCTTTCATGTCGGCGACGATGGTGTCGATGACGGCGTCGTGCATATGGCGGCGGCGGTTGCGCTGCCAGTTGACGTAGCCGACCACGCGCTTGGACGCGAGTTCGCGATAGGTTACACCGGGAAGCGGCCCCAGATGGACATCGGAAATATGTGCGAGCCTGAACATCCTTCCTTCATAGGCGACGCGCCCCCCGCTTTCCACTCACTGTTTCCTGTCCACTCGCGGTTTCGCTAGCGATGGCGATATCGGACCCGGAGCAGGCGTTTCGCCAGACCGGCTGGGCGGGCCTCAGGGCAAGGCTGTTCCATCTCTATTTCCTGCTGCGGCGGCCAATGACGCTTGGCGTGCGCGGCCTGATCCACCACCGCGCGTCGAACTCCGTCTTGCTCATCCACCATACCTACGTTCCCGGCTGGCAATTGCCGGGCGGTGGCGTCGAGGTGGGCGAAACGCTTGGCGAAGCGCTGGTGCGGGAATTGGCGGAGGAAGGCAACATCGCGCTCACCGCCGCGCCGGTCTTGAGATCGATGCATTTCAACCGCCGCTCCAGCCGCCGCGACCACGTTGCCTTCTACGTGATCGAGGCCTTCAGTCAGACGGCGCCGAAACTGCCGGACCACGAGATCGCCGAAGCCGGCTTCTTCCCGCTCGACCGTCTGCCGGAAGGCACGACGCCGGCAACGCTGCGGCGGATCAATGAGGTTTTTGGAGGCGAACAACCTTCGCCCTATTGGTGAGCAGCGATTTGTCTTGTCGTGAGGGGTCAAGCCGCTATTGTCACCTGAGGTCTGGGGAAAACTGAATGCCATCCGATAGGACCGAAGCCGTAAATCTGTGGCCCTATGTTGGGATTTATATTTTAACACAGGTGATACTTTACTTGGCATGGCTTGGTTTTGGCTTCCTGGTACCTGCTCCGAACAGTGTTAACTCAGCCGCCAGCTTCGTCATTATATTTGCTTCAACATTTTTCGCCTACTCAGTGTTCATTCGGCGAAACGGAAGACTTTTTAACCGAGGTGAGTATTGGAGAATGGTGCTCTTTTCAACAGCAGCAGCGTTGATGTTTTCAGCGGTATGTTTGCTGGTTTCAATTACAATCGGCATCGCGCCCGATGTCGCCGGCATCCCTGCTCTCGCCTGGATTATAGTGTTTGTCGTGTTGGCGGCTTTTGGCTTTTGCCTCAATGCAGTCGGCTTCTCCAAATGGTTCGGCAAGGTCATGCTGAAGACATTCAGTGCCAGACAGATCCAACTCGATACAGAACCCTTCAAATAGACAGATTGCCACCGGACAGATTCACGCCGCCTTCCTGAACCGCGCCCGGTCATGCGGCGCGCCGTAGTCCAGTTCCGGCCCGACCGGCACGATGCGTGTCGGGTTGATGCTTTCGTGACTGCCGTAATAATGCGTCTTGATGTGATGCAGGTTCACCGTGCCGGCGACGCCGGGCACCTGGTAGAGATCGCGCAGATAGTTCGACAGGTTCGGATAGTCGGCGATGCGGCGCAGATTGCATTTGAAATGGCCGACATAGACCGGGTCGAATCGCACCAGCGTCGTGAACAACCGCCAATCCGCCTCGGTGATGCGCTCGCCGGTGAGATAGCGCTGTTTTGACAGCCTCTCCTCCAGCGTGTCGAGTGCCGAGAACAGCTCTCCAAACGCTTCCTCATAGGCCACTTGCGTGGTGGCAAAGCCGGCGCGGTAGACGCCATTGTTGATAGCCGGATAGACCAGCGCATTGACCTTGTCGATCTCGCCGCGCAGGGCCGGCGGATAGAAATCGATGCTGGCATCGCCCCATTCGTCGAAGGCGGAATTGAGCATGCGGATGATCTCGGCGGATTCGTTGGAGACGATGGTCTGTTCCTTTTTGTCCCACAGCACCGGCACCGAAACTCGGCCCGAATAGGCGGGATCGGCTTTGGTGTAGATCTGATGCAGGAAATCGAGACCGTAGAGCGTATCGCCGGTGGCTCCGTCCTCGGCCAGAAACGTCCAGCCGTCAGCGCCGAGGAAATGGTGCACGACCGAAACCGAGATGACATCTTCGAGCTTCTTCAGTGCGCGAAAGATCAGCGTGCGGTGCGCCCACGGACAGGCGAGCGAGATATAAAGATGATAGCGGCCGGGCTCAGCCTTGAAGCCGCGCGTGCGGCCTTGCGCCGGCGCGCCGTCACGCGTGATCCAGTCGCGCCACTGCGTCTCGGCGCGGATGAACCTGCCGCCGCTATCGACCTTGGCCGAGCGATCCTGCCATTTGCCTTCGACCAGCAATCCCATGCGAAATCTCCTTGCGTCCGTTTCGCCAATGTAGGCGTAACGCGGCAATGTCGAAGGCGTCATCTGCTGAACAGAGCGTCACTCGTCCGAAACGCCGGATGAAAACGGGCGATTGCAGCGGCCGAAAAATGATGCTAGCGGACACTCCGCATGTTCAATTTTGGCTTGATCCGGTTCGACCGACGACGAAAGGGCGCCCGCGCTTGATGCGCTGACTGGCGAACGCTGCCGCTTGCAGCAACCTTCCTCGTATATCGGACCGCGAAGACCATGAGCCTTGCCGACGTGAAATACCTGCCGGAAACCCCGGCGCATGATCCCGAAATCGAAGCCATCAACGACGAAGCCTTCGGCCCTGGCCGTTTCGTGCTGGCCGCCTACAAGATCCGCGAGGCCGGCGGCCACGAGCGCTCGCTGTCTTTTGTCGCCGTCGACGGTGACATCGTCGTTGCCTCGGTGCGGATGACCCGCATTGCCGCCGGCGCCGGCCGCGCGCTGATGCTTGGACCGCTTGCCGTGCGGCCCACTTTCAAGAATCTCGGCATCGGCCGCCGGCTGGTCGCGATCGCGCTGGAAGCGGCCGCCAAGGCCGGCGCGTCGGCGGTGATCCTTGTCGGCGACGAGCCTTATTACGGTCCGCTCGGCTTCAGGAAGATCCCGCGCGGCCAGATCTCGATGCCGCGCCCGGTCGACCTCGACCGGCTGCTGTCGCATGAGATCGTGCCCGGTGCGGTGGCGCGGCTCTCTGGCGAGGTCGGCCATGCCAGCCTTGCCAGGATTGCCGAGCACGCGCCGGTGATGGCCTGACCTCCAGGATCCGTCCCGGCACCTGTCGCGATTGACCCCCACGGTCAGGTTGCACCATGGCGGCGACCTCCGTAGCATGATCCGGAACAGCAGGGAGGACGCGGCATGAACCCGAACGGCCAGATTGCGATCGTAACCGGCGGCGGCTCCGGCCTCGGAGAGGCAACCGCCCGCGCGCTGGCCGACAAGGGCGCCCGTGTCGCCATTTTCGACATCGGCATCGACCGGGCGGCGAAGGTGGCGGGCGACATTGGCGGCACCGCCATCCAGTGCGATGTGAGCAGCGCCGACAGCGGTGCGGCGGCGGTCGCCGAGGTGGAAAAAAGGCTTGGACCCGCACGCATCCTGGTCAATTGCGCCGGCATCGCCATCGGCGTGAAGACCATCGGCAAGGATGGCCCGCATCCGCTCGACCAGTATCGCAAGGTGATCGAGATCAATTTGATCGGTACCTTCAACATGATCCGCCTCGTCGCCGACCGCACCGCCAAGCTCGAACCATTGCAGGGCGGCGAGCGCGGCGTCATCGTCAACACCGCTTCGGTCGCCGCCTATGACGGGCAGATTGGCCAGGCCGCCTACGCCGCATCCAAGGGCGGCGTCGTCGGCATGACGCTGCCGGTCGCCCGCGATCTCGCGCGCTCCGGCATTCGCGTCTGCACCATCGCGCCCGGCATCTTCAAGACGCCGATGATGGCCGGCATGCCGCAGGAGGTGCAGGATTCGCTTGGCGCGGCTGTGCCCTTCCCGTCCCGCCTGGGCGAGCCGTCGGAATATGCCGCACTGGCGCTGCATATCGTCGAAAACCAGATGCTCAACGGCGAGACCATCCGCCTCGACGGGGCGATCCGCATGGCGCCGAAATAGACGGCCATGGCGGCCGACGCAGCCGCAGTGAAAACCGGTCCGCTAGCCGGCCTGAAAGTCATCGAGATGGCCGGGCTTGGCCCGGTGCCGCTGGCCGGGCTGATGCTATCGGAGATGGGCGCCCAGGTGCTGCGCATCGAGCGCACCGGCTCGGACCAGCCACTGCTGCCACTCTCCGATGAGCACAATCTCGACCGGCACGGCCGCTCCATCCTGCGTGTCGACCTCAAGCAAGCACAAGGCACCGAGCTGGTATTGCGCCTCGTCGAGAGAGCCGATCTGCTGGTCGAGGGCTTTCGCCCCGGTGTCATGGAGCGGCTCGGCATCGGTCCGGATGCTGCACTGGCGCGCAACCCGGCGCTGATCTACGGCCGCATGACCGGCTTCGGCCAGGACGGGCCGCTCGCAGACCGCTCCGGCCACGACATCACCTACCTCGCCTATTCCGGTGTGCTGCATGCCATCGGTCGGGAGGAAAGCCGGCCGGTGCCGCCACTGAACCTGATCGCCGACAATGGCGGCGGCGCCATGATGCTGATCGCCGGCGTGCTCGCGGCGCTGTTTGAGCGCTCGCGCTCCGGCAAGGGCCAGGTGGTCGACGCGGCGATGGTCGAGGGCGCCTCGATGCTGGCGGCGCCCATTCACACCTTCATGGCGGCCGGCCTGTGGAGCGACCGGCGCGGTGCGAACCTGCTCGATTCCGGCGCGCCCTTCTACGACACCTATGAGACCGAGGACGGACGCCACGTCGCGGTCGGTTGCCTCGAACCGCGCTTTTTCGCCGAATTCGCCAACCTGCTGCCGCTCGGCGAGCATTTTATCCGCGGCCAATACGACAAGGCGCTATGGCCGGACATGCGCGCCGCCATTGCCGGCCGCTTCAGGCAGAAGACGCGAGACGGTTGGGATGCATTGTTTGCCGGAAGCGACGCTTGCGTCGCACCGGTCCTGTCACTGACCGAAGCCAGGGATCATCCACACAACCGCGCCCGTCACGCATTTGTGAGGACAGGCACGCTCGAACGCCCGGCGCCTGCGCCGCGCTTTTCCGCCTCGCAACCGGCGCTTGCCACCATGCCGGACGATGATGACCAGCGGCCACAAATCGTGCTGGCGCGCTTCGGCTTTTCGGCGGATGAGATCAAAGCGCTTGTCAAATCCGGCATGATTGGCCAATAACTGGATGAAGAAAATCAACTTAACCCGGTGAGCATCTTGGACGAGCCGAAGAAGGACGTCATTCGCGCGACGGACGCCGAGGCGGTCAGGCTGGCTGACACTTTGATCCGCAGCGCCCGTTTCGGCGCCCTGGCGGTGATCGAACCCAAAACTGGCTCGCCGCTGGCCTCCAGGGTCGGCGTCGCCACCGATACCGACGGCGCGCCCCTGATCCTGATCTCGGCACTGTCGGCCCACACCGGTGCGATGCTTGCCGATCCGCGCTGCTCGCTACTGGTCGGTGAACCCGGCAAGGGCGATCCGCTGGCGCACCCCAGGATAACGCTGGTTTGCCGGGCCCAGCCGCTTGAGCGCGGCTCGAGCGCGCATGCCCGTGCCGAGCGGCGCTATCTCAACCGCAATCCCAAGGCAACGCTCTATTCGAGCCTCGGCGATTTCTCGATCTTTCGCCTCGAGCCCGAGCGCGCCAGCCTCAATGGCGGTTTCGGCAAGGCCTATCTGCTCGACCGTGCCGATCTCATCACCGATGGGCCGATCGTCGACGAGCTGGCCGCCAGCGAACAGTCCGCTCTCGACCACATGAATGCCGACCATCTCGACGCAATCGCCGTCTATGCCCATCATTTCGCCAAGGCCGAAGGTGATGGCTGGATCATGACCGGCTTCGACGCCGAGGGCATGGACCTGGCATCGGGCGACACCGTTTGCCGGGTCTATTTTCCGCAACCATTAAAGACCGCGCGCGACCTGCGACCCGTCCTCGTCGACATGGCCAAGGCCGGACGTGCGCCGGCTACGCAGGGTTAGCAAGGATAATCGTCATGAATCAAAAGCATGTCTTGAGATTTGGGCGAAATCATCTACGATTCACACGACGCTGAATCAGCAGCGCGATCCATCGCTGAATTATAGCACCTAACGCTATTTGCCCCCATAGCGTTCGGATGAGCAGGGAAACATGGGGCATGGTCTCGACCAAATTAATCGCCAATGCCGAATCGGCGGCGACATTTCTGACCCTTATGGGCAACGAAAAGCGGCTTTTGATCATGAGCTATCTGACCGACGGTGAAATGTCGGTCGGTGCCATCGCCGAAAAGGTGGTGCTCAGTCAGTCCGCTTTGTCGCAACATCTGGCCAAGCTCAGGGCGCTCGATCTTGTCGAGACCCGCCGCGATCGGCAGATGATCTACTATTCCTGCAAGTCGGAAGCCGTGCGCGAACTGTTGCGTATGCTGGACGGCGTTTTCGGGATAGGCGACTTGTCCCAGATGGCAACGCGTCTGCGCCGCGCCGGGACTTGACCTGCGGCTCCGATCGCTCCTTACCTCGCTGACGATTTTTCGCCGGCCGAGGTATTGATGGATCCGATCCAGATCGACGACGCGCGCGATCCGCGGGTCGCCGCCTATTTCGACATCCGCGAACGCGATCTCACCGGCCGCCATGGCCGGTTCGTCGCCGAAGGCAAGGTGGTGCTGGACGTCCTGCTGTCGGCTGGACGCTTTACCGCGGAGTCGATCCTGGTTCTCGAAAACCGGCTGGCCGGGCTCGACGACATCCTGCGCAAGGCCCCTGCCGACCTGCCGGTTTACGTGGCGGCAAGCAACATCATGGACAGGATCGCCGGCTTCCACATGCACCGCGGCATATTGGCGATCGGCAGCAAGGGCACGCCGCAGCCCGCCGAGGCTTTGCTGGGAACGTTGCCTGTGGACGCGTTGATCGTCGTGCTTGTCGGCATCGCCAACCACGACAATATGGGATCGATCTTCCGCAACGCCGCCGCCTTCGGCGCCGATGCCGTGTTTGTTGACAGCACCTGTTGCGACCCGCTGTATCGCAAGGCGATCCGCGTCTCCGTTGGCGCCGCGCTGAAGGTTCCCTTTGCGTCCTTCGGCGACACGGAAGCTTTCATCACCAAGCTTGACGAGCTGGGCTTCGGCCAGGTCGCTTTGTCGCCGCGCGGTGAGGCCGACATTCGCGATGCCGCGAGACCGAAACGACTGGCGCTCTATCTCGGCACTGAAGGCGAAGGCCTGCCCGAGAGCCTGCTTGCGCGCCTGCGGACCGTGCGGATCGCAATGTCTGAAGGCTTCGACAGCCTGAATGTTGCTGCCGCCTCAGCCATCGCGCTGCATCATTTTTCACGCTAATGCGTCTCGGCTGGCGGTCAGAGCCAGTCTGATCGAAGGTTGAACGGGTTTTGGAACAACGCGCGTGGTGCCGATCTCACTCGGCGCCGCCTCCATCCTGAAGGTCTCCATATCGTCGGCCAGCGGCACAGGGGCGCCGGTGGCCTCGCGATCTCTTGCCGTCGCATCGAACAGCTGCGCCACAGCGTCCAACAGCTCAAAAAGCGTCGGATGAAAGAGCCAGAGCATGAGCGACGAGATTACAAGCACGCCATAGACGATCATGACGCTAAACATGGGAATGGCCTGCAATAGGCGCAAGCGCCGGCAGCGCCCTCCACTTTCAGCCCGCCGAATCTGCCTTTTGCAGCGCCCGTACGCGATCGGCGAGGCTGGTGGTGCCCGATCGCGTTTCCTGCGGCGCCGCCAACGCCTTGGTGATCGGCGAATCGGGTCCTTCGAGCTTGGCGGTCAGGCTGACGACCTCTGCCGCCAGCGTGTTCATCTGTTCGCGCAACGCATCACCGGCGCTGCGCCTGTCGTCGCCATTTCTCGTGGTTTCGGGGCCGCCAAGCTCCGTCTTCAGTCGCTTGTTCTCGCCGGCCAGTGTCGTCAGCCTGGCTTCCAGCCGCTCGCGATCGCCTTCGAGCTTGGCGAGCACCTTGTCCATGTCGTTGTTCCTGGCGGCGGAATTGTCCTGGGCAGCGACCGGATCAACGGTGGCCGCAGCGCTTCCCGCGGCCTCGCCCTTGACCCGTTCACGAAGCCGGGTCACTTCTTTTTCACGGCGATCGAGCTTGTCCTCGCGATCGGCAAGCGTGGCGAGCAGGCGCTCGAGCTTCTTCTCGAGATCGGCGGTTCTTTTCTTCTCGGCTTTCAGAGAATCGCGCGTGGCCTTGCTTTCGGCGACGACCTCTTGATGGCGCTTGTCGGCTTCCTTGCGCTGGCCGCGCAGCACCGAAATGTCGTTGGCGAGCTTCTCCAGCTCGGATTCGCGCGCCACCAGTTCGATCTGACGATTGCTGGAGGAGAAGGAGGCGTCGTCATACATGTGCTCGATCTTTTCCAGCTCGAGCGCGCGCCTTTCCATCATGCGCTCGGCCTGCACCAGCTTGTCCGTCAGCTGTTGCAGTTGCTGCTCGCGATGCAGGAGCAATTCGTTTTTTTCACCCAGTTCGGTAAGCGCCTGCTTCTTGTCCTTGCGCTCAACCGCCAGGCCTTTCAGCGCCTCGTGCCCTCGGCTGATTTCGACGAGTTGCTCATTCGCCTGCTCGCGCAGCGTCTTGACGCTGATTTCGAGCCGACGTGTCGTCATGGCGTACTCGGCCCGCAAGCTGTCCTTGTCGGCCTGGATCTCGGCCAGCGTTCGCGGCACCGACGCCTCGACACGCTTGCGTGTCAGCGCGACCGCCCGCCGCCAGATGGCCGGCGCAACCAGCAGCGCCAGAAAGCCGGCGCACAGAAAGCCGAGGGCGAAGAACAGGATCGACTGAACCAAGGTGACTACCCGTTACGGGCGGGCCGCTATCCGGCAACCGCCAAGTCTGGACTTTGCCATGTTCGCATGACGCAAATCCAGCGCTGCGGCAAGAGTATGCCGCAGTCAGGTTTAGCTTGTGACCTCACAAAATGCGCTCGATGGCATGATCGCGGGCTGAGGCCATGTTGAGATTCAGGTCAGGCCGAGCCGAGAATGGTTGATGCCGAGAACCGGAACGGAGCGGACATTGGTCCGTGAGTACCGGAAGCGCAGGTATCAGCCATTCGCAGGCCGGCATCACCTGAATATCAATATGCCCACTCAGAAGGGATTCCAGGTCGGCCGTTGCGTCAGCTTCAGATAGCCGAGATTGACGCCAAGCCGCGCGCCGACGCCGGTGCGGATCGGCACCAGCAGGACCCTGTTGTTCTGCAGCACGTTGAAGCCAACGCCGGCCACGACATAGGCCGAACCGGCAACGCCGCCGAACCGGTTGTAGAGATTGCTGACGTCGTCAAGATTGTAGACGAGCATCATCACCCGCGATCCCTCGCCGCCGAAATCCCAGCCGAGCGACGGACCTTGCCAGAACACCTTATGGTCGCCGGCATTCTTGGTGTAGAGCGTGCCTTCACCGTAGGTCAGGCCGCCGATCACCGCGCCGGAACCCTCTTCGCCGAGCAGATAGCCATTGGGCAGGCCGTAGGAGGCAAAAATCTTCTCGACGACGGTGGCGAGACCGCCCGACGTCGCGCCGAAGAACTTGTGACCGGAATCGACGATCTCCTGAGCGGTGTATTCCTGCGCCCGCGACGCAGAGGTTGAGAAGGCGAGAGCGCCCATGAGGGCAATCGCCATGAAGAAAACACGGACAAAGGTCCGGTCGTAGAATCGGGAAACCATGCTTCCAATCTCCGTCAGGGAGCACTTTCGCCGACGCCTCGCACCCCGTCCGGCTCTTTAGGCGGCCGTTAAGGATGACTGTTACGGGCAAACTATGCCGTAATCCTTTTTCAACCATTAACCTTCCACATGAACATGGCGGTTCGAAGGCTGTCTGACCGTCTGCGCGGGCTCCCATCCTGTGCAAACACGCCATTTTTGCTAACGAGAATTGTGGATTTGTTGCTGCACGCTCAGGCGCTGTGTATTCAGAAGCGCTGGGGAAAGAGCGTGATTCGGGTGGGTGAGGCGCGACGGCCGGTCGCGTGGCCGCCCGGATGTGAATTTTTAGCAGGGATTTTCGCCGATGGCCGAGCTTTTCTCTCTCTCCGCACCCGATCTCGCAGCCCTGTTGTGCAGCCGCGTCTGCCACGACATCATTTCGCCGGTTGGGGCCATCAACAACGGCCTTGAACTCCTCGACGAGGGCGGCGCCGACGAAGACGCCATGAAGCTGATTCGCCAGAGCGCCAGAAACGCTTCCGCCCGCCTGCAATTCGCCCGCATCGCCTTTGGCGCCGCCGGTTCGGCCGGCATGATGATCGACACCGGCGACGCCGAGTCCGTCGCCATCGCCTTCCTGAAGAACGAGAAGCCGGACCTGGTCTGGAACGGGGTTCGTGCCCTCCTGCCGAAAAACAAGGTCAAGCTGCTGCTCAATTTGCTGCTCGTCGCCAACGCCGCCATCCCGCGCGGCGGTAAGCTTGTGGTTACGCTGGAAAACCTCGATACCGAACCGCGCTTTGCGCTTGCCGCCAGTGGCCCGATGCTGCGCGTGCCGCCGAAATTCCTCGAACTCCATTCCGGCAACAAGCCCGAGGAGCCGATCGACGCCCATTCGGTCCAGCCTTATTACACGCTGCTCTTGGCGCGTGAGGCCAATATGACGATTTCGATCCACGCGACCGCCGAAGAGATCGTGCTGTCCGCGGTCTGACGATCCGCAGCTCTTTGCCGGCTCGGCCGACGGCAAAGAACAAATAAAGTATCTTTTGCCACTGATATTTGCGGCCTTGGCCGAAATTCAGAACAGCCAAGTTTCATCGTCGGTGGCGCGTCCGCCGGGACCGCGCACAAACGACATTTTTGCAAAAACTTTACCTAACGGCTTTTCGGCTTCTTTACCGGATCGGCCTAAGGTGTATCCCGATACCCGGATGCCGCCGGCTCGCCCCAAGGCAAAGAGGACCCGGAAATGAAGCGCTGCATGTTTGTCGACGATTCAAGTGTGATCAGGAAGGTCGCAAAACGGATTCTTGGCGGCTCCGACATGGTGGTGATCGAAGCGGCCACCGGACTGGACGCGGTCGAGATGTGCGCTGCCGAGATGCCCGATGTGATTGTCGTCGACGGCGCCCTGCCCGACATGCAGGCGGTCGACCTCATCCGCCAGGTCCGCGCCATGGAAAGCGCCATCAAGCCACAGATCCTGATTTCGCTGGTCGAGGTCGATGTCGCCTCGATCATGAAGGCAAAGCGCGCCGGCGCCCAGGGCTATCTCTTGAAGCCGTTCAACCGGCCGCAACTGCTCGAGCGCTTTCGTACTCTGAAGATCGCCGCCTGATTCGGGTCGGCTCGCCCAAAAAGGACAGCAAAAAACCCGGCCTGAGCCGGGTTTTTTGCATTGAATTCAATCAGATGATGTTCGCTCAGGCGCTGACGCGGATGTCTTCCGGCTCGCGCAGCACATAGCCGCGACCCCAGACCGTCTCGATGTAGTTCTGGCCACCGGACGCAGCGTCGAGCTTCTTGCGTAGTTTGCAGATGAAGACGTCGATGATCTTCAATTCCGGTTCGTCCATGCCGCCATAGAGGTGGTTGAGGAACATTTCCTTGGTCAGCGTGGTGCCCTTGCGCAGCGAGAGCAGCTCCAGCATCTGGTATTCCTTGCCGGTCAGATGCACGCGCTGGCCGCCGACTTCGACGGTCTTGGCATCGAGATTGACCACCAGGTCGCCGGTGGTGATGACCGACTGGGCATGGCCCTTGGAGCGGCGCACGATGGCGTGGATGCGGGCGACCAGCTCGTCCTTGTGGAACGGCTTGGTCATATAGTCGTCGGCGCCGAAGCCGAGGCCGCGCACCTTGTCCTCGATGCCAGCCATGCCGGACAGGATCAGGATTGGCGTCTTCACCTTGGAGAGGCGAAGTGTCCGCAAAACTTCGTAGCCGGACATGTCGGGAAGGTTGAGATCGAGAAGAATGATATCGTAATCGTAAAGTTTACCGAGATCGACGCCTTCTTCGCCGAGGTCGGTCGTATAAACATTAAAACTTTCGGATTTGAGCATCAGCTCGATGCTCTGAGCGGTTGCACTGTCGTCTTCTATCAGCAGAACGCGCATTTCATTCCCCTTTTCTGCCGCCGGACCATGTCACGACCCATCCGGGACCGGAGCAGTGATTGCCTGAACAGAGGCTGCCATCGAATGGTTAACAAAACCTAATTCCGCACCCAGGACGGTACCAGATTTTTTAACCCCTTTCTACACCCTCTTGAATCTAATGATGAATCACAGAACCAAATCGCTAATGCAACACATTAATAAGTTGGACTAAGTGACTCAAGGGACTCGCTGGCCGGCTTCCGTATCGGGAGCCGGAATTTTTACCCGGCCTTAAGTCCTCGCCCTTATGATTAACAATGCCCGTAAACGAATGGTTACCAACGGCGAAAAACTTTAGGAATTTGTTTCCCATAGTTCGGGGAATGCCGGTGGATACGGGTGGCGCCAGGCCCTGGCGGACGGATTGGACGATATGTGCAGGTGTGCGTTTCCGGGAGTACCGAATCATGAAGTCACGTGAAAACCTCGTTCGGCTGAAACAATTTCAGGTGAATGAGAAGCGGCGGCAGCTGCTGCAGCTCGACATGATGATCGCCGAGTTCGAGCGCATGGCCGTTGAACTGGAGCTTCAGATCTCCGCCGAGGAGAAGAAGGCCGGCATCACCGACATCAACCATTTTGCCTATCCGACCTTCGCCAAGGCGGCGCGTCTGCGCCGCGACAACCTCAGAAACTCGCAAAGCGACCTCGCCCAGCAGCGAAGCGCTGCCGAATCATTACTCGGCGAAGCTGAAGCGGAGCTTTCCAAGGCCGAGATGCTGGAATCGCGCGACACCAAGATCCGTGACGCGGAACTGGGCGGCCGCAGCGCGATGATCGGCTGAATACCGGATCTGATCCAACCGGCGGCGCCTGACGCCGCGCTTTGCTTTGAGTGTTGCCGGACCAAAGGTTCCGGCGCTGCTGATCTGGCCGCGAGGCGGCCGCAGCTTCAGGCCTGTGGCTGCAACTCCGCTTCCTGGTTCGCCGCTGCCCTTGCCCGCGCCTCCTTGATGTCGGGCACATGCTCTTCCGACCATGACCGTATCTGTGTGAGCAGCTCGGCCAGGTTCTGGCCAAGTTCGGTCAATTCATATTCCACCCGCGGCGGGATCACCGGAAAGATTTCGCGCCGCACCAGCCCGTCGCGCTCCAGAATGCGCAGCGTCTGCGTCAGCATTTTGGGCGTGATGCCTTCCAGCTTGCGGGCCAGTTCGCCATTGCGAAGCCGGCCGCGGCGCAATGCGCAAACCACCAGATAGACCCATTTGCTGGCCAGCATTTCGAGCACGGCATGCGAAGGGCACGTCCGCCTGAAGGCATCGTAGCCGAAGCCGCAATCATTATCCCTATCCATGAGGTGCCTATATATAGAAAAGGTACATACTAGACAAGGGGATATTACTATCCAAATGATAGTGGCATCAACAGAGCAGGAGAGACTCCCATGCGTGCCGTTATCCAGAATTCCGTCGGCGGACCCGACGTCCTCGTCATCGCCGATCGTCCCGCCCCCTCGCCCAAATCAGGCGAAGTGCTCGTCCGCGTGCACGCAGCCGGCATCAATCCGGTCGATGGCTCGGTGCGCGCCGGCTATTATCCATTGCTGGGCGAACCGCCCTTCACCCTCGGCTGGGATATTTCAGGCACCGTTGAGGCGGTGGGCCCAGGCGTCAACGGCGGCCTCAAGGTCGGTGACGCAGTGTTCGGCATGCCGCGTTTTCCCAAACAGGCCGCTGCCTATGCGGAACTCGCCGTCACCCCGGCCGATGAAATAGCGCCGAAGCCGCAAGGCATCGATCACAACCACGCCGGCGCGCTGCCACTGGCCGGCCTGACCGCCTGGCAAGGCCTTGTCCGCCATGGTGGCCTGAAGCCCGGCCAGCGTGTGCTGATCCATGCCGCGGGCGGCGGCGTTGGGCATCTTGCGGTGCAGATCGCCAAGGCGCGCGGCGCCTATGTCATCGCCACCGCCAGCCCGGGAAAACTCGATTTCGTCCGCTTGCTCGGCGCCGACGAGGTTGTCGACTACACCAAGGGCGACTTCACCGCTGCGGTCCGCGACCTCGATTTGGTGCTGGACCCGATGGGCGGCGACCATGCCGACCAATCGCTGACAGTCCTGAAGGACGGTGGCGTCCTGGTGTCGCTGCTCAACGTCCACGATACCACCCGGGCCAAGGCCGCGGCGCGAAACATCCGCGTCGAGCGCATGTCTGTGGTGCCCGACCGCGAAGGCCTGGTTGAGCTTGGCAAACTGGTCGATGCGGGAAAGCTCGCCGTCCACGTGGCAAAGAGCTTTCCGCTCGAACAGGCGGGCGCGGCGCACGCCTTTCTCGCCACCAGGCCGATCGGCAAGGTGGTGCTGACGGCCTGAAGCAGGATTACGACAGGCAAAAGGGCGCGGTTACCGCGCCCTTTTTTGTTGAGATCCTGGCTCTAATGCCGGTATTGCTGGATGCGCGTCGTGCGCAGCCCGGCAAGGCCGTATTCGTCGATCGACGCTTGCCAGGACAGGAATTCCTCGGTGGTCAGCTTGTAGCGCTGGCATGCCTCGTCGAGGCTCAAAAGCCCGCCGCGCACCGCAGCAACCACTTCCGCCTTACGCCGGATAACCCAGCGACGTGTATTCGTCGGCGGCAGATCGGCAATCGTAAGAGGGCTGCCGTCAGGCCCGATAACATATTTGACTCGCGGTCTAACAAGATCGGTCATCGTACTCTCTACAAAAAACTCAAAGACCCAATCCCCACCACATTACCGCCACAGCTTTAAAAATTGCCTAAGCGAACCCTAATGACTAGGTAAGGATCATGAACGCCGCGTTAGTCTTTTCGTCGGCATTTGAGTGAACGGCCGGCAGGCGCGCAATTTTCCCGCCAAATCGGCGCAGCCGCAAAGCTGGCGCCGCCGATGTGGTTGACCTATATTCGCGCCACTGCCATTGAAGCGCCGCGCAGAACGAAAGAACCATGAACAGCCTCGATCTTCCCGCCAGCCCGCAAAACACCCGCGTCGTCGTCGCCATGTCGGGCGGTGTCGATTCGTCCGTCGTCGCCGGCCTTTTGAAGCGCGAAGGCTATGATGTCGTCGGCGTCACGCTGCAGCTCTACGACCACGGCGCGGCAACGCATCGGGCCGGCTCGTGCTGCGCCGGCCAGGACATTGACGATGCCCGCCGCGTTTCCGAGACATTGGGCATCCCGCACTATGTGCTCGACTATGAGGAGCGCTTCCGCAAGGCGGTCATCGACCCGTTCGCCGAGAGCTATGTCGCCGGCGAAACGCCGATCCCCTGCGTCTCGTGCAACCAGACGGTGAAGTTCGCCGATCTGCTGGCCACCGCCAAGGACCTTGGCGCCGATGCGCTCGCCACCGGCCATTATATCCGCTCCGGCGCCAATGGCGCCCACCGCGCGCTGTTCCGACCGGTCGATGCCGACCGCGACCAGAGCTATTTCCTGTTTGCCACCACCCAGGCGCAGATCGACTATCTGCGCTTTCCGCTCGGCGGCCTGTCGAAGCCTGCGGTGCGGGCCATCGCCGAAGAGATGGGGTTGACCGTCGCCGCCAAGCAGGACAGTCAGGACATCTGCTTCGTGCCGCAGGGCAAGTATTCCGACATCATCGCCAAGCTGAAGCCGGCTGCCGCCAATCCGGGCGACATCGTCCATATCGACGGCCGCGTGCTTGGCCGCCATGACGGCATATTGCGCTATACGATCGGCCAGCGCCGCGGCATCGGCATCGCTTCGGGCGAGCCGCTCTACGTCGTCCATCTCGACGCCGACCGGGCCCGCGTCATCGTCGGCCCGCGCGAGGCGCTGGAGACGCACAAGATCTATCTGCGCAACATGAACTGGCTGGGCGATCGCGCGCTGTCCGACATTCCGGCCGCCGGCATGGAGCTGTTCGCCAAGGTCCGCTCAACGCGGCCGCCGCGGCCGGCCGTGCTGCATCACCGTGCCGGCAGCACCTTTGTCGAACTGGTCGACGGCGAGTCCGGCATCGCGCCGGGACAGGCCTGCGTGCTCTATTCCGACGACGGCAACGAAGCCCGCGTCTTCGGCGGCGGCTTCATCGAACGTTCCGAGCGCGGCGCCGAGGCCGAGGCCATGCTGACGCGGCTTGCCGCTAGGCCGGCGCAGGTTCCCGCGGAATAGGTCAGGCAGCTACCACCCTCCTCAGAGACCGTTTCAAAATTCGCTCTGGCGAGTCATTGGTGGTGTTTTCGAGAACCGGAGCGGAGCGTACTCAAGTACGTGTTGGGGTGGACGGCCCCCGACGGCATCGCAATGTGCCAGAATGAGGTCGTTGCAAATCTCAATCAAGGAGACCGTCCGTGGATAAGATTATTCGCATTGGCATGGATACGTCAAAGAG
>NZ_JACDTY010000021.1 GCF_013520985.1 Mesorhizobium neociceri | reverse complement strand
TGGTGATTAACGATGTTGATCTGTGCATCAGGGCGGCGTTGCGTGGTGTTGGATTGTTCCGCCTGCCGCGCTCGCTGGTGATGCCCTATCTGGATAGCGGGGCGCTTGAGACCGCGCTCGATGCTTTTGGCGAAGATGTGCCCGGCCTCTCGCTCTATCACCCAAGTCGCAGCCAGGCGCTGCCCAAATTGCGGGCCTTTATCGAGTTTGCGGTGACGCGCATGCGTCATCCGGTGAGCGCTACCGACTATTTGCCCACGGCAGCGGACTAGCGCGTTCAGGCCGGCCCTTTCGCCACAGCTGGTGATCGATCCCGGTTGACGGCGCCGGGGGGCGCGTTGGCTCAGATCAGCAACAGGCCCTTCATCGAGGCATTGCCCTTCTTGCCGATGATGATGTGGTCATGGACGGCGATGCCGAGCGGCTTGGCGCTGTCGATGATCTGTTTGGTCATTTCGATGTCGGCGCGCGACGGCGTCGGGTCGCCTGAGGGGTGGTTGTGGACCAGGATGACGGCGCTGGCGGAGAGTTCGAGCGCGCGCTTGATCACTTCGCGCGGATAGACCGGCGTGTGGTCGACGGTGCCGACCTGCTGCACCTCGTCGGCGATCAGCACGTTCTTCTTGTCGAGAAACAGGATGCGGAACTGTTCGCGGTTCTCGAACGCCATGGCCGAGCGGCAGTAGGCAAGAAGCTGCGTCCAGTTGGACAGCACCTCGCGGTCGCGGACCTCAGTGCGCGCCATGCGCTGCGCGGCAGCGGCAATCACTTTCAGATCGACGGCCACAGCGGGGCCGATGCCTTTCACCTCCTGCAGCAGCGCCACCGGTGCGCCAAGCACTTCGCCAAAAGTACCGAAACGCGCCAAAAGCGCCTTGGCGATCGGCTTGGTGTCGACGCGCGGGATCAGGCGAAACAGCAGCAGTTCAAGGAGTTCGTAGTCGGGCAAGGCGTCAGGGCCGCCGGCGACGAAGCGGTCGCGCAAGCGGTCGCGATGGCCGTGATAGTGCGGCTTCTCCGTCGGTTTGTCTTTTGGCGCCTTGTCCTTCGCCGGCGGTTCAATCCACCGCTCGGAGAAAAAGCCTCGCTCGTCGTCGCCACTCTTCCCCATCCATCCCCCCGAGGTTTCGGCAAGATTAGAGCGACAGGCAGCCGGAGGTCGAGTTCTTTTCGGCGGCGGGCGTATGGCCGGCGGTGAACGGACTGCGTCTGCCGTATCGAGGCCTCAGAGGATGAGGCAGCTGGCGTGAGGTGCTTCATTCCGCCGGCGCGGTTCGATTGCGGAACTGTTGGGCCATCCAGTCGATGAACACGCGCAGGCGCGGCGACAATTGCCGCGTTGGCGAATAGAGAACGTGCACCGGCAAGGGCGAGGGTGGAAAGCCGGCGAGCACCTCGACCAGCGCGCCGCTCGCCAGTTCCGAGACGACCCGGTAGCGTGGCACCTGGATCAGCCCGAGGCCCAAGCATGCGGAAGCGACATTGGTCTCCGGGCCGGTCACCGTGACCATGGCGGGCAAGGTGAACTGGCGGATCTTGCCGTCGACGACGAAGACGAGTGGGATGATCTCGGCTGCGTCCGGCGCCATCAGGCCGACCATTTCGTGTCCCTCCAGATCATCGGGCGTCTGCGGCGTGCCGAAGCGGCTGAGGTAGTCAGGGCTGGCGAAGGTGCCCCTTTCCAACGTCGCCAGGCGCCGCTTGATCAACGGACTGTCGGCCAGTTCGCCGGCGCGCAGAAGGCAGTCGAACCCTTCACGGATCATATCCATCGGCTGGTGCATCTCGCTGATATGCAGCCTGATATCCGGATACAGCTCACGAAAGCGGGGCAGGCCTGGCAGCAGGAAATACCGCGCCTGGGTCCCGTGCATGTCGACGCGGACCAGGCCCGACGGCTTGGCGCCGACAAAGGCCCCCTCGGCGTCTTCAAGATCGGCAACCAGGCTGACGCAGCGTTGATAATAGGCTTCGCCATCCAGTGTCGGACTGACTTGACGGGTCGTGCGCTGCAGCAGCCGCACACCCAGCCGCGCCTCCAGCCCCTTCACTGCATCAGTGACGGATGAGCGGGGCAGACCAAGATCGTCGGCGGCCTTGGTGAAGCTGCGCCGCTCGACGATGCGGATGAAGACGCGCATGGCGTCGAAGCGATCCATTGTTCGAACTTTCGAATGATGATGTCGGATTATGCCTGATTATCCGCGATGCGGGAAGGCGCATCTTGTTGTCAGCCGATCAACGGCATCCGACAGGAGACAGACCATGACCAACCAAATCAGCAAAATCGCCATCGTCACCGGCGCCTCGGGCGGCATCGGCGCCGCCGTCGCCGAACGCCTCGCCAGGGACGGCTTCACCGTCGTGGTGAACTATGCCGGCAATGCGGCTGCCGCAGAGGCGGTTGTCGCCAGGATCGAAGCGGCCGGGGGCAGGGCGGTGGCGGCCAAGGCCGACATCTCGGACGCCGCCGCTGTCGTCCGCATGTTCGACACGGTCGAAACCGCCTTCGGCGGTATCGACGTGCTGATCAACAATGCCGGCATCATGAACCTCGCCACCATCGCCGACAGCGACGATGCGCTGTTCGACCGCACGATCGCCGTCAATCTCAAGGGCACCTTCAACACATTGCGCGAAGCAGCGAAGCGACTGCGCGACGGCGGCCGGATCGTGAATTTCTCCTCCAGCGTCGTCGGCCTGCTGCAGCCGACCTATGGCGTCTACGCCGCCACCAAGGCCGCGGTCGAGGCGATGACCAGCGTGCTTGCCAAGGAATTGCGCGGCCGCAACATCACGGTCAACGCGATTGCGCCAGGGCCGACGGCAACCAAGCTGTTCCTCGACGGCAAGCCGCAGGACCTCGTCGATCGCCTGGCCAAATTGGCTCCACTCGAACGCCTCGGCCAGCCTAAGGATATCGCCGACGCGGTCGCCTTCCTCGCCGGCCCGGACGGCGCCTGGATTAATGGCCAGACCCTGCGGGCCAATGGCGGGATCATCTGATCCGGCCGGCCCAGCAACCCTAAACCGCTTCAATCAACTTCAATCAAGGAACCATCGTCATGTCCAAATTCGTTATTCTCGTCACCGGCGCGTCCTCGGGCTTCGGCCTGATGACCGCCAAGTCGCTGGCCGAAGCCGGCCACACCGTCTACGCCACGATGCGCGAGACCACCGGGCGCAATGCGCCACAGGTCGCGGCTGTTGCCGGCTGGGCCACTGAGCACAAGGCCGATCTGCGTACCGCTGAACTCGACGTGCAATCGGACGCCTCGGCGCAGGCCGGCATCGCCCACATCATTGCCGATGCGGGAAGGCTGGATGTCATCGTCCACAACGCCGGTCATATGGTGTTCGGCCCCGCCGAGGCTTTTACCCCCGACCAGTTCATCCAGCAGTACGACGGCAACGTTCTGGGGTCTCAGCGGGTCAATCGCGCCGCACTTCCGCATCTGCGCGGGCAAGGCAAGGGCCTGCTGGTCTGGGTCGGTTCGTCCTCGACACGCGGCGGTACCCCGCCGTTCCTGGCGCCTTACTTTGCCGCCAAGGCCGCGATGGATGCGCTGGCTGTGTCCTACTCCACCGAGCTCGCTCTGTGGGGCATAGAAACCACCATCATGGTTCCCGGTGCCTTCACCAAGGGCACCAATCACTTCGCCCATTCCGGCAAGCCGTCCGATGCGGCGCGGGCGGCCGAATATGAAACGGGGCCTTACGCCGGAATCGCTGATCGGGCGCTGAAGGGGCTGGCCGGCCTCGAGCCCGCCGACGCCGATCCGTCGGAAGTGGCGCGCGAGATCGTTCGCGTCGTGGACATGCCGTTTGGCAAGCGGCCGTTCCGCGTCCATGTCGACCCGTCACAGGACGGCGCCGAGATCGTCAACGGCGTTGCCGACCGGGTGCGCCGGGAGATCTACCGCAACATCGGCCTGGAAGACCTGCTTCACCCGGCTGTTGTCGGCTGAGGCGACGGGGGTCTCAGTCCACAGGCCATCAATCGGCTCGATATCTCGACCGCTCTGGCCCTCGGGTCAGGGCGGTCGAGCTTGTTTGGCGACAGGGTAAAGATCTCGCTGCCGGCCAATCGGCCTATCTGCCGGGGCCGTCGACATTGACGACGGTTTCGCCTTCGCCGACCCGGACGAAGACATAGTGGACGTCATCGCCACCTTCGATAATCTGGCAGCGGTGGATCGCGCGTCGGGGGAAATAGGCGTAATCGCCCTTGCCGATCTCGAAGGACTCCTTGCCGTCCCGCCCGTAATCGACGCGAATACGTCCTGACAGCATGTACATGACGCTGTCGAACTCCTGATGGTGATGCCACTGGCTTGGCGCGTCGAGCGCTGTGACGTGGCATTGACCGACCCACAGCGGGCCAGTTTCCAGCGCCTTCTTTCTGTTCTGGCCGGGCGTGAGCGGGCCATCGACGAGCTGGTCTGCTTTCACGAAGCCGATTTGCTGGAATAGGCCTCTATCCATGGCAATTCCTCCCTGAACCTGCATCCCTTGAGGGAAACTGGCCTTAGTTTATTCTGGTCGAATGAAGATAACCGGCCATTTCCTGTCGCCAACGAGACAGGCTGAAATCCTGCCATTCGAGACCGCGCCGCGGCCGATCGTCGGCTTTGCCTGCGATTATCCGTCCGGGCTTTCGTCGGGGATGCACAGTCATCCGCGCGCCCAGCTGCTCTACGCGGTTTCCGGGGTCATGCGGGTGGACATGCAAGGCTGGAATTACCTGGTTCCACCGACAACGGGACTGTTTGTCCCGGCCGACGCCGCGCACGCCATCAGCATGGATGGGCCGGTGGCCATGCGCGCGCTGTTCATGAGAGAAGATGCCGCGACACGGGTCGCGCAAGCGCCGAAGGTCATCTCTGTGTCCGGCCTGCTGCGCGAAGTGATCCTGGCCGCCTGTGCGGAGCCGGTGGAGTGGGACCCCGACGGACGCGGCTATCATCTTGCCGAACTCGCGCTCGATGAGATCGGCAGGGCGACGCCGCTGCCGCTCGGTCTGCCGATGCCTGGCGATGCGCGCCTGCTGCGGGTGGCCTGCGCATTGCTGGAATGCCCGCACGACCCAAGAAATCTGGAAGCGTGGGGCGACGTGGCAAATGCTTCGAGCCGAACCCTGGCGCGCATGTTTCGAGCGCAAACCGGACTGAGCTTTCGCCAGTGGCGTCAGCAAGCCCGCCTGACCGCAGCGTTGAATTCGCTGGTGACCGGCGCTCATCCAACCAAGGCCGCCGCCACGGCCGGTTTCGACAGCGTTCCCGCCTTCGGTGCTGCATTTCGCGCGCTGTTCGGCATTACGCCCGGTCAGGCGCGGCTGCTTCACTCGGGCCGGTAGCACAACGGCCTCCAGCCGCGATGTGAAGCCTAGCTGATGGCCGGCAGGCCGGGGCGGTCGAGCTTGTTTGGCGACAGCGTAAAGATCTCGCAGCCATTGTCGGTGACGCCGATCGTGTGTTCGTATTGCGCCGACAGCGAGCGGTCGCGCGTTACCGCCGTCCAGCCATCCGACAGCACTTTCACATGCGGTCGGCCGAGGTTGATCATCGGCTCGATGGTGAAGATCATGCCCGGCCGCATCTCGACGCCTTCGCTTGATGTGCCGTAGTGCAGGATGTTGGGCGCGTCGTGGAACAGCTGGCCGACGCCGTGGCCGCAGAAATCGCGCACCACCGAGCAGCGTTCGGCCTCGGCAAAGGTCTGGATGGCGGCGCCAATGGCGCCGGTGCGGGCGCCGGGCCTGACCGCCGCGATGCCGCGCATCAGGCATTCATGGGTGACTTCGAGCAGGCGTTCGGCGGCGCGCTTGATGGTGCCCACCGGATACATGCGCGAGGAATCGCCGTGCCAGCCGTCGAGGATGTAGGTGACATCGATGTTGACGATGTCACCGTCCTTCAACGGCTTGTTGTCGGGAATGCCATGGCAGACGACATGATTGATCGAGGTGCAGGACGATTTGGTGTAGCCGCGATAGTTGAGCGTTGCCGGCAGCGCGCCATGGTCCATGCCGTATTCGAAGACGAAACGGTCGATGGTCTCGGTGGTGACGCCCGGCTGGACCATCGGCACCAGCTCGTCGAGGCAGCGTGCGGTGAGATCGCAGGCCTTGCGCATGCCGGCAAAGCCTTCCTCGCCGTAGAGGCGGATCTGGCCGGTGTTCCTGAGGGGTGCCGTGGCGGCGTCGAGATAGGTGACCATAGTGTCCGTTTTTGCCTGTAAGCGGGCAATGCATATCAGCCCGGTCGAAAATCTCTCCAGATTTGGCACTGGAAGCCGCAAGGTTCAAGGAAGAACTGCCGGCGAGGGGCTCGCGCCGGCGATATTCGGTGTTTGAGTGGCCTTGCTTGGCTGTTGAGCCGCAAAGCCGACGTTGCACGGATCACTCGGCAGATACGCCGTGGCCGGCTTACTTGTGGCGACCGCAGTGACGACACATTTTTGCGCGACAAGCACTCAAAGCAACTTTTGACGACGAACGGCGTTGCTGTGGTCGACGCCAGTTCGGGAGACTTGGAAATGGACAGATTGCAATTCGAGGTGCCGGTGCGTATCGCGCCTGCGCCCGGGCTGCCGGTAGAGGAGATCTACAGCGTCGAACAGGCGCTGGATGTCCTGCATGACTGGCCAAAGAAGCGACAGGGCAAGGTCTACGAGGCGGCGTTCAACGCCTGCTTCGGCGCCACTGTGGACGTGGTCAAGACCGAGGATGCCTGCCGCGCCTTCATGGCGTTTTGCCGGGTCAGTGGCCTGCTGGCCAGGGACATGATGGTGACGGCCAAGCGAGGCGGCGAGGCGAGGGGTCTGCGGATTTAGAGTTCTGTTCGACCTGAAGGCCGACCAACCGACTCGCCAGAATCGGCGCGGACTCCGCAGCGTTAAGGTTCCGTTTCCGACTTCACAGCTAGTCATGACGGCATAGAGCAGCGTCTGATTCGTTGCGTCAGTGTCATGGTGCAGAATATGTCCTCAGCAAATGTGCGCGCCTTTCCGCTGGACCGGCAGACCACGCTGGTGCGCGAGGTGGCGGCAAGGCTGGGCAGGCTGCATGGCGACACAGCCAATTCCTTCTGGAAGGCCACGGCGCGCGAACTCCTCGACAAGGCGGTCGCGGCCGGCAGCGATACGGCTTCGGCGGCCAACGATGTCCGCCGGTTTTTTGCCGCCGTCCAGGACGAGATGCATTTCAAGGCGGACGATGCCGTACCAGGACAGCGCCAGACGCGCACCCGCCTCTAAGTAGAGCACACTGACACGCTCATCACTGCGTGGTGGGCGCCGACGCCAGCCGTGGACCGGTCTTGGCGGCGACGATCTCGGGTTTTGCGCTGTCGATCGTGCCGTCCCAGCCACCACCGAGCGCCTTGTTGAGCGCGACATAGTCGGTGGCGATGGCAATGCGACTTTGCAAGAGATCGTCCTCGGCCGAATAGAGCGAACGCTCCGCATCCAGCACATCGAGAAGGCTGGCTTCGCCTGCCTTGAACAGCGTGCGCTCGAGATTTGCGGCCTCGCCATAGGATTTCACCGAGGCCGCGAGCTTGCCGTTGCGGATGCGCTCCTGGCGCAGCGCAACGATGGCATTTTCGACGTCTTCGAGTGCCGTCAGCACGGACGCCTTGTAGGCGATGAAATACTGATCGCGCTCGGCCCTGGCGACGTCGGCCGCGGCCTTCAGCTGCCCGGCATTGAAGAGCGGCATGCTGAGCGTCGGCCCGAACGACCAGCCGATGGTGGAATTCTTGCCGAGGTCGCCGAGCTTGAAGGCGGAGGTGTCGATATTGCCGGTCAGGCTGACCGCGGGATAGCGGGCCGCCTCGGCCTGGCCGACGTTGGCGGTGTATTGGGCGTATTGCCGCTCGGCCATGCGCACGTCGGGCCGGGTCAGCAGGATGTCGGCCGGAATGCCGGTCGGCAGCGGCAGGCGCGGCGTCGGGATCGGCGCGCCGCGCTTCAGCCGTTCGTTCAGCGCCGCCGGCGGGCGGCCGGTGAGCACGGAAAGCCGGTGCACGGCTTCAGCGTAACTGGCCTCCAGTGTCGGCACATCGGCCTCGGTGGCGCTTGCCTGTCCCTGGGCCTTGGCGACATCGGCCGCCGTCGCCGTTCCGGCCAGCAGCATGGTGCGGGTGAGCGCGGCAGTCTGCTGCTGCGATGTGGCCGTGCGCCAGGCCAGCTGGATACGGGCCTGGTAACCGCGCGCCTGCGCATAGTAGGAGGCGATGTCGCCGACCAGGGTCAGCAGCGTCGAGCGCAGCTCCTGCTCGGAAGCGTCCACGCCATAGCGGGCCGCCTCGACGCCTCTGCGGTTGGCGCCGAACAGATCGAGTTCCCAGCTGGCGTCGAAGCCGGCCTGGTAATAGCTGTAGGCATCGCTGGCGGCGCCGCCTTCCGTGGTCGCTGCGGTCTTGTTGCGGGTGGCGGAGCCGCTGCCGTCGGCCGTGGGGAACAAAGTCCCGGCACTCTGGCGGTAGCTGGCGCGCGCCTGGCGGATCTTGGCCTTGGCGGTTGCGACATCGAGATTGCCGGCAACCGCTTCCTCGACAAGGCTGTCCAGCTCCGGATCGCGCAGCCGCTGCCACCATTGCGACAGTTGCGGCGGCCTGGCCGGTTTGGACGATTTCTGGTCGCTCCATGCTGCGGGCATTGCCAGAAACGGCTTCTGGTAGTCCGGGCCGACGACGCAGCCGGAGAGCACGGCGGCGGTAAGTATAGGCGCAAGCGTCCGCCTCGCGGCCCGCGAGCCACGTTCAAAACCTGTCATGGAAGAACCCTTATTGCTGGTTGGCTGCTGCTGTCGCTTCGCTCTGTTTAGCCGCGTTGCCCCTAAAGATGCGCCGCACCGTGACGAACAGCAGCGGCACCAGGAATACGCCGATCACCGTCGCCGCGATCATGCCGCCCATGACGCCGATGCCGACGGAGTTCTGCGCGCCTGAGCCTGCGCCGTTGGCAATCGCCAGTGGCGTGACGCCGAGGATGAAGGCCAGCGACGTCATCAGGATCGGCCGCAATCGCTGTCGCGCCGCTTCCAGTGTCGCCTCGACGAGACCCATGCCGGCTGCCTGCCGTTCGATGGCGAACTCGACGATGAGGATGGCGTTCTTGGCGGCGAGGCCGATCGTGGTCAGCAGGCCGACCTTGAAATAGACGTCGTTGGTCTGGCCGAACAGGCTTGCCGCCAAGAGCGCGCCGAAGATGCCGATCGGCACCGACAGCATGACCGCGAATGGGATAGACCAGCTCTCATAAAGTGCCGCCAGGCACAGGAACACGACGAGGGCCGAGATAGCGTAGAGCGACAGCGCCTGGTTGCCGGAAAGCCGTTCCTGGTGCGACAGCCCGGTCCATTCATGCGAGTAGCCGGGCGGCAGCTGCGCCACGAGTTTGTCGATCTCGTCCATGGCGGCGCCCGAACTGATACCGGCGGCCGCAGCGCCCTGGATCTCGACCGCGGCCGAGCCATTGTAGCGTTCGAGCCGCGGCGAACCGAATGTCCAGTGGCTGGAGGCGAAGGAGGAGAACGGCACCATGGTGCCGGCGGAGTTGCGGACCTGCCATTTGTCCAGGTCTTCCGGCTGCATGCGGAAGTTCGGGTCCGACTGCAAATAGACCGGCTTGACCCGTCCGCGATCGATGAAATCGTTGACGTAGTCGCTGCCCCAGGCAGCCGACAGCGTGTTGTTGATGTCGGCGAGGTTGACGCCAAGCGCGCTGGCTTTCTCCTGGTCGATGTCGACCGAAAATTGCGGCTGGTCCTCCTGGCCATTGGGCCTTGTGGCGGTGAGCAGCTTGCTCTGCGCGGCAAGTCCCAGGAGCTGGTTGCGGGTCTGGATCAGGGCATCGTGGCCGGCGCCGTTGACGTCCTGCAGGTAGAAGTCGAAGCCGTTGGTGTTGCCAAAACCCTGGATGGCGGGCGGGGCGAGGGCAAAGACCTGCGCATCCCTGATCTTGCGGAAGGCGCCCATGGCGCGGCCGGCGACCGCTTGCGCCGCCAAGGCCGGCGATGAGCGCTGGCTGAATTCCTTCAGCGGCACGAACGCGATGCCGACATTTTGTCCGGCGCCGCCGAAGCCGAAGCCGGAGGCGGTGAACACCCCTGCGACCGCGTCCTTTTCGTCGTTGAGATAGTGATCGGTGACCTGCTTCAGCACGCGCTCCGTGCGGTCCTGCGTTGCGCCGACCGGTAATTGCACGCTGGTGATCAGGATGCCCTGGTCCTCTTCCGGCAGGAAAGAGCTCGGCAGCCGGGCAAACATCCAGCCCATGGCGATGACGATGGCGAGGAAGACGGCGAGGAAACGCCAGGAGCGGTTGATGATGCCGTGCGAGCCGTCGCGATAGGCGGTCGTGCCGCGGTCGAAGACGCGGTTGAACCAGCCGAACGGACCGGTCTGCGTCGCGTGGTCCTTTGGCCGCCGCAAGATGGTGGCGCACAGCGCCGGCGTTAGCACGAGTGCTACCAGCACCGACAGCACCATTGCCGAAACGATGGTCACCGAGAACTGCCGATAGATGATGCCGGTCGAGCCGCCGAAGAAGGCCATCGGTACGAACACCGCCGAGAGCACGGTGGCGATGCCGACCAGCGCGCCGGTGATCTCGTTCATCGATTTGCGCGTCGCCTCCTTCGGCGACAGGTCTTCCTCCTGCATGACGCGCTCGACATTTTCGACCACGACGATGGCGTCGTCGACGAGCAGGCCGATGGCCAGCACCATGGCGAACATGGTCAGCGTATTGATCGAATAGCCGAAGAAGGAGAGCACGCCGAATGTGCCGAGCAGCACCACCGGCACGGCGATGGTCGGGATGATGGTGGCGCGCAGATTCTGCAGGAAGACGAACATCACCAGGAACACCAGCACGATCGCCTCGAGCAGCGTCTTGACCACCTCCTCGATCGACAGCCGCACGAAGGGCGAGGTGTCGTAGGGGTAGACGACCTCGACCCCTTGCGGGAAGGTCGAGCTCAGGCGGTTTATGGTCGTGCGCACCGCTTCCGCCGTGCTGATGGCGTTGGCGCCGGTCGCCAGGTTGATGGCGACGCCGGCTGCCGGTTTGCCGTTGAAATTGGCCTGCGTCGTATAGCTTTCGGCGCCGAGCTGGACGGTGGCGACATCGTTGAGCCGCACCAGCGAACCATCGGTCTGGCTCTTCAGAATGATGTTGCGGAACTGTTCGGCGGTCTGCAGCCGGCTCTTGGCGGTCACCGTGGCATTGAGCTGCTGGCCCTTGCGTTGCGGCAGGCCGCCGAGTTGGCCGGCCGACACCTGCGTATTCTGCGCCTCGATCGCGGCGGCCACGTCACTCGGCATCAGGGCATATTTGGCGAGCTGGTCGGGGTCGAGCCAGATGCGCATGGCATAGCCGGACCCGAAAAGCTGCGTCGAGCCGACGCCTTCGACGCGCTTCAGCGTGTCATTGATGGTGGAGTCGACATAGTCGGCAAGGTCGGTCGAGTTCATCTTGCCGTCGCTGGAGACGAAGCCGATGACCATCAGGAAGCCGGTCGAGGATTTGGAGACGGTGATGCCGTTGCTCTGCACCACCTGCGGCAGCTGCGACTGCACCAGCTGCAGCTTGTTCTGGGTCTGCACCTGCGCGGTATCGGGATCGGCGGCGGTGGTGAAGGTCAGCGTGATCGAGGCCGCACCGGTCGAGGTCGACGTTGCCGTCATGTAGTCGAGATTGTCGATGCCGGTCATGCCTTGCTCGATGACCTTGGTCACCGAGTTTTCGACCGTCTGCGCGTCAGCACCTGGATAGGTAGCGCTGATGTTGACCGTGGTCGGCGCAATCTGCGGGTATTGTGAGATCGGCAGCGTGGTGAGCGCGAGCAGGCCGCCCAGCATGATCACGATGGCGATCACCCAGGCGAAGATCGGCCGGTTGATGAAGAATGCGGACATCGGCTCAGTTCCCGGTCTTCTGGGCGTTGGCCGCCACTTCCGAGGCGGCAGGCACGGCCGAGGAGGTCTGCGCGCGGTCCTTGACCTCGCCGGTTGCCTCGTCGATCGTCACCTCGACGCCCGTCGCATCGCCGCCGGGGCGTACCAGCTGCACGCCTTCGACGATGACGCGGTCGCCATCGCCGACGCCGGAATCCACCAGCCAGCTGTTGCCGACGCTGTTGCGCACGGCGAGTACACGTTGCTCGACCTTGCCGGCAGCGTTGATGACCATGGCGGTCGCTTCACCCTTGGTGTTGCGGCTGACGGCGCGCTGCGGCACCAGGAAGCTGTTCTGGGCGACGCCTTCTTCGACGAGCGCGCGCACATACATGCCGGGCAGCAACAGGCGCTCCGGGTTGGGAAACTGCGCTCTCAGCGCGAAGGTGCCGGTGGACTGGTCGACATTGGCGCCGGCGAATTCCATTTTGCCGGTCTGTGTATAGACGGTGCCGTTGTCGAGCTTCAGCTTGACGCTGACATTGGGGCCGCTGAACTTCAGCCGGCCTTCATTGATGGCCTGGCGCAAATTGAGCAGATTGGTGCTTGATTGCGTGACATCGACATTGATCGGATCGAGCGCGCGGATGGTGGTGAGCACGGTGTCCTGGTTGGCGGTGACGAGCGCTCCCGGCGTCAGCGACGACTTGTCGATGCGGCCGGCGATCGGCGCGGTGATCTTGGTGTAGTCGAGATTGATGCGCGCGGTTTCCACGCTCGCCTTGGCCGACGCCACATCCGCCTGCGCCTGTGCCAGCGTCGCGGCAGCGTCGTCGTAATCCTGCTGCGAGACCACCTTTTGCGCTAGCAGGCCGGCGTAGCGGTCGAACTTGGACTGAGCGGTAGGCACCGCGGCTTCGGCCTTCTGCTGCGCAGCTTTCGCGCTGTCCAGGGCTGCCTGGTAGCTCGCTGGGTTGATGAGATAGAGCGGCTGGCCGACCACGACCTCGCTGCCTTCCTGGAAAAGCCGGGCCTGGATGATGCCATTCACCTGCGGGCGTACATCGGCGGTCAGCGAAGCGGTTGTGCGTCCCGACAGTTCGGCGGTGATGGCAACCGACTGCGGATGCAACGTGACGACACCGACCTCAGGCCGGCCGGCAGCGCCCATACCTGCCGGGGCTTTGCCCTCTTCTTGCGAACAGGATGCGAGAAAGAGCGCGGCACCCAGCATCGCGACCCAGGAGGCGAAAAGGCGCGACGGCAGATAGGACCGGCTGGATGGGAGGGGCATGGCGTCGATCATCTTTCGCTGGAGTTGCAGTCGAAGGTCATGGCAATCGGAAGGTCATGGCAGTCGGCTGCGCCCGCTTGCGCGCGGCGTCGAGCAATGCCTCGAAGCGGCTCATCTTGCGCTCCTTCTCGGCGACCAGGGCGTATTCGACAAGCAGAATTAAGTCTTGGCCGCGATGCCCAGCACACCAATAGGCCAACAAACGGCATTGCGCCAAGCGCTTTGGCCGTGATCTGCAATGGGCGGACTTTACGCAATTTTCTTGTCACGAAGGGCGGCGCTCGACTGTGTCGAAAGCGGCAGCGACAGGCGCCAGGCGGCGAAGTTCAGCCGAATCTCACCCTTAAGCGTGTCCGCCGGCAGCGTCGGCTGCACGGTTCGCGCGCCATGGCCGGGCGAACCGACTCGGCCACCGACTGGGCCATACGCCGCGATCAGCCGCAGCATCATCAGGGCTTCCCACATTGTCGTGCTTTCGTTGCTTGATGACGGCCGGAACCGACCACATTGCTTTACGCAATTCCCTAGGGAAAGCGCTCCGCGCTTTTCCCGGGAAAACCGCTTCACACTTTTCCTGGAATTGCTCTTGGGGTGAAACCGGCCGGCCCGAGACCGGGGGGCAGCGGGCCGGCCGGCGCAGCCGGTCAGAGTTGCTCGTCAGTCCGGGGTAGGGCATTGGGAGCGTGTCTGTCATGGCCAGGCAGACCTCCTGGACCGGCAGCGTCCGGCGGATGGCCCCAGGGACCGGGGGGTGGGCCGTGAGGTGGCTCCGCCGAGGCAAGTATTTCAAGCTGTTCGGGCGTCAGTTTGGTGCGCAGCGCTGCGATCGCGTCCTTCAACTTGGCGGCCGCCGCGCCACGCTTGGTAACATCGTCGGCCAGTCTTTCCTGGAAGGCAAAGGGATCGCGGGGACCCTGATCGGCTTTGCCGCCGTGGTCCTCCGCGCCACTTCCATCGGGACCGCGACCACCGGAGCCACCGAAGCCATGATCGGGCCCGGGCGGCGCCAGCACCGCCTGCAGCGCGCTGGTATAGTCGCGCCAGGCATCGAGCTGTTCGCTGCGCACGCCGATGCGGGTTTCGAGCGCAGCAAGCCGAGCCGCGAGCAATTGCGGCGGTGGGCCCATGCGATGCAGGCCGAAGCCTTCCGGGCCGTGCCATGTCGGCCGGTGCGGCCAAGGACCTTGATCCGGGGTACCTTGGTCCGGGTCGTCCTGCAGCGCCAGGATTTGTGGCTGCTCGCCGGGCGCGGGGCCGGCCTGCTGCGCAAGGGCGGGATGAATGGCGACCGCGGAGAACAAGCCGAGCGCCAGAAGTCTGCTTTGCATGACGTAATCCTTTCCCACATGCATCGGATGGCAGCAGAATAGGGGGCCTCTTTTTCCGCTTTGCTTCGGTGTGTTGCCGAAGGTTTCCAGCAAAGGGAGATTTGTTTCGGAATGTTTCTGCCGGATTGCTGGCAACATTCGGTTGCAATTTTATCTGCTGTGCGCCGGCGGCTTGCCTATAATCGGCGTCATAAACCGGCAAAGGGCACATCGCAGGCAATGCAATCGCAACCCCATATCCTCGTCGTCGACGACGACCGCGAGATCAGGACGCTGCTCGGGCGCTATCTCGACGGCCAGGGCTTTCGCGTTTCGATGGCGGCGGACCGCCGCGAATGCGAACAGAAGCTCGGCGCCGGCCAATTCGACCTGATCGTGCTCGACGTCATGCTGCCCGATGGCTCCGGGCTTGATATCTGCCGGGGACTGCGCGACCGCAAACCGCATATTCCGATCATCCTGCTGACGGCGCTGAAAGAGGATGTCGACCGCATCATCGGCCTGGAACTCGGCGCAGACGACTATATCGGCAAGCCGTTCAACCCGCGTGAGCTCACCGCCCGCATCCGCGCCGTGCTGCGTCGGGCAGCACCTGAGGAGTTTGCGGCACCGCGCGCGCGCATCTACCGCTTCGCCAGCTACACTCTGGAGCCAGACATCCGCAAGGTGACGGATGCGGAAGGGGTTCCCGTCGATCTGACCGGCGCCGAATTCGACCTCTTGCAGGTGTTTCTCGATCGGCCCGGCCGGCTGTTGTCGCGCGACCAACTGCTCGATCTCACCCAAGGCCGCGAACGCGATCCGCTCGACCGATCCGTCGACGTCTTGATGAGCCGGCTGCGCCGCAAGTTTGCCGAGACCGGTGAGGAACCGCTGTTCAAGACGGTGCGCAATGGCGGCTACCAGCTCACCACCCGCGTCGAGACGGCGGAGACCGAGGCATGAATTCGCTGCGCCGGCGCCTGATCATCCTGCTGGTCGCTTCGATCGTCGGCGTGGTTGGCCTGGCTACCACCGCCGTGATCAGCGTGCGCGGCGGCGGGCCGCCACCGGAACTGACCGTGCCCTGGATTGCGCAGCAGATGGAACTTGTGGTGCGGCTGCTGCCCGGTCCTGTCCCTGATGTGCTGAACGTGCAGTTCACCGATCATCCCGCCGGCGGCAAGGTCGCCCGTGCCGAGACGGCGATGCTCAACGACATACTGCGCCGCCGGGGCTTCGACCTCCCAGCCATCGTCAGCGAGAAGGCGGACGAACCTGGCCAGCTCGCATCGGTGCAGTTGCCGGATGGTCGCTGGGCGATCATGGAGGTGCCGCACGTCAAGCCGCCAAGGCGCGAATGGCTGGTTCTGGCCGGTTGGATCTCGCTCATCGTCGCCGGCGCCACGGCAGTGTCCGTCTATTTCACCTCCGTGTTGATCCGGCCGCTGGAAATGCTGGAGGCCGCCGTCTCCAAGATCGGCTCGGACGGCGTGCTGGCGTCGGTGCCGGAAGTGGGGTCGGCCGAGGTCAAGGCGACCGCACATGCGCTGAACCAGCTCTCCGCCCGGCTGAAAACGGCGATGGAAAGCCGCATGCGGCTCGTCGCCGCCGCCGGCCATGATCTGCGCACGCCGATGACGCGCATGCGGCTGCGCGCCGAATTCCTCGACGACGACCGTGAAAAATGGCTGCACGACCTCGACGAACTCGACCGCATCGCCGACAGCGCGATCCGGCTGGTGCGCGAGGAGGTCAACCAGGACGCGGTCGAACCGGTCGACCTGGAAAGGCTGGTCCGCGACATCGCGGCCGAGATGCGATCGCTCGGACATCAGGTTTCCGCCGACCGTCTCGACAAGGTCTCGGTGCGGGCAGGGGCGTTGGGCCTGCGCCGGGCGTTGCGCAATCTGATCGTCAACGCCGCCACGCACGGCAAGGGTTGCAGCGTTTCGCTCACCGCTACCGACGGCCGTGCGGTCTTGGCAATCGCCGATCATGGCCCCGGCATTCCAACGGAATTGCTCAACAAGGCGTTCGAGCCGTTCTTCCGCGTCAACCCCGCCCGCTGGCAGTCGATCCCAGGTGCCGGCCTGGGCTTGGCCATCGCCAAGGAAATCGTCGAGCGCTATGGCGGAACCATCACGCTGGAAAACTTGTCCGGCGGCGGGCTTTTGCAGACGGTGGTGTTCAAGGCGGTTTAGCGCGCGGCATTAGCCTTTCGGCAATCCTGTGCCGGGTGGGTCCGAATCGGCTATGCCTGCGCCATGCAGGAAACGTCTCTCTACGCCCCGGTGAAGCGGTTTCTTGAGAGCCTGGAATTCACGGTAAAGGGCGAAATCGGCAATTGCGATATCGTGGCGGTGCGCGATGGCGAGCCACCGGTGCTGGTCATTTGCGAACTGAAACTGCAGTTCAATCTGGAACTCGTGCTGCAAGGCGTCGATCGCGCCGCGGCCTGCGACGAGGTGTGGCTTGCGGCGCGCATGTCGGCGCGCGGCAAGGGCCGTGAACACGACCGCCGTTTTCGCGCGCTCTGCCGGCGGCTCGGCTTCGGGCTTTTGGCCGTCAGCGGCAAGGGCGAGGTCGAACTGCTGCTCAGCCCAGCCGCCTTGGCGCCGCGCCGTGACCCGAAGCGACGCTCGCGGCTGATGGAGGAACACCGGCGAAGGCGCGGCGATCCGGTGGTCGGCGGCGGTTCGCGCGCGCCGATCATGACCGCCTACCGGCAGGATGCGCTGGCCTGCGCCGCCGCCATGACCGATGGCCCGAAACGCCCGCGCGATCTGAAAACGATTTCGCCACGCGCGGCCAGCATCCTCTTGGACAATGTGTATGGATGGTTCGCCAGGGCCGAGCGCGGGGTCTATGCGCTGACCGAGGGTGGTCATGCGGCGTTGCAGCGCTGGCCGCAGGTGGCGCACGACCAGGGGTAAGGATTTTTCGCAGTGCCTCAGCGTTACTCCTTGGCGGCGCTCAACCGCCGGTAGGAGACGCCATCGAAACTTGCCGTCACAAAGTCGGTGGCCGACATCTTTCGTTTGCGGCCGTCGCTGCAGCTGTAGAGCGGCCAACCGACATCGCTGCATTCGCTGGCGGCGCAAAAGCGGGCAAGGCAATTTCCGACGGTCACCCGGAAGCCGCCAGTGCCTGCAAAACCCTGCAGCAGGCTGCCGTCCGCCGCGCGCCATGTCCGCGCCCGGAATTCCGCTCGCAAGGACCATGGCTCGAGCGGGACTGCCAGGCCGGTCTGGCTGGCGCGTCCCGCAAGGTTCAGCCGGCTGCGCGCCATCCCCGTCGTATAGGCGGTGATGAGATCCGATCCGCCGGCATAGGCGGGGGCTATGCTGGTGTGATCAAGCACATGCGAGATTTTCTCGCCTGCCGCTGCCGGCTGTACCAAGATCGCCGTCAGGGCGAGGAAGCAGGCTTGCAGCCCATTCCAGCCGCCGGCCTGCCACCGGTCCGCCTGCGATGTCTCCCAAGCCCGCATCCTGCCGATCCCACCCGTGGCGTCCGCCACAATCCGCCGTCATCGATGAAGGCACAATGACGGCTGGACCTTGACATCCGCCGGTAAAGACGGCGTTGCCAAACGTAGGGCGGATGCATCACGGGAGGAATGCTTGTTCGTCGGTTTCTATTCCAGGCCCTTGGCGCGATCCCAGGCACATGGCAAGCGGTTGCTTAGGATAGGTCGAAAAATGGCCGACGCCAGGGGATACCTTGGGTGGGCAGGCGCCGGCCAAAAGGCGGGTAAGGTCCGCCGCTTGGAAAGCGTAGCCGAGTCGCCCGCGTGCCCTTATGGTGATCGCGTAAGTCAGCCGCTGGCCGGCAGCATAGCACCGAGACCGCAAGGACAAGGACTCCGGGACGGGTGGCAAATCCAGTTGAGATAAGTCGGTGCCCGAAGCTTTAGGACGATGGATCAGGAAAGAATTCTAGCCGCAGTCCTCTTAGCCGATGTGGTGGGCAGCACGCCGCTCTATGAGCGCATCGGCGACGATGCCGCTCTGAAGCAGGTCTCGGATTGCCTAGACGCGATACGCGAGATCGCCGTCCGGCACGGCGGTGATTTCATACACTCGAAGGGCGATGATGTGCTTAGCCTGTTCGAGAGGCCAGAGGCGGCGCTGAGGGCCGTCCGTCAAATTAGCAGCCAACTGACGAAAGGGTCGCTGACCACCCGGATCGGATTGCACTTCGGGGCGGTTATTCGCACGCGAGGCGAAGTATTCGGCGACGTTGTCAATGTCACCGCAAGGTTGTCCACCACGGCCAACCCGGGGGAGGTGCTGATCAGCCAGAGCTTCTTCGAAGCCCTTTCCTCAGGGGACCGCAGTGCCTTGCGGCTTCTCGACAAAATGCCCTTCAAGGGGAAGGAAGAGCCCTTCGACGTCTATACCTTGGGTAGCGACGATGGGGCCCTCACTACGCAGATCGGCAGCCGGGGCACCATTATCGATAGGCGGTTCGCCCCGGCTAGGCACATCAATCTGGTCATCCACTATGGAGATCAGTTGCGATCTTGCCGCAACAACGAATTCGTGACCATCGGCCGATCTCCTGAATGCAATATTGTCGTCCCGCGGCCCTGGGTCTCAAGGCACCACGCGACCTTCACCATTTCGAACGGCAGGGCGGGTCTTGTTGAGCGAAGTTCGTCGGGCACATTTGTGTCGACTGGACCCGACCATGAAGTGTTCGTGCGCCGTGAATCCATTCTCCTGTTCGGCTCCGGCGTCATCTCGCCTGGACGGAGGTCGTCCCTCAGCGACGCTCAGCTCCTTACCTACGAAATTATCTCAGGCTGACGCGGCGGCGCCTGTTCCGCTGGGGAGTCCAGGATGCCGGCTGATGCTGCTCACTTGACCTGTTCGATCTCCGGAGCAGGCGTCTGGTTTGTCGCGGGAGCCGGCGTGCAAGCTTGCCCCTTGCACTCCTCGACGTGGTCCTCGGCCGGCGGCAGGCAATTTTGCCCTTCGCAATGAACCGGCGGCTGCTCTGGCGTCACTGCGCCGTTGGATGGAACAGGCTTATCTTCCGCGTGAACGACCGATAGTCCTGCCAGGCCGACGATGGCCGTGCACAAAAACGCTGTTCGCAGCAAGTTCATTCCCGACCTCCACGGCTGAGAGCGAATGGAACTTACACTTTCGAACAGACGCCGACATACCGTCACCCGCGAACGACGTTAACAGCGCGTTTCCACCCCTGGTGAAATTCAGCGATTGTCTTGCGGCTGTCTATTGGACAAGCTACCGGGATGTGACGCGTCGGTAGGGGGTGGCTTGTGTGGCTTCGTAACCTAGGCGGCGCGCCGTTGGGGGATTTGGAGACCCGGGCGGGCTCGACGAGGGTCCACGGCGGTCACAATGGTGTGGTGGTGATCGCAGTAGACACGATCCGGCGAAGTTGCCCCTGCACAAAAACGGTAGCCGCCAGGTACTGACGGGTCTTCGCTCACCGGGAAGCGGCACTGATGGACGCCGAGTTGAATGAGGGGGACGTCTCTCGAAGTTAGTCTGACATTTTGAGGCATGATGGTTTTGAGGTTCCTTGGTTCACAGCCATTGCTGGCTGACAGCCGCAATGCGACCCGTCGGGCTAGCTTCTCTCATTTTGGAGGGCTTTGGATCAGCATATGGTGCTGGTCGCACCATCAATGAACCCCGACGCCCTGCTTTTGAAGCCAATAGTTTGCGACTCAAGGTCACACCTGCGCCGACGCGGAGATGCATTTCGGGTCCGAAGACATCAGATCATAATCAAGTCATTGAAAGATCTGGTACGCCCAAGGGGAATCGAACCCCTGTTACCGCCGTGAAAGGGCGGTGTCCTAACCGCTAGACGATGGGCGCGCTCAGACGAAGCGGCTTATAATTGCGTTGTTGCCAACCGGCAACCCATCAGCCGCCAGATGCGACAACTTTTTTCAAGAGGGGCAAGAACGGCGGTTTTCGGTGAGCCAGGCGTGGGTTTCTGATCTTATCATCGCACGCCTTCGGAGATTAGCCGGAACGCCCCTAGCAATCGTCATCCACGGGCGGAGCAAGGAGCGTAGCGACGCGGCGCAGACCCGAGGATCCATGCCGCGACCTCCGAGCCTTGCCACGCTGCAGAGTCTGCACCGCTGCGGTCTGCGGCCGAGGTCCCGGCATGGATCCTTGGGTCTGCGCTCCGCTTCGCGTCGCTACGCCCAAGGATGACGAAGTCGGGGAGGCTTCGGCTAATCTCGAACGTAGCTGATTGCTAGCCGGAAGGAACGGCGGGCTGCTGACAGCCCGTCGGCCGCATGGAGGCGCTTAGCCGCGTCGGCGGCAGCGCCAGTTCCAGTCGCGCTCGGGGCCGACGTCGACGTGGACGGATTCGGTGTGGCAGTAGGTGCCGACGCCGCCACGGCCGGGCATGGTCCTGATGTAGCTCGCCAGTTCCCATTTGGAGACGCCGGGCACCTGGATGTCGGCGGCGGCGCAATACATGTGCAGCGAATTCTTGGCGCCGTTGGCGCGGCGGTTGCGGGCCGGGTCGCGATAGCCTGAGGTGACTGTCATCTTGCGGCCGTAATGGCCTTCGATCGTCTTCAGCACACGCACCAGCGACGGCTTCAGGCAGGCGACGTCGACGCTTTCGTTCTGCTTCAACAGGCCGTTGGGCGCCAGCCGGGCGAGGCCGGCGGCGGAGGCCACCTGATAGGCGCCGCCCGAGCCTTCGTCCTCGTTCAGATCGACGTCGCTTTCGTCGTCGATGCCGGATTTGCGCTTGATCTCGAACAGCGCCGTCTGGCGCACGCCGGGCAGCGCGTCGCTGCCGGTGATGTGGTTGCTGCTGTCATCGCCGAGCGAGGCCAGCTGCACCGGCTTGTCGGCCGAACTGGCAGAGGCCAGCGTGACGATCGGCTTTGCCGGAGCCGGCTTGGGCTGGGCCGTAACCGCAGGCTGTTCGCCCGAGCGGGAGTTGATCAGCGGAGAGGGTGCAGCCGAAGCCGGTGCTGTGCTGAACAGCGAAGCGAGGAAGCCCTTCTTCGGCGCGTCGACCTGCTGGGGCGCGGCGGCCGTCACGTAGACCTCGTTGGCAGGTGCTGCGGCGGTCGGTTGCGGTGCGGTCACGCCGGCATCGGCTGTAGCAATCTTCTGCGCCACGTCATCCGTTGCGGCCGCCGTCTGTGCCGGCTGCTGCAGCGACTGCGGCGTCTGGCCGGCGATGGTTTCGGAGCCGGCGGCTACGGTGATGGGGAAGCTGGTGCCGGGCTTGGCTATCGGCACATAGGCGACCTGTTCCGGCAGCGTAGCATCGCCCGCTGCCGTCATCATCATTTGCGGCCCTGTCGATGTGACCTGCGCGGTCGAATCGGATGTTGTTGTCGTACCGGAAGCTGCGGCAATGTCAGAAGCGGTGGCGTTGTAGCCGGGCATGCCGACCGACATTGTCGGGTCGCCGGCGGAGGTGCAGGACGCCAGAAGCACGGAGAAAAGCGCTGCCGCTATAGTGCGACCCTCTCTCCCCGCGAGACGCGATCCTACTGATTTCAAAACTAAATTCCCCCTCGGTGTCCGGTCGGCTGCTATTGGTGCGGCGTCGAAACGTTCACGTCCAATAACCTTGTGTTCCCAAACCGGAAACGAGACTTGTGTCAATTCTGCAAGCCTCTGAATTAATCGTTCGTTGGAGGCGAATTGAGGCTTCTTAATGGTTGACGACACCATTTCGCCCCGTTTTGCCGGCCCGTCAACTCACCAGACATTACAGTCCGTTACACACGCACCTTGACATAGGTGCCGGGGGCATCACCCAGGGTTTTCATATGCTTGCCCGGTTTGCGGGCCGGAACGAGGGCGTCGTCCTGGGTCTCGATCCAGTGCTGCCAGTGCGTCCACCAGGAGCCGGGATGCTCCACCGCCGCGGTGAACCACTGGCCAAAATCGCCCACCGGCTTGCCGCCGGTCCAGTACTGGTACTTCTTGGCCGCCGGCGGATTGACGACACCGGCGATGTGACCGGAACCGGCCATGACATACTCGACGTCGCCGCCGAAATATTGCGAGCCGAGAAACACCGACAGCGCCGGCGCGATGTGATCTTCCTTCGACGCAAGGTTGTAGACCGGGATGGTGACGTCGGCGAGCGACACAATGCGGCCAGCAAGCTCCATCACGCCGCGCGTGAGATTGTTCTCGAGATAGCAGTTGCGCAGATAGAAGGAATGGTTGGCTGCCGCCATGCGGGTGGAATCGGCGTTCCAGTAAAGCAGGTCGAAGGGCAGCGGATCCTTGCCGCGCATGTAATTGTTGATGACATAGGGCCAGATCAGGTCGCCCGAGCGCAGCATGTTGAAGGCGGTCGCCATCTTGGTGCCGTCGAGATAGCCCTTTTCGTTCATCGACTTTTCGACCGCCGCCACCTGGTCCTCGTCGACGAACACTTTCAGGTCACCGGCATGGGTGAAGTCGACCTGCGTGGTGAAGAAGGTCGCCGATTTGATGCGGTTGTCGCCTTCCTGCGCCAGGAGCGCGAGGGCGGCCGCCAAAAGCGTGCCGCCGACGCAGTAGCCGATGGCGTTGACCTCTTTCTCGCCGGTGGCTTTCTCGACCGTGTCGAGGCCGTATTGCAGACCTTCCCTGATATAGGCCTCCCAGCCCTTGGCGCCGTGGCGCTCGTCGGGGTTGATCCACGAAATGACGAAGACGGTGTGGCCTTGCTCGATCGCCCAGCGGATGAAGGATTTCTGCGGGTTGAGATCGAGGATGTAGTATTTGTTGATCCAGGGCGGGCAGATCAGCAGGGGCCGCTTGAGCACCGTTTCGGTCATCGGATCGTACTGGATGATCTCGGCGACATCGCTGCGGCCGACCACTTTGCCGGGTGACATCGCGACATTCTTGCCGATCTCGAAGGGCGAATAGTCGGCCTGCCTCAGCTTCAGGTCGCCCTTGCCGGCAGCGATGTCCTCGGCCAGCATCTTCATGCCGCGCACCAGGTTTTCGCCATTCGAGGCGACGGTTTCGCGAAACAGCTCCGGATTGGTCAGGATGAAGTTCGACGGCGAGATGGCGTTGGACACCTGCTTGACGTAGAAGCTGGCCTTGTGGCGGGTGTGGTCGTCGAGGCCTTCAGCGTGCTCGACCAGGTCGGCTGCCCAGCGCGAGGTGACGAGATAGGCCTGTTTGAGGAAATCGAAGAACGCGTTGCGGCCCCATTCGGGGTCCTGAAAACGCTTGTCGCCACGCTCGGGCTTGACCGCATCGTCCGGCGCTTCGGCATTCGAGCTGACCTTCTGGATGGCGTTGCCCCAGACCGTCATGTAGCCGGCGAACAGCCGCGTCTGCGCTTCCAGCGCGCGCTGCGGGTCGGCCAGCCAGTATTCGCTGAGCTTGGAAAAGGTTTTGACCATGTCGACGACGGGCTCGGCAACGTGATCGCGCACCTCGCCCTTTTCGCGCGGCTCGGCCCAGGCGGAGGCCGCTTTGCCGGCCTGTTCGACCATGCGCGCCATGTTCAACGCGAAGCGTTCCGGGTCTTTCACCAGATATTGCTCGACGGTCGAAGATTGATCATCTTCCGCTTTGCTCGAATCAGGTGTTTTGGACATGGCTCGCGGGGTTCCTCCCGAGGCGTTTTCTTGACATATTATCATGGGACATCTGACCGGGTCCAATGCGCTGTACCCCGGCTGCCAGGAAAACAATATGACGATTAACACCGGCAAGACCAATTTTTCGGGGGCAGGCCGCTTTTGCCGCATCGCGGTTGCGATCGCCTGTCTGGCGCCAGGGCTGTTGGCGGCTGGCGGTTGCACGAGCGCCAACACCGGCAACGGGATGGATGTCGGCCTGACCCAGGGCGCCCAGGACACCGGCTCCTATCCCAATCTCAACATCCCGCCACAAGTGGCGGCAAAGCAGCTCACGCCTGAGGAGAGCAAGGCCAAGCTTGACCAGTTGAAAGCCGAGCAGCAGGCGCAGGCGGGCAAAGGCGGCGGTGTCCAGTCCGCCAGCCCGGCGGCGCTGAACTCGCTGGCGAAGAACCACGGCAACGATACGCTGAAGCAGATCGAGGCCAAATGCGACCCCGCCCTCGACCCTACCTGCAAATAGGGCTATATGGCGCGCCGAAAGCCGCCTTTTCCAAGGTCCGCTTAGCCACTCTGCCAAAGCCAATTCTAATCGTCTGGAACTGACATGGAAGAATTTCACAAGGTCCGCCGGCTTCCGCCTTATGTGTTCGAGCAGGTCAACCGGCTGAAGGCCAGTGCCCGCTCGCGCGGCGCCGACATTATCGACCTTGGCATGGGCAATCCGGACCTGCCGACGCCGAAGGCGATCGTCGACAAATTGTGCGAAGTGGTGCGCGATCCGCGCACGCATCGCTATTCCTCCTCGCGTGGCATTCCTGGCCTGCGCCGCGCCCAGGCCGCCTATTATCAGCGCCGCTTCGGCGTGAAGCTCAATCCGGACACGCAAGTGGTGGCCACGCTCGGCTCGAAGGAAGGCTTCGCCAACATGGCGCAGGCAATCACCGCGCCCGGCGACGTGATCCTGTGCCCCAACCCGACCTATCCGATCCACGCCTTCGGCTTCATCATGTCGGGCGGCGTCATCCGTTCGCTTCAGGTCGAGCCGGATGACGGGTTCATTCCGGCGCTAGAGCGCGGTGTCCGTCACTCGATCCCGAAGCCGCTGGCACTGATCCTCAACTATCCGTCGAACCCGACGGCGCTGGTCGCCTCGCTCGATTTTTACAAGGACGTCGTTGCCTTCGCCAAGAAGAACGACATCATCATCCTGTCGGACCTCGCTTATTCGGAGATTTATTTCGACGGCAATCCGCCGCCTTCGGTGCTGCAGGTGCCTGGCGCCATCGATGTCTGCGTCGAGTTCACTTCGATGTCGAAGACCTTTTCCATGCCCGGCTGGCGCATGGGCTTTGCCGTCGGCAATGAGCGGCTGATCTCGGCGCTGACCCGGGTCAAATCCTATCTCGACTACGGCGCTTTCACGCCGATCCAGGTGGCGGCGGCTCATGCGCTCAACGGCGACGGCGCCGACATCGCCGAAGTGCGCGAGGTCTATCTGAAGCGCCGCGACGTCATGGTCGACGCCTTCAGCCGCGCCGGCTGGACCATTCCCGCACCGGCGGCCTCGATGTTTGCCTGGGCGCCGATCCCGGAGCCGTTCAAGCATCTCGGCTCGCTCGAATTTTCCAAGCTCCTGATCGAGCACGCCGACGTGGCGGTGGCGCCGGGCATCGGCTTCGGCGAGCATGGCGACGACCATGTGCGCATCGCGCTGGTCGAAAACGAGCACCGGATCCGGCAGGCGGCGCGCAACATCAAGCGCTTCCTGGCGTCCAGCGCCAAGCAGCCGAACAATGTGGTGCCGCTCGCCGCGCATCGCTAAGGCCGCACATCTTATTTGAGCAGAGTTTTGAGGGGCGTCGCCGGACATGGCTGAAGCGTTGCGTGTTGGAATTGCGGGTCTTGGCACTGTCGGCGCCTCGGTGGCGCGCGTGCTGCGCGACAAGGCGGCCGAACTGACGCGCCAATGCGGCCGCGATGTTGTGGTCACGACTGTTTCGGCCCGCGACCCCAAACGCGATCGCGGCGTCGATCTCGGCGCCGCCAAATGGTTCGACGATGCGGTCAAGATGGCGCAGACCGCCGACATCGACGTCTTCGTCGAACTGATCGGCGGCGACGAGGGGCCGGCGCGCTCGTCGGTGAAGGCAGCACTGGAGGCCGGACGCCATGTCGTCACGGCCAACAAGGCGCTGCTGGCCAAGCATGGCGTGGCGCTTGCCGAAATCGCCGAGAAGAAGGGCGTGCTGCTCAATTACGAAGCGGCGGTGGCCGGCGGCATCCCCGTCATCAAGACGATGCGCGAGGCGATGGCCGGTAATTCCGTTACTCGCGTGTTCGGCATCCTCAACGGCACCTGCAACTACATCCTGACCCGCATGGAAGCCGAGGGCATCTCATTCGACGAGTGCCTGAAGGACGCGCAGCGGCTGGGCTATGCCGAAGCCGATCCGACCTTCGACATCGAGGGCCATGACACGGCGCACAAATTGTCGATCCTGACCAGCCTCGCCTTCGGCACCAGGATCGCCGCCAACGACATCTACATGGAAGGCATTTCCAACATCAGCCAGGCCGACATCCGCGCCGCCGCCGACCTTGGCTACCGCATCAAGCTGCTCGGCGTCGCTCAGCGCACCGACAGCGGCATCGAGCAGCGCGTGCACCCGACCATGGTGCCGACGGCCTCGGTGATCGCGCAGGTGCACGGCGTGACCAATGCGGTCGCTATCGAAACCGACATTCTCGGCGAGCTTCTGCTCTCTGGTCCCGGCGCCGGTGGCAACGCCACCGCCTCGGCGGTGGTCGGCGATATCGCCGACATCGCCAAGAGCCGGCCGGGCTTCCAGCATGGTCCGGTGTTCGGCCTGCCGGCCAAGGAATTGCGTCCCTACAAGAAGGCGCAGATGCGCAGCCATGCCGGCGGTTATTTCATCCGGCTGACCGTGCACGACCGCATCGGCGTGTTTGCCGCGATAGCCAAGCGCATGGCCGACAACGACATTTCGCTGGAATCGATCGTCCAGCACGCGGCCGGACCGGAAACCGATGCGCAAAAGACGGTGATCCTGGTCACCCACGAGACCACGGAAGCCGCCGTGCGCAAGGCCGTCGACGGCATCACCAAGGACGGCCATCTCACCGACAAGCCGCAGGTCATCCGCATCGAGCGGGCTGGGTAAGAGAAGTCATCTTTCTCGTTCAATCGATTGATATTGCTGCGATTTCAAAAAATTGACGCGGCAAGTCTTGCCCTTGTCATGGAGCTTTGACACAAGAAGCGCGCCCCTGGCGGAGGCGCGTCGTGAACGAGGATTTCTCCCGATGAATGTGGCCCAGAACATTGTCGCCGGTCTCGACCGGATACTCACCATGGAAGTTGTGCGCGTCACCGAGCGCGCCGCTGTCGCGGCCGCCAGATTGCGCGGACGCGGCGATGAAAAAGCCGCCGACCAGGCCGCCGTCGACGCCATGCGGCAGGAGCTTAATCGCCTCGCCATCAAGGGCACGGTGGTGATCGGCGAGGGCGAGCGCGACGAGGCGCCGATGCTCTATATCGGCGAAGAAGTCGGCAGCGGCATCGGTCCGGCGGTCGATATCGCGCTCGATCCGCTTGAAGGCACGACGATCTGCGCCAAGAACTTGCCCAATGCGCTGGCCGTCATCGCCATTGCCGAAAAGGGCAGCCTGTTGTTTGCGCCTGACGTCTACATGGACAAGATCGCCATCGGCCCGGGCTACGATGAAGGCGTCATCGACATCGATGCCTCGCCGGCTGAAAACATCGCCAGCCTGGCCAAGGCCAAGGGCGTCGCCGTTTCTGAAATCACCGCCTGCATCCTCGATCGGCCGCGCCACGAAAGGCTGATCGAGGCGGTGCGCGCCACCGGAGCTGCAATCCGGCTGATCGGCGACGGCGATGTCGCCGGCGTCATCCACACCACCGATCCGGAAGAGACCGGCATCGACATCTATCTCGGCACCGGCGGCGCGCCGGAAGGCGTGCTGGCGGCGGCGGCACTGCGCTGCACCGGTGGCCAGATGCAGGGCCGGCTGATCCTCGACACACAGGAAAAGGTGGCGCGCGCGGCCAAAATGGGCATTGCCGATCCGAAACGGATCTATCGCGCCGAGGACATGGCGCGCGGCGATGTGCTGTTTGCAGCGACCGGCGTCACCGACGGCAACATGCTGGCCGGCGTCAAGTTCGGCAGCAACTACATCACCACGCACACCATCGTGCTGCGCTCGTCGTCGCGCACTGTGCGCGAGATCAAGGCGCGTCACCAGGATCTGGAAAAGTTTTGAGACTTTCCTGTTTAGCCGTCGCATATTGCCGGAAATGACAATTTGCAGACGACGCGTCCTATGACGGGCGACAAACGCCTCTTCCTCGATGTCAGGCAGTCGGCGACCGGTGTTTCCTGGGAACACCGGTTGAGCGAGCGGCAGGATATGACGGCGCTTGCCATCGCGCAGGGCCATGGCGTGCCCGACATCGTCGCGCGTGTGCTCGCCGGGCGCGGCGTCACCGCCGATCAGGCCGAGCGCTTCCTCGATCCGACCATCCGCGACCTGTTGCCGGATCCGGCCTCGCTGACCGACATGGACAAGGCAGCGACCCGTATTGCCGAAGCGGTAATGCGCAAGGAGAAGGTGGCGATCTTCGGCGACTACGATGTCGACGGAGCCGCCTCGTCGGCGCTGCTCAAACGCTTCCTGACGCATTTCTCCGTGCCGTCCGAAATCTACATTCCGGACCGTATCTTCGAGGGGTATGGCCCCAATCCGGAGGCTATGCGCGATTTGGTCTCGCGCGGTGCGACCCTGATTGTCACTGTCGATTGCGGCACCAACAGCGCCGTCGCCATCGACGCCGCCAAGGCCGCCGGCGCTGATGTGGTGGTGCTCGACCACCATCAGGTCGGCGGCGCGCTGCCGGAGGCGATCGCGGTCGTCAATCCTAACCGCGAGGATGATCTGTCGGGACAGGGCCATCTGTGCGCGGCCGGTGTCGTCTTTCTCGCCCTGGTGCAGACGGCGAGAATTTTACGCAACCGCTTACCCGACGCCGCGCAGCCGGACCTGTTGTCGCTGCTCGACCTGGCAGCGCTGGCCACCGTCTGCGACGTGGTACCGCTTATCGGCGTCAACCGTGCCTTCGTGGTCAAGGGGCTGCAGATGGCGCGCCAGCAGAAGAATGAGGGGCTGGCAGCCTTGGCGCGGGTGTCGCGCATCGGCGAGCCGATCAGCACCTTTCATCTCGCTTATTTGATCGGACCGCGCATCAATGCCGGTGGGCGCATCGGCGATGCAGCTCTCGGCAGCCGGCTGCTCGCCACCGACGATCCGGTCGAGGCCGGCACAATTGCCGAGACGCTCGACCGGCTTAACCAGGAACGCCAGCAGATGGAACTGGAGATGCTGGCCGCGGCGCGCGCCGAGGCCGATGCCGAGCTTGCCGGCGGCAGCGGCCCGGCCGTCATCGTCACCGCCAGCACCAGCTGGCATCCGGGCATTGTCGGGCTAATCGCCTCGCGATTGAAGGACCATGCGCGCCGGCCGGCCTTTGCCATCGCCTTCAACGCCAATGGCATCGGCACCGGCTCGGGCCGTTCGGTGTCGGGCTTCGACCTCGGGCGGCTGGTGCGCGAAGCCGCCGATGCCGGGCTGATCGTCAAGGGCGGCGGCCATGGCATGGCGGCCGGCATCACTGTGGAGCGCGCAAAGCTTGGAGAACTGAGGGCCTTCTTCGAGGAGCGCGCGGCGGCCGAAGTGTTCCGGCTGCAGGATGAGGAAAGCCTGGCCGTAGACGGCGCGCTTGCGGCCGAAGGCGCGACGCTCGCTCTGCTCGATGCGCTGGAAAAGGCCGGCCCTTTCGGCGCCGGCCATGTCGCACCGGTGTTCGCGCTGCCGCGTCATCGGTTGGCCGACGCGCGGGCGGTCGGCACCAACCACATCCGCGCCGATCTGCAGTCGGAAAGCGGCGGCCGCATCCAGGCCATCGCCTTTCGCGCCGTTGATACCGCGCTCGGCGAATTCCTGTTCAAGAACCGCGGCAAGACGATCCATGTCGCCGGTTCGCTGTCGGGTAATTACTGGAACGGCAATCGCACGGTGCAGTTTCGCATCACCGATGCGGCAAAGGCCTGAGATCGCCGAATTAAGCCAGAACCGTCTGCAGCCGCTTCAACTCGCCGATTTGCGCCATCGTCGCCTGGTAGCCGAGGCTGATGGCCTCGTCGGCGCGGTGGAATTCGGTCAGGCCGATATGGCTGAGCTTCGGCTGCAGCGACATGTCGGGCGGATCGCCGGCGAGCCTGGCGCGCGAAATGCGGTCCTGGATGATGTTGAAGGCCTCGACCATGACGCCGGTGACGCCGAGACGGCTCTGGTGCGCCTGGTGGTCAGGGGCGGCCTGGCCTGGCCGAGGCGCATCCTTCTCGATGAGCAGTTCCCCGGCGCTGTGCTTGATGACGGCGGCGCGGCCGAACAGATCGTAGTGAAGGTTGACCGCGACAACCAGCGGCTGCTCGTAGGCGCGGCAGACCGAGACCGGAACGGGGTTGACCAGCGCGCCGTCGACCAGGATGCGGCCGTTGCAATTCACCGGCTCGAACACACCGGGCAGCGCATAGGAAGCGCGCATGGCGGTGATGAGCGAGCCGCTCGACAGCCAGATTTCATGGCCGGTGCGGATTTCCGCGCCAACGGCGACGAAGGGTTTCGTCAGGTCCTCGAAGCGGATGCCGGCCATGTGCTCGCGCAGCCTAGCGTCCAGTTTCATGCCGCCGAACAGGCCGCTGCCGCGCAGATTGAGATCGAGCAGGCCGAAGATGCGGCGCTTGGTCAGGCTGCGGGCGAACTCCTCGAGCTCGTCCAGCTTGCCGGCGAGATAGCAGCCGCCGACCAGCGCGCCGATCGAGGTGCCGGCGATCATCGAGACTTCGATGCCGGCCTCGTCGAGCGCGCGCAGGACGCCGATATGTGCCCAGCCGCGTGCGCAGCCGCCGCCCAGCGCGAGCGAAATGCCTGTCTTGCCCGCAGGTTGCGGGTCAGGCATGCCGCCGGACGATGAGGGGCCATTGGCCTCCCGCATGTCTGGTCTGTTACGCAATGACGCCCATTCGAGCATCATGATCTCCCTTGTCCCGCGTCCGTTCTACAGGAAGGACGTTTGAGAATAGTGAATATGAGTGGTTTGCGACTGTTGAATGGTTCACGCTGGCTTCCGATACGTCTTTTCCGCATCGAACAGCGGCGTGCTACCATCGTCGGCAAGCGTTGCTTTGCCGTCGTTCAGCCCCACAGTCCGATAAAAGCATGAACGCCGGCCGGTGTGACAGGTTGCGTCGTGGCCCAACACTTTCACGCGAAGCCATATGGCGTCCTGATCACAATCCGTGAGCATCTCGACGACGGTCTGAAGATTGCCTGATGTTTCGCCCTTCTTCCACAGTGCGTTGCGCGAGCGCGACCAGTAATGTGCAATGCCGGTCTCCAGCGTCAGCGCCAGGGCCTGCGTATTCATATGCGCGACCATCAGCAGCATGCCGTCAGCGGCGTCGGTGACCACGACGGTGACGAGGCCGCTGGCATCGAAGCGCGGTGAAAACACCGCGCCTTCTTCCAGAGCCTTCTTGTCCGATGGAGCCTTGGGAAACTGTAGTGCCGACATCGCCGGTCCTTGATCTAGCGATGTCGACGAGGGGCCTCGAGGCCGCGCACCATGGTGACGAAACGGACCTGTTCCTCGGGCGTGTCCTTGAACACGCCGGTGAAGGTCGAGGTCAGCGTGGTTGAGCCCTGCTTGCGGATGCCGCGCATGGCCATGCACATATGCTCGGCCTCGATCATGACGGCGACGCCGCGCGGGTTGAGCACGTCCTGGATGACGCCGGCGATCTGCGCGGTCATGGCCTCCTGCGTCTGCAGGCGATGGGCAAAGATATCGACGACGCGGGCGATCTTGGACAAGCCGACGACCTTGCCGTCCGGCAGATAGCCGACATGCGCCTTGCCGATGATCGGCACCATGTGGTGCTCGCAATGCGAATGGAACTGGATGTCCCTGACGATGACGAGGTCGTCATAGCCGGCGACCTCCTCGAAGGTGCGGCCAAGTTCTTCGGCCGGGCACATGTCGTAGCCGTTGAACATTTCGAGGAAGGACTTGGTGACGCGCTTGGGCGTGTCGATCAGGCCCTCGCGGTTCGGATTGTCGCCGGTCCAGCGCAACAGCGTGCGCACGGCAGCCTCGACCTCGGCTTCGCTCGGCCTGTCGGTGACCGGCTTGTCCAGATAGTCGGAAGGGGGCATGATTTTCTTGATGACGGCATCCATAAAGGCGTCTCCCGTAGTTCCTCTCTCAGGAGGAACGAGTTGAACGGACCACGACCTTTCGGGTGCTGAAAACTCGCCCTGTTTCCAGCCCGCAAGCGGCGTGAACGAAATGGGCAAGGACGGTGGCTTTGCGTTGCCTTGTCGATACCCGACTGCCAGCATTATATATGGTCGTGCCCGGCGAATGAAAGACGCTACAGCGGCAATCGCTGTTCGCTTGGCGGCGACGGATTGGAAAAATATGATTGACGATGTCTACAATGCGAAAATTCTGGGTTTTGCCGGAAACATCGCACGCATCGGCCGGCTCGATCATCCAGATGCGAGCGCCAGGGCTCATTCCAAATTGTGCGGTTCGACGGTAACCGTCGACCTCAAGATGGATGACGGCGTCGTCACCGATTTCGCCCATGACGTAAAAGCCTGCGCGCTCGGCCAGGCCTCGTCCTCGATCATGGCTCGGCATGTCATTGGCGCCAGCGCCGACGAATTGCGCGCGGTGCGCGACGCCATGCTGAAGATGCTGAAGGAAAACGGCGCGCCGCCGCAAGGCCGCTTTGCCGATTTGAAATATCTGGAGCCGGTGCGCGACTATAAGGCGCGCCATGCCTCGACCATGCTGACCTTCGATGCGGTCGTCGATGCGATCGGCCAGATCGAGAAGAAACGCGCCGAACAGGCGGCTTGACCCTATCCGTCCAGAGCCCGTCTGCTCTCGGCAAATTCGCTTCTCACCCAGTCGGCAAAAGCCTTGGCCGGTTCCGGCAGGTCCTTCAAACTCCGGGCGACCAGCCAGTAAGCGCCGGATGCGACGTCGATGTCGAATGGCTTGATCAGCGCGCCGGAGGCAATCTCCTCGCCGATCTGCAATAGGTCGCCCAGCGCCACGCCGTGGCCGAGCAGGGCTGCCTGCTTCGACAGCGACACATCCGCCAGCATCGGGCCGCGCGCCGGAATGGCGTCGGCGGCCACGCCGGCGGCCTCGAACCAGCGCGCCCAGCCCTGACGGTTTTCCTCGTGCAACAGCGTGTAGCGGGCAAGGTCGAGCGGCTTGTCGAGGGCAGGGCCTGACGCCAGCAAGGCCGGAGACAGGACCGGTGAATCGACGGTCGAGGCAAGCCATTCGGCCTCGCTGCGCGGCCATGAGGTGGCGCGCGCGCTGAAGCGCAGGGCAAGTTCGGGCTGATCGCTGCGGAACTCGATCGGCCTTGGGTCGACTTCGAGGGAAACATCGATATCGGGCCGCAACTGGCTGAAGCGATTGAGCCGCGGTAACAGCCATACCGAGGCCAGCGACGGCTCGACGCTGACGCGAACCACCGACTGCGCCGGGGCCGCCACCAAGTCCGAGAGCAGCCTGTCGATGTCGTCGAAGCTCCTGACCAGTTGATCGAGCAGGCGCTGGCCGGCCTCGGTCAGTTCGACACGGCGGTGATGGCGGTGGAACAAGGGCTGGCGCAGGAACTGCTCAAGCTCGCGGATCTGCCGGCTGATGGCGGCCTGCGAGACGAACAGCTCCTCGGCAGCCCGGCTAAAACTCAGTTGCCGGCCGGCTGCCTCGAAACTTCGCAACGCTGTCAGAGGCAGCCGCCCGCGCTTCATTCGCATAACCCAAAGTTATCCGAAACGGAAATTATACTCGTTTGAAGGCGATGGCCAGTGGGCGTCTAATCCGCTCTCAAAGGAGACACGGACATGATCCAGTTTCTGGAAATCTTTGGCGATGTGATGCGGATCGCGACGTTTCAATGGCGCAGCGACAGGCGGCATGACCCGTGCCGCGAGGAGCGGCCGGCGAGCGTCAGTCGCTGGGCGACGCCGGCTGAGCGTCACCCGTTTCGCCGCTCGCGACCATGAAGCCGACAATGAGACACGTGAATGAGACACGTGAATGAGAGGGATTGCGTTTGCCTGCCGAAGCTCACATCTATCGAACTGGAAACGCAATTGAACCTGACCCCGGTTTTCGGGGCCACGTTCAGAAAGAGACCGTGGTGGGCGACCAACATCGGCATGTGCATGCCGCCGGACAGACCCAGCGCGGGCGCAACTGGCCCGGTCCTTGGCGCAGGACGCCTGGCCGCCTTTTCGGCACGTCGCTGGTGCGGCTCTACCAACTGACGCTGTCCGGCTTTGTCGGCAATTCCTGCCGGCATCTGCCGACCTGTTCCGAATACGCGCATGAGGCGATCGCCCGCCATGGGCTGTGGGCCGGCGGCTGGATGGGCCTTTTCCGCGTGCTGCGCTGCGGGCCGTTCGGCACGCATGGCATCGACCGTGTGCCCGAGGTGCTTGCCCCGCGCTATGTCTGGTTCACACCATGGCAGTATTGGCGGATCGGCAGGAAGGGCGGCGAGGCCTGACGGTAGGCGTGGGTCTTCCGCCGACTAGGCCGGAAACGGGTGGCGATGCGAGCAGGTCGAAGCGACACTGGAGCCTTCAGACGATGGAGGCATTCCATGATGACGTTGTTTTTGGCTTTTCATGTTCACGCCGCCAGACGAGGCGATGGGCTGCTGCCCGAGTTTCTGGGGTTTGCGCCGCAGCCACGGAATGTTCCGAAGGCCACGAATGAAAACGCTGCTGCGAATGCGGGGCAACACCCGGAGGCCTGCAGAATTGATCCGCAGTCGCGGAGGTCCGTTCGACGACCGGTGATCCTTTAAAGCCAGAGCCCGGGCCGCATTTCTTTACGGTCTGGTAGGGTTAACAACGGCCTGCACAAAGACTGCGCATTTGAGTCAAAATCGAGCCAAGACCACTCGCTAAGCGCCTCCTGTCATTCCCAGGAGAGCTCACATGCGTCGGATCGAAACCCATCCCTTCATTATTGCTGCGGTCCTGTTCCTGCTGGCCTGGTATTTGGGTTTTCCGATGCGGGCGCAATCGGCGCCGCTCGGCGATGTCGAATGCACGGTGATCCAGGACGCGGCGAGCGGCGAGACGCTCTATCAGAACGGTGTCTGCGACCAACGCGTCAGCCCGGCGTCGACCTTCAAAGTGCCGCTGGCGCTGATCGGTTACGACAGCGGCATCCTGACCGACGCGCATACACCGAGCTGGGACTATAAGCCAGAGTTCAAGGCCGTGAAGCGCGACCACAAGACCGTCGACCCGGTAATCTGGGAACGCGACTCGATCGTGTGGTATTCGCGCGAGCTCGTGCGTCGGCTCGGCGCGAAAAGCTTTGCCGGCTACATCTCGAAATTCGGCTACGGCAACATGGATGTCTCGGGCGACGCCGGCAAGGACAACGGACTCACGCAATCCTGGATAAATTCCTCACTGCAGATATCACCGGTCGAGCAGACAGAATTCCTGCGCCAGCTGCTCGCCGGCAAAATGCCAGTTACGGCCAAGTCGCATGAGATGACCAGAGCCATCCTGCCGAGTTTCCAGGCCGGCGACTGGACGGTGCAGGGCAAGACCGGCAGCACAAGGCTCGACAACAGCAAGGACAAACGTTCGCTCGGCTGGTTCGTCGGCTGGGCCGAAAGGGGCGGGCGCCGGATCGTCTTCGCCCGGCTGGTTGTCGACACCAAGCCAATCGACACGCCGAAAGGCCCGGCGACACGCGCAGCGTTCCTGAAGGATCTCCCGCAGCTGGTGAAGTGACCTTGCTTTGGCTTTAAGCGCTTCGGCGGGCACGGATGAGGTGGCCGCCGGAATTGGCTGTCGTTGCCTTCGGCGCTTTGGAGAAGCGAGCGAAAATATCGCTGCTTTCGAGATCTTCGATCTCGTCGAAACCGAGTTCGCGAAGTGATTGCGCCAGTGCGGCTGGGACGAAGAAGCTGATCCAGGGTTCGCCGACAGCGGCGACGCGTGCCGCATGGAAGGACAGCGCTGCCTGTCCCGCCGCATCGCGGTTCTCGTCCGGCTCGCTATAGTCGAAGACGACCTCCGAACCGGGCATGGCGGCAATCCAGGACAGGGTGCTGAAGATCGCTTCCTGTGTCAGATAGGGCACGACCCCAAGCCAGATGAAAAAGCTCGGCTCCGCCAGCTTCAGACCAGCCAATGCCAGTTCGTCCGCCAGGCTCTGCCGCTCGAAATCGACGGGCACGAAAGTGGTGCCAGGCGGCTCGGCAAGGCCGGCATCGGCGAGGCATTTGCGTTTCCAGGCTTGCGTTGCCGGATGGTCGACTTCGAACACCGCGACATCCGGGTACGGATTGCGCAGCGAGAACGTGTCGAGGCCGGCGCCGAGCACCACCACTTGCCGGACGCTCCGGCACACCGCCGCGGCCAGCCAGTCTTCAGCGAGGCGGGCACGCGCGGCCACGAACAGGCGCATGCGCCGGCCACGCTCATCTTCCTGATCGAGCTCCGGCGCCGTCGGTGCGGCATCGCCCAGAATCGCACTCGCATATGGGTCGCGAAACAGCGCCGCCTGCGGCGAGAACTGGTGGAGGGCCCGCATGCGCGCGACGCCCAGGGCGGTTCGGCTGGATTTTGCGTCTTCCATGCAGGCAATTCCAACCTCGTGTCGGGGAAATTCGCAAGCCTGTGCGACTGGCGTGCGACATCTGTGGCGCCATTTCCTGACGGCTGTGCCAATGGCGGCCCTTTACCTCACGCCGTGCTGCCTCTAAAACCCGCCCGCTGCCGGATGCCTCCGGCACTACCGACGACCACCCGCGCTCGTTTGCGGGACTGGATAGGAGATACAAATGCTGAATTCCGTTTCCCTGACATTTCCCGATGGCTCCGTCCGCGACTACGACGCGGCGATGACCGGTGCGGGCTTGGCCGAATCGATCTCGAAGTCGCTGGCAAAGAAGGCCGTGGCCTACGCTATCGACGGTACCGTGCGCGACCTTTCCGACCCGCTCGGCAAGTCCGGCAAGGTCGAGATCATCACCCGTACCGATCCGCGCGCGCTGGAGCTCATCCGCCATGATGCGGCGCATGTGCTGGCAGAAGCAGTGCAGGAACTGTGGCCGGGAACGCAGGTGACCATCGGGCCGGTGATCGAGAACGGATTCTACTACGACTTCGCCCGCAACGAGCCGTTCACGCCGGACGATTTCCCGGTGATCGAGAAAAAGATGCGCGAGATCATCGCGCGCAACAAGTCGTTCACCAAGGAAGTCTGGTCGCGCGACAAGGCCAAGAAGGTCTTTGCCGACAAGGGCGAGCGCTACAAGCTCGAACTGATCGACGCCATCCCCGAGGACCAGGATCTCAAGATCTATGCCCAGGGCGACTGGTTCGACCTCTGCCGTGGCCCGCACATGGCTTCGACCGGCCAGATCGGCAACGCCTTCAAACTGATGAAGGTGGCCGGCGCCTATTGGCGCGGCGATTCAAACAACCCGATGCTGACCCGCATCTACGGCACGGCATGGGCCGAGCAGGCTGAACTCGATGCCTACCAGACGATGCTGGAAGAGGCCGAGAAGCGCGACCACCGCAAACTCGGCCGCGAGATGGACCTGTTCCATTTCCAGGAAGAGGGCCCGGGCGTCGTCTTCTGGCACGCCAAGGGCTGGAAGATGTTCCAGAACCTGGTCAACTACATGCGCCGCCGCCTCGACGAGCAGGGCTACCAGGAGGTCAACGCGCCGCAGGTTCTGGACAAGAGCCTGTGGGAGACGTCAGGCCACTGGGGCTGGTATCGCGATGCCATGTTCAAGGTGACGGTGGCCGGCGACGACACAGACGACGACCGCGTGTTCGCGCTGAAGCCGATGAATTGTCCGGGCCATGTGCAGATCTTCAAGCACGGGTTGAAATCCTATCGCGATCTGCCCGTAAAGCTTGCAGAATTCGGCAATGTGCATCGCTACGAACCGTCCGGCGCGCTGCACGGGCTGATGCGCGTGCGCGGCTTCACACAGGACGATGCGCATATCTTCTGCACCGAGGATCAGCTCGCCGCCGAGTGCCTGCGCATCAATGACCTGATCCTGTCGACCTATGCCGATTTCGGCTTCGACGAGGTCAGCGTGAAGCTGTCGACGCGGCCCGACAAGCGCGTCGGCACCGACGAGGCCTGGGACCACGCCGAAGCGATCATGAACAGCGTGCTGGACACGATCCGCACGCGCTCGGGCAATCGCATCAAGACCTCGATCAATCCGGGCGAGGGCGCCTTCTACGGGCCGAAATTCGAATATGTGCTGAAGGACGCCATCGGCCGCGAATGGCAGTGCGGCACCACGCAGGTCGACTTCAACCTGCCGGAGCGTTTTGGCGCTTTCTACATCGGTTCGGATTCGGAAAAGAAGCAGCCGGTGATGGTGCATCGCGCCATTTGCGGTTCGATGGAGCGCTTCCTCGGCATCCTGACCGAGCATTATTCCGGTCATTTCCCGCTGTGGTTCGCGCCGCTGCAGGTAGTGGTGGCGACGATCACTTCGGATGCCGACGACTACGCCAAGAAGGTTGTCGCACAGTTGAAGGCGGCGGGGCTTATCGCCGAAGCGGATCTGCGCAACGAGAAGATCAACTACAAGGTGCGCGAGCATTCGCTGGCCAAGGTTCCGGTGATCCTGGTCTGCGGCAAGCGCGAGGCGGAGGAGGAGACGGTCAACATCCGCCGGCTCGGCTCCCGCGACCAGGAATCGCTCATACTGGCCGACGCGCTGAAGCTGCTGTCCGACGAGGCCACTTCGCCCGACCGCAGGCGCAGCGCGGCCTGAGCAATCAATGTTTTGTAGAAATGGCGGTGGAGCGATCCACCGCCATTTTCACATGCCTGTCACGCCAACCTTGTAACGAGCCCCCATGCTCAAGCTGAAAATGCGGGAAAGACCGTTTCCCGAGCTCTCCTACGCCAATGCGAGCCAGCCGGCGCTGACGCGCTGGGTCATCCATTCCATCGAAGGCCTGTCGGGGCGCGACCGCTTCGCGGCGCTCTACGATTTCTGGCGCCGCCAGGTGGCGCCAACCGGCGAGCGCGTGTTCAGCCGTATGCTGGAGCTGATCGACGTCACGGTGCGCAGCGCCGATCAATGGCCGCCGGCGAAGCTGCCTGACACACCGCTGGTGATCGTCGCCAACCATCCATTCGGCATCGGCGACGGCATTGCCGTGCTGTCGCTGGTCGAGCAGCTCGAGCGTCCGTTCCGCGTCATGATCCACAAGGATCTGCTCAAGATCCGCGAGATGGAACCGTACTCGCTGCCGATCGACTTTTCCGAGACCAAGGACGCGGTGAAGAACAACATGGCGGTGCGCCACGAGGCGGTGCGGCTGTTGAAAGAGGGCGTCACCATCGTCGTGTTTCCGGCCGGCGGCGTCGCCACCGCACCGAAAGGCTTTGGCCGGGCGCGCGATCTGCCGTGGAAGATGTTTCCGGCTCGCCTCGTGCAGGATGCCAAGGCGTCGGTGGTGCCGATGCATTTTTCCGGGCAGAACGGGCGGCTGTTCCATCTGGTCAGCGGTCCCATGAACATGGCCGAGCGTGAGGGAAGGGTGGCGAAATTCGTCGGCAAGGCGTCGCTGACGCTGCGCCTTTCGATGCTCATCCGCGAATTCGCGCGACTGTCCGGCAAAGCGATCGACGTGCGCGTCGGCAACGTGCTGCGCTGGGACGAGCTGGAGCCGTTGCGCGACCGCAAGACCTTGCTCGACCGCCTCCGTCGCGGCGTTTTCGATCTGGCGCCTGACGCACCGCGCGGCCGCGTCCACTTCCTGCCGCGCCGGCTGCGCAAGGCCGCCTGACGAAGCGCCGCCGCTTCAGAAGCCAGACGTTCGCGGCTCATTTTCAGAAAATCGAGATTGGCTTGCGAGGCGCGTAACCCTCGATAAATATGGCGTGATTGTGGCTAAGCAGCCACAGTCACAGCCCCCTCAATTTGCTAATACAAGTATAGGATGGGAGCTATGCCATGAATATTTCGAATTCTATTGTATTGACCGGTCTGGTTCTCGGTACAGCCAGCGCCATTGCGATGGGGCCGGCCAACGCGGCCGATCCGTCTTCCGCAACTCCGTCCTGGAGCGGCGTCTATGTCGGCGCCAATATCGGCTATGGCTGGGATTCAGGCGACCCGACATTGGCGCTGAAACCTGCGCCTGAACGTGCGCCGCCAGGTTTTCCGATCGAAGATATTCAGGGAATTATAGACGCTCTCGTAGAATCCGGTTCGTTTCCAACGTCGTTGTCGCCCTCAGCACGAGGCATCGTTGGCGGTGGCCAGCTCGGATACAACTGGCAGCTGCCTTCCAACTGGGTCGTCGGCGTTGAGGCGGACCTGCAAGCATCTGGCATAAAAGGTTCGGAAACGGCTGTTATCATTGATCCTCCCTTTTTCGACAGCACAAGCACCAGCGTCAGCAAGAAAGTGGATTGGTATGGCACCGTGCGCGCTCGCGCGGGCTATCTCGTCAATCCACAATGGTTGGTCTATGCCACCGGCGGCCTGGCATACGGCAAGACGAGACTCGGTTTTCACGTCGACAACCTAACCCAGGGCTGTTTTCCCGACGCAACGATCTGCGGCGACGACTCAGCGTCGGAAACTCGGGTGGGATGGACGCTGGGAACAGGCGTGGAGACGATGCTAGCCCCGAACTGGAGCGTGAAGGCCGAATACTTGTATGTCGATCTTGGCAAGCAGACTTTCGATGCCGCCACCATAACACCGGTCGATTTCAAAGTGTCCGCCAAATATCACGAACAGACCGTACGCATTGGCCTGAACTACCACTTCAACTGAACGGCCAAAACTGAGGTCAAGCTGGCGCGCCGATCAGTCGGCGCCTTCCTCGGGATCGATCGCCGAGGCCTCGGTGGCCAGGACCTCGATCTCCTGGTTCTGGCCGGCGACGACGGTGAAATCCTTCTGGTAGATGCGGTCGCGGTTCTTGGCGATGATGGTGTACTGGCCTTCGGCCAGCACCATCGAGGCGAAGGCGCCGACGGCTTCCTTGATCGGGTCGCCGGATTCGTTGAGCAGCGACCAGGATGTATCGGCGATCGCTTCGCCGCCGGTCTCGCGCACCAGCTTCATGGTCATCTCGGCCGCACGATGCTCGACCGTGGCTTCGGTCAGCTTGCCGGCCTCGACGCGGATGTCGGAACGGATGACGGCATTCACCGCGCCATAGGTGGAGACGACATGGTAGACGCCGGCGTTGAGCCGCACGACGCTGTTCGGCTCGACATCGGGGATGATCAAGGCGCGGTCGCCATTGGCCTCGGCGGTGCCTTCATAGATGGAAAAGCGCAGTTTTTTCGGCGGAATGCGCACGCCGCCCGACAGCACCGCGTCGAGTTTGAGGCCGCCGGCATCGAGCACCAGGCTTTCGCGCTTGGCGTCCTTGCCGACGGTGATGCGCTTGGTGGCGCCGGCGCGTCCGTAGGAGGCGTGGACCAGATAGCTGCCGGGTTCAAGCTGGAACACCGCGGTGCCGCCGTGCGCGGACGCCACCATCGGCAGCTTGCCGTCGCTGGTGGCCTCGGGCTTGAACACGCGCCAGACGATGCCGCGCGTGATGTCGGCACCCTTGTCGGTCAACTGCGCCGACAGCGTGATGGCGCCACCGCCGCTGAGCGCCAACGACGTCCCGCTTTTGGGCGATGCGTAGCTCGAAATATCGGGGAGTTTCAGATTGGCGATGCCGTCGGCGTTCTGCGCCATGGCCATGGAGGCCGGCACCATCAACAGCGCGGCGGCGAGCCAAATCAGGAAAAGGCGCAATGTCCCCTCAAACATGCCTTGCGTTGAAGCCCAAGGCGGTGGCAATTTCAAGGCTTAAGAGTCCGATCCGCCTTGGCAACAGGCTCTTTCGTCTGGCGCGTCCGCGCCAATGCCCGAGCCGCCCCGATCCGCAATGGCGCGCTTCAGCTCAAAATCGAGTGCTTTAGGAGACCAGGCCCCCATGGCGTCGCCGATCATCGACTTCCTGCTGACCCGAAACTCCGCACCGATTCCTGAATTGAAGGAACCGGCGCCCAGCGATGCCGATATTGCCACCATGATCGCCGCCGCAAGCCGCGTGCCAGATCATGGACGGCTGGAGCCCTGGCGTTTCATCCTCTATCGCGGCGAGGCGCGCGTGGAGATCGGCAGGAAGCTCGCCGCCCTTGCCGAACAGCGCGAAGGGCCGCTGCCGGAAAACCGCCGCAACCAGGAACTGGCGCGGTTTTCGCGTGCGCCGCTGGTGATCGGCGTGGTCTCCAGCCCGAAGGAAAATCCAAAAATCCCGCAATGGGAAATGTTCCTGTCCGGCGGCATGGCGGCGATGAACCTGATGATCGCAGCCAATGCGCTGGGTTATGGCACCAATATGATCAGCAACTGGTATTCCGACGTGGCCGAGGGCAGGGCGCTGCTGGGGCTGGCGCCGCAGGAACGCGTCGTCGGCTTCATCCATATCGGCTCCTACCAGGGGCCGGCGCCGGAACGGCCGCGGCCCGATCCGGCAAAGCTCTATGCCGATTACACCGGGCCGTGGAACGGCTGAATGTTCAGACTAAGCAGGAACCCCGGCCGCCTTGGCGCGAGCCAGAAGCCGTTCGGCCAGTCGCAAATGCGGCCGGTCGTACATCTTGCCGTCAATGCCAACCACGCCAGGATTTCCGGCCGCCTCGAAGGCAGAGACGATAGCCTGCGAACGTCGCACCGCCTCGGCTGATGGCGTGAAGGCGGCGTTGATGACCGGCACTTGCGCCGGATGGATCGCCATCTTGCCGGTGAAGCCGTCGCGCTCAGCCTCGATGCATTCTACCTCGAAGGCGGCCATGTCGCGAAAGGCGGGGAAGACCGTGTCGATCGCCGCGACTTCGGCTGCACCGGCGGCAAGGATGGTCATGGTGCGGGCGAAGCGGAAGACATCGGTGTAGCGGCCGTTCTCGTCGCGCGCCGCGCGGGCGCCGATCGCCGCCGACAGATCCTCAGCGCCCCAGGTTAGGCCGGCAAGTCGGGCGCTTGCCCCGGCATAGGTCGTGGCCGCGAGCACGCCGGCAGCGGTCTCGGTGATGATCGGCAGGACTTTTATGGCGCTGTCCGGCAATCCGTTTTCGGCTTCATGCACGCGGAGCTTTGCCGAGAGCTGCTGCACATCCTGGCCACTGTTCGACTTCGGTAGCATGATGCCGTCGGGTTTGACCGGGACCAGGGCGGCCAGATCATCGTCGGTCAATCCGGTCGAGAGATCGTTGACCCTGATATAGATGGCGGAGCTTGTCTGCTGCCTGTTGGCGGCAATGAAGCGTGCCGCGATCTCGCGCGCCGCCGCCTTGTTTTGCGGCGCCACGGAATCTTCAAGGTCGACGATGACCACGTCGGCGCCGGCGCCAAAGCCTTTCTCCAGCTTCTTTTCGGAATCACCGGGCACAAACAACAGAGAGCGCATCAGACCGCCTTTTTCATCATCATCGCCTGGCGCGTGCATTTGGCGACGAGTGCGTCGTTCTGATTGTAGGCGCGATGCTCGAACTCGACGATGCCACGGTCCGGCTTCGATTTCGATGCCCTGGCCGACAGCACCGTCGTCTCGACACGGATGGTGTCGCCATGGAAGACCGGGTGCGGAAATACCGTCTCCTTCATGCCGAGATTGGCAACCGTGGTGCCGACGGTGATGTCATTGACCGAAATGCCGATCATCAGGCCGAGCGTGAACAATGAATTGACCAGCGGTCTGCCCCATTCGCTCTTGGCGGCGAAGTCGAAGTCGATATGCAGCGGCTGCGGGTTCAGCGTCATCACCGAAAACAGCATGTTGTCGCTCTCGGTGACGGTCTTGCGCAGCGTGTGCCGGAAGACATGGCCGACGACGAACTCTTCAAGATAAAGCCCGGCCATTGTTTCCTCCTCATCTGATTGACGGTTGATAGGCGCTGCCCATGCCACCCGCAAGCCAGTTAATAAACATGGTGAACCGTTCGTAAACCTTTTCTGCCTAGGGTCATTCCTGGGGCCGGAAGCTTTTCGGCAAGGGGCGTAAGCAGGCAGTATGGTTGTCTCGCATTTTCTCAAATGGATCTACACGGCGAGGGTTTCGGAGCGCGCCGCGGCGGCGAGCGCCCTGGCTCGCGCCTACATCAATTCCGACCTGCCTTTCGAGGACCGCTGCGCCGCCGAGGCGGCGCTGACGCTGCTGCTCGACGACGCCTCGTCGAAGGTGCGGCTGGCGCTGGCCGAGGCGCTGTCGATGAGCCACCACGCCCCGCTGCAGATCATCAGCGCGCTCGCCTCCGACCAGCCGGAAGTGGCTGCCCTGGTGCTGGCGCGCTCGCCGCTGCTCACCGATGCCGACCTGATCGACCGCGTTGCCGCCGGTCACAAGGCGACGCAAAAACTGATCGCCGACCGGCCGATCGTTTCGATGGCGGTTGCCGCGGCCATTGCCGAGATCGGCGAACCGGAAGCGTGCGCCGCGCTGCTCGCCAATGACGGCGCCGATATCGCGTCGCTCAGCTTTCGCCGCATGGCTGAACGGCACGGCCATATCGCTCATGTGCGCGAGGCTATGGTCACCGATATCAGGTTGCCCGCCGACTGCCGGCACATGCTGCTGGTGAAGCTCGGCGAAACGCTGAAGGGTTCACCGCTGGTGATGGCGCTGATGGGGGCGGCCAGAGCCGAGCGCGTCACGCGCGATGCCTGCGTCAAGGCTTCGGTGCGGCTGGTCGAAGGCACGCGCACGGAGGAACATGGCGCGCTCATCGAGCATCTTCGCCTGCGCGGCGACCTGACCGCAAGCTTCATCATCCGCACCATTGCCCATGGCAAGGTCGACTTCTTCGGCTCGACCCTGGTCGCGCTCAGCCAGCAGTCGGAACAACGGGTGCGGGCGCTGCTTGCCGGCGGACAAGACGTTGCGCTGCAGGCGCTGTTTCGCGGCGCCGGCCTTGCCGCTCCCACCCATGGCATCATCCTGCGCGCACTCAAGATCTGGCGCGAGGTCGCCAACGGCAAGCGCGTCGCCGGCGTGCAGGAAGTCAGCTGGCTGATGCTGAAGGAATTGGGCGGCCAGGCCACCGAGGGCGATCTCGCCGGGCTGGTCAAGTCCATCCATCTCGACGCGCTACGCGAAAACGCGCGTGGGCATGCCCTGGCGATAGCCGCGGCCTGAGGTCCTAGCTCCGGTCCTTGGTAAAAAAATCCGGGAAATCCTCGATCGCGGCGGCGATGATGCGCAGCGAGGCTGCGATCTGCAGCGTGTCGGCACTGCCGCTGCGTTCGTTGAGGCTGGCTGCGTATTGCCGGGCGACGGCGACGGTCGCCGTCTGCGGATCGCCTGGTGCGCGAAACAGCAGTTCACGCGCCAGGCCGCGCAGGAAATTGGTGATCGAAAGCGCGGTTTCGGACGGAATGCCCGGGTTCTGCTGCGCGGCGCGCAGGCGCAGGATTTCGAGGCCGATGGTCACGGCGGCGACGCCGCCGCTGAGGATGGCATCGCCTTTCCTGCCGGCGTTTTGCAAAAGTGGCATCAGCTGGTTGATCCGGTCATAGGCAAGGCTCTCGAAGGCTGAGCGCCGAGGCACCCGATCATGCAGGCACAGCCGCGCCAGGTCCTCGCGCATGGCGCGCACGATGCGGTTGGCCGCGAGCCATGGGTCGGCTGGCAGCACCACGATGAAGACGCCGATCGCCAGCAGGATGCCGACCAGCACCGAAGCCGAGCCGGCGAAGAATGGGCCTGGAGCATAGGTCATCGCCTGGTGCGGGCTGAGGAAGGCGAGGAAGTTGATGGCAAAGGCCGTCGCCACGCCGACGGTGCGCGGATTGGCCATGCCCAGCGCCGTCGGTATCAGTATCGGCACGACAAACAGCGTGAACCAGCCGAAGCCGGGCAGGGCAGGCAGGGCGACCTGGCCGACGAGGAAGGCAAAGGGCAAGGCCAGCAGCGTTCCCTTGAAGAAGCCCCAGGACACCTGCACCGGGTCAGGCCGGGCGGCGAAAAGACTGGAGACGACCGCAACGAGAATAACTGTGCCTGCCGCGTCGGACCATTTCGTCGTCAGCCAGAAGGCGGCGACCGCCAGCGTGGCAACAGCGGCGCGTATGGCATTGCGCGAAGCGCCGGGGTAGTCGCGGTGCACCACCAGCGCAGGCGGCTGCCTGTTGCCCCGACCCGGCCCCGTTGGGGGCGCGCGCAGGGCGTCGAGACCGCGCAACACCTGCTGGAAGGCTTCGGCGAAATCGGCGGCGATGGTCAGGCGCGTTATGGTTCCGACCCTGTCGTCGCCCTGATCGGTCGAGGCGTCGGGCATTTGCCGGGCCTTGCCGGCGATCGCGTCGAGCCGCGTTACCCAGGACGATGTGTCGTCCAGCGCCTCGGGCGTGGCCGCAAGTTCGCTGACCAGCGACTGCAGTTCGGAGCGCACCGGAATGAGCGCGGCGTTTTTCGGCGCGGCGTGCGAATGCAGCGCGCGTGCCGCCGACAGCGCTGACAGGAGCTGGCCGATGGTGCGGCGGACCGGATGGGCGCGGGTGGCGAAGCTCGGCGCTTCGAGCCGGGCATAGGTGCGCATCTCGGCCAGCGTCTGGGCATCGGCGATCAGCTTGCGATGCAGGCCGGCCAGCGTCGCCGGGTCGCCGCCTGAAAAAGCGCCGCCGGCATAGGTGGCAAGGTCGAGGATGCTGCGCTTCAGCCTGGAGATGATGGCGTCGGCCGCCAGCTTGGGCAGGATCAACCGGCTGGTCAGCCCTGCGCAGACGATGCCGAGCACGATCTCGGCGCAGCGCGCGACAGCGAGATCGACGATCACATGCGGCTGGCCGAAAGCCGGCAGCCCGATGATCATCGCGGTATAGCCGGCAAGGGCGGCGCCATACGCTTCCGGGTTGCGCAGCAGCGACGAAACCAGCGTGCACAGCCCGATCCAGACGGACAACGCCGTGACCAGCAGCCAGGGGTTGGTGCCGAAAACGGAAGTGATGGCGATCGCCGCAAGGCCGCCGGCCAGCGTGCCGAGCAGCCGGTAAAAACCTTTCGCCAGCACCATGCCGGCGACCGGTTGGGCGACGATGAAGACCGTCATCATCGCCCATTGTGGGTGGTCGAGTTTCAGCGCGTAGGCAACGAGAAGCGCGATCAGACCGGCCGAAACGGTGCGGAGAGCGAAAATCCAGTCCGAGCGCGTCGGCTGCGTCAGGCCAGCCAAACTGGTTTCGAAGTAGCTCTTCAGCCGCGCCCAGATCACAAGCTGGTCTCCGTATCAGAAGCGCAGGCTAGACCGGCTGACGCTCAGATATCCAGCACTTCCGTTGCGGCGAATTCGGCGCGTTCCTGGATGAAGCGGAAGCGCGCCTCGGGCTTGGTGCCCATCAGCGCATCGATCGCATCCTTGGTCGCCGCCACGGCATCGATGACATCGACCCTGAGCAGCGTGCGCTTCCTCGGGTCCATGGTCGTTTCCTTGAGCTGCGCGGCCATCATCTCGCCCAGACCCTTGAAGCGGCCGATCTCGACCTTGGCGCGGCCGGTGAATTCGGTGCGCAAAAGCTCGTCCTTGTGCGCATCGTCGCGGGCATAGGCGACTTTGCCGCCCTGCCGGATCGAATAGAGCGGCGGCACCGCCAAATAGAGATGGCCGCCGTTCACCAGGTTCGGCATCTCCTGGTAGAAGAAGGTGATCAGCAACGAGGCAATATGGGCGCCGTCGACGTCGGCGTCGGTCATGATGATCACGCGATCGTAGCGCAAATCCTCGTCACGGTATTTTGAGCGCGTGCCGCAGCCGAGGGCCTGGATCAGGTCCGAAATCTGCTGGTTGGCGGCCAGCTTGTCGGTACCGGCGCTGGCGACGTTGAGGATTTTGCCCCGCAGCGGAAGGACCGCCTGGCTGGCGCGGTCGCGCGCCTGCTTGGCCGAGCCGCCGGCCGAGTCGCCTTCGACAATGAACAGCTCGGCACCCGCGGCGGCATTCTGCGTGCAGTCGGCGAGCTTGCCGGGCAGCCTGAGCTTGCGCACCGCGCTCTTGCGCGACACTTCCTTTTCCTGGCGCCGGCGCACCCGTTCGTCGGCGCGCGCGATCACCCATTCCAGCAGCTTCGAGGCTTCCTGCGGATTGTCGGCCAGCCAGTGGTCGAAGGGATCGCGGATGGCGGTCTCGACGATGCGAATGGCCTCAATCGTCGCCAGCCGGTCCTTGGTCTGGCCGACAAATTCCGGCTCGCGGATAAACACAGACAGCATGCCCGCCGCCGAGATCATGACGTCCTCGGAGGTGACGATCGAGGCGCGCTTATTGCCGACGAGGTCGGCATAGGCGCGAAGCCCGCGTGTCAGCACATTGCGAAAGCCAGCCTCGTGCGTGCCGCCTTCGCCGGTCGGGATGGTGTTGCAGTAGGAATTGATGAAGCCGTCGCCGCCGAACCAGGTCACCGCCCATTCCAGCGAGCCGTGGCCGCCCTGTTTCTCGCTCTTGCCGGCGAAGATTTCGCGCGTCACCTGGAAGTCGTCACCGAGCGATGCCTTGAGGTAGTCCTTCAGCCCGCCGGGGAAATGAAACTCCGCCTTGGCCGGCGTCTGGTCCTTTTCCTTGATCAGCGACGGATCGCAGCTCCAGCGGATTTCTACGCCGCCGAACAGATAGGCTTTCGAGCGCGTCATGCGGTAGAGCCGCGCCGGCTCGAAGGCCGCGCCCTTGCCGAAAATCTGCTCGTCGGGATGGAAGCGGATTTTTGTGCCGCGCCGGTTGTGCACCTCGCCGAGGTGCTCCAGCCCGCTTACCGGTACGCCACGAGAGAATCTTTGGCGGTAGAGCTGGCGGCCTCGCGCGACTTCAACCTCGAGATGGTCCGACAGCGCATTGACGACGGAGACGCCGACGCCGTGCAGGCCGCCTGACGTTTCATATACCTTGGAGTCGAATTTGCCGCCCGAATGCAGCGTCGTCATGATGACTTCGAGCGCCGGTTTCTTGAATTTCGGATGCGGGTCGACTGGGATGCCGCGGCCATTGTCGGTAACGGTCAAAAACCCGTCGGCCGAAAGCTCGACATCGATGAAGGTGGCATGGCCGGCAACCGCCTCGTCCATCGAATTGTCGATGACCTCGGCGAACAGATGGTGCATCGCCTTGTCGTCGGTGCCGCCAATATACATGCCGGGACGGCGCCGCACCGGCTCCAGCCCTTCCAGCACCTCGATGTCGGCGGCGCTGTAGCCTTCGCTGCCATCCTTGGTGGCAACAGGGCGTTTCGCGGCCTGCACCAGCGGATCGGCCGGGCGCGCGGTCGCGCGGGCAGGTTGGGGCTGCTTTTCCAGATTGCCGAAAAGATCGTTGTTGTCGTCCATGCCTGCCATAGAATCCGGTGCCGCGAATCACCCGTCGATACTGCCACGCTTTTCAGCGCCAAGCGACGGAAGTTCCTGTTACGTTCGGGGATTAACCCCTTCTTATCCTAAAACCTTTCGATAACCAAGCCGGCGAAAATAGGTCCGTGCGGAGCGCCCGGGATTCCTGAATCTTTAACTAAGCGGCCTAGCGTGGCCCTCAACAAATAAAAGACCATCAGGTGTCAGGGGTTAGTTGTGAGGGGCAAGGCCATAACGATGATCGGCATCGCCGCCGTTTTCGGCGCGATCTCGATCTTTGCCGCGGATTTCTGGGTTAAAAGCCAGGCCAAGGCCGATGCCGAGGAAAAGACGGCATCGATCCCGGCGCCCGTGACCCCCAAGGTCGAGTTCAAGACCATCGTCGTGGCCAACGCGCCGCTGCGTTACGGCATGGAACTCGACCGCGCGCAGCTCACCGAAATCCCGTGGTCGGAAGGCTCGGTGCCGCAGGGCGCATTCACCACCATCAATGCATTGCTTGCCGAAGGCAGCCGCGTGGTGTTGTCGCCGATCGAGATCAACGAGCCGGTGCTGATCAGCAAGCTGTCGGGGCCGAATGGCCGCGCGACGCTGTCCAACATGATGACGCCCGGCATGCGGGCGGTGACCATCCGCACCGACGAGATCGCTGGCGTCGGCGGCTTTGTGATGCCGGGCGACCGGGTCGACGTGGTGCTGACACGCGACGCCGGCGAAATCCAGGAAGTGGCCAAGAACGCGCAAGGCGCTGCCGGCTCCACAGTCACCTCCGAGATCGTCGTCTCCGACGCCAAGGTGCTGACCGTCGGGCAGGGCGCTGACCAGCGCCAGACCACGCCGCAGATCGCCAATTCCGTGACCATCGAGGTGACAACTGACGGCGCGCAGAAAGTGGCGCTTGCCCGCACCGTCGGCACCTTGTCGCTGTCGCTCCGCTCGGCCGCCGATGGCGGCACTGCCAAGGACGGCGTCACCACCATCTCATCCTTCGGCGGTTCGGTTGCCTCCGGCGTCCAGGCCGCGGCCGGCGCGCTGTTCACGGCCGCGACCAAGGAGCCTGAGAAGCCGAAATTCAAGACGATCATCGTGACGCGCGGCACGCAGGTCGAAGAATACCAGGTTCCTGCGCGGGACCAGCCATAACTGCCGGTGGGGACCGGACGAGGGACGGGACAGATGTCGGGACTTCATGCATATCGGATGACGAAAGGACTGCGCCCAATGCGGGCGCTTGCGGTGACGGCTTGCTTCGCCGCGGCCGCAATGCTCGGCCTCAGCGCGCCGGCCAGGGCCGACAACGACATCGTCTATGTGTCGTCGACCAAGAATGCGTCGATCAAGGTTGCCAAGGGCAAGCCGAAGACGATCATGACCAATGCCGCCTTCTACCAGATCGTCATCGGCGATCCGGAGATCGCCAACGTCAATCCGCTGACCGACAAATCCTTCTATGTGCTGGGCAACAATCTCGGCACCACCGGCATCGCGCTGTTCGACGAGAACAAGCAGCTGGTCGGCACCGTCGACATCGAAGTGACGCTGGACACCGACCAGCTGGCCAGCACCATTCGCGCCAGCGTGCCGGACGCCAAGATCAAGGTCGGCTCGGCCAACGGCCGCGTCGTGCTGTCGGGCGAAGCCGATGACGCGGTCGCCGCCGAGAAGGCGAGCAAGATCGCCAGCCGCTTCTCCGGCAATGAAGAAGTGATCAATTCGGTCAACATCTCGTCTTCGCAGCAGGTTCAGCTCAACGTTCGCTTCGTCGAGATCAACCGCCAGGCCGGACAGGATCTCGGCGCCAAATACAGCGCCAATTTCGCCTACGGCCTTGGCGGGCGCGATGTCACCATCGAGCCTGGCTCGGTGCCGGCGGCCGGCAATGGCGAGATCATCGGCCGGCTGCTGTCGAACGGCCTGTCGATCGACGTCGCCATCAAGGCGCTGGAGGAGCGTGGCCTTGCCAGGCGGCTGGCCGAGCCGAACCTGATCGCCCGTTCGGGCCAGACGGCAAGCTTCCTCGCCGGCGGCGAGTTCCCGATCCCGGTTTCCGAGGACAATGGCAAGATCTCCGTCAGCTACAAGAAATACGGCGTCAGCCTGGATTTCACGCCGACCGTACTGAAGGACGGGCTGGTCAGCCTCGACATCGCGCCCGAAGTGTCCTCGATCGATGCCTCGGCCTCGTACAATATCGGTACGATCTCGGTGCCGGGCTTCATCGTGCGCCGCGCCAGGACATCGGTCGACCTGAAGAACGGCCAGAGCTTCATGATCGCCGGTCTGCTGCAGTCGCAGAACGACATCACCACCTCGCGTCTTCCCGGCCTCGGCAAGCTGCCGGTGCTCGGCTCGCTGTTTTCCTCGAAATCCTATCAGCGGCGCGAGACCGACCTGGTGATCATCGTCACCCCTTATCTGGTCAAGCCGGTCGACCCGTCGAAGAAGCTGCTCGAGCCGACCGACGGCACGCAGCCGGCCAGCAATGTCGACTATTTCCTCAACAACACCGAAGAAGTGAAAACGTCCGATGCCAACCGTGCAATGGCAATGGCCAGCGGCAGCACGGCACAGTCGGCCCCGGTCACCACGGTCGGGCATTTCCTCGACCTGCCGAAGGATTGAAGCCATGCGCATGGGACCATGCATCGCCCTGCTATTCGCCGGCCTCGCCAGCGGCTGCACCAGCGACGACTACATCCGCAGCGAGGGGCCGACGACGGCCGCCGGCAACGCGCAGGCTGCCAATACGGCCATGCAGATGGTCGATCCCTGGAAGTACGGCGTCCAGAACACCAGGCTGCTGGTGCCGGCGCAGCGCAGTGAGGCGGCGGTGAACGCCGCCGATCAGGCGGCTGCTGCCAAGGCCGTGCAACCAACAGCGACAACCGATTGATTTGCCTGGCGATTTGACCGGGAATGACCTGACAGGCTGACAAAATGGCAAGCGGCATCAAGACCAAGAAAATCCTGCTGGTGTCCAGCGACCGGACCTTTGTGCAGGATACGCGCACCGCTTTCGCGGCCTCGGAGGTGATCCAGCTTTCGACCGTCGAGAAGAACATTTCCGAACTGCGCGGCGAGGTCCAGGAAGCCGATTTCGGCGCGCTCATCGTCGACATGGATGCGGCAAAGCTGGAAGAGATCGAGTCGCTGCAGCGCATCATGCGCCGGCTCGAAGGCCGCGTTCCGGTCGTCGTCGTCACCCAGGAGTTCAACGCGGCAGCGGTGCGCATCCTGGTGCAGCTCCAGGTCGCCGATTTCCTGGTCAAGCCGATCACCACCGCCGATCTGGTGCGTTCGGTCATCCGCGCCCTGCAAGGGCCGGGACGCGAGGAAAACACCGAGTCGCAGATCTACACCTTCATGCCGGCCGCCGGCGGTGTCGGCACCACGACGCTGGCGCTGCAGACCGCCTTCCAGCTGCATCATTCGGTGACGCGCGGCGCGTCGACCTGCGTGGTCGACCTCAATTTCCAGCAAGGCGCCTGCGCCGAATATCTCGACCTCGAGCCGCGCTTCGACATCACTGAAATCGAGAACCAGCCTGAGCGCCTCGACCGGCAGCTGCTGGATGTGATGCTGTCCAAGCATGCGAGCGGGCTCTGCGTGCTGGCCGCCCCCACGCATCCATCGGAAATGCGCTCATTCAAGACCGATGTCGTGGTGCGCATGCTCGATCTCGTCTCTGCCTATTTCGACAATGTCGTCATCGACATGCCGCGCACCTGGTTTCCGTGGACGGAGACGGTGCTGCTCGGCTCCAACAAACTCTACATCGTCGCCGAAATGACGGTGCCGTGCCTGCGCCATACGCAGCGGCTGATCCAGGCGGTCTACGAGACGGCCGGCAAGGAAGTGAAGCCGAATGTCATCGTCAACCGGTTCGAGCAGAAGATGTTCGACAACGGCATCAAGCAGGCGGATGTCCAGGAAATCCTCGGCGAGCATTTCGTCGGCGGCATCTCCAACAATTACCGGCTTGTGCGTGAAGCGGTCGACCGCGGCGTGCCGCTGCACGAGATCGACCCGAACGCCAATGTCGTCAACGATCTGAAGAAGATCATCCTGCCGGAAGAAGCCGTCGCGACGCCGGAGAAATCACGCTCGCTGTTCGGCATCGGCAGGGGCCTCCTGAAGAGGAAAGCCGGATGACCAGCCGCTTCTCGACCCTGCAGAACCGTGACGTCCGCCCGCTGAAGTCGGCCGAGGTGGCGCCGGTTGCGCACCACGCCGTGGTCATTCCGACGATCCGCAAGGCCTTGCCGCCGAAACCGGATACAACACCGGGAAAAAGCGCCAACAAGGTGCTCGACGCCCGCGTGCGCATCCACCGTATGCTGCTCGAAGAGATCAACCTGGTCGCGCTGGAGCGCCTGCCCAAGGAAGAAATGCGCCGGCAGGTGCAGGAATTCGTGTCGGAAAAGACCCGCCAGGAGCGGATGGCGATCAACACCGTCGAGCTCGAGGCGCTGGTCGACGACATCGTCGATGAGATGGTCGGCCTCGGCCCGCTGGAGCCGCTGCTCAAGGACCCTGACATCAACGACATCCTGATCAACGGCCACCAGAACTGCTTCGTCGAAAAACGCGGCAAGCTGCAGCAGGTCCATATTCCTTTCAAGGATGAGGCGCATCTGTTGCGCATCATCAACAAGATCGTCGCCGCCGTTGGCCGCCGCGTCGATGAATCGCAGCCGATGGTCGATGCCCGCATGCTCGACGGCTCACGCTTCAACGCCGCCATCCGGCCGGTGGGCGTCGACGGGCCGCTGGTGTCGATCCGCAAGTTTTCCAAGAACAAGCTCGGCCTGCACAAGCTGGTCGAATTCGGCGCCATCACCCAGAACATGGCCGAGGTGCTGGCCGCCGCCGTGCATGCCCGCAAAACCACCATCATCTCCGGCGGCACCGGCACTGGCAAGACGACGATGCTCAACGCATTGTCGGCCTTCATTCCGGAAGACGAACGGTTGATCACCATCGAGGACGCGGCCGAACTGCAGCTGCAGCAGCCGCATGTCGCGCGCATGGAAACGCGCCCCGCCAACATCGAAGGTCATGGCGAGCTGAAGCAGCGCGACCTGGTCAAGAACGCGCTGCGCATGCGCCCCGACCGCGTCATCCTCGGCGAGTGTCGCGGCGAGGAAGCCTTCGACATGCTGCAGGCGATGAACACGGGCCATGAAGGTTCGATGGCGACCATCCACGCCAACACGCCGCGCGACGCCATTTCACGTCTCGAGCAGATGCTGGGCATGACGGGCATGCCGATGACGGTGCAGTCGATCCGCAGCCAGATCGCCAGCGCGCTCGACCTTATCGTCCAGTTGACGCGTCTGTCCGACGGCAAGCGCAAGGTGACCAGCGTCGCCGAGGTGACCGGCATGGAAGGCGACGTCATCCAGATGCAGGAGATATTCCGCTTCGTGCGTACCGGCATGGAAGCCGATGGCACCATCCTCGGTCACTACGAGGCGACCGGTATTCGCCCGCGCTTTCTTGAGGATCTGCGCAATATGGGCATCGAATTCCCCGGTAAGTATTTCGAACCTGGCCGGCCGCAGGAGTAGCTGCGTGTTCGAGAGTTTCAGCCCAATCTATGTCGTTTATGCCGCGGCAGCGCTGACCGGCATCATGATCGCCGAAGGCTGCTATCTGCTTTATGCCGGCCGCAGCGACAAGCGCGTGGCCATCAACCGGCGCATGAAGCTGCAGGAAAACAAGATCAGCCAGGAACAGGTGCTGATCCAGCTGCGCAAGGAGCGCGGCCTGGATGCCGGCACGTCGTTGTTCTCGCCCGACCGCTTCCGCGCGCTGCGCACGCAGTCGGGTATGGTGATGCCGTTGCCGAAATTCCTGACGATAACGACAGGCGTGGCGCTGGCGATCATGCTCACGGCGCTCTGGTACGGCCTGCCGCTGCTGCTCGGCATTCTGCTGTTTGTGATGCTCGCGCCACTGCTGCCGGTGCTGGTGCTGCGTACCAAGCGCAGCCGGCGGGTCAAGCGGTTCGGCGTGCAACTGCCGGAGGCGCTGGAGCTGATCACGCGTGGCCTCAAGGCCGGGCATCCGGTGCCGGTTGCGATCTCCATGGTGTCGCGCGAGATGCCCGATCCGATCGGCAGCGAGTTCGGCGTTATCTCCGACGAAGTGACCTATGGCTCCGACCTGGTCTCGGCACTGAATTCGCTGTTCGACCGGGTCGGCCAGGAGGATCTGCCGCTGTTCGTCACCGCGGTGTCGATCCAGACGAGTTCGGGCGGCAATCTGCGCGAGATCCTCGACGGCTTGTCGACGACCATTCGCGAACGCGGCAAGCTGCGCCGCAAGGTGCGCGCCATTTCGACCGAAGGCCGTATGTCGGCCTATATCCTGACGGCGGTGCCGGCGCTGCTGTTCGCCGCCATCATGGTGATGATGCCGCAATTCTATCAAAGCGTCTGGGATGTGCCGAAGACCTGGTATCTGCTAGGCGGCTCGGTGACGTGGCTGATGCTGGGCAACATCATCATGTTCAAGATGTCGAATTTCCGGTTCTGAGATGGAACAGGTGATCCAGTTTCTCGCCTCGCTGGCGCCGACGTCGCTGATGCCGGTGGCCGCGCTGCTCCTGGCCTTGGGCGGTGGCGCGGTGGCATGGCCGTTGGTGATGGCCAAAGGCGACCGCAACGATCTCAAGCGCCGGCTCAAGGTCGACGACAGGAAGGCTCCCGAACAGGTCGAGCCGGCGCCGAAGAAGAGCCAAAGCGTCGTGCGCGAGAAGGCGGTGAAGCGGGCGCAGGAATTCTACGCCAAAAGCGATCCGGAAAATGTCGCCCGGCTGCGCATGAAGCTGATCCAGGCGGGCTATATGGAGCCGCGCGCCGTCGGCACGTTCTTCCTGATCCGCTTTGCCTGCCTCGTGGGCACGGCGATCGGCGCGTTCCTGGTCAACCACTGGATGGCAAGCGCCGATTCCACCGCGACCAGCCGCTGGACCTTCATCATCCTGTCGGGAGCCGCCGGCTATCTCGTGCCCGGCCTGGTGCTCAGCCAGAAGGTGCGGGAAAAGATGCGCGAATACCGCAACGGCTTTCCCGACTTCATGGATTTGATGATCGTCTGCTCCGACGCCGGCATGAGCATGGAAGCAGGCATCGAGCGCGTCTCGAAGGAACTGGCCAAGACCTATCCGTCGCTCAGCCAGAACCTGCAGCTGGTGTCGCTGGAACTGAGGGCTGGCCGCAGCCTCGACGATGCCTTGAAGGCGCTCGCCGACCGCCTCAGCCTGGACGAGGTGCGCTCCTTCGCAACGCTCCTGCAGCAGTCCAAGGAACTCGGCACCAGCCTCGCCGGGGCGCTGCGTGTGTTCTCCGATGAAATGCGCCACAAGCGCATGTCGCTGGCTGAGGAAAAGGCACATGCCTTGCCGGCCAAGATGTCGGTGCCCGTGGTGGTGTGCATCCTGCCGGTGGTGCTGATGATCGCCGTCATCCCCATCATCGTCAAAATGACCGCAGCGCAGTAGGATATTTCGATATTTCGAGACGGGCTCCTGCACATCTGAGGGCGCTGGTGGTTAATGGCTGGTAAGCCGGAAACCAAATTTTCAGCGCATTTCAGCACCGAAGCTTAATCGCTCTCCTGTACAAATGATCCCCAGAGAATGACCCGGTAAATCGGGCGATTGGGGCCAGGGGCATGCGTCACAGAAGTTTCACGGCAATGGCCGCGCTAGCGGCCGTCTTGATGGTCAGCGGCTGTACGACCGAGAACGTCGACAAGACCAAGACCACATCGATCCAACCGGCGGCAAAGGACGTCAGCACGTCCGATCTGGCGCAAGGCAAGGCGCAATTCCGCGATGCCAATTACGGCTTGGCTGAACAGCATTTCCGCAAGGCCGTGGAGCTCAAGGCCGACAGCGCCGAGGGATGGATGGGGCTGGCCGCGTCCTATGACGAGCTAGGCCGCTTCGACTTCGCCGACCGTGCCTACGATCAGCTTTTGAAGGTTGCCGGGCGCAAGCCGCAGATCGTCAACAATATGGGCTATTCGCAGCTGCTGCGCGGCAACAAGAAGAAGGCAAGAGCCCTGCTGATGGAAGCAAGGGCCGGCATGGCCGACCCGACGGTCGTCAACGCCAATCTGGCGCTGCTCAACAAGGGGTAAGGCTTCGCAACCGTCGTTTGCAGCATCTGCAGTTATCTATCGACGGTTTGTAAACCCTGTCGGAAAGTTGCACTGGAAGGCCGGCCAAAAACGGTATCCCGAGGCGACCGCTCGCCTATGATGCAGCGCAACCGACGATCCCTGAAGGCTGTCGTTCACCCATGCTGGATTTCAGTTCGCTCCTGCTGGCAGCCGCGCTGTCAGGCACATGCCTGAGCATTACCATGTTCGCGATCTGGTTCACGGCGCCGCGGGCGCGATTCGTGCTGACGGTCGCGTGCGGCATTCTGGTCCTAGTCGCCCACGTCATCGTGTTCTGGCGCTACACCAGGGAACCCAACCCCTTGCTTTGCCAGGCAGCGCTGGCGCTACTCAGCCTCGGTTTCCTGGCCCTTTCGCTTTCAGCCATGCAATACCTCGACGTGCGCAATTACAGTCGCGCCGTCCTGCCGGCCTTGGTTGCGATGGTTGTCTGCGCCGGCGTGACCTATCTCGGCTTCGACGGTGTCGGCTTCATCCTCACCTATGTGACGGTAACAGTGCTGCTCGCCTCGATCGGGGTGATGTTCTGGATCAAGGGCGGTCATGATCGCGGCATTCTGCTGGTCGTTTCGGCCTTGAGCGGCGTCTGTGGTCTGTCCTTCGGCCTCTGCGGCGCTGTGCTTCTGGTCAAGGGTCAGTGGGTGCTCGGCGTCGCGCCCGACAATTGGGCCGAGCGATTGAACTCCGTCGTGGCGGTCGCCTGCATGACTGCGCTCGGTGCACTGACGCTGTCGTTGCACCATTTGCAGGCGCAGATCGAACTGAAGGCCGAGACCTTGACCGACCCGCTGACCGGGCTGATGAACCGGCGGGCTTTGAACTCGCTCTATGGCGAGCGAGACTTCGGTCCGTTCATGTCGATCGCCATGTTCGACCTCGATCATTTCAAGCGGACCAACGATGTCTATGGCCATCCGGTGGGCGACCGGGTCCTCTGCCGCTTCGCCGCAATCATCAAGAAGTATGACAGGGCCGGCGTCGACGCCTTCCGGCTGGGCGGCGAGGAGTTCGCGCTGGTCATGTCGCGGATGACTGAAGACAAGGCCTACGACTTTGCCAGCAGGATCGGCGTCGCCTTCGGGGCGGAAGTGGTGCCGACGCCGCGCGGTCCGCTGCGCAGCACCGTCAGCGGCGGCATCGGCTTTGGCGAGGAGGGCGGCAGCAGCCTCGACGAGGTACTGGCCGAGGCCGACAAGGCGCTCTATGCGGCCAAGCACGCCGGACGAAACCGCGTGCTTGTCCACGACCGTAAGAGCAAGGCCGACGGGCCGGCCTTGCGTTCGGCTTGATCAGTTAAGCCTCTACTCGGCGGCGCCGAGATATTCCGACAGCGGCGGGCAGGAACAGACGAGGTTGCGGTCGCCGGCGACATTGTCGATGCGCGACACTGGCGGCCAGTATTTGGCCGCCGTATCCACGTCGCCGGCGGGGTAGGCCGCTTCCAGCCGCGTATAGGGGTGCGTCCACTGGCCGGCCAGTGTTTCGGCCGCCGTGTGCGGGGCGTTGACCAGAGGGTTGTCCTCGAGCGGCCATTCGCCCTTCGCCACTTTCGCCGCCTCGCCGGCGATGGCGATCATCGCCTCGCAGAACCGGTCGAGCTCGCGCTTGGGCTCGGACTCGGTTGGCTCGACCATCAGCGTGCCGGCAACCGGGAACGACATGGTCGGCGCATGGAAGCCATAGTCGATCAGCCGCTTGGCGATGTCGTCGACGCTGATGCCGGCGCTCTCCTTGAGCACGCGGGTGTCGAGGATACATTCATGCGCGATCCGGTCGTGCCTGCCCTTGTAGAGAAGCGGGAAGTGCGGCGCGAGCCGCGTCGCCACATAGTTGGCCGAGATGATGGCCGTCTCCGTCGCCTGCTTCAGGCCGGCGGCGCCCATCATGCGGATATACATCCAGGTGATCGGCAGGATGGAAGCGCTGCCGAACGGTGCGGCCGACACGGCATGCGCCGAACCTTCGGTGACATGACCCGGCAGATAGGGTTTCAGATGCGCCCTGACGCCGATCGGGCCGACGCCCGGGCCGCCACCGCCATGCGGGATGCAGAAGGTCTTGTGCAGGTTCATGTGGCAGACATCGGCGCCGATGTCGGCAGGGCGCGCCAGCGCGACCAGCGCGTTGAGGTTGGCGCCGTCGAAATAGACCTGGCCGCCATGCTCATGGATGAGAGCGCAGAGGTGGCGCGCGCCTTCTTCGTAGACGCCATGCGTCGAGGGATAGGTGAACATCAGCGCAGCGAGGTTCTTCGAATGCTCGTTGGCCTTGGCCCGCATATCATCCATGTCGATATTGCCGTCCTCAAGGCAGCGCACGACGACGACGCTCATGCCGGCCATGGCCGCACTCGCCGGATTGGTGCCATGCGCGGACTGCGGGATCAGGCAGATGGTGCGATGGCCTTCACCGCGCGCTCGGTGATAGGCGCGGATGGCGAGCAAGCCGGCATATTCGCCCTGGCTGCCGGCGTTGGGCTGCAGGCTGACGGCGTCGAAGCCGGTGATCTCCGCCAGCCATCCTTCGAGCTCGCCGACCATGGCGCGATAGCCGGCCGAATGGCTGGCCGGCGCGAAGGGATGCAGATTGGCGACGCTCGGCCAGCTCACCGGCATCATTTCAGCCGCGGCGTTGAGCTTCATGGTGCAGGATCCCAGCGGGATCATGGTGCGGTCGAGCGCCAAATCCTTGTCGGCCAGCCGGCGCAGCAGACGCATCATGTCGGTTTCGGAGTGGTTCTCGCGGAAAACCGGCTGGGTCAAAAATTCCTTGCCGCGCGGCTTGCCGGGCATCATGCCGGCTTCGGCAGCAGCTGGCTTGGCGCCGAACAGGTCGGCGATCGCTCCGAGGTCGGCCTCCGTCGAGGTTTCGTCGAAGGCGATGCTGATGCGGTCGGTATCGATGACGCGCAGCAACCGGCCACCCTTTTCAGCGGCAGCGGCGATCGAAGCTGCCTTGCCCTTGACCTCGGCCGTCACCGTGTCGAAGCGGCTTGAGCCGAGCACGGAAACGCCTGAAGTCTTCAGGCCTGCCGCGAGGCGATTGGCGAGTTCATGGATACGTGCTGCGATCGCCTGCAGCCCGGTAGGACCATGCCAGATCGCATAAGCCGTTGCCATGTTGGCAAGCAGCGCCTGGGCAGTGCAGATGTTGGAGGTCGCCTTGTCGCGGCGGATATGCTGTTCGCGCGTCTGCAGGGCGAGACGATAGCCCGGGCGGCCCTTGCTGTCGGTCGACTGGCCGACCAGCCGGCCGGGCATCAGCCGGGTCAATTTGTCGGAAACGGCGCAATAGGCGGCATGCGGGCCGCCAAAGCCCATCGGCACGCCAAAGCGCTGCATCGGGCCGACGGCGATATCGGCGCCAAGCCTGGCGGGCGCCTCGGTCAGCGTGAGGGCAAGCGGATCGGCGATGAAGACGACGACCGCGCCGGTGGCGCGAGCCTTGTCGATCGCCGCCTTGTGGTCGCCATAGACGCCAAACGTGTCCGGCCAGGAGACCAGCAGGGCAGCGGTGTTGTCGTCGATGGTCTCGCCGTCGATCTCGATGCCGAGCGGCTCAGCGCGGGTGCGCACCACGTCCAGCGTCTGCGGATGCGGCGTGCCGGCCAGCGCCACCTTGGTGCGCTTGTCGCGGTGATGGCGCAGTGCAATGCCGACCGCTTCGGCCACCGCGGTCGCTTCATCGAGCAGCGAGGCCGATGCCACCGGCAGGCCGGTCAGCTCAGTGACCAGCGTCTGGAAGTTGAACAGCATTTCCAGCCGACCCTGGCTGATCTCGGCCTGATAGGGCGTATAGGCGGTGTACCAGGCCGGGTTCTCGAACAGGTTGCGCTGGATGACCGGCGGCACATGGACACCGTGATAGCCGGCGCCGATGAAGCTCTTCAGCACTGTGTTTTTTGCCATGGTCGCCGACAATTCGGCCAGGGCTTCGGCCTCGCTGGCCGGCGCGGGCAGGGTCAGCGGCAGGTCGAGGCGAATCGACTGCGGCACGGCTTGGCTGATCAGCGTCTCGACGGAGGGAACGCCGATCACCGCAAGCATGGCTCTGACATCGTTGACATCAGGACCGATGTGGCGGGCCGAGAAGGGGGTAAGTGCTGCGCTCATTGCAATAGGTCCTGATATCAACCGATATGGGCTTTGTAGGCGGCGTCATCCATGAGGCCGGCGAGTTGGCCTTCGTCGGCGAGCTTCATCTTCCAAAGCCAGCCGTCGCCGGTCGCCGCCGAATTGACCAGCGACGGGTCGGACGACAGCGCGCCGTTGGCGTCGGTGATCTCACCGTCAACCGGCGCATAGACGTCGGAGGCGGCCTTGACGGATTCGACGACCACGGCGGTATCGCCCTTGCTCAGCTTCGTGCCGATTTGAGGCAGTTCGACGAAAACGAGGTCGCCAAGCTGTTCCTGCGCGTAGTCGGTAATCCCGACGGTGGCGATGCCGCCCTCGACGCTCAGCCATTCATGATCTTGGGTGAAATAGGTTTTTGCCATCGGGATTATCCTTTGCGGTAGCGATGAGGAGTGAAGGGCAAGGAACTGATATCGATCGGGATTTTCGTCCCGCGAACGTCGGCGAAGAGTTTTGCACCCGGCTTGGCCAGGGCCGTTGTGGCGTAGCCCATGGCGACGGGATGACCGGCCGAGGGGCCGAAACCGCCTGAGGTGACATGGCCGGCCGCATTGCCGTCGGCATCGAACAGGGCAGCGCCTGCGCGCACCGGCTGGCGTCCCTCCGGCTTCAGGCCGACGCGCTTTTGCGACGGCCCGCGCTCCAGGATGGACCGCAGTGCGTCTGCGCCGATGAAGGCGCCAGTGGCTCTGATCTCCTTGGGGATCGCCCACATCAGGCCGGCGCTGGCCGGGTCGATCTCCGGCGTGATGTCCTGGCCATGCAGGCAGAGGCCAGCCTCCAGCCGAAGCGAGTCGCGGGCGGCAAGGCCGATCCACAGCACGCGCGCATCCTTGAGCAATTTCGCGACCAGGGCGCGCGCATTCGCTTCCGGCAGGCCGATCTCGAAGCCGTCCTCGCCGGTATAGCCGGAGCGGCTCATGAACCAGTTCTGCTTCGGCTCTATGCCGTGCATGAACAGCAGCGAACCGGTCTCGATGCCGGCGCGGGACAAGGCAGCCCAGGCTTCCGGCCCCTGGATGGCGAGGAAGACGCGGTCGAGCGCATCGACTTCCACCTCAAAATCGATCGCCAGCGCGCGCAGATGCTTCTCGTCCTCGACCGCATTGCCGGCATTGGCGACCACCATGAACCTGGTATCGCCGAGCCGGGTGACGATCAGATCGTCGATGATCCCGGCGGCCTCGTTGAGGAAGAAGGTGTATTTGGACTGCGAAATCTCGAGCGCCCCAGCATCGAGCGGGCAGGCGCGGTTCAAGAGGGCGACGGCGCCCGGTCCGCTGACCTCGAACAGCTTCATGTGCGAAATGTCGAACAGGCCGGCATGTTCGCGTGTGTGAAGATGCTCCTTCATCACGCCGGCCGGATAGGTCAGCGGCATCGACCAGCCGGCAAAGGCGCCAAAGCGCGCGCCGGCGGAGCTGTGCAGATCCTCGAGGGGAAGGTGTTTGGTATCGTCGCCCGTCATGTCATCTCCAGAGTCGCACGCAATCGGCCGCTGCTGGCGACCAGTCCGTGCCCCTCTGTCTGAAGCCTGAGAGACTCGCGCAACCGGAACTCTGTCGGCGACGCTTACACCTTCGGCGCGGGGGCAAGCCCCGACTTTCCAGAGTGTCTTTCCCGTCTACGGTTCTTTTGCCTGAGAGATTTCGGGCGATTTCCCCTTCGGCGGCAGCTCGCGCTGCTCTCTCCCGCAAACAGGTAGGACTCAGACCCGAGCCCTCGACGCGCCATCCATAGCTTGTCGGCGACACCTTGTCACCTGCCAGCGACATCTTCCTGACAAGTCTTCGCTAACCACGCCGTTTGCCGGTTTTTCAAGACAATGCTGATAGCTTGGCCGGCAATTGCGTTGGGCACGGCGGACGGGGACTGACAGATGGGCGAACAGATCGGGAGCGCGCCGGTGGCGGGGCTGGCCTCTAAAGACCGCATCATGGCGGAAGACGTCGTCATGCTGCGGGCAGAAGTGTTCGCCGACGGCGTGGTGACGCGCGGTGAGGCCGAAGCGCTGTTCGCGCTCGATGCGACGGCCAAGGACAAATGCTCGGAATGGCCTCAATTCTTCGTCGAGGCGGTCACCGACTACATCGTCCACCAGGAAAAGCCGGCCGGCTATATCTCCGAGGACAATGCCAATTGGCTTGTGAGCACCATCTCGCGTGACGGCCTGGTCGACAGCCTGACCGAGCTGGAGCTGCTGGTGCATGTGCTGGAGCGGGCGAAATCGTCGCCCGGCCGGCTCTCCGCCTATGCGCTGGAGCAGGTGGCCCACGCGGTGGTCGACGGCAAGGGGCCGCTGATGCTCGGCGGCGCGCTGGTTCCCGGGCTGGTCGCCAAGGCCGAGGTTGATCTGTTGCGCCGCATCCTTTATGCCTATGGCGGCGACGGCAACATCGCCGTCACCCGCGCCGAGGCCGAAGTGCTGTTCAGGATCAACGAGCAGACTTCCGCGGCAGACAATGATCCGTCCTGGAACGAACTGTTCGTCAAGGCGCTCGCCAATTTCGTCATGTGTTCGGCTGGCTATGAAGCGCCGACGCGCGATGTGGCGTTGCGCCGGGATGGCTTTTTCGACCACACGGAACCCGAGATCGGCGGCTTCTTCGGGCGCATGGTGTCGGGTGGGCTTGCCGGCATCATGGAAGCCTATCGTTCGCCCGGTGATATCGAGGCCGAATGGGAATCGAAGAACCGCGCCGCCGAGGCGCTTGCCCGCCGCGCCGAAACGATCGACGCCGATGAGGCGAAATGGCTGGCCGAACGCATCGGCGCCGGCCGGCCGTTGCATGACAATGAACGCGCGCTGCTGACGCTGATCAAGCATGCCTCGCCGGAGATCCATCCGGCGCTCAAGCCGCTGCTCGACAAGGTTGCCTAGGCCGTACCTGCTATCGTTTTGCAGAGGATGACGTTGGAGTGGCCTTCGGGCCAGTCCGCGAGTTCGGCCATGCGTTCGAAGCCGGCCTTTTCATATAGGCTTGGCGCCTGAAAGTCATGGGTGGAGACCCAGATCTTGCGAACACCGCGGCTGGCGGCCTCGGCAACAAACGCGTCTAGCAACTGCCTTGCATAGCCGAGACCTCGATGGGCCTCGTCAATCCACATCAATGTGAGTTCGGACGTGCCCGCCCAGGAATAGCCGGCGGCAACGCCGATCGCGTCTCCCGCCTCGTTGCGGATGACAAAGGCCAGCTGCCGGTCATCGTCGCGGTTTGTGACGCGACGATTTTCTGCGTGGAGACGTTCCTCGAGAGCATTCAGTTCGGTGGGCGATAGATCGTGCTCGGGCTGCAGGCGAGCCGCCATCAAATCCCGCCATACCAGTCATAGCCATTGTCTTCCCAATAGCCGCCGCGGCCGCCGCCGACATTGGCAAAGCTGTCGACCAACTCGATCTTGTAGAGATATTTCGGCATCTTGTAGCCGAGCTGGCGCTCGACGCGCACGCGCAGCGGCGCGCCATTTTCGACCGGCAGCGGCTTGCCGTTCACGCCGTAGGCGAGGATCGTTTGCGGGTGGCGGGCGTCGATCAGGTCGATGGTGCCATAATATTTGATCTCGCCGGAGAGGCTGCGATCGATCGTGTCGAGGCAATGGAACATGACGTAGCGGGCCTCAGGCTTGACCACAGCCTGGTCGAGCACCAGCGACAGCGGCGTGCCGGTCCATTTGGCGATGCAGCTCCAACCCTCGACGCAGTCGTGACGGGTGATCTGGGTGCGGCTCGGCATGTTCTGCAGCTGCTCGCGGCTGAGCGACAGCGGCTTTTCGACCAGACCCGTCACCTCCAGCCGCCAGTCGGCGAAATTGTTGGCGAGCAGGCCCTTGTAGGTATCGTCGTCTGGCGCGGTGACGCCGTTCGGGCGCTGCGGCTGGCGGATGTCGGCCTCGGAAAATTCCGGTGCCAGCGCATCGCGACCGGCCAGCAGCCGTTGAGCCCGATAGGTCAGGCCATTGGCATTTTCGAGGAAACTGCGCAGGCCGTCTCCCATGCCAAGCTGGCTGTCGAAGGCATCGCAGCCCGACAGCATGATGCCGGAAACACCGAGGCTTGCCGAGGTCAGGAATTTTCTGCGGCTAATCTGGAATTTGGCCATGTCAGATGCTCCTCTCGGCGGGCTTGTCGTCATGTGCGGGAGGGTCGGTGCGGTACCAGCCCGTGATGATCGAGCGCAGTTCGTTGATGGGGCCGGCGGCGAGGATCATCACGATATGGATGATGAAGAAGCCGACCAGCAGCAGCATCACCGTGAAATGGATAGTGCGCGCTGTCTGCCTTCCGCCGAGCAGTTCATTGAGCCAGGGCAGCACCGAGTTCATGCTCGGCGACATGGCAAGGCCTGTGATGATCATCAGCGGCAACAGCACGAACAGCACGCCGCCGTAAGCCATTTTCTGCAGCGTGTTGTATTCACGGGTGTGGTGAAACCTGAGCTTGGCGTGGTCGACGATGTCCTGCGGCAGGCGCTTGAGATCGTCCAGGCGCGGCGCCAGATCGCGGCGCAGATGGCCGTTGATGAGACTGGCGACAAGCCAGACCACCAGTGTGGTGGTCAGTATCCAGGCGAAGAAGAAATGCACGACGCGGGCGGTGCCGAGATCGTAGTAAGACGGGATGGTCGCCCAGGACGGAAAGCCGCGCGAGGTTTCCTGGCCGGCGGGGCCGGACCAGCCGAGCACACCGGTGGTGTCGAAGCGATGGCCGAAGATTTCGGTATAGCCGCGTGGGCCGGTGGCGGTGTTTTCGGCGCCGATGGCAAAGACGGTGTTGTTGTATCCGAACCCGGACTGCTTGCCGATATAGAGTTGCGGGCGGGCGTTGAAGATCTGCAGGCCGGACAACAACATGAAGAACAGCGAGATGGCCCACAGCCAGTGCGTCAGACGCGTCCAGCGCGATTGCCGGTAGATCAGCGTAGTGTCCTTCGGCGCGGCTGTATCCGCTTCGGCGATGGCCTGGCTCATGGCAATGGTTTCCATCTTTTCCTCGCCTTCCGGCTGCGCGATCCTGGCATGGCCGCGCTCGTCCTTGTCCTCCCAATACGTCGCTATCGAAAGCGATGTTTCATGCGATCACGTTTTTATTACGGGCACGGATTGTTACGGGTTGCCCAAGCTGACCGCGAGATTGACCACGGCGGCGACGATGACCGTGTTGAAGAAGAACGACAGAATCGAGTGGACAAGCACGACGCGGCGCATATGCGAGGTGGTTATTGCCGTGTCGGCGGTCTGTGCGGTCATGCCGATCACCGTCGCGAAATAGAGGAAATCCCAGCCATCCGGCCGTTTGCTGCCGGGAAAATCGAGGCCGCCGACCGGGATCTTCTTCTTGGTCTCGGCATCGATCGCGTCGCCGTCCATCCAGTACACATGCGCATAGTGAAGTGCCGCCAGGCAGTGGATGGTGAACCAGCCCAGCGGGATCGACAGCATGGCGATACCGAGTTCGATCGGGTCGCGGTCCTTGTGGTTGATCAGCAGGAACAAAAGGACGATGGCGATGCTGACGACACCGAGCGTGATGGCAAAGATGCCCAGCACCGGCAGGTCGACCTCGCGCGCATTCTTGCTGAGATAGCGACCGGACAGCAGCGGCATCTTGGCGATGACCAGCGCAATGAAGACGACGAAGAAGGCGTCGGCAGCGACCGAGACGGAATAGGCAAGCGGCAAGCCCGCGATCAGCGCGATAACCAATGCCGGCAGGCCGACGCAGGCCGACACCAGGAATTGCTTGTGCCGGTGCAGCGGGTTCGTGACGGGGATATCTGTCGCCATAGTCCGGCCCCTGGTGCCGTTTCTAGCCCGGTGTGACGGATTTCAGCGCGCGCCGCAAGATACGGTCGAGTTCGCCCAGGAAGCGCGAGCGGTCCTGCGGTGCAAAGCTGGCATTGTAGCCCTTGCTCTCGCCGGTCTCGCGCAAATGCTGCTTCAAATCGCGCATTGCCACCGCCATGCCGATGGTTTCAGGCGTGAACGGCCGCCCGGTGGGGCCGAGCACATAGGCGCCGAGCGCCACGGCGCGGGCCGCAAGCGGGATGTCGGCGGTGATCACGATGTCGTTGGATTTTGCGTTGTCGACAATCCAGTCGTCGGCGGCGTCGGCACCTTTGGAGACGACGACGTTGCGGATCATCGGATCACGTGAGGGACGCAGGCCGCCATTGGAGACGTAAGTAACGACGACGCCATGGCGCTCGGCGACCTTTTCGACCTCGGCTTTCACCGGGCAGGCGTCGGCGTCGACGTAGATGGCGGGTGCGTGCATTGTCTCTCCAAAACGGACATGGGGCCGGCATGTTACCCGGCCCCATGCCAGAAATCTCGTGCTGTCAGGCCGGCAGGGCGCCCGACTTCTTCGCCGTCCAGGTGGCCATATAGTCCATCAGGCCGGGGTTCAGGCAGTCATAGGGCTCGAGCCCGATCGATTTCAACTGCGCGCGAATACCGTCCATGCGCTTCGGGTCGACACCGGATTCGATGATCGATGAGACGAAAGCGGTGAAGCCCGGCGGTGACCAGCCGTCTTCCTCGAAACGCTCGGGATGGATGAAGGACAGGCCCTTGAACGGATGGTCGCGCTCGACCGGTCCGTGCATGTGGACGCCGCAGCCGGTGCAGGCATGGCGCAGGATCGTCGCCGAGGGATCGACCACCTTCAGCTTGTCGCCATTCTCGGTGACGGTGACGTCGCCGGTGCCGGCGACCGCCACGACCGAGAACACCGCGCCGTCAGGCTTCCAGCATTTGGTGCAGCCGCAGGCGTGGTTGTGGGCGATCTGGCCCTTGACCTTCACTTTGACCGGCTTGCTGGTGCAGGCGCAGACCAGCGTGCCGCCGGCAAAGCTGGCGCTTTCCCTGGGTAAGCCATTGTCGATTTTCGGATGCAGTTTTTCAGGCATTTTATTCCTCCCTTGTTGAACCCGTGCAACTTCAGTCGCTGGCCCTTCGGTCGGCGGCTTTCTTCTCCTAGTAAACGACCACGCTTCGGATCGACTTGCCCTCATGCATGAGATCAAAACCCTTGTTGATATCCTCCAGCTTCAGCAAATGGGTGATCATCGGGTCGATCTGGATCTTGCCGTCCATGTACCAGTCGACGATCTTCGGCACGTCGGTGCGGCCGCGCGCGCCGCCGAAGGCGGTGCCCATCCAGCTACGCCCGGTGACCAGCTGGAACGGTCGGGTCGAAATCTCCTGGCCGGCGCCGGCGACGCCGATGACGACAGACTTGCCCCAGCCGCGATGCGAGGCTTCCAGCGCCTGGCGCATCACCTTGGTGTTGCCGGTGCAGTCGAATGTGTAATCGGCGCCGCCGATCTGGTCGGCGCCGCGCTTGGTCATGTTGACGAGGTGAGGGACGATGTCGCCGTCGATCTCCTTCGGATTGACGAAATGCGTCATGCCGAAGCGCTCGCCCCAGGCTCGTCTGTCGTTGTTCAAATCGACACCGATGATCATGTCGGCACCGGCCAGCTTCAGGCCCTGGATAACATTGAGGCCGATGCCGCCGAGGCCGAAGACAACGGCGGTAGCGCCTTGCTCGACCTTGGCGGTGTTGATGACCGCGCCGATGCCGGTGGTGACGCCGCAGCCGATGTAGCAGATCTTGTCGAAGGGCGCGTCCGGGTTGACCTTGGCCACCGCGATCTCGGGCAGCACGGTGAAGTTGGAGAAGGTCGAGCAGCCCATATAGTGGAAGATCTTGTCCTTGCCGATCGAGAAGCGCGACGAGCCGTCCGGCATCAGGCCCTGGCCCTGCGTGGCGCGGATGGCGGTGCAGAGGTTTGTTTTGCGCGACAGGCAGGACGGACACTGGCGGCATTCCGGCGTGTAGAGCGGGATGACGTGATCGCCCTTCTTGACCGAGGTGACGCCCTTGCCGACATCGACGACGACGCCGGCGCCTTCATGGCCGAGGATCGCTGGAAACAGGCCTTCGGGATCGGCGCCCGACAGGGTGAACTCGTCGGTGTGGCAGATGCCGGTCGCCTTGATCTCGACCAGCACCTCGCCTTCGCGCGGTCCGTCGAGGTCGACCTCCATGATTTCCAGCGGCTTTCCGGCGGCGACAGCGACAGCGGCGCGGGTTTTCATCAGGCAGTTCCTCCCAAGGCGATTGGTCTTCAGGCTTTCAGGATTTTTATACTGTTTCAACCCGGTTTGGCGACCAAAGATGGCGCAAATCTTGGCCCAGCCGTCGGCGAGCCCGATCTTCGCCTCGCGGCACGGGCTTGGCGTGCGGGAAGTGTCTTGATGAGTGCGCGGCCGGGCGGTGCTTGAGCCCGGCTGCCGAAGCCCATAAGAAGGACGAAAGACCCGAGGAAACGCCTTCGATGTTCACGAAAATCTTGATCGCCAATCGCGGCGAGATCGCTTGCCGCGTCATCAAGACGGCGCGCAAGATGGGCATCGCCACCGTAGCGGTTTATTCCGACGCCGATCGCGACGCCGTGCATGTCGAGATGGCCGACGAAGCCGTGCATATCGGACCATCGCCCGCCGCGCAGAGCTATCTCCTGCCGGAAAAGATCATCGCCGCCTGCAAGGAGACAGGCGCGCAGGCAGTGCATCCCGGCTACGGCTTCCTCTCGGAGCGGGCCGCCTTCTGCGAAGCGCTGGAGGCGGAAGGCATCGTCTTCATCGGCCCAAAACCCAAGGCGATCAAGGCGATGGGCGACAAGATCGAATCGAAGAAGTTCGCCAATGCGGCCAAAGTTTCGACCGTGCCCGGCTGGCTCGGCGTCATCGAGAATGCCGACCATGCCGAAAAGATTGCCGGCGAAATCGGCTATCCCGTGATGATCAAGGCCTCGGCCGGCGGCGGCGGCAAGGGCATGCGCATCGCCTGGAGCCAGTCGGAAGTGCGCGACGGCTTCGACCGGGCGCGCTCGGAAGCCAAAAGCTCGTTTGGCGACGACCGCGTCTTCATCGAAAAGTTCGTCGTCGATCCGCGCCATATCGAAATCCAGGTGCTGGCCGACGCGCATGGCACCGCGCTCTATCTCGGCGAGCGCGAATGCTCGATCCAGCGCCGCAACCAGAAGGTCGCAGAAGAGGCGCCGTCGCCTTTCCTCGATGCCAAGACGCGCAAGGCGATGGGCGAGCAGGCCGTGGCGTTGGCGAAGGCGGTCGACTATCAGAGCGCCGGCACCGTCGAGTTCATCGTCGACGCTGAAAAGAACTTCTATTTCCTTGAAATGAATACACGATTGCAGGTCGAGCATCCGGTGACGGAGCTCATCACCCGTATCGATCTGGTCGAGCAGATGATCCGCGTCGCCGCCGGCGAAAAGCTTGATATCAAGCAGAGCGACGTCAAGCTGAACGGCTGGGCGGTGGAAAGCCGACTCTACGCCGAGGATCCCTATCGCAATTTCCTGCCGTCGATCGGCCGGCTGACGCGATACCGGCCGCCGGAGGAGGGTACGTTCGGCGACGTCGTCATCCGCAACGACACCGGCGTCACCGAAGGCTCCGAGATTTCGATGTTCTATGACCCGATGGTGGCAAAACTCTGCACCTGGGCGCCGACGCGTATCGAGGCGATCGATGCCATGTCGGAAGCGCTCGACAGTTTCATTGTCGACGGCATCGAGCACAACATTCCGTTCCTGGCGGCACTCATGCAGCATCCGCGCTGGCGTGAAGGGCGGATATCGACGGGCTTTATCGCCGAGGAATATCCTGACGGTTTCGCACCGATCGTTCCGGACGATGACGAAAAAGCGGTGCTGGCGGCGATCGCCACCGCCGTGGAGCTTTTGCGCCGTGACCGGCTCGATCGGCTGGGCGGGCGGCTGGCGCCGCATTCAGGCGCGCTCAAGCGCGACTGGGTGGTGAAGATCGGCGAGGACTATCTCAAGGCTGCGATCCTCGAAGGCATGATCTCCATCCCGATGGAAATCGACCTGTCGATTGACGGTGGCAAGGCGCTGACGGTGACCTCCGACTGGCGGCCGGGTGATTTGATCTGGCGCGGCCATGTCGGTGCCCGGAAGGTCACAGCGCAGATCCGGCCGCTGCCGAATGGCTTGCGCATCGCCTGGAAAGGCATGTCGGTGACGGCGCGCGCCATGTTGCCGCGCACGGCCGAGCTCGAAAGGCTGATGCCGGAGAAGGTGGCGCCGGACACGTCCAAGATGCTGCTTTGCCCGATGCCGGGCCTGGTCGTGTCGATCGCGGTCGCCGAGGGCCAGGAGGTCAAGGTCGGCGAGACGCTGGCCGTGGTCGAGGCGATGAAGATGGAAAACGTGCTGCGCGCCGATCGTGATCTTGTTGTGTCGAAGCTCAACGCCAAGCCGGGTGACAGCCTGGCCGTTGACGCGGTGATCATGGAGTTTGCCTGATCTTAACACCCGAACCGCGTCTCAAGGACCGTCGTCGGGCGGGCGGCGGTGATCTACGGCCACACTTCTTGGTTTCCACAATCCTCTTGAAAGTGCGGCTCGCTGGCATCAACTCCTGTGAGTTGCCACAGTGGCAGACCACTCGCCAAGGCCTGTTTGAAACGAACGCTCGGAATGAGCGGTTCTATGGAGGGAATTTTGCTCGACGGAAAGGATCTGCGGGCTCAAACGGCTACAACGCGCTCACGGATACTCGACTTGCTGTCGCCGTTGCCGTGGGACGGTGTCAGTTTCAAGCACGAGATACCCGGGCTTTCGCTCTATCGCATTGTTGAGCCTGTCGGGCCTTATTTCGTCTTATATGAGCCCAGCCTGTCGCTGATCATCAAGGGAAGCAAGCGCATCACCGTCGGCGATGAAACGATCATCTACGATGAATCATTCTTCGTCCTCGCCACTGTCGGTCTGCCGATGACGGGTCAGATCTGCGAGGCAAGTGTGGTGGAGCCTTACGTCGCAGCCATGTTGCCGCTGAACCTGGAGGCGCTTCGACGACTGATTGCCGACCACGACCTGCACCCAGCGAATAGGTCGGACCGCGACCGGGGTGTGGTGGTGGGTGCGGCTACGCCGGAACTGTTCGATGCCTTGTTGCGACTGATTTCGCTTGTAAATTCGCCGGATGATATTCCTTTCATGGCCCGTCACATCCAAAATGAAATTTTCTACAGACTGCTCACCGGCGAACAGGGTGCACTGCTGCGCCGTTTCGCACTCGCTGGAACGCACAGCAACCGCGTCGCAAAAGCGGTTGCCTGGCTGAGGGAGAACTACACCCTGCCGCTTCGTGTCGATGCGCTGGCGGAAAAGGCGAACATGGGCGTGTCCACACTGCATCATCATTTCCGTGCAATGACGGCCATGAGCCCCCTGCAATTCCAGAAGCATCTGCGGCTGCACCATGCGCGGGAACTGATGCTTTCCGGATCGCACGATGCGGCGACTGCCGCGCTCAGGGTCGGCTACGAGAGCCCGACGCAGTTCAGTCGGGAATATCGCCGCATGTTCGGTCATCCGCCCTTGCGTGACGTCAAGGCCATCCTGAATGATTCAACCAGAGCTCCGTCGGTTTAGCGCAACCGTCTATCGAATGGGGCCGCTGCCCAACCCATCACAAAATTCAAAGTGCGTACGCACAAAGTGGCTGGTACGACAGGATTGAGCAACAATCAGGCAGGATCGAGCCTGTCGGCCTTCATCAGGGTCTTATAAATTCGATCGACAATCGACAGATGACCAGAGCCCGAACCGGCAGGGGCCGGAATGGAAGCTCCACGAGCGCACACACAAAGCGAGGTGAACACCATGGTGACTTTAACGATCAATGGAAACGAACATCAGGTCGACGCCGAGGCTGACATGCCGCTTCTCTGGGTGATCCGCGACCTCGTCGGATTGACGGGAACGAAATTCGGTTGCGGCATGGCGCAATGCGGCGCCTGCACCGTCCTTCTGGACGGCGCGCCGGTACGTTCCTGCCAGACGTTCGTCGGCGATATAGGTGTTGCGAAAGTGACCACCATCGAGGGGCTCGCGGGCAAGGTGGCGAAAACCGTGCAAACGGTTTGGGCCGATCTCGATGTTCCGCAATGCGGTTATTGTCAGTCCGGGCAGATCATGTCGGCGACCGATCTCCTCACGAACAATCCAAAGCCCACCGACGACGATATCGACGCCGCGATGACGGGCAATCTCTGTCGTTGCGCCACCTATCACCGAATCCGTGCCGGGATTCACGAAGCTGCAAAGCGTTTGGAGGCCTGAGCCATGATTCCGAAACTGATGCAATATGTCGTTCTTCCCACGGTCCAGGCACAGGCGTCCCGACGACAATTCCTGTTGGGCGTGTTTGCTGCCGGCACGGGTATCGCAGTCGGCTACCGGATTCTCGCCGCGTCGCCTGCAGTCGCTAGCGGGACGCCGGCTGACGAGGCCGGGCCGCATACCTTCAGTCCCTATCTGACGATCGACGGCGACGGCAAGGTGACGGTTCTTTCGTCGCAGTTCGAGATGGGGCAGGGCTCCTATAACGGCCTCGCCACGCTGGTGGCGGATGAACTCGATGCCGATTGGTCGGCAATCGATGTTCGTGGTGTCGCCGGCAATGTGAAGGCCTATGGCAACGTCGCCTTCGGCGGCGCCATCCAGGGAACGGGCGGATCCACGTCGATGGTCACCTCCTGGGAGCGTTATCGCAAGGCTGGCGCCGCCGCGCGCGCCGTGCTGGTGGCCGCCGCCGCATCCGAATGGGGTGTCCCACCAGCGGAAATTACCATCGAGAACGGCGTCTTGGCGCATCCATCCGGCAAGACCGGCGGCTTTGGGGCCTTTGCCGCCAAGGCGGCCGCGATACCCACGCCGGCCGATGTGAAACTCAAGCAACCGGGCGACTGGAAGCTTATCGGCAATGCCAAGCTGAAGCGGTTCGACAGTGCCCGCAAGGCGAACGGAACCGAGCAGTACACGATCGACATCAAACTGCCCGGTATGCTGACGGCCGTGATGATCCATCCGCCCCTCTTCGGCGCCAAGCTCAAGTCCTTCGATGCCGCGGCAGCGCGTGCGGTCAAGGGCGTTGTCGACGTCGTCGAGACGCCGCGCGGCATCGCCGTCGTCGGCGAGCATATGTGGGCTGCCATGAAGGGGCGCGACGCCGTCACGGTTGTTTGGGATGAGACGGCGGCCGAAAAGCGCAGCTCTCAGGAACTCATGTCGATGTATAAGGATCTCGCCGGCAAGGCTCCAACGGCCGTTGCGCGCAAGGATGGTGACGTCGAAGCCGGCTTCGCGGCCGCAGCCAAGGTCATCGAAGCAAGTTACGAGTTTCCCTATCTGGCGCACGCCGCGATGGAGCCGTTGAATGCTGTCGCGCGCAGGAACGAGGACGGGACGCTGGAGATCTGGGGCGGCCACCAGTTCCCCGATGTGTATCAGACGCTCGCCAGCCAAATCGTCGGTATCACGCCGGACAAAGTGCAATTGCATGTCATGAAAACAGGAGGCAGTTTCGGCCGGCGGGCCGTGTTCGACGGCGACGTAGTTGTCGAGGCGGTGTATATTGCCAAGGCCATCGGATACCGGGCGCCCGTAAAGGTGCAATGGACCCGCGAGGACGATATGCGCGCCGGCCGCTATCGGCCCGCTTATGTGCACCAGCTGAAGGCCGGGATCGACAGCAGCGGAAAGCTCGTTGCCTGGAGCGCTCACGTGGTTGGCCAATCCATCATGGCAAAGACGATGTTTGACGGCATGGTCCAGAACGGCGTCGATCCGACATCCGTCGAAGGGGCGAACAACTTGCCCTATGTCATTCCCAACCAGATTGTCGGCCTGACCACCACGGATGTCGGCGTTCCGGTTCTATGGTGGCGTTCCGTCGGTTCGACGCATACCGCTTTTGCGGCAGAAACCTTCATTGACGAAGTTGCCGAAGCGGCAGGACGTGATCCGATCGAATACCGTTTGTCGATGCTCGAGCCGCAGTCGCGTCACGCGACCGTCCTCAAGCTCGCGGCGGAAAAAGCCGGATGGACAAAGCCGTTGCCTAAGGGCCGCTTCCGCGGCGTTTCCGTGGCCGAAAGCTTTGGCTCGGTGGTGGCGCAGATTGCCGAGGTTTCGACGGATGGCAAGGGCGGCGTCAAGGTCGAGCGGGTCGTGGCTGCCGTTGATTGCGGGTTGACGGTCAATCCGGACCAGGTGCGCGCTCAGGTCGAGGGCGGCATAGGTTTTGGTTTGGGCGCCATTCTGGGCGAGGAAATCACCTTGACGGCAGGCAAGGTCGATCAGAGCAACTTCGATGCGTATACGCCACTTCGGATCGATGCCATGCCTGTGGTGGAGGTCCATATCCTTGCTTCCGCCAATCCGCCTACGGGTATCGGCGAGCCGGGCGTTCCGCCGGTCGGGCCTGCGGTAGCCAATGCTGTGTATAAAGCTCTGGGCAAGCGGATCCGTGTTATGCCCTTTACCAAGACGCTCAATGCATGATCTGACAACCCCCGGCCGGCTCGCTCGCGGTCGGGGGTTGGAACCGCGTGACGAGCTGGATTGGTTTCGGGCATCGACGGCTTGTTCGCCCGGGCGTTCAGTTTATCGGCGATCGGCAGATATCGGGGTCGGGAATGCTGGCGGGCGGCGACACAGCAGCCTAGATTACGACGACAACCAGATTCGCTGACCAGATTGAAAGCCAACTCGAGTGGCAGACGAAAAGACCACACGCGATCCCTTGCTGCGCGAGGCGATTGCCAAGGCGGCAAGACCGGAGGCGCCGGCGCGGCCGTTTATCCATTTGCGCGTGCATTCGGCGTACTCGCTGCTCGAAGGCGCCTTGCAGGTCGCCGCCGTTGTCGGTCATGCCGTCAAGGACGAGTGCCCGGCAATCGCCGTCACCGACACCAACAATCTGTTCGGCGCGCTGGAATTCGCCCAGAAGGCGGTGAAGGAAGGCATCCAGCCGATCATCGGCTGCCAGATCGATCTCGCCTTTTCCGGCGAGACCAGCGACGCGCAGCGCGATCGCCGCCGCCATGGGCCGGAGATACATGCCGTGGTGCTGCTCGCCGCCACAGAGGCAGGCTACGGCAATCTGGTCAGGCTGGTCAGCCAGGTCTATCTTGAGACACCGCCTGGCGAGGCGGTGCATCTGACGACGGCAATGCTGGAAGGCCATTGCGACGGACTGATCTGCCTCAGCGGCGGACCGCGCGGTCCGATCGGCCGGGCCTTGAAGGAGGACCGCCGCGATCTTGCCGAAGCGAGGTTGCTGGCGCTCAAGGCGCTGTTTGGCGACCGGCTCTATGTCGAGCTGGACCGGGTTTCCGGCTATGACCGCGCCATCGAAAAATCATCGGTCGATCTTGCCTATATCCATGACCTGCCGCTGGTCGCCACCAATGAGGCGTTCTTTTCCGCCCGCGACGATTATGATGCACATGACGCGCTGATTGCCATTGCCGAGGGTTCGGTGGTCGCGGCAGACAATCGCCGCCGGCTGACATCGGACAATTTCCTGCGCAGCCAGGCGGATATGGCGCGGCTGTTCGCCGATCTGCCGGAGGCGATCGACAACACCGTCGAGATCGCGCTGCGCTGCTCCTACTATCCCAAGAACCGTAACCCGATCCTGCCGCGTTTTACCGGCGGCGACGTCGCCGACAATGAGGCGGCGTTGAAGGCGGAGGCCGACGAACTGCGGCGCCAGGCCCAAGAGGGGCTGGAGGCGCGGCTGGCGGCGCATGGACCCACTGCCGGCTACACGGTCGAGCAATATCGCGAGCGGCTCGATTTCGAGCTCTCCATCATCGAGAAGATGAAATTCCCCGGCTACTTCCTGATCGTTGCCGACTTCATCAAATGGGCCAAAGCGCAAGGCATTCCGGTCGGGCCGGGCCGCGGTTCGGGCGCTGGATCGCTGGTCGCCTATTCGACGACCATCACCGATATCGACCCGCTGCGCTTCTCGCTGCTGTTCGAGCGCTTCCTCAATCCCGACCGCGTGTCGATGCCCGACTTCGATATCGACTTCTGCCAGGACCGGCGCGAGGAGGTCATCCGCTACGTCCAGCAGAAATACGGCCGCGACCAGGTCGGCCAGATCATCACCTTTGGTACGTTGCAGGCGCGCGCGGCGCTGCGCGACGTTGGCCGCGTGCTGCAGATGCCTTATGGCCAGGTCGACAAGCTGTCCAAGATGGTGCCGCAGAACCCGGCCAATCCGGTCAAGCTGGCAGATGCCATCGCCAACGAGCCGCGCTTTGCCGAAGAGGCCGAGAAGGAACCGATCGTCCAGACGCTGCTCGATATGGCGCAGAAGCTGGAAGGGCTCTACCGCCACGCCTCGACGCACGCCGCCGGAATCGTCATCGGTGACAGGCCTTTGTCGGAGCTGGTGCCGATGTACCGCGATCCGCGCTCGGACATGCCGGTCACGCAGTTCAACATGAAATATGTCGAGCAGGCCGGGCTGGTGAAGTTCGACTTCCTTGGCCTGAAGACGCTGACGGTGCTGGAGACGGCGGTGAAGCTGATCCGCCGCCGCGGCATCGAGATTGATCTGGCCAATATCCCGCTCGACGATGCCGAAACCTACGCCATGCTGTCGCGCGGCGAAGTGGTCGGCGTGTTCCAGGTGGAAAGTGCCGGCATGCGCAAGGCGCTGATCGGCATGCGGCCCGACTGCATCGAGGACATTATCGCGCTGGTGGCACTCTACCGGCCGGGTCCGATGGAGAACATCCCGACCTACAACGCCAGAAAGCATGGCGAGGAGGAGATGGCCTCGATCCATCCCAAGATCGACCATCTGGTGAAGGAGACGCAAGGCGTCATCGTCTACCAGGAACAGGTGATGCAGATCGCGCAGGAGCTGTCGGGCTATTCGCTCGGCGAAGCCGATCTTCTGCGCCGCGCTATGGGCAAGAAGATCCGCGCCGAGATGGACAAGCAGCGCGAGCGCTTCGTCTCCGGCGCCGTCGAGCGCGGCGTCGGCAAGCCGCAGGCCGACTTCATCTTTGACCTTTTGGCCAAGTTCGCCGACTACGGCTTCAACAAATCGCACGCTGCCGCCTACGCCGTCGTGTCCTACCAGACCGCCTTTCTCAAGGCGCACTACCCCGTCGAGTTCCTGGCGGCGTCGATGACGCTCGACATGGGCAACACCGACAAGCTCGCCGATTTCCGCCAGGATGCACTGCGGCTCGGCATCGAGGTGGTGGCGCCGTCGGTGATGACCAGCTTCCGCAATTTCGAGGTCGGCGAGAACCGCATCTACTATTCGCTGGCCGCGCTTAAGGGCGTGGGCGATGCGGCGGTCGAGCACATCGTCGCGATGCGCGGCGAAAAGCCGTTCAAGAACCTCGCCGATTTCTGCGAGAGGGTCGACCCGAAGATCGTCGGCAAGCGCGTCTTCGAAAGCCTGATCATGGCAGGTGCGCTCGACTGTTTCGGCCATGACCGGGCCCAGATGATGGCCGGCGTCGAGCGGATGATGGGACTAGCCTCACTGGCGCAGCAAAATGCCATCTCGGGCCAGCACGACATTTTCGGCGCTTCACTTGGCGCGCAGTCGCAAGCGCTCAATTTGCCGCAGACCGATCCATGGCTTGCCGCCGACCGGCTGCATCGCGAATTCCAGGTCGTCGGCTTCTATCTCTCGGCGCATCCGCTCGACGAGTACAAGGCGGCGCTGCTGAAGATGCGGGTGCAGAACTGGGGCGAGTTCTCGGCTGCGGTGAAGCGCGGTGCCGCCGCCGGGCGGCTTGCCGGCACCGTCACCACCAAGCAGGAGCGCAAGACCCGAACCGGCAACAAGATGGGCGTCATCGCCTTTTCCGACACGTCGGGCCAGTATGAAGCCGTGCTGTTTTCAGAGGGGCTGGCGCAGTATCGCGACCTGCTCGAACCCGGCCGCTCGGTGGTGATTACGGTTTCGGCCGAGGACAGGCCGGAAGGCGTCAACCTGCGCATCCAGACGGTGCAGTCGCTGGAGGATGAGGCAAGCCGCATCCAGAAGGCGCTGCGCATCTTCGTGCGCGACGCCGCACCGATCGGCATGCTGGCCGGCCAGCTGGCGGTGAAGGGCGAGGGCCAGGTCAGCTTCGTGCTGATCAAGGACGCCGGCCAGGGCGAAATCGAGATCGAACTGCCAAACCGCTACCGCATCTCGCCGCAGATCGCGTCCGCGATGCGCGCCGTGCCGGGTGTGGTCGAGGTGGAACTGGTGTAAGCCGATTTTCGGCAAAACGGGTTTACCGGCACGGGGATCGTCTGTAGTTTTTGATCTGTGGGCACCGTCTCATCGAACCGATAATCAGGAATCCGAATTGCCGACATGGCACCGTCCATGGAGCAACGCGCGGTTCTTCACCGTTCTGAAGTTACGATGACCAACCCTATCCGTCTCGGCCGTATTGCCGCCATGCTGCCTGTCGCTGACATGCAAAGCACCGCCTTCTATTGCGGTGTGCTCGGCTTTTCCAAGACACTCGAGAATGGCGACCCGGTCGGCTTCATGATCCTGGAACGCGACGATGCCGAACTGCATTTGACCCTGCAGAAGGATCATCGCGCCGTGCATTTCAACGTCACGCATATGATGGTCGGAAACGTCGATGCCATGCATGACGCCTGCAAGGCGCACGGCCTTCGCATCGTCAAAGGCCTGCGCGATCATGACTATGGCTTGCGCGCCTTCGTCTTCGAGGATCCCGACGGCAATCGCATCGATGTCGGCCAGCACATCGCGAAGTGACTTTGTTCTGGGCCTGACATTGCAGCCGATAGGGCCAGCATGCCTCGCATGGTTGAAGTGAAGTTCCTTTGAACCACATGCGTTGAGCACGAACTTCAAAGGAACGCACAACCATGCCCAGCCGCGAACGCGTCGAAGCCTTCCTCAAGGAGGTGGTCGAAGGCAGCCATGTCAAGGCGATCGCCGACTTCTACCATCACGATGCGACCATGCAGGAGAATCTCGGCGTTCCACGGCGTGGCATCGAAACGCTGATGGCGCATGAGCAGGCCGCGCTCGACCGGATCGAGAGGATGCACACGCATCCGGTCCAGACGTTCCTGGTCGACGGCGATCATGTCGCCATCCGCTGGACCTTCGACAGGATCGACAAGGCTGGCACCGTGCGGCGGCTGGAGGAGGTGGCCCTACAGCGCTGGCGCGGCGAACGGATCGTCGAGGAGCGGTTCATCTACGATACTGCCTCGGCCTGGCGCCTTGTCGGGCCCGACGGCAAAGTGGTGGAAGGCTGACGACGTTCACCGGCTCGGCCAAGCCTACTGGACGTCCTCGGCCGCGGACGCTACGCACCTTGTCATGAAAGAGCATGACAAGGACGGATTGCAGCAAGGCTCTGTCATGGCGCGGCTGCGTGACAGGCTGCGCAAGCTCTATCACGGCCGCACACCGGCAGCCTTTCGGTTTCAACTGGCGGCGGTTATCATCGACCTCGCCATCATCGCCTTCTTCATCGCCACGCCCGTGCTCCAGGACAAGCCGTCATTCCTGTGGCTCGACTATACCGTCGCCGCCCTGGTCGCCGCTGATTTGATTGCCCGGCTCTTGGCCTCCAACGACATGCTTCGGCTGATGAAGCAGCCGACATCCTGGGTCGATGTCTTCATCCTGTTGACGCTGCTGATGCCGACGGCGCTGGCGAATCTGGCTTTCCTGCGCATCCTGCGGCTGTGGTCGCTGTCGCGCAGCGGCTCGCTGTGGCGGCATTTCGAGATGCGCGGACTGAGGCCCTGGCGCGAGGCGAGCCACGCGGTCATCAATCTTTTGACGTTCCTGTTTATCATCACAGGCTTCGTCTACACCTTCTTCTTCCGCACCGGCGCCGGCCTCGAGAACTATATCGATGCGCTGTATTTCACCGTCGCTACGGTGACGACGACCGGTTTCGGCGACATCGTGCTGCCAGGCATAGCCGGCAAGCTGACCGCGATCGTCACCATGATCATCGGCATATCGCTGTTCGTCCGGCTGGCGACGGCGATCTTCCGCCCTGCCAAAGTGTTCTTTCCCTGTCCGCACTGCGGCCTGCAGCGGCACGAGCCGGATGCCGTGCATTGCAAGGCCTGTGGCCACTTGCTCAACATACCTGATGAGGGGAATTGACCGGCGGATCGCTACGAAGCTGCGACCTCGGCCGGTTTCACGGCCTTGCGCTGCAGGTTGAGCAGATTGCCCATCAGGATCAGCGCGGCGCCGCCGGCGGTGAAGATGTCGATCTGCTCGCTGTAAAGCAGCCAGCCGACCAGCGCCGACAGCGGCACGCGCAGGAAATCCATCGGCGAGATGATGGTGGCGTCGGCATAGACGAGCGCGCGCGCCAGGCAGAAATGCGACGACATGCCGGTGAAGGCGATGACGAAAATCCACGGCCAGAGCGCCAGCGAGGGATTGCGCCACTCATAAAGCGCCGGCGCGAGGCCGACCGCCGACTGGATGACCAGCATCCAGAAGATGATGCGCACGACGCTGTCGGTGCGCGTCAGCGACTTGACCAGCACCAGCGAGATGCCGAAGCAGACCGCGGCGCCGAGAACGACAAGGTGGCCCGGATCCATGGAGCCGACGCCGGGGCGCACGATGACCACGACGCCGATCAGGCCGAGCACGATCGCCGCCAGCCTTGGCCGCGACAGTCTTTCGCCAAGGAAGCTGACGGCCAGGATGGCAGTCCAGATCGGCGTGGTGAATTCGATCGAGATCAGCACCGCAAGCGGGATCAGCGTCAGTGCATAGAGCCATGCCGCCTGGCCGGTATAGTGGATAACGTTGCGGGCGATATGGGCCAGCGGCCGCTGCGTGCGCATCGCGGCGAAACCGCCGCTCATCATCACCAGCGGCAACAGGATGAAAAAGCCGATCACCGAGCGCAGTTCGAGCACCTGGAAGACGTTGAGCTCGGCGGTCGTTGCGCGGCCGGCGACCGACATCGCCAGGAACGAGGCGATCGACAGCGCCATCCAGAACGCGGCCTTGGGGATCGAGGGAGCAGGGACCATGGCGCTATGTCGCAAGACCACGGCCGCGCCGCAACCGCTAGTCGCCGCATTCGACTGGGCCACCGTCATCCGGCTGATCGTCCTCACGGTCGAGAGCGTCACCCTGCGGCCTGGAATTAATTCACCGCAGTGTCGCGCGAAGTTTCCTCCGCCAGCATGTCGCGCAGTTCGCGCTTCAAGGTCTTCCCATAGCTTGATTTCGGCAGCTCGGCGAGGAACCGGTAAGCCTTTGGCCGCTTGAAGCGTGCGACATGGTTTTGGCACAAGGCGTCAAGTTCGGCTGCTGTCGGGTTGCTGCCGGGCCTTGCAACGACAAAGGCGACAACCTCCTCTCCCCACTCGGCGTGAGGGCGGCCGACAACCGAAACTTCAGAGACCGCCTCGTGCTTCAGCAGCACCTCCTCGACTTCCCGAGGATAAATGTTGCTGCCGCCGGAGATGATCAGGTCCTTCGATCGGTCGAGCAGAGTCAGGAACCCGTCCTTGTCCATGACCCCGACGTCGCCCGTATGCAGCCAGCCGTTGCGTAGCGCGGCCGCGCTAGCTTCCTCGTTCTGCCAATAGCCGGCGAACACCGACTCGCCACGCGCGCAGATCTCGCCCATCTCGCCGGCTTGCAGCGGCCGGTCGTCTGCATCCATCACCGCGCAGTCGACGACAGCTTGCGGGAAGCCTGCCGATCCGATCAGCGCCTCCCACCTGGGGTTCCAGCGGTCGGCGTAGAAACGTTTAGCGAGCCCCGTGATGCACATTGGGGCCTCCCCCTGGCCGTACAACTGCGCAAGGCGCGGACCCAGCACATCCAGGGCGCGCTTGACGTCTTCCACCAGCATGGGCGCGCCGCCGTAGATGATCGTTTTCAGCCCCGACAGATCCAAGTCGCCAATTGCCGGATGATTGACGAGCCGGTGCACCATGGTCGGCGCCGCGAAAAGACTGAGTCTCTGATGTACCTTAGCCAGTTCAAGAATTTCCAGCGGATCGAAGCCGCCTGATTCGGGGATGATTTGAGTAGCCAAGCCCAACACATGAGGAAAGATGTAGAGCCCCGAGCCGTGCGACATGGGTGCCGCGTGCAGGATCGAATCGCCCGGCGCAATCGTGTCGATGTCAATGAAGTAGCTGGCGGACATTGCCAGTATGTTGCGATGGGTGATCATAGCCCCCTTCGGACGGCCGGTGGTACCTGACGTGTAAAAGAGCCAGCACAAGTCTTCAGGAAGGGCCGCCCATCGGCCTTCGACCGCTTCGCATTTCAGCGCATCGCTGTACTCGCTGCTCGCCACGTCGATGATGCTCTTTAGCCCCGGGACAGAGCGCCCCGCCTCGTTAAGCGCGCCGGCAAGGTCGACCGTCACGAATGCCGCCGTCGTGCCCGAATGCTCCAGCATGTAGGCTATTTCCCGGGGATGCAGCTTCGCGTTCATCGGCACGGCGACCAAGCCTGCTTTCCAGATGCCGAACATCACCTCGACGTACTCGGGCGCATTCTTCATCAGGAGTGCGACGCGTTCGCCTGCGGCCAGATTCAACCGGTTCTTGAGGAATCCGGCAATTGCCTCCGAGCGGGCTTTCAGCGCCGCATATGTGTGAAGCGCGCGGGGTCCGTGTGCAATCGCAACAGCGTTCGGTGCAATCCGGGCTGCCCGATCGAGAATGCCAGCGATAGACATGGACCACCCCCGGATCGATCATCAGGCCCGCCAGCAAACAACGGCGGAATGCCGAGGTCAAGGCACTGCCACAATCGCCTCGGTAACTGCTACTGGCGCCGATCCCGGACGCGCGAAATCCGCGCCGATCTGACGACCAGCGGAGCGACCTACAGCGGCACCTATGTCGGCTCCAAAAGCGGACCGGCGGCACTCAGCGGCAGCCGCACCGGCGATGCGATCAACCTCGACATCCGCTGGGCAAAGATCGTCAATGGCGATCGCGACGCCCAGATGACCGTCGAGAAGATCGGCGCCGACGCCATGCGCCTGACCGTGACCGACATCGATCCCAAGACCGGCAAGACGGTCGTGACAAGCAGGATCGATCTCAACCGCACCTAGGTTGGCTTCCGCCGCAACCGCCAGTCGACGCATTCGAACGGCCAGCACTGGGCCGGGCGGCGTCAAAAACAGTCATATTGAAAGCGGAACCCGTTTTGCGGGCAGGCGTTCTAGGTCTGCGTGGTGCCGGCTTCGCTGGACGCGTGGCATCTCCAATACGTCCCGGGGGAGAGTATGATGAAATCACTAGCATGCTTTGTCCTTGCCGGTTGCTTGATGGCTGCGGCGGACGCTCGTGCCGACGAGGCTGATTTCCTGCGCTCGTTCCAGGGAAATTTTGCCGGAAGAGGAATTGTCAAGGTCACCACCGACGCACCGACGGTGAATGTCTCCTGTACTTTCAATTCCGACGCGACCTCGACCTCATTGTCGCTTGACGGCAACTGCCGTGGTCTTGTCGTGGTGACGCGCGCCATCAGCGCGGATCTGAAGGCCAGCGGGGCGAAGTACACCGGCGTCTATGTCGGATCGCGCACCGGTCCTGCGCAACTCGCCGGCAGCCGCTCGGGCAACGCGATCAATCTCGGCATTAGCTGGGCGACGGAGGTCAATGGCGACCGCAAGGCGCGGTTGACGGTCGAGAAAACCAGCGGCGACGGAATGCGACTGACTGTGACCGACGTCGATCCGAAAACCGGCAAGAGCGTGGTGACGAGCCGCATCGATCTGCAGCGCATCTGACCCCAGAGCGTCAATCCTCGATCGGCTCGGGCGGGTTGGCGTTGCGGCCTCTGCCGAAGGTGTAGCCGGTTTCCACCGCCTTCTTGCCGAACTTGTCGCGCAGCGTGTCGATGGCGCTTTCGGCCATGGCGCGCTTGCGCGAGCCGACGTCGACGAGATCGGGCGGGTCGGCCTTCTCGTCATCCGAGAGATCGCTGACGCCGATACCGAGCAATCGGTATTTCGTGCCGTCCGCTTCCTTGCGCAGGAGGTCGAGCCCGGTCTGGAAGATGCGGTCGGCCAGCCTTGTCGGGTCGCCGAGCTGGCGGTTGCGGGTGCGCAGCTTGAAGTCCTGCGACTTCAGCTTCAGCACTACGGTGCGCCCGGCAATGCCTGACTTCTTCAGCCTGGCCGAGACCTTTTCAGACAGCCCCCGCAGCACCGGAACCAGTTCATCCATTTCAGCTATGTCGGTATCGAAAGTGGTTTCGGCCGAGACGCTTTTTGCATCCTGGTCGGGGTCGACACGGCGGTCATCCTGGCCGCGCGACAGATGGTAGAGCCGGGTGCCCATCACGCCATAGCGGCGCATCAGATCGGCGCGCTCCATGCGCTGCAATTGGGCAATTGTGCGGATACCGTCGCGTTCGAGCGTCGCGGCGAAAGCCTTGCCGACGCCCCAGATCAACGTCACCGGCTGCTCGGCCAGGAAACCCAGCGCTTCGGCCTCGCCGATCACCGAAAAGCCGCGTGGCTTGCGGAAATCGGACGCCACCTTGGCCAGGAACTTGCAGTAGGAGAGGCCGGCCGAAACGGTGATGCCGATCTCCTTTTCGATGGTCAACGCAAAGCGCGCCAACACCACTGCCGGCGGCATGCCGTGCAGGCGCTCGGTGCCGGCAAGGTCCAAAAATGCCTCGTCGATGGAAAGCGGCTCGACCAGCGGCGTCAGCGCCTGCATCAGCGCGCGCACCTCGCGGCCGACACGGACGTATTTTTCCATATTGGGCGGGATGACGACCGCTTCTGGACAGGCTTCGAGCGCCTTGAACATCGGCATCGCCGAACGCACGCCCTTGATGCGGGCGATGTAGCAGGCGGTGGAGACGACGCCGCGCTTGCCGCCGCCGATGATCAGCGGCTTGTCCTTCAGCGCCGGGTTGTCGCGCTTTTCGATCGCCGCATAGAAGGCATCGCAATCGATATGGGCGAGATGCAGGCGATAAAGCTCGGGATGACGGGCCAGCCGGGGGCTGCCGCAGCACTCGCAGCGTCTGACATCGCTGCGCTGAAGGGTCAGGCAGTCGCGGCAAAAACCGTGCTCGGGATTGTTGACAGGGGCCGCCATCGCTGCGAACATAAAGAGAACAGATGCAATGGTACGTCAGGACGGAAGCCGCTACAAGCGCGGTTAGCCGGGAGAGAACGCATGAGCACGACCATAGCGCCGCTGGCGCCCGAACTATGGGCGGATTTCGAGGATCTCTTCGGCAAGCAGGGCGCCTGTTACGGCTGCTGGTGCACCTATTTCCGGCTGGCCCCGGCGGCGCGGCGCGGCAGCGACAAGCAGCGCAACAGGGATCTTATCAAGACGCGTATCGAGGCCGGGCCGCCGCCGGGGCTGTTGGCTTTCGAGGGTGGCCAAGCGGTCGGCTGGATGCAGATCGGCCCACGCGCCGACGTGCCCGAATGGAACAATCGGGGCAGGGGCTCGGCGCCGGTCGATCCGTCCGACGCCAGCGATCCGGGCGTCTGGGCGATCTCCTGCTTCTTCATCCGCGCCAATGCACGCGGCAGGGGCATCAGCCATCGTCTGGTCGAGGGCGGCATCGCTTTTGCCCGCCAGAACAAAGCGCGGCTGGTCGAGGCCTGCCCGATCGACGTGTCACGCGATTCGCGCTCGATTGGGCTGTTCGTCGGCTCGTCGCGTGTGTTTGAAAAGGCCGGCTTCGACCGGCTTGTCGAACGCAAGGCAGGCCGACCGCTGATGCGACTGGTGCTGTAGTGTGGTTGTGACGGTATCTTACTATCAATGCTTGAAGCGTTTTTGCGTTCAAAATGGGGGTCAAGATGAAGCGTGTTTTGCCATTTGTTTTGCTGCTCGCAATCGGTACGCCAGCCTGGGGGCAGGCTGTCGATAGTCAAGGTGCAAGGCAGCTGTCGGATAATCTGTCGCGTTACATTGGCAAGAAGGCGCTCGACAGCGGCATTCTGAAGATTTCGGCCGACGGCGATGCATATCGGATAGCCCTCGACTTCAATGCAGTGCTTAGGGCAAATCCCCGCAAGGACCCTCTGACATTTAACCTCGCGCCATTTGCGATTCTGGTCAAACCGCGCAACGACGGAAGCTGGAGCGTGTCGTCAGATCTAACGCCCAACGCCTTCGTCGACGTCGAGGGGCCGCACGGGGCGCGGTTCTCCGTTTCCGGCTCCGCATTTAGCGGCATCTACGATCCGGGATTGGCAGCTTTCACCAGCGGGGCGGGCTCGATGGCCGGCATGCAAGTGGCGTCCAGAGATCCCAAGGAGCCTATGGACCTCAGCGTCGGCGCCGGAACGTCGATCTTGGCTGCTGGCAAATCCGCAGGCGGCGGCGTTGATTTTGCCGTGACGCAGACGATCGCTGATTTCGTCGAAACGGCCATGGTTGACCAAGATGAGACGGGACTGAAAGTGCCGTTCACGATGAAGTCACCTAGGGTGTCGGCCAAGATTACCGGGAATGGCGTGCGCACGAAGGCGTTGCTCGATCTTCTCGGTTTTGCCGTCGCCAACCAGGACGAAGCCTCACTGAAGGCAAATCAGGCCGAGCTCAAATCACTGCTGACAAGTGCATTGCCCCTGTGGGAGCGGCTGGAAGAGTCCTATCGCTTCGAGGGCGTGACCTTTGCAACGGCACGGGGTGATTTTGGGCTCAGAGATTTCAGTGTAATGACTAGCATCGGCGGCATCTCCAACGATGGAAAGATCGACTACAGCATCAAGGCGGCGGGGCTGACCGTTCCCCCGCAACTTGTACCAGGCTGGAGCGTCGCCATGCTGCCCACCGATCTCGAATTGAACGTCGGAGGCGCCAACATAGATCTCGATACGATGGCGAAAAAAGCGATCGAAGCTTTTGATCTCAATAAGGATCCGCCGCTGTCGGACGAGTTTGGCAATGCTTTGGCCGCCGATTTCATGGCGAACAACCCGAAGATCGTGCTCGGGCATAGCATAGTGAAGAACGGCAGCGTCGAAGTGACGATGGAAGGCGAGATGACGTTCCCGGGCATGAAACCGGATGCGACGATGACGGTGGACGTCGCGGGCTACGACAAGATCGTGCAGGCTGTTCAGGCAGCCGCCAAGACTGACCCGCAGGCTGCTGAGATTTTCCCGGCTACACTCGCCGTCAAAGGATTTGCCAAAACGCTGCCGGACGGCCGACTGGAGTGGGTGGTGGTCGCCAAGGCCGACGGCTCGATCATCGTCAACGGCGCCATGTTGAAGCCGGCCGATGCCGTGCAGGATAACTCCATTTTCGATCCGAGCAAAGCTACCGTTCCGGATGGAGGCGGGGCAGGGGCGAAGCTGAAACCCTGAGCGCTTGCGGTATTCGAAAAGGCCGGCTTCGAGCGGCTTGTCGAACGCAAGGCCGGCCGGCCGCTGATGCGGCTGGCGCTGTAGCAGCCGCCAGCAATCCCATGGGTCTTGTCTTGCGGCTGTGATGGTATTTCCCTACCAGTGGCAGAAACGGTTTTGACGGCCGCAATAGAGTGGAGGATCGATATGAAGCGCGTATTGCCATTTGTTCTGCTTCTTGCCTGCAGTGCGCCGGCGTTTGGCCAGACGGTCGACAGCCAGGGCGCGCAGCAGCTTTCCGACAATCTGGCGCACTATTTCGGCAAGAAGCCGTTCGACATTGGATTTGTAAAAGTCTCCGTCGAAGGCGATGCCTACAAGCTTGCGTTCGACTTCAAGCCGTTGGCGGAAATGCTGGCAACGCAGCAGGCCTTCAAGTTCGACCTCACGCCGTACGCCATGCTGGTCAAGCCACGCCAGGACGCTCGGTGGGACGTTTCGATGGAGGTGTCTCCAAAGGGATCCTTTGATTTCGTTGGTCCTGAAGGGCCGCAGCACGTCGATGTCTCGATATCGGACCATAAATTCAATGGAGTTTATGACCCCGATCTGGCCGCTTTCGCGAGCGCAAACGTCTCGATAGGCGGCATGACGATGGCGATCCGGGAGACCAAGCAACAGGCAAACGTCAGCATCGGCTCTGGCACCGCAACATTAGCTTCGACCAAATCCGCGAATGGCGGCATCGATTTCACGGCCTCGGAAAAGCTGGCGAACTTCGTCGAAACGGTCAAAGTCAATGATCCCGAAAAAGGGCTGAGTTTGCCGCTGGCTGTAAAAGCGCCGGAACTTTCCGTGGATGCGACCGGCAAGGGTTTGCGGACAAAGGCGTTGCTCGACCTGTTTGCTTTCATTGCGGCCACCGACGACGAGGCCAAGCTCAAGGCGAATGAAGTGGAGTTCAAGTCGCTTCTGACGGCCGCACTGCCGCTGTGGGAGCGGATCGATGGCACCTATGGCTTCAAGGATTTTGAGGTGGAAAGCCCGGTCGGCAAGTTCGGTGCCGCGCAACTGAGCACCTCAGTCGGCATGGACGGCATCGCCAAGGACGGCAAGATCAACTACGCCATCAAGGCCTCCGGCCTGACGGTGCCGCAGCAGATGCTGCCAAGCTGGAGCGTTGCGCTGCTGCCGACGGATCTCGACCTGAATTTCGGCGGCGCCAACATCGATCTCGACAGTATGGCGAGGAAAACCATAGAAACCCTCGATTTCAGTAAGGATCCACCGCTTCCGGCAGATTTCGGCGATGAGATTTCCGCCGATTTCCTGGCCAAGACACCAAAGTTCGTACTTGGACACAGCACGGTTAAGAACGGCGACATCGAGGTCGCCATGGAAGGCGAAATGACCTTCCCCGGCAAGAAGCCCGACGCCAACGTGACGATCGACGTAACCGGCTACGACACGATCGTGGCAAGCCTGCAGGAGGCGGCGAAGACCGACCCGCAGGCCTCGCAGGCTTTTACCGGCGCGCTGGCCATCAAGGGATTTGCCAAGGCGCTGCCGGATGGCCGGATTGAATGGGTGATCAACGCGAAGCACGATGGGTCGGTGACGGTCAACGGCGCCATGCTGAAAGGGCCCGATCCGGTCGTGGAAGACGGTCAGGATGCTAGCCCCGGCGAGGGCAATAGCGGCGGGGCAGGGGCGAAGCTGCAGCCCTGATCTTCAGGCTTGTGAAGCTTGGGTCAGAGCCCGAGCGCGCTCGCTATTTTCGGCGCGGCGTCGCGCCAATCCTCGACTGAAATGATGTCGTCGGGCACCGGCGGCATGAAAGCGCGCAGCGAGTTGTCGGCCATCAGATGGAAGAGATTGATGTCGGCGACCGAATTGCGCGCCGAGATGAGGTTGGAGGGCTGGTCGTCGACAAAGGCCACCGGCCGGCCTTTGCTACCGCGCAACTTGGCCACAGCCGGGCCTTGGCCATTTCGGTGGTCAACAGAGGATAGGGCAGTCCGAGCGCGTCGAGATGGGCGCGGCGCGCCGCGCGATGGCGGTGCGGCATGGCGGTCAAAAGCACGATCTCGGCGCGGCCGTCGAGACTGGCAAGCGCTTGTTCGGCGCCGTCGGTGACGCTCTGCCAGTCGGCCTGCGCGTCGAAGAAATCGCCAAGCAGTGCCGTCACCTCCGGCTGTTCGATCAGCCGGCCGCTCGCCGTTTCGGCGATGTTGCCGGTGAGGCGGAAGGAGGCCAGTGTGAGCCCAAAGCCGCGCGATTTCAGGAAATGCGGAAATGGCCGGATGAATTCGAGCACGACATCATCGACGTCGAGGATCAACAGCGGCCGGTCGTCGGCTGCAAGTTCGGCGATCTGGCGTGCCGTCTCGGGATCGTCGCTCATATCGAGTGCTCATGGTCATCGCCGCCAAGCGGCAGCGCGCGCAACGCCTTGCCGACTGACGCGGGCGGTGTGCCGGTTTCCTCGGCAAAACGCAGCAAGGTCGGCTCGTGGGCGAGGATGAACTGCAGCACGCCGGCAAGGAACCCCGGTTCGGCCGCGGCGCGCCGGATGGCGGACGCCTCGATGCCGGTTATGGCCAGGAAGCGCGGCAGGAGTTCGGGATCCGCGGCGACGAAGCCCAGTGCCCTCACGGCAATGGTTTCCGCCTCCTCGCGCATTGACGCTGCGTTTGCCATCATTACCTTCTGGTTTGCGGAAATGAGTCTCTTTTCCGCAGTAATGGCAAGCGTCGCTTGCGGCAAGCCACCGCCCCAATCCAATGTGGTTTTCGAGGTGGATTCCGAATGGCTTTTACAGCTGCGGGTTTCCGTTTCGTCAATCATATTGTCGTAGAGTGAAGGAGGGTTTGGTGTGCTCGGACAAGGGCGCATGACGGCAGGCTTCAGGCAGAAGCCCGGCCGGGACGGGAAATCGATGCCTAAGAAGGTGATGATCGTCGAGGACAATGAGCTTAATATGAAGCTCTTTCGGGACCTCATCGAAGCCAGCGGTTACGAGACTGTGCGCACGCGCAACGGCCTCGAGGCGCTCGATCTGGCGCGCCAGCACCGGCCGGACCTGATCCTGATGGATATCCAACTGCCGGAAGTATCAGGCCTGGAAGTGACGAAATGGCTGAAGGAGGATGATGACCTCCATTCCATTCCGGTGATTGCCGTCACGGCCTTCGCCATGAAGGGCGACGAGGAACGTATTCGCCAGGGCGGCTGTGAGGCCTACATCTCCAAGCCGATCTCGGTGCCGCGTTTCATCGAGACCATCAAATCCTATCTGGGTGATGCCTGATGCCAGCACCCATTCGAGCCGGAGCCTTGTGAAATGACTGCGCGGATCCTCGTCGTCGACGACATCCCTGCCAATGTCCGGCTGCTCGAAGTTCGGCTGCTGGCCGAATATTTCGAGGTGCTGACGGCGTCCAACGGGCTGGATGCGATCGAGACCTGCGAAAACGGCAAGGTCGATGTCGTGCTGCTCGACGTGATGATGCCCGACATGGACGGGTTCGAGGTCTGCAAGCGGTTGAAAAGCGATCCGGCGACGTCGCATATCCCGGTGGTCATGATCACCGCGCTCGACCAGGTTTCGGACCGGGTGCGCGGCCTTGAGGCGGGGGCCGACGATTTCCTGACCAAGCCCGTCAACGATCTGCAGCTGATGACGCGCGTGAAAAGCCTGGTCAGGCTGAAGTCGCTGACCGATGAGTTGCGCCTGCGCGCCTCGACCACCCGCAACATCGGCATCGAGGCGCTGTTGAGCCGCAGCTTCACCTCCGAGGACGCGACGCCGAAGGTGCTGTTGATCGACGAGCGCAAATCCTCCTTCGAGCGCATCCAGAAAATGCTGCGCGGCAGCGCCGAACTCGACATCGCCACCGATCCGCATGCCGGTTTCTTCCAGGCCGCCGAGGCGCCGTATGAGTGCGTGCTGATCTCGACCGGTTTCGCCGATTTCGATCCGCTGCGGCTATGCTCGCAATTGCGTTCGCTCGACCGCACCCGCTTCCTGCCGATCATCCTGCTTGCCGAAGAAGGCGAGGAGGGCCGTATCATCCGCGGCCTCGAACTCGGCATCAACGACTATCTGATGCGGCCGATCGACCAGCACGAGCTGATGGCGCGGCTGCGCACGCAGGTGCGCCGCAAGCGCTACAACGACCAGCTGCGCGCCAGCGTCACCCAGACCATCGAGATGGCGGTGACCGACGGGCTGACTGGCTTGCACAACCGCCGCTACCTCGACAGCCACCTGCAGACGCTGTTTGACCGCGCCGTGGCGCGACGGCGGCCTCTGTCGGTGATGATCACCGATCTCGACCGCTTCAAGACCGTCAATGACGCGCATGGCCATGATGGCGGCGATGACGTGCTGCGCGAATTCGCGCGGCGGCTGCGCAAGAATGTCAGGGGCATCGACCTTGCCTGCCGCTTTGGCGGCGAGGAATTCGTGGTTGTGATGCCGGACACGGACGCAACGGTGGCGGAAAAGGTTGCGGAGCGCATTCGCGCCGAAATCGCCCAGATGCCGTTTGCCATCGGTCATGAAGGCAAGACGATCGAAGTCACCGTCAGCGTCGGCGTGTCGTCGGTTCTGAACGGCGCGGACACGGTCGCGGCGCTGATGAAGCGCGCCGATGTGGCGCTTTACGAGGCCAAAAGCGGCGGCCGCAACCGCGTCGTCGCCAAGGCGGCGTAGGCTCGACGCCGGATTATCCAGTCAACCCGACAGGGTTAGGAATTTACCTTAATCCAAGCGATTCCCGAGCCTTGGTTAAGAAACTATTGATTTTCCAGCGTTGTTGCGCAAATGTGCAACGCAAGAACAAAGGCGATGTGGGCACGAGGGTAGACAGCCGCATCGCTCCGACCGATACCCCATGATGCTCAGGTCCGCCGCATCTCCTGGGTCCGTGGGGTCGGCCGGCCGGCGCTGGCACATAGTGGCCTCCTCGTACCGCTGCCATACGCCGACCGGCCCCCTTTTTGCCAAAAATGACATGAACAGTCCGCGCCAAACTGCGGAGGGTTCACGTATTTCGCAGCTTGAAACAAAAACGCCGCCCGAAAGGGCGGCGTTTTTGCATAGCGTATGAAAACCAGATTACTTGATCTTGGTTTCCTTGAACTCGACGTGCTTCTTGGCGACCGGGTCGTACTTGCGGAAGGACAGCTTGTCCGTCTTGGTACGGCTGTTCTTGCTGGTCACGTAGAAGAAACCGGTGTCGGCGGTCGACAGAAGCTTGATCTTGATGTTTGCGGCTTTGGCCATTGTATCAGTCCGTTATGTTCGTGGGGTTTTGGCCGCTGGAGCGGGGGAAAACACCCGGACGCGGGAAACTTGGCGCGACACATAAAGAACGTGCCCGGAAAGTCAAGCCCGGCGCGCGCGCTTGTCGTAAGCACACGAGTTGTCCGGATTAGGTAGCAGATGAGTTGTCCGGTTTTATCGCCAGCGAACGGAGGCTGGGGATGAGACGGGCAGCATGGCTACAGGACCGGAGAATGCGGAAGTTTCGGG
>NZ_JACDTY010000020.1 GCF_013520985.1 Mesorhizobium neociceri | reverse complement strand
CGTCGGTGCTGTCGTCGTCATGGCCATGCACCACGACCGTGTTGACGATGCTGCCGGCATTTTGGGCGTCGATGCCGACCGTCGCGGTGAACGTCCAGGTCTCGTCGCTGTCGACCAAATAGTCGTCATCGATGTCGCCGGACACGTAGTGGGTGCCGTGATCGCTGCCCGCCACGAAACCATCGAGCAGATCGATGTCGTCAGCGGCATCGCCTGGCGTTGCATTGTCGTCCACAAGCCCGGTCAATGTCAGCGGGTCGAACGCGCCGGCCGCACTCGTGTTCGTCACTTCATAGGTGTAGGTGACGTCGGTGGCGGAGCCCTCGTCAATCGAGGTCGGGTCGGCCGTCTTGGCGACGTGGATTGATGGCGCCACATCCGTCACCGTCACCGTCGCGTCGTCGGTGGCGGTCACGTCGTTGGTGGTGTCGTCGTCATGGGCATGCACCACGACCGTGTTGACGATGCTGCTGCCGGCATCGTGGGCTGCAATGTTGACATCGGCCGTGAAAATCCAGGTCTCGTTGCTGTCGACAAGGTAGTCGTTGTCGGTGTCGCCGGACACATAGTGGGTGCCATGTGTGCTGTTGGCCACGAAGCCGTTGAGCAGGTTGATGTCGTCAGTGGCATCGCCTGGCGTTGCATTGTCGTCGATCAGCGAGGTCAGCGTCAGCGGATCGGCTGCTCCGTCCGCGCTCGTGTTTGTCACCTTGTAGGTGTAGGTGACGGTCGTCGCCTCGCCTTCGTTGATCTCGCCCGGTTCGACCGTCTTCTCGATCGCGACCGCTGGAGCGTTGTCGACACCGGCCTTGGTGATTACACCCCATTCCTCGAACCCGCCGTCCGAATCGCTGGGATCGCCGAACGCCGAATAGAGATAGACATAGTTACCGGTTGCGTTGTCGAAGAAGCTGGTGGGGATGTAGACGAACATGTCGCCCTTGCCACTGCCAGCCGGCGCGTCCTTGCCGGCACTCAACTGAACGGTCACGTCGCCGTCGGTGGCGTTCCCATCGAGATCATAGAGCAGTTGCTGGGTCTGAAGCGTCGGAAGGGTTGTGATATTCGGATCCGAGGCCGAATAGATCTGCAATGAGTTGAGGGACAGCAACTCCCCCTTGGTGCTGTTCGGCTCGTTGGCGTCGAGCTTGAACACATAATAGTCGTGGCCGTCCAGGGTCACCACCTGCATGTCGCTCAGCAGAAGCGCGTTCGTATGCTCCTGCTGTTTGTCATCCAGCGGCAACGGAGTGCCATCGGTGTTGAAGCCGCTTTCCGTGCCGTTCGCACCAAGCACAAGGAAGGTGTCGTAGTTGCCTGTACCGGCGTCGCCTTGTGGCTCGGCTGTGAAAACGGTGCCATCGGTCAATGTGGCGGAGGTGGTTGCACCACTGATATCGACTACGGTATCGGCCATTTTCTTAACTCCCCTTGCGCTTGCAAGCGCGTTCCCTTGTTGGCCGCACAAGGCGGCTGACTACCCCAGACCTATTGCAACGCCGGGCGTGCCCGCGGAACGCGGCATCGCCAGCAAAGAGCCGTTCGTGACATAAGCGGCGTTGAACAGGGAAGGCCTTGGCGGGGCGGCTGCGCCCGTTCGCCAGACACAACTACCCCCGGATGACGGAATCGATCCGTCGTCGGACTGACTGTCACGCTCACGCCCCATACCCCAAAACTCGCGCGATCTACGTCGACCGCCTGAGCATTAACATTCCCCTAACCATATTACGCAGGTTGCAATTGGTGCGTCCATATAACCGTGGTTATAGACGCGAACGCAAATTCAACGCCGGTAAATCTCTTTCATATTCAAGTCGAATTCCTCTGACACGACCGAATTGTTTCCAAATTCGTCAAATTTTACTTTCCTGGACGAGATTATTGGAACCAGTGCCGTGGTCTCATCAAGCGACCGGCCGGCAATTATGCGGCGGCATCGCGTCTGCTTTCAGTCCGCGGCCAAGTACCTTGCTGCCGGCAGCACGTGGAGGTTGATTACGTATTTGCTAATTCTTGTCGGAAGCACGATGCTAATGCCGGGATGGCTCCCATATGAGGAGGAGCGGGCCGGGTTCGGGGTCGGGGGCCGTTTCCGGCCAGGAGGTGTGCAGGCATAGGCACAGCAACGCGGGAGCCGCCCTTGGGCGCAAGACCGCAGTGCTTTGATTTCAGTGGAGGAATACTGTTGATGATTAAGCATAGGCGATTGCCGCTTCAGCCGGACGAAAACAATGGCGCCGCTCCGGCATGGCGCTTTGTAGGCCGGCGGCCGCCGCCGTTCACGCCGTCCCATAAGGGGAACTGAACATGGTCACCACGGTGTTCATCGCCGATGACCATCCGCTGCTGCTGCACGGGCTGGCCGACCTAATAGCCCGCGATCCCGGCTTCCTGGTTGTCGGGTCGGCGCTGGACGGTAGGAGCGCGCTGGCGATGATCCGGCAGGAGGTGCCGGATGTCGCGGTGCTCGACGTGCGCATGCCGGGGCTGAGCGGACCTGAAATCGCCGCGGAACTCGGCAGGCTGGGGCTCACCACGCGCTGCGTGCTTTTGACAGCAACCGCTTCCAACGCCGAGCTTTATGATGCCGTGATGGCGGGCGTCGCCGGTATCGTGTTCAAGGAAGCCACGGTCGAGACGCTGGCCAAATGTATCCGTCAGGTGGCCGCGGGCGGACGCTGGTTGCCCGCCGAGATCGTCGGTGACGCTGTCGAAAGCGAGGCCACCCGGCGGATCAGATGGCGAAAGCTTTCGTCGCTGCTGACCGTCCGCGAGATGGAGATCGCCCGGCTCGCCGCCGCCAACAGGCCGAACGGGCAGATCGCGCTCGATCTCGGCATTTCGAAAGGCACGCTGAAAATCCACATGAACAATATCTACCGCAAATTGCAGGTCTCCTCGCGAGGCGAGCTTTTTCAGTTGGTGGCCGGTCAAATCGCGCACGACGCCCGGACGGGACGGCAATGAAACCAATGCAGATGCCCGCGACAGCCGGTCTGTCCGGCTTCGCCGGCCCTGTAAGATACCCGGCGCGGCGGTGCTGCGGATGCCGAACCGCGGCGGCCAGAATCTTGCACAGGCCAAAAATCTTGCACAGACCAAAATCTTGCACAGACAATGTCGCAAAGGCTGCGGAGCCTCTATAACAGGCACGGGTGGGAAGGGTGGATCGTGCGATTGCTTGGGGTTTTCCTAGGAGAGTTCTTGCCGCGTTGGGGCAGACTGTCGCTGGCCCTGCAGTTCCTCATTGCCGGCGGTATCGGGCTGCTGGTGGTGATGCTGGTGGTCGGCGTGTGGGTGACCTCGCAAATCCGGCAAGGCGTCATGCGCAATTCCGCCGCGACCACGGCGCTCTATGTCGACAGCGTGATAGCGCCGCTATTGCCCGACATGCGCAAAAGCCGCGAGCTCGACGATACCGTCAAGCGGGCGCTCGACGAAACGCTCGACCAGGGTGCGCTCGGCAAGCGGCTGGCGTCGTTCAAGCTGTGGCGGCGCGACGGCACGATCCTCTACGCCAAGGATACGACGCTGATCGGCAAGGTGTTCGAGCCGAACGCCAACCTGGTCTCCGCCTTCAGCGGCAATGTCGTGGCCGAGTACAACGACCTCGACGACGACGCCGAGAGCCGATACGAGAAAAAGACGGTGGCTGGACCGCTGCTGGAAATCTACAATCCGGTGCGCGAACCCTGGTCGGGCGAAGTCGTCGCCGTTTCGGAGTTCTACGAAGTTGCCGACGACTTCGAGTCGTCGCTGAACGCCGCCCTGTGGCAAAGCTGGCTGGTCGTGGCCGGCGCCACGGCGGCGGCATTGGTGCTTTTGTCAGGCATCGTCTTTCGCGGCAGCCGCACCATCCAAACCCAACGGGCGGCGCTCGAGGCCAAGATCGCCGAATTGCGGGCGCTGCTGTCGCAGAATTCATCGCTGCGCGAGCGCGTGCAGCACGCCTCGCGGCGCGCCACCGCGCTCAACGAACGCTATCTCAGGCGCATCGGCGCCGATCTTCACGACGGGCCGGCCCAGCTCGTGGCGCTGGCGGCACTCAGGATGGACAGCCCGATCTTGCTTGATCCCGGCGCCTCCACCGCGCTGCGCGAAGCCGAGATCGCCGACATCCACAAAACGCTTGACGAAGCGATCCGCGAGATACGCGGCATCTGCAACGGTCTCGTCCTGCCGCAGATCGAGACGGCGGCGGTGCTGGACATATTGCGGCTGGCCGTCGCCGAACACCAACGGCGGACCGGAACCTCGGTTTTGCTGACGCTGCCGAAGCGCTTGCGCGAACCCGGTCCTTCCGAGAAGATCAGCATCTATCGTTTTGTCCAGGAAGGCTTGAACAACGCCTATCGCCACGGAAAAGGCAGGGATCAGGCGGTGAAAGCGGCAATGAAAGGCGGCAAACTGTTCGTCGAGGTGCTCGACGGCGGCCCCGGATTCGACCCGGCAAGAAGCGAGGGCCTTGGGCTTGCCGGTCTCAGGGAGCGTATCGAGAGCATCGGCGGCCAGTTCGAAACCGTATCCGGCCCACAAGGCACACGACTGGTGATAACATTGACCATTGAGGAGCAATCGTGACCCACGCCATCCGCATTGCCATTATCGACGACCATCCGTTGTTTCGCGAGGGTGTAGCGCGCAGCCTCGGCGAGATCGGTGGTTTCGAAATCGTCGGCGAAGGCGCCAGTGCCGAGGATGCCGAAAGGCTGGTCGCGGCCATGCGCCCCGACATCGTGCTGCTCGACATCAGCATGCCGGGCGGCGGGCTCACCGCCGCGGCAAACATCATGGCCGGACACCCTGGCCAGAAGGTCGTCATGCTGACCGTGTCGGAAGCCAACGCCGACGTTGCCCAGGCGCTCAATGCCGGCGCGCGCGGCTATGTGCTGAAAGGCGTCGGTTCGAAGGCGCTGGCCGAAATCCTCAGCAATGTCGCGGCTGGCGAAAGCTATGTCTCGCCGACACTGTCGGCCCGGCTTCTGTCGGACCTGTTGCAGCCGGCGAACCGCAAGGCCGATCCCATTCAGCAGCTCACCGGCCGCGAGGCCGATATCCTGCGCCTGGTGGCGGAAGGCTTGAGCAACAAGGAAGTCGCCGCACGGCTTTCGTTGCAAGAGAAGACGGTCAAGCATCACATGACGCGGGTTCTGGCCAAGCTCAATGTCCGCAACCGCACCGAGGCGGCGCTGCTGATGCGCGAGGCGCGGGAGCGCGCGAGTTGACGCGCGGGGCACGGACGACACCCGTCCGCACGAGGTACTGAGGAAAAAACATCCGTGCGAAAGCGGCTCACAAACTTTTCAAACGTGCCACATCGGCGGCGGTCGCCGTCCGTTCGATGATGGTGCGGTCGAGCGCATCCTTCATCGTGAACCGGCCATTGTGGATATCTTCCTTCATGCCGTTGGGATGAGTGACCGTGATGCCGGTAGCGTCGACCTCGACCTGGTCGCCGGTTGCAGAATTTACATGGCTGGCCTTGCCGGCGCCGGTATTGCCCTTGCCCTTGCCGTTACCGCCGCTGTTGCTGTTACCGTTTCCACCGCTGTTGCCGTTGCCGCCGCCATTTCCGTTGCCACCGCCATTGCCGCCGCCGCCCCCATTGCCGCCGCCGCCGCCATTGCCGCCATCCTTGGCGAAGGCATTGCTGGCGGCAATCTTGGCGGCGCCGTCAAAGCTCAGGTGATAGGGCACAAGAACCAGGGCGAGCGTCGTCGACGCCCGCAAGGCAAGCCAGCAGAGTTGGCGCAAGCGCGTAATCTGTTCCTCTCCCGTCAGCGAGGACCGATCCGATCTGTCCACAACCGGAATGGCGTTGTTACCAGAACAGCATCCACAAAATCGACGTTCTGCGAAAGCGGCTTACGACCCTTGTCTCAGCCGATACAGACCTTTTTTATAAAATTGTCAGACTTAAGTCTGATATTTTGCAACCGCTAGCTGCAATTGCAACGGCTGGGCGGCGCCTATGGTGCGCTGGCCTGAAGCGGGCCAAACACCATCGCGACATCATCCGCCGTTTCGGACGCTTCCCGCACCGCAACCCTATCCTCAGCCGCGCCATGCGGAGCCAAGAACAACGGTTTCTCGATGAAGGTGGATTGCAGGTAAGCGCATCGGCGACAAAAGGCCAACCGGGGATAGCCGCGCCTAAAGGTTGACAACAATAGGCCGTGTGACATTATCGTGGGATATATGAGTGGGGAAATGAAATGAAGAAAACTTATTCAAAGCCAGTGCTTGTGAAAAAGGGGAACCTTTCGACCATTACGGCTGAAAACGGCCCGATCATTATTTCCGGTCCCATCCCTCAGTAATAAGCTTGGCGAGCAGGCAAGCTCTAACGGCTAACGGCCAGGCTTCCGTTAATACATAGCTCATCGGGCGACAATCAGGTCGTCCAACACCAGTTGCCAGTAGCGCCTGGTTGAAAATCTCACACGTGTTACCTGACCGAGCATCGGCGCGTAGTGAACGGGCGTCAGCGCAGACAGAGTAATGGCATCGCTGGCAATCAGTTGGTCGCCGAGCCAACTCTCGATCCGCGCAACTTCCCCCTCGGACTTTAACCACGCCGCAGCCAGAAGTACGGAGTGAAAACCAAAAGGTCTTTCGCTGCTGAATTCGGCGGGGTGTCCGCTGCTGGTGTAGCAGACGTGGTCTCCCGAAACATTGCCGTTCACATAGCCTTCGCCATCCTTCACGTAATCGCGCGAAATGGCATTGACGTTGAACCAGTTGAACCCGGCATAGCCTGACGGCAGCTTTCGAAAATCGCGCGCTGTGACATCGTCGAACCCGATGGTTTGCAGGGGCGCGTCGTCGGCGATGCCTGGGATTTTGGACGAAAGCAGGCCAAGAGCGGTCGGATAGGCTGACAAAGCCAGTCTGCGCGCGAAACCACGGCCATCTACGACGATCGCGTCCGCATCATCTGCGAGATCGAGGCTGAAATCCTCGCCATCGCCAACCGGGTGTACAGCCAGAATCCGACCTTTTTTCTCCACGGATATGGTCGCCGGTGCCGTTGCATGCCCACCAAGGCGCCGTATCGGGAAAAGGCCGACAGGCTGCAGCATTGCCTCCGAGACCATTCCGGCGGGTGAGCCCGGCAACGGCTGAAAGTGCTGCGACTGGATTTCGTTGGAACTGCTTGCGCGCCAGCCCGGCGGCACCGAGACCGTGAACCGATAGGTGCCCGGCAAGTGGATCGGTGCCTTGCCGTGTTTGGTCGACACGGTAAAATTGGCAAAGCCGCTGCGGTTGGTACGCGCCTGGGAAGCGAAATGGCCGTTGGCATCGTGCAGCCTGACCATAACGCCGCCCATCGGACGGTCCCCAAGGCCGTATCTGCCGTCGCGATCGATATCGAAATAGACGAAGGATGAGTGGTTGAGGCTGTCGTGGCTGACCGACCAATCCTGGCGCACAACGTAGTCATTTGCCGGGTTTTGACGGCGCTGCGCCTTGCGACGCTTACGCGCCCGACGCCAGGCGAAAGTTGCCAGCGCGACGACCACAGCCAGCCCGACAGCGACTATCGTTCCGAGCGTGGCCAGGTAATGCACCGCTGTCACTCCTCTTCGAAATTCTCGGGCAAACCAAGCTTTGCATATAACGGATCGAATTGTTTGTAGAGCCGTCGGGGTGGCGCTCCAATGACCTTACATGCGCATCTCCGCCCAGAAAGCGCGCTGCTCGGCGGTCTGCTTCAAGCTGCCATGGCATTGATGGATATCCAGGCCGGGGCGGATATTGCCCTCGACGACAACGATGCCCGCTTCCGTCAGTGCCACATCCCAACCAACGAGGCCCGGAAACGGTAACATTGCTGCAAGCTTCAGCATTATCGATTTCACCACCGACCAGTTGGGAACGGACGCACCAAGAATCCGCGCACCGCTTTCGGGATGGGCTTCAATGGTATCCCGCTGCCTGGTCTTTTTGTTGTAGAACAAACCTGCAGACAGAATACCGCTATCGACATTTACAAGGGCCGCAACCCCGCCACTGCCCTTCTTCCAGTTGTCGGTGGGGTAGGTTGCCGGCCTGCCCATCTTCATTGTAGCAGCGAGAACGATCGGCCGGTGGTCCGAAAAATGCGTCCCGGTCAAAACGCGAAGCGTGTTCAATGTCCTGGGAAAGAACGCCTCGCTCCATGCTCCCTGAGCAATGATGTCCGACACGATGTAGCCATTGATATGTTTCCTCGAGAACCCCTCCAGCCATTGAGGCGCGGCAACGAGCCTATCATTGGCGAGAATCCCGTCGGGCGTCTGCACAAGTCGTAACGCCTCTGCACCCTGCCCCTTGCCCGACGGTTTTATGAACAATTCGCCTTTTTCGGCCAGCAGCGCGAGCAGAGCACGCTGATCCTGGACCTCGCCATCGCCGCTGAGGCTTATGAGCTTTCGACCGGCGAGATAGTGTGTGGTCGGTGGAGCGACCGACGGCATCACGACATCGAGCCAGAGCTTCTGGTCGAGCTTGTTGGAAAGAACCTGCGAAAGAGACAGATTTCGCGCCTCAATCCGGCGTCGGTACAAGGTGAGTCGGAAATAGTCGCCACTGCGATAAGATCCGTCGTCCAACATAGCCAATCCCTTGGATGGATGGCCTGTGAGCAGGGCGCGAACTCGCCAGCCAAGACTTGGCGGATCCTCTGAAAATTCTGCTTCGAGATAGGCTTTGTAAGCCGCTAACCGAGTTGAAACCGACATCCCCGCCCCCGCGCCAGTCAGCAGGTATAGCGAAAATTCACGCGTCGGGCAGGTAGTCGTCTCGGCTGCAGGCAACTATTCCGGTGACGGCACCGGCGGCTTGGTGGTCAGCGCTGCGCCGAAGGCGGCGACGACCACGGCGGCGATGCCCGCGCATTGCAGCGGGCTCAGGATTTCGTGCAGGAACAGAAAGCCGGCCAGCGCGCCCAGCGCCGGCTCCAGGCAGGTCAGCGTGCCGTAGAGCCTGGCCGGCATGCGGGTCAACGCCTCCATCTCCAGCCAGAACGGCAAGGCGCTGGAAAACAGCCCGACCAGCAGCGCGCTGACCAGGATCGAAGGGCGATGAGGTTCGCGCCTGCCTCGGCGATGCCGAACGGCAGGGCGATAGCGGCCGCGATGATCAGCCCGTAAGCGGTTGTCTCGCTGCCGAGTTCGGCGCCGGCCTTCTGCGCAAAGACGATGTAGAGCGCCCAGCAGCCGCCGGCGGCCAGCGCCAGCATCACGCCGATCGGGTCGAGCGCACTGCCGGAGTGGATGAAGGGCGACAGAAGCACGATGCCGGCGACGGCCAGCGCCACCCAGACAAAGTCGGCGGCGCGCCGCGACGACAGCGTCGCCACCAAGAGCGGACCGGAGAATTCGAGCGCCACCGCGACGCCGAGCGGGATTCTGGCGAGTGCTGCATAAAACAAAAGGTTCAACGCCGCGAGGTTCACGCCATAGGCGATGAGCCAGGGCAGCACAGCACGCGACGGCCGCACCCGCCACGGCCTCAGCGCCACCGCCAGCATCAGCGCGCCGACGACCAGCCGCAGCGCCGTGGTGCCGTTGGCGCCGATCAGCGGAAACAGGCCCTTGGCGAAGGTGGCGCCGATCTGGATCGACACCATGGCGCCTAGCAGCGCGCCAATCGGCAAGCTCTTCGCTTCGGCTGCGGCGATTGGCGTCGACGTCAATTCAAGTCCCTCCCGCAACGACGCGGCCAGCGCGTCCCTGCGCAGTCCCGAGATAGGAGCAACGGGCCTGGCTGTCGTGTGGCACGGCCGGGTCGCTGTCGTGTGGCACGAGCGAGCTGTTGATGGGGCGCAACGCTATTTCCTCTCCCCCGTCGATCGGGGGAGAGGTGTCGAGCGAAGCTCGACGGAGTGGGGGTCGACCGTTCATCACATCCGCCTGATTGCCTGCTTGCCGGAGATTTCGCGCTCGCTTCGTCGCACCTATTTTGCGGCGACCGTGGGTTTCATGAGCGCCTTCCCCCACTCCGTCGCCGCTTCGCGGCGCCACCTCTCCCCCCTCCGGAGGGAGAGGAAAAGAAGCTAGTTCGCGATCCCATACACCAGGCTCACCCGTCCATCCGAAAGCGCCTCGGCCTTGCGCAGTTCCAGTCTGTGCCGGGCGTGCACCGTGCCAAACAGCGCCTTGCCGTCGCCGGCGAGCAGCGGATAGACGATGAGCCGCATCTCATCGACCAGCCCGGCCTCGATCAGGCTGGCGGTGATGCGGGCGCCGCCCATGAGGTAGATGTCCTTGCCGGGCTCGCGCTTCAGCGCCGCGATGTCGTCGAGGCTGCGGAGGAAGCGCGTCGAGGCCCAGGCTGCCGAAGTCATGGTGTTCGACAGCACATAATGCGGGGTCTTGGCGGCAAAGCGCGCCCATTCGAGTTCGGCCGGGTCGACCAGTTTGCCGGTCATCGGCAGCGGCTGGTCCGGCTCGTTCTGCTGGATCGCGCTCCAGTAGCGCTCGTAGCCGGCATACATGACGCCGCCAAGCAGGCAGGCGTCGATCTCGGACATCAGGCCGTATTCCTCCGACCAGTTGTCGACCCAGTCGGCGAACCCCTCGGGTCCTTCCATCTTGCCGTCGATGGAGATCTTCATTCCGGTGATCAATTTACGCATGACTTCCTCCTTCAGGCTTGCGGGACGCAAGCACGTTGCTTCGTTTCATCTGCGGTGAATGCGAGCCTCCATGGTCGAATGCCGGAGGCTGCGCGGTCGTTCAGGGATGGCCGGTTCGCCACCATCCCGTTGCATTGTCCCCGTGGCGTGGGGACGTGGCGGTCAGTGTTGGTCCATATCCATCTGGCCGGTCAGGCAAAGGACATCGCGATAGGCGCAGAGATCATCGAGAAGCGGCTTTTCGTCGGCCAGTATTTTCGCCTTCTCCGTCTCGCCCACCATCTGGATCATGTAGCTCTGCTCGGCGTTCCCCAGCCTGTCGATGAACGGGTTGAGAAGGCTGGAGGGATTGGCGAGGTCTGGAGCGGCGCCGATGTCCTCATTGGTGATACCAGCGGCGTAGAACATCAGATGCGGCATCGGCATGGTGTGGACCTGCATGTCGGGCGGCCCGATCGTGCGCATGACGGGACCGACCATGTAGGACAGGCCTGCTTTGTCGGGCGTCTTGTAGGTCTTGTCGTCGTATCGCTTCTGGATTTCGGCCTTCAGCGCGGCAGCGTCCATGCCCTCGGCGCGAAGCTTGGCCGCATCCATGATGACCTTCAAATAGGTGCTGGTGCCGGCGGCGTCGTAGCAAAGCGGAAAATAGATGTCGTTGCGGAAGTCGCCCAGTTCCCAGGCGGTGCGCTCGACAATACAGGTCAGGGCACTCGTACCCTGCCGGGCAAGCTGGTAGCCCTTCGCGGGGTCGAGCAGATAGACGGTTGCTTTATCCCGCAAGGCCGGCGGCAAGGCGCTGAGCGCATAACGGGTTTCGAGCTGGGCCGGCATCTGGTCGATGGTCATGTCCGCCGCCTGGGCTGCCGACAGGCCGACAAAACCGACGGCCATGGCCAGGGCGACTTTTCTGAATGCAAGCATTGTTTCTCTCCAAAGTTGGGACGTGTTTTTCCGGCCCTCGCGCCGCCATGCGGCGCGAGGTCAGGTGGAAATGCGTACGTTGTGTCAGGCCGGCAGGCGCTGGTCATAGTCCGTCATGAGACGGCTCCAGCCGTCCCAGAACGGCTCCGGCTTTTCGCCCGTCACACGGGCCGCCAGGATGTCGAGATGCATGTGCCAGCCGGCGGCATGCATCATCAGGCTCGAACGATCCGGCAGGCGGCGGTGGACCAGGGTAAGCAGGACGTCGTCGCCGCGCTGCGCCAATTCGAACGTGACATTGCCGCTGCCGTTCCAGGAGATGGTGAGCTTGCGCGGTGGGTCGCACTCGACGATCTGGTTGTGCATCCTCTGCTCGCCGCTGCCGAAGCCGGCCGGCCTCTCGCCCGGCGGGTCGGTCAGTTCGTAATTGCGCCAGACCAGCTCGAAAGAAGAACCCTCCTCCAAATCCATGTCGCCGGCCGCCAGCCACTGGCGGCGCAGGTCGCTCTGCGTCAGGTATTCCCAGACGCGCTCCCTGGTTCCCGGCAACAGCCGTTCGATCCTCAAGGTGGCCGGCTGGATCAACTGGGCGTAGCCGTCGAAGCTTGTCATCTGGTTCATTGGTCGTCTCCTTCGGATGGTGTTGGCCTGGGTGATTCTGGCTGGGGTGATGGCTTGGACGGTTCCGGCTTGGCTGGATTTGCCGGCTCCGGCGTTGTCTGCGTTGTCGACGTTTTGCGCCCCGCCTCCTCGCGCAAAAGCTGTTCGAGGACATCGAGGCGGCTGTTCCAGAAACGCGCGTAGGAGCCGAGCCACTCATAGGCGGTGGCCAGCGGGCGGGCCTCGAGGCGGCAGACATGGGTACGGCCGCGCACTTCGCGACGGATCAGCCCGGCATGCTCCAGCGCCTTGATGTGCTTGGAGGCTGCGGCCAGCGACATGGCAAAGGGTTCGGCCAGCTGACTCACCGTGCGCTCGCCGCCGGCGAGGCTATGAAGCATATGCCGGCGCGTGGTGTCGCTAAGGGCGTGAAAAACCTGGTCCATCTGGGGCGTCTCTAATTCAACCATGTAGTTGAATATAGAGGCGCGGTTTCAGATAGTCAACTGTTTGGTTGAATGTTTTTTGGGAGTTCATAAGCTTGGGTTCCTCGCCCCCACGAAGGTGGGGGAGAGGTGGCGCGGCGAAGCCGCGACGGAGAGGGGGAATGGCTCGGCCTTGAATGAATACAGAGGGAACCCGCCAGCGCCGCGGCCCCCTCTCCGTCCGCTTCGCGGACACCTCTCCCCGCTTTGCGGGGGCGAGGAAACCAAGACGGCGGAGGTCCGCGCAGACCCCCACCCCGATCCGCTTTGCGGATCGACCCTCCCCACAAGGGGGAGGGTAAAGCCCCTCACCCCGCCATTGCCAGCGGCATCGGGCTCTTGTTGGGGATCTGAATATCAATCTCCAGCGTCGACATGGTCTCGCCGCGGTCCATCGAGACCTGGAGATAATCCTGGTCGATCTGCACATGCTTGGCGATGACCGCCATGATCTCCTCGCGCAGGATGGAGACGAGGTCGGGCTGGCTGCGGTTGCGGCGCTCATAGGCGAGCAGCACTTGCAGCCGTTCGCGCGCCACCGGCGCGCTGGTGCGCCGCTTGAAGATGTCGAGCAGGTTCATGCCGCCCTCCTTCCCAGCAGACGGTCGAGGAAGCCCTTTCGTTCGAAGGGAACAATGACCGGCAGTTGTTCGCCCTCGAGCCGCTTTGCGGCATCGATGTAAGCCTTGGCGGCGGCATTGAGCGGCTCCGACAATGTCACCGGCGAACCGAGGTTGGAGGCGCGCAGCACATCCTGGCTCTCCGGAATGATGCCGAGCAGCGGCGTCGAGAGAATCTCCAGCACGTCGTCGATCGACAGCATTTCGCCGCGCGCGGCGCGCGCCGCATCGTAGCGCGTGACCAGCACATGCTTGGCGATCTGCTCGCCCTGTTCGGCGCGCAAAGTGCGGGCGTCGAGCAGGCCGATGATGCGATCGGAATCGCGCACCGACGACACTTCCGGATTGGTGACGATGACCGCCTCGTCGGCAAAGCGCATGGCGAGCTGGGCGCCGCGCTCGATGCCTGCCGGGCTGTCGCAGAAGACATAGTCGAAGACCGAGCGCAGCTTGCCGATGACTTCTGCCACCCCCTCCTCGGTCAGCGCATCCTTGTCGCGCGTCTGCGAGGCCGGCAGCAGGAACAGCGTCTCGACCCGCTTGTCGCGGATCAGCGCCTGCGACAGCTTTGCCGAGCCCTGGATGACGTTGACGAGGTCGAACACGACGCGCCGCTCGGCGCCCATGATCAGGTCGAGGTTGCGCAAGCCGACGTCGAAATCGACCAGCGCCACCTTCTTGCCGGTCTTGGCGACCGCCGCCCCCAGAGCCGCGGTCGAGGTCGTCTTGCCGACGCCCCCCTTGCCCGAGGTGACCACCACTACCTTGCCCATCAATAAAGCCTCCGTTGTTGTTCGTTATGTCGTTGTCGGGCGCGAGCAGCGCCCGCCGCATTAGCTGAAAGGGGCGATGCGCAGCATGCCGTTGTCGAGAAATGCCTGCACAGGCTTGCCCCGGACTGACGGGTCCATCTCCTCGGCGGTGCAATACCAGCCATCCACCGAGAGAAGCTCGGCCTCGTTCCTGCGGCAGAAGACGCGGGCGGCCGTATTGCCCTGCGCACCTGCCGAAGCGCGGCCGCGCAGCGTGCCATAGACATGGATCGAGCCGGTGGCGACGATCTCGGAACCGGAAGCGACCGAGCCTAGTACGATGACATCGCCATGCGGATGGAAGATGAGCTGTCCCGAACGGATCGGCGAGCGGATCATCAACGTGCCGGCGTCCGGTGCGCCGGACTTGGCGTCCTGAGGCCTTGCCTCGCCCGCCGCCTTCAAATCGCCCGCCTTCAAATCCGCCTTCGCATCACTTGCCGGCTTCATGTCGCTAGCCGTTGTCGCATCCTCCGCCCTGCCCGCCTTGCGGCTCGGCTGCAGCAACCCGTCAGTGGTCGCCTCCTTGGCGCCGACCAGCACCGGCGGCAGATGCGCGCCCAGTTCGGCGCCGCCGTCGAGCTCGATGGCATAGACGCGGATGCCGCGCTGGCCGAGCACGCCGACCAGCGCTTCGATGGCCACGACATCGGGCTTCAGCACGTTCAGGTCGAGCACCACCGGGCGCCCGGCAAAGTAACCCGGCGAATTGCCGACCCAGCGATCGAGGCTCTCCAGCCAGACATCCAAAGGCGCCTCCGGCGTCAGCGTGAAAGCGACGAAGGAGCGGGCGCGAAAGCGAATGGATTTGGCCTCAACGGGGGCGGCAAAGGTCACGGCGGGCGATTCCTTACTGAGAGGTAAACGCTAGCCGTGGTATGGTTAATGAAAGGTTAACGGAGAGGCTCAGCTGCGTTGAGAGTCGAACGCCTCGCGGTAGAGCCGCCAGGCCTGCCCAAAGCGCAGCGTATTTCAATCCCCAGGCTCTTGAATTCACAGCTGCCAATGCTCAAATATTTACCAAATTCTTCGAGGGCGATAGGGAGGCTTTTCTTGGCGAGGTACAACATCGGCATTACGGACGTGACGTGTTACGGCGATCTATACTGCGTTGCGGGATGGGATGTCGACGATGACTGCATGGTGCGCCCAGAACCAGCAGTCGCCAACCCGGCGGTTGAGCCCTCTCGGTTCTGGAACGCTCGGTTTGCCGGTCCCGGAACGATTTTTTCCGTTGGAAATATTGTGTCTCTCGATGCTTCAAAACCACCTAAGACTTTTCCGTTTCCACATGCGACGGAGGATCGCCTTGTCACCGGTGGAAGCCAACTATCTGTAGTCAAGAGTTTGACCGATGCTAAACTAGCTAAGGCGGTGGCTGGCAGCGTTTCCTGTTCGCTGCAGGACATATTTGACGGTCATTTGGTGCGCGCTAGCAGCGGCAAAGCGTACGTACCTGCGAACATCAAAACGAACTCGTTGGGGGCGATCGAGATCCACCCCAGTCAGATTGCATTTTATGAAGAAGTAACGCCAGCAGGGAAACGACGGCTACGCGCGACAATCGATCAAGATGGCGTGGAATATGACCTTTCGGTACCAGCTGACCTCGCTCGCACTCGGTTTCTGACTGCGGGCGTTGCGGCACTTCAATCTGATGCGGAAGCATGCGATTTAGTCCATGTCCGTGTGGGGCTTTGTCGACCTTTTCAAGCAATGCCCAACGCTTGCTATGCTCAAGTTAACGGAGTCCTCTTCCTCTAGACGGGTCGACTTCCTACGTCAGGGATGCGGCGGAAAGGTAGCAAAGCCTGTGCTAGAGCCAATGCTGGCCGCTTTGGCCCAGGGTGGCCTGCCATCTCGGTGTGGAGTAATCTACCGTTACATGGCAGGACGTAGTCGTTTGTGGAGATCGTAATGGGCGACTCTTCGAAACATAACGAGGCTTAGATTTGGCAAATAGGGCTATTGAGGTGCTCACAATTGGGCATTCGACGCTTCCATACGAGCGTTTTCTCGCGCTGTTACGCCAAGCGTCGGTTACGGCGATCGCGGATGTAAGGACCGCGCCTTTCTCGAGGCACTTTCCTCATTTTAATCGAGATGTATTGTGCGAGGAATTGCGTCAGGACAAAGTCGCATACGTCTTCCTAGGTGCGGAGCTCGGCGGCCGACCGAAGGACACGCAATTCTTCTGCGATGGTGTGGCCGACTACGAAAAAATGGCTGAAACGGACGATTTTGCTCGCGGACTTGACCGAGTTATTAAAGGTGCAAAAAAGTTCCGCATCGCTCTGATGTGCTCTGAGCACGACCCAATGGATTGCCATCGTTGCCTCTTGGTCGGACGGGCGCTGCACGAACGCGGAATCATCGTCCGGCACATCCTAAGCAGCGGGCAACTCGTCGACCATAACCAGATAGAGGCCAGGCTGATGGAGATGTCCGGCAAAAGTGATATCGACCTCTTCGAACCTCCCGCGAAGCAAATCGCGTCGGCGTATCGCGATCGAGCCACGAAAGTTGCGTTCTCTGAGCGGAAGGACAATTCAAAAAAATCGGCGATAGTGGAGCAATAATTTGGACGACATTAACGTCGCGACAATCGGATTCACAAAATCAACGGCATCTCGCTTTTTCGATAGGTTGAAAAGCGCTGGTGTAAAAAAAGTCATTGATGTTCGTTTGCACAATACATCGCAACTTTCAGGCTTTGCGAAATCGGATGATCTTTCATACTTCTTAAACAAGATTTGTCAAATAAGCTACATACACCAACCAATCTTGGCACCTACAGATGATATTTTGAAGGAATTTAAGCGCGACAAAGGTGATTGGAAAATATACGAAATATCTTTCATAAATCTTATGCGGCAGCGAAAGATCGAGCAACGCCTAACGCCAGAGATGTTTCAGGATAGCTGTTTACTTTGTTCGGAGGACAAACCGCACCATTGCCACCGGCGACTCGTCTGTGAATATCTCAACTCCAAATGGGACGGCGCGCTAAAAGTTCGCCATCTGTAACTGTAATCAACCGCCCCATGCTTTGGGCACATAAAGCCCCACATCCTCTACGAGGAACGACGCACAAGCATACGTTTCGGCCTTCATTTAGGTTCTCAGGACTAACCTATTCAAATCATCCGTTGAACCGAGCTTATCCCCACACCTTGGCGGAGGCCGCGTCATAAAACTCTACCTTGAGCGGAGATGATGGCTTTCGCATAGCCGACAAAGCGTTCGCCCGCGCTATAACCTGCCGGTTGCCTTCTGAGACCATTTCACCAAACAGACTTATATAAAGCTTGGGGAAACGACCTGCGCCGATCCGCCTTAGTATATGGTCATCGTTTTCCGCCAATGAATGACCATGAATGAAGAAGCAAACTTTGGGCTGCTGGACATTAGCTACCAATTGCTTGAAGCCCTGGTAAAGGTATGCGTTGTGGCGTATCTTTGCCTTCTTCTGTCCGCTGGTGCCCTCCGCCACGAAAAGTGGAAATTTGTTGCTGCCAATGGCACTGCGGGCTTGGTCCACTAGCCGGGTATTCGTTCGGACCCAAGTGTATTTTTGGAGATCAGTGCCCGCATCAAACAGATGGAGGGCGCCGTGCAAGAAGTGCACCTTGGCACTGTGGGCGGCCGTTTCGCCTTGCCAAACTACATAGTCTGCGCCGGGGTCGTCTTCGTCATTGCCGAACCCATCATTAGTCACAATGGGAACTGGGCGCGTACCAAACGGATTGTCCTCATGCATAAGAGCCCAGTACAGAAGCAAGTCGTAGTTCAAGGTGAATATTTGCCCGTCGTTTGGACCAAGAAAATGACGAAGGAAGGTTCTGCAAGCCCAAAACTTGAGGTCCGGAATATCTGCCGGGATATCCGGGTGATTTGCAGCGATCGTCTCAACAAGAATTTCTTTAAGGGCCGCTGAATCGGTCAGCATTGCTGCCGCGGAAGAGGCGGAGGTTCCATAAATGGGTGCAAGTTTGGCGCCGGTTTCCAGACTTCGAATTGCAACTTCAAAATCTTGGGTTCCCAATGCTTGAAACACCTTTGGAAGCTGGGGGTACGTCGAGAAATCAGCTCTCTGAAACAGGGAGCCGTAGTGAAAGATGTCAGGCCTGAGTGCAATGCTGAAGCCGTTTCCAAGAATCAGATGGCGCTTCGAAAACTGTGCTGAATCATTGATTGCGTCTTGAAAAGACAGCATATTCCCCCCTAAATTTTCAACAACGCTCCGGGGATTCTTATGCCTGCGACCATAGAAACATACGCCCCGCCTTCTCTATTATACTGCTTTCGAAAGGTTGGCGACTCAGCCAACCTTAAAAGCGCAACCATGCTTAGCGAGGTCGGCTGTATAGTCGAAGGCAAATTCTGGTGCGGCGAATACCATAACCTAAACGATGCGATGGACGGGTTGTACGAGGTTGGTGATGGAGTACGTGGACACCCTCAATGGGAAACGGCGAGGACATTAATCCGCAACAGGAAAGCCTCTGTTGGCATTGCTTGGTTCAGCGAGGTTTGGATTAGGCTCTAATGTGGGCACACTACGGCGACTCGTTTTTCGAAATCTGCATTGAAGACGATTTTCAATTACTTCGCCAAACGCTACCAGATGGAAATAGTTTTTCTCGCGTTAGTTACGCAGATCGATTGCTCGACATGGGCAGCAATCTTCAGGATCCTCGCAAGTTAGCAAAGTGGATTCTTTCAACCAAGCACCATCGCTGGGCTTATGAACGAGAATGGCGTCTATTTCTCCCGTGCCAAGGCCTTGTCGATTAGGATCCCGGTGCAATTAATCGTATAATTTTGAGCCCTTAACGCAGGAGCAGCTTGTCGTGTTACGATGCCGGTCGGCATCCCTCAAGCCAACGCGGCTGCAAGTGCCGGCTCGTGAACCAAACATGCGGGCAGGCTGACGGCAGAAGATTTTCCTGCCTCAGGGCTTCGCAAAGTAAGGAGACGTCGATGAGCGCAAGGGGCCGATTTTTCCGTAGTCTGGTGGCTGTCCTGTTTGCCGGTGTCTTCTGGGTGGGTGCCGCCCATGCGCAGGATGCAGGGTGTACCTTCGAGCCTGTGCCCAGTACGTCCCGACAGATTCTGAGATGTCGGGAAGGCCTTGCCGTCATTGTGGAAGGTGGCGCTCGTTTTACGCTGGAGGATCGCGATCGAAACGGCAGTCCCGACGCGGTCAGGTTGCGGCGCAAAGCGCTGCTGCTCGATGCTCCGGCCGGTGCGGTCCAGGGTGGCTTCGCGGTTGTCACCCCGCAGGCGATCGCCGCGGTGCGAGGCACAAAATGGACAGTCGACGTTGGCAATGGCAAGACGTCTGTTTTCGTCCTGAGGGGTCGCGTCGCCGTGCAAAGACCGGCATCCACCGCCGTCGTGGTCCTCGCACCGGGCGATGGCGTGGACGTCGAGGCCGGGACCGGCAAACTCATCGTCAAGCACTGGCCCGCCAAGCGCGTTTCCGCATTGCTGGCCCGTTTCGGCCAGTGAGCTTGGCCAGTGAGCTTGCCCAATGAGCTTGCAATGAGCCGACGAGGGCTTCCGACGCTGATCGCGCTCATTCTGGCGGGTCTTTGGGGCGCCGGCCTGGGCTTCGCGCACTGGCGCGGCAATTTGTGGTTTCTCGATCGCGTCGAGGCAACGATGACCGATCTTCGAACGCTTGTTCGAGGAACGGCAAAGCCGCCGGAGCTGATCACCATTGTCGCAATAGACGATGAAACAGTGCGGCGCGAGGGCAGCTATCCCCTCAGCCGCGCCACGCTTGCCCGAATCATCGATACGATAGAGCCGCTTGGGCCGAAAGCCATTGCGCTCGACCTGCTGCTGGTCGACCCCGGGGCAAAAGACACTGACGAGGCGCTCGCGCGTTCGCTGAGCAGGAGTAGAAGCGTAATCGCCGCAGCGGCGATCTACCCCGGAGGCAAACAATGGACGCTGGCCGTGGGCGAAGGACCCCTCGCCCGCGTGCCGAATGCCGAGCGGTTCCTGTGGCCCCTGAAAGCGTTTTCGGACGCCGCCGCTGTGGGCGTCGTGAACGTGGTCACCGACAGGACGGGAACGCCCCGGTTCGTGCCGTTGCTGTTTCGGGCCGGAGATCAGTTGCAAGCGTCCTTCTGCTTGCGTGTTGCCGCCATGGCGGCGGGAGAGGACCCTGGAATTGCGCCCGATGATCTATCGCTGGACGGACGGTCGATCCGTACGGACATTGGTCACATCCTGCCTCTTACATTCTATGGCCCGCGCGGCACGATCCGCACGATCAGCGCCGCGACCGTGCTGGAGGGCCAATTCGATCCCGGCGCTATCCGGGGTCGAATTGTCTTGATAGGAGCGACCGCAACCGGCACCGGCGATGTCTTCCCGACGCCGTTCGATCCCATACTGCCGGGTGTCGAGGTCATGTCGACGGCGATTGCCCATCTGATGGCCGGCGACGGAATCGTGCGCGACCAGAACGTTCGACTTGCAGACGCGGGCTTTGCAGTGGCGCTGCCCATGCTTCTTGTCGGCCTGTTAGCGTGGCGCCGAAACGCCATCGGCCTCGCGGCGGTCGCCGGCGTGATCCTGATCTGGTTCGTGGTCAACATGACCGCTTTCCTGCACCATATCTGGCTGAGCGCCGCGCTGCCGATGACCGCTGCCGTTCCGCCGGCAATCCTGTTTGGGGCCGCGCAGCTTTGGCTGGGCAGGAGCCGGGCCCAATATTTCGCCACGCAGAGCCAATTGCTTCAACGCGTTGAAGCCCCAGGACTGGGGGCATGGCTCGCCAAGCATGGCGACTTCCTCTCGGAACCCGTCCGGACAGATGCCGCCATCCTGTTCATCGACCTGTCCGGCTTCACCGGACTGAGTGAAACATTGGGACCGAGCGCCACGCGCGAACTCCTGAACAATTTTCACGCGCTGGTGGACGAAGAAGTGACAAGCTGCGGTGGCGTTGTCACGAGTTTCATGGGTGACGGCGCCATGATCCTGTTCGGCCTACCGGAACCGGCGACAGACGACGCCTCCAATGCTGCCCGCTGTTGTGCCGGGCTCTCCAGCCGCACCAACGATTGGCTCGCCTCGTTGCCTGCCTCGACCGCATCCCGGATCGGCTTCAAGATTGGAGCGCATTATGGAACAATCGTGGCCTCTCGACTCGGCGGCGAAGGGCGTCAGCACATCGCGGCCATCGGCGACACCGTCAACGTTGCAAGTCGCTTGATGGAGATCGCTGCCGACCAGAAAGCCGAAGTGGCGGTGAGTGACGAAATGCTTGCTGTCGCCGGTCGCGACTGCGCGTTGTTCAAATCCGGTGCTTTAAGAGGACCTGTGGAGACACAGATCCGTGGGCGATCCGGCTCGCTCGCAATCTGGTTTTGGCAGAGTGCGCGGGCGCCGCAGTAGATCCGGCCCGGCGATCAATGGCGCGCCTCGCCAGCACAGATACACCCGGCGCAGCAGCGGATCAACGAGTGCGCGCGGCACTAAACGCAGCATGAATCCTGAAGCCCAATGAGTTCCGGCACGCCGTGTCTGCTAGACCGAAAAACTTACGCTCACACCGCGCTGACGGAAGTAAGCCTGCAGCAGCTTTCGGCCCGCACCTAGGTCCCCGATCAAGACGCCCGCCGCCGCTTCGCCTTGAGGCTACGCGCCGCCTGCTCAATCGCGGCGCGGTCGGTGCCAAGCCTGTCCATCAACTCCTGCGCCTCGTCGCCCGAGATGCCGGTGCGCACGGCCAGTTCCTCGACCGTCAGCACGTCGGCGCTGGCGATCTCGCGCGGCAGCGCGTCGTCGGCGGTCAGCGGCAGGGCGGCTTCGCGGTCGATCTCGGCCTCGGCCCGATGCCAGTGATGCTCGGGGTCGCCGCCGCCTTCACGCTGCCAGATCTGGTATGTGCGCTTCTGGATCTTCTCATGCCGGTCGTCTTCCATGGTTGTTCCTCCTCTGGGCTTCGAGGCCGATCCGAACGATCCCAGAAATCGCCCGGTCGCAATCGCTCGCGGCGCCCCCTTCGTCACGCGGGCTCGCCAGCCCGCGCTACTCGCATTGCCGTCTCGGCTCGCCGGAATATGGCTGGTAGCTGTTGTCTTCCGGACGGTACGAGCGATAGCGGCTGAAGCAGGAGGCGACATGGTCCGCGTCGCCGCCGGTGACCGCGTAGGCGCCCAGCCCCGCGCCCTCGACATAGCTTGCCTCGGCGGCTCGCGGCGCGGCGCGGTCGGCGGCGAGATAGGGCGAGACGCAGGTGCGCTGCTGTCCGCTATAAGACATGTAGCTGTTGTCATCGGGATCATAGGAGCGGTAGCGGTTGGCGCACCAGGCGAGATGCGGCGGCGGCAGTTCGGCCGGCGCGATGGCGCCGGTGACGGTGGGATCGGGCTGCGGCTTAACCCGGCCCTGGGCCGGCTCCTTGGCGGCGATGTCGGCATGCGCGGGCTGCCCGGCCGGCACACGTTCGAGGTATTGCGCCGCCTTGTTCACCGGCCGCGCTTTCCGGGTCCACAGCTCCGCCACGCTGACGGCGGGCCTTGCCTCGCGCGCAGGCTTGGCGGCAAGTAGCCAGGCTGCGAAGACCAGCCCGCTGCCGAACACCGCAAGGGTCAGCACGAAGCCGCCGACCAATCCCAAAACCGCTTTCACTCGACACTCCTTCCGTCCCTGCTAATAGAATGCGGGACATCAAGGCTTGTTCCAGAAAAGCACGCGCGACGGGCCTACGGTCTGGCCGACCCACAAACCGGCAGCGTCACCCGCACCGTCATATTGTTCTCCGCAGCCAGAAGTGCTGCCACCATTTCCTTGTCGCGCTGGCGCTTTTGCAAATAACACGTCACCAGCCGGTCCAGCGAGAACGCGCCGGCGCCTGATATGGCCAGCACGAACATGCCGCCTGATATGGCCAGGTCCTTTTCGAAATGCAGCAGTTCGTTCTGGCTGGCGAGGTTGGTGTGGAAGAGCGTGGCAGTCGCCAGGCAGAACAGGCCGAGGCCGATGGCGCCGAGGCGGGTCAGCAGGCCGGATGCAATGCTGAGCCCAGCGCCGAGTTGCAGCGCGAGCGTGGCGATGAGCAGCGGCAGACTGATGCCTTGGGTTGCCATCGCCTTGGCGGCGGCGTCGAAATGGGTGGCCAGCGTCAGGCCTTCGTGCAGGAAGAGCACGGACAGCAGCAGGCGGGCGGCGAGCAGGGTGATGTCCTTGAGGTGGTATTTTGCGGCGAGCGTGTGCAGCTTCGCGGCTTGGTCGGTCAGGGTCATGGTCAGGCTCCGGATTTTGGGTGCAGGCATGCGCCGCGCTCCGGGTGGGCCACGCAGGAACTGCGCTGGACGTGGGTGATGTCTGAGGGGCTGGAGCCGGCTCGAGGGAAGCTTGCCGGCTCCGGCTTTTTGGGCGCCGGCCACGGACGCCCAAGCTGTGATGGGCTGGGGTAGCGCCAAGGCCCCCCACTCCGTCTCGGCTTTGCCGAGCCACCTCTCCCCCGCTTTGCGGGGGGAGAGGAAAGGCGCGCCGAGCCTTACTGCGTAACCTTGGTGTCGATGGCCTTTTGCAGGTCTTCGAGTTCCTCGCAGCCGGCGGGACACAGCTTCTGCAGAAACGCCAGTTGCTCGTTGGCCTTGGCCATGTCGCCGGTCTCGACATAGAGCTCGCCCAGATATTCGCGAGCGGCCTTGTGATCGGGCTTCAGCTCCAGCGCCTTGTTGTAGTAGGTCAGCGCGGTGGTGAAATCGCCGGTCTTGCGCAGCGTGAAGCCGAGCAGATTGTAGACGTCGGCCTGCTGGTTGTCCTGCGCGAGGTCGCGCAAATCGGCCAATGCGCCCTTGTAGTCCTTGACGGCGATCTTGGCCCGGACGGCGGTGAGGTCGGGGGCGTCGGTGCCCTCGATGTCGTCGACCGCATAGGCCGGCATGATGGTGGCCACGGGAACCACGGTCAGCACGGCAATGGCGCCGAGCAGGCCGAACAGGGCGTTTCTGCCCAGACAGGATTGTCTCATTGTCTTTCTCGCTTTGGTTGGCAGCGCGTGCTCAGATTTGAACCGGCGTAAAGCCGTAGGCGTTGCCGTCCTTGTCGAAGACACCGGTGCCGGGGAACGGGAAGTGCGAACCGGAAATGCGGATGTTGTCGGCGATCACCCGGTCGATGATCTTGTGGCGTGTGGCGATCGCCGTCGGCCCGTCCTGGTCGTAGCTGCCCTGCCACTCCGGATGCGGCGCCAGAAGGGCCGGCACATACATGGTGTCGGCCGAGATCATCAGCTGTTCCTTGCCGGAATTTGCGAGGTAGACCGAGTGGCCCGGCGTGTGGCCGGGCGCGGCGATGATCTGGATGCCGGGCACGACCTCGGCGCCGTCATCGACCAGCTTCCAGTTCTTCCATTTCGGAAAATTTTCGGCGATGCGCTTGCCCGCCGGCTTGCGTCCCTCGGGCAGTTTTCCTAGCCGGCTCGGGTCGGTCCACCAATTGTATTCGGTGGCGTTGACGATCAGCTCGGCATTGGGGAACACCGGCGCGTTGGTGCCCTTTTCCATCAGGCCCCAGACATGGTCGGGGTGGAAATGCGAGATCATGATGGTGTCGATCGCCTTGTAGTCGATGCCCGCGGCAGCCATGTTGGCCGGCAGATGCGTGGCGTTGGTCTGCCACTGGCCGACGCCCGAGCCGGCATCCATCATGATCAACTTGCCGTTCATCTTGAGCACGACGACGGTGAGCGGGATGGGCATGAACTCGGTGGTCAGCCCCGCCTTGGCGAGCGCGGCCTTGGTGTCGTCGACCGACACGTCCTTGATGAAGGCCGGGTCATGCGGCTTGCGCCAAATGCCGTCATAGATGGCGGTGACCTCGATATCGCCGACCTTGTATTTGTAGAAGCCGACCGACGGCTCGACGGGCGTTTCGGCAAAGGCCGGGCGACTGAATTCAAGCTTACCTGCGAGGCCGAAGGCGGTCGCGGCGAGCGTGGTTCCAAGCAGTGTGCGACGTGTCATGCTGAACATGGTGATTTCCTCTTGTGAGTGGTGTCTGAAGTCGCGGAAGAGATGACGATGAGCGCTGGCTCTCCGTCCTGATGAGGCGGGCGCCGCCGGATCCGGCGCCGGCGCTCGTGAACTCAGCGGCCCCAGATGCCGTCCCGGTTATGTTGGTCAATGATGTCCTGCACCGAGCCCTGCTTCGGCCCGGTCGTCACCTTGGTGTCGACGCCGTCCTGCTGCGCTGTGTAGGGAATTGACGCCGTCGCATTGGTGTCGACGGCAGGCTGGTTTGCGTTGTTGGTGCCGAAGTGGTCGCTGCCGGCAAAGGCAGCGCTCGAGGCAAGCAGCATCGCTGCCACGCTGAAAGCGAGCTTGGTCATGTCCAAAATCCCTTGTTTCGTTTCTGGGTCGCGGGCCGGAATGGCCCCGCTGATAACAAGACCCGCAAGGGCCGTGCTTTATTCCCTGGTGCGGTGAGATTTTTTTGGACGGGGAGAAACCAACAAAGAGCCGCGTGCCGGACTTGCCCGGTGGCCTCGATCCACCGATGGCGCCAGTTCATCTGGCGCCGCCCTTGAACTTGTTGCCGTCCCGTTCGCTCGTGGTCAGGCTGCTGAATGGCAAAATGCGCTAAGCGCGCTTGCGTTCCTTGTCCTTCGCAAGGTGGTAGGGCCGCACAAGAACTTCCGCGGGAATGTGCCATTCCCTGTTGAGCTTGAAGACCATATCCATGGTGAGGGCACGCTTTCGGCTCAGCACTTCGCTCGCGCGAGGCGATGACCCGATTACGTCAGCCAAGGCCTTACGCGAGAGCTTGAACAGTTCCATGTGTGAACGAATGGCTTCGACAGGATCCGGCGCTTCAATTGGGTAGTGCTTGTCCTCATACGCCTCGATCAGGGTCGCGAGAACATCGAAGCGGTCACCATCGGCAGAACCCACCTCGGGCTCGTTCTCAAAATATCTGGTGATCTCGGAAATCGCCCAATCGTAATCGGCTTCGGTTTTAATGGGTCGAATGTTTTCCATCACACCTTCTCCGGATCAATCTTGTCGTATTCCTTGTGCGTCCCGACGAATTTGATCAGGACACGATGAAACTTGTAGGCGACATGGACGATCAAGCGGTACTTGTTGCCGCCTATGTCGAAAATGACCCGATTGTCGCCGACGAAATCAACCGTTGCGCCAAACGCAACCTTGATGTCGGCAGGGGTCTTCCAGTCAGCCTTGTCGACAGTCACGTACCACGCAGTCAAAGGCGCTTCTGCCTGATTGTGCTTGGCCCAGAAGTCCCTCAGCGCCTTCTTGGCAATGACCTGCATAGCTCGATATAGGATATTCCCATATTGGGAACAAGCAGAATTTTCCCAATACGGGAAAATTCCCGACCGGGGTGCAAGCGCTATTCCGCCGCCTCGGCATAGTGCTGAGGCACATAGTTGAGGATCGGGCCGAGCCAGCGCTCGACCTCGGCCAGCGGCATGGCCTTGCGGCGCGAATAGTCCTCGACCTGGTCGCGCTCGACCTTGGCGACGCCGAAATAATAGCTTTCGGGATGTGCGAGATAGATGCCGGACACCGACGAGCCCGGCCACATCGCATAACTTTCCGTCAGGCTGACGCCGGCGTTGCCCTCACCGTCGAGCAGCCGAAACAGCGTCGCCTTTTCGGTATGGTCGGGCTGCGCGGGATAGCCGGGCGCCGGCCGGATGCCGCGATAGGGTTCGCCGATCAGTTCGTCGGGCGCCAGATTCTCGTCGGCCGCATAGCCCCAGAAGTCCTTGCGCACCTTCTCGTGCATGCGTTCGGCGAAGGCTTCGGCGAAACGGTCGGCCAGCGCCTTGACCATGATCGAGGAGTAATCGTCATTGGCGCGCTCGAAACGCTCGGCGATCGCCACTTCCTCGATCCCCGCGGTGACGATGAAGCCGCCGATGTAATCGGGCTTGCCGATGTCCGCAGGCGCGACGAAATCGGACAGCGCGACATTGGCCTTGCCGTCGCGCTTGGTCAGCTGCTGGCGCAGCGTGAAGAAGGTCGCCAGCTCCTGCGAGCGTGCCTCGTCCGTGAACAGCCTGATGTCATCGCCGACCGCATTGGCCGGCCAGAAGCCGATAACGCCGCGCGGCGCGAACCACTTTTCCGCGATGATCTTCTCCAGCATCGCCTGCGCATCCTCGAACAGCTGGCGCGCTGCCGGCCCCTGCGCCTCGTCCTCGAGGATCTTGGGGTAGCGGCCCTTCAGCTCCCAGGTCTGGAAGAACGGCGTCCAGTCGATGTAGCGCGCGAGGTCCGTCAGGTCCCAGTTCTCGAACACTTTCACGCCGGTGAAAGATGGCTTCGGCGGCTGGTAGGCGGACCAATCGACCTTGTGCGCATTGGCCCTCGCCTTGGCCAGCGGCAGCCGCTGCTTGTCGGCTTCCGAGCGGGCATGCGCGTCGGCGACCTTTTTGTACTCGGCCCGCACCGTGTCGACATAGTCGGCCTTGCCGTCGTTCGACAGCAGCGCCGAGACCACGCCGACCGCGCGGCTGGCGTCGGTGACATAAACCGTCTGTCCCTTGGAATAGCGCGGGTGGATCTTCACCGCCGTGTGCACGCGGCTGGTCGTCGCGCCGCCAATCAGCAACGGGATGTCGAAACCTTCGCGCTCCATCTCGGCGGCCATGTGCACCATCTCGTCCAGCGACGGCGTGATCAGGCCGGACAGGCCGATGATGTCGACTTGTCTCTCGCGCGCCGTCTGCAGGATCTTGGCCGCCGGCACCATGACGCCGAGATCGATGATCTCGTAATTGTTGCAGGCCAGCACGACGCCGACGATGTTCTTGCCGATGTCGTGGACATCGCCCTTCACCGTCGCCATCAGGATTTTTCCCGCCGTCTGGCGCTCGCCATTGTCGATGCCATTGGCGGCGTTGGCCAGCTTCTCGGCCTCCATATGCGGCAGCAATCCGGCCACCGCCTGCTTCATTACCCGCGCCGACTTCACCACTTGCGGCAGGAACATTTTTCCCGCGCCGAACAGGTCGCCGACGACATTCATGCCGGCCATCAGCGGACCTTCGATGACATGCAGCGGACGCTCGGCGGCGAGCCGCGCCTCGTCGGTGTCGGCGTCGATGAATTCGGTGATGCCGTTGACCAGCGCATGGGAAATCCGCTGCTCGACCGGCAGCTCGCGCCAGGCGAGGTCGCGCTCCTTGCCCTCCTTGCCGGCGGCGCCCTTGAAGCGCTCGGCGATCTCCAGCATGCGCTCGGTGGCGGTGCCGCCGGCCTTGGGCACGCGGTTGAGCACGACGTCCTCACAGGCCTCGCGCAGCTCCGGCTCGATCGTGTCGTAGACGGCGAGCTGGCCGGCGTTGACGATGCCCATGTCCATGCCGCGCTGGATGGCGTGGTAAAGGAACACCGCGTGCATGGCCTCGCGCACCGGCTCGTTGCCCCTGAACGAGAAGGACAGGTTCGACACGCCGCCTGAGATATGGACATGCGGCAGCGTCGAGGTGATCTCGCCGGTGGCCTCGATGAAGTCGACGCCATAATTGTCGTGCTCCTCGATGCCGGTGGCGACCGCGAAGACATTGGGGTCGAAGATGATGTCTTCGGGCGGGAAGCCCGCCTGTTCGGTGAGCAGCTTGTAGGCGCGGGTGCAGATCTCGACCTTGCGCGCCTTGGTGTCGGCCTGGCCGGCCTCGTCGAAAGCCATGACGACCACGGCCGCGCCATAGGCGCGCACCAGTTTCGCGTGATGCAGGAAGGCTTCCTCGCCTTCCTTCATCGAGATGGAATTGACCAGCGGCTTGCCCTGCACGCATTTCAGGCCGGCCTCGATGATCTCCCATTTCGAACTGTCGACCATGACCGGAACGCGGGCGATGTCCGGCTCGGCCGCGATCAGGTTGAGATACTCGACCATCGCCTTTTTCGAATCGATCAGGCCTTCATCCATGTTGATGTCGATGATCTGCGCGCCATTGGCGACCTGATCGCGGGCCACGTCGAGGGCGGGAACATAGTCGCCCGCCGTGATCAGCTTCCTGAACTTGGCCGATCCGGTGACATTGGTGCGCTCGCCGACATTGACGAAGGGGATCTCGTCGGTCAGCGTGAACGGCTCCAGCCCGGACAGCCGCATCTTGCGTTCGATCTTGGGGATGGCGCGCGGTGGATACTTTTTCACGGCTTCGGCGATTGCGCGGATGTGGTCGGGCGTCGAGCCGCAACAGCCGCCAACGACATTGACCAGCCCTTCCCTGGCAAAATCCTCGATCTGCGCGGCCATGAATTCCGGGCTCTCGTCATAGCGGCCGAATTCATTGGGCAGGCCGGCATTCGGATAGGCGCAGACGAACGTGTCGGCGGTATCAGATATTTCGGCCAGATGCGCGCGCATGGCGTTGGCGCCGAGCGCGCAGTTGAGGCCGATGGTGAAGGGGCTGGCATGACGCACCGAATGCCAGAAGGCGGTCGGCGTCTGACCCGACAAAGTGCGGCCGGAGAGATCGGTGATGGTGCCGGAAATCATCACCGGCAGATGCACGTCCTTCTCGAGAAAAATCTCGTTGCAGGCGAAGATCGCCGCCTTGGCATTCAGCGTGTCGAAGATGGTTTCGATCAGGATGATGTCGGCGCCGCCATCGATCAGCCCGCGCAGCTGCTCGCCATAGGCCAGGCGCAATTCGTCGAAGGTGACGGCGCGATAGCCGGGATTGTTGACGTCGGGCGACATCGAGGCGGTGCGGTTGGTCGGCCCGAGCGCGCCGGCGACGAAGCGGCGCTTGCCGTCTTCCTGCTGCGCCCGGATGGCGGCGCGCCGCACCAGCCGCGCACCGTCGCGGTTCAGCGCATAGACCGCGTCCTCCATGCCGTAATCGGCCTGGGCGATCGAGGTCGAGGAGAAGGTGTTGGTTTCGAGGATGTCGGCGCCGGCGATGGCATACTGATAGTGAATTTCCTCGATCGCTTTCGGCTGGGTCAGGATCAAGAGATCGTTGTTGCCTTGCTGGTGACAGGCACAGCCGGCGAAAGCCTCGCCGCGAAAATGCTCCTCGTCGAAACCGAGACCCTGGATCTGCGTGCCCATGGCGCCATCGAGGATGAGGATGCGCTCGCGCGCGGCCGCGGTGAGCGCCGCAAGCACTTCGGAGCCGTCGGGCTTGGCCGCGACGGGGCCGAACAATGCGTCCAGCGATGCAGAATTCTGCGACATTTTTTATCCTTGCGCGACAAATTTCACATAAGGATATCTTTATGTCAATATACGGAATGCGAACGGTGCTGTCACGGCTGACGGCGTCGACAGCAAACTAAGGCTACGCCTTCCTACTACCCCACCACTTCCCGATACACCCTCACCTCGCCATCCTGGCCGCGAATGCGCCAGTCCCGCCCGTCCTGCCCCTCGATATGGCATGGGCCCAGCGGCACCTTGCCGCCGCCTTCCGGCAGGTCAAGCACATAGACGGGATTGCAGATGCCCGACAGGCGGGCGCGCAGCGCGCCGGCCAGTGCCTGTCCCTCGGCAATGGTGGTGCGCCGATGCGCCATGCCGCGCGCGAGGTCGCCATGGTGCAGGTAATAGGGTTTAACGCCGAGCCGATACATCAGCTCGCGGCAGAGTTCCTCCAGCACTTCCACCGTGTCGTTGACGCCCTTGAGCAGGACGCTCTGGTTGAGCAGCACGAAGCCGGCCTGGCGCATGGTGCGACAGGCCAATTCGGTGGCCGGCGTGATCTCGCGTGCGTGGTTGAAATGGGTGACGACGGTGACCATCAGCCGGCCCTGCAAGGCACCAACCAGCCCCGGCGTGATGCGGGAGGGCAGTACGACAGGCACGCGCGTGTGGATGCGCAAAAGCCTGACATGCGCGATCGTCTCGATGCGGGCGCGGATTTCGGCCAGCGCCTTGTCCGGCAGCGACAGCGGATCGCCGCCGGTCAGGATCACCTCGCGGATTTCGGTGTGGGCATCGATATAGGCAAAGGCCTCTTCCAATGCTTCTCGCGTATAACCGCGCCCGATCGACGTCAGGGACTCCTTGCGGAAGCAGAAACGGCAATAGACCGCGCATTGGTAAGTCGGGAACAACAGCACGCGGTCGGCGTGGCGATGCGTCAGTCGCGGCACGGGGCTGAAATGATGGTCGGCGATCGGATCGTCGAGCTCGCCTTCCGTTTCCACCAGTTCATCCGGCGACGGAATGACCTGCGCCCGGATGGGATCGGCGGGATCGTTCCAGTCGATCAGGTCGAGATAGGCTTTGGGGGCACGCACCTTGTGCCGCGTAGCCCCCTCTTGCGCCGCCGAGCGTTCAGCAGGCGACAGCGGCAGCGAGGCGAGATCGCGGACGTGGCGGACGCCGGCGCGGACGTCGTCTTGCCAGGCGGTGTCGGCATTGGCGGCTTTGAGATTGGTGTCTGTGGTCATCGGGGTCTCGGAGGGCAGCAATTTGGGCGAGCTATCAAGCGTATGGCCGGTGAGGTCAATGGGCGGTGGTTGTCGCAGACTTGTTCTCCGTCGCATTCCCGCCCCATCGACTTTCGCCGCAATCGACCAGAGCATCGATTTGAGGCATTCTGCCGCCGGCTGCACCATGGGGAGATGGAGCGGCGGCAAGGGAGGACTGCCATGACCGAGACGCCGGCCGATCTGCCGCGTTACGACGACGCCTTCGCGCAATTCCGCATCGAAGATGAGATGGCCCGGTTGCATGGTAACCCTACAACCAGCATCAATGCCTATGTCGAATGCTGCGGCCGCTATACCGGTGAAAACCGGCTGGCGCTGCGCGCCATCTCGGCCAGCGGCGAATTGCGCGAGTTCAGTTTCGACGATCTCGCCGACATGTCGGGCCGCGCCGCCAATGTGCTCAAGGCCGCCGGCGTCGGTGCCGGCGATGTCGTCGCCGGCATGCTGCCGCGCATCCCCGAATTGGTGGCGCTGATCCTCGGCACATGGCGCATCGGCGCGGTCTACCAGCCGTTGTTCACCGCCTTCGGCCCGAAGGCCATCGAGCACCGTCTCGGCTATAGCGGCGCCAAGATCGTGGTGACCAACCCGACCAATCGCGGCAAGCTCGACGAGGTCGAAACACCGGCGCAAATCGCGACCATTCTTGGCCCCGGCGAGGCTCTGCCTCAAGGCGACATCGATTTTCGCGCCGCGCTTGCCGCGGCCTCGCCCGACTGCCAGCCGGTGATGCGCAAGGGCGACGACCTGTTCATGATGATGTCGACGTCCGGCACGACAGGCCTGCCCAAGGGCGTGCCGGTGCCGCTGCGCGCCCTGATGGCCTTCGGCGCCTATATGCGCGAGGCGATCGGACTGCTGCCCGACGATGTCTTCTGGAACATCGCCGACCCCGGCTGGGCCTACGGCCTCTATTACGCCATCACCGGTCCGTTGCAGCTCGGCATCGCCACCACCTTCTATGAGGGCGCCTTCAACGCCAAAAGTACCTACGACATCATCGAGCGGCTCGGCGTCACCAGCCTTGCCGGCTCGCCCACCGCCTATCGCCTGCTGATGGCGGAAGGGCCACAGGCGGCCGCTCGTGTAAAAGGCAGGCTGCGCGTGGTGAGCAGCGCCGGCGAGCCGCTCAATCCGGAAGTGATCCGCTGGTTCGACGCAAATCTCGCCGCGCCCATCCACGATCATTACGGTCAGACCGAGAACGGCATGATGGTGAACAACCATCATGGCCTGGCGCATGTCGTGCGCGCGGGCTCGGCCGGCTTTGCCATGCCCGGCTACCGCATGGTCGTGCTCGACGAGGCCGGCAATGAACTCGGTCCCAACCAGCCCGGCATCCTCGCAGTCGACATCGCGAAGTCGCCGCTGCGCTGGTTCGATGGCTATCACCAGGCGCAGACGCCGGCCATCGCGGGCGGCTATTATCGCACCGGCGACACGGTGGAGTACGAGCAGGACGGCTCGGTGTCTTTCATTGGTCGCGCCGACGACGTCATCACCTCGGCCGGCTATCGCATCGGCCCGTTCGACGTTGAAAGCGCGCTGATCGAGCATCCGGCGGTCAACGAGGCGGCGGTGGTCGGCGTGCCGGATCCGCAGCGCACCGAAATAGTCAAGGCCTTCGTGGTGCTGGCGCCAGCCTACAAGGGCAACCCGGAGCTCGCCGAAGAGCTCGCCCAGCATGTGAAGAAGCGTCTCTCGGCGCACGCCTACCCGCGCGAGGTCGAGTTTGTCACCGAACTGCCGAAGACGCCGAGCGGCAAGATCCAGCGTTTTCTGCTGAGGAAGGCCGAGGTGGAGAAGCGCAAGACAGGCTGAGGCCTTCGATCTTCAAGCGTCGAAAACCGCATCTCGTTGATTTCCGCCACGCAATAGCCGCGAAGTCCCCGGAGACTCTCGAGCCTGTCGATCATCAATGAGGGGGGCTGCGTCGTGCGGATGGTCTGGACGTTTCTGTTCGCGCTGGCGACCAGCGTGGCGTTCGCGGCCTCGCCGGAGGATGACTATATCGCCGCGCGTGACAAGGCGATTGCGGCCATCGCGGCGCTGAACGACGCGAACACGGCAACCGAAACGATCGACGCCCAGAACGAGAAGGCGCTGGCCGACCTGCAACAACGTCTTGCCGGCATCATCGGCCCGCTGGCGGTCAAGGATTTTCCGGCAACCGGCACGATCAATATCAAAAGCCTCAGCGACTCCGACATCGGCTACGGCATGCTCGATGGGCTGCGATACACCAAAGGCGACGACGGCCCCAGCCTGGTGGCAACGACGCGAGGGCTGCTGGAGCGCTGGCTCCAGGCCAAAGCCGCCGAGACCGACGAGAGTTTCAAACTGCCCGCCAGCATCGATGAGGCGCTGAAGCTCGATGCTTTCTATACCCAGGCGATCAACAGCGACGCCGCCTTTGAGGGAACGCTCGACCTTCCGCTGAAGAGGCCTGAGGGCGCCGACATTGCCTTCGCACGGCTCGGCGGCTGGACGCAGGACGTCGGACCGATCTACGAGCAGGAAGTCATCGTTACGCTCGTCAAAGGCAACAGCGTCATGATCACAGCGGCGCCGGCGGCCCCTGCCGTTCCCAAGATCCCCGCCTGCGACGCCGTCTGGGCTGCTGCGGATGCCGCCGCGCAGAAATTCCAGGAGGCCTACCAGGCTTCGGACCTCAAAGACGAAAAAGCGTTCGAGTCCTCCAATGCCGCCTGGGACAAGGGCGATAGCGACTATCGCGCCTGCATGGGCCAGCATCTGCCGGGAGATCCGGCCTTCCCGGCGCTGCTCGCCCAGGCGCAGGCGCTGGCCGATCAGATGGCGGGAAAATAAGCTCCCGGACGGGCCCTGCGCAGCAAGATCAGGCGGCTTTTTGCGACTTCAGATGTGAAAGTTGCGAGCGGCCGCCCGATGCTGCTTGCGCAATTCATTGTTCAGGAAACCGCTCTGGACCTTTGTTTTCGTCGCATGGCACTCAGCTTTCGCCCCCTATGCTGACAACCAAGATCTCGACGTATAGTCTCAGGACCGTCTTGAAGTTCAAATTTAAACTTTAGCTACTATGGTCGGCGAACGGACTACTGGAAAGGTACCCAAATCGAATTGGCAGGAGCGAGGTTCAATCCCGGCCGGTTGAAACGGGCCATTTTTTCTTCCGCCAACTTGCCGGCGGCGATTGCCTTTGTTGTGCTTCTCGTCTGTGCCCTGGTTGCCGACCAGAGGAACAGAGAGGTCTCCGATCAGCTCGCGCGCGCTGACGTCCTGGCCAAGGTCAACATCATACGTGCCAAGCTCGAAGGCAACATAACCGGCAATCTCCAGCTGGTTCAGGGTCTCGTTTCAGCGGTCGTTACCGAGCCCTATATGGGCCAGCAGAGATTTGCGGCGCTCGCCCGTAATTTGTTCGAGCAAAAATCGCAACTGCGCGATATCGCCGGCGCGCCCGATCTCGTCATCACGCTGATATACCCGCTGGAAGGCAATGAGAAAGCCATCGGTCTGGACTACCGCAAGACCGAGGCGCAACGCATGGCTGCGCTTCGCGCTCGTGACCAGCGCGCGCTGGTGCTCGCCGGGCCGGTCAAATTGGCACAAGGCGGGCGAGGTTTCATCGGCCGCATCCCCGTCTTCGTGCCGACGGCGGGTGGCGGCGACCGGTTTTGGGGGATTGTCTCGGCCGTGATCGATATCGATCGGCTCTACAGCGCGAGCGGACTGACCGACCCTGAGCTCGACATCGATGTCGCGCTCATCGGCAAGGATGCGCTTGGGGGCGGTGGCGAACTGTTCTTCGGCGGCGACAATGTCGTGGCCAGCAATCCAGTGACGGCAGAGGTGCAACTGCCTTCAGGCTCCTGGCAAATTTCGGCCATACCGAAGGGCGGCTGGCCGACCGGTCCGAAAAATGAGTGGCTGCTGCGGACGCTCATGGCGCTCGCCGGCGCGCTGGTGGTGCTGCCGATCCTCGTGGCAGGACGTCTTTTCGGTGAGCGACAGAAAAATGACGCCGAGTTGAGGCGCCTGTCCCGGCGGCTGGAGCTGGCATTGGAAGCCTCAGGGATAGGCGTGTGGGAGCACGACATCGTCAGCAACGAGCTCGTATGGGACGACCGCATCAACGAAATCTATGGCAAACCCGCCGACGGAAAGACCCGCGGCTACAACGACTGGGCGCTGTCGATCCACCCTGAAGACTTCGAGCGGGCGAAAGCGGACTTCGATTCGGCTGCCGCGACACAGGGCCCCTACTCTTCGCAGTATCGGCTCCTGCGCCCAGATGGCACCATTCGCCATGTCCGCACACGCGCCAGTTTCTTCCAGGACATCAACGGCGGATCAAAAATGATCGGCGCTGAATGGGACGTGACCTGGGACGTGCTGCTCAACGAGAATCTCGTGCGCGAACGTCGCCTTTCAGAATCGAAAAATGCCGAACTGAACATGGCCAAGGCCCGCATCGAGCATGTCGCGCTGCACGATTCGCTGACCGGTCTGCCCAACCGTCGGTATCTGGACGAGATGCTAGCCGAAAACCGCGAAGCCGAGGGCCGCGCAGCATTGCTGCATCTCGACCTTGACCGCTTCAAGCAGATCAACGACACGCTCGGCCATGCGGCGGGCGATGCACTGCTGGTGCATGCTTCGAAAGTCATCAAGGCCAGCGTCGGTCCGGCCGATTTCGTTGCGCGCATCGGCGGCGACGAGTTTTTCGTGCTGAGCCATGAACGCGACGACAAGGAGCTTGCCGCGCTTGCCGACCACATCATCGATGCGATGCGCCAGCCGATCGACTATCTGGGTCACCAGTGCCGGTTCGGCGTAAGCATCGGCATTGCGGCCAACAGCGGCGTCGATGCCAAGCAGCTGCTCGTCAATGCCGATCTCGCGCTGTATCGGGCGAAAGGCCGTGGCCGCAACCGTTACGAGTTTTTCAACGAAGAGCTGCAGAGCGAGATCGTGCGGACCAAGCAAACCGCCGACGAAATTCTGGGCGGTCTCGAGCGGAACGAGTTCGTCGTCTACTACCAGCCGCAGTTCGACGCCAAGACGCTGGAGATCGTCGGCGTCGAGGCGCTGTCGCGTTGGGATCATCCACAACGCGGCATGCTGACCCCCGACGCCTACATCAAGGTGGCTGAAGAACTCAATGTCGTGGCGCTTATCGACCGCACTGTCCTGGAGCAGGCGCTTGATAATTTCGAGCGTTGGTCGCACAGCCACCTCAACATCCCGCGCGTGTCGGTCAACGTTTCCGCCAGGCGCCTGGAAGACAGGGACCTGATCAAGGGTTTGCGCAAGCTTCCCATCAGGCAAGGAACCGTGTCGTTCGAACTGGTGGAGTCGATTTTCCTCGACGAAAACGACGAACTGGTCAGCTGGAACATCGAACACATCAAGGAGCTCGGCATCGACATCGAGATCGACGATTTCGGCACCGGGCATGCCTCGATCGTCTCGCTCTTGAAGTTGCGGCCGCGTCGCCTCAAGATCGATCGCCAGCTGGTCACACCCATCACCAGCTCAACCGCGCAGCGGCAGCTGGTGTCGTCCATCATCGACATCGGCAAGTCGCTTGGTATCGAAGTGATCGCCGAGGGCGTTGAGACGATGGAGCACGCGCAGATCCTGAAAGAGCTGGGCTGCGATATCCTGCAAGGCTTCCTTTTCGGCTACCCGATGGACGCAAAAGCCTTCAAGACATTCGCCCAGTCACGCAAATGGCTGGCGGCGAGCTGACAAACCCTGCTTGACGCAATTGCGGACGGAAGAACCGTTTCCTGAAATGGCTCTAGCTCCGCAGCCGGCGCTTCCTGTCCCCTGTGCTCGACATATGGATCGACAGAAAGATTCAGCAGAATTTCAGAAATCTTCCGGTACGCGCCAGTCCTTTGGCTTCATTGTTCTCAAGGGCGAACTGGAGGAGGTCGACCATGTCACCGAATGAGAACACGCGCCAAGCCGCCCGGCAGGAACTCCTGGAATTTGCATCCAGCGTCATGGCTGGGTCCCCTTGTGCGCCCATGCCTGGAACAATGTTCGAAATGCTCGAGATCATCGCCGTGGAGAGGCGCATGACCTCCAGCCAAGGTGAAGTCGGATCAAATTCTCCTGATCCCTTGACGTCCGCGCCGATTGAGACCCCAATCAGGCAGCGTTTGGTCGAGCTGGTCAGATCGGCATTCAATGTCGCGAGAAAACCCAGGGCACGTACTGGCACTTGGCAGTTGCGAGCTTGATCTTGCCCGCGGTTTGCTGCTGTGCGACGGCAAACCTGTTGCTCTGCGCTCCAAGGCGTTTGACCTGCTGACCTATCTCAGCAGGAATGTCGGGCGCGTCGCGACCAAGTCGGAACTGATGTCCGCGGTGTGGCCCGATGTCTTTGTGACCGAGGACTCACTGACGCAGGCGGTCAGGGAGTTGCGAAAGGCGCTGCACGACGAAAGCCAAACCATTATCCGCACGGTCGCCAAACGCGGCTACATCCTCTCTCTTCTCGAGGCGCCAAAGCAAGAGTGCTCTGGATATCCGAGTGTTGCGGTGCTGCGTTTCAGCAATGAAGGTGCGCCGGAAGACACCCCTTTGATCGACGGTTTCGCCGAGGACATTGTCAATGCGTTGGCTCGCTTCGGAACGGTCGTCGTGCTGGCACGCAATTCCGGATTTGAATTTGTCTCGGGTTCCGCTTCCGATTGGCGTGCCATTGGCGACAGCCTTGGCGCAACCTATCTGGTCCGCGGCAGGGCGACGACCCGCGCAGACGGCATGCGGGTCACCGTCAGTCTCATTATTGCTTCGACGGGTGGAGTCCTCTGGAGCGAAACCTTTTCCGCGTCCGGCGGCGAGATCTTCGACATGCAGGAAGAAATCGCCCACCGTGTGGTGAACCGGCTGGTCGCTCGGCTCGACGACGCAGGTGTCAAGCAAGCAACCCCAAAACCTCCCGACAGCCTGGCCGCATACGAGCTTTTCCTGCGTGGACTGGTCCGGCTGCGCGGTTACGGCGATGATGACAATGAGGCCGCGCGCGGTCTTTTCCAGGCTGCGGTCGAAAAGGACCCGACCTATGCCTTGGCGCATTCTTACATCGCGCTCGCCGATCTCCTTATCGGTGGCTGTGCCGAGGCATCCCCGGCGTTGCTTGGTTCAGTGATCGACCGCGCGGAGTGTGCGGTGACCTTGGCGCCGGAAGAGCCACGCTGTCATCGCGTACTCGCCCAGGCTTTCCTCTTTGCCCGCCGGTTCGAAGCGGCTGAACATCACCTTCAACGCTCACTTCAGCTAAACCCATATGACGCCGACACAATCGCGCAAATGGGATACTTACTCACGATGCGAGGCAGGCCTCTTGAGGCTCTTGCGGCATTTGACGGCGCAATACGGATCAACCCAATCCATCCAGACTGGTACCACGCCGATCGCGCCATCGCGCTATACTCGGTTGGAGACTACAAGGCCGCGCTCGTCAGCATGTCCAAGCTCCCCTTGAAGACCCCCTGGCGGCTGACAAGGCTGGCGGCGTGCCACGCTCAACTCGGCGATCTCGGAGAAGCCCAGCGCATCATGGCAGAGGTCAAGCGGATAGCGCCTGATTATTCGCCACTGGAGTTTGCGCAAACCGGAATCGCCTTCGAACACGCGAGCGATGTTGAGCACGTCATTGCCGGCGTCGCCAAGGCACTCGCAGCATATGAGCAACCCTAGATGTTTGATCCCAAGCTTTGATGGGGCATCCTTATCCTCCGAATCAAGGGATGCACTATGGGCCAAATTCTACACGGGAGCGCCACGACGACAGAGGCGGTCCGTCGAGCGATACAGCATAGTCAAGAGAGCCTGAGGGCGCTGGCCAAACGCTACGGGATCAACCAGAAGACGGTTGCGAAGTGGAAGAGGCGAGCTTCGGTCGCCGATCTGCCGACCGGTCCGAGAGAGCCGAGATCGACGGTGCTCTCGCCCGAGGAGGAGGCCGTCATCGTCGCCTTTCGGTGCTACACGCTGTTGCCGCTCGATGACTGCCTCTATGCCCTACAACCAACGATCCCGCACCTGACGCGGTCTTCATTGCATCGCTGTCTGCAACGCCATGGCATCGGCCGGCTCCCGGACGTAGAAGGCGACAAGCCGGCGAAGAAGAAGTTCAAGAGCTACCCGATCGGCTACTTCCACATCGACGTCGCCGAGGTGCGCACCGAACAGGGCAAGCTGCACATGTTCGTCGCCATCGATCGCACCTCGAAGTTCGCTTTCGTCGAACTGCACGAGAAGGCCACCACGGCCGTCTCCAAGGGTTTCCTGCTGCGCCTGATCGCGGCCGTTCCCTACAAGATCCACACCGTGCTCACCGACAACGGCATCCAGTTCACCACGCCCGGCGCCGGCGGGTCGGCCGTGCCACTCATCAAGGAGGCTCTCGATAATGGCGAGACTGTCTGGGCCCATGCCTTCGAGCTCACCTGCGCCAGGAATGACATCGAGCACCGCACGACCAAGGTGAGGCACCCATGGACCAACGGCCAGGTAGAGAGGATGAACCGAACCATCAAGGATGCGACCGTCAGGCGCTTCTACTACGAGAGCCACGACCAGCTCCGCCAGCACCTCGCCGACTTCATCTCGGCCTACAACTTCGGCCGCAGGCTCAAGACCCTCAAAGGCCTCACGCCCTATGAGTTCATCTGCAAGGTTGGGCCACACAGCCCGAGCGCTTCAAGCTTGATCCGCTCCAGCAAATGCCGGGACTAAACACCTAGAGCGGTTCATCGTTTCACGGAATCGCAGAACCGCTCTATCTCCTTGTTTTGACGCAATTCCGGACGGAAAACCGCTTCACACTTTCCTGGAATTGCTCTAGGCGACACCGGCGAGTTTTCGCAGTGGAAATGTGGCTTCTCGCAGGCTGACCCGATCGACAATGAGCGAGGGGAACCAGCGGGGGCGCGACGTGTCTCTGCCGAGCGCGGGGCTACCCCCTCAGCCCCGGTGCTTCCTGCCCCGTACGCTCGACATATTCCGTATAGCCGCCGCCATAGGTGTGGATGCCTTCCGGCGTCAGTTCCAGCACGCGGTTCGACAGCGCGGCCAGGAAATGCCGGTCGTGCGAGACGAACAACATGGTGCCTTCGTACTGGGAGAGCGCCGTGATCAGCATCTCCTTGGTGGCGATGTCGAGATGGTTGGTCGGCTCGTCCAGCACCAGAAGATTGGGCGGATCGAACAGCATCAGCGCCATCACCAGCCGTGCCTTCTCGCCGCCCGACAGCACGCGGCATTTCTTCTCTATCTCGTCGCCGGAAAAGCCGAAGCAGCCGGCGAGCGCCCGCAGCGGCGCCTGGCCGGACTGCGGAATAGAACGGCGTCCCACTACTGTAACGAGTTGTGACCAGCATTAGGAGACTTGGCAGCCATACATTGATCTGACTGCCGGGCGATCCGCTCGCATGCAGACAAAGCTACGGACTAGGCATGTGACATCGACTCAGCGGCTCGATTTCACACGTAGACCGATCTTAAAGATTGTATATTATGTTTCGCTGAATAGAGGGGATGCCGATGGTTACTCGCGAAGTGCCACGGACGCGGACGCGGTCGCCCGAAATCGAAGTAGAAATACAAGAGCCGAAGCTAACTTGGCGGCAACTGAAGGCCGCTGAGGATGAAGCCGCGAAAAAAGAGAGGGCGGAGCGGGAAAGGGTCGCAAGAGAGGATGAAAAACGGATCGCGGCAGAAGTCGACTATCTGTCTGATCAGTGGATTGCTTTCGGCAAATCCGAACATGATACGCCGCCGGAGCTTTTGCCACTCGAAGCCGCAAATGAATTTCCGTCCTTTTGTGGTTTTGTGAGCCGAAGCGCATTGCGTACGATCTCGGAAGAGGCCTTCTCTCGGTTCAAGACCCAACGCGACAATTTGCAGGCTGCATCCAAGAGAGCAGTGGATCAGGTCACGTCCGCGCTAAAGTGGGGGTGGAAGTCCATCGCGACCCTCGGGTTCATTGCGAATCGATACAGCGAGGTGGAGGTGAGCATCATCCCTCCAAAACTGTCCGATGAGGCCTCAAAAACGACCGCGGACGCAGCCAAGTTTCTTCGAACAAATTGGAGCACCCTGCTCGATCGAGACTCCCAGGGGATCGTCTCCGTGCATCAGCACGGCGGGGTCACCTACATCCACTTTGGTTCCGGGCGCCACGGGAGCATGTATATTAAACTTCCGACCTGGGCGAACAGCTCGACGGCCATAGAGACGTTTCTAAAGAAGATAGCCAAGCCACTTCGACACTTCTTTAGCAATAAAAGTCTAATTGCCGTTGTTGATGGAGAATTCCAAAATATAAACTTTAAATCTATATTAACAGGCGATATTGTCGTGCGATCTTATGATAAAAATACTAAAAAGCTTTCTGATAATATTTCAAAAATTTTGACTAGAGAACCAATCTCTCCATCCAATACGCAGGTCATTTCGGCAATTCCTAACAGCGAGGACGAGCAGTCCGCTGTGTTTAAATCCAGCGAGCATTGGAACCTGTGGGAAGGAATTGCGGATCAATGGGTTGGCAGTGCAATCCGCCTCGACTACCCCATTGTGAGATCATCTTCGAAGGAAAGCATCCTGCAAGCCTTAAGCGCCAGCAAGAATGTTGTGATTATAGTAGCACACGCCGACGCTCAAGTTATATATCTGCCGGCTCCACCGCCTGAAGGCTCCACTGTATCAGAGGACGATTTTTACAATATACGCGACAAGATATTATCCAATGCGCCGATGGTTTATCTCTTCTGTTGCGAATCCGCTCAGACTGGTGACTTCAGATCTCTGACTGAAGCGCTCCTAGACTGCGGCGCAATGGGTGTAGCGGCGCCTCAGGCCAAGATAAACCCCGAGAGATATCGGCCTCTTTTCGAGCGGCTTCTCCGAAAGGGAAGTTCGGATGGGCCGCTAGGCAAACTCTTTGATGCAGAACAAGTCGTGGGCACGCGCGATATGGAGGTTTGGCTTGGCTGAAGTTAACTTCACACAGAGAATAGAGAATTACTTCTCCCTTTGGGGCGCCTACCCGGTGATGGGTGCCCAGGGCGTAGAAAACCGTAGACAGGTTGTGTTGTATTTTGGAGTGGTACTCGGCGCTGTCGCTAAGGCAGCCTATGATTTTCTATCTCAAGCTGCAGGGTCTTTTACATGGAGTGACGCCTTCATTGCTCTTATCGTCAGCATGGTCGTATTTCCACAACTATATTATACGGCCGGATTGAATAAGGCACGTATGTCGTTTGCACACTTTACTCTCGCCTTTCAGAATGGCTTTTTTTGGGGAGTTGCGTTCGATCAGCTTGCCAACCGGGCAACGAGCTAGCTGTGGGCTCAGCCCCGGCGAGCGAGCTCCAGATGAAGCAGACGCTTTCGATAATCTTAGGTCGTTATTGAATAGATTGTAGGGACCACCTTCCTGATCCCCCTACCCTCGCAACCCCGGCGCTTCCTGCCCCGTGCGCTCGACATATTCGGTGTAGCCGCCGCCATAGGTGTGGATGCCTTCCGGCGTCAGTTCCAGCACGCGATTGGAGAGTGCGGCCAGGAAATGGCGGTCGTGCGAGACGAACAGCATGGTGCCTTCGTACTGGGAGAGCGCCGTGATCAGCATCTCCTTGGTGGCGATGTCGAGATGGTTGGTCGGCTCGTCCAGCACCAGAAGATTGGGCGGATCGAACAGCATCAGCGCCATCACCAGCCGCGCCTTCTCGCCGCCCGACAGCACGCGGCATTTCTTCTCTATCTCGTCGCCGGAAAAGCCGAAGCAGCCGGCGAGCGCCCGAAGCGGCGCCTGGCCGGCCTGAGGAAAATTGTCCTCCAGCGTCTGGAACACTGTGCGCTCGCCCTCCAGCACTTCCATGGCGTGCTGGGCGAAATAGCCCATTTTCACACTCGGCCCCCGCGCGACCGTGCCGGTGTCGGGGTCGGAAGCACCGGCGACCAGCTTCAGCAGCGTCGACTTGCCGGCGCCGTTGACGCCCATGATGCACCAGCGCTCGCGGCGGCGGACCTGGAAGTCGAGCCCTTCATAGATGGTGCGGCTGCCGTAGCCCTTGTGGACATTCTTCAGCGTCACGACATCCTCGCCGCAACGCGGCGCCGGCTGGAAGTCGAAATTCACGATCTGGCGGCGCTTGGGCGGCTCGACGCGGTCGATCTTGTCGAGCTTCTTCACCCGACTCTGCACCTGTGCAGCATGCGAAGCACGCGCCTTGAAGCGCTCGATGAAGGCGATCTCCTTGGCCAGCATCGCCTGCTGGCGCTCGAACTGCGCCTGCTGCTGCTTGTCGGCGATCGCCCGCTGCTGCTGGTAGAATTCATAATTGCCGGAATAGGCGGTGAGCGAACCGGCGTCGATCTCGACGATCTTGTTGACGATGCGGTTCATGAACTCGCGGTCGTGCGAGGTCATCAGCAGCGCGCCCTCATATCCCTTCAAAAACTGCTCCAGCCAGATCAGGCTTTCGAGATCGAGATGGTTCGACGGCTCGTCGAGCAGCATGACGTCGGGCCGCATCAAAAGGATGCGCGCCAACGCGACACGCATCTTCCAGCCGCCCGAGAGCTTGCCGACATCGCCGTCCATCATCTCCTGCGAAAAGCCGAGACCGTCGAGCACCTCGCGGGCGCGGCCGTCGAGCGCATAGCCATCGAGTTCCTCGAAACGGTGCTGCGCCTCGCCATATTGTTCGATGATCTCGTCCATCCGATCGGCCTGCTCGGGATCGGCCATGGCCGCCTCGAGTTCGGCCATTTCGGCCGCCACGTCGCTGACCGGCCCGGCGCCGTTCATCACTTCGGCGACCGCGCTATGGCCTGCCATGTCGCCGACATCCTGGCTGAAATAGCCGATGGTGACGCCGCGATCGACTTGGACCTGGCCCTCGTCGGGCTGCTCCTCACCATTGATCATGCGAAACAAGGTTGTCTTGCCGGCGCCGTTCGGCCCGACAAGGCCGACCTTCTCGCCCTTCTGCAGGGCGGCCGAGGCCTCGATGAAGACGATCTGGCGGCCGTTTTGCTTGCCGATATTTTCAAGACGGATCATTGGGCGGTCCGGGAGCTGATGCGAAATTGAGGGATTTGCCCGGGGCCATACGCGAATGAGGGTCGCGGGGGAAGAGGCACAAGCGCCGCAGATGGTGGCGCGGACCCCGTCGCCCGTCACGAAAACAATAATCCAGGGATCGTCGAAATCCGCCCTCGCGAAACGACATTGGCGCGGCGGCCTGCATGGCCCCCAACCGGCAACACCAACAGGACAGGAATACGAAGATGGCCAAGATGCTCGTGATCTACAAAACCCCGGCCTGTCCTGAGGCTTTCGACCGGCACTATTTCGAGATTCATGTGCCGCTGGCCAAGAAGCTTCCCGGTCTGCGGCGCTACGACATCAGCAGGCGGCCTATCATCAAGCGCTCAGCGGGCGAGATGCCGTATCTGGTAGGGACGCTGTATTTCGACAGCCTCGCCGATATGCAGAGCGCATTTGCCACCGAAATCGGCATCGCCTGCGCCGCTGACCGGCGGATACTCGCCCCAGGGGACGACGACCTGACGATGCTGCTGTTCGACGTCGACGAAGTGTGAGCCTGCGCCAATCTCGGGCAGCCAGCGGGACGACAGAACTGCGCAGAAGCGGGTGACATTACTTCGCGTCGTGGAAGATAATGCCAACGGTATGCCGCCTGCCTGAGCGCAGACGGCTGACGCCGTGCCGGAGATTGACGCGATAGTGCCCTTTCGTGCCTTGCACCGGGCGATTGTGTACAGCGAAGATCACCGCGTCGCCCTGGATCAGCGGCACCACTTCGGCGCGGCTTTGCATGCGCGGGCGCTGTTCGGTCAGCACGAATTCGCCGCCGGTGAAATCCTCACCCGGCTCGGACAACAGGATCGCCACCTGCAAGGGAAAAGCGAGATCGCCATAGAGATCCTGGTGCAGGCAGTTGAAGTCGCCGGGGCCATACTGGAGCAGAAGCGGCGTCGGCCGCGTCTGGCCGTTTTCGTGGCAAAGTTGGAGGAAGGCCGCGTGGTCGTCGGGATAGCGCTGTGCCGTGCCCATGCGCTCGTTCCAGTCGTTGGCGACTGATGCAAGGCGCGGATAGAGCGCGGTGCGCAAGGCGCCAATCAGATCCGGCAGCGGGTAGCGGAAATAGCGGTACTCGCCCTTGCCGAAGCCATGGCGCGCCATCACCACATGGCTACGGAAATGCTCCTCATGCGGATAGAGCGAGGCGATCTCGGCGCACTCCTCGGGCGAAAGCAGCGCCGGCATGACGGCGCTGCCATGGCTGTTCAGCTCGCCGATCAGTGCGCTCCAGTCCTGCGTCGCCACGCGCGCTTCGGCCGAGTGGGTTGCCCGTTTGGCGCCTATCGAATGGATGGTCATGGATGCCTCCTTTGCTTGTGGGCAAAGTGGGGCGAACGAGAGGTGCAGGCCACCCGATTCCTGCGGAGGTGGGGCGTGACCTTCTCCCCTTGTGGGAGAAGGTGGATCGGCGCGTTAGCGCCGAGACGGATGAGGGGTGCGCGACGGAATGGGGCGGTGGCAATTTCGAACGTGTCGCCAAGCTGGAACACCCCTCATCCGACCGAGCTTCGCTCGGCCACCTTCTCCCACAAGGGGAGAAGGGAAAACCGTGCGTCACCACTTCCGATACACCTCCAACTCCGGATCGAGGTCGACCCGCACCGCGTTGGTGAAAACGCAGGTCGCCACCATGATGCCGGCGAAAGCGACGAGGTTGACCAACAGTGTGTCGTCGTAGCGGGCTTTTAGTGCCGCCCAGACATCGTCGGGAACGGCATTGGCATCGGCGGCGACTGCCTTGCCGAATTCGATCAGCAACGCCTCGTCGGCGCGGGGTTCGATCGCCTCCGGATCAAGGCCGCTATCGATCAGCGCGCGGCGGAAGAAGGTGACCGGAATCTCGGCGCGGCAGACTTGCGAGATCGCCAGCGACAACAGCCAGACAGCGCGGTCGTCGAGTGAGGGCTTCAACAGATCGCGCAGCGTGAACCATTCGGCATAGATGCGGTGCGCCGCGGGCGAATGCAGCAGGATCCGCTTCATGTTGGTCATGCGCCCGCGCAGGCCAAGCTCCCTGTCGTGCTCGGCGCGGATGTCTTGCGATGCCGAGGCGTAGTCGATCGGCGGGATCATGGCCATGGGATGGTCCTTGGTTGGTGGCAGCGCGAGGCGTTCTGCACTCACCCAAGCGTCGCATGCAGTTCCGGCGCGGCGCGCAGGGTGTTGGAGACCGTGCAGATCGATTCCGCATCCTCGACGATCCTCTGCTTCGTCGCAGCGTCGAGATCCCCCGCAATGTCGAGCCTGATGTTGAATTTTTCGACACGCGACGGTTCGTCCTTGGCCTTCTCGCCGCTGACCTCGGCGCGTACTTCGCCAAGCTCGGCGGCAACCCCAAGACGACTGGCGGCGATGCGGGCGCTCAGCACCATGCAGGCGGCGAGCGAGGCGTAGAGTAGGTCGAGCGGGTTGAAGCCCGGCGCGCTGACCCCGGTGACGACATCGACCGCGCCGCCGGTCGGCGTTGTGACGGCGGGCAGGCCGCCGGGCTGCAACGTTGCCGTCGCGCCGGTGACGCGGGTCCTGACCTTCAACTCAGCCATCGCAAAATCCTTTCAGGCAATCCAGCAAAGATCAGGGGCACCATGGCGCAGGCGCGTGCGGTTCGCACACCCTTTGCGTTGCCGAGAACAACTACCATTTGATTAGACACGACCGGCGAACTTGTGCCTACTGCATTATCCACGGGGATGCGGATAACCGAGGAGAGACCATGATTGCGCTCAATGTAAACGGCGAGGATCGCAGTGTCGACGTGCCGGACGATATGCCGTTGCTGTGGGTATTGCGCGATGTCATCGGCCTGACCGGCACGAAGTTCGGTTGCGGCATAGCCCAATGCGGCGCCTGCACGGTGCAGCTTGACGGACAACCGGTGCGCTCCTGTGTGCTGCCGGTTGCATCGGTCGGCTCGCGCCATGTCACCACCGTCGAGGCGATCGGTGCGACGCAATCGGGCAAGAAAGTGCAACAGGCCTGGCTCGACCTCGAAGTCATCCAGTGCGGCTATTGCCAGTCCGGCCAGATCATGTCGGCCACGGCGTTGCTGGATCGCAACCCCGACCCGAGCGACAGCGATATCGATGCGGCGATGTCCGGCAATATCTGCCGGTGCGGCACCTACACACGCATACGAGCGGCCATAAAACAGGCCGCGAAGGCCTGAGGGAGATAGCCAGCCATGAGCAAGCCGTCCTCCTCCACCCAAAAAGCCACCTCGCGCCGCGCCTTCCTGCAAGGCAGCGGCCTTCTGCTCGGCTTCAGCATGCTGGGCGCCGGCATCAGGCCCGGTTTTGCCGCGGCCGAGCCCGTCGAGGGCGACGTCACCGCCGCCTTTTCACCCGATGCCTTCATCCGCATCGACAGCGACGGCAAGATCACCTTAATCCTGCCCAACATCGAAATGGGACAAGGGACCCATACCGGCGAAGCGACACTGATTGCCGAGGAACTGGAAGTCGGCCTCGATCAGGTGAAGGTCGTCGACGCGCCGCCCAACGAGAAGCTTTATACGACTGCGCTGCTGGGCGGTCAGGCGACCGGCGGCTCGACGTCGATGCGGGCAACCTGGGAATCGCTGCGCAAGGCAGGTGCCGTAGCCCGCACGATGCTGGTTGCGGCAGCAGCCGTGCAATGGTCGGTTCCGGTTTCGGAATGCAGCGCCAAGCTTGGCGTGGTCACGCATCAGCCGACAGGCCGGCAGCTGGCCTATGGCGCGCTCGCCGACGCAGCCGGCAAGCAACCGGTGCCGAGCGACGTCAAGCTCAAGGATCCCAAGGATTTCGAACTGATCGGCAAGTCGCTGCGCCGGGTCGACACTGCAGGCAAGGTCAACGGCGCAGTGATCTACGGCATCGATGTGCGCGTGCCCGACATGAAGGTGGCGACGGTCGCCGCCTGTCCGGTCATTGGCGGCAAGCTCGGCGATGTCGACGAGACCGCGGCGCGCGCCATTCCCGGTGTGCGCGATATTGTGAAGCTGGACAATGCGGTCGCCGTGATCGGCGATCATTTCTGGGCCGCCAAGAAGGGTCTCGAGGCGCTTAGCATCACCTGGAACGAAGGCGTCAACGCCAAGCTTTCAAGCGCCGATATGATGGCCACGCTGAAGGCTGCGTCCCAGCAGAAGACGCCGATCATGGCGCGCCAGGAAGGCGACGTCGCCGGCGCGCTGAAAGCCGCCGTCAAGACGGTCGAGGCAAGCTATGAGCTGCCGTTCCTCGCGCATGCGCCGATGGAGCCGATCAACTGCGTCGTGCATGTGCGCGCCGATGAATGCGAGATCTGGGTCGGCACCCAGGTGCCCACACAGGCGCAAGGCTGGGCGGCACAGGTCACGGGCTTCCCGCTAGACAAGATCATCGTGCACAATCACCTGATCGGCGGCGGTTTCGGCCGCCGGCTGGTCGCCGAATCCGTCGGCCAGGCGGTGGCGATCGCCAAACAGGTGAGCTACCCGGTCAAGGTCATCTGGACGCGCGAAGAAGACATCCAGCACGATCTTTACCGGCCCACCTATTACGACCGGATATCAGCCGGTCTCGGCGCCGACGGCCTGCCGGCGGTGTGGATCGATCATGTCGCCGGCGGCTCGGTGCTCGGCAACTACATTCCGGGCGGCTGGCCGCAGGACAAGCTGGACGACGATGCCGTCGAGGGTGCCGCCAAACCACCTTATGACCTGCCCGTCATCCAGGTCGACTGGGTGCGCGAGGATCCGCCGGTGCCGATCACCTGGTGGCGCGGCGTCGGACCGACGCACAATGTCTTCGTGGTCGAAAGTTTCATGGACGAACTCGCCCATGCGGTGGGCAGGGATCCTGTGGAGTATCGCCGGGCGCTGACCAAAAACCAGCCGCGGGCCGCGGGCGTTCTCGAGCTTGCGGCCGAGAAATCCGGCTGGGGCTCGCCGCTTCCAGCCGGCAGCGGCCGCGGCATTTCCCTGCACGATGCCTTCGGCAGCTACATGGCCGCGGTGCTGGAGATCTCGGTTTCAGCGGCCGGCGAAATCACGCTGCAGCGCGCGGTGGTCGCCGTCGATTGCGGCATCGCCATCAATCCCAACACGGTCGAGGCACAGATCGAAGGCGGATTGATCTTCGGCCTGTCGGCGGCGCTCTACAGCGGCATCACCTTCAGCAATGGCCGCGTCGACCAGAGCAATTTTCACGACTACCGCATCCTGCGCAACAATGAGGCGCCGAAGATCGAGGTCTATCACGTCAAGAGCCTGGAATCGCCTGGCGGTATCGGCGAGACGGCAACGGTTTCGGCCGGCCCTGCCCTTGCCAACGCGATCTTTGCGGCAACGGGAAAACGCCTGCGCAGCCTGCCCATCGACCGCAACCAGCTGAAGAGCGACGGCGCCGACAAGACCAGCGTCTCGATGGTGCCGCCGCTGGCAGCGCCCCTGCTGGCGGCGTTGGTGAACAGCAAGGAGCGCCCGGAGACCGGCGTCGAAACCGAAGCCGAAGCGCTGTGAGGGCCAAGCCATGAGAAGATTGGTCCGCATCCTCTTGGTCCGCATCCTCCTTGCTATCGTGGTGGTCATCGCCGCCGGCGTTGCGATCTTCCTGTTCAAGCCGGCGCCGCTGCCGGACGTCTCCGTGGCGGCGGCAAAACTGCCGACCGGCCAGGCGCTGATCGAGCGCGGCGAATATCTGACGCGCGCGGCCGATTGCGCCGCCTGCCACACAACATCAGGCGGCCAACCCTATGCCGGCGGCCTTGCCTTCAAGCTGCCGTTCGGCACCGTCTATTCCCCCAACATCACCGCCGACAAGGAAACCGGCATCGGCAACTGGAGCGACGCGGAATTCGTGCGCGCGCTGCATCAAGGCATCGACAGCCAGGGCCGCAATCTCTACCCGGCCTTTTCCTATGCCGCCTATGCCAGGATGACCACGGAAGATGCGCTGGCGATCAAAGCCTATCTGTTCAGCCTGCCGCCGGTGCACGCCGAGGCGCCGAAGAACGATCTGAGCTTCCCGTTCAACCAGCGTTATGTCCTGCGGTTCTGGAACCTGTTGTTCGTTCCCGACGGTCCGCTGTCGCAAGACGAAAAGCAGAGCGCAGAATGGAACCGCGGCGCCTATCTGGTCGAAGCCATGGCGCATTGCGGCGAATGCCACACGCCACGCAACCTGCTTTATGGATTGGACAACGGCAAGAAGTTCGCCGGCGCCGAATTGCAGGGCTGGAAGGCCTATAATATCAGCTCGGACAAGACGACCGGCATCGGCAGCTGGAGCGACGAACAACTGTTCGACTATCTGTCCAAGGGCCATGCGGACGGGCGCGGTTCGGCCACCGGCAGCATGGGCGAAGCCGTCGACTACAGCCTGCGCCATTTGACGCCGGAAGACATCAAGGCGATCGTCGCCTACGTGAAAACCGTGCCGCCTCAGACAAGCAGCGACAAGGCGATCGTCGAAGCGGAGCCGCCGGCAACACTGACGACGTCCATCGCCTACGCGCCCTCTGCGGATTCGGTGGCGCAAAGCGGGCTCGGCCTGAAGCTGTTCCAGGGCGCCTGTGCCAGCTGTCACGGCTGGAACGGCGAAGGGCTGCAGACACCCTATGCGGCCCTGCGCGGCAGCCGCACGGTCAACGATCCCGATGGCACCAACCTCATCCAGGTCATCCTGAAGGGCGCGCATATGACGACGCCGCTCGGCAAGCAGGCGATGCCGGCTTTCGCCAATGCCTATTCGGATGTCGAGATCGCGGCGCTCGGCAACTATGTGCTGGCGCATTTCGGCGGCAAGCAATCCGCCATCACGCCGGCCGACGTGGCCAAAGCGCGCATGCAATGAAGGATGGCGGTGATGCTCCAGCTCACCGCCAGCCGCGCAAAATGTGTTTCTGGATCTTGCCGGAGGCGGTGCGCGGCAGCGCCTCGATGGGCAGAAATTCCTTCGGCACTTTGTAGCGGGCGATGCGAGCGGCACAGTGCGCCGCAAGCGATGCCGGGTCGAGAGCACGACCGGATTTCAATACGACGAAGGCGCGGCCGACCTCGCCCCAGCGCTCGTCGGCGATGCCAATGACGGCTGCTTCGGCAATGTCGGGGTGATCGAGCAGCGCCATCTCGACCTCGGCCGGATAGACGTTCTCGCCACCCGAAATGAACATGTCCTTGCGGCGGTCGACAAGGGTGACGAAGCCGTCTTCGTCCCGGCGCGCAATGTCGCCGGTGCGGAACCAGCCATCCGATGTGAAGGCCTGCGCGGTCTCGTCCGGCCGGTTCCAGTAGCCCGGCGTGACATTGGGTCCGCTGAGCCATATTTCGCCCGCCTCGCCGGCTGCGGCGTCGTGGCCATCTTCGTCGACCATGCGCAGGGACAGCGACGGCGCCGGCAGCCCGGCGGAGCCCGCCTTGCGGGCGATCTGGCCGGCCTCGACCGGCATGCCAAGCACGGTGCCGGCCTCGGTCATGCCGAAGCCGTCGACCATGCGCACGCCCTGCTCCAGCCACCAGAGGATGTCGGCAGCGGGATTGGGCGCGCCGCCGGTGAAGATGGCGGTCAGCGTGGTCCAGCTTGCTGGCGAGAACGCGGCATCGTCACGCAGCATTTTGGCCATTTGCGGCACGCAGAAATAGTGGGTGACGCCGAGCTCGGGGTCCGCCAGGCGGCGGTTGGTGACAGCGGCCTCGAAGCCGGGCGAGATCAGCACGGTGCCGCCTTGCAGCAAAGGCGGGCGCAGGCTGGTGATGAGGCCGATGACATGGAACATCGGCGCGTCGCAGAGGAAGACGCTTGCATTGCCGACCCGCCCCAGCAGGCCGAAATTCACGGCGGTGGCGAAGGCGTTGGCCTCGGTGATGATGACGCCCTTGGGGCGACCCGACGTGCCCGATGTGTAGAGGATGATCGATGGCTGATCGGCCGGCGGCAAAGGCCGGCGCGGCGCCGGCGCCTGCGCTTCCACCGCCGCCGCAAAATCAGCGACCTTGACCGTCATGCAGTCCTTGGGCGGCACCATTTCAAACGCAGCATCGTGCAGCAGCAGCGCGGGATCACAATCGGCAAGGATCGCCTGTTGCTCAGGCGCAGCGAGGCGCCAGTTCACCGGCACGAAGACGGCGCCGAGCCGCATGGCGGCCTGCTGCAGGATCAGCAGGTCGGCGCTGTTGCGGGCGACGGTGGCGATGCGCTGACCCGGCCCGATGCCGTAGCCGCTTTCGAGCACGGCGGCAGCGCGCTGGATGGCTTCATCGAGCCTGCTGTATGTCCAGCGCCGGCCGGAAGCGAGGTCGACGCAAGCGATGCGGTCCGGCTGCGTCGCGGCATGCAAGGCCACTGGATCAGGCGTCGTCCAGGCCGGCATCTCGCATCTCCTCCCCGATCGAATGTCTCACCTTGCCTTGTCGTAGGCGCCGAGGCCGGGCTTGTAGCTCTTCTCGTCGATGAACTGGCGGATGCCTTCCTTGCGGCCGTCATTGTCGTAGGAATTGGCCGCCTCCTGCGCGCGCACCAGATAGTCCTCGGCATTGTCGTAGGTCATCTCGCCGACGCGGCGGATAGCGTCCTTGGTCGCCTTCAGAGCGACCGGGTTTTTCTTCAGCAAAATGTTCGCCACTTCGGTGACGCGCGCTTTCAGCTTTTCCAGCGGCAGACTTTCATTGACCAGCTTCCAGGCCGCCGCCTTCCTGCCGTCGATGAGTTCGCCGGTCAGTGCGTGGTACATGGCGTCGCGCATCGACAGGAGATCGACCACCACCTTGGTGGCGCCGCCGCCGGGCAGGATACCCCAATTGATTTCGGACAAAGCGAATTGCGCCTCGTCGGCGGCGAAAGCGAGATCGCAGGCAAACAGCGGGCCATAGCCGCCGCCAAAGCACCAGCCATTGACCATGGCGATGGTCGGCTTGCGATACCAGCGCAGCCGCCGCCACCAGCCATAGGCTTCGCCTTGTGCCTTGCGGACGGCGCCGAGGCCCTTGGCTTCGGTCTCGCGAAAATACTCCTTGAGGTCCATGCCCGCCGACCAGGCATTGCCTTCGCCCGACAACACCAGCACGCCGACATCGTCGCGGTATTCCAGCTGATCGAGCACCTCCATCATGCGCCGGTTGAGCGCCGGGTTCATGCAGTTGCGCTTTTCAGGCCTGTTGAAGCGCACCCAGGCGATGCCGTCCTCGATGTCGAAGGCTACGGTCTCTTCGGTCATGGCAACTCTCCTCCGGTTTGCGGTCGTGCATGGCAAGCGAAGAGCCGTGCTCCTCCTCGCATTAATCGCTATGCTACATAGCTTTTATAATCGCTATGTTGCATAGTCTTTTTTGCTTGACAAGGGTTTTGATCACGGCGATCGATTGCAGCATGAACGAGACTGCAAATCGCACCGGTTCCGGCAAGGGGGTCGCGCCCGAAGACAGGCTCGACGCGCAGATCGGCTACAATCTCCGGCGCGCTTCGGCCCTGGCGCTCAATGATTTCACGGTCGAGCTGGCCGATGCGGCGCTGCGCCCCGTCACCTACGGCATGCTGGCACTCATCGACGAGCGACCCGGCATCAGCGCTGCCGAACTCTGCCGTCTGCTCGGCATGAAAAGCGCCAACATGGCACCGCTGCTTGCCGAACTCGAGGAGCGCGGCCTGGTCGAACGCGACGACCATGCGCAGGACAGACGCATGCAGGTGCTCGCTTTGACCAAGGCAGCCAAAGCCGCCATGCCGGCATGGCGGGGGCAGGTTCGCAACCACGAGGACCGGTTCCTGCAGCGGCTGACAAAAAAAGAGCGCGCAACGCTGCTGCGCCTGCTGCGTCTGATCTGGACCGACGAAGACTGAGACAGCCCGAGCGGCGCCATTGCCCAAAAATTCCCATCGATTACAGTCAGTCTGCGCGGCGCGCTGTCGCTGCGAGACCGTCTATGACGTGGGGGGGCGAGTTGACCGGGCTGGTTCGGAAGTGGCTTTTCTGGCGGTCGCTGGCCGGCGTTGCGGTCTTGCTTGTCCCAGCCCTGCCCGCGCTCGCCGCCAGCAGCGATTGCGTCAGCGACTATGAGGTCGAGCCGGCGGTGCGGATAGCCGCCTGCACCCGCATGATCGAGGACATGACCGAGCCGCCGGCCAACCGGGCCACCGCCTTTTTCAAGCGCGGCAATGCGCGGGCGCAGCGCCAGGATTACGATCGCGCCATCGCCGACTACAGCGCGTATATCGATATCGATCCGACGGTCGCCAGCGGCTATTCCAGACGCGGCCTCAGTTGGGTCTTGAAGGGCGACTACGACAAGGGCATCGCCGACCTGAACAAGGCGATCGATCTCGATCCGCAAAATGGCGAATACTACTACAACCGTGGCTCCGCCCATTCCTATAACGATGAGGATGACCTTGCCCTTGCCGACTATGACAAGGCGATCGAGCTCGATCCGACAGATGTCAGGATCTACACAAGCCGCGGGACCACCTGGTACAAGAAGGGCGATTTCGAGCGCGCCATCGAAGACTACAACCGGACAATCAGCCTCGATCCGAACTACATCGACGCCTACAGCTTTCGAGGACTTGCGTGGATAGCCAAGGAGGAGTTCGACAAGGCCATTGCCGACTACGGCAAGGCGATCGACCTCGATCCGAAGGATGGCAAACACTACTACAGCCGTGGCGCCGCCCATTCCTACAAAGGCGAAAGCGAGCTTGCCCTTGCCGACTATGACAAGGCGATCGACCTCAATCCCAATGACGGCAGGGCTTTTCACAACCGTGGCCTGACCTGGGCAGAAAAAGGCGACAAAGAACGCGCCATCGCCGATTTCGACCAGGCGCTCAGGCTCGACCCGAACGACGCCGCTTCGCTTAACGACCGGGCCGATGCATGGAGCAGCAAGGGCGACAGCGTGCGGGCGCTGGCCGACTATGAGAGCGTGATCCGTCTCGATCCAAAGAATTCGCATGCCCACTACCGGCGCGGCAATGCCCGCTCGGAAAAGGGCGACTATGACGGCGCCATTGCGGACTTCAACGAGGTCATCGCGGTCGATCCAAGGGATGCCACCGTCCGCTACAACAGAGGCCTCGCCTGGTCGAGCAAGGGCGACCATGACCGCGCGCTGGCGGATTTCGACACCGCCATCAGCCTCGATCCGAAACTCACCGTCGCGTACTATGCGCGAGCTTACGCCCGATCCGGCGCCGGCGACAATGACGGCGCCATTGCCGACTATGATCAGGCCATCGCGATCAACCCGAACTACAGCGACGCCTACAACAACAGAGGCCTGGTGTGGGCGGCAAAGGGCGATAACGATCGCGCCCTTGCAGATTTCGAGCAGACGATCAGGCTCAATCCGAAACTCGCCATGCCGTTCTCCAATCGAGGATTGGCTTGGGCGCGCAAGGGCTACCCCGATCGCGCCATCGCCGATTACAACCATGCAATCGCCCTCGATCCGAATTTGGTCAATCCCTACCTCAACAGAGGCATCGCCTGGGCTGACAAGGGGGACTATGAGCGTGCCTTCGACGACTTCGCCCAAGCGGCCAAGCTCGATCCGGCCGACGCCTTGGTATATGCCAGTCGGGGTGTCGCCTGGTACAGGAAGGCAGACTACGACCACGCCATCGACGACCTCAACCGCGCAATCAGTCTCGACGCCAGGAACGCAGCGTTCCATAGCGACAGGGCCAGGGTCTGGCTGGCCAAGGGCGACAACGGCAAGGCGATCATTGACTATGGTCAGGCGATCAGCCTCGATCCAAGTTTCGCCTCTGCTTATCAAGACCGCGGCTTTGTCTATTTCTATTTCGGCGCGGCGACTGAAGCGCAAAGCGATTTTCGCAGAACGGCCGCCCTTGAACCTGACGATGCCTATTCCGCCATCTGGCTCGACCTTGCCGAACGTCGCGCCGGCGCGCCGAGCCATCTGCGGGAGGCCACAGACAAGCTCGATATGACGAAATGGCCGGCGCCGGTGGTGCGCATGCTGCTTGGCGAACAGACACCGGTGGAGGCGCTGGCCGCCGCCGACAATCCGGACCCGGCCACAAAAACCGGCCAGGTCTGCGAGGCCAATCTCTACACTGCGGAGCTCGACCGACTGCAAGGACACACCGAAGACGCTCTGCGGCTTTACCGGCTTGCCGTCAGCGACTGTCCAAAGGATTTCGTCGAATACCGCGCCGCCACGATGGCCTTGAAAGCGCTCGCTCCGTGATGACGAGACGCTTGGCGCATTAACACAGGCGCCTGCCAAGCTGGCACTCTACGGCGCCCCCCTCTGGCCTGCCGGCCATCTCCCCCACTTGTGGGGAGATCAGATGTCGCGCCCGCTTTCGCCAATCATCAACGTTGCAGAAAGATGGCCGGCGCCAAAGCTGCCGATCTCCCCCCTCGTGGGGGAGATGTCCGGCAGGACAGAGGGGGGCGCGACGGATCGCGGCCTACCTGTCAGGAGACTTCGCTAACGCGATTCCGGTTTTCTCCGCCCTGCGTTAGGCTCGTCGCAAACAGGAACCACCGCCATGATCGTCCAGGCCTGTATCAACGGCGCGCGCTCCGCCGATTTTCATCCCACGCTGCCGCTCGACGCAGACGCCATGGCGCGCGATGGCGTGGCCTCTGTCGCAGCCGGTGCGGCCGAGCTGCATGTCCATGCCCGCGGAGCCGACAAGCGAGAGAGCCTTTCGCCGGCAGCGATGGATCCGACGATTGCTGCGCTGCGCCGCGCCTGCCCCGGCACGCTGATCGGCGTCTCCACCGGCGCCTGGATCGAGAACGACGATGTCAGCACGCTGGTCGCCATCGCCGGCTGGCACGAATTGCCGGACTATGCCTCAGTCAATCTCAGCGAGACGGCAGCCCCGATCGTCATGGAGAGCCTGCGGCAGCGTGGCATCGGCATCGAAGCCGGTCTGGCTTCAGTCGCCGACGCCGAGCGTTTGGTCAGCCTCGACCATGGCGGGCGCGTTCTGCGTATCCTGATTGAGATTTCCGAGCAGACGCTGGACGAGGCGTTTGCCGTTTCGGACGGAATCGAAAAGGTGCTGGAGCGCGCCGGCATCCGGCGGGCGATCCTGCTGCATGGCGCCGACGCCACGGTCTGGCCGTTCGTGCGCCGTGCGGCGGAGCGCAACTGGTCGACGCGCGTCGGGCTGGAGGACGGCAAGGGGCTGCCGGATGGCACCGTGGCCTCCGGCAATGCGGCGCTGACGGCGGCTGCTGTGGCGATCTTCCGGGCCAGCCGATCAGCGTAGCGACTGACGAATGCGTCGATGACAGGTGACCTCGCCCTCGGGGGAGATCGCCATCTTCTCGAAGCTGGCACAACAGCGAGCGATAATTCCGCTCTTGCTGTTATTAAAAATTTCTCATAGGCTATTTTCATATCAGGAAGAAATTGTCTTCCATTTTTCTCCTTTATGAAAGTATAGCCTTGCGTGAGCATCTCGATCAAACCGATCGACGGCTGGTCAAGCTGTTGTCGCAGGATGCCCAGCCCGGCATCAACCGGATCGCCGAGACGATGGCGATCTCGGTGCCGACGGTGCGCTCGCGGCTGCGCAATCTGCTCGATCGCAACCTTTTGAAGATCGTCGGGCTGCTGAATTTGACCGAGCGCCCGGAGCTGATCTCGGCCATTGTCGGCATCAATGCCCAAGGCCGAGGCCGCGCCCGCGAGCTGGCGCAGCGCATTGCCGAACTGCCTTTCGTCAACTCGGCCTCCGTGGTTACCGGACGCTTCGATATCATCGTCGACGTGACCGTCGCCGGCGATGTCGCCGACCTCTACCGCATCACCAGCGAATTGATCCCGGGCGCCGGCATTCCCGGCGAAGTGGTGCGCAGCGAGACCTTCGTCGTCATGGCCTCCTGCAACAAATGGGTCAGCCTTCCCGAAGGCTGCTGGTCGGAAGACATCCCAGCGCGCAAGGAACCGACATGAGAATAGCGGTTCTCGGCGGCCTCGGCCTGCAGGGCCGCGCGGCCATCGCCGATCTCGTCGCCAGCGCCGGCGTCGAGGAAATCGTCTGTGTCGACACAGCAGCCGACGGCCCTGCCCGGCTTACCGGCCTGACCGATCTTTCCCGCGTGCGTTTCGTGGTGCCTGAAGGACCGATCGGTCCGGCGCTTGCCACTGTTGTGGCCGACGTCGACGCCGTCATCGATCTCCTGCCGCAGCCGCTGATGCGCGAGGCGGTGCAGGCGGCGATCGCGACGCGCACGCCGCTGGTCACCACCAACTACGGCAAGGCGATTGCCGATCTGGCGCCGGAGGCGCAAAAGGCCGGCGTTTCGATCATGACCGAATGCGGGCTCGACCCCGGCATCGACCTCGTGCTTTACGCGCGCGCCGCAAAGCAGTTCGACACAATTTCTTCAATCGATTCCTATTGTGGCGGCATCCCCGAGCCTAAGGCGATGGCCAAGCCCCTCTGCTACAAGGTGAGCTGGAACTTCGACATGGTTCTGGTCAGCCAGAACCGCGACAGCGTGATGATCGAGGACGGCAAACGCGTCGAAGTGTCGGCGGGCCAGCAGCACGACAACCGCTTCATCCACGAGATCGAGGTCGCGGGGCTCGGCCGGCTGGAAGCTTTCCCCAATGGCGACGCGCTGCACTATGTCGAGATGCTGGCCGCTGCCAAGGGGCTGCAGCGCTCGGGTCGCTACACGCTGCGCTGGCCGGGCTGGTCGGCGTTCTGGGCGCCGCTGAAGGAGCTCGGTTTCCTCTCCGAAGACAAGGTGCCCGGCACTAGCGCCAGCCCGCGCGAATTTCTCGGCCGGCTGCTTGGCCCGCAACTGCAGTATGGCGCCGACGAGAAGGACCTTTGCGTGATGCGCAATGTCTTTTCAGGCCTTGAGGGCGGTCGCGCCAAGACGGTGACGTCGGACCTGATCATCGAACGCGACCTCGGCTCCGGCCTGTTCGGCATGAGCCTCGGCGTCGGCTACCCCGCCAGCATCGTGGCGCAGATGCTGGCGCGGCGCGAGATCACCACGCCAGGGCTTTTGAACCCGCTGCAGCATGTGCCCGACACCAGCTTCTTCGACGAACTGGGCAGGCGCGGCATCAGGGTTGCCGAAACGGTGGCCTGGGACTGAGGATTTTCGAACGGTGGCTGCCGCCGGCAAACGGTGCTGCCGCTCAAAAAGAGCCCAAGGGACTCCGCGGGCAAAACAACAGCTACAACAGGGAGGAATGCCACATGAAGATTGCCAGACTTTTTATCGCCGGACTTGCACTTGCGGGCCTTGCAACGGCGGCCAGCGCCGGAACGCTCGACGAGATCACCAAGCGCGGCGAATTGCGCGTCGCGGTGCAGACGCAAGGACCGCCCTTCTCGCTGGTCGGCGCCAATGGCGAACGCACCGGCAGTTCGGTCGAACTCGCCGAGCTGATGGCCAAGGAAATGGGCGTCAAGATCACCTTCCTCGACTATGACTGGGACGGGCTGATCCCGGCGCTGCTCTCGGGCAAGGCCGACCTGCTGGTCGCCGACATGACGCCGACGCTGGCACGCGGCATGAAGGTCGCCTTCACGACGCCCTACATGTATACGGGCAGCACCGTGTTCACCAAGGCCGACAGCAAGTTCAAGACCACCGAGGACTGCAAGGCCAAGGGCACCAAGATCGCCGTGCTGTTGGGCGCCACCGGCGAAAAGGAAGCCAAGAACGCCTTCCCGGATGCCGACATCAAGAGCTACAAGGGCGGCGGTCCGCTGCTGCTCGACGCCGTCAACAACGGCCAGGCCGATTGCGGCGTCAACGACGTCTCGGCGGTCACGGGTCAGTCGACTGCTTATCCCGCCGGCACCTTCACCATCATGCCGGATCTCCTGTCGAAGGAGCCGCTTGCCTTCGCCACCCGCTATGACGAGCCGGACCTGTTGATCTGGATGAACCTGTTCCTCAACCAGGTCACGATCGACGGCCGCCTGCAGAAGAACCTCGACTACTGGGTGAATTCCGACGCCTGGAAGAAGGATCACTAAGGAATTAGCGAGTAGCGAATAGGGAGTAGCGAATAGGGAATGGCCGTTCCGGCCAGGCTTTGCTGCTCCCGACTTCGCTATTCGCTATTCGCTATTCGCTACTCGCTACTCGCTATTCGCCCTTCCCTCTTTCCCCGCCGTGCGCCCATGCTCGAAAACTTCAGCTTCCGCACTATCGTCGAATATCTGCCGCTGTTCGGCCAGGGTCTGATCACGACCGTCTGGCTGTCGGCGCTGTCCTTTGCCGGCGCGCTCGCGGTCGGCATCGTGCTCGCCGCCATGAACCTGCAGCGCGCCCAGCTGTTTCGCATTCCGGCCAAGGCCTATATCGACGCCGTGCGCGCCACCCCGTTGCTGGCGCAGCTCTACTTCCTCTATTTCGGCCTGCCGCGTCTCGGCTTCGTCCTGCCCGAGCTCGTCGTCGGCATCCTCGCTTTGTCGCTGAACAGCGGCGCCTATGTCGCTGAAATCATTCGCGCCGGCATCCTGTCGATCCCGCGCGGCCAGGTCGAGGCCGGCGTCGCCTCGGGGATGACCTATGTCCAGCGCATGCGCCTGGTCATCCTGCCGCAAGCCTTCAAGGTGACGATCCCGCCGCTGCTCGGCCAGGCGATCGTGCTGGTCAAGGATTCGGCACTCTTGTCGCTGATCTCGGTTTCCGAACTGACGCGCGCCGGCCAGCTGCTCGCATCTGACCGCTTCATGCCGGCGGAAGGTTTCATCACCATCGCCGCCTTCTACCTGCTGCTCTACTATTGCCTCAAAGGACTGGCGGGGCTGTCCAGTCGCTGGCTCGGCCTGCAGCCGGCAAGGAGCAGCACATGATCTGGCAGCAGCTGCAAAGCCTCGCCGGCAGCTATCCCCTCGCCGTGCGCGGCCTCGGCATGACGGTGATGCTGTCGCTGATCAGCCTGGTGCTGGGCACGGCGCTCGGCTTCGGCCTCGGCATCTTGCGCACCGGTGGCAACCGGCTGATCTCGAGCGTGATCGGCGCCTGGGTCGACCTGATCCGCGGCACACCGTTCCTGGTTCAGATCTTCCTGATCTTCTTCATCCTGCCGGAATTCGGCATCGAGCTCGACGCCTTCACCGCCGGCATCATCGCGCTCACCAACCTGGCCGCCTGCTTCATCTGCGAGATCGTCGCCGCCGGCATCCGCTCGGTGCCGACTGGCCAGGTCGAGGCAGCCCTTGCATCCGGCCTGTCGCGTTGGCAGCGCATGCGCCAGGTGGTGCTGCCGCAAGCGATGCGCATCGTGCTGCCGCCGCTGGTCGGGCAATATGTGCTGCTGATCAAGGACTCTTCCGTCGTCTCGGCCATCGGGCTGACCGATCTCACCCGCGTTGGCTGGCTGGTGGTGCAGCGTGTGCCCAATGGCCTGCTGGTCTTCTTTCTGGTCGGCGTCGGCTATTTCATCGTCTGCTACCCGCTGATCATGCTCGCCCGCCGGCTCGAGCGCCGCATGGGTGCTGCCCATGGCGAGGTGCAGCTGTGACATCGAACCCAAAGGGCGCACGAACATGAGCACGCCAAGCCCGACCAAAACCGGCATGATCGACTTTCGCGGTGTCAGCAAATGGTTCGGCACGCTCAACGTGCTGAAGGACATCACGCTGAGCGTCGAGCCGCGCGAAGTGGTCGTCGTCTGCGGCCCGAGCGGCTCCGGCAAGAGCACGCTGATCCGCTGCATCAACGGCCTGGAGGCGATCAAGGATGGCGACCTCATCGTCGACGGCCAGCGCCTCGGCGATCCCGCCACCAACATGACGCAACTGCGCACCGAGATCGGTTTCGTCTTCCAGTCGTTCAACCTATACCCACACAAGACGGCGCTGGAAAATGTAACGCTGGCGCCGATCCATGTGCGCAAGATCGCGCGCGCCGAGGCCGAGCAGGCTGGGCGCGAACTGCTGGCCAAGGTCGGCCTTGCCGACAAGGTCGATGCCTATCCCTCACAGCTCTCCGGCGGCCAGCAGCAGCGCGTGGCGATCGCGCGCTGTCTCGGCATGCGGCCGAAAATCATGCTGTTCGACGAGCCGACCTCGGCGCTCGACCCCGAGATGATTTCCGAAGTGCTCGACGTCATGGTGGCGGTGGCCGAGGAAGGCATGACCATGATGGTGGTGACGCACGAAATGGGCTTTGCCCGCAAGGTCGCCCAGCGCGTGGTGTTCATGGATGCCGGCGCCATCGTCGAAAGCGGCACGCCGGAGGAGTTCTTCTCCGCCCCCAAGACCGACCGCAGCCGCGCTTTTCTGAGCAAGATTTTGAGGCATTAGAGTCGGAGCTCGAATAGCGGGCTGCCGCCAATGGCCGAGACGGGTGGCAACAGATATTTCGAAGCCGGTCGTCTGAAAGGCCGCTAAGCGCTATCTGCCGACGCTTAGCGCAGACAAGGAGCGTCCAGTTTGGGCCGTAGCGGACTGGCAGCTTCAGAATGCGAATCTTCAGAGCGGACATTATGCTCGGCGTTAGCATCGTCACTACCTGACCCAATCACGATGTTCACTCCGGCCAGTGGAATGCCTGGATTTGGCGCGCGATTCCGACCTCAGCGAACGGAGTTATGACACGCCAATCAAGTGAAGGATCGCTTCGCAATTGCACTGTAATAGCATCCGAGACACTCGCGCTTGCCGCAGGGGCTGTCGGCTCTGACGGGATTAGCGTAAGATACTGTCCACAGGGGGTGCACACATGCACCGCATCATCGCCATAGCGATCCTAGTTCTCGCGGCCATGTTCAGTTCCGCGCGGTCTGAGGTGCTGATCGGGGTCTCGGCTGCGATGACAGGACGGCTTGCCTGGATCGGCGAGCAGGGACAGCGCGGCGCGGAGATGGCGGTGGCCGACGTCAACGCGGCGGGCGGCGTGCTCGGCCAGAAGGTCAGGCTCATCTCGGTCGACGATTTCTGCGATCCCGAGCAAGCGGTCGCGGCCGCCCAGAAGCTGGTGGCTGACGGGGTAGTGCTCGTCGTCGGGCATTATTGCTCCGGGGCCTCGATCCCCGCATCAAAAGTGTACGAGGAGGCGGGCGTCGTCGAAATATCCCCAGGCTCGACCAATCCGCAGCTGACCGAACAGGGCCGTGGCAATGTCTTCCGCACCATTGGCCGCGACGACGCACAAGGTTTCATCGCCGGCAACTACCTTGCCGATCGCTGGGGCAACAAGAAGATTGCAATCCTTCACGACAATTCGACCTATGGGAAGGGTCTCGCCGACGAGACCAGGAAGCAGCTGAACAAACGGGGCGTGACTGAAGCTGTTTACGACGCATACACGCCCGGGAAGGATGACTATTCAGCCGAGGTCGCTGCGTTGCAGACCGCCGGCGTCTCAGCCTTGTATGTGGGTGGGTATCATGCCGAGGTTGCGCTGATTGCTCGCGCTGCACACGGCCGCGGCTACATGGTTCAGCTCATATCCGGAGATGCCTTGGCTACCGAGGAATTTGCCCTGATCGCAGGCTCAGCGGCGGAGGGAACCCTATTCACCTTCCCGGCGGACCCGCGGCGAAATGCCGGCGCGGCCGCGATCGTGGAGCAGTTCCGTGTGGAGAACTTCGAGCCCGCGGGTTACACGCTGTTGAGCTATTGCGCGGTCCAGGTCTGGGCCCAGGCGGTCGCGAAGGCAGGTTCGCTGGAGCCGAAGGCGGTCATCGCGACACTGCACGAACAGGAATTCGACACCGTCATTGGCCGGGTCGATTTCGACGACAAGGGCGACCTCACGAGGCAGAGCTGGGTTTGGTACGTCTGGCGGGGCGGGGAGTACGTGCCGGTTGAATAGGGTTCGCCGAACGCCGGCGTGCCGCCTGAGACGTCTAGTCTGATGCAGACCAGTGTGGCTGGATTGTTGCGACTCACCGCGATGCTTGAACGCCTCGGCATACGCGGCCGGCTGTTGCTTGCCTTTTTCGGGATCAGCGCCCTTGCGGTGCTGGCAACCGCTGCGGCGCTTTATGCCTTCCTCCAAGTCGGCGACGTCGTCGACCGAATTACCACGGATCGGGTGCCGTCGGCGTTGGCCTCCCTCCAGCTGTCGCGCCAGGCCGAACGGGTCGCTGCCGCCGCGCCATCGGTGCTGGCGGCGACAAGCAGGGCTCAGCACAGCGAGGTCTCGGCTGCCGTCGCGCTCGAGATGTCCCGCCTCGAGGCCCTGCGCACGGACCTCAGGGATGCCACGCTGGGCACAGTGCCTTTGGCTGAGATCGAGGAAGCCGCGGTTGTTCTGAGGCGCAACCTGAAGGAGCTCGACTCTCTGGTTGTCGCCCGGCTCGATGTGGTCGCCCGCAAGGAGGAGCTCCTGAACCGCCTCGCCGCGACGACCACCGGAAGCCACCGCCTTCTGGCCACCGGCATCCTGGTGATGGATTCTAGGCTCCCGCAATGGCGGGCGGTCGCGGCCGATACGTCGCTGTCGCCCGATCGACGCGCAGCGGCAATGGCCGACCTGGTCCAGGCGATTGCGGCTTACATCCCCCAGCAGAAGGCGCTGCTGGAGATCTCGGCGGTCAACGACGCGCTGGTGAAGGCCGCGACCGCGCCGACGCGGGGCGACCTGGCGTTGATCCTGTTTCCGCTGCGCCGCTCGCTTGCCGCTCTGGAAACGGCTTCCTCGGAGATCGACGAAAAGCTGCAGACCCGTTTCCGGCAGCGGGTGGACGAGTTCAAGGCGCTAACCGATGGTGAGAACAGCATCCCGAAGGCACGGGAGGAGGAGCTTGCGGTCCTCGCGCAGGGCGAAAAGCTTCTGGCCGAAAACAATCGGCTGTCGCGCAGTCTCACCGCTGCCGTCGACCGTCTTGTCGCAGCAGCGGACCGCGAGATCGCTGCCTCCGGTCGCGAAGCCGCGCTCGTCCAGCGCTACGGCACCGGAGTTGTCCTCGGCTCCGCCTTTCTCAGCCTGTTGAGCTCGGTTCTGGTCGTCTGGCTCTATGTCGACCGCAGCCTTCTCGCCCGTCTGGGAGCGGTGAGCCAGGGCATGCTCGCGATCGCGGGCGGCGATCTTCGTGCGCCGCTGCCGGCCGCGGGCAGCGACGAAATCGGGCGCATGGCCGAGGCACTGAGCCTCTTCCGGGATACCGCTGTCGAGGTCGAGGAAAAGAACCTGCGCGACGTTGCAGAAGCGCGTCAGCGGCTAGTCGATGCCATCGAAAGCATTTCCGAAGGTTTCGCTCTCTATGACAGAGAGGACTGGCTTGTCCTTAGCAACAGCCGCTACCGCGAACTGCTATACGCCGGTCTGGAGGCCGAGCTAACCCCTGGCACGGCATTCGAGGAGATCATTCGCCGATCCGCCGAGCGCGGCTACATCAGGGATGCCGAGGGGCGGGTCGATGAGTGGGTTGCCGAGCGCCTGTGGCGGCACCGCAACCCTGGCGAACCCTGGGCGCAGCGGCGGGGCGACGGACGATGGATCATGATAAGCGAGCGGCGGATCAGCGCCGGCGGCACGGTCGCCGTCTATTCGGACATCACCGAGCTGAAGCAAAGGGAGGAGAACCTCGCCGAGAAGTCCACTGCCCTAGAGGCGCTTTCCAGCAAGCTGGCCAAATATCTGGCGCCCCAAGTGTACAGCTCGATATTCACCGGCCGCCAAGACGTTAGAATCGCCAGTCAGCGCAAGAAGCTGACCATATGCTTCTCCGACATCGCCGGCTTTACCGAGACCACCGACAAGATGGAGTCCGAGGATCTCACCCAGCTCCTCAATCACTACCTGACGGAAATGTCGAAAATCGCGTCGGATCATGGTGCCACAATCGACAAGTACGTCGGCGACGCGATCCTGATGTTTTTCGGCGACCCTGAGACGCGCGGCGTCAAGGAGGACGCGCTGGCTTGCGTACAGATGGCGCTTGCCATGCAAAAGCGGATCAGCGAGCTTACCGAAGTATGGCGGGACATGGGGATCGAAACACCGCTGCGCTGCCGCATCGGCATCCATACCGACTACTGCACCGTCGGTAATTTCGGCAGCGAGGACCGGATGGACTATACGATAATCGGCGGCGCCGTGAATCTCGCCTCGCGCCTGGAACAGGAGGCGGCACCGGGGGCCATCCTCATTTCCTACGAGACGTTTGCGCAAGTGAAGGACACGATCGATTGTGAGGAGATGGGGCACGTCCAGGTCAAGGGGATCGCCTATCCCGTCGCCACCTACCGCGTCATCGATCTGAAGGCCAATCTAGCGGGCGCTTCTCGCGCCGTTCGAACCGAGCTGCCGCACTTCAGGCTGGAACTTGAACCGGAGCTGATGTCCGCCGACGAGCGTGGCGGTGCCGCCACTGCGCTTCGAGATGCGCTGGATCGGCTTTCCCACAAGCCCGGGCAGTAGGGCTTGGTTCACAACGCCCCCTCCCAATGGACGCAAGGAGGCAAGCTGAGCGTCGCGTCCAATGCGAGGGCCAGGCGCGAGCTTGCGCTGCAGGAGCTTCGCGCGACGGAGAAAGCCCGCGGGTGACGACGGTCAGATCCATGGACCGCCTGGCGGCGGACTTTCCTCCCGATACATCGGCATCGTCCCCAAGGGCGTCGAACGCGACGTTTGCGGGGGTTTTCGCAAGGTCTGGAGATGGTGCGACCATCCTCGGCTGCGAGGGTCAGTCTTTGATCCCTGTAGGCGCGTCCGCGGCTCTCGGTCTTTTTCCGACGCGACCGTCTGCCCGACTCTTCTTAGGCGCTCCAGTGATGGCGCCGCGCACCGCCATAATCAAGTATAGTTCCTAGCCGATCGCAGATGAGGAGGAGAAGAGCAAATGTCCGTGGACGCGGGACCGAGAAAAGTGGACGCCGAATATGCGATTGAATACCTCCAGGAGCATCCGGAAGCCGGGCTCTGCTGCGAGGATCGGCGCTGCTGGATTACGCCGAACGCAAACGAGACCGATCAGCGGATCCTCCTTCTTGATGTGGTTGAGGCTGACCGGCTCAAAGATGATCCCCGCCTTCGACTCGTGTCCGGAATCGCTCATACGGGCCGGTCGCTCTGGGTCGTTCGGAGAATGACATAATTACGTGCAGCCCTCGCTCCACAGCAACGCTGCGGCCGGTAGGCCACGGCAGACTGTGGTTCTTCAATCCAGGTTTCAGAGTGTCCTCTTTCGCGACAAAATGGGACATTCAATTCGGCCCACCGCATGGTCGGGAAATCACGCAACCGCGCCCTACAGCGTGTTCGCCGACGATGTCAACTTTCGGGCGACGGCAAAGCTTGCTTCTACGGCCGACATAGGCGCAAAGCAGTCATGCACGCCTTCACCTGCGGATGTCTGCTTCGGGTCAGATCGCGGCTACCACCACTCCTCAAAGCGTCGCCAGCCGCGAATTTGTCATGGCCTTGCCATAGGCTTGCCGCAGCGTTCGCTTCTCTTCCAGGGCAGCGACGACGCTCGCGGCAAAATCGGTCGCGTACATGTCGGCGAGCCGGGTCAGCCCGCCCGGCGTGAAGACGTTGATCTCCAGAAGTTTGTCGCCGACGATGTCAAGACCGACCAGGAACATGCCGTCGCCGATCAATTTGGGGCGCACCATTTCGGCAATGCCCAGCATCGTTGCCGTTACCTTGACCTTGCGGGCCGTTCCGGCGGCATGGATGTTGGAGCGGACGTCGCCCTTGGCTGGAACGCGGCGAAAGGCTGCGTATTTGCCGTCGCGCACCAGCGGCAGGCCGTTCATCAGGAACAGGCGCACGTCACCGGCCTTGGCTTCCGGAAGGTAGACCTGCGCGATGAGATAGCCGTCACCGCTGGCCGCCTCGAAAATCTGGTTGAGGTTGGAATCGGTGGGCTTGGCAATGTGAAAGACGTTCTTGCCGCCCGACCCTTGCAGCGGTTTGACGATGCAGCCCTTCGGCCGTTTGTCGATAAAGGCGCGGATCTCGGCGATGCTGCGCGATATCAGGCTCGCCGGCCTGACCGCCTCGGGAAAAGACTGCAAATAGAGCTTGCTCTGTGCCTGCGCCAGACCGTCGGGATCGTTGACGACGATCGTGCCGCGTTCAGCTGCGAGCCGACCGAACATGATGCCTGCATTGGCTGCCCATGGCCGGCCGGTGCCATCCAGCGACGGGTCGTTGCGCAGAAACAGAACGTCGATGTCGCTGATGGCGACCGTCTTCTTCTGCTTCGCGGCATCCTGCAGGGCAGCATGAAGCTTGCCTGATGTCTTGTAGGGAGCATCGGGCAGAACCGCGACGCTGACAGCCAGATCATCATCGGGACGCAAGATGAAATCGCCCGGCTCGACATAGACGACGGAATGGCTGCGCTGGACGGCAGCCAGCGCCAACGCCGTCGTCGTGTAGCCCGGCGTCTCGGTTTCAATGGAATTGACGAAGAACGCAATGCGCATTGTAGAGGCCCCTCAGCTTTCAACCATATCGATCGGATCGATTCCCGCCATCGCTTTCCGGAGGCGCGGACGCGCCGCGTCGGACGAGAGGAACGCAGGTTCGAGGCGCGGCGCCCGCAGCAGGCCGCGCGCGTTGAGTTCCTGGATCGCGCCGAAATGCGCGGCGGAGATCTTGCCGATCCAGAACGGAGTGAGGCTGCCGCCATCCCTCAAGTGATCGAGGATCTGCAACAGGCCGCGCAGATAGATGGCGTCTTTGGCAAGGCCGCCGCCTCGATAGACGCGCAGGACGACGTTGAAGGCCTCGCGATCATCGAGATCAGTGCGAAGAATGCGGAAGGCTTCCTCGAAATTTGCGCCGCCGAGCATCGCCTGACAGGCGATGACTCTCGCCGCGATCAGCCGCAGCCGCGCTGCGGTCATGCCACCGACCAGATACTCCGCCAGCACGGCCAGTCCCTCCTGCATGCCTTCATAGCCGGCGAGCCCGCTGCAGAAGATGGCGAGCCCCTGCGCGGCACCATTGAAATAGGTCAGCAGATGAACACCGATCTCGTGGCTTAGCAGCGCCGTCAGACGTTCCGATGGGAGGTTGGTATCGCGCGACACCAGCAACCGGTTTCGCGAGACCAGCAGGCCGGCCGGCAGGTCACCGCGGATCTCCACGGACGCGTCGAAGTCGGGATAGGCGGCCCGGTATCCGGCGATCATGTCGCGCGCGGCTGCAGCAATGGCATCGGCGTCCAAGCCCGTCTGACGGGTGGCTGAGGCAACCCGCGGCAGCCTTTCGAGAATGGTGCGCGCCCTCGCCGCCAGGCTCGGTTCGACGCTGCCGTAGAGAGCTCGTCCGAGTTCGACGAAGCGCGGCGTTTCGCGGCCTGCGAGCATAGACAGCTGGAGATCGAGTTCCTGCTGCTTTTCGGAAAGCAGCCTGGTCAGAAGCGTATCCTCCAGATGATCGAGGGAGATCGAATAGAGTTTGCGCTTCTGGTCGGCGACCTCAAGCTCGAGCGGCCGGTAAAGCAGTGCGGGCACACGGTCGAAACCGCCTGCCTGGAATTCCCGCCAGGCTGGTTCGGCATTGATCGGTGTGACGGCAAGCAGGAAATCGAACGTCGACGCGACAGTGTCGAGCGCACGGTCGGCGCGCCCCACGGCGTCGATATAGGCGCGGCGGCCAAGGGAACGATGGGTCGCCGGCTGCTCCAGACTCGATGCCTTCAGGAAGGCGCTGACGGCCTGTAGGGCGGAATCGACCATGTTGGCGACGACGAGGTCGTGCAGTTCGGAGTAGACGCGCTTGGTGCCTGGCACCCTGTAGATCGGTGCGAAGCGCACCGTCAGGCACGCCACATCACCGGGCTCATCCCAGAGCCGCGCTTCGGCCAATGTGGTGGGACTGAGTTCATCCACGCGCGGCGTGCGGTATTTGGCTTCGCGTGCCGACGCGGCATTGGCGAAGCGCTTGCGTGCGGCCTGCTCCGCCGCCGTGTGGCCGCAGGCCAGCGCAACCTCGAAAGGCGGCAGGAACGGAACATCGTCGGTCAGGAACCGGTCTTCGGCCAACTCGCCGATGTCCAGCAAGAGGAATGCGCCGCAGTGATCGCGTAGCCGGCGCGCCACCAGCCGCGCGACTTCGCCGGCGAGGCCGATGTCGGCGGCGATCAGATAGGATGCGTTGGCGGACACGGCATGGAATGCTGCATCCTGATGCGACCCGACATGGACACATAGAAAGGGCAGCGGACGATCGATGTGCAAACGGTTGCCGTTGCCGAACTCGCGGCGGATCGGCTTGCCGTCGCGGAAAAGCGCCTCCAGATCCGCTTCGATTTGCGCCAATGGAGAGGTGAACTCGACAAGCTTCGGCTTCATCGCATGGCCCGCAGCGCCTTAGCCAGAACGGGCACAGTCGACGCAAGTATGGCGCGCAGCTGGTCGATTGCTGCCCAGTCGGGTTCGCCGCTCCATTCGTCCATGAAAATCTTCTTGAACTCGACCGCGATGGCACAACCGGTCTCTGGAAAATTGGCATGGACGAAACGCGTCTGTTCGCCCTTGCCCTGGAAGGACACGTTTTCGCGCACATCGATCGGCTCGCCGTTGATATGGTGGCCGCGAAGCGCCTCGATGAAAGCGTCGACGACCGGCGCCCAGCGATCGCTGTCCATGGAAGATGTACCGATGTTGATGTCGGGCGCGAGGTCGCGAGACGTCGGCAAAGCTTGCGGCCCGTCGCGCCGGTGATTGTAGCTGTGGACGTCGATGAGAACGAACCTGCCGTAACGCTTTTCGATATCGGCAAGGACACGCTTCAACTCGCGATAGAAAGCGTCGTGAAAGGCGAGAGACCCCTCCACGATGGCCTCTCCCGGCTGCTCTCGCCAGACTTTCAGACCCCAGGACTGATCCGGGGACAGGTAGATCGCAGCGTCACGCGCACGGTTCAGATCGACATGGAAGCGCGACCGATGAACGATGATCTGGGTCGGGAAATCCGCGATGAAGCGCTCGGTAAACGGGTCCTCTTCTCGAAGCCGGTCGGGATCGGAGAGACACATGAGCGCTCGGCATGCGCTGTCCACATCGGTGCCGCTGTGGATGGCTGTCCCGACGACAGGACCGTCTCCGCGCTTGATCGTCCAGCCTAACTCGCCCTGATCGTTGTCGGAACTCGTCTTGTTCATGCTCCGAAATGCGCGGAACGTGCAGACGGTTCCGCTTTGTCGAACAAGCGCGTCTTCAGCCGAACGTCGCCAAGGGCTCGGCTTTGATCTCCACCCACTCGCAGCGCCGGCTGTCGTGGTAGAAGGATTGGAAGGGCGGCGGGAAAGACGGGTCGGCGAAGGCGCCGACGGGAATGGCGATCACTCCAGGCTGCGTGTCTATCCGGTAGTGAACGCTGGCGCCGCAATCCGGGCAGAAGCTGTAGGCGACGCGGCCGCCCTGGTCGCCGGTGCGGGTGAAATGCGCCTCTCGTCCCTCGATCGACACATCGCCTTCCGCAAAGCGGACATTGTAGCTGAAGGCGCTGCCGGTGCGGCGCTTGCAGTCCAGGCAATGGCATACCGAGATACGCACCGGCTCGCCCGAACAGACGGCTGACAGCTGGCCGCAGAGACATTGCGCGCGGCGCGTGACCATGGCGGGCTCCTCCCCTCGAAGAACGTTACTGCGTGTCGGCGCTGGCCCTTAACTCGGTACGCTTCTCGTCCGACACGACAGCCAGATCCAGTACCTTTTGCAGTTCGGCAGCGTGGTGGAAAGAGGGTTCAGCCTGCACGCCGCTTGCGACCGCGTCAACGAAGCGCTGGTAGTTGGTCGGTACCGTGCCGGCGTCGATCGCCTGCCATTTGGCAGTTTCGATGTTCTCGCCCAGGCACGCTTTCAGCTCCGAGCCTTCGAGATTGTGCACGACCTCGACGCCGCCCTTGTCGCCATAGATACGCAGGCGCAATTCGTTCATGTGGCCGGTCGCCCAGCGGCTGGCATGGACGACGCCGAAGGCGCCGTTGGAAAAATCCAGCGTCATGGCAAAACTGTCATTGGCGTCGAGGTCATACTCGCCGATGCGGTTGCCCGGCGCCTTGTCGAAGGCGCGCAGCCGGCAGAACACGTGGTCGATGTCGAGGGCCGCGCCATAGCTGGCGAAATCGAGGATGTGGATGCCGACATCGCCGAGCACGCCATTGGAACCGTGGCTGCGCGACAGCCGCCACAGCCATTTCGGGTCGGTGCGCCAGTCGCCCCAGAATTTCGACACCAGCCAGCTCTGCAGATAGGAGGCTTCGACATGGCGGACGGTGCCGATTTCGCCGGCCAGCACCATCTGCCGCGCCTTCTGCAAGGGAGCGACATTGCGATAGGTGAGGTTGACCATGTTGACGATGCCGGCCGCCTCGGCGGCGTCAGCCATCTCGCTCGCCTTGCCGAAATTTTCGGCCAGCGGCTTTTCGCACAGCACCGGCTTGCCGGCCGCAATCAGCGCCATGGTCGTCGGATGGTGGATACGGTCCGGCGTGACGTTGGCCACCGCATCGAAGCCGCCCCAGTCGAGCGCTGCCTCCAGCGATGTGAAGCGCTTCGGGATCTTGAAGCCGTCGGCGAATTCGCCGACGCGCTTTTCATCGACATCGACAGCGCCGACGATCTCGACGCCGTCGATGGCGCCAAAGCGGCGGGCATGCTCCTGCGCCATCCAGCCGGTACCCAATATCAAAAGCCGCATTTTCTGTACTCCGAGCGAAATTGGTTCGATTCAATAATAGGGGACGAATGCGGCCTAGGCGACTCCGTGGGGAAGCCGCTACGCCTTTTTCTTGGATTTTGTTTTAGCGGAAACCCGCCTCGCCCGAGGCGTGCAGCTTGCCGCCGCGCTCGACGATCGGCTCCAGCGCCTTGTCGACCGGCACATTCGGCGCGTCGAGAATGGCTGACCTGGTGCCTTGCGGGTTGTGCGCCCACGTCACCGCATTGCGCAGCACCTTGTGCACAGTGGCGTCGTGATAGGTCGGATAGGTCTCATGGCCCGGGCGGAAGTAGAAGACGTTGCCGGCGCCGCGCCGATAGGTCAGCCCCGAACGAAACACCTCGCCGCCCTGGAACCAGGAGATGAAGACTGTCTCCAGCGGCTCCGGCACGGCGAACTGCTCGCCATACATTTCTTCGTTCTCGAGCTCGAAAAATTCGCCGACACCTTCGGCGATCGGATGGCTGGGGCTGGTCACCCAGAGCCGCTCGCGCTCGCCCGCCTCGCGCCATTTCAGCGTGCAGGGCGTGCCCATCAGCCGCTTGAAGATTTTCGAGAAATGGCCGGAATGCAGAACGATCAGCCCCATGCCTTCAAAGACACGGCGAGCGACGCGCTCGACGACTTCGTCGGCAACCGCGCCATGGTCCTTGTGGCCCCACCAGACCAGCACGTCTGTCTCGGCCAGACGATCGGCCGGCAGGCCATGCTCGGGCTGTTCGAGTGTGGCGGTCGAGGCGGAGATCGCCTTGTCGGTGTTCAGCGCCTTGGCAATGGTCGTGTGCATGCCCTCGGGATAGAGGGCGGCGACCACCTCATTGGTCCGCTCATGGATGTTCTCGCCCCAAACGACAGCGCGTATTGTCATGATGTCCTCGTGGTGAATTCAGAGCCGACCGCCCGTCTCAGTCATAGGCTGACCGAGGGGGAAAAGGGAATAGGCAGTGGGGAATAGGCAATAGGGGCAGAAACACGGAAACAGGTGACTGGAGGCTTCTAGCCTACTGCCTACTGCCTACTGCCTACTGCCTACTGCCTACTGCCTACTGCCTACTGCCTACGCTCCCCGCCCATCCTGTGCGACCCGCGTTAGCGGCTTCGAGAGCCGCGGCACGACGACGAGACGCTTGATCTTGCCCTTCTTGTAGGCGGCGAGGAAGCGGGCGTAGTCCTTGAAGACGACGCAGCCATTGGATTCCGCACGGCCGCCGCGCAGCATGTAGGTATGCGCGAGCAGGCCGTCGCGGCCGTATTTGTTGCTGCCGCTGACGGGAGTGAGACGGATCGCCTCGACGCCATGGAAGCGGGATTCGCGCAGCCTCAGATCATAGGTGTCGGGCGGCGTCGGGCCGACATTCTTCTTGTGGACGAAACGCGGCTGGTCGACCATCGAGCCCAGTCCCGAATGCGCCTCAAGCCGCGAACCGTCGGGCATGTAGACGGTCTTGGCCGAGATATCGTAGACGGCGACGCCGCCGCCCATTCCGGGCGTGGCGAACAGATCCTTGAAGGCCCGGCCGACACCGCCGGCTGGGACATCGGGCTTGGCATAGGCCAGCATCTCGCCGGCCTGCGCCTTGGTCCGCCTGCCCGGCTTGGTGCGGATGGTCTGGCTGCCTGGCACACCCGGCAATGAGGCGACGTCCGAAGTACTGCGCGGCGAGCGTGGCGACACAATGCCCGGAGACTGGGGTGCGGCGGTCTCGGCCGCCCTGTCGGTCTGTGGCTTGGCCGCTTGTGCCTTGGGCTTGCTGGGCGCCTCGGCAGGCTGAGCGGTTTCGGCGCGCGGACGCCGACCCGGCAGTGCAATGTTGTCGGGCAGATCGTCCTGCGGCGGCAGCGAGGCGACCTGGACCTCGGCCTGTTCAGGACCTTGCGCTCCGACGATTGCCGCAACGGCCGGCGGCGGCGCCAGCATGTCAGCGCCCTGATCGGGCAATGTGTTGGCCAGCGCCAGCGCCAGGCGCGACGAGCGTTCTATCTCAGCCACTTCCGGCCCAAAGCGCTCCGAGGCCGGGCCATGCTGGTCGGGCATGCGGACTTCGGCGAAACGGGCAGCGGCCGGAAGTCTGGCAAGCATGAAGGGCGCATTCGAGGCCTTGGCGAAGGCGGCAGCCAGCTTTTGCGGCGACAACTTTGCCTTGGCCACCACGCCGTCGAAGCGCGCATCGCGCGGGGTGACAAGTGCAATGCTGGTGTTTTGTGCCGTACCGATGTTTTGCGCGCTATCGGCATTCGAGGCGTGCGCGGCCGGCTTCAGCCGTGCCATCTTGCCGTCATGCGCGAAGCTGGCGGCGGAATGCGCGCAGCCAGCGTCACATTGGCTGAGCAGCGAGGCTTGGAGTTTTTGCGCCGAAAGCCGCGGCGCCCACGAATTGGCAAGGCTGCGGCGCGAATCGGCAAGCGTGATGGTGTGCGGCAGAAGCAGGCTTTGCGGCAAGGTGTTGGAAGCGGCGGTGAGCGAGGTTCCCAGCGAATAGAGGCCGGCCATGGTCGCCACCGACCACAGCGCAAGGGCCACGCCGACAGCCGGCACCACCACCCAGCGCTGGCCGGATCTCTTCGAAGTCAAATCCCGTTCAGGATTGTCGCCCCGGTCTTTCAAACGCAAAAACGCCATACAACCACTCTCAATCGGCATGCAGGCTTGCGACCCTCGCATCCGTGACATCCACAGTTCGCTGGTGCCCCCTGCACCTTTCGCGTCTGTTGCCGATTGAATCAAAAGATGGACAAAGTTGGTTAACCAATCCCTCCATCAGCCACCGGTTATACGGCGCCTGATACGAAAAAAGAGCCCTCCATGGTCTGCGCCACGGTAGAAATGCTCTCCCTCACCCGCCTTGCTGCCCGTTTTTGTGATCCAAGTCAAGGAAACGCTGCGTCAGCTTGCTGCGGGCCCAAGCCGATTGCCCGTTGATCGGCTGCTTTATTCCGTTGACCTTCCAGTAGCTGGAAGGGCTACGCGTTGCAAAGTAAACAGCTTCAATGATGGACATCGGCCCCATGAGCAGCGGCATCGCGACCGAAGAATCCGACATGCCGGCGACATCCCGCTGCCCGGTCATCGACAGATTGGCCGGCATGGACGTCGCGCCGTGAGATGGATGGCGCGAGCGGTGTTGCTGTCGCTGGTCTGTGCCTTCGCGTTGGCCGCCTCTGCCGGCGACAGACTGATCGTGGTGGCGCGGCAGGCGTCAATGAAGGAGATGGCGGCGGCGGCGAAAACCATCGCCGGCATGTTCGACGGCAGACAAGCCTATGACGCCGCGGCCTTCAAGGCGGCGGCGCAAACCCTTCGCGCACGCACCGGCCCTGCCCTGATTGCCGAGTTTCCGAGCGCATCGCTGGGACCACCTTCGCAAGCCAGGCTGGAAATCGATCCGGCGCGTGCCGAATTTGAGGCGCTGGCAAATCACATCGGGACGCTGGCCGGTACGCTGGCCGCCAAGGCCGAGCACGCGCCTGACAGCAGCATCGCCGACGACATGCGCATGGGCACCGGTCTGGCAATGGGCGGCGGCAGCCTGCTCGGCAAGCGCCCGGTCCCGGCGGAAGCCGATCCGGCCAAACTGCCGGCGGAGCATATCCTGCATCTCATCTTGCAGGATTGCTCGAACTGTCATTCGAAGTTCCGGCAGAGGGCCGAGTGAGACTGCCTGTCACGCCAGCCACGCCTTGATCGCCGGGCGGGCGAGAACGGCGCGCATGCGATCTTCGGCATCGGCGACAGCAGGCGCCATCGGCGCGCGGGTCGGGCCGCAATCGACGCCGATGACGCGGAAGGCCGCTTTCATGCCCGGCAGCACACCGGTTTCCAGCAGCACCTCGACGAAATCCTGCGACACCATCTGCAGGGTTTTCGCCCGAGCCAGGTCGCCCACGCGCACCGCCTGGTCGACCGCGACATAGAGCCGTCCGAGCAGATTGTAGGTCGTGCCGATGCCGCCTTCGGTGCCGAGCATGCCGGCGGCGGCGTACATCTCATCGAAGCCGTAGAAGAACAGCTTTTGCGGCTGCCGCTTGCGCAGCAGCGAATATTTGAACAGGTCGGTGGAGGTGTATTTGATGCCGACGACATTGCTGAGATCGAGCAGCCTGACCAGCAAGGCAAGCGGCAAAGGACGGCCGGTGCGCAAGGGGATTTCGTAGACAATCAGCGGCAGGTCGGTCGCCGCCGCCAGCGCCTGATAATAGCCGAATACCTCCTCGTCGGAGAACGGATAGGAATGCGGCGGCAGCGCCGACAGCGCGTGATAGCCGAGCTTTTTCGCGTACAGCGCGAGGCGGATGGAGTCGCGCAGGTTCGGCATGCCGACATGGGCGATCAGATTGACGCCCGACCCCGCGGCGCCGGCGAAGACCACCTCCTGCTGGGCCAGCAATTCGTCCACCGTCAGCAGGCCGGACTCGCCACTGCTGCCGCCGACATAGAGGCCGGCCAGGCCCTGGCGCAGCACGTAGTCGTTGATGTTGCGCTGGCGCTGCGGGTCGAACTCGCCGGAATCGCTGAGGCCGGTCATCAAGGCGGCATACATGCCCGCCAGTTCTCTGGTCATTGCTTAAGTCCTCGGTGCTGTCAGGAGTGTCTCGGGGAAATCGGTGCCTGAACCACTGATTCCGGTTCCGGCGCTATGGCATTGTTTCAGCATGATCTTTTGTGGAAGCCGGCTTGGTTCTAAAACCATTGGCTAAGCCTCACCGGCGTGGTGGCAGGCGACGAGGTGCCGGCCCGAAGCGATCGATCCTAAGTCGCGCGGTTGCGGATCGACCTTGCCGCAAATGTCGGTCGCCTTCGGGCAGCGCGGATGGAAATGGCAGCCGGACGGCGGCTTCGACGGGTCGGGCACGCCGCCGCCAAGCACGATGCGTCGGCGCGTGCCGCCGGCCTTCGGGTCGGGCACGGGAATGGCCGACAGCAGCGCCCGCGTATAGGGATGCAGCGGGGTGCCGAACACCGCCGCCGTGGCGCCGATCTCGACGATGCGGCCGAGATACATTACCGCGACGCGGTCGCTGAGGTAGCGGATCATCGACAGATCGTGGCCGACGAACAGATAGGTCAGGCCGAGGCGTGTCTTCAGGTCATCAAGCAGGTTGACGATCTGCGCCTGGATCGAGACGTCGAGCGCCGAGATCGGCTCGTCGGCAATGATGAATTTCGGATTGGTGGCAATCGCGCGGGCAATGCCCACGCGCTGGCGCTGGCCGCCGGAAAGCTCGAACGGGTAGCGGTTGCGCAGCGCCTCCCTCAAGCCGACCAGCGCCAGCAACTCGCTGACCCTGATATCGCGCGTGGCGCGGGTGCCGATCTTCTGCGCGCGCAGCCCTTCGCCGATAATGCGGCCGACGGTCATACGCGGATTGAGCGAACCGAACGGGTTCTGGAACACCATCTGCATGTCGCGGCGGCGCAGCTTCAGCTCTTCGCCGGTCGCACCCGCATAGTCCTTGCCCTCGAAGACGATGCGGCCGGCGCTTGGCTGTTCGAGACCGAGCACGGCACGGCCGGTCGTCGACTTGCCGCAGCCGCTTTCGCCGACCAGCGCCAGCGTCTCACCGCGCAACACTTCGAAGCTGACGCCGTCGACGGCGTGCACCGCACCGACCTGCCGCCGCAAAACGCCGCGCCGGATCGGGAAATGCACTTTGAGATCGGTGACGGTGAGCAGTGCTTCCTGCCCGGCCGCGCCAACCGGCTTCACACTTTGAGCAGTGGTCGTCGAGCGTGACAGATGGTCGACCTCCCGCCAGCGCCAGCAAGCGGTGGTGTGGCCGCCGCCAACCGCTTCCAGCAGCGGCTTCGCCTCACGGCAGCGCGCCTCGGCAAAATGGCAGCGCGGCGCGAAGGCGCAGAAGGTCGGCGGCAGCGTGACATTGGGCGGCGCGCCCTTGATCGGCACCAGCCTGGTGTTGTCAGCCGTCAGCGACGGGATCGAGTTCAACAGGCCGATCGTGTAGGGATGCGTCGTTGCCGAAAACAGCGCATCGACCGGCGCGCTTTCGACGATCGAGCCGGCATACATCACCGCGACGCGGTCGACGAAGCCGGCGACCAGGCTGAGGTCATGGCTGATCCAGATGATCGCCATGCCGAGCTGCTTCTGCAGGCGGCCGACGAGTTCGACGATCTGCGCCTGGATGGTGACGTCGAGCGCGGTGGTCGGCTCGTCGGCGATCAAGATCGACGGCTTGCAGACCAGCGCCATGGCGATGCCGATACGCTGCAACTGGCCGCCGGAGAATTGATGCGGAAAGGCGCGCATGCGCTGCGGCCCGTTGGCGATGCCGACGAGATCCAGCATGTCGAGCGCCTGGCGTTCGGCCTCGGCCTCGCTCAAGCCCTGATGCTCGCGCAGCGCCTCGGTCAGCTGCAGGCCGATGGTCAGCACCGGGTTCAGCGACGATATCGGGTCCTGGAAGATCATCGCGATGTCGCGGCCGCGGATCTGGCGCAACTCACTATCGGGCATGGCCAGAAGGTCGCGGCCGCGAAAGAGTGCTCGACCTGACGTCACACGGCCGGGCGGCTTGCGGATCAGTCCCATCAGCGTCTGCACGGTGACCGACTTTCCCGAGCCGCTCTCGCCGACAATGGCCAGCGACTCGCCTTCGGCAAGTTCGAAGGAGACATCGTTGACGGCATAGACGGCACTGCCTTGCGGACCGAACTCGACGCTCAACCCTTGCACGGAAAGCACCGACTGCTGTCCGGTTCCCTCAGCCGTCCTTTCAACGGCAAGTGCGTCGGCGCCCATCATTTGCCGCCCCCGCCCATAATGTGCTGCGGGTCGAGCGCATCGCGCAGGCCGTCGCCGACGAAGTTGATGCTGAGCACGGCCATGGCGATCATGGCGCCGGGCGGGATCCACATCCACGGCTGGCTCTCCAGGATCGACAGCGTGCGGGCGTCGCGCAGCATGTTACCCCAGCTTGCCGCCGGCGCCTGCGCGCCTAGCCCGAGGAAGGACAGAGACGCCTCGAATAGAATGACTGTCGCCACGTCGAGCGTGATCGCCACCAGGATCGGGCTCAGCACATTGGGCAGGATGTGTTCGAGGATGATGGCCGATGGCGAGGTGCCGAGCGAGCGCGCGGCAAGGATGAATTCCTGGTTGCGCAAGGCCAGGATCTCCCCGCGTGTCAGCCGCGCGATCGAGGGCCAGCTGAGCAGCCCGATCACCACCATGGTGTTGAAGATGCTGGGTCCAACGACGGCGACGAAGGCGATGATGATGACCAGGCGCGGAAAGGTCAGCACCATGTCGATCAGGCCCATCAGCACGAGGTCGACCTTGCCGCCGAAATAGCCGGCGACGCAGCCGATGAAGATGCCGATCGCCGCCGAGATCGCCACGGCGACGAAGCCGACCGTCAGCGAGATGCGGCCGCCATAGAGGATGCGGGCAAAGATATCGCGGCCGGTGCCGTCGGTGCCCAGCCAATGTACGCCGCCAGGCGGCTGGTTGCGGCCTCTGAGGTCGATGTCGTTGGGCCCGTAATGCGCAATCAGCGGCGCCAGCACGCAGGCAAGCACGATGGTGGCGAGCATGATCAGGCCGAGCGTCGCCAGCCGGTGCTGCAGGAAGCGGCGCGCCGCCTCGCCCCACAGACCGCGCGAGGCGCCGACGGCGATCGTCATGTCGGCGGCGGTGGCGTCAGTCATAGCTCACCCTGGGGTCGAGCACGCTGTAGGCAAGGTCGGTGGCAAGGTTCGCCAGCATGACGATGATGGCGGTGATCAGCACATAGCCCATGATCACAGGGCTATCCCGGTTGACCACGGAATCGATGAACATCAGGCCGATGCCCGGCCACTGGAAGATGGTCTCGATCACCACCGAACCGCCGAACAAGGTCGGCAGTGCCAGGCCGAAGACGGTGACCAGCGGGATCAGCACATTGCGCAGGCCATGGCGCAGCGTGATCGTGCTGGGGCGCAACCCCTTGGCCTTGGCCGTGCGCATATAGCTCTGGTTCAGCACCTCGAGCATGCCGGCGCGAGCATAGCGCATGAAGATGGCGGCGCGAAACAAAGCGAGCGCCGCCGCCGGCAGAATCAGGTGCTTGAGATTGTCGAGCAGCGAAAAACTGTCGCCGGCCGTGGAAATGCCCGACGACGGCAGCCAGCGCAGCTCCAGCGCAAAGACATAGACCAGCAGCAGGCCCATGAAGAAATCCGGGATCGAGACGCCGACAAAACCGGAGAGTGTCAGCGAATAGTCGGTGAACTTGTATTGTCGCAGCGCCGAGATCACGCCGAGCGTGGTGCCGATGATGAAGGCAGCAAGCAGCGCCACGCCCATCAGCTCCAGCGTCATCGGCAGCCGTTCTGCGATGATGTCGCCGACGCTGCGGCCATTGACGAAGGAGCGGCCGAGATTGCCGTGCAGGATCTGGCCGATCCAGTTGAGATACTGGATGTAGACCGGCTGGTCGAGGCCGAGCTCGCCGCGCCGCATGGCGATCAGCTCTTCGCTCGACGGCGCCTCCGCCGTGATCATCGCCAGCACCGCGTCGCCAGGCATGGCATGGGCGATGGCGAAGACGATCACGGTAACGCCGAACAGCACCGGAATGCTGAACAGCAGTTTTCGCAGGAGATAGCTGAGCACCGGCCTCTCCTATAGCTGAAGGCGGTTCTGAGACATCGGATCGTGAGCCTCCAGCGGAGCCCCACGACCGGCAAGGGTATCGGCAGTGGCTATTTCGCCACTTCCCACTTCTCGACTTCGTTGTAGACCGGGTGATTGAAGATCACGAGCGGCTGTTCCTTGAAGTGCTGGGCCAGGCCGACGATGCGGTTGTTGAAGGCCAGCGGCCGCACCTCGTTCCACAGCCAGGCTTTTGGCAGTTCCTGGTTGAGGATGCGCGACGCCTCCTGGTAGCTCACGGCGCGCACCGCGCGGTCGTTGGATTCCAGTCCCTTGTTGAAGAGTTCGTCGACCTTCGGGTTGCAGTAGCCCATGGCAAGCGGCTTGGCGCCACAGACGACCAGCGGCGAGCCGAGCGAGGGATCGAGCCCCATGCCGTTGGCGAAAAAGCCCATCTGGAAGCTGCCGTCGGCGTAGACCTGGTTGATCGCCGCCGGATCGAGCAGGCGCGGCTGGATGTTGACACCAACGGCGGCCAGATAGCTCTGGATGGCTGTGACGGTGTCGACGTTCATCTGATCGGAATAGTAGTAAATGAAATCGACCGGCTGGCTGGCGTCCCAACCGGCGTCGGTCAGCAGCTGCTTGGCCTTGTCGGGATTGTAGTCGTAGGGCTCGAGGTCCTTGGCGCGCGCCCAGTCCTGCGGGAACAGCGTGTTCAACAGTTCGCCGGCGCCCTGCTTGACCGTCTCGATTATGGCCTTGCGGTCGATGGCATAGAGCATCGCCTGGCGCACGCGCACATCGGCGAAGCGCTTGTTCTCCAGGTTGAACTGCAAATAGGTCGGCAGGCCGGCGGAGAATTTCGGCAGCACCGTCAGATAGTCGAGCTTCTGCAGGCGCGGCAGTTCGGAGATCGGCACGCCGCCACCTTCATAGGACATGGCGTCGACCTCCTGCGTCTCCAGTGCGGCGATGATCGGCGGTACGTCCTTGTAGATCTGGTAGATGATGCGGTCGAGCTTCGGCGCGCCGAGGAAATAGTCGGGGTTGCGGTCGACCTCGACATACTGGTCGCTCTCGTATTTCTTCCAGATGAACGGCCCGGTGCCAACGCGGTTGACCCAGAAGGCGTTGCCCTTGATGTCGGCGGGTGCGACGTTGCCGAGAATGTGTTCGGGAAAGATGCTGATGGCGATAAGCTGCAGCTCGACCCAGAGCGGCTTGGCGCTGTCGAGCTCGATCTGGACGGTCAAGTCATCGAGTGCTTTTACTCCGGCAAGCGAGGAGGCCGAGCCATCCTGGAAAGCCTTGTAGCCGGCGACCGCGCCCAGCTTCTGCGCCCAGGGCGAGCCGACCTTGGGGTTGGCATAGAGGTTGAGGCTGAACACCACATCCTTGGCGGTGAAGGGCGTGCCGTCATGCCATTTGACGCCGTGGCGCAGGTTGAAGATGTAAGTCTTGCCGCCGTCGGGCGTCTTCCAGCTCTCGGCCAGCATCGGCTGCACGCCGTCGCCCGTCCATTTGATGTGGACGAGACCCTGCAGAACCGTCTCGTCGAGCCTGTGGCCGCACGTGGTGTGCAGCGTGCCCATCTCGATGCAGCCGGTGCGCATCGCCGAGCGGAACGTGCCGCCATCCGCGGCCTTCGCGGCGCCGACAGCAAACGTCAGCGCCAGCGCCGACAGAAAGCTCATCAACAGTCTTCTCATGGAATTTTCCTCCCGTTGCTTTCGCCGGCCGAAATCGAGGCCATGCCCCTGCTCCAGGCCGATTTCGCGCCAGATCCTCGTCTGTCGCGCGACCGCCGCGCCCATCGGCAAAACGGCGACCTCCATCCCTTCGGTTGCGCAAGATCCTCGCTTGCAGCGACTGGTCTAATAGCTTAAAAGGTAGACCATGCACAATATGCCGGTTCGAAAAAAATTGTCGGATGAAGTTCGCCTTCGGCTGGAGGCGATGATCCGCGACGAGGTCTATCCGGTCGGCGCCTCGCTGCCGTCCGAGCGCGACCTGATGTCGATGTTCGACGTCGGCCGCCCTTCGGTGCGCGAGGCGTTGTTTGCACTGGAGAAGATGGGGCTGGTGAAGATCAACAGCGGCGAGCGGCCGAAGGTGACGCGGCCGACGCCGAAGAACATGCTGGAGCAACTGACCGGCACGGCGCATCTGTTGATGGACCAGCCCGACGGCATCGGCCATTTCGAGCAATTGCGGCTGTTTCTCGAGGTCTCGATCGCGCGCCACGCCGCGGAGATGGCGACCCGCGAACAGATCGACGCGTTGGCCGTCGCACTGGCCGAAAACGAGCGTGCCATTCCCCGGGCGCGAGCCTTCGCCGTCACCGATGTCGCGTTTCACCGCGTCCTGACCGTCATCCCCGGCAATCCGATCTTCCTCGCCGCGCACGAAGCGCTGGTCGAATGGCTGATCAACCAGCGCATCCACGTGGCCAATACGGAGATCGAAAACCGCAGGAGTTTCGCCGGCCACCAGGCTGTGTTCGAGGCGATCGAGCGCCATGACCCGGAAGCCGCCGGGCAAGCGATGCGCGCGCATCTGGAAAACGCCAGGCGCAAATTCAATTCAGGTTCGGACAGACCGGACTAGCCGGCTGACCTGCCGCGAGTGGCTTTACGCGACAGCGCTCTGGCGCAAAGCAAAAGCCCGCCGTTCAAAGCCGGCGGGCTGCCATCAACAATTCGGTCCAGTTGTCGGACAACCACATTTCGACCGTCAGCGGCCGGTAGCGATCAAGGGGCGGGCTTCGACGAGGGTGCGGCAACCAGCGATGCGAGCTTTCCCGCCTTGGCTAGGCTCGGCTCTTCATAAGCTTTTTTCACAGAATCCCTCCTCTGGTGACAGTGTATATTTCTCCCACCGGGCCTGTGTTGTCAAATTCGTGCCCTTACGCCGGCTCGCGCTTGAGCGCCTGCGCCATGCAATGGATGCCGCCGCCGGTCTTGGAGATTTCGCTCATGTCTATCGCCGCGACCTCGAAGCCGCGCGCCTTGAGCTGGCCGATCAGCGACTGGCTCGACGTCGGCGCGATCACCCTGTCCTTGCCGAGCGACATGAAGTTGCAGCCAAGCGCCATCGTGTCCTGGAACGGCACGTCGATGATCTCGTGGCCCTTGCCCTTCAGCCAGTCGACAATGCCGGGCTCGGTGCAAGCGAGGCAGACCGCGGTCAGCTTTTCGGCGATCGGCACCACCATCAGGTCGATATGGACGTAGTATTCGTCGATGAAGGCGATGCGGGTTTCCCAGCCCTCCTTGTCGAACCAGGCCTGCACCTGGCGGGCGCCCTCCTCCTGCGTGCGGGCGCCGCCGCAGCCGATCAGCACGACGCCGTCCTCGATGACGTTGAAGTCGCCACCCTCGAAGGTGCCTGATGTGACCATGTCGTAGATCGGGATGCCGAGCTTTTCGTAAGTGCGGATGGCGGCATAGTTCTCGCCGCGCCGCCACCAATTGGCCATGGCGGTGATGAAGGCACCATAGGGCGTCATGACGCTGGAATCGCGGGAATAGACCTGCATCGGCAGTTCCGGCGTCGGCTCATGCCAGTGGATGTTGACGCCGAAATGCTCATAGGCGGCAACAAGATCCTTGTGCTGCGCCTGCGCAATCTGGACGTTGCACGGCGCCTCGCGCAGGTGCTTGCGCGACAGCGAGCTGGTCGAAAGGTGGCGCAGGAAATTGGGTGAGCCGAGCAAAACGTCGGTCAGCATGTCGGTCTCGTTGGCAAAACCCCATGATGTCAGCGGCTTGGTGCCGCCGGCGGGATTGCGGCGCTGCAGTGAAAACGGCTCGGCGACGATGCGGTCATGGACGGTCATGGGGTTCTCCTCGATTTGACTATGCAGCTTGATTGGATTGGCCGCTCGGAATCCACCAGTCGCGCCCACGCGCGGTGGTGACATATTCCGGCCAGCGGAAATTGGTTGGGGGTTCGTAGTCGCAAAGCGGCGCGATCCAGTTCGAGCCGCCGATGCCGCCGCCGGTGCGGGTGACGAATTCGTCCATCGCCGCATCGCGCGCGGTTTTGTCCTCAAGCAGGCGAAGCGCCGCAAGCGCAACCGTCTTGGCCGCGCAAATGACCATCGGGTCGATGGTGGCCGAGATGCCACCCAGCGCATTCATCGCCCAGGATGAATAGGCGTGGCCGTTCGCGGAACGCAGCGCCGGGCGGGCGACATAGAAGCGCGCCGTCGGGGCGTGCCACGACATGTCGGTGTAGTCGTCGGAGGTCGAGTTGATCTGCGACGGCGGCAGGTCGCGGCGCAGGATCGCCTCAGCCTCCTGCGGCGTGATCAGCCGCTCCATCTCGTCTATGAACGGGTTTTCGCTTGCGATGCCGCCGGCATTGACCTGGACCTCGCGGGCGATCGTCTTCGCCGCCTCATCCCAGTGCGGCGGGCCGACCGCGGACAGCGCTTCAAAAGTAATCCCTGCCAAGGCGTGGTTGGCGAGACCCGGCCGCGACTTCGATACCCAATGGCGCTCGTAGCGGCAGCCGCTGATCGCGGCGGCCGCGGCCGCATTACGGTCGAGCACGGCGGTGACCTGCTCGGCCATGGCAATGGTTGGCACGCGGATCATGTACTGGATCTCGGAGAGCCCCGCCGGCAGATTGTCGGCGGTCGCCTGCCCTGCCGTCAGGATAGCCTCGCTGATCGACCAGCCGCCTTGGTGCGGCAGCATGGAATCGCGCAGCGCCTTGGAGGCCATGTACATGGTCATCAGTGCATCGTTGGCGCCGGGCGCGCGCACCGCCGAATGCGCCTGCGGGATCGGCGCGCCGTCGCCGGCACGAAACCAGTTTTCGGGTTCATCGCAGATGAAGCGGTAGATCATCGCATAGGCAGCGCCGCAATGCGTGTCCCAGCGCGCGGTGTTGCAGAGCGGCAGCATGTAGAAGGGATGGAAGGAGATCATGCCGGCAAGGCCGTCATAATAGCCTTTTGCCGCATGGATCGGCTTCGAGCCCCGCACCTTCTCCGCCGGCTCGCCGGTGAAGCGCAACGTGCCCTCGATACCGTGGCGCTGCATCGTCGCCTTGGTGGCCAGAAGCCCGCCGAGGCTGGCGACGCCAAGCCCCGAATGCGGATCGGTATGGCCGCCGGCCTCGCTGCCAAGACCCGGGCGCGGCCGCTTCACCGTCGCCGCATCCTGGCAGTTGCCGGGCACGGCGTCATATTCGGCGTACATGCCGATGGTCGGACCGGGACCGTTCGTCCAGTGGGCGCAGAAGGCGGTCGGCATGCCGGCCGACCCCTCCTCGACCGAAAAGCCCTCATGCTTCAGCCGCGCGACATACCAGGCCGCCGACTGGTATTCGCGCCATGCGGTCTCGCCGAAATCGAAAATGGTGCGCGTCCACGCCGACAGCGATGGCTGGATGCCGTCGATGCAGGCAAGCGCGGTCGCTTGCGCCGAGGTCGTCACCGGTTTCTCCATGCGACCAAGAAAGCAGTGAAACGGCTTTCCAAAAAGTGATATGTTTTCCCGGTTCGTGCAAATTCGGTTCACCTGAGGCCTCTTGCGAATACCCTCCACACAGGCGCTGCGCGCCCTCGACAGTTTTGCCCGTCACGGCAGCGTCTGGCGCGCCGCCGACGAACTGCACCTCACCCGCAGCGCGGTCAGCCATCAACTGCGGCTGCTCGAACGCGATCTCGGCTTCGATCTGCTTGAGCGCATCGGCAAGGGCGTGGCGCTCACACCGCGCGGCCAGCGCTACGCAGCCGATGTGCGCAAAGCGCTGACGGTGCTCGGCGACGCGGTGGCGCGCAATGCCGGTACCGGTGTCGGTGGCTCGTTCGCCGTCTCGTGCACGCCGGGCTTCGCCTCGCTATTCCTGTGCACGCATATTGGCGAGTTCCGGCAGATGTATCCGGATGTGGCGCTATCGATCCTGACACCGAGGCGGCTGGATGATGTCAGCAATCCGGACGCCGATGCCTTCATCGCCTTCGGCGTTGGCAACTGGCCGAACCGGGCGGTCGATTTGCTGTGCGAAATCTCGTTCACGCCGCTCTGCAGTCCGACCTTGCTCAACAAGGTCGGCGGCTTTTCCAAACCGTCCGACGTGCTGCGCGCCAACCTTCTGCACCTCGGCGATACCGAGGACTGGGCGCGCTGGCTGGCGCTGTCCAAGGTGGAAAACCCCGACACCGAAGGCGGCATCTTCTTCTCGGACATGAACCTCGTCTTTTCGGCGGCAATCGCCGGCCAGGGCATTGCCCTGGGCGACGAACTGACCAGCCGCCGGGCACTGAGCGAAGGCCGTCTGGTGCGCCCCTTCGACATCGCGATCCCCTCGCCGCGTTCGTATTTCCTGGTGTCCGAGCATGCCAAGGCGAGCCATCCAGTGCTGGAGGCGTTTGCGGGGTGGTTAAGAGCGAAACTGTCGGAAGTTAGCTAATCTCCCCCTTGAGGGGAGATTAGGCGCCATCCGTGAATCAAATTTGCCGATCAGGCGAAAACTATTCGGTTGCGGTGAACCGGCGCCCTGCCCTACGCTCAGACCACGACCAAGGAAGAGGCAGGATGCAGCAACCCGGCCGGGCCGCAGAGATCAAGGCAATCGGGATCGGCAAGAGCTTCGGCTCGTTCCGTGCACTGGACGATCTGACGCTCAATATCGGCCGCGGCGAGTTTTTGACGCTGCTCGGCCCCTCTGGTTCCGGCAAAACCACCTTCCTTATGATCCTGGCCGGCTTCGTGCAGCCGACCGTCGGCAAGCTTTTCAGCGACGGCGTCGACATCACCGAGCGCCCGGCCGAGCAGCGCGCCGCCGGCATGGTGTTCCAGGGTTATGCGCTGTTTCCGCATATGTCGGTCGAGGCCAACATCGCCTTCCCGCTCAAGGTGCGCAAGAAATCCGCTGCCGAGATCAAGCGCCGCGTTGCCGAGATGATCGAGCGCGTCGGCCTGAAGGGCCATGAGACCAAACTGCCGGCGCAGCTTTCCGGCGGCCAGCAGCAGCGTGTAGCGCTGGCACGTGCCTTGGTGTTCGAGCCTGGCGTGCTGCTCCTCGACGAGCCGTTCTCGGCGCTGGACAAGAGCCTGCGCGGCCAGATGCAGGCCGAGATGAAGCGGCTGCACCAGGAAACCGGCACCACTTTCGTCTTCGTCACTCACGACCAGAGCGAGGCGCTGGCGCTGTCGTCGCGCGTCGCCATCTTCAACCATGGCAAATTGCTGCAGGTGGGCGCGCCGGACGAAGTCTACGACCGGCCGGCCAACCGCTTCGTCGCCGAGTTCTTGGGCGAGATCAACATGCTGCCGCTGAAGGGCGTGAAGCGCGCCGATGATGGCGCCACCGCACTTTGCGAAGACCGCGCGATCACGCTGCGCGGCAATGCCGAGGCAGTCAACGGCAATGCCATATTGGCGATCCGCCCCGAGCATATGTCGATCGCGCGCGAAGCAGCCGCCGGCGAGAACGGCATTGCTGCAACGGCCGTCGGCTCGACCTATCTGGGAGCAGCGACCAAGCTCGACCTGACAACGCGCCAGGGCGCCAAGGTTACCGTATCGGTGCCGAACGAGGTTGCAGCCGCTGCGCTGATCAAAGGCAATTCCGTCTGGCTGACCTGGCCGGCGGAAAAAGGTTTCCTCCTTCCGGACGGAGGATGACGACCAAAGCGGGCTTCCAGCAATGAATCTGGAATTCGCGCCAACTACCGGAATTATCAACAACAAAAAAGGGGAACTGACATGACACACGAAACCAAAAAACAAGCCATGGACGGCCTGTCCGCCAGGGCAGCACGCGGCGAGATTTCGCGCCGGCAATTCACGCAGCTTGCCGCCCTTCTGCTGGCCGGCACGCCGATGCTGCTGCGCTCGACCGGCGCCTTTGCGCAGGCCAAGGAACTGGTGCTGGTCAATTGGGGTGGTGATGCACTCACCGCTTATGACGCTGCCTATGGCCAGGCCTTCACCAAGGACACCGGCATCACCGTCAAGATGGACGGCTCGGGCCCGACCGAAGGCGCGATTGCCGCGCAGTTCAAGAGCGGCGCGCCGACCTGGGATCTCGTCGACGTCGACCCGTTCTCGGCCATCACGCTCGGCGCCCAGGGCGCGCTCGAGCCGATCGACTACGCCATCGTCGACAAGAAGAAGATGCGCGAAGGCTTCGGCTGGGAATACGCCGCCTCGACCTATTTCTTCTCCTATGTCATCGCCTATGACTCGGAGAAATACGGCAAGGACGCCCCGACCGGCATGGCCGATTTCTTCGACGTGAAGAAATTTCCGGGCAAGCGCTCGCTCTACAAATGGGGCGTGTCGAGCTGGGAAGCAGCCCTTCTTGCCGACGGCATCGCGCCAGCCTCGCTCTACCCGCTCGACCTGAAGCGCGCGCATGACAAGATCGCCGCCTTCAAGGAAAACGTCGTGGCCTATTGGGGCGGTGGCGCCGAAAGCCAGAGCGTGCTGCTCAATGGCGAGGCTTCGATGGCGATCGTCTGGTCGACACGCGCCTCGCTGATCGAGCAGGACTCGGGCGGCAAGATCAAGTTCATCTGGGACCAGGGCCTGATCTCGCCTGGCGCGCTTGCCGTGCTCAAGGGCAACCCCGGCGGCAAGGACGCGGCGATGAAGTTCATCGCCAGCGCTCAGGATCCGCAAAAGCAGCTGGTGATGTTCGACAAGCTGGGACAGGGTCCGGCCAATCCGGCCACCGACGCGCTGATCCCCGCCGACAAGAAGCGCATCAACCCGGTCGATCCCGAAAACATGAAGAAGCAGATCGCGCTCGACATGGACTGGTACGCCAAGAATTACGGGGCAGCGCTCGACGAATACACCAAGATCATCTCGGCCTGACCAGGCCGGGTGTGACGCTTCGATGAGAGGCACCCTCTCCGACAGGATGGGCGCGGCGCTGTTGATGGCGCCGCTGCTCCTGTTTCTTGTGCTGGCCTATGCCTGGCCGTTCCTCGGCGTCGTCAAATGGAGCGTCACGCTGCCGACGCCGGGGCTCGGCCAGTATGGCGCGCTCGCCACCGATGCGCTGGTGCAGTCGGTGTTCATTCGCACGCTGCGCATTGCGCTGATCGTCACCATGGTTTCAGTGGCGGCGGCCTACGCGATCACCATGGTATGGGTGCGCGGCAGCCCGGCGCAGCGCATAATCGCTGAGTTCTGCATTCTCGTCCCGTTCTGGATCTCGGTGCTGACGCGCGCCTTCGGCTGGGTAGCGCTGCTCTCCAATCGCGGCCTGATCAACACCTGGCTGCAATCGATCGGCTTCATCTCCGAGCCGCTGGCGCTGGTGCGCAACGAGTTCGGCGTCATCGTCGGCATGACGCATTTCCTCATTCCCTTCGCTGTGTTTCCGCTGGCATCGGCCATGCGCAGCCTCGACGAGCGCGTGCTGCTGGCGGCGCGCGGGCTCGGCTCCAGCCGCATGCGCACCTTCTGGACCGTGTTTGTGCCGATAACGCGCTCCGGCATCATCGGTTCGGCGATGATCGTCTTCGTCTTCTCGCTCGGTTTCTTCGTCACGCCGGCGATCCTCGGCGGCGGCCGCAGCGTGATGATTGCCGAGCTGATCTATCTGCGCATCTTCCAAAGCCCTGACTGGGGGCTGGGTGCGGCGATCAGCGTCGTGCTGGTTCTGTTCGTCGGCGCGCTGATGGCGCTGCTGTTCCGCCATGTCAGACCGAAGCAGCTGATCTGATGCCGACCTATCGCCCCGGCCCCGTCTCGCTGATCCTCGCCGTGCTGGTGGCGCTGTTCCTGCTGCTGCCGCTGCTGGCGGTCATCCCGGTGTCGCTGACGCCGAGCCGCATGCTGGCGATGCCGACGGGCGAACTGTCGCTGCGCCACTACCGCTCGCTGATCGAGGACCCACGCTGGCTCGACGCCATCCTGCTGTCGATCCGCATCGGCATCGTCAGCAGCGTCGTCTCCACCGTGCTGGCACTCTGCTTCAGCCTTGGCGTCTGGATGTTCCAGCCACGCTTCACCGCGGCCCTGGTCGGCTTCGTGCTGTTGCCGATGGTGGTGCCGCCGGTGGTCTCGGCGATCACGCTCTACTTCCTGCTCACTTCGATCTCCGGCGTCAGCTCGTTCTTCGGCTACGACACCTGGCTTGGCGTCGCCATGGCGCATTCGGTGATGACGGTGCCCTTCGCCACCGTGCTGATCCTGGTCTCGCTCAGCCAGCTCGACCGCCGCATCGACCTTGCCGCGCGCGGCCTTGGCGCCAGCGTGTGGGAGCGCGCCACGCGCATCATCATGCCCAACATCAAGTTCGGCATCGTCACCGCCGCGCTGCTGTCCTTCGTTCTGTCCTGGGAGGAGATCGGCGTGACGCTGTTCATCACCTCGGTGAACGCCATCACCCTGCCCCGGCTGATGTGGATGGGCCTGCGCGACAACATCGACCCGGCGATCGCCGCGCTCTCGGTGATCCTGATCATCATCACCGTGCTGGTGCTGGCGGCGCGAAGCGTTGTGGTGAAAATGCGCGGCGGGCAGTAGGCTGGCGACCGAACTCCTACGCGCTGGCGAGGTCGCCATAGACGACGACGTGATGCTCGACGAATTCCGGCTTGTTGATCAGGTAGTGATCGTCCTCGGGATAGTAGTGGGCCCGCTCAGGTTGTTCGCCCGCATACGCCTTTACCGCTTCCATATCGGTCCACCAACTCAGAGCGCAGATCTCCGTAACGCCGTCGCCAAGGTCGCGCAGCGTGATCTGGTGACCGAGATTGCCCTTGGTCGCGCTAAGCTCGTCGCCACCAGTCCCTGCCACGTAACGCGAGTATTCGGCAGCCATCTGAGTGCGCACCGTCCCACACCACCTTCGAAGAATTACCTGCTCGACCAAACGCGGCTCATATCGGGATTGAACAATTTGGCCATGTTGGCATCTAGCGGGGACAAGGTCCAGATCAAGGAGATCCGAAGCTGAAGAAGCACTAGTGGCGGCCCGCAGCGCCTTGCCAATGTCTCTCCGCTTGCACGATTCTGGCGTTAAAACCGGCCAACATCCAGTGCCCCTCAGTCCTGCGGCCCGATCGTGCCATGGCTGTCGCCGCCGACCATGCCGTGGCTGGAACGGATGCGCAGCACCTGAACGCTCTTCGGCAATTCGATCAGGAACTCCTTGTCGCGGTCGAGATGGTGGATGCTTTTAGGATCGCCGCCGGTGAAGGCCGCCATCGCCGCGACGCTCTCCCAATAGGAGATGGTGATGAATTCCGAATGCGTCGGCGTGTCGTCGCGAAAGGTCTCCACGCCAAGCGCTTTCTCGATCAACGGCTTGATGCCGGCCTCGTAGTTGTAGCGCTCATAGGCGCCGGCCTTGTCGGGCAAGGTCTTGCCGCGCCAGATACGCGCGATGGTCGGGGTTTTCGCTGCCATCTCCCATAAACACCTGAAGGTGAGCCGCGTTCCGAACATCCGGCGGCGGCAGCCGGATCCGATTCGAAACCTGCGAGCGGGGGCCGGCCAAGTTGACTATGTGTCGCGGTCCATGCAGGAGGAGTCATGGTCTGAGGGCGGGACGGTGACGCATCGGTCTGCAAAACCGACGTAGTGGGTTCAATTCCCACTCAGGCCTCCATACTACCGCTTTGAAATTATTGGCGATCCCGACAGGAAGGCCAGCGCTCTAATCTGCTACCGGACCGTTGGCCTGTTGCCTGAACAGGCCGACAATTTATCGCAGCGCTTTAGGCAGCGTGCAGCGTCGGGATGGCACTGACGTCGACTTGGCGCTTCAGGGGCATTGAGACCCGGGCCTTGAGGCCGGCCACCCGGCCAGACCGGCGCCAATCGGTGGCCCATTGTCAGGCTGCTCGCGCCCGGCGCAGCTTTTCGGCGACGTAATGCGGGCCCGGCCCCGTGAGCGGTCTTTCGGTCGCCAGGAAGCCATCCAGCATGGCAAGCAGTTCGCGCGAACGATGGTCGCCTAATATGCCAATCATAGGCGACAACCAGAAGCCACGGCCAGAGGGTGCGAGTGGACTATCCGATGCCAGCCTCAACCCGCTCCGAAACCGAAGGTCAATGGAGCAAAATCGATTCCGATATTCGCTGGCACGGATCTCCGGTTCGGGATCACGCTCTGCCGCCTCAAGCGGCGCGCTGGTTTTCCTTCGGCCGCAGATTCTGGTTCATGCGGAACAGGTTCAGCGGGTCGTAGCGCTGCTTGATTTCCAGAAGCCGGCGATAGTTGCCGCCATAGGCCGCTTCGACCCGGTCGACCTCGTCCTCCGGCATGAAGTTCACGTAAGCCGTGCCGGCGGCATAGGGCTTGGTCGCCTCGTAGATACCACGAGCCCAATCGATGCAGGCCTTGTCCATTGCCGGTTCGCGCCAGCGGGCGTGGACATTCATGACGAAATGCGAGTTGCGCTGCGGAAACGCCGTTGCATCTGCCGCCACACGGCCCGCCACGCCACCGACATGACCGATGAAAATTTCACATTCGGGGCCTGGAAGCCTGGTAATCGCCGCAGTGGTGGCACCAATCGCGCCGTCCGAAAGCTCGGTCAGGTCATGGCTCTTCCAATAGTTGCGGGCGCCGGGCGCCAGCAGCGGGTCGAAGGCCTGCTGCCAGCCGGTGAACGGGTTGGGGCCGACGACATCGGCAATCGGCGTGCCGATGGCGCGAAGCTTCTGCGTCGCCTTTTCGCCCGCCTGGATGTCGCCGCAATAGCACATGGCCAAAACCAGCACCTCCTTGCCATGCCATTCGGTCGGCAGGAACGGCAGCGGCGGCGCCTGCCGCATGACCACCCAGCAGGTCAGTTCGTCGGGCGCGGTTTCGAGCGCCTTTCGATACTCCGGCAGCATCTTTTCGGCATCGGCGAAGGGATGGACGACCAGCCCCGACAGAACTTGCGGCCCCATCTGGTGGAGTTGGAACTCGAACGCGGTGACGATGCCGAAATTGCCGCCGCCGCCACGCAGCGCCCAGAACAGGTCCGGATTGTCCTTCTGGCTGGCACGCAGCAACTTGCCATCGGCGGTGACCACATCGGCTGAAACAAGATTGTCGATGGTCAAGCCGAATTTGCGGGTGATCCAGCCGAAGCCGCCACCCAGCGTCAAGCCTGATATGCCGGTGGTCGAGTTGATACCCGTCGGCACCACCAGGCCAAAAGCCTGCGTTTCCCGGTCGACATCGACGAGCGTGGCGCCAGGCCCGACCCATGCCCGTCGCGCCACGACATCGACCCGCACCGACTTCATCGCCGACAGATCGATCATCAGGCCGCCATCGCAAACGGCACTGCCAGCAATGTTGTGGCCGCCGCCGCGCACGGAGACGAGAAGCCTGTTTTCCCGAGCGAAATTCACGGCACTGATGACGTCGGAGGCGCCGACACAACACACAATGAGACCGGGGCGCCGGTCGACCGTGGCATTCCAGACGGTGCGTGCTTCGTCGTAGGCGGCGTCGCCCGCCTGAAGCAGTGTGCCGCGCAATTGTGCCGAAAGCGCTTCAAGGACCGCAGCGTCGACGGTCGTCTTGCCGCGTTCAAGCGTGGTGAGGCTCATGCTGTTCATGGTTTCCTCCCGATTTTTTGTTTGTGAGCCGTTCTCCCCCCAACGCTTCGAACTGTGCTCTTATATTAGAAATCGCGCAAGTTTGGCGCGGACCGACGCTGCGCCCATGTTGGCGCCCAACGACGTGCGGTCTGGCCGGCATGGACGACCCAACGCTGGAGGGGCACAAAATCGTCGAAAATACTGGCGATCAGCGCCGGGATGGCGCCGCCATCGACTTCGCGCGTTAGCGGCAATGAAGCCCGGCCAGAAGGGTCAACCAATCCAGGCCGATGCCTGTTCTCAGGCTGCTCGTGCCCGGCGCAGTCTTTCGGCGACGTAATGCGGGCCCGGGCCTGTGAGCGGTCTTTCGGTCACCAGGAAGCCATCCAGCATGGCAAGCAGTTCGCGCGCCGCACCGGACGAGCAGAAATAGTAGACCATCTGGCCGTCGCGACGGGTGTCGACAAGGCCGAAGGCGCGGAGCTTGGCAAGATGCTGCGACAGGGCCGATTGGCTGAGCAGAACTTTCTCGGCAAGAACACCGACCGAAAGTTCGCCGCCGGCCAAGTGGTTCATGATCAAAAGCCGCTTCTCATTTCCCATCAAGTTGAGAAAGGCGGCGGCGGTTTCGGCATTGACGGCAAGTTTTTTCGAAATCATCGATTCCACATACTTTCGCACTCATCCGGCGCCGTGGCAAACGCGCCAGCAGACCTTTGGATGCACCGTTGCGATGATTCGTCGCGTCTCGCCACTCAACCGAGGCAACCTACGGCGAAAACCAGCGCCAAGTTCCAGCTGGCATAAGCCAAAAATCCAGTCAGAATCGTCGGACTAAAGTCTTAGCCAATGTCAGACCAAAGCCTACCAGCGATGCGCTCATTCTACAAGACCATAACGATATATGCCGGCGACCTGCTTTTCAGGCAGCACGCAGGGATAGTGCTGACGTCCACTTCGCGCTTCGCGGAAACAGGGTGAGATGTTGGAACTTTTGGAGCGGCGCCTGAGCTAAACCGTTGAATTATTGGCGATCCCGACAGGATTCGAACCTGTGACCATCGGCTTAGAAGGCCGGTGCTCTATCCAGCTGAGCTACGGGACCGCTGGCCGGCCAAGCCCTTTGATATCTTGGCCGTTTGATATCTTGGCCCTTTGATATCTTGGCCGGCTGATGTCTTTGTGACGGACGCTGTCCGCCGGTCAATGCGTCCAGGGTATCCTGCGGTCATAGCGGAAATTTTCCGCATAGGAAATCTGCCGGCGCTTGGTCTCTTTCGGCTCCTCGACGCGAAACGCCAGCCCCTGCTTTTCGGCATAGGCCACCGCCTCTTCCCTGGTGTCGAAGGTGAGCCGGATCTGGCTCAGCATGTCGCCCGATGTGGTGTAGCCCATCAGCGGGTCGATCTTCTTGCGCTGCGCGGGGTCGAATTCCAGCACCCAATGGCCGGTCTTGGCCTTGCCGGACTGCATCGCGGTTTTGGCTGGGCTGAAAATTCGCGCGGACATGGGCACCTCGTGGCTGCGTTGGCGGCAGCGCCGCCTTATTTCAGTCAATACTGTGCAACACTGCCGACGGCAAGGCCGAAGCGGCCTGCAACCGTTCCGCTTCGGGAGCGGCATAGGCCCGATACACTGGCGTGGCATCAAAAGTCATGGTCATGATGGCGACACATAAAGGCATGGACACGGGAATCTTGCACGCTGAAGCCGGCCAGCAAGCGATTTTCAACGGCGTGATCGTCATCGGCGCCGGCGGGGCCGGGCTGACCACAGCCCATGCGCTGCTCAAGGCCGGCGTACAAGTGATGGTGTTGGAAAAGGAAGCCCGGCTGGCCGAGCCATGGCACCGGCGCCACGCACAGCTTCACCTCAACACGCATCGCGATCTCTCGGCACTTCCGGGCGTCAGCTTTCCGCCCGGCACCCCTGCCTTTCCGCACCGAAGCGCCGTCATCCGCCATCTCAACGAATTCCGCGCCATCCACCGGCTGCCGGTCGAGTTCAGCATCGCGGTCGAGGAGATCGCCTTCGAGGGCGACCACTGGCTGGTGCGTACAAGCGCCGGACCGCGATTGGCGCGCCATGTCGTCATCGCGACAGGACGCGACCGTCAGCCCTTCATTCCAGCCTGGAAGGGCATGAAGACCTTTGTCGGGCGTATCATCCATTCGGCCGAGTTCGGTGACGCCAACGACTATGCTGGCCGAAAAATACTGGTCGTGGGCGCCGGCAATTCCGGTTTCGACGCGCTCAACCATCTGGTGCGGGCCGACACTGGGCAGATCTGGCTGTCGGCGCGCAACGGCCCGGCGCTGCTGCCCAAGCGCATCGGCCAGATCGCCGTCCACCGGTTTTCGCCGATGCTGGCGCGGCTGCCGTTCAGGCTCGCCGATGCGGTGATGGCAGCGACGCAGCGGCTGGTGTTCGGTGACCTCGCCGCCTTCGGCCTGCCGCCGACGCCTTCGGGCGGGGCAAGCCGGCTGGCGTCGGATTACACCGCTATCGCCACCGATGACGGCGCCGTCGACGCCATCAAGGGCGGCCGGATCATCGTGGTGCCGACCGTGCGGGAATTCACCCGCGACACGGTCATTTTCGACAATGGCATGACGATCCAGACCGATATCGTCATCGCGGCGACCGGCTACCGCACCGGGCTCGAGACCATGTTAGGCAAGCTCGGCGTGCTCGACGAAAAGGGCGTGCCGCTGTTCAACGGCGCCGACCACGACCCGAAACTGCCGGGCCTGCGGTTCACCGGCATGCGGCCGAGCATCCGCGGCTGCTTCGCCAACGCCCGCATCCAGGCCGAGGCGATCGCTGCCAGGATTGCGAGGGAGCGCAGACCGCCAAGTCCGGTTTGACGTTTTAGGGGTGTCAGTAGCTAATCAAGTTGTCCGGTTTTGGTAGCACATGATCTGTCCGCTTCTGTTTTGCGTCGAAGCGGTTCACGCGACTTGCCTGATGGGGCAGGTGTCTTGGATTGCGGCGCCGTCAGGCA
>NZ_JACDTY010000001.1 GCF_013520985.1 Mesorhizobium neociceri | reverse complement strand
CTGCCTCCGTCAGGTTCACGCTTCTGGTCGTGCGCACAAAAAGCGGTGAGCCGACACGGGCCTCGAGGTTCCGAATTGCCTGGCTGACGGCGGACGGCGTCACCCCGAGACGCGTGGCCGCGGCCCGGAACCCGCGCAGTTCGGCAACGGCCAGAAACATGACCACGCCGTCCATGCGCGCTCGATCTATTGTGAAGTTTGATTGCACAGGCCGTACCAATATAGGGCGATTATCAAACAATCATGCTCCCGATAGACAGAAACCACAAGGCATCGAGCCCAGGAGCAAGATCATGCGTTCATTCCACATCAACAGTTTTGGCGGGCCCGACAGCCTGATCATCAAAGAGAGCGAAATTCCGAAGCCTGGTCGCGGTGAAGTCCTGGTCCGCGTCAGGGCGTCGTCGCTCAACTTCCGCGATCTGCCCATTTTTGCCGGCCAGTATCAGCCGACCGTTCAAATCGGCCGCGTGCCGTTGTCGGATGGCGCCGGCGAAATCGAGGCGATCGGTGAGGGCGTCAATCGCTTCCGGGTCGGCGACAAGGTCGTCAATTCCTTCTTTCCCAACTGGTTTGGCGGAACGTTGAACACGCCACCCGACCAGTGGGTCGTCCATCACGATGGCTGGCTGACGGAATACAAGGTGGTCAACGCGGAGATCCTTGTTGCCATGCCGTCTCACATGAGCTTCGAGGAAGGCGCCACGCTTTCCTGTGCCGCGGTGACGGCATGGTCGGCACTTGCCGGTGTTCGCGCCGGCGATGTGGTGCTCACCCAGGGCACCGGTGGCGTCTCACTGTTCGCTGTGCAGCTGGCCGTCGCGCTCGGCGCCAGGGTGATTTCGACGACCTCCAGCCATGACAAGGCGCAGACGCTTCGCAGGCTCGGCGCGCACGCCGTCATCGATTACAGCACGACGCCCGAATGGGGTGACGTGGTCCGCGACCTCACCAACGGCCGCGGCGTCGATCGCGTTGTCGAGGTGGGCGGCCCATCGACTCTGCCGCAGTCGATGAAGGCCTCCGCGGTTGGCGGGGAAATCTCCATCGTCGGCATCCTGGCAGGGTATGAAGGTGGCGTCGACTTCATGACCATGTTCATGAGCCGGGTCGGCTTTCGCGCGGTGACAGTTGGAAGCCGCCGGGACCTCGAGGACATGTGCCGGGCGATGGAAAAGCATGACATCCGCCCGGTCATCGACAGCGTCCATGCATTCGACGACGCCAAGGCAGCCATCGCACACTACGGCGCGCGCAATAGCATCGGCAAGGTCGTCATTCAGCACTGATCTCTTGCCGGACCTAAGGGAGCGCAGACGGGGCACGAACAACCGCTCGGCCTCGCCACGATCACATCCTCATCGGCAGGAATGGCAATGTCTCGATGAAGGGTCTGCTGCTAGTCTGCCCGCTTGGGCGGCAGCATCGCTGCCCTACTTCTTCGAGTTCATCGGCGGCAAACCCACCAGACTCGCAGGAAATATGCTTGAAAATATCCAGCACGACAGATGAAGAGCGCCAACAATTCATATCGACCCCGGGCGGCCTGATTTGAAGCCAATGCCTCCGCAAATATGAATCAGTGTTGCGTAAAGAGTTAGAATAACAAATATTAAAGCAAGCGCCGGATTTGCCGTATTCGGCGTTCAGCCGCTTCGAAGAGTGTCGCATGCGAGCTTGATCAATCATCGTCGGTGTTACGTTCTCTGCGCGGCCCTCCACAAGCGCCGGTTACGGAAAGGAGAAGGAGTTTGAGTAACCTGAGCGGAACCGCAATCGCCGAGCTCGGCAAGCTTATCGCCGACACCCTGAGCTTCGACGATCTAAACGAATTCGTTCACGCTAGCACCGGCGACCGGCTTTTCGTGGAGTATGTTGGCTTGGGGAAGCCGCGCAGAGCAACTGTCATTGAGCTGCTCAACGCCTTGGAAGAACTAGGGACAACCAAGCTGTTCCTCCGGTATGTGTATGTTCATCGGCCAGGCAGAGACGACGTCCGTCAAGCGATAGCGAAGCAGTGTCCGGCCGCGCTTGCCGTTCCCGACCACACGATCGCCATTTCTGCCCAGACTGCTGGGCAACTGCTGCCTAAAACCCCTGCGGAAGCGATGGCGCCCGGCCTACAGCGGAACGTGCGGCCCTATCTCGCAAAGCTCGACGTGCGGGTTTGGGTCGAGCGGCTGCTCGAGATAGAGCGCCGCGTCTGCCGTATCGAGTACGCTGGCACTGCCGCGGGAAGCGGTGTCCTCGTCGGGCCTGACGCCGTTCTTACCAACTGGCACGTATACGAAGCTGTGAAGGCGGCCGGATACCTTGCGGATCTCGCTTGCCGTTTCGATTACACGCGCCTACCCGACAACAGTCTGCAGGCCGGTCAGCTAGTGGCGGCGCATCCAGACCCGATCGATTGCAGCCACTACAGCGCCGCAGAGACGACCGACACGCCCGAGAACCCGTTGCCTACCGCCCAGGAGCTCGATTACGCACTGCTGCGGCTCAAGAGCGCGGCCGGAGAACAGATGCTCAATGGCGAAAAGCGTGGCTGGATCGTGCTACCCGCGGCGGCCCAGCCGCTCCCCAGTGACGCACCGATCCTGATCGTGCAGCATCCGGAAGGATCGCCGATGAAGCTCGCTCTCGACACGCAGGCGGTGATCGGACGCAATGGCAACGGCACGCGCCTGCGCTACCGCACCAATACGGATCCCGGCTCTTCTGGCTCTCCCTGCTTCAACATGGATTGGGATATCGTAGCCCTGCATCACTACGGCGATCCGAAATGGGCGAACCCACTGTTTAATCAGGGAGTCCCGATCGAGCTGATCCGCCAGCTCATCGCCACCAATGGTTTTTCCGGCGCGTTGGGCGACTGAAGGCAGCGAGAAGAGTTATGTCCATTCTCCCCAATCTGCGCCCTCTCGTTACCAAGGACATTGGAGCCTTCCTGAACGACAGCGATAAGATCCGGGACCTCGTCCAAGAGGCCACTGGCGAGAACCCACATGTCAACTGGACTAATCCAACGCTTCCGCTAGGTAAACAAATCTCGGATGTCCTGACGGGGCTAGAGGAAACGAAAGCCGATCGCTGGCTGCTGACTTATGTGTTGATTGCGGCGTTGGAAAACGGGCCGGAACATGACAAACTGCGCGAGCTGATTGTAAGGGCATGCCCTGAGACGCTAATCACAACACCAAAGCTGCAGCAACAGGTCGAACGCGTGCTCGCTGACCTGCAGCAGTTCCTGGTGACTCCGGTGCCGCCCAATGTGAGGGAGGAGTGGCGCCTCAAGCAAACACGGCTGCAGGCGATGGTGCAGGACACGGCTCGGCTGTTCGCCTACAAGAGCCTGCACGAGTCGCTGCATGGGCTGAAACTGCAGCTGACGTTTGGAGAGGTGCTTGGCCAGGCCACTGAGGCGCACATAGCGATCGACGATGCCCTCGAACGGGCCACTCTAGCGACGCCATTGCTCGGGGCCGACACCGACGAGGAGAGGGTAGAGCTGGAGTGGATGGCCGCGCTTAAGCCGCTGGGCACGCAGCTCGAGGCTGCTGCCGCAGCGCAAGACGGTAACATCGAACGTGACTTGATCGAGCAGGTCCGCGATCTTATCTGGCCGCATCTGATTCGTCTCAACGGCCACGTCTTCGACGCCGCCCGAAAACTGTCGCTGCCGGCAATCGTGGAGGATCCGCCGCTCGACTTCAGAACAAGGCCGGAGTTCATCGACTTGGGATATGCAGTGCACGACCTCAAGCCGACCGTGCTGGCGCGTGCTCTCAAGCACAGGATGTGGCAGGACGCTGAGAAGGAGTTGCCGCTAATCGACGCCCTGCTCGACGTGCCAGGCCCCACTAAAGCGGAGACCATTAACGATTGGTTCAGGTTCAAATCGCGCATCCTGTGGCTTGCCGAGCTCGACCCAGATGCTGGTTGGAGCGTGGACGCGAGGACCTTTGCTGACCAAATCAGCGACGCGATGGCCGACGCCGAGGAGCGGGACAGGATCAACATCCCGCGCGAAAACTATCGCAAGCTGATCGCGGCCTGCTTCTTCGCGATCGGCGCGATGCTAAAGGCCGACTGCGTCATGTTGCGGAAGGTCAATGAGCCGCTTAACGCGATCTTGCAGGAACTCGACCGTGTCTGAAACCGCAGCCACTACCGCCGGTTCGCCCGCGCCGGTTTCCGCTGCCGCACCGTTCGAGAGTTTCGCTGTGCTGCATCGGGAACACAGCGAACTTCGGCAGAGGTGCGGGAAGACGAAGGCAGACGCCCTGCGCGATGGCGTCGCCGAGAATGTGCGGCAGTTCATCCGCAGAGCAGCGGCAACCGGCGTGACGCTAGGCGAGCCGAGTGAGCGCAAAGGAGCGCAGGCGATCATCGAATACTGGTGTTCCGAACTGCTGGGATTACCCAATCCCCAGTCCGGTGACTTCAAACGCGTACGGCTGGCGGAACCTTCGGATACGTTGCAAGCGGCCGGTGCGACGAAAGCAGCAAACGCAAGGCCGGATCCTGAGACGCGCGACGTCATCCGGCTGGCTGCGACCGCCCGGTTGTGGCGCGACTCCGGGAAGAAGGGGTTTCTGCTGACTGGGGACGCTCTCAGCCACGCGGCCAAATTCCGCAGCATGGATGACGACATCGAGAAACTAGTACACGCAAGCCAGAAGGCGCTCCAGAAGATCTGGATGATCAGTACCATTGCGGCAATCGGGGGGGTGACTGCTGTGCTCCTCTTTCTCTTCGTCTTGGTGCCGCTTCTTAGCGAACGTGCTATCGTCGCCATCAAGAAAACGGCGCTTCGCGATTCCAACGGCGAATCCGTACGCGATAGTCTGTGGCAGCTTGGGCTGTACCAGCCGCTGCAGAAGCCATATGATCTTTCGGGCAATATCTTGTACCGAGAGGTGAAGGCGCCCGGGCTGAAGCTGAACGCGCCCAACTTCTCGTCGGCCACGTTCATATCGGTCGATCTTCAAGGCTCCGACCTGCACAACGCCTCTTTCAGTAACACGAGCATCACAGGAAGCAACTTTAATGGGGCGAACCTCTCGCTGACGCAGTTCCGCGAGGCCAACATCGCGGGAACATCCTTCGCCGATGCAGGGCTATACCGTGCGATCTTCGATCGGGCCTGCATCGGCGAAGACGTAAATTTTGAGGGCGCCGACTTGCGACTTGCCTCGTTCTGGGGGGCAACGTTCGATGATCGGTTCCCGTTCGACAGCAAGTTCAGAAATTCACCATGGTGGCTAGCCGAAGGCTGGAACTCGCGCCAGATCGCCGCGCTTTTGACTGCGGAACAAGCCGGATTTTTCGAGTCGAAGGGATTTGAGAAACATATCTGGCCTGCTCATGTGAAAGAACGTGCGGCGGCTAATTCGCCCGGCGCCTCGGAGAACCAGCTAGCATGGGATCTTGCGACTTGGGGCCTGCCCCCTCCTGCAACACCTCCCTTGCCGTCGCCTTCGCTTTCGTTGGACCAGATCTGTAGTAGTCGTGTCACTGTTCGCGCTAGCGAGCTTTCCAGACCAGAACTGGCACTAGATGCCGCCGAAGAGGCGGTGTGCATAGTGCAAAGGCTCAAAAAGTCAGACTCAGCTCCGAATTTGACGTGGAATCTGGCGAACCTGCAGGACACGAGAGCATATGTGCTGCTTCAGAGTGGCCGCAGCACCGAAGCGGCGGATATCTATCGAAACGAGGTCACGCCGATCCTCGACAAGGATGGTGGGGCGCTGTTCCGGGCGGCTGTGGCGCACCAGGCGATCGACGATCGCGACTTGGCGCTAGCCTTCCTCAAACGTTCGGTCGAACTGCGATATGTCCCGAGTCACGAGATGCACACACTGCGGGCTTATATCAAAGGAGATTTCCAGAAGGCGATCTACGAACAAATTGATAGATTCCGTCCTTCTATGCCGCCCCCAGCCTTCTGCCAAGGAGCACGAAGTTAAGCGCGGGCGAGCGAGTCAACACTGTACCGTGCACTGGCTCGGCCCTGCTTGGGCGGGCACAGAGCCGCCTAGCGTGGCCAAACCCGCCGCGATCCCGCATATCAGGGCGAAAATGGCTGCAAAGCCCAAAATTCTATTGGAACACACAACTGCTCCCTCCTAGGTTTGGAAAATATACACGATCAGACCATCTCCCGCAACACGAGGTTTTCAAGAACCCAGTCGCCAAGTCTCACTAGGCTTCGAATTAAGAACTCTAACAACAACTACTTATCGATAGATGCGCCGTAGTGCTGAAGTATGGGTCCGAGCAGTCCGCGGCGTCGCAGCATGGATGCTGTTGTGGCTCTACTACCCGCATCTGGATCGCCGCAAAAAAATGCAGCGCGAACGCCAGAAGGCCGAGCACACAGCCGCCGTCCCCTTGAGCCTTACCGCAACGCAGGCGGTAATCTCGCAGGTCCCCCGCATGCCGCTACCGAGTCCCGCCTAGCCATGCTGTTGAATAAGTCAGGGCGCGCAGAAGCGACCGACGAGTCGGCCTGCAGTTCCGATCATGCTCCATCCACGACCGCACGCTGGGTCGTTCTCATCATGCCCTTCCCATGAGACATCGAGATGACCAGGCAGATCGTCGACGCCGCCAGGCCGCTCGGCATCGTCGTCCACGATCACATCATCATCGGCAGGAAAGGGCAATGCCTCGATGAAGGGCGCCCTGAGGCGCCTCAGATCCGGCCAATCTCGCTAGCTGAGCGGCCCGGCTGCTTGCGAGATGAGTTGGGCGATCTCGTGCGGGTGAGAGATCAACGACAAATGGCTTGCCTTCACTTCGATGGTCTTTGCGTTCATGCGCTTTGCCATGAAGCGCTCGAGATCCGGGTTGATCGTGCGATCCTCGGTCGAGACCGCATACCAGCTTGGCTTCGAGCGCCACGCCGCTTGCGTTGTCTTGCCGGTGAAAAGCTTGTCAGAGATCGGCCCCTGGACGGCGTAGAGGATGCGCGCCTTCCCGCGAGGAATATCGCCGGCGAAATCGCGCAGGAAAGCCTCCTCGCCGAGCTTGCCGTAGCCTGCGGACCAGACGAGCCCGGCGGAGGCGGGCGGCGCCGCAAAAGTCTTGGCGAGCGCCGTGTAGTCTTCGCCCGCATCCGGCGCGCGCGCCGCGACATAGACGAGCGAGGACACCTTTGGATCCATTCCTGCCTCGGTGACGATCATGCCGGCAAAGGAGTGTCCGACAAGGACCGTCGGTCCATCCTGGAGGGTGATCGCACGGCGCGTTGCCTCAACGCCTGCCTCCAGCGTGGTCAGCGGATGCTGGACGACAGTTGCGTTGAGGCCTGCCTGTTGCAGCAGGCCAACCACCTCTGACCAGCACGAGCCATCCGCATAGGCGCCATGGACCAGAACGACATTGCGAACCTTGGGGGCCGTCTGCGCGCGCGTCTTGTGGGAGCCGGCCAATATGCTCGTCGCCACCCCAGCGACGAGCGCGGTGGAGAAAGTACGCCGATTTATCATGATCGTGGATTCCTTGAGAGGTTGGCAGATCGCGCCCAGACTTGCGCCGGGACGCGCCGCAAATGCTTCGCCCGGCGCCGACGTCCACACTTCGCAGCCTGTCGAGCCTTCGTTACGGCCGTCACCGCTTCGTGATCGCATGCCTCGGGCTCTCGCCGAGCTCGGAGGCTTTTTGTGGGGCTGAACCCGAGCGCACACGCTTCAGCTAGCATTCCTCTCGAGCACGCCGCCGCCAAGCCTGCCTTCCAGAAGATCGCGCCGCTGCTGCAATTCGCCGGAGACGAATTTGGTGAAGGCGTGGACGCGCGCCGTGCGGCGCAGATCGTCATGCACGAGCACCCACAGCGCCGAGCCGATCTCCTCGATCAGCCCTCCGACCCGCACAAGCCCGGGCAGACTGTCGCCGAGATAACAGGGAAGTGCGGCAACCCCCATGCCGGCGCCGGCAGCGTGCGACATCGTCACCAGGGAATCCGCGCGCAAGGCAATCTCGGCATCCGGCAGTGACGACCGCATCCAGCGGGCGACGCCGGTGTTGGCCAAGCTGTCATCGGGCGCGATCCAGCGCAGGAGCCCAAATCTCGGCTCCGCCGGCAGCGTCTCGGCATAGGAGCGTGCCGCATAGGCGGCGAAGGCGACGCCCGAAATGCGCCTGCCGACCAGGATTTCCTGCGGCTGCGACACCGGCCGGATCGCCACGTCGGCATCCCGATGCGTCAGATTGGCGATCGAATTCTGCGTCATCGCCTCGACCCGTATGCCGGGATGCAGCTTGTGGAATGCAGCCAGGATCGGCGGCAGCACCGACACCATAAGCGTGTCGGTCGTGGTGACCCGCAACGTGCCCTCGAACCTCAGATCCTGCCCTGACAGTTTGCGCGCCAGCTCATTGACCGTTTCGGCCATTGTGCGCGCAGCACCCAGCAATTCCTCGCCGCCGGCGGTGAGCGCATAGCCCGTCGGCAACCGATCGAAAAGACGGATGCCAAGCCGCGCCTCGAACGCGTTGACGCGCCTCAGCACTGTGGTGTGGTTCACGCCCAGGATGCGCGCCGCGGCCGCCAGCGACGCGCCGTCGGCGACAGCCAGCACCATGCGGAGATCTTCCCAGTCGATGTGGTCGCGAGAGCTGTGCATTTACGCAGATAAATAGCGGACGGCGCTGCGGTTGGCGAGCCAGGAACATAAGTCTTTCGGGTCATCCGTTCGCATGCCTGTGCAAATTTGCACGACTATTGGGCAAATCGGCAGATCGCTCTGCGACAACGCGTACGCCATATGAGCCGACGATACCGCTTGGCCGGTATGATCCAAATTTAGGAAACACGATCGTGGAAATCCTCTTCATCCCCCTGGCGCTTGTCGCCGGCGGTCTGCTCGCCGTGCAGGCCGGCGCCAACGCACAACTTTCAAAGGCAGTCGGTTCGCCCTTTGCCGCAACCACGCTTCAGCTCGCGGTCGGCGCGGTCGTGCTGCTGTCGATCACAGCCCTCACCGGAACGACGCCGGCGCTGCTGGCCATTCGCAAGGCCGAATGGTGGCACGCGATTGGCGGCATGGCATCGGCCTTCTACGTCGTCTCAACCATTCTTCTGTTCCCTCGCCTCGGCGCCGTCGTGTCGGTCGGGCTGTTCATCGCCGGGCAGATGCTTGCATCCTTCGCCCTGGACACGTTCGGCTGGCTCGGGATTCCAGAAGCTGGACTGCGAGCCGGGCCAGCCTTTGGCATGCTTATTGTGCTCGTTGGTGCTGCCCTCATCGTTCTCGGACAGAAGGGCGCGGCGGACAATCTCGCGTCCTCAAAGCTGGGCTGGATAGGGCTGGCGCTGCTGGCCGGCGCCGTGCTTCCGGTGCAAGGCGCGGTGAATGCCTTGCTTCGGCACGACCTTGGCGGCGCGCCGTTCGCCGTCGGCACCATTTCGTTCCTGGTGGCGATGCTGGCGATGGCCGCAGTTCTTCTGGCCACGTTCGCCCTGGCGAAGACACCTCGCCCTCGCCTCGCAGGCCTGTCATCGATGCCCTGGTGGGGTTGGGTCGGCGGGTTTGCAGGCGCGACCTATGTCACGACGGTGTTCACCGCCATCCCGGTCATCGGGGCGGCGGCTGCCGTCAGCCTGACGGTGGCAGGCCAGCAGGTTGCCAGCATCTTCGTCGACACGTTCGGCTGGTTTCGGCTGCCGCAGCGGCTGGTGTCGGGCATGCGGCTCGCCGGCGTCGTCCTGCTTCTGGCCGGCTGCATCGTCATCAAGGCGCTTTGATCCCGGTGGCGCGGCACGTCAGCCGAAATCGATCACCAGTTCCTGTCCCTCCCCTGATCTGGGGGGTCGAGGTGTCGCCGCGAGGTCACCAACGAAGCAAGGTCCGCCGTCCCAAAAGCAATTTTTCGCCCCTTCCACAGCCGGCTCTAGAATTTCGATCGCAAATCACGCATGATGCATTTGGTATTTTCCCGGGACGGCTTTGCGCCCCTGAAATACCGGGAGGAACGGGACATGCCCATCGTGGTTGTACTCGTTTTGATCGTCGTGGGCTCGGTGTTGTTCCACTTCCTGAGCCCATGGTGGTGGACTCCGATTGCCTCGAACTGGGACTATATCGACAACACCATCATCATCACCTTTTGGATCACCGGCGTCGTCTTCGCCGCCGTCGTGCTGTTCATGGCCTATTGCGTCTTTCGCTTCCGTCATCGGGAGGGGGGCCGGGCGGCCTACGAACCGGAGAACAAGCGGCTCGAATGGTGGCTGACGATCGTTACCGGCGTGGGTGTAACCGCCATGCTGGTCCCCGGGCTGTTCGTCTGGAGCCAGTTCGTCAACGTTCCAAGCGACGCAACCGTGGTCGAAGTCGTCGGCCAGCAATGGCAGTGGAGTTTCCGCTTGCCCGGCAAGGACGGCAAGCTCGGCACATCCGACACCCGTGACGTCACCGCAGAAAATCCGCTGGGCGTGATCGCCAAGGATCCCAACGGCCAGGACGATGTCGTGGTCGAAGCGGCCGACCTGCATCTGCCGGTCGGCAAGCCGGTCAAGATGCTGCTCCGCTCGATCGATGTGCTGCATGATTTCTATGTTCCGGAATTCCGCGCCAAGATGGACATGATACCGGGCTCGGTCACCTATTTCTGGTTCACCCCGACCAAGACCGGAACCTTCCAGGTCCTGTGCGCCGAACTGTGCGGCCAAGGCCATCCGATGATGCATGGCATCGTTATGGTCGACACCCAGGAAGACTATGTGGCCTGGCTCGACCAGCAGCAGACGTTCGCGCAATTGTCGGCGCCCCAGCAGACGGGCTCGGCGGAACAGGCGCCGGGCAACGCGACGGCGTCAGCTCTAGAAGTTGCGGTAAAACTCGAAACAGTCGGGTCCCGCTGAAAAGGGCACGGAGGTGCTCCGCCTATGGTCGATGTCACGCCTGCAGATGCCGTCCCGCCTGCCGAAGTTGCGGAAATGGAACTCTACCATCCGCACAGCTGGTGGACGAAGTATGTCTTCTCGCAGGATGCCAAGGTCATCGCCATCCAGTATTCGGCAACGGCAACGGCCATCGGCCTTGTCGCGCTGGTGCTGTCCTGGCTGATGCGCCTGCAACTCGGCTTCCCCGGCACGTTCGATTTCATCACCCCCGAGGCCTACTACCAGTTCATCACCATGCACGGCATGATCATGGTGATCTACCTGCTCACGGCACTCTTCCTCGGCGGCTTCGGCAACTACCTCATCCCGCTGATGGTCGGCGCGCGCGACATGGTCTTTCCCTATGTCAACATGCTGAGCTACTGGATCTACCTGCTTGCCGTGCTGGTTCTGGTGTCGAGTTTCTTTGCGCCTGGCGGACCGACCGGCGCCGGCTGGACGCTCTACCCGCCGCAAGCCATCATGACCGGAACACCTGGCGGCCAGGAATGGGGCATCATCCTGATGCTCGTCTCGCTGATCCTGTTCATCATCGGCTTCACCATGGGCGGCCTGAACTATGTCGTGACGGTGCTGCAGGGCCGCACGCGCGGCATGACAATGATGCGCCTGCCGCTGACCGTCTGGGGCATATTCACCGCCACCGTCATGGCGCTGCTCGCCTTCCCGGCGCTGTTCGTCGCCTGCGTGATGATGCTGCTTGACCGCGTGCTCGGCACCTCCTTCTTCATGCCCGCGGTTGTCGAGATGGGCGAACAGTTGCAGCACAATGGCGGCAGCCCGATCCTGTTCCAGCATCTGTTCTGGTTCTTCGGCCACCCCGAAGTCTACATCGTGGCGCTTCCGGCCTTCGGCATCGTCTCCGATCTGATCAGCACGCACGCGCGCAAGAACATTTTTGGCTACCGGATGATGGTCTGGGCCATCGTTGGCATCGGCGCCCTGAGCTTCGTGGTATGGGCGCACCACATGTATGTCAGCGGCATGCACCCCTATTTCGGCTTCTTCTTCGCCACCACGACATTGATCATCGCCATCCCGACCGCGATCAAGGTCTACAATTGGGTGCTGACGCTGTGGCGCGGCGACATCCATCTCACCATACCGATGCTGTTTGCCATGGCTTTCATCGTCACCTTCGTCAATGGCGGGTTGACCGGGCTGTTTCTCGGCAACGTCGTCGTCGACGTCCCGCTGTCGGACACGATGTTCGTCGTCGCTCACTTCCACATGGTCATGGGTGTTGCCCCGATCGTCGTTATCTTCGGCGCGATCTACCACTGGTACCCGAAGGTCACCGGCCGGATGCTCAACGAGACGCTCGGCCGGTTCCATTTCTGGGTCACCTTCCTCGGCGCCTACCTGATCTTCTTTCCCATGCACTATATCGGCCTGATGGGCGTGCCGCGGCGCTATGCCGAGATGACCGATGTGACGGTGATGACGGAGTCGGCGCATCACCTGAACTCGTTCATCAGCATCATGGCGTTCATAGTCGGCTTTGCCCAGATCGTGTTCCTGTTCAATCTGATCTGGAGTATCCGCCATGGCCGCGAGGCCGGTGGCAATCCATGGCGGGCCACCACGCTCGAATGGCAGACGCCGCAGACACCACCGGCGCATGGCAATTTCGGCAAGGAGCTGCCGATCGTCTATCGCTGGGCCTATGACTACAGCGTGCCGGGCGCCAAGGAGGACTTCATTCCGCAAAACATGCCGGGCACCTTCGGCCCCTCCAGGGAGCCCGCATGAGCGTCATCCTGGTCTTCCTGCTCGTGATTGCCGGCTTTGCCGGCTGGTGGCTCTCCCATCAGCGGCTGATGACCAAGCCATGGCTCGAGCAAGGTGTGGCGGAAGATTTTGTCCCCTTCGACCGGTCGGGCCTGCCGACCGCCAAGATCGGCCTCGGTGTCTTCCTTGCCGTCGTCGGTTGCCTGTTCGCGCTGTTCACCAGCGCCTACTTCATGCGGATGGCGCTGTCGGACTGGCAGCCGCTGCCAATGCCCCGCCTGCTCTGGCTCAACACCGGCATGCTGGTCCTGAGCAGCATCGCGCTGCAATGCGCCTCCGTCGCGGCACGCAAGCGCCAGATGGACACGGTCAGGCTCGGCCTTGTCGCGGCTGGGCTCACCGCGATCGCCTTCCTCATCGGGCAGCTCATGGCATGGCGGGACCTGACCGCCGATGGCTATTTCCTGGCCTCCAATCCGGCCAACAGTTTTTTCTACCTGATAACCGGGATGCACGGCCTGCACATAGTCGGAGGGCTGGTGGGCCTGAGCAGAACAACCGCCGGCGCCTGGAACGGAGCACGGCCGGAACGGCTTCGCCTCAGCGTCGAATTGTGCGCCATGTACTGGCATTTCCTGCTTTTCGTCTGGCTCGCCATCTTCGCTCTTTTGGCCGGCTGGGCCGCGACGTTCATCGATATTTGCCGGCAGTTGCTGACCTAGGAGGTCGAGGAGCATGGCAGAAACGACACTGACGCATACCGGCCAAACGGAGTCGCGGCCCGCAGGCTGGCAAGGCATCGCCGCCGACTGGTCGTCGGATCAGCGCGCGTTCAAGAACGTGTCCTGGGGCAAGGCCATGATGTGGATCTTCCTGCTCAGCGACACCTTCATCTTCGGCTGCTTCCTGCTCTCCTACATGACCGCGCGCGTCTCCACGCGCGTGCCGTGGCCCAATCCGAGCGAGGTCTTTGCGCTTCGTATCGGCGGTTCGGATATTCCACTGATCCTGATCGCCATCATGACCTTCGTGCTGATATCGAGCAGCGGAACGATGGCCATGGCGGTCAATTTCGGCTATCGCCGCGACCGCCGCAAAACGGCAATCCTCATGCTTTTGACGGCAGCGCTAGGAGCCACCTTCGTCGGCATGCAAGCCTTCGAATGGACCAAGCTGATCACCGAAGGCGTACGGCCCTGGGGCAATCCATGGGGCGCGGCACAATTCGGTTCGACTTTCTTCATGATCACCGGCTTCCACGGCACGCATGTGACGATCGGGGTGATCTTCCTCATCATCGTGGCACGAAAGGTCTGGCGTGGAGACTACGACGTCGGACGTCCCGGCTTCTTCACCAGCCGCAGGGGTCGCTACGAGAACGTCGAAATCATGGGGCTCTACTGGCATTTCGTCGACCTGGTCTGGGTGTTCATTTTCGCATTCTTCTATCTTTGGTGAGAGGCTGACATGGCTGAAGCAACCGCAAATGGCCTTGGACAACACGGACTTCACGCCAGCCATGCGCATGACGCGCCAGCGACTGGCGTCGCCCAGGCGGAGGTTCATCAGGAACACCCGATCAAGCTCTATATGGTGGTCTGGGCATGGCTGTTCATCCTCAGCACCTGCTCCTATCTGGTCGATTATTTCGGCCTCCACGGCTATCTCAGATGGTCGCTGATCTTGATCTTCATGATTCTCAAGGCGGGGCTGATCGTCGCCGTGTTCATGCACATGGCCTGGGAGCGGCTGGCGCTGACGTATGCGATCATCCTGCCGCCGGTTCTGATACTGGTGTTCGTGGCTATGATGCTGTTCGAAGCGGATTACACGCTTCTCACCCGGATGTCGTTTTTCGGGCCCGGGCCCTGACGCGCAATCCGAATTTGAGGCCTGGTCGACAGAGGCGCCCTGCTGTTAGGGTCGGGCTGGTGCTGCCTTGAAACAAGCGGCGGCTGATCCATCTTGTTATTGTCAGAAACGATCGGAGGAGAATGATTGCCCTCGTTTCCAATGCGCCGCGAAACTCCAGCAGGGAGGCCGAAGATGACGATCGCAAACAGACTGAAGGACTACATTGACGGGAGAGGAATCTCCTATGACACCGTCGCCCATCATCGCACATCGACGAGCAGGCAGTCCGCCATTGCCGCGCATGTGCCCGGCAGCATGATGGCCAAATCGGTGGTCGTTCACCACGAACTCGGTTATGCGCTGGCCGTAGTCCCAAGCACGCACAGAATCGAGCTCGGTACACTGCAGGACGTCATGGACAGGCGTCTTGGACTCGCTTCCGAAGACGAGGTGGTCTCACTCTTCGGCGATTGCGACACCGGCGCCATTCCACCGATCGGTGCCGCCTATGATGTCCCGGTGATCCTCGACGACAGCCTCGGCGAGGCTGCCGACATCTATTTCGAGGGCGGCGACCACAGGACGCTGGTGCATGTTAGCGGCAAGGATTTCCACAATCTGACAATGGACGCACGTCACGCCCGCTTCAGCCACGCTGCCTACTGAAAAATCAACCGGCTGCACCGGCACTCTCGCCCGTGCAGCCGGGGCCGGATATCGTCAACTCGCCGGTCTGACCGGCGACGGCGGTTCCACAACCTTGCGGTAGACATGCCAGGTGGCGTGACCGAGGATCGGCAGCACGACCGCCAGCCCGGCAAACACCGGCAGCGAGCCGATGATGAGGGCGACGGCGACAATCAGTCCCCAGACAGCCATGGGGATCGGGTTTGCCAGCACCGCTCGCACCGAGGTGTGGATGGCTTCGTAGGCGCCGACATCGCGGTCGAGCAACAATGGGAAGGCGACGACCGTTGTGCACAACACCACCACGGCGAAGACGAAGCCGATGGCGTGCCCCATGACAATCAGAGACCAACCACGTCCGGTGGCAAATATTTCATTGATGAAGCCGGATATCGATGCCGGCGGAGCCGGGCCGAAGAGATATTGGTAGAACACCTGCGCCGTCAAAAGCCAGGCGATGAAGATTGCAACCAGCATGATTCCGACCGCCGCGATGGCTGGCAGGGCCGGAGAATTCCTGACCTCGAAAGCGTGCCTCCAGGAGGTGTCGAGCCCGGCTTCTCGTCTGCGGCTTATCTCATAGAGGCCGATCGCCGCGAATGGACCGATCAGCGCAAAGCCGGACACCAGCGGAAACAACAACGGCAGCGCATTGGCGCCCGAAGTCCAGGCAGCGAGCACGACGCCGACAAGCGGATAGATCAGGCAGAGAAAAACGATGTGCGATGGTTTGACCATGAAATCGTCAACACCGCGCTTGAGTGCATCGAAAAGATCGGAAACACCGATTTTTCGAATTTTGGTGTGTTCCAGCGTCTCGCTGGCGCCTGCAATCACGTGAAAACTTGTCATGCCGTTCCTCCAGACCAGGTCCGGTAAGGTCGCGGTTTCACGGTGCTGCCGTTCTGCATGACTGGCCACGCAAAACCGCGACCTGCACCGCAATCAACATACCCCATTGCCTGGAACTTGTCGCCCTTTTGTCACAAAGGCTCGGAAGGCCATACGCTGGCCCTTGAGGCCTTTCTTCGATAACCTCTCCAATCGAAGGTGTAGGTCATGGACGGAAAAACCATTCTGCTGCTCGGCCTTGGCGTCGTCGCTCTACTGATCCTTGGATTCTGTGCTCTACCATCGTGAGCCGATCCTGGTGTGCAACGTTTTCGGTGCACCGATCACCGACCTGCCGTCTCGACCCGGCGAGAGTTCCGAGAACAGCGGTAAAGCTGTCAACCTCCGGCTGACATGAACGCGCGCATCGCGATGGTGTCGGCAAGCAGCACGGCAAAGATCGCGAAAAGATAGAAAATCGAATAGGCAAACAGTGCCTTTGCCGGCTTCATCTCCTTGTCGGGGATGACCAGAGCCTTCCAGGCATGCCAGATGAAACCCGCGCCCAATGCGGCCGAAACAAGCCCATAGAACCCGCTCGTGAATCCGAACGCCCAGGGCAGCACGCCGATTGGTGCCAGGAGCAGTGAATAGGCGAAGATCTGCCTCCTGGTCGAGGCCTGGCCGGCCACGTTCGGCATCATCGGGATGCCGGCAGCGGCGTAGTCGCCGGCCTTGAACAGCGCGAGCGCCCAGAAATGCGGCGGCGTCCACAGGAAAATGATCAGGAACAGGATGAGGCTTTCAATGCCGATGGCGCCAGTGGCCGCCGCCCAGCCAATCATCGGAGGAAGGGCACCCGCCACGCCGCCGATGACGATGTTCTGCGGCGTCGAGCGCTTCAGCCACATCGTATAGATGACGACGTAGAAAAAGATGGTGAAGGCCAGCAGAGACGCAGCAAGCCAGCCCACCAGCACGCCGAGCGTCATGACCGAAAGCGCGGAAAGCACCAGGCCGAAACCGAAAGCTTCGCCGGGAGCGACGCGGCCTGATGGAACCGGCCGCTTTGACGTGCGCGACATCAGCGCGTCGATGTCCGCGTCGTACCACATGTTGAGCGCTCCGGCCGCTCCCGCTCCAACCGCAATCGCGCCTATTGCGATCACGGCAATGACCGGGTCCATCGCGCCGGGCGCCACCATCAGACCGACGAAGGCGGTAAAGACGGCAAGCGCCATGACCCGCGGCTTCAAGAGCGCAAAGAAATCACCGGCCGTCGCTTCCGAGAGGCGGACGCTGGTATCCTTGAGGCTTTCCTTGACCGACATTTGAGACGACCATCGATGGAAAACGGGCAGCCTAGCCGGCCGAAGAGCCAGGCTACTGGGAAAATTGCTTCAGATAGGCGATGACGTTGGCGACGTCCTCGTCCTTCTTGAGGCCGGGAAACGCCATCTTCGTCCCTTTCACTTTGGCCTTGGGATCGTGAAGGTAAGTCGTCAGCGTGGGTTCGTCCCATACGACGCCGGATTTGCCGGCGGCGATCATGGCCTCGGAGTATTTGAAATCCGGATGCGTGCCGGCCGTCCGGCCGATAACGCCGTGCAACGAAGGACCGATCTTGTTCGTGTCTACGTCCGCGACGTGGCAGACCTTGCATTTGGTGAAGACCTTCTCGCCCGCCGCAGCATCCTGTGCCCGCGACGGATTGGCGATGAAAGTTGCAACAGACACGACGGCGAAAAACGCAATCAAGCGCATGGCATTTCCTCCCTGATCGTCAAATTTGCCTGAGACGATTTGCGCATGCCGATACCGCCAGCATACGCCTTGCACGGCAGAACAGATTCTCCGCTTCTCCCCCAAATTGAATTGCGGCATCTGTCTACCACAGAATCTAGCCGGCAGGTAGAACAGGTCGACCGTACAAAGGTTTAGAGCAATTCCAGGAAAAGTGTGAAGCGGTTTTCCCGGGAAAAGCGCGTAGCGCTTTCCCTTGGGAATTGCGTAAGAACAAATACATAGAGCGGTTCGCCGTTTCCATGAAACGGTGAAGCGCTCTAGGTGGTTTGCGGTGGCTCGAGGCACATCCGCCACAACGAAAAAGGCCGCCTCAAGGGCGGCCTTTTCTGATCTTGTCTTCAGGCGCTTATTCGGCGTCCTTGGCGGCCTTCTTCTTCGGCGCGGCCTTCTTCTTGGGCTCTTCCGCGTCGTCGGCCTTTTCAGCCTTGTCGGCCTTCTTGGCAGTGGCCTTCTTCGCCGGCTTGGCCTTGGCGGTATCGGCCTCCTCCTCGTCGGCCATCAGCTCTTCCTTGCTGACCTTGACGTCGGTGACCGAGATCTGGCCGAGCAGATGGTCGACGACCTTCTCCTCGAACATCGGCGCACGCAATGTGTTCAGCGCTTCCGGGTTGCTGCGGTAGAACTCGAAGGCTTCCTGCTGCTGGTTGGCCGGGTAGCGGCGCACCTGCTCGAACAGGCCGCGCTGCAATTCCTCGTCCGAAACGGTGACGCCGGCCTTTTCGCCGATCTCGGCCAGAACCAGGCCGAGACGCACGCGGCGCTCGGCAAGGCGCAGATATTCGGCGCGTGCCTCTTCTTCCGTCGTCTCTTCATCGGCGAAGGTACGGCCGGCGGCTTCGAGATCGCGGTTCACCTGGGTCCAGATGTTGTTGAACTCGGCATCGACGAGCTTCGACGGCGCTTCGAACGAATAGGCCGCGTCGAGCTGGTCGAGCAGCTGGCGCTTGACCTTCTGGCGCGTCATCGAACCGAACTGGTTCTCGATCTGGCCACGCACCACGTCGCGCAGGCGCTCCAGCGATTCCAGGCCGAGATTCTTGGCCATCTCGTCATTGATTTCCAGCGCGCCGGGCTTGGACACTTCCTTGACGGTGACGTCGAAGGTGGCTTCCTTGCCGGCCAGATGCGCCGCCTGGTAGTTTTCCGGGAACGTGACCGTGACCTGCTTTTCATCGCCGGCCTTGGCGCCGACGAGCTGGTCCTCAAAACCCGGGATAAATTCCTTGGAACCCAGAACCAGCGGCTGGTCGGTGCCGGCGCCGCCTGAGAATGCCTCGCCGTCGATCTTGCCGACATAGTCGATCGAAACACGGTCGCCTTCGGCGGCCTTGCCGGTCTTCGGCTCGAAGCTGCGTGCCGATTCGGCGACGCGCTGGACCTGCTCGTCGATCTCGCTGTCCGGCACGTCGAACACCTGGCGAGTCACCTTGATGTCGGAGAAATCCTTGATCTCGATCGCCGGGATGATCTCGTAGTTGAGGCGGAATTCGAAGTCAGCGCCGCCGGCCAGGATCTTCTCGGCCTCTTTTTCGTCCTCGGTCATGATCACTTCGGGCTGCATGGCGGCCTTTTCGCCGCGGCCGGTGATGATCGAACGGGTCGAATCGTTGAGGATCTCGTTGACCACTTCGGCCATGAACGACTTGCCGTAGACCTTGCGCAGGTGCTGGACCGGCACCTTGCCGGGACGGAAGCCGTTGATGCGGACCTTGTCGCGGGCATCGGACAGCCGCGCCATAAGCTTGGCTTCCATATCACCGGCCGGCACGGTGATCTTGATCTCGCGCTTGAGACCGGAGTTGAGCGTTTCGGTGACCTGCATCGTAAAACCTTTATCTTCACCAAAGAGACTGCCACGGCGTTTTGCCGTTCACAGCCTGCCGGTACAATCTTGCCGGGAATGGCTTTTGGTACGGAACCTGGCGATTTGACCGAAATTACGGCTCAAACTCTTCCAAACTGCGTTCCAAGATGTGAATAAGTTCTTGTTTTTCCTACTTCTTATCACATTCTGCAGAAGCGGATCGGCGCGTCCCGTCACATTTGACACGCCTTTTGTCACAGGCGAGGCTAATTTTCAACCATCTTCGCGTTGCAGCGAATTGACGCCATTTTCGCCCCGACATTGACAGAATGATGGCTACATGGGATTGCCGGGCGATGCGGATGTGGCGGAACTGGTAGACGCCCTGGATTTAGGTTCCAGTGCCGAAAGGCGTGGGGGTTCGAGTCCCTTCATCCGCACCACCCTTCGCTCTTTCGAGCTTCGGGTGGCAGGCCACGGGAAGCTCGAAAGACCGAAGGGTGTCCTCCGAAGCCTTGGCGAAGGAGGACTGGCGGCGCCCTACGCTTCAAACACCTGGCCCGTGAACCAATCTGCCAGCTTCGCCAGTTCAGGCCCCAGCACCCGGTCGGCATCGACCGGCGGGACGATCTTCCTGATATCGGCCACGAACGACTGCAGCGCCGGCGGTGCCGCGCGTTCAGTCACGTGTAGGGCCTGCGAGGCGATCATGGCCAGCATCGCCATCGCCGCATCGAGGCAGCGGCCCGCGGTTGCTTCCTTGGTCCAGGCGAAGAATGCCGTGGTGGCGACGTCGTCCTGGCCGGCGCCTGCCGATTCGGTTCCCGGAATGAAGGTGCGCTGCGCCGCGAGCTTGGCCTGTTCGAGATAGCCGGTGATCGCCATCGGCACATAGCCGACATTGCCGTGGCCATCGCTGTCGGCCCAGTGCCGCCCGGTCATCAACAGGTCCGGCAGCAGCGACACCTTGCCGTTGAGCAGTTTCGAGGCGTGACGGTCGCAGAGCAAGCAGAGATCGGCCCAGATCGCCGCCAGATCGTCGAGCGCCGGCGTCGCCATGGCATTGTGATAGCCGCCGGTGGAGATGCAGCGTCCGAGCGGATGCGCCTCGTCGGGCGGGATATAGACCGGATTGTCCGAGATCGAGGCCAGCGACACGGTGGCTGCCTGCTCGGCGCCGGCCAGCGCGCGATGCGCGTGGCCGAGCACGCGTGGCACGATGCGGTAGCTGACCGGCGCCTGGTAATTGCGCCGCCCGTCGCCTGCGCCGACCAGAAACTGCCGCAACCCGGACAAGGCCGCCGCCTCGTGCTCGTCGCCCCAGAGCCCGTCGAGCGCGGCATCATAGTGCTCAAGCGGCGCGCGAAACGCCTCGATCGACAGCGCAAACACCTTGTGCGCCATGGCGACGCGACGGCGCGCCGCCAAGGCCGCGTCCGCGACCAGTGCCGCCGCGCAAGGCGAGCCGTTGATCAGCGAACCCCGCTCCTTCACTTCGAGCTCCAAGCCAGCGGTAAGCGCGGCAAACAGCGGATAGAGCGCCAGGATCTCGCCGGCGCCGCCCTGCCCCTGCGACGGCACCACCGGCATCGGCCCGCCGTCCAGCATCGCGGCAACCGCCTGCGCGACGCGCGGCGTGGTGGCGGCATTGCCTTCGATGAAGTTGGTCAACCGGGCCAGCACGATCGCCCTGACGACGCGCTCCGGCAGCGGCTCGCCAAACGATGTGGCGGCGGCAAAAGCCTTGATCCGCGCATGACGGTCGCGCTCGTCACGTTCGAGCTTGCGGCTCGCCAGTTCGCCCATGGCGGTGGTGACGCCATAGATGACCGGCGGCGGATCGGATTCGATGAGTTTCAGGAATGAGGCGCGGCATTCGGCAATGCATTGCAAGGCCTTGTCGCCGATTGCGACCGTGTCGTTTTTCCAGGCGACACAAAATACAGAGTCGAGATTGATGTCTTCGCGCGTCGTCAGCGTAGTCGTCATGGTTCTTCGCCCGGACCTTGTTGCCTGCGGGCGAAGCGATCGATCTTTACCGAAACCCATGCCCTGAAATGAATTCCAGTCGTCAATTCTAGTAGAGCGGTTCCTCGAACATTGTCTTGTCGCCGTCCATAAGCGCCTTGATCTGCGCCTCGCCATTGGCGGCGAGCGCGATGCGCACCCCGAATGGCCGCACCCGCATGTCGTTCTGGATCGCCATGCCCTGGCCCTCCGGCAGGTAGAAGCGGTCGATGCCGTATTGCGGCGCGATCGTGGACTCGGGGTCAAGCGTCCAGCCCGGCGCGACCTGGCCGACAATATCGGCTTCGTCGGCGGCTGCCGGCGTCGGCGCCTTGCCGAACCAGGCCGTGGTCGCATGCCAGTAGCCGTCGGCGCCCGGCTTCAGCCGAACCACGATCGGCGTGGTGTCGCTGGTGGTCTGGCCGGCCGCAATGTTGGCGATCAGTTTCACCGGCAAGCGCGATATCTCGTAGCCGAGGATGATATAATCGCCGCGCAGCAGATCGCGCGGATCGACCGGCTCGATCTTCAGCAACACTTCCTTGCCGTTGCGCAGGATCGCGGCGCGGCCGGCGATGATCCAGCTCAGGAAGCCGATCTGGACGAGCGCCAAGACCAGCGCCGAGATGACAAGTTTCTTTCCCGATATCATGCTGCCGCTCCTTCCGGGGCCTTCATGCGCTTTTCCACGCGGATGATGACAAGCGCCAGTATGCCGAACAGCACCGCTGCGGCCAGGAAGAAGCCGGCCGTGTCGAGCATCGACTGCAGTGTCACCACGTAGATGATGGCGAGTTCGAAGGCAAAGCCGGCATAGGCGACCCAGCGCAGCCCCCTGCTCTCGCGCCCGCCCAGCATGATCGCCGCGGCAATGCCGGCCAGTGCCACGACCGAGGCGATGGCAAAGCCGCCGTTGAAGGTGCTGTGATCGCCAAGCTCAAACTGGATCATCGCCAGACCAGTCAGAAAGCCGATCAAGGCGTGCAATGGCAATCGGCCGCCGAGTTGCAAAATCCGGTCGACCGGCTCGGCTGCGAAGATCGCGACCGCAAACAGCAATGCCGACACCACGACCAGCGGGATGGCCAGCAGCAAGGTGTTGTGATCCATGCCGCGCACCGCAATATAGAAAATGACCGAGAGAATAATCAGGTGCCGGGCCGGCTGGCTGCGCGTCCAGAACGAGATGACAAACAGCACCGGCGCCATGATGACGAAGAAATTCGGGAATTCGGTGCGGTTGTAAAAGTCGAACTCCCGCACGAACAGCCAGGCAACGGATATGCCGACGGCCGCGACGGTCAGCGGGTTCGAGCGCAACGCCACCGCGGCAAGCGCCGTGCCGATGCCCCAGGTGACGATGGCCGAGGCCTCGTCGCCTGTGAGATGGTACATCTGGCCGATCAGCGCGATCGATCCGCCGAAGGCCGCGGCCGCCACGATCCACAGCGCCTCGCCGATCGCCGCATGGTCGCGCATCTTCAAGAGCGCGCCGCCGACATAGCCGGCGAGAATGACGGCAAACAGTGCCGCGACGCGCACCAACCGCGGGATGGCGTCCCAGTTGGAAGCGACGAACAACAGGATCGCGGCTCCAAACAGCAGCGCCGCCATCATTGCCAGGATGGTGCCGAAGCTCAGCGATTTGCGTTCGTTTGCCTCGATGTCGCGCGTCAGCGCATCGGCCGTCGGCGCATCGATCAGACCGGCCTGCAGCCAACGCCCGATATCCGACCTCACCCGTGACGAATAGCTCGCCATGCCGCGTCTCCCCCAGTTTGGTCTTTCTGACAGCCGATCGGGTCAAATTATTGACGCCAGAGCATGATGCCGAAAAGTGTGACGCGGTTTTCGGGCGACATCATGCTCTATCTCTTAGTTTAGAGGCGGATTCAGATTTCAGGTCGAACAGACCTGAAACCATCCGACTCTAGGCATTTTCCGATTCGGGTTTCTTTATGTCGAAGCCGTGAACGGGCGTTAATGTTGCATTGCACAATTTGCATTGCTGCCATGCGTCAATGGCACTTTTAAATCGATATAGTCCCACCTATTTTCTGTTCGTATACAAACGGAATGATCCGAAGAAAGACGAAACGAGTACTACCATGAACCTGATCCGCAACTACCGCAACTGGCGCCGCTACCGGGACACCGTCTCCGAGCTGAGCCGCCTGTCGACCCGTGAACTGACCGACCTCGGCATCAGCCGCAGCGACATCCACTACGTCGCCCGCAAGGCGGTCTAATCCTCTTCGGATCGCAAATGGTCCGAACCTGTTTTGAAAAAGAGAACGACAATGAACCTGATCCGCAACTATCGTAACTGGCGCGTTTATCGCGACACCGTTACCGAGCTGGGTCGCCTTTCGAACCGCCAGCTCCATGATCTCGGTATCGTCCGCGACGAGATCAAGATCATCGCCCGCAAGGCGACGATCTAAGTAAGAATTTCGCCAGGGTCGACCTCCTCCCCGACCCTGACGGATACGGTCAGCCTTCACCTCCTCCCGAGGGTTGACCACCAAAACGGCGCCCGCCGCACCTCCTCCCGCGGCGGGCGTTGTTTCCAAAGCGAACGTAGTTCGTCTTCCAAGAGGAAAGAATTTCGTCAAAGCCGACCTCCTCCCCGGCGATGACGAATAAGGCCGATCCCCACCTCCTCCCGAGGATCGGCCCCCAAAACGACACCCGCCGGATCCTCCCCCGGCGGGTGTTGCTGTTTCTAGGGTAGGCTTTCAGCTGAGCACGCCGTCGACCAAGGCGCCTAGGCCGCCATGAGAGCATCGTCGCGGACAGACTGGACAAGAAAGTCGAGCACCGTCGTCACACGCAACGGCATGTTCTTGCGGGTTGGGTACACGACATTGATCGGCAGCCGCGTCGGCGGAAAATCCGGCATCACCTTGACCAACCTGCCTTTCTCGATGTCCGGCCCGGCCAGGATATGGGACAGCACCGCAAGCCCTGCTCCCGCCAGCGTTGCCCGATGGACAGCCATTGAATTGTTGGCGACCAGGCGAGGCTCAACCCGCAGAACAACATCATCCGCCCCGTCGGAGAACGACCATGACCGGCCATCGCCGGCACGGCTGTAACAAATGCAGCGATGATCCCTGATGTCTTGCGGTGCTCGCGGTGTATCCCGCCCTTCGAGATAGCAAGGCGAGGCCACGAGAAAGGCCGTCGTCCAGCCGATCCGGCGGCAGATCAGGCTGCTGTCGCCGACCGGGCCGAGGCGCACCTCGAGATCGATGGCATCCGCGACGAGATCCGAGGGTTCCTCCCGCAAGATCAGGTCGACGGCGAGAGATGGATGGCTCTCCAGCAGCCTTGCAAGGCGGTCGCCGATAAACAACCCGAGCGGCGTGGGCAGGCTAAGCCGCACTTTTCCCGATACGGTTGCGCCCTCAGTGCCACTCGCTTCGCTCAGCGCCTCGACCGCTTCCACCACACGCAGCGCCATCGGCAGTATCTGCTCGCCCTCCACCGTCAAGGCAAGCGCGCTCGTCGTGCGATGCAAAAGGCGCGTCCTCAGATGCGCTTCCAGCGCCGAGACCTGCCGGGATACGGCCGGCTGCGTCAGGTTGAGGTCGATCGCGGCCGCGGAGAAGGACCTTGTCTGCGCCACCCGCAGGAACGTTCGCAACGCCGATACGACGTCCATCCTCAGCCTCATTACCTTTCGACATATGCCTTATGTCCGCATCCTAGGCGGCAGGCGCTTTACTGTCCAGATATTATGGATATTAATTGTCCTTAAGGACACAAAATATCCTCAAAACCCCCAGAAGGACAAGCAATGACACAGCGTCTGAACGCCGCCCAACAATCGCCCGAGCTGTTCAAGAAACTTTCCGACCTCAGCATGGCCGAGGCACACAGTGCCATCGAAGAGAAGATCCGCGATCTCGTCCATATCAGGGCATCGCAGATCAATGGCTGCGCCTTTTGCCTCGACATGCATGTCAAGGAAGCAAAGATCCATGGCGAGAGCGAGCTGCGGCTCTACCATGTCGCCGTCTGGCGGGAATCGACCCTGTTCATTCCGCGTGAACGCGCCGCCCTCGCCTGGACCGAAGCCGTCACCAAGCTTCCCGAAGGCGGCATTCCCGACGACCTCTATGAGCGCGTGCGCGGGCAGCTTTCGGAAAAGGAAATCTCCGACCTGACCTTCTCGATCATGGCCATCAACGCCTGGAACCGCGTCAGTGTTGCCTTCAAAGCCGTGCCCGGCTCCGCCGACAAGTTCTACGGCCTCGACAAGGCCGGCCTGAACTAACGCGTTCCCAGAGCAACCCATCAATCGACGCGGCGCGACAGCGCGCCGCAAACGGAGAGCATCATGAAAATCGTTATCATCGGCGGAACCGGCCTCATCGGCACCAAAACCACTGAGCGCCTGCGCAAACAGGGCCATGAGGTGATCGCCGCCGCCCCGAACACCGGCGTCAACACCATCACCGGCGAAGGCCTGAAAGAGGCGCTGGCCGGCACCGAGGTCGTGATCGATCTCGCCAACTCACCCTCCTTCGAGGACAAGGCCGCCATGGATTTCTTCACGATTTCCGGCCGCAATCTGCTCGCGGCAGGCAAGGCTGCCGGGGTCAAGCACCATATCGCGCTCTCGGTTGTCGGAACCGAACGCCTGCAGGACTGCGGCTATTTTCGCGCCAAACTCGTCCAGGAACAGCTGATCAAGGCCTCCGGCATTCCCTACACCATCGTTCATTCCACGCAGTTCATGGAATTCCTCGCCGGCATCGCCAAGTCGGGCACGGTCGGCGAAGCCGTGCATCTGTCGCCGGCCTATGTGCAGCCCATCGCATCCGACGACGTCGCCGACGTCATGGCGCGTGTCGCGCTCGCCGCGCCGATCAACGGCATGATCGAGATTTCCGGTCCGGAGCGCGTGCGGATGAGCGAACTCGTCACCCGCTACCTCAAGGCTGTCGGCGATCCCCGCAAGGTTGTGGCCGATCCGGAGGCGCTCTACTTCGGCGCGCGGCTGAACGACAATTCGCTCGTCTCCGACAACAATCCTCGCCTTGGCCACGTCACCTTCGAGCAGTGGTTCGCCACCGCGGCGCGGAAATGACCGTCGGGCTGCGCCTCAGCCCAGGCGCAGCGCATTCCTCAACAAAGGAGTTTTTCAAATGGTCAAATCAATCGTGGCTGCCCTCATCGTGGCGGCAGCCGTGGCCGGGCCGGCCGGAGCCACAGATACCCATCCCGCCGGCGAAAAAGCTGCCAAGGTCACCCTCGTCTATGAGCATGAACTGCCGAATGCGCCGGGCAAAAGCATCAAGGGCATCCTGGTCGAATACGGCCCCGGCGGTTACTCGGAAGCGCACACCCATCCAAGCTCGGCCTTCATCTATGCGACGGTGCTGGAAGGCTCCATCCGCAGCCAGGTCAATGACGACCCGGCCAAGGTCTACAAGGCCGGCGAGAGCTTTTCGGAGATGCCGGGCGATCGCCACAGCGTGAGCGAGAACGGCTCCAAGACGAAGCCCGCAAAACTGCTTGCCGTCTTCGTCGTCGACACCGCCCAGAAGGAATTGACCTATCCGGTCACGAAGTAGGCCGAAACGCCGGGCGCCTTGCTGGCGTCCGGCACTGCCTTGAGTTTGTATCATATCGGGGACCCATGTTCGGCGATCATCACTTCCTTGCCCTGGTCTTGATCAATCTGCTGGGGCTTGCCGGCATTGTCGTCTGGTGTTTCCAGGGCCGTGGGCGTCCGATGGCACGCCTGATCGCCCAGATCCTGTTCTTCGCCGGCATGACCGCGGTGCTCGGCTTCAGCGGTATCCTGCCGCATTGGGTGGCCGAGACAGATCTCACAGATATCCAAGGCGCGGGCGCGTATCTGGCGAAGTCGGCGCGCATCCTCTGGTGGATACACCTTGCCTGGACGCTCGTCGGCTTTGTGCGCCTCTATGTCGTCGTGGAACACCGGCCACGAGAAGCGCGCCTGCTCCAGGAACTGGTCGTCGCAGTCATCTATCTCGGCGTGGCGTTGTCGATAACGGGTTTCGTCTTCGGAGTTCCCGTCGCAACGCTGGCGGCAACGTCGGGCGTGGTCGCCATCATTGTCGGGCTTGCGCTGCAGAACACGCTTGGTGACGTCTTTTCCGGCATCGCGCTAACGCTGGGCCGCCCCTACACGCTCGGTGACTGGATCATGCTGAGCGACGGTACGGAAGGACGCATCGTCGAAACAACCTGGCGCTCCACCCACCTGCTCACCGGCGCCAACAACATCGTCGTCGTGCCCAACAGCGTGTTGGCGAAGATCAGCCTGACCAATCTCAGCCGTCCCGACGAGAGGCAGTTGATAAGCCTGACCGTGCGGATTGCGGCGACGCACGCGCCGCACATCATCGAGGAGGCTATGCATGCGGCTCTCCAGAAATGCCAACGGATCGTCAAGGACCCGGCACCGCTTGTCGCGCTCAAGGACATCGACGCGGTGGCAATCGGGATCGACCTGCTCTTTTGCGTGGCCGGCCCCGGCGATCGGTTGCTCGCCAGGAATGACGTGATCGACCTTGTCCATCGCCATTGCGAGGCGAATGGTTTGTTCCTTGCGATGTCACCCCAGAGCTATGCCGTCGTATTGCCGGCGACGGCTGACCAGCCGCCTGCGACGGTCATGCGTTCACGTTCATCCGGCGCGCTCTAGCACCCATTCAAAACTGTCCTTCCAAAGCTCCGGCGGAATCTCCTGCGCCAGCGCTTCGGTGAGGTCGGAAAGCCTGACGCTGCGCAGTTTCGCCCGCCAGGCCTCGTCGGCTTCCCACATGATGCGCGAGACCGCGCAAGGGCTGCTTTCGCAATAACCCTGCGGACGGCACGGATTGTTTTCGCGGATGTTGGTGCACACAAACGTCCGCGCCTTGCCCTCCACCGCTTCGACGATTTCGAGGAAGGTCAGCTCTGCCGGTGGCCGCGCCAGCCGGTACCCGCCTGACGGACCGAGCGTCGTATCGACCAGGCCCGCCTGCGACAGGCTTTGCAGCGCCTTGGAGAGATACTCCTTGGGAAGGCCGTGAAACTCGGCGAGCGCTTTTGTGGAGAGATACCGCCCTGCAGGCAGGCCCGCGAGAATGGCGCAGCAGTGCAGCGCCCATTCGACTTGGCTTTTCAGGATCATCAATGGATTCCGGGTCGATACCGATCGAGACTATTAAGGATATGAAATATCCCTATTTTCCTGCTGTGTAAACAGACGGTCCGGCGGAGTGGTTAGGGCGACGGTAACAACACAGGCTCGCAGCCGGCCAATTGCAAACAGCGCGCCAAGCGATTATTCCGGCGCTCATGAGCAAAAATCCAATCCACATCGTCGGCGGCGGCCTCGCCGGCTCCGAAGCCGCATGGCAGGCAGCGCAAGCCGGCGTTCCGGTAATCCTGCATGAGATGCGCCCGGTGCGCGGCACCGATGCCCACAAGACCGACAGTCTGGCCGAGCTCGTCTGCTCCAACTCCTTCCGCTCCGACGATGCCGAGAACAACGCCGTCGGCCTGCTGCATGCCGAAATGCGGCTGGCCGGTTCGCTGATCATGAGCGCCGGCGACGCCAACCAGGTGCCGGCCGGCGGCGCGCTGGCTGTCGACCGCGACGGCTTCTCCGACGCGGTGACCAAAAAACTCGAAGGCCACCCGCTGATCACTATTGAGCGCGAGGAGGTGCCGGGCCTGCCGCCGGCGGAGTGGGATCAGGCGATCATCGCCACCGGGCCGCTGACTGCCCCTTCGCTCGCCCAATCGATCGCCGAGGCAACCGGCGCTGATGCACTGGCCTTCTTCGACGCCATTGCCCCGATCATCCATTTCGACACGATCGACATGGACATTTGCTGGTTCCAGTCGCGCTACGACAAGGTCGGACCCGGCGGCACCGGCAAGGACTACATCAACTGCCCGATGGACAAGGAGCAGTATCTCGCCTTCGTGCAGGCGCTGATCGACGGCCAGAAAACCGAATTCAAGCAATGGGAAGGCACGCCCTATTTCGATGGCTGCCTGCCGATCGAGATCATGGCCGAGCGTGGCGTCGAGACGCTGCGCTACGGGCCGATGAAGCCGATGGGATTGACCAATGCGCACAACCCAACGGTCAAAGCCTATGCCGTGGTGCAGCTGCGCCAGGACAATGCGCTGGGCACGCTCTACAACATGGTCGGTTTCCAGACCAAGCTGAAGCATGCCGAGCAGGTGCGCGTCTTCCGCACTATTCCCGGCCTGGAAAACGCCGACTTCGCCCGACTGGGCGGCCTGCACCGCAACACCTACATCAACTCGCCGACGCTGCTCGACGCCTCGCTGCAGCTGAAGTCGCGGCCCGGCCTGCGTTTTGCCGGCCAGATCACCGGTTGCGAGGGCTATGTCGAGAGCGCCGCCATCGGCCTGCTCGCCGGCCGCTTCGCCGCCGCCGAGCGTCTCGGCTATGAGCTGTCGCTGCCGCCGCTCACCACCGCCTTCGGCGCGCTGCTCAACCACATCACCGGCGGCCACATCGTCTCCGACGATGAGCCGGGCAAACGCTCCTTCCAGCCGATGAACGTCAATTTCGGCCTGTTCCCGCCGGTAGAAGCGCCGAAGACCGAAGGCAAACGCCTGCGTGGCAAGGACAAGACGGTTGCCAAGCGCCATGCCATCACCTCGCGTGCGCAGGCTGATTGCCGGGAGTGGCTCGGGTTGCCGGCGCGGGCCGAGGCGGCGGAGTAAGCACGTTCAGGTTGGACGCTCGGCACAAAGTAGGATAGTATCCTACTTCGTGCATGATGGAGCCCAATCATGGAATCCGCCGAGAAACTGTCCGTCACCGTCACCCCCGCAATGGCGCGTATGATCCGCGAAAAGGTCGAGGACGGCTCTTTCGGGTCGGCGAGCGAAGTCATTCGCGCAGCGCTGCGCGCCTTCCAGCGCGAGGAAGATGAACACGCCGAACGCATGGCGTCAATCAGGGCACGGGTAAAGGCGTCGATCGAAGACACAAGGCCTGCTGTTCCGCTCGATGAGGCAATCGACAGGGTAAAGGGCCGGATTTCGCAACTCGCGCGAGACAGTGATGATCCAGCGCCTCGTCGTCGTTCTTAGCGAAAACGCAATCTCCGATCTCGAAGCGATTGCCAGCTACATCCTTGAGGCACGCGGCAGCGAAAACGTAGCCAAAGGTTTCGTGGATCGGATCAGGGAGCGCTGCCAGAGCATCGGCAACGCGCCTCGCGGCGGCCGATCGAGAGATGATATCTCGCTTGGACTGCGCACTGTCCCGTTCGAGCATTCAGCCGTCATCGCCTATGTGATCGAGAGCGATGCAGTTCTCAACATCTTCTACGGCGGTCGCGACTATGAGGCACTTATGCGGGATGGCGGATCGGGCGACCCATCCTGAAACGCAGCTACTCCGCCGGCTCAACGCCCGTCATCGGCAGCCCCGGCTTGCCGGCCTCGCCGGGATTTCGTCTGACATAGGCAGCCTTCAAACTCTCCGAAGTCTCGCGCGAACCGTCATGGCTCCAGCCGGGCGGCTTGATCAGGTAGTTGATGCGATCACGCATCGTCAGCCCCGGCGCAAAGGCATCCCTGAACATGCCGATCCACTCGTGGAACGCCACTTTCAGCGGATTGAACGTGCCGAGATTTTTCACGATGCCGTAGCGCGGCCGGTCCTCCTCCAGCTCCGCGACAAAGGTGCCGAACATGCGGTCCCAGATGATCAGCGTGCCGGCATAGTTGGCGTCGAGATAGCGCGGATTGGTGGCATGATGGACGCGGTGATGCGAAGGCGTATTGAAGATGAATTCGAACCAGCCCCACATCTTGCCGATCGCCTCGGTGTGGATCCAGAACTGCCAGACCAGGTTGAAGCCGAAGGTGAAGGCGATGACCGCCGGATGGAAGCCGAGCAGCACCAAAGGCGCCTGCAGCACGAACATGAAGGTGAAAAGCCCGGTCCAGCTTTGACGCAGCGCTGTCGACAGATTGTAGTGCTGGCTGGAATGATGGTTGACGTGCTCAGCCCACACCCAGCGCACCCGATGCGCGATGCGGTGATAAACGTAGTAGCGCAAATCATCGAGCAGGAAGGCGGCCAGGAACACCCACACCGACAGGCCGAGATTGAAGAAACGAAACTGCCACAGCCACAGCAGTGCCCAATAGGAGACGACGCCGAGCAGCAGGCCGGCAACGACATTGCCGGTGCCCATCATCAGGCTGGTCAGTGTGTCGCGCGTCTCGAACGAGCCCTTGGCGCGGCCCGTCCGCACCAGCCACAGCTCGATCAGGATCGCGGCGACGAAGAACGGGATGGCAAGCTGGGTCACCTCAGGGAAATTATAGTCGTCCATCACGCGGCTTCCTTCGCCTGGCTCGGATTATGCGGCCCAAATGCCGCCGCGACGGCCTTGGCGTCAGCCTTGTCGGCGAAGGCGAAGCGTCCGCCTTTCCAGGTCAAGTCTGCCAACTTCAGCGAAAACGCGCCGTCTTCATCGAGGTCAATGGCCTTGATGTCGTGCGGCGTGACGATGCGGGTCAAAAAGCAGTCGCCGACACTGTGGACGATGCCGCTGCGGGCTGGACCGAGATCGAGGAACGCCGTCCGGCCATCAGCCGTCAGGCGCACGGCAGAAGCCTTCTCGTCGGGAAAATCGTCGGCAAACCGGCTGAGCGCTTGATCGGCACCGGCCAGTGTGGCGATTTTGCTGCCACCGGTGAAGTGCACGGCCAGGACCGACAGCGCAATGCCGACAGTGACGAGGGCCACCAGAACGGGCAGGCTCATTGGCAGAAATCTCCTCCGGACCGGTCGCGTCTTTTGGCGACGATTTCGGGCCGACGGAGTCCTAGCACGATTGACGTTTACGTCAAATGGGCGGCCAGCCCCGCGTCGCGCGTCTGAGCAGCAGCCAATGCCGGCGCAAGGCCGAAAGCCGCGCTACGCCGGCCAGCGGTGACCGACGACCATTCGCCATTTTGCCGAAATAGGCGCTGGTCAGCGCCAGCGGCAGGAATGCCGGACGCAGTGTGTCCGGAAGCGCTGATGCCGCTTGCTCAAAAGCGCTGAGATGCTCCTGCGCCAGCGCGATCATCGCGGCCACCGCACGCTCGGCGCCGGGGCCGCCATCGCCGCTGACGAATTCTTCCGGCGACGAGCCGGCCGCTGCGAGAATATCGACTGGGATAAAACACTGCCCGCGCCGGAGATGCAGCGGCAACAGCAGCAGAAGGCCGGTCATCGCCTGGGCACAGCCCGCCCTGCCCGCAAGTTCAGCAAAGCGCGGCGCCTCAACGGGATCGAGCACCATCGCCGCCAGCTGGATCAGCGCCGCCGCCGTCTCGCCGCAATAGCCTTCGAGATCGGTGCGCGACGGCATCGGGTCGTCATAGAGGTCGAAGATGCGCGCCTCGAGCATGTTGTCGAAGGCAGCTTTCGGCAGGCCGTGGGCGGCAATCGTCGCCTTCAGCGCGTCGGCGAGCGGGTTGCCGGTGGCTGCGGCTTCAGCGGCGATGACATCGCGCCACCATTGCAGCCTCACCTCACCCGGCAATGCCTCATGGATGCGGTCGCGAACAGAGGCGATCTCGGCATTGAAGGCGTAAAGCGAAAACAGCGCCTCGCGCTTGTCGACTGGTGCGTAGAGTGCGCTGACATAGCGGTCATGGTCGCCGGCGCGCACCGCCTCCATGACGATGTTGGCGGTGTCGGTCACGTCAGTCGACGGCGATCAGCGCCGCAGCCACGGCGCGGTCTTCGGCAAGCAGCACATTGTATGTCCGCACCGCCGCGCCGGTCGACATCGGGTTGGAGGCAATGCCAGCCGCTTTCAGCGCCGCGCGCAGTGCCGCGGGCAAAGGCCGCAAATCCTTGCCGGTACCGACCAGCAGGATCTCGACCTTGCCGGCCTCGGCCAGCAGCAAGCCGAAATCGGCGGCCGTCAGCGCCAGAGGATCGGCCGGTTCCCAGCCATGGATGCCGGAGGGCAGGCACAGCAGCGAGCCGCGATGCGACATGTCGGCGAAGCGAAAGCCGCCATTGCCGTAGGCCTCGATCGGCGCCCGGCCGGGGAAATGCGCCTCGCGAATGACGATACCTGTTGCCACGTGAGCGGCCGTCAGGTCGCCACGGCCTTGCCGCCACCAACCGGCTTCTCCTCGTCGGCCGTCGCCTGTGGCCGCAGCCTGAACAGGATCAGCAAGGGTGCGGCGATAAAGATCGACGAATAGGTGCCGAAGACGACGCCGAACAGCATCGCCATGGTGAACGAGCGGATCACTTCGCCGCCGAACAGCACCAGCGCCAGCAGCGCCAGGATGGTCGTCACCGAGGTCAGCGTCGTTCTCGACAGCGTCTCGTTGATGGCGTTGTTCAGCAATTGCGGCAGCGGCATCTTTTTGTATTTTCGTAGATCTTCTCGAACGCGGTCATAGACGACGATCGTGTCGTTGAGCGAGTAGCCGATGATGGTCAGGATCGCCGCCAGCGACGATTGGTTGAACTCGAGCCCGGTGATGACGAAGAAGCCCAGCGTCATCACCACATCGTGCACCGTCGCCACGATGGCGCCGACCGCGAACTGCCATTCGAAGCGGAACCAGACATAGACCAGGATGCCGATCAGCGCGATGATCATCGCAATCGTGCCTTGCTTGGCAAGTTCCCCCGAAACCGTCGGTCCCACCACTTCGACGCGGCGGAAATCATAGGTGTCCTGCAGCTCGCCGCGCACCTTGTCGATGACGGTCTGCTCGGCATTCTCGCCGCCATCCTGGGTGCCGACGCGGATCAGGACGTCATTGGGGGCGCCGAACTGCTGAACCTGCACGTCACCGATGTTGAGCTCCGATAGCCTGCTGCGGATATCGGCCAGATCGGCATTGCCTTGCTTGGACTGCACCTCGATAATCGAGCCGCCCTTGAAATCGATGCCGTAATTGATGCCGACGGTCATGAACGTCACCACCGACAGGATCGACAGAGCGCTCGACAGTGTGAAAGTCCAGCGGCGGATGCCCATGAACGGAATTTTTGTCCCCGGTGGAACGAAGGTCACCGGCGCGCGGGGCAATTCCTTCGGACGCGCGCGGCGCAGCCAGATCGACACCAGCAAGCGGGTGAAGGTGAAGGCGGTGAACACCGTGGTCAGGATGCCGATGGCATAGGTGATGGCAAAGCCCTTGACCGGACCGGTACCGAGATAGAACAGCACCACCGTGGCAATCAGCGACGTCACGTTGGAATCGACGATCGTCGCCAAGGCCTTGGTGAAACCGGTATCGATCGCCTGGATCACCGAGCGGCCGGCGCGTCGCTCCTCACGGATGCGCTCATAGATCAGCACGTTGGAATCGACCGCCATGCCGATGGTCAGCACGATACCGGCAATGCCGGGCAAGGTCAGCGTTGCGCCAAGCAGCGACAAAAGCCCGACGATCATCGCCACGTGGACGGCCAGCGCAATGTTGGCGAGGAAACCAAGGAAACCGTAAGCGACGAACATGAAGGCGACGACGAGAATAGAGCCGATGATGCCGGCGACCTTGCCGGCATGGATCGAATCCTGGCCGAGGCCTGGGCCGACGGTGCGCTCTTCGATCACGGTCAGCTTTGCCGGCAGCGCGCCGGCGCGTAGCAGCACGGCAAGATCATTGGCGCTTTCAGCGGTGAAATTGCCCGAAATCTGGCCGCTGCCGCCGAGGATCGGTTCGCGAATGACCGGCGCCGAAATCACCTGATTATCGAGAATGATGGCGAATGGCTTGCCGACATTCTGCTGTGTCGCCTGGCCGAACCGGGTCGCGCCGCGCGAGTTGAAGGTGAACGAAACCACCGGCTCGTTGTTCTGCGAGTTGTAGGTTGCCGTCGCCTTGGCGAGATCCTCGCCCGAAACGATGACGCGATTCTCGACCAGATACGGAACCGGCGGATCGTCCTGCGAGTAGAGGACCGAGGAGCCGGCCGGCGGGCGGCCATTGAGGGCGTCCTGCACCGACATCGAGGTGTCGACCATCTGGAAGGTCATCTTGGCCGTCTGGCCGATGATCTCCTTCAGCCTTTGCGGATCCTGCAGGCCCGGCACCTGGACCAGCACACGGTCGTCGCCCTGCCGCTGCACGATCGGCTCGGTGGTGCCCAGTTCGTTGACGCGACGTTCGACGACTTCGATCGACTGCGCTAAAGCGGCCGAGGTGCGGTATTTGATGCCGGCGTCGGTGACGGTGAATTTGAGCAGGCCGGCTTCGGAATCGTCCAGTGACATTTCCTGGATGGAGCCGCCGGTGAACAGGCCGGCGGCGACCGGATCGGTCAGCGGCTTCAGCGCCGTCTTGGCGGCATCGATCTGGGCTGGGTCGGTGATGCGCACCTGCACGGTCCTGCCGGTGCCACCAAGGCCGGTATAGGCTATCTTCGCATCACGCAGCAGCGTGCGGATCTCATCGCGCGTCGTCTCCAGCTGCGCCTTGACCAGATCGTTCTGATCCATCTGCAAGAGGATGTGCGAGCCGCCCTGCAGATCGAGACCGAGCGTCATCTGCCGCTTCGGCACCCAACTGGGCAACTGCGCCAATGTGCTGGCCGGGAAGAGATTGGGCGCGGCAAGGATGAACGTGGCGGCGACAGCCAGCCAGATCAGGATCATCTTCAGGCGCGAAAAATACAGCATATGGCGTTGTCCGTCAGGGCGTGCTGGCGGATCGTTCCGCCGACAATTCGGTTATTTCTTGGCGTTGTTATTTGCCACCGGCTCGCCCTTACCCCGCACACCGTCGATTGTCGAGCGCGCCAACGCCAAATTGCCTCTGCCGCCGGGGTGGGTTCCGGCGTCAATCGGTTGATTTTCGGCCTTATTATAACGCGGAACACCGCCAGGCGTGATGCGAAATCAACATCCGGCTTTTACCCGTCGTATCGGCGGATGACACCGCCCGAAGGGCCCGTATCTCCGGATGCTTACTTCTTGGCGTTCTGGTTGGCCACCGGCTCGCCCTTGACCCGCACATCGGCGATCGTCGAGCGCAGCGCCGTCACCTTGGTACCGCCGCCGAGGTCGATCTCGAGCTCATTGTCGTCGATCACCTTGGTCACCTTGCCGACGAAGCCGCCACCGGTGATGACCGTATCGCCCCGGCGCACCGCCGAGATCATCTCCTGGCGCTTCTTCAGTTGCGCGCGCTGCGGCCGGATGATGAGAAAATACATGATCACGAAGATTAGGACGAACGGGAGTATCATGCCGATATCCCCGAACGGACCAAGCGGAGTTCCCGTGGCTTGGGCGTATGCCGGTGTGACGAACATCAAGAACTCCTGGTTACGAAGAAGGCCATAAGGCGGCCTCGCCAAATTTGGCCGGAATATAGTGGGTAAAGTTGCCAATGCAACTGCGCGGCCCGGCTTTCGGCTGCTTTTCCGGCCGGTTGACCCGTGTTAGAGCATGCTCCCGGATAGCGGGCGTGGTTTTCGCAAAAGATCATGCTCAAACAAAAGCTTGGAACCCGTTTCTATCTCGCCCGAACCAGGACGATTTCCGCCCCTACCCACGTTCGTGCAGAACAACAAAAGACCGAGACATGACCGACAGCACCATCGAGGCCCTGAACCAAAAGCTCGACCGCCTGATCGAGGCGGTCACCCGCCTCGCCCCGCCGCCGGTGCCGCAGACCGATCTTGCCGTGGCCGATTGCTTCGTCTGGCAGGCCGATCCCGGCTATCTCGAGCCGGTGCGCAAGGTCAATCGCGTCGACATCGGCCTGATCCGCGGCGTCGACCGGGTGCGCGACATTCTTGTCGAAAACACCGAGCGCTTCGCCGCCGGCCACGCCGCCAACAATGTGTTGTTGTGGGGGGCGCGCGGCATGGGCAAATCCTCGCTGGTCAAAGCCGTGCATGCCGAGATCAACGCCAAGGCCAAATCCGACCTGCCGCTCAAGCTGATCGAAATCCATCGCGAGGACATCGACACGCTGCCCAGGCTGATGGGCCAGGTGAAGGCAGCGCCCTTCCGCTTCATCCTGTTTTGCGACGATCTGTCGTTCGACCATGACGACACCTCCTACAAGTCGCTGAAGGCGGCCCTTGAAGGCGGCGTCGAGGGTCGCCCGGCCAATGTCATCTTCTACGCCACCTCGAACCGCCGGCACCTGTTGCCGCGCGACATGATCGACAATGAGCGCTCGACCGCCATCAATCCGTCGGAAGCAGTCGAGGAAAAGGTTTCGCTGTCCGACCGTTTCGGCCTGTGGCTTGGTTTCCACAAATGTTCGCAGGACGAATATCTCGACATGGTCAACGGCTATGCCGGCCACCACGGGCTCACCATCGATCCGGAACAGCTGCGCGCCGAAGCGCTGGAATGGGCAACGACGCGCGGCAGCCGCTCAGGCCGTGTCGCCTGGCAGTTCACCCAGGATCTGGCCGGCCGCCTCGGCAAGCCGCTCAACGACTGATGGCCGTCAGGCGCCCAATATCTTTTCGGTCACTGAAAAAGCCCGCCCCTTGCGGAGCGGGCCGAGCCGGCGGGCCGGACTGGAGGTCAGACGGCCTGCAATCGTTTATTGTTCTATTCGAGATAGCCGCCTATTCGAGATAGCCCGAGGGATCGACCGGGGCCGAGTTCTTGCGCACTTCGAAGTGCAGTTTCGGCGAGTCCGTGGTGCCGCTCATGCCCGACAGCGCGATTTCCTGGCCGCGCTTGACCTTCTGGCCGCGCTGCACCTCGATCGAACTGGCGTGGCCATAGACGGTGACCAGACCGTTTTCGTGGCGCACCAGCACCGTGTTGCCGAATTCCTTGAGGCCGTCGCCGGCATAGATGACGACGCCGTTCTCGGCCGCCTTGACCGGCGTCCCTTCCGGCACGGCGATGTCGACACCATCCTTGCCGCCACCAAAGCTGGAGATCACGCGGCCACGCACCGGCCAGCGCATCTTGCCGATGCCGGTGGCGTCCGGCGCCACAGCGTCGTCGTCCTCGGCCTGCTGGATAACCTTGGTGTCCTTCTTCGGCGGCGTGTAGGTGGCGAGTGTCTCCGTCGGCTTTGCCGCCGGCTGGGTGGCCGCCGTCGTCACCGGATCGACCTTTGCCGCCTTGGCGCTGGCGACTGTCGCGGTGCCGCCGGCCGGAACCTTCAGCGTCTGGCCGATCTTGAGCAGACCGTCCTGCATGCCGTTTGCCTGCTTCAGCGCGACGACGCCGACGCCGGTCTTCCTGGCGATGGAGGACAGCGAGTCGCCCTGCTGGACCGTATAGGTGCCCGCGCCGGCCTTGGGCGCGGCCGCAGCGGTCTGCTGCGCCGGCTTGTCGGTCTTCGGCTTGTTCGCGGCGGAGGCATCGACCTGCGCAGCGGATTTGCCGTCCTTGAGTTTCGGCTGCTGCGGCAGCACGGCGACCTTCTCCGGCGCCGGCGCCTTGGGGCTGTTCGCCGGCTTGCCGTCGGCAAGCTTCGGCTCGGTCCCCTTGCTCGAATAGGCATAGGCCGGAATAACCAGCTTCTGGCCGGTCTTGAGCCCCTTGGTGGCGCTCAGGCCGTTGACCTTCATGATCACGTCGGCCGGCACGTGATAGTGCTGAGCAATGCCGGAAATGGTCTCACCGTCCCTGACCACGATCTCCGTGGCATGCGGCGTACCAGCAGCAGCTGGTTTCGGATCGGAGTCACCAGCATTCTTGAACGGCCTCGCCGGTTGCACAGTGCCAGTGGTCGTCCTGTCGACATGCGGTGCAGGCGCAAGCGCGGGCGCCGAGGCGGTGCGCATTGGAGCAGCCTTGGCCTGGCTTGGCGGCGGCAGCTGCTGGACGGTGACCGGCTCCAGGCTGGAGCGGCTGACCGATTGGCTATGGCTGCCATCGACAGGTGCAGCAGCGACCGGCTCGGCCGCCACGTCGCCCGGATAGGGCTGCGCGTTGCTCTGCTTGTCGATAATGGCGCGCTGATTGTTGGTCGAGGAGGTGAAGACGTCGTCGACACCGTTGAACCGTGAGGCCTGGGAGCTACACCCCGCCGCCACTCCGGCTAGCATGAGAACAGCGCACCCCCGCGACAGAGTACGCCCGTTTGCCTTCAAAACACTGAATTGCATCGCACTAACCCGCACAGACCCGGTACACACTGGTCATGATTAAAGCGCGTTAATGTTACTGGCGGGTTAACCCCATAGAATCAGACGCAAATTTTCTTAAAACATTTTGGAAGGCGTCGAGGGTGCGTTGAGATTCAGGTCAGCGCCAGCTTCGTCGTCCCTGGGCGAAGCAGCCGCGAAGCGGCGTCGCGGAGACCCTGGGATTCATTCCGTGACGTTGGCCGAAGAATGCAGCAGAGCAGAATTCTGCGCCGTAGCAACGCCTTGATGGCGCGGCATGGATCCTCGGGTCTGCGCTGCGTCGCTACGCTCCTTGCTCCGCCCGAGGATGACGAAGGGAGAGGCGTCGGCCTACCTTCGAAGCAAGCGATGCACAGAGATCAAATCACCGCTGCGACGCTGCGCAGGATCGGCTGCAGGCGCACGGTTCCGATATCCTCGCGCTCGAAACGGCTGCCTACCTTGGTCAGCTTGGCCAGCACCTGCTCGCCCTCCTCCGGCCCGATCGGTGCAATGACGATGCCGCCGCTCGACAGCTGGTCGAGCAGGAAGCGCGGCAGGTTGTCGAAGGCCGCCCAGGCGACGATACGGTCGAATGGCCCTTCATTGGCGAGCCCGTTGGAGCCGTCGGCCTGGCGCACGATGACATTGCCTATGCCCAGCGCCTCGAAGCGTTGCCTCGCCTGTTCGGCCAGCGTCTTGTAGCGGTCGACGCTGACGATGCGCGCCGCCAGTCGCGACATCACCGCTGCCGTATAGCCGGAGCCCGTGCCGATCTCGAGCACCCGGTTGCCGGGCTCTATTGCCAACGACGCGATCACCGCCGCCTGCAGGTCGGCGCCCTCGATCGCCTCGCCGCATTCGATCGGCAGCATGCCGTCCGACCAGGCGATGGAATGGTACTGGCCGTTGAGGAAGCCGCGCCGCGGCGTCGCCTCAAAGGCCGCGATCAGCGCCTTGGGCACCGCGCCGCCGCGGCCACGCAAGCGCAGCAGGAAAGCGGCAAAACCCTCGCGGTCGTCTAGCGGCATGTTCATGCAAAAACCCTGTTCATGCCAAAACCTTAATCAGACAGAGCCTTGGTCAGTTGGTCACGGATTTCATGCGCGGTGAGATCGAGCTGCAGCGGCGTCACCGACACCAGCCGGTTGCGCAGAGCGTGGAGGTCAGTGCCTTGCTTGCCCTCGACCGGTTCGCGACCGAAGCGCAGCCAGTAGTAAGGCAGGCCGCGCCCGTCGCGGCGCTCGTCGACCCACAGGCTGTGCACCAGCTTGCCTTGCGAGGTGACGACGGTGCCGGCAACCTCGTCAGGCAGGCAGTTCGGAAAATTGACGTTGAGCAGCACGCCGTCCGGCAGCGGCATGGCGACGAGCTTTTTCAGCAGCGCCGGCGCCAGCGTCTCGGTGGTCTCATAAGGCACCACACGATCCTCGCCGACATACGAATAGCCCTGGCTGAGCGCGATCGAGCGGATGCCGAGCAACGCGCCTTCCATGGCGCCGGCAACTGTGCCGGAATAGGTGACGTCGTCGGCGATGTTGGCGCCCGAATTGACGCCCGACAGGATCAGGTCGGGCGGCTCAGGCAGGATCTTCTTGACGCCCATGATGACGCAGTCGGTCGGCGTGCCGCGCACGGCATAATGCTTCTCGCCGATCTTGCGCAGCCGGAGCGGCTCCGAGATCGACAGCGAATGCGCATAGCCGGACTGGTCCTGCTCCGGCGCCACCACCCAGACATCGTCCGACAGGGTGCGCGCGATGCGCTCGAGCGACGCCAGGCCCTCGGCATGGATGCCGTCATCATTGGTCAGAAGAATGCGCATTATTTCGATTCGATCTTCGCCAGACCGCCCATATAAGGCCGCAGCACTTCAGGAATGGTTACGCTGCCATCCTCATTCTGGTAGTTTTCGATGACAGCTATGAGGGCGCGGCCGACGGCGGTGCCCGAGCCGTTCAGCGTGTGGACGAAGCGGTTGCCCTTGCCATCCTTGTCCTTGTAGCGGGCATCCATGCGCCGAGCCTGGAAATCGCCGCAGACCGAGCAGGACGAGATCTCGCGATAGGCGTTCTGGCCGGGCAGCCAGACCTCGATATCGTAGGTCTTGCGCGCACCAAACCCCATGTCGCCGGTGCACAACACCATGGTGCGGAACGGCAGCTCCAGCCGCTTCAGCACTTCTTCGGCGCATTGCGTCATCCGCTCATGTTCGGCGAGCGAGGACTCCTGGTCGGTGATCGACACCAGCTCGACCTTGTAGAACTGGTGCTGGCGCAGCATGCCGCGCGTGTCGCGCCCGGCCGAGCCCGCTTCCGAGCGGAAGCACGGCGTCAGCGCGGTATAGCGCAGCGGCAGTTTCTCATGCGCGGTGATCTCCTCGCGCACCAGATTGGTGAGCGGCACTTCGGCGGTGGGGATCAGCCCGAGCCGACCCTCGCCATGCTGGACGAAAAACAGATCGTCCTCGAATTTCGGCAACTGATTGGTACCGAACAAAACTTCGTCGCGCACCATGAGCGGCGGGATGATTTCCTCATAGCCGTGCTCGGTCGTGTGCAAATCGAGCATGAACTGGCCGATGGCGCGTTCCATGCGCGCCAGTCCGCTCTTCAGCACGGTGAAGCGCGAACCCGACAGTTTTGCCGCCCGCTCGAAATCCATCATGCCGAGCGCTTCGCCGATCTCGAAATGCTCTTTCACCCAGTTCGGGCGGGTCGGTATCTTGCCGACGATGTGCCTGACGACATTGTCGTGCTCATCCTTGCCGACCGGAACGTCGTCGAGCGGCACATTGGGCAGCACCGCCAGCGCGTCGTTCAGCGCCTTGTCCAGCTCACGCTCGCGCGCCTCGCCATTCTGGATGAAGGTCTTGATGTCGCCGACTTCGGCCTTGAGCTTCTCGGCCAAAGCCGTATCGCCCGAACGCATGGCGTTGCCGATCTCCTTCGAGGCAGCATTGCGGCGTTCCTGCTTGGTCTGCAATTCGGTGACATGCTCGCGACGCGCCTCGTCCCGCTTGATCAGCTCATCGACCGTGGACTGCGCCTCGTCAGCCGACCACGAGCGCTTTGCCAGCGCCTCGACAAGGGCCTTCGGGTTGTCGCGAATCCATTTGATATCAAGCATGGTTGGTCCGTCCTCAGGTAAGGTCTGAGGGGGTAAACCGCATCCTTGATCGATGCAAGACGAGCGTTCGGCGGCTGTCGCGTTTTTCCGCTGGCGGGAACGCTGTCGTCTATGAAGGAGCCTGCGTTGAGGACGCCTTCGCAGCCTTTTCGGCCACCGCTTCGGCAGCCTCCTGCTTCTCGCGCGCCAGCTTTTGCTTGACCTGGTCGCGCTCGATAAACCGGGCCGCCCAGATCGAGACCTCGTAGAGCAGGATGGTCGGGATGGCCAAACCGATCTGGCTCATCGGATCGGGTGGCGTCAGCACCGCCGCGACGACGAAGGCAATGACGATCGCCCATTTGCGCTTCTCGGCCAGCGCCTTCGACGACAGCATGCCGACGCGCGTCATCAGGCTGGTCACCACAGGCAGCTGGAACACAAGGCCGAAGGAGAAGATCAGCGTCATGATCAGGCTAAGGTATTCCGACACTTTCGGCAGCAGAGAAATCTGCACCTGGTCATCGGTGCCGGCCTGCTGCATGGCGAGGAAGAACCACATCACCATCGGCGTGAAGAAGAAATAGACCAGCGACGCGCCCATCAGGAACAGGATCGGCGATGCGATCAGGAACGGCAGGAAGGCGTTGCGTTCGTTCTTGTAGAGGCCTGGCGCGATGAATTTGTAGATCTGCGTGGCGATCAGCGGAAAGGCGATGACCATGCCGCCGAACATTGCGAGCTTGACCTGCGTGAAGAAGAACTCCTGCGGCGCCGTATAGATCAGCTCGACCTTGTGCGGATCGAGGCCTGCCCATTGCGTCGCCCATTTGAACGGGACGACCAAAAGGTTGAACAGCTTCTTGGCGAAGAAGAAGCAGACGAGGAAGGCCACGAAGAAGCCGCCGATCGACCAGATCAGCCGCCGCCGCAGTTCGATCAGATGCTCCATGAGCGGAGCCGACGACTTCTCGATCTCGTCCTTTTCGCTGTCCGAAACGCTCACTTGGCGGCCCCCGCCGTCTTCTTGGCTGCCGTCTTTTTGGCCGGCGCGGATTTCGGCTCAGCCTTTGCGGCGGTCTTTGGTGCAGCCGCAGGCTTTGCGGCTTTTGCCGGCGCCACCTTGGCGGCGGCTGCTGACGGCTTGGCCGAAGCTTTCGCCCCAGGTGTAGCTTTTACCAGTGCTGTCTTGGTTGCCGCCGTCGTGGTTGCCGGCGCGTTAGCTCGCTTGGCTGTCGCGGCCTTCTTTGCAGGCGCTTTCTGTGGCGTTTCCGTTGCAGCAGCCGGCATCACCATGGACTCGTCGGTCATGGCCGGAAAGATCGGCGCTGCCGGCGCTGCTTCCGGTCCGTTTACGCCGGGCATCACCGTCGCGCCGTTCTTGAGCGGCTCGGCTGCCTGCGGCGTCTCTGCAGGCGGCGTTGAGGGATCGACCGCGGGCTTGGGCTTCATCACCGCATCGACGCCGGAGCGCACATCGGCAGCTGCCTGTTCGAACGGATTGAGCTGCTTGCGGATCTCGGCTGCTGGATTGAGGCTTCGCAGTGAATCGACCGACTTCTTGACATCGTCGAGTTCGGCTTCCTTCAGCGCCTCGTTGAACTGCTTCTGGAAGTCGGAGGCCATGGCGCGCAGCTTCGCCGTCGTGCGGCCGAAGGTGCGCAGCATATTTGGCAAATCCTTAGGCCCGACGACCACGATCATGACGATCGCGATCACCAGCATTTCGGTCCAGCCGACTTCAAACATGGCAATCTGTTCCGACTAGTGCTTGTCGCCCAAAAGTGCGAAGCGGTTTTGGGACAACGACTTGCACAAAAGCAACAACCTTGGGCTCAGCTCTTGCTGGCCTTTTCCTTCACTGCCGAAACGGTCTCGTCCGGGCGGTGCTCGACGGTGCGCTTGTCATCGGCGGTCTCGTCGTCGGCCATGCCCTTCTTGAAGCTCTTGATGCCCTTGGCCATGTCGCCCATCAGCTCGGGAATCTTGCCGCGGCCGAACACCAGCAACACGATCACCAGCACGATCATCCAGTGCCAAATCGAAAATGAACCCATTGTAACTCTCTCTCGAATGTTTTCCCTGGCGATGATCTATGCGTTTTCGCGTTGGGATTCAAACACAACAGCGACAAAGTTTATGAAGGCGCGGCTTATGTCACGCATTTTCGGCAAAGCGGCCCGCTACCAATCGGCGCATCTACTGCCGCAATGCAGCTTTTTGACAGCGGCTTGCGGTCAATCTTCCGTGACGCGCGGCGTCAACAGGCCGAGTTCCTCGAGGTCGATGTCGGTCAAAGCATCCTCGTCCTCGGTCAGCGCATCCGGATCGGCAGGCGGCAGCGGGATGGCGAAATTCGACGGCATGCGGCCGGAGAGCAGCCCTGCGCCCTTCAGTTCGTCCATGCCGGGAAGATCGCGGATCTCCTCGAGCGCAAAATGGTCGAGGAAAGTGTCCGTCGTGCCGTAGGTGACCGGACGGCCCGGCGTGCGGCGGCGGCCGCGCATGCGCACCCATTCCGTCTCGAGCAGCGTATCGAGCGTGCCCTTCGAGGTCTCGACGCCTCTGATGTCCTCGATCTCGGCGCGCGTCACCGGCTGGTGGTAGGCGATGATTGCCAGCACTTCGAGCGCCGCGCGGGAAAGCTTGCGCTGCTGGACCGTATCGCGGCTCATCAGGAAGGCGAGATCGCCGGCGGTGCGGAACGCCCAGGCGTCGCCGACCCGGACCAGATTGACGCCGCGCCTGGCATAGATTTGCTGCAGCTCGGCCATGGCAGCGGCAATGTTGATGCCGTCGGGCAGCCTGGCTGCGAGCTGCTTTTCACTCACCGGCTCGGCGCTGGCGAACACGATCGCCTCGGCCATGCGTATGGCTTCGGCCATATGCAGCCGCTCGCCAGGATTCATTGGCGAGTTCTGGGACGAATTCTGGGTCTCGGTCGGGTCCTGGCCGATGATGCCCTCCTCGGTCTCTTCTTCAACCTTGAACGGAATGACCGAAGCGTTGGCGCGTTCGCTCATGATGCCACCTCGACTGCCTTGATTGGCTGCGCGCGGCCGCGCAGATAGAGCGGCGCGAACACCTGGTCCTGCCGCATCTCGATGCTGCCTTCGCGCACCATCTCAAGCGACGCCGCAAACGAGCTGGCAATCGCGGTGCGCCGCTCTTCCGGGCTGGTCAGATAATCGATCAGGAAGCCGTCCAGCGCCGTCCAGTCGCGCAGCGAGCCGATCAGCCGGGCCAGGATGTCGCGCGCGTCCTTGAGCGACCACACGCCGCGCCGTGCGATCGTCACATTGGTGATCGCATGTTTCTGGCGCTGCTGGGCGTACGCGGTAAGCAGGTCGTAGAGCGAGGCCGAATAGGCGTTGCGCTTCTCGACGATGACCATTTCCGGCATGCCGCGCGCGAACACGTCGCGGCCGAGCCGATTGCGATTGACCAGTCGCGCCGAGGCGTCGCGCATGGCTTCCAGCCGCTTCAGCCGGAACTGCAGCACCGCCGCCAATTCCTCGCCGCTTTCGCCTTCATCGCCAGGCTGCTTGGGGATCAGAAGCTTCGATTTAAGGAAGGCCAGCCACGCCGCCATCACCAGATAGTCGGCGGCAAGCTCAAGCCGCAGCGCCCTCGCCGTCTCGACAAAGGTCAGATATTGCTCGACCAGCGCCAGGATCGAAATGCGCGCCAGATCGACTTTCTGGGTGCGGGCGAGATGCAGGAGGAGATCGAGCGGGCCTTCGAAGCCGGCGACATCAACGACCAGCGACGGATCGCCCGTGACGCGTGAATCGTCGTTCTCGGCCCACAGACGGTCCATCGGTGCGGCCTTCGCAGCCTTGCTGTCCAATGTTTCCGCCACTTGCCCCTTTGTCTCCTGTCTAGTGCATGATGCCGAAAAGTGTGAAGCGGTTTTCGGACGACATCATGCTCTCTCTATCTAGTTTAGAGCCGGATTCAGATTTCAGGTCGAACAGACCTGAAATCATCCGGCTCTAGGCCACCGCGTCGAAATAGGTGGCAAACTCGGCGCGTATTTCGGTTTCGTCGGCCCGGTCGTGGTCCTGTATATAGGTCAGCGCCCGCTTGGCGCGTTCCAGCGACGAGCCTTCAAGTCCTGTGGTTCGCGATGCGATGCCCGCCATCTCCTCGAAAACGCCATTGCAGTGAAGGACCAGATCGCAGCCCGCCGCAAGGATCGAGGCCGCCTTTGTCGGGAAATCCCCAGAAAGTGCCTTCATCGAGGTGTCGTCGCTCATCAACAGCCCGTCGAAGCCGATCTCGCGGCGGATGATCTCGTCGATGACCTTGCCCGACGTGGTCGCCGGGTTGTTCGGATCGATGGCGCTGTAGACGACATGCGCCGTCATCGCCATCGGCAGATGGCTAAGCTCCCGGAACGGGGCGAAATCATGCCGCTGCAGGTCGCTCAGCGAGGCGTCGACCACAGGCAGTTCGAAATGCGTGTCGGCAAAGGCGCGGCCATGGCCTGGAATGTGCTTCATCACCGGCAGCACGCCGCCCGACATCAACCCTTCCGCCGCCGCACGGCCGAGTTCGATGACCGGGCGCGGCTCCTTGCCATAGGCGCGCGCGCCGATGACGTCGCTGGCGCCCTCGATCGGCACATCTAGCACCGGCAGGCAATCGGCCGATATGCCGTAGCGCAAAAGGTCGAAGGCGTGCAGCCGCGCCATCAGCCAGGCGGCGCGGGTGCCGGCATCGTGGTCCTTGCGCCACAATGCGCCGAGCGCGCCGCCGGCCGGATAGTTCGGTGCCAGCGGCGGCCGCAGGCGCTGGACCCTTCCGCCCTCCTGGTCGATGAACACCAGCGCATCTGGGCGCCCGATGCAATCGCGCATCTCGGCGACCAGATCGCGGATCTGCTCGGTCTCACCGATGTTTCGCGCAAACAGGATGAAGCCCCACGGGCATTCATTGCGATAGAAACGGATTTCGTCGCGGGTGAGCGATTTCCCGGCACAGCCGAGGATCATGGATTTTGATTCGGTCATCCCAAGAGTTTAGGGCTTCGCGCCGTCAAAGGGAATCACCCCGGACGCCAAGCGCCTGAACCCCTCGCCCATCCACATGAAAAAGCCGGCGCGACCCCTTGGGAACGCGCCGGCTTTGATGATTGGGTCAGCTTTTTAGCGCGACACGAAGCAGTTGCCACCAGCAGCCTTGTAGCTGGTGCACAGATTGATTGCATCGTTGCGCGACTGCGCCGGGACGCGGACGCGGTAGAAAGTGCCCTTGCCGGCGATCTCCGCCTTGACGATGTTGGCGGTGCGGCCAGCAAGCACGCTGCCATAGCGGCGCTGCAGGTCTGCATAGTTAGCCTGGGCGCTTTCGACCGTCGGCTGCGAAGCAATCTGCATCGACCACGAACCGCCAGATGTCGAAGCCGTCGCCGGAATGGAGGCAACCTGGTCGGGCTTGACCTCACCGACCACGTCGACCGGCTGGTCGGACGGGCGCTGCGGCGCCACGGCAACCGTCTCCGGCGTATTGGCGGACTGCGCCTCAGCCTTCGGCGCGGCCGCCGGCTTCACCGGCTTGACCGGCTTGGCGGGTTCGGCACTTGCCTGATCGCTGTTGGCCTGATCGGCGGCCGGCGCCACGGTGCCGGTCTGCTCGGCATCGGCTGAGGGGGCGACGTGCTGCGGCGCCGGGTCAAGCGGCTCGGCAGCCGCAACCTGCGGTGCGGCCGGCGTCGGATCCTCGCGTGCAACCAGCGAGCCGTCGGGCTTGACCACCATGGTCCGTACCTTGCGCGGGGCGACGGCGACCGTATCGGGATTCTTGTCCGCTTCCTGCAGAACCTGCGCGATGCGGTCCTCGGATTTTGGCGCCGGCGCGACAGCCGCGTCGGGATTGCCGGCGGCATCGGGATTACCGGCAGCGTCGGTGCCCGGGGCAGCATCGGTATCGTCCGGCGACAGGTCGACGACGCGGCTTTCCGGCTCCTTCGCCTTCACATCAACCGGCTCTTCGGTGTTTGTGACCAGCTTTTCCTGCACCGGCTCGGCCGGCTTGGTGCCCTTGGCCACCGCGTCATAGACCTTGTTGTCCTGGTTCGGCACCACGGCGCCGCCCGGATTTTCCGGCTTGACCTTGATCGGGGTGTTGTCGGCCTTGACGATCACCGGAGCGTCGCTGCCGCCCTTGCCGCCAAAGGACAGGGCAAAAGCGCCAAGACCGCCGGCAATCGCCACCGCAGCAACGACCCCCGCGATCAGCAGGCCGCTCCTGCGCGGCCGTGCGGTTTCCTGTTCGGCCAGGCCCGGCACCGCCATCGCCTCGTCGAGATCCGGATCGTAGTCGAGTTCGTCGACAGCGAAATCGTCAGCCTGCGAAACCGGCCGGCTGCCCGGCAAATCGTTCATGTCGAAGCCACCGGCGGCACCGGCATAGGACGGTTGCGCTGCGGCCACAGGCGCTTCTGCCGGCCGCGCTGCATAGGCACGCTGGTCGAGCTCGTGGCCAAAACTGAAGCCGGAGCTGTAGGAGTCGTCGTCATAAGCGGCGCTGCGCGTGGCCGCAGGCGGCGGCGCCACTTCCAGCGCGTTCATGTCGGTGAGCAGACCGGCGAATTCGGCGTCGATATCGTCATAGGCCGCCGGCTCGTCTTCCTGGAAGCTGAGCTCGGGAATATCGAGGTCGTCAGCAATCGCCACCACGCGCTCCGGCACGTCGACTGTCTCGACATCCGGCATCTCGTCATAGGCCTGAGGCGGCGCTTGGTACGTCGGAGCAGCGGCTGCGACCGGCTGGTCGCGATAGGTTGGCGCTGCCGCCGGCGGCATCGAAGGCTTTTCTGCAAAAGAAGCTTGCGGCTGTGCTGTAAAAGAAGGCTGCGCTGCAAAGGAAGGCTGCGCGGGGGTCGGGGTCACGCGGCTCCACGAACGCGCCGGCTCCGGCGGCGTCGAGCGCCAATCGTCAGCAGAGCGTTCGGACGTGCCGTCATCACCGAGATCGATGCCCTTGGCCAAGGCCGCATCGAAGGCGTGATCATCGAACTCGATCTCTGGCTCCTGGCCCTCGAGTTCACCGGCAAGCAGATCGCCGAAATCGGCATCGTTCTGGGCAGCGGCGGCTTGAGGAGCCTGCGCAGCCGCGTGTTCGTCCAAATCCCAGTCGAGATTGTCGGCAGGAGCGACCGGCGTTGCAACGGATCGCTGCACCGGGGCAACCGGCTCATAAGCCCTGGTGGGCTCGATGGCGGCAGCCCTGGTGGGCTCGTTGACGACCGGAATCGGGGCGACTGGAGCTGGGCGTGGCGTGGTCATCGCGCCAAGCAGCGCGTTGAGTTCGTCTTCCAGTGTCCGTTCGTCCGCAACCGGCGCTGCCGGGGTCGCCACGACGGTAGGCGCCACATAGGCGGGTTCGACCGGGGCTGGCTGCACGGGCGCGGCTGCGATTTCGGCAACCGGCTCGTGGTCGGCAACTGCATCGTCGATGCTCAGATCGAAATCGTCGAATGCTTCGTGCGCGGCCTCATGGGGAGCCCCCGCAGTGGGAGCCTCCGCAGTCCAGGCCAGCAGCTCATCGCCTTCCGGCGCATCGACCTCAACCGGCGCGCTGGCCTCCAGATCGCTGACATCCAGATCGCGCTCTTCCGGATCCTCGGCTTCAACAGGCTGAGTTTCGAAAGCCTGAGGCTCGAAATCCTGGGCTGCAAAATCCATGTCGACATCGGCCATCGCGTCGTCGAAATGACCGCCAAAGTATTCGTCGGCAACAGCGTGGTCGCCGGCATCGACAACCGGCGCCTCGGTTGCCGGAGCGGCATACTGGTCCTGCGCCGGCACATCTCTGTCCAGCGTCAGCTCGTCTTCCAGCGACATCGAGACGGTATTGTCGAAATCATCGTCGAACGCGACATCGTCAACAGGCGCAGCAGCAACCTCGGCGACATCTACGCCATGGGCGACGTCATCGGTCGCATCGTCATCGAGCAGCAACCCCTGCTCGAGCGAAGCGGCAAGCTCGTCGTCCATCGGCAGGTCGTCTTCGAGCGGCGACACGTTCTCCAGCGAACTGGCGACGGCAGTGCCGAAATCGTCATCGAATGTCGGTTCGTCAAATGCGGGCTGGGCAAACGAAGGTTCGACGGCAGAAGCCGCAGCCTGCGCGGGAGTGCCAAAATGATGATCGGCGGCATCTTCGAAGACGAAATCATGGTCCAGAGAAGCGGCAAGCGCATCGTCCATCGCAGCGTCGGCAGCTTCGAAAGCCGGCTCGCGAATCTCTGCGGCAGGCTGGCTAACCTCCGTGGACGCGACGTCGTCGCCGAATTCGCCCATCAACTCCTTCTCGAGGTCGATGTCGAAATCACCCTCGTCCGCAGCCTTCTCGACGGCTGGCGCCTGTGGCTTGACCGGCTGGCGCGGATCGAAACCCATGATCCTGGTCAGTTCCGCGAACGGATCATCCTCGGCGAGGTCGTTGTTGTCGGCTACTCTCAGCTGGGTTCTGTCTGCCATTATTGTTCCCGAACTCGCACTCATTCGGACGCCATGGACGTCGCGTAGGGTTGGCCCTTACCAGCGCAATGTGGGCAAATGGTGACAGGTGTTTTAGTTAAACCTAACGCATTTCGGTGGGCGCATCAGCCCCAATCAGCGTCAGGCCGGAGGTCAAAACATCCGAAACAGCCTGCACCAGCCCTAGTCTGGCATGCGTCAATTGTCGGTCGTTAACCTTAACAAAACGTAAGTCGGGATTCTCGGTGCCCCGATTCCAGTGTCCATGAAAGCTGGAGGCCAGATCGTAGAGGTAGAATGCCAGTCTGTGCGGCTCCAGCGCAAGGGCCGCGGATTCGATCAGCCGGGGATATTCAGCCAGCTTCCGGATCAGGCCGATCTCGCCCTCATCGGTCAGCGACGCCGAGGCTGCCGCCAGGCTGTTGCGGTCGAAATTGGCCTCGCCGAGCTGCTCGCTCGCCTGCCGGAACACCGAATGGCAGCGCGCCGAGGCGTACTGCACGTAGAACACCGGGTTGTCCTTCGACTGCTCCGTCACCTTGGCAAAGTCGAAGTCGAGCGGCGCGTCGCTCTTGCGGTAGAGCATCATGAAGCGGATCGCATCGCGGCCCACCTCCTCCACCGCTTCGCGTAGAGTCACGAAATCACCCGACCGCTTCGACATCCGAACCGGTTCGCCGTCGCGAAACAGCTTCACCAGATTGCACAGCAGCACGGTAAGCTGGAGCTTCAGATCATCACCGGCAATCGCCCGCGCCAGTGCTTCCAGCCGCTTGACGTAGCCGCCATGGTCGGCGCCCAGCACATAGATCAGGTCGACGAAACCGCGATCGACCTTGTCCTTGAGATAGGCGACATCGGCGGCGAAATAGGTGAACGAGCCGTCCGACTTGATCAGCGCCCGGTCCATGTCGTCGCCGACCGCGGTCGAGCGGAAAAGCGTCTGCTCGCGGTCTTCCCAATCGTCCGGCTTCTCGCCCTTGGGCGGCGGCAGCTTGCCCTTGTAGATATGGCCCTTCAGCGTCAGATCGTTGATCGCCAAGCGGATCTTTTTGGCATTGTCGGCATGCAGCGTGCGCTCGGAGAAGAACACGTCGTGATGCACGTTAAGCAGCGCCAGATCCGAGCGGATCATCGCCATCATCGCATCGATGGTGCGGTCCTTGACGATGGCCAGCACCTCGTCGTCGGGCATTTGCAGCAGCTTGCGACCGAACTCGGCGGCCAGCGCCTGGCCGACCGGCACCAGGTAGTCGCCGGGGTAGAGACCGGCAGGTATCTCGCCAATGTCGTCGCCCAGCGCTTCGCGGTAGCGCAGGAAGGCCGAACGTCCGAGCACGTCGATCTGCGAACCGGCGTCGTTGATGATGTATTCCTTGGTCACGTCGTAGCCGGCGAAGGCCATCAAATTGGCCAGTGTGTCGCCGACCACCGCACCCCGGCAATGGCCGACATGCATCGGCCCGGTCGGGTTGGCCGAGACATATTCGACATTGGTCTTGCGGCCACCACCGATTGTCGAACGGCCATAGTTGCGGCCCTGCCCGAGCAGCGCCGTCAGATGCGCCTGCCAGAAGGCGTCCTTGAGCCTGAGATTGACGAAGCCGGGGCCGGCTACGTCGGCTGCGGCGACATCGGCGTCCGTGCGCAGCACTTCCACCAGCCGCTCGGCCAGGGCGCGCGGGTTCTGTCCCGTGGGCTTGGCCAGCACCATCGCCGCATTGGTGGCGAGATCGCCATGGCTGGCGTCGCGCGGCGGCTCGACGGCGATGCGCGACAGGTCGGGCGCAACGCCATTACTGTCTTTCAAATCAAGCGCTTCGACGGCTTTTGTGATTCGCGCGCTGAAATCGGCGAAGATGTTCATGGGTCTGACTCTGGCGGACTATGCAGGGTGACCGGCTCGTTGGCCGGCAAATCGCGCCCGCCCTAGCTTAAATCGGGCGTATGGTCAAACAGACGGCGGTGTTCCTTCAAGGCGTAGGTGTCCGTCATCCCCGCCAGGAAATCGGCAACGCTGCGCGCCTTGATGCGGTCCTCGGCCCTGTCGAGCCCTTCGCGCCAGCCATCCGGCATGGCGCGCGGATCGGCGAAATAGACATCGAACAGGTCGCGCACAATCTGCTCGGCATCGCCACGCACGCGCATCACCTCGTCATGGCGGTAGAGGTGCTTGTAGAGAAAGGTCTTCAATTCCTTCTCGGTCGCCGACATTTGTGCCGAAAACGTCACCATCGTCTCGCCCGCCGCCCGCACCGCTTCGGCGCTGTCAGGTTTTATACGCGCCAGATTGGCGGTGGTCGAAACAATGACATCCTCGACCATCATCGTGATCTGCCGGCGCATCAGCTCATGTCCGGTGCGGACATCGTCAAGGCCCGGGTAACGTGCGCGCACGCCTGCCAGGATCGATCCCGGCAGCGTAACCGTCTCCAGCATGTCGAGCGTCAGGAAGCCGGAGCGCAGGCCGTCATCGATGTCATGGGTGTTGTAAGCGATGTCGTCGGCGATCGCCGCGCATTGCGCTTCTATGCCGGCGAAACGGTCGAGTTCGAGGTCGTGCAGTTCGGAATAGTCGCGGATCGCTTGCGGAACCGGGCCTTTGAGGCCTTTTCCCTTGGCATCGGTCAGCGGGCCATTGTGCTTGACCAGACCTTCCAGCGTTTCCCAGGTCAGATTCAGCCCATCGAACTCGGCATAGCGCCGTTCCAGCCGCGTCACCACGCGCAGCGACTGCGCATTGTGGTCGAAGCCACCCCATTGGGACATCCGCTCGTTCAGGGCGTCCTCGCCGGTATGGCCGAACGGCGTGTGGCCGAAATCGTGCACCAGGGCGACCGCCTCGGCCAGATCCTCGTCACCGCGCAGCGCCCGCGCCAAAGCGCGCGCAATCTGCGCCACCTCGATCGAGTGCGTCAGCCTTGTGCGATAATGGTCGCCCTCGTGGGCGACGAACACTTGCGTCTTGTGTTTCAGCCGGCGAAACGCCGTGGAATGGATGATGCGGTCGCGGTCGCGCTGGAACGGCGTGCGGGTCGGGCTCTCGACCTCGTCATAGAGCCGCCCGCGCGACTTGGCCGGGTCGCTGGCATAGGCCGCGCGCGGCCGATAGCCGAACCCAATGTCGCCAAGCTCATTTGTCATGGCTGATGCCGCCGCAGTTGACTTGCCCCTTCCCGCTTCATACCTATCATGTGAAACCGAAAGCAAGGTGACGCCCATGGGCGCTGATGCCAAGACTGCCATGAAAGTCGAGATGACCGACTCCGCCGCCAGGCGGATCGCGAAAATCGTCTCTGGCGAAGCCGGCAAGACGGCGCTGCGCGTTTCCGTCGAAGGCGGCGGCTGCTCCGGCTTTTCCTACAAATTCGACCTGGTCGACACGCGCAATGACGACGACGTTGCCGTCGAAAAGGACGGCGCCACCGTGCTGATCGACGATTTATCGCTGGTCTATATGGGCGGCTCGGTCATCGACTTCGTCGACGATCTGATGGGTCAGTCGTTCCAGATCCGCAACCCGAATGCAGTAGCCTCCTGCGGCTGCGGCACCAGTTTCTCCATCTAGCAGATGTCTGCCATCGGCGCGGTCCGTCAGGTCGCGCTGTCGGCCGGGCGCGATCTCGACGTTACGCTGGCGTTCTGGCGTGACGTGCTCGGCTTGGGCGTGCACGCCCGCTACGATCCGCCGGGCATGGCCTTCATCATGGCCGGTGATATCAGGCTGCTGTTCACCGACGGCGTGCCGGCCGGCACCGTCTATCTCGACATAACAGGCCTCGAAGCCTTCCACGCCGAGGCGAAAGCATCCGGCGTTCCCTTCACCGCACCGCCTGCGCTCGTCCACAACGATAGCGAAGGCACGTTCGGTCCAGCGGGGGAAAGCGAGTGGATGGCCTTTCTAAAGGACCCGGCTGGCAATACGATCGGGCTTGTCGAACGTCTCCCGCCCGAACATCCCTGAGGCTGCTATGAAAATCGTCACCTGGAACATCAACGGCGTTCGCGCCCGCATCGGCAACCTCACCCATTGGCTGACCGAAAGCCAGCCCGACATCGTCTGCCTGCAGGAGATCAAGACGGTCGACGAGCAGTTCCCGCGCGCCGAGATCGAGGCGCTCGGCTACAACGTCGAAACCCATGGCCAGAAAGGCTTCAACGGCGTCGCCCTGCTGTCGAAGCTGCCCTTCGACGAGGTTATCAGGGGCCTGCCCGGCGACGACACGGATGAGCAGGCGCGTTTTATCGAAGGCGTGTTCTCGACCGACCAGGGCGCGCTGCGCGTCGCCTCGCTCTATCTGCCGAACGGCAATCCGATCGATGACGAGAAGAAGTTTCCCTACAAGCTGTCCTGGATGGAGCGGCTGCATCGCTGGGCCGAGCAGCGTCTGCTTCTGGAAGAGGCGCTGGTGCTGGCCGGCGACTACAATGTCATCCCCGAACCGATCGATGCGCGGTTCCCCGAGAACTGGCTTGGCGATGCGCTGTTCCAGCCGCAGACCCGGCAGGCCTTCCGCCGACTGAAGAACCTCGGCTTCACCGAAGCGGTGCGCGCCGTCACCGACGCAGCCGACGTCTACACCTTCTGGGATTACCAGGCCGGCGCCTGGCAGAAGAACAACGGCATCCGCATCGACCATCTGCTGCTGTCACCCGAGGCCGCCAACCGCTTCTCCTCGGCCTCGATCGAAAAGCACGTGCGCGCCTGGGAAAAACCGTCCGACCATGTGCCGGTGGCGATCGATCTGGCACTCCAGCCCGCCTGATATCAGCCGAAACCCTGATATCGCCACAATCAAGCCATTCAGTCGGATCTCAGCATGGCGGCTGGGGTTCCATGACCATACGATTCCTTCTTTGTCCGATCGGCTTGGCATTTACCATGGCTGCACCTGCAGCGGCCCTTGCCGATCAGGAATGCCTGGCCAATGGCAAGTCCTACCAGGTAGGCCAGGTTGCTTGCCTGACGGTTTCCGACCAGAGCCATATGGCCCGCTGCGACCTGGTGCTCAACAACACCTCATGGACGAAGATCGGCGACACCTGCCCCGACAACACGATGAAGCCGCACCTGCACGTAACGCCGATCTCGATGCCGGCATACAGCGCGGTGCCAGCGGAACCCACCGAGAACTGATTTTGTTTGAGAGCTGATCTCCCCCCTCGTGGGGGAGATGGCCGGCAGGCCAGAGGGGGGCGCGAAGGATCGCTATCTTCGATTAAGCCCTGCGAGCGACGACGACATCCGTAAGCGACTTGCAATCGAATGGCAGGCCGGAGGGACAGCGCCCCCCTCTGCCCTGCTGGACATCTCCCCATGAAGGGGGATTGGCAGTTCGACCCTTACTGGTCGCCGCCGCCCTTGGTCAGGATGTCGTCGGCCAGCGATATGGCGGTGCGGCGGTCGGCTTCGCCGGCGGCGGCGAACGCCTCTTCCTGCATGCCGCGGATCCATGGCTGGTCGGCTGGCGAGGCGCGTTCGAGCGCAGCCGTCATCATCGCCAGCCCGCGCACGATCTTGCCGCTCTGAAACAAGAGATTGCCAAGCGTCGCCTGCGCGCCGGCATGGCCTTTTTCGGCGGCGAGCTGGAACCAGCGGCCGGCCTGCTTGACGCTGGCCTTGACGCCGCCCTCGCCCTTCAGGAACATCTGGCCCATCTCGAACTGGGCGTTCGGATTGCGGTAATTGGCGGCCGCGCGCATGTAATATTCCTGCGCGGCGACCTCGTTTTCCTCGACCGGACTGCCGGGAATGCCTGTCCTGAGATAGTCGCCCAGCGCCACCAGCGCGTCGGAGACATAGCTTTCCTCCGGCGATCCCGGCTCGACGTCCTGGTCGACGATCTCGGAGAAGAATTTGAAGGCCGCATAGTCGTCGCGCGTCACGCCGTCGCCTTCGGCATACATACGTGCGAGCTTCCAGGTGGCGCCGATCTGGCCATTCTCGGCGGCGTATTTATAAGCCTCGACCGCCTGTTCCTTGTGGCCGCTCTTATAGGCGGAGAAGCCGAACTGGAACACGGCCCACGGGCTCGATTGCGGCTTCACGCCGGTCTTGTCGTCGAACACCTTGTCGTCGAAGGCCATGGCCTGGCCCACGGCGCCAAAGATCGCGACAGCGACCAGTGCCGGAAGGACAGACGACCTCAACAACTCAGATATCCGCATAGCAATGTGTTTCTTTGGCACCGCCGGGATGGGTGACCGCGCCGTCGCGGGCAGGCCCTACCGTCTGTGCGTATTTCCAGATCGCGCCCGACTGATAGTCGGTCGTGCGCGCCTTCCAAGTCTTTGCCCTCGTTGCCAGTTCAGCCTCGGACAGGTCGACCTCGATCGTGCCTTTGGTTGCATCGATCGAGATCACATCGCCGTCTTTCAAGAGCCCGATCGGTCCGCCAACAGCAGCTTCGGGGCCGACATGGCCGATGCAGAAACCGCGCGTCGCGCCCGAAAAACGGCCGTCGGTGATGAGGGCCACCTTGCCGCCCATGCCCTGGCCGTAGAGCGCCGCCGTCGTCGACAGCATCTCGCGCATGCCCGGGCCGCCGCGCGGTCCCTCATAGCGGATGACGAGAACCTCGCCTTCCCGGTAGTTGCGGTGCGTGACCGCCTCGAAACATTCCTCTTCCGAATCGAAACAGCGTGCCGGGCCTGAGAATTTCAGCTCCGTCATGCCCGCGACCTTCACGATCGCGCCTTCGGGGGCAAGGTTGCCCTTCAAGCCCACGACACCGCCGGTTTGGGTGATTGGTCGGTTGGCGGGACGGACCACATCCTGGCTATCATTCCAGACAACGTGCTCCATGTTTTCGGCCAAAGTACGGCCAGTCACGGTCAGGCAGTCGCCATGCAAATAGCCGTGGTCGAGCAGCGTCTTCATCAACAGCGGAATGCCGCCGGCCTCGAACATGTCCTTGGCGACATATTTGCCGCCCGGCTTGAGGTCGGCGATGTAGGGCGTCTTCTCGAAAATCGCGGCGACGTCGAACAGGTCGAACTTGATACCTGCCTCATGCGCGATCGCCGGCAGGTGCAAAGCCGCATTGGTCGAGCCGCCGGTGGCCGACACCACGGTCGCTGCATTTTCCAGCGCCTTCAGCGTGACGATGTCGCGCGGCCGGATGTTCTTGGCGATCAGCTCCATGATCTTTTCGCCCGAGGCGAAGTTGAAGCGGTCGCGCATTTCATAAGGCGCCGGCGCACCGCAGGAATAGGGCAGCGCCAGGCCGATCGCCTCGGCGACGGTGGCCATGGTGTTGGCGGTGAACTGGGCGCCGCAGGAACCGGCCGACGGACAGGCGACCTGCTCGATCTCGAGCAGTTCGGCGTCGCTGATCGTGCCGACCGAATGCTGGCCGACCGCCTCGAACACATCCTGCACGGTGATCTGACGGCCGCGATAGCTGCCGGGCAGGATCGAGCCACCATAGATGAAGATCGACGGCACGTTGAGCCGCACCATGGCCATCATCATGCCGGGCAGCGACTTGTCGCAGCCGGCAAGGCCGACCAGCGCATCGTAGCAATGGCCGCGCATGGTGAGTTCGACCGAATCGGCGATGACATCGCGCGACACCAGCGAAGACTTCATGCCCTGGTGGCCCATGGCGATGCCGTCGGTGACGGTGATGGTGCAGAATTCGCGCGGCGTGCCGTGGGCGGCCGCGACGCCCTTCTTGACCACTTGCGCCTGGCGCATCAGCGAGATGTTGCAAGGTGCCGCTTCGTTCCAGCAGGAGGCGACGCCAACCAGCGGCTGCGCGATCTCGGCTGCCGACAGGCCCATGGCATAGAGATACGAACGATGCGGCGCACGCGCCGGACCGACGGTCACATGGCGGCTCGGCAGCTTAGCCTTGGAAATGACTCTGGCGTCCATACTCTTCCTTGCCGCGGGCGGTGCGGCCTGCCTCATCGCCGAGCCTTTTGGCGCGTGTCCCGAGACAAATTTGAGGTGCGCCGGGTTTATGGCGGGAAATGGGCAATTTGGTCGAGCGGGACTGTAGCGCGGGGGTTGTTCAGAAACTGTTGCCAAAACGCCACAATCGCGAGAGGCGACGCATGTGCGTCGTATCTGCAACGCCGGCCCTCGCCGGCACGGCTCGAAACCGTGCCCGCATACGAAAAAGGCCGGGCGGTGCCCGGCCTTTTTCTCTTCAATTTGAAAGGTTTACCATTTGACCTTCAACGAGGTGGAGATAGCCGAGACAAGGTCGTTGCCGAAGTCGGCGGTATAGTCCGTCCCGTAGGTAACGCCATCGTCGCCTACGACTGGATGGATCGATCCGCTGGTGAGTACACCCAATGCGCCGCCAAGACGAACCTCGATGTTCTGGGTCGGCGTGTAGGCCACGCCACCGCTAACCGTCCAGGTATCCGTCTGGGCGCTCAGACCGGTGGAGGTTCCGCGATCCCAGGTCAGAGCGGCAGCACCGCTCCACTGATCATTGAACTTGTGGCCGATACCGCCAGAGACCGTCCAGCCGTCCCGATAGAGCAGATCAAGTGAAGTAGCCCGGTAAGGGCTGGTGGTCGAGCAAGAAGGGGAACCCGTCGGGCAGAAAGGAATGCTCTGCAATACGCTCCAATTCACCCACTTGATCGATCCGAATGCCAGCCAGCCGGGAGCAACGCCTGACTGCAGCTTCAGTTCGAGCGAGTCCGGCACTTGCGCGGAACCGCTGACATCGGTAACCACGCCCAAAAGCGGGTTACCCGGAAGAGGAACCTCGGTCAGATCGAGCGTTCCAGAGAGGTTGTCGAGCTTCACCGCCGAATTGTAGACTAGGCTGGCGCGCAGCGCGATATCAGGGATTTCATAGGCGACACCAGCGCGCCATCCCCAACCATCACCTTCGAGATCGAGACGGCCTATGCCGGTACCAATACCAAGCAACACTGGGAGAGGCGACACGAACTGTTCCTTGAAGCCCGAGACGTCCTCGTGGAACACGCCGCCGATGAAACGAAACTGTCCTTTACCGAGGTCCATCTTGTACGAGCAGGTCCCGCCCACGGCTTCGCTCTTGACCTTGGTTACGATATTGCCGTTCGCACCGGCCCAATTGGCGCCGGGATTGCTGTACGCACCGATCGGCTGGCCGTAGTCGATAAGACAATCGACGGGCCCCATACCAGCTTTAATACCGACGCTCGGCACCCAATAGCTTTCGGTATCGCGGGCACTGCTGGAGAACCCCGGAGCGTTAAGATCACCGCCACCCGTAAACAGGTCCGGATTAATGTCCTTGACGTTCTTCAGGTCGCGCTGCGGCATCACATAGGTGCCGGTAACCTCGCCCGTGACCTGCGCAGGATCGAACAGCAGATCGATGTCATAACCGCCGCGTTCCAGGCCGCCGGCATGCACGGAACCGATCAAGCCCAGCGAAAAACACCCCGCCCCCAGCAGTGTTTTCAAACGCAAATTGCTCATGGATGTCCTCCCCGAAATACTAGTGCGTCAAGCTAGAACCAATTCAGGTTAACGGTGCAACAATGAATTCAGATAGCGTACACGTACACTCTTGCGGACCGCATTTCGAACACAGTGGCGGCCCTGGCCAGCAGGTCCGAAAATGACCACTTGGGAGGCACACTAGGAAAAAAATCAGAAAAAAACGCTTAAAACGGCACGAAATCCGGCTATTTTGCCGGCATTCCGCCCGATTGTTACATTATGGCAACAATGGGGCTGAAACTTTCCGTTTACGTCAACATTAACGCAACGGAATGCCTATTTTTCGGGCAAAAGAGCCGTCGCGACGCGCTTGTCGGCGCCTCGCGAATCCGCGCTCAACCGGCGTCGCGGACCCTTGTCAACGCCACCGAAAGCTTCTCCTGCTGATCGCGGTATTCGTCGAGTTTTTCGCGCTCGGCTGCGACGATCTCTTCCGGCGCGCTGGCGACGAATCGTTCGTTCGACAGCTTCTTATGCAGCCGCGCGATTTCCTCGGTCACCTTGGCCAGCTCCTTCTGCAGCCGCGCCGCCTCGGCGGAGATATCGATCAGGCTGCCGAGCGGCAGGCAGATCGTCGCCTCGTTGAGCACGATCTGGGCCGAGCCCTTGGGTGCGGCGTCCTGCAGCGAGATGTCGCCGACCCGGGCCAGCCGCTTGATGGCGGAAGCATGACGTTCGAGCCTCTGGTGGGTCTCGGCGCTGGCGCCGACCACCACCAGCGGCGCGATCGCCGCCGGCGGCACGTTCATCTCCGAGCGCACGGAGCGGATGCCGGAGACCAGATCGACCAGCCAGTTGATGTCGGCGGCGGCGTCTACATCCTCGAAGTTCGGTGACGGCCAGGCGGCGTGACAGAGCAACGAGTCGCGCGTCATACCCTCGCCTGCCGTCTGCGCCCACAATTCCTCGGTCATGAACGGCATCATCGGGTGAAGCAGCTTGTAGATCTCGTCGAGCACGAAGGCGACGCAGGCGCGGCTTTCCGCCTTGGCCGCCTCGTCGGTGCCCATGAACACCGGCTTCAGAAGTTCCAGATACCAGTCGCAGAACAGGTTCCAGACGAAGCGGTAGGCAGCGCCCGCCGCTTCGTTGAAGCGGTATGAGGTGATGCCCTCGGTGATCGCGTGCGACGCCCTGGTCAGCTCGGTCAGGATCCAGCGGTTGACCGGCAGCTTGGCGTCGTTCAGCCAGAAATCGTCATTGCGCGCGACCTCGTTCATCTCGGCAAAGCGCGTCGCGTTCCACAGCTTGGTGCCGAAATTGCGGTAACCGGCGATGCGCGCCGGATCGAGCTTCACATCGCGCCCCTGCGCCGCCATCACCGTCAACGTGAAGCGCAGTGCGTCGGCGCCAAACTCGTCGATGAGTTCGAGCGGGTCGATGACGTTGCCTTTCGACTTCGACATCTTCTGCCCGTTCTTGTCGCGCACCAGGGCATGCACATAGACCGTGTGGAACGGCTCCTCGTGCATGAAATGCAGCCCCATCATCATCATCCGGGCGACCCAGAAGAAGATGATGTCGAAACCGGTCACCAGCACGTCGGTCTGGTAGTAGGTTTTCAACTCCGGCGTGTGATCCGGCCAGCCCAGCGTCGAGAACGGCCACAGCGCCGACGAGAACCAGGTGTCGAGCACATCCTCGTCGCGGGCAAGGATTTCGCCGGGCTTGAAATTCTCCAGCTTGTCCTCGACCCAGGCCTTCCACGGCCCTTCCAGCGCCAGATAATACTCAATTGCCGCGGCCAGCGCCTCTTCCTCGGTCTTCTCGACGAAGACACGCCCATCCGGCCCGTACCAGGCCGGGATCTGGTGGCCCCACCACAGCTGGCGTGAAATGCACCAGGGCTGGATGTTCTCCATCCAGTCGAAATAGGTCTTTTCCCAATTCTTCGGCACGAAGTTGGTACGGCCCTCGCGCACCGAGGCGATCGCCGGCTTGGCCAGTTCCGCGGCATTGGCATACCACTGCTCGGTGAGGAACGGCTCGATCGGCACGCCGCCGCGGTCGCCATGCGGCACGGCGTGGCGATGCGGCTCGATCTTGTCGAGAAAGCCGCCGGCCTCCATCAGCTCGACGATCTTCTTGCGCGCGACGAAACGGTCGAGACCGTCGAGCTCGTCCCAGACAGCCTGACGTTCCGGCGTCACGTCGAGCCCGGCGAGGAAGTCCTCATTGTCCCTGAGCTTGATCGCGGCCTCGATGGTCAGGATGTTGATCGCCGGCAGCTTGTGGCGCTTGCCGACCTCGAAATCGTTGAAGTCGTGCGCCGGTGTGATCTTGACCGCGCCGGAGCCTTTTTCCGGATCGGAATACTCGTCCGCCACAACAGGGATCTTTCGGCCGACGATCGGCAACACGACATTCTTGCCGACCAGATGCCGGTAGCGCTCGTCGTCCGGGTGCACGGCGACTGCCGTATCGCCCAGCATTGTCTCGGGCCGTGTCGTCGCCACGGTGATGAATGTCCCAGGATTTTCCGGATCGAAAATCTCACCCTCGATCGGATAGCGGAAGTGCCAGAGATTGCCGTTGACCTCCTGCGGCTCGACCTCAAGGTCGGAGATCGCGGTCAACAGCTTGGGGTCCCAGTTCACAAGGCGGTTGTCCTTGTAGATCAGCCCTTGCTTGTAGAGGGTGACGAAGACTTCGAGCACGGCCTTGGACAGGCCTTCATCCATGGTGAAGCGTTCGCGCGACCAGTCGGCCGAGGCGCCAAGCCGCTTCAGCTGGTTGAAGATGGCGCCGCCGGACTCGGCCTTCCACTCCCACACCTTCTCGATGAACTGTTCGCGGGTGAGATCGCGGCGATGGATCTGCTTTTCCATCAGCTGCCGTTCGACCACCATCTGCGTGGCGATGCCGGCATGGTCCATGCCGGGCTGCCACAGCACGTTCTTGCCGCGCATGCGCTCGAAGCGCACGAGTATGTCCTGCAGCGTGTTGTTGAGCGCGTGGCCCATATGCAGCGAGCCGGTGACGTTGGGCGGCGGGATGACGATGGTGAAGGCCTCCGCCCCCTCCTCGGCGCCGGCGCCAGCGCGAAATGCGTCCGCCTCTTCCCAGACTTTGGCGATCTTGGGCTCGACGGTTTTGGCGTCGTAGGTCTTTTCAAGCATGGGAAAATGGTCCGCGCTGTCGGGATTTTTGCTGGTTCGGTGTAAATCGGAAGGTCTTGGCCAAGTCAACCGCAAGGGCGGTCAACGGCACCAGCCATTAGATAGGGCGATATAGATCGAGGCAACAGGCCCGGGCGCGGCCTTGGTCTTGACCGCAAGCCGCAAACCGCCATACCGTGCCTACGCTGCTGTAGGGCGCATCGGCTTTTGGCCGGAGGGGCATTGCCCGCCTACGCCACCTCAACCCACAATGCGCCCATGCCAACGCTCGAACACCACAGAAAACAGGCCAAGCTCTACCTGAAATGGCATCGCGAGCGGTATTATCCCGTTGCCGATGCGATCGGGTCGCTCTTGCCGCGTTTCCGTCATCTCTCCGACAGCCAGATCCTGGACCACAGCTTCAAGCTCGCTGACGCCCTGGAACTGGTGGCCAGGAAGGCAGGTTTCGAGAGTTGGCAGGGGCTGAAGAAAGGCCTTCAGACCATGACCGACAGCACAACATCCGATGCCCAAAAACCATTTCTCGCCATGGCGGAACCCCAGCTTTTCGTTTCCGACATCGCTGCCACCTGCTCGTTCTACGAACAAAAACTCGGCTTCACGACGCGCTTCACCTATGGCGAGCCGCCCTTCTACGCGCAAATATTCCGTGACGGTGCGCGGCTCAATTTGCGCCATGTCGACCTGCTCCTTGTCGACACGAGCCTCCGCGCCAGGGACGACCTGCTGTCGGCTACGATAGTGGTCGAGGCTATCAAGCCGTTGTTTCTTGAATACCAGGCGGCCGGCGCCAGCTTTCATCAGACGCTGCGGACCGAGCCATGGGGTGCCCGCACTTTCATCGTCAGCGATCCCGACGGCAATCTGATCGCCTTCGCGACATCGGCCGCAGGCTAATCCGCAACGAAAAAGCGCCGCCCAACGGCGGCGCTTTGATCGGTGAGGTTGTGATCGCTACTGCGCGCCGCGCGCGACGCGCTCGATTTCCTCGCGCACCAGGCGCTCGACCAGCGTCGGCAGATTGTTGTCCAGCCAGTCCTGCAGCATCGGCCGCAGCATCTCCTCGGCCATCTCGTCGAAGGTCTTCTTGCTGCGGCTGGCAAAGGCGTCGGAGAGCTCGCCGAAGGCGGCGGCGACTTGCCGTCCCGTATGTTCCGAAACGATCGCCGGACGGACCGGCATTGCATCGGCCTGGCGCGCCTGCTCGCTGCGCGAAGGGCCATGCTCGAAAGTCGGCTCGGCCGCCAGATCGTCCTCGAAAGCCTCGATCTCCACGGATACAGCCTGCTGCCTCCCCGTCTCTTGCTGCTTAGTCTCCTGCGGCCTGATCTCTTGCGGCCTGACTTCCTGCGGCTTGGCCACATCGGCTGGCTTTGTCTGACTGCCCACGGCGGCAATTTCGCGCCGCCAATCGGTGACGATCGAATCGCTGGTTTCCGCCTTTGCCCGGGCCGGCGCTTCCGCCTTGGCCGCCGGAGCAGACTCGCCAGCGATTCTGGCGCTGACTTCCGCCAGGGTCATCGGCGCATGCGCGGGAGGCGCAGCGGTTGTAAGGGCCGGATTTGCCGGTGCCGGAGTGCTCGGCTTCACTGGCGCCGGTTCGGAGCGTGTCTCCAGCCGCGTCACGACAGGCTCGGCCAGTTGGGCCTGCACATCGGCCAGCGTCACCGGCTTCTTGCTTTCGGCCGCGCTGTGCAGCTCGCTGCGGAAGGCCTCGACATCCGAGGCCGGTCCGGCGGCCGGCGCAAGATCCTGGCGCAACTCATCGGCGTCACCCGGCTGCTTGCGGCCGGTGTCGCTGTCTTCGATGATCCTCCTGATGGAAGCCAGTATTTCTTCCATGGATGGTTCGCGCTGTGCGCTGCTTGCCGTCGCCATCGTCACATCCGCCGCCCTTGTGACCCGTTTGCAGATTCCTGTCCGGTAAAGCCGGGCACGAATCATGGCGACAGCGTAGCCGACGGATCGCCATCCGAGAATCCCCAATCTCGGGAGATGCGGGATTTCAACAATTTAGACATGGCTCGGAGCCGAAGACCTTCCTTCGGAAAAGATCATGTCGCTACAAAAGGATAGCGCCGCGCATCCCTAAGATGCGCGGCGCTCCAATGCTTCAATCCCGGCGGGATTTGAACCGTCTGGATGCGATCAGCGGCCGTCCGGCGTGCGCAGGCCGATCCATTTGTCCTTGACGGCTCTGTAGTGCTCTTCAGGCTTGTACTTCGTCACCTGCAGAGCAAGCCGCTCGACCGACAGGCGGCCCATGGCCGAAAGGATGGCATAGCTCGCCACCACCACATCGCGCTCGGAGCTGGCGAGGTCGATCTTGGCCGAGATGACGGCGTTCTGGGCGTTCAACACGTCGAGCGTGGTGCGCTGGCCGACATTGCGCTCTTCGATGACGCCGTTGAGCGCCAGTTGCGCGGCGGCGATCACCTGCCGGTTGGCGTCAACGCTTTCCTGCGCAGAGGTATATTGCGTCCATGCCGACGTCACCGCCTGGCGGACCTGATCGCGGCTGACATCGACCTCGATGCGAGCCTGGCTAAGCGATTCCTTCGACTGGCGGACCAGGGCCGAGGTGCGGCCGCCCGAGTAGATCGGAATCGTTAGCGACGCGCCGATGCTGGCGGCATTTGACGTGGCATCGCTGGTGGCGCTGGGAACCGTGTTGCTGTAGGCGCGGGAAACGCCGGCGCTGGCGGTGAGCTGCGGCAACAATGCTCCTTCCTGCGACTTCACCGCAAAACCCGCCGCATCGACAAGATGCTCGGTGGCGAGAATGGCCGGGTGTTCGGTCGCCGCGATGCCGATCGCCGCATCGAGGCTCCTCGGCAACAGCTTCGCCAGCGGCGAGGCCGCCTTGAGCTTGCCCGGCTCGTCGCCGACGATCTGGCGATAGGTCGCCGCACTGGCGAGCGCCTGCGCGCGGGCAGCGCTCAACTGCGCCACCGCGGCCGAGCGCGAGGCGTCGGCCTGTGCCACGTCGGTGCGTGTGCCTTCGCCGACCTCGAAACGCGAACGCGCCGCGCGCGCCTGCTCGGTCAGGAATTGCAAATTCTGTTCCGTCAGAACCGCCACCTGGCGATCATGGATCACATCCATGTAGGCGCTTGCCGCGTTGAACAGGGTGTTCTCTTCGGTGTTGCGCAAACTCTCAACCGAGGCCCTGACCTGCGCTTCGGCCGCCGCGACATTGTTTTTGGTCTGAAACCCGTCGAAAAGAGTCTGGTTGATCTGGATACCGAAACTGCCGGTGGTCAGGGCCAGGCTCCTGTTGGCACCGACAATGTGTCTGGACGTATAGTCAATGTCAGCCGAACCGTTGATGGTCGGGCGCCAGCCCGACTTGGCGATAGCGACGCCCTCATCGGTAACGCGCACGCCCGCACGGGCGGAATTCAGCGACGAATTGTTCTGGTAGGCCTTGGAAAGCGCGCCGAGAATGGTTTCCGCCGAGGCGGCTATCGGCGAAAGCGCGGTCGCGGAAATAAGGACGGTAGCAAACAAGCTCTTGGCTAAGGACGGCACTTTAAATCCCTCATTCGTTTTGCACGGGAACCACGCCACGCCAGCCCATCCCGAGGGATCAGCCAGCGCCGCGTCGATTTATCGTTCCCCCGCTGACGGCCTCCCGAAAACACCGGTTAACCAAATCAGCAACGATTGTCCAATCGCAAGCCAACATGACAGCGCCTTTGCTGCAAGGCAAAATCACTTAGAATTCGAACGCGTGAATACGTTCAAATCCCGGTAGTGGCTTAATTGCCGCATTAAATGCCCGTCTTCCGGTTACAACCCCCCCTGCCCTAATAAACAAGCGGGCCACGCCCGCATTGCCCTGCCCTTCGACGGCGACCAGACGGCCGCCTTCGGCGAGTTGGCCGAGCAGCGCCGCCGGCACTTCCTCGACGCTGCCGCCGATCACAATCACATTGTAGGGCGCCTTGGCGGCATGACCTTGCGGCAACGGCCCGGTGACCACGGCGACATTGTCGCAGCCCTGCGCCGATAGTGCGGCCTTGGCCGTTTCCGCCAGTCCGGCATCGCTTTCCAGCGCAATGACGGATTTTGCCAGTCTGGACAGCAGCGCCGCGCAATAGCCGGTGCCGCAACCGACATCGAGCACCGAATCGCCGGGGCCGATCTCGGCCAGTTGCAAAAGCTTGGCCAGCGGCGACGGCTCCATGAGGTAGCGTGCACCGCTGCCGTTGGCGCCATCGGAGATGCGGATATCCTCGTCAATATAGGCAAGAGCCTGCTGGCCAGCCCCGACAAAGGCCTCGCGCGGCACCGCGAGCATTGCATCGAGCAATGCTGCGTCTGTCACGTCGGTGGTGCGGACCTGGCCGTCGACCATCTTGACGCGAAGTTCGGAGAAATCAGCGCTCATGTCCCAACCAATCCGTCAAAAGCCAATGCGCTGAAATGCGCTTGTCGCGCCAACACTGCGGCGCATTCGACCGGAACTCAAGCCCCCGCCACGCGGGAGCTGAAGCAACTGGAGGCCTCGCCCGGAATCGAACCGGGGTGCAAGGATTTGCAGTCCTCTGCGTAACCACTCCGCCACGAGGCCTCGTCGCTCCCGGCGAGCGAACTCAATATGGTGGCAGCGAAAGGTCGTCAAGCGTCCGCGCAGCATTCCGGCGCGCTTTCCTCGTCAGCCTCCGCAACGTGGTTCCCGAGCGGTTTAACCGCTTGGCGCAGCGGTATATTAGGCAGTCATTAAGCATGGCCTGGCGATTGGTGAAACTCGAACCCGCGGGTTTACGTTGCGGGAGATGGAGGTAGCCCATGCCCAGGGCCGCAACAGACTGGAAAAACAGCGAGGGCAGATTGTCGCTGCTGCGCTGCGAAGAACTTGTGCGCTACGCGATCGACCGCCTCGGCATCGAGGGTGCAAACCGGCTTTCGCCGCATGATCGCGCGCGGCTGGCTTCAGCGGCCGCCGTTCTCAAGGAAATCTGCGAGGGGCTGGAAAAGCGCAGCGACCGCTGAGCCACGACCGGGCCATCGCTTTCAACTCGGCCGGCGGCGTCGTTCCCACCAGACGACGAACCGCCGCCGCTGGCGGCGCACCGCGGCAAATTCGTAGGAAAGCACCAAAAGGCCGAGCGGAATCATCCAGAAGCCGAGAATCGGCAGGAAGCCGAGAATGCCGAAAAACACCAGCACGATGCCGATGGCGATCCTGAGGCCGCGCGAGCGCGGCATGGTGAACTCGCGGCCGAACACCGAAATTTTCCGCGCCGGTGCCTGGTTTTCGCCTGCTGCAGTCATGTCGAAAGTCGATCCGGTTGCCATCAGTAAAGCCATATGCCGTAAAGGCTGCAATCGCCTTTTCGGTTCCGCCGACCAAGGCCGGACGGCGCCCAAGACCGCTCATATGTGGTGTGATCAGGCGATTGCCAGAAACCATCGCATGAAAAAGCGCAAAAAAAATGCGAAATGCTTCTTTGCAAAGCCGAAACGGGTTTGCTATAGGCTGCGCCACTCACATGAGAGCCTCTGTTCCCCGGTAGCTCAGTGGTAGAGCAACCGGCTGTTAACCGGTTGGTCGCTGGTTCGAATCCGGCCCGGGGAGCCAACATTTCCAAGGTTTTTAGAGTTCTCAGGAACAGCCGGAGATCGGCTGATCTACAGCATATCTACACAACTCGACTTCGCTGGGTGCCGATCTACACCCGGAGGAGAGAATGACCATTGACCACGTTTTCGACGGTCTGATCCGGCTGGAGGGAGTCCAACCGAAAGGAAATTGGCGTGCCTTTGCCATGTTCGACTGACCTACTGGCCGCCTCGCCGGGTCAGCCTGAGATAATCTCGTAGCTAAGAATCTGAGCGTCGCTGAGGGACGATCTCCGTCCAGGCGAGATGACGCCGGAGCCGAACAGGAGAATGGCTTCACGGCGCACGAACACTTCTTGGTCAGGTCCAGTCGACACAAATGTGCCCGACGAGCTTCGCTCAGCAAGCCCCGCCCTGCCGTTCGAAATGGTGAAGGTCGCGTGGTGCCGTGAGACCCAGGGCCGCGGGACGACGATATTGCATTCAGGAGATCGGCCGATGGTCACGAATTCGTTGTTGCGGCAAGATCGCAACTGATCTCCATAGCGGATGACCAGATTGATGTGCCTAGCCGGGGCGAACCGCCTATCGATAATGGTGCCCTGGCTGGCGATCTGCGTAGTGAGGCCCCCATCGTCGCTACCCAAGGTATAGACGTCGAAGGGCTCTTCCTTGCCCTTGAAGGGCATTTTGTCGAGGAGCCGCAAGGCACTGCGGCCCTCTGAGGAAAGGGCTTCGAAGAAGCTCTGGCTGATCAGCACCTCCCCCGGGTTGGCCGTGGTGGACAACCTTGCGGTGACATTGACAACGTCGCCGAATACTTCGCCCCGCGTGCGAATAACCGCCCCGAAGTGCAATCCGATTCGGGTGGTCAGCGACCCTTTCGTGAGCTGGCTGCTAATTTGAAGGACGGCCCTCAGGGCCGCCTCTGGCCTCTCGAACAGGCTAAGCACGTCATCGCCCTTCGAGTGAATGAAATCGCCGCCGTGCCGGACGGCAATCCCGCGTATCGCGTCTAGGCAATCTGAGATCTGCTGCAGAGCGGCATCGTCGCCGATGCGCTCATAGAGCGGCGTGCTGCCCACCACATCGGCTAAAAGGACTGCGGCTAGAATTCTTTCCTGATTCATCGTCCTAAAGCGCACTCCGGCGGCACCGGCTTAGCCTACAACCGAGCTTGTCACCCGTCCCTGAGTCCTTGATGCTTGCGTTGTATCAGATTTCCCCTCCGATGGTCCCGCTCTACATCGCCTGCATGGCCCTCCTGATGCTCGCCAGCGCTGTTTGGCGATACCGACGGCGCGATATGCTGGGGCATGACCGCCTAAATGCGGCTTCTCAAACACGCTAACGATGTCAGATAGTTGTTGCGGGCTCAGGAATGGCTGGCGTACTTCACCTTGCCCCACTGACTGCATTGAGGACACAAAGGATGGAGATAGGCCAACTTGTCTCCCGGAATATTTCCCGAACTAGTGATCGTCAGGCTGCTGCCCTCGAAACCCTCCAAGCTGTAGGATTCCCAAGTGCCGCTGAGGGGCTGAGCGTCTTCCCGTAGTTTCAAATACCCGGTGCGACCGCATTCGCAAACCAGCTTTTCCCGCAATACAGTTGAGAGCACTTAGGACAGCCTTCCGACGATGCGGCGAACAGGCCCGATGCTACCATGGGCACTTGGTATTCGAGTTACCCCGCACTGCCCAAGCTACAGGCGTATTAGCGATAGCTCAACTAAGACTGAAGTCCCCTAAGCCCTCTCTCGAAGGTCGGCTTCCACTCGCGATTGCTCTTGGCCTGATGCCCTCGTAATCAGGAACCACCGTGAAGAACATAGTCAACATTGATTAGAATGCGGTGGTGACCCTCGGCTTCATCTTGGCGATCAATTTATCCAACGACGCTATGTCGTTCAGTGCTGTGAAATCGAGATCGTCGCGGGATTGTTCAAGAGTCATCAAGCGAAGTTTTCCGTCCTGCCCGATCGATGAATAGCCAGCTACCAGCGCGGCACGATACTGCTCCAAGAGGATGATCGCCTGGTCGATCAGGCGCACCTTATCAGGTATCCAATCGCGCAGTGCAAAAACGAATTGGCGCGCACCTAAGCCGGATCGTCTCGCCAAATCGGCACGCGATTGATTTTGATCGCTACTAGTCGCCGAATCCAGCCCCGACCGCCTCGCGCCCTGTTGGCGCAAATGCTTCAACATCGAGCCTGCACCTTCGCAAAGGAAACAGCCCGACGCGCGCCACGCAGGTCGGCGGAACCTGGACGCGCGCCGGGCCATTTGCGGGTGGGCTCAGACTTGGGTATGGCCCGCAACGCCCAAACTATAGGCACCGTAGCTATTTGCTCAACCAGGACTGAAGTCCCCGGTCTTCCGTGGGTTCTGTCCCCGCAGGCTCGCCGAGAACACCCACCCGGGTTCTCAGCGAGCCAGCCACGCCGGCACGAGGGACACAACGGAGCGACCTCTAACCTGTACGGGTTCGATGTGCGAAAAGTTGCGAAGCATGACCCAAGAGAGTTCGTGCCACTCAATCTACGGCTGGGTAGCATCATCCGGACCACCCAAAATATATGAGGATTCACTAAAAAGTTTGGAACATCAGATGGACAGGGACAGAACCAAAGCGGTCACGCCAGACCTTCGAAAGCAAGCCGCAAGACTTTAGTCTGATAGAAAAAGCCCACCAATGAGGTCCCAGCAGCGGGCTTTAAGCGGCTACATCCACAGAGGGAATCGACCGCCCTGCAAATACAACTCCAGATGGGCGACTACGTTCCCGGTGGATCCGTTACGGTCTGAGTTGGGCGCCGCCAATTCAACGGAAGCCGGCGGTGCCCTTAGCTGGCAACCAGCGGAACGGTGACCGTTGTCGAGTAATTGATGGGGTATTGGTCGAAATACGGGAAGGCGATGACGAAGCCATAGCTGGCGGTCAGATGCGCCATCTTGAAGCCGCCGCTGGCAGGGTCGATCGCGATCGTCACAATAACGTTGTGCAGACCCAGGTTCACCAATTTCTGCGTAGCGATGGCCTGGATGTCGCTCTGCGAAAGCGTGTTGTTCAGCTGCAGCGCCCGAGAAGAGGTCTCCAGCGTATAGCGGACGGTCGACACGGCATTCATGGCCCAGCCGAAGGCGAAGATTCCGAACAAAAGCATCACCAGGACAGGGGCGATCAAGGCGAATTCCAGCCCTGCTGCGCCGGAGCAATCACGGCGCCATCTGGACCCGATCCTTTCAGCGGACACGGATCACCTGTTGATGTCTCATCGCGCGCGGGTCCGGGAAGACACCGAAGTTGAACGGGGGCACCCAGGTGCCCGTCGCCGTTATCTGGACGAAGATAGACGGCAACTTTGTTGTCCCGACGCAGAGCGTCTTGTCGTCGGCCACGACCGTGCTGCCGCACATGAACGACCTCGTCAGCGCGACCGTCCCGTCATCGGGGCGATTGTTCCAGCTCGAAAGCGCGACCGCCTGCGTTCCCGGGTCTTTGGCCGCGTCACTGCCCGCGCCGGCCATCACGAGATTGGCCGCGGTTTTGACGCCGGCGCGCATATGCAGGTAGCTCGTCACGTAGGACCAGCCGTCGGCGATGCCGAAGCAGACCAAGCACAGGATGGGCAGCACCACGGCAAATTCCACGGCGGCCATCCCGGCTTTGTCCCGGACAATGCGTAAGGCCCGCTTACCCATCCCGCTACTCGACCAGCTGAACGGACTGCGTCGCCGGAATGTCCTTAATCCCGAGGCTGGTGCAGTCCTGCTTGATGGTCGTACTGCCGGACCATTGGATGGTGTTGGCGACGACCTGAGTGCAGCCGCCGTTCCCCGAGAAGTTGCCAAGGTAGTTGACCTGCTGCTTGGGAAAATAGATGGCGCCGGTCAAAAGCGAGTCCGCCGTGCCGTTGAAGGTGCTCTGCGCTGCGGTCCCGGTCCTGTCGCCGTAGAACAGCACGCCGGAATAGGTTCCGGATGTCGGCGCGCTCAGCGTCACCTTAGCGTTGCCGTTCATGCTGACGGTGTTGCTGCCTGCCATGAAGATGGTTACCCCGTTGCCCGCGACGACCGCGTTGGCGTTGACCTTCATACTGCCCTGCACGACATAGACGCCGGGAGAAAGCGTGACGTTGCCGCTGAGGCTCATGCCGCTGCAGTAGGTGCCAGGCTGGAGTGTTTGCGAGTTCTTGTTGCCGTTGACATTCTTGCATGGGTTGCCGGCCGCAGGCGTCGCCAGGCTGGAGAAAGGATCGGCAGCCGGCAAAGCGTGGGTGATGTTGGACTTGCAGACCGTGGTCGCTGGAACGTTCAGCACCATGCCGCCGACCGTGATCAGGCAGTCGGCCTTTATCGTCGCCGATCCCTGGGTCTTGATGGCGTCCGAGGCAATCGAGTCCGACATGACCGAGCAGCCGGTGAGGTTGACGGTGGTGTTGCCGGAAAAGAGCGCAGCCTGGGCGGCCGACGGGCTGAGCGCCAGCACGCAGGCTTTCGAGGCGTCGGTGATGAGCGCCACGGCCCTCGCCTGTTCCGGAACCGGCGTGCTGTTGAAGATCGCCGTGAAGTAGCGATCGACGTTCTGCTTTACGATGACCTCCACCGCCTTCTTCGCGGTGTTCGGGCCGGACAATGGCGGCGTGTTGACCTGGATCGTGCCCGGCGTGGCAAAATTGTTCGAGGTCGCCGACTGCGTCGCGGCGGCGATGATGGTCGGGTTGTCGGAACCCGCGACCTTCTCGAGCGCGCCGGCATAGGCCGCGGCATCGGCCACCGCCTGCAGCTTCAGGCTGTTGTAGTACCAGAGGGAGGTCTCGACACCGAGGCCTGCGCCGCCGACCACGACCGGCAAGGTAAAGGCAAAGATGACGGCAACGTTACCGTTCGTGGCGCGTCTTAGGCGGCCCCAAAAAATCCGGATCCGGGTAAAAGCATTGAATGCCATGTGTTATTAGAAATCACGAATAGATAAACGAATGTCTAAAGACTCCATTCCGATTCGACGTAGTGCGACGGGCTAGGCGCGCGTTCGCGCCTGGAATTATCGTTGGGAAGCTAGTGATCTGTCGCGTGTCACCGCCACCGATGGCGGAAGACAAGTCGATATGAGCACGTGGTCCAAGTCGGATCGCGAGCGGCACACTCAACCGTGACGGAGCCGGATGGGCGTTTACCCGCCAGACATCGGCGCCCGGTGCGTTTCATTCGCTTAATGCATGTCGCCCAAAAGTGCGCAGCGGTTTTGGGACAACGACTTGCATAAATACAACAACCTAAAGCGCGTCGCATGAGGCCGTTCGGGCGCGACGCGCTTTAGGCCTTCAAACGCCACCGAATTATTCTCTGAAATCGTCAAGCACGCCCTTGCGGGGGCGTGGCTGCTCGCTTGACCGGCTGTTTGGCGGCGTCCGGAATGGCCTCCTTCGCCTCCTGCTCAGTGTTCCGCCGCCCGTAGACAAGCCCAAACACAAGCGCGAAATACCCCGCCTGCAGCAGAAAAGCGGCGATGACGCCCCAGATTACACCCTTCCCGACGGACCCCGTGTCAAGATAGGCCCAAACTGCAACGAGCACCGACGTCGCCAGCATTCCCACCAGAAACCGCGGAAAATACATTGCCCCAAACCCCTTTGCCGCCGTTCCCCAACGGCTCCCCGCACCTCCTGACCATTATTTAGTATTTTAGCAATTGCGCAAGTATGGCGGTTCGGTCGCTTGCGCAGCCGCCCTCTTCCGGGCTAGGTGTCCTCGCGGAAATCCTGCAGCGAGGCAGGGCGCACGTCCTCCCGGCAAGGCTATATGCCCTACGCGATCACACCATACCCTTGACTGGTGAGTCCGCTATTCTTCATGAGCGGCGGACCCCATTTCCGCCTTAAGGCCGGCGCCACCCCAAAAGCCCACCCAGGCATACCCCAACGGCGTCGGCCATTTTTCCCCGGAACATCTCCACGACAGCGACGTTCGCCTTGATGGCTATCGTCACCGGGTTCGCATCCGCAGTGGTGGTTCTTTTTGTCGTGCTGCTGTTCAGCCATGCGGCCCGAGACCTGCAAAGCTCGCCCAGCTATCACCGGTTATGTCGCCGCCTGCGCAAAGGCTTTTAGCGCCTGACGCGCATCTGCCTATTGATTCCCATCAGGTAGGGCCTGCGAGAGCGCTTGCGATGTGCCCGGTCGCATAGCAATTATTGTCCTCGTTGCGCGACCTTTTCAACGGAGATCGCCAATGGCCAAAAGGCGAAATTCATCCAGTGGAACATCGCCGGGGCGGCGTAGCCGCCTACGGCTGGGTAGCGCTTACAAATCTGTAACCTACTCGCCATAATTCCGGGAGGATTCGAGCCCAATTCGACCAAGGTTTCCTAGCTATTCAGTAACGCGACTGAAAAACTGTTCACATCATCAGGGAAAAATGACAGAAACTGGATCGGGATATTCAGCTTATCAGATTGCGCTTCACTGGATCACAGCTGCCCTTGTTTTATTCCAACTGTTATTTGGCGAGAGCATGACAACCGTGGTGGATGCCGCCGACGAGGGGCAACCGGTTTCTGCTCTCGACCAGACGCTAGGCTCTGCACACTACTGGATAGGTCTGGCGATCCTGGCTCTTGTCGTGGTCCGGCTGATTATGCGGTTGGTGTCAGGAGCTCCCAAGCCCGTAGAGGGCGGCCCTAGCTGGATGCAGATCGCGGCCCGCCTGTCGCATGGGCTGTTCTATCTGCTGCTGCTGGCAACGCCCATCCTCGGGCTTCTCGCCTTCTACGTTGGCGACCCTTGGAGTGATATCCACTCGCTCAATAAGCCGCTGTTTATCGTCTTGATTTCGGTCCATGCCTTGGCGGCTCTATTTCACCAGTTCTGGATTCGCGACGGGACGTTGAAGCGGATGCTGGCGCCAGATCGCTAGCCCGGTCTGTCAAATATTACTATCCCCATGCCTGCCGGCGACCAATTCTTCATTCATGTCTTCCTCGCAGCGGCGTACGCACATTTGGGCGAGACGCAGAAGGCGCGCGCTGAAGTCGAGGAAGCACTGACGAGGAAACACGACCTGACTGTCCGGCTGTTTTCAGGTTCCCGTTCGCCGACCAAGTCGCCCTCGAGCTTTTCACGTCAGGCTTCAGAAAGGCCGGTTTTCCAGCGTGAATGCGCCTTCCGGGCTTGATGCGTTGCTCAGGATCCAGCCGCTCGCCGGCGCCCTTCCTCAACCAGGCGAAACCGGTAGCGATCGCGTATGAACTCGTTGAAGAATTGTCCTTTCGAGAAGGCGGCCCGGAACGCCGCATGGGTCTCGGGCTCGACCTTCTCATAGTCATAACGGGAGCCGCTCGGGACGAACCAGACCGAAAGGACCTTCGTCGCCGGGTCGTAATGCATGTTGCGGATGGCAGTGGACGGCATGCCAAGAATCCTGCTTTGCCCTAATCCTGCTTCGCTCAAAGCCGTGCTTCGCCCCAAAATCCTGCTTCACCAGTGCGTAATGCCGCGGAGACGCGGAGGTTCCGTTAGGGTAGTTAGGCCGCGACAGCGCCGAAATCTTGCTTGCGCGCAGAGGCTCCCTATCTCTGCGTCAGATGTCGCTGACAAAATCCAACACAGAAGCCCATGCCAGCCAGGGCGATCTCTTCGGCGCGGTGGCTGCGCTGCCGGAAGGGTTTTCCTACCGGCCGGGCCTGATCACAGCAGGTGAAGAGGCGGAACTGGTCCATCACCTCCAGGGACTGTCGTTCAAGCCCTTTGATTTCCACGGCCATCTTGCCAACCGGCAGGTGGCCGGCTTCGGCCTGCACTACGACTATGATCGGCGCCGGGTCGTCGAAGCGCCGCCCATCCCCGAATTCCTGCTGCCGCTTCGCGATAAGGTCGCGGACTTTGCCGGCCGCCCCGCCGCGGAGTTCGCGCAAGTGCTGATCAACGAGTACCGACCGGGCGCGGGCATAGGCTGGCATCGCGACAAGCCACATTTCGATCTTGTCGCCGGCGTCTCGCTGCTGGCGCCTTGCAGCTTCCGCCTGCGCCGCAAAAATGGTGCGAAATGGGATCGCGAGACGATCGAGGTCGAGCCAAGGTCCGTCTATCTCATGGACGGACCAGCGCGTCACCAGTGGGAGCACGGCATTCCGCCGGTCACCGGGCACCGCTATTCCATCACGCTGCGCACGCTGAAAGTAGAGGGCTTCAAGAGGTGACGATCCAGCAAGCGTCAGGTCGCGCGAGAAAATATGCCAAACGGTCGGCAAGGTGGGCCAATTCGCATCGACAATGTTATGCCTGACGCGAAGCCTGTTCACGTTACGGTTTCATCAGGAAGTTCATTGTTCGGGAGGGGTTCGAATGGCTTTGTTTGGCGAACTCAAGAGATATCGGGACGAACGCGACGCGCTTATTCAGCATCGGCACAACCGGGACAGCCTTCTGGAGAGACTCAACGAGACCACTGCTGGGCTTAAGCGGAACTCACAAGAATACCAGATCGCCGTAGGCGACTACTTTGCCACGATCGACATTGTCGACGCAGAGATTGCTGAGATAGAAACAGCGCAGACGCTTAGGCGCGCTGGTCAATGGCGTATCCTGACGCCGCAACGGCCCTACAAGGAGGACGAAGACAACGACTTCTGGGAATGGCATGGTGTCCACGGTCGGTACTATCTCACCGAGGAAGCGATGCGGAGGGTCAGGCGAGAAGTCTATGAAGAGCGCGAGATGCGGATGAAGCCATGGCTAACATGGTTGGCTGTTTTGATCAGCGTCATCAGCTTGGCGATTTCAGTGCTCAAATCATAGGACGCCTGCCTCCCTTGACGAACATAGCGAGACGGGTAGGGGTAAGGCACAAGCTGGGACACCAGCTATAGATGCGTGTGCTAAAATACGCTTATGAGTAAAGGGACATCGAGTCGATTTCTCCCGATCAGCAGAAATGCGCCCTGCCCCTGTAATAGCGGTCGGCGCTACAAACATTGTCATGGCCGTTTGAACACCACGCCGGCAACGGACGAAGCTTTCGAGCGACGGCTTCGCGAGCTGATGCAGTTACACGAAGCCGAGGAAATGGTGCGGAAACGCCAGCAAGGCCACGGTCGGCCAATGGTGACGTCTCTTTATGACGGTAGGCGTGTAGTAGTCGTCGGCAAACGTATGGTCCATTCGGCGAAGTGGCAGTTCGTATCCGATTTTATGATCGACAACATGAAGCACGTATTCGGCCATGACTGGGGTGCAGCAGCCTCCCGCAGCACGCCGGACCATACCCTCTTCCGGTGGCTCCGAAAACTTCAGGAAGCACGAAAGGATGTCGGCGGTGGCGTCGCACTGCCTGCCAAGGGACATCTTTCCGCACTAAATCGTCTCGCTTACGCGCTCTACCTGATAGAGCACAACGACAAGCCGCTTAAAAGCCTGATCAAGAGGCTTCGACATCCGAACGATTTTGACCCTGCTCTTTACGAAGCAATCGTTGCATCCGCGTTCGCATTGGCAGGCGCGAAAATCGACGGTGCTGAAGACGCCAAAGGAAATCAGCCCAAGCCGGAATTTTTCGCTACATTTCCGGACGGGAGAACGTATGCCGTCGAAGCAAAACGAAAGCGCAGTTGGAAAGCCTCATTCGATCTCGATAGTGAGGCATTTGTCGCAGAACTGAATGGATGGTTGCGCGACAAGCTGCATGGCGCGTCCAAGAAGAATCTCGACAAGCCTGTCTACTGGTTTGAACTGGGAATTGGTGACGAAGCCACTGTAGAACAGCTTGAGCGCCTTCGTGTTTTGGTCACCAGCGCGGTGAGAGATGCCGAGGCTATCACGGTCAAGGGCGACCCTCCTCGCGCCGCGTACGTGTTCGTCACGAACAACAGGGATCTCGTGAACGATGATGCATCAAACCTGATGTTCTTCGGGTTGCTAATGGGCTTCGCCATGGACGACTTTCGCGAGGCTACTCTTGAGATAGAAACCGCAATGGAACTGCACGACAAGCATCGGCCAATTCGATGGGTGCATGATTGTCTAGCGCTGGTGCAGCGGGTGCCCAATAATTTCGAAGGGGTGCCCGACGAGTTGCTGGACGAGCGCGGCAAGCCAATTGAAACACTGCGGATTGGTGGCTTGTTCGCCTACCCTAGACGGGATGGAAGCGAGGGCTTTGGGACGATCGAGGAAGTCACATCCTTCGACAGTGACGCATATGCAATCATTGCCGACGAAGAGACCAAAGATCGGGTGATGGTCAAAGTCCCACTGACCGAACAAGAAGCAGCGGCTGCGAAAAAGCTTGGAAATGCTATCTTTGGCAAGCCGGAATCGCCGAACGAACCCATCACCGATCCGCTAAGATTTTACGATCGAATGCTCGAAATCTATGCGAACTATCCTCGCGAGTCGCTTTTAAATCAGGTCAAGAACCATGCGAGATTTGCTGAACTCGAGAAACTAGATACCGAAGCCCTACGAGTTCGCGTGGCACGAGAAGTAACCAAGATGCTGCGCTAGACCTCGAACAGGTCAGAGGGGCTGATACCGATCTCACCGACGATGCCCGGCGTGTTACTCCTGCTCCGACCTCGCTGTCAGTAGGCCCACATCGTCATCAGATCGGACGGTAATGGCTCCATCAGGCCGCGAGGATCCGACTGCGGCCCAAGCCAGCGCATGTAGTCGGGCGGTGCGGGATGACCGGCACGCGGTCGTCAAGAGAATGATACGGCGGGAAGTGCCTAGTACACACTCTACCGTGACGCAGCAGGCTCATCGGCCTGAGGGGGAGCTATTGAGTGCGATGCCGACAGGCAGCCATTCCATCATGGTCGTAGGGGCGGTGTTTGCCGCCCTCGCCTTGAGACGGACCAGCGCGCCACGAATGGGAGCACAGCATTCCGCCGGTCGCCGGGCACCGCTATTCCATCACGCTACGCACGCTGAAAGGCGGGGACTTCAAAAGGTGACGATCTAGCAAGCGTCAGCCGCCGAATCCCACCGGCGGAGTGAGAGGCGGCGTCTGCACCGCGACTTCCAGGCCTTGCCGGAAAGTTACGGCAACCCCGAAATCGTCGCCGTGAAGCAGCATGTGCTGGACGAGGTTGCCTGCGGCGATGGACCGGAGCGTTTCGACATGCCCGCCAACCGGTTTGCCCGCGCCGCCGTCAGGCTGGCGCTGCGCCAGCAGGCGCATGTCGCCACGCACGATCGCAACGACAGGCTCGGCGCCGTCATCGCCGCCTGGCAGGCCGTGCATGAGCAGACCGCCCAGCAGGATGTGGAAGACGACGACGCGCCGGGGCACTAGCCTGACGCCCCTTGTCGCGCAATCATGATGGACGATGGAACGGGCGGATGACGTTATGCCTCGGTAATTGAACTTGGCCCCATTGGCGCGGATGCCTGCCGCGGGACGGTGGCGGCAAAACCTGGAGGACCCATGCGAAAGATTCTGGCATCGACGCTGCTGTTCGCGGTCGCGCTATCTGCAAACCCTGCTGCGGCACTGGACAGTTCCAGCCCACCGGTGGTCGTGACGCCGCTTGCCGATCGTACCCAGACGGCTTCCGGCCAGCCGATCATGCTGCCGCAGAAAAATGTCCAGGTGCTGGTTTCGACCTACGACATCGCCGTCGGCGCCACCTTGCCGGTGCACAAGCATCCGTTTGCCCGCTATGCCTATGTCGAGGCCGGGACGCTCAAAGTGACGAATGTCGAGACCGGCAACAGCAACACATACAAGACTGGCGACTTCATCGTCGAGATGATCGGCCAGTGGCACCAGGCCACCAATGTCGGCGACGGTCCGGTCAAGCTGCTGGTCATCGACCAGGTCGAACAGGGCGCCAAGAACACCATCCTGCAGAAACAATAGATCTCTCGCGACGGATCTAAGCTGCGTTGCCGGCTGGCCCAAGCAGCGATTGGCTGTTCCCGCTTCCCCGGCAATCGAGCCGATGCTAGGGCTGGCCGTCTGCAACCATGAAGGATCGCCCTTTGGCCGGAAATGCTCGCCCCCTGATCGAAATCTGCGTCGAAGGCATCGACGGATTGCTGGCCGCGCAAGCCGCCGGCGCCGATCGGGTCGAGCTCTGCGCCAGCCTCGTCGAAGGCGGCATCACGCCGAGCCTCGGCACGGTGCGCGCCGCACTCGAGAGCGCGACCATTCCCTTCCACGTCATCGTGCGGCCGCGCGGCGGCGATTTCCTCTACAGCGAGGCCGAATACCGCTCTATGCTCGCCGATGTCGCAGCGCTGCGCGATCTCGGCGTCGCCGGTGTCGTTGTCGGCTGCCTCAATGCCGACGGCACCATGGACGAAACCCACATGGGCGCACTGGTCGAGGCGGCCGGTCCGCTCAACGTCACCTGCCACCGCGCCTTCGACATGACGCGCGACCCGGCCGAGGCGCTGGAAGCGCTGATCCGCTGCAAGGTCGGTCGCGTGCTGACCAGCGGCCAGAGGGATACCGCGGTGGAAGGCGCCGGCCTATTGGCGGATCTCGTCCGCCAGGGTGGCCACCGCATCATCATCCTCGGCTGCGGCGCGCTCGATCCCGAAAACATCGCCGGCGTGCTGGCAGCCACCGGGCTGACGGAAATGCATTTCGCCGCGCTCAAGGACGTGCCGAGCACCATGACCTACCGCAATCCACAAGTCGGCATGGGCGGCACCGATCTCGACCGCGAGTACCGCACCACGGTCACCGACGGCGCGCTGGTGGCAGCGACGATCGCGGCTGCCAGAGCATGATGCGCAAAGCCATGACTGCGCCCTCGCCGATCAGCCGCGTCTCGGCACCCGATGAAGCCGCCATCCTCGCGCTCAACAACGAGCACGCCGCCGAGCTGTCATGGCTTGAGCCGGAACGGCTGTCCTTCCTGCTCGGCGAAGCGTTTTATGCACGTCGCATCGGCGCGCTCGAAGCCTTTATCATGACCTTCGACCAGGATGCATGCTACGACAGCCCAAATTTCCTCTGGTTCCGCGAGCGCTACACCAGCTTCGTCTATGTCGACCGTGTCGTCGTTGCCGCAGAAGCGCGCGGCCGCGGCCATGCCCGCCGGCTCTATGAGGACCTGTTCGTGAAAGTCGCCCACGCGGGCCACAGCATCGTCACCTGCGAGGTCAATGCCGAACCGCCCAATCCGGCCTCGGACGCCTTCCACGCCGCGCTCGGCTTCACCGAGGTCGGCGACGCCGTGATCCACGGCGGCAAGAAAGCGGTGCGCTACTACCTCAGGCAGATCGCCGGCTGACGTGGGCGCCACTGGCGCCATAAAGAAGCCAAGGCTAGTGTAATCGCTCTCCGCCAGTTGGGGCGAAACACCATGCCAAGCAACGTCTTCCGCTTCGATGAGAGCTGGGACATCCCTGAAGCGACACCGCAACAGGTGTGGGATGTGCTCTCCGACGCCGAATTGCTGCCGCTTTGGTGGGGCGACGTCTACAAGGAGGTCGTGCCGCTCGACAAGAGAGGCAAGGGCGTCGTCGGCTCGCGCGCCAAAGCTCGGGCGCGCGGCGCCCTGCCCTATGAGTTGAGCTTCATCGTCGAGGCCGCCGAACTCGAGCCCGGCCGCCTGGTCGTGGTCAAAACCTTTGGCGATTTCGACGGCCTATGGCGGGCGGAATTGTCGCCCTCATGTAACGCGCAAGATCGGATGGCATCTGCCGGCTAAGGCTGGGAAAAGGTGATAATCGGCGGGATCAGCCGCCAGAAGCCCGGAAAACAAGGCGTTCAGCGGTAGACGGCGGTCGGGATAGCCAGAAGGCCAGAAATCTGGCCGCGCAACTTCACTTGGCATCAGAAACGGGCAGCGGCGCCGGCCGCGCAAGATCGAATGGCAGCGGCGAACACATTAAACTATGTGTTCCAGGTCCCTCAGGAGCCCAGAAGGTCGACCAGCTCGGCCTGGCTGAGATACTGGTTGTTGCGGCAGTCGGTCAGAATAAGCTCATAGGTGCCCAGCCCTTCCGACAATGGCAGCGGTGAGCCGGCGCGGATGGCGCGGGCGCGCGTTACAGCCTCTGCGCAAGCCGCTTTGGCCTCGACCAGGTCTACTCCTGGACGGATGCCGCCCGTGGCGGCCTGGTAGGCGCCGAGCGTCACTAGTCCCAGCGCGATGATCACAATGACCTTCTTTTCCATGCGCGTTCTGCCCTCAAACCGGACCTATCCCGTTGCCCGGAACTCTGACCATGCGTCAGAGTTCGGCCCGGCGAGTGTTGTACCGCCAAAACCGCTTATATTTCAAGCGTATGGGGAGGGCTCGTCGAACGGGAGGGTCGAGACAAAGGACGAAGCTGTCTTTGCCGTCGAACGCGCCTATACCAGGATCGTGGTTAAGGCCGATTATCCGAAGTGAGGGCATCCCGATTTGGCTCTAGGGTGAACTCGACAGACGTTTGTTTCGGTGGTTTGCTGCCCTCTCACACCTAGGGAGAGGCGAATGGAATTCGATTCGGGCGCACTGACTGCTGGCGCGCAGGCTGCGAAGCTGGGCTTCGACACGGTGAGGTCCCTCTTAGGCCTGCTCAAGGACGCCAAGGAGGCGTTGCCGAAGGGACCCAAGGCTGATGCAGTCGGTCTCGCCATTGAACAATCTGAGAAGCATTTTGCCATTGCGGAAGCACATTGGCCAAAGGGCTCGGCTACGAGCTCTGCAAATGTGAATTCCCGCCGACCATAATGCTTACGGTCGGCAATAAATTCGCCAGGGGAGATCGTGGCCCTGTTTATGAGTGTCCGAAGTGCCACTACAACACAGCGGCGCCATATGACTTTCATCGCATTCGGGACATTTAACGCTCCCTATTTGGTGCCAAATGAAGTTGCGCGGAGGTGCCAAACGATTTTGCGCGCTACACGGCACCCCACGTAGATCTTGTCTGGCAGGTGACGGTCGAGAGGCCGATCCTCAAACTCCTGGCGCCGCTGCTGCGCCCGGCCTTTGCTTGGAACCATCGCTGGCCACCCCGCGCGGCGAAGCCGGCCTGCGCCGCTATCTCGCGGCGCAGAAGAAGTCGGCCTGATGCCGCCTCGGCGCCGCAGAACTCACCAATTGCGGTTCAGCCAGGCCCGCGCCGGCTTCTCGACCAGATAGTAGCTGCACAATGCGCAGGCGAAGACTGCCGCCAGCATCGGGATCGGCGCGCTGCCCTGCTCGGCGACGAATTTGTAGAAGGGCTGCTGCCAGAGATAGAGCGAGTACGACCACAGGCCGATCATCACCATCGGCCTCGACGACAGCAGGCCGCTCAAATGCCAGCTGCTGGTATCCAGCGTATTGACGGCAAGGGCCAGCAACGGCACCGCGAAGAGATAGTGGATCGGCGTAGGCACCGGATCGAGGAACAGGAGGATAGCCGCGGCCGCCGACACCAGGCTGACATAGGGCCCTTTCAGCAGGGACGGCAGCCGGTCATCATGCTTGAGCAAGCAGATAGAAGCCGACAGCAGGATCGAGGCGATATGCACGTCGGTGCGCCAATAGCTGTGCTCATAGTCCATGCCGTACACCCAGTATGAAATGGCGCCGTTGGCCATCGCGAGCAGCGACAGCGTCACCAGCAGCCGCACGACATTGCCCCGCCCGGTCACCACCACGCTGATCAGCGCCAGGATGATGTAGGCATGCTCTTCCACGCACAGCGACCAGATATGGTCGAGCGCGCCGGCGCGATTAATGAGAATGCCGGCGTAGTTGTAGGTGAAGGTCAGCGCCGTCAGCGCTGCCTTCCATTTGAAGGCGATGAAGGTTCCGGAAAGACCGACCATGGCTGCGATGACGAACACCAGCAGCGCCGGGTAGATGCGCGAGAAGCGGCGCTTGAAGAACTTTTTCAATGGAAAACGTTCGATGAACAGGATCTCGCCCATCAGTCGGCCGCTGAGCACGAAGAAAAACTCGACGCCGAGCACGCCGAGATTGATCCCGGGAACGGGGAAAAAATGCCCGATCAGCACCAGAGCGATCGACAGCCCGCGCCAGCCGTCGAGATAGGCCAATCTTGCTCTGGCTGCTTTGTCGGTGACGGATCTGGACGGCACGACATGCGTCGCGGAGATGTCGGTCATCCCGGCTCCCTTCGCATTGAAATCTACGAAAAGGGTCGCAGGCCGCTTGCAACGCCCCGAACCCAGCTCGCGCTGGTCACCAGCATATTGCAGTGCAATATCGCTTTGTGCAAGTGCGAGAATGGCGCCGGGGCAGTCCCTGGGAAGTATGCGTCTGTTCTTGCACGGGAATTACCGGAAGCGACGGATACGCGCGCGGCGGCGCACTGGGAAGAACTGGGCAGGTACAGCCACCTTCCACGAAAAAGGGGCCGCAAGGGCCCCTTTCCTTGTCAGTAGTTGACAGTGTCAGGCATTGGCCGCGGCCACAGCGCGTTTTGCCATCACTGCGATCAGGTTGGCGCGGTATTCGGCCGAGGCGTGGAGGTCGGTCATCAAGGTCTTCGCCGGCACTTTTACGCCGTCGAGCGCCGATGCGGCAAAGTTCTTGGCCAGTGCGGCCTCGATCTCCTTCGAGCGGAACACACCATCATCACCGGCGCCGGTGACGGCAACGCTGACCCCGTCCTTGCCCTTGGCCACGAACACGCCGACGATCGCATACCGCGAGGCCGGATTGCGGAATTTTTCGTAAGCCGCCTTGGCCGGCGCGGTAAAACTCACGGCGATGATGATCTCGCCATCCTTCAGCGCCGTCTCGAACAGGCCGGTGAAGAATTTGGCCGCCGCAATCTCGCGCTTGTTGGTGATGATGGTGGCGCCGAGCGCCAGCAGTGCTGCCGGATAGTCGGCGGCCGGATCGTTGTTGGCGACCGAGCCGCCGATCGTGCCCTTGTGGCGCACCGCCGGATCGCCGATCAGCGACGCCAGATGCGCAAGTGCCGGACAGGCCTTCTTCAGCTTCTCGTCATTGGCAACGTCGTAATGCGTGGTCGCGGCGCCGATGGTGACGGTTTTGCCCGACACCTTGACGCCTTGCAGCTCCTTGATCCGCGACAGGTCGACCAGGTCGGAGGGGGCTGCAAGCCGTGTCTTCATCGCCGGGATCAGCGTCATGCCGCCCGACAAAAGCTTGGCGTCGCCGCTTTTCACCAGCTTGGCGGCGTCAGCGACCGAGGCGGCGCGGTGGTAATTGACCGAATACATCTTCGTTCCTCCTCAGTGCTTCTTCGTCGCGCGGATCGCCGCCCAGACCGTGGATGGCGAGGCCGGCATGGCGATGTCGGTAATCCCCAAAGCGTCGGTGATGGCGTTGATGACCGCGGGCGGCGAACCGATGGCGCCGGCTTCGCCGCAGCCCTTGATGCCGAGCGGATTGCTCGGACACGGCGTGTTCGAGGTCGAGACCTTGAACGACGGCAGGTCGTCGGCGCGCGGCATGGTGTAGTCCATGTAGCTCGCCGTCAGCAGTTGCCCGCTGGCGTCGTAGTGGGCGCCTTCCAGCAGCGCCTGGCCAATGCCCTGGGCGATACCCCCATGCACCTGGCCCTCGACGATCATCGGATTGATGATGTTGCCGAAATCGTCCGCCGCGACGAACTGGACGATGTCGGTCGTGCCGGTTTCCGGATCGATCTCGACCTCGCAGATGTAGCAGCCTGCCGGGAAAGTGAAGTTCGCCGGGTCGTAGAAGGCGGTTTCCTTCAAGCCGGGCTCCATGCCGGCCGGCAGATTGTGCGCGGTGTAGGCGGCAAGCGCCACCTGGAACCAGGGCAGGCTCTTGTCAGTACCGGCGACCTTGACCTCGCCATTCTCGATGACGATGTCGCCCTCATCGGCCTCGAGCAAATGGGCGGCGATCTTCTTGGCCTTGGCCTCGACCTTGTCGAGTGCCTTGGCGATGGCCGACATGCCGACGGCGCCTGAGCGCGAGCCGTAGGTGCCCATGCCCATCTGCACCTTGTCGGTGTCGCCATGGACGATCGAGACCGAGTCCAGTGGCACGCCGAAGCGCTGGGTGACCAATTGCGCGAAGGTCGTCTCATGGCCCTGGCCATGGCTGTGCGAGCCGGTCAGAACTTCGATCGTGCCGACGGCATTGACCCGCACTTCGGCCGATTCCCACAGGCCGACGCCGGCGCCGAGCGAGCCGACCGCCGCCGACGGCGCGATACCGCAGGCCTCGATATAGCAGCTCATGCCGATGCCGCGCAGCTTGCCTTGCTTGGCGGCGGCGGCCTTGCGTTTGGCAAAGCCGGCATAGTCGGACGCCTTTGTCGCTGCATCCAGCGAAGCGCCGTAGTCACCGGCGTCATAATTCATGATCACCGGCGTCTGATGCGGGAAGCTGGTGATGAAGTTGGTGCGCCGAAGCTCCGCCGGCGACACGCCGAGTTCGCGCGCCGCAGTCTCCATTGTACGTTCGAGCAGATAGGTCGCTTCCGGCCGCCCTGCCCCGCGATAGGCGTCGACCGGTGCAGTGTTGGTGTAGACGGTGCGCACATTGGCGTGGATCGTCGGAATATTGTACTGGCCCGACAGCAGCGTCGCATAGAGATAGGTCGGCACGCAGGACGAGAACAGCGACATATAGGCGCCGAGATTGGCGATGGTGTCGACCTTGAAGCCGGTGATCTTGTTGTTCTTGTCGAACGCCATTTCGACCGTCGAGACATGGTCGCGGCCATGCGCGTCGGTGAGAAAGCTTTCGGTGCGGTCGGCGACCCATTTGACCGGCACGCCGGTCTTCTTCGATGCCCACAGGCAGACGATCTCTTCGGGATAGATGTAGATCTTCGAGCCGAAGCCGCCGCCGACATCGGGCGCAATGACGCGCAGCTTGTTTTCCGGCGCGACATTGTAGAAGGCGCTCATCACCAGCCGCGCGACATGCGGGTTCTGCGAGGTCGTCCAGCAGGTAAAGTGGTCTTCGGCCTTGTCGTAATGGCCAAGCGCCGCGCGCGGCTCCATGGCGTTGGGAACCAGCCGGTTGTTGACGATCTTCATGCGCGTGACGTGGGCCGCCGCCTTGATCGCGGCATCGGTCGTCTTGGCGTCGCCGATCTCCCAGTCGAAGATCAGATTGTCGTCGGCCTCGGCATGGACCTGCGGCGCGCCTTTTTGCAGCGCCTTGGTCGCATCGACCACCGCCTTCAATTCCTTGTAGGTGATCTCGACGGCTTCCGCCGCGTCGCGCGCCTGGCCCTTGGTTTCGGCCACGACGATGGCGATGGCGTCGCCGACATAGCGCACCTTGTCGACGGCGAGCGGCGACCAGCCGCCCATCTTCATCGGCGAACCGTCCTTGGAATGGATCATCCAGCCGCAGATCAGGTTGCCGATGCCATCGGCCTTGAGTTCCTTGCCGGTGAGCACACCAATGACGCCAGGCATGGCCTGCGCCTTTTTGACGTCAATCTTCTTGATCTGCGCATGCGCGTGCGGGCTGCGCACGAAAGCGGCATGCTTCATGCCGGGAACCACCATATCGTCGACATAACGGCCGGCGCCGGTGATGAACCTTTTGTCTTCCTTGCGCACGACCCGAGCGCCGATGCCTTCAATGCCCATAAGAAATTCCTCCGGAATTTAGGGAGTAGTCAGTAGGGATTAGGCAGTAGGGGAAAGGGGCTCTCGGATCCGCGTGGGCCGCTTGCCCTACTCCCTATTGCCTACTCCCTACTGCCTTGTTCACGCTGCCTGTTTCACCTTGCCCTTCGACACCTTCGCCATCGTCTTCGATGCGGCGAGGATCGCCTTGACGATGTTGTGGTAGCCGGTACAGCGGCAGATGTTGCCTTCGAGCTCGGCGCGAACCGTCGCCTCGTCGAGGCCTTCGGGATGGCGGGCGATCATGTCGGTCGCCGTCATGATCATGCCCGGCGTGCAGAAGCCGCATTGCAGCCCGTGATGCTCCTTGAACGCCGCCTGCACCGGATGCAGGTCGGCGCCGTTGGCGAGCCCCTCGATCGTCACCACGGTCGATCCGGAGGCCTGCACGGCCAGCATCGAACAGGACTTCACCGCCCTGCCGTCGACATGGACGACACAGGCGCCGCATTGCGAGGTGTCGCAGCCGACATGCGTTCCGGTGAGACCAAGATTTTCGCGTAGGAAATGAACCAGAAGCGTTCGGTCCTCGACAGCGCCGCTGACCCGTTTTCCGTTCACGACAAACGAAACGTCCGACATGCATCCTCCCTGGGTAGAACCTCGGTAATCATGCTGCCGATGCGGCGTTGGCGCTCGGCCACGCGCTATTCGTACACCGCACAACGCGCAAAAAACACACGGGTGCTCCTTGTACTTTCGGACATGGAGAAAACGAAAATCATGGGCAACTCGTGGTCGGCAATCTTTCGCTGCTCGACCAGCACGCCAAGCACTTTGCGCCATTCCTTGGCCGCACGCGGCGGCATGTCCTTAGGTGCGGGAGGCACCTTCGACAGTGCGCCGTCCAAGGCCGTTACAGTCGCATTCCGCCCACGCATTATTTACCCCACGTTTTCTTGATTGACTTGGAAATTGCTCGATCAATTCGGCCGCGAATGCGCTTTCGGAGCGATCGTTCAGACACCCAAAGAACGGGTTGGCTGGCATCTTCCGAGTGCCGTATTCCTGGTACAAGGCCGCATCATTGTCGGTGAAAACGGTCCGCGACAAAGGCCGCGGGCCGGGCTCAGATCTTATGCTGGCTTGCAATTCACCGGTCTCGTCGGGCGCGAGGTAACGCATTCTCGCGACCAGTTCGTCGGCGCCCCGGTCGATTGCGGGCTGGATTGCTGCCTTGGCGGCTTTAGGGATGGCGTCGAGCGCCTTCATGAGGCGCGCAAGGTCTTGGTTCGCTGCCATCAGAACGTGTAGTTCCGCCGCTCGCGAACAATGTCCCAATGCCGAGAGGAAGTACGCCGGGAACGTCGCCCGAGGTTGCCTCGCGGTTCTCGTACCAGTTGGCCGCCAGCTGCATCACAGCCTGCACCAGGTCGGTCGGCACAACCTCGAATTCTTCCTCTATCGTGTAGCCCAGTAACTGCTCGAGGTGGGCCTGAGCTCCGTCAATCTGGGCCTGGATCTGCGCATCGTCGTCGTTGAAATCGACGCGCATGTGCGCCTTCTGGTCGTCAAGCGAGACGATGGCCATCAGTTCAAATTCCTATTTAGCGATTATTGCGAATTGTTGGGCGCGGGTGGTCTAGGAGCGAGGGCGGAAAGTCGCTTTCCTGCCCCCCGTGGGCTATTATTGGCTTGCGTCCGACAGATTCTGGAGGGGGAAATGGCTGAACGATTTCATGAAAACGAGATTGCCTACCGCGGATACATGGTGATGGCTGATATCTATCAACGAGGGCTAACCTCGATGATTTCAGAGGTGATAGCCTTTGCACTAATGATCTACCTCATATCGACATACTCACGTATATCGGCGATCGCACTTTCGGCCTGCCTCATCGCTTACGTGACTTGGAAGGATAACAAGCAAGTAAACAAGATGCTCGAGACTATGGCCAAGATGGAAGAGCTATACCCTGCCGCCCAAAAACACCCTCGCTCTTGATGTTCTTCCTGCTGTTGCAGCCACGCGCATAGGGCTGCCAGTTCAATCTATCCCAGAACAGAGCCATGCCGCCTTTCGGCGCGATCTTGTGGTCGACCATGTCGGCTTACCTGCCGCAGCCGCACGCGCACAGCGGGGCACCTAGCGCCGCCAAATAGGCCCTCGACTCCTTCTGCCACTTCGTACCGTAGCCGCGGCTAGGGCGCTGCCCCGCGCCTTGCCGTTTGCTACTTGGCGCGCTTTTGCATTGCGTACCTGGCACGCGCACTTGGTGCCTTTCGGCACGCTGAAGCCGCAGGGACAAATCCTGTTCATTCCGCAGCCCTTGTTTTCTTCACCTTCGTGTTATATAAATACGGTGTGGAGAAACCACACCCTCCGCCCGACACGGCGGAGTCAACAATGGAGAAAAGGAGAAGACACCACCATGGCGAAGAGCCCTTTATTTCGGCCAACAGTCTTAGCGTGGAGCTAGGACCTTTCGAACTGAGGCTGTTGGCCTCAATCAACCGACTGAGAGATGTTGCATGGGGGTCCAAACTCCAAGCCGAACTCTCGAGGTCTCTCGGAAGAGACGTAGCTGTAGGCCAGCTTTACCTGGCGCTCTCAAAGCTGGAGCGCAAAGGATTCATCTCCTCCGAGATCGTAGATCCAGAGCCCGTACGTGGCGGCCGCTCGAAGAAAGTGTTTCGACTGGAAACACCGGGTGCGAGGGCTCTGGAGAGAACGGTCGCTTTTTTAGACGCATCTGGTGTTCTCCTTCCAACGGAGATTCACCATGGCGAGAGTGCCATCTAAGATTGTCCGCTTTCTCGTCTGGTGCACAGCGGATAGCGGAAACAGGAATGATATAGTCAACACCTTGGACGAGCGCTTCGGTGAGCTATATGACGAATTTGGACCAGCCTATGCGCATTTCTGGAGTTTCAGCCAAGCGCTGAGGTCTCTGCCTTACGGCCTGATCGTCAACATTCTTCAGATAGCCGTTACGATCTGGGCTATCGGCAACTAGATCAAAGGCAAGGGAGTCTCATCTCCCTTGCCTTTGCCATTTCTGACGACAGCGCAAAGCATGCCGTCCGCAGTATCCGCAAGGGCACCACCCCTCGCTTGCCTTAGCTAGAATCGCAAGGAAGGTCGTTTGGCGGGCCAATCCTAGCCTTTCGCCGGCGCAGGCCACGTCCGTAAAGTTGGTGCCGTCATCGGACTCCTGCAGCTTCGGTGTGAAGTTGCCAGATCCGGCGATTGCGTCGATATAGATGACAATGCTCGCCGAGTTGTAGTCAAGCAGGTCAATTGCGGTCGACGTGTTCGTAGTTCGTCCGCCCATTGCCAAAGCCCGGATTGAAGGCAACAATACCACCGACGCTGGCGCTCCAAAGGACATAAAAACAAAAAACAGGCGCGCACAAAAATGCGTCGGAGGAATACGGAGAAAGCTGCTGGCCAGTTCGCGGACGAGCTATGCATCCGGCCTGTCGGCACTCACCACCGACGAGCCCGACCCCGATGCATTCGCCCGGGCGGTCGCCACTGAGGCCGCTGCCATCGACGCCGGCTTTGCGCTGCTGTTCTTCTCGCAGAGCCTGGTCGATGCCGCCGCTTTGTCGCAGGCGCTGAAGGCCCACGCACCGGCGCTGGCCTACGCCGCCTGCTCGACCGCCGGCGAGATCACCCCGCAGGGCCTGGAGGACGGTCACGTACTGGCCCTGCTCTTTCCCTCCGCGTCGTTTTCGGCGGTCAGCACCATGGTCGACAATCTCTCCTCGTCGGGCATGGACAGGATCACCGACGAGGTCGAGGCCTTGCGGCGATTGCTGCGCGGACGCACCGGCAGTTGCCACACCAAAAGCACCTTCGCGCTCTGCTTCATCGACGGCCTGTCCTTTGCCGAGGAAGCAGTGACCTCGGCCATCCATTGGGGGCTGGACGACATCCCGCTGCTCGGCGGTTCGGCGGGCGATGATCTGAAATTCGAAACCACCAGGCTGATCTCGAACGGCAAGGTGGCTTCCGACAGCGCCATCATCGTGCTGATATCGACCGAGATTCCCTTCCACGTCTTCAAGACCGACAATTTCGTTCCCACCGACGAGAAGCTGGTGGTAACGGCATCCGATCCCGACCACCGCACCGTGCGCGAGTTCAACGCCACCAATGCAGCTGAGGAATATGCAGCCTCGGTCGGCATCGTTGCGCAGAACCTGACGCCAATGAGCTTCGCTTCGCATCCGGTGGTGGTGAAGGTGGGCGGCGAATATTACTGCCGCTCGATCCAGAAGATGCATCCCGACGGCTCGCTGTCGTTCTTCTGCGCCATAGACGATGGCGTCGTGCTGTCGATCGCGCAGCCGAAAGACATGGTGGAATCGACCCGCGCCGCACTGCGCGACGTCGAGGAGCGGCTCGGCGGCATCGACATGATCCTCGGCTTCGATTGCGTGCTGCGCAGGCTCGATGCCCGCAACCGCCAGGTGTTCCGCGACATTTCGGAGCTTTACCGGGTCAACAACGTCATCGGCTTCGGCACCTATGGCGAGCAGTACCGCTCGATGCATCTCAACCAGACTTTCACCGGCATCGCTTTTGGCGACCGACAGGCAGCGGAATAGGCCCATGCCGCTGAGGGATATCGACGACATCGACAGGCTGAAGAAGATCAACGCCGCCCTGGTCAGCCGCGTCGAGCGCTCGATGGACCAGCAGGGCAACGCCTTCTCGCTGTTCCAGACCGCGATTTCTCTGGAAAACCGGGTGCGCATCCGCACCGAGGAACTGCATTCGACCCTGCGCCGGCTGGAACAGTCGAACATCGACCTCAGCGCCGCGAAGGAAAACGCCGAGCTGGCGAACCTGTCCAAGACCAGGTTCCTGGCCGCCGCCAGCCATGACGTGCTGCAGCCGCTGAACGCCGCCCACCTCTCCGTCTCGGCGCTGGCCGAAGTGCAGACCAGCGACGAGGGTAAAAAACTCGTCCGCCAGGTCGAGCGCTCGCTGGAGACCATGGAAGACCTGTTGCGCACGCTGCTCGACATTTCCAAGCTCGACGCCGGTGTGGTCCAGCCCGACATTGGCGACGTCAATTTGGAGACGCTGTTTTCCTCGCTGCGCTCGGATTTCCTGCCGGTGGCCGAGACGAAGGGCCTGGCGCTGAAGTTCCGCCCGGTCAGCGCGGTGGTGCGTTCGGACCGCACGCTGTTGCGCCGCATCCTGCAAAACATCCTGTCCAATGCGCTGCGCTACACCCGCTCCGGCGGCGTGCTGGTCGGCACCAGGCACCGCGGCGACACCATCCGCATCGATGTCGCCGACACCGGCTGCGGCATTCCCGAAGACCAGCGCGAGGCGGTGTTCGAGGAATTCCATCGCGGCGCCGCCATTCCGGCCGATACCGGGATCTCCGGCGGCGGGCTGGGGCTGGGCCTTGCCATCGTGCGGCGCATGGCCGCCGCGCTCGGCCATCCCGTGACGTTCTCCTCGAAGGTCGGGCGCGGGACCATCTTCCACATCGATGTGCCGGTCGGCATCGGCGCCAGCGCCGACGCCATCGCCAGCCTTGCCGAGATGGAGCGCCCGCGCGGCTATGGCCTGTTCGGCACCAAGGTGCTGCTGGTCGAAAACGACGCCGACGTCCTGCAGGCGATGACCTTCCTGCTCGAGCGCTGGCAATGCCTGGTGCGCGCCGCGACCTCGACCGAGGATGCAATCAGCCTGCTCGGCGACACCGACTGGGTTCCCGACATCGTCATTGCCGACCAGCATCTCGACGACGGCGACCTCGGCACCGCCACCATCGCCGAAGTCCGCGACTATCTCGGCCGTGCCGTGCCGGCGCTGATCGTCACCGCCGACAGTTCAGAAGCGGTGGTGAGAGCCGCCCGCGCCGCCGGCATCGAGCTGATGCGCAAGCCGCTGAAACCAGCGCAATTAAGGGCGCTGCTGGCGCATTTGTTGGCTTAGGCTCCATACCCTCCCCTCGATGGGGAGGGTCGGTGAGCAGCGCCGGGGTGGGGTGGACTTAGCCAGGCATCCCCACCCCGCTCCGCTTCGCGGATCGACCCTCCCGCGCGGGGAGGGTAAGCAAAGCCTCAAAACCCCGCCTGATCCCTGAATAGCTCCGCATTGTCGAGCTTAGACACCTCGATCACCGCTTGCGTGCGGCTGTAGACGTTGAGCTTGCGCAGGATTTCCGAGACATGCGCCTTGACCGTGGTCTCGCCGACCTGCAGCTCATAGGCGATCTGTTTGTTGAGCAGCCCCTGGCGCAGCATCTGCAGCACCCGCAGCTGCTGCGGCGTCAGTTTCGCCAGCCTCTGCACCATATCGGCGCGGTCGGCGCTATCGGCGTCGGGCGGCTGCCCCTCATAGGTCTCCGGCACATAGATGGCGCCCTCCATCACCGAGCGGATGGCGGCGGCGAGATCGCTCTTGCGGGCCGATTTCGGGATGAAGCCGGCAGCACCATAGGACAGCGCCTCGGAGATGATCTTCGGCTCCTCATAGCCCGAGACGACGACCACCGGCAGCCGCGGATGGCGGGTCCTGAGCTGCAGCAGCCCGTCAAAGCCATGGACATCGGGCATGTTGAGATCGAGCAGCGCCAGATCGAACGGTTTTATTCCACCCAGAAGATCGAGCGCTTCGGCGATCGAGCGCGCTTCCACCGTGTCGACTTCGGGATAGGCCATCTGCACCGCACTGTGCAGCGCTTCGCGAAACAGCGGGTGGTCGTCGATGATCAGGAATCGGGCGCGATCGTTGATTGCGGTCATGGGGTTCGTTTCAGTCCTCCCTGGGCACGATACTCCCGCTGGTATGGCCAGCTTATTGGCAAATAGTCTATCGCCATCTTAAGCCGGAGGCCGAGCCGGCGCTTTTGCGAACGCTCATGCCTTGCCCGGCGGTTCAAATCGGTCAAATGTGCCGGCAGCTGAAGCAGAAAGACCGCGCATGACAGAGTTCGTCCTTCCCCTGCCCGCAACCCCGTCGGTCGCCATAGAAGGTTCGCCGGACCGTTTTGCGGTGCGCCGCATCTTCTGCGTCGGCCGCAACTACGCCGCCCACGCCCGCGAACTCGGCAATGACGAGCGCGACCCGCCCTTCTTCTTCACCAAGCCGGCCGATGCGGTGGTCGATAGCGGCAGCACGATCCCCTACCCGCCGCTGACCAAGAACCTGCATCACGAGATCGAGCTGGTCGCGGCCATCGGCAAGGCCGGCTTCCGCATTCCACGCGCAGAGGCGCTCGACCATGTCTGGGGTTACGGCGTCGGCATCGACCTCACCCGCCGCGACCTGCAGGACGAGGCCAAGAAGGCGGCACGGCCTTGGGACTGGTCGAAGGCCTTCGACCGTTCGGCGCCCTGCGGCCCGCTGGTGCCGGCGGTACAATCCGGCCACCCGCAACAGGGCCGCATCTGGCTCGCCGTCGACGGCACGGTGAAACAGGATGGCGATCTTGCCGAGCTGATCTGGCCTATCGCCGATATCGTTTCGATCTGCAGCGAGTCGGTTGCCCTACAACCGGGCGACCTGATCTTCACCGGCACGCCGGCCGGCGTCGGCGCGGTCGCCTCGGGGCAGACGATAACCGGCGGCGTCGACGGCATCGGCACGATCGAACTGACCGTCGGTCAACCCAGTTGAGGACGTGATGAGCGATCTCGTCCTCCACAATTACTACCGCTCGTCCACCTCCTACCGCGCACGCATCGCGCTGGAGATGAAGGGGCTGACGTACGAGTACGTGCCGCATCATCTGCGCCATGGCGAGCATCTGGAGCCGGCCTATCTCTCAGTCAATCCGCAGGGGCTGGTGCCGGCGTTGATCCTCAGCGACGGCACGCTTTTGACGCAGTCGCTGGCGATCATCGAATATCTCGACGAGACCAATCCCGAACCGCCGCTGCTGCCGAAGGACGCGCTCGGCCGCGCCCGCGTGCGAATGCTGGCGCAGATGATCGCCTGCGACATCCATCCGGTGAACAATCTGCGCGTGCTGACCTCGCTGCGCACTCTGTTCGGCGCCGGCGACCAGGATGTCGTCAACTGGTTCCGCCACTGGGTGAACGAAGGCTTTCAGCCGCTTGAAAAGATTCTGGCTTCATCTGATGAGACCGGCACCTTCTGCCATGGTGATGCACCGGGCCTCGCCGACATCTGCCTGGTCGCCCAGATCGCCAGCAACGCCCGCTTCGGCGTCGACCTGACGCCCTACCCCGAGATATCGCGTATCCACGCCACCTGCATGGCGTTGCCGGCCTTCCAGAAGGCGGCGCCGGAGAATCAGATAGATGCGGAATAGGCGCACACTGCCGGAGCAGAGCATGGAGACTTGCCGATGAAAGCCGTCGTCTTCGAAAAATTCGGCGAGGCGCCGACGATCCAGACCGTGCCGGATCCGAAACCGGCCGCCGATGGTGTCGTCATCAAGGTCGAGGCGACAGGGCTCTGCCGCAGCGACTGGCATGGCTGGATGGGACATGATGACGGCATCACGCTGCCGCATGTGCCGGGTCACGAGCTGGCCGGCATCGTCGTCGCCGCCGGCAAGCAGGTCACCCGCTGGAAGGCCGGCGAACGCGTCACCGTGCCGTTCTGCGTCGGCTGCGGCCGCTGTTTCGAATGCACCTCCGGCAACCACCAGGTCTGCGAGCACCAGACGCAGCCGGGCTTCACCGCCTGGGGCTCGTTTGCCGAATATGTCGCCATCGAGCATGCCGACACCAATCTCGTGCGCCTGCCCGACGAGATGGAATTCGCCACCGCCGCCAGCCTCGGCTGCCGCTTCGTGACCTCGTTTCGCGCCATCGTCGACCAGGGCCGGGTGAAGCCCGGTGAATGGGTGGCGGTGCATGGCTGCGGCGGCGTCGGCCTGTCGGCGATCATGATCGCCAGCTCCATGGGCGCCAATGTCATCGCCATCGACCTCACCGACGAGAAACTGGAGTTCGCCAAAAAGATCGGGGCGGTGGCGACCATCAACGCCTCGACGACGCCGAACGTGGTCAAAGCGGTCAAGCAGATCACCAATGGCGGCGTGCACATGTCGATGGACGCGCTCGGCCACCCCACCACATCGTTCAACTCGATCGCCAATTTGCGCCGGCGCGGCCGCCACGTGCAGGTCGGCCTGATGCTGGGCGAACATGCCCGCCCGCAAGTGCCGATGGACAAGGTGATTGCCTTCGAGCTCGAAATCCTCGGCAGCCATGGCATGCAGGCCTACCGCTACCCCGCGATGATGGAGATGATCCGCACCGGCAAGCTGAAACCCGAGCTTCTGGTCGGCAAGAAGATCAGCCTCGACGAAGCGCCCGCGGCCTTGATGGCGATGGGCGGTTTTGAAGGCATCGGCATCGGGGTTGTAACGAAGTTTTAGGGACGGAGCCGTCCTCCGCCACCCGAACTACCGCGCAAACTTCTTCGCACCGAACACGCAGGCCACCACGCCGAGCGTGACCACAACCATCAGCGGGCTGACCTGCTCGTGCAGCAGCGTCGCCGCCAGTGCCAGGCCGAAGAAGGGCTGCAGCAACTGCAACTGCCCGACCGCGGCGATGCCGCCTTGCGCCAGGCCGCGATACCAGAAGACGAAGCCGATCAGCATGCTGAACAGCGAAACGTAGGCGAGACCCGCCCAGGCGCCGGGGCCGACGGCGGCAAAGGATGGCGGCAGGGTCGCGAAGGTCAGCACCAGCATGATCGGCAGCGAGATCGCCAGCGCCCAGCAGATCACCTGCCAGCCACCGAGCCTGCGCGACAGCGCCGCGCCTTCTGCATAGCCCAGCCCGCAGACGATGATGGCGGCCAGCATCAGACCGTCGCCGACCGGCGACGCCGTCACGCCTTGCATCAGGGCAAAGCCCGCGACCAGTGCGCTGCCGATGCAGGAGAACAGCCAGAAGGCGGGGCGCGGACGCTCGCCACCGCGCAGCACACCGAAGATCGCGGTGGCCAGCGGCAGCAGGCCGACGAAGATGATGGAATGGGCGGAGGTGACGTGCTTGAGCGCCAGGGCGGTCAACAAGGGAAAGCCGACAACCACGCCAAGGGCAACGATCACCAGCGACAGAAAATCGCTGCGCTCCGGGCGCTTCTGCCGGAACAGGACAAGCATCGCCAGACCGAGCAGTCCGGCAATCGCCGCGCGGGCCGAGGTCAGGAATGTCGGATCGAAATCGGCCACCGCCACACGCGTCGCCGGCAGCGAGCCGCTGAAGATCAGCACGCCGACGAATCCGTTCACCCAGCCGCTCGCGGTCTTGTCCATTCCAGGCTCCATTGCTTGCGCTCTCTATCGGGCACGCGCCTATGGTGCAGCCAGAGACAATGCGGTACAATTCGATCAAACTGTAATGGCTTATCGAGCAGTACGGATGACCGAACTCGTTTTGAAAACCGACAGCGCACACACTCTTGTCGCGACCACGCTGGTCGAAACTGTCATGGCGACCATCCGCCAGAGGATTGCCGCACGCAGCCTGACGCCGGGGGCGCGACTGCCTTCGATCCGCGCCTTTGCCAAGGCCATGCAGGTGTCCAAATCCACCGTGGTCGAGGCCTATGAGCGGCTCGCCGCCGAAGGCGCGATCCGGTCTCGGCCTGGCTCGGGCTTCTATGCCGCCGGCTCGCTGGCGCCGCTATCGCTGGCGGAGATCGGCCCGCGGCTCGACCGCGCCATCGATCCGCTGTGGGTGTCGCGCCAGTCGCTGGAGGCCAGCGGCGAGATGCTCAAACCCGGCTGCGGCTGGATGCCGGCCTCGTGGATGCCGCAGTCGGCGTTGCGCCGCGCGCTGCGCACCGTGGCGCGCGCCGACGATGTCGACCTCGCCGATTACGGCACGCCGCTCGGCCTGCCGCCGCTGCGGCAATTGCTGGCGCGGCGGATGGAAGGGCACGGCATCGAAGTTTCACCCGAACAGATCATGCTGACGGAATCCGGCACGCAGGCCATCGATCTCCTGTGCCGGTTCCTCATCGAACCCGGCCATACCGTGCTGGTGGACGATCCCTGCTATTTCAATTTTCACGCGCTGCTGCGCGCCCACCGCTCCAAGGTGGTCAGCGTGCCTTACACGCCATCGGGGCCAGACATCGAGCTGTTCGCGCAGGCGTTGGCGGAACACAAGCCGCGCCTCTACATCACCAATTCCGCCATTCACAACCCGACCGGCGCGATCCTGTCGCCGGTCACCGCGCACCGGCTGCTGAAACTCGCCGACCAGTCGGGCCTGACCATAATCGAGGACGACATCTTTGCCGATTTCGAACATACGCCCGCGCCCCGGCTGGCGGCATTCGATGGCCTCAACCGCGTCGTCCACATCGGCAGCTTCTCCAAGACGCTGTCGGCCTCGGTGCGCTGCGGCTTCATCGCCGCGCCCCGCGACTGGATCGACCAGCTCACCGACCTCAAGATCGCCACCACCTTCGGCGGCGGCCGGCTGGCGGCCGAACTGGTGCTGGCGCTGCTCAAGGACGGCAGCTACCGCAAGCACATGGATCTGCTGCGGGCGCGGCTTTCCCGCGCCATGGGCGAGACGAGCGCGCGCCTGAAAGCAATCGGCATCAGGCCCTGGATCGACCAGCCCGCCGGCCTGTTCCTGTGGTGCAGTCTGCCGAACGGTGTGGATGCGGCCGAAATCGCCCGCCGCGCGCTGGCCGACAACATCGTGCTGGCACCCGGCAACGCATTCAGCCTGTCGGGAACCGCCAGCCGCTTCCTGCGCTTCAACGTTGCCCAGTGCCAAGACGAGCGGATTTTCAGGGTGCTTGAGACGGCAATGGCGCGCTGATCGCTCAGCGAGAGGCCGCACAGACCTCGCGCACGCAATCGCGCAGCCAGCGTTGCGCCGGATCGGCGTCAAGCCGTGGATGCCACAGCATCGAGATGGTGACCTCGACGGTGGCGACCGGCAGCGGAAAGCTGACCATGCCGGCGCGTGCGCCTTGCGTATGCCGTTCGGGCACGCTGGCGATCAGGTCCGACGTGCGCGCCATAGCAAGAGCCGCCGAGAAGCCGGAAACCATGCACGCCACAGTCCGCTGCAGGCCGAACCCACTCAACGCCTCATCGATCGGCCCTTTTTCGCGGCCGCGCCTGGAAACGCTGATGTGGCGGCCGGCCGCATAGCGTTCCGGCGTTATCGCGCCTTCGCTCAAGGGATGGCCCGCTCGCACCGCGCCGACGAAGCGGTCGCGAAACAGCGCCTGAATGCGGACCTCCGGTCCCGTCTCACCGGCAACGCCGATTTCCAGGTCGATCGCCGCGTCGCGCAGCGCCATCGCATCCTTGCCGGATTTGGGCGCAAAGCGCAGCCGCACGCTAGGTGCCTCGGCTCCGACCCGGGCGACGAGACGCGGTCCAAACTCCTCGACGAAGCCTTCATTGGTGCGCAGCGTGAAAATCTGGTCCAGCTTCGCGAGATCGAGAAGCCTGGCAGGGCGCAGCAGCGTTTCCGCATCCTGGACGACACGGCCAGCCTGCTGCCGCAACTTCTCCGCGTGCGGCGTCGGAACCAGGCCACGGCCGGCGCGAACCAGCAGCGGATCGCCGGTCGCCTCGCGCAGCCGCGCCAGCGTCCGGCTCATTGCCGACGGGCTGAGCCGCAGCCGACTGGCCGCGCGTGCCACGCTGCCTTCGGCGAGCAGGACGTCGAGAGCGAACAGCAGATTGAGATCGGGCGATGTCATTGTCTAGCTATAACATGACATGGCGTTCTATGCATGAATAACATGCAAATGCTGCGCCTTCCGCCCTGCCACTTTAGAAATTAGATCTCCGACAGGTCCGTTTCCCGGACCAAGAAGAAGGAGATCGCCATGGCAATTGCTGAGCAAAACGAGCGCGCATCGGCGTCGCGGAAAACCCAGTCCGCAGTCTTGGCATTGGCAAGCCTGTCGCTCGCCACGCTGCTGTCGTCGCTCGGAACCAGCATTGCCAGCGTTGGGCTGCCGTCCCTGATGCAGGCCTTCGGCGCGTCGTTCCAGTCGGTGCAATGGGTGGTTCTCGCCTATCTGCTCGCCATCACCGCCCTGATCGTCAGCGCCGGGCGGCTGGCCGACATGGTCGGCCGCCGGCCGTTGCTGCTTGGCGGCATCGCGCTGTTCACGCTGGCTTCGGTGTTCTGCGGGCTGGCGCCGACACTGTGGATGCTGATCGCGGCGCGCGCCGTGCAAGGGCTTGGCGCGGCGCTGATGATGGCGCTGACGCTGGCCTTTGTCGCGGAGACCGTGAGCAAGGAGAGAACCGGCAGCGCCATGGGCCTGCTCGGCGCCATGTCGGCGATCGGCACCACGCTCGGCCCCTCGCTCGGCGGATTGCTGATCGCCGGTATCGGCTGGCGAGCGATCTTCCTCGTCAACGTCCCGCTCGGCGTCGCGACCTTCGCGCTTGCCTGGCTGGCCCTGCCTGCCCGCGGCAAGTCTACGGAAGCCGCTCAAGGCAGCTTCGATGCGGTAGGCACCGCGCTGCTCGCTCTGACGCTCGCCGCCTATGCACTGGCGATGACGCTCGGCCGGGGCAATTTCGGCACCCTAAACATCGGCCTGCTTATCGCCGCCGGCATCGGCGTCGTTCTGTTCGGCTTTGCGCAGACGAAGGCGAAGAATCCCTTGATCCGGCTTGCCCGGTTGTACGACTTCCAGCTCAGCGCCAGTCTGGCCATGAGCCTCGCCGTCGCCACCGTCATGATGGCGACGCTGGTGGTTGCGCCGTTCTATCTGTCGCGTGGGCTTGGGCTCAATGCCGCGATGGTCGGCTTAGTGCTATCGACAGGTCCGCTGGTCTCGGCGCTCTCGGCGCTTATCGCCGGCCGCCTCACCGATCGCTTCGGCGCCAACAGGATGATGATCGCCGGGCTGCTCAGTCTTGCCATCGGCACCTTCCTGTTGTCGCTCGCCATGACGGAACTCAGCATAGCCAGTTACATCGTGCCGATCACCGTCACCTGCTTTGGCTACGCGCTGTTCCAGACATCCAACAATGCCGCGGTCATGACCGGAGTCGGCGCCGGTGAGCGCGGCGTCGTGTCCGGCTTGCTCAATCTGTCGCGCAATCTCGGCCTGATCACCGGCGCATCGCTGATGGGCGCCATCTTTGCGGCCGCCTCGGCGGGAGGACAGGAAACTCAGGACGTGTTGACCTCAGCGGCAGCCGCCCATGGAATGCAGGTGACCTTTCAGGCAGCAACGGTTCTGGCAGTAACTGCACTGTTGCTGGCGCTGCTATCGGCCCGATCAGCCGGCAGGTCATCGTCGCGGCAACAGCCATCGTGATCGAAAGTAGGGTGCTTAAGGCGCGGCCCGCTTGCGACGTTCATAGAGCATGACCAGCGTTTCGGCGGTCAATGCCGGCCTCTGCTCGCCCTCGATCTCGACCGTGTTGGCGGCCTTCATCAGATACTGGCCTGGTCCCCGGTCCTCCACCGACAAAAGCGTGGTGCGCAGCCTGATGCGTGCGCCCACCCTGACCGGCGCCAGGAACCGCACCTTGTCGAAGCCGTAATTGAAGGCGGCTTGGGTGTTTTCGGGCACGATGCCCAGATCGAGCGCCAGCGCGCCGATGATCGACAGCGTCAGATAGCCATGCGCGATCGTGGTGCGAAATGGGCTCTGCCGCTTCGCGCGCTCCGGATCGACGTGAATCCACTGATGGTCGCCCGTGCATTCGGCAAACTGGTTGATGCGGTTCTGGTCGATGGTCGTCCATTCCGACACGCCGAGCTCCTGCCCGGCCATCGCCTTCAGCTGCTCAAAGGTCGGCGGCGTCTTCGGCCGTATTTCCGTCATTCCTGCTTTCCCGATGGCTCCAAATGCCTCGGACCACGAACCGACAGCCCCTGTCAATTCGCCTGTTGCGATTCCGTTCCGCCATTTTCCGCCAAACGGCACGCCTCGTCCATGGCCACGCGCTGCAAACCGCCCGCCTGTACAGGAGGCGGCGGGCCGCGATCACGCAACGCCAAGAATCACTTCTTGTCGTAGCCGGAGCGGATCTCCTCCATCGCTTCCTTGATGCGCTCGCGCAGGATCTCGACAGATTCGGTGCCAGATTTCTTGACCAGCTCGGCCACTTCGCTGGCATTTTTCAGGGCGGCTTCGAAGGATTTCTTGGCGAACTCTGCCTGTTTCGACATCAGCTCCTGGGGATTGCCCGGCGCCTTGTAGCTGTGCGCCATGTCGCTGACTTCACGCAGCGTGTCCTGCAGCATCTCGCGCTGCCTGGACAGAAGCGATGTCGCTCCGGCAGCCCCGGCCCGCGCTGATTTCTCCAGCGCTTCGAGGTTCTTGCGGTGATGCGCAAGGATCGCCTCGACGTTCGGCACCTTCAGGTCACGGCCGAACCGGCTGAACATGTCCAGGAACGAATCGGATTCGGGTTGTTTGGCCATTGCTCGCTTGCTCCCCAGTTTGCGCAAATGCTGGAACCCTGTTGCGGACAATAGCACTCGCGCGCCGCGTGTCCATTCGCCCGCGCAACGCAATTTTGCGGTGCAAAGGCGAAGCGCCCGCTTCAACCAGCGAGGAACAATAGCTCCGCCGTGTAAAGCACCAGGCCGGCAAGGCCGCCGATGATCATGCCGTTGAAGCGGATGTATTGCAGGTCCCTACCGATGTTCATCTCGATCAGCCTGGTCAGCTGGGCAAGGTCCCAGCGCTTGACCTGGTCGGCGATGAACGTCGACACGCCGCTCTTCTGACTCTCCACGAACGAGCTAAGCGCCACGACAAAGCCTTGGTTCATGTCGGCCCTGATCTGCGGATCGCCGGCGAGATGGCGGCCGACCTCGACGAACATGTTGGCGAGATGCTCGCGAACGATCGAATTCTCCGCCCTGGCGTCCTGTTCGATGAACACGCTGAGGCTCTGCCACATGTCACCGGCCAGCGCCTTGACCTCCGGCCGCGCCAGGAAATCGCGCTTCAGCTTCTCGGCCCGCTTGGCGTATTGCTTCGAGGTCCTGAGCCGCTCGATGAAGCTATGCGCGAAACGGTCGAATTCGGCGCGCATCGGGTGATCGGGATCGGCCCGCACCTCATCGAGCAGCGAGCCGGCGGAAGCGACGATTTTCTTCAACAGATACGCGTCGGCGCGGAACAGGTTGAAGAGCGACGGCAATTCCTCGCGGATTTTTTCGCGCATGGTCGCCAGCGCTTCCTCGTCGTTGAGGAAGCGGCCGATCACGCGGGTAAACTCGTCGAACAGTTTCTGGTGGCGACGGTCGTCGGTCAGCGCCGACAGCAGCTCGGCCGCTAGCGGCGCCAGCGGCACCTTGTCGATCTGCTCCAGCATGCGGCTGGTGACGAAGCCGCGCAGGCCGGATTGCTCGATGGCCGCAAGCGTCTGCGGCACCAGCCGCACGACGAAGCGCGACAGGCCGGCGGCGCGCTCGGCGTCGGCCAGCCAGTCGGCGACGAGCGCCGCAAAATCGACATCGGCGAGCTTTTCGCGCACCGGCTCTGGCGCCAGGAAATTGACCTCGATGAAGCGGCCGAGATTGTCGGCGATGCGGCTCTGGTTCGCCGGGATGATCGCGGTGTGCGGGATCGGCAGGCCGAGCGGTCGCTTGAACAGCGCCACCACCGCATACCAGTCGGCCAGGCCGCCGATCGTCGCCGCCTCGGCGAAGGCCGCGACGAAACCAAGCCACGGATAGGTGCTCTCAAACGACTTGGCCATGGCAAAGACCACGACGCAAAGCACCAGCGCAGCCGTGGCGAGGAACTTTGTCCGACGCAGCGCCGAAAGCTTGGCACCCGCCTCGCTGTCAAAAGCGGCGGGCGCCACGGACGAAACCGATTGAGACATGGATGAGGCGCTCCTGGTCGATCTCTATCTGGTCTGGGCTATTTAGGGAGTGTTTCGGCCCGCGGCATGATCGGATAGGCCGATTTCGCCCGGGACTTGCCGATTTCGCACGCAAAGTTGACAAGAATATTCATCTATCATGCAATCCCAGTCTGGAATTGTTCCAAGGTATAGGCCATATTCCGGCTAGGCCAGTGCGAGCGAATCCGAAGTTCCGGATGAGAAGCCGCGCCAGCACGAATCTAAATCTGGTGCAGTTCCAATGCGCCAGCACTTGGGTGAGGAATGAAATGCGGTTAACGCGCCAAACCAACTACGCCATGCGCATCCTGATGTATTGCGCGGCCAACACCGAACGGCTGAGCCGCATCCCGGAAATCGCGGCCGCCTATTCGGTGTCGGAACTCTTCCTGTTCAAGATCCTGCAGCCGTTGGTCGAGCACGGCCTGGTCGAGACCGTGCGCGGCCGCAATGGCGGCGTGAGGATCGGCCGCCCGGCCGAGCAGATCAGCCTGTTCGACGTCGTGCGGGTGACCGAAGAGAGCTTCGCCATGGCCGAATGCTTCGAGAACGACGCCGCCGAATGTCCGCTGGTCGACAGCTGTGCGCTCAACTCGGCGCTGCGCGAGGCGCTCAACGCCTTTTTTGCCGTGCTCTCCCGCTACACGATTGCCGACATGGTGGCGGCGCGCCCGAATGTCCGCCATTTGCTCGGCATCGACATGCTGGAACGCCGCGCCCCGGCCGCCTGAACTTTCTAGGCTGCGGACTGCGGCAGGACGAACGGCATATTGGCTGCAGGCAACACGCCGACACGCAGCCGGCAATCAAAGACCTTCTCGATCAGATCGTCGCTCAGCACCTCTTGCGGTGAGCCGTCGGCGGCGAGCCGGCCGCGATGCATGACGAAAATCCGGTCGGCATACATGGCGGTCAGATTGAGGTCGTGCAGGATGGCGATCACGCCGCCGCCGCGCCGGGCGAAATCGCGGGCGATGTTCATGATGATCAGCTGGTGCTTGATGTCGAGGCTGGACACCGGCTCGTCGAGGAACAGGTAGCGCGGCTTGCCGTCGAGCACCGGCGCCCAGACCTGGCACAGAACGCGCGCCAGCTGCACGCGCTGCTGCTCGCCGCCCGAAAGCTCCTGGTAGAAGCGGCCGGCAAAGCCGTCGAGGTCGACACGCGCCAACGCCCGCTCCGGCAGACGATCATCTTCGCCCGGCAGCACGCCGGAACGGCCGCCGACAAGGCCGAGCCTGACCACTTCGCGCACGGTGAAGGGAAAAGACAGCGTCGTCGCCTGCGGCAGCACGGCACGCGCTGTCGCAGCCTCCACCGGCTTCATCACGGAGAGGTCGCGGCCGTTGATATCAACCGTTCCTGAAAACGGCAGATCACCTGACAAGGCCTTGAGAAAGGTGGTCTTGCCCGAGCCATTGGGTCCGACGATTGCCGCGATCTCGCCCGGCCGCGCGGCAAAATCGACATTGGTGACAATGCGCTTGCCGCCGATCGCCACCGAGACATCGCGTGCTTCGATCAAGACAGCCTCACAAGTCGACTACGCCGCGCTTACGCAGCAGGATCCAGAGGAAGAACGGCGCGCCGGCGATCGCGGTGACGATGCCGATCGGCAGTTCGGCCGGCGCCACGATGACGCGGGCGACGGCATCGGCCAGAAGCAGCATCGAGGCGCCGAGCAGCGCCGATGCCGGCAAGAGATAGCGATTGTCCGGGCCGATCAGCAGCCGCAGCAGATGCGGCACGACGATGCCGACGAAGCCGATGCCGCCGCTGACCGCGACCGAGGCGCCGACTGCCGCCGAAACGCCGACGATCGCGGTGTATTTCAGCCGCTGCACCGGAATGCCGAGATGACCGGCGGTCGCCTCGCCCAGCGCCAGCGCGTTGAGCCCGCGAGCCAAAAACGGCATTGCCGCCAGCGCCAGCACGATGATCGGGCCGATGGAAGCGATCTTCGGCCAGGTCGCGCCGCCGAGCGATCCCAGTTGCCAGAAAGTCAGGTCGCGCAATTGTCGGTCATCGGCCATGAAGATCAGGATGCCGGTCAGCGCCATAGCAAGCGCGGCCAGCGCAATGCCGGCAAGCAGCATGGTGGCGACCGAGGTGCGTCCCTGCCGCGTGGCGACGCGGTAGAGCACCAGCGTCACCGCGAGGCCACCGCAAAAGGCGGCGAGCGGCAAGGCCAAACTGCCGAGCGCCAAAGTGAGCGGCGCCAGCCAGGTCGTGCCGAGCACGATGACGGCAACCGCACCGAGGCTCGATCCGGCGGAAACGCCGATCAGGCCGGGATCGGCGAGCGGATTGCGAAACAGCCCCTGCATGACAGCGCCCGATACGGCCAGTGCCGCCCCGATCAGCACGCCGAGCAGAACGCGTGGCATGCGTATGTCATAGACGATCAGCCGGTCGCGGGCGCCGAGTGCGGCATCTCTAGGTACAGTGCCGGTCAGCCAGTCACGGATGACACCGACGGCCGATGCATCGGAGGCGCCCGACGTCAGCGACAGGAACATGGAAAGCGCAAGCACCACGCACAGAAGCAAGATAACCAGGCGCGCACGCCCCGAACGATCGCCTTCGGCCGCCACTTTGCCCGCCACGCCGGCGATCGACTGATCCACCATCGGCTCAGTCCGTGACCTGACTGCCATAGAGCGAGACGGCGAGATCGTGGATGGCGTTGGCCGTGCGCGGCCCGAAGCCGAGGAGGTAGCTGCCATCCATCAGGATCAGTTTGCGGCCTTCGCCGGCCGGCGTCGAGGTGATCGACGGGATAGCGAACAGCTCGGCCTCCGCAATCGGCGGTCCGGCATTCTTCATGGCCAGGATCACGTCCGGCCTGGCGGTGACGATGGCCTCGTCGGACATCGGCTTGTAGCCGGAAAAACCTTCGACCGCATTGACCGCGCCGGCAAGCTTGATGATGCCGTCGCCGGCGGTGTCGCTGCCGGCGGCCAGGATCTTGCCGCCCTGGATCGACAGCACAAACAGGATGCGCTTGCGCTCCTTGATCGACGCCGTCTGCTTCTCGGCAGCCTTCAGCTTGGCATCGGTCTCGGCTACCAGCTTCTCGGCCTTGGCATCAACGCCGAGCGCCTTGGCGACGATGCGGATCTTTTCCAGGATGCCATCATGGCTGTAGTGCTCGGGCACGTCGATGAACGGAACGCTCGACTTTTTCAGCACATCGACCGCTTCCTTCGGGCCGCTGCCGTGCAGCGCCAGAATGCCGGACGGATTGACCGACAAAACACCTTCCGCCGACAGCTGGCGCATATAACCGACATCGGGCAGCGCGACCGCGGCCGCGGGGTAGCGGCTGGTCGAATCGCGGGCGACGAGATGGCCTTCCTCGCCGAGCGCGTAGACGATCTCGGTGATGGAACCGCCGATGGCCGCGATCCGCGACGTGTCGGCAAACACCCCCACGTTTTCGCTGGCCGGCGCCGGCGCGGCAAGAAACAGCGATAGGCCCATGGCCGCGGCAAGCGTCGGGCGCCTGAACAGTGAAATCATCGTCGTGGTCCTCAGAGCATGATGCCGAAAAGTGTGAAGCGGTTTTCGGACGACATCATGCTCTATCTCTTTGATTTAGAGCCGGATTCAGATTTCAGGTCGACTCGACCTGAAATCATCCGGTTCTAGGCTGCGGTCGGGCTTGGAATGCGCGGCAGGTTTTCGGCCAGGAACCGCCAGTCGTCGCGCTCGCCCTCGCCTTCATGCCGCTTGCCGAAGAACTGGATGATCATCTTGCCGTCGGCGCCATAGGCTTCGAGCGACGTGACATGACCGTCCTTGGTTGGCTTGCGCACGGCCCAGACCTCGTGGATGTGATCGGTGCGCAAATGCAGGTGGAAGGTCTCGTCCATGACGTTGATCCAGGGACCCATCGGCTTGATCGACTTGACCGGACCGGAATGGATCTGGATGCAGCCACGGTTTCCGACAAAACACATGATCGGCATGGCGTCCGTCGCGGCGTGATGGAACATGGCGCTGACGGCGTCACTGTCGAGCAGCCAGGCATAATCCTGGCCGACCATGCGCACAGCCTGGCGTCGGCTGAGCTTGAGCGCCTTCAGCATGCCGAAGAACTGATGCACATCGGTCAGCCGGCTCCAGCGGTCGCGCAAATCGTCGACGTTTGCGGGGGCGCCCGGCGTTTCGGCGTCATCGTCAGCCAGGCCTGCGATAGACACGGTCGGCTCCTGATTCGACGATTCGAGACCGGCCACGAGCTTCTGATAGGCGTAGAGATTGGACGCCGGCCGCAGATGCACCTTGTGCACCGCATCGCCCGCCGCGTCGAAGAATTGCAGGCTGCGGCGGATATCGCCGTCGTCGCGTTTTTCGACGGCAAAGCCATGCGCCCAGACCTTCGGAAAGATGCGCAGGTCGATGTTTTCGCCCAGCACCATGGCATTGTGCGCGCCAGGCACGACCTTGTCGTAGGCGCCGATCTTCTCGTGCACCGCGCTTTCGTTGCGGGTCAGCGCCATCACTTCGCCGACGGCGTCGAGGCCGGTCAGAAGATCGTTGACCCGCGGCTCGACGCGCACGACGCCGTCGCCGCAATGCGCGGCGACCAGTTCGGCCTCGGAAATACCGAGCTCGGCGGCCAGGTCGCGCTCGCGGGCCTTCGGGTTGTCTGCCCGCGCCCGCCGGATTTCATGCGGGGCGGGTTTCACGCGCTGGTCCATGTCCTGCTTACCTGTCTGGTTCGTCACTTGTTGAGGATCAGCTTGCCCTGGCGGGTGATCTTCAGCCGATAGAGCGCGCCATGGTGCTCGATGCCGATCTCGTGCTCGCCCTGGAACAGCGTGTTGGAGGACAGCGTCCTCACCGCCAGCGGCACCCGATCGAAACGGGTCGGCGTCTCCTCGGAACGGCGGACGCGGTAACGGAAGTCATTGGGATTGTGGGTGTTCATCTCTGTCGATCCCTTTCCTGTGCCGGGCGTCTGGCTAGGCGTTGCAAAATGCCGATTCATTTCTTGACTTGAATAGTCATGTTTATTAGTCAGTGCATTACCGGACCAAATGAGTCAACATTTAAGACGCCGGACGGAATGAAAAATGCCAGCGAGCGCCGCCGCCAGCCAGCATCGAACCTGGATTTGGAGTTGGGGCAATGGGGTTGGCAAATCGTGGACGACTGGATCTGGCAAACACCGATCCGGTGCATCGGCCTATGGTAAAGGCGATGGCAGCCTTGCTTGCGGGAACAGCTGCGATCGCACTGCTGACACCGTCGGCCAGCGCTCAACAGGCAGCTCAGCCGGCCGCTGACCAGGCCGACCAGGCCAAGAAAACCGAAGACGCCAAGCCCGCCCCTGCCGGCGTGACGCTGCTGGACAAGATCCTCGTCATCAGCCGCACCGGCGAAACGGCGATCGAATCGCTGGCCTCGGCCAGCCATGTCGACCAGGAACAGCTCGACCGCCGCATGGCGACGACACCGAACGAAATGCTGCTAGGCGTTCCCGGCGTCACCGTGCAGGCCGATGGGCGACGCGTCAGCTCCAGCATCAACATTCGCGGCCTGCAGGATTTCGGCCGCGTCGCGGTCATCGTCGATGGCGCCCGACAGAATTTCCAGCGCTCAGACCACGGCACGCAGTCGACCTTCTATGTCGATCCCGAACTCATCAAATCCGTAGATGTGATCCGCGGACCAACCGCCAACACCTATGGCTCCGGCGCCATTGGCGGCGTCGTCTTCTTCGACACCAAGGATGCTGAGGACTTCTTGAAGCCGGGTGAGACCTGGGCCGGCTCTGTCACCGGACGCTACGAAAGCAATGGCAAGGGCTGGACCACCAGCGCCAGCGGCGCCTACAAATTCAACGAAAACTGGGATGTGCTGGGCAACATCGTCTACCGCGACTACGACGACTACAAGAATGGCAGCGGCGACACCATCGCCGGCACCGGCTTCGACGTGCTGAGCGGCTTGCTCAAGACCACCATCCGCCCCAGCGAAAACAGTGAATTGAAGCTCGGCTGGGTCGGCTCGAGCGACAGCTGGACGGAAACCAGCGGCAGCGTGCCGGCCAACGACGTCGACCTGAAGTCGAACACCTTCACCGCCCGCTACAACATCACCGACGACGCCGAGAGCTGGCTCGATTTCCACATCAACGCCTCCTACAACAAGACCAAACTCGACCTGACGACGCTCGTGCCGCAAAACCGGTTCGATCCGGTCACCGGTCTTCCCGTGGTGCTGCCGGCAGGCTCGACATCGACCTTCGATGTCGGCACCACCGGCATCGACATCTGGAACACGTCGCGTTTCGAGACCGCCGGCATCGCGCACGAGCTGACCTATGGCGGCGACTGGGTCGGCGACAATGTCGAGACCGGCGGCACGTCGGGCGGCGACAGCTTCTACACGCCGTCGGGCAAGCGCAACGTTTCGGGCGCCTACATCCAGGACAAGCTGACATGGGACTGGCTCGAAGTCATCACCGGCCTGCGCTACGACAATTACAGCTTGAAGGATTCGGACAACGAAACGTCAGGCGACAGGCTGTCGCCGCGCATCACCGTCGGTGTCTCGCCCTTCGAAAGCGCCAGCCTTGCCGGCCTGCAATTCTACGGCACCTACGCGGAAGGCTACCGCTCGCCGTCACTGACCGAAACGCTGATCAGCGGCAACCATCCGGCCGGCGTCACCTTCCCGTTCCTGCCCAACCCGAACCTGCGGCCTGAAACCGGCAAGACCACCGAATTCGGCGTCAACTACAAGCTGAACGACGCTATCGAGGCCGGCGATGCGTTTCGGCTCAAGGCCGCCTACTTCCACAATAATGTCGACGACTACATCGCGGGCGTGACGCTGTCGCCATTCGACCCGACCAGCGGCTGCCCGTTCGGCCCCGGCATTCCGATCTGCTTCCAGTACCAGAATTTCGCCCAGGCCAAGATCAACGGCTTCGAACTGGAAAGCGTCTACGATGCCGCCTGGGGTTATGCCGGGCTCTCGGCCTCGATCATCAACGGCCACACCATCTCTTATGAAGGTGAGCGCGCCGACCTTGCCACCATCCCGTCCTCGCAGGTCACCGGGCAGCTCGGCTTCCGCTTCCTCGAAGACAAGCTGACCGTCGGCGGCGAGGTGCAGTACAACGGCAAGCCAAAGGGCAATCCCGTGGCCAAGGACTATACGCTGGTCAACGCCTTCGCCAGCTACCAGGCGACCGACAATTTGAAGGTGGACTTCCGCGCCGACAATTTGTTCGATGTCAAATACACCAACCCGCTGAACGGCAGCACCACCGCCGTCGTCTACGAACCCGGCATCACGCTGAAGCTGGCCGCAACCATGCGCTTTGGAGGCTGACACCCATGATACGCTTGACGACATCGCTTCGTCTGTTGACCTCGACGTTGGCGATGTCGCTTGGCTTGGTGCCGGCGTGGGCGCAGTCCGCGCCGGCTCCGCAACTCAGCCTCGAGTTCAACGCCGTCCAGCCCTCCGACAAGGGCTGCCGCCTGACCTTTGTCGTCAACAATGCGCTGGGTGCCGATCTCTCCAAGGCGGCGTTCGAAATCGCGCTGTTCAACGAGGTCGGCGTCGTCGACCGTCTGAGTGTGCTCGACTTCAAGGACCTGCCGGCCGGCAAGACCAAGGTGACCCGCTTCGACCTCGCCGGCACCGACTGCACCAAACTCAGCCGCGTGCTGATCAACAGCGCCACCGAATGCGCCGGCGCCGGTATCGAGCCGGGTGCCTGCATGCGCGGCCTGAAGACGCAGACCAAGACCGGTATCGCATTCGGCGTCTGAGGTGGGACTGCATCGCGCCTTCCTGCAAGATAGTTCGGCGCGGCCCGTCTCCGGCCCACCGTCATGGCCGGCAACCGATCTTGATTTGACAATCCCACCCCGCTCGCGGCAGGTCTCGCCGCGAGACATGCAGGACATCACCCCCCTCCCCGACGCCGGCAACGAACCGGCGATTACGCTGGCCGAGTCGCTTGCGCAGCCATCGGCCGCGGACCGCAAATGGACCGTGGCGATCATCGCCTCCTGCCTGCTCCATGTCGCCGCTGCGGCAGCGTTCCTGATCGCACCCGCCGGGACGTTCGATACCGGGGATGCAATACAGTCCGAAGGCACCGATCAATTGGGCGCCGACGTCCTCGGCACCGCTTTGAAAAACCCGGCACCTGACGCGATCGATGTTACCCTGGTGGCCGATCCGCAGCCGGCCAAACCCGAGGCCGCTCAACCCGTGCCGCCAACCGAGGCGCCTCAACCCATAAAGACGCCGGCGGCGCCCAAGTCTGCGCCGGAAGCCGCCGAACAGGCAACCGTCGCTCCATATCCACTGACGGCCGCCATCCCGAATGATCAAAGTGTTGCCCCAGAGGCTGAGACGTCGACCCCGTCAGCCGTTCAAACGCAGAGTTCAGAAGCGCCGCCAGCCGATAAGCCTGCTGTTGATTTGCCCGCCGAAAGGCCACCGGTCCCAAGCCAGAGGCCAAGCGCACCCATATCGGGAGAGACTGGCGGCACGGCAGATGGCGAAGAGCGTGAGGCACCGGCGGTTGCCAGCAAAGGCGAAAAACAGGGCGCGGCCGGCAATGCGATGGAATCCGGCTATAGCGTTGAAGTTCAGAACAAGCTTGTCCGCGCCAACCGCCACGTTTCGAAAAAGATTCAAGAGAAGGCTCGCAACAATGCCAGGGTCGTTTTCGTCGTCATGGCCGATGGCAGCATCAGCGACTTGCAGCTTGCCGAAAGTTCAGGGTCTGCCGAGCTTGACCAATTCGCTTTGAAACTGGTGCGCCAGCAGGCCCCGTTCCCGCCCATTCCACCCGAGACCGGATTATCAAGCTGGGTGTTCAGGGCGCGGATCGGTCCGTTTTAAGCACCTTCGCCAGATGCTATCCACCAATTCGAGAGGACGCCAATGTACATCGCCATGAACCGCTTCAAGGTCCAGAACGGCTCGGAGACCGCCTTCGAGGATGTCTGGAAGAACCGCGATTCCAGCCTGTCGGAGATGAAAGGCTTCAGGGAATTCCACTTGCTGCGCGGCCCGGTCAACGAGACCGAGGGCTACACGCTGTTTGCCTCGCACACGGTATGGGCAAGCCACGAGGATTTTGTCGCCTGGACCAAATCCGAGAATTTTCGCGCCGCCCACCGCAACACCGGCACCTCGAAGGTGCACTATCTCGGCCATCCCCAGTTCGAAGGCTTTTCGGTCGTCGAAGGTGCTTGAAATATTTAGCCTCAGGCAGCCGCATTCGAGGCTGCCCACTGTCAGGCCCGACCGACCAATCGCCGCAAAGAGCGGGTGACGCGTTTGCGCAGCCGTCGCAACCGGCTTCTGCGATCCAGAAAAGGCGTCACGCGCGGATCATCTCCCAGGCGGCCGAACCGCCTGATGTGCTGCGCCAGGAATCCAGGCAGGAAATCGCGGCCATTGACGGCACCGAGCCGATCCGCACTGGCAAGCACATAGTCGAGAACATCCGTACCCAACGTAATCTCATGCGTACGATAGGCCGCCGATTGCTGCACGTGGCCTCCGGCATGGGAGACACCGGCGGATGCGTTGGCGCCGTGCAGGCGATAGAGGCCGAGACATTCCGACAAGAGCAGGCTGCCGGCCGACAGATGCGCGCATGTCGCGGCCAGATAGTCGGTCCCTATCCTGGTCTTGAAGGGGAACGCCAGAACCGGTTCCAGTGCGCCACGCCTGAAAACCATCGATGATGTCGGCGCCCACATCCAGCCATAGACCCCTGGCCCAAAATAGGTGACCGGATGATCCGATGCATAGGCGAGCTTGGGCGCCATCTCGCCAAGCTGCTTGCCGGCTGGGATGATGGTCCCGAGGCCATCCGGCTTCGGACGCGGCTTGCGCAACAGGACATAGGTGCCGCCCAGCAATGTTCGGTCGCCATCGACCAGGAACACGTCTGAACTGGACAGCGCCGCAGAGCGCACTGCATTGAGATGGGCTGAAATATGCGCCAAGAGAAAATTCGGCAGCCAGACATCGTCGGCGTCGAGGAACGTCACAAAAGGCGCGTCACCAGCGGCAAAGCCGTCGCGGAAGGCAGCCAGTTGGCCGCCATTTTGCGGCCGTACCAAGAGACGCAGGCGCGGATCGTCGATTGACTGGAGAAGCTGGCGGACATGCTCGGCCGAGCCGTCGGTCGAGGCATCGTCGACGATGACGCAGTCCCAGTTCCGGTAAGTCTGCGCCAATACCGAACGGATCGCATCCTCGACATAGACGCGATAGTTGTGACAGGTGATGACCACACCAACGCGCGGCAGCTCAAACGGTGGGGACTTCTCTTCCATCTGTTTGGCTGTGGCCGCTCGAGTTGCTGTCTATATCAGCGCATACGCTTACAATCCGACGCAGACAAGCGAGCCACGAAAAGTCCTCTACGCCGCGGCCAGCAGGCTGGCATTGCCGCCGGCAGCGGTGGTGTCGACGCAGACGGCTCGTTCATGCGCATAGGCCGCCGGGTTCAGCACTTCGCTGACCAGCGGCACGATCGGGCCGGTCCGATTGGCGATCACCTTGCGCACGATGCGGGCCGCTTCCGGCTTGCCCGAAAAGGCGACCACATCGACACGCAGCGAACGCGTCTCGACCGGATCGGGCCGGCCATCTATGGCCGCGAGCGGCAGCCCCTTGCCGGTCAGCGCCGACAGTGCTGCCGGCGCGCCCGGCGCCACGGCCAGCACCGCATTGCCGGCGGCCAGCGCCTGGATCGCCTGCGCAAGCAGCGTGTCGGCGTCCGGCCCGAGGCACAGCACCCGGCCGCGCGGTGACAGCGACAGCGTGTTGGCCTCGCCGGTCGGGCCGGGCAGGTCGACCTGGCCGAAATCGATGCCGGCGGCAGCGCCGATCGCTGCCGCACCCTTGCCGCGCAGATGCTTTCTCAAAATGGCGATGCGGTCCGGCCGCGTCGACCAGCCGCCAAGCGTCGGATCGGGCAGGTTGTCGGCGAGTTCGGTTGCCGTCACCTTGTGCCCCTCGGCAATCTCGGTGCCGGCCTCCGGCCCCTTGCGGAAACGGCGGAGATAGTGCGGACCGCCGGCCTTCGGCCCGGTGCCTGAAAGCCCCTCGCCGCCGAAGGGCTGCGAGCCGACGACAGCGCCGATCTGGTTGCGGTTGACGTAGATGTTGCCGGCATGGATGCCGTCGACGAAATGCTGGACGCGACCTTCGATGCGGGTGTGCAGGCCGAAGGTCAGGCCGTAGCCCTTGCGGTTGATGGCGGCGATGACGGCGTCGATCCCGTCGGCGTCAAAACTCGCGACATGCAGCACCGGCCCGAACACTTCGCGCTCCATCTCCTCGATGCCTTTGACCCGGAACACATGCGGCGCGACGAAGCGGCCATCCCCAGGCGCCTCGAGCTTGGCGATCAGCCGGCCCTGCAGACCCATCGTGGTGCAATAGTCGCGGATCGAAGTCTGCGCCTCATCGTCGATGACCGGACCGACATCGGTCGAAATCTGCCAGGGATCGCCGATGGTGAGCGCCTCCATGGCGCCTTTCAGCATCTCCAGCATCTTCTTCTCGACGTCCTTCTGCACGTAGAGCACGCGTAGCGCCGAGCAGCGCTGGCCGGCACTCTGGAAGGCAGACGCCAGGATGTCGCGCACCGCCTGTTCGGGTAGCGCGGTGGAATCGACGATCATGGCGTTGAGACCGCCGGTCTCGGCGATCAGCATGGCGTCGGGCGCGGCGGTTTCGGCCAGCTGCTTCTCGATCAGCTTGGCAACCTCGGTCGAGCCGGTGAAGCAGACGCCGGCAATGCGCGGATCGGCAGTCAGCGGTCCGCCGACCGACGGGCCGTCGCCGGGCAGAAGCTGGATGACATCTTCCGGCACGCCGGCTTCGCGCAGCAGTTCGACGGCGCGGAAGGCGATCAGCGGCGTCTGCTCGGCCGGCTTGGCGATGACCGAATTGCCGGTGACCAGCGCTGCCGCGATCTGGCCGGTGAAAATGGCGAGCGGAAAATTCCATGGCGAGATGCAGACAATGGCACCGCGCGCCTCGGTGCCCGCTTCGTTGTTCGCCGCTTCGGCCGCATAATAGCGCAGGAAGTCGACGGCTTCGCGCACTTCGGCGACGCCGTCGGCCAGCGACTTGCCGGCTTCCCTTGTGGCAAGCGCGAAGAACTCGACGGCATTGGCCTCATAGAGATCGGCGGCGCGGTTGAGGATGGCGGCGCGCTCGGCGACGGGACGCTTTGCCCAGGCCGGCTGCGCCTCGACCGCAAAGCGTACGGCCGTCGCGACCTGCTTGGCAGCGGCTTCGGCGACCGTGCCGACGATTTCGGCAGGTTTCGCTGGATTGACCACCGGGCGCTGCTTGCCGTAGCCGGCGGCGCGGGTGATCGGCTTGGCATGCCAGCGCTCGGGCCCGGCGAAGGCCGCCTTGGCCTTGTCGATCGCCGCCAGAGTCACCGGATCGGTGATGTCGAACCCCTTCGAATTGCGACGCCCAGTGCCGAAGATCGTCGCCGGGCGAGCGATTGCCGGATTGGCTGCCGGACCCTGGCTCTCGACCGTTTCCAGCGGATCACGCGCAATATCTTCCGGCTCTACATCCTCGTCCGTCAGCTGATGGACGAAGGAGGAGTTGGCGCCGTTTTCCAGCAGGCGGCGGACCAGATAGGCCAGCAGATCGGAGTGCGCGCCGACCGGCGCATAGATGCGGCAGCGCGTGCCTTCGCTGTGGCGCACCGTCTCATGCAACGCCTCGCCCATGCCGTGCAGGCGCTGGAATTCAAAAGCGTCACGGTTGTCGGCCATCGACAGGATGGCGGCGACGGTATGGGCGTTGTGGGTGGCGAATTGCGGATAGATGCGGTCGGTCATCGACAGCAGTTTTTTGGCGCAGGCGATGTAGGAAACATCGGTGTTGGCCTTGCGGGTGAAGACGGGATAGCCGGAAAGCCCGAGCATCTGCGCCCGCTTGATCTCGGTGTCCCAATAGGCGCCCTTGACCAGCCGCACCATGATGTTGCGGTTGTATTTCTTCGCCAGCGCATAGAGCCAGTCGATGGTGAAGGCCGCGCGCGGGCCATAGGCCTGGACGACGACGCCAAAGCCGTTCCAGCCGGCGAGCTCCGGCTCGGACAGCACGCGCTCGATGACATCCAGCGACAGGTCGAGCCGGTCGGCCTCCTCGGCGTCGATGTTGAGACCCATGCGCGAATGCCGTGCGGCCAGCGCCAGAGACAGCAGCCGCTCGGCCATCACCGGCAGCATCTTTTCCTTCTGCGCCTCTTCATAGCGCGGATGCAGCGCCGACAGCTTGACCGAGATGCCGTGGTTCTGGCGGATATCGGGACCGTTGGAGCCGGAATCGAGCGAGGAAATCGCGTCGGCATAGGCCTTGAGGTAGCGCAGCGCATCGGCCTCGGTACGGGCCGCCTCGCCCAGCATGTCGAAGGAATAGAGATAGCCTTTCTGGATCATCGCCTTGCCGCGCTTGACGGCTTCCGCAATGGTGCGGCCAAGCACGAACTGCTCGCCCATTTCGCGCATGGCGGCGGCAACCGCCTTGCGGATCACCGGTTCGCCCAACCGGCGCACCATCGAGCGCAGCGTGCCTTCGATGCCGCCCTCGCCCTCGTCGAGCACGCGACCAGTCAGCATCAGCGCCCAGGTCGAGGCATTGACGAAGATCGAGCTCGAACCGCCCGAATGCGCCGACCAGTCATGCGGCGCGATCTTGTCGGCGATGAGGTCGTCCATGGTCTCGGTGTCGGGCACGCGCAGCAGCGCCTCGGCCAGGCACATCAGCGCCACGCCTTCCTTGGTGGAGAGGCCGTAAGCCGAGAGAAAAACCTCCATCAGCCTGGGATCGGACGAGCCGCGCACCGCCCGCACAAGATCCGCGGCACGGACCGAAATCGCATCGCGGTCTTCGGTGGAAAGCCCGGTTGCGTCGGCAAGCCTCTTCACCGCCACGTCTTCGTCGGGCAGGTAGTTGGCGCGGATCTGCTGGCGGATGGTGTCGAGCGGCATGGCGGTCCCTGCGGAGCGAGCATCTGGGAGCGGGCCGGCGGTCGCCGGACCGAATGGCGCAAGCTAGCACAGCGCCGTATTTTCAGCCGGTCCAAAGAAATCGACATAGCAGGTTGATCGATCTATCATTGCGATCAAATTGTCATCAAATGGACTATAATATCCGTGACAGAAGACCAATTGGACCGCATCGATAAGAACATCCTGTCGGCGCTGGCGCGCGACGGGCGGCTGTCCATGTCGGAACTGGCCGGCAAGGTTGGCCTCTCGAAGACGCCGGTGCAGGCACGCGTCAAACGCCTGGAGAAGGACGGCTACATCAGGGGCTACCAGGCGATCATCGATCGCGAGCGCATGGGCGAAGGCCATGTCGCCTTCGTCCAGGTCAAATTGTCGGATACGCGCTCGGCCGCCCTCGACGCCTTCAACCGCGCGGTGCAGGCGGTGCCGGAAATCGAGCAATGCCACATGATGGCGTCGAGCTTCGATTATCTCCTGAAGGTTCGCACCACCGACATCGCCGCCTACCGCCGCGTGCTCGGCGAGCGCATCTCGGCACTGCCGCACGTCGCCCAGACCTCGACCTTCGTGGCAATGGAAACGGTTAAAGACCGGTAGCGGAGGACTCTCCTGTCTGATCGAGTTCACCGCCGGTAACAATTAACGCTTCTACGGTCGCGAACTCAGCCTCCAAGGCCTCAAATTCAGCGGCAAATTCCGGGTCCTTGAACCAGTCCCTGGCAGCGTCTTCGACGGGAATTGTTTTTCGGTTCATGAGATGTCTTTTACCCCATCACTCCGACAGCGTCTTCAAAAACGCCACCAGCGCCGCGCGTTCGTGGTCCGACAGCTGCAGCGGATGGACCTCGGAGGTACCCTCGACGCTCGCCTCCGCCTTCGCATAGTGCGCCACCACTTCCTCCAGCGAGGAGAACTGTCCGGCATGCATATAGGGCGGCCGCGTTGCCGCTCCCCTGAGCGACGGCGTCTTGTAGGCGCGCACCAGTTCGGGTGCTGCCTTGACCATGAAGCGCAGTTCGCCGCAGGCGCCGGCATCGCCGTCGCGGAAGGCGCCGAAGCAGTTGAACGGGTCGGCCTCAACCTGGGCCACGGCATCGAAGCGGCCGCGATCCAGCGGAAGGTCCTTGACCGGCGGCACGCCGGTGTTGTGGAAGCTGTTGTCGGTGAAGCGCGGACCGTTATGGCAGGTCACGCAATTGGCCTTGCCGATGAACAGTTTCAGCCCGAGCATTTCCTCCGGTGAAAACGCAGCATCGCCTTTCGGCTTGGCGCCTGACGCCAGGTCGATGGCAAAACGGTCGAAGCGCGTCTGCGCCGGTTCGATCGAGCGTTCGAAGGCGGCGATCGCCTTGCCGATATTGGCAAAGACGCGGTTGACGCCCTCAGCCTGGGTTGGGGTCATTGCCTTCCACGCCGCTTGCTCGGCTTCGTTGCCGAGCGGGCTGGCGTTGGCGGGCACGGTCGAAAGGTCGGGCAGCGGTCCGAAGATGCGCTCATAGCGCTCGCCGAAGCGCTTCTGAATGTAGTGCGCAAAGGCGGCGCGGTTTCCCGCTTGCTCGAGCGGATTTTCCAGCGGCGTCAGCGCCTGCGCCCACAGGCTGTCGCGCCGTCCGTCCCAGAAGAACCATGGATTGCGCGCGACGCCGGCCAGCGGCATTGAGCGCCGGTTGGTGCGGCCGACGCCAACGGCCTGCGGCAGGTCGTCCTGGAACTGTCGGTCGATCTTGTGGCAGGTCGAGCACGACACGTTGCCGTCATGGCTCATGCCCTGGTCGAAAAACAAAGTGGAGCCCAAAGCCGCCGCGGCGGGCACGTCGGCGAAGCGGTTGGTGGTGTCCGGCTTCAACGCCGGCAAAGCGTTCAGCGCCAGCGAAGCAATGGTGTTCTTCTCGGCGTCGGAAAACTGCGGCTTGCCGCAGCCGGCAACCAGCAAGACCGCCGCCAGTGCCAGAAGGCGCGACAGGCGGATCATCGGCTCACAGCACCACGTTGAAGACGACCGTATCGGAACCGGCTGCCGCAGAAATGGCGAACCGCAACTGCCACACGCCGCTCATGGTGAATTTCAACCCCTCGATGCGGTAGCGCCCCTCGCCCAGATAGTCGGTCGCCTGCGGACTGGTCGGCAGGCCGTGATTGTGCTGCGGCATGCCGCCGGAGACCGAGATCGCCGCACCTTCCACCGGGGCGCCGGCAACCGTCTTCAGGGTCAGCAGCCAGGATTGCAGCTCGCCTTGTTTGATAATGCCCCGCTCCGGCTGGAAACTGGCGACAAACAAGCCGTTCGCCGTTTTCTTCGAGCGCGAAATATCCGGCCCCGGCGCTGACTGCGGCGCGGTCAGATAGACGATCGCCAGTATGCCAGCTAGCAAGGCGGCCAGACCTAGGCCCGCAAGAAGATAACGCCATAGTGATGCCAAACCGGTTCCTCTTCCAAACATAACGTCTCGGGAAGCAATTCGCGTCCCGCCGCTTCTGTGGGAAAACGCTTCTGGCGCAAAAATCCGCCGCCGCCAAGCATGGCGCTGCCGGCCGCAAAAAGCTACAGGACCGAAACCGAGCCCTGAGGGAGAGTTATGGCAACAGACGGCGTCGCTTCGATTGGTGAATGCATGCTCGAACTGTCCGGCCAGGCCGGACCGAACTGGCGCATGGGCTTTGCCGGCGACACGTTCAACACGCTTTGGGCGCTGCACGCGCTGAGTGGCGAGAGACCCGCCACTTACGTCTCTGCCTTCGGCGACGATCCGTTCTCGCAGGGTCAGATTTCCTTCTTCGCCGAAAACGGCATCGGCGTCGGCGCCAGCCCGGTCATTCCAGGCGCGCGACCCGGCCTTTACGCCATCACCTTGACCGGCGCCGAACGCGCCTTCACCTATTGGCGCAGCGATGCGGCGGCAAAGCGCCTTGCGTCGGACCCGGCCGCCCTGGCAAAAAGCTTGGAAAACCAGGCACTTGTGTATTTTTCCGGAATCACTTTGGCAATTCTGGACGCCGCCGCGCGCAAGACGTTGCTGGTAGCCGTCGCCAAGGCGCGCGCCGCCGGTTCGCGCATCGCCTTCGACCCCAACTACCGGCCGCGCTTGTGGCAGAGCCGCGATGAGGCGCAAGCGGCGATCCTCGATGCGCTTGCCGTCACCGATATCGCGCTGCCGACCTTTCCCGACGAGCAGATGCTGTTTGGCGATACGGCACCCCAGGTGACCGCCGAGCGGATGGGAAAACTGGTCGGCGAAGTCATCGTCAAGAATGGCGAGGAACCGGCGCTGATCGCCACTGGCGGAACCCTGCAGCCGGTTCCGGCTCAGCATGTCGCCACCCCCGTCGACACCACCGGCGCCGGCGATTCCTTCAATGGCGGCTATCTCGCCGCCCGGCTTGCCGGCCACGCCCCGGCAGAGGCCGTGCAACGCGCGCACCGCGTCGCCGCCGCCGTCGTGCAGGTGCGCGGCGCGCTGGCGCCGTTCGAAGTTCTGAGGACCGCGTTCGACAGCTAAAGAGACCTCAAGGCAAGCGGAACCGATATTCCGTGACCTGATGATAGATCTGGCCCGGCCACAGCGTGGCCTGCGGGAAATAGGGCCGGTTCGGCGCGTCGGGCCAGGCCTGGGCTTCGAGACAAAAGCCGGAAAACGCCTTGTAGCGCCGCCCGTCCAGGCCGCCCGGGGTCGGCGCGACGTACTGACCGGTGTAAAGCTGGAGGCCGGGCTCCGTGGTCCAGACTTCCATCTCGACGCCTGAATTGGCGCCTTGCGCCCACGCCACCTGGTGAAGCGGTCCTCGAGCTGACGCCAGGCAGAAATTGACATCGTAAGGCAGTTGCTCGCCTTCCGTTTCCATGCGCAGCGGCCGCGCCTGGCGGAAGTCGAAAGGCGTGCCGTCGACAGGCTTGACCACGCCGGTCGGGATCATCTCGGCATCGACCGGTGTATAGGCGCCGGCATTCAGCATCAGCCGGTGGTCGAGAATGTCACTGGTGCCGCCATCATCGAGATTGAAATAGGAATGCTGCGCCAGATTGCACAGCGTCGGCTCTTCGCAGGTGGCGGTCAGCTCCATCGAGAGCGTGCCGGGGATCTTCAGCCGATAGGTGCAGGTCACGTCGAGCGCGCCGGGAAAGCCCATCGTGCCGTCGGGATCGTGCAGGGTCAGCGTGACAAAGTCCCGGCCATGCAGCGAGACCGTCCATGGCCGGTGGAAATAGCCCCGCGAACCGCCATGCAGCGTGTGCTTGCCGAGAAAATTGCGTTCGGTCTGGTAACGCTGGCCGGCGATGGTGAAGCGGCCGTCGCGAATGCGGTTGGCATAGCGGCCGACGACCGCGCCGAAGAAGGCCCGGTCGGTCTCGTAGGGCTCGAAGCGGTCATAGCCGAGCACCAGCGGCGCATCGTGACCGGCAAGCCGCAAATCCTGGATGATGGCGCCGAGCCCGATGATATTGGCGCTGATGCCGCCGCCCCGGATGGTGAAACGGCGCACCGGTTCGCCCGCCTGCGTCGTGCCGAAGACTTCGCCGTCCTTCATCGCTGTGCCCAAACGTCGGTTCGTTGATCCATGGACTTAGAGCAATTCCAGGAAAAGTGTGAAACGGTTTTCCGTCTCGGAATGCTTCAAACAAAGAAATAGAGCGGTTTGACGTTTCCGTGAAACGGTGAACCGCTCTAGGCTGGCTGAATGTCGTCTGGCAAGGGCAGGCGCGCGGCCTGCCCCATCTGTCTACGCTGTTAGAGGCCGAGGCCGCCGATGCAGACATATTTGGTGTCGAGATAATCCTCGATGCCCTGATGTCCGCCTTCCTTGCCGAGGCCCGATTCCTTGACGCCGCCGAACGGCGCTTCCGGCGTGGTGATGAGGCCTTCATTGACGCCGACCATGCCGTATTTCAGACCTTCCATGACGCGGAAGGCGCGACCGAGATCTCCGGTGTAGAAATAGGCGGCAAGGCCGAACTCGGTGTCGTTGGCGAGTGCGATGGCTTCTTCCTCGGTCTCGAACTTGAACACCGGGGCGATCGGGCCAAAAATCTCTTCCTTCATGAAGCGCATGTCAGGCTTCGCATTGGCGATGACCGTCGGCTGGAAGAACGAGCCGCCAAGCGCGTGGCGCTTGCCGCCGGCGACAACCTTGCCGCCCTTGGACGTGGCGTCGGCGATGAATTCCTCGACCTTCTCGACCGCCTTCACGTCGATCAGCGGCCCCTGCTGCACACCCTCTTCGAGGCCCGAACCGACCTTGAGATTGTTGCTGGCGGCGACCAGCTTCTCGACAAACTTGTCGTAGATACCGGCCTGCACGAGGAAGCGGTTGGTGCACACGCAGGTCTGGCCGGAATTGCGGTACTTCGCCGTGATGGCGCCGGCGACGGCGCGATCGAGGTCAGCGTCGTCGAAGACCACGAACGGCGCGTTGCCGCCGAGTTCCATCGACACTTTCTTGACGGTCACCGACGATTTCTGGATCAGGAGCTTGCCGACCTCGGTCGAGCCGGTGAAGGTGATCTTCGAGATCAGCGGGTTGGCGCAGATCTCGTCGCCGATCTCGCTGGCCGACCCGGTCAGGATGTTGACGACACCCTTGGGGAAGCCGACCTCCTCGGCAAGAGCGCCCCAGGCAAGACCGGAATACGGCGTCTGCGAGGCCGGCTTGACCACGGCGGTGCAGCCGGCCGCAAGTGCCGGGCCAAGCTTGCGGGCAAGCATCGAGGACGGGAAATTCCACGGCGTGATGGCGGCGATGACGCCGACCGGTTCCTTGGTTACCAGGATGCGCCGATCGCCCCACGGCGACGGCACGACGTCGCCATAGGTGCGCCGGCCTTCCTCGGCGAACCACAGGATGTAGGACGCGGCCGAGCCGATCTCGCCCTTGGATTCGGCCAGCGACTTGCCCTGCTCGATGGTGAGCAGTTCGGCCAGCACGTCCTGATTGTCCATCATTGCGTCATGCAGCTTGCGCAAGAGCTTCGAGCGTTCGAGCGCAGTGGTCTTGCGCCAGGTCTTGAAGGCTTCGGCGGCGGCCTCGATGGCGCGGCGGGTTTCCGCCTTGCCCGACTTCGGCACGGTGCCAATCTTGAGGCCGGTGGCCGGATTGTTGACGTCGACTGTCTGGCCGCTGTCGGCCTGCACCCATTCGCCATTGATGAGATTGGCCTGGCGCATGAAATGGCTGGTTTTCTGAAGCATGGTCTAGCCTCCGTTCGGCGCGCTGACGGGCCGTCGCTGGATTTGATCGATGAGCGTGCGCATCGGTGCCGGCACGCCAAGTCATGAATTCATGACTTTGAGCCACTGCTCTTTACCGAGGGCAAGCCCCGCAAGCAATTGCAAGATGGCATATAGGGGTTGGGCCAGCGCAAGACGAGAGCCCGTTGGCGGATGTCGTTCAAGGTACGTTGAGATTCAGGTCAGGCCGAGTCGAGAGCGAGGGATTCCGAGAACCGGAACGGAGCGGACATTTGGTCCGTGAGTACCGGAAGCGCAGGAAGCCTTCGCTCGCAGGCCGGCATCACCTGAATATCGACGTACCTTAGCCAAAGACATGGACAACCACCGTCAGCCAGAAAGTCGTGGTGAGAGCGGCGCAGGCGGTGGCAATGGTCATCTGGTTCGACGCCAGCGCCTGGCCGGTGTTGAACTGCACGGCGATCAGGTAGGAATTGACGCCGGATGGCATCGCGGCCACCATCACCGCCACCTTGGCCGTCAAGGGCGGCAGGCCGAGCAGCCAGACGAAGACCAGGACCAGCGCCGGCATCAGGAAGAGTTTCAGTGCCGAAAGCGCCAGCGCCGGCCTGACATTCCCCGAAATGCCGAAGCGGCGGAGGCTGAGCCCCATGGCGAACAATGCCACCGGCCCCGCCGTACCGGCCAGCGCATCGACCAGGCGCGTGGCTACATCAGGCAGCGGCGCACCCGTGATGCGCCATGCAAGCCCCGCCAGAATGCCAATGACCAACGGATTCATGAACAGCCGCCTGAGGAAGCGACGGATAACGCGCAAAGGATGCACGGGTTCGCCGCTGCCGCGGCCGAATATCTCGAACAGCACGATCGAGGCCATCAGCATGATCGGCAGATGCACCGAGACCAGCAGAGACAGCACCTCGAAGCCATCGGCGCCGAATATGCCGAGGATAAAGGGCGCGCCGAGCAGCACGACATTGGAAAACGCCGACGACACGCCGCCGACGACACCTGCGCGGGCATCCCGGCCGAAAATGCGCGTGGTGACCAGATGGCCGGCGGCCCAGGTGATGGCGACCGCCGTAAAATAGGCGAACCATAGCGGCCATGGCGCCACCCCGTGGAAGTCGGACCTCACCATCGTCTGGAACAACAGGAGCGGCATAGCCACGTTGACGGCGAACTCCGATATCCCCTCGCCGCTCGCCGGCTTGAGATAGCCGGTCCACCCGGCGACATAGCCGAGCGCGACGAGGCTGAAGACGAAGAGGACGGTTTCGGTAAGTGCAGACATTTCCCGAGGGATAAGCGAGCCATGGTCGCGGCGCAATCGCGCCCGAATTTGATCATCGTCGGCTGGCAGGCTTATAGAGGGTTTGGATCATCGGGCGGACGACACGACAAATGGCCTTTGTCGGCACTTCAAATGGCAATTGTGTCCGGCGGCTGACGCGTCTCGTCGCCGTGCTGTTCTGCCTTGCCGTATCAGCGGTTCAGGCTGCCGAAACCAAAAGCCTTAAGGGCGTGGCGCTGATCATCGGCCAGTCGAAATACGACCATATCGCCGCCCTTGCAAATCCGGCCAACGACGCCCGCGACATGGCCAAGATGCTGACCGACCTCGGCTTCGATGCCCGCAACGTCACCGATCGTGACGCCGCCAAGCTGAAGCGCGACCTCGACCGGTTTGTCGAGGACGCAGAAGGCGCCGACGTCGCTTTCATCTATTATTCCGGCCACGGCATCGAAGCCGGCGGCGAGAACTATCTGGTGCCGGTCGACGCCGACGTGTCGTCGCTGAAGAATGCCGGTGAGGCGCTGGTGCCGATTTCGGCCGTCATGGTTGAGTTGAAGAAGACCGTGCCGGTGACGATCGTGCTGCTCGATGCCTGCCGCACCAATCCGTTTCCGCCAGATGCAGTTGTGCGCCTAGGGCCGACGGCCTCCGCCGAGCCCATCGGCGCCGGCGGGCTCGAACCGATGCGCGGCGCCAAGGCGCTCGCCAATGCCTCAGTGGACGATGCCAGCCTCGGCACCGTGGTTGGCTTTGCCGCCGAACCGGGCCGCCCGGCGCTCGACGGCGCCGCCGGCGAAAACAGCCCCTACGCTGCGGCGCTGCTGCGTCATCTCACGGCGATGAAGGGCACCGAATTCGGTTCGGTCATGCGCATGGTGACCGAAGAGGTCTATCTCGACACCAAGGCGAAGCAGCGCCCATGGGTCAGCGAGAGCCTGCGCCGGCTGCTCTATTTCGGCGTCGCGCCACCGGAGCCGACTGGCGATGACGGGCTGATCACTGGCGAGCGGCGGCAATTGCTGCTGACCATTTCCGACCTGCCCGACCCCAAGCGGGCGCAGGTGGAGCTGGCCTCGCTCAAGGACGACGTGCCGCTCGATGCGCTCTATGGCGTGCTCAAGGCGCTCGGCACGGAAAAGATCCCCGAAGATCCGAACGACCTGCAGAAGGTGCTGGACGGCCAGGCCGAGCGCCTGAAAAAGATGATGGCCGAACGCGCGGCGCTGCGCACCGACGATCCCGAAATCTCGCGCCTCGTCGCCTCGGCCGACAAGGCCATCAGCCAGGGCGCCATGGTGACGGCCCGTAAATTCCTTGATGACGCTGTCGCCCGGGTCGAGCAAAACAGCGGTGCAGTCGACCAGGCCGAGGATCTGCTTCGGAAAAAGCGCATCGCCGACGCCGCCGTCTACGCCAAACGCGCCGACGCCGCGGCACTGGTCTTCGACTACAAATCCGCCGCCAACGACTATGCCAAGGCGTTCTCGCTGGTCGAGAAGTGGGATGAAAAGCTGCGCTGGAACTACAAGAACCAGGAAGCCGAGGCGCTGAACGCTTTTGGCTACGCCACGGGCGACCTCAATGCCCTGCAACAATCCATCGAGGCCTATCATGTCATCCTGAACTTCATCCCCAACGGTGAACAGAATCGCGATTGGGCAATCACTCGCAACAACATGGCGGTCGTGCTGCAAACCATCGGCGAACGCGAAACCGAGACCGCGCATCTGGAAGAGGCGGCGCATATCTTCCGCGATTCGCTTGCCGTCTTCGAGCGCGAGAAAGATGATCGCAACTGGGCTGCGGCGCAGAACAACCTGGCCAACGTGCTCTTGAAGATTGGGGAACGCGAAAGCGATCCCAAGCTCCTGAACGATGCGGTGGCGGCAATGCGCGCCACACTGGAAAAGCGTCCGCGCGACAAGCTGCCGCTCGACTGGGCCGCGTCGCAGAACAATCTCGGCCTGGCGCTCTATGCCCTTTCCGAACGCGAGCCCGCCGGCGAGCATCTGAAGGACGCGGAAGCCGCCTACCGGCTCGCGCTCGAGGAATACACGCGCGAGAAAGCCCCCGTGGAATGGGCGATGGTCGAGAACAATCTCGGCAACACGCTGGTGACGCTCGGCATCCAGCTCAACGACAAGGCCAAGATCAGTGAGGCGGCCGCCGCGTTCCGCGCCGCACTCGAAGTGCGAACCCGCGAAACCTTCCCGGTGTCGTGGGCCACCAGCCGGCTCAACCTCGGTAATGCACTCACTGGCGTCGCCCGCTACGACATGGGCACGGCTACGCTCGACGAAGCAGCTTCCGCCTATGACGACGCGCTGACCGTGTTCACCCGCCAGCGCTTCCCGATGGACTGGGCCTCGGCGCAGAACAATCTCGGCTCGATCTATCAGACGCTTGGCCAGCGGACACGTGATGCGGCCAAGCTGGAACAGTCGGCGGCAGCCTTCCAGGCCGCCCGGCAGGTTTATGTCCGACGAAAATTCCCGCAAGATTGGGCCATGAGCTACTACAATCTCGGCAACACGCTGCAGCTGCTGGGCGGCGTGACCGACAAGCCCGAGCACTACAGCGCTGCGGTCGACGCCTACGGCAATGCGTTGCGCGAATACAAGCGCGAGACGAATCCGCGGCAATGGGCACTGGCCCAGGCTGGCCTGGGCTCGACGCTGCACTGGCTGAGCATGAGCAATTCCGATCCCAAGACCCTGCAGGATTCGATTGCGGCGCGGCGGGCAGCGCTTGAAATACTCACCATCGAGGCCGCACCGGTCGACTGGGCCAATGCTCAAAATGGCATCGGCATGAGCCTGCTTAATCTCGGCAATCTCCAGCGGACCGACAAATATCTCAATGACGCCGAGGCGGCGTTCACGGCGACGCTGAAGGTGTTTACGCGCGAAAGTCAGCCACTGCAGTGGGCCTTCGAGCAAAACAATCTCGGTGACGTCCACTGGAACCGCGCCAGCTATGGCGCAGGCAAGCCGGAATATCTCAAGGCGATCGAATTCTTCGAGAACGCCAAGCAGGGCTTTACCGAAGCCGGCTACACGATCCCCATCCCGCTCACCGACCAGAAGATCGATCTGGCGAAGAAGCAGATGGCGAAAAAGTGAAGCTACCGGCGGAGCGTCTGCCTTTCGCTTGTCTTTGTGCCGGCTTTCAGGTCCCTATATCAGAACAACCGGAGCCGACATCTGGCTCCCGGAAAGGTTTCGATGATTCGATTTTTGCTGGCGCTGTTCCTGCTTGCCGTCCCTGCCGTCGCCCATGCGACGGACGCCGGCTGGGCGCTGCTGCGGGACGGCGGCCGTGTCGTGCTGCTTCGCCATGCGCTGGTCACCGGCACCACCGACCCCGCCAATTTCGACATCGGCAACTGTGCGACCCAGGTCAATCTGTCGGCACGCGGCAAGCAGCAAGCAAACAAGATTGGCGCCTTGTTCGGCGCTCGTTCCGCCCCGGTGGAGCGCGTGCTGTCCAGCCGCTATTGCCGCTGCCTCGACACCGCCCGCATCGCCTTCGAAGCGGAACCGGAGCTTTTTGCACCGCTCGACCTCCTGAAGAACGATCCGATCGAGAAGGCGGCACAGCTCGACGCGGTGATGAAGGAAATCCGCGCCTATTCCGGTTCCGACAATCTGGTCATGGTCACGCATCTCGAAAACATCCAGGCGTTGACCGGAGTGTCGCCGCGCGAAGGCGAAGCGGTGGTGGTCGAACCGCAAGGCGACGGCCTGCGCGTGCTCGGCCGCGTCACCTTCTGAGCAGCCTGTCAGCCCCCGCGCACTGTTGCCGAAATACCACCGCCGAAAGAAGCCGCAAAGAAGCCGCCACAATGCCGCTTGCGACAACCCGTCGCAGGGTCTATAGGCGCGCTCCCGGTCACGAAAACCGAAGCGAGCACAACGGTTGGAGCTTTCGTCTCCGCCCGTGCAGGCGGCTTTGCCGCCCTGTATACGGCGCCGCTTTGGGGATTGGGATCGCGGATGTAGCTCAGGGGGAGAGCGCCGGATTTGGGTCCGGAGGTCGCAGGTTCGAATCCTGCTGTCTGCACCACGGATAGCTCAGTTTGGGTAGAGCATCAGACTCATAATCTGACGGTCGAAGGTTCGAATCCTTCTCCAATGGCTGACAGGCCACCACCCTTTCACGGTGTTATCTGAAAAAACGGTCCGGGGACCGGAATGCTGAAGACCTGACCAGCCGCCGAAGCCCACGGGCCAAGGCCGGTTCGAAAGATCTGACGCCATCGGCTCGCGGCCAGGCCCGCGGTGATGATCAAGGCGCAGTGTCGCCGGCAAGGGAGGCTTCGGCCTCCGGCGTCCGCTTCGCTGCCCCGCGATCCGCTCCCGAAGGTCCGCCACGATTTGATGCCACCCGGTCTCCGGATCATTCGTGCGGGGACGACGACGAAGTGAAACGAGAAACGAAGGGAAGATCGACGCATGACGTGACGCCTCGCATGGGGCCATGCCCGACAGGAGTAAGACAATGACGACTATTCTCGACAAGGTTCTTGGACGCGAGCGCGTCCTCGTAAAGGAAAACGAACGTGCCCTCACCCTCTACAAGGGGGAGATCAAGGCTGTCCTACTGCCGGGTGAGCATTCGCTCGCCAACCGGCGCGGACGCCTGGAAGTGTCGCGGCACGATCTGAAGAACCCGGAATTCGTTTCGGCGTACGAGAAGGCGTTGTTCGACAAGCTCCCGGATGTGGCCGCGCGTCATTTCACCGTCGTTCGCACCGGACGCACGGATGTTGCCGTCATCGAGCGTGACGGTAACCTCCATGCCGTTCTGGCGCCGGATCGCAAGCTGGTGCTGTGGACGGATGCCGGTCCGTGGAAGGTGGCATCGGTCGACACTGCGAACGATCTCGCCATCGACCCGGCGCTGATGCGCCGGCTCGGTCAGGCCCGGAAGACGGAATTGATGTTCGTCCATCCGGTGGTCGATGGTCAGGCCGGACTGCTGTTCGTCGACGGCGTGCTGGTGCGCACGCTGGCCGCGGGCGTGCATGCGTTCTGGAACGTCGGACGCATGGTTCAGGTGAAGGTCGTCGACCTCAAGCGCCAGTCGCTCGATGTCGCCGGGCAGGAAGTGCTGACCAAGGATCGGGTGACGATCCGGGTCAACATCGCCGCCGAATACCAGGTCGTCGACCCGGTCAAGGCGGTGAGCACGGTGAAGGACTTCTCCGAAGCCCTCTACCGCGCCCTGCAGTACGCCTTCCGCAAGACGCTTGGCGCGCTGACGCTCGACCAGATCCTTGAAAAGAAGGTGACGGTCGATGAGGAGGCGGCGGCCAAGGTCCGTGCCGACATGGCCGCGATCGGGGTCGAGGTCAGCGACATCGCCCTCAAGGATGTCATCCTGCCGGGCGAGATGCGCGAAATCCTCAACCAGGTGGTTTCGGCCGAAAAGCAGGCCGAGGCCAACGTCATCCGCCGCCGCGAGGAGACGAACGCCACGCGTTCGCTCCTCAACACGGCCAGGGTGATGGCCGAAAACCCGGTGATGCTGCGGTTGAAGGAGCTCGAGGCTCTGGAAACCATCGCCGGCAAGGTCGAGCGGCTGACCGTCCACAACGGGACGGGCGGACTGCTCAACGACATCGTCAAGCTCCGCGAAAACTGAGCTGACGTAACGTCAATCGGAAGGGCCGCCGGCTTATCGGGCGGCCCTTCTTGTCTTTATGGGAAGGCCATCCCATCTGCGCCCGGCGCATCAGGCCTTTTCCTGCCGGGAAAAACCGATTAGACAGCGCCCAAACCAGATGCGGACAGATTCCGCCCGCAACCGAAGGAAGAGCCCTTGTCCACCACGTTCGAGAAAGTCGCCAAGATCATTGCCGACACCAGCGAGATCGATATCGACACCATCACCCCCGAGAGCCACACGATCGACGATCTCGGCATCGACAGCCTCGATTTTCTCGACATCGTCTTTGCCATCGACAAGGAATTCGGCATCAAGGTGCCGCTGGAAAAGTGGACCCAGGAAGTCAATGACGGCAAGGCTTCGACCGACGATTACTTCGTCATGAAGAACCTGTGCGCCAAGATCGACGCGCTGGTCGCCGCCAAGACCGCCTGAGATCGGGCAAGCGCGCGGCCTTGACGGGCTGCGCCGCCTGACCCACAAAGCCGCTCATGAGCAGCCCCCGCGACGTCGTCATCACTGGCATCGGCCTTGTCTCCTCGCTTGGAGAAGGCCCTGACGCACACTGGCAGAAGCTGGCGCAGCCGGGCCTGCAGCCGGTGATTGAGGCCGCGCGCTTTGCGCCCTACACCGTGCATCCGTTGCCCGAGATCGACTGGAACCTGCAGATCGCCAAGCGCGGCGACCAGCGGCAGATGGAAACCTGGCAGCGGCTCGGCACTTATGCCGCCGGCCTGGCGCTGGACGATGCCGGCATCAAGGGCAATGACGAGCTCTGCACGACCATGGACATGGTTGTCGCCGCCGGTGGCGGCGAGCGCGACGAGGCGGTCGATGCCGCGATCCTCGCCGCTTCGGAAAGCCGCAACGACCGTGACGTTCTGCTCAATGAGAAGCTGACCACTGAGTTGCGGCCGACGCTTTTCCTGGCACAGCTCTCCAATCTGCTCGCCGGCAACATCTCCATCGTCCACAAGGTGACGGGATCGTCCAGGACCTTCATGGGCGAGGAAGGTGCCGGCGTTGCCGCCGTCGAGACGGCCGCCGCGCGCATCCGCTCGGGACAGTCGACGCATATACTAGTCGGCGGCGCCTTCCAGACCGAACATTCAGACATGCTGCTCGGCTATGAGCTTGCCGGCTATCTGCATCGCGGCCCGTGGAAGCCCGTCTGGCAAAGACAGGGCGCCGAGGGCGGCGGCCTGGTCTCCGGCTCCGGCGGCGCATTCCTGGTGCTGGAACAGCGCGAACACGCGGAAAGCCGTGGCCGCAAGATTTATGCCGAGCTCGGACCGGTCGTCTCCGGCCGCGCCCGGCGCTCGCGCGGCGAACTCGACGCCGAGATCGCGGCATTGCTCAAACAGGCGGCGCTCCCCAGCCGCAAGCTGCTTGCCCTGTCCGGCGCCTCCGGCGCGCACACGGCAACATCGGCCGAGAAGGCGGCGCTCGATGCCAATCCGGCGATATCGGCGCGCGGCTTCGCGACGTTGACCGGGCACATGAAGGAAGCGCAGTTTCCGTTCGCCGTGGCGCTTGCCGCGCTGGCTGTCGACCGCAAGGCCGCCTATCCCGTTTTCGATGCCGCGACCGAGAAGCCGTTCGAAGGCATTCCGCAAACCGTGCTTGCAACGGCGATCGGCTATCACCAATTCGAGGGCATGGCGCTGGTCAACGCTGCTTAAAGCGGCGCTACGCGATCATGCTGCAAAGTTAAGAGGTTCCGGATGGCCAATCTCAGAGATCACATGGGCAGGCCGATCGTCGCCGTCACCGGCATCGGCGTGGTGACCTCGCTCGGCATCGGCAAGGCAGACAATTGGGCAGCGCTGACCTCCGGCAAGTCGGGCATCCACCCGATCACCCGTTTTCCAGTCGACCACCTCAACACCCGCATCTCCGGCATGGTCGACTTCCTGGATTCAAGCTCAAAGGGCGCCAGCCTGCTGACCTACGAGTTGGCGGAAACCGCCGCGAATGAGGCGGTGGCCGAGTCCGGTCTCGATTCCAACGACTTCGGTGGGCCGCTCTTTCTCGCCTCGCCCCCGGTCGAACTCGACTGGCACGACCGCTTCTCGCTCTACAATTCCGACGGCCAGGGTGCCGGCGCCGAAAGGCTGCTCAGGGTGGCGCGCGGACTAAAGGAAACAGATACTTTCGCAACCACACAGTTCGGTGCGATCGCCGACCGGCTGGCCGACCGCTTTGGCACGCGCGGCCTGCCGATCACGCTGTCGACCGCCTGCGCTTCCGGCGCCACCGCCATTCAGCTTGGCGTCGAGGCGATCCGTCGCGGCGAATGCGACCGGGCGCTGTCGATCGGCGCCGACGGCTCGGCGACGGCCGAGGCGCTGATCCGCTTCTCGCTGCTGTCGGCGCTGTCGACCCACAACGACATCCCGGAAAAGGCCTCAAAACCCTTCTCCAAGGACCGCGACGGGTTTGTACTGGCCGAAGGTTCCGGCGCGCTGGTGCTGGAATCGCTTGAGGCTGCCCTTGCCCGCGGCGCCAGCGTTCTCGGCATTCTGCGCGGTTGCGGTGAAAAGGCCGACGATTTCCACCGCACCCGCTCCAAGCCCGACGGTTCGCCGGCGATCGCCGCGGTGCGAGCCGCCCTTGCCGATGCCGGCTTGAGCAAGGACGAAATCGACTACGTCAACGCCCATGGCACCTCGACGCCGGAAAACGACAAGATGGAGCATCTGTCGCTATCGACCGTGTTCGGCGAACGGATCGGCTCGATGCCGGTCTCGTCCAACAAGTCGATGATCGGCCACACGCTGTCGGCCGCCGGCGCGGTCGAAGCGGCGTTTTCGCTGATGACCATGCGCGAAAGCGTCATTCCGCCGACCATCAACTACGACAATCCCGACCCGGCAATCGTGCTCGACGTGGTGCCGAACAAGAAGCGCAATGCCGAAGTCGGCACGGTTTTGTCGAACTCCTTCGGCTTCGGCGGCCAGAACACCTGCCTTGTCATGGCGCGGGAACCGGTCTAAGCGAGCCACTTCCGCTCCAACAGAACCCGACAGGCCTTATGCGCGCACTGCAACTTATCGAGGACCGCCGTCTTGAAACGGTGGACCTGCCGCCCCCGCCGCCCCCCGCACTGGGCGAGGTCACGCTGCGCATCAAGGCGGTGGCGCTGAACCATATCGACGTCTGGGGCTGGCGCGGCATGGCCTTCGCCAAGCGCAAGCTGCCGCTGGTCGTCGGCGCCGAAGCTTCGGGCGAGGTCGAGGCCGTCGGCCCCGGCGTTTCCAGCCTGCTGCCAGGACAATTGGTGTCGATCTACGGCGCCCGCACCTGCGGCCTCTGCCGTGCCTGCCGTGAAGGCCGCGACAATCTCTGCGAACATGTCTCGGGCGTACACGGCTTCCATCTCGACGGTTTTGCCCAGGAGAAGATCAACCTGCCGGCTCGCCTGCTGGTCCCTGCCCCTCCGGGCGTGACCGATGTCGGCGCCGCTGTCGCCCCCGTCACCTTCGGCACCGTCGAGCACATGCTGTTCGACAATGCGAAGCTGCAGCCCGGTGAGACCATCCTCATCCATGCCGGCGGTTCCGGCATCGGCTCGGCGGCGATCCAGCTCGCCAAGCGGATGGGCTGCACCATCATCACCACGGTCGGCTCGAACGACAAGATCGACAAGGCAAAGGCGCTCGGCGCCGACCATGTCATCAACTACCGCGACGACCGTTTCGAAGGCGTCGTGCGCAAGCTGACCAAGAAGAAGGGCGTCGATGTCGTCTTCGAACATGTCGGCGCCGACACTTTTGCCGCCTCGATGCTGTGCCTGAAGCGCGGTGGCCGCCTGGTCACCTGCGGCTCAACCTCCGGCGTGTCGACGCAGATCAATCTGATGCAGCTCTTCCAGCAGCAGTTGAAACTGCTCGGGTCCTTCGGCTGCCGCATGGAGAACATGGCCAACGCCATGCAGAAGATGGCGGTGGGTCAGGTTGCCCCGGTTATCGACACCGAAGTCGGCTTCGACGGCATCGACGCCGCGCTGAAGCGCATGGAAGGCCGCGACGTATTCGGCAAGATCATCCTGCGCGTTTCCTAGGACGATGGTCAGCAAGGTGTTCAAGAAAGCCCGCCGGGACTTCATGTTCCGCTATGGCCGCCGGCTGCGCCAGCTGGACCACTGGGTGACGGCGCGCGCCGCGATGCTGATCATCTCGCTGCTGCGCTTGCTGCCTGCCGACAGGGCGCTCAATTTCGCCGACCGCGCCGCCCGGCGGATCGGCCCGCGGGTCGGACGCCACCGCGTCGCCATCAACAATCTGCGTCTGGCCTACCCCGACAAGAGCGATGTCGAGATCGAGGCCATCGCCTCCGATATGTGGGGCAACATGGCCCGGCTTGCCGCCGAATACATCTTCCTCGATGCGCTTTTCGACTATGACCCGAATGCGACGACGCCCGGGCGCGTCGAAGTCGGTGGCGCCGACCACTTCAAGCACATCGCCACCGAGCAGAAGCCGCACATCCTGTTCACCGGCCATCTCGGCAATTTCGAGCTTTTGCCGGTGGCGGCCGCCACCTTCGGCATGCAGATCACGGCACTGTTTCGCCCGCCCAACAACCCGTACCTCGCCGACTACATCCACTCGACCCGCCGTTCGAGCATGGGCGCGCTGCTGCCGTCCTCCACCGGCGCCTCCTTCGCGCTGGCGTCCATTCTCGAGAATGGCGGCAATATCGGCGTTCTGGTCGACCAGAAATTCTCAAGCGGACTGGAGACGACCTTCTTCGGCCGCCCGTGCCAGAGCAATCCGGTTCTGGGCATGCTCGCCCGCCACTATGATTGCGACGTCTATCCGGCGCGCTGCGTCCGGTTGCCCGGCAACCGTTTCCGCCTCGAAATCGAAGACAAGCTCACTCTACCGCGCAATGAGAGCGGCAGTGTCGACGTCCCAGCCACCACGCAACTGCTCGCCGACGTCGTCGAGCGCTGGGTTCGCGAGGACCCGGGACAGTGGATGTGGTTCCACAAGAGATGGGAAATCTCAGGCAGGCGTCGCCGCCGGCGCGGACAGTCCAAAGACGCCGCCGGCCAGCGGCAGCGTCAATCTTAGGGCGTCAGTTCGTCACCACGATCCGGGTGTTGCCGAAGCCGACTTCCCGCACCATCGAATAGAAGGTCGCGGCATTTGCCGTATGCAACCGCACGCAGCCATGCGAGGCCGGACGCCCAAGCTGCCTCACCGCATTGGTGCCGTGGATGGCGTAGCCGCCATGGAAGAACACCGAATAAGGCATTGGCGACATGTGGTATTTTTTCGAATACCACATCCGCGCCGTCCGTTGCGGCCGATAGGTACCGGGCGGCGTGAAGTAGCCGCGGCGCGCGGTGGAGACGCTCCAGCGATAGAGCACCTGGCCATACTGGCTGACGGTCATGGTCTGCGACGAGACGTCGATGCTGGCGACCAGCGAAGCAGCCCGGCTTTCGATGGACGTGCCGAACAGCATCGCAGCAAAAGCTGCCGCCATGAGAACGATTTTAGTCATGAGATCAAACCCCTTTGATGCCCCTTGCCTGCCATCACGCGATTTTTCAGCTTTTTAACGGCAGGTGAATGAACTAACACACACTCCTTGATAAAATCGCCAATCTAAAGCAGCGAATTTGAACGATTTTCCCGCTATAGTTGCCGCTGCAACACGTAGTTTGGGCGCCAGTGGCATGACGCTTGCAAAACCATCGCCTTGCCTGCTCAAATCCGGGAATGAACGAACGACTCTTCAAAGCAATCGACGACCGTTCCGATGAACTGGTCCAGCTTACCGTCGACCTGATCCGCTTCCCGACCATCAACCCGCCGGGCGAAGCCTATCGACCCTGCGCCGAATATGTCGGTGCCCGGCTAAGGAAACTTGGCTTCGAAACCGAATTCATCCGCGCCGAGGGCACGCCGGGCGACACCGACCGCTATCCGCGGGTCAATGTCGTCGCCCGCTTCGACGGCCGCTCGCCCGGTGCCTGCGTCCATTTCAATTCGCATATCGATGTCGTCGAAGCCGGCGAAGGCTGGAGCGTCGATCCCTTTGCCGGCGTGGTGAAGGACGGCCGGGTTTACGGGCGCGGCGCCTGCGACATGAAGGGCGGCCTCGCCGCCTCGATCATCGCGGCCGAAGCCTTCATGGAGGTTTTCCCCGACTTTCCCGGCGCCATCGAGATCTCGGGCACGGTCGACGAGGAGTCCGGTGGCTTCGGCGGCGTCGCCCATCTGGCTGGGCTCGGCTATTTCTCGAAACCCAAGGTGGACCACGTCATCATCCCGGAGCCGCTGAACAAGGACCGCATCTGCCTTGGCCATCGCGGCGTCTGGTGGGCGGAGATCGAGACCAAGGGCGAGATCGCGCATGGCTCGATGCCCTTCCTCGGCGACAATGCGGTGCGCCACATGGGCGCCGTGCTGCAGGCCTTTGAGGACGAACTGTTTCCGGCGCTCGACCGCAAGGTGACGCGCATGCCGGTGGTGCCCGAAGGCGCAAAGCGCTCGACCATGAACATCAACTCGATCCATGGCGGCCAGACCGAGGATTTCCGCCCCGGCCTGCCCTCGCCCAACGTGCCGGATGCCTGCCGGCTGACCATCGACCGCCGCTTCCTGCTCGAGGAAGACCTTGGCACGGTCAAAAGCGAGGTGACCGACATCCTCGACCGGCTGAAACGTGAGCGCAAAAAGTTCGACTATGAAATCCGCGACTTGATGGAGGTGCTGCCGCTGATGACCGAGCGCGATGCGCCGGTGGTCAAGGCGGTGGCGCAAGGCATCGTGGCGATCTTCGACCGCGAACCGGATTATGTCATTTCACCAGGCACTTACGACCAGAAGCACATTGCCCGTATCGGCCACATCTATGACTGCATCGCCTATGGTCCGGGCATTTTGGATCTCGCCCACCGGCCCGACGAGTGGGTCGGTATCTCGGACATGGTCGAGTCAGCGAAGGTGATGGCGATCGGGCTGAATGTGCTGCTCAGAGGAACGGCTACCGGCTGACCCCGCCGGTATCAACTGAAAAAACATTCCTCCTGGCGCCGCTGCAGAGCACGAAACGCAATTTACTCCACCTCGAAATCACGCTTCTATCCACCAGGGTCCGAGCATTTGGGAGTTGCACGATGAAATTGTGGAAAACCATTCTTGCCGCCGCGCTGTTGGCGCTGGCCACCAGCTCTCAGGCATATGCCGCGCGCACCGACCTAGTGATCGGCATTACGCTCGAACCGCCGCATCTCGACCCGACTGCCGGTGCGGCCGCGGCGATCGACGAAGTGCTCTACGCCAACGTCTTCGAGGGCCTGACCCGCATCGGCCCGAACGGCGAAGTGCTGCCCGATCTCGCCGAAAGCTGGGCTATCTCGGACGATGGCAAGGTCTATACATTCAAGCTGCATACCGGCGTGAAATTCCATGACGGCACCGATTTCGACGCCAGCGATGTGAAATTCTCTCTCGACCGCGCCCGCGCCGACAATTCCGTCAACGCGCAAAAGGGCCTGTTCGCGGCAATAGACACGGTCGACGTCGTCGATCCGGCGACTGTGAAGGTGACGCTGAAGAACCCGCAAGGCTCGTTCCTCTACAATATGGGCTGGGGTGACGCGGTGATCGTGGCGCCCGAGAGCGCCGAGACCAACAAGGAAAAGCCCATCGGCACCGGCCCGTTCAAATTCCAGAGCTGGGCCAAGGGCTCGTCGATCACGCTGGTGAAATCGGACAACTACTGGGGTGCCCCGGTATCCCTCGACAAGGCCGAATTCCGTATCGTTCCCGATGCCGCTGCTGCCGTGCCGGCACTGCTCTCCGGCGACATCCAGGCCTTTCCCTTCTTCGATCCCGACAGCGTCGCCCAGGTCAAGGACGACCCACGTTTCAAGGTGGTGATCGGCTCGACCGAGGGGGAGACCATCCTCGCGATCAACAACAAGAAGCCGCCTTTCGACAAGCTCGAGGTGCGGCAGGCGATTGCCTTTGCGCTCGACCGCAAGGCGATCATCGACGGCGCCTCGGCCGGCCTCGGCGTGCCGATCGGCTCGCACATGTCGCCCGCCAGCAAGGCCTATGTCGACCTCACCGGCCTCTATCCGCACAATGTCGACAAGGCCAAGGAACTGTTGAAACAGGCTGGCCTGGAAAACGGCTTCAAGGCGACGCTGAAACTGCCGCCGCCTTCCTATGCCCGGCTTGGCGGCGAGATCATCGCCTCGCAGCTGCGCGATGTCGGCATCGATCTGGAGATCATTCCGGTCGAATGGGCGCAGTGGCTGGATCAGGTGTTCACCAAGAAGGATTACGACCTGACCATCGTCTCCCACACCGAGCCCAACGACATCGATATCTATTCGCGCAAGGACTATTACTTCAACTACGACAACCCGGCCTTCGACAAGATCATCGCCGAGCTGAACCTCACCTCCGACGACGCCAAGCGCAACACGCTGCTCGGCGAAGCGCAGAAGATACTCGCCGACGATGCCGTGGTTGGCTTCCTCTACGAACTGCCGAAGGTCGGGGTGTGGGACGCCAAGCTGCAGGGCCTGTGGGAGAACGCGCCGATCCAGGCGAATGACCTGACCAAGGTGAAGTGGAGCGAGTGAGGCTGTTGGCCAAAGGGCCGCGCTTGCGCTCCGTCACACCCCCCTCTGCCCTGCCGGGCATCTCCCCCTCAAGGGGGGAGATTGCGCTCTCATTTCTGCTTTCGCCAATCACCAACGCTACGGAGAGAGGCCCGGCGCTGAAACTGCCAATCTCCCCCCTTGAGGGGGAGATGTCCGGCAGGACAGAGGGGGGTGGGCGGGAACGCGACCTTTGCCCGGTCGTCGCCACGCGCAACGCACCAACGCCTCCACCATGACCGCCTACCTCCTAAAACGCCTCGTCATCGCCATCGCGACCTTGATCCTGGCCTCGATGGTCGTCTTCGCCGTGCTCGAAATCCTGCCCGGCGACCCGGCGCGGCTGATGCTTGGCCTCAACGCCAGCGCCGACCAGGTCGAACTGCTGCGCGACCAGATGGGGCTCAACGCGCCGCTGGTCCTGCGCTACCTCCATTGGGTGGGCGGACTGCTCAGCCTCGATTTCGGCCGCTCCTATACCTATTCGGTGCCGGTCATCGACCTTGTGCGCGAACGCATGGCCGTTTCACTACCCCTGGCGCTGATCGCGCTGGCGCTCTCCACCGTCATCGCTATTCCCGTCGGGCTCTATTCCGCCAGCCGGCGCGGCCGGGCCGGCGACACGATCGCCATGGGCGCCGCCCAGCTCGGCGTCGCCGTGCCGAACTTCTGGTTCGCGCTGATGCTGATCTACCTCTTTGCCGTCTGGTTGCGGCTGGTGCCGGCCGGCGGCTTTCCCGGCTGGAGCGCCGGTGTCTGGCCGGCGCTGAAATCACTGCTGCTGCCGGCCGTAGCACTCGCTCTGCCGCAGGCGGCGATCCTGGCGCGCGTCGCCCGCTCGGCGCTGATCGAGGTGCTGAACGAGGACTATATCCGCACTGCCCGCGCCAAGGGCCTGCCCTACCGCGCCGTGCTGTGGCGGCATGCGCTGCGCAACGCGATGATTCCGGTGCTGACCATTTTGGGGCTGCAATTCGCTTTCCTGATCGCCGGCACCATCATCATCGAAAACGTCTTTTATCTGCCCGGCCTTGGCCGGCTGGTGTTCCAGGCGATCACCCAGCGCGACCTGATCGTCGTCGAAAGCATCGTCATGCTGCTGGTCGTCGCCGTCATCGCGGTCAACCTCGTCGTCGATGTCTCCTACGCGTTCGTCGACCCGCGCCTTCGAGGCCGGCAATGACGCTGCACATCGACATCCCCGAGGAGACGCTGGGCAGTATTCTGGCCAAGGCGTTTCGCAACCGCTCCTTCCTCATCGGCTTCGTCATCACGGTGTTGGTTGTGGCAATGGCGCTCATCTCCTACGTCTGGACGCCCTATGACGTGACCAAACTGGTGATTTCGGACAAGACGCTCGCGCCTTCTTCGGCGCACTGGTTCGGCACCGATCATTTCGGCCGCGACATCCTGTCGATGATCATGGTCGGCGCCCGCAATTCGATCGCCGTGGCGCTGGTCGCCGTCGGCATCGGCATGGGCGTCGGCGTGCCGCTCGGTGCCTTTGCAGCGGCTCGCGGCGGCCTGATCGACGAGTCGCTGATGCGGCTGAACGACCTCGTCTTCGCCTTCCCGGCGCTGCTGTCGGCGATCATGATCACCGCCATCTTCGGACCGGGCGCCATCAACGCCATCATCGCCATCGGCATCTTCAACATACCGGTGTTTGCGCGCGTCGCCCGCGCCGGAGCGCTGGCAATCTGGCCGCGCGAATTCATCCTTGCAGCGCGCGCCGCAGGCAAGAGCAAGACGCAGATATCAATCGAACACGTGCTGCCCAACGTCGCCACGCTGCTTCTGGTGCAAGGCACCATCCAGTTCGCGCTTGGCATCCTTGCCGAAGCCGGGCTGTCTTATGTCGGCCTCGGCGCCCAGCCGCCAATGCCGAGCTGGGGCCGCATGCTGTTCGATGCGCAGACGCGCATGGTGGTGGCGCCATGGATGGCGATCTTTCCCGGCATGGCCATCGTCATCACTGTGCTCGGGCTCAATCTGCTCGGCGACGGCATCGCCGACATACTCGACCCGAAATCGCGGCGGCAGCGATGAGCCTGCTGGAGATCGAGAACCTGTCGCTGACGATTGGCGACACGCCGATCCTGAAGGGGGTCGAGCTCTCCGTCGCGCCCGGCGAGGTGATGGGGCTGGTCGGAGAATCCGGCTCCGGCAAGTCGATGACGGCGCTGACCGTCATGCAGCTTCTGCCGCACGCAGCGCGCGCCAGCGGGCGCGTCAGCTTCGACGGCATTGACATCCTCGCCGCCACCGAGGACCAGATGTGCGCCCTGCGCGGCGACGATATCGGCATGGTCTTCCAGGAGCCGATGACAGCGCTGAACCCGGTGAAAACCATCGGCGAGCAGGTCGCTGAGGGCATTCGCTGGCACACCAAAGCGAGCCGCGCCGAGGCCGAGGACCGGGCGCGCAAAATGCTCGACCGCGTCGGCCTGCCCGAGGCGAAATTCCCGCTGTCGCGCTATCCGCACGAACTGTCGGGCGGCCAGCGCCAGCGCGTCGTCATCGCCATTGCCTGCGCGCTCAAACCCAAGCTGCTCATCGCCGACGAACCGACCACGGCACTCGACGTGGTGCTGCAGGCGCAGATCCTCGACCTGTTGCGCGGCCTTGTCAGCGAAAACCGCATGGGCCTGCTGCTGATCTCGCACGACCTCGCCGTCGTGACCGAAATGGCCGACCGCATCACCATCCTGCGCCATGGCGAGGTGATGGAGGCCGGCGACACCGCACGCACGCTGTCGGAACAGCTGCATCCCTACACGCGCCAGCTGGCGCTGGCCTCGATGCATGTGCCGGCGCGCGCCAAGGCGCATTCCACCGGCCAGGGCAAACCGCTGCTTGAGGTCGAAGGCGTGACGCGCGACTATCCCGGGCGGCGCACCTCCCTGTTCAAACCCGCGCCTCCCATCCGCGCTGTCGACGACGTCTCCTTGTCGCTGGCGCCGGGCCAATCGGTGGCGCTGGTCGGGCGCTCCGGCTGCGGCAAGTCCACGCTTGCCCGCATGATCCTGGCGCTGGACAAATCCACCTCGGGAACGATCCGCTTCCGCGGCGAGACCATCACCGGCAGGAGCGAAGCGGAGCTGAAGCCAGCGCGACGCGACATGCAGGTGGTGTTCCAGGACCCTTACGGCTCCTTCGACCCACGCCAGAAGGTCGAGAAACTGGTGGCCGAACCGCTGCATGTGCTGGAGAAGAAGCCAACTTCAGCCGAGCGGCGCGAGATGGTGGCGCATGCGCTGCACGAGGTCGGCCTCGGCGTCAGCGACATGGACAAATATCCGCATGAGTTTTCGGGTGGCCAGCGCCAACGCCTGTCGATCGCCCGCGCCATCATCACGAGGCCGAAGCTGGTGGTTGCCGACGAACCGGTCTCCGCACTCGACGTCTCGATCCGCGCCCAGATCCTCGATCTGTTCGCCGAGCTCAACCAGAAACTCGGCATCGCCTATCTCTTCATCACCCACGATCTGACCGTCGCCCGCGCCATCGCCGACGAGGTGCTGGTCATGCATGACGGCAGGATCGTCGAGCGCGGCAAGACCGGCGACGTGCTCGACCATCCGCAATCCGAGGCGGCAAAGGCGCTGGTGGCGGCAGCGCCAGATTTGCATCGAGCGATCGCACGCCGGATGCAGGAACAAGGGTGAGCAGCCGCAGCCGGCTCACTCCTCCGGCTTCACCACATCGACCGGGCTGATGTCGAGCAGGTCGAGCGTGCGGCGCAGCAGCCGCACCTCGCTCTCGGCCAGTTTTGAATCTGCCTTGGCGATCTCCGCCATATGGCGTGCCAGCAGCTTGCGCCGCTCGACGTCGAGATCGCGAAACAGCGCGATGGCTTGCGAGCCGTTGGTCTCGTAGCCGAACTCGTTGAGATATTCGATGACCGCGTCGATGCTGGTTTCCGGGATGCCGAAAGCGTCCTTGCAGATGCGCCGGAAGGCAACCATCTCGCTCTCCGACACCGAACCGTCGGCCAGTATCATGCGAAACAGCATCAAGAGTTCCGCCGACAGCACCGGATCGTCGGCAACCTTGCGCACGCCGGGATCACCGTCGAAGATCGAAAGAATCTGATCGAGCAAAGCCATCGCCAACAGTGTCCCCTTCCCAAGTCCGCCCAGCGGTACTGGGATAATGACATGCAACACAGAAAATCCAAGCGCAACGCGCTTGGATCGACGTCACGCGGAAACGGTCTTGCGCAAACCGGGTCGCCGTGGTCGAAGGCGCGGCACCACCTTTCCCGCCGGAATGCCTTTAGTACCGATGTCCGACCTCGCCACCCAGACCGTCATCATGCTCGCCTTCGCCGCCTTTGCAGCCGGCTTTGTCGATTCGATAGCCGGCGGCGGCGGCCTGATCACCATCCCGGCTCTGCTGCTTGCCGGTTTCCCGCCGGTCGCAGCGCTCGGAACCAACAAGCTGCAAGGCATCTTCGGCACGGCGTCGGCGACAATCCACTATGCCATGAATGGCCATGTCGATCTGCGCCGCCAGCTTCCGTCAGCACTTCTCGCCCTTGCCGGCAGCGCCGTCGGCGCCTTGCTGGCAGCATTCGTGCCCGGCGATCTCCTGCGGGCGCTGCTGCCGCTGTTGTTGATCGCCATCGCACTCTACTTCGCCGTGAAACCCAACATGAACGATGTCGACCGCACCGAGCGCCTGTCGCCCTTCCTGTTCGGGCTGACGGTCGCACCCGCGGTCGGCTTCTATGACGGCCTGTTCGGACCCGGCGCCGGCTCCTTTTACATGCTTGCCTTCGTCAGCCTCGCCGGCTTCGGCGTGCTCAAGGCGACGGCGCACACCAAGCTGCTCAATTTCGCCTCCAACATCGGCGGCTTCATCGTCTTTGCCGTGGCCGGCGTCATCTACTGGAAGATCGGGCTGATGATGGGCGTCGCCCAGTTCCTCGGTGCGCGTCTCGGCGCCAGTCTTGCCATCCGCATCGGCGCCCGGCTGATCAAGCCGCTGCTGGTGATCATCTGCCTAGCGCTGGCTATAAAGCTGCTGGCCGATCCGGCAAACCCATTGCGCCAGCTAATTGGTGTATGAGCCTCACGCCTGATAGACTGCGCTTGTACGAATCATGTTGGAGGAGCCAAACCTCCCGCCCGAGAAGCGCCGGTTTCCGCCATTTTCCGCATAGACCTTGACCTCCTTCGCCCGTTGTGGGCCTTATCGTCTGTAACAATACGTGTAACCATGGGGCGGCGGGGATGATCAAACAGGCTAAGGCCAAACCACACAAAGTGGACGGCGCCTGGTATCTCGTTCGCCGCGTTCCAAAGGAATTTACAGAGTTCGATCGCCGCGGGCTGGTCCGCATTTCGACCGGGATAGCCATCGTTGACGATCCCCGCGCCATCCGCGCCGGCAAGATCGTCGAGCAGCTGGACAACGAGCTCTCCGCCTACTGGCGCGGCATCCGAGACGGCCGTTCGGGTGAAGCCCGATTGCGCTTCGAGGCGGCGCAGGCGCGCGCTCGAGCGCTTAGTATTCCATACATGACCAATCAGGAGCTTGCCGACGGGCCGACCGACGACATCATCAAGCGCATAAGGCTGCTGCTCGACCGGAACGCCGTCGAGGACGAGCTCGAGGTTGCGGCCGTGATGGGAGGCGAGGAGCGCCCTACCCGACGCGGCTTTCTCCACTTAAGCGGCGCCGCAAGTGCCTTCTCGTCCAGCGATATCTTGCCAGTCCATTTGCTGCGACCGCCGCTTTTCCTGGTCAGTCCGCGGTATTTTTCGACCCCCATAGCCTCAAGGCGGGCAGCCATTCGCATCGCATAACAGAATTTGCAGCCATCCGATTCGATTGAACAGCCAGCGACCGGATTCCATGTTACATCGGTCCACTCGATAGAAGTCTGCGCCATGGGAATAATCTCCTCACACACACGCATCTATGCACGGTGGCGATTCAGGCGGCAAGTTCGATATCACTGCTGCTGCCATGTGGTTAAGCGGAGATCCAGCGATGCCGGTGAACATTACAAACTCGCAAAGCAACGAGGTGCACACCAGCGTGCCCTATCCAGCGTTCTTCAGCCCAACACGTAGCAACAGGGGTTTTGTGGATCTGCGCGGCCGACCGGAGTTGGCTGCCGGCATCGCGGAAGCCGTGACTTCGAAGGCCCTGAGAGCTTTTTTGGTCCGTATTGCGGCGACGCAAACATCTCTGTTTTCCATCGGTTGTGACCTAGGGCACCACGTCGATCCGGCAGCGCCAAAGGGCCGACGTCGCGTAGCAGGCGGGTATATCCAACTGACGAGCAGCCACTATGATCTCGTCCGACCGGACGATTGGGCTCGCCTTTGCAACGGCGTATCCGACACGCTTCAGCAATCTGCCCCAATGGACGAATGGGACGTGCACTTCAAACTTGAGCCGGTTTGGGTAGAGATCGATGACGTAGACCAAGCGACTGGAGCTGTGCACGTCGCCTTTTACGCCAATGCGAAGACCCATCATGACGCCTTGCGCTCACGAGAGCGGCTGATAGCGGCAATCGACGTTGGTTTCTCTGACGAATCCATAGACGCGACGCTGCGCTCTGTCGCATGCCGGTCCACGGGTTGAAGGTGTAGAGGGAGTAGCGGTTGGGCTAAGCCAATTCGCCGCAGGCCATATGGCCAGCGGCGCTGCAATCAGGGTGGAATCTGCTCGAAACGGCGGTGCGTTTGCTGACTAAAAAAACCCGCCGAGGTCCTTCATCTTTATCACATACATCTCGCCTTTGCTGCCGCCTACACCCGGATCTCCATCGCCTAGATTGGCCGGATTAGGATACGAACCTGAAGAGCCGGGTCCGGAAGACCCGCAAAAGCCATTCCGACCAGCGCCACCTCCGCCTGGACCGGGGGTACCAGGCGCACCTCCTCGGCCTACTAAGCCGGGCAAGCCCCCCTGGTTATTTACTCGGGCGTAGCTAAAGGTTTCACCGCCAGTTGGAAGTGATACAAAGATCACCGTCGCCCCGGAGCCACCATTCCCGGCCGGGCCGCCCTTTCCTCCAGGACCTGATGTGCCTCCATTTCCACCTGGCCCAGGGCCCTCTTTACAATCAAAGAGACTAGTGGCGCCCTGCTTGCCATTGCCCGCATGCCCTCCATTGCCACCCCTGCCGCCAGAGCCTCCTGTCCCGCCATCAATTCCTCGAACGAGAACTGCAAGGTTCAGTATTCCAGCCGGTATCTCCTTGTCATGATCGTCCAAGAGCTTTTCTGCTATTATATACACAATTGGCAGTTGGATCGTCTCGCCAGGGCCGCCACTACCACCAGCCCCACCGGGATGGCCATCATTGCCCCGCCTGTTGCGCTCCCCGAAATCGTCGGCTCCTTTTGCGCCGGCGTCACCGTCTTGCCCTGCTGCGCCCGCCTGAACACCCATATCCCGTTCAATGAACGAGTAACCAAACGGATCACGAAACTTGATCCTGTGAGCGACTATGGCCACCCAAGGCGCCGTTAAGTTAGTGAAGACCATATGGGCACCAGCATCAAAAACTATATCATCAGCTTTGATGACTTGCTGGGCGAATGTCTCAGAGTTGTGGATAGGAAGAACGGCTTGCACAGTCGGCGTTGCTTTAACCGCGTCGATGACCTCTTGCGGCATCTGAGGAGTTCTAACCTCCTCCGGAAGAGTGCTCATGTTCATAATTGTGATCGGGCCTGTGACCCCTTGGGATTGGGTCTGCTGCGCGTTAACGACTGACGCTGCAGCCAAGTATAGAGTTCCCGTCACGACGATTAGTCGACGCATCTCGTCCTCCCTTGCAGTTTGGTATATAACGATTGCCTAAAACTTTAATTAATGCAATGCTAAAATACAGTCGCCGCTGATGGGGAAGATGAAAATACTGTAGAATCAAAGCGTTATTAAAAAAGCGAAAATGCGAGCAGCCATGGCAATATCAGTTACTGCCAACCAAGTTGGCGGTACATTGGTGATGTTTCTTTGCTGCCGGGAATTTCGATGTTGCCCGAAACAAGCGTGATGACTTTGCTTTCCAGGGTGATTTTCATGGGGCCAGTTCCTTTAGAGCTGCATCGCGGGCGACGTTGAGCTCGGCCAGGCGCTGCTCATTCCCGGAATTCTTCGCGAGCTCGCGGTAGCGAGCGTTGACGTTGAGTGCGATCACGTGGTCGCCCGGCTTGAAGCCGAGGATCTCGCGCCAGCTGCTGCCGGTCGGCGGGGCGATCGCCAGCAGGCCACGGAATGAGGCACGCACGAGCGCAAGGGTGCCGTGCCGGATCTCGACGCGCCTCGCCTCGAGGACGTGGTGAATGGCCTGCAGGTTCGCCTCGATCGTGGTGTAGCGATCGATCGGGATGCACACTTGGATCTCGTCCCACACGAACCAGACCGCAACGCCTGGGTCGGCCGGCCGGCGTTCGGTTAGCGTGTAGTTGGACGAAATGACAAGGTTCTTTGCAGCCTTGCCACTGTCGGCGCCGAAACGGCGCAGCGAATGCTCAACGTTGGCGATCGACGCCGGTAGCGTCATCTTGAAGCGGCCAGCCTCGCGCGTCTTGTGGCGGGGGATGAGATCTGGCCACGTCAAAGGGTACTGCGCTGTCATGGCTGGTTCCTCACCGTTTGTAGCCGTCGCGTTTGAAAATCGGGGGTCCGCCGTTGCAGTAGGAGCAGGCGCCATGCTCGTTGTAGACGTAGGCAAAGGTAGTCAGATTGCCCTGCTCCTTCGCCGCGGCGATCGCCAGCGGCCGGGTGTCGAAATCGCCGTGGTGCCACTCCTGATGAGGAAAGCCCTTCTTCTTGGGTTTGACGCACACCACTTGGTATTTGCCCGGCGGTGCCTCGATGACGACCACTCGGCTGGGGCCGACGCGCTTGCGGCCGAGAGCTATGAATTGATCGACCTCGACAGCGCTGGTATCGCCTCCTATCTCGAAGATGACGCCGATCGGCCCGAAGTCCTGCCATGACAGCAGGATCTCGTTGGTGAAGGTGGATCGGGACATTGGCGGGCGATCGGCGAGCGTGTAGCCGGCGTCGGCGAGGAGCTTGCGGGCGTCGTCGACGTTCATCGCGTGCGACTCGCTTCGCGCACGAGCGCCCCTGCGACCAGTATCTCGTAGAGCAGCCAGCAGGCGCGCTGGGCCTCGAAAGGGCCTGTCATGGTGCCACCCAATCGGCAACATGAGTAAGCGCGACGCATCCGCCCCCGCCGGCGATGTAGACGACGGGCGTATGGCCGCCGAGAATGCAGGCGGGATGTCGGATCTCGCATTCTACCGGCCGGCCCTCTCGCGGTCCGGTCCAGCACTCGATGACGTCACCGATCTTGTGGGTAGCGTTGAAGGCGTCGCAGGCGGCCTGCATCTGCTCCGGGGTTTGAGGCTTTGGTCGCCGCCTGCTTACGGCACCGTCGCGCGAATCTGATACGGTGCTCATGGCCGCACCGGGCACGTAACAGTGTCTGTAACAGTGTTACCTTGAAAACCCAGCAAACGTTCGGTTTTCGGCCAAGGTTGCAATCCTGTTGGAGGGACCACACATGAATCTTAGTGCACCCACTCAGCTTATTTTCATTATTTCCCTTGTCATCGCCATCATCGGCGTGCTCGCCGCGCTTGGCGTTCTTGCGTTTATTCCCTTGGCATCGGTCTGGATTATGCTCATCGCCTACATCGTGCTTGCCGCCGGCTGCATGATGCGCGGCGCCTGAGCACGCATATCTCAGGTAACCGAAGCGCCCGGCCAAAGGCCGGGCGCTTTTGCTTTCGGCCCGTTTTGATTCAGATCAGGGCGTCTGCTAGATTTGATCGGCAAAGGATGGCCGATGCCGATCGAGATGCAGCGCCGCAAGGAAGAAGACTGCTCCATCGCCGGGCGGTTCGAGATGCTCCGGCGGGCACCGCCGCCCGCGCTCGACGACATTGTGTCGGACATTTGCGGCTATCGCGAAACCGCGCCCGGCCATTTCCGCAATATCGAATACGCCTCGCTGACCGTGCCTCTGGTGATCAGCTTCGCCGAACCCTTCGCCATCGGCCTCGGCAAAGACCCTGGCGACAATGATCGTTTCGCCAGTTTTGCCGCTGGCCTGTTTGCCGGCCCGGTGATGATCGAATCCTTTGGCGGCGCCTGCTGCGTGCAGATCAACTTCACCCCGCTCGGCGCTCGCCGGTTCTTCGGCCTGCCGATGAGCGAGCTGACCGACAGCATGGTTGTGCTCGACGATGTGCTTGGCGCCGAGGGCATGGCACTGCGCGAACGGCTTGGCAACGCACCGGACTGGGCGGCGCGTTTCGATCTCGCCGAGGCCTTCGTCGCCACGCGTCTCCGGCATGCGGCTGACACGCCGGCTGAAATCACCTGGGCCTATGACCGCATCGTCGCATCGGGTGGCCGCACCCGCATTGCCTCGATCGCCGAAAAACTGGGCTGGAGCCGCAAGCATCTCGCCGGCAAATTCTCCGATGCGACCGGCATCGGGCCGAAGACGCTGTCGCGCATCGTCCGCTTCAACCGTGCGCTCGGCCTATCGCGGCAGGACCAAAGCGACTGGGCCGATATTGCCGCCGACTGCGGCTATGCCGACCAGGCGCATCTGGTGCGCGAGTTTCGCCAGCTCGCCGGCGATCCGCCGACGGCGCTGAGGTAACATTTCTTCAAGACGGCGGGAGGGCCTTCGAACAGACTGGGTTATCGACCAACCCAATGAAGGAGGTTTTTAATGCCCGCCACCACCGAAGCGCCCCGGCTCTACCCGGCCCTGCGCTACAAGAATGCAGGAAAAATGATCGACTGGCTGTGCGAGGCCTTCGGCTTCGAAGTGCGCGCCCGCTATGGCGAGGGCGACATCGTGCACCACGCCGAACTCACCTTCGGCTCCTCGATGATCATGCTGGGTACCGCGCGCAGCGACGACTATGGCAAGATGGTCGGCGAACCCGGTCCCAGTGGCGGCAAGTCGATCTACGTCGCCGTCGACGACGCCGACGCCGCCCATGCCAAGGCCAAAAAAGCCGGCGCCACGATCATCCAGGACCTGACCGACCGCGACTATGGCAGCCGCGAATTCATCTGCCGCGACCCCGAAGGCAATGTCTGGTCGTTCGGGACGTATTGGCCGAAGGCGGGCGAGAAGGCGTGAAGTAGCGCTGCGGGTTCGCGATTGGCCGGCAGCCTCTCAACTTCGTCATCAACTCTGAGGAATCGCGGCGTCTCGAAGCCTTGCGTTTAGGGTGACGACGATCTTTCGCATGACGGCTGCGATGGCCACCATTGGCTTTTTGCCGTTGGCGATGAGGCGTTTGTAGAAGGCTGCGAACTCGCCCTTTCCCGCAGCGGCGCGCAGAGCGGGCATGAAGAGCGCGGTTCTGACATCAGGCCGACCACCGCGGATTTTGCGGTAGCCGTGTTTTTGACCGCTATCATTTGGATGCTGCGCGACGCCGGCAAGGGCTGCAGCCTTGCGGCGTGTCATGGAGCCGAGCTCGGGCAGGATGGCCAAGAGCTTGGCCGCCACAATCGGGCCGAGGCTGTCCATAGCCGTGCAGATGGCTGCCCGATGCTTGAGGGTGCTGCTGTTGGCGATCAGCTCGCGTATTGCCGCATCGATAGCTTGGATCTGACGCTCGACGACTTTGATCACAGCCTCGAAGGAGATCGCAAGATCGCAGCCGCCAGGTGCCTTGGCGCGGTTCTTCTCTGCGACCTTCATGGCGATGAGCTCCTGGCGGCGGCGCACCAAGGCGCGCAAGCGGGTCTCATCTGGATCCGGAGCCTGCCAAAGGGCCAGCTTTGCCCAGCGTTCGCGGCCGTAGCCGCTCAACATCCCGGCATTGATGGCGTCGCTTTTGCCGTGCGTGCCATAGGAGCGGATGAAGCTCTTGACCTTGAGCGTGTCGGCGCGATGACAAGCGATGCCGGCGCGCAGGCACTCTTCGAGCAACAGGCCTTCATGACCGCCTGTTGGCTCACACACGACAAGGTCTATGTGTTTATAGCCCTTCAGGAAGGCACGGATCGCTCTGCGCTGATTGGCGATGGTGCGGGTGGTGGTGCCGTCAGAGACGGTGATGGTGTCCTTGGCGATATCGAAGCCAAGGCACAATTGCGGTTGTTGATGCAAAAAGGCCATGCTGGTGGTATCCTTGTCAGGCTTCGGATTGTTTGCGGGCGTGGCGCAAGCCAGCGGCCAATCAACTCTCCAAGCGATGGCGGACAAAGACGGCAGGGACCTTGATGACGTCGGGTGTTACCCGATCCCAGGGACGGTCGCCTGCCGCCGGGACTGCCGGCTGTGATGGGCCGCAGTCCCGGCCGCCAAACTACCTGATCCTGCTCAAACAATCCCAGGGCGGAGCAGGAGCGAAGCGACGTCGCGGAGACCCTGGGATCCATTCCGTGACGGGCCGCCGAAGAACGCAGCGGCTCAGAATAAAGGTCGTGCTCACCAGAGCCGGTTCTGCACTGTAGCATCGCACAGACGTCGCGGCATGGATCCTCGGGTCTGCGCCGCGTCGCTACGCTCCTTGCTTCGCCCGTGGATGACGAAGCGGCGGGCGTCTTCGCTAATCGCAGAGCTGTATGGTTCGACGGGATTTACCTCGCCAACCCAAAGATCGCGTCGCAATCGAGATGGATCTCCAGCTCGGCTGCGATCTCGTCCAGCGCCTTTTCCACCTCGGCGCGATAGTCGATGCCGCCGCCTTTGACGCCGAGGCTTTCCAGGAATTTTGCCCGGAAAGCGTCGGCGGAAAACAGGCCATGCAGATAGGTGCCGAAAACCTTGCCGTCGGCGGAGATGGCGCCGTCATCGGCGCCGTTGATGACGGCCGACGGCCGCGCCATGTCCGGCCCGGTGGTGCGGCCGAGATGGATCTCATAGCCCTCGAGCGGCAGGCCGAACGGCACTGAGCGCGCGCTGGCATTGCGCACTGTCTTTTCCGGCTCCATCACCGTTTCGATGTCGAGCAGGCCGAGGCCTTCCGCCTCGGTTGCGCTGCCTTCGATGCCGTCGGGGTCGCGCACCACGCGCCCGAGCATCTGAAAACCGCCGCAGATGCCGACGACATGGCCGCCGCGCTTGCGGTGCGCGAGAAGATCGCGATCCCAGCCATTCTCGCGGAACTTTATGAGATCGCCGATCGTCGATTTCGAGCCGGGAATGACCACCAGGCCGGCATCCTCCGGCAAGCGCTGCCCCGGCGGCACGAACACCACGTCGACCTGCGGCTCGGCCTTGAGCGGATCGAGATCGTCGAAATTGGCGATGCGGCCAAGCATCGGCACAGCGATCTTCAGCGCCCGTTTCTCGCCCGACGCCAGGCGTTCGAGCACGACGGAATCCTCCGACGGCAATCGCGCCGCCGCCTTCAGCCACGGCACGACGCCAAAGCAGCGCCAGCCGGTGAAGTTGTCGATCGCCTTGATGCCGTCGTCGAACAGCGAGACATCGCCGCGGAACTTGTTGATGACGTAGCCGACGATCATGCGCCGGTCTTCCTCCGGCAGGATCAGATGCGTGCCAGCGACCGAAGCGATGACGCCGCCGCGGTCGATGTCGCCGACGAGGATGACCGGCACATTGGCGCGCGTGGCAAAGCCCATATTGGCGATGTCGCGGCTGCGCAGATTGATCTCGGCCGGCGAGCCCGCGCCCTCGACAATCACCAGATCGGCGCCCTCGCCCACCTTGCCCCAGGACTCCAGCACGGCGTCCATCAGCCGGCCTTTCAGCGCCTGATAGTCGCGCGCTTTCGCCTCGCCGAACACCTTGCCCTGCACCACAACTTGCGCTCCGACATCGGTCTGCGGCTTGAGCAGCACCGGGTTCATGTGGACGCTGGGCGCGACACCGCAGGCGATCGCCTGCAGCCATTGCGCCCGGCCGATCTCGCCGCCGCTGTCGTCACCCGGAATGTCGGCGACGGCGGCATTGTTCGACATGTTCTGCGGTTTGAATGGCCTGACCTTCAGCCCGCGATTCCTGGCCGCACGGCAAAGCCCCGCCACCAGCACGGTCTTGCCGACATCGGAGCCCGTGCCTTGCAGCATGATCGCCTTGGCCATGGCTCAGCCTCTGCCCTGCGCGCCGGGAATGGTCGACTTCTGCGCCAGCGGCCCGCCGCGCCAGATGTAAAGTGCCAGCAGCGGCTCGCGACCGGTGCGCATGGCATGGCTGACATTGGGGGCGTGATGGATCACTTCGCCCGCATGGCGAACGTGAAAGCCGCCCTCGCCCATGCGCCATTCGGTGCCGCCGGTCAGTGGAATGTAGATCTCCTCGGCAATGTGATGGTGGTCGGGATAGGTAATGCCGGGCCCGAGGATCAGCAATCCGGCCGCGACCTCGTCATTGGCAAAATGGCCTCGCAGCCCAAACACCTCCAGCCAGCCATATTTCTGCAGGAACGCTTCACCGAAATCTGCCGCGTTGTAGGTTTGCCCCCAGCGGAGATCGTTGCGGTGCTCCGCCAGCAGCCGCACCAGACGCTGCGCATCCGGCGGCGCCAGTTCAGCGATCCGGTCGAGCTGATCGAGGCACGGCAGTCTATGCGGTTCGAGCGAACGCGCCGGCATGTTCCAGGCGATCCGGGCGACAGCGTCCCGCACCAGCGCATTGTCCACGCCCCGGAGATAGGCATGGAAGCGATCAAGCAGCTCATCGAAATTTGTCAGCACGCAATGCTCCGTTGATCCATTCATGCACAGCCGCTGCGCAGCAGGCCGGGTTGCGCGGCGGCATCATTGGTCTAGATTGGGCGCCGCGCAAAGCCAAAAACAACAGGCCAGCAAGCCAACCCCCAGCTAGGGAAACACAGGGAGCACGCCATGGACGCCGCGGTCGATGCGAGCACCAGCCAGTTCGAACTCAACGAGGAACAGCGCGCCATCCAGGAGATGGCGCGGGCCTTCGCCGCCGATCGCGTCGCGCCCAATGCGCTCCAGTGGGACCGGGAAAAACACTTTCCCGCCGATGTGATCCGCGAGACAGGCCCGCTCGGCCTCGGCGGCATCTATGTCAGGGACGATGTCGGCGGTTCGGCGCTCGGCCGGCTTGATGCCGTGCTGATCTTCGAGGCGTTGTCGCACGCCGATCCGGCCTTCTCCTCCTTTATCTCGATCCACAACATGGCGGCGTCGATGATCGACCGCTTCGGCAGCGACGAGCAGCGTCAGCGCTTCCTGCCGAAGCTGACCTCGATGGAATGGCTGGCGAGCTATTGCCTGACCGAGCCGGGCTCCGGCTCCGACGCCGCGGCGCTGAAAACGCGCGCGGTGAAGAGCAGCGACGATTATGTGCTGAACGGTGCCAAACAGTTCATTTCCGGCGCCGGCGACAGCGACCTCTATGTCGTCATGGCGCGCACCGGCGCCGACGGTCCGAAAGGCATTTCCACCTTCATCGTGCCCAAGGACGCGCCCGGCCTCTCCTTCGGCGCCAACGAGCACAAGATGGGCTGGCACATGCAGTCGACCCGCCAGGTGATCTTCGAGGATTGCAAGGTGCCGGCGCAAAACCTGCTGTCGGGCGAAGGCGCCGGTTTCGGCATCGCCATGGCCGGGCTCGACGGCGGCCGCCTCAACATCGCCGCCTGTTCGCTCGGCGGTGCTCAGTCTGCGCTCGACAAGGCGCTTGCCTATACGGGCGAGCGCAAGGCTTTCGGCTCGAAAATCAACCAGTTCCAGGCGCTGCAGTTCCGGCTGGCCGACATGGAGACCGAGCTGCAGGCGGCGCGCATTTTCCTCTACGCCGCCGCCTCGAAACTCGATCGCAAGGCGCCGGATGCCGGCAAATGGTCGGCCATGGCCAAGCGCTTCGTCACCGACATCGGCTTCAACGTCGCCAACGAGGCGCTGCAGCTGCATGGCGGCTACGGCTATCTGCACGATTACGGCATCGAAAAACTCGTCCGCGACCTGCGCGTCCACCAGATCCTCGAAGGCACCAACGAGATCATGCGCGTGATCATCGCGCGGGCCTTGATCGGACGCTGAAGCAAGCAATACCGGGAGAGAGACAATGACGACGATCGCCTTCATCGGCCTCGGCAACATGGGCAATCCTATGGCCGCTAACCTTGTCAAAGCTGGGCATACGGTGAATGGCTTCGATCTGATGCCGGAGAATTTGACCGTTGCGCGCGAACATGGCGTCGTCGTCATGGCCAATGCCATTGCCGCGGTGAAAGATGCCGATGTCGTCATCACCATGCTTCCCGCCGGCAAGCACGTGCTCTCCGTCTATGAGGATGCCGCGCCCAAGGCCAAGCAAGGTGCGCTGTTCATCGATTCCTCGACCATCGATGTCGAGTCGGCCCGCAAGGCGCATTCCGTTGCAAAGAAGCACGGACTGCTTTCGATCGATGCCCCCGTCTCCGGCGGCACCGGCGGGGCTGCCGCCGGCACCCTCACCTTCATGGCCGGCGGCGCCAAGGATGCTTTCGCCAAGGCCGAGCCAATCCTGAAGCCGATGGCTGGCCGCATCGTCCATTGCGGCGACGACGGCGCCGGCCAGGCAGCCAAGATTTGCAACAACATGATGCTCGGTATTTCGATGATCGGCGTCGCCGAAGCCTTTGTGCTGGCCGAAAAGCTTGGCCTCTCGCATCAGGCGCTGTTCGACGTCGCCTCGACCTCGTCGGGCCAGTGCTGGTCGCTGACCACCTACTGCCCGGTGCCCGGCCCGGTGCCGGCATCGCCGGCCAACAGGGATTACAAGCCTGGCTTTGCCGCGGCACTCATGCTGAAGGACCTGAAACTGTCGCAGGAAGCGGCCCAAAGTGCCGGCGCGGTGACGCCGATGGGGGCCGAAGCAGCCCAGCTTTATGCGCTGTTCAACGCGCAGGGAAATGGCGGCACCGATTTTTCAGGTATCATAAATTTCCTTCGCGGCAATCCTTTATAAGTTTCGAATTTTGCAGCGTTTTTATCGATTTTTCTCGCACGGAAAATTTGCAAATTTAGATTTGCTTAAGCTCTCGATAACCCGACGGTAACGATGTGCCTATACAACGGATGGCGAGGCGGACATATCGCATCCGCCCGGCGCTCCGGATCAGGTCTCGCGTACCGGAGCCCGTAAGTTTCGCAAGTGTATTGTTGGCGAAACGCCATGCGTATCTGGCAAAGCCGCGTTCCTGATGGGACGCGGTTTTTGCGTTTCTGCGAACTATTGCTGCGGCGTCCAGTTATATTTTGGTTGCCGTGCCTGGACTGCCGATGTGATCCTCGTCAACCAGCACGATTGGCGCCCCTCCGGCCATGACGACAAGCAGGCGCAGGTTCCATTTCCCCGCGTTGCGCACGACATGCGACATCACCCAGGCCGATCCATGGCTGCCATGAATGGGCATACTAAGCTGGGCATCGCCCAAGCCGTTTCCAAAGATCTGAACGCTGCCGACCACCCAATAGCTGGCGTCAATGTCTTCACCCAGCGCGGCCTTGACGCGGTCGTCGGCGCGCACCGTCTCCATGGTTAGCCGGTAGGCGTCGCTGTTCTTCATCATGCGAGGGACGAGGACGGCTACGGCGGCGATACTGAAAAGCCCGACCACGAACAGGCTGAACCCGGCGATCGCCCAGTTGCGTTGCACCCTTCGGAAATGCTCGGCGTCGCGCCAGGAAACATTCTGCCACGCCCAGCGGCTGCCCTTGGCGCCCAGCACGAACAGCATGACGATGTTGACCAGCGGGACGAACATCAGCAGCGCGATGAAGGTGCTATTGCCGATGCCCCAGATCCAGTTGAGGAAAAACGCGCCCCAGTTCCAGCGGTCGAGTTCGGGCGGAATTTCAGCGGGCTGGTTAAGCGGCTGTACGGCCATCATGTCCCCCATCGGCAAAGACTGCCTGACAGGATTCTAACGCAGGCGCCGCAAAACCGGAAACCGGTTTTCCATCCATTTCGGACAGAAGCGCGGCGTTGCCCGGCCCGACGCTCAATCAGCCTTTTGACGACAGCCGGCGGAAATTCGCTTTCACGGCGCGGCTGGTGGGCTTCAGCGCAGCGTTGACCGAATTCACCGCCGCGGTGCCGTTGAACAGCGACGGCGTGCGGCCGGAAAGGACCTCGGGCCAGAAGCGCGCGGCCGACTGAAACAGCGCCATCTGCGCGGCAAACGCGCCTTCGGCAACAGCCGTGGTTTTCTCAGTGATGGCGCGTGCTGTCTCGGAGCCAAGGCCCCGGCCGTTTTGTGCGTCCGCAGCCATCAGCGGCAGGCGCATGGCCATCACCAATGGCGCCAGCATCAGGTCGGCGCCTATGGCGACCGCTCCTCGCGTGCGCGGTCTCGTCGTGATCTTTTTCATGGAACCCCTCAACTGCAGCCGATCCTGCCGGCCCAGACACTACGCGCCACGGCGGCTATCGTTCCCTGACGTCACGAAGTCGCACGGGCGCCCTGGTCGCAGGGCACCCGGCGATCGGTCCTACTTCTTGCGCAGATCCGCTTGCGCCAGATCCAGCGCCTTGGCGATGCGAGCGCAAGCCATGTCGATCGTCTCACGCGTCCAGATCAGCGGCGGCGACAGGATCATCGTGTCGCCGGTGGCGCGCAGCATCAGGCCTTGTGCGATCGCGTGGTCGCGGACGGTGACGGCGGCACTGCCTGCCGGCAGGAAGCGCTCCTTGGTTACCTTGTCCTTGACGATCTCGATCGCCCCCATCAGGCCGATCGAGCGCACCTCGCCGACCAGATCGTGGCCTGCGATGCGCTCCTGCAGCGCCTGGGCGAAATACGGGCCGGTGTCGTTCTTGACCCGGTCGACCAGACCTTCGCGCTCCATGATCTCGAGGTTCTTCAGCGCCACCGCGCAGGCCACCGGGTGACCCGAATAGGTGTAGCCGTGGTAGAACTCGCCGCCCTTTTCGACCAGCGTCGCCGCGATGCGGTCGCCGACCAGCAGCGCCGACAGCGGCTGGTAGCCCGAGGTCAGCGCCTTGGCGGTGGTGATGGTGTCGGGCTCGATGCCGAAGGTCTGCGCGGCGAACCACTCGCCGGTGCGGCCATAACCGGTGATCACCTCGTCCAGCATCAGCAGCACATCATATTTGCGGCAGATGCACTGCACTTCAGGCCAGTAGCTCATCGGCGGGATTTTTACCCCGCCCGCCCCCATCACCGGCTCGCCGATGAAGGCCGCAACCTTGTCGGCCCCAGCTTCGAGGATGGCGTCCTCGACCGCCTTGGCCGCGCGCAGGCCGAAATCATGGTCGCTTTCGCCGGGCAGCGCCAACTCATAGGCATAGGGCATCATCACATGGACGATGTTGGGGACGGCGCCGCCAAGCTGCTTGTGCATCAGGTCCATGCCGCCGAGCGAGGTGCCGGCGATAGTCGAGCCGTGATAGCCCATCTTGCGCGAGATGATGCGGTTCTTCTCCGGCTTGCCCTCCAATGCCCAGAAGTGGCGCACGAGCCGGAGCGCCGTGTCGTTGGCCTCCGAGCCGGAGGAGCCGTAGAACACCTGAGCGACGCCCTTGGGCGCCAGTTCGGCCAGCTTCTTCGACAACAGCACCGGCGTCGGCGTCGAGCATTTGAAGAAGGAGTTGTAGTAGGGCAATTCCTTCATCTGCGCGTAAGCCGCTTCGGCCAACTCGTCGCGGCCATAGCCGACATTGACGCACCACAGCCCGGCCATGCCGTCGAGGATTTCGGTGCCGTCGGCATCGTAGATGAACGGACCGTTGGCGTGGGTGATGATGCGCGAACCGGCCTCGCGCAGTTCCTTGTGGTCGGTGAAGGGATGCAGATGATGCGCGGCGTCGATCTGCTGAAGCTGCTTCAGCGAATAGTTCTGGTAGGTCATGGATGTGCTCTTTCCTCAGAAATCTGTCCGGCGATGCCGGGGCGAATTCGTCAGAGGAGAGCAGGAGGTGAATAGCCGATGCGGGCGCACAACCGCAAAAGCTCGGCGCGCAGCGTGCGCGGTGACGGCGTCACCGCGACCCGAAATACGCGAGCCCCAAAGGCGCTGACCAAGATCCTGACGAGAGCCATGGCCGCACCTTAGAGCAAAGGCTGGTCGAGGTGAACCACCCTTCGCTTGGGCCATGCGGGATCTGTCTAGGCCTTGGCGGACAACGCCTTTTGCAGGAAAACATACTTCATCGCCGTTTGCGCCGCCTGCGGCCGGCGATCGCCGCGTCCGCCATGGCCGCCCTCGGTTTCCTCGAAGAACAACGTCCTGTCGTGCCCGGCTTCCTGCAGCCGCGCCGCCATCTTGCGGGCATGGCCGGGATGGACACGGTCGTCGGCAGTCGAGGTCGTCAACAGCACCGGCGGAAAGGCGGCATCGCCCGACACATGCTGGTAGGGTGAATAGGCGCCCAGCCACCTGGCCTCTTCCGGTTTCGACGGATCGCCATATTCGCCCATCCACGAGGCGCCGGGCGGCAGTTCGGTATAGCGCAGCATGTCGAGCAGCGGCACCTCGATGATGACGGCACCGAACAGCTCGGGATGCTGGGTCAGCGAAACGCCGGTCAGCAGGCCGCCATTCGAACCGCCCTGGATGCCGAGCGAGCCGGCCGTGGCGATGCCGCGTTTGACGACATCCTGCGCCACCGCGGCGAAATCGTCGAAGGCATTCTGGCGATTGCCCTTCAGCGCCGCCTGATGCCAGGCCGGCCCGAACTCACCGCCGCCGCGGATGCAGGCCTGCACATAGGCATTGCCCTTTTCCAGCCACAGCCTGCCACGCACGCCGGCATAACCGGGCAGCAGCGGCACCGCGAAGCCGCCATAGCCGTAGAGCAGCGTCGGCACCGGACCCTTCTGGTCGCGCCGCCGGACGACGAAATACGGGATCATCGTGCCGTCCTTCGAACGCGCCTCGAACTGTTCGGAGATCAGGGGCGCTGCATCGAAACGCGCTGGCTGCGACTTCACCGTGGCCAGCGTCTCGCCATCGTCATCCGACCAGATGATCGAACTCGGCGTCAGGAAATCGGTGAAGGAGAAGGAAACGCTGCGGCCGAAATGCTCGGCATGCGCAATGCCGACATTGCCGTTTTCGGGCAACGCGACCGGTTTCATCGACCAGCCGTCCGCCTTGCGCCCGCAGACGATGACCTTGCCGCGCACATTGTCCATCAGATTGATGAACAGCCGGTCCTGCGTACCGGCAAGACCCGCGATCGAGACCCGATGTGCCGGCTCGAGCATGGTTTCGACAGGCCCCAGTTCGCCAGTGTCGATCCAGCGTTCGAAATCAAGCGAATAGAGGCCGTCAGGCAAGCACTCGGTGCCGTCCGGCGCCGTCCACGGGGTGCGCACGCCGAACACAAACCGACCCTTGAACAGCGTAGTGTCGGTGACATCGTCCGGCAGCGGGATGCGCCGGTTTTCGCCCGACGGCAGGCGTAGAAAACTGTGCGAGGAGAAGAAGGCGATCGCGCGGACCAGGAACAGATACTGCTTGTCGCCGTCATATTCGACACCAACGCCGGCGGCGAGGTCCTGCTTCTCGGCCTCGAAGATCGGCGTTGCGTCTTCCAGGCGGGTGCCGCGCTTCCACAGCTTGACGACGCGCGGATAGCCGGACTGGGTCTTGTCTCCTTCCTCGAGAGCGGCCGAGACAAGGACGGTGTCCTTGTCCAGCCAGGAAAAGCCGGATTTGGAGGCGGGAGCGCTGAAGCCGCCCTCGACAAAGGATTTGGCTTCAATGTCGAATTCGCGCATCTCGCTGGCATCGCCGCCGTCCGGCGACATCGCCACCAGGCAAAGGTTGAAATCGGGGTAGAGGCGGCTGGCACCGCTGAACACCCATTTCACGCCCTCCTTGGCCGAGAGCACGTCGAAATCGATGATTGTCTGCCAATCCGGCTTCTCGGTCTTGTAGGAGGCGACGCTCGTGCGGCGCCAGAGGCCGAGCACATTGGTCTTGTCCTGCCAGAAATTATAGACATGGCCGTTGAGCGCGGCACCGACGGCGATGTTGTCTTCGGCCGTCATCAGGTCGAGCGCCGTCTCGAACGCCGCCTGGTAGGATGCATCGCCCTGCAGTTCGCCGACCGTCAGCTCGTTCTGGCGATGCACCCAGTCGAGCGATTGCTTGCTGGTCCGATCTTCCAGCCAGAGGAAATTATCCTCGGTGGCGGCCTCGGTCTGGCGTTTTGTCGTCGATTGGGTCACGCGTGGTCTCCAAGCTATTGGCGGGCGGCCCCGCCTACATCGCGTCCCGGGTGGTTTTATTCAAGATGGTGACGTCAGGTCATTGGCCTTGATGGGAGTAAGCCCTGTCTCCGGGAAAAGCCTGTCAGGCGTTTTGGCGCTTGAACGAGCGGTAGAGCGCGAAACTCACCAGCAGCGCATCGAGGGCGGCGATGACCACTGGCAGGCCGAGCGGACCGATGACTTGCATCAGCGCGCCGGCGCCAGGCGGGCCGACAATGCCGCCGGCGCCCCACATCAACGCGAAGGCGGCGTTGCCGGCGACCAGCACCGTCCCCTTGAAGCGGCTGCCGAGCTCGACCAGCGCCATGGTGTAGACGCCGTAGCCGACCGCGCCCATGACGAGGAGGACGACCCAGATCGCCGGCGTGGTAATCAGCAACGGCAGCAAAACCGCGCAGGTCGTTGTCGCCAACGCACAGAAGATGATCATCGCTCGCCCGCCGAAACGCTCGGCCAGAAGGCCAAGCGGGATTTGCAGGAAGATGTTTCCCAGCGACAGTGCCATCACCAGGGCCGCCAGCGTCCTTTCGGGCAGGCCATAGGCAGCACCGAACACCGGCATCAATGCGTAGGTGCCCTGCTGGACCGCCGCCGAAACCAGCACGGCAAACAACAGCGCCGGCGCCAACCTGGCAAAACCGAAAAATCCGCCAGACGACTGGCCATCGTCCTCGAAGCCGGCGAGGCTTGACGAAACAGCGCGCAGGATCACGGCGCACAGCATGAACCCTGCCGTCCCGACCAGGAAAGGAACCCAGCCCGAAATGCCGACTGCGGTCAGGACCAAGGGCCCTGCGGCATAGCCCGCGCCCAGCACGGTGTTGAATGCACCCATCACCCTGCCGCGGCGCGACGGCGGCGCCAGCGACAGCGCCCAGACTTCGCCCAGGATATAGAGCGGGTTGATGACGATACCGATGATGAAACGGAGGACGAACCAGCCCACCCAGTCCTGCAGATAGCCGATGCCCAGGAAGCACAGCGCCCCAATCAATGAGCAGCCTACAGCCAGCGAGCGTGCGCCGACCAGCCGAACGGCTGCCGGCACGAACGAGGCCGAAAGGATCAGGCCAAGCGGCATCATCGCAGCCGACAAGCCGATCAGCGCCGGCGACATGCCTTGCTTCTGCATCAGCAGCGTAAACAGCGGCGAACTCAGCCCTTGCGCGGCCCCGAACATGGCCAGGGCAGCAGTGACCCCGGCAAGCGCCGCCCACTGCGTCCCCGCTTCGCCATCGCTCGAACCGGTCGCGACCATTCTGTCTTCCCAATGAATTGCCGGCCCAGCGGCAAACCACCTGAGCTAGCGGTTCGATTCAGGGAAAGGAAGAGCCGCGGATGAAATCCCCTTGCGCCAAGGGACGTGGTGGGTGCGTCCTGTCCGCCAATCTCCCGCAAGGTTGTCAGCTATCCAGCTGCCGTTCCGGCATGTCGCTTCCCTCGTCCTAGTGGTCGCCGCCTCCGCAATGGCCGGGCAGCCGCCGGTCCATTATGCCGCCGCTACCCGCATCGTACGAGGACCATCATGACCGCCGCCCTGCATCCAGCCGAACCGCCCTTGGCAACCGACCGCGCCCGTCGCGGTGGCCGTGCGGGCAAGCGCGCCGGCGGCGCGGCCGCCTTCGAACAGCCGGCTTTCCGGCAGCTGAGGAACCCGCTGACGCCGACCAAGCTGGTTTCCGACGATGAGCTGGAATCGATCCACCTCGCCTCGCTGCGCGTCTTGAAGGAAATTGGCGTCGACGTGCTGCATGACGAAGCCCGCCGCATCATGAAGGAAAATGGCGCTGATGTCCGCGAGGGCAGCGAGCGGGTGCGCTTCGACAGCGACATGATCCTCGATCTGATCTCGAACTGCCCGTCGGAATTCACGCTGCATGCCCGCAACCCGGCGCACAATGTGCGCTTCGGCGGCAACAATGTGATCCTGTCGATGATGGCCTCGGCGCCGAACTGCTCTGACCTCGATCGCGGCCGCCGTCCGGGCAACCAGGCCGACTACCGCAACTTCCTGCGCCTGGCGCAGATGCACAACATCCTGAATTGCACCGGTGGCTACCCGGTCGAGCCGACCGACATCCACCCGTCGGTGCGCCACCTCGAATGCATCCGCGATCTTGCCACGCTGACCGACAAGGTGTTCCACATCTATTCGCTCGGCAAGGAACGCAATGTCGACGGCATCGAGATCACCCGCATCGCGCGCGGCATCAGCCATGAGCAGATGCTGGAAGAGCCGTCCGTCTTCACCATCATCAACACCAATTCGCCGCTCAAACTCGACGTGCCGATGATGGAAGGCATCATCCAGATGTCAAGCAAGGGCCAGGTCGTGGTCGTCACGCCGTTCACGCTGTCGGGCGCCATGGCGCCGGTCACCATCGCCGGTGCGCTGGTGCAGCAGAATGCCGAAGCGCTGTCCGGCATCGCCTTCGCGCAGATGGTGCGCAAGGGCGCGCCGGTCGGCTATGGCGGCTTTACCTCCAATGTCGACATGAAGTCTGGCTCGCCGGCCTTCGGCACGCCCGAATATATGAAGGCGCAGCTTGTCGGCGGCCAGCTTGCCCGCCGCTACAAGATCCCCTACCGCACTTCCAACACCTGCGCCGCCAACACGGTCGACGCGCAGGCCGCCTATGAAAGCGTGTTTTCGCTGTGGGGCGCGATCCAGGGCGGCGGCAATCTGATGATGCACGGCGCCGGCTGGCTCGAAGGCGGCCTGCGCTGCTCCTACGAGAAGACTATTCTCGACATCGACCTGTTGCAGATGGTGGCGGAGTTCCTCACCCCGCTCGACCTCTCCGAAGAGGCGCTCGGCTTCGACGCCATCCAGTCTGTCGGCCCCGGCGGCCATTTCTTCGGCACCCAGCACACGCAGGACCGCTACAAGAACGCCTTCTATTCGCCCATCCTTTCCGACTGGCGCAATTTCGAGACCTGGGCGGAAGCCGGATCGCCGACCGCGCTGGAAAAGGCCAACAAGGTCTGGAAGGAACGGCTGGCGTCCTACGAAGAACCCTATATGGACCCGGCGATCCGCGAAGAGCTCAACGACTTCGTCGAAAAGCGCACGTCCGAAGGCGGCGCGCCGACCGATTTCTGATCATCTGTGTTGGTTTGATGAACTGATCATTCGTATGGATTTGATGAACGGTCGACCCCCACTCCGTCGAGCTCCGCTCGACACCTCTCCCCCGATCGACGGGGGAGAGGTGGCGCCGCGAAGCGGCGACGGAGTGGGGGAAGGCGCTCATGAAACCCGCAGTCGCCGAAAAACAGGAACAACCCACCGAGCACGAACGCTCAGGCAGTCAGGCAATAAAGCGGAAGCATTGCTTTGGCTTGAACTGAAGGCACGCAAGCTTGGCGGCCACCAGTTTACGCGCCAGTTTTCCATCGGCCCGTTTTTTGCCGACTTCGCTTGCCGCGAAAAATGGCTTGTCGTCGAAGTCGACGGGCACCAACACGCCGACAGTTCCCTTGACCGCCGCCGCGACGACTTCATGCGCGCCCAAGGCTATTCGGTCCTGCGCGTCTGGAACCATGACGTCCTGAAACATCGCACTTCCGTCTGTGAAACCATCCTTGCCGTGCTTGATGGCAGGCTGGCCGAGAACGTCGTCGTATCCGATCTCCGCTTTGTTTTCACGCCCCGCTCACTCGATTCAATCTCTTAAAAAACGGACCTATCTCCCATGAAATCTCACGTAAAAGCGGTTGTCATCGGCGGCGGCGTCGTCGGCTGCTCGGTTCTCTATCATCTGGCCAAGGCCGGCTGGACCGACGTCATGCTGATCGAGCGCTCGGAGCTCACCTCCGGCTCGTCCTGGCATGCGGCCGGCGGCTTCCACACGCTGAATGGCGATCCCAATGTCGCCAAGCTGCAGGCCTACACGGTGCAGCTGTACAAGGAGATCGAGGAAATCTCCGGCCAGTCCTGCTCGCTGCATCTGACCGGCGGTGTCATGATGGCCGATACGCCCGAGCGCATGGATTTCCTGCGCCTTGCCCACGCCAAGGGCCGCTATCTCGGCATGGACACCGAACTGATCACGCCCTCCGAAGCCAAGGCGATGTTCCCGCTGATGGACGAGACGAATTTCGTCGGTGCCATGTGGGATCCGGTCGAAGGCCATCTCGATCCCTCCGGCACCACCATCGCCTACTCCAAGGCGGCCAAGAAACTCGGCGCCGAGATCGTGCTGCGCAACCGCGTCGTTGATCTCACGCAGCAGCCCGACGGCACCTGGAACGTCGTCACCGAACAGGGCACGGTTCATGCCGAGCATGTCGTCAATTGCGGTGGCCTGTGGGCGCGCGAGATCGGCCGCATGGTCGGCGTCGAACTGCCGGTGCTGGCGATGGAGCACATGTACCTGCTCACCGAACCGATGCCGGAGGTCGAGGAGTTCAACAAGTCGACCGGCCGCGAGATGATCGGCGTGCTCGACTTCAAGGGCGAGATCTACACCCGTCAGGAGCGCAACGGCATCCTGCTCGGCACCTATGAAAAGGCCTGCAAGCCGTGGTCGCCGGTCAACACGCCGTGGGATTTCGGCCATGAACTGCTGCCGCCCGATCTCGACCGTATCGCGCCGTCGCTGGAAATCGGCTTCAAGCATTTCCCCGGTATCGAAAAGGCCGGCATCAAGCAGATCATCAATGGCCCCTTCACTTTCGCGCTCGACGGCAACCCGCTGGTCGGTCCGGTGCAGGGCCTGACCAATTTCTGGTGCGCCTGCGCGGTCATGGCCGGCTTCAGCCAGGGTGGCGGCGTCGGCCTCGCACTGTCCAACTGGATGGTGCATGGCGATCCGGGCTTCGACGTCTGGGGCATGGATGTCGCCCGCTTCGGCGAGTGGGCCGGCCTGCGCTACACCAACGCCAAGGTGCGCGAGAACTATTCTCGCCGCTTCTCCATCCGCTTCCCCAACGAGGAACTGCCGGCGGCGCGCCCGGCGCAGACGACGCCGCTCTACGACACCATGCTGGCCAACAACGCCGTCATGGGCGACAGCTGGGGTCTGGAAACGCCGCTGTGGTTCGCGCCGAAGGGCAAGGAGCCGAAGGACATCGTCTCCTTCCACCGTTCCAACGATTTCGGCCCGATCGGCGAGGAAGTGCGTGCCACCCGCGAGAAGGTTGGCGTCACCGAGATCGCCAACTTCGCCAAATACGAAGTGTCGGGGCCTGCGGCGGAGGATTTCCTCAACCGGCTGATGACCAACCGCATGCCGAAGATCGGCCGCATCGTGCTGACGCCGATGATCAACGAATTCGGCAAGCTGATCGGCGACTTCACCATCGCCAAGGCCGGTGAGGACCGCTTCATGATCTGGGGATCGTCGGCCGCGCAGAAATACCACATGCGCTGGTTCGAGAAGCAGCTGCCGAAGGATGGTTCGGTGCGCATCCACCGCTTCGACCAGACGCTTGTCGGTCTCTCCATCGCCGGTCCGAAATCGCGCGATCTGTTGCAGAAACTGGTCGATGTCGACATTTCGACCAAGGCCTTCCGCTTCATGGATTTCCGCGAAATGGCGGTCGGCGGCGCGCCCTGCATGGTCAACCGCATCACCTATACCGGCGATCTCGGCTACGAGATCTGGATGGCGCCGACCTATCAGCGCCTGGTCTACAAGGCGATCAAGGACGCCGGTGAGGAGTTCGGCCTGGTCGATTTCGGCATGCGCGCGCTGCTGTCGATGCGCCTGGAGAAGAACTTCCCGACCTGGTACCGCGAGCTGCGGCCGATCTACGGCCCGTTCGAAGGCTCGATGGACCGCTTCATCAAGCTCGAGAAGAACGACTTCATCGGCCGTGAAGCCGCCGCCAAGGAACAGGCGGAAGGGCCAAAGCTGCGCCGCGTCTCCTTCATCGTCGATGCGGCCGATGCCGATGTGATGGGCGACGAGCCGATCTGGGCCAAGGTCAGCAAGGATTACGGCACGGTCGAAAAGCCGCATGGCTATGGCGCGCCGCGCTTCGACACCGCGGGCAAGGAAGTCCGCGGATCCAAGGCCGCCGAAGGCGCTTCCGCCGTACGCGGCATCGTCGATGGCGACTGGCGCGTGGTCGGCTGGGTCACCTCGGGCGGCTATGCGCATTCCGTGCAGAAGTCGATGGCCCAAGGCTATGTGCCGGCAGCACTCGCCGAGGACGAAAGTGCCGGCCTGTTCGAGATCGAAATCCTCGGACACAGGCGCCCGGCCCGTATCAATATCGAGGCCCCCTTCGATCCCAGCGGCGAGAAGATGCGGACCTAAAAAGACGACAGCGCGCGTGAGATCGTGTAAGGGGCCTTCGGCAGCTGGCCGCAGGCTTTTCCCCCAATGAGAAGACGATCCCCTTGCAGTATCTAGAGAAATGGACGGACTGGCTCTGCGAAGGCAAGGTCGGTCCCTTCAACGCCGCGCTCTTTTGTCTCGCGCTCTACTGCCTCGTCCAGATCGCGGTGATGACGCTGTCGTCCCATATCGTCGGAACCGGTGTCGGCGTCGATGATTCCGAACAGCTGATGTACATGCGCTATTTCTGGGCCGGCTATGGCGGGTCGCAGCCACCGCTTTACACATGGCTTGCCCGTCTCGTCGCCTCCGTGATCGGCACGAACATCCTTGCGCTCAAGATCGTGAAGTACCTTCTGATCGGAGTGGCGCTGGCGTCGACTTTCATCGCTGTCCGCCGTCTCGGCTATTCGAGCCGGGCCGGTGCCGCGGCGATGTTCGGCCTGCTGCTGTTTCCGCAGATGGTGTGGGAAATGCAGCATGCCCTCACTCACTCGATCGCTGCCTTCTGTTTTTCAGTGGTGCTGTTTCTTGCGCTCGTCGAACTGGTGCAGAGGCGATCGCTGACAGCCTATGTCCTGTTTGGCGTGGCCATAGCAGCCGCGATCCTGTCGAAATACAACAATGTGATTTTTCTCGGCGCGCTGGTGCTGTCCACCCTGTCGCTGCGCGAAACGCGCGGCGTCATCCTCAACCGCCAGTTTTTGATCAGCGTGGCGCTGGCCGTACTGCTTTGCCTGCCGACGCTCTATTGGAGCCTGACGCACACCGAACAGGTGCTGTCGCATGCGGGCGGTTTCGGCATGGCCAGGGAAAATGGTGTGATCCAGAACGCGCTCACTGGAGTATGGGGGCTCGGCAAGGCGATGCTGAATTTTGCAGGGCTGCCGGCCGGCATATTCGCGGTGGCTTTTCTCATCGCAAGGAACAGGCCGGCGCCGGCCCTGCAACCGCTGCCATGGGCCGAGAAACTGGTATGGCGCACCATCGCTTTTGCCCTTGCCATCACCATCGTGCTCGTCCTGGCGACCGGGGCAACGCAATTCCGCGACCGCTGGATGCTGCCCATCCTTGTGTTGCTGCCCGTCGCACTCGCCCTTCGCACGGACGCCAGGGGAGACAGGGGCCGGAAGATCCAGGACATCGCCGTCTTTGTCGGCGCGACGCTCGCCATCCTGGTGCTGCCGGTTACATGGTACGCCCACCTCAAAGGTGGCGACAGCCGCGGCAGCATCGCGCGTGTTGACTACAATTCGCTCTACAGCCAGTTGACGGCAAACGGACCGATACGCACCACCGTATCGAGCTGGCACTGGTTGGGAAATCTGCGTTTAGTCGACCCCGATCTTGTAGTCCTCGATGGAGAATTGCCGGACTTCGGCCAATTGCTGAAGGAGCCGGCGGTGTTCGTCACGGCAGACGACAGGGTGGGGGTCGAAACTATCCTCAAACTGCTGGATCAGGCCGGCTACACAGCGGATGGTCCACCGCAGCAGCTGGCCGTGCCGATGCTGTTCGGCAGCGACCCGCCCACCCGCACTGTTACGGTCACGCGGCTGAAAAAGGTGGCGGCCGCGGCAGGCGCGGCACCACAATAGCATCGGCAGGGAGGCCTCGGGTGGAGAAGCAAGGGTTCGGTCGTCACCGCAAGATCATGCCGTTCGAGCCCGGCTCGGTCGAGGCTTTGCGCGACGCCTCGCGCCAGAAGGCGGCGTCGCTGAACCAGCATGTGCTGGGTTATGGCGCGCTGGCTGAAGCCGAATGGCAAGCCGCTGGTATCGCCGCGCCGGACCTTGCCGCGATGCGCAAATACCGGCTCGAGCGCATCCGCACTGAACTGAAGCGCCGCGGCTACGCCGGTGCCCTGCTCTACGACCCCGTCAACATCCGCTACGCCACCGATTCGACCAACATGCAGCTCTGGGTCGCGCACAACCCGACCCGCCACTGCTTTGTCGCCGCTGAGGGACCGGTGGTGCTGTTCGACTATTTCTCCTGCGAGCATCTCTCCGACCATTCCGGCGTCGTCGACGAGGTGCGGCCGGCAGTGTCGTGGATGTATCTCTATAGCGGCGAACTGACCGACCAGAAAGTCCGCCGCTGGGCCGCCGGTATCGCCGATCTGGTCAGGGAGCATGGCGGCGGCAACAACCGTATCGCCGTCGACCACATCAATCCCGAAGGCGTCGAGGAACTCGCCCGGCTCGGCATTGCCATCGGCAATGGCGAAGCGGTGATGGAAAATGCGCGGTTGATCAAATCACCCGACGAGATCCTCGCCATGCGCCGCGCCATTGTCGCTTGCGAAGCGGCAATGGGCGAGATGGAGAAGGCGCTCAAGCCGGGCATTTCCGAAAACGAGTTGTGGGCCGAACTGCATCGCGGCAACATTGCACGCGGCGGCGAATGGATCGAAACCCGGCTGCTGGCATCGGGGCCGCGCACCAATCCGTGGTTCCAGGAGTGCTCGTCGCGTGTCGTCGAGGAAGGCGACCTGGTTGCGTTCGACACCGACCTGATCGGCCCCTACGGCTTCTGCGCCGACCTGTCGCGCACCTGGCTGTGCGGTGACGCCAAGCCATCGAACGAGCAGCGCGACCTGTTTCGCATCGCCGCCGACCAGATCGCGCACAACACCGAGCTGATGCAGCCCGGTATTTCCTTCCGCGACCTCGTCGAGCGTTCGGTGGTGCCGCCGGGAGATTGCTTCCCGACGCGCTACGGCGTGCTCTATCACGGCGTCGGGCTGGCGGATGAGTACCCGACGCTGCCGCATGCCAGTGACTGGACGCCGGACACGCCCGACGGCGTGCTGGAGCCGGGCATGGTGCTGTGCGTGGAAAGTTATATCGGCAGGCTAGGCGGGCACGAGGGCGTCAAGATCGAGGAGCAGATCCTGATCACCGACACCGGCAACGAGCAGCTTTCAACCTACAAGCTGGATGCGAGGCTGTTGGCCGACTGACGGCGGACCCGTCAGTAACTGCAGTCGATCTTGTGCTTTGCCCGCTCGAAGACGCTATCGAACCGCCCCCGACTGATGGTCTGGTCCTTGGCCGAGACGGCCTGCCAGGTCCGCTCCTTGTCGGCGCCCATGCCGGCCAGCGTGTTGATCGCCAGGTCGTCGTAGCTGGAATAAAGCGGGATGGTTCCCGCCTGGATACGCTCCAGAAATGGCTCCGCGGCGGGAGCTCCCCGCTCTCCAAGTTGGCAAAGACCCTGGACTCCAGCCAAGTAGGAGTGCTGCCAGAAATTGCCCTTGTCGCGCGGCTGCAGCGCAGCGTCGTCGATCAGATAGAGCATCGTCGGGATGCCATCGGCACCAAGCGCCGACAACCTCGTCAAGACACGATACGCGGCCACACGCCGCGGCGTATCCCTCGCCAGCCTTTCGAGATTGGCACGATGCGCCGGAATCACGTCGTCCGGCAGGTATTGGATAGCGAGAGCCAGGTCGCCGGCTTGCGGTGCATCGATGTTGCCGAATCTTCCGACCTTGATGTCAAGCTCGAACAGCCTCGCGAAGAGCACGTCGGCAAGACGCGCGATGCTCTGCGGCGTCACGTCCTTTGCATGGCTCGCGGCCGTATAGACATGCCTCGGGATGTCCAACCGCCGGTCGTTGAGTGCAGCTACGGCGAGATCGATGTCGGCCTGCGACGCAGGCCGCTTGTCACCCAGCCTGCTGAAGAAATCCTCGGCGAGGGAATTGGTGACGGCGTCGATCGGCTGGGACAGACCGAGCTTCGCAGCCAGGACGACAGCGGCATCCGCCGAACCAGCAGGCAGCGCAAGCTTCATGCCGAGCACATGGACGACGAACCCGCTCCAGTCGGGTCTTGGGCCGAACCGGTCGAGCTGAGTGAGCCGAAGCAATCGCGGGAAGCCGATGCGAATATCGAACTGGTAGCCTGTCACGTAGCTTGGCAAGAGCAGCGGCAGCAGCCGATAGGAAGCAACGCCGGTCGATCGATAGACTTCGGAAAAACGGCCGCCCGCCTTGCTCTGCATGGAGATGCGGTAGACCGACATCGTGTCTGCCGTCGGATCGAGCCCCGCCCGATAGTCGTCCAGCCCGCGCTTGACCTGCCCTGTGCTGATCACGGTATCGGCTTCCGAAAGCGGCGCCTCGGCCTCGATCAGGCAATTGCCCTTGGCAATCTCGATCCGCATGCGTTCAGAGGCTTTAGGCGCTTTGAAATCCCGGGGACCATCGAGATCGAGGAGACGCGCATCGACGAGTTCGACCAGCGGACAAGAAGCTCGACGCTCCATGTGGAAGGTCCTGGCAGTGGCCGAAAAATCGACATCGGGCATTTCCTTGTCGTAGTCGAGCACCATGATGCGCTGGACGCTGCCGGTCAGCAGTGCGCGCATGCAGAAATCGTCGCAATGCGTCTGGGTTTTGGTCCAGAAGACGGATTGATCGGAACGAACCGCCAGTGTCCCGGTCTGGAAAGGCCGAATGACCTGGTCGCGGTCGCCGGACACCAGCGCCGTCGTGGTCTGGTCCATCGATCTGTTGATCAGGAAAGGTGGCACGGCAAGCAGCGCCGCCGCAATCAAGGGGCTGGTCAGCCAGGCCAGCCGGGTTGGGAGGCCAAGGCTGACTGTCGCGGTCAACAGCACGAACAGAAACGCCGGCGGGATCAGCGCCATCAGTATGGCGATCGGGATGCCGACGATGCTCATCGCCGCGACGATCGCCATCTGCGGAAAAAGCAGACACGGTATGGCCGCCAGTCCCAGGACCAGCAACACGGCTCGGAATGTCCATCTCTGCACAGTTGCGACGGCCATATGCACCATCCCGCGAAGTCCCGTGCAGGCTGCACGAAGATGATGACGGTCGCGTAAAGATTGGCCTCGGGCCCGGTCTATCGACGGGCAGAGTTAGCGAACGGTGTGTATGACAGGTCAGGGGCCACCATTTCGGCCATGATCCGCCTGACGGACTCCGGCGTCGTTCTGGCGGTGATGTAGGGCAGGCCTTTGCGCCGCGCCGTCCACCCGACCACTGCCACCTTTTGGGCCGCAGGCTCGAAACGCTGCGCCAGCGCCCAGCTTTCACAGTCGATCGCGGCGATATCCGCCTTGCCCCCGGCCACAGTAACGATCGAGCCGCGATGGCCGCCGCTCTCGCTGCGCGAGGAAAAGATATCGAGACTTTCGCCAACCGCTTGCAGGTCGCGCGTCAGCCCAATGCTGCCCGACATCGAATCGAGGCTGTTGAAGGTGAAGCGCTTGCCGCGCATGAGATCGAGCGGGAGTACGGCCTTGCCGTCCGCGGGCGAGCGAACCTGTGGCCCCTCGCCTGTGCGCATCACCAGCGCGCTCGAATAGAGTTCGCCCTGGCCGCCTTCATAGGCGTCGTAGCCCGGCTGCCCGACCACCTGCACATGCTTGTTCAGGCCAAGCTCCATCGGACCCCAGCAGGTCTGCGCGAACAGCAGCGCCGGATGCAGCCAAAGCTTGTGATAGTCGAGTTCGTTCGGCGGCAGTGTCGCCGGATCGGGCGCGATCAGCTTGCCCTCGGCGTCGTGGATGCCGCCCGGCACCGGCGGCAGGTCACCGTTGCGGCGCACGATAGACTGCGGCGCATCGATGCCCCTCTGCCGAAAAGCCTCGCGCAACCCAGCCCACTGCGCGTCGACCTCGTCGCGCATTTCGGGCCAGTCATACATCGGCAAAGCCGCAATCAATTCACTCATGCCGACACTCAATCATCATGTCTCAGGAAAGGATCGCAAAAACGCGGCGCCCAATCAGAATTGGCCGACACGCGCCCCGGTATGCCCCGGATTATTCCTTGGGCGGCTCGGCGGGAACCGGCGCGCTGCCAAGCCCGCTGACGCTGCGCGCCCTGATGCGCGGCTTGAACGCCCTGCCCGGCTCCGCCTGGCGGCGCAGCACCGGGTGCACGATCGGCTCCTTGGCCTTGAAAGCGTAAGCTTTGATCAGCGCAAAATAGTTTGGGTAGGCATAACCATTGTTCATCCGCAGCCACTCGTCGCGGCGGTCGCGAAACAGCTTCGGCAGCCTGTACCAGGCCACAGTCGGGGTCTTGTGGTGGACGAAGTGCAGATTGTTGTTGAGAAACAGGAACGACAGCGGCGAACGCTCGATGATCACCGTACGGCCCTCAGGGTGCTCGGACCACTGATGTTCGGCAAAGGTGCGGACAGCAATCAGCGACTGGCCGAGCCACACCGGCACCAGAATATAGAGCCATACGGGGATGCCGAAGCCGAACTGCACGACCGGCAGTACGATGGCGAGGCCGATCGCATGCAGCAGCCATGCCTTGCCGATCACCTTGTCGCCGGCAATCATGTGCTTGGCGTCGTCGATGAAGAAACCGACACAGGACAGCCAGGGGCCGAGGAAGAAGCGGCCGGCCATGGTGTTGTTGATCTTGAGCAGGAATTTCATCGTCGGCGGCAGATCGTCATGCATCCACAGCGCCTGGTAATAGCTCTCGGGGTCGTCGAGCGGATCGGTCAAGCGCTCGTCGGCGTGGTGGCGCAAGTGAAGCGTCTTGAAGCGGCGGAACGGCCAGACCAGGCCGATCGGCATGAAGACGAAGGCTTCGTTGATCAGCGCGCTGCGTGTCGGATGGCCGTGCAGCACTTCGTGCATGATCGACGACTGCAATGCCAGGATGAAGCCAAGGAGAGCGAGAGCCAGGATCGGATAAGAGGGCCAGAGCAGGAACCCGGTGGCGAGCCATGTTCCGTAACAGAAGAAAGCGAGTATCACGGTCGGCCACTCGATGGCCGCTGTGTTGCGTCGCTTGATGCTCTTGCCTGTCATGCTATCGACCACTGTCCCTCAGTCGCCGGAACCCCAATTGGTTCCTGACAGCATAATGTCAGGAGAAGCGATTCCACTCAACGAGACAAAGTGTACAAAATGTTGCATTTGCGCATTTTTGACCGCACATGTTACACATTGTAAACAAGCTTAGGGATTCATTTACGCCTTGAGCGCTGATTCGGCGGCTATGGCGCAAATTTTTCCTAAGAGAGAGCGGAGAACGAACAGTGGACAAACGGGACCTGTCAGCCATCTTTCGGGAGCGTCTGAAGCTGCTCCTGACACGGTCCGATCTCAACCAGTCGGCCTTCGCGTCAGCAGTCGGCATCGACCGCTCGGCTCTGTCGCAACTGATGTCCGGCGCCTCGACCCGCCTGCCGCGGGCCGAAACGCTGCTCAACATCGCCGCCGAATTCAAGATCTCGCTGGACTGGCTGCTTGGCCTCAGCCAGGACGAAGGCGTCACCGGCGAAATCCGCGAAAGCCTGGAGATCGAGGAGGCGCCCGACGGCTTCGACCGTACGCTGCTCGCGAAATGGTTCGCCGAGGCCGCCGGTACCAAGATCCGCTACGTGCCGGCCGGCATTCCCGATCTTCTGCGTACACACCAGTTGGTCGACTATGAGGCCAACATCACCAACCGCAGTCGCCTGGCGCAGGCCAGCGAGACGCAATACCGCATCGAGTATAACAGGCGCCCGGAGACCGACATGGAGGTCTGCATGCCGCGCCATACGCTGGAGATCTTTGCCCGCGGCCTCGGCGTCTGGGACCGTTTTCCCGAGGCAGACCGCCGGCAGCAACTCGCCCATATGGCGACGCTGCTTGACGATCTCTACCCGACCTTCCGGCTGTTTCTCTATGACGGCCGCATGCGCTACTCGATCCCGCTGACCATCTTCGGTCCCTACCGCGCCGCCATCTATGTCGGCGACATGTATGTCGTGCTGAACGCCACCCAGCCGGTGCAGGCGCTGACCCAGCATTTCGACAATCTGATCCGCGCCGCTGATATCAACCCGCATGAAGCAGCCGCCTACGCGCGCAATCTGGCCGGCGCGTCATTTCCGTCGGGTTCAGCCTGATCGCCAACGCCCCGGAATGGCGCGCGGCGCGGCAGCCGCGGGCCGCAAATACGTTGACTAGACATAAAGACTTCTTTATATCCTTATTCGAGTTAAAACATGAAAGCCGATCCGATGACCGCGACAAATCCCATCGACGCACTGTTGGCCGAAAAGGGCGTGCTGCTGGCCGATGGCGCCACCGGCACCAATCTGTTTGCGATGGGTCTGGAGGCCGGCGAAGCGCCCGAGCTGCTCAACGAGACTGCGCCTGATACCATCACCAGCCTGCACAAGAATTTCGTCGATGCCGGCGCCGACATCATTCTCACCAACTCGTTTGGCGGCACCCGCCACCGGCTGAAGCTGCATCATGCGCAGGACCGCGTGCACGCGCTGAACAAGCGCGCCGCCGAGATCGCCCGCGCCGTTGCCGACAAGGCCGGCAGAAAAGTCATCGTCGCCGGTTCGGTTGGCCCGACGGGCGAGTTGCTGGTGCCGCTCGGCGCCATGACCTACGACGAGGCGGTCGAGGCCTTCGCCGAACAGATCGAAGGTCTGAAGGAAGGCGGCGCCGAAGTTGCCTGGATCGAGACCATGTCGGCACCGGACGAAATCCGCGCCGCGGCCGAAGCCGCCATCCGCGTCGGCCTGCCCTACACCTATACCGGTTCGTTCGACACCGCCGGCCGCACCATGATGGGGCTGCTGCCCAGGGATATCCACGGCGTTGTCGACGGACTTTCCGAGACACCCCTCGGCGTCGGCGCCAATTGTGGTGTCGGCGCCTCCGACATCCTGGCCTCGCTGCTCGACATGACCGAGGCCAAGCCCGAGGCGACAGTGATCGTCAAGGGCAATTGTGGCATCCCGGAATTCCGCGGCACCGAAATCCACTATTCCGGCACGCCGGAACTGATGGCGGACTATGTCCGTCTTGCGGTCGATGGCGGCGCGAAGATCATCGGCGGCTGCTGCGGCACCTCGTTTCAGCATCTCGCCGCCATGCGCAAGGCGCTCGATGCGCACACCAAGGCGGATCGTCCGACTGTCGCCACGATCGTCGAACGCATTGGCCCGATGCGCAACAAGGTGGCGACGGAAAACACCGCCGAGACCAGCGAAGCCCGCCGCGAACGCCGTCGCAGTCGGGCCTGATATCGAATGCATGTCGCTCAAAAGTGTCCGCGGTTTTGAGAGAACGACATGCATAAAACAAAGGTCTAAAGCGCGCCGGCGCGCTTTAGGAGTTATTCGCTGTTTTCAGCGTAGCGCGACAGCGCCGTCTTGAAATCCAGGACGGTGCTGTCTGCGTTTCCGCCCATCGTCACCAGGTCACCCGATGACTGCGGATTGCCGATCTGCTCCAGCATGACGCGAAAGCGATCGTTGGTCAGCGCCGACATGGCGGTATTCCGGGCCGCGTCGACGTCGTCCATGATGCGCCTTGATTCCGGTGAAAGCGCCGTCGACCCCGACACCTGCGTGTGCCTCACCGCCGGCGTCGTGTTTCCGATATTCGTGATCTGCAATTCACGGCCCCCTCAAGCCCAATCCCAAGCCATGAGATAACAGCGGGGCATTGCAATGAAGTTCCGGAAAAGCCACGCAATTTAATGATCGCAAGAGATCATTGTGCGCTTCGGGTCAATAGATCCGAAAAAAAGGCCGGCAAGGTTTCCCTCGCCGGCCTGCCTCACCCGCCCGTGGCCAGTTCCCCCGTATCAGAACGACCCCCGTCTGAAAGGAACCGGCGTTATTGCCACTACCGGTTACCGCCCAGCGCCGAGGCAAGGCGCACAAGCGAAAGGAACTCGGACCTGTACCCAAACGGGTCGGCTCCTCGGGCGGCGGTGGCAATCTCCATGATCTTGTCGTAACCGAACTTCGCGGTTGCATCCTCGTCGCGCAGCTTTTGGCCGAAGGCGGCGACAGCGACGGAGAAACGCTGGTCGGTGCCGGCCTCGTCGAAGGACTTGACCTCGTTGGCCGACGTCACCGGCGTCGTGATCAGCTTCGAGACGTCCTCGTTGGGCAGCTTGTAGCGGATCTTCACGAAGGCATATTCGTCGGCATTGGCGACGCCGCCATTGTTGACCGTTGCCTGGCCATAGCGCAGCGGGTCCATCTGCTCGCCGCCACTGCCCTTCGGCGTGATCTCATAGATGGCTGTCACCGAATGGCCCGAGCCGATATCGCCGGCATCGACGCGATCATTGTTGAAATCCTCGCGGTTGAGCGCCCGCGTCTCGTAGCCGATCAGCCGGTATTCCGAGACCTTGTCCGGATTGAACTCGACCTGGATCTTCACGTCCTTGGCGATGGTGAACAGCGTCGAGGAGGCATCCTCTACCAAAACCTTCTCGGCCTCGGCCAGCGTGTCGATGTAGGCGGCGGTGCCGTTGCCGTTCTGGGCGATGGTTTGCATCATCTGGTCGTTCAGATTGCCGCGGCCGAAGCCAAACACCGACAGGAACACGCCTGTCTTGCGCTCTTGCTCGATCAGCCGCTTCAGATCCTCGTCGTCAGTCTGGCCGACATTGAAATCGCCGTCCGTGGCCAGCATCACACGGTTGATGCCGTCCTTGACGAAGGACTGCTGGGCAAGCTTGTAGGCTTCCTTGATGCCCGCCTCGCCGGCCGTCGAGCCGCCAGGCTGCAGATTGTCGATGGCGTTGAGGATCTTGTCCTTCTCGGTGACCTTGGTCGGCATCAGCACCGTGCCGGCATCACCGGCATAGGTGACGATCGAGACGGTGTCGTCCGCCTTGAGCTTGCTGACCAGCAGCCGGAAAGCCGACTTGAGCAGCGGCAGCTTGTCCGGCTCGTCCATCGAACCCGACACGTCGATCAGGAACACCAGATTGGCCTTGGGCTGCTCGACCGGCTTGATGTCAAAACCCTTGATGGCGACGTGCATCAGCTTGGTGTGCCCGTTCCACGGCGTCGGCATGACGCTGACGGTCGAGTTGAACGGCGTCGACGCGGATTCCGGCCCCTTCCAATCATAGGGGAAGTAATTGACCATCTCCTCGACGCGCACCGTATCGGCCTGCGGCAGGTAGCCCTGCTTCAGCGAGCCGCGCACGAAGGAATAGGAAGCAGTGTCGACGTCGATCGAGAAGGTCGAGACCGGATCCTGGAGTGCTGCATGCACCGGATTGGTCTTGAAATCCTCGACCCGGTCGCGGTTTGGCTCCTGCGGCGCTATCAGGTCGGCCGGCAGCGTAGAGGGCTGCTGCGGCGCCATCAGCTTGGACTCGGCGGCCCCTTGGACACGGCTTGCCCGTGCGGCGTCTGCCGCTGGCGCAGGTGGTGCCATTTGCATGACAACTCTGCCACCCGATGGTGCGGCCTCGGTGCTTGGCGCAGGCTCGGGCGCCTGCTGGTAAGTCTGCAAAGTGCCGTACTCCGCCGGAGCCTCGGTCTTCGGGGGCGCCGTCGGCGTAACAAGCGCATCGGTGACGTCGCGGCTCCGCACTTCTGCGTCGGCGTCGGCCTTCTTCAGGTCGCCTTCGGGCGCCTGCTTTTCTTTCAGCGGCCCATTGGTTGCAGGCTTGTCGGCCAGCGTTTCGGTGATCTTCTCGTCGCCGCCGAACGGCGACGGCTGTTCCCTCAGCATATGGAAGGTGGCGTATCCGGCGATCGGCAGGGCGACGAGCCCGGCAATGGCTGGCGTGGCAATGAGTTTCTTTTGCATGATCTCGCTCCAGAGCTTTTGTGCTCGCTCTGTGAGACGAAGCCCGCCAACCGATCCTTGGGTGGCGGCCGAAATATTTTCCTGATCAAAGGCGCGCATGGCGGCTTCGAAGGCGCGTGCCTTCGCGCTTTCGCCCGGCGCCGGTACTGCTGCATCGCGCAGCCTGTTGAGTTCGTTGTCGTCGACCATGGTCACACTTCCCCGGCTGAACGCATCAACGTCTTCAGCCGTTTCTTCGCTTCATGGATGTGCCAGGAAACCGTCGTCTCCGAGATTGCCATCGCCTCGGCGGCGGCAGCATGGCTCAAGCCTTCGCCATAGACCAGAAGCACCGCATCGCGCTGCTTGTCCGGCAATTGCCGCACCGCTGCCCAGAGCGCCGCAGTCGGATCTTCGGGCTCGGCCGAGGCCTCTCCCGAAATCATGCTGTAGGCGCCATAGGCCTCGGTCTTGACGTTTTCGCGCGTCGTCTTGCGCATCATGTCGCGCGCCGCGTTCATCGTCACGGAGTATAGCCATGTCGTGAACGCACCGCCGCCGCGATAGTCGCGGATTGCCTTGCCGAGACGGACGCAGACTTCCTGGGCGATGTCTTCGGCATCGGCCTTCCTGCCGCACCAGCGATAGGCGGCGCGATAGACGAAGTCATAGTGCCGCTCCAGCAATTTGCCGAAGGCACCCCTGTCTCCGCCCTTCGCCCGCCCGATCAATTCGGCGTCGGAGGCTTCGCTCTCATCCAGCATCATCGCCATCATTTGCCTGTAGGACGAAGGCTAATGGCCAATCCTTGGGGTTATGGAAAGAATTTTTTCGGGAGCAACGAATTCAGCGCGCAACAGGTGTGTTGAGATTCAGGTAAGGCCGAGTCGAAAACGATGGCTTTCGAGAACCGGAGCGGAGCGTACTAAAGTACGTGAGCACCGGCCTGCGCCGCCCGTAGCCTTAGCTGCCACGATCCTTAGTGAATGGCTTCGGCCGGCGAAGGCCGGAAGCGCAGGTGCCAGCCATTCGCAGACCGGCCTCACCTGAATATCAGCACACCTGACCGGCTACCCAGCCGGACGACCAGGCCCACTGGAAATTGTAGCCACCGAGCCAGCCCGTGACATCGACGACTTCGCCGATGAAAAACAGGCCCGGCACGGATTTCGCCTGCATCGTCTTCTGGTCGAGGCCGTTGGTATCGACCCCGCCAAGCGTCACTTCGGCCGTACGGTATCCTTCGGAGCCGGCCGGCTTTATGCGCCAGTCGTTGACGGCGGCCTCGACGGTTTTCATCTGCAGGTCCGTCAAATCGGCGAGATTGCCATCGATCCCGCCGCGCTCGGCGACCGCTTGCGCAAGGCGTTTCGGCAGATGGTTTGCCAGCACGGTCTGCACCGCTTGCCTGCCGTTGACGCGCCGGGCGGCGCGAAGCAGTTCCGCCACATCCACCCCCGGCAGCATGGCGATGCGAATCTCGTCGCCTTCGCGCCAGTAGGACGATATCTGCAGGATGGACGGCCCGCTCAAGCCGCGGTGCGTGAACAGCATCGCCTCCGAAAACCGCGTCTTGCCACAAGCGACTTCGGCATCGACGGCATTGCCGGCCAAAGGCGCCAGCCGCTCGAGCGTTCTTGCGTCGAAGGTCAGCGGCACCAGCGCCGGCCGCGTTTCCACCACCGCCAGGCCAAATTGTGCCGCAAGCTCGTAGCCGAAACCGGACGCGCCCATTTTGGGGATCGACTTGCCGCCGCAGGCCACGACCAGCGATCGGCATCCGACGCTGCCGGTGGAGAGCGCCAGCACAAAACCGTCCGCGGTCTTGCTGACGTTCCTCACCTCGATCGACAGCGCCAGTTCCACGCCCCGGTCCTGCATTTCGGCGACCAGCATGTCGATGACCTGGCGCGCCGAGCCATCGCAAAACAGCTGTCCCAGTGTCTTCTCGTGATAGGCGATGCCATGGCGTTCGACGAGCGCGATGAAATCGCGCTGGGTGTAGCGGCTGAGCGCCGAGATGCAGAAATGCGGATTGCCGGAGAGAAAATTCTTCGGGCTGGTGTGGATGTTGGTGAAATTGCACCGGCCACCGCCGGAGATGCGGATCTTCTCGCCGGGCTTTGCCGCGTGATCGAGCACCAGAACCGAGCGGCCACGCTTGCCCGCCTCGATGGCGCACATCATTCCGGCCGCACCCGCGCCGATAACCACGACATCATAGGATTGCATCAGGCCATTCGTTCCCGCTCGACTGGCGCCGTCTTGCAGGCCGCGCCAATCGTGCAGTCTCTACCCGTTCGATGCGACTGCAGGCAACGTCTCGATCAGTGTTTAGCCCAGCGTTTCGGCAAACAGCGTCGTCAATCGCTTCCAGTGGCGTTCGGCGCCGGTCGCGTTGAAGACACTATGGTCCGACACGCACCAGCCATGCGCCATGCCGGCATAGTTCTCGATGGCGTGGTCGACTTCGGCCACGCGCAGCGCCTCGGCCAACCGCGCCGACTGCTCCGGCGGAAAGCTGCGATCGACGCCGGCAACGCCGACATAGACACGCGCCTTGATCGACGCTGCCTTGCGGTGCGGGCTGTCGGCATTGTCGCCAGCCAGATTGCCGCCGTGGAAGCTGGCGGCCGCCACGATGCGATCGGGATGGGTTGCGGCGGCATTCAGCGCCCGCGCCCCGCCCATGCAGTAGCCCACGACGCCAACCGGCCCGGTGATGCCCTCCGAAGCCAGCGCATCGAGGAACGCGCCGCTGTCGCGGATGGTCATCTCCTGCGTCGTGCCTGTGACCAGTGCCATCAGCGCCACTTTCGTCTCCTCGACGGCAAAAGCCGTCTTGGCGTCGAACGGGCCATAGGGCGCATTGCGGTAAAAAAGGTCTGGCACCAGCACGGCATAGCCCTGCCCCGCCAGCCGCTCGGCCATCATGTCGAGCGCCGGACGCGGTCCGAAAGCGTCCATGTAGAGAATGATGCCTGCCTTGGCCGCTGCCGTCGAGCGAAACAGCCCGGCTTTGGCCACGCCATCCCTGGTCTTTATGTCGATATCCTGCCTGGCCATGGCCCGCTCCACTTAAGTGTCGCGCGATACATATCCGTGACAAGCGGCTGGGCAAGTCAATCAAGGACCCGCCGCGTTCACAAATGCGTATCGTCGGCAGCCTAGTCGCGAATGGCTCAGCGCGCGAATGCCGCCATGTGAAAGGCCTGCACATCTGAGGGATAGCGATAGGCCGTGCCATAGGGACAGGCGTTGCGGTCAAGGCAGCCGCCGGTTCGGCAAGGCGAGCCATCCGCACCCCGCATATGCGCGAGACAGGACTGATAGGCAAAGCCATCCTTCGAATAGGCGTTGACCGGGCAGGATTTCATGCAGGGTTTTTCGACACATGCATCGCAAAGGTGAATCGATGCCTGAGACGCTTCGACCGCGATCTCGTCCTCGAACAGCAAAGCGCCGCGATAGGCGTGCCAAAGCCCATATTTCGGATGCATGAGAATGCCGAGCGGCGACGGTTTTAGCCCTTTCGCCCGCATCGCCCATTGCTGGAACGGCAGATACGGCCTGTCGGATGGAGACACGGCGCGCGCGCGAAATTTTTCCGCTACCGCCCCGATCACGTCGCGCGACCAGCTGTCGAGCGGATTGGCGGTGGTTTGCGGCTGCCGCTCGCGCCAGTGCAGGAAATGCGGCCAGGGTGCCGCGCCCGCCTGCCCGACCAAAAGGGCTGATTTGGCGGAAGCGCCTGATAGGCCAGAGGGTGCCCTCTCGCCTTCGGCGAACGTGACGCAGCCGCGCAGAATGAGGCCGTTGGCGGAAAGCGCGGCCGCTATCGCGTCAGCGGTGCCGCGCGCAATCATCCCTTCTGGTCCGGGTCGGAGAAAGCGCTCCGCCAGACTTCCTTGTGGATGATGTTGGCGACTTTAGCCCCGCCTGACTCGGGCTCCTTTCAAGTGAAGGCGTCAGCCATCGACGCCTTCTTGGTGGCGATGTAGTCCTTCAGGCCGTCGTCGATGCCCGGATCGAGATACGGCGCCTCGTAAGCCTCCAGCCAGCGGCGTGCCAGATCGTTGGCACGCTGCGGTGCCGTCTTTTCGCCTTCGGCCAGCCACTGCTCGTAGGAATTGTTGTCGGCGATGCTGGAGCGGTAGAAGGCGGTCTGGAAATTGGCCTGCGTGTGGTCGCAGCCGAGATAGTGGCTGCCGGGGCCGACCTGGCGGATGGCATCCATCGCCTGGCCATTTTCCGACAGGTCGACGCCTTCGGCAAACTTCTGCTGCATGCCGAGCTGGTCGATGTCCATCATGAACTTCTCGTAGCAGGACGCCAGTCCGCCTTCGAGCCAGCCGGCCGAATGCAGCACGAAATTGGTGCCGGCCAGGATGGTCGAGTTCAGTGTGTTGGCGCTCTCATAGGCGGCCTGCGCGTCCGGAACCTTGGAGGCGCAGAGCGAGCCGCCGGTGCGGAACGGCAGCCCTAGCCGGCGCGCCAGCTGTGCGGCGCCGTAGGAAACCAGCGACGGCTCGGGCGTGCCGAAGGTCGGCGCGCCCGACTGCATCGAGATCGACGAGGCAAAAGTGCCGAACAGCACCGGCGCTCCTGGCCGGATCAACTGCGTGAACGACGCGCCGGCCAGCACTTCGGCCAGGACTTGCGTCAGCGTGCCGGCAACGGTCACCGGGCTCATCGCGCCGGCGAGGATGAACGGCGTGACAATGCAGGCCTGGTTGTGGCGCGAATAGACTTTGAGCGCGCCGAGCATGGTTTCGTCAAACACCATCGGCGAATTGGCGTTGATCAGGCTGGTCAGCACCGTGTTGTTTTCGACGAAATCGTCGCCGAACACGATCTTGGCCATGGCGACGGTGTCTTCGGCCCGCTCCGGCGCAGTCACCGAGCCCATGAACGGCTTGTCGGAATACTTTATGTGCGAATAGACCATGTCGAGATGGCGCTTGTTGACCGGCACGTCGACCGGCTCGCACACCGTGCCGCCCGAATGGTGGATCGACGGCGCCATATAGGCGAGCTTCACGAAATTCTGGAAATCCTCGATCGTCGCGTAGCGCCTGACACCGTCGAGATCGCGCACGAAGGGCGGGCCGTAGACCGGCGCAAAGACCGTGGCGTTGCCGCCGATCTGCACCGAACGCTCGGCATTGCGCGCATGCTGGGTGTAGATGGGCGGCGCGGTCTTGAGCAGCGAGCGGCACAGACCCTTGGGGAAGTGCACCCGCTCGCCCTTGACGTCGGCGCCGGCCTCTTTCCACAGCTGCAGCGCTTCGGCGTCGTCGCGAAAGATGATGCCGATCTCTTCCAGCACCGTGTCGGTGTTGTTTTCGATAATCGCCAGGCCTTCCTCGTTGAGGACCTCATAGATGTTGATCTTGCGCTTGATGTAGGTGAGCTGGGTGCCCGGCCCGCCACCCGAGCGGGCCGCGCGCCTGGCTGCCGCGCCGCCGCTTGCAGCGCGCCCACGTCGCGCATTGGACGCTTCCTGGTCGACTGACGCGTTCTCACTCATGATCGTTTTTCCCTAAAAACCGTTTGCGGCCGCGCATCGCGGCTTCTCGCCCGGATCGTAGCCATGCACCCTATTCGAAACGGCCCGCCAGCGCCAACGCCTGTCGCAAAATCGACAAGAATTCCAATAGATTTGCGGTCGCTTTCCTTTTGCGGGAAGTCGCAAATCAGCTATGGATACACGCCCCTGCCGGGTTAGGTATTGACGCGATAAATTTGAGCCGCCGCGATCTCATCCCGCGCGGCAAGGAGCCTGAGAAAAATGTCCGACGACGAGATCATCCTCTCCGAGCTTTCCGACGACGAGTTGGTGCAGCAGATGCACGACGATCTCTATGACGGGCTGAAGGAAGAGATCGAGGAAGGCACCAACATCCTGCTCGAGCGCGGCTGGGTGCCCTACAAGGTGCTGACCGAAGCTCTGGTCGAAGGCATGCGCATCGTCGGCGAGGACTTTCGCGATGGCATCCTGTTCGTTCCCGAAGTGCTGCTGTCGGCCAATGCCATGAAGGCCGGCATGTTCATCCTGCGCCCGCTGCTCGCCGCCACCGGCGCGCCCAAGCAGGGCAAGATGGTGATCGGCACCGTCAAGGGCGACATCCACGACATCGGCAAGAACCTCGTCGGCATGATGATGGAGGGTGCTGGCTTCGACGTCATCGACCTCGGCATCAACAATGCGGTCGAAAAATATCTCGACGCCATCGAGCAGCACCAGCCCGACATCATCGGCATGTCGGCGCTTTTGACCACCACCATGCCCTACATGAAGGTCGTCATCGACACGATGAAGGAAAAGGGCATTCGCGACGACTACGTCGTTTTGGTCGGCGGCGCGCCGCTCAACGAGGAATTCGGCAAGGCCGTCGGCGCCGATGCCTATTGCCGCGACGCGGCTGTGGCCGTCGAGACCGCCAAGGACTTCATGAAGCGCAAGCACAACGTGCGCGCTTCAGCCTGATCTTTTCCGCAAGGCGTTGGCCAACAATCGAAAGCCGCGCCTTGCAGCGCGGCTTTTTTGTTCCCAGATGTTGGCGACGACGGCCGCGTCTCAGGGTTTGGTGACGGTGTCGTCGATGGCTTTCGCGGTCGATTTGAGATCCCGGCCGACGCCTCGGACGGTGTTGGCGCAGGCCGTAAGCGCCAGGGCGCAGGCAAGGATTGCGATCGGCGCAACGCGTAACAGTTTCATGGACGGTTTATCCCTCTCTCGATAGATTCGCCCCACAGCAACGAAGGCCGCTTCGACCGGGTTCCATGGCCAGGATGCAAAAAACGAAACCGAATCAAGACGACAGGCTGCTGGTTATCGCCTGCGGAATGATTGCGCGCGAAGTTTTGGCCGTCAAGGAGCAGCTCAAGCTCGACCATCTCGACCTGACTTGCCTGCCGGCGGAGTTCCATTTCTACCCCGACCGAATCGCACCGGCGATGGACAAGGCGATCGAGAAGGCCAAGGCGGACGGCTACCAGAACATCTTCGTCGGCTATGCCGATTGCGGCACTGGCGGCCTGCTCGACCGGGTGCTGGAGAAGCACGGCGTCGAGCGCATGGCCGGCCCGCACTGCTTTGCCTTCTACCAGGGCATGGATGCCTATGCGAAGGTCGCCGACGACGACATGATGTCGTTCTACATGACTGACTTCCTGTGCCGCCAGTTCGACGCCTTCTTCATGAAGCCGCTCGGCCTCGACAAGCATCCGGAGCTGATCAAGGACTATTTCGGCAATTACGAGAAACTGGTCTACATCGCCCAGACCAACGATCCCGAACTCGACAAGGTTGCCGAAAAGGCCGCCAAGCTGCTTGGCCTTGTTTATGAACGCCGCTCGACTGGCTATGGTGATTTGACGGCCGAGCTGGCGCAGGCCGCCGCACACGCCTGAAGCAATTCTTGAGCTGCGACGCCGTCGAGGACAGATGACAGGCCACCGCGAACCGGTAAGTTGTGCGCCCAAGCAAACAGGCTGATTCAGCCATCCGAACACGGAAACGTCCCGATGACCCCACGCCTGCTGATAGCCGCCCTTTGCCTCCTCTGTCTCGCCCTGCCTGCCTTGGCCGACGGCGCGGTGCAGAAGATCATCACGCCGGCCGACAAGGTGCGCCTCGACAAATATGGCGAGACCCGCAAGGCGGCCCTGGCCGAGGCAAAAGCGGGAGATCCCGCAGAGGTCAGTCAACTCGACGCGCTGCTGGCCAAGCCGCTGGTGGCCTTTTCCGATAAGGACCTGACCGGCAACTGGCAATGTCGCATCATCAAGGTCGGCGGTATCAGCCCGCTGGTCATCTATGGCTGGTTCAAATGCAAAGTGACCGACGACGGTTCGGGTTGGCGGCTGGAAAAGATCAGCGGCTCGCAACGCACAACGGGCCGTTTCTTTGATGATAGCGAGAAACGCGCCATCTATCTCGGCTCCGGCTATGTCAACGAGAACAAGCCAAAGCCCTATGGCAGCGGCCCGGAAAGCGACCAGGTCGGCTATGCTTTCCGCACCGGCGCCAATGAGTGGCGCATCGAATTCCCGGCGCCCTACTACGAATCGCATCTCGACATCATGGAATTGAAGCGCTGAGCCACTGGTCTCTCGCCGGCCGGGTGGTCATCAAGATTTAACCCGCCCGGCACAGAATTGAGCCGGGCAGCGCACGGCGAATGGTTGCGCGCCGGCAAGAAGGCGCGCCATGGTTTCAGCTGACAAAAACATTGCCGCGATCGTCGTCGTCACCGAAGGCGGCCCGCATATCTGGGCCATCGTCAACGCCATCGCCGACCAGCTCGGCTCTGTCAGCGTCATCCTCGAACGCCCTGAATCCAAAAAGCAATTGCTGCTCGGCCGCGCACGCCGCCAGGGCTGGTTTTCCGCCATCGGTCAGCTCGGCACGATGGTGCTGACCAGGCTCGGCAAGCGCTTTTTCGCCGGACATGCCGAGCGGCTGATCGCCGGGCAGAAACTTGAGACCGAACCAAAGCCAGGCCAGAAGATCATCCACGTCTTCTCTGCCAACGCAACCGATTGCCTGCAGGCGATCGCCGACATCCGGCCGGGCGTGGTGCTGCTTGCCGGCTGCCGGCTCTTGTCCCGGCAGACGCTGGCGAAAATGCCTTGTCCGGTGCTCAACTACCACGCCGGCATCGCCCCAAAGTATCGCGGCATGAATGGCGGCTACTGGGCGCTGGCCTCTGGTGACGCGGGAAATTTCGGCACCACCGTGCATCTGGTGGATGCCGGCGTCGACACCGGCGGGGTGCTGAAACAGGCACGCGGCAAGCCCGAGCCCGGTGACACCATTTCGAGCTACGCACTGCGCCAGGCTGCGTTCTCGCGCGACATCTGCGTCGAGGCGGTCCGCGATGCGCTGGACGGCAAGCTGGCGACGGTCCAGCCGGACCTGCCGTCGAAACAATGGTACCACCCGACGATCTGGTTCTATCTCTGGACCGGCCTCACCAGGCGGGTCTGGTAGCCGGTTTCGCCTGCGAATCCCGCCTTTCTTTTTGCGACGTCCAATAGCGTCGCTTTTGAATGCGCGCGCGTCGTCCCATAACAAGCAGCCCCACTGCGCATCCGGCAATGCTCGCTGCTGCTGGATAAAGTGGTCGAGAGTCCTTCGTGCGTCCAAGTGGACGCATGGCGCTCGACAGGGAGTGAGAATTTCATGGCCGATCTGATCGTCGTCTATTGGCGCGACATCCCCGCCCAGGTCATCGTCAAGAAGGGCCGGCAGAACGCCAAGCGCGAACTGCCGCTGCGCTTCACCGAGGCGATCGACATGTGCGCCATGCGCACCGGCGCCGGCGGCACTGACGACTACCTCGCCGAATGGCGCAAGGCCGAACCGGTTCCGGTCGGCGACGATCTCGAGGCCGAGGTCGAGAAGGCGTTCAGCGACATCGACGCAAAATACGACCGCGAGCGGCTGGTCGCTCTGGTCAAGGCGGGTGGAAAAGAAAATGTCTGAAACCACTCCTGCCAAAGAGGGCCCGGCGGTTACCCAGGCCACTCTGGTCAAGAAGGCAGCGCCGAAATCCGACTACAAGCCGGCCGACGTATCGCCGCAGCGGCGCGTGCAGCGCTCGTTTGCAGTCAGGCTGTGGTCGATCCGCCATTCGCGCCTGCTCGAATGGTTCTACTCCCGGTTCGCCGACATGTTCCTGCTTCTCCATCCTTTGTGGAAAGGCCTTGGCTACGGGCGCGTCGAAGCCCCGGTCAAGTTCGTCGAAAAGCGCGTCAAAGGCTTCATGTTCGACTGCCGCATGTGCGGCCAGTGCATCCTGTCCTCGACCGGCATGTCGTGCCCGATGAACTGCCCCAAGCAGCTGCGCAACGGCCCTTGTGGCGGCGTGCGCGCCAACGGCAATTGCGAGGTCGAGCCTGATATGCCCTGCGTTTGGGTAAAGGCCTGGGAAGGCTCGCAGAACATGGTGCACGGCGACAAGATCCTGACCGTGCAGAAGCCGGTCGACCAGTCGCTGCGCGAAACCTCGGCCTGGCTGCGGGTAACCGCGCAGTCGGCAGCGGCCCGCGAAACCGCGGCCAAGGCCAACACCGGGGCCGCCGCATGATCGCCCGCCAGCGCGACGAAAACCCGGCCGGCATCCATCTGCCGCTCGATCCCCTGCCCGGCCACTCCTCACGGGGCCGGCTGGAGCGCGTGCTGCGGCGCGGCGAATTCGCTGTCACCACCGAACTCAACCCGCCTGACAGCGCCGATCCGGAAGATGTTTATAACCGGGCGAAAATCTTCGACGGCTGGGTCGACGCCATCAATGCCGTCGATGCCTCCGGCGCCAACTGCCACATGTCCTCTGTCGGCATCTGTGCGCTTTTGACCCGCATGGGCTACGCCCCGATCATGCAGATCGCCTGCCGCGACAGGAACCGCATTGCCATCCAGGGCGACGTTTTGGGTGGTGCCGCCATGGGCGTCGCCAACATGCTGTGCCTCACCGGTGACGGCGTGCAGGCCGGTGACCAGCCCGGCGCCAAGCCGGTGTTCGACCTTGATTCCATGTCGCTGCTCGAGACCTGCCGCATCATGCGCGACAACGGCAAGTTCCTGTCAGGCCGCAAGCTGACGACGCCGCCGCAGATTTTCCTCGGTGCCGCCGTCAACCCGTTCGCGCCGCCCTTCGATTTCCGCCCGATACATCTCGGCAAGAAGATCGCCGCCGGCGCGCAGTTCGTGCAGACGCAGTACTGCTTCGACGTGCCGATGTTCAGAACCTTCATGCAGAAGGCGCGCGATCTCGGCCACACCGAGAAGGTGTTCATCCTGTGCGGCGTCGGCCCGCTGGCCTCGGCCAAGACGGCCAAATGGATCCGCTCCAACGTGCCCGGCATCCATATCCCGGATGCCATCATCAAGCGGCTGGAAGGCGCCCAGGACCAGAAGAAGGAAGGCAAGCAGCTCTGCACCGACATCATCAACGAGGTGAAGGAAGTCCCGGGCGTCGCCGGTGTCCACGTGATGGCCTACCGCCAGGAGGAATATGTCGCCGAGATCGTCGATGAATCGGGCGTGCTGAAGGGCCGCCAGCCGTGGAAACGTGAGATCCGCCACGACGACCAGATGGTCGCCGACCGGCTCGACCGCATATTGCATGACGAGATTACCGAAACACAGGTGGACATGGTAAAGACCGCGCACTAAGCCCGGCCGATCACCAGACCCTGGAACGAAACCAGACACGATATAAAGAGCACTTTATATCAGGCGGAGAGACTTCATGACCCGGACCATCGTCGCCTCGGCGACACGCGAAATCATCATCGGCTTCGACCAGCCCTTTTGCGTGATTGGCGAGCGCATCAACCCGACCGGCCGCAAGAAGCTGGCCGCCGAGATGATCGCCGGCAATTTCGAGACCGTCATCAAGGATGCGTTGGAACAGGCGGCCTGCGGCGCCACCATGCTCGACGTCAATGCCGGCGTCACCTCGGTCAACCCGAACGAGACTGAACCGGGCCTTCTCGTGCAGACGCTGGAGATCGTGCAGGGTCTGGTCGACCTGCCGCTGTCGATCGATAGCTCCGTCACCGCCGCCATCGAAGCCGCACTGAAGGTCGCCAAGGGTCGCCCGCTGGTCAACTCCGTCACCGGCGAAGAGGAAAAGCTCGAAGCCATCCTGCCGCTGGTCAAGAAGTACAACGTTCCGGTCGTCGCGATCTCCAACGACGAGACCGGCATTTCGATGGATCCGGATGTGCGCTTCGCCGTCGCCAAGAAGATCGTGCAGCGTTGCGCCGATTTCGGCATTCCGGCGCATGACGTCGTCGTCGACCCGCTGGTGATGCCGATCGGCGCGCTCGGCGATGCCGGCCGCCAGGTGTTTGCGCTGCTGCGCCGCTTGCGCGAAGAGCTTAAGGTCAACACCACCTGCGGCCTGTCCAACATCTCCTTCGGCCTGCCGCATCGCCACGGCATCAACGCCGCTTTCATCCCGATGGTGATCGGCGCCGGCATGACCAGCGCCATCATGAACCCGGTTCGCCCGCAGGAAATGGAAGCCGTGCGCGGCGCCAATGTGCTCAACGGCACCGACGAGAACTGCACCAACTGGATCAGGACCTACAAGGATTACAAGCCGGCCGAAGGCGGCCAGGCGGTTGCGGCGCCCACCGCGGTCAACGCGCCGGGCGAAGGCGGCGGCAATGGCGGACGCCGGCGCGGCGGCCGTGAAGCCCGCATGGCCAGGGGATAAGCGCGCAATCGTGAACTCGCCTGCAAACATTACCGATCCGCTCGTGCTGTTCATGCCGTCAGGCAAGCGCGGGCGGTTCCCTGTCGGCACACCGGTGCTCGACGCAGCGCGCCAGCTCGGCGTCTATGTCGAAAGCGTCTGCGGTGGCCGCGCCACCTGCGGACGCTGCCAGATCGAGGTGCAGGAAGGCAATTTCGCCAAGCACAAGATCGTCTCTTCCAACGACCACATCTCGCCCAAGGGCGCCAAGGAAGAGCGCTACGAGCGCGTGCGCGGCCTGCCCGAACGGCGCCGCCTGTCCTGTTCGGCGCAGATTCTCGGCGACCTCGTCATCGACGTGCCGCAGGACACCGTCATCAACGCGCAGACCATCCGCAAGGATGCCGACACCCGCGTCATCGCCCGCGATGCGGCGATCCGCATGTGCTATGTCGAGATCGAAGAACCCGACATGCACAAGCCACTTGGCGATCTCGACCGCCTGAAGATCGCCCTGATGAAGGATTGGGGCTTTAAAAACCTCGAATTCGATTTCTACCTGATGCCGCAGGTGCAGGGCATCCTGCGCAAGGGCAACTGGACCGCGACCGCTGCCATCCACAAGGATGCCGAGAGCGACATTGCGCGCGTCATAGCACTTTGGCCCGGCCTCAAGAACGAAGCCTATGGCCTGGCCTGCGACATCGGCTCGACCACCATTGCCATGCATCTGGTGTCGCTGCTGTCGGGCCGCGTTGCCGCTTCGTCCGGGACCTCCAACCCGCAGATCCGCTTCGGCGAGGATCTGATGAGCCGCGTCTCCTATGTGATGATGAACCCGGACGGCCGCGAAGGCATGACGGTCGCCGTGCGCGAGGCGATCTCTGGCCTGGTCGACAAGGTCTGCGCCGAAGGCAATGTCCAGCGCAACGACATCCTGGATAGCGTCTTCGTCGGCAATCCGATCATGCACCATCTGTTCCTCGGCATCGATCCGACCGAGCTGGGCGGCGCGCCGTTCGCGCTCGCCGTCTCGGGCGCCGTGCGTATCAAGGCTTCCGATATCGGCCTGAAGCTCAACCAGGGCGCCCGCCTCTATATGCTGCCTTGCATCGCCGGCCATGTCGGCGCGGATGCCGCCGCCGTGACGCTGTCGGAAGGCCCGCACCGCCAGGACGAGATGATGCTGATCGTCGACGTCGGCACCAATGCCGAGATCGTGCTCGGCAACCGCACGCGCGTCGTCGCGGCGTCCTCGCCCACCGGCCCGGCCTTCGAGGGCGCCGAAATCTCCGGCGGCCAGCGCGCCGCACCCGGCGCGATCGAGCGCGTGCGGATCGATCCCGACACGCTGGAGCCGAAATACCGCGTTATCGGCTCTGAACTCTGGTCCGACGAACCCGGCTTCCTCGACAGCGTGCAGGCAACGGGCGTCACCGGCATTTGCGGCTCCGGTATCATCGAGATCGTGGCCGAGATGTATCTCGCCGGCATCATCTCCGAGGACGGCGTCGTCGATGGCTCCCTTGCCGCCCGCTCGCCACGCGTCACCGCCAATGGCCGCACCTTCTCCTATGTGCTGAAGGAAGGCGAACCCAAGATCACCATCACCCAGACCGACGTGCGCGCTATTCAGCTTGCCAAGGCGGCGCTCTATGCCGGCACCAAGCTTTTGATGGAAAAGCAGAACACCGAGCACGTCGACCGCATCCACTTCGCCGGCGCCTTCGGCTCCTTCATCGACCCGAAATACGCCATGGTGCTGGGCCTGATCCCGGATTGCGACCTCGACAAGGTGTCAGCCGTCGGCAACGCCGCCGGCGCCGGTGCCCGCATGGCGCTCCTCAATCGCGGCTATCGTCGCGAGATCGAGGTCACGGTCAGCCACATCGAGAAGATCGAGACGGCGCTTGAGCCGAAATTCCAGGAGCATTTCGTCTACGCCATGGCGCTGCCCAACAAGGTCGACCCATTCCCGAAACTGTCGGCGGCGGTGAAATTGCCACCGCGCAAGACCGTCAGCGAGGATGGCGTGGCTGGCGATGCTGCCCCACGTCGGCGTTCGCGCGAAGGCCACGCCGCCAGGCGCAGCCGCGAATAACAAGGCTCAAGTGCCGTTTTGCCAAGTGGATTTGAGCGGCTTCAATAGCGTAGGCCGATACCAAGCGCCACTTCGTTGGTTCGCTTTTCTGTGAGCTCGTTCTGGCTTAACTCATAGTCAAGATTGAGCGTCACGTTCCCAGCGTCGTCTAAAGTCCACGCCAGCCTGTTCGCCCAGTCATATGTATGTTCGTTGTCACCCGTCACATTCCAGGAATCCCGGAATTCGGACGTAAGCGTTGAGACCCGTTTGCCGTCCCTGATCCATGCAAGTTCGGCCGTAAGCCCGTAACCCACATTGAGATAATCGTCATATGGAGATGGGACACCACCATCTGAAAGCACGCGCTCGTAAGTCCCAAATAATGATGGAGCCAAGCGCGCAATTATTCTCCCGTGCGGTACAGTGAAACCGCGCAGGAACGCGAAAGAAAACGGCTCATAGACGGCTTCCGCGCCGACCACCTTGCGCTCGAATTCAGTATCGGTTTTCAAATAGCCCCAAGCGCTGAGGTACTGCACGGGAAACATCAAGCCCGCAATTTCCAAGTCCCCGCCACCACGCAACTCCAAAGCGTTTGTCTCGAACTTCTTACCGCGAGATTCAAAAGACCGATCGATCGCTATCGATCCGCCATATGTGAGCGCGCTGATATATGGCCCCGTTGCCGGCGCAAACTTGTCCTTGAGCCGCAACTCCCGCAGCACCCCGAACGCCGCAGTGACGCGCCCGCTTGCAGTCTCCGAAATCGCGTTGTTCTTGTATGAAAAATTTGCTCCGTTTCCATCAAACTTGTCTGCCCGAATGGACACGTCGCGTCCTGATTTCCTCAGATAGAATTTGAGGTCGTCGGAATATGTTCTCTTGTCCTCTGCTTCCTTTTCAATTCTTGCTTTCTCAATCTCGGCAGGGGTTGGAGGTACCTTGGGTTTCTGTCCCAAGACGGACATAGCTTCTTTCACGGCAATTGGAGCAATCGGGAGTCCTGTTTCCTGGGGCGTCGATGCAAAATTCGCTGCCGCTTCCTCCTCTGCCAGGGAATGGAGCTTCTTGTTAAACTCGTCCAGTTCAGAGGGATCGATCATTCCATTCTTGTTTTTGTCGAATTCGCCGATGGAAACTGTCGCCTTGTTGGCGAAATAAACGATCATTTCCTGGTAGCTGATAGTGCTCTTGTCACCGTCTGTATTGTATTCATCTATATTCGTACTCGACCTGGCGTTATGAGCGGAGCCAAGCATGCCGATCATAGCCGCAATAAAGAGAACCGGGACGCGAGGCTCTATTAACTTCCGCAATTTGCGAACCGTTGTCTGGTCTGCAGTGCTGGTTGGTGTAAGCACCGGTTTCAACGGAGTGCCGTTTGCGCTAAATTCGTTGTTCAGTGGCTTATACAATGCTCGCCTGGCTGTGATGTCCAGCCCGTAAAGAGATTCCAAATCCTCGTCAGCCTTTGGCTCGAACGGCCCAACACCTCCGCCCAAAACCTTTCTGATGGTGCTTCGAATAAGCGCGTAGATTGTATTTGGATGCATCGCCCTCTCCCTTAACCCCAGCGGTGATCATAAATTTTGATTTACGTTTGTCAAACATTTAACAATGAATACTTTATAGAGTTGCCAATTAGAGTATTTTTCCAGGGCCACATACCCCCGCGAAATAGGCTTGTTAGAAGTATCTTAGCGCTAGCAACTCACCTGTTGACAGACGAATGAGGAATCGCCGCCCTAGAGCGCCAGATTCATTTGTATGCAAATGTTTCCAGATCGCCCCGATCTGGAAACCGAAACGCTGCTTTCGCGCAATCCGTCCGATACAGACGTGAAGCATTTAACGGACACCGAAAGGCGGGCCGGACTATTGCGCCGTCACAACGCTTCAAAGGAGAATGAAGATGTTCGAGACCCTCGGCCGCTTTCGCGCGGCCATCAAGCACGCCCAGTCCATGCGCGCCATGAACAGCCTGCCGCCCGAAGTGCAGAAGGACATCGGCTGGCCCGTGTCGCCGCGCATCGACGCCCACGCCAACCTGACGCGCCTGATCCTGGGCTCGGGACGCTGATGACCTTCGCCGACAAATGCAAATTGCTGGCCAAACGCCGGGACCGCCGTGTGGTCCCGGCGACCACCGACATCAAGTTGCGCGCTGCGCTGCTGCCCCGGCGCTGAGCCCGTTTGAGGGAAACCGCAGACCTGGTTGATCAAACAACCGTGTTGCATTGGGCCAAATTCTTGACATTTCGGCTGGAGGCACGATGTTCGAGATAGTGGGGGAATTCTCTTAGTCGGCTGCGGCCGAGCCTGTGTATTCGAATGCCCAGTTTCAAAAGCCATCTCGTTTCCTTCATCCTCCGGCATAGCCGCAAGAAGGCGTTTGCCAGTCCTGAAAACCTGCAGCGCTGGATCGCCTATGCGCGCAAGACCGAGGATCATCATCCCCCGGCACTGCTGCGTGAGCGGCTCGATATCACCGAGCGCAGCGTCGATGGCTTCCCTGTATACGAGATCGCGCCGAAGGCCGGCGAGCGCCGGCGCATCCTCTACATGCATGGCGGCGCCTATGTCTTCCAGATCACCTCCTATCATTGGGGACTGATCGCCGAGATGGCGGAACGGCTGGGTTTCGGCATCACCGTGCCGATCTACCCGATAGCCCCCGAGCATGATTTCCACGCCATGTTCGGCATGGTCGGCGACGTCTACCGGCAGATGCTGGATCAGACGGACGCCGAAGACATCGTTTTCATGGGCGATTCCGCTGGCGGCAACATGGCCGTGGTGCTGACCATGATGGCCGCGGAAGATGGCCTTCCCCTGCCCTTGCGCCACGTGCTGATCTCGCCCGGGCTCGACATGTCGCTCTCCAACCCCGAAGTGTTCGAGGCCGAGCGCTATGATCCCTGGCTCGGCATTTCGGGCGGAATGGAGGCCGTGCGGCTCTACAGCGCCGGCTTTGATCGCAGCGACTGGCACATCAGCCCGCTCTACGGCGACCTCTCGGTTTTGCCGAAGACGCTGCTCCTGACCGGCTCGCGCGACCTGCTCAGCCCCGACAATTTGATCTTCGCCGAGAAGGCGCGTGCCGCCGGCGTCGAGGTCGAGGTCGTCTACGAGGAAGGCATGTTCCACGCCTGGCCGCTGATCGAGATGCCCGAAGCGCGGCGGGCGCGCGAGCGCATCGTCGCCTTTCTGAGTAGCGATAAAGCCACTGGTCAGGCCAAGAGCGAGGCGATCACCTGGTCGGTCAAGGCTTCATCAAGCAAGCCATTCAAGACCGGATTGGCCAGCACGTAGATCGCTTCGAGTATTTCTTCATCTCGTTCTGGCTGGTTGTCGATGTCTTCCCTGCATTCGATCAGGTCCGCCCATGCTTCCATGTCGGCAGCAGTAAGTTCTCCTGCCTGGAACCGTCGGAGCACATTCAAAACATGATCAGTGGTCAGGATGACCACTGGCGTCTCGGACCAACCGAGGTCGCTTACGATTGCAGAAAGAACATCAATCGGTTTTCTGAACTCGATGAGATCGTTGAGACCTGAAACGCGGCTCACATCGTGGCTCATCAGAACTTGCCGGTCTCCCTGAACACTTCAAAGGTCGCGCGGATATGGTCGGCGACTGCCTTGACCGGCGCGCTGGCGTCCGGCGACACCACCATCGCCAGATTGTAGGTGCCGATGTCGGGCATGCCGTCCTTCGGGCACAGCTCGACCATGTCATTGCCGAGGAACGACTTCGGCAGTGGCGCCACGGCGAGGTCGGACATGATGGCGGCGCGCTGGCCGGCCGTGTGGGCGCTCATATAGGCGATGCGGTAGTTGCGGCCCTCACGGCTCAGCGCATCGAGCGCGCCGGCCCGCCAGGCGCAGCCCTCTTCCCATAGCGATACAGGCAAAGGCTCGCGCAGATGCGCGCTGCCGCCCTTGGCGCCCGCCCAGACAATCGGCTCGGTCAACAGCACCTCGGCGCCGAGCGCGCTGGTCTTGTAGGAATTGGTGAGCAGCGTGATGTCGAGCGCCCGGTCGTCCATGCGGCGGCGCAGATTGCTGCTCTGGTCGATGGTGACGTCGACGGCAATCGACGGATGCGATTGCGCGAAACGCTTCAAGACATGCGGCAGCACGCGCTCGCCATAATCGTCTGGCGAACCGAGCCGCACCACGCCGACGATCTCGGGGATGATGAACTTCGACACCACCTCGCGGTTGATCGACAGCAGCCGGCGGGCATAGCCGAGCAGCATCTCGCCATCGGTGGTCAGCGTCACCGAGCGCGCATCGCGCGCAAAGACCGAGCGGCCGAGAATGTCCTCGAGCTTCTTGATCTGCATGGAGACCGCCGACGGCGTGCGGAACACCGCATTGGCCGCGGTGGTGAAGCTACCGGTCTCGGCAATGGCCACAAACGTGCGCAAAACATCGAGATCGAGCAGCGGCAGGGGATGATTGAGTGGGGCGTTCATCGGGATCGACCTTCAATTTTTCTGATGTGAAGCATCATTCCATTTCGTTTGATTGAACATCAGAATGGGAGGATAGTCAACTCCATCGAAGGCAGGACGCGCCACGGCTTCAAACGCTCCTGACACGAAATTGCATTCGATGCGGAATATCCCGGCGACGAAACGCGTTCATGCGGGACGTGCCACAACCAAAGGAGAATGAAATGTCTATCCTGTCATCCATCGGTCGGCTTGCGACCGAGTTCAGCGCCGCCCGCGCCCGCTTCCAGACCGAACGTGCGATCCGCTCGCTGCCGATCGAACTGCAGAAGGACATCGGCTGGCCTGAAGCTGCCGACACCAAGACCGGTGCACGCCATGGCGTCGGATCCTGGGCTGGAGCAAAGTAAACCATTGTGTACCATGTGCTGAAGGCCTGCCGCGCAAACCAGCCCGGCAGGCCTTCTCTGTTTTACCCTGCTTGCCTTCCCTAACTTATTTGCATTCAAATGAATTTCAGAGCCATGTCGCCCTTGCATGGCGCATATGAGCAAGCTGCATAGCAGCTCAAATATTGGCTTAACGCCTTGTAAATAATCATAAATCCTGGGCATCCTGCCCAAAAATGTCGCAATTTATGTCGCTTTTCATATCAAGCGCTTCGCATTTGCGATTTAGTTTCTGCTCACACAAGCCTATATCACCGTCAGCAAACGAGCTGCCCCACTCCATCAAGCGAAGGCGACCCGTCTGAGCAACCGATAGGAGATGATGATGAAGCTTTTTGCCCGCCTCTTTGCCCGCCGCGAAATGAACCTGACGACCGCTCTCGAGCGCCAGCGCCTTGCCAACACCATGCCCGGCCAGACCGGCGCCATGAATGCGGTGCGCCTCGGCCTCGTCGCCTGAGATAACGGCTACCGCGCAGCGCTTCCCTGCCGCTGCCGAAAGTCGACAAATGCGCCGCTTCGGTTTGACCGAGGCGGCGTTTTTTCGTTCTGAAGCCGATGTTGCCGGGTAGCGATGCTCAATCCGGCGGCAGCGTGTGCCCGTCATCCCGGACCATTGCCCATTTGCGACCCATGTCGCAAATTTAGTTGCCGCTTAGCCGCCTAGCCGATTGACAGGAATGGTTTTTCCTGATGTCGCTATGCTGTTCGCGACATCCTGTTCGCGCCATGGCTGCGTGAGGTTCCCTTGAACGCCGTAAAGCATCCGATCAAGCGATCGTTTGTATTCTTCCTCGTCCCCGACTTCACCATGATCGCCTTTGCGACGGCGCTCGACCCGCTGCGCTCGGCCAACCGCATGCTTGGCTATGAAGCCTATTGCTGGCGCCTAGCCAGCATCGACGGCAAGCCGGTGCGCGCCTCCAATGGCGTCGAATGCGCGGTCAACACCTCGCTTGAGGAAGAGCGCAAGAAGATGGCCGGGCCGGATCGGCCGAACATGGCCATTGTTTGCAGCGGCATGAATGTCGAGCGCTACCAGAACAGGTCGGCCTTCGCCTGGCTGCGCGAGGAGTATAACAGAGGCGTCGCCGTCGGCGGCCTGTGCACCGGCGCCCATATCCTTGCCGCCGCCGGTCTGCTCTCCAACAAGCGTTGCGCCATCCATTGGGAAAACCTGCCGGGCTTCTCCGAGGCCTTCCCGAAGGCCAACGTGTTTGCCGATCTCTTCGAGATCGACCAGAACATCTACACCTGCGCCGGCGGCACCGCTGCGCTCGACATGATGCTGAAGCTGATCGGCGACGATTTCGACGACAATCTGGTCAACCGTGTGTGCGAGCAGGTGCTGACCGACCGCGTGCGCAGCCCGACCGACCGCCAGCGCCTGCCGCTGCGCGCGCGGCTTGGCGTGCAGAACTCCAAGGTGCTGACCATCATCGAGCTGATGGAAGGCAACCTGTCCGAGCCACTGTCGCTGATCGAGATCGCCGACCATGTCGACCTGTCGCGCCGCCAGATCGAACGCCTGTTCCGCACCGAGATGGGCAGATCCCCTGCCCGCTACTATCTCGAAATCCGCCTCGACCGCGCCCGGCATCTGCTGATCCAGTCGTCGATGCCAGTGGTCGAGGTGGCGGTCGCCTGCGGTTTCGTCTCGGCCTCGCATTTCTCCAAATGCTACCGCGAGCTCTACGCCCGCTCGCCGCAGCAGGAGCGCGTCGACCGCAAGCAGTTGCTGGCGGCTTGACCCGAAACGCGAGTCGCAGATTTGTCATGACATTGTCTGGCAGACATATTATCTCTCTATCGAGAGGTACACCATGACGACAAGAACCAATCGCTCCGAGAAACTGGACTTGCGACTTACTCCCGATGCAAAGCGGATCCTCGCGACGGCTGCTGCCGTCGAGCGGCGCTCGCTGAGCGACTTCGTTCTCGAAAGCGCGCTAGGGCGCGCCGAGGAAACACTTGCCGACAGGCGCAGCTTCGGCCTCGACGCGGACAAATGGGCGGCATTCATGGCGGCATTGGACGCCCCGACGCGTGAATTGCCGCGTCTCAAGCGCCTGCTGACCGAGCCGAGCGTCTTTTCCGATCACGATCCAGCGTGAACCCGTTTCGTATCGAGAAGCTGGCTCGCACCCATCTGGTGGATATGTTCGATTGTGGTGAGGAACCCCTCAATCGGTTTCTCGCCCGCTACGCATTTCAAAATCAGCAGGCAAACGCCTCGCAGACCTATGTTGGTCTCTCCGGTGAAGACGTGATCGGGTTTTATACGCTCGTCGTTGGCGAAGTTGCTTGCGACGGTGCACCTGAGCGACTGACGAAAGGCCTTGCACGCTATCCGGTTCCGATAATGCTGCTGGGGCGCCTCGCAGTCAGTCTGAACTGGCAAGGTAAAGGCGTTGGCGGCGGGCTGTTGCGCGATGCTATTCTGCGCAGCTTACAGGCGGCCGACATTGCGGGTATCCGCGCAGTAACCGTGCATGCCAAGGATCATAGTGCCCGCCACTTTTACGAGCGCTACGGGTTCATCCAATCCCCAACCGATCCGCTACACCTCTACGTGCTTGTTAAGGATCTCAAAAAACCTTGACGCGTCACGAGACAGCCATGTTCTGCGCCGTCCGCATCGCCTCGACACGGATATCTTCGGTCAGCCGCGCCTTCAGGTCTGAGAATTCCGGGCTGGTCTTCAGCGTGTAGTGGCGCGGATGCGGCAGGTCGATGGCGACATCGGACTTGATGCGGCCGGGCCGTGCGCTCATCACGATCACCCGCGAGGCCATGAAGATCGCCTCCTCGATGTCATGGGTGACGAACAGCACCGTCTTCTTGCGCCGTTCCCATATGCCGAGCAAAAGCTCCTGCATCAGTCCGCGGGTCTGGTTGTCGAGCGCGCCGAAAGGCTCATCCAGCAACAGGATCTCGGGATCGTTGGCCAGCGCCCGGGCAATCGCCGTGCGCTGCTGCATGCCGCCGGAAAGCTGCTTTGGCCAATGGTTCTCGAAGCCCTTGAGCCCGACGAGATCGACATAGGACGCGACGATCCCGTCGCGCTCCTTTTCGGCCATCCCGCGTTCGCGCAGGCCGAAGGCGATATTCTGCGCCACCGTCAGCCACGGAAACAGCGTGTAGGACTGGAAGACCATGCCACGATCCGGCCCCGGCCGGGTCACCGCCTTGCCGTCGAGCAGCACGCGGCCCGTGCTCGGCGCCTCGAGGCCGGCGACGATCCTGAGCAGCGTCGACTTCCCGCAGCCGGACGGCCCCAGAATGGTGATGAAGTCATTGGCGGCAACCGCGAGATCGGCCGGCATCAGCGCCTTGACCGGCTGTCCGCCGCGCACGCCGGCGAAGGTGCGCGAGACGCCTTCGATAAGCAGCTTGCTCATGCCAGGCTCCAGGGGAAGAGCCAGCGGTTGAACGCCTTGAAGGCGAAGTCGGACAACAGCCCGATCAACCCGATGACGATGATGCCGAAGATGATCTGCCCCGTCGCCAGCCGCGACTGGCTGTTGATGATCATGTAGCCAATGCCCGACGACGAACCGATCAGCTCGGCGACGATGACATAGGTCCAGGCCCAGCCAAGCACCAGCCGCAGCGTCTCGGCAATCTCGGGCGCATTGGCCGGCATGATCACCCGTTTGACGATGCCGTTGTTGGTCGAGCCCAGCGTATAGGCCGCCTCGACCAGATCGCGCCGCGTCGAGCCGACCTTGACCGCGACGATCAGGATGATCTGGAACACCGAACCGACGAAGATGACCAACAGCTTCTCCAGTTCGCCAATGCCCGCCCAAAGAATGAGCAGCGGAATGAAGGCCGAGGCCGGCAGATAGCGGGCGAAGGAGACGAACGGCTCCAGAAAAGCCTCCACCGGCTTCCAGGCGCCCATGGCGATGCCGATCGGCACGGCGACGACCGACGCCAGCAGGAACCCGCCGAAGACGCGCCAGATGGTGATCAATATGTCGAGCCAGAACCGGTCCTCGACCAGCAGCCGCCAGCCATCCCTGAGCATCGACAGCGGATCGGCGAGGAAGATGCGATTGACGTGACCGCCAAGCGTGATCCACGCCCAGAAAGCGACGAACAGCACGAAGAAGGAAATGCCGAGCACGGTTCGAATGCCCGGCGACACCGGATGCAAGGGGCGCATCGTCAGATCGTCCGCATCGTCAAATCATCATGTCCAGGAGAGAGCGGCGGCGTCAGGCGCCGCCGCTTGAAGGTCAAAGGCCGGACTGTCAGTTCGACACCGCGCTGGTGTCGGTCAACGAGGCGACATCAGGCGCTTCCTTGATCAGTCCCATCTGCAGGAGCAATTCGCCGGCGGTCTTGGAGAAATCCTGGAACTCCTTGGTGAAGAACTGCTTGTTCTCCGCCTTGTCGGCCCATTTCAGGTACTTCGCCGAATCCTCGAACTCCTTGGCCGACTGCTTCACGTCGGCGCCCATGATCTCGTAGGATTTCTGCGGATCGCTCTTGATCAGGTCGAGCGCCTCGAAATAGCTGTCGGCCAGCGCCTTGGCGGCGTCGGGATTGGCGGTGAGGAATTCGGGCGTGCAGCCGACCGTGTCGAGCACCATTGGATAGTCGAGCGTGGTCGCCAATATATGGCCCTGGTCGGACTTGTCGCGCACCGCCGAAATGAACGGCTCATAGGTCACCGCCGCATCGTTCTGACCGGCGAGGAAGGCTTGCGCCGCTGCATCCGGCTCCAGGTTGACGACCGTGACATCCTTCGTCGACAGGCCGTTCTTGTTCAGCACCCAGGCCAGCATGAAATAGGGCGACGTGCCCGGCGCCGAAGACGCGACATTCTTGCCCTTGAGGTCGGCGACGGTCTTGATGTCGTTGCGCACGACAATGCCGTCGGCGCCGTAGGATTTGTCGAGCTGGAAGATCTGCTTGGTGGTGACGCCGCTGGCGTTCCACACCAGCCAGGTCTCCACCGTGGTGGCGGCGCATTGCAGGTCACCGCTGGCGATGGCCAGCGGCCGGCTGGCCTGCGGTACCTTCTTCAAGGTCACATCGAGGCCATGCTTCTCGAAGATGCCGGCTTGCTTGGCAAGCGTCAGCGGCGCAAAGCCGGTCCATCCGCTGATGCCGATGGTGACCGATGTGGCGGCCTCAGCCGGTGCGGATAAGCCCGCGCCAAGCGCCAATGCCGCGGCAAAGACGATAGTGTTGTTCATGTCAGTTCCCCTTTTTTCTGATGGGGAATTGTGTCACAGACGCCCATAGGCTTGTCAATGAAACTGATGGTGCACTGCGGCATGGACCAAAGCTCTAGCGGGCGTCGAACATCCAGCTGCGGTCGCGCCACATCTTTTCGCCGACCTGGCAGTCGGTAGGCCGGTCCTGCGCCAGCACCACCGGCGGGTGAGCGGCCTCCTCGCTGGCCCATTGCGGTGAAGCGGGTCCGGCCAGCTCCAACACCAGCTTGCGGCGGATGGCTTCGGGAAACTGCGTCCAGTCATTGACCGGGATCATGAAGGCGCCGGGCCCGCCGATGACGCAGTCGCTGTAGTAGCGGTCGAGATTGTTGACATCGTAGGCGCCACCAAATCCGCCGCCGCGCGTCATCAGCGGCAGGCCGTTGATGATTATGCCTTGCTTGACCACCGCGTCGCGGGCGATGTCGACGGGCGCGCCCTGGTTGTTGGGCCCGTCACCGGAAATGTCGATGACGCGCTTTGTCCCTAAGAAGCCGCTTTCGGCGAAGAGGTCGCTGCCGAATTCCAGCGCACCGGAAATCGAGGTGCGCCGGGCGCTGGCCGGCGGATGGGCGGAAAGCTGCGCGGCCACCCGCTCGGCGTCAGCCCGGCTGGCGATCACCGTCCATGGCACGACGACCAGCTGCGTTGTCGCTCCCGCCCATTCGACATAGGTGACGGCGACCTTGCCATAGGCGCCCTCGGCTATGGCCTGCAGCACATTGTCGTGGGTCAATGCCGCGGCATAGCCGTGGCGCTGGATTTCGAGTTCGCCCGGCGACATCGACAGTGACACGTCGACGGCCAGCACCAGCTCGACATCGACCGGCTCGGCAGCATGAATCTGTGATGTCAGCCAGAGGCCCAGCACCAGCGCGGCGCTGCCTGAAAGGAAATGTCCTGCGCGCGAAAAAGCAGACATGCCGCAAGGTAAGCGAGAATCAGCTGCTGACAAAGGGAAAAGCCGGAACTGCGGGTTCTGCGCCTAATCTCGGAACAGCAGCTGCGGTTCGGCCTTATTTGTTGATGGGTCGCCCACCTTTGCCGCGCCATTCCCGGCGCGGACCGGTCTTCTTTCTGCCGGCGCCACGCAACGCCCTCCAGTTCGGCCTGAATGACGGCGGGAGCCACACCAGGATGCCCGCCACGGCGGCCGGCAGGATCACTGCGAAACGCAACACAGAGAGCACGACACCGCAGAATCCGACGATACGCGCGGCTCGCCCCTCGCCGAAACGCCGCGCAAGCAAATGCCGTGCGATCATCCCGCCATCAAGGGGATAAGCCGGTAGAATGTTGAGAATGGCCAGGACGCCGTTCAATAAGGCGCCGATCCATAGCGCCCACGCCAGATGGGCGATCGGCATTGGTGGCGGCGCACTGAACAGGCTGTCCGCCTCGACGGGCGCCAAAGGTTTGGCGATCAAATAGGAAGCAGCGAAAAACACTGCCAACAGGATGTTGGCCAAGGGGCCGGCAAACGCAATCCACGCCCAGCCATACGAAGACGTTGCGCCGCGCTTGAAGTAGGCAACCCCGCCAAACAGATAGAGCTCTATCCTGTCGGTTCCGATACCTTGCCGGCGAGCGGCCCATGCATGCGCCAGTTCGTGCAGGAATACCGATGCGAAGAACAGCGCGGCAAAGATCGATGTGTGGATCAGTGCGGTTTTGGGACGTGTCGACCACTCCTGCAGAAAGGGCAGGACAATCGGAATGGCAAAGGTCCAGCTGACGCGAACGGGGATGTTCCCATTCAGGCTGAACACCAGCGCATCGTTCTTTCTGTCCCAGCCAAACCGCTGCAAGCGCTTCACTCCGCCTGCGCAACGGTAGGCGGAAATCACCTGCTTAAAAAGAGAAAAGCCCGGCAAAGCCGGGCGTTCATGCACTTGTCTTCCACCACGCCAACGCCAGCCAGGCTGCCGAGGAGCTGGCGGTTAACTTCTCGGCTTGAGGTTCTCCGGATCGTAGAGCGGCTTGTAGCCGACGGCAGCCACTTCGACCGGATAGGTCTCACCGAAATATTCGATGGCGAACTTGCAGCCTTCCTGGGCATGGGCCCAGGGCAGATAGGCGAGGCCGATGTTCTTGCCGATGGTCGGGCCATAGGCCATCGACGTCGTGAAGGACCGGCGGCCGAGTTCGTCGACCAGCGTTTCGCCGGTCTTCGGATCCATCACCGGCATGGTGCCGACGGGATAGCGGGCAACGCCCTTCGAATCGACGTTTTCCGTCATCACCAGCGTGCACAGGATCGCCGGCTGGTGCTCACGGGCGCGGTATTCGACATGCTTGGCCTTGCCGCAGAAATCGTTCTCCTTGACCTTCGGCCGGGCGAGATCGGCCTCGAGCAGATTGTATTCGGTCAACAGGTCGGCGTTCTGCAGGCGCAGGCTCTTTTCCATGCGGCGCGTGTTGGCATAGGTCTCGACGCCGAACGGCATCACGCCGGTCGAGCGCAGCGCGTCCCAGACAGCGAGGCCGTCCTCATAGCGCATATGCAGTTCCCAGCCCTGCTCGCCGACATAGGAGATGCGGAAAGCGGTGACATCCTTGCCGCCGATCCTGACCGGCTTGATCGCCGCGAAGGGGAAGTTCTCGAGCGACAGGCCTTCCGGATTCTCGACCACCTTCTGCAAGGTCGCGCGGGCGTTCGGACCCCAGATGCCGATGGTGACGTATTTCTCGGTCACGTCGGTGATGGTCACGTCAAAGCCTTTGTCTTGCGCGGTGCGCTGCATGTAGCGGAAATCGCGCGGGCCGGCGTCGGCGCCATCGATCAAACGGCAGCGGTCGGCCATGCGGATCACCGTGAAGTCGGCCCGCACCATGCCCTCCTCGTCGAGGAAGTGGGTGTAGATGCCCTTGCCGATATTGTTGTCGCCGCCGACCTTGGCCGCGCACAGCCATTCCAGCAGCGCGACATGGTCGGGTCCCTCGATGTCGTACATGGAGAAATGCGACAGGTTGACGATGCCGCAATCCTCGCTCATCGCCAGGTGCTCGGCATTGGAGACGCGCCAGAAATGGCGGTTGTCCCATTCATTCTCACGCACGGGAACACGGTTGCCATACTTCTCTAGCAGATGCTCGTTGGCGGCGTAGCCGTGCGCGCGCTCCCAGCCACCCAGCTCCATGAAGTAGCCGCCAAGTTCCTTCTCGCGTTCCCAGAACGGCGAGCGCCTGATGTTGCGGCCCTTGGAGAACGGCTCGCGCGGATGCACCGCGGGATTGTAGACCTTCATCGCCGTTTCGGTGCAGCGATCCCAGATGAACTGTTCCTTGGTCTGGTGCGGGTAGAAGCGCGCATAGTCGATGGCGTGGTGATCGATCTCGGTGCGGCCGTCGGTCATCCAGTCGGCCATCAGCTTGCCCATGCCGGGGCCATCCTTGACCCAGATGGCGACGGCGTACCACAGGCCCCTCACCTTCTGGCTTTCGCCCATGGACGGGCCGCCATCGGCGGTCACCTGCAAGAGGCCGTTGAAAGAATGGCTTTCATTATAGCCGAGTTCACCCAGGATCGGTGTCAACTCCATGGCGCGCTCGAGCGGCGCCAGGATCTGCTCCATGTCGAGATCGCGTTGCGACGGCGACAGCCGCGCCTGGTCCTTCTCCAGCAGGTCGCGCGGGTGGCAGAGACGCGGATTGGTCTCTTCATAATAGCCCCATTCGATCTGGCCGCCCTCGGCGGTCTTGGGATCGCCGGTGTCGCGCATATAGGCCGAATTGCCCTGGTCGCGCAGCAGCGGCCAGCCGATCTCCTTGCCGGTGCCGGCAAACTCGTTGTACGGGCCGAAGAAGGTCAGCGGATGGTCGATCGGCATCACCGGCAGGTCCTCGCCGACCATTTCGGCGATCAGCCGGCCCCAGATGCCGGCGCAGACCACGACATAGTCGGCCATGATGGTGCCGCGGTCGGTGACGACGCCCTTGATGCGGCCTTCCTCGACGATGAGGGATTTGGCCGGCGTGTTGGCGAAGGATTTCAGCTTGCCTGACGCTTCCGCCTGGTCGACCAGCTTGCCTGCGACGGTCTGCGAGCGCGGGATGACCAGGCCGGCATCCGGATCCCACAGGCCGCCTTGCACCATTGACTCTTCGATCAGCGGGAATTTTTCCTTGATTTCGGCCGGCTCGATCAGCCGGGCGCGGGTGCCGAAGGATTTGGCCGAGGCGATCTTGCGCTTGATCTCATCCATGCGGCTGTCGTCGCCGACGCGCGCCACTTCGAGCCCGCCGATACGGGCGTAGTGGCCCATCTTTTCGTAGAAATCGATGGAATAGAGCGTCGTCCAGCAGGACAGGAAATCATGGCTGGTCGTGTAGCAGAAGTCCGAAGCATGTGCGGTCGAGCCGATATCGGTCGGGATGCCCGATTTGTCGATGCCGACAATGTCGGTCCAGCCGCGTTCGATCAGATGATGGGCGATCGATGCGCCGACAATACCACCCAGGCCGACGATGACGACCTTCGCCTGTTTCGGAAACTCTGCCATTGCCCGCGACTCCAAAGGGATAAAGCGGGCGCGTCCGCGCCCGTTCGAATGGCGCACAATATGCAGAGGACGTGGATGGAGCTACCGCCTGTTTGCGACACGTCGCAGATGCGGCGCGACCAGCGCGCCGACGTGTCGTCAGTGGCGATCTATCTCAGGCGAAGGCCCAGATGTCCTCGGCCTGGAAGCCGACCTGATAGCCTGATGTCTTCAGCTTGACCACGACCTGGCCGATTTCCGCAGCGGGCAGCGCACCGACCTCGACCTTGATCATGCCGGGACGATAACGCTTGAGGTCAAGCTGTTCGAAGACGATCCAGTCGGCGCCTTCGCAATCGACCAGGAAGGCGTCGATGTGCGTGACGCCGTTGCGGTCGAGCAGCGTCTGCAGCGTTTCCGACGGCACTTCGATATCCCTGAGGTGCGGCGCGAATTTGTTGAAATTGGCGTCGTCCTCACCCCAGGCATTCTTGCCCGACATCAGATTGGTGTCGGTCACCGACGAGCAGCCGATGAACTCGATCGGCAAGGCGCCGGCCTCGAGTGCTGCTGCATCGAAAGTGTGGACGGTGATCGTCCCCTTGGTCTTCGTCACCGCCACCGGCTCGATGACGAAGCGTTCCGTGTCGGGATAATTGGCGCGCAGCCGCTTCTGATTGTAGGGGATCGGCTCTACCAGCACCGCCCGCGCCCGCGGGATACGATGCAGCCACGGCGTAACGTCGTCGAACAGCGAACCATCGCAGGCGCCGACATTGACCATCTGGAACGGTTGTTTGCTGCCGCCGAAGCGCGCCTTCAGCGCCGCCTTGGCCAGGAACTTCGTGCCGCGCAGCGACGGTCCGCGATCGAGCAGACCGGCGGGCAGACCGAGTGAGAGGGCAATGCGCGCCAGACCGGATACAGAACTCAAGGCTTATCTCCTGGTATGACCTGCAAGGCGGCGGGCCGCCTTCCATTCAGGCTTGCCGACGCCCACAGCGCCATGATTGGGCCCACCAGCAGCAGGAACGGCGGCAGAAGGTTGGGGAAGTAGATGCGGGTATCGTGGATCGGGAACACGGTGAACTTCGACAGCACGCCGAGCACCAGTGCTGCAAGCAGGATGCCGGCGCGGCGCTCCAGCCGGAAGCCGGCGCGGCTAAGCGCAAACCAGCCGGCCAGCGCGAGCACGCAGACGCCGACCCAGCTGTTGATGCTGATGGCGCGAATGAAGGATGCGGCAAACGCCTTGAGATAGGCGGCGACTGAGAACGGCGGCTCGAACCCGTCCATATTGTAGTGCTGCTCGATGCTGGAGAACCACAGATGCGGCCACCAGCCCGGATGATGCGCCCAATGCGAAATCGCGAAATAGGCGACGAAGGAAGCGGCAAAGCCGACCAGCGCGCCCCATGCCCGTTGCCGGAAGACCAGCAGCAACACCGCGAAGATGGCAAGGAAAACAATGTTGTCCGGCCGCGCCATGAAGGCGAGGAAAAGCAATACGGCGGTTGCTGCTTCGCGGCTACGCACATAGGCGAGCAGCCCGCCGAGGAACAGCGCGGAACACAACAGATCCGGCGTCGAGGCGCGCGCCGCGTCACCAAAATCGGCCATGATCAGCACCGCGCCGACCAAGGGCGCCAGCGCCAGCCCGCCTTCGGTTCGCAGCCAGAGCAGCGTGATCATCCCGAACAGCAGCACCGAGACCACCTGCAGCACCCGCATCGCCTCGACCGGCGACATCACCGCGCTCATCGTCGACAGCATTTCGGCGTAGAGGAACTTGATCCGGTACATGCCGAGGAGCGAGTGGAAGTCGGCGGCATTTTGCGCCATGTGGCTGCGAAAGCCGCCGCCATCGTCGGTCAGCGCCTTGTAGTCGGCGGCCGACACGCCCGCCTGGACCGTGCTGTACGCATAATCATGCAGCGCCTGCGCATCGGGATAGCTGCCCTCTTCGGCAATCGCGAGATAAGGGAGCATGTCCCAATTGGCGTCGGGCATCGTCCAGGCGGTAAACGCCGTCAAAAGGATGTAGAGCGAAAACGCGATCGCGCCGATCGGCGCCGCCCAGCTTGCATACGTCCCCTCGCCCCATGCGAGACCGGCCGCAGTCAGCCGGTCGAGTGTGTTTTGCGGGGCGGGAGACTTGCTCAGCATCGTCAGGACTTCGCTCAACGGACCTGGCTTTTGACGAAATCCTTCACGATTCCCACGATGCCGCGCGACAACAGGCTGTCGAAGGCATCGACGAAACGGTCGACATGCTCGCGCTGGCAGATCAGCGGCGGCTCGAGCCGGATGACGTTGCGGTTGTATTCAGTGAAGGCGACGAGCACGTCATAGTCGCGCAGCAACAGCGCGCCGACGAAGCCCGACAGCGACCCCTTCAGCTTGTCATCGAGCACGCTGACGATCGGCCGCAGCACCATCGGCAAGGTCTGCGAGAAGTCGTGGAACTCCAGCCCGACCATGAAGCCCTTGCCGCGCACATCCTTGATGATCTTGGGGTATTTCTCCTTCAGCGCCTGCAGCCGCTGCAGCAAATAGTCGCCGGTCGAGGCGGCGTTGTCGATCAGCCCCTCGTCATAGAGCACGTTGATGCCCTCGATCGCGGTGATGCAGGCCTCACCCATGCCGCCGAAGGTCGCCATGGCATGAATCATCGCCGTCTTCGGCGTGCCATAGGCCTTCATATAAATCTCGCGCCGCGCGATCATGGCACCGACCGCCGCCTTGCCGGCGCCGAGCGACTTGGCCAGCGCCGTCACATCGGGCACGACGCCGTAGTGTTCGAAGGCATAGAAGCGGCCGGAACGGCCATAGCCGCACTGCACTTCGTCGGCCACCCACAGCACGCCATACTGGTCGCACAGCGCGCGCAGCTTCTGCCAGTATTCGGCAGGCGCCTGGATAATGCCGCCGCCGCCCTGGATGGTTTCGAGCACGATGACGCCGACCTCCGGGTCGGAGCGGAACAGCCGTTCGACCGCCTCGATGTCGGCGAACGGAATGCGCACCGTGTTTTCGGCCATCTTGAAATCGGCGCGGTAGAGCTGGCCGTCGGTGATGCCGAGCACACCCTTGGTCTTGCCGTGGAAGGAATTCTCGGCATAGACGATTTTCGGCCGCTTCGGCCCGGCGGCGCGCTCGGCGAGCTTTACCGCCGCTTCCATCGCCTCCGAGCCGGACGAGCCCAAAAACACCATGTCGAGATCACCGGGCGAGCATTTGGCGATGTTGTGCGCAAGTGCCGCCGCGTATTGCGACATGAAGGCGATGGCGATTTCCTGGCGCTTCTCTTCCTGGAATTTGCGGCGAGCCTCCAGGATGCGCGGATGGTTGTGGCCGAAGGCCAGCGAACCGAAACCGCCGAAGAAGTCGAGAATCTTGCGGCCGTTCTGGTCGATGTAGAACATGCCTTCGGCGCGTTCGATCTTGATCTTGTGGAAGCCGAGCAGCTTCATGAAATGCAGCTGGCCCGGGTTGAGATGCGCCTTGAACAGGTCTGTCATGCGCGCGACGTCCATCGACTTCGCCTGCTCGACGCTGATCAGATCGGGCTTGGCAATCGTGGTGGGCGACATCGCCGGCGCGCTGACCATGGTGCGCGCGTTCGTCTGCTCAGGCTTGGCCATGACGGTCATCTCGGAGTTCTCCTGGTCGTCCCATTATTCGGCAGGGACATGATTGGCGGCGACGGCATGGCCGTCCTTCTTGGCGCGGTATTCGCTGTAGGCGGCGATCAGCATGTCCTCGTCGCGATATTGCGGCACCCAGCCGAGCTGGCGCTCGGCCTTGGACACGTCGAGCACGCACTCCTCATCGGCGATCAGATATTGTTCCGGATCCATGATCGGCATGTTCATGAGATCGAGCAGGTCGAGCGTGCGCTTGACCGCCCAGCCCGGCGTCGGGATCAGCAGCGATTTCGACCCGGCATGCTTGATCAGGTCGCCGAGCAGTTTCCTGACCGGCGGCGGATTGAGCGAGCCGAGATTATAGGCCTCGTTGGGCACGCCGGCCTTCCAGGCCGCGTGGGCGGCTTCCGCACAGTCGAACACTGAGATGAACTGATAGGGATTCTTGCCCGAGCCGATCATCGGCACCGGAAAGTTCCAGTCGATCAGCTTGAACAGTTTTTCCAAAATGCCGAGCCGACCGGGGCCGATGATGAGGCGCGGCCGAAACAACGAGATCGACATGCCGCGCTTGCGCCATTCGGCGGCGAGCTCTTCGGTCTTCTGCTTCGACCAGCCATATTCGCCGAGCGGGGCAACTGGGTGTTCCTCGGTCATCGGTTGCGTCACCGTATGACCGTAGATCATGTCGGTTGTGTAGTGGACGAGCTTCGGTGCGCCGGCCTTGTCCATGGCCTGCATGATGTGCTCGGTGCCGTGGAAATTCACCGGGAAGAAGAAGTCGTGGCGCTTGGCGCGCACCTGGATGGGCGACAGCATCTTGGCCGACAGATTGTAGACCATGTCGTCGGCCTTCAATCCGACTTTGGCCACCGAGGCTGGATCGGTGACATCGCAGGCGACGAAGCGGACCGACCGGTAATGCGGCAGGTCGCTCTTGACGATGTCGGCAACGACAACCTCTTCACCGTCGGCCACAAGCTTCGGGGCAAGATGACGACCGACGAAGCCGTCACCGCCGAAAATTACATGTCTCATCGAACGGTCTCGTTTGCGTGGATCTTGTCGGGGGTGATGGAAGCGGTCTGGTCGTCATGCCCACGCCCACTTTGCGCAATCAGCACGGTGCCGACGCAGATGAAGGCGATGCCGGAGATGCGCCAGGCGTTGAGGTCTTCGCGGAAGATGAAATAGGCGAAGATCGCGACCGCGACATAGGCAAGGCTGAGGAACGGATAGGCAAAGCTGAGCTCAACCTTGGACAGCACATAGAGATGCGAAGCCATCGAGATGACGAAGGTGCACAGGCCGAGGAACACCCACGGACTGAAGACGATCTGCAAGAGTTTCAGAAGCGGGTTGGTGCCCTCGAACGAGATCGGGCCGAGCGACATCATGCCTTGTTTCAGCATCAGCTGCGCCGCGGCATTGGTCATGACTGTGAACAGAATGAAGACGATATATTTCATATTTTCCACCCGCCGCTTGCGACGGTCCTACTACTAACCTGCAAACATTTCGTGAAGTCACAACAATGTTTTGAGTAAGCCATGGAATTTACCATCTATTTACCATGATTTATTCAAATTGGATCTATTCCGCCGCCTCGACGCGCCCCCGTGGCATCTCCAGTTTTTTCGCCGTCCGCAGCCAGAAACTGGACATGAACGCCGGGTCGCGCAACGCCTCCAGCCGCTGCCAATCCGGGAAGGACGCCGCGAAAATATCGGCACTCATGCGCGCATCCTTGTACGGGTTGACCGCCCCGCCGGCCGCGACCGTGATGCGGTCGAGTTCGCCCAGCAGGGCCAGCGTTTTGTCGCCGCGATTGGGAAAATCCAGCGTCAGCGTGAAGCCGGGCCGCGGAAATGACAGCAGACCCGGCGAGCGGATCGACCCGAAGCGCTTCAGCACGGTGAGGAAGGAGCCCTGCCCGGCCCGCCGCGCCGCGTCGAGCAGCGCCGGCACGGCCTGGCGCGCGGCATGTTCCGGCACCACGCTCTGGTGCTGGTAGAGACCTTTGGGGCCATAGAGCCGGTTCCAGTCACCGACACCGTCCAGCGGAAAGAAAAAGCCTTGATAGCCGGTCTGGCGCGGTTCCGCCGAGCGCCCCTTTTTCCAGCGATAGGCGGCATTGAAGGCTGTGAGAAACGGCCGGTTGAGCACATTGAAAGGTGGCTGGACGGGCACCGAAAGGCGCGAGCCGGCGCGCGACGCCTGGTGCGAGCCTTGCTCGGCATGGTTGCCTGACAACAACAGGCCGCGCCCGCGGCCATGGCCGCCGGCCAGCTGGTCGATCCAGGCGACGGCATATTCATTGGCCTGATCGGCAGCCTCGGCCAGTTCGAAGAATTCACCGAGATCGGCAAACCGCGTCGCCGTCTCGACGATGTCGAGCGAAGGCACCCGCATCAGCCGGATCGACGCCGACAGGATCAGCCCGGTCAGCCCCATGCCGCCGATCGTTGCCGCAAACAGCCGGGCGTTGTCCGTTGCCGAGCAAGTATAGGTCCGCCCGTCCGAGCGCAGCAGCGTGAGAGACTCGACATGGCAGCCAAAGGTGCCGCGCCGATGATGGTTCTTGCCGTGAACGTCGTTGGCGATGGCACCGCCAAGGGTGACGAACTGGGTGCCTGGAACCACCGCGGGAAAGAAGCCGTAGGGTGCGGCATGCGCTATGATGTCGGACAGCAATACGCCGGCTTTCGCCTCGAGCAGGCCGGTCTCGACGTTGAATGCGCCGATACGGTTCAGCGACCGCATGTCGACGACCGAACCTGGCTCGTTCTGGCAGGAATCGCCGTAGGAACGACCGTTGCCATAGGCGAGCAAGCCGTTTGCCTTTGCCTTGCCACTCTTCATCAGTTCGATAGCCGTATCGGCCGCGACAGTCCGCTTTGCGGCTGGCGTGGCGCGGCCGAAACTCTGGAATCGTTCGCCCGCCATGCCTTACCAGCCTCCGGCGACCAGTAGCGCTGCGCCGATAGCCACGATGATCTGGCTGCGCCAGTCGCGGATGATGAAGACGACCGGATCGTCATTCATCTCGTCGCGGCGCGCCAGGATCCACACGCGCATGGTCAAATACAGCACGATCGGCGCCAGCGGCCAGACCAGCCACGGATGCGGATAGAGTTCGCGCACGGAGACGCTGTCCATGTAGAGCGCCAGCACCAGCGCCGAGGAGAAGGCCGACGCCATGCCCGCCTGGGCGACGATCTCCTGGTCTTCGATGCGGTAGCCGCGGCCAGCTATGCGCTCGCCCACTGGAATGGTTGTGGTGCGCAGTTCGACATAGCGCTTCACCAGCGCCAGCGACAGGAAGAAGAAAATCGAGAAGGCGAGCAGCCAGAACGAGACCTCGACGCCGGTCGCCGCCGCACCCGCCAGCACGCGCACCGTGTAGAGGCCGGCCAGCGTCAGCACGTCGACCAGAAGCATGCGCTTGAACGACAGCGAATAGGCCGTGGTCACCACAATGTAGCCGGCAAGCACACCCAGGAACTCGATCGGCAGCAGAAGCCCGGCGGCAATACCGGTCGCCAGCAGCGCGGCCATCGCGCCGAGACCGAACGGGATCGACAGTGCGCCGCTGGCGAACGGCCGGTTGCGTTTGGTCGGGTGCTTGCGGTCGAGCGCAAGGTCGAAGAAATCATTGAGGATGTAGATGGCCGAAGCCACCGCGCTGAAGGAGACGAACGCCAGCACGCACTGCCAGATCATGTTGGCGTTGAAGTATTCGTGCGACAGCACCATCGGCACCGCGATCAGCGAATTCTTCAGCCACTGATGCACCCGCAGCATCTTGACGAATGTCTTCAACGTCCTTTTCGGGGCCGGCATCGTTTCGGCGCTATGCGCGGCCTGCCAGCGTGCCGCGTGGCGGTCGGGCGCCACGACGATGGCGTCGCGCGCGGCTTCGAAAACCTCGAGATCGTGACGGCTGTTGCCGGCATAGTCGAAACCGCCATCGCCATAGGCGGCGACGAGCGCGTCGCGCTTGCGGCCTGAGGTCATGTTGTGCGGACCATCGGTCGCCAGCACGTAGTCGAAGATGCCCAGATGGGCGGCAATCGCTTCGGCGAACTTGCGTGGCGTGCCTGTCGCCAGCACGATCTTGCGGCCGTCCACATGGTCAGCCCGCAGGCGCTGCAGCAGCGCTTCGCGATAGGGCAGCGAAGCCGGATCGATGTCGATGCGGTCGGCGATGGCTTGCTTCAGCCGCGCCGGCCCGCCGGCCAGCCAGAACGGAACCAGGAAAACATAGAGCGGATTCTTCTTGAGAAGGATGAACAGGCCTTCCCAAAGAAGGTCGGTCGCAATCAGCGTGCCGTCGAGGTCGACCGCAAGCGGGATTGCGTTCTTGTCCGACCGCGCATCCATATCTGTCCTGCCCTACTCATAAACCCGTCGCGCTGTGTTTGGGCGTCTTCGTATGGGTATAGCGGCGGAACGGCGTAGTGAACGTTAAAACGCCTGGTTGCAGCCGGTAGGCGCGACGATATTTCCTGCGTCATTGTTAAGCAATCACTACCGCGAACAATAAAAGGCCGGGCATTGCCCGGCCTTTGCAAGAGCTGCCTGCCGACTTTACTTGATGCGGGCAACGCCGCCCGAAATTTCGACCGTTTCCGAGCCGGTCAGGGCCTCGAGGTCACCATTGGGCAAGGTGACGAAACAGCCGTTCGGGCAGAATTCCACGGTTTCGCCGGCGGCCAGCGCCAGCTCGGTCTTGCCGCCGCCTTCCGTCACGATCAGCGTACGGGTCTCAGCGTCCTTGTTGACCGCGCTGGCGGCAAAGGCCGAGCCACTCGCTGCGGTAAGAGCGATGGCGACGACGAGCGACTTCCACATTTTGCAATATCGGTGTTTCCACACCGCCTCTGTTGCATTTCGCAAGGCATTCTCGCCTTTGCATGTGAGCTTATATGAGATGCAAGCTGAACCGCAACTGAATGCCGCATTCATGCCGCAATTGGTTTCGCTAGGCCCAAGGTGCGTTGAGATTCAGGTCAGGCCGAGTCGAAAATGGCCGATACCGAGAACCGGAGCGGAGCGTACTTAAGTACGCGAGCACCGGAAGCGCAGGTATCAGTCATTTTGCAGGCCGGCCTCACCTGAATATCAATGCGCCTAGCTGGGATCGGGCTTTCGGGCCTTGCGGCCTGATTTGGCCAGCCGTCTCGCCTCGGCAGCGGCTTCGGCCTCCGCCTGTTCCTTCTCGGCGAACTCGACTTCGATCTTGTCGTCGTCGAGCGGCCATGCCTCGGTCTGCTTGACCTTGACCTCGGCGCGCGGCGTCGAGGGAATCTCGATATGCTCGCTCTCGAAAGCATCGAGCACGGCAAAGCGGATATCGTTCTGAACGATCGCGCCGTTCAGCACGTCGGCCAGGAACACGCGGATCTCGAACTCGAGTGCCGCCGGCCCGAAATTGGTGAACAGCACGAACGGCTCCGGGTTCTTCAGCACCAGCGCATGGCCGCGCGCGATCTCCAGCAGGATGGCATGCACCCGCTTGACGTCGCTGCCATAGGCGACGCCGACCTTGATCTCCACACGTCCGAGCTTGTTGCGGTGCGTCCAGTTGCCGACGGCGTTGTTGATCAGGTTCGAGTTGGGCAGGATCACCGATTGCCGCTGGAAGGTCTCGATCTCGGTGGCGCGTACGCTGATCTTCTTGACCGTGCCTGAGGTGTCGCCGGCGACGATCCAGTCACCGACCTTGAACGGCCGCTCGGCGAGCAGGATCAGGCCGGACACGAAGTTGGAGACGACATTCTGCAGGCCAAAACCGATACCGAGGGAAAGTGCGCCGGCAACGAGCGCCAGGTTGGAGAGATCGATGCCCGCCGCCGAGATGCCGACGAGACCGGCAACGGCGACGCCGGCATAACCGACCGCCAGCCGGATCGAATTGCGCACGCCGGTATCGACCTTGCCGCGCGCCATCACCGAGCCGTCGAGCCAGCCCTGGAACCAGCGCGTCAGGAAATAGCCGATGATGAAGACGACGATGCCGCTGAGGATGCCGGTGACCGAAATCGTCACCGAGCCGATCGTGATGCCCGTCGCCAGCTTGTAGGCCCAGGCCTGGATGTCGCCGGGCTGGAACCCCCACATGAACAGGATCAGTGGCAGGAACACCAGCACGATCATCACGTTGATGGCGACGCTGACCACCAGGCCGAGCTGGTCCAGCGCGGTGTCCTCGTAGCTGGCATTTGCCGACAGCCAGCGCCCGATCGAGGTGCCGGCGAAACCGCCCTCCTCGCCGATCTCGCGCGCTGACAGGAAGCCGATATAGGCGGTGACCAGGATGGTGCCGGTGACCACGACCTGGACCGAAACGAAGATGGCCAGGCCGATGTAGCCGAACAGCGCTGCCACAATAGTGGCTAGGCCGAGCACGATGGCGGTGTAGCGCAGCCATGCCGGCCACGGGCGCCAGCTTCCGTCGGAGCCTTTGTACGGCTTCAGCAGCGCCATCAGGACCAGGATGACGCCAACGATGATGGTCGAGACAAAACTTCTGGCGATGGTCAGCGACAGCGGCGAGCCCATCTTGTCGTTGACCACCGACAGGAAACTGTTGACGCCGATGACAACCGCCATCGCTGTCGTCAGCCGCACCAGCCAGCGCGCCGGACCGGTCTCGACCTGGATCAGGCGCCAGTTCGGCTGCCGTGGTTCCAGCGCCGCATTGGTCAGCCGGTTGACGCAGAACACCACGGCGATGACCGCGGCCAGTGTATTAAGGAAAACGCCGATGTCGCCGCGCAGCACATTGTAATAGTTGAACAGGAAGACCGTCGAAGCGAGGAAGGCGCTGAACGCCAGCGACGGCAGCAATGTCGACCAGAACGCCACCGACAGGCGGCTGAGATAGGTGGGATCCTCGACCGACGGATCGGCTTCGAAGATGCGCCCAAACAGGCGGCGCCCGCCCACCAGAAGCACCGCTGCCAGCGCCAGCGACATCAAGGTCGCCGCAAGCATCGCCTGGAACTTGAATTTGAAGGCAAAGCTCAGCCACGACGATACAGCCCTGTAGAAGTTTGTGTACTCCGCCTGGGCGTCGGAGAACACCTGCGGGCTCAGCGCATCGGACAGCACGTAGCGCTTGGTGAGCAGGTTGCGGAACAGCTCGCTGCGCATGTTGCCGATCTTCGCGATCAGCGCATTGATGCGGATAGCCAAGGTCTGGGCGCTAGAGATGACGGCATTGATCTCCGCCTTTTCGGATGCCAACGCCTGGCGCTCGCCGGTCACGATATCCGGTTCCGGGGGCTGTCCGGCTGCCGGCGGCGTGCCAAGCTGCTCCAGCCTTGGGTTGATCTCCGAGAGCCGGGAACGGAACGCCAGCGCGCTGTTCAGCGCCTCACGCGACAGCTCCTCGAGCTGCAGGCGGATATCGACAAGCGTGGTGTCGTCGACCCCGTCGGCCTGGGCCTTCTTCTCCAGAGCGTCGGTTTTCGTCATCAGGCCCTGCAGGATTTTCTGCTGGTCGGCGACCAGCCCGGCAGGCGCCTGGCCCAATCCCTGCGCCATCGCGCCGAACGAATGCGGCGCCGAGACAACCAGCGCTAGGACGAGGAGCAGGCGGAGGAAACGAAAAAACATAATGGTAGCGACTCAATCGCGCGGCAGAGGCCGCTTCTAAAGCGGTCCTTGATAAAGACGCTCATCCCATGGGGCAAGTCATGGCTAAGTCATGGCGGTTGGCGGCCTTGCGGGAGTCGGCCAGTCGAAAAGCCATGGCGCAATCTTGGCTTTGCGCCCGCCGCCTGCTCTATAGTCTGCCGCATCGCACCCGAGCCGGATGATTTCAGGTCTGTTCGACCTGAAATCATCCGGCTCTAAAAATCAAAGATATAGAGCATGATGTCGTCCGAAAACCGCTTCACACTTTTCGGCATCATGCTCTAGGGATGACATGAAGAATGGCGGAATATTCAGCCTTTTCGCTTCTCACGAACGCGCTCAAGGGAAACCAGGACTGGAAGCCGGCCTGGCGCAAGCCCGACCCCAAGGCTTCCTATGATGTCATCATCATCGGCGGTGGTGGCCATGGCCTGTCGACGGCCTATTATCTGGCCAAGGAGCACGGCATCACCAATGTGGCTGTGCTGGAGAAGGGCTGGCTGGGCTCCGGGAATGTCGGCCGCAACACCACGGCGGTGCGCTCCAACTACCTCCTGCCCTCCAACACCCGCTTCTACGAACATTCGATGAAGATGTGGGAGAACCTGTCGCACGACCTCAACTACAACGTCATGTTCTCGCAGCGCGGCTGCCTGAACCTTGCGCACACGCCGGCCCAGTTCGACGATTTGGCAAGGCGCGGCAACGCCATGCGCCATCTCGGCGTCGACGCCGAACTGATGAGCACCGCCGAGATCAAGCGCCTGGTGCCGGCGCTGGACATGTCGGCCTCGGCGCGCTTTCCCATCGTCGGCGGCCTGATGCAGCCGCGCGCCGGCACCGCCCGCCACGACGCCGTGGCCTGGGGCTATGCGCGCGGCGCCGACCGTCGCGGCGTCGACATCATCGAGAATTGCGAGGTCACCGGCTTCCTGCGCGACGGCGACCGCATCACCGGCGTGCAGACGACGCGCGGCGAGATCCGCGGCAAGAAGGTCGCGGTCGCCGTCGCCGGCAGCACCGGACGGGTGATGCAGCTTGCCGGCGTCGACAGAATGCCAATCGAGAGCCATGTGCTGCAGGCCTTCGTCACCGAATCGCTAAAGCCTTTCATCGACACGGTGCTGACCTTCGGCATGGGTCATTTCTACATGTCGCAGTCCGACAAGGGCGGCCTCGTCTATGGCGGCGACATCGACGGCTACAACAGCTACGCCCAGCGCGGCAATCTGCCCATCGTCGACGAGGTGATGAGCGAGATGCTGGCCCTGTTTCCCGGCCTTGCCCGCGTGCGCATGCTGCGCTCGTGGGGCGGCGTCTGCGACATGTCGATGGACGGTTCGCCGATCATCACCGCCGGGCCGCTGCCCGGCATGTATCTCAACTGCGGCTGGTGCTATGGCGGCTTCAAGGCGACGCCGGCCTCGGGCTGGTGCTTCGCATACACCATCGCCAAGGACGAGCCGCACGCGTTCAACGCGCCGTTCACGCTCGACCGTTTTTATCGCGGCCTGGTGATCGACGACAAAGGCCAGGGCGCGACGCCCCGGCTGCATTAGGGTTCAAACAAATGCTTATTACCTGTCCCTATTGCGGCCCGCGCGACGTCATCGAGTTCACCTATCAGGGCGACGGCAATCGCGAGCGCCCGCAGCCCAACTCGCAGGACCTCGACGCCTGGAACGCCTATGTCTACGACCGGCTGAACCCGGCCGGCGACCACAATGAGATCTGGCAGCATTCCGGTGGCTGCCGCACGCATCTGAGGATGGTGCGCAACACGCTGACGCATGAGATTTCCAGCACCGGTTTCGCCCGCGGCGACCACAATGCCGCCGCCCGGCACAAGGCGGGGGGCAAGTCGTGAGCCCGCGCCGCACCGAGACCGGCGGCCGCATCGACCGGCTGCGCACCATCCGCTTCACCTTCGACGGCGCGCCCTACACCGGCCATGCCGGCGACACGCTGGCCTCGGCGCTGCTTGCCAACGGCGTCACGCTGTTCGGCCGTTCGTTCAAATACCACCGCCCACGCGGCGTGCTCTCCGCCGGCGTCGAGGAGCCGAACGCGCTGGTGACGGTGCTGCGTGGCGAGGTGCGCGAGCCCAACATCGCCGCGACCATGGTCGAGATCTATGACGGGCTGGTTGCCGTCAGCCAGAACCGCTTTCCCTCGCTCGCCTGGGACGTCAACGCCATCAACCAGCTCGGCGGCAGGATCCTGGCCGCCGGCTTCTACTACAAGACCTTCATGGGTCCGGTCTTCGGCCCGCTGAAAGGCACCCGCTTCTGGATGTTCTGCGAGCATTTCATCCGCCGCGCCGCCGGCCTCGGCCGCGCCGGCATTGCCGCCGACACCTCACGCTACGAGCGCATGAACGCGTTCTGCGATGTGCTGGTGGTCGGCTCCGGCCCGGCCGGACTATCGGCTGCCAAGACGGCCGCCGACCAAGGCGCGCGTGTCATCCTTGCCGAACTCGAGCCGCGTTTCGGCGGTTCGGCCAACTGGTCCGGCGAGACGATCGACGGCGCGCCGGCCGCCGACTGGGCGGCGCGCGCCGTCAGCCAGCTCGAAGGCCATGACACGGTCCGCCTGCTGCCGCGCACCACGGCGTGGGGCTATTATGACGGCAACACGCTTGCCGCACTCGAGCGCGTGACCGACCACAAGGAAACGCCTGGCAAGGGCGAGCCGCGCCATCGCTACTGGGCCATTCGAGCCAAGACGGTGGTGTTGGCCACCGGCTCGTTTGAGCGGCCGCTGGTATTTCCAGGCAATGACCGGCCGGGCGTCATGCTGGCGCATGCCGGAGAGCGCTACGCCAATGACTATGGCGTGCTGCCCGGCGACAGGATCGCCCTGTTCACCAACAATGACAGCGCCTATCGCTCGGCGCTGGCGCTGAAGAAGGCCGGCGCGGCCATTGTCGCCATCGTCGATGTGCGCCCCGAACTGTCGGCCGAGATGCGCAGCCTCGCCACCGAGGCCGAAGCCGAAATCCTCTCCGGCCATGCCGTGGTCGCCACCGAGGGCAGCAAGGCGCTGAGTGGCCTCAAGGTACAGCGCTTCGACATGAACTCCGGCGTACTGAGCGGCGACGCCCGCAGCATCCACGCCGATTGCCTGCTGATGTCGGGCGGCTGGTCGCCCACCATCCACCTCGCCAGCCAGGCTGGCGCCAGGGCCGAGTGGAACGCCGCCCGCCAGGCCTTCCTGCCGCCGAAGCCAACGCAACAGCGGTGGGTCGGTGCCGGCGCCTTCAACGGCAGTTTTTCGACCGTCGAAGCCATTGCCGAAGGCCGCGCCGCTGGACTTTCGGCCGCCGGTGCAACGGGCGCGCCGGCAGCCTTGCCGGATGTCGAAGCAGCCCCGGGAAGTCCCGATCCGGCGCCGGTGTTCGAGATCAAGGCGAAAGGAAAAAGCTTCGTCGACTTCCAGCACGACGTGACCGCCGAAGACGTGCGGCTGGCGCATCGCGAAGGTTTTGTCTCCGTCGAGCATTTGAAGCGCTACACCACGCTTGGCATGGCGACCGACCAGGGCAAGAATTCCAACGTGCCGGGCCTCGCCATCATGGCCGAGGCGCTCGGCAAGCCGATCCCCGAAGTCGGCACGACGCGCTTCCGCCCGCCCTACTCGGCGGTGTCGATCGGCTCGCTAGCGGCGGAGCGCTTCGGCGATTTGAAGCCCGAGCGGCTGACGCCGATGCATGACTGGCACCTCGCCAATGGCGCGACGATGTATTCAGCCGGCCTCTGGTACCGGCCGATGATCTACGGCCTCGCCGGCGAGACGATCGAGCAGGCCTATGTCCGCGAAGCCAAGGCCACGCGCGAAAGCGCCGGCATCGTCGATGTCTCGACGCTGGGCAAGATCGCCGTGCAGGGGCCGGATGCGGCGGAATTCCTCGACCGCGTCTACACCAACATGTTTTCCACCCTTGCCGTCGGCAAGGCCCGCTACGGGCTGATGCTGCGCGAGGATGGGTTGGCCTTCGACGATGGCACCACCTGGCGGCTCGGCGAACAGGATTTCCTGATGACCACCACCACGGCCAATGCCGGCAAGGTGATGCAGCATCTCGAATATTTCCTCGACGTCATCTGGCCAGAGCTGAAGGTGCACGTCACTTCGGTGACCGACGAATGGGCGGGTGCCGCCATCGGCGGACCGAAGGCGCGGGCCATCCTCGCCGCCTGCGTCACCGGCACAGCGGTCGACAACACGGCTCTGCCCTTCATGGGCATCGTGCATGGGCGGATCGCCGGCGTGCCGGTGATGATTTGCCGGCTGTCCTTCTCCGGCGAAATGGCCTTCGAAGTCTATTCCGGCGCTGGCTACGGCACCCATGTCTGGGAAGCGCTGGTCGAGGCCGGCAAGCCGTTCGGCCTGGTCACCTACGGGCTGGAAGCGCTGGGCACGATGCGCATAGAGAAAGGCCACGTCACCGGCGCCGAGATCGACGGCCGCACCACGGCGCGCGACCTGCATCTCGACTGGATGCTGTCCAAGAAGAAGCCGTTTATCGGCTCGGCGATGATGGACCGCGAAGGCCTGATCGCGCCCGACCGGCTGCAACTGGTCGGGCTGGTCTCGCTCGACAATCGTCCGTTCAATGGCGGCGCGCATATCGTCGAGGAGCTGGACGAGGCCAATCCGCACGATTCCATTGGCCACATCACCGCCTGCTGCTATTCGCCGGCGCTGGGCAAGCATATCGCGCTGGCCCTGGTCGAAGGCGGCAAGGCGAGGCACGGCACGCGCGCCTTTATCTCCGATCCGCTGCGCAAGCGGTTCGGGCCGGTCGAGATCGTCTCCAACCACTTCTACGACCCGGACGGGAGCCGCATGCATGGCTGAGCGCCAAATACCCGAACGCCTTTCGCCGCTCGAGCCGGTGTTCCATCCGGGCTCGCACGGCAATTTCGAGCATGGCGTCGATGTCATCCTGACCGAGACCCGGCCGGGTTCGATCCTGCAGCTCGCCGCATGGCCGGGCGAAGAGAAGCGGCTGATCGAGGCGATCCGCAAGGTCACCGGCCTCGCTTTGCCTGATGGTGCCGGCGGCGGCGTTGCCGATGGCGCCAAGGCTGTGTTCGGATTCGCGCCGGGAAAATTCACCGTCGCCGACGCGGCCGAGGGCCTGGCAGCGGCCTTTGCCAAGGTCGTCACCCCAGCCATTGGCACCGTCACCGACCTCTCCCATGGCCGCACCGCCATCCGCATCGCCGGGCCGAAGGCCGAATGGGTGCTGGCGAAATTCTTCGCCATCGACTTCGCGCTGCCCGCCTTCCCCATCGGCGCCGGCCGCTCGACCACCCATCACGACGTCTTCGCGCAGATCCAGCGCACCGGCGCCGACCAGTTCGATATCTATGTCTTCCGCTCCTTCGCCCGCTCGTTCTGGAAGGCGCTCTGCCATGCGAGCGACGAAGTCGGCTACGAGGTGCAGTAGCGGGCGCGGTAAAAAAGGTCCATTCATCCGGCCTCTGGCATCAAGGCCAGCCGGCTCTGCCGCTAGAGAATCCTGCAGCGGAGGCCCATGGTGGGAAACATGGCCGCCCAACCGGTCCAAGGGGTTGAAAAATCCCGTCTCAGAGTCGGCATCGTCGTTTGGTTCGAATATCCCCATGACTGCAGAACTATCCGCCGGCGCCACGGATCGCGCCGATGTGTCGGCCAGAGCCTTGCTCCTGCTGCCGCTGACGGTCGCCTGCGGCGTGTTCATGACCAGCCTCGACCAGAACGTCGTCGTCACCGCGCTGCCCGGCATCAGCGAAAGCCTCGCCCGCCCGCCGAGCCAGCTCGGCCTGTTGATCACCGTCTATGTCGCCAGCCTGATCATCTCGATGCCGCTCGGCGGTTGGGCCGCCGACCGCTTCGGCCTGCGCAACGTCTACTGCTTTGCCTTGCTGGTGTTCGCGGCGTCATCGGCGCTGTGCGGGCTCTCCAACGACATCTGGACGCTGGTCGGCGCCCGCGCGCTGCAAGGTTTTGGTGGCGCGCTGATGGGTACGCTCGGCCAGGTCGTCATCCTGTCGACCTTCCCGCGCAGCCGCACGCTGAAGATCAACATGTATATCTCGCTGGCCGGACAGTCCGGACCGCTGGTCGGGCCGCTCGTCGGCGGCGCGCTGACCACCTACATTTCCTGGCGCTGGATCTTCTTCATCAACGTGCCGTTCGCGCTGGCGGCGGCCGTCCTTGCCGCCTCGCTGTTTCCGACGGTCACCAAGCCGGTGCGCACGCCATTCGATTTTCCGGGCTTCCTGCTGGTCGGCAGCGGCATTGTCCTGCTGGTCTTCGGCATGGATTCGCTTGCGGCGAAAGATGCGGCCGCCAGCATGATCGCGGCAGAGCTGGCGCTGGCGATCGTCATCCTGACGCTTGCCTCCTTCTACTGCCTGCGTGCCCGCAACCCTTTGCTTGACCTGAAGCTCCTGCGCATCCGCACCTTCCGCATCTCCTTCCTCACCGGCGGCGGGCTGGATACGATCGGCCTGAGCTCCGTCGTCTTCCTACTACCACTGATGTTCCAGCTCGGCTTCGGCATGAGCGCGGTGCAGGCGGGCTCGCTGACCTTCGTCGCGGCGATCGGATCGCTGATCATGCGTGTGTTCATGCCGCGCCTGCTCAACCGCTTCGGCTTTCGCCGCGTGCTGGTCGTCAACACGCCGATCGTTGCCGCGATGGTTGCGGGCTTCGCCTTGATCGAGGCAACAACGCCGGTCTGGATCGTGCTTGCCTATATCTTCGCCTTCGGTGTCCTGCGCTCAGCCCAGTGGGCCTCGACCGGCAACCTCGCCTATTCCGACATTGCGCCCGAACAACTCGCTCGCTTCAGCGCCCTCTACTACATTCTCTGGCAGCTGGCGGTGGCGATCAGCGTCGGCCTGGCCGCCGCGCTGCTGTCGTTCCTGGCTGGCGGCGGGCCGGCGGTGACCAACGACTTCCGCATCCTGTTCGTGGTCGAGGGCGTCATCACGCTGTGTGCGCTGATTGCTTATCTCAAGCTGACGCCGCAGGACGGCGCCCATGTCAGCGGCCACGGCGCACAATTGACCGTAGAATAGAACGGGCGAGCTAAGGCTCGCCTTATTCGCTGAACGTCACCCACTCTTCCAAAGGCACGCGGTCGGTGCGGAAGTCGTTTTCGGGCTTGGACGTATCCTCAAGGCCGAGCGCCATGCCGCAGACGACGATCTCCTCGTCGGGAATGTTGAGCACCGGCCGGATCTGCCGATGATAGGGCGCGAAGGCGGCCTGCGGGCAGGTGTGCAGGCCCCTGCCCCGCGCCGCCACCATGATGTTCTGCAGGAACATGCCGTAGTCGATCCACGAGCCTTGGTTCAGCCGCCGGTCGATGGTGAAGATCATGCCGACCGGGGCATCGAAGAAGACGAAGTTGCGGTCGTGCTGGGCGCGCATCTTGTCGACCTCGCGGCGGCCGATGCCGAGCGCGCCGTAAAGCCCGAAACCATTGGCGCGACGGCGGGTGAGATAAGGCTCGAAGAACTGGGTGGGGTAGTAGCGATACTCGTCCCAATCGGCCTTTTCGGCGCGAATGCCGGAATTGAGAATGGCATCGGTGATCTGCTGCTTGATCTCGCCCTTGGTCACATAGACCCGCCAGGGCTGCATGTTGGTTCCCGAAGGCGCGCGCGCGGCGACGCCAAGAATGGCGCGGATCGTCTCGTCATCGACCATGTCGGGCAGAAAGGCGCGCACCGAACGACGCGACAGGATTGCCTCGTCGACAGCAGCCGTATCCTGCGCTCTCAGGGCGTTTTTTTCCAGCATGGGCCGTCCCTTTGCGCATACTCGGAAGGCCAGACCGGCTTTCGGAGAAGACCTTGCGCAGATTTCAATCCTTGGTCGCCGCCCGGACGTCCCCACACACGCCGTTCGCGGCCGAGCCTTTGCATGAACCGCCAAAATCGCGCAAGCAAATCTTGTAGCCTCATGAAAATCCCCTTGATTTTTTCACGGGCGTGGGCTTTCATGAAATTCACTTCCAAATTTTCATCAAGTGAGCGTTTTGCCCCCAGCTACCGCCAAAACATTGCAGGGACCTGACGAGCGCCTGCTGGCGAGCGATATCCGTGCGCTGCGCAAGGCGCGTGGGCTGACGCTGGCCGAGATCGCGCTCAAGCTCGACCGCTCCGTCGGCTGGGTCAGCCAGGTCGAGCGCGGCCTGTCGATCCCTTCGCTGGGCGACCTCAGGGCCTTCGCCGACCTGTTCGGCGTGCCGCTCAGCCTGTTCTTCAGCCACGACGTGCCGATCGAGAAGGAGCGTGGCGTTGTCGTGCGCGCCGGCAGCCGGCGCACGCTTGGCACAAGCGAATCCGGCCTGGTGGAGGAGCTTCTCTCGCCCGATCTCGGCGGTAGTTTCGAGATGGTGCGCTCGATCTTCGCGCCGGGCGCGGAGCTGAAGAGCGAACAGCTGCGGCCGACAGAGGAAGCCGGCTACATCGCCTCGGGTATTTTCGAGATCGAGATAGCGGGTGTCTGGCACCGTCTTGTCGAAGGCGATTCCTTCCGCTTCGAGCGCAAGCCGTACCGCTGGCGCAATCCCGGCACCGAGCCGGCCGTGGTCATCTGGGTGGTTTCACCGCCTGTTTATTGAATGCATGTCGCCCAAAAGTGTGCAGCGGTTTTGGGATAACGACATGCATCAAGCAAAAATAGAAGCGCAACGCGCTTCAGGTTTGGGAGAAGAACATGGCCGGTTTGCCGACCACGGCACGCGTGGTGATCATCGGAGGCGGTGTCGTCGGCACGTCCTCGCTCTACCACCTTTGCAAGGCGGGCTGGACCGATTGCGTGCTGCTCGAAAAGAACGAGCTGACATCGGGCTCGACCTGGCATGCCGCCGGCAATGTGCCGACCTTCTCGTCCTCCTGGTCGCTTATGAACATGCAGCGCTATTCGACCGAGCTTTATCGCGGCTTGGCCGACGCGGTCGACTATCCCATGAACTACCATGTCACCGGCTCGCTCCGCCTCGCCCACACAAAGGAGCGGATGCAGGAATTCCAGCGCGCCAAGGGCATGGGCCGCTACCAGGGCATGGACATCGACATTGTCGGCCCTGATGAGATCAAGCGCCGCTATCCCTTTATCGAGACGCATGATCTGAAAGGCGCGCTCTACGACCCAAGCGATGGCGACATCGACCCGGCGCAGCTGACGCAGGCGCTGGCCAAGGGCGCGCGCGACATGGGCGCCAGAATCATCCGCTTCTGCCCGGTGTCAGGCGTGCGCCGCGAGAACGACGAGTGGGTGGTTGAAACGCCGCAAGGCGAGATCCGCTGCGAGATCGTCGTCAATGCCGCCGGCTATCGTGCGGCCGAAGTCGGCAAAATGTTTGGCCGCGACGTCCCGATGATGGTGATGAGCCATCAGTACATACTGTTCGAGGAAATCCCCGAACTGATGGCGTGGTCGAAGGAACAGGGCAAGAAACTGCCGCTGCTGCGCGACGTCGACACCTCCTACTATCTGCGCCAGGAAAAGAACGGCATGAACCTCGGCCCCTATGAGCGCAATTGCCGCGCCCATTGGGCGACCCACAACGATCCGATGCCGGAGGATTTTTCCTTCCAGCTGTTCCCCGACGACCTCGACCGTCTCGAGCACTATCTGGCCGACGCCATCGCTCGCGTGCCGATCCTCGGCACGGCCGGCCTGTCGAAGGTCATCAACGGCCCGATCCCCTATGCGCCGGACGGCAACCCGCTGATCGGTCCGATGCCGGGCGTGCCCAATGCCTTCGAGGCTTGCGTCTTCACCTTCGGCATCGCGCAAGGCGGCGGCGCCGGCAAGGTGCTGGCCGAGTGGATCACCGAAGGCCAGACCGAATGGGACATGTGGTCGTGCGATCCGCGCCGTTTCACCGCCTTTGCCGCTGCACCGGACTACAGCGTCGCCAAGGGCATGGAGATCTATGGCAACGAATACGCCATCCAGTTCCCGCGCCATGCCTGGCCCGCGGGGCGCGACCGCAAGCTGTCGCCGATCCACGACCGTATCAAGGCGCTTGGCGCCCAGTTCGATGCCTATAATGGCTGGGAGCGCGCCACCTGGTATGCGCAACCGGGCGATGACACGTCCGAGGAAGCGACGCTGACCTTCCGCCGCGACGGGCCATGGCAACATCGCGTACGCGAAGAGTGCCTGGCGGTGCGCGACGCCGCCGGCATTCTCGACCTGCCCGGCTTCTCGCGCTTCCGCTTGCAAGGCCCCGGCGCCCGTGACTGGCTGGTGACGATGATCACCGGCCTGGTGCCGAAACCCGGCCGCATCGGCCTCGGCTATTTCTCCGACGACAAGGGCCGCATCGTCACCGAAATGTCGATCATGGCGCTGGCCGAGGATCTCTTCTTCCTGATCACCGCTTCAGTGGCGGAGCAGCACGATTTCGAGTGGCTGCAGCACCATCTGCCGCGACCCAATCAGCTCACGCTGCAAAATCTCACCGACGCCTTCAGCTGCCAGATCCTGTCCGGGCCGAAATCCCGCAGCGTTCTCTCTGAACTGACCGACGCCGACCTGTCGCTGCCCTGGCTTTCGCATCAGTCGGCGCAGATCGCCGGACACTGGTGCCAACTGGTGCGCGTCTCTTTCGCCGGCGAGCTCGGCTGGGAAATCCACACCAAGGTGGAAGACACCGGCGCCATCTTCGACGCCGTCTGGGCGGCGGGACAAAAGCACGGCCTAAAGCCGTTCGGCATGTATGCGCTGGATTCGCTGCGGCTGGAAAAAGGCTACCGCACTTGGAAGGGTGATCTTTCGACCGACTACACGATCCTGCAGGGCGGGCTGGAACGCTTCGTCAAATGGGACAAGGCCGACTTCCGCGGCAAGGCAGCCCTGCAGAACGAAAAGCAGCAAGGCGTGAAGAAGCGCTTCGTCACGCTGGTGGTCGAAAACCCCGGCGATTGCGACGCGCCGTCGGTGTCGACACTGTGGCATGACGGCAAGATCGTCGGCGAAACGACGTCCGGCGGCTGGGGCCATCGCATCGACAAGTCGATCGCGCTCGGCATGCTGCGCGCCGACCTGGCTGAACCGGGTACCGCCATCGAGATTGAAATCTTCGGCGATCGTTTTCGAGCGGTCGTGCAGAAGGACGAGCCGCTGTGGGATCCTAGGAACGAGAGGCTGCGTGCGTGAAGACAGTTATCCTCACCGATGGCGGTATGGGCCAGGAGCTGGTCCGCCGCAGCAGCTCCGAACCGACGCCGCTATGGTCGGCCAGGGTGCTGATCGACGAACCGGATCTGGTGCGCGACCTGCATGCGGAGTTCATCCGTGCAGGCGCCCGTGTTATCACCATAAACACCTATTCGGCCACGCCGGAGCGGCTGGCGCGCGAGGGCGCGGAGGAGCTGTTCAAGCCGCTGCAGAAGCGCGGCATCGAGCTTGCAAGGCAAGCTTGCGAGCAAGCCGGAGAGGCAACCATCGCCGGCTGCCTGTCGCCGTTGTTCGGCAGCTATGCGCCGGCGCTCACCATTTCCTATCAGGACACACTCGACATTTATCGCCGCATCGTTGCCGAGCAGGCGGACGGCGTCGATCTCTTTCTGTGCGAAACCATGGCGTCCGCCGATGAAGCGCGCGCGGCCGTCACAGCGGCATCGGAAAGCGGCAAGCCGGTCTGGGTGTCGTGGACGCTGGCCGACCACGGCACCCCGCGCCTGCGGAGCGGCGAAGCGATCGCCGCAGCCTCTCGTGCACTCGACGGCCTGCAGCTCGCAGCAAGGCTGGTCAATTGCTGTCGGCCCGAAGCGATCGCCGCGGCACTCCCCGAGCTGATCGATCTCGGCGGCCCGGTAGGCGCCTATGCCAACGGCTTCACCTCCACCGAAGCGCTCAAGCACGGCGGCACCGTCGATGTGTTGCACGCGCGCCACGACCTTGGTCCGGATGCCTATGCCGAACAGGCGCTCGGCTGGGTCGAGGCCGGCGCCACCATCGTCGGCGGGTGCTGCGAAGTCGGCCCTGCCCACATCGCTGCCTTGCGCGACCGGCTCGAACAGGCCGGTTACCAGATTTCGGGAGTTCAATGATGCCCAGACCGTCAAAGCGCATTTCCGGCATCGTGCCTTCGGGCAAGGATGGCTGGGAGGTCCACACCGAGGCCTGGGCCCGCAAGGAGGCCGGCCAGGACATCATCATGCTGTCGGTCGGCGACCATGATTTCGATACGCCGTCGCAAACGATCGAAGCCTGCGTGACCGCGGTGCGCGGCAGCAACCACCATTACACGCCGCTTCCCGGCGTTCCGCGCCTGCGCCGGGCAATGGCAGCCGCGTCGACCGCCTGCACCGGCATCGAGACGAGCCCCAACCAGGTGATCGCCACGCCAGGCGGCCAGGCAGCCCTTTATGCCGCCGTCCAGGCCGTTCTCGACCAGGGCGACCATGCCATCGTCGTGGCGCCCTACTACGCCACCTACCCCAACACGTTCAGCGCCGCCGGCGCCAGTTTCACCGTGGTCGAGACGCCGGCCGAGGACGGTTTCCAGCCGCGCGCCGACAGGATCCGCGCGGCGCTCAAGCCCAACACGCGCGCCATATTGATCAACACGCCGAACAACCCGACCGGCGCCGTCTATTCGCGCGAGCGGCTGGAAGAACTGGCCGATATCTGCAAAGAGCACGATCTCTGGCTGCTGTCGGACGAGGTCTACTGGACGCTGGGCGGCGGCGAGCACGTCTCGCCGCGCGGCCTGCCGGGCATGGCCGAGCGCACGCTGGTCATCAATTCCATGTCCAAGAGCCACGGCATGACCGGCTGGCGCATGGGCTGGCTGACCGGCCCGGCTCAGATGATCACGCTTTTGACCAACCTCAACCTGGTGACGACCTACGGCCTGCCGGCCTTCATCTCGATCGCCTGCGCCGAGGCGCTGGAGAACCGCTATGGCGTCAAGGAGATCGCCGAACGCTATGCGGCGCGGCGCACTGTCCTGCTCGACGCCGTGCGCGGCATGAACAATGTCACCGTGCACGGCTCCGAAGGCGGCATGTATGTCATGCTCGACATCTCGGCCGTCGAGCCGGACGACGAGAAATTCGCCTGGGCTTTGCTCGACGCCGAAAAGGTCGGCGTCATGCCCGGCTCCAGCTTCGGCCATGCTGCCGCCGGCCATATCCGTATCAGCCTTTGCCAGCCGGAACCGGTGCTTCAGGAAGCCGCAAAACGCCTGCGCCGTTTTGCATCCAGCTATCGCCGCGAGGCCGCATGACCAAGACGATTCCCACGAAAGCCCGCGCGGTTATCATCGGCGGCGGCGTCTCCGGCTGCTCGGTCGCCTATCATCTGGCCAAGCTCGGCTGGACCGACATCGTTTTGCTCGAACGCAAGCAGCTGACCTCGGGCACGACGTGGCACGCCGCCGGCCTGATCGGCCAGCTGCGCGGTTCGCAGAACATGACGCGACTGGCAAAATATTCGGCCGACCTTTACGTCAAGCTGGAAGCCGAAACCGAAGTCGGCACCGGCATGCGCCAGGTCGGCTCGATCACCGTAGCGCTGACCGAGGAGCGCAGGCACGAAATCTATCGGCAGGCGTCGCTGGCCCGCGCCTTCGACGTCGATGTGCGCGAGATTTCGCCCAGGGAAGTCAAAGAGATGTACCCGCATCTCAACGTGTCCGACGTGGTCGGCGCCGTCCATTTGCCGCTCGACGGCCAGTGCGATCCGGCCAACATCGCCATGGCGCTGGCCAAGGGCGCGCGCCAGCGCGGCGCCACCATCGTCGAGAATGTGAAGGTAACCAAGGTTCACACCAAAGCCGGCCGCGTCACCGGCGTCTCCTGGGCGCAGGGCGAAGACCAGGGCACCATCGAGGCCGGCATTGTCGTCAACTGCGCCGGCATGTGGGCGCGCGAACTCGGCGCCCAGAATGGCGTCACCATCCCGCTGCACGCCTGCGAACATTTCTATCTCGTCACCGAGCCTATCCCCGGCCTCGGCCGGCTGCCGGTGCTGCGCGTGCCGGACGAATGCGCCTACTACAAGGAGGACGCCGGCAAGATGATGCTTGGCGCCTTCGAGCCGGTGGCCAAGCCGTGGGGCATGGACGGCATCCGCGAGGATTTCTGCTTCGACCAGTTGCCCGAGGACATGGAGCATTTCGAGCCGATCCTCGAAATGGGCGTCAACCGCATGCCGATGCTGGCGACCGCCGGCATTCACACCTTCTTCAACGGTCCCGAAAGCTTCACGCCGGACGACCGCTACTATCTCGGCGAGGCGCCGGAACTGTCCGGCTACTGGATGGCGACCGGCTACAACTCGATCGGCATCGTGTCGTCCGGCGGCGCCGGCATGGCGCTGGCACAGTGGATCAATGATGGCGAAGCGCCCTTCGACCTGTGGGAAGTCGACATCCGTCGCGCCCAGCCATTCCAGAAGAACCGCCGCTATCTCAAGGAGCGGGTCTCCGAGACGCTAGGCCTGCTCTATGCCGACCATTTCCCCTACCGGCAGATGGCGACATCGCGGAATGTCCGGCGCTCGCCTTTGCATGAACACCTCAAGGCACGCGGCGCGGTGTTCGGCGAGGTCGCCGGCTGGGAGCGCGCCAACTGGTTCGCCCGCGAAGGACAGGAGCGTGAATACCGCTACTCCTGGAAGCGGCAGAACTGGTTTGACAACCAGCGCGAGGAACATCTGGCGGTCCGCAACAAGGTCGGCCTGTTCGACATGACCTCGTTCGGCAAGATCCGCGTCGAGGGCCGCGACGCCTGCGCTTTCCTGCAAAAGCTCTGCGCCAACGACATGGACGTGGCGCCCGGCAAGATCGTCTACACGCAGATGCTCAACCAGCGCGGCGGCATCGAAAGCGATCTCACCGTGTCACGCCTCTCGGATACGGCATATTTCCTCGTCGTGCCGGGCGCGACGCTGCAGCGCGACCTCGCTTGGCTGCGCCGGCATGTCGGCGAGGAATTCGTCGTCATTACCGATGTGACGGCGGCTGAAAGCGTGCTTTGCCTGATGGGTCCCGATGCGCGAAAGCTCATCCAGAAGATCAGCCCCAACGATTTCTCCAACGAGAACAATCCGTTCGGCACCTTCCAGGAGATCGAAATCGGCTTGGGTCTCGCGCGCGCCCACCGCGTCACCTATGTCGGCGAACTCGGCTGGGAGCTCTATGTCTCGACCGACCAGGCGGCGCACGTCTTCGAGGCGATCGACGAGGCCGGTGCGGATGTCGGCCTGAAACTCTGTGGCCTGCATACGCTGGATTCGTGCCGCATCGAAAAGGCTTTTCGGCATTTCGGACACGACATCACCGACGAGGACAATGTGCTGGAAGCCGGCCTCGGCTTTGCGGTGAAGACCGCAAAGGGCGAGTTCATCGGCCGTGATGCCGTGCTCAAGAAAAAGGAAGCCGGCCTGTCGCGCCGGCTGGTCCAGTTCCGCCTGAAAGACCCGCAACCCTTGCTCTTCCACAACGAGGCGATCCTGCGCGACGGCAAGATCGTCGGCCCGATCACCTCAGGCAACTACGGCCATCATCTTGGCGGCGCCATTGGGTTGGGTTATGTGCCGTGCCGGGGCGAAAGCGAGGCGGATGTGCTGTCCTCGTCCTATGAGATCGAGATCGCCGGCGAACGCTTCGCCGCCGAAGCATCGCTGAAGCCAATGTACGATTCGAAGGCGGAACGGACGAAGATGTAGCGCTCCTTACCCTCCCCCTTGTGGGGAGGGTCGATCCGCGTAGCGGATCGGGGTGGGGGTCTGCCAAGACTCTCGTTCCGTCGCACCCCCACCCCGGCACGCGATCGCCGCTTCGCGGCGTTCGCATGCCGACCCTCCCCACAAGGGGGAGGGTGAAAAACTCAAAACCGCTCCAGCTTCGCCCGCACCTTCACCAAAAACGCCGCCCGGCTCTTTGGCGTCGAGGCATCCATCAGATAATGCGCCAGGAAGAAGGTCCGGCAGCGCGTCGCGCACAGCGCCCGCATGCCGCGCAGCAACGTCTTGCGGCCGGGCTGGCCGACGACGACGCTCCACCAGGTCGGCGCGCCGCAAGTGGTGATGACGCCGACCTTGGTGACATGGGTCATCAGCGACTGGATCCGCCCCTTGCCCGCCGGCAGCTTGAAGGCGACATCGGTCGCCCAGACCCGGTCGAGCCATCCCTTCAGCATGGCCGGCAGCCCGTACCACCAGGTCGGGTAGATGAAGAGGATCGCCTGCGCCCAGGCGAGATGCTCGAAATGCGGCTTCAGCGCCGGATCCTCCGGCGCGCGGTCGTTGTAGGCGCGCCGCTCCTCGCACCCCATCACCGGGTCGAACTTTTCCGCATAGAGGTCGAGCAGCCGCACCTCCCAGCCTCTGCGCGTCAGCACGTCGACCGCTGTATCGCGGATGGCAGCGCAAAAACTTTCGGGCACTGGATGGCAGTAGACCACCAGCACACGCATCAGAATTCATCCATCCCGGCCGCGACCTCGGCCATGAAGGCCGCCCGTGTCTCGTCGGTCGACAGGTTCATCGAATAATGCGCGAGGTAGGACACCGAGGCGCCGGGCTTGATCGTCGCGCGCAGCATGCGCTTGACCAGCCGGCGCGGCGGATCGCCCATCAACATGGCGCGAAACCGGTCGCCGCCATAGGTGGTGACGGCCGTCAGCTTGCGGATGTTGTGCAGCGAGGGCTGCGCCTTGCCGTCCACCAGCTTGAACGACACGCCGGGCAGAAACACGCGGTCGAAAAAGCCTTTCAGGATTGCCGGAAAGCCGTAATTCCAGACGGGGTAAGACAGCACCAGTGCTTCGGCCCGCAACAGCCGCTCGACATAGGGTGCTGCCGGGTCTGCGGAGCTGCGCTGGTTATGATAGTCCAGCCTCTCCCCACGCGTCAGCCTGGGATCGAAATCCTCGGCATAGAGGTCGCAATCGTCGACCTCATGACCCGCCGCCGTCAGCCGTTCGACGATCGTCCGGTGCAGGCCGGCATTGAAGCTGGTCTCCATCGGATGCGCATAGAGGACGAGGACTTTCACAGGAGAATACCCGCGAGGTCAGTGCGAGGCACCCCCCTCTGCCCTGCCTGGCATCTCCCCCTCAAGGGGGGAGATTGGCAGCTTTTACGCCGGGCTCTTCCTTCCAACGTCGGAGATTGGCTAAAGCGGCGGAGCGAATAATCTCCCCCCTTGAGGGGGAGATGGCCGGCAGGCCAGAGGGGGGTGTTCAAGCGCAACCTCTCATCCCACCTTCTGCAATCCCTTGAACAAAAAAGTCCGCCCGGAGCGATAGTCGTAGTCCGGATTTTCCCAGGCGATCATCTTGCCGGGGTTGAGCAGCCCTTGCGGATCGGTCTCGCGCTTGAAGGCGAGCTGGATTTCATCAGTCTGCTTCATGCCGCCCTCTTCCAGCGTGTAGCGGTGCGGGTTGAAGATCGGGCAGCCATTCTCCTCATGCAGCCGGATGATTTCGTTGAGCCGCGCCTCGGTGGTGAACTTGACCAGCGGCAGGCCGAAGCAGGTGATATTGCCGTCGAGCCGCACGAATTCGAGATGCGAGAAGACTTCGCCCGGAAACATCGCATCCATCTTCTCGACCAGCGCCAACTGGTTGGGAAACGGATAGAGCGACTGCAGATAGGTGATCGAGGGATCGACCCGCAGCGCCCGCAGCGTGGTGTGGTTCCACGCCAGTTCGAAACCCGGCGGCAGGCCTTTCTTGTCCTCGTCCGCCGCCGTCGCTGCATTGAAGATGACCTCGCCGCCAGCGCGGCGAGTGAAGGCGAGGAACGCATCGAGCCCATGCCGTGCGACCATGACGACGCAGATGCTTTGCCCTTCCCTAAGGAACTTCTGGTGGCGCTTGAAGTAGAGCTGCGGCACCGGGGCGGCTATCGGCGTGATCAGCTTGGTCAGGATGCCGTCCTGGCAGGCCAGCGCATTGCCGTAGCGGGCGGCCGGCATGAAGCTGTCGAAGCCGACGATCACGTCGATCCATTCATATGCCGCCGTCAGCGGCATCTCGACTTCGGTGATGATGCCATTGGTGCCATAGGCGTGCGTCACCTTATGCAGATCCTCGCCGGTGAGTTCGAGAACCTTCGGCTCCGCTTCCATGGTGACGACACGCAGGCGCAACACATTGCCGAAATCGCGCAAGCCGCCAAAATTGATCGAGCCGACGCCGCCGGAGCCGCCGGCGATGAAGCCGCCGATCGAGGCGGTGTTGTAGGTCGACGGCGACAGCCTGAGCTCCTGCCCGGAATGCGCCCGCGTCGCCTTGTCGATGTCGGCAAGGATCGCGCCCGGTCCCGTCACCACGCGGCCTGGCGCGATGGTCGTTATCTCGTTCATCTCGGCAAGGTTGAGCACCACGCCGCCAGACAGCGGCATCGCCTGGCCGTAATTGCCGGTGCCGCTGCCGCGCGGCGTCACCGGGCTGCCATGCCGGTGGCAGGCGGCGAGCACACGGATCAGTTCGGTCTCGTTTTTCGGGGTCACGATCAGGTCGCCGGTGACATGGTCGAGCTGCTGCTTCAGCACCGGGCTGTACCAGTAGAAGTCGCGGCTCTTCTGCTGGACGATGGCCGGATTGTCATCGAGTTTTATCCCGTCGAGATCGCGTTTGAGCGCCGAAACATCCATTAGTCCACCATCAGTTCGTCGAGCTCGGCATAGTCGGGCAATTGCCTGTCGATCGCCTTGCCGTCGCGTACGACGATGCGATCCGATTCGGGCCGCGACAGCAATTCCGTCCAGCTCCGGCCCTTGAAGACGATGAAATCCGCGCTGCCGCCAGTGGCGAGCGTGCCGACACCATCGAGCCGCATCACCTTGGCCGGCGTCGAGGCCACCGCCTGCGGCCAGTCCCCGACCGGATGGTCGAAATGCAGGATGCGCGTCGCCATGCGGTAGACCTCCAGCATGTCGAGATCGCCATAGGCATAGAACGGGTCGCGGGTGTTGTCGGAGGCGACGGCGACCGGAATGCCCCGCGCCTTCATCTCGTGCAGCAGCGTCACCCCGCGCCATCGTGGCGTGGTCTGGTCGGCACGCCGGTCCTGCAAATAGAGATTGCACATCGGCAGCGACACAACCGCCAGCCCGGCCTTGGCCACCTTGTCCAGTGTATCCAGCACGTCGAGGTCCGGCTGGCGTGCCAGCGAGCAGCAATGTCCGACCAGGATGTTGCCCTCAAAGCCATTCCAGAGGGCAGCTTCGGCGATCTTCTTCAGCGAGATCGCCGCGACATCGTCGGTCTCATCGGCGTGGAAATCGAGGTCGAGCCCATGCTTGATCGCCTCGGCGAACACCTTGTCGAGCAGCTCCTCAAGGTCGGGCACCATATAGGTGACCACGCCGAGGACGCCCTTGGCCGCAGCGACCCGCTTGGCCAATCTCTCGAACCATTTTTTGTCGCGCACGCCTTCGATGCCGAGCAGACAGGCCGCCTGCAATTCGATGCGGCCGCGCCATTTCTCCCGCATCGCCTCGAACACCGGCCAGGAGATCTCCTCTTGCGGCGGCACGCTGTCGAGATGCGTACGCAGCGCCCTGGTGCCGTGCGCATAGGCCGAGCGCAGCGAGAAATCCATGCGCCGCGCGACATCCTCGGCGCTCCAGCGCGCGGCGCGGTCGGCGCCGGTGGCATTGAGCGCGCCCATGAAACTGCCGTCGGGATTGGGCTTGCGCGGCCAGATGTGGCCCTTGTCGATATGGGTATGGCAATCGACGAAACACGGCAGCACGATGCGGCCGGCGAGGTCGATGGCATCCGCCAGCGTTTTTGATTTCTTATGCGCGGCGATGCCTGAGATCTTGCCGTCGGCGACGGTGATGTCGGCCAGCGCGAAACCGTCAGCATCGAAGGTTGCGGTGAGGCCTGGCGTCAGGGATCGATGAACGCGGACATTGGCGAGATGGAAAGAGCCAGAGGTTGGAATCAAGAACTGCCCCCCTCTGCCCTGCCGGGCATCTCCCCCTCAAGGGGGGAGATTAGCAGTTTCGCTGACAGCGCCCATCTTGTGGCAATGATTGGTGAAAGCAAAAATGAGAGTTGATCTCCCCCCTTGAGGGGGAGATGGCCGGCAGGCCAGAGGGGGGTGTTTCGCGCCGACATTTCCCTATCGCTCCTGCTTCAGCGCGCTCTCGTGCCAGCGCCGCAGGACGAGATGCGACACCAGCGACAGCACCAGGAAGATCAAGATGCCGGTGAGCGAGATCAGGATCAGCGCCGCAAACAGCCTTGGTGCATTGAGCCGGTAGCCGGCCTCGATGATGCGCGACGCTAATCCCGACGACTGCCCCTGCGCGCCGGCGACGAACTCGGCCACCACGGCGCCGATCAGCGACAGGCCTCCGGCAATCTTCAGGCCGCCGAGGAAATACGGCATCGCCGCCGGCAGCCTGAGATAGCGCAATTGCTGCCAGCGCGTCGCGCCGTTGAGCTTGAACATGTCGCGCAGGTTGCGGTCGACCGAATTGAGGCCAAGCGTGGTGTTGGACAGGATCGGGAAGAAGGCGACGATCCAGGCGCAGAGCAGCAGTTTCACCGTCTGATTGTTCACATAGATGTTGATCAGCGGGAAGATCGCCACGATCGGCGTCACCTGCAGCACGATGGCGAAGGGGAAAAACGACATCTCCACCCATTTCGATTGCGCAAACAGCACCGCCAGCCCGACGCCGCCGATGACGGCAAGCACCAGGCTGAGGAAGGTGATCCTGAGCGTCACCAGCAGCGAGGAGAACAGCAGCCCGGCATCGTCATAGAGCGTCTGCAGCACCACGCCCGGGCGCGGCAGGATGTATTTCGGGATCTCATTCCAGACGCAGACGCGATCCCACAGCCAGATCGCCAGGATCATGATCGCCAGTGGCAAGACCCATCGGCCGATCCGCTCCAGCCGCTCCTGGCGCACGCGGCCGGCCTCCTCCGGATCGAGGGTCAGCACGGTTTGCTCAATGGCCGTCATGGTGTGGTCCGGCTGATGTGTTGATGGCATTGACCAGAATGTCCGAGGCCTGGCGGCAGAGCGCGGCATAGTCGGGCGAGGTGCGAAACACCTCGTCGCGCGGATAGGCCGCATCGATTGCCAACTCTGCATGGACGCGGCCCGGCCGTGCCGCCATGACGACGACACGGTTGGACAGGAACACGCTTTCGAAGACGCTGTGGGTGACGAAGACGACGGTGAAGCGCTCGTCCTGCCACAGCTCCAGAAGATCGTTGTTGAGCTTGAAGCGGGTGATCTCGTCGAGTGCGGCGAACGGCTCGTCCATCAACAGGATGCGTGGCTTGGTCACCATGGCGCGCGCGATCGAGACGCGCATCTTCATGCCGCCGGAAAGCTCGCGCGGTACTGCGTTCTCGAAACCGGTCAGATGCACCCGCGCCAGCATTTCCGTCACCGCCGGTGCAGCCTTGGCCCGCGAGATGCCTTTTAGCCGCAGCGGCAGCCAGACATTATCGAAGACATTGGCCCAGGGCAGCAGCGTCGGCTCCTGGAAGACGAAGCCGATGTTGGCGCGGTCGATCGAGCCGCGCCAGTCGAGCACGCCTGAGGTCGGCGTCGACAGGCCGGCGATCAGCCTGAGCGCCGTCGACTTGCCGCAGCCGGACGGCCCGAGCAGGCTGAGAAAATCACCCTCGCGAATAGTGAGATCGACATCGCTCAGCGCCGTGACGCCGTTGGAAAACACCTTGCCAACATGGCGCAGCGCCAGCAGCATCGGGCTTTCACCCGATGCCGTCATGGGCGCCTGCGCCATTGTCTCCAGTCTCACGATTACTTCTTCAGCTCGAGCCCGACGCCCTTGTTGATGAAGGCCAGCGTATAGGCCTTCTTGATGTCGATGCCGGGCTGCGCGACCTTGGCCTTGACCATCTTGTCGTAGAAACTCTGGATGCGTGCGTCGGTCATGGCGCCGATGCCGAGCTTTTCCGAATCGCCGGAATCGACCACGCCGAACTTTTTCAGCTGTTCGATCGAGAAGGCGATCTGCTCATCCGTCATGTCAGGATTGTCTTTCTTGATCATGTCGTTGGCGGCTTTGTTGTCGCCGTAGAGGTAGTTGTACCAGCCCTTGGCCGAGCCATCGACGAAGCACTGGACGACCTCCGGCCGCTTGTCGATCGTGTCCTGCATGACCTCGACGGTGGTCGCATAGGTCTCCCAGCCATAGTCGGCGAGCAGGAACTGGTTGGGCAGGAAGCCGCCCGCTTTCTGCACCGCGAATGGCTCCGAGGTGACATAGCCCTGCTGGATCGACTTCTTGTTGGCGATGAAGGGCGCGGGATTGAAGGTGTAAGGCACGCGCTTGGCCGCATCGAACCCGAGCTCGGTGACCATCCACTGGAAGAAGGTCTGCGCGCCCTCGTCGCCGAGTATGTACTGGTCGGCGTTCTTCAGGTCTTCCCATTTGTCCAGCCCCTGCCCCGGCTGGGACATGATGACCTGCGGGTCCTTCTGGAAATCGGCCGCCACGACGCGCATCGGAATGCCCTGCTGGACGGCGTCGAAGGCCGACAAGAGATTGCCGCCCATGTAGAAATCGAGCTTGCCGGCCAGCAGCAGCGGCCGCCCGCTGACCTGCGGACCACCCTGCGAGATCGTCACGTCGAGGCCGCATGCGGCATAGGTTCCGTCGGCGACAGCCTGATAGTAGCCGCCATGCTCGGGCTCGGCCAGCCAGTTGGTGCCGAAGGTGACCTTTTCGTTCGCGGCCGCACCTAGCGTGCTGGCCCCAAGCAGCGCGAGCGCGCCAGCCAAAATCTTCTGTCTTCCGTACATCGACACCACCCTTTGTTGGCTCCGGAGCGTCACGCGCCGGGCTCGACACCATTGGTCCAAGAAGCAAGACACATGCCACCGCCCGGACCGCCTGCTTCACGCGGACGTCATTGCCGAGACCGGACGGGTCATGCTGTGCGGGAGGCATCGTGCCTATTTTTTGGACGCCTGTCCACAATCGCCCGAGCGACATGCACCGCATCTTGAGGGACTTGCTTTCGGGCCCTAGGCTGGCCGTATCCAGGAGATTTCCATGTTCAGATTCCTCACCCCGAAGTCGATCAAGCCGCCTTTCGCCCGCTACAGCCACGGGGTCGAGGTGCCCCCAGGCAAGCGGCTGGTGTTGTGCTCCGGTCAGGTCGCCATCACCGCGGATGACCAGATCCCGGAGGATGCCGGCGCGCAGGCCGAATTGTGCTTCCAGAACATAGCAGCGATCCTCGGCGAGGCCGGCCTGGGGCTAGGCGATATCGTTCGCATCAACGCCTACGTCACCGACCGAGCGCATCTGCGGCCCTATATGGACGTCCGCGACCGCCTGTTTTCCAGCCCTGCGCCAGCCTCGACGCTGATGATCGTGTCAGGCTTTGCGCGACCGGAATTCAAGGTCGAGGTCGAGGCGATCGCGGCTGGGTAAGGAGCGGTCCGCGAAGCGGATGGAAAGCCGCAGAATTGGCTTTCCAAGCGACGAACACCCGAAGCCATAGCGGAGGGCCGGATCGACAATTTCGGGTTCCAGCTCTAAGGCTGGCTCATCTATGAAAGAGGCATGACATGACCGTTGCAAACAGACGCGTATGGTGGGGCGACTACCGGACCACCGAATACGCCGCGATCGATCCGGAGGCGACGATTGCCGTGCTGCCGGTGGCGGCGATCGAGCAGCATGGCCCGCATCTGCCGGTGTCGACCGACACATCGATCATGAACGGCATGCTGGAGACCGTGATCGCCCGCCTGCCCGGCGATCTCGACATCCGCATCCTGCCGGTCCAGGCGGTCGGCAAGTCGAACGAGCATCTGCATGCGCCGGGCACGCTGACCTTGCCGGCGACGACCCTGGTCGATGCCTGGACCGAGCTTGGCCTGTCCATCGCCCGCGCCGGGGTGAGGAAGCTGATCGTCGTCAACTCGCATGGCGGCAATGAAGAGATCATGGGCATCGTCACGCGCGAACTGCGCGTGCGTGAAAGGATGCTGGCGGTGAAGACCAGCTGGCAGCGCTTCGGTCGCCCGGCCGGCATGTACACCGAGCTGGAGGATCGCCACGGCATTCACGGCGGCGACGTCGAGACCTCGCTGATGCTGCATTTCCGCCCGGACCTGGTCGACATGGGCAAGGCCGACAATTTCGTCTCCAAGGTCGCCCGCGCCGAGACGGAGTTTGCGCTGCTGCGCCACACCGGAACGCACGCCTTCGCCTGGATCGCCAGCGATCTCAACCCGAACGGCGTCGTCGGCGACGCCTCGATCGCCACAGCAGAAAAAGGCCGGCTGACCGCGGAGCATCAGGCCGACGGTTTCATCACCCTGCTGAAGGACGTGCGCAAGGCGAAGCTTGCCGACTGGCTGGCGTAGCGGCCCGCCTTTAGCCGTCGATTTTCAAAACGAAAGGCGTGCCCTCAAAAGCGTCGGCGCCACGCCCGATCGCCTCTATCGCCTCGATCATGCGACCTTGGCGTGAGAGCAACGTATCGGCCACAGCGATCAGCCGCGGATTGGGCGTCGCCGAGGGCGAAAGCTTCCGCAATGTCTGCGCCAATTCCGCCTCGTCGCGCTTCGGCGCCAATGCCGCCGCGATGATGTAGGCCGACGCCGTCGAGCGGCTGATGCCGGCATAGCAATGCACAACCATGGGCTTGGCGCGGTCCCATTTGCGGGCGAAAGCGAGCAGATTGCGCACGTGGTCTTCGCCCGGCATGGTCATGCCGTCCTGCGCCACCGCGATGTCGTGCATCACCAGATGCAGGTGGTTTTCCCTTGATATCGAGGTCGGCCGCGTCACCTCGGTGCCGGCGGCGAGCAGCGACAGCACGCGCTCAGCGCCGCTTCTGGCCACCGTCTCCTCAAGCTTCGCTAGCGAACAGACATGGATCATGGCGCGATCTCCTTCGGCTTATCGTTGCGCCGTGCGGCCCAGTCGGCAAGCGCGGATTCGAGCCTTTGCCATTCCTCCCGACTTCCAGGCAGCCCGGCACGCAGCACCTGCGGCCGGTCGGAAAAATGCCGGAGCAGGATGCCGCGCTCGCCGAGCGCCGAAAAGAGCCCGGCCGCGTTCGGAATCTGAAGATAACGAAACAACGTCGTGCCACCGGCGACGGGAACGCCATACCGCGCAAACAGCGCGTCGAGCCGCGCGGCATCCGAAACCAGCCGGCGTCGCATGTCAGCCTGCCAGCCGCTATCGGCAAGCGCGCGAATGCCATACTCCAGCGCCGGACCGGCGACAGCCCACGGTCCGAATTGCGTTTCAAGCCTTTCGACCGTCAACGCATCGGAAAGCGCGAAGCCGAGCCGCAGGCCGGCAAGGCCGAAGAACTTGCCGAACGAGCGCAGCACGACGATGCCGCCCTGCCCGACATCGCCGGCCAGGCTTTCGGCGTGCGGGCCGACATCCATGAAGGCTTCGTCGACGACCAGCAACCCGCCCTTGGCGCGCAATGTCTCGGCAAGCCGCAGCAGCCTTTCCCGCGACACGACGCGTCCATCGGGGTTGTTGGGATTGACGACGATCGCGAGGTCGACCGCGACGAGCGCCTCGACATCGTCGACCTCCGCCACGGCATGGCCGGCAATCGTAGCCGCTCTGGCGTGCTCGGCATAGGTCGGCCCGAGCACCAGCGCCCGGCCGGGGCTCACCAGGGAGGCGACGCGCGGCAACAGGATCTGCGTGCCCGGAGCTGCTGCCACATGGGCTGCCGACGGCGCGCCATAGGCGCTGGCCGCGATCCTGGCCAACTCACGCAGGCGGCCGGCTTCCGGCAATCGTGACAGGGCGGTGGCGGGCAGCTCGAAAAGCGGGTAGGAGTGCGGATTGATACCTGTCGAGAGATCGACGAAAGGCTGTGGCGCGTGAGGGAAGAGCGCGCTCGCCCGGCCAAGGGATCCACCATGATCCACCGCAGCAATCGCTCCATCAGAAAGCTTCATGTCGATCCTGATCGCTTTCCTGTCGCTGGCCATCGAACGCATCCTGGGTTACCCGGACTGGCTGTTCCGTGCAGTCGGCCATCCCGTCACCTGGTTCGGCAGGCTGATATCCTTTCTCGACCTCAGGCTCAACCGCGCCACTGATTCCGACGCCTCGCGTCGCCGCCGGGGCGTACACGCGTTGCTGGTCATTGTTCTGGTGCCGGCGGCGATTGCCTTTGCCGTGCAAATCCTGCTCTGGCAGCTCTTTCCCGCCGGCATGATCGTCACCGCGATCCTCGCCTCGTCGCTGCTGTCGCAGAAGAGTCTCACCGAGCATGTCGAAGCGGTCGCCGATGCGCTGGACACAGGCGGGCTGGCGCTCGGCCGCATCGCGGTTGCCCGCATCGTCGGCCGCGACCCCGAAAAGCTCGACCACGCCGGCGTCAGCCGCGCCGCGATCGAAAGCCTGGCCGAGAATTTCTCCGACGGCATCGTCGCGCCGGCCTTCTGGACCGGCGTCTGTGGGCTGGCCGGCGGCGTCGCCTACAAGGCGGCCAACACCGCCGATTCGATGATCGGCCACCGCACCCCGCGCCATGAGGCCTTCGGCCGCGCGGCAGCGCTTTTCGATGACTGGATCAACCTGCCGGCCTCCCGGCTGACCGCACTGCTCATCATTGCCGCCGCCTTTCTTGTCAGCGACGCCGACCCGCGCAATGCCTGGGAAGCAGTGCGACGCGACGCCAAAAAGCACCGCTCGCCCAATGCCGGCTGGCCGGAGGCGGCAATGGCCGGCGCACTCGGCCTGGCATTGGCGGGACCGCGCAGCTATGGCGGCGTTGTCGTCGAGGATGCGTTCATGGGCGAAGGCGGCCGCCGCGAAGCCGAGAGCCTGGACATCAGGCGGGCACTGAAACTCTACCAGGTCGCCGACTACCTGCTGATTGGGTTGTTCGGATTGCTTTCGGCGGTGCTGATCTACCTGACGTTCTGAGACCTTTATCCTCAGAACTCGATCCCTTGCTGCGCTTTCACGCCCGCAGAAAAATGGTGCTTGGTCACGCCCATTTCGGTGACGAGGTCGGCGGCCTCTACCAGCGCCGGCTTGGCATTGCGGCCGGTGACAACGATATGCAAGCCTTCGCGCCGCGCCTTCAACCCCGCCACAACCTTGTCGAGATCGAGATAGTCGTAGCGCAGCGCGATGTTGAGTTCGTCGAGCACGACAAGGCTGACGGAGGGATCGGCGATCAGTTCCAGCGCCTTGGCCCACGCCGCTTCGGCCGCCGCGATGTCGCGCTTCAAATCCTGCGTCTCCCAGGTGAACCCCTCGCCCATCGTGTGCCAGACGACGCGGTCGCCGAACGCGGCGAAGGCATCCTTTTCGCCTGTGTGCCATTTGCCCTTGATGAACTGGACGACGCCGACGCGCTTGCCGTAGCCGAGCATGCGCAGCGCCAGGCCGAAGGCGGCCGTGGTCTTGCCCTTGCCGGGTCCGGTGTTGACGATCAACAGGCCCTTCTCGACCGTCTTTTCCGCTACCTCGGCGTCCTGCACCGCCTTGCGCTTGGCCATCTTGGCGCGGTGGCGTTCCTCGTCCTTTGCGTCGATGTCGGTCATTATTTCACCTTGAGCGGCAGCCCCGCCACCATCAGTAGCACCGTATCGGCAATTGCCGCGACCTGCTGGTTGAGTCGGCCGGCGGCGTCTCGGAACCGACGCGCGAGCGCATTGTCCGGCACGATTCCTTGCCCGACTTCGTTGGAGACCACGAACCACGGCCCGCGCGGCCGCGACAGCACGTCGGCCAGCCGCCGGCATTCCGCCTCGAGATCATGGTCGGAAAGCATATGGTTGGTCAGCCACAGCGTCAGGCAATCGACAAGCACCGGCTGGTTGTCGGGCAAGAGTTCGAGGGCACCGACAAGATCGAGTGGCGCATCGATGGTCGCCCAGCCTTCGCCGCGCCGCGACCTGTGTTGCGCGATGCGCTCACGCATCTCATCGTCATAGGCTTCGGCAGTCGCGATATAGGCCCATGGCGGCGGCAGCGCCGTCGCCAGGGTTTCGGCATGCGCGCTCTTGCCGGAGCGCGCACCGCCGATGATGAAGGTCAAACTGCGATCAGGCAAAGCTGTCGCGCAGGCTGGTCGCGGTGCCGGTAAGACGTCCGCGCACCACGCCAATGACAGCGCCGAGCACCAGCCAGAACACCAGATTGGTCACCGTCACCGCCACCACGAACTGATGATGCAGGCCTTCCGGGATCGGCGTCTCGAAACTGTCCGGCTGCGGCGCGCCGACAATATGCGGGGCGACGATCAGGACGACGGCTAGGACAGTCAACGGCGCCGACGTGCGGAAGGCGATCAAGGCAAGGCCAATAGCAGTCGCCACAACCGTTGCCACCCACCAGATCTGGCGCGGCATGAGATCGGCCGCCGGCATTGCCGGCAGTTCCGGCGGCAGGCCGAGGCCCGGCGCCAGCGTGAACACGGCAAAGCCGGCCAGGCCCCAGAATACGCCCTGGCGCCAGTTGCCGATGCCGCCGGCGAATTCGGAGACCGCCACCAGGACCAGCGCGAAACCGATGCCGGTGACGATATTGGCCAGCACGCTGAAGGCGAAGCGCTCGAAGCCGTCGGCCGGCGCCCAGCCTTCGTCCTCCGCCGGCGCGGCTGCTTCAGCCGGTGCGGATGCTGCGGTGCTCATGGCATTGGTGTCCGTAGCGTTGGCGGCGGGCGCTGCGGCATGCTCATGTTTATGGCCGCCACCGGCCTGTTCGTAGACTTCCGCCTTCAGGATGAGCGGCACGGTGGCATAGGCCTGCATGCAGGCGAGAACGACGCCGGCCACGAGCCCGGCAATCGCCGCGACAAACACGACGTTGCGAAACAGGTTCATGATGTCAGATCCTCGTCAGTGGCAGGGAAACGCCATCGAATGGCGATAGTCATGCGCGGCATTGTGGACCGCATCGATATGCGAGAAGCCGACAACGCCGATGACGAAAATGCCCAGAAACGCGCTAAGCACGAGCTGCATGAAGCGCGACTGCGAGGAGACGGAAGCGCCGAGGGAGACGGAAGCGGTATTCATATCTTGTCCTTTCGCCCTCCACCCGAGGGCATCGAAGTCAGTTCCCTGTCGCCGGCAGGTCTCCTGGCTCGCGGATCAGCGCCCTTCCCCACCTTCCCGAGGAAAAATCCTCAGTGGCTTGGAGAGGACTACCGCACACAGTTGCGGGGGCAGCCACGGCATTGGGCAACAAGTCAGCCCTCACCGCATTCCCTCTTGGTCCCTAACGGAACCGACGACATGCATGACTATAGGCTGAAACAGCCGCATCCGGCAAACCAAATTCCGGCAGCCAACAGCGCGAATGCGCCACTCAGGCATCAGGGGTTCAAGGCGGTGATCCGCTCCGCAACCAGTCGCTGCAGTCGCCACAGATGGCGGTCGTGAATGCCGCGTTCCTCCAGATTCTTCACCGTGTTGTAGAGATAGTCGGCACCCGACCCCCAGTGCCCGCAGGATATGGCCAGCCTGTCGACGACCTTCGCCTCGTCGAGCGGACCGGAATAGGTCAGCCCGTTGCGGTTGATGACGAAAGCCAGCGCCTTCAGCGGACCGGCCTCGCTTGCAAGCTTCAGCATACGCGGCCGGTAGCTTGTCGGCTTCAGCGTGACTTCGCGCCGCAAGAGCCGGCCCAACTGCTCTCGCCTGTCATCGTCGGCCAGCCGAAAGGCGACGCCTTTGCACTGACCGCCACTGTCGAGCGCCATCATCAGGCCGGGGCTTTCCTTGGTGCCCCGCCAGCGCGTCATGTTCATGCAGAAAGACCGATGCCAGCCGCGCGCCAGGGCAACACGGTCCTCGACATAATCGAATTCCGGCTTCCAGATCAGCGAGCCATAGCCGAACAGCCACAGCGGTTCGCTATCCGGGAGCTCGGCCTGCAAAGCATCCAGCAGCGAATCGTAGTCGCCGTCATCGAGGTGCATCGCCTCCGGATCCGGTCCGGTATCCCTGATCTCGCGCCAGCAGCGCGCGACCAATTCCGGCGTAAGCGACATCTGTCGTGCGGCCAATTTCCGAATCCCCCATGTCGCGGACATGATTATGCGCCGCACCGGCAACCGGCAATGTCAGCCGTGATTGACAAACGATTTGCCGGGGTGTCGGCTGGCCTATCCCTAAAGGAAGCCAGCCATGCAATCCAATCCGAGCCAGCGCGACCCTTATAACGGCCTGACTCAGGCCGAGCCAACGCTGCCGTCCTCGGCCTATTGGGACGCCGGCGCCTACCAGCGCGATCTCGACGCCATCTGGTACAAAAGCTGGCTGCTGGTCTGCCGCGAAGCCGATCTCGCCCAGCCTCTGGCGTTCAGGACATTCCGCGTCGGCACGCAGGAGATCGTCGTGCTGCGTGACGACACCGGCGAGCTGCGCGCCTTCCACAACACCTGCCGGCATCGCGGTTCGCAGCTTTGCCAGGAAAGCGAGGGCCGGCTGAAGGCGCGGCTCATCACCTGCCCCTACCACGCCTGGTCCTATTCGCTGCGCGGCGATCTCGTCCGCGTGCCCTCGAAATCGCTGCCCGAGGGTTTCGATAAGGCCGACCATCCGCTCTACCGGGTGGCGCTCTCGGTCTGGCGCGGCTTTGTCTTCGTCAACCTGCAGGAGGATGCGGCCGGCTCGGCGCAGGCATCCTTCGATCCGGCATCCGGCGACCTCGCCAACTGGCCGCTGGAAACGCTGGTGTCAGGCCATGTGCTGCGCAAGGTGATGAACTGCAACTGGAAGATCTTTTGGGAAAACTTCAACGAGTGCCTGCACTGCCCCGGCGTCCACAAGGACCTGTCGCGGCTGGTGCCGATCTACGGCCGCGGCCTGATGAGCCGGCACGACGACCCCGACTGGGTGCGCCATGCCGACAATGACGCGCCGGAGTTTTCCGGCGGCCTGCGCGCCGGCGCCGAGACCTGGTCGCGCGATGGGCAAGCGCACGGTCCCGTGTTTTCCGGCCTGACACCGGCCGAGCGCGCAGCCGGCCAGACCTATGCCACCAGCCTGCCGTCGATGTTCATCGTCGGCCATGTCGACTATGTCCGCACCGTGCGGCTGACACCGCTCGGCCCCGAGCAAACCGAGCTCACCGCCGAATGGCTGTTCGCACCCGAAGCGCTTGCTGAGACCGACATCGACAATGTCGTCGCCTTCGGAACCCAGGTGCTGGAAGAAGATGCCGCGATCTGCGAGGTCAACCAGAAAGGCCTGCGCTCGATGCGCCACCAGGCCGGCGTGCTGATGCCCGAGGAATATGACCTGCACCGTTTCCACAACTGGGTGCGCGAGCGGCATGCGGCATCCTGATCAAAGCGATTTCGGCAGATAGCGCCAGGTGACGAATCCGCAGACCACCGCTAGCATACCGAGCGTCACGAATACCGAGCCCAGGCCGAAAAACGCCAGCACCACGGAATAGACCAGCGGCGGCGTCAGTTCGGAAAAGTCGAGATAGGTGCGGTAGACCGCGGCCATCTGCGACCGCTCATAATGCCTGACCGAGCGCATGAAGGCGGTCGAGCCCAGCGCATCGAGCGCGATGGTGAAGACGGCGCCGCAGAGCAGGAAGAAGCCGGTGAGCAGCGGCGCGGTCGCGCCGACCGCGCCCGCCGCCAGCAACGTGGCCGACATGGCGAAATAGGCGAAGGTCATGGTGCGCCGGCCACCGAAGCGTTTTCCGGCCTTACCCCAGAAGATCGCCATGAACAGCAGCGCATTGCCGGCCGAAACCAGCAGGCCGCCGGCAAGCTCGCCCTCGCCGGTGATGACCATGAACAGCGGCCCATAGACGAAGAAGGTCGTCCAGAAGCAGGAACGGCCGAAGGCGATCAGCCAGGCAAGTCTAAGTCTGGGTTGCGCGACGAAGCGGCCGATATTGGCCAGCGGATTGGCCGGCCGCGTCCTGCCCGGGCGGATAGACTGGTTGTCGCCCAGCCTGTAGGTCCAGAACAGCGCCAGCAAGGCCAGCGCAAACACCGCCACCGCTCCATGCGCGGCATAGATGCCGTAGCGTGTGTAGAGGAAAATGCCGAGCGTCGGCCCGCCGGTCCACGCCAGCATCGACCACGCCATGCGCAGCGATTCAGCCTGCATGAAGTCGGTCTTGCGAATGTGGTCCATGATGTAGAGGTTGAGCGTGATCGACAGCGCGCTCGCCCCCATGACGCGGCACAGCATGCCGGCTAGCTGCCCGGCAAGCGTATGGGTGACGAAGAACAGCGAGCCGATGGCAAGCAGACAGGCGCCGGCGGTATAAACCCAGCGCCGGGCAAAGCGGCGGATCAGCATCGGCATGAACAGCGTCACCGACAGGCCGAGCAACGCCACGATGGTGTAGAGGATCGAGACGATCTGCTCATTGTGCAGGATCTCGTAGGCCTGGATCGGGATGACGCTCGACACCGTGGCACGGGCGAAGGATTCGACCGCATAGAGCGAGGCAAAGGTGCGCGCATCCGCCGGACGCAAGGCCGGAAGCCAGATCGGGTGGCGCACATGGGTGGACATTTGATCCCCAAAAGCAGACTCGCGGCGTCAAATCTGCGCTGGCGATTCCGCAGCCGGTAACAGGAAACCGACCCCTTCCCGGCAAAAAGCGAATTCGGTCAAAGGCTTTCCGGCTCTGGCCTAAAGCACCGCCTGATGCAGCCGCGCGGCCTTCTTTTGTCCGGTGCAACCGTGATAGTCGTCTTGAGGGGCTGAATCAGATCGCGAGACCATGAGCATCCATACCGCACCCCCTGGGGATCAATCGAAGCGCATCACTGTCATTGATGTCGCGCGCGGCATCGCGCTGATCGCCATGGCCAGCTACCACTTCACCTGGGATCTTGAGAATTTCCACTACACCGATCCCGGCCTCACCGCCTTCGGCTGGTGGAAGCTCTATGCCCGCTGCATCGCCTCGACATTCCTGTTCCTGGTCGGCGTCAGCCTGTTTCTCGCCCATGGCAGGCAGATCCGCTGGAACGGCTTCTGGAAACGCTTTGCCATGGTCGCCATCGCGGCAGCCGCCATATCGGCGGTGACGTATTTCATGACGCCGGACAGCTTCATCTTCTTCGGCATCCTGCATGAGATCGCGCTGGCCAGCCTGCTCGGGCTTTTGTTCTTGCGGCTGCCGTCCTTGCTGACGCTGGTCGTGGCGGCGGTGGTGATCGCAGCGCCCATCTACCTCCGATCCGAAGCCTTCGACCACCCGGCGCTGTGGTGGGTCGGCCTGTCGGCGATCAACCCGCGCTCCAACGACTATGTTCCACTGTTTCCCTGGTTCGGCGCCGTGCTTGTCGGCATCGCGGCGGCAAAGCTGGCGTCCACCACCGGCCTGCTGGCGCGGCTGGCGACGCTGACGCCCGGAAGCTGGGCCAAGCCATTCACCTTCATCGGCCGCCACAGCCTGGCTTTCTACCTGATCCACCAGCCGCTGCTGTTCGGCTGTGTCTGGCTATTCGCGCAGATCATGCCGGCGCCGGTCGAGACACGGGAAGTGGTCTTTCTGAAGGAATGCCAGGTATCCTGCGAACAGCAACGCGACACGGCGTTCTGCGCCAGCTATTGTGTGTGCATGCTGGACACGCTGCAAAGCGAGGCGGCATTCGACCGGCTCTACAATGGCGACCAGACCCCGGAGTTCAAAGCGCATCTCGGTGAACTCGCCGGCATCTGCACCGCCAAGACGGAGGAGAGCCCGATGACGCAGGGAGGGCAACAATGACCGACAAGCTGCCAAAAGCCGGGCTGCCAAAACCAGGGCTATCGAAAGCCGGGCTGATCCCTTGGCCGCCACTGATCTACTGCGCCGCCATCGCCATCAGCATCGTGCTTGGCTTACTCTATCCCCTGCCCTGGATCGGCGATCTCCTTGGCGACCTCCTGTTCGCGGCCGGCTTTGTGGTGCTGTTTGCCGTTGCCGCACTCTGGTTCACCGCCATCCGCGCTATGACGCGCGCCAAGACGACAATGAACCCTAACGGCGTGCCGGAGCATCTGGTGACGTCAGGCCCGTTCGGCGTCACCCGCAATCCGATGTATCTCGCCAACACGCTGCTGTTGATCGGTGCCGCCTTCGTTTCAGGGATAGTATGGTTCCTGCCGCTGGCGCTGATCGCCGCCTTCGCCACCCAAAAGGTCGCGATCGAGAGCGAGGAGAAGGTGCTGGCAGCCAAATTCGGCAAGAAGTACCGCGACTACGCCAAGCGCGTGCGGCGCTGGATCTGAGCTGGGCGTGGTCGCTGGCAGGGGTCGCATGCTTTGGCGATTGGCATAAACGCCCGTCTCTTCGTCATCCACGGGCAAAGCAAGGAGCGTAGCGACGCAGCGCAGACCCGAGGATCCATGCCGCGAACTCTAAGCGCCGCGTCGGTGCAGAATTCTGCACCCACTGCACTCCACGGCCAATGTCACGGCATGGATTCTAGGGTCTCCGCGACGGAGCTTCGCTCCTGCTCCGCCCTAGAATGACGAAGTTCTGAAGGCTTCCGCTAATCCCAAACGTTGGCGATCATCACCAAAGCGCGCCATGGCCCAGTCCGCTCAGGTATTAACACCCAGCTCCACCAGCCGCTCGACGCAGGACTCTTCCGCCTGGTCGAGTTCGGCCAGCGTCTCTTCGAGATCCCTGCGTTTCTGCCTGAGATCCTCGCGCTTTTCCTCGATGCGCTTGATCATCAGGTTGAGTTGGCCGACTTCGCCGGGCGGCTCCTTGTACATCTGGATGATTTCGCGGATTTCGTTGATCGAGAAGCCGAGCCGTTTTCCGCGCATGATCTGGCGGATCAGATGCCGGTCCGAAGGGCGGAACAACCTTGTGCGGCCACGCCGCACCGGCTGCACCAGGCCCTCATCCTCGTAAAAGCGCAGCGTCCGCGTCGACACGTCGAATTCGCGGGTCAGTTCGGTGATCGAATAATATTCCCGCATTCTTGCTCCCAAGCCGGAACGTAAGCGACCGCCTGCCAAGCGACGCACCCACCCATCCCGATCAATCATGTCCCATGCCGGACTCGACATGAAACCCCGGCGCGAACCTCGCACGGCATTTACGTAAAAGTCAATTGAGACCGCGCTGCCTGTTTCTTCAAGGTACCGCGAACCACCAGGTGGCCAACCCCAGAAAGGCAAAAAAGCCAACGACATCGGTGACCGTGGTGACGAAAACCGCTGACGCCACCGCTGGGTCAATCTTGAACCGGTCGAGCAGCAGCGGGATCAGGATACCGGCGAGCGCTGCGACGAACATGTTGATGATCATCGCCGCCGCGATGATGCCACCCAGATTGGGATCGCGGAACCAGGCCGCCGCGACGATGCCGATCAGCACCGCGAAGATGATGCCGTTGATCGAGCCGACGCCCATTTCACGGCGGATGATGCGGCCGGCATTGTAGATGTCGAGGTCCTTCGTCGCCAGCGCACGCACGGTGACGGTCATGGTCTGCGACCCTGCATTGCCGCCCATGCCCGCCACGATCGGCATCAGCACGGCCAGCGCCACGATATGCTCGATCGTGCGGTCGAACAGGCCGATCACCGACGCCGCCAGGAACGCGGTCAGAAGATTGACCAGCAGCCAGGGAACGCGCGAGCGCGAGGTCGACAGGATGCTGTCGGACAGTTCTTCGTCGCCGACGCCACCCATGCGCAACAGATCTTCTTCCGCTTCCTGCTGGATGACGTCGACGACGTCATCGATGGTCAGCACGCCAACCAGCCGCTCGTTCTCGTCGACGACGGCGGCGGACAGAAGATCGTATTGCTCGAACTCCCGTGCCGCCTCTTCCTGGTCCATCGTGGCCGGAATGGCGTGCCTTGTCTCATGCATCACCTCCTCGACCTTGATCGTGCGCTTGGTGCGCAGGATCTGGTCGAGGTCGATGGCGCCGAGCAGCTTGAAACTCGGATCGATGACGAAGATCTGGCTGAATCGGTCGGGAAGGTTCTGGTCCTCGCGCATGTAGTCGATGGTCTGACCGATGGTCCAGAACGGCGGCACCGCGACGAACTCGGTCTGCATGCGCCGACCGGCCGTCTCTTCGGGATAGTCGAGCGAGCGGCGCAGCCTGATCCGTTCGGTAAACGGCAGCTGCGACAGGATCTCGTCCTGGTCTTCTTTTTCAAGGTCTTCGAGAATGTAGACGGCGTCGTCGGAATCGAGTTCCTGCACCGCCTGGGCAATCTGCGCATTGGGCAGATTGTCGACGATCTCCATACGGATCGCCTCGTCGACCTCGGTCAGCGAGGAAAAATCGAAATCCGCGCCAAGCAGTTCGACCAGCGCGCGGCGCTGTTCAGGATGCAGCGCTTCGAGCAGGTCACCGAGTTCGGACTGGTGCAGGTCGTCGACTTCGCGCTTCAGCGTCAGCGTGTCGCGATCGGCGATCGCAGCACCGATCTGCGCCAGGAAGGACGACAGAACGGCGCCATCCTCGCCATAGATGTCGGCGTGGGCATCGTCAGCGGCTTTGGCGCCGCTCGTCTGTTCGTGTTCGCCTTCCACCGGCGCCTCCCGCCATCACAATCCCGCAAAAGGTGCCCGTCAGGTCTAGACCATGATCCCGAAAAGGGGAAACCGGTTTTCGGAAAAGATCATGATTAAACACTGAGATAGGCGGTGGCGCGATTTGGCTTGAGAGCACGCTACATGGTCGCAGGACGTTGTGCGGAGGTCGCTTCGTACAGCCGCCAAAAAGCGACCAAGATTGCGCAACAAAAATTAACATCACTTCACGCATGCAGCCAACTTCGCCTGAAATAGTCCAAGCATCAGGGGCTCACCGCCTCGCTGCTCTGGAGCATGCATGTTCAATATGGATTCTGGAATGTTTGCCGGCCGGGCCTCTCTTGCGGCGATGGCAGTGCTGTTTTCAACGCATTCGGGCATCGTGCTGGCGGCTGACGCCATCGCCGTGAATTCCGATGACTTTAGCCCTCCGCCCGACCCTTCCCGTTTCGGAGGCTTCGAACAAAAACTGGCCGACTGGCACGTCGTCGTTGGAGGCGGCGCCATCATCGTCCCCAAATACGAGGGCAGCGACGAGTTCAAGGTCATGCCGGTGCCTTTCGTCACCGCGACATTCCTCGATACGGTGACGATTGATCCGACGGGCGCCAACATCGCGATCTACGAGCAAGGCCCGTTCGAATTCAGCGCGCGGCTTGGCTATGAGATGGGCCGCAAGGAAGACGACGCCGACCACCTGCGCGGCTTGGGGGATGTCGACATGGGCGCGACAGTCGGCGTGAAGGCCGCGGTGAAGTTCGGCCCGGCTGAAATCTTTGCGCAGCTCGACAAGACCATCGGCGGCAGCGATGGCCTCGAGGGCAAGGTCGGGATCGAGGTCAGCCAGCCTCTGTCCCCATCGTTGGTGATCGGCGCCAGTGCAGCCGCCGTCTTCGCGGACGAAAATTACATGCAGGCCTATTTTGGCGTCACGCCGGAACAATCGGCTCGCTCGGGGCTGGCTCGCTATGATGCTGGTGCCGGGTTGAAGCGCGCCGATTTTTCAATTTCCGCCACATATATGCTCAATCAGAACTGGATGGTGCGGGGCGAAGCGGGGGTCGGCATTCTCTTGGGTGACGCCGCCGACAGCCCGATCGTCGTCGACAAGGTTCAGCCTTCAGGGATGCTTCTGGTCGGATACCGGTTCTGACATCGACGCAGGCACCTATGCAGGCTATGACAAACTCCGAGATCGCACGGCAAAGGCACCCAAGCGATTTGAGCGCCGAATCGAGATCGACAAGGCAAGGTTCGCGTATCCTCATCGTCGAAGACGACCTCGAAATCGCGCGCATGCTGGGTGACACGCTCACCGAAAACGGCATGATCGTGGAAATAGCCGGGAACGGCGTTCGGATGGACGCCGCGCTTCGCAACCAGAAATTCGATCTTATCGTGCTTGATGTCATGCTGCCTGGCGAAAACGGCCTCAGCATCTGCCGCCGCCTTCGCGCGCAAACGAACGTTCCGATCCTGATGCTGACCGCCCTTGGCGAAGAAATCGACCGCATCTTCGGACTCGAGATTGGCGCGGACGACTACGTGACAAAGCCGTTCAGCGCGCGCGAACTGACGGCCAGGATACGGGCGCTGCTGCGCCGCACGACCTACGCTCCCGAGGAACGGGATCGGTCGAAGGTGCTTCGCTTCAACGGCTGGCGCCTCGACCCCATTCGCCGGCAATTGCATGATCCGAGCAACGCGCGGGTCGCGACCACCACGCATGAATTCGACCTGTTGCTTGCTTTCTGCCGTAATGCCGGCCGGGTTCTCTCGCGCGAGGAACTCCTTGGCGTAACCCATGCAGGGCTTGCCGGGCCAATCGAGCGCAGCGTCGATGTTCACGTCAGCCGGATCCGCCAGAAGATCGAAAAGGATGCGCGCGATCCGGTGCTTCTCAGGACCGTTCGGCTGGGCGGCTACATCTTCACCGCGACGGTTGAGGAAGCATGAGGGATTTGATCCGCCGTTTCCTGCCGCAGTCTGTGCGTGGGCAGTTCGCGGCAGTCATCATCGTCACGGTGGTTGTGATCCTGTCCGCTGGATCGGTCGTCGAAAATGTTACAGCGAGTATCGACCTGCCGGCTGTCGACGACAGCGCCACACGAACCGCCGTGGTTGCTGCCTTGTTGCGCGAAGCACCAGCGGAAGCTCGCAGCGTGGTCTTGGCAGCGGCGGCGCAAGCCGGTTTTGATTTCAAGATATTGCCCAAGGAGCAGATCGACAGTATTCCAGTTTCCTATCTTCAGTGGCGAAATATCGAATGGCTTTTCCGGTTCAACAACGAACCGACGGATGGGCGTTGGCTAACAATCGACGGTGAATATGCCTTCGTGCTGGATCTGGACCAACAGGCCGTCCTGGCTCATTTTGGCGTGCCCGATACCTTGCTGACATCAGGTTTTATCCGTTCCCTGTTCTACAAATTTATGGCTTTTGTCGCCTTTCCTGCCCTGATTTGGCTTTTTGCAGTATGGGCCGTGACAAACCCCCTAAGACGCATTTCGACCGCTGTCGGGTCGGCAGAGATCGAGAACAGCGACGAGCTTTTCATCGAACGCGGCTCCATCGAGATGGTCGGCCTGGTGCGCGCTCTGAACAGGATGAGAGCGCGTATCCGGACGATGATCGAGAATCGCACGCGCATGTTGCGCAGTGTCAGCCATGATCTGCGCACGCCTTTGACGCGGCTGCGGCTCCGCGCCGAGCGGATGGATGACGGCCTCATCCGAACCGCGATGCTGTCCGATGTCCAGCATATTGAAGAGCTGATCAACGAGACTTTGACTTATCTGCGCAACGACGTTTCGACGGAGAAGCTGCAACGCGCAGACATTGCCAGCGTGCTGCAAACAGTCTGTGCCGAATTCTCCGATGTCGGGTTTTCGGTCTCGTATTCCGGACCGGATCGGCTTCTGGGCTGGTGCAAACCCAATGCGCTGGCGCGTGCGATCACCAATCTCTGCGACAACGGGGTTAAATTCGCCGGCAATGTCACCGTCGCATTGACGCTGACCGAGACGACGGCGCGCATAGCGGTCGGCGACGATGGACCGGGCATTTCGATGACGGCGCGCTCCCGCGTATTCGAGCCATTCTTCAAGGAGGACACATCGCGTGGCGTTGCCTCGAAGCATGGCTTCGGTCTTGGTCTCTCGATCGTTGCCGACATCATCCAGGGTCATGGTGGCAAGATCGAATTGCAGGATAATCAACCAACAGGGCTCATCGTGACCGTCGATCTGCCGAACGGACCAGTTGCCTCGCCATCATAATGGCTCCCCGGGGTTCGGCGAGCGCATGTCAGGTTGATCCCACAACCCACGGAATTTCAAACGAAATGCGCCCTCCCGCCTGAACGGCGACACTGGCAGGCGAGATCACTCCGGCCGGCGCTGACAACACCAATCCCATCAAAAACCGATGCCCCGCCGGCTTAAGGCAGCGCGACAGCGCATGTCGCTGGGGAAAGAGCACCCCCGCACGGTTGGGGCAGAATTGTCATGATGCAGGTCCAGGCAATCGCCGGACCGCTGAGATTGCAACCAGAACAGCCGGAAGCCCTTGAAGATCAGGTCGCAGACAGAACCCAAGGTATCAGCGGAACGGCGCGTGCGTGTGGTCGTGGCCGAACGCAATCCGCTCGTCATATCGGCGCTGCGCGAAATGCTGGAATGCGACGGCCGCTTCGATCTCCTCGCCTGCGTGCAAAGCGGCAGCCATTTCCTCGAACTGGCGATGGCAGGCGAATTCGACGTCGCCGTCATCGGCTGGAAGCTCGCCGACATGGACGGCGCCGATGTGCTTGCCGAGGTTCACAGCCGCAAGCTCGGCGTGCGCATCGCGGTGTTTTCCAACGACCACGACATCGGCATCCTGAAGCAGTGCGTGCGGCTTGGAGCGCAGGGCTATTGCTTCCAGTTCGATGATCCGTCGATCATCTTCGAGACCATCCTGGCGGTCGCGCATGGGCGCATCTGCATCCCTTATATCGACATCAACAAGGTCAACGACACGCCCCTGTCGCAGCTCACCGTGCGCGAGCGCGAGCTGCTGGCGGTGCTGTCCGACGGCTGGACCAATCTGCAGATCGCGACGCGGACTGGGATTTCCGAGAACACGGTAAAATACCACCTCAAGAATCTCTATGACAAACTCGACGTCCGCAACCGGGCGATGGCCGTTGCTCTCTATGCGCGCGAGAGGCGTACCCAGAAGCAGCCTTTCGGGTAGGCAAGCGACGGGCCGCGGGTAGGCCAACCGGGTAGGCCGCCCCCACCCGTGCGCGGCAAGATGTTACCCGGCAAGGTGTTGTTGCCTTTAGCCGTCGAAACGAAACTCCCCATCACCGCTTTGCTGGATCAGGAGGAGTTCGCACCATGGCCGGTTTCACCCATCTTTTCATTCCCGGACCGACCAACATCCCCGAACAGGTCCGGCAGGCGATGAACCTGCCGATGGAGGATATGCGCGCCGCATCCTTCCCCGATCTCACCTTGCCGCTGTTCGAGGACATCAAGAAGGTCTTCAAGAACGAGACCGGCCGCGTCTTCATCTACCCCTCCTCCGGCACCGGCGCCTGGGAGGCGGCGATGACCAATGTGCTCAGCCCCGGCGACCGCGTGCTGATGTCGCGCTTCGGCCAGTTCTCGCATCTGTGGGTCGACATGGCCGAGCGCCTCGGCCTCGAGGTCGATGTCATCGATTGCGAATGGGGAACGGGCGTGCCGCTCGAGCTCTATGCCGAGCGGCTGAAGGCCGACAAGGCGCACCGCATCAAGGCAATTTTCTGCACGCAGAATGAGACGGCGACCGGTGTGACCAGCGACGTTGCCGGCTGCCGCGCCGTGCTCGACGACGCAAACCACCCTGCCCTGCTGTTCGTCGACGGTGTCTCTTCGATCGGTTCGATCGATTTCCGCCAGGAGGAATGGGGCGTCGACTGCGCCGTCAGCGGCTCGCAGAAGGGTTTCATGCTGCCCGCCGGCCTCGGCTTCCTGTCAGTCAGCAAGAAGGCGCTTGTCGCTTCGAGGAGCGCCACCCACCGTCGCTGCTTCTTCTCTTTCGAGGACATGATCCGCGCTAACGATGCCGGCTATTTCCCTTATACGCCGGCTACACAGCTGCTGCGCGGCCTGCGCGCCTCGCTCGACCTGATCGCCGAGGAAGGGCTGAAGAACATCTTCGCCCGCCACCATCGCCTCGCCGAAGGCGTGCGCAAGGCGGTCGACGCCTGGGGCCTGAAACTCTGCGCCAAGGCGCCGAAATGGCATTCCGATACGGTCAGCGCCATTCTGGTGCCCGAAGGCATCGACAGCGGTGACGTCGTCAAGCGCGCCTACGGCACCTACCAGACATCGCTCGGCGGCGGCCTCAACAAGGTGATGGGCAAGGTCTTCCGCATCGGCCATCTCGGCTGGCTGAACGAGGTGATGGTGCTGGCTTCGCTGTCGGCCGCCGAAATGGCGCTGCTCGATTGTGGCGTCAGACTGGCGCCGGGTTCCGGCGTCGGCGCCGCCATCCAGCATTTCCGCGCCTCGGCCGCCGTGCCGGTCGCCGAAGCCGCCTGAGGGAGCGCACGATGAGCCATACCATCAACCATCTGAAGAAGCTCCGGCTGCAGCGCAGCGAGCTCGCCGTTCCCGGCTCGAGCCCGGAGATGATCGACAAGGCGGCGAACAGCGCCGCCGACTTCATCTTCCTCGACATCGAGGACGCGGTCGCGCCGCCCGACAAGGAACGTGCCCGCAAGAACATCATCCAGGCGCTCAACGACATCGACTGGCGCGCCAAGGGCAAGACCGTTTCGGTGCGCATCAACGGCCTCGACACCCATTACATGTACCGCGACGTGGTCGACGTCATGGAACAGGCCGGCGACCGGCTGGACACCATTTTGGTGCCGAAGGTCGGCGTGCCGGCCGATCTCTACATGGTCGAGGCCATGGTCAACCAGATCGAGATGGCCAAGGGTTTCAAGACCCGCGTCGGCCTCGAAGCGCTGATCGAGACCGCGCTCGGCATGGCCAATGTCGAGGCTATCGCAGCCACGCCCGGCCGGCTAGAAGCCATGCATTTCGGCGTCGCCGATTATGCCGCAAGCTGCAAGGCGCGCACCGTCAACATTGGCGGGCTCAACCCCGACTATCCCGGCGACCAGTGGCATTTCGCACTGTCGCGTATGACCGTCGCCTGCCGCGCCTACGGCCTGCGCGCCATCGACGGGCCGTTTGGCGACTTCTCCGATCCGGAGGGCTACATCGCCGGCGCCAGGCGCGCGGCGGCGCTGGGCATCGAAGGCAAATGGGCAATCCATCCATCGCAGATCGCGCTCGCCAACGATGTCTTCTCGCCACCGGAAAAAGAGGTCACCCGCGCCAGGCGCATCCTCGAAGTGCTGAAAGAGGCCGAGGCGCAGGGCAAGGGAGCGGCAGCGCTGGACGGCAAGATGATCGACGCAGCGTCGGAACGCATGGCCAGGAACGTATTGGTGGTCAACGAGGCAATCGAACGCGCTGGCCAACCGCGCGTCGCCACGCATTGACTGTTCAGGGAGGACAAAATGGACATCCACGAATATCAGGCCAAGGAACTGCTGGCACGCCACGGCGTGCATGTGCCGCGCGGCGGGCTGGCTTACAGCCCCGAGCAGGCAACTTACCGGGCGCGCGAGATCGGCGGCAGCAAATGGGTGCTGAAGGCGCAGGTGCACTCCGGCGCGCGCGGCAAGGCCGGCGGCATCAAGCTCTGCGCCAATGACGAGGAAATCTCCAACGCCGCCGAGGCCATGCTCGGCCGCAAGCTGGTGACCCAGCAGACCGGGCCGCGCGGCAAGCTGATCTCACGTCTCTACCTCGAGGAAGCCGTCGACATCGCGCAGGAGCTCTATGTCGGCTTCGTCCTCGACCGCAAGGAAGAGCGCGTCATGATCGTGGCCTCAGCCGCCGGCGGCATGGAGATCGAGGATATCGTCGAGAAGGCGCCCAATTCCATCCTGCGCACATCCGTCGATCCCGGCGTCGGCATGCAACGGTTTCAGGCCCGCGAAATCGCCTTCGGGCTCGGCCTCGATCACAATCTGATCGGCAAGGCGACCGAGACCATCTTCGCCTGCTACCAGGTGTTTCGCGACTACGACGCCTCGATGCTGGAGATCAATCCGCTGGTGGTGACCCGTGACGGCAATCTGATCGCGCTCGACGCCAAAATGTCGTTCGACGAGAACGCGCTGTTCCGCCGGCCGGAAATTTCCGAACTGCGCGACAAGAGCCAGGAAGATCCGCGCGAGACCTTCGCCAGCGACCGCGGCCTCTCCTATGTCGGCCTCGACGGCAATATTGGCTGCATCATCAACGGCGCCGGTCTCGCCATGGCAACCATGGACATGATCAAGATCGCCGGCGGCGAGCCGGCCAACTTCCTCGACATCGGTGGCGGCGCCTCGCCCGAGCGGGTGGCGAAATCCTTCCGCGCCGTGCTCGGCGACAAGAATGTCGAGACCATCCTGGTCAACATCTTTGCCGGCATCAACCGCTGCGACTGGGTCGCCGAAGGCGTCATCAAGGCGATCCGCGAGGTCGGCGTCAACGTGCCGCTGGTGGTCCGACTCTCAGGCACAAGGGCCGAGGAAGGCCGCCGCATCCTGGCTGATTCCGGCGAAGCGGTAATTGTTGCCGACACGCTGGCCGAAGCCGCCGAAAAAGCCGTCGCCGCCTGGCGCGCGGCCACCAAGAAAAAAGCAGCCTGAGGGAGGTCGAGAAAATGGCAATCCTGCTCAACCGAAGCACCCGCGTCATCGTCCAGGGGTTTACCGGCAAGATCGGCAGCTTCCATGCCGACGACATGAAACGCTACGGCACCAAGCTGGTCGGCGGCGTCACCCCCGGCAAAGGCGGCCAGAAGCATCTCGGCCTGCCCGTCTTCAACACGGTCAAGGGCGCGGTGCGCGAGACCCGCGCCGAGGCGAGCATCGTCTTCGTGCCGCCGCCCTTTGCCGCCGATTCGATCATGGAAGCGGCCGACGCCGGCATTAAACTGTGCGTCTGCATCACCGATGGCATCCCGTCGCAGGACATGATGCAGGTCAAGCGCTACATGCTGCGCTACCGCTACGAAGACCGCATGCGGCTGATCGGCCCGAACTGCGCCGGCGTCATCACGCCCGGACAGGCGCTGATGGGCATCATGCCCGGCAGCATCTACCTCCCCGGCCGCGTCGGCATTGTCGGTCGCTCCGGCACGCTGGGCTACGAGGCGGCGTCGCAGATGAAGTCGCTTGGCATCGGTGTGTCGACCAGCGTCGGCATCGGCGGCGACCCGATCAACGGCTCGTCCTTCAAGGACATGCTGAAGCTGTTCGAACAGGACGACGAGACCGACGCCGTGGTGATGATCGGCGAGATCGGCGGACCGCAGGAAGCCGAAGCCGCGATCTGGGCGCGCGACAATATGCGCAAGCCCCTGATCGCCTACATCGCCGGCCTCTCCGCCCCGAAAGGCCGCCGCATGGGCCACGCCGGCGCCATCATCTCGGCCTTCGGCGAATCAGCGCAGGAAAAGGTTGAAATCCTCAAAGACGCCGGCGTCGTCATCGTGCCGACGCCATCCTCCTTCGGCGAGGTGGTGGCCGATACGCTGTCGCGGATGAAGAAGGCGGCTTGAACGGCGGTCGGACGAAACCCGCATAGAGCAATGTGACGTTGGGGCTGGCGCCAGGCATCGCCACCCCCTCGATCGGCAGGATATCAGATGAAACCGCGTTTGATTGTTACTCGCAGATGGCCGGCCCCCGTCGAAGCGATCCTCGCCGAACGCTTCGACACGACGTTCAACACAAACGATACGCCATTGAGCCCGGCTGCAATGACGTCTGCCTTCGCCGATTATGACGCGATCCTGGCAACGGTCAGCGACCGCTTGCCTGACGCGGTGTTTCCAGAATCCTCCGCCCGCACCCGGATCATCGCCAATTTCGGCGTCGGCTTCAGCCACATCGATGTCGCGGCCGCCCGCGACCGCGACATCGTGGTGACCAATACGCCCGGCGTGCTGACCGATTGCACCGCCGACCTGGCGCTCAGCCTGATATTGGCTGTCGCGCGCCGGACCGGTGAAGGCGAACGCCAGCTGCGGGCCGGAGAATGGCGCGGCTGGTCGCCGACGCACATGGCCGGCGCGAAGGTGTCGGGCAAAACCCTTGGCATTGTCGGCATGGGCCGCATCGGCAAGGCAACAGCCAGGCGCGCGCATTTCGGTTTCGGCATGAAGATCGTGTTCGTCAATCGCTCGCCGGTCGACGATGACGAGACGCGCGCCATGGGCGCGGTGCAGATGCAGACTATGGAAGGGCTGCTCGCGGCATCCGATTTCGTGTCGCTGCATTGTCCGGGCGGCGCGGAAAACCGCCATCTCATCGATGCCCGCAGCCTGCGTCTGATGAAACCCGGCGCATTCCTGATCAACACGGCGCGCGGCGATGTCGTCGACCAGGATGCCCTGATCGGTGCGCTGGAAAGGCGTGAGATAGCAGGCGCTGGTCTCGATGTCTTTGCCGACGAACCGGCCGTTCCGGAGACGCTGAAGCGGTTGGAGAACGTCGTGCTGTTGCCGCATCTCGGCAGCGCGACCGAGGAAACGCGCGTGGCGATGGGCATGAAGGTGGTGGAGAACCTGACCGCCTTTTTCGAGGGTCGCCCGGTCCCCGACCGGGTCGCCTGATAGCCTTAGCAATTCCAGGAAAAGTGTAAGCGGTTTTCCGTCCGGAATTGCGCAGAAACAAAGAGATAGAGCGGTTCGCCGTTTCTGTGAAACGGTGAAACGAACTAGCCGCCCTCGGCCCGGGAGGAAAGCGTTTTGGAACAAAGCAAACCTATCAAGTTTCGCGAAGACGAGCGCAGCCTGCTGTTGCGGCTGCTGCTTCAGGTCGCAAGCGCGCGCGAGCCCGAGATCGCCTCAGTTCTGAGCGGGCGCAGGTCGCTTGTCTCGCTTGCCCCGGAACAGCGCATCCCGGCGTTGCAGGCGAGCGGCGTATGGTTCCAGTTGCTGGCGATCGCCGACGAGTTGCTTGCCATGCGGGCACGCCGCGAGCTCGAACAGGGCGCGGGCGTCGACGAAGTGCCGGGCTCCTTCGCCAGCGTAGTCGCGCAGATGGCGGCGAACGGGCGCTCGGCGGCCGAAGTGCAGGCTGCGTTTGATGAACTTTGCGTCGGCCCGACCATGACCGCTCACCCGACGGAGGCCAAACGCGTCACGGTTCTCGAGATCCACCGCCGCATCTATCGCAAGCTGACCGAGCTCGACCAGCCGCGCTGGGCGCCGCGCGAACGCGAACTGCTGGTCGCCGATCTGGAAAGCGAGATCGAGCTGCTGTGGATGACGGGCGAGCTCAGGCTGGAACGCCCGACGGTCGAACGCGAAATCGCTTGGGGCCTGCATTTCTACCGCGAAGTCATTTTCGAGGCGACGCCGCAGCTCTACGGCAAGCTGCAGGACGCCTTCCAGCGTCACTATCCCGGAGAGCCGGTGAAAATTCCTTCCTTCATGCGCTATGCCTCTTGGATCGGCGGCGACCGCGACGGCAATCCGAACGTGACCGCCGCCATGACCGCCCATGCCTTGGCCGAATACCGCACCACCGCCATTGGCTGGTACCTGACGCAAATGCAGCGGCTGGTGACGGTGCTCAGCGCCAGTTCGAACGTCGTCGACCTGCCGGCCAGCTTCACGCCGCTTCTGCAAAGGGCACTCGACAAAAGCGGACAGGCGCACGACATCGCCGCGCGCAATCCTGACGAACCGCTTCGCCAGTTCGCTTCGGCCTTGTTGGCCCGGCTTGAAGCCACACGCGATGGCGGAGCCGCCGCCTACCCCTCCGCGGAGGCGTTTGGCGCTGATCTGCGCGGGCTTGCTCTCGTCCTCGAAGCGATCGGCGGGCGCGCGGTCGCCCGGCGTTTCGTCCAGCCGCTGCTCTGGCAGCTCGGAAGTTTCGGCTTCCGGACGGTCTCGCTCGACATCAGGCAAAACTCCACTGTCGTCAATCGGGTGCTGGCCGAGATCTTTGCTCTGGCAGACCCGGTCACATCAGGTACGCCGCAATGGTCGGCGCGTATCCGCGCAGCCCTTGGCCAAAGCGAGCGGATGGACATCGACGCGGATCGGCTTTCGCCCGAGGCAAGGGAACTGCTTTCGACATTCTCTGTCATCGCCAACCACATCGCCGGCTCCGATAGCGATGCCGTGGGCTGCTTCGTTCTCAGCATGACCCGCTCGGTTGACGATCTGCTCGCGGTCTATCTGCTGGCGCAATATTGCGGGCTTTCGACCGCGCCCGGTGGCGACGGCACGATCAGGCTGCGGATCGTACCCTTGTTCGAGACCATCGCCGACCTGCAGGCGGCCCCTGGCATCCTGAACGGATTGCTCGACATTGCCCTGGCGAGGCGCACGGTGCGGGATTTCGGCGCGCGCCAGGAAATCATGCTCGGCTATTCGGATTCCAACAAGGATGGTGGTTTCCTGGCCTCCAATTGGGAGCTGGCCAAGGCGCAAAAGCGCCTCGCTGCCGTCGGCCGCAAGCACAAGGTCAGGATCAGTTTCTTTCACGGCCGTGGCGGCTCCGTCAGCCGCGGCGGCGCGCCAACCGGCCGGGCGATCGCGGCGCAGCCGGCAGGTACAGTCACTGGGTCCATGCGGGTGACGGAACAGGGCGAGGTCGTGTCGTCGAAATTCGCCAATCGCGGCACCGGCCTCAACCAGCTCGAAATCCTCGCCGCTGCCGTTCTGGCTCACAGTGCCGTATCGCCGGGCGACGTCGAAACAAAGCAGACACCCGAGTTCGACGAAGCGCTGGAAGCGCTGGCCGGCATGTCACAGGCCTCCTATGCCGGGTTGATGGCGGAGCCAGGCTTCCTCGATTATTTCAACCAGGCGAGCCCGGTCGCGGAGCTGGGCCTCCTGAAAATGGGCTCACGGCCGGAGCGCCGTTTCGGCGCCGGCGGCATTGCCGACCTGCGCGCCATCCCCTGGGTGTTCGCCTGGAGCCAGAACCGCCATCTGCTGACCGGCTGGTATGGCATCGGCAGCGCGCTGAGTTCCTTCGTCGCGGTGCGCGGCGATGCCGGGCGCGAGCTTCTGGGGCGCATGTTCGAACACTCGCGCTTCTTCCGTCTGATCGTCGACGAGGCGGAGAAGACGCTGTACCAGTCCGACATGGAGATCGCGCGGCTCTATGCCGGCCTGGTGTCCGACAGCGATGCGTCCCACCGGATCTACACCCGCATTTTCGCGGAATACGAGTTGACGCGGGGCCTGATCCGCGACCTCACCGGGGGCGATCTTTCCGTGCGCTTTCCGATGTTCAAGCGGCGTTTCGACAGTCTGCGGCGTCAGATGGACGACATTCACCGGCTGCAGGTCGATCTCCTGCGTGAAGTCAGAGCAGGCGCGGCGGATCAAAAGCGGGCGACCGACGCCCTGCTTGTCTCGATCAACTGCATCTCCTCAGGCCTTGGATGGACGGGGTAGGCCCGCTTTTCGCCGACTGTGCTGCAGGTCCCTCACATACGCCCGCGCGCGCCTTCAGGGTCATAGGGAGAGTCGGCGATCACCCGTGCCGGGCGCCGCTCGCCGAGAATTGAAACCTCCAGCGCCGTGCCGGGCGTGCCAAGCTCCAGCGGCAGCAGCGCCAACGCTATGTCATGGCCAAACGTGTAGGAGTAACCCGCCGACGTGACGCGGCCGACAAGGCTGCCGTCGCGATAGACGCCCTCATAGGCAAAGGCGCTCGCCCCATCCGTGTCGATGGACAGCGTCACGATCCGGCGTGCCGGGCCCTGCTTCTGCTGCGCAGCCAGGGAGGTGCTGCCAATGAAGTCTAAGGCGGTCGTAGGACGGAGCTGTTTTCTGCGGACGTGCCGCCGGCATGTCCTGGCCCGGATAATGTTGTACTGCATGGGTGCCCCAGGCTTCCCGCACCTTCTCCCGGGTCCAGTTCTTGTTGGCATGGTCGCCAAAGCGCCGCGGATCCAGTTCCGCCGTATCGATGCTGTTGCCGCCTTCGACAATCCGCTCCGAAAGATAGTGACCGATCGCTCCGCCCCACAGGATGCCGCCCGGCACGCCTTCGGCGAGCCAGACATTCTGAAGCCCCCAGGCCGGCCCCATCAGCGGCAGCTCATCGGCGGTCATCTGGAACGGTCCGCGCACATTTCTCTTGATGCCGGCGCGCCCGAGCGCGGGCACGAGTTCGCTCGCCCGTTCCCAGTTCCAGGAGACGGCCTCGAAATCCTCATCGAGCAGGTCGGCGCCGAACCATTCCGGCACGCCGTTCTCGGCGAACAGCTTGAGCTGTTCGGTGCGCTCGTAGGGGCCGAACAGCAGCCCGTCCCCCTCTTCACGCAAATAGCCCTCGTAGCCCTCGTCCCTCAGGATCGGCATTTCCGGAAGGCCCTGCCGCTTGCGCTCCACCACTTCGGGCACCGCGTCTGTCATCCAGTACTGATGCACGATCGGAATTGCCGGAATGTCGAGGCCCAGCATGGCGCCGGTCTGGCGTGCATAATTGCCGGTGGCGAGGATTACGTGTTCGCAGACCATGTCGCCGCGGGAGGTTTTGACCTTCCACTCGCCGCCCGGCATCCGCTCGAACCCCGTAACTTCGGTGCCAAGATGGATCTTCGCGCCGAGGTCGCGTGCGCCCTTGGCCATGGCCTGGGTTACGTCAGCGGGCGCGATGTGACCGTCATCGGGATGATAGAGCGCACCCAGCATGCCGCTGTTGTTGAGCAGCGGCCAGATTTCTCGGGCCTCGGCGGGCGATACGATCCGCGCCCGTATGCCCTGAACCTCGGCGACGTCGATATAGCTGCGGTATTCGTCGAGCCTGTCGCGCGTGTTGGCGATACGCAGCTGGCCGCATTTGTGCCAGCCCACCTTCTGGCCGGTTTCGACTTCGAGGCCCTCATAGATCTCAATGGATTTGGCGATCATCCGGCCGACGTTGAGACTGCGGGCATAGGACGGTATCAGCCCCGCCGCATGCCATGTCGAACCGGCGGTGAGCTGCGTCCGCTCAAGCAGCGCGACATCGCTCCAGCCGCGCTTCGCCAAGCCGTAAAGAATACCTGCGCCGACACAGCCGCCACCGACGACCACCGCACGAACATGACCCAACATATGCGATGCTCCCGGATGAAATTGTCCTGGGCACTATAGGTAAGCGCGACACCGTCGGTCACGCCATTTGCGACGCCGGCATGGCGGTTGGTATGCCCGCCCGATGTGGACAGCGTTTACGGATCGGTTGAATCTTGGATTTGAAGGCCGATCTCTCCGTTGCGCTGGGGCGCACTATCGCCGAGGCAAGCCGAGATCAGATCGGAGAGATGTTGGTGCGGTCGAGAAGACTCGAACTTCCACGGGTTGCCCCACAGCGACCTCAACGCTGCGCGTCTACCAATTCCGCCACGACCGCCCGTGGTAGGAGCCGGAACGAACCGGCTCGCGGCGTGTAGCAAATCGTTTCCGGTGAAACAAGGGCGCGGCGCGCAATAATCGCCGGGAATTGGCATAACGGTCGGGAAGGCCGAAATGCGGGGCGAACTGGACGTTTCAGCCAGATACCGCCATATGAAGGGCAAATGCATTCCGCCCCAAGGCGCAAGGCGGGTTTTGGAAGCCGGCGTGCATTGCGCGAAAAACGAAAAGCCATGACAGAACGCAGCCAGATCGCCACGTCTTTCCTGCCCTTGCCCGGCTCAGCTCCGGTCGAATGGCGCATCGAGCCTGGCCTTACCGCCTATCCCGATGCGCTTGCCCTGATGGAAACGCGCGCCGAGGCGATCCGCTCCGGTGCGGCCGCCGAGATGGTCTGGCTGGTCGAGCATCCACCGCTTTACACCGCCGGCACCAGCGCCCGCATCGAGGATCTGATCGATCCCGACCGTTTCCCGGTGTTTGCAGCCGGCCGTGGCGGCGAATACACCTATCACGGGCCGGGACAGCGGGTCGCCTATGTGATGCTCGACCTGAAGCGCCGGCGCGAGGATGTGCGCGCCTTTGTCGCCGCGCTCGAACAATGGATCATCGGCACGCTCGCCGCCTTCAACGTGCGCGGCGAACGCCGTGAGGACCGCGTCGGCGTTTGGGTGGTGCGGCCCGATCGCCCTTCCCTGCCCGACGGCTCGCCGGCCGAGGACAAGATCGCGGCTATCGGCATCCGGCTGCGGCGCTGGGTGAGCTTTCACGGCATTGCCGTCAATGTCGAGCCGGACCTCAGCCATTTCAGCGGCATCGTGCCGTGCGGCGTGCCGGACCATGGCGTCACCAGCCTCGTCGACCTCGGCCTGCCCGTGACCATGGCCGACTTCGACCTGGCGCTGAAGTCTTCCTTCGAGGATGTTTTTGGCGCGGCGGAGGGCATGTCTGCCGAACCGGCGCGCAAGGCCGGCTGAAGTCCCGCCTCGACCAAGCGCTCAAAGTAGCTTCGCCGAGGCCCACAACAGCCCGTAGCCGTGGATGGCGAAGACCGCCAGCAGCGCGCCGGCCATAGCGAAACGGTCGAAGGTGCGGATCGGCTTCAGCTCATGGCGCGGTTTTACCCCGCTGCCCATGGTCAGCAGGCTGAGGATGGCAAAGACAGCGCCCGCCACCAGCAGAAAGCTTTGGGAAAAACCGGCCAGCCAGCCGATCGCCAGCAAGGCCGACAGCAGGGAAAACGAGGCCAGCGCCAACGCGATCGGTCCCGGGCAGATCTGGCGCAGCACCTGGCCGCCATCGAATTTCCAAACCGGCACCAGATTGGCGATGTTGAACAGCGCGGCAAAGCCGGCGAGCGTCGCCAGAAAGGCCGCGGCCAGCCGATGCCCTTCGCCGGAGGCGAGCCCGCTGGCGGCGATCAGCAAAGGCACCAGGAAGGCGGAGAACCCCGCCCCCATCAGCGCCACGAAGGCGACCTCGAAGCGGCTGTCATAGGGCCGCCCGCCAATGGCGATGCCGCCGAGCAGCGGGATGAAGATCATCCGCGCCTTGCGATGCCCGGTCAGCCGGAAGGCCGCCATATGGCCGAGCTCGTGCAGGGCGACCACCGAGGTCAGGATCGCGGCCAGCGCCAAGCCACCGAGATTGAGCCCGAAGAACGGCCACAGGATGAAGGCCGACAAAACGGCAAAGCCGACCTGGCTCAGCGGATGCTCGAACCAGCCGCCCTTGCGATACTGCCCGGTCTTCGCCCAGTGCTGTAACTTGCCGAGCTCGCGGCGCATGGCGAAGTAGCGGAACACCAGGAAGGCGACGCCTCGATAGCGGTCGGTCTGGCTGAGTGTCACCCGCGTGCCAGCGCCCTCCGGGACGAGCTCGGTGGTCTCGTAAAAATCCTTCCAGAACGACGCATCGAGCGCGGTGTCCTCGATCACGCGCATCGAAAAACGACTGCCCTCGACAACGTCTTCGAACCGCGACCTGCGCTCGATCGGTTGACCGTCACGGCCTTCCCAGGACAGCATGATGCGGGCCGTGCCCCGCTCGTCCAACGGCTGCGCCGACAGGATCTCGCCAGACCAGCCGGCGTCGCTGCCGAGCGGCCACAGCGCCTGCCAGAGGCGCTGCCGGTCCATGGCCACCACACGGCTGCGCCTCACCGTGCGCAAACCGAGCGGCGCGGTCATCAAAAGGAAAATCAGTCCGAGATTGCCGGCCACGAGAAGGGCCGTGATGATCGGCGACACTTGGGTGTTTGCTCCCTGTCTTGGTGGAGCACCCTAGCGTCACGGCGGCAAGAAAGGCTTAACGGCACAACGCCCTCCTGCCCGCCCTAAAACACTGCGGCGAACCGCAGGGTCATCACATGGCGCCGATCCAGACCGCCATGGAAACGAGAAACGCACTCATGCACACCAACGAAACGACGTCCTGAACAAGATCGCTCATAACTCTCTCCTGTTGTTGCTATGTTCGTATTTTGTTCTAATTTTGTTCGAATGTCAACGACCGGAAAGCGGCATGCCGACGAATCCCGACAGCCGGTTTGGGCAGGGTTAAGAAAGCGTTTATGTGATGAGGAGCTGGATCGTGCGGTGGAAGATATCCACTGCCGGCGATCGCTTCAGATGGCGAGTTGCTCGCGAACGTCGGCGCCGCCCCTCACCTGCCTGCCGGCATCCTCTCCCCGTATAGTGACGGGGAGAGGGGCGCTGTCATCGGTGATTTCGCTAATCGCTAGCGTTGCAGGAATAGCGCCGAGGCAGCGGCCAGCCCTTTCTCCCCGTCACTATACGGGGAGAAAGGGCTGGCAGGGCAATGAGGGGCGGAGCTGACTTCGGCGATCTTTGCTCCCCAAAAGGGCTAAGATCCGCAGGCCGGCCTCACCTGAGTATCGCCGTGCCTAAAGCGGGACGACCTTACCCTCATGCAACGTCACCCGCCGATCCATCCGCGAGGCCAGTTCGTGATTGTGGGTGGCGATCAGCGCGGCAAGGCCCGATTGCTTGACCAGCGCCCCCAGCGCCTCGAAGACATAAGACGCGGTGACCGGGTCGAGATTGCCGGTCGGCTCGTCGGCGAGCAGCAGCAAGGGCGCATTGGCGACCGCACGGGCAATGGCGACGCGCTGCTGTTCGCCGCCGGACAGTTCGGACGGACGGTGCGACGCACGCTTGCCGATCTGCATGTAGTCGAGCAACTGCGCCGCGCGCTCCGACGCTTCCTTGCGCGACAGCCCCTTGATCAGCTGCGGCATCATGATGTTTTCGAGCGCCGAAAACTCCGGCAGCAGATGATGGAACTGATAGACGAAGCCGACATCGTTGCGGCGGATCGCCGTGCGCTCGTCGTCGGAGAGCCGTCCGCAGGCGCGGCCGGCCAGAATGACGTCGCCGGCGTCGGGACGCTCGAGCAGGCCCGCCGTGTGCAGCAGCGTCGACTTGCCGGTGCCCGATGGCGCCACCAGCGCCACCATCTCGCCGCGCTTCAGCGAAAAGTCGGCGCCGTTCAAAATGGTGAGCTTGCGCGGCCCCTGGACATAGTGCCGCTCGACGCTCTTCAGCTCGATAATGATCTCGGACTTCATTCGTATCTCAAGGCCTCGACCGGATCGAGCCGTGCGGCCCGCCACGCCGGAAACACGGTTGCCAGGAAGGACAGGCCGAGCGCCATCAGGATGACGTAGGTGGTCTCGCGCGGGTCCATCTTGGCCGGCAGCTGGCTGAGGAAATAGAGCTCCGGATTGAACAGCACCTTGCCGGTCATCCAGGAGAAGAACTGGCGGATGGATTCGATGTTGGTGCAGATGAGCACCCCGAGCAGAACGCCGGCGAGCGTGCCGGTGACGCCGATCGCCGCGCCCGTCATCAGGAAGATGCGCAGGATGGCGCCCCGCGAGGCGCCCATCGTGCGCAGGATGGCGATGTCGTGGCCCTTGTCCTTCACCAGCATGATCAGCCCGGAGATGATGTTGAGCGCCGCCACCAGCACGATCAGCGTCAGGATCATGAACATGACGTTGCGCTCGACCTGCAATGCGGAGAAGAACGTCTCGTTGCGCTGGCGCCAGTCGACCATGTCGATAGGCCGCTGCGCCGCCGCATCGACCAGCGGTTTCAGCGCATCGACATTATCGGGATTGTCGACATAGATCTCGATCGTCTGTGCCCGGCCGTCCATGTTGAAATAGAGCTGCGCTTCCGAAAACGGCATGTAGGCGATGGAACTGTCATACTCCGACATGCCGACTTCGAAGATCGCCGCCACCTTGTAGCCCTTGAGGCGCGGCGTCGTGCCCATCGGCGTCACATCGCCATCCGGCGAGATCAGCGTGATGGTGTCGCCGAGCACAAGGCCGAGATTCTCCGCCATGCGCTTACCGATGGCGACGCCCTCGCCGGAATCGAAACCGTCAAGCGTACCTTGCTTGACGTTTTTGGCGACGATGGCGATCTTGCCGAGGTCTTCGGCGCGTATGCCGCGCACCAGTGCGCCCATGCCGCCGCCGACATTGCCTTGCGCCAGCACCTGGCCGTCGATCAGCGGGATGGCGTATTTGACGCCGGCCACGCCGTTGATGCGGGCGGCAACCTGCGCATAATCCTCAAGCGGCGAATCCAGCGGCTGCACGATCAGATGACCGTTGACGCCAAGGATGCGGGTCAGAAGCTCGGCCCGGAACCCGTTCATAACCGCCATGACGACGATCAGCGTCGCGACGCCGAGCATAATGCCGAGGAAGGAGATCGAGGCGATGACCGAGATCACCGTCTCCTTGCGGCGCGAGCGCAGATAGCGCCAGGCGACCATGCGTTCGAACATGGAGAACGGGCCTGCGACCGGAGACTTGGCGACCGGCGACTTGCCGACCGGAGACTTGGCGACCGAAGGCTTCGCTGCCGCGGCTTGGCTCATGCGGTTGCACCGAAGCGTTTCTTGGCCTCCGCCACCGGCAGCGTCTCGCGCTCGCCGGTCCGGCGGTTCTTGATCTCGATCTCGCCGGCGGCCACGCCGCGTGGCCCGACGATCACCTGCCAGGGCAGGCCGATCAGGTCGGCCGTGGCGAACTTGCCGCCCGGCCTCTGGTCGGTGTCGTCGTAAAGCACATCCTTGCCCGCACCGGCGAAGGCGGCATAGAGCTCGTTGCAGACGCGGTCGCAGTCGGCGTCGCCCACCTTCATGTTGATCAGGCCGACGTCGAACGGCGCCACCGCCTCCGGCCAGATGATGCCGTTGTCGTCATGGCTGGCCTCGATGATCGCCGCCACAAGGCGCGAAGGACCGATGCCGTAGGAGCCGCCGGAGACGAAATGATCCTTGCCGTCGGGCCCGGTCACCTTGGCGCCCATCGGCTTCGAATATTTGTCGCCGAAATGGAAGATGTGGCCGACCTCGATGCCGCGCGCCGAGACCCGGTCCGCTTCGCCGAGCTTGTCCCAGGCCGCCTCGTCGTGCATCTCGTCGGTGGCGGCGTAAGGCGTCGTCCACGTCTTGACGATGTCGGCGATCTCGCCGTCATTGGCGAAGTCGGTGTTTTCGCCGGGCACCTGAAGCGACAGATACTCGCGATTGCAATAGACTTGGCTTTCGCCGGTGTCGGCCAGGATGATGAATTCGTGGCTGAGGTCGCCGCCGATCGGCCCGGTGTCGGCCCGCATCGGAATGGCCTGCAACCCCATGCGCGTGAAAGTCCTGAGATAGGAGACGAACATCCTGTTATAGGCCGCTTTGGCGCCCTCGAAATCGAGGTCGAACGAATAGGCGTCCTTCATCAGAAATTCGCGTGAGCGCATGACGCCAAAGCGCGGCCGCACCTCGTCGCGGAACTTCCACTGGATGTGGTAGAGGTTGAGCGGCAGGTCCTTGTAGGACTTGACGTAGGCGCGCACGATCTCGGTGACCACTTCCTCATTGGTCGGACCGTAGAGCATGTCGCGGTCCTGCCGGTCCTTGATGCGCAGCATCTCCTTGCCGTAGTCATCATAGCGGCCGCTTTCGCGCCACAGATCGGCCGACTGGATGGTCGGCATCAGGATTTCCAGCGCGCCGGCGCGGTTCTGTTCCTCGCGGATGATCCGGCAGACCTTGTCCAGCACCAGCTTGCCCAGCGGCAGCCAGGAAAAGCTGCCCTGCCCCTGCTGGCGGATCATGCCGGCACGCAGCATCAGCCGGTGCGAGACGATCTCGGCCTCGCGCGGATTTTCTTTCAGGATGGGCAGGAAAAACTGCGACAAACGCATGGACAGGTCCGTGAGAGAGGAGGCTGCGCCGGAATCGGCGCGGCTGGCTTGCTTGCCCCGGCTTCATAGCTATTTCGTGACGGAATGGAAACCCGACCGGCCGCATCGGCCCGAAATCGCAAAAATCGATTCTTCTTCCAAAGACCTTCGAACGGAAAACGATAATCCTTAGGCGCAAAGTGCTCCGCCTGGCTGCAAAGTGCTGATACACGCTTTGCGCGTCCGAGCGACGCAGCACACCTGGCCAGATTAATGCGGCAGCCCCGGTGTTGTTCGTTTCGCAAGCAAAGCCTGCCGCACTATTGTGCAGTGCAGCACAGGATTGCCCGTTAGCGGGCAAAATTCTGCGTGACAATTTCATCGGGGTTAGGCTAGTGTGCCCCGATAACCGAGAGGGTAGAGAAAAATCTGCTCTCCTACGCGGTCAAAGTCTTGGGAGGATGCGATCTAGGCGCGGTTACCCGCTGCCGCCGGAAACCGGAAAACAGATCGGAACGCGTTTAAATTGCAAGGCCTTGTGCCTTGCATTTTTTTTGCCCAATCATCTGGTTAGATCAAACTGTTCCCAAATCACGTGAGCTTGCGCCAGGGTGATCTGGTCGTGATCTGGTCGCGATTCTATCAGGATTGGCTATGCTTGCGCGCGGAGTTGCTAACCTTGGCCCGAGGCGCCGAAACTGGAGTCCGATGCTCCGAAAATAGGCACAAAAAGCCGCATGCTGCCCGCCCGATTTTGTCGGCAGGAAAGTGCTTTAATTAGCCGGTGCCTGGCTGGCTTCGGGGATGATGTGCGGGACTTCGTCGAGGCTGTAACCCAGCCCGTGCGTCAGGCCGTAGAAAATGCCCATGACAACAGCCGTGACGATGGTGGTGCGGATCACGGCGCGCAGCATATGCGGCCCGCGCGGCGCGCTGGCAACGGTGCCCAGCGTCACGTCGTGATCGTCATCCTGCGTTTTGACGCTGAACGGCAGCACGATGAACAGCATCAGCCACCAGGTGATGAAGAACAGCGCGGCAAACGAAATCCAGCTCATGCCTGCTCCAGTTCGACCAGCGTGCCGAAGAAATCCTTGGGGTGCAGGAACAGCACCGGCTTGCCGTGGGCGCCGGTTTTGGGATTGCCGTCGCCCAGCACGCGGGCGCCGCTCGCCTTGAGATGATCGCGCGCGGCAAGGATGTCGTCGACCTCATAGCAGACATGATGCATGCCACCCGAGGGGTTCTTCTCGAGGAAAGCCGCGATCGGCGAGCCCTCGCCCAGCGGCTCCAGCAGCTCGATCTTGGTGTTGCCGACATCGACGAACACAACCGTCACGCCATGCTCCGGCAGCGCCTGCGGCGCCGTGACGTTCGCACCAAGCGTATCGCGGTAGGCAGCGATCGCCGCGGCCAGATCCGGCACGGCAAGCGCGACATGGTTCAGGCGTCCCAGCATGAAACCTCCAGCTTCGATGCTGGCGTCTTACGTCAAATCGGCCGACATCAATAGCCTTTGCCGAGGCGCGCAAGGTCGCACTTGGGGCGAACCGCCGCCCTGTTCCAATCGAAATCAGCGAAGTACAAAAGACAATGTCCGATACACGCCCACGCGTTTTCAGCTTCGATCTTGGCTCATTCAAGGTTGTCGCCCTCCTCGACGCCGTCGATCTCCGCGACAATCTCGCCGCGGCTTTCGCCCCCGGACAATCGCCGGGCGCGGTGCGGGAACTCGCCGTCTCGAACGTCATCGATCCCCATCGATACGAGCATTGCTTCATCCCGACGCTGATCGACACCGGCGCGGAAAAGATCCTGTTCGACACCGGATTCGGCGACGAGGACAGTGCACTCCTGCAATGCCTGCAAGACCTTGGGCTCGAACCCGCCGAAATCGACGTGGTGATCATCACGCATGGCACCCCGACCACATTGGCGGCCTTGTGAACAATGGCGAAGCCGTCTTCAGCCGGGCGCGCTACGTGTTCGGTGCGGCAGAATTTGTCTTCTGGACCGAGGCGGATACGGTGCGCGAAGCCAGGCTGAGCAATCGCGACCTGTTCCGGCGCGTCTGTGCCAGCCTTGCCGACCGGGCGACATTCGTAGCGCCGGGCGACGAAATCGTGCCGGGCATCACCGCCATCGACGCCGCAGGCCATTCTCCAGGGTTGCTGGCATTCCACATCGAAAGCGACGGACAGCAATTGCTCGTCTGGTCGGACGCATTCCTGCACTCTGTCGTGTCGATCCAGCGCCCCGAATGGCATGCCGATCTCGACGACGAGAAGGAGCAGGCCGTCGAGACCCGCAGGCGCTTGCTGAAAATGGCCGCGGAACACCGGTTGCTTGTCGCCGGCTATCACATGCCGTTCCCGGGTCTCGGGCACATCGAGCGGGTGGACGGGACGTTTCGCTGGCGTCCCGTCAGCAGCTGAATTCCAGCGCTTGGTTTCGCCCTATCTCGTGACGAACACCGTCACCAGCGGCTTCTTGCCCCAGGCTTCGTTGGCGGCGCCGCGCACGGCGCGGCGCACCGCTTCCTGCACCAGATCGAGGTCCTTGCGACGCTGGCGTGGGATCGAATCCACCGCGCCGACGGCCGCGTCGAGCATCAGATCTTCCATGTTCTCGCCACGTGCATCAGCCTCGGCGACGCCGATGGCGACCAGGTCGGGATCGCCGGCGAGTTCATATTTGTCGTCGAGCACGACATTGACCGCGACATGGCCGGCAAACGACAATTTGCGCCGGTCGCGAATGCCCATCGCCTGGTCGGTGCCGATCAGCCTGCCGTCCTTGTAGATGCGGCCGAACGGCACCTGGTCGATGATCGTGGCCGGACCGGGCGCCAGCCGCAGCATGTCGCCGTCGCGCACCTGCGCCACCTGGCCGATGCCGGAGGTCGACATCAGCGACCCCTGCGCCACCAGATGTGCGGCCTCGCCATGCACGGGAACGCCGATTTGCGGGCGCACCCACTCGTACATCCTGCGCAATTCGCTGCGGCGGGGATGACCGGAGACGTGAACCAGCGCGTCGCCGTCCTCAATGATCTTGATGCCGAGATCGATGAGGCGGTTCTTGATCTCAAGAATCGCCTTTTCGTTGCCGGGAATGGTGCGCGAGGAAAACACCACGGTGTCGCCTGCCGTCAGAGACACCGATTTCATCTCTTCGCGCGACAGTTTGGCCAATGCAGCCAGCGGCTCGCCCTGGCTGCCGGTGCAGATGATGACCAGGTTTTCGCGCGGGATGAAACCGAAATCCTCCTCGGCGATGAATTCCGGCAACCCGTCCATGTAGCCGAGTTCACCGGCGACATCGATGACCCGCTTCAGCGAGCGTCCGAGCACCAGGCACTGGCGGCCCGCATCGCGCGCCGCCTTGGCGATCGAGACGATGCGCCCGACATTGGACGAGAAGGTGGTGACGGCGACACGGCCGACGGCGCTTTGGATGACCCCCCTCAGGCCCTCGCCCACCGCCACTTCCGACGGCGATTCGCCTTCGCGCAGCGCATTGGTCGAATCGCAGATCAGCGCCAGCACGCCCTTGTCGCCATAGGCGCGGAGACGCGCCTCGTCGGTCTTCGGGCCAATCGTCGGTTCCGGATCGATCTTCCAGTCACCGGTATGGATGACGGTGCCGGCCGGCGAGGTGATCGCCAGCGACATTGGCTCGGGGATGGAATGTGCCACCGGAATGGCCTCGATCTCGAACGGACCGACGGTGAATTTTTCGCCTGCCCGGTAGATCGTCACCGGGATTTTCGGCGCGCCCTGCTCGCCCTGGCGCTTGGCGTCCAGCAGGCCGGCGCTGAACGGCGTCATCCACACCGGCGCCTTCAGCTTCGGCCATGTGTCGAGCAGCGCACCGTAATGGTCTTCATGCGCATGGGTGATGATGATGCCGCGCAGGCCGGCGAGGTTCTCCTCGATGAAGCGCGTATCGGGCAGGATCAGGTCGACGCCCGGATGCGCCGCATCCGGAAAGGTCACGCCGACATCGACGACGATCCACTCGCGCGCGCCGGGCGGCCCGTAGCCGTAAAGGGCGAAGTTCATGCCGATCTCGCCGACGCCGCCGAGCGGCACGAAGACGAGTTCGGCGTTTTGCGCTTTCGCCATCAATTTTCCCTTCCCGGCCCCTGCGGCCAGCCCCTAAACTTTTGCCGACGCGACAGCGCCGAAATGCACGTCGCCGGCGGCTACCGTCACGACCGACCCCTCATCATCGCGGATCACGAAACGGCAGTCCTCGTCAATGGTCTCGAAGGTACCGCGCACCACATTCCCGTCAATCCTGACAGCAACCTCGCCCCCGAGCCCAGCCGCGCGCGCCAGCCAGCGCCGCCGGATGGCGTCGAGCCCGCGTCCTTCATCCCACAGCCGGGCATTGTCGGTCCACGCATCCGACAGCGCCAGGAACAGCGTTTCGGCATCGCATGTCGCGCCAAGCGCCTGCAGCGATGTCGCCGGATACGGCATATCAGTGGGATGCGCCACCACATTGACACCGATGCCGACCGCCACCGCGAAACGGCCGCCGTCGAGAATGGCCGATTCCAAGAGGATGCCGGCCAGCTTGGCGCCCGAGGCCAGCACATCGTTCGGCCATTTCAGCTCGAAACGGTTTTGCCCCTGGCTGGCGCCGTCGAGGCCGACCGCGATCCTGCCCTTCGGCACGACGGCGTCGAGCGCGTCGGCCAGCGACAGGCCGGCGACGAAACCGAGCGTCGCGGCAAGGCGAAGCTCACCGCCGGTGATGACGAGCAAGGTCGCGGCCAGATTGCCTTCCGGCGACACCCAGGCCCGGCCGCGCCGGCCGCGTCCGCTTTCCTGCTTTTTGGAAACGACCCACAATTTGCCGGGGTCGCCTGCCCTTGCATGGTCCAGCGCCACCGTGTTGGTGGAGCCGATACTGTCATGGGCCTCGAGCCGGAACCCTTCCGTCTCAGAGGTTGGAGCCAGCCGAAATGCCATCCCGCTCAGAAAAATGTCTTGGCGGCGGCTTCGGCGTAGGTCGCGATCGGACCGCCGATCAGCACGTAGAACAGCACGAAGGCGCCGGAGACGCCGAGCACGAGGCGCAGTTCGCTGGCCATCGGCACGAAGCCGCCGGCCGGTTCGTCGAACCACATGATCTTGATGATGCGCAGATAGTAATAAGCGCCCACGACCGAGGCCAGCACGCCGATGATCGCCAGCGCATAAAGGTTGGCGTTGATGGCGGCGAGAAAGACGTACCACTTCCCCCAGAAGCCGGCGAGCGGCGGGATACCGGCCAGCGAGAACATCAGGATGGTCAGGATCGTCGCCATGATCGGGTTGGTCGAGGAGAGACCGGCGAGATCGCTGATCTGCTCGACATTGCCTTCCTTGCGCCGCATGGCGAGGATGAAGGCGAAGGTGCCGAGCGTCATCACCAGATAGATCAGCATGTAGATGGCAACGCCGCGCACACCGGCCTGGCTGTTGGCGGCAAGGCCGACCAGCGCATAGCCCATATGACCGATCGAGGAGTACGCCATCAGCCGCTTGATGTTGGTCTGGCCGATTGCGGCAAAGGCGCCGAGCGCCATCGAGGCGATCGAAATGAAGACGATGATCTGCTGCCAGTCAGCCGCGATCGGCTTGAAGGCGCCCATGGTGACGCGCACGATCAGCGCCATCGCCGCCATCTTGGGAGCCGCCGCCAGGAAGGCGGTGACCGGTGTCGGCGCGCCTTCATAGACGTCGGGCGTCCACATATGGAACGGCACCGCCGAAATCTTGAAGGCAAGGCCGGCGAGCACGAAGACCAGGCCGACGACGAGGCCGAGCTGACGCTCGCCGCTGCCGAGAGCCGAGGCGATTTCCTGGAAGCCGACATTGCCGGTGTAGCCGTAGACGAGGCTGATGCCGTAGAGCAGCATGCCGGACGACAGCGCGCCGAGCACGAAGTACTTCAGGCCGGCCTCGGTCGAGCGCAGATTGTCGCGGTTGATCGCCGCCAGCACATAGATCGCCAGCGACTGCAGTTCGAGGCCGAGATAAAGCCCGATCATGCCGTTGGCCGAGATCATCAGCATCATGCCGAGCGTGCAGAGCAGGATCAGCACGGGGTATTCGAACTTGTCGAAATGCTCCTGTTTGGCAAAGCGCATCGACATGACCAGCGTCACCGCCGATCCGATCAGCGCCAGCACCTTCATGAAGCGGGAAAAGGGATCCTGGATGAAGGCGTTGCCATAGGCGCTGCCCAGCTCCGTGGAAAGGATCAGCCAAACGCCGGCGATCACCAGCACAGCGACGGCAAGGCCGGTTACCAGATTGACGGCGTTGGCACGCGAATAGGCGCCCACCATCAACAGCGCCAGCGCGCCGATGGCAAGGATCAGCTCCGGCGTCGAGAGCGAAAGGCTGGCGTAAAGGTCCGGCGTCATGGTTCGCAAAACCCTTGGTTAGTTCGCCGCCGCGGTCTGCGCGGCGCCGATGGATGCGGTGACATTGGTGACGAGCGCCTTGACCGACTGGGCCGTGGCATCGAAGACGGGGGCGGGATAGACGCCGAAGAAGATGACCAGCACGACCAGCGGATAGATGATCGCCTTCTCGCGCGTCGACAGGTCGAGCAGCCCCTTCAGGCTTTCCTTGGTCAGCGCGCCGAAGATCACCCGGCGATAGAGCCAGAGCGCGTAGGCAGCCGACAGGATGACGCCGGTGGCGGCGAAGAACGCCACCCATGTGTTGACCCGGAACACGCCGAGCATGGTCAGGAACTCGCCGACGAAACCTGATGTGCCGGGCAGGCCGACATTGGCCATGGTGAAAACCATGAACACGGTGGCGTATTTCGGCATGTTGTTGACGAGGCCGCCATAGGCGTCGATCTCGCGCGTGTGCATGCGGTCGTAGATGACGCCGACGCACAGGAACAGTGCGCCGGAGACGAGGCCGTGCGACAACATCTGGAAGATCGCGCCCTGCACGCCTTCCTGGTTCATGGCGAAGATGCCCATGGTGACGAAGCCCATATGGGCGACGGAGGAATAGGCGATCAGCTTCTTCATGTCCTCCTGCATCAGCGCCACCAGCGAGGTGTAGATGATGGCGACGACCGACAGCGTGAACACCAGCGGTGCGAACATTTCCGACGCCAGCGGGAACATCGGCAAGGAGAAGCGCAGGAAGCCGTACCCACCCATCTTTAGCAGGATGGCGGCCAGGATCACCGAACCGGCCGTTGGCGCCTCGACGTGGGCATCCGGCAGCCAGGTGTGCACCGGCCACATCGGCATCTTTACCGCGAAGGAGGCGAAGAAGGCCAGCCAAAGCCACGTCTGCATGCTGGCCGGGAAATTGTGCGTCAAAAGCGTCGGGATGTCGGTGGTGCCGGACTGGAAGAACATCGCCATGATGGCCAAGAGCATCAGCACCGAGCCGGCCAGCGTATAGAGGAAGAACTTGAACGAGGCGTAGACGCGGCGCTTGCCGCCCCAGACGCCGATGATGATGAACATCGGGATCAGGCCGGCCTCGAAGAAGACGTAGAACAGCACGATGTCGAGCGCGCAGAACACGCCGATCATCAGCGTTTCCAGAAGCAGGAAGGCGATCATGTAGGCCTTGACGCGCTTGTCGATCGCTTCCCACGACGCCAGGATGCAGAGCGGCATCAGGAACGTCGTCAGGATGACGAACAGCATCGAAATGCCGTCGACGCCCATATGGTAGGAGATGCCGGAGTCGAGCCAGGCGTATTTCTCGACGAACTGGAAGCCGGCCTGCGAATTGTCGAAGCCGGTCCAGATGGAGAGCGACACCAGGAAGGTGAAGGCCGTGGTGGCAAACGCGATCGCCCTGATATTGCGGCGCGCATTCGGGCTGTCATCCCTGATCGGCAAGATCAGCAGCACACCAACCAGCGGCAGGAAGGTGACCAGCGAGAGGATTGGCCAGGCGGTCATCAGAGCATCATCCAGGTGACGAGAGCGGCCACGCCGATCAGCATGGCGAAGGCATAGTGATAGAGGTAGCCGGTCTGCAGCTTGACGACGCGGTTGGTGACATCGACGACGCGCGCTGAAACGCCATCGGGGCCAAGGCCATCGATGATGGTGCCGTCGCCGGTCTTCCACAGGAAGTGCCCAAGAGCCTTTGCCGGCCGCACGAACAGGACGTCGTAGAGCTCGTCGAAGTACCATTTGTTGAGCAGGAAGGCGTAGAGCAAGCGATGGTTGGCAGCGACACTCCGGGGCAGTTCCGGCGAGCGGATGTAGAATTTCCAGGCGATCGCAAAGCCGATGAGCATGGCGATAAACGGCGCCAGTTCCACCCACAGCGGCAATTCATGGATCTCGTGCAGAATGCGGTTGTCCGGCAGGGTGAACAGCGACGCCTTCCAGAACTCGGCATAGCCTTCGCCGATGAAGGCGTTGTGGAAGATGATGCCGGCAAACAGCGCGCCGGCGGCCAGGATGAACAGCGGCACCAGCATCACCGGCGGCGATTCATGGACATGGTGCATGACGTCGTGGCTCGCCCGCGGCTCGCCGTGGAAGGTCATGAAGATCAGCCGCCAGGAGTAGAACGAGGTGAAGCAGGCGGCGATAACCAGCAGGATGAAGGCGACGCCGGCGACCGAATTGTGACCGGCAAAGGCAGCCTCGATGATGGCATCCTTGGAAAAGAAGCCGGCGGTGCCGATGACCGTCACCGGGATGCCGACGCCGGTCAGCGCCAGCGTGCCGATCACCATCATCCAGTAGGTCTTCGGAATAAGCGTCCTCAGGCCGCCCATCTTGCGCATGTCCTGTTCGTCGGAGACGGCATGGATGACCGAGCCGGAGCCGAGGAACAGCAGCGCCTTGAAGAAGGCATGTGTGAACAGATGGAAGATCGCCGCACCATAGGCTCCAAGGCCGAGCGCCACGAACATGTAGCCGAGCTGCGAGCAGGTCGAATAGGCGATGACGCGCTTGATGTCGTTCTGGACCAGGCCGACGGTTGCGGCGAAGAAGGCGGTGAAGGCGCCGATGAAGGTGACCACGGTCAGCGCCGAATGCGACAGTTCGAACAGCGGCGACAGCCGTGCCAGCATGAACACGCCGGCCGTCACCATGGTGGCGGCGTGGATGAGCGCGGAAACCGGCGTCGGGCCTTCCATGGCGTCCGGCAGCCAGGTGTGCAGCGGCACCTGCGCCGATTTGCCCATGGCGCCCATGAACAGCAGCAGACAGACGATGGTCATGGCCGCCTGCTTGTCCAGCGCATAGCCGAGGAAGGTGAGCACGGCAGCGCCTTGCGGCGCGCCTTCAACCGGAATGAACGTCGCTGCATTGGCGAAGATGGTGCCGAGATTGACCGAGCCGAACAGCACGAAGACGCCGAAAATGCCGAGTGCAAAGCCGAAATCGCCGACGCGGTTGACGACGAAAGCCTTGATGGCGGCGGCATTGGCCGACGGCTTCTTGTACCAGAAGCCGATCAGGAGGTAGGAGGCGAGACCCACCCCTTCCCAGCCGAAGAACATCTGCACGAGATTATCAGCCGTCACCAGCATCAGCATGGCGAAGGTGAACAGCGACAGATAGGCAAAGAAGCGCGGCCGGTTCGGATCGTGGTGCATGTAGCCGATCGAATAGATATGGACCAGCGCCGACACGGTGTTGACGACCACCAGCATGACCACGGTCAGCGTATCGATCCTGAGTGCCCAGGACGCGTCGAGCCCGCCCGACTGGATCCAGCGCAGCACCGGCACGGTGAACACCTCGCCTTCGCCGAAGCCGACGGAGAAGAAGGCAACCCAGGACAGCACGGCCGAAATCACCAGGAAACCCGAGGTGATGTATTCCGAGGCCTTGGCGCCGAGTGAATTGCCGAACAGGCCGACGATCAGGAAGCCGAGCAGCGGAAGGAAGACGATCGCTTGATACATAACTGCCTCGTCAACCCTTCATCTGGTTCACGTCTTCGACCGCGATCGAGCCGCGGTTGCGGAAGAAGACGACAAGAATGGCAAGCCCGATGGCCGCTTCGGCGGCCGCGACCGTCAGCACGAACAGGGCAAACACCTGTCCGACGAGATCGCCGAGGGCGGCCGAGAAGGCGACGAAATTGATGTTGACCGCCAAAAGGATGAGCTCGATCGACATCAGGATGACAATGATGTTGCGGCGGTTGAGGAAGATGCCGAACACGCCGAGCGTGAACAGGATCGCCGATACGGTGAGGTAATGCGCGATGCCGACGACCATCTCAGAGTCCCTCGCCCGACTTGACCTTGCGGATTTCCATGCCCGTTGCCGGGGTGCGGCCGACCTGGGCAGCGATCGACTGCCGCTTGACGCCTTCCTTGTGGCGCAGCGTCAGCACGATGGCGCCGATCATGGCGACCAGCAGCACGAGGCCCGAAATCTGGAAGTAGTAGAGGTAGTCCGTATAGAGGATATCGCCCAGCGCCGCCGTATTGGTCCGTGCGGCGAGATCCGGGATCGGTTTCGAAACCGTCGAAGCCAGCTGCGGCGCGAATGTGTAGCCGCCGAGCACGATGATCAGCTCCGCCGCCAGGATCAGCCCGACCAGCGCGCCGATCGGCGCATATTGCAGGGCGCCCTCCTTCATCTCGGCGAAGTCGACGTCGAGCATCATGACGACGAACAGGAACAGCACCATGACCGCGCCGACATAGACGACGAGCAGAATCATCGCCAGGAACTCGGCGCCTGTCAGCATGAACAGGCCGGCGGCGTTGAAGAAGGTCAGGATCAGGAACAGCACGGAATGCACGGGGTTGCGCGCCGAAATGACCATGAACGCAGACGCCACCGCGACAAAGGCGAAGAGGTAGAAAAAGGCCGCCTCTAGTCCACTCAGCATTGGGGATCCCCCGGGTTCCTGTCCGAAACAGGACGCTCGTCCTGTTCGATGTTTGCGACCGCCTCCGGCCGGCAAGTTGCGTGTTTCCTAGCCCATGTTCCGATCGGGTTAAAAGACCCGATCGAAAGAAACATGGGCCACTTAGAATTTCCGGAGGATGATCTTGTCCGAAAAGTCTGCAACTTTTCGGGATCATCCTATGGACGAGGCCCCTCGCCCCGTCCATGCGTCAAATGTCAGCGATAGGGCGAGTCCAACGAGATGTTGCGCGCCAGTTCGCGCTCCCACCGGTCGCCATTCGCCAACAGCCTGTCCTTGTCGTAGTAAAGCTCCTCGCGCGTCTCCGTCGCGAATTCGAAATTCGGCCCCTCGACGATGGCGTCGACCGGGCAGGCTTCCTGGCAGAAGCCGCAATAGATGCACTTCACCATGTCGATGTCGTAGCGCACCGTGCGGCGCGTACCATCATTGCGGCGCGGGCCGGCTTCGATTGTGATCGCCTGCGCCGGGCAGATCGCTTCGCATAGCTTGCAGGCAATGCAGCGTTCCTCGCCATTGGGATAGCGGCGCAGTGCATGCTCGCCCCGGAAGCGCGGGCTCACCGGCCCTTTCTCGTGCGGATAGTTGATCGTCTCCTTCGGCGCGAAGAACTGGCGCATCGACAGGAAGAAGGCGCTGACGAAATCCTGCAGCAGCAGCGATTTTGCGGCTTGGCCAAGAGCGGACATCACGCAAACCCCGTGATCTTGAGGAAGGCAGCGACGATCACCACCATCGCCAGCGAGATCGGCAGGAAGACTTTCCAGCCAAGGCGCATCAGCTGGTCGTAGCGATAGCGCGGCACGAAAGCCTTCACCATGGAGAACATGAAGAACATCAGGCAGATCTTGAGCACGAACCAGATCACCCCGGGCACCCAGGTGAAGGGCGCGAAGTCGAAGGGTGGCAGCCAGCCGCCGAGAAACAGGATGGTCGCCAGCGCGCACATCAGCACCACGGCGACATATTCGCCGAGGAAGAACAACAGGAACGGCGTCGACGAATATTCGACCATGTGGCCGGCGACGAGTTCCGACTCGGCTTCCACCAGGTCGAAGGGCGGGCGATTGGTCTCAGCCAGCGCCGAGATGAAAAAGATGACGAACATCGGGAACAGCGCCAGCCAGTGCCAGTCGAGGAAGCTGTTGGGCAGGCCAAGCTTGGTGCCCAGCCCGTCCTGCTGCGACATCACGATGTCCGACAGGTTGAGCGAGCCGACGCAAAGCAGCACGGTGACGATGACGAAGCCGATCGAGACTTCGTAGGACACCATCTGCGCCGCCGAGCGCAACGCGCCGAGGAACGGGTATTTCGAGTTCGACGCCCAGCCACCCATGATCACGCCATAGACCTCGAGCGAGGAGATGGCGAAGACGTAGAGGATGCCGACATTGACGTTGGCGATCGCCCAGCCGGCATTGACGGGAATGACCGCCCAGGCCGAGATCGCGAGCACCGCCGACACCAGCGGCGCCAGCAGGAAAACGCCTTTGTTGGCGCCGGACGGAATGACCGGCTCCTTGAAGACGAACTTCAACAGGTCGGCGAAAGCCTGCAGCGTGCCCCATGGGCCGACGACGTTCGGGCCACGGCGCAGCTGCACCGCCGCCCAGATCTTGCGGTCGGCATAAAGCAGATAGGCGACCCCGATCAGCAGGACAACGATGAGGAACACCGACTGGGCCACAATCCAGAGCGCCGGCACCACATAGAAGGAGAAGAAAGTGTCCATGCTTATTCCGCCGCCTGCTTGAAGCCGCTCTTCGCCAGCGCCGAGCACTCAGCCATCACGGCCGACGCCCGCGCGATCGGGTTGGTCAGATAGAAATCCGTGACCGGCGAGGTGAAGGTGCCCTTGTTCAGCCGCCCGCCGAGCTTCGCCACCTTGGCGATGTCGTCGGCATTGCCGGCCTCGACATGATCGATGCGGGCGAGATGTGGGTATTCGCCATAGAGTTTGGCGCGCAGCTGCTGCAGCGAATCGAAGGGCAGCTTCTTGCCGAGCACATCCGACAGCGCCCTCAGGATCGCCCAGTCCTCGCGCGCATCGCCCGGCGCGAAACCGGCGCGGTTGGTCTGCTGCACGCGGCCCTCGGTGTTGACATAGGTGCCCGACTTCTCGGTGTAGGCAGCACCCGGCAGGATGACATTGGCGCGATGCGCGCCGGCGTCGCCATGGGTGCCGACATAGACGACGAAGGCGCCGCCGGTCTTCGACATGTCGATCTCGTCGGCGCCGAGCAGGAACAGCACGTCGCTCTCGCCGAGCATGCCGGCGACATTCTTGCCGCCCTCGCCCGGCACGAAGCCGACATCGAGGCCGCCGACACGGGCAGCTGCATTGTGCAGCACGGCAAAGCCGTTCCAGTCGGCGCGGGCAGCATTGATCGCGGCAGCGAGCTTCGCCGCCTGGCCGAGCACGGCCGCACCGTCGGCGCGCGCCAGCGCGCCCTGGCCGACGATGATCAGCGGATGCGTCGCCTTCTTCAGCACCTGGAAGAACTTGCCGTTGCCGTCGGCCAGATCTTTCAGCGATTCCGGACCGGCGCCGAGCTGCTCATAGTCGTAGCGTGTGTCGCCGACCTCGCCGATGACACCGACCGGCAGGTTGCCGATGCGCCAGCGCTTGCGGATGCGGGCGTTGAGCACAGAAGCCTCGAAGCGCGGATTGGCGCCAATGATCAGCACCGCATCGGCCTGCTCGATGCCTTCGATGGTCGGGTTGAAGATGTAGCTGGCGCGGCCGAGCGCCGGATCGAGTGCGGCGCCATCCTGGCGGCAATCGGTGTTCTTGGAGCCGAGCGCAGCCATAAGCTGCTTCAGCGCGTAGATTTCCTCAACCGCCGCAAGATCGCCGGCAATGGCGCCGATCTTTTCGGGTGCCGCCTTCGAAACCGCATCCTTGATCGCCGAAAAAGCCTCGGCCCAGCTGGTCGGCACCAGCTTGCCGTCCTTGCGCACATAGGGGCGGTCCAGGCGCTGCGTGCGCAAGCCGTCCCAGATGAAGCGGGTCTTGTCGGAAATCCACTCCTCGTTCACCGCCTCGTTGACGCGCGGCAGGATGCGCATCACTTCGCGGCCACGGCTATCGACGCGGATCGCCGAACCGACGGCGTCCATCACGTCGATGGATTCGGTCTTGGTCAGCTCCCACGGCCGCGCCTGGAAGGCGAACGGCTTCGAAGTCAGCGCGCCGACCGGGCAGAGGTCGATGACATTGCCCTGCAGTTCCGAGGTCATGGCGCTTTCGAGATAGGTGGTGATCTCGGCATCCTCGCCGCGGCCGATCAGGCCGAGCTCGGAGATGCCCGCAACTTCCGTGGTGAAGCGGACGCAGCGCGTGCAGTGGATGCAGCGGTTCATCACCGTCTTGACCAGCGGGCCGATATACTTGTCTTCGACCGCGCGCTTGTTCTCGTGATACCGCGAGGAATCGACGCCGAAAGCCATTGCCTGGTCTTGCAGGTCGCACTCGCCGCCCTGGTCGCAGATCGGGCAGTCCAGCGGATGGTTGATCAGCAGGAACTCCATCACGCCTTCGCGGGCCTTCTTGACCATCGGCGTGTTGGTGAAGATTTCCGGCACCTCGCCATTCGGGCCGGGGCGCAGGTCGCGCACGCCCATGGCGCAGGAGGCCTGCGGCTTGGGCGGCCCGCCCTTCACCTCGATCAGGCACATGCGGCAATTGCCGGCGATCGACAGCCGCTCATGGAAGCAGAAGCGCGGCACTTCCGCGCCCGCGTCCTCGGCCGCCTGCAGCAGCGTGTAGTGGTCGGGTACAGTGATCTCTTTCCCGTCGACCTTGAGCTTTGCCATCAATTGCCCCCGGCGGTCTTCGCCGTCTCATATGCCTGAAACAGATCGCTCAGCCTGATGCCATTGATCATCATGCCGGCGACTTCAGCGTTTTCTATCTTCACGTTGCTCATATTCACATTGCTGAAAGACGCGTTCGAGAGGTTCGCGTCGTCCACCAGGGCCGCCGACAGGTTGAAGTTGTGAAACTGCGTGTTCGCCAGGTTCACATCGTCAAATCTGGAGTTGCTGACGATGGCATTGCGCACATCGAGAACTTCGCTCCTGTCGTGGAAATCCATGCCTGCCCCCTACCTCTTCGCCTTGGCGGCCAGCGTCAGCGCCGCCGCCTGGCGGGTCCACTCGTCGCGGCCGATGCGGCCCTTAAGCGACAGGTAGTCCTCGACCCAGGCGATCTCCTCCGGCGTCCATGCGGCGATCTGGGCATAGGTCCAGATGCCGAGGCCGTTCAGCACTTTTTCAAGCTTCGGCCCAACACCCGCTATCGCCTTGAGATCCGACGGCTTCGACGGACGCGCAATGGTCTTGGGCTGCCTGAAATCCTCCGGCATCAATCCGGTCGTCGCGTCTTCGGCGACCGGATCCGCCTTCTCCGGCTCGGCATCGACGGTGCGGGCGGCAATATCGGTCACGTCCTGCGCGAAAGTCTGCGCCTCGGCGATCAGGGTTTTGGTCGCCGCGCGCGCCTTGGTGGCGGGGGCGGTCTCCGAATAACGCTCGGCGCGCTGCTCGTAATCGTCGATCATCGGCTGGAAAATCCGCTGCGATGCCTCGGCGGCACCGGACCATGCGCCGAGCCACACGCCAAAGGCGTGGTTGGCAAGGCCGAGGCCAAGCGCCGACATGGCGGCGGCACCCGCGACAGGATGCGCGAGAAGGTTGACGGCGCTGGCCATCTCCTTCGGCATCATCCTGGTCAAATCCTGGTTCATCTTCTCAAGCTGGTCCAATTTGGGCATCAAAGGGTTCGAATACGGCGCCATAGAAATCTCCTGGTCGATTCTTCGTTTGCCCCGCCCCGCACGTTCAGTCCCGGGCTCGCGCCCGCATTCCAAATCTATTCCGCCGCCACCATCACCGGTTCGGCCCGGTGCGCGTTGCGCGAAAACTCGTCGATGCGCCGCTCCACTTCGCCGCGGAAATGCCGCATCAGCCCCTGGATCGGCCACGCCGCGGCATCGCCCAGCGCGCAGATCGTATGGCCTTCCACCTGCTTGGTGACGTCGAGCAGCATGTCGATCTCGCGCTTCTGCGCCTCGCCGCGCACCAGCCGCTCCATCACCCGCCACATCCAGCCGGTGCCTTCGCGGCACGGCGTGCACTGGCCGCAGCTTTCGTGCTTGTAGAAATAGGACAGCCTGGCAATCGCCTTCACGATATCCGTCGACTTGTCCATGACGATGACAGCCGCCGTGCCGAGGCCGGATTTGAGATCGCGCAGTGCGTCGAAATCCATCGGCGCATCGATGATCTGCTCAGCCGGCACCAGCGGCACCGAAGCGCCGCCCGGAATGACCGCCAGGAGATTGTCCCAGCCGCCGCGAATGCCGCCGCAATGCGTCTCGATCAGCTCGCGAAACGGGATCGACATCGCCTCTTCGACGGTGCACGGATTGTTGACGTGGCCGGAGATGCAAAACAGCTTGGTGCCGACATTGTTGGGCCGGCCAAAGGACGAGAACCAGGCAGCACCCCGGCGCAAAATGGTCGGCGCCACCGCGATCGACTCGACATTGTTCACGGTTGTCGGACAACCGTACAAGCCGACATTGGCCGGGAATGGCGGCTTCAGCCTGGGCTGGCCCTTCTTGCCTTCGAGGCTTTCGAGCAGTGCGGTTTCCTCGCCGCAGATGTAGGCGCCGGCGCCGTGATGCATGTAGATGTCGAAATCGTAGCCGGACGTGTTGTTCTTGCCGATCAGCTTGGCCTCGTAGGCCTCGTCGATGGCGCGCTGCAGCGCCTCGCGCTCGCGGATGAACTCGCCGCGAACATAGATGTAAGCGGCGACCGCGCCCATGGCGAAGCCGGCAATGAAAGAGCCCTCGACCAGCGTGTGCGGATCGTTTCGAAGGATGTCGCGGTCCTTACAGGTGCCGGGCTCGGATTCGTCAGCGTTGACAACGAGATAGCTCGGCCTTCCATCGCTCTGCTTGGGCATGAACGACCATTTCAACCCGGTCGGGAAGCCGGCGCCGCCACGGCCGCGCAGACCCGACGCCTTCATCTCGTTGACGATCCAGTCGCGCCCCTTGGCGATGATGCCAGGCGTGTTGTCCCAAGCGCCGCGCGCCATGGCGCCCGCCAGCGACTTGTCGAAGAGGCCGTAGATATTGTTGAAGATGCGGTCTTTGTCCTGAAGCATTTTTCTTACCCTCAGACCGGCTTCTTGCCGAAGACGCGGATGTATTCGGCGACGCCGCCCTTGGCGAGCGCCTTGGCTTGGCCGACCCAGTCGTCGCGGTCGATGCGGCCGTGGAAGGCGAGATAGCCGTCCACCCAGTCGCGCTCTGCCTTCTTCCACGAAGCGACCTGCGCGAAGGTGAAGATGCCCAGCGTGTGCAGGATGCCTTCGATCTTCGGGCCGACGCCGGAGATCAGCTTGAGATCGTCGACCGCCGCCGGCCTGTCGATGCCGGCCGGACGGTTCTTGTCCTCGAGCGACGGTTTTGCCGGCTTGGCGGCTGGAATCTTGACTTCCGGCGCCTTGAAGGCAGTCGCCGGCTCGGCTTTGTTCCTGGGGCCGCTGCGCTGTTTCGAGACCTCCTCGACTTCCGGCGCAGCCAGATTGGCATTGGCAGCCGAATGCAGCGGTGCGGCAACGCTCGCTGCTTTTTCCACCTCGGGCGCGACCTTGACCGGCGATGGCGACTTCAGAGCCGGACTGGTCTCTGGAGCATCGGTCTTTGGCTTGCCGGCCTTGGACGGCGCAACCGGCGCTACGGCCGGCGCCTGCGAAACCGTAGCGGCCGGCGCAACTGCGGCTGGCGCCGCTTTGGCAGCCTTGGTCGCCGCTTTGGCTTCCTTGTCGCGGGTCGACTTCAGGATCGCCTTTTCGCTCTTCAGCGTCGTCAGGCCGGGGGCCGGCTCCGAGCCGGTGCGGCCGTTCTGCGGTCCCGTGGGAACCGTGGCACCCTTGCCCGCATCGTAAAGATCGATGATTTCGGCCAGCCGTTCCGGCGTCAAATCCTCGAACGTATCCTTGAAGACCATCACCATCGGCGCGTTGACGCAGGCGCCAAGGCACTCGACCTCCTCCCACGACAGCGTGCCCTTGTCGTTGGTGTGGAACTGGTCGTGATGGATTTTCGAGCGGCACACATCCATCAGCGCTTCCGAACCGCGCAGCATGCAGGGCGTGGTGCCGCAGACCTGGATATGCGCGCGGGTGCCGACCGGATTGAGCTGGTACTGCGTGTAGAACGTCGCAACCTCAAGCCCGCGAATGCGCGGCATGCCGAGCATGTCCGAAATCGTCTCGATCGCCGCTTTGGTGACCCAGCCTTCCTGCTCCTGCGCGATCATCAGCAAGGGAATGATCGCCGACTGCTCGCGGCCCTTCGGATATTTCTTGATCCATTGCTTGGCCACCGCCGCATTCGCCCGGTTGAAGGCGAAGGTGGCTGGCTGGACGCTGGCTTCTGCGAGACGGCGGACTGACATGGAGTTTCGCTTTTATGTTTTCTTATTGAAGTGAACTGGAGACGCGATAGCAGTTCTCAGATTGCCCTATCACGCACACAAACTCTTCTTTACCGCGCTTCAGGCGGACATACTCATCATACCGATCATCAACCCAAGAGACACAGTAAGGCCTCGGCCGGCCGGGCACCTGGGCTACGAACGTCTCGATCGGGCACGCCGGACGGGAATGAATAACAAAATCCTGATCCATCGGCGCGTGCCTCTCGTATGTGCGCCCCATCAACAAGTCACCTTCAGCGACCAGCTCAAACCCGATCTTGACCAAGTCTCTCGACAGCAGCCGACCATCGGGACCCCAAGCAGGAACCTGGGTCGCCATTGCCAGAACCGCTGCGGTGACAAGAGCATTCATTGCTACCGATCGACCTCACCAAAGACGATATCGAGTGAACCCAACACGGCGGTGACGTCGGCCAGCATGTGGCCGCGGCAGAGGAAATCCATGGCTTGCAGATGCGCGAAACCGGGGGCGCGCAGCTTGCAGCGGTAGGGCTTATTGGAGCCGTCGGAGACGAGGTAGACGCCGAATTCGCCCTTCGGCGCTTCGACCGCGGCATAGACCTCACCGGCCGGCACGCGATAACCTTCGGTGTAGAGCTTGAAGTGGTGGATCAGCGCTTCCATCGAGCGCTTCATCGCCTGGCGCTTGGGCGGCACCACCTTGCCGTCGAGGTTCGACACCGGCCCGACGCTTTCCTTGCCGAGCAGCAGATCGACGCACTGGCGCATGATCTTGGCCGATTGACGCATCTCTTCCATGCGCACGAGATAACGGTCGTAGCAGTCGCCGTTCTTGCCGATCGGGATGTCGAAATCCATCTCGGAATAGCATTCATAGGGCTGCGACTTGCGCAGGTCCCAGGCAGCACCGGAGCCGCGCACCATGACGCCGGAAAAGCCCCAGGCCCAGGCATCGGCCAGCGACACCGTCCCAATATCGACATTGCGCTGCTTGAAGATGCGGTTTCCAGTGAGCAGCTTGTCGAGATCGTCGAGCGACTTCAGGAACGGGTCGATCCACTTGCCGATGTCCTCGACCAGCTTCGCCGGCAAATCCTGATGGACGCCGCCCGGACGAAAATAGGCGGCATGCATGCGCGAACCCGAGGCGCGCTCATAGAACACCATCAGCTTTTCGCGCTCGACGAAGCCCCACAGTGGCGGTGTCAGCGCGCCGATATCCAGCGCCTGCGTCGTCACATTGAGGATGTGCGACATGATGCGGCCGATCTCGCAATAGAGCACGCGGATCAGCTGGCCGCGCTTCGGCACTTCGATGCCGAGCAGCCGCTCGGCGGCGAGCGCGAAGGCATGCTCCTGGTTCATCGGCGCGCAATAGTCGAGCCGGTCGAGATAAGGTATCGCCTGCAGATAGGTCTTGTGCTCGATCAACTTTTCGGTGCCGCGGTGGAGCAAGCCGATATGCGGATCGACGCGATCGACCACTTCGCCGTCCAACTCAAGCACCAACCTCAAAACACCATGCGCTGCAGGGTGTTGAGGTCCAAAGTTGATGTTAAAATTGCGGACGGAGGTTTCGGCCATTCTGGCGCCTCAATTCGTCTTGGCTTTTTCATCGCCCGGCAGGACGTAGTCAGTCCCTTCCCATGGCGAGAGAAAATCGAAATTGCGGAATTCCTGCTTGAGCTCGACCGGCTCGTAGATCACCCGCTTGGCTTCGTCGTCGTAGCGGACTTCGACGAAACCGGTCAGCGGGAAATCCTTGCGCAGCGGATGGCCCTCGAAACCATAGTCGGTGAGAATGCGGCGCAGGTCCGGATGGCCGGAGAACAGGACGCCATAGAGATCATAGGTCTCGCGCTCGAACCAGTCGGCGCCGGGATAGACTGATGTCAGCGACGGCACCAGCGTCTCTTCGTCGGCCTGGACCTTGATGCGGATGCGCAAATTCTGCTTCGGCGACAACAGGTGATAGACGACATCGAAGCGCTTGGCCCGCGACGGATAGTCGGCGCCACAGACATCGATGATCGAGATGAACTGGCAGCCTGCATCGTCGCGCAGGAAGGTCGCCACGTCGATAAGGTCACCGGGCTCAACAGAAATGCCGAGCTCGCCATAAGCCAGCACCGCGTCTTTGACACGGCCCGGCAGCTTTTCGCCGAGATAGGTCGACAGTTCGCTCAGGGATGCGGCCATGGATTTACCGTTCGATCGTGCCGGTGCGGCGGATTTTCTTCTGCAGCAGAAGAATACCGTAGAGGAGCGCTTCGGCGCTCGGCGGGCAGCCGGGCACATAAATGTCGACGGGCACGACGCGGTCACAGCCGCGCACCACCGAATAGGAATAGTGGTAATAGCCGCCGCCATTGGCGCAGGAGCCCATCGAGATGACGTAGCGCGGCTCCGGCATCTGGTCGTAGACCTTGCGCAGCGCCGGCGCCATCTTGTTGGTCAGCGTTCCCGCGACGATCATGATGTCGGACTGGCGCGGAGACGCGCGCGGCGCAACACCGAACCGCTCCGAATCATAGCGCGGCATCGAGGTGTGGATCATCTCGACGGCGCAGCAAGCCAGGCCGAACGTCATGAACATCAGCGAGCCGCTGCGTGCCCAGGTGATCAGCGCCTCGGTCGAGGTGACCAGAAAACCCTTGTCGGCGAGTTCATTGTTGATCTCGAGGAAGAACGGATCGTCAGAACCGACCGGGCGACCGGTATTGGGGTCGATCAGGCCCTTGGGCTTGGGCGCGACGAGCGTACCGGAACTGTCGTTCAATCCCATTCCAGCGCTCCTTTTTTCCATTCATAGGCAAAACCGATGGTCAGCACCGCCAAAAACACCATCATCGACCAGAAACCGAGCATGCCGATCTTCGAGAACGACACCGCCCACGGGAACAGGAAGGCCACTTCCAGATCGAAGATGATGAACAGGATCGACACCAGGTAGAAGCGGATGTCGAACTTCATGCGGGCATCGTCGAACGAGTTGAAGCCGCACTCATAGGCGGAGAGCTTTTCCGGATCGGGATTGCGGTAGGCCACCAGGAACGGCGCGATGATGAGCGCCAGGCCGACGACCGCCGCCACGGCGATGAAGAGGACGATGGGCAGGTACGAACTGAGCAATGCGTTCATGCTGCGGCTTTCCGTTGGCGGCCAATCCACTTTGATTACAGCAACCAACCCTAATGCGGAAGCGTGACAGTTTAACCGCTGAACCGTTTTAGGTGCCTTTGCTGCAACGCGGCGAGGGTTAGCGCAGGGCTTTGAGCGAAGCAAGTCAAACCTTGTTCAAAAGAGGGTGCTGGACGGCAGTTCGGGAAAAACTGGTCCGATCCCCTCCTGTTTGATTTCCTTCACATTTTACTCCACTTTTGTCTCCTGACATGTCTCCCGCCACAAGCCTGCTAGCATCGCCGGAATCACCGGCTAAAAATACGCGGACAGGACCAGGGCAAAGGCATCTTGATGAAGGACAAAATATCACTCGCCATGGCCAGGCGCATTGCCCTTGGGGCGCAGGGTTTTACCGACCCACGGCCGGGCGGCATACCCGACCGCCGCCACCTCGCCCGCGTACTTTCGCGCACCGGCCTGCTGCAGATCGATTCCGTCAGCGCGGTGGTGCGCGCCCATTATATGCCGCTCTATTCGCGGCTTGGCCCCTACCCGCAGGCTTTGCTCGACAATGCCGCCGTCACCCGCAAGCGCACGGTGTTCGAGTACTGGGCGCACGAGGCCTCCTTCCTTCCGGTCGAGACCTGGCCGCTGATGCGCTGGCGTATGCAACGCGCCGAGCAGGGCGACGAAATGTATCTCGGTCTCGCCAAATGGGGCCGCGAGCACGCTGTCTATATCGAAGAGATCTACCGCGCGGTTGCCGACCGTGGCCCGATCGCCGCTTCGGCTCTGGAAGGCCAGAAGGGCTCGGGCGGTTGGTGGGGCTGGAGCCACGCCAAGCATGCCTTCGAATGGCTGTTCTGGGCCGGCCGCATCACCACGGCGCACCGCCGCGGCTTCGAGCGTTTCTACGACCTGCCCGAGCGCGTGCTGCCGCAGGCGATCCTCGATCTGCCGGTGCCGGCCGCCGAGGACGCACACCGCGAATTGCTGCGCATTTCCGCCCGCGCCCATGGCATCGCGACATCGGGCGATCTGCGCGACTATTTCCGCCTGTCGCCGGCCGACATGAAGGGCCGGCTGGAGGAACTGGTCGAGTCGGGCGAACTGCTGCCAGTGCGCGTCGAAGGCTGGGACAAGCCGGCTTTCCTTCACCGGGACGCGCGCCTGCCGCGAAAAATCGAAGCCCGCGCCCTGCTGGCACCCTTCGATCCTGTCGTCTTCGAACGGTCGCGCAGCGAGCGCCTGTTCGATTTCCATTACCGCATCGAGATCTACACCCCTGCCGACAAGCGCCAGTATGGCTACTACGTCCTGCCCTTCCTGCTCGGCGACAGGATCGTGGGGCGGGTCGACCTCAAGGCCGACCGGCCTGCGAGTGTCCTACGCGTCCACGCCGCCTACGCCGAGCCCGGCGCGCCGCCTGGAACCGCCGCTCAACTCCTCGAAGAATTGAAGCAGATGCAGGGCTGGCTTGGCCTCGAGCGCATCGAAGTGACGCCGGCTGGCGGTCTGGGTCGGCCTTTGGCCGACATTGCCATGTCGTAGCCGTGCGTTGACTTCCACTACCCTAACCGCCTAAATCCGGTCCAGACGGTCCCCTGCCCGCAACGGCAAGGGCCAAGAGGGAATGCGGTGCGGGATTTCGATCTCAAATCCGCGGCTGTCCCCGCAACTGTAAGCGAAGAGCCAAGGCCGAAAGCCACTGGGTAACACCGGGAAGGCGGCTAACCAAGGCGATGACCCGCGAGCCAGGAGACCTGCCGTCTGAGACAAAGTATCCGATCGCCTGGCGGGTTTCCGGGCAAGGAGCCCGGTTTTTGGACCAGAACAGCAGTTTTTCGGCTGGCACAGCGGATGTTTCGTCCGCCGATGGTGACGCCTTGTCCGGCGTGACCGTCATCGTCTGCGCCTCCTGCCGCGATGAGACCGGCTCCGACGCCCATCCGCGCGCCGGCGAATCGCTGGCTGAGGACACGCGCCGCGCCGCTGCCGGCGATGTCCGGGTCCGCACCGCCGAATGTCTCGGCAATTGCAAGCGCCGCCTGAGCGCCGCGATCCTGCGTGACGGCTGCTGGAGCTATGTCTTCGGCGACCTGACCACGAACAGCGGCGCCGACCTCGTCACCGGCGCAAAGCTCTTCGCCACCTCGACCGACGGCCTCATCCCCTGGCGCGGCCGGCCCGATAGCCTCAAGCGCGGCCTCGTTGCCCGCATCCCGCCCCTCGACATGCTGAAGGACTGATCATGACCGCATCTGTATCCCGTGTTCCCTGCACCGTCGTCACCGGCTTCCTCGGCGCCGGCAAGACGACGCTGGTCCGCCATCTCCTGGAAAACGCCGGCGGCAAGCGCATTGCCATCATCGTCAACGAGTTCGGCGACATCGGCATCGACGGCGAAATCCTCAAAGGCTGCGGCATCGACACCTGCCCGGAGGAAAACATCGTCGAACTCGCCAATGGCTGCATCTGCTGCACCGTTGCCGACGATTTCGTGCCGGCGCTCGACAAAATCCTCGCACTGACACCAAGGGTCGACCACATCCTGATCGAAACCTCCGGCCTCGCTCTGCCCAAGCCGCTAGTCCAGGCGTTCCAGTGGCCGAGCGTGAAGAGCCGGGTGACGGTCGATGGCGTCATCGCCGTGGTCGACGGCCCGGCTCTGGCCGAAGGCCGCGTCGCCAACGACATGGACGCCCTGCAGGCGCAGCGTGTCCAGGACGAGACGCTCGACCATGACGATCCGGTCGAAGAGGTATTCGAGGACCAGATCGCCTGCGCCGACCTGATCATCCTGTCGAAGAGCGATTTGATGGATTCAGCCGGTTCGGCCCGCGCCAACGCCATTATCAACGAACACTCTGCCCGCGCCGTGAAGATCGTATCGACCGCGCATGGCAAGGTCGATCCTTCCGTACTGCTTGGCCTCGGCCTCGCCGTCGAGGACGATATCGAGAATCGCAAGTCGCATCATGACGGCGCCTTCGACCACGAGCATGACGATTTCGACACCTTCATCGTCGACATCCCCTCGATTGCCAATCCGGACGAGCTCGCAAAGCGGGTCGCCACCGTTGCCGAAGAAGAGAATGTGCTGCGTGTGAAAGGCTTCGTCGATGTCGGCGGCAAGCCGATGCGGCTTTTGCTGCAGGCCGTCGGCCCGCGCGTCAATCACTACTATGACCGCGCCTGGACGGCCGAGGACGACCGCCGCTCGCGCCTCGTCGTCATTGGCCTGAAGGGGCTGAACCGCCCGGCGATCGAGCGTATACTCGCCGGCTGAGGCAAAACACGAACCACGATGCACATCCTCACCACCACATCCGCCTCGCTCGACGATCTCGCCGAGCCTGTCGATCTCAGGCAGACGCCGGCGGATATCGTGGCGCTATCCTTCACCGACAGCGACCTCGCCGGACTGGCGGCGGCGTGGAAGGCTGACGCCGGTGGCCTGCCCTCGATGCGGCTAGCCGCGTTACGTGATTTGCGCCACCCGATGTCCGTCGACCTCTGGGTCGACAGCGTCGCCCGCCACGCCAAGGTCATCCTGGTGCGCATCCTCGGCGGCTACGACTGGTGGCGCTATGGCTGCGACCAGCTTGCCGCGACGGCTCGTGGACGGGGCATAAAACTGGCGCTGCTTCCCGGCGAGAGCCACGACGAGGATCTCAGGCTGATCGAAGCCTCGACGCTGCCGCGCGCGGAATTGGATGCCTTGCTTGGTTATTTCCGCGAGGGCGGGCCGGAGAATATGACGGCGCTGATGCAGCGGCTGGCGGGGCTGGCCGGGTCGGATGTCGCGGCGGCTGAGCCGGTTGCCGTGCCGAAAGCCGGGTTTTATGAGCCGGGCCGTGGCGTCCTCCCCCTCCCCCTCGAGGGAGACGGAAAGGTCATCCCCATCCTCTTCTACCGCTCGATGTTGCTGGCCGCCGACATCGCGCCTATCGACGCGCTTTTTGATGCACTCCGCCAGCGCGGCATCACCCCTGTTCCAATCTTCGTCTCCAGCCTCAAAGACCCAACCTCCCTCGCCTTCGTCGAAACAGCACTTGCCTCGCTAAAACCCGCCGCCATCATCACCGCCACCGCCTTCGCCTCCGGTGCCGAACCCGGCGTCGAAACCCTGTTCGACCGTGCCGGAGTGCCTGTCTTCCAGGTCATTGTCGCCACCACCCGCCGCGACGTCTGGGACAACAACCAGCGTGGCCTGGCACCCGCCGACCTTGCCATGCATGTCGTGCTGCCCGAACTCGATGGCCGCATCCTCGCCGGCGCCATTTCCTTCAAGGGTGAAAGCGAGACCGACCCCGCGCTCGGCCACCGCGCCTTCGCCAACCGGCCGGAGCCGGATCGCGTCGCGCAGGTGGCGGACAGGGTAGCGGCCTTTCTCAAGCTGAAGCAAACGTCGCGCGCAACGCGCAAGCTCGCTATCCTGATTCCAGACTATCCGAGTGCGCCCGGCCGCACCGGTTATGCCGTGGGCTTGGACGTGCCGTCGAGCGTGCTGGCCATGCTGCATGACCTGAAGGAGCAGGGCTATGGCGTTGAAGGGATTCCACAAACGCCGCGTGAGTTGCTGGATGCGTTGGAGCGGGGCGGCGATGGGTTGGGGCTGGAGGAGTATCGGGACTTTTCGAAGAGCCTGCCAGCAGCTGCAATTGCCGCGGTAGAGGCGGCATGGGGAAAGGCTGAAGGCGAGACAGGTTTGCGCAAGGCGCCCCCCTCTGTCCTGCCGGACATCTCCCCCTCAAGGGGGGAGATTAGCGGTTCCGTCGCCGCTGTCATTCCTGTGGCGTTGGCGATTGACGAAGGCCGAGACGAAGGAACAATCTCCCCCCTTGAGGGGGAGATGTCCGGCAGGACAGAGGGGGGTGTTCAAGCGCCGACCTCAGCCCACTTCCCCTTCCGCGCCGCCACCTTCGGCAATGTCACCGTAGCGCTGGCCCCCGACCGCGGCCGCTCCGCCGATCGCCGCGCCGACTACCACGACCCGACGCTCCCCCCGCGCCACGCCCTTCTCGCTTTCGGCCTGTGGCTGCAAAAATCGCTCGGCGTCCATGCGCTGATCCATGTCGGTGCTCACGGCACACTGGAATGGTTGCCGGGCAAGACAGTCGCGCTTTCCCAAAACTGCTTCCCCGAGATCGTCACCGGCTCGCTGCCCGTGATTTATCCCTTCATCGTCTCCAACCCCGGCGAGGCGGCGCAAGCCAAACGGCGCATCGCGGCCGTCACACTTGGCCATCTGCCGCCGCCGCTGACCGGCGCGGGCTTGGACGAAGAGCAGCACAAGCTCGAACGGCTGGTCGACGAATACGCCCAGGCCGACGGCCTCGACCGCCGCCGCCGCGACCGGCTGGCCAGGCTGATCGTCGACACGGCCCAAAAGACCGGCCTCGCCTCCGAAGCCGGCGTCGCCAGGACCGACGCGCCCGACGAGGCGCTGCGCCGCATCGATGCCTGGCTCTGCGACCTCAAGGATTTCGCCATCAAGGACGGTCTGCACATCTATGGCCGTGCACCTGACGACGAGCCCGACGCCATGCGCCGGCAAAGCGCCGAAGCCGAGAAGTCGGCACTGCTCGCCGCGCTCGACGGCCGCCACGTCAAGGCCGGCCCGGCCGGCGCGCCCGCGCGCGGTCGCTCCGACGTGCTGCCGACCGGCCGCAACCTCTTCACCTCCGACCCACGCACCATGCCGACGCCGACCGCCTATGACCTCGGCAAAGCAGCAGCGGAAGAGGTCGTGCGCGGCTATATGCAATCGCACGGCGACTGGCCGCGCTCGCTGGTCATCGATCTCTGGGGCTCGGCCTCGCTGCGCACCGGTGGCGAGGAGATTGCGCAAGGCCTGGCGCTGATGGGCTGCCGGCCGCAATGGGATTCTTCCACCGGCCGCATCACCGGCATCGAGGTGCTGCCGCCGGCCACACTCGGCCGCCCGCGTGTTGATGTCACCTGGCGCATATCCGGCCTGTTCCGCGACATGTTCCCGACCCAGATCGCGCTGATCGACGCCGCCGCCAACGCCGTTGCCGCCCGCGACGAGGACGATTCGGAAAACCCGCTCGCCGCCAAAACCCGCGCCGATGGCAAGATCAGCCCGCGCATCTTCGGCACCTCGCCCGGTACATACGGCGCCGGCATCGAGGACCTTTTGTCGAGCGGCGACTGGGGCGCACGCGAAGAGATCGGCCGCGCCTATCTCGATGCCACATCGCATGCCTATGGCGGCGCCGAGGGCGAAGGCATCGCTTCGCCCGGCGCGTTCGAGACCCGCATCGCCGAGGCCGATCTGCTGGTCCACACTGGCGACGATCCCGGCCGCGATATTCTCGAAGGCTCTGCCGATGTCGCCTTCATCGGCGGCTTTTCGGCAGCGCTTGCGGCGCTGGGGCGGAATGCCGACGTCATCGTGCTCGACACCACGGACCCGCAGAAGCCAAAGCCGCGCTCGGTCAGCGAGGCTGTATCGCGGGTGGTGCGCGCCCGCGCCGTCAATGCCCGCTTCATATCAGGCCAGATGCGCCACGGCCCGCGCGGCGCCTCGGAATTCGCCGAGACCGTCGACCGTCTCATCGGCTTTGCCGAAACCACGCAGGCCATTTCAGGCGCCCTGATCGAGGCCGTGCATGACGCCTATGTCGGCGATCCCGACGTCCGTGCCTTCATCCTGCGCGAAAACCCGGCCGCCGCCAAAGTCATCGCCGAGCGCTTCCTGTCGGCGCGCCGGCGCGGCCTCTGGCATCCCCTGCGCAACTCCATCGACGACGACCTCGCAGCCTTGATTGCCGAGGCCGAGGCGCTCGGGGTCGCGGCATGAACGCCTTCCCGCGTCGCGGCGCCTGCCCGGCTTTGTCTGCGCCGATGCAGACCGGCGACGGCCTGCTGGTGCGGCTCAACCCGGTCGCGGGAGGATTGTCGCCGAAGCTTCTGATCGGACTCGCTGAATCGGCTCTGCGCTACGGCAACGGCATCATGGAAGTGACCGCGCGCGGCAGCCTGCAGATACGCGGGCTGACGGCGAATAGCGCAGCATTGCTCGCGGCGGAGGTCGATGCGCTGGGGATAGCAGTGCGTACGGGGGTGCCGGTCGAGACCGGTCCGCTGGCGGGCATCGATCCGCGGGAGGTCGCCGATCCGCGGCCTTCGGCTGAGCGGATCAGGGCGGCGGTTGAGGAGGCTGGGCTGACGCCAAGGCTCGGACCGAAGGTGTCGGTGGTTGTCGACGGTGGCGGGCAATTGACGATGGATGCGGTGACGGCTGATGTGCGGCTGAAGGCGGTGCGGGCCAGCGCTGGAATTCAGTGGCAGGTGTCCGTCGCGGGTGACGGGCAGACCGCGAGGCCGCTCGTCCTTGCCGATGAAAGTGCGGCGCGCGACATCACGGTTGCTGCTCTAAGGATGATTGCAGAGAAGGGCCAGGAGGCCCACGCGAGGGATTTGTCGGAGAGGCAATTGGCTTCTCTCGCGGGTTGGCATTCCGTCGCGCCCCCCCCTGTCCTGCCGGACATCTCCCCCTCAAGGGGGGAGATCAGCAGCTCCTCTGCAGGCACTCCAACTGCAGCGTTGATGATTGGCGAAAGCCGAGGTGAAAGCTCAATCTCCCCCCTTGAGGGGGAGATGTCCGGCAGGACAGAGGGGGGCGCGAAGGATCGCCGGCCTATCGGAACTTTCGAGCTGAACGCAAACACCACGGCCCTCGGCATCGCTCTCCCCTACGGCAGCATGCCAGCCGAAAAACTCATCGCCCTCACCCAACACGCCCTCGCCCTCGGCGCCACCGAAATCCGCCTCGCCCCCGGCCGTGCCCTGCTCTTCCTCGGCCAACCATCAGCCGCCAACCGCCCCCTCCAAGCCGCCGCCACCGCCCTCGGCTTCGTCACCTCCCCCACGGACCCGCGCACCCGTATCGCCGCTTGCCCCGGCACGCCTGCCTGCGCCTCCGGCCGCATCGCCACCCGCGACATCGCTGAAACCATTGCCGCCGAAAACGCCGACATCCTCGACTTCACCCTTCACATTTCCGGTTGCGCCAAGGGCTGTGCGCATCCCGGTCCGGCGGCGCTAACAATTGTCGGCGGCGAAAACGGAGCCGGACTTGTCGTGAACGCGACGGCAAAGGCCCTTCCTGCGGGCTACAGGCCGGGCTATGACGCCGCGCGCGGCATCAGTCGCGTCGCTGCGATGGTCCGCAGCGCACGATATCAAGGCGAAACCGCCGCCCACTGCCTGATAAGGCTCGGGCCGGCGGCAATCGCCGAGGCTTACCGACAGGCCCAAACTGAACAACGGAAATAAGCATGGCCGCCTACGACTACATCCATGACGGCAACGCGATCTACGAGCGCTCTTTTGCCATCATCCGCGCCGAGGCCGACCTGTCGCGCTTTTCCGGGGCCGAGGCCGATGTCGCCATCCGCATGATCCATGCCTGCGGCCAGGTCGAAGCCGCCAGCCATTTTGCTTTCTCCAGCGATTTCGTTGCCGCCGCCCGCGCCGCTTTGGCAGCCGGCGCGCCGATCTTCTGCGATGCCGAAATGGTCTCGCATGGCGTCACCCGTGCCCGCCTTCCGGCCGGCAATGAGGTGATCTGCACCTTGCGCGACGCACGCACGCACGACATCGCCAAGGCGATCGGCAACACCCGCTCGGCCGCGGCAATCGACCTCTGGGGCGAACGCATGGCGGGCTCCGTCGTGGCCATCGGCAACGCGCCGACCGCGCTGTTCTATCTGCTGGAAAAACTGCGCGACGGCGCACCGAAGCCGGCGGCGATCATCGGCATGCCTGTCGGCTTCGTCGGTGCGGCCGAATCCAAGGACGCGCTGGCCGAGAATTCCTATGGCGTGCCCTATGCCATCGTGCGCGGCAGGCTCGGCGGCAGCGCCATGACCGCCGCCGCGCTCAATTCCCTGGCGAGGCCCGGCCTGTGAACGCGCTCCCCAAAGGCCGGCTCGTCGGCGTCGGCACCGGTCCCGGCGATCCCGAACTGCTGACGCTGAAGGCCGCCCGCGTCCTGGCCGAGGCCGACGTCGTCGCCTATTTCGCCAAGCGCGGCAACAACAGCAATGCCCGCGCTATTGTCGAGGCGCGCTTCCGCCCGGATATGCTGGAAATGCCACTGCTCTATCCCCTCACCACCGAGATCGACAAGGATCACGACGACTACCGCTCGCAGATCACCGATTTCTACGAGCAGTCGGCCGAGCAAGTCGCCGAACACCTCGAAGCCGGCCGCATGGTTGCCGTGCTGTCGGAAGGCGATCCGCTGTTCTACGGCTCCTACATGCACCTGCATGTGCGGCTCGCCCATCGCTTCCCGACCGAAGTCATCCCCGGCGTGACCGCAATGTCCGGCTGCTGGTCGCAGACCGGCGTGCCGATCGTCCAGGGCGACGATGTGCTGACGGTTTTGCCGGGCACGATGAGCGAGTTCGAACTGACCCGCCGGCTGGCCGATACCGATGCCGCCGTCATCATGAAGGTCGGCCGCAACCTGCCCAAGATCAGGCGGGCGCTGGAAGCAACCGGCAAGCTCACCCGCGCTGTCTATGTCGAGCGCGGCACCATGGCCGGCAGCGTCTCGATGCGGCTCGCCGACAAGCTCGACGACAAGGCGCCGTATTTCGCCATCGTGCTGGTCGCCGGCTGGTCCGGCCGGCCTGGCGCTATGGGAATGGGAGCCAAGCCATGAGCGGCCGCCTCACCGTTATCGGCCTCGGGCCCGGCAATGCCGACCAGGTGACGCCGGAGGCCAGCCGCGCCGTGGCGGAAGCAAAGTTCTTCTATGGCTACAAGCCCTATCTCGACCGGCTGGAACTGCGTGCGGATCAGACGCGCGTTGCCTCCGACAATCGCGAGGAACTCGCCCGCTCCAAGGATGCGCTGGTCAAGGCCGCCGAGGGCCATGACGTCGCTGTCGTTTCCGGCGGCGACCCCGGCGTATTCGCCATGGCGGCGGCGGTGTGCGAGGCGATCGAGGCCGGCCCGACCGAATGGCGCTCGGTTGACGTCGCCGTCGTTCCGGGGATTACCGCCATGCTGGCGGTCGCCGCTCGCATCGGCGCGCCGCTCGGCCATGATTTCTGCGCCATCTCGCTGTCCGACAATCTGAAGCCGTGGGACCTGATCGAACTGCGCCTGCTCGCGGCCGCCGGCGCCGGCTTCGTCATCGCGCTCTACAACCCGATCAGCAAGGCACGCCCCTGGCAGCTTGGCCGCGCCTTCGAATGCCTGACCGCCATCCTGCCCGGCACCACGCCGGTGATCTTCGGCCGCGCCGCCGGCCGTCCGGACGAGCGCATCGAGGTGTTTCTGCTGGCCGATGTCGAGGCGGAAAAGGCCGATATGGCGACCTGCATCATCATCGGCTCGCCGGAAACAAGGATCATCAAGCGCGGCGACAAGCCGGCGCTGGTCTACACGCCGCGCTCCGCGACGGGGTCGAGCAAATGATCGGCCAGCGCGGCGAGCTCATCGACGGTTTCAGCCGAAGGCACGCCCGGCAGGACGGGCCTGCGCACCATGACCACCTCGATGCCGAGTGCCCGCGCCGCGGCGATCTTGCCATAAGTGGCCTCGCCGCCGCTGTTCTTGGACACGACGACATCGATGCGGTGCTCCAGGAGCAGTGCGCGTTCGTCCGCCTCGCGAAAAGGTCCGCGCGCCAGCAGGTAAGCCGCATCCGGCACCGCCAGTTTGGGTTCGACCGGATCGACGCTGCGGATGAGATAATGATGCTGCGGCGCCACCTCGAAAGCCGCGACCTCTTGCCGACCGAGCGCCAGGAAGGCGCGGCGCGGCGCCGTTCCAAGCGCCAGCACGGCATGCCCAACCGTATCCACCAGCGTCCAGCGGTCGCCGTCGACAGGGTTCCAGCCGGGACGGCGCAACGCCAGGATCGGCACGCCAGTCATTTGCGCGGCCTGTGCGGCATTGGCGGAGATTTGCGCGGCATAAGGATGCGTGGCGTCGATCAGCAGGTCGGTGCCCGTCCCCTTGAGATAGGCGGCCAGCCCGTCGGCGCCGCCAAATCCGCCGCTGCGCACCGGTACGCCTTGCGCCACCGGACTTTGGGTGCGGCCGGCCAGCGACAAGGTGACAGAAAGATCGGCGCGCGCGGCCAGCTTTCCCGCCAGTTGCCGGGCTTCGCTGGTGCCGCCAAGGATCAGAATGCGGTGGGTCATCATGCCTGCTGATGCTATGCGCCGCGCCAAACCGAAATGGCTGACCGTGATCGGCATCGGCGAGGACGGTTTAGCGGGTCTCGGCGACGAGGCCAAGCGGCTGATCGCGGAGGCCGAATTCGTCTTCGGCGGCAAGCGGCATCTGGCGCTGGTCGCTTCGCTGACCAAGGGCGAGCCGCGCCCTTGGCCGGTGCCCTTCGATGCCGGCATGGCTGATGTGCTGGCGCTTGCCGGCCGGCAGGTCTGCGTGCTCGCCTCCGGCGATCCGTTCTTCCACGGTGTGGGCGCCACCCTTGCCCGCAAGGTGAAGCCTGAGCAGATGCATGTCATCCCTGCCCCCTCAGCCATTTCGCTTGCCGCCGCTCGGCTTGGCTGGGCACTGCAGAACATCGAGACCGTCTCGCTGCATGGCCGGCCGCTCGACCTGATCCGGCCGCTGCTGCAGCCCAAGACCCGCATCCTGGCGCTGACATCGGACGGCGATGCGCCTGCTGCAATTGCGCGCCTGCTCACCGAACTCGATTTCGGCACTTCGCGGCTGACGGTTCTTGAGGCGCTGGGCGGGCCAAACGAGAAGCAGCGTTCGGCCCGCGCCGATGCCTTCGATCTTAGAGATATCAATCCGCTCAACGTGCTGGCGCTCGAACTTGAATCGATACCGGAAGCCCGCATCCTGCCGCTGACCGTTGGCCGCGCCGATCATCTGTTCGAGCATGACGGCCAGATCACCAAGCACGATATCCGCGCCATTACCCTGTCGGCGCTGGCGCCGAGGCGTGGCGAGTTGCTGTGGGACATCGGCGCCGGCTCCGGCTCCGTCGGCATCGAATGGATGCTCGCTCACCCCTCGATGCGCGCCATTGCCATCGAGGCCAACAGCGATCGTGCCGCCCGCATCGCCCGTAACGCCGCCCATTGTGGCGTTCCCGGCCTTGTCGTGGTGGAAGGGTCAGCACCCAAGGCACTTGCCGGGCTGGCCACGCCGGATGCGATCTTTATCGGCGGCGGCGGAAGTGATGCCGGCGTGTTGAACGCCGCCATCAAGGCGCTGCGCGCCGGCGGCCGTCTCGTCGCCAATGCCGTCACGCTGGAGATGGAAACTCTGCTCCTCGCCCAGCACACAAAGCGCGGCGGCGATCTCACCCGCATCGCCATCGCGCGGGCTTCGCCGGTCGGTTCGATGCAGGCCTTGCGGCCGGCCATGCCGGTCACCCAATGGAGCTGGGTGAAGCCATGATGGTCGCGGGCATCGGCAGCCGGAAGGGCGTGAGCGTCGAAGACGTGCTGGCGGCGATCGAAACCGCCCTCGAAGCGCATGGGCTGGCGATGACGGCGATTTCGGCACTGGCCACTGCCGCGCTGAAGAAGGACGAAGAAGCGATCGCTGCCGCCGGCCGCGCGCTGAACCTTCCGGTCATCATCGTCGATGATTCAGCACTTCAGGCAGCCTCGCCGGGGACGCTAAGCAACTCCGGCCTCTCGCAAGATCTCGCCGGTACACCCTCGGTCTCCGAAGCGTCGGCTCTTGCGGTTGCCGGCGCCGGTGCAAGATTGCTCGGCCCTCGCAGCGTGCTCGGCCCGGTCACCTGCGCCATCGCCATCAGCGGAGATGCGCCATGACCGTTCATTTTATAGGCGCCGGTCCCGGGGCTGCCGACCTCATCACACTGCGTGGTGCAAAACTCCTGGCAAGCTGCCCGGTCTGCCTGCATGCCGGTTCGATCGTCGCGCCGGAATTGCTGCAGCATTGCGCGCCGGGCACGAAACTGATCGACACCGCGCCGATGTCGCTCGACGAGATCGAGGCGGAATATGTCGCTGCCCACAAGGCCGGTCACGATGTCGCCCGCTTGCATTCTGGCGATTTGTCGGTGTGGAGCGCCGTGGCCGAGCAGATCCGCCGGCTGGAAAAGCACGGCATCCCTTACACGCTGACACCGGGCGTTCCCTCTTTCGCCGCTGCGGCCGCCGCCCTTCGCCGCGAACTGACCATTCCCGAAGTCGCCCAAAGCCTGGTGCTGACCCGTGTCTCCGGCCGCGCCTCCAAAATGCCGCCGGGCGAAACGCTGGCCGGCTTCGGCCGCACCGGCGCCACGCTGGCCATACATCTCGCCATCCATGCCATCGACCGCGTCGTCGCCGAATTGACGCCGCATTATGGCGGCGATTGCCCGGTGGCGATCGTCTTTCGTGCCTCATGGCCGGACGAACGCGTGCTGACGGGCACGCTAGCGACCATCGAGGCGCTGCTCGCCGCCGATCCGATGGAGCGCACGGCGATCATCTTCGTCGGCTCTTCGCTGGCGGCGGAAGGGTTTGGCGAGAGTTCATTGTACGACGCCCACTATCAGCGGCGTTTTCGCGGACGGGACGGATTGTGAGCGGCAAGACCAACAGCGAAAACGCCACGTTCGAACTGGCGCTTGCGCGGCTGAATTTCAAGCCGAAGCGGCTTGAGCCGGGCCATGTCTGGCTGGCCGGCGCCGGTCCCGGCGACCCCGGCTGCCTGACGCTGGAAGTGCTGGCGGCTTTGGCCGAAGCCGACGCGCTGGTCTACGACGCGCTGGTCTCGCCTGACGTTGTCGCCGTTGCCGAAAAGGCCGAGCTGTTCTTTGCCGGAAAACGCGGCGGCAAACCATCGATGAAGCAGGACGACATCACCGCTCTACTGGTGCGGCTGGCGCGCGACGGCCGCCGCGTCCTCAGGCTGAAGGGCGGCGATCCCTATATTTTCGGCCGCGGCGGCGAAGAGGCGCTGGCGCTGGCGCGGGAAAATATCCCGTTCCGCGTCCTGCCCGGCCTGACATCGGGTTTGAGCGCGCTGGCTGCCATCGGCATTCCCGCCACCATGCGCGGCATCAACAAGGCGGTCATCCTGGCGACCGGACACGCCGCCGGCACCGACGACGATCTCGACTGGGCGGCAATCGCCCGCACCGGCCAGCCGGTGGTCATCTATATGGGCATGGCCAACCTGCCCACCATCGCCGCGTCGCTGCTCGAAGGCGGGCTGGCGCCATCGACACCGGCGGCGGTCATCGTCTCGGCGACGACGCCGCAGGAGCGAACCGTCGTCGCCACGCTCGCCACCATCGCCGAGGCGGCAGCAGAGGCGGGGCTCGCCTCGCCGGCGCTGATTGTCGTCGGCGGCATCGTCGCCATGCGCGCGGCACTGGCGGGCGAGCAATGACCCGCGCCATCATCATCGGCGCACCGCGCTCCGGCTCCGGCAAGACCAGCGTCACCATCGGCATCTTGCGCGCGCTTGCCCGGCGCGGTCTGAAAGTGCGCGGCGCCAAATCCGGCCCCGACTATATCGATCCCGGTTTTCACACTGCGGCGACGGGGCTCTCCGGCGTCAATCTCGACAGCTGGGCGATGTCGCCCGACCTGCTCAACGCGTTGGCCGGCAACGCCACCGAGGATGCCGACTTCATTTTCCTCGAAAGCGCCATGGGCCTGTTCGACGGAATACCGGCTGCCGAAGGCCGAACCGGCTCGGCCGCCGATCTTGCGCGGCTCTACCATCTGCCGGTGCTTTTGGTGCTCGACGTCTCCGGCCAGTCGACGACGGCGGCCGCCGTCACCAAGGGTTTTGCCACTTACGACCCCGATGTGCGCATGGCTGGCGTCGTGCTCAACCGTCTCGGCAGCGAGCGCCACCGCAAGCTGTGCGGCGAGGCCATCGAAGCGCTTGGCCTGCCGGTCGTCGGCGCCATCCTTCGCGATCCCACGCTGAACCTGCCCGAGCGTCATCTCGGCCTCGTCCAGGCCGGCGAATATGATGACTTGATGGCGCATCTTGATCGTCTCGCCGACATGGTCGAACGCTCGCTCGACCTCGACGCCATCATGGCGCTGGCGGCGCCATTTTCGCCGGCATCGGGCAGTTTCGAAAACGCCTTGCCGCCGCCCGGCCAGCGCATCGCGCTTGCGGAAGACGCCGCCTTCACCTTCCTCTATCCGCACGTCGCCGCTCACTGGCGCAAGGCCGGCGCGGAGATCGTGCCGTTCTCACCGCTCGCCGATGAAGCGCCGGCGCAGGACTGCGATGTCTGCTGGCTGCCCGGCGGCTATCCCGAGCTTCATCCCGGCCGTCTCGCGGCGGCAATGCATTTCCGCGCAGGCATGGCAAGGTTTGCCGCGAGCAAGCCCGTCCATGGCGAGTGCGGTGGCTTCATGGTGCTGGGCGAAGCGCTGGAGGATGCGTCTGGCGAAACCCACGTAATGCTCGGCATGCTCGGCCATTCCACCAGCTTTGCCAAACGCAAGATGAACCTCGGCTACCGCGAGGCGCGATTGCGCGCAGCCTGTCCGCTGGGGGCGCAAGGCGCTGTGATTCGCGGTCATGAATTCCACTATGCGCAGATGACTGCGACCGGCAATGACGAGCCGCTGGCCGACCTTGCCGACGGCCAGGGCAATCCGCTCGGCGCCTCCGGCTACCGGCGCGGCCATGTCAGCGGCACCTTCTTCCACGCCATTGCGAGGGGTGGATGAGCACAGTCCCCTCGCCCCGGCAGGCCCTCGACGACATCGCGCTCTGCCTCGTCTTCTTCACAAGGTTGCCGCTGCCGGTGTTCGACTTTCGCAGCCGCAGCCTTGCCGATGCGATCTGGGCGGCCCCCATCGCCGGCCTCGCGGTGGCGGTGGTTGGCGCCGTCGTCTACGCCATCGGGGTAAAGCTCGGCCTTGCCGCCGGTCCGGCGGCGGCGCTCACGCTTGCCGCAACGCTGCTCGCCACCGGCTGCCTGCATGAGGATGGGCTGTCGGATGTCGCCGACGGTTTTGGCGGCGGCAGGACGTCTGAGAAAAAACTGGAGATCATGCGCGACAGCCGCATCGGGGCTTACGGTGCCTCGGCCCTTGGCCTGTCGCTGCTCATCCGCTGGAGCGCGCTGTCGCAACTCGCCAATCCGACCAGCGTTCTCTTCGCGCTCATCGCCGCCCATGCCGCCTCGCGCGGCCTGCTCGGCGCGTTCATGCATCTGGCGCCGCCGGCGCGCAGCGACGGCCTGTCGGCCGGCGCAGGCACCGTCTCGGCACAGACTGCTGTTCTCGGCGCCGGGCTCGGCGCCGCAGCACTTCTGGCGCTCGGGCTGGGCGGTGCCTTGGCCGCGCTGATCCTGCTGGCGCTGGTGTTCAGCGCCTTGCGTGCGCTCTGCCTTAACCAGATCGGTGGCCAGACCGGCGATACGATCGGCGCCCTGCAGCAAATCGGCGAGGTCACTGTTCTGCTCGTCGCATCCGTTTCCCTCACCTGAATCACTTCCGGAGATCGTTCCCCCATGCCCTTCAAATCGCTTGATGAACTGCGCGCCGCCTGTCTCGACCTGCCCACCGGCAGCGATAGCGCGGCCAATGCCGTCGCCCGCCGCCAGGACACGCTGACCAAGCCGCAAGGCAGCCTTGGCCGTCTGGAAACCATCGCCGCCTGGCTGGCGCGCTGGCAGGGCCGCGACATGCCCAAGCTCGACCGTGTGAAGGTTTTCGTCTTCGCCGGCAACCATGGCGTGACAGCGCAAGGTGTGTCGGCCTTCCCATCCGAGGTCACCGTGCAGATGGTGGCGAATTTCGCCGGCGGCGGTGCCGCCATCAACCAGCTTGCCCGCATCGCGGGTGCGGAACTCGACGTCATCCCGCTCGACCTCGACCATCCGACTGGCGACTTCACGCAGACAGCAGCAATGGACGAAAAGGCCTTCCTCGCCGCTGTCTCGGCCGGCTATGACGCGGTGACGAAAGACCTCGACCTCGTCTGCTTCGGCGAAATGGGCATCGGCAACACCACGCCGGCGGCCGCCATTTCGACTGCCCTGTTCGGCGGCGGTGCTGAAAAATGGACCGGGCGCGGCACCGGCGTCGACGATGCCGGCCTGAAGCGCAAGGTCACCGCCATCGAAGCCGGCCTCAAGCGCCATGCCGACGCGCTGTCCGATCCGCTGAAGATCGCCGCCGCCCTTGGCGGCCGCGAATTGGCCGCCATCTTCGGCGCCACGCTTGCCGCGCGCCGCAACAATGTGCCGGTGCTGCTCGACGGTTTCGTCTGCACGGCTGCGGCGGCACCTTTGGCGCGGCTGCACCCGTCTGGCCTCGCCCACACAATCGCCGCCCATGTCTCGGCCGAATCCGGCCACCGCCGCCTGCTCGAAGCGCTCGGCCTGCCGCCGCTGCTCGACCTCGGCATGCGACTCGGCGAAGGCTCCGGCGCCTGCCTCGCCGTCAACATCGTCCGCTCGGCGCTGGAGTGTCACGCCAGGATGGCTAGTTTTGCCGAGGCCGGTGTGTCGGAGAAGTAAACGCCTGCAAGGGTGTGGCAGAGCACACCCACGACGCCCCAGCCGCCCATTCACACAACAAAAAAGCCTCGCCGAAGCGAGGCTTTGAAGAACGTACAGTCCGAAATCAGAACTTGTAGCTAAGTCCAACGCGAACATCATTGGTGGTCAGATCAAGCCTGACTTGCTCCGTCGGGAAGGCAAACAGCGGAGGTTGCGATTTACGGCCATAATCGGAATAGCGGTATTCGACGCGCGCAATCAAATTGTCGGTCACGGCATATTCAAGTCCGGCGCCTGCCGTCCAACCAACCATGTTATCGCTGTTCTCGGTCGACACACCTAGAATATTGGTTGCGCCGGAGTAATGACCGATAGCAAGACCGCCAGTTACAAATGGCAGGAAACGATCGAATGCGTAGCCAGCACGCAGGCGCGCTGACCCAAACCATTTTAATTCACTGCTCGCGGTCGGACCGGGAAAAGCAGGAAACGTGCCGTCCCCATCGGCGCTGGCGAAATTGGCATCAGCTTCGATGCCGACGACGTAGTTGCCATTGAACTGGTAGTTATAGCCAACATAGGCACCGCCAAAGCCGCCTTTGGGATCGACGGAGGCGCTGAGGAAGGGGGGGCCAGCCGGAGACCCGGCGCCGTCGTAAGTTGAATTTCCCCAAAGGTACCCGGCCTCCGCACCCACATAGAGACCGGTCCAGGAATAAGCCGCAGGCTCGGTCGGCAGCGGGGAAAGGTCCGCCGCCAATGCGGGAGTGGCAAATGCAAGCGAAGCAAGAAAGGCAAATTTCAGTGTGCGCATCGGGCCATTCCTTGGGGTGTAAGCGAAAACCGATGACTCGTTTGTATCCGATCCCATGAAAAGCGATGTAACGTTTCTGCCACAATTGAGATTTGTTTGATCGGCACCCAGATCGCTAGGCAAACCTGCCCCATGATTGAGGCATGCCGAGGCGCGTCAACGCGTCCCGCATTCCAAGGTCTTCCACCAATTTTCTTGAAAATTTGGTGGGTGCGCACAGGATTGAACTGTGGACCCGCTGATTAAGAGTCAGCTGCTCTACCAACTGAGCTACGCACCCACTCGACCGGTAAAACCGGCGTTGGCGGGCATATAGCCGCCGATACCGGTCCTGTCCAGCCCTGCCGGAATCATTTCCCGACAAATAGCTGAACTGCCGCAGGCGGTCAGACGAACAGCTTGCCTTCCGCCACCTTGATGGCATGGCCGCCGATGCGCGCAGAGGCCAGTTTTCCGCCTTCGACAGTGAGTTCGAGGCGGATGCGCGACGGGCGGCCCATCTCCAGCCCTTGCTCGATCCACAGCTGCGAAATACCGTCGGTTGGCGCGTCGAAATGCATGATGGCGCCGGCAAAGGCCGCTGCCGCCGAACCGGTCGCCGGATCTTCGTAGGACGGCGTGCCCGGCACGATCATGCGGACATGGAAGGCGCTGTCGTGGTTCACCGTCTGGCGGCAATAGACATACGGGCTGGCGAAGGCCCATTCGCTCTTGCGCGGCGCGAGTTCCGACCAGGCCTGGTTGTCCAGCTTGATCCGGCCCGCAGCCTCCAGATTGGCGACAGGGATGGTCACGTAAGGCACGCCGGCGGACCAGAACGACACCAGATGATTCTCGAAGCCGATTTCATGCGGCGCCAGGCCAAGGGCTGCGCCAATCGCTTGCGGATCGGCATCGAGCTCTAGCGGTTCCGGCAGTTTCGCCAGGTCGAACTCGGCAAAGGTGGCGCCATCGTGCCGGCTGACGGCGCAGCGCACCGGGCCGATATTCTCCTCCAGCACGAAGATGCCGGCTTCGCCCTCGCCTGCCAGTTCGGCCAGCGCGATCGCCGCGCCGACGGTCGGGTGGCCGGCAAACGGCATTTCATAGTCGGGCGTGAAAATGCGGATGCGGTTGCGATGTTTTGGATTGTCCGGCGGCAGCACGAAGACCGATTCGGACAGGTTGAACTCGCGCGCAATGGCCTGCATGGCGGCCGTGTCCAAACCTTTGCTATCCAGCACGACAGCCAGCGGATTCCCGGCCAGCCGTTCCGTCGTAAACACATCATAAAGCAAGTAATTGCGCGTCTGCATCTTGGAAAACCTTCCGCCTCAATCCGAACATGGCCGAAATTTAATTTGATATTCGAACCGCTAAGCCTGATCTGTGCATCTATAGGGACATTACGCTTTCATAGGGGTCCAGCGTGGACCAGCTTGTCAATCTGCCAAAGACGGAATCGGATTCCGCCATCGAAGCGGCACTTGGGCTAGACCAGAACGGCGTGCGCAAGAAGCGCCGCCGCGGCTGGCTTTACGCGCTGCTGGCGCTGATCGCGGTTGCCTCTGGCCTCGCCGGCTACCAATGGTATGCCGGCTCTCCCGCCAAGATCGACTACACCACCACGCCGGCCACAATTGCCGATCTTACCGTCGCGGTGTCGGCGACCGGCACGCTGCAGCCGCTCACCCAGGTCGACATATCGAGCGAGCTCTCCGGCATCATCCGTTCGGTGTCCGTCGAGGAGAACCAGCAGGTCAAGAAGGGCGACGTGCTGGCGACGCTCGACACGGTGAAGCTCGAGGTCCAGATCGAGCGCGCCGAGGCCTCGGCCAAGGCCGCGGCCGCCAATGTCGAGGACGCCACGGTAACGCTGGCCGAGAACGAGAAGGCGCTGGTGCGCGCCGCCGAACTGACCAAGCGCGGCATGGCCACCGACCAGTCGCTCGAGGCGGCAACCGCCACGCGCGACCGCTCCAAGGCAGCGCTCGACAGTGCTGAGGCCAATCTTGCCATCGCCCAGGCCGACCTCAAGGCGCAGCAGACCGACCTTGCCAAGAGCACCATCTACGCGCCGATCGACGGCATCGTGCTGACGCGTTCGGTCGACCCCGGCCAGACGGTCGCCTCCTCGCTGCAGGCGCCGGTGCTGTTCATCATCGCCGCCGATCTCAGAAACATGGAACTGGTGGCGGCGGTCGACGAAGCCGATATCGGCGCGGTCAAGGCCGGCCAGCATGCACGTTTCACCGTCGATGCCTTTCCGGAGCGGCCGTTCGACGCCGAGATCCGCGACATCTCCTACGCCTCGGTCACCACCGACGGCGTCGTCACCTACAATGCGCGGTTGGAGGTCAATAACAATGAGTTGCTGCTGCGGCCCGGCATGACCGCCACCGTTTCGGTCGTGACCAGGCAGGCCAAGGGCGTACTCACCGTGCCCTCCACCGCTTTCCGCTATCGGCCGGCACAGCAAGCCGCCCGCGCCTTGAGCCTGAGCGACCTGTTTACCGGCCGCATGGGCCGCCCCGGCGGCGACCGCCGCCAGCAGGTGGCGGTGCCCACCGACGGCTCACGCACGCTCTATTTGCTGGAGAACGGCCGGCCGCATCCGGTCAACGTCAAGATCGGCTCCACCGACGGCGAACTGACCGAGATCACGTCCGGCCTCGACGAAGGCGCTCAGGTGATCACCGCCTCACAGCTGCGGAGCTGACGCCGTGGCCGCGAATGCTGCCCTCATCGGCTTCGACACGGTCTGGAAGAGTTATGGCCAAGGCGAAGCCAAAGTGCATGCGCTGGCCGGCGTCGACCTTGCCATCCAGCGCGGCGAATTCGTCGCCATTATGGGTCCGTCCGGTTCGGGCAAGTCGACGGCGATGAACATCATCGGCTGCCTCGATACGCCGACCGCTGGAACCTACTCCTTCATGGGCATCGATGCCGGCCGGCTCGACCGCAACCGCCGCGCGCTTCTGCGCAATCTCTACATCGGCTTCGTCTTCCAGGGCTACAATCTGTTGCCGCGCACCACTGCGGCGGAAAATGTCGAGCTGCCGCTGATCTATCGCGGCGCGCCTGCCCGCGAGCGCCGCGACCTTGCCATGCAGGCGCTGGCCGAGGTCGGTCTTGTCGGGCGCGAGCATCACACGCCGGCCGAACTCTCCGGCGGCCAGCAGCAGCGCGTGGCGATCGCCCGCGCTATCGTCACCAGGCCGACGCTGCTCGTCGCCGACGAGCCGACCGGCAATCTCGACACCGCCCGCACACACGAGATCATGGAACTGCTGACGCGGCTGAATCGCGACCTCGGCCTGACCATCGCCATGGTCACCCACGAGGCCGACGTCGCTGACTATGCCGAGCGCACCATCCGCTTCCTCGACGGCCACGTCGCTTCCGATTCCTCGAAACTGGAAGTGGCCTAACCGTGATCTGGGAAACCGTCCGCCTGTCGCTGCGCTCCATCCGCCGCAATGTGCTGCGCTCGTTCCTGACGCTGCTCGGCATCGTCATCGGTGTCGCCGCCGTCATCGCCATGCTGACCATCGGCTCCGGCACCACGGCCAAGGTCAAGTCCGACATTGCCAAGCTTGGCTCGAATCTGCTGGTCGTGCGCCCTGGCCGCCCTGCAAGCACTGGCGGGCCGGGAGGTCTCGACCAGGCGGTGCGGCCGCTGGCCGACAAGGATGTTGCAGCCCTCGTCGCGCATCTGACCGGAGCGCGCGCCATTGCGCCGGCTTCGCAGAAACAAGTCCGCGTCATCTTCGGCACCGAGAGCCTGACCTCGGGCGTCACCGGCACCGACAGCGCCTATCTCGACGCCCGCGACTGGAAGTTGGTCTCCGGCCGGCCGTTCTCGGATTCCGAGACACGCTCCGGCACCGGCGTGTGCCTGATCGGCGAGACGGTGCGCCAGCAGTTCTTCGGCGCCGGCGAGCCCGATGGCGAGATCATTCGCGTCAACCGCACCTCGTGCAAGATCATCGGCCTGCTCGAACCCAAGGGCTACACCGGCTTTGGCCAGGACCAGGACAATGTCGTGTTGATGCCGCTTGCCGCCTACCAGCGGCGCATTGCCGGCAATCGCGACATCGACAACATCTACGTCGCTGCCGACGACCGCACGCCGACCACCGAACTGCAGCCGCGCGTCGAGGACATCTTGCGCGACACAAGGCGCATCACGCCCGACCGCGAAGACGATTTCTCGATCCGCGACATGACCCAGATCGCCGACGCCATGGCCAGCGCCACCACCACCATGACCGGCATGCTGGGCGCGGTGGCCGGCGTCAGCCTGCTGGTCGGCGGCATCGGCATTATGAACATCATGCTGGTGTCGGTGACCGAACGCACGCGCGAGATCGGCATCAGGCTCGCCATCGGCGCGCATGAAAAGCACATCCTCATCCAGTTCCTGGTCGAGGCGACGGTCCTGTCGCTGCTCGGCGGCATCATCGGCATCCTGATCGGCCTGGCATTGGCCGGCCTCGCTTCGGCGGCGCTGACCATACCGTTCGCGCCAAGCCCGGCAGTCATCCTGCTCGCCGTCGGCTTTTCCGCTTTGATCGGCATGGTGTTCGGCTTCTTCCCGGCACTGCGCGGCGCCAGGCTCGATCCGATCGACGCGCTGCGGCACGAATAAGCGCCAGATCAGCTCCACCGTCACCGGCGATTTCCAGGCGGTCGTCGGCCAGACGATGGGGACCGCGATGGGTGGGCTGCTGGGTCTCGGCTTAATCCTGTTTGTCGCCGCAGCCCGCAGCGATCGCAAGGCGGCGCAGCAAAAAGCGCAACGCTGAGCTACGCTTGAAGCCTGTCAGAACGGCAGTCGCGCATTCTCCTTGACCTCCTTCATGACGAAGAAAGTCCGGGTTTGCCGAACGCCTGGTAACGCGATCAGTTTTTGCCCATGCAGCTTGTTGAAATCCGCCATGTCGCGGACCCTGATCTTCAGGAGATAGTCGAAGTCGCCGGCCACGAGATTGCAGTCCAGCACCTCCTTGAGCTCGAGCACAGCCGCTTCGAAAGCGGCGAAGCTTTCCGGTGTCGAGCGATCGAGCACGACGCCGACCATCACCAGCGCGCCAAGGCCGACCGCGACCGGCGCGATTTCCGCCCTCACCCCTGATATGAAACCCTCCTCGAACAGGCGTTGCGTGCGCCTATGGCAGGTGGCGGCGCTGACATTGACGCGGGCCGCCAGCTCCGCATTGGTCAGCCGTCCCTCGGCCTGAAGGGCGCGCAGGATTTTCATGTCGATCCGGTCAAGAGCCTGTGTGGAAGATTCTTCCATTTCGATGATCCTTCATGGATGATCTGGGCAACCAGATCGCTCATTTGTGAAGCATGTAAAAACCCTTGACGCAAGTTCGAGAGCACCTTTCGCATAACTGCGCCTATCTTCAGCCGACCGAAAACGACCATGGCGGAGGCAGATCGATGTCACTTCTCGCAAAGTTCGAACGTTATCCCCTGACCTTCGGCACGACGCCGATCGAGCATCTGCCGCGGCTGAGCGCGGCGCTGGGCGGCAAAGTGCAGGTCTACGCCAAGCGCGACGATTGCAATTCCGGGCTCGCCATGGGCGGCAACAAATTGCGCAAGCTCGAATACATCGTGCCGGACGCCATTGCCTCCGGCGCCGACACATTGGTGTCGATCGGTGGCGTCCAGTCGAACCACACCCGCATGGTCGCCGCGACCGCCGCCAAGATCGGCATGAAGTGCGTGGTGATCCAGGAGAAATGGGTGCCCCATTATGATGCGGTCTACGATCGGGTCGGAAACATCCTGCTGACGCGGCTGATGGGCGCCGACAGCCGGCTTGTCGATGACGGTTTCGACATCGGCATCCGCAAGAGCTGGGAGGACGCCATCCAGTCGGTGAAGGACGCCGGCGGCAAACCCTATCCGATCCCGGCCGGCGCCTCCGTGCACAAATTCGGCGGGCTGGGCTATGTCGGCTTTGCCGAAGAGGTGGCGAACCAGGAAGCCGAACTCGGCTTTACCTTCGACTACATCATCGTGTGCGTGGTGACCGGGTCGACGCAGGCCGGCATGGTCGTCGGCTTTGCCGCTCAAGGTCGCGCCGACCGCGTGATCGGCATCGACGCCTCGGGGACACTGGACCAGACCCGCGCCCAGGTCCGGCGCATCGTCGATGACACCGCCGCCCTCGTCGGACTCGGCCGCGCTGTGCGCGACGACGAAATCGTCATCAACCCCGACTATGCCTATCCGGCCTACGGTGTTCCCTCGAACGAGACCAACGACGCGATCCGGCTGGCGGCCCGCACCGAGGCCATGATCACCGACCCGGTCTATGAGGGAAAGTCGATGCAGGGCCTGATCGATCTGACCCGCAAGGGCTTCTTCCCCGAGGGGTCAAAAATTCTCTACGCGCATCTCGGCGGCGCGCCGGCGATCAACGGCTACAGCTACTACTACAAGGACGACGGCGCCCCGACCCGGCCGCAACCGGCAGCGATCTCTGAACCTCGGGAAAGCGAGTCACAGGAGACGCTGCCGCCGCTGTTTCCGTGACAGGTCAGGGGTCCTCGCCACCGTTGGCAAAATGCCACTCGATCAGCGGCTTCATATGCGGCGCCAGCCCTTCCGGCAGATCTTCCGCATGGCGGATGATCACCGGTCCTTCGATCTCGGGATCGGCCTCGGTGGCGACGAAGGCCGAGATGCGCCGCGCGATCTCACTGGCCGGCGCATCGACGTGGTAGCGGCGGAAGAGAACCGTGCCGGTCGAAGTCGACAGCGCATGGTAGCGCCTGCCGCGCGCGGCGCCTGTCAGGTCAAGCCCGGTCTCCTCGCGCACTTCGCGGATCATGTTGAAATCGACATCGACGCGGCCGTCGCGAAAATCGATCGGCTCGAACGAGCCAGCGGCGAAATAGACACTGCCGGCGCCGACCGTGTGCGAGCCCATGCGGATCGCCACCAGCGCATTGTCGCCGGCGACCAGCATGGCGTGGCCATAGGCGTGCTCGGCGCCGGTCCCCTGCCGGTTCTTGCGCCACAGCATGAAGGTCGAATACTTCACCGCGTGACAGCGCCCGACGAGATGGTTGTCGCCCCAGGAGAGCGCCGAGAGCAGCACCACGGTGCCGTCGAACAGTGCCGGCTTGGCAGCGATTTCCCGGCGCCAGTTATCAGTGATGGCCTGTGCATTGTCGCGCTCGAACGGATGCGGGCCCGGGTCGAGCCGAACGTCGATTTCATCGACCGGCAGGATGACGTTGCGCGGCAGGTCGAAACTCACGCTCAGGCCATGTCCAGGGTGATCGCCACCGGACAATGGTCCGAGGCCTTCGGCCGGTCCCAGCCGGCGCGTGGAAAGCGTTCCACCGCCTGGCCGGCCGGAAAGATGGTGCGCCAGGGCTGGCCGTTGCGGATGATGTCGGGAACGGCGGTCGCATTCTTCGCCGCCAGCCCTTTCGACAACAGGATGTAGTCGAGCTGGCACAGATGCCGCTCCTTCGGTCCGCGCGTGTGATAGAAACTCCAGCGGTCCATCTCCGGCCGCCGCTCGACGACATTCTCGCAAAAGCCGCCGGCGGTAAGCACATTGAGACAGGACTGGCTCTCGTCGATCACCTGGAAGCGGTAACCGTCGACGGCGTCGCCCTCGATCTTCACCCGCTGCCGGTAGTCGTTCATGTCACCGCAGATCGCCCAGCGCTTGTCGGCGGCGTGATCCTTGCTGAAGCGCTCCTCGATGATGTGTCGTACCGCCTGTGCCTCGGCGACGCGCATCGGCATCGTCGCTTCGCGACCGTCGAGCCCGTTGCGCGGCGAGCCCATCGATTTGAAATGCACGAGATAAAGCGTCAGCGGCACGCCGCCGACCTTGATGTCGACCTCGAGGCAGTCGCGCCGGAAGATGCGCTCATTGGCTTGATGCCCGAGTTCGGCCAGTTCCGGCGTGAACAGGCCGAACTGTTCGAAGGTGACATAGGCATGGCTGGTCATGCGCACGAATTCGATCGGCTGGCCCTGCGCGGTCTCGTTGCGCATCATCACGGCAACATCGATGCCGCGCGAATCATTGCCGGAGGTGGTGTATTTCTGCCGGTAGCCCTCACCCACCATCTTGAAGAGATAGCCATATTCGAAGGCCTTCAGCGCCTCGATATTGTCGACCTCCTGCATGCAGATGATGTCCGCGCGCGTGGCAGCTATCGCCAGCGCCGTCAGCTGGCGCGTATCGTCGGACTGCGCGATGGCGCGCGCCTGCTCCAGCATCCTGTATTCGGCCTCGCTCTGGATGTCGAAAAGCGCCAGCGTGCGGTCTTCGTTGAGCTGGTTGCGGTAGCCGGAGAAATCGAACCTGTTCATCAGGTTTTCGACATTGAAGGTAGCGAGGCGTAGCGACATGGCCGTGACCTTTGCCTGCAAGCGGCGTCGAAAACAAGGGCTTCGCCCTTGCTCGCCTGGGTTGATGGAACCTTTTTGTTCATCCTCCGTTCAGATGGAAAGTTCCATCAATAGGCTTCTTCCCTGGGGTATTCTGGGCGTGGGGCCTGTATCGATTGGAGAGTGCAATGAACTCGCTCTTTTCTTCCACGGTCAAATCCGGGCTGATAGCGCTCGGTCTCGTCTCGGGTCTCACGGCGCCGTCCGCCGCCGGCCCGATCCTGCAGCCAAACCTGTCTGTGCCGACAAGCACAGCAGCCCCGACGGTCACGCCGGTTCGCGACGACTGGGCGGGCGGCAATGACCGCCGCTCCTTTAACGATTGGCGGTGGCGCCGCCACGACGGCCGTCGCTTTTCCCGGTCAGGCAACTGGAACAACGGCAACTGGAATAATGGCGGCAACTGGGATGGCGGCGACAACTGGCGCTGGCGCCATCATCGCCATCGTCACGGCCGCGATTTTGATAGCGGCGCCGCCGCGGTTCTCGGCCTCGGCCTGGGTCTCGGCCTCGGCAGCATCTACAACAACGGCTACTATAATAACCGCTACTACAATGACGGCTACTACGTGCAGCCGGCGCCCCGCCGCTATTATCGTACGCAGCGTCTTTCCAGCGCCCATGTCCAGTGGTGCTATGACCGCTACCGGTCTTACCGGTCCTGGGACAACACGTTCCAGCCCTACAATGGCCCGCGCCAGCAATGCTGGTCGCCCTATAGCTGAACTATAGGCGACAATGCACAACGGCGCCGCCCATCGCGGCGCCGTTTCCATTTGGGAGAGAGGCCTGGAGACGATCGTCGCTAACCATATGTTTATCGGCTCAGCCTATCCATGATACGGTTCCCTCATCTGACGATCGCGCCGATCCGGTCGCGAAGGACGTGCCGTCATGGCCGACGACGAATTGAGAAACAAACACCGGGCGCGCGTGCTGAAAGGCGCGACGATCCTGACCGGCATCACCAATTCCGAGATCACGTGCACGGTGCGCAACATGCATGCAGGCGGCGCCGAGCTGAAAGTGCCGATCGACGCGCGCGTGCCGGACGAGTTCCTGCTGTATGTGCCGGTCGACGGCATCGGCTACAAGGCCATCGTGCGCTGGCGCCGCGACGACCGCATCGGCGTCGAGTTCACCGGCACCGAGCCGAAGCCGCACTGGCACTATGGCTGAGTGCCCTTACGCAGCGAACTGACGAAAAAGCCGGCGGATCACTCCGCCGGCTTTGCTGTTCAACGCTGAAATCGCGAATTAGTTTTTTGCCTTGTCGACCAGCTTGTTCTTCGAGATCCAGGGCATCATAGCACGCAGCTTGGCGCCGACTTCCTCGATCTGATGGCTGTCATTGTTGCGGCGGATGCCCTTGAAGCGCGACATGCCGGCGCGATATTCCTGCATCCATTCAGAGGTGAACTTGCCGGTCTGGATGTCCTTCAGCACGCGCTTCATCTCGGCCTTGGTCTCGGCGGTGATGATGCGCGGGCCCGAGACATATTCGCCCCATTCGGCGGTGTTCGAGATCGAGTAGTTCATGTTGGCGATGCCGCCTTCATAGATCAGGTCGACGATCAGCTTGACCTCGTGCAGGCACTCGAAATAGGCCATTTCCGGTGCGTAGCCGGCTTCCACCAGCGTCTCGAAACCGGCTCGGATCAGTTCAACCAGACCGCCGCACAGAACCACCTGCTCGCCGAACAGATCGGTCTCGCATTCCTCGCGGAAATTAGTCTCGATGATGCCCGAACGACCGCCGCCGACGCCGCAGGCGTAGGACAGAGCGAGATCGAGCGCATTGCCCGAAGCGTCCTGGTTGACGGCGACCAGGCACGGCACGCCGCCACCCTTCTGGTATTCGCCGCGCACCGTGTGGCCGGGGCCCTTCGGCGCGATCATGACGACGTCAACCGAAGCCTTCGGCTCGATCAGGCCGAAATGCACGTTGAGGCCGTGCGCGAAGGCGATTGCGGCACCGTCACGGATGTTCGGCGCGATTTCTGATCTGTAGATGTCGGCCTGCAACTCGTCGGGCGTCGCCATCATCATCAGGTCGGCCCATTTGGCGGCGTCCGCCACGCTCATCACCTTGAGCCCGTCGGCCTCGACCTTCTTGGCGGTCGCCGAGCCGGCCTTGAGGCCGATGGCGATCTCCTTGGCGCCGGAATCCTTGAGGTTGAGCGCATGTGCCCGGCCCTGGCTGCCATAGCCGATGATGGCGACCTTCTTGCCCTTGATCAGGTTGAGATCGGCGTCGCGATCGTAATAGACACGCATTTTGGTCTTCCTTCCCGTTTTATGAATCAGAGGCCTTGCGGCCCGGTTTTTGCTCCGAAAAGAGCGAGAAACTGTTGCGTTGCCCGGACGGCATCGCCGCCGATCGCCGCTTCAGTCAATTCCAGCCGGTCGCCGAGCAGCAAGCGTATCTGCACGTCGCGGGCGACCAGCCCGAAAAAGCTGCGGAACGCCGTTTCGGCATCCGCGAAATCGAGCAACCCGGCCTGCTTGCCGGCAAGCAGCACCGGCTTCAGCCGCCTGGCCAGCGCGAATCGGCCATTCTCCAGCACGATGGCGCCGAGATCGTCCTTGCCGGATCCGGCGTGGCCGACAGCGACACGGTTCAGCGCGATGGAAGTGTCGCTCGAAATCACCTTCAGCCAGTCAGAAGCGAAACCTTCGAGGCTTGCCGTCAGCGAAGTGAGATCGAGCCTCTCGCCGTCGACCGGCACGACACGCACTTTCGAGGCCTGCCACTGAACCGTCGCCGTCAACAGCCCATCGCGGTCGCCGAACCATTTGTAGAGCGTTTCCTTGGAGCAGCTGGCGCGGCGCGCCACCGCGGTCATAGTCAGGTTGTCACCCTCCTCGACCAGCAGGCGCAAGGCCGCGTCGAGAACGGCCTTCTGCCGCTCCGTCAGCATCGCGCTGGTGTCGATGTCGGCGTTTGCCTGCAACACGGTTGTTCCTCGGGCACTGCCGGCCGGCAAATGCGGCAGGCGTACCGTACGTTACGGTTCGGCACCTCTATGGCGTATTGTCCTTGGCCTTGCAAGCCCCTATTTCTGTTCGGACAGTTCACTTCACGCCTGCCCTCGGGGAACGAAGATGCTGACCGGATTGCTTGCCTTGACGGTCGCTGCCGCATTCTCCGGCGCCGCGATCTATGTCAGCGTCGCAGAGCAACCGGCGCGGCTTGGCCTCGACGATAAGGCGCTGCTCAGGGAATGGCAGCCTTCCTACAAGCGCGGCGCGGCTATGCAGGCATCGATCGCCATCGTTGCCTTCCTTCTCGGCCTGATCGCCTGGTGGCAGACCGGTGGCTTCGCCTTCTTGCTCGGCGCTGTGTTGATCATCCTGCCCTGGCCGTGGACGCTGATGGTGATGATGCCGACCAACAAGGTGCTGGAGGCGATGGACGCAAGTGCCGACAATCCGCAAGCCAGGGCCTTGATCGTCAAATGGGGCAGCCTGCACCTGATGCGCGCCGGACTGGGTGTGCTGGCGACGCTGGCCTTTCTCTGGGGCAGCCATCCGGCCTGACAGCCAGAGGCCCGCAGCGCGGCGTGCTCAGTCCGTTGCAGGCGGCAGGCGCAGACGGCCGAGCAATGCCGACACCGTGCGCAACTCGTCCGCCGAGAGCTTTGCACCAACCAGCTCCATGATCGAGCGCCCGTAGACCGCCCACATCCGCCGCCGCGTCTCACGGCCCTTGGCCGAAATGCGGATGGTCTGACCGCGTCCGTCATCGGCCGCCTTCAGTTTTTCGACCAGTCCGTCGGCCTCGAGCCGCGCCAGCAGCCGTGAGATGTTGTACTGCGCAAACAGCGTGCGCTCGATCAGCTGGAACGGTCGCAGCCCGCCCTCGCCCGCCTCTGCAAGCTCGTGCAGCACGTCGTACCAGGCGAGCGGCGGCAAGCCGCTGTCCTTCAAAGCCTCTTCAGCCTGTTCGATGAGCTGGCGTGAAACCCGCATCAGGCGCGCCCAGGCCTTGATGGCTTCGGGCGAAGGCGTGGCTGTTTTGGTCATGGCTCATCCTAGACGATAGATGCAATTGCATCAAGCTTGACGATCAATGCATCTGCATCTATATTAATGCAATTGCATCAATCGCCCGAGGAATCCCATGAAACACGAAATCTGCAAACTCGCCGATATTCCGCCGACAGGCAGCCTGATCGCGCCGTTCTTCGGCCGCGAGGTCCATGTCTGGCGCAGCGGTGATCGCATCCGCGCCGCCGCCAATGTCTGTTTGCATTTCGGCGGGCCGCTCGACTGCAAGGACGGCAAGCTGGTCTGCCAATGGCACGGCGCCGCCTTCGACATGGCATCAGGCGACCGGCTCGAGGGTCCGGCGCCAAAAGCATCCCGCCTGATGTTCCTGTCGACGCGCGTCGAGGACGGTTCGTTAAACTATGTCTGGGGCGAGTGACATGACCGACAAGCTCATTCTCGTTAGCCATCATCTGTGCCCCTATGTCCAGCGCGCCGCGATTTCGTTGGCCGAGAAGGACGTGCCGTTCGAACGCGTCACCATCGACCTCGCCGACAAGCCGGACTTGTTCAAGGCGATCTCGCCGTTGGGCAAAGTGCCGCTGCTCATCGTCCAGGCAAATGGCGAGGAGACGGTGATCTTCGAATCTGCCGTCATCCTCGAATTCCTGGAGGAGACGCAGGCCAATCCCCTCCACCCTGCCGACGCTCGCGCCCGCGCCCGGCATCGCGCCTGGATTGAGTTCGGCTCGGCAACATTGAACACCATCGGCCGCTTCTACTCGGCGTCGACTGAGGCAGCCTTCCTGGCGGAATCCGCAGCGCTGTCAGCCATGTTCGATCGCCTGGAGGACGAATTGGCCGACAAGGCCGGACTGTGGTTCGACGGCGAGCGCTTTTGCCTCGTCGATGCCGTTTACGGCCCGGTCTTCCGCTATCTCGACGCCTTCGACCGGATCGGCAGTTTCGGCCTGCTGGACGGCAAGCCGCTGGTCCAGGCATGGCGCAAGGCTTTGAGCGAACGCGCCTCGATCAAGGCCGCCGTGGCACCCGACTATCCGCAGCGGCTGAGTCAATTCCTGCGGGCGAAAAATTCGTTTCTCTCGACCTTGATCCAGCCGGATGATCTGGCCAGTCTGCCTCCTTTAGCCCGATCCGCCTGAACGGGTCGATCAGCGTTCCGGCCACCATCGAGGCGAGCACGCCTGGCACTGGCGGGATCTTTGCGATGGTCGCCACCAGCCTGTCACGGAAGAATGGCAGCATCGTGCCGTCCGACTGGTAGAACGGCGTCAGCGCCAGCGACAGCAACTGGAAGACCCGGACATGCCATCGCCGCGCCCGGGCGTAGGTTTCCAGCGCTGCTTCGACGTTGCCCGTCTTTGCCAAGGCATGGCTGAGCGCCGCGGCGTCGAGCAGCGCCATGTTCGCGCCTTGCCCAAGCTGCGGGCTGGTCGAATGCGCGGCGTCGCCGATCACCGCCAGCCTCCGTCCCGCCGGCAGTTTCATCGTGTGGTGGCCATAGCGCGCCAGCGACAGCTGATCGAAACTGTCGATCTGGTTGGTGAACGCCTCGCATTCCGGCCACAGCGAGACCAACCTCGCCTTCCAGGCGCCGAGCCCCGCCGCGCGCACGCTCTCGACATCCGCCGGCTTCAGGCTCCAGAAGAACGCCGCCATCTTTTCGGCGCCCGACTGCGGCCGGCCGATCGGCAGCACGCCGATCATCACGCTGGCCTTGTCGTAGCGCTGCAGCAGCGCATTTTCGTCGAACCCGTCGCGCCAGCCGAGCGACGCCCAGAACGCGCCATAGGTGAGCGGCCGTGGCTCGGCCGGATCGTTGAGACACTGGCGCAGCTTCGAGCGCGAGCCGCTGGCGTCGACGACAAGGTCGAACGGCCCTGCCTTACGGCCATTGTCGAAGATCAGGTGCGCTCGCTCGCCAACGTCCAGCGTCTCGATCTCGGCGCCGGTTTCGATGGCGATGTCTTGGCGCTGCGCGGCGCGAAACAATACGTTGAACAGCGCCGCCCGGTGCACCGCCAGGCCAAAGCGACCGCCGGGCTCCGCATCGTAGCGCACTGCAAGCACCATGCGGCCGGTCGAGGCATCGGCGCCATGCAAACGCTCGATACGGCTGCCCAGCGCCAGGATGTCGTCGAGCAGGCCGAGATCGGCAAGCACGCTCAGCCCGGTCGGTTGCAGGATCAGTCCCGAGCCGACCGGCTTCGGCTCATCGAACCGTTCGAAGACGGTAACGTTGTGGCCGGCGCGCTTCAAGTAGAGCGCCGTGGCCAGCCCCGCCGGGCCGGCGCCGGCAATCGCGATGTCGAGAGATTTTTTCATTGCCCGCCCAACCAATGGCCGGACAATCCTTCAGCGGCCCTGCCAAATCAAGCCATTGCGGCATGCGCCAAAATATCAGCCACCAGCGTCGAAGGCAGCCCGCGCGTCGCGCACCGCATCATGGTTGCGTTCGGCCCACAGAATCAATTGATGAAACGCGCCGAACATCGAGCGCCCGAGATCGGTCAGGCTGTATTCAACGCCCGGTGGCTTGGTCGGGAACACCTCACGATGCACGTAGCCATCGCGCTGCAAATCATGCAGCGTCTGGGTCAGCATGCGCTGCGAAATGTCGGGCACAAGGCGCCGCAACTCGCCGAAGCGATAGGGTTGTTCAGCCAATGCCATCATCAGTAGCGATCTCCATTTGCCGCTGACGCCCTGGATGACATCACGAACCGGACAATTGGCAATATTGCCGCCGCCGCTGATCGCTTTGTAGATCTCCATCTTCGATTTCAGATTGATGACCTTGCCGTCCATGGCTGGTTCCCTGCGCGTGCCTACCTCCCGAAAAACTGCCTTCTTTACGGCACCGGGTCAATTCCTATTTTAGTGCTGGTCTCTTTTTGAGACCACCAGAGCACCCGCCACATCGGCGCAAAATCAGGATCTCCCGATGACCGAAACCCTTCTCGTCACCGGCGCCTCCGGCCAGCTTGGCCGCGGCGTCATCCGCTATCTCCTGGACACGCATAAAATTCCACCGGCGCGGATCATCGCCACCACGCGCAATCCCGAAAGCCTGGCCGATCTGGCGGCGCGCGGCGTCATCATCAGGCCCGCCGACTTCAACGACGCGGCCTCGCTGGAAACCGCATTCAAGGGCGCCGACAAGGTGCTGATCATTTCGACCGGCGATCTCGATCTCAAAAGCGGCAGGCGCCTGAAGCAACACGAGAATGCCGTCGCCGCGGCCAAAAACGCCGGCGTTTCGCATTTGCTCTACACCTCGATGCCCAATCCGGAGCCGGTATCGCCGGTCCTGTTTGCCGATGACCACTACAGCACCGAGCAGGCCATCAAGGGGAGCGGCATTCCCTATACGATCTTCCGCAACGGCTGGTACCAGGAGAACCTGTTCCTGGCACTGCCGCACGCGATCGCCTTGGGACGCTGGTATACGTCCGCCGGCGAAGGCCGCATCGCCCACGGCGCACGCGACGACATGGCAGCAGCGATCGCCGCCGGCCTTGCTTCCGGCTCGACCGACAGCAAGACCTACACGCTGACCGGCCCGCAGGCGTATACGACGGCCGAAATCGCCGCCCTTGTCAGCGACGTCACCGGCAAGAAGCTGGAAGTCATTCAACTGCCTGACGAGGCGCTGACCGAAGGCGTGAAGGCGGCCGGCGTCCCCGAGGATTTCGCTCGCGTCATCGTTTCCTTCGACGCCAACACGCGCTCCGGCCGCATCGACATGGTGACGGACGCTGTCGAAACGCTCTCCGGCAGGAAGCCGCAAACGCTCAAGCAGTTCCTTGAGGCCAACAAGGCCGCCTTGGCTGGCTGAAGACCGTGTCCCGACGCCATGACAAAGGCCGTGCCCACGGGGGCGCGGCCTTTTGTTTAGATCGCCACCTGCGTGCCGATCTCGACCACGCGCCCCGTGGGGATCTGGAAATATTCCGTCGCGTCGGCCGCCGTGCGGGCGAGCCCGATGAACAGCTTGTCCTGCCACACCGGCATGCCGGAATTGGGCGAGGCCTTGAGCGAACGCCGCGACAGGAAGAACGAGGTCGTCATGATGTCGAACTTCCAACCCTGCTTGCGGCAGATCGCCAGCGCGCGCGGAATGTTGGGCTGTTCCATATAGCCGAAGGTCAGCGTCACTCGCATGAACAGCTCGTTGACCGTCTCCATCTTGACCCGCTCGCTGTCGGGCACCAGCGGCTGCGGCGCCGTCACCACCGAGAGGATGACGTTCTGCTCGTGCAGCACCTTGTAGTGCTTCAGGCTGTGCATCAGCGCGGTCGGCGCGCTTTGCGGATCGCTGGTCAGGAACACGGCGGTGCCGGACACCAGCTGCGGTTTCTTCTTCAACAGATTGCCGGCGAGGAAATCGAGCGGGATTTCGTTGCGGCGGGTCTTGTCGAACAGATAGCGGCTGCCGCGCACCCAGGTCCACATCGCGAGCACGATGGTGAAGGCCACCGCCAGCGACGCCCAGCCACCTTCGAACACCTTGACGATGTTGGAGGCAAAGAAGCCGACATCGATGAACGCGAACACCGCTGTCATCGCCACTGCTACCCAAAGCCGCCATTTCCAGATGCGCGTCATGACGACGAACAAAAGCACCGTCGTCACCAGCATGTTGCCGGTGACCGAGATGCCGTAGGCGGAGGCGAGCTTGCTCGATTCGCCGAAGCCGACCACCAAAAGCATCACCACCAGCGCCAGCAAAAGGTTGACGCGCGGCATGTAGATCTGGCCGGACTGCCGTTCCGACGTATGCAGGATTTCAAGACGCGGCAGCATGTTGAGCTGCACCGCCTGCCGGGTCAGCGAGAAAGCGCCCGATATGACCGCCTGGCTGGCGATAACCGTCGCCGCCGTCGCCAACACGACCATCGGGATCAGCGTCCAGCCTTCGTTCATCTCGAAGAATGGATGGCCGACCACGCCGTTCTTGGCCAGCACGAAAGCGCCCTGCCCGGCATAGTTGAGCAGCAGGCAGGGGAACACGATGGCCAGCCAGGCGAGCACGATCGGCTTGCGGCCAAAATGGCCGAGATCGGCATAAAGCGCCTCGGCGCCAGTGACGGCGAGGAAGATGGCGCCGATGGTGACGAAGGCCACATCGGGCGAATTGATCAGGAAGGCGACGATGTAGTGCGGGCTGACCGCCCACAGGATTTCCGGATCGGCGATGATGTGGTTCAGGCCGGAAAGGCCGATGGCCAGGAACCAGACCGCGGTGATCGGACCGAAGATCAGCGCCACACCGCCGGTCCCAAAACGTTGCACCGAAAACAGGATCGCCAGGATGACCAGCGTCAGCGGCACGACATAGGGCTGGAAGGTCGGCGTGACGACATTCATGCCTTCGACCGCCGACAGCACCGAGATCGCCGGCGTGATGACGGCATCGCCGAAGAACAGCGATGCACCGACAATGCCGATGGCCAGGATGATCGCCGATCGTGTCGGGAAACTGCCCCGCGCCAGCGCCATCAACGACAGCACGCCGCCCTCGCCGCGGTTGTCGGCGCGCAACACGAAATTGATGTATTTGATGGTGACGATGATCGTCAGCGACCAGATGATCAGCGACAGCACACCCAGAATATCGCCGCGGTCGGCGACTTCGCCGCCGGACGACGCCACCAGCGCCTCGCGGAACGCGTAGATCGGGCTGGTGCCGATGTCGCCATAGACCACGCCGAGCGCGCCCAGCATCAGCACCTTGGTGCTATGCTGTTCGATTTCGGGATGACTCGATTGTTCGACGGGTTCTGCCTCACTACCACTATTGGTAAGGGCCATGGACGACACTCCGATAAGCGCGCGGTGCTCTACGCTTGCTGCGATGCAATATCAAGTGCCCTCACGTAATGGCTGATATGCGGTAATGCCAGCCATCTGCCCTCTACCATCCGCATGCCTTAAGGAACCGCCCCACCGTGCCGGCCATGCCATACTCCAACGCATCGGCTGTCAACCCATGTCCGATTGACACTTCGGCCAATGCCGGGATGCGCTTTGCCAGCGCCGGCAGATTGTTCACCACCAGATCGTGCCCGGCATTGACCTGGAGCCCGGCCGCGAGTGCGGCATCGGCGGTTTTTCCCAATCTTTCCAGCTCCTTCTGCGCCTTGGCGGAATCGGAATGGAAGCTGCCGTAAGGTCCGGTATAAAGCTCGATACGGTCGGCGCCGGTGTCGCGCGCGGCATTGACGCCGGCGGGATCCGGATCGGAAAACAGCGACACGCGAAAGCCCCCCTTTTTCAGGCGCTTGACGATGGGGTTAAGGAACGCCGCCTCGACGGCAAAGTTCCAGCCGTGGTCGGAGGTCGCCTGCGCCGGATCGTCGGGCACCAGGGTCACCTGTTCGGGCTGGTGCTTTTCCACAAGCACCAGAAAATCCTCGGTCGGGTAGCCCTCGATGTTGAATTCGGCCTTGGGAAACTCGTCATCGATCAGCGCCCGGATCTCCGGCAGGTCGGAATACCTGGTGTGGCGCTCGTCGGGCCGCGGATGCACCGTCAGCCCGTGCGCGCCGGCGGCCAGCGCCAGGCGGCCGAGCCCGGTGACGCTCGGCCATGGCAGGTCGCGGCGATTACGCAGCATGGCGATGGCGTTGAGATTGACGGAAAGCTTGGCTGGCATGGTTTTGGGTCCGGTCCGGGGGCGTTTTGGCAGCGCATCTATACTGCCTTTGATGGGAACAGACAGGGGGTTTCGGGTGTTCCAGTCAGGTATGTGCCCTGCGAGAGCAGTTCCAGGAAAAGTGTCACACGGTTTTCCCGGGAAAACCGCGTAGCGCTTTCCCTTGGGAACTGCGTCAAATCAAAGAGCTAGAGCTGGTCGCCGTTTCCGCGAAACAGCGAAACGCTCTAGCGGAGGACCAGCCGATGAATTTTCTCCAATCCGTGCCCGCGATCCGCCGTATCGAAACCGACCGTGAGGATCTTTTCGCCATCGACGTTGTCGGCCATATCTCGGCCGCCGACGGTGAAAATCTGTTTGGATTGCTGGAGGCGGCCTATGCGCTTCACCCAAGGATCGACGTGTTGATGCGACTGGTCGATCATGAGGGCGTCGACTGGACGGATGTCGCCGACGAGACGCTGAAACAGGGTACGGTGCACGCCCTGGAACATATCGCCCGGTGCGCAACGATCGGCGAGCCGAACTGGATAGCGGATGCGCAGGCTTTCCTTCCGGCTTCATCACCCATCGAGTTCCGGCATTTCAAGGCCGAGGATGAAGCAGACGCTTGGGCGTGGCTGGGCGCGACGCCACTCAGCCCTGCTACGCCAGCTGCTACCTGACGCCAGCTACCTAACGATGGTCAGCCGCTCTGCCGCCCGCGTGATCGCGGTGTAGAGCCAGCGCTGGCGGGTTTCCTTGAACGCCCAGCTCTCGTCGAACAGCACCACGTCGTTCCATTGCGAACCCTGCGCCTTATGCACGGTCAGCGCGTAGCCATAGTCGAAATCGTCGAATCGCTTTTTCTGCTGCCAGGGGATATCGGCGTCCGGATCCTCGAACGCCGACTTGAGCAGCTTGATCTTGGCGACGCCGCGGTCGGGATCGTCCTCTTCCGGCGAGACCAGCAGATTGATGCCGGGCTTCACCGTCTCGCGCGACGAGGTCATCACCTTCCACAGCGAACCGTTGAGCAGGCCCTTGGCGGGGTCGTTGCGCAGGCAGACCAGCTTGTCGCCGGCCTGCGGGTAGTCGGCATTAAAGCCTTTCAGCTCGCGCAGGCGCTGATTGTAACGGCGCCGCGTACGGTTGGTGCCGACCAGCACCTGGTCCGCCTTGAGCACCAGCTCCTGGGTGACGTCCTCCTTGCCGATCACCTGCGCGGTTCCGTAGTCACCGCGCATGAACTCGCGGCCCTCACGCACATCGAGCGCCAGCTGGATGATTGGATTGTCGCGCGCCTGGCGATGGATTTCGGTCAAGAGCACATCCGGCTCGTGCTCCGTGAAGAAGCCGCCGCCCGATATCGGCGGCAGCTGCGCCGGATCGCCAAGCACCAGGATCGGCGTGCCGAAACTCAGGAGGTCGCGGCCGAGCTGCTCGTCGACCATCGAGCATTCGTCGATGACCACCAGCTTGGCGCGCGAGATCGGACTTTGCCGGTTGAGCGAAAAGGTCGGCGACATCGACGTCTTGCCGGTCACCTCGTCGGCAACCGATTCCTCGCCCTTCGGCCTATAGATCAGCGAATGGATGGTGCGGGCATTGACCGCGCCCTTGGAGCGCAGCACCTGCGCCGCCTTACCGGTGAAGGCGGCGAACTGCACCTGCCCGTCGACATGTTCGGCGAAATAGCGCGCCAGCGTCGTCTTGCCGGTGCCGGCATAGCCGAACAGCCGAAAAATCTGCGGCCGGCCCTCCTTGAGCCAGCGCGCAACCGCCTTCAATGCCTCATCCTGTTGGGGAGAGAATTCCATCAGCGCGAGAGACCGGATTCGCAAGGGAAAGACAAGGCCGTCACCATCAATGCCGAAGATGGCGCCGCCGCCAGAGGCGCAAACTATCAGGCGCACATCGGAACGTAAAGGGAACAAACGAGCCTGTGAGCAACGACCTAGAGCCCGGGATCATTCTCCAGCAGGATCGGCTTGCCATGCGGCGTCGCATGCGCGGCGCGTTCCCAGGCAGCGGCTAGCGTGTCGACATCGCCCTTCCCGGCGACGCCCTTAGCCGCCAGCAGTTTCTCCAGCGCCGCCAGCCAATGCTCGTAGTAATCGTGGCCATCGCTTGCGGCGCCCGGCTTCTTCACTTCCGCCGACAGCGAATCGGCCCATTCGCTCCACGAAAACAGGCCTTTGTCGTGCAACGCCACCGTCATGGCGAAGGCTTCGGCCTGCCATGGCTCTGAAAACACCGGCTCGTCGATATCATCCGGCAATGCGCCTTCATGCCGGCTCAAGATAGCTCTCCCAGGCATCGATCGAGACGCTCAGCGTCGGGTCGGCGCCTTCACCCCAGATTTCCGAGCCGTCGAAGACCACGGTATAAACCCATTGCGGGTTTTCACCTTGCCCATGCGCGTTGCTGTCGGGGAAGACAAATCCGTCGCGCACGGCCTCGATCACACCCTGCTTGTCGCGCGCATAGCGCGGCAGCCTTGTGTGCCCGGTCGGATTGAAATTCTTCGTCCGCACGGGCTGGCCAGCCTTGAACCGTGCCGGCGTGGCAACCGGCCGGTCGCAAGGCCCGCCCTCGGCCAGCACCGCCGGCACGCTTTCGGCCTTCAACACCCTTTTGGGCGTCGCCGCCGGATCGACTGCCTTGCCGGCGGCGAGATCGCGCTCGCTGACAAAGCCATGGCGCTTCAACAGAACTTCCAACGCCTTGATCCAGATCTGATAGTAGCTCGATGCATAGTAGACGGCGGGATGCAGCGATTCGCGCGCATGCCGGCTCTCGTCGATGTTCCAGGCGCCCATGGCGCCGGCGGTCAGTGTCACGCCCAGGGCCCGCCTCTCCCAGTCGGCATGGAAATAGGGCTCGTTCTTCTCCGGCGCGACAGGCCCGAATCCCATCTGCCCGCCGAGATCCTGTGGCCCGTTCATGCCGGTGCTTTCGCCACCGCTGTCCCGATCATCGCATCGCGGCTGATCAGTTCGGCGAGCTGTTCCTCGCTCCAGCCCTCGGTGTTTTGCGGCCGCATCGGCACCACGAGATAGCGCAGCTCGGCCGTCGAATCCCAGACGCGGATTTTTTTCTCCGCCGGCAACGTCAGCCCGAACTCTTCAAGCACGCCGCGCGGATCGATCACCGCCCGCGAGCGATAGGGCGGTGCCTTGTACCAGACAGGTGGCAGCCCAAGCACCGACCACGGATAGCAGGAGCACAGCGTGCAGACGACGAGGTTGTGCGTCTCTTCCGTGTTGAACACCGCCTGCATGTGCTCGCCCTGGCGGCCGGTGTAGCTCAACGATTCGATCGCCGCCGTCGCATCGCGCTTCAGCCAGTCGGCATAGGCCGGATCGCTCCAGGCTTTCGCCACCACCCTGGCGCCGTTGCGTGGTCCGATCTTCGTCTCATAGGTGTCGACGATGACATCGATCGCCGCCGGATCGATCAGGCCTTTTTCGGTGAGGATGGTTTCCAGCGCGCGCACCCGCGCTGCAAACGGGTCGAGCTCGTTGTCGTGATCATGATCATGGGACATGACTGCAAATTAGGATCACCGGTCTGCCGCCGCAAGCACCACGCCTTGGGCCAGACGCCGCCGCCTATTCGGCGGCGGCCTGCTGCGGTTCGACGAGCCGGTCGTCGGCGTCGAACAGCGACCCCTGCTCGCCGCTCTCGACGGCATGCAGCGCCGGCCTGTTCTTTTTCGAGGAGAAGAAGCCCATCAGCCAGCCTGAGAAGTTCTCGAAATAGACGTAGATCACCGGCGTGACGAACAGCGTCAGCGCCTGCGAAGCGAGCAACCCGCCGACCACGGCAACGCCGAGCGGCTGGCGAAGTTCAGCACTTGCGCCGGTGCCGAGCGCGATCGGGAACGTGCCCATCAGGGCCGCCAGCGTGGTCATCATGATCGGCCGGAAACGCATCAGGCAGGCCTTGTGGATGGACTCCGTCGCCGACATGCCCTCTCGTCGCAGTTCCAGCGCGACGTCGACCATCATGATGCCGTTCTTCTTGACGATGCCGATCAGCATCAGGATGCCGATCACCGCGATGACCGACAAATCCATGCCGGCAAAGCGCAGCGCCACCACCGCGCCCAGCACCGCCGAAGGCAGGCCGGTCAGAATGGTCAGCGGATGGATGAAGCTCTCATAGAGGATGCCGAGCACGATATAGATGGTCAGGATGGCGCCGCCGATCAGCAGGCCCTGGTTGGCAAGCGAATCCTGGAAGGTCTTGGCGGTGCCGGCGAAGCTGGTCGAGATCGCCGTCGGCATGCCGATCTGCTCCTTCAGCGCGTCGATGCGGGCCGTGCTGTCGCCGAGCGCCACGCCTTGCGGCAGATTGTAGGAGATGGTCACCGCCGGCAGCTGGCCGAGCTGGTTGACCGTCAAGGCGCCGGCCGTGCGGTCGACGCGGGCAAAGGCGCCAAGCGGCACCAGGCTGCCGCTCGCCGTCCTCATCTGGATGGCGAGCATGCGCTCCGGCGACCATTCGATGTTGGGATCGAGCTCGGTGATGACCTCATAACTGTCGGCCGAACCGAAGATCGTCGAAACCTGGTCGGTACCGAATCCGCCATAGAGGGCGGATCGCAGCGTGTCGGTGTCGATGCCGAGCTGGGCGGCCTTGTCGCGGTCGACCACCAGCGATGCCTGCAGGGCATTGTTCTGCAAGTCGCTGGTGACGTCGGTGAAATTCGTATGGTCGGCCGCCATCGCGTCATTCAGCTTCTGTGCCCAGATGTCGGTCTGGCCGGTATCGAGGCCTTGGACGACCAGCTGGTAGGCGCTGGCCGAAGAGCGCGAACCGAGCCGCAGGTTCTGCACCGGCTGCATGTAGGTTTCGATACCCGCCACACCGGCCAGTTGCCGCCTTAGATCCGAAAGCACCTTCTCGATGTCGGGACGCTGGTCCTTGCCCTTGAGCTGGACGAAAAGCTGCCCCTGGTTGAGCGCATTGCTGCCGCTGCCCGCCGACCATGCGACATGATCGACATAGGGCGAATGCGAGAAGACGCTGGCGACCTGCCCCTGCAGCCTCGACATGGCGTCGAACGAGATGTCCTGGCGCGCAATTGTCGTCACCGAGATCTGGCCGATATCCTCCTGCGGGAAGAAGCCCTTCGGCGACACCTCGATCAGCCACACCGATCCTGCCGCGGTGCCGAGGAAGACGAGGAACACCAGGAAAGTGTGGCGCAGGCAGAAGGTCAGAAGCCGGTCATAGCCGCGTGTGACGAAGTCCTGCTTGTGGCCAGGGCCATGCTTGTCGCGGTCGGCTTTCGTCACCGACAGCAGCCGTGAGCACAGCATCGGCGTCAGCGTCAGCGACACGAACATCGACGCGAGGATGGCGACTGTAACCACGACGGCGAACTCGTTGAAGATGCGGCCGATGACGCCGCCCATCAAAAGCACCGGGATGAACACCGCCACCAGCGAGATCGAGATCGAGATGATAGTGAAGCCGATTTCGCGCGCGCCCTTCAGCGATGCGTCGAAGGCCGACAACCCATCCTCCTCCATGTGGCGAAAAATGTTTTCCAGCATGACGATGGCGTCGTCGACGACAAGGCCGACGGCAAGCGTCAGGCCCATCAGCGATATGTTGTCGATGGAAAAGCCGAACAGGAACATCGCGCCCAGCGTGGCAATCAGCGAGATCGGCACCGCCACGGCCGGAATGATGGTTGCCGTCACCCGGCGCAGGAAGACGAAGATCACCATCACCACCAACGCGATGGTCAGGAGCAACGTGAACTGCACATCGTCGACGGCCTGGCGGATCGAGGTCGAACGGTCGTTGAGCAGCTTGATCTGGGCGGCGGCCGGCATCTGGTCCTGGAAGGACGGCAGCATCGCCTTGACCTTGTCGACGACGTCGACAGTGTTGGCGTCGGGCTGGCGCTGCACAGCCATGATGATCGCGCGGGTACCATCGTACCAACTCGCGGTCGTGGTGGTCTGCACCGAATCGACGACGCGGGTCACCTCGCCTAGCCGCACCGGGTGGCCATCCTTGGTGGCGATGATGAGGTTGGAGAAGCCGGCGGCGTTGGTGAGCTGCGTGTTGGCTGTGATGGTCAGCTGTTGCTTGTCGTTCTGCAGCACGCCGAGCGGCGTGTTGCTGTTGGCCGACGCGATCGCCGTCTGCAGCTGGTCGATCGAGATGCCGCGCGCGGCAAGCGCGGTCGGATCGATCTGGATGCGCACCGCATATTTCTGCTGGCCGAAGATCGAGACCTGCGCCACCCCGTCGATGGTCGACAGCGACGGCGAGATGACGTTTTCGGCGAAGGCATCGAGATCGGTCAACGGAACCGTGTCGCTGACCAGCGACATCAACAGGATCGGCGCGTCGGCCGGATTGACCTTGCGGTAGCTCGGCGGCGACGTCATTTCCGGCGGCAGCGATTTCTGCGTACGCGCGATCGCCGCTTGCACGTCGGCGGCGGCCGCGTCGATGTCGCGGTTGAGCACGAACTGAATGGCGATCGAGGTCTGGCCGAGCGAGTTGGTGGTCGAGATCGAATCGATGCCGGCAATCGTCGCGAACTGCTTGATCAGCGGCGTCGCCACCGAGGTTGCCATGGTTTCGGGCGAAGCGCCGGGCAGCGACGCCGAGACGTTGACGACCGGAAATTCAGCACTTGGCAGCGCTGCAACAGGCAGGAATTTGTAGGCAAACAGCCCACCCAGCACGAGGGCGAACGACATCAGCAGCGTGGCGACGGGCCTGCGTATGCAGAATTCGGAAATCATTGGGCAGCCGCCTTGTCGGCTTGCGCGACCTTTGGCGCGGCCTGATCACCACCGGCCGCCTTGCCCTCATGCACGGCGGCGCCGTCCTTCAGCCTGGTCTGGCCCTCGACGACCACCTTCTCGCCGGACTTGACGCCCTCGCTGATGGCGCTGTTTTCGCCTTCGGTCAGCGCCACCTGCACCGGCCGCATCTCGACCGTGTTGTCCGGCTTGACCACATAGACAAACGGCCCCCTCTGGCTGGGTTGCACGGCAACGGTCGGAACCGAGGTCATCTGCGGCATGATGCCGGCGTCGAGCACGACATTCACGTATTGCCCGGGCCACAGCGACAGATCGGCATTGGGTATGCTTGCCCGCGTGGCAATGGTGCCGGAAGCGGTGTCGACGCTGGAATCGACGAAGTCGAGCGTGCCCTTGCCGATCGGCGTCGGGTCGCCGTCCTTGGTCAGCGTCACCGCCCCTTGCTGCGGATTGGCCAGCGCCTTGTGCAGCAGCGCCAGATTGCTCTCCGGCAGATTGAAGTTGACCTGCAGCGGATCGATCTGGGTGATCGTCACCAGCGGCGTCGCCGTGCTCGAGTTGCCGTTGCTGACGGTGACGAGATCGCCGACCGCGACGCTGACTGCGCCGAGCCTGCCGGCAATCGGCGCCGTGATCGTGGCAAAGCCGAGCTGGACATTGTCGGCATCGATGGTCGCCTTGTCGGCATCGACGGTCGCCGCCGCAGCCTTTTGCGCCGCCACCGCCTGATCGTAGGTCTGCTGCGTGCCGGCCTGTTTGGCGACGAGATCCTTGGCGCGCTGGAGATCTGACACCGAGCTCGCCAGCATTGCCTGGTCCTTGGCAAGCGTCGCCTGGTCCTTGGCAAGCTGCGCCTTCAGCGCCCGGTCGTCGAGCGAGAACAAAAGGTCGCCGACCTTCACCATCTGGCCGTCCTTGACGTCGATCGACACGATCTGGCTCGACACCCGGGCGTTGATGTTGACCACGGCCGGAGACGAGACGAAGCCGATGGCGTAGCGGCGGATCGGGAAATCGGCCGTTGTCGCGGCCGCCGAAACGATCGAGGCCGAACGGGCGGCATTTCCGCCGGCACCGGATTTGCCCCCAGCCTTGTCAGCCGAAGCCTTGTCCGATCCAGCCGGCTTGTCCGCCGCCGCCGTCTGCTTGGCGCCCGGCAGCATCTGCTGAAGACTGCCCATCGCTGTCGGCGAAAAATAGACCCAGGCCGCGGCGACACAGGCCGCTGCCACCACTACCGCCAGAACGACTTTCCCGCGCATCGACTACAAGCCTTATGATCCGACACGCCGAACCCGGTGGTCTCATTCTACCGCAAATCATGGCGCCTTGCCGCGATTGTGCAGAAGTAGATAGGACACGCCTTTGTCGGAAAAGGGCCAAAACGCGGCATTACGAAGATTTAATGTGCACTGCACAATGAATGTGCAGCCGGCTCAACAGTCGGAAAAGCCAGCCAGGATGTGGTTGAGATTCAGGTCAGGAAGATCTAGCGCAGCATCGGCCAGAGCGTCGCGGCGAGCAGCACGCCCATGGCGATGTTGAACCATTTCAGCCGCACCGGATCCGACAGGAAGCCGCGCAGCGCCGTGCCGAAACCGGCCCACACCGACACGCTCGGCAAGTTGACGATGGCGAACGCCGCAGAGATCAGCGCCACCGACAGGAACGGGTGGTCGGCGTTGGTGTAGACGGCCATGGCGGTGATCGCCATCACCCAGGCCTTGGGGTTGACCCACTGGAACGCCGCCGCATCGATGAAGCGCATCGGCTTTGCCTCAACCTCGCCCTTTGCGCTGAGCGAGCGTGACATGGCGATCTTCCAGGCGAGGTAAAGCAGATAGGCGGCACCGGCGATCTTCAATCCGGTGTGCAGCGCTGGAAACGCCGTCAGCACGGCGCCGAGGCCGAAGCCGACGGCCAGCAACAGCACGAAGAAGCCGATGCTGATGCCGAGCATATGCGGAATGGTCCTGACGATGCCGAAATTAACACCCGACGCCAGAAGCATAAGGTTGTTCGGCCCTGGCGTGATCGAGGTCACGAAGGCATAGACCAAAAGGGCAAGGAAGGTGTCGAGGGACATGACGGCTCATAAAGGTCAGGAATACTGACTTAAATCGACGGGGCGTCCGGACGCAACTTCATTCGATTGGTCCAATACGCCCTGCCGTCGTCTGTTCCTGTCGCCAGCCCAGCCACGGCCGGCATAGTCTACCTGCCGTGGGGTCGTGCCGACAACAGGCCGGGAGCGGCCGCCGTCTCTTGATGGCCGGCCACACGCCGCAGGCCTTTGCGCTTCGGCGTGTTCCCGGGAAGCTTCACCCCATGCGCGAGACCCAAAGCGGCGAGGATGCGGATGAAGACCCAGCCGAGGTCGATCTGCCCGCGTTCGAGGCCGAGCCTGGCGGATTCGGGGAACGCGTGATGGTTGCCGTGAAAACTCTCGCCGAACGTCACCAGGCCGAAACGCGGCAGATTGTAGCCTTGCACGGCGACGCCATCAACGCGCCAGCCCTGCTGCCCGCTGCGATGGGCGAAATGCCCGATCAGCCAGTGCCCGGTGAGCGAAACCGAGACCCGCACCGCAATGCCCCAGACGACCCAGCTCCAGCCGCCAAGGACAAAGAACAGGATCGCCCATGGCAATTGCTGCAGCATCCAGGTGCGCTCGACGAATTTGTAGAAGCGGTCGTTGCGGATCGACGGCTCGATGACGAAGTCAGGCGGATTGCGCAACGCAACGGCGCAATGCATCTGCCAGAAAGCGTCGGTGAAGAATGGCCGGCGGTGGGCGTGCAGATCGTGGCATGCCGTCTGGCGCTGCGCCCAGTCGCGTATGTCATGCGCATAGATCATGCCGAAGGGACCGGCCATGCCGACAAGCGTGCCGAGATAGACCAGCGCATGTTCGATCCAGATATGCACCTTGAACGAGCGATGGATGAGCAGGCGATGCATGCCAACCGAATGCCCGGCGCAGATCGTCACCGCCGTCGTCACCACGAACAGGGCAAAGGCGCTCCAGCTGAAGGTCAGCGGCCCGAACACAAGGACAATCAGCGTCATCGCGCCAACCCAGATCGACTTGACCGGCATCCAGACGACCTCGCCGTCTTCGGCGTCGCTCAAGGGCTGCGAGATCATTCTGGCTGTGGATATGGTTTTCATCGGTACCCCTCCTCTGCAGGAACATTTCCGAACCAAGAGCCTTGCCTTCCGGCGCATCGGCCTTTATTTAGGCACTAAGCTAATTATCTATTAGGCCGGATTAGGTATTTAGGCAATGGCCTAATTACCAGAGGCAAAAACGAGGCAAGCAGTGATCGAAGACAATGCAGCGGATGGTGAAACGGCTGCCGGCGGCAGCGGCGCCATACAGCGCGTGTTCGAAGCGCTCTCGTCGCAGCCCCGGCGCAAGATCCTCGCCTATCTCGCCCATTCCTCGCTGACGGCCGGCGAGATCGCCGCGCGCTTCGACATGTCGAAGCCGTCGATCTCGCAGCATCTGAGCATACTGGAAACGGCCGGCCTTATCGCCAGGGAGCGGCAGGGCCAGTTCATCCACTACTCGCTGGTCCAGAACAATCTGGTGAACACGTTGAACGGCTTCGTCCAGGACGTCTGCCCAGTGGCGCGCCCGATCAAACGGGAAAGCAAGGAACTGGCGAGCGGCAAGGTCGATGCAAAGCAGACAAAGTCCGCCGGCTGATATCTCGATTGCATCTCCCGCCGCATCAGTTCCGGTGACGATACTTCAGTGCCCAGAGAAACCAACTGAAGACGACGATGGATCCGGCGTGGAACAGGACCCCATCCCAGAATCTGGTCGGATTGTCCGCATACGCAACCAGGCTATAGGTTCGTCCGACAGGGACCGTCATCGTTACCCAGGCATGGGCAAGAACCCAGATCGAGAATGCGATCAGAGCGTACATCATCACATGTATGATCAGCTCTTTGCGCGGAGTCATGCGTCACCAATTCTCAAGCCTGCTGTCCGACTGTCTGGCCGACCGTGATTGCGGAACTTTAATTTCGCATGAATGCCTACATCCCTTGCGGGCCGCGGTTCATCGCCGCCACGCCGGTGCGGCAGATCTCAACCAGGCCGAGCGGCTTCATGATGGCGATGAACTGGTCGAGCTTCGAGCCCTTGCCGGTGATCTCGAAGATGAAATGCTCGGTGTTGGCGTCGATGACGCTGGCGCGGAAGGCATCCGCCAGCCGCAGCGCCTCGACCCGAGCCTCGCCGGTACCGGCCACCTTGACCAGCGCCAGTTCGCGCTCCAACGGTCGCTCCTGACCGAATTCGTGCGAGCGCACGGTGAGGTCGACGACGCGATGCACCGGCACGATACGCTCGAGCTGATGCTTGATCTGCTCCAGCACATGCGGCGTTCCGCGCGTCACGATGGTGATGCGCGACAGATGCTTTTCGTGCTCCGTCTCGGAGACGGTGAGGCTCTCGATGTTGTAGCCGCGGCCGGAAAACAGGCCGATGACCCGGGCAAGCACGCCCGGCTCATTGTCGACCAGCACGGAGAGCGTGTGGTTCTCCGGCTTCTCGGTTTCCTTGGCGATGAAGTAGGCGGAGCCGGTCGGTTGAAGCTGTGCGTTCATGACATGAATCTCGATTTCAGACTTTTGAGCTAATTCTCTGTTTGCGCACGGCTTCTTTCGACAAGCCCTGCCCCGGCTTGTCCTAGACCAGTTCCCTGCCCTTGGCGTCGATGGCGTTGGCCACGGCTTCGTCGGTCGCCTCGTCGGGCAGGAGCATTTCGTTATGCGCCTTGCCCGAGGGGATCATCGGGAAGCAGTTGGCGAGCGTCGCCACGCGGCAGTCGAACAGCACCGGCTTGTCCACCGCGATCATCTCCTTGATCGCGTCATCCAGTTCGTCCGGCTTCTCGCAGCGAATGCCGTGGCCGCCATAGGCGTCGGCCAGCTTGACGAAGTCCGGCATCGCCTCGGTGTAGGAATGCGACAGCCGGTTGCCGTGCAGCAGCTGCTGCCACTGCCGCACCATGCCCATATACTGGTTGTTGAGGATGAAGATCTTGATCGGCGCATTGTGCTGCACGGCAGCACTCATCTCCTGCATGGTCATCTGCACCGAGGCGTCGCCGGCGATGTCGATGACCAGTGCATCGGGATGCGCGATCTGCACGCCGAGTGCGGCCGGCAGGCCGTAGCCCATCGTGCCCAGCCCGCCCGATGTCATCCAGCGGTTCGGCTTCTCGAAATGATAGTGCTGCGCCGCCCACATCTGGTGCTGGCCGACCTCGGTGGTGATGTAGGTGTCCATGTCCTTGGTCAGCGCATAGAGCCGCTGGATGGCGTATTGCGGCATGATGACGTCGTGGTTCATCTTGAAGGCGAGTGAATCGCGCGCGCGCCATTTGGCGATCTGCTCCCACCAGGGATAGAGCGCCTTCTTGTCCGGCTTGGCGGTCGCCCGCCACAGCCGCACCATATCTTCCAGCACGCGGCCGACATCGCCGATGATCGGCACGTCGGTGTGAACGTTCTTGTTGATCGACGACGGATCGATGTCGATGTGAACCTTCTTCGAGTTCGGCGAGAACGCCGTCAGCCGCCCGGTGATACGGTCGTCGAAGCGCGCGCCGATGCAGATCATCACGTCGCAATCGTGCATGGCCATATTGGCTTCGTAGGTGCCGTGCATGCCCAGCATGCCCATCCAGTTCTTGCCCGAGGCCGGATAGGCGCCGAGCCCCATCAGCGTCGAGGTGATCGGGAAACCGGTGAGATCGACCAGTTCGCGCAGCAGATGGCTCGCTTCCGGGCCGGAATTGATGACGCCGCCGCCCGAATAGATGATCGGCTTTTTGGCGCCGGCCATCAGTTCGACGGCTGCCTTGATCTTCTCCAGATCGCCCTGGACCTTCGGCTGGTAGCTGGTGCGCGGCGCCGTCTGCGGCGGCACATAGATGCCCTTGGCGAACTGCACGTCCTTCGGGATGTCGACCACCACCGGGCCGGGACGGCCGGTGGTCGCGACATGAAAAGCTTCATGGATTGTGGCGGCGAGTTCGTTGACGTCCTTCACCAGCCAGTTGTGCTTGGTGCAGGGGCGCGTAATGCCGACCGTGTCGCACTCCTGGAAGGCGTCCGAGCCGATCAGCGAGGTCGGCACCTGCCCGGTCAGACAGACCAGCGGGATCGAATCCATCAGCGCATCCTGCAAGGGCGTCACCGCATTGGTGGCGCCCGGCCCCGATGTCACCAGCAGCACGCCGGCCTTGCCGGTCGAGCGCGCATAGCCTTCCGCCGCATGGCCGGCGCCCTGTTCGTGGCGGACCAGAATGTGCTCGACCTCGTCCTGCTGAAAGATTTCGTCATAGATCGGAAGGACCGCGCCGCCGGGATAACCGAAGACATGCTTGACGCCATTGTCCTTCAGCGCCTGCACCACCATTTCAGCGCCCGTCATTTCGCGCCGTTCGTTCTGTCCGTTGCTCATCGGTCTGGTCCCGTACTGTCGCCCCATGGGCGTTGCCATTTGGGTGTTATTGGTCGTTTAGTCGTGTTTTGGGCAATAAAAAAGGCCCCCGAGGGAGCCTGTGTGTTGCGCATGGGAGGTTTTCGCCCGGCGGTTACACCGCCTTGCCCACGCGCTTTCCTACGAGAATGAGTGCCTTTTTCATCGTGGCGGACAATAGGATTGGTTTTGCGCCGCTGTCAACGGGCAATGTGGGTGGCCGCATCGGGCTCAGATCCGCCCGCAGTATGCGGTTCGTTCACTTTGCCGCGAGAAGCAATTGGCGATGGCTCGGAGGAACTGGCCGGGAGCACGTGCTCCCGGCATTTATCCGGCCTGTGAGCCGTCACCGCGCATTGACCGTCGAAGCGGAAGCACATGGCCGTTCCCCCTCTCGAGTGTGGATTTGCGATCAGGTGCGATTGGCGAAGTCGCGAACGACGCGCTGCAGCAACGGCACGTAATCGCGAAATGCCCGGGTCTTCATGTTGGCGATCTTGCCGGCCTCGTCCCAGATGCGGACCCGCACCGCTTCCTCATGGAAAGGGTTCTTGCGGAACTCGGCCACTTCCTCGGCATTCATCGGCCCGCCCTGCAGCGACAGCGTATGCACCGAGGCCTGCGAGAGCCTGCCGAAATAAGTGGGGTCGGTGGCGCAGAGGTAGCGCTTGGCCGAGACATGCAGCCGCACACACTCGACGATGACAGGCGGGAAGAACGGCGCCAGCACCTCGCCGCCGGCTTCGTCATGATGCTTGTCCTCGACATCGTCGGGCGAATAGGTGCCGAACTCGCTGGTGTAGTGGCCGATGTCGTGCAGCAGCGCTGCCGCCACCAGCACCTCCGGCGCGCCGTCCTTCTCTGCAAACCAGGCGCCCTGCAGCATGTGCTCCGACATGGTGACGGGTTCGCCCAGATAGGATTCCGCCCCTCGGCGTTCGAAAATATCGGCGATGAACTCGACGATGTTGTCCGCGTTCAAATCCTGGCCGCTCATTCCGCGGCCTCCTTGAACGCGTGTTCGATCGCCGAAAGCGTCGACAGCAAGCCATCCTTGTCGGCGTAGCATCCCTGCAGCCAGCGCTTGCCGGTGCCCGAAAATTGCTTGCGGGCATGCATGACGCGGGTGTTGTCGACGATGAAGGCCTGCCCTGCCTCAAGCTTGAAGGTCACTTCGAAGGACGGATCCTCGATCAGTTCGGCGAACCGGCGATAGGCAGCGTAGTAGGCCTCCATGTCGGCGAACGGCACGTCGACAGTCGGCGCCAGCGAGCGGTTGTTGAAGCGGATGGAGATGAGCTCGCCATCAGGGCCGAGCTCGATCATCGGCCGCTTGGCCTGCAATCGCACGCCAGTCGAACCGGCATATTCGAAACGCGCCGGGTGTGAACTCAGGAGACGGAAGCCTTCGGGATTTTCAGCCTGCAGCGCCGCCGCAACGGCAAAACCATCGACGACGCTGGATTCGCCGCCCTCTACCGTGTTTTCGATGCAGGACAGGATCTGCAGCGTCGGCACCGGATCGCGATAGGGATTGTCGGTGTGCGCCTGCAGGCCTAGATTGGTGTAGGCCAGATTGGTCGGATTGACCTCGGCGCGCACTTCGAACCAGCGGCCGTAATTGGTCTCCCTGATATAGCCGAACAGATCGGACACTTTGCACAGCGCCCCGGATTCGGTCGGCAGGTCGTCCATCACCGCGAAGCCATAGGTCTTCACCGCCGACAGCCACTGCCCCAACACAGCGCGGTCGCGGCTGGCAGCGACATAGCCGGCGCGCGGCACCGAATTCTGCATTGAGGCCTTGGTCCATCGCACGGTGGCCTCGCCTGTCCAGCCGGGCTGGCGGGCGGCATCGCGGTCATAGGCATTGGCGCTCAGCCACGCCGCGGGAAAGCTGACGGTCTTCTGTTCGGGCACGAAGCTGATTTCGAGAGCATCGCCCTTGATCGCGGCCGCGCCGATCCGCGTTTGCGCCGGAATGTCGAGAATGGTGATGAGCCGCTGGCCGTTGCCGGCGCTGCGCGTCTTTTCGTCCAGTGCATTGTCGCGCAGCCACATCGCGTGAAAGCGGGTGCGCGTCCCGTCCTTCCAGCCAAGGTCGATTGTTCTGCCTTCATCGCCGATCAGCGCGTGGGTAAGCATGGAGATCCGTTCCTGTCCGCTGCGCCCCACTTCAGTGGGGCTTCGATTGCATGTTGGCGGGATAAGAGGCATAATTCAAATTATCGTTTTTCGGCCTATGGGCATAAATTTCTAATGGCTCAAACAATCCTGCCCTTGCCGCCGCTCGACTGGCTGCGCAGCTTCGAGGCCGCCGCGCGGCTGTCGAATTTCACCGCCGCCGCAGCCGAACTCGGACTGACCCAGGCGGCCGTCAGCCAGCACATCCGCTCGCTCGAAGAGCGGCTGAAGCATGCCCTGTTCATCCGCCTGGCGCGTGGCGTGGAGTTGACGCCGGAGGCCGCGGCCTACCTGCCGCATTTGCAATCGGCCTTCGCCGTGATCGGCAACAGCACGCGCGAGCTGTTCGAACCGAGGACGATCCAGAGCGTGACGATACGCTCGCCGATTTCCTTTGCCGTGCTGATGATCGCGCCGGTCCTGCCCGAAATGGCGACCAGCCTGCCGCACGTCCAACTGCAGATCGAGACCATCCACACGCCGGCCGACTATGGCGAGCGCTCAGGCATGCTTGACATCCGTTTCGGCACCGGCTCCTTCGCCGGACGGCAGGCCGATCGGCTCACCCGGGAAACATTGACGCCGATGGCAGCACCCAGCCTTGCCAGGATGCCGGACTGGACGGAATTGCCGAAACTCACCGTCGTCGGCGCGCGCGAAATGTGGGGCGAATGGTTCGCCGCCGCCCGCATGAAGCCCACCATCGGGCCGGCGCACAAATTCGACAGTTTCGTCGCCGCTCTCGAGGCGGCAAGACACGGTGCCGGCATGGTACTGGGATCGCGCCCGCTCGCCGATGCGGCGTTGCGCGACGGATCGCTGGTGACCCTTTCCGAGTTTGCACTGTCAGGCGGTGCCGGCCACTATCTGACGGCCCCTTCCGGCGCCCATCTCAGCCGCGCCGAGGACGATGTCCGTCAGTGGCTCGCAACCGTCTTCGGCCAGCGCATGGCTGACCGCCGTAGCATTTGAGCCGGGCCCGTCCGCATCGGCAATTTTCCGATAAGCCGCTGAAAATGCGCCAAACTATTGGACGACGTGACGCGGCGCATAATTTGCCGCGATACTGCGCGAAGTCGGACGTCAAGCTTCGGCAGGGTTCCGCTCGCTACAGGCGGCCAGGAAAAAATCGCGGAGGAAATTCAATGCTCGACAAGGCCCCCAACAAGAAGCTTTCCGACCTGCTCGATCGCTTTGGCGCGGCACTCGCCGCCGGCGATGTCGACAAAGCTGTCGCCTGCTTTCAGGAGGATTGTTACTGGCGCGATCTCGTCAGCTTCACCTGGAACATCAAGACGATGGAGGGCCGCGATCAGGTGCGCGACATGCTGGTCAGCCAACTGACGAAGACCAAACCGTCGAACTGGGCGATCGCCAAGGGCGAGGACGCCACGGAAAGCGACGGCGTGCTTGACAGCTGGATAAGCTTCGAAACGGAGGTGGCGCGCGGCTTCGGTCACATCAGGTTGAAGGACGGCAAGATCTGGACTCTGCTCACCACCATGGTCGAGCTCAAGGGCCATGAGGAGCCGGCCGGCTTCGACCGCCCGCTCGGCGCCAAGCATGGCCATGGCAAGAACCGCCCGACCTGGAAGGAGGAGCGCGAGAAGGAGGCCGCCGAACTCGGCTTCAAGACGCAGCCCTACACACTCATCATCGGCGGCGGCCAGGGCGGCATTGCGCTCGGCGCGCGGCTCAGGCAACTCGGCGTGCCGACCATCATCGTCGAGAAGAACGAGCGGGCCGGCGACAGCTGGCGCAAGCGCTACAAGTCGCTCTGCCTGCACGACCCCGTCTGGTACGACCATCTGCCCTATATCGACTTCCCCAGGAACTGGCCGGTCTTCGCGCCCAAGGACAAGATCGGCGACTGGCTGGAAATGTACGCCAAGGTGATGGAGCTGAACTACTGGTCGTCGACCGAGGCCAAGAGCGCTGTCTATGACGACAAGAAGAAGGAATGGACGGTGGTCGTGCGCCGCGACGGCAAGGACATCACGCTGAAGCCGAAGCAGTTGGTGCTGGCCACCGGCCAATCCGGCAAGGCCAACATGCCAAGCTTCAAGGGCATGGAAAGCTTCAAGGGCGACCAGCATCACTCCTCGAAGCACCCCGGCCCCGACGCTTATGCCGGCAAGAAGGCGGTCATCATTGGTTCCAACAACTCCGCCCATGACATCGCGGCAGCCCTTTGGGAGGCCGGCGCCGATGTTACCATGGTGCAGCGCTCGACCACGCATATCGTCAAGTCGGACACGCTGATGGAGATCGGGCTGGGCTCGCTCTATTCGGAAAAGGCGGTCGAGAGCGGCATGACCACCGCCAAGGCCGACCTCGTCTTCGCCTCCCTGCCCTACAAGATCCTGCACGAGTTCCAGATCCCCGCCTATGCCGAGATGAAGAAGCGCGACGCCAGCTTCTACAAAGGCCTGGAGAAGGCCGGCTTCATGCTCGATTGGGGCGACGACGGCTCCGGCCTGTTCATGAAGTATCTGAGGCGCGGCTCGGGCTATTACATCGATGTCGGCGCCTCCGACCTGATCATCGACGGTTCGATCAAATTGAAGAGCGGTGTCGAGGCGAAGGAGATCAAGGCGCATTCGGTACTGCTCTCCGACGGATCCGAACTGCCGGCCGATCTTATCGTCTACGCCACCGGCTACGGTTCGATGAACGGCTGGGCAGCCGATTTGATCTCAAGGGACGTCGCCGACAAGGTCGGCAAATGCTGGGGCCTCGGCTCGAACACCACCAAGGACCCGGGACCATGGGAAGGCGAGCTGCGCAACATGTGGAAGCCGACGCAGCAGGAGGCGCTGTGGTTCCATGGCGGCAATTTGCACCAGTCGCGCCACTATTCGCAGTTCCTGTCGCTGCAGCTGAAGGCGCGCATGGAAGGCATCGCAACGCCGGTCTACGGGCTGCAGCAGGCTCATCACAAGGGTTAGGTGAACAGGCCGATGCGCTTCCAGTAGATGAGCGTGCCGGTCAGCCCGCCATGCGGCTTCAAGGCAAAGTCCGGTATCTCGCCGGTAAGCGTGAAGCCGATTTTCTCGTAGAGGCCGGAAGCGCCCTCCTCGGTCGCGGTGTCCAGTACCAGCAGCGTGCGGCCTTTCTGGACAGCGAGTGCTTCCGCGGTCCGCATCAGCTGCCTCGCTATCCCCTTGCCGCGGTGGGCGAGCCGGATCATCAGCTTGGCGATCTCGGCCCGGTGCGGCTGGTTATCAGGGAAATCGAGCAGCAAGGTCACTGTGCCAACGAGGACACCGCTGTGCCACGCGCCCAGCACCGCTCTCTCACCCCTTGATGCTGCCATCAGTGAGTTGTCCCAGAAGGTTTCCGCCGCTTGCCTAGATAATGGATGCATGAAGCTGACGGATCCGCCGGCCGCGACCGTCTCGATCAGAAGGTCGGCCAGCATCGCCAGAGTCGCGGTGTCACGCGTGAAAAGCCTGATTTCGATGGAACTCATGCCTGCACCATTCCCTTGTGCCGTCAATCCAGCCGCGCGACGCGGCGTCGTTTTCGTCCTACCTTGATCGCGGCAATGCGATCGGCGTCTTTTGGCTGCAGATGCAGCCCGCGTTCGAGGATTTCGAGCGTGTATTCCTCATAGGTCAGGCCGAGCTTCTCGGCCTTTTCCATGCGCATCAGCATCACGTCACGGCTCGGCGCCTTCCACGCCTTGGCGTGCGCTGCCTGCCAGGCGAGGAAGATGTATGGATCGCCCTTGCCCCAGGGCGGGCCTTTGTAATCATCGAGCGGCGGTCCGCCATTGTCGGAGCGCTTGGGACGTCTTGCCACGAGTTCAGCCTCTGACCAGCGCGACCAGATAGTCGGCGGGCTGCGGCCCGACGGCATGGAACGTGCAGTCCGACGGCGCGCCGAGCGCCAGGCAGTCACCGGGCGCGAGACTGTGCACGACATCGCCCTCGGTGAATTCGAGACGCCCGGAGATCAGCCACATCTGCTGCTTGATGAAGGCATAGGACGCTGCCGGAAAGCTGACCCTTGCGCCCGCCGGCAGTTGCACCCGGATCAGTTCGAGCGGCATGTCGGAGACCGGCGACAAATGCCGCCTGACGTAACCGGTGCCGGGATCGCGCCACACCGGCTGCTGGCTTTCGCGCAGCAACCCGCCGCCCTGCTGCTCGGCGCGTGCAATCAGCGTCGACAGCGTCATGCCGAAGGCGGCGGCGATGCGCACCAAGAGCGCCGCGGTTGGGCTGGTCATGCCGCGCTCGATGGTGCTGAGCATGGCCTTGGAGACGCCGGAGCGATCCGCCAGCTCCGCCAGCGACCAGTTTCGCAAGGTTCTTTCGGCATGGATTCTTTTGCCGATCGTGGTGGAAATGTCATTCGCTATATCAATCATTCGTCCAATATATTGAAATTCTGAATTCAGTGAAGAGCCGGTAGATTGAATTTTCGCTGCCGGGTTAACGCCTGCTACACCATCCCGCCACACGCCACCTTAACCCCATTTGTGTAGGGTCGACGCTCCACGGGAATGGGGATCGGACTGCATGTTTGTCGAGCGCGAAGCCTCCGTCGGAGAACCGACCTCGCAGGAGCGTCGCCGCGCCGAGCAGAACGACAAGCGCATTCTGGGCAATGTCGTGCAGTGTGACGGCGCCCGCGCCACCATCAGCGCCTATGCCGACGATATTGAAGGCGCGGTCACCGGCCTGTGGACGGTCGGCAAGATGATCTCCATCAACCTCGGGACATCGCGCACCGTTGGCCTGGTCTATGAGATCGGCAAGTCGGATCGCGCCTGGAGCAATGAGGGGCAGAATCCGATCGAGGTCAGCGTGGAACTGATCGGCGAGGTGCGCGACGGCGCCGAGCCCGGCGACCGCCCGATCTTCGACCGCGGCATCACGACCTATCCGCATATCGGCGCCATTGCCCACCGCATCCGCAGCCGCGACCTGCGGGCGGTCTACGACCTTGCCGGGCGTCACTCGATCACCATCGGCACGCTGTCGCAGGATGAGGCGATCGACGCCAACATCGCCATCGACGACACGCTGGCGCGTCACTTCGCCATTGTCGGCACGACAGGCGTCGGTAAATCCACCGCCGTCTCGCTGCTCTTGCGCAAATCGATCGCCGCCCGGCCGGATCTGCGCATCCTGATCCTCGATCCGCACAATGAATTCGCGGCGTCGCTGCCGGAATTCTGCGTCCGGGTCGATTCCAAGACACTTGATCTACCGTTCTGGATGTTCAGGCTGGAGGAGTTCGCAGAAGTGCTGTTTCGCGGCCGCGAGACGGTGCCGGAAGAAGTCGATGTGCTGCGCGATCTGATCCCCGCCGCCAAGAACCTCTATCGCAACCCGAATTCCGGCTCCTATGTGCGCCGCGGCAGCGATGCGCTGACTGCCGACACGCCGGTGCCCTACCGCATGGTCGATCTCATCAAGCAGATAGACGAGCGCATGGGCCTCCTGGAAAGCAAGAACGACCGTCCGACGCTGAAATCGCTGAAGACGCGCATCGAGTCCGCTGCGTCCGACCCGCGCTATCGCTTCATGTTCAATTCGCGATTGATCGAGGACACGATCCACGAGACGATCGGCAACATTTTCCGGGTGCCGCATCATGGCCGCCCGGTGACCTGCTTCGAGATGGCCGGCATGCCGTCCGAGGTGGTCAATTCTGTCTGTTCGGTGCTGGCGCGCTTCGCCTTCGACCTTGCCCTGTGGAGCGACGGCCGGCTGAAACTTTTGCTGCTGTGCGAGGAAGCGCATCGCTACATGCCGGCCGATCCGCGGCTCGGCTTCGCACCCACGAGGCACGCACTGTCGCGCATCGCCAAGGAAGGCCGCAAATATGGCTGCTATCTCGGCGTCGTCACCCAGCGCCCGGGCGAACTCGATCCGACCATCCTGTCGCAGTGCTCGACCTTTTTCGCTATGCGGCTGGCCAACGAGCAGGACCAGGCAATCATCCGCTCGGCGATCGCCGATTCTTCGGCCTCGACGCTGGCCTTCCTGTCCTCCATGGGTCAGCGCGAAGCCATCGCCTTCGGTGAAGGCGTGGCGACGACCATGCGGCTGAAATTCGAAAAACTGGCGGAGAACCTGATCCCCGGCACCGCCAAGCGAGAGCAGGACGAGTTCTCGCTGGACGGCAACGACGTCGATCTCGCGGCCATCGTCGAACGACTGCGCAACGTGCCGAAAACGCAGCAGCAGATGGCCTTCGCCGAGGCGGTGGATTCCGGCCGCCAGGCCGGCGATCCAGATTACCGCAAGCCGGCCACCACCACCCAGCGCGCCCAGCCGGATGACGATTTCGACCTGCGCTATGGCCTCAAGCCCACAACCTTCGGCATGCGCCCGCAAAACGATTGAGCTTTAGCGTAACGTCCTTCTACCGAACAAAAGCCGCGTCGGCGTCGAAGCCTCGGCGTCGTTGGCCCGCTTGGGTAAATCCCGAAAGGGAATTCATCAGGCCGGATTGAATGGCGTGGCTTTTCGAGAAGCCGGAGCGCAGCGGACATTTAGTCCGTGAGCACCGGAAGTCGAGAAAGCCGCGTCAGGCAATCGGCCTCATGAATTCTTCTTCGGGATTTTAGGCGCAGACGCGATTGCGGCCCTGCCTCTTCGCCTCATAAAGCTGGCGGTCGGCGCGGCGGTAAAATTCCTCGGCCGTTTCCTTCCGATCCCACACAGCAAGTCCGACGCTGGTGGTGATCTTGAGCCGGACATTGCCCGACAGCACCGACATGTTGGCGATCGCCTTGCGGATGCGTTCGGCGAATTTCCCCAGCAACTCCGCATCCATGTTTGGCGTGACCACGGCAAACTCTTCGCCGCCGAGCCGCGCCACCACGTCGTGATAGCGCGTCATGCCTTTGAGGCAATTGGCGACTGCTCTCAGCACCTCGTCGCCGACATCGTGGCCATGTGTGTCGTTGACCTGCTTGAAATGATCGAGGTCGAGGATCATCAGCCCGACGGGCTTTTCGATGCGGCGGAATTCTTCGAGATATTCCTTCAGCGCATCGTCGAAATAGCGCCGGTTCTGCATGCCGGTAAGGCCATCGGTCAAAGCCGCATGCTGCAGCGTTTCCGAACGGGCGCTGAGCGACACAGTCATCGCCCGCAGCTTGCCCTCTTCCGTCGCCTGCCTGCGGATCAGCGGGTAGATGAAGAACACACCGAAGAACAGCGCCGTCGCCAGAAGCACGCCGGTGATGAACAGTAGCCTGTTGAGGTAGACGATCCTGTCGATGCGGGACGCCGTATCCATGTCGGCGGCAATGCCCTGCAAAAGACCATAGGCATGAAGCGTCACCAGGCCTGCGGCGAGGATCACGAAAATAAAGACGAAAAATGCGGATTCCGCCTTGTGGAAACGCATCTGCTCCCCGTTGGAAAAGTACCCGCCTGATTTATGGCATGACGGCGCCTTACGGACTGTTAATCCAGACAACCGGAACGGGAATGTTCATTTCAGCTCCTGTTTCTGTAATTGCATTAGCAACAGGAAAATCAAAACGCTTTGTTCGGGTCGTCGCCGGGCTGCAATCTCAGCCATTCTGGGCCCAGTTGATGGCGAAACCACGTCGTTTGCCGTTTGGCATATTGCCGCGTCGCCGCCTTGCAGCGCTCGATGGCCTCGGGAAAGCTGAGGTCATCAGCCATCGCGGCCGAGAGTTCGCGAACGCCGATCGCCTTCATCGCCGGCAAATCAGGATCGAGGCCAAGCGCCACAAGCCGTTTGACTTCATCGAGAGCGCCAAGATCGAGCATGCGGTCGAACCGGCTCTCGATCCGTTCGACAAGGGCGGCGCGGTCCGGCTCGATGACGAAGAAACGCGCACTGTCGCGGTCGATCAGCGGCCGGCCGCGCGCCGCTTGCCATTCGAGAATGGAGCGGCCGGATGCGTCAAGCACCTCGAGCGCGCGCACGATGCGCTGGCCGTCGGTCGGCTTCAGCTGCATGGCAACCGCGGAATCCTCGTGCAGCAGGATGCGGTGCAGCTTGGCCGCGCCTTGCTCCTTGAGTTCGTAGCGCCACCGGTCGCGCACCTGCTGCGGAATGTCGGGCATTTCCGAAATGCCCTCGGCAAGCGCGCGAAAATAGAGCCCGGTGCCGCCGACGAAAATCACCGGACGTTCGAAGGCCGGGCCATCGGGCCGCCGGGCAAGCGTACCGTCGTCGATCAGCTTCATCACGTCGCGAAGCCAGGCGCCGGTGGAATAGGCGGTGGAGGGATGCACGTGACCGTAGAGAAAATGCGGCGCGCGGGCGAGTTCGGCAGCAGCTGGCCGCGCCGTCAGCACGTCGAGCACCGAATAGCCCTGCATGGAATCGGTGTTGACGATGACACCGCCCTTGCGCTCGGCGAGATCGAGCGCCAGCGCCGACTTGCCGCTGGCGGTCGGCCCGGCTATCAGGATCGCGTTCTTCACGCGGCCCTCGCCCGCCTGCCTGCCTCCAACTTCTTGCCTGGAAGTCTCCATGCCGCTCATTGCCACGCTTGTGTCTCACCCCGTCAGCCGCACTGTCTCGGCCTCGCTTGCGAATATGGCCTCACGGTCGGTCGGCGCAAGCGCTGTTCGCTGGCTTGGCGACGGCGTCGCCTGCGATCTGGTGCTGGCCGAAGGGGCTGAAGTCGCTGAGACGGTTGCCGCCTTGCGCGCTGCACTTGGTTCCGAACCCATCGACGTCATCGTCCAGCAGTCTGAAACACGCCGCAAGGCAATCCTGCTTGCCGACATGGATTCGACCATGATCGACCAGGAATGCATCGACGAACTCGCCGACGAGATCGGCGTCAAGGATCGCGTTGCCGCCATAACGGCGCGCTCGATGAATGGCGAGATCGCCTTCGAGCCGGCGCTGCGTGAACGCGTGGCGCTGCTGAAAGGCCTCGACACCGCAGTCGTCGACCGCATCATCGCCAACCGCCTGACGCTGGCGTCTGGCGGCCGCGCTTTGGTGCAGACGATGCGGGCCAACGGAGCCTGGACGGCCCTCATCTCTGGCGGCTTCGACGTGTTTACCAGCCGCATCGCGGACATGCTCGGCTTCCAGGAAAACCGCGCCAACCGCCTGATCGAGGAAAACGGGCGCTTTGCCGGCCTGGTCGCCGAGCCGATCCTCGGCCGCGCCGCCAAGGCCGACGCCCTGAACGAGATCTCAGCCCGCCTCGGCCTGACGCCGGCCGACGCCATTGCCGTCGGCGACGGCGCCAACGATCTCGACATGATCCGGCTTGCCGGCACCGGTGTTGCGCTCCACGCCAAACCGACTGTGGCCGCGCAAGCCAAGGTTCGCATCGACCACGGCGATCTGACGGCGCTCCTCTATCTCCAGGGCTATCTCCAGGAGGAATTCGCCTCGTGAAACCGATGCGCACCGAACGCCTGATCCTGCGCAACTGGGAAGAGCGCGACCGCGAGCTCTTCCACCGCATCAACTCAGACGAGCGGGTGATGGAGTTCTTTCCATTTCGCCGCGACCGCGCCGAGACGGATGCAAAGATGGACGAATTTCGAGGCTGGATCGCCGAGGACGGCTTTGGTTTTGCCGCCGCCGAGATTGCCGCGACGGGCGAATGCATTGGCTTTGTCGGCCTCCTAGAGACCGATCACGTGCCGTCCATGCCTTCCGATACGATCGAGATCGGCTGGCGGCTGGCGCCGGAATTCTGGGGCAAGGGCTATGTCACCGAGGCCTCCGAAGCCTGGCTCGCCTTTGGCTTCAAAACGCTAGACCGCGACGAAATCGTCTCCTTCGCCGTCGCCGCCAACCGCCGCTCGACCGCGGTCATGGAACGCCTCGGCATGAGCCCCGACCCGGCTCGCGATTTCGACCACCCATCCATCCCTGACAGCCACCCGCATCTCAAGCGGCATGTCCTCTACCGGCTGTCCCGCAAGGACTGGCAAAAGAGACGCGGCTGATCAATGTCTCTTAGACGGCCTTTCGTCGCCTAGCTGTGGCGGCTCGGCTGCGACCCGGTCGAGAATTCTTGCAAAATCCTCGCCTGATGCATCGCCGGCCCGTTGGCGCAGGAAATCGGCGGCAGTCTCCATGGCCCCAACCTTTTGTGCCACAGCCGAAGCGATCCATTGGTTGAGCGAGACGCCATCGGCCTTAGCCAGACGCGCTGCTGCTTCCTTGACTGAAAGAGGCAGCTTCAAGGGATAAGTCGCCTTGCTCATGCTCGAAATCCTTCCAACAATTCTGCAGGACTCATGATCTGAATGTTGAAGCGAGCGGCCGCTGCGACAAAATCCCGACGATTATGCGTTACCAGCGCTTCCGCTCTGCCGTTGACCGCCGTCTCGAGCACCATCTCATCTTTCGGATCGCCCAACTGCGGACGCCAGAGAAAGTGCAGTTCCACTGGTTCCGCCAAGGCAGCGAAACCGGACAACAGGCGATCCAGCTCCATTGCGGACAGTCCGTGAACAGCCACCTGCTCAGGTCGACTCAGCACTGCTTCATATTCAAGAAACAGCGCCGTCGTCACCAATGGGCGAAGTTGCCGGTCAGCAACCATCCGCAACACGGCGAACGAAGCTCCATTCCTGCTTCGTAGGCCCGCCGTCAGTACGTTTGTGTCCAGAACAATCCGCTTCACAGGTCAAAATAGTACATCCCATAGGATGTTTCAACCTAACTGTGAAGACTGCTAATCCATGCGGATCGTAACGAACCGCAACTCGCCGGTCTTCGACGCCAGCATCAGAAGCGCGTTCTTGCGGCCCTGCTCCTTCAGCGCGCCGATCCGGTCCATGACGTCCTTCGGGGTCGCGACCGATTCCTGCGCAATCTCGGTGATCACCTCGCCGGCCTGGATGCCGCGCTCGGCGGCAGCTGAATCCTTGGTGACGTCGGTGATGACGACGCCCGAAACATCGGCAGCGATGCCGAACTTGGTCCGCGTCTCGTCATTGAGTTCGCCGACGGTCATGCCGAGCACCGAAGCCGTCGAAACCGCGGGCGCCTTGTCGCCGCCCTTGTCCTCGTCGGTCGTGCCGTCTTCGCCGCTGGAGAGCTTCTCGCCGTCTTCGAGCCGGCCAAGCGTCACCTTCACCGTCTGTTCGACGCCCTTGCGCACGATGATCACGTCGACCGCCTTGCCGACGGGGCTTTCCGCCACGACGCGCGGCAGGTCGCGCATTTCATGGATGTCCTTGCCGTCGAACTTGATGATGACGTCGCCGGCGAGAATAGTGCCGTTGTCGACCGGTCCGCCCTTGATGACGCCGGCCACCAGCGCGCCCTTGGCGGTCGCCATGCCGAGGCTTTCGGCAATGTCGTCAGTCACCGGCTGGATGCGCACGCCGAGCCAGCCGCGGCGGGTTTCGCCGAACTGGCGCAACTGGTCGACGACGCCCGAGGCTAGCTGCGAGGGAATGGAGAAGCCGATACCGATCGAGCCGCCCGACGGCGAGATGATCGCGGTGTTGATGCCGATGACCTCGCCCAGGCTGTTGAACAGCGGGCCGCCGGAATTGCCGCGGTTGATGGCGGCGTCGGTCTGGATGAAGTCGTCATAGGGGCCGGAATTGATGTCGCGGTTGCGGGCCGAGACGATGCCGACCGTCACCGTGCCGCCGAGGCCGAACGGATTGCCGATCGCCATCACCCAGTCGCCGACGCGCATCTTGTTGGAATCGCCGAACTTCACCGCGGTCAGCTTGTGGCCCTTCGGGTCGACCTTGAGCACCGCGACGTCGGTCTTGGTGTCGGTGCCGACCAGCGTCGCCTTGAGCGTCACCCCGTCGGAGAAATTCACCTCGATGTCGTCGGCATCCGCGATCACGTGGTTGTTGGTCACGACAATGCCTTGCTCGGCATCGACAACGAAGCCCGAACCCAGCGACTGCACCTTTTGCGCGCCGCCATCCTTGTCGCCGCCACGGTTCTTGAAGAAATCGTCGAAGAAGTCCTGGAACGGCGAGCCCTCCGGCAGTTGCGGCATCGGCACCGCGCCCGGACCTTCAGTGCCCTTCACGGTCTGCGAGGTCGAGATGTTGACCACCGCACCCAGCAGGCCTTCGGCGAGGTCGGCGACCGAAGCCGGTCCGTCCGCGGCCACCGTCGGCGTCACGAAAGCCGGAACGGCAAGCGCGCCGACCATAAGTGCCGCAGCACCTGCGATGAACGTCCGCCGCGCCGCGCGCAGAAGGGTGTTGGATGTCATCGAGAGCCTCCCGGAATTGCTGAAAAGAAAAAGCGCTTCGGCAAAACGCCGCGTCGCGTCATGTTGGCAAGAAATACGGCACGTTTGCGGCTATAGCCACATCGGGAGGATAAATCCTCCGTTACACCTGATACCACCGGTCCTCAGCCACGCACCAGCCAGACAATGCCGACGCCGATGGCGATCGCCGCCAGCCCGACGATGCGTAGTGCATTTTCCGGCGTCGACAGCACTTCGCCGGCAAGACGCTTGGCGAGACCGGGAAAGCCGCCATAGACCAGGCCCTCGAGGACGAGGACCAGACCTATGGCCGCAAGGAAATCCCGCACCGCCCTACTGGGCGGGTGCAGGTTGCGCTGCCGGGGCGGCAGGTGCCGCCGCCGGAGCCGCAGGTGTCGCCGGCTTCGCGTCCGTGCCGTCGGGGTTGCGGAAGAAGCGGAAGAACTCCGAGTTCGGCGACAGCACCATCGTCGTCCCCGAGTTGTCCAGCGCCGTGCCATAGGCATTCATCGACCGGTAGAAGTCGAAGAAGGCCGGATCGCGTTTGTAGGCATCGGCGAAGGTCGCGCTGCGCTGGGCCTCGCCCTCACCGCGCAGGATTTCCGATTCCTTGCGCGCTTCGGCGACGATTTCCACCACTTCGCGGTCGGCGCGTGCGGTGATGCGCTGCGCCGCCTCTTTGCCGCGCGCTCTCAGCCGTTCGGCCTCGGCCAGGCGTTCGGCCTTCATGCGGTCAAAGGTCTGCTGCGAAACCTCCGCCGTCAGGTCGGTCCGGCGGATGCGCACATCCTCGATCTGCAGACCGAGCGACGTCGCGTCCGGCCGAAGCTGATCGCGCACTTCGCGCATCATCACAGCCCGCTCTTCCGAGAGCGCCGCTTCGAAGTCGCGCAGACCGTAGACACGGCGGAGCGCTGCATCGAGACGCGTCCTCAGTCGGGCTTCGGCCAGTGTGATCTGGCCGGACACGGCGGAGCGGAACACGCGCGGATCCGAGATACGGTAAGCGATGAAAGCGTCGACCTCGTAGAACTTGCCGCCCGAAACCTGGACGCGGATGTTGTCGAGATCGAAGCGCAGCACCCTGTTTTCGATCAATTGCACGCTGTCGGCGTCGAAGAAGGCGAACGGCGCCTTGAAATAGATGCCGGGTTCATTCTTGACATCGACGATCTCGCCGAACCGCAGCACGAGCGCCTGCTGGCGCGCGTTGACCACGAAGACCGAGGAGTAGAGCAGGAAAAGAAGCACGGCCGCGATGACGGCAAGGATGGGAAGACGATTGGCCATCATTGGGCTCCTCCGGTCGTGGCGCCAAGGGGCGCCGGCGCCTTCGGCTGTAGTGCCGGCAGGGGCAGATAGGGGACGACCCCTTGCCCATTGCCCTGTTCGACGATGACCTTGCTGGAGTCTTTCAGGACCTTCTCCATCGTTTCCAGATAGAGGCGCTTGCGCGTCACATCGGGGGCCTTGGCGTATTCGTCATAGACCGAGATGAAGCGCTGCGCCTCACCTTCGGCCTCCTGCACGACACGGTTCTTGTAGGCCGCCGCGTCTTCACGGACCTGTGCGGCCTCACCGCGCGCCTGGCCGAGCTTCTGGTTGGAATACTGGTTGGCTTGCTCGACAAACTTGTCCTCGTCCTGTTCGGCGCGCTGCACTTCGTCAAACGCGTCCGCCACTTCACGCGGTGGCGCCGCGTCCTCGATCGAAACCGCATTGACGTTCAGGCCGGCCTTGTAGCCGTCCAGCGTCGTCTGGATGATTTCACGCACCGACGCGGCGATGCCTTGGCGATCGTCGCGGAAAATGTCCTGGGCCGGTCGCCGGCCGACGGCTTCACGCATGGCGCTTTCGGCGACCTGCTGCAGCATGCCTTCGGGATCGGAGACGTCGAACAGGTAGGCTCTTGGATCGGAGACCTGGTAGGCCACCGAGAACTGGACGTTGACGATATTCTGGTCGCCGGTAAGCATTAGCCCGGAAGTGTTGCCGCTCGTCGCGCCGCCACCACCGATATCGACGAGCTGCTCGGCGATGTTGGCCGTCTCGACGGTTTCAACGGGCCACCAATGGAAATGCAGACCAGGCTGCGACAGCTCCGCCTTCGGCTTGCCGAAGCGCAACTCGACCGCAACCTCGTCCGGCTGCACGGTGTAGACCGCCTTGAATGCCCACAGCACGACCAGTGCCGCCGCAATCAGCGCAAACACGGCCGGGCTGGCGCCGCCGCCGCCGGGCAGCGCGCGCCGCAGCCGGTCCTGGCCGCGGCGGATGATGTCTTCGAGATCGGGAGGTGATCCCTGCGGGCCGCTAGGCCCCTTCGGTCCCTGCCCCCAGGGTCCCTGATTGTTGCCGCCGCCGCCCCATGGGCCGCCGCCGCCACCGCTCTTGTCGTTCCAGGGCATGAATGTCCTTTCGCTTGGAATTCCCTCAGCGCCGGCCTCGCGGCGCAAAATCCAGTTGTTCTTCTATAGGGACGCCGCGATGCGCTTTCAACGCGATCCGGCACTGCACCGTCCGATTTGGACCGCTGCAAGCAGCAAATTCCAATAAGTCGCCCTATGAATGCGACGTATTGTCGAGAGGCAGGCACCAAATGGCAAAAAGCGGCTTCGCATCCGCGCGCATGGCATGAACGATGTCAGGTGGATTGTAGACCACCCCGCCGACCCCTGGTTCATGCCACGCCTCGGCATTCTGCCGCCACTCACCCTGTGACAGGACAAGATAAAGCTCTTCCGGCGGATGCCGATGGTCGGGATAGGTCGTGTGCGGCGCCATGACCGAGACTCCGATCTCGATTGTACTGCTCGGGACGAAACCGCCCGGACCGACGATGAAGGAATCGGCATAATTCTCGGCCAGCACCGCGGACTTGCGACGCTCGCTTTGATTGTTCCAGCTAAGATGCGGCTCAATCTCGCGCAGCGCGGCCGCGAGCCTGCCGAGATTGCCACCGACCTTGTCAAGCTCGGCAAAGCATTCCGCGAGGTGACGACAAGCCGGCTGACGCTGGGGTTGCTCACCGCTCCCCTGCGGCGCCGCAAGCGCGGTGTTACCGAAAATCCGCCGATGCGCGGCCGCGCGCGCCGGGTCATTTCCCATACGCGAGCGTATTTCTGTGCCGAGCAAATCCATGAAAGTGCCGAGCGGTGGATGCTTGTTGGCCGTCATGGAGATACCTGCGTCATGGGCCGGCTGCGCTCGTAAACCGTATAGCGCGTTGCGTGGCTGTCCTTTTCACCAGCCGGAAAATCCTGCCAACGCACAATTCGCCAGCTGGCCGGATCGATCGGCGGGAAATGCGCGTCGCCGTCGACTGTGGCCAGCACATGGGTGACATGCAGGCGGTCGGCGCGCGGCAGCGCCTGGGCATATATCTCGCCGCCGCCGATGACGCAGATCTCGTCGACGCCGCTCATGCAACGCCCGCGCACCGTGGCCAGCTGGATTGCGGCTTCCAGCGAATTTGCTGTTTCAACGCCCTCGGCGCGCCAGGCCTTGTCACGGGTCACCACAATGTTCAATCTGCCCGGCAGCGGCCGGCCGATGCCTTCATAGGTCTTGCGGCCCATGATGACGGGCTTGCCCATCGTGTCGGCTTTGAAGCGCTTGAGATCGGTGGACAGCCGCCACGGCAGGCCGCCGTCGCGCCCGATCACGCCGTTCTCGGCGATGGCGACATAGATCGCGACGTCCATCAGTTGGCCTCCCCGGCGCCGTCATCCGACGGCACCAGCAGCAATATGTCGATGTTGTGCTCGGGATAGAAGTCCTTCGCCGTCGTATCGAAGGTCGTCGGCCCGACCTTTTTGACATTGTCGCCGCAGAACGAAATCAGCGCTTTCGGATTGCCCTTGTCGACGGTCAGCTTGAACTTGCCGATGCTGCCGTTCGCCCAATTGCCGCCGGTGGTCAGGATATATTGAATGCGGTTCTCATAAAAATGCGGATAGCCGTCGGCCTTGGCGGCCTGGCGCACGGCATTCTCGAACCCGTCGTCCATGCAGAACCGGGTCTTGTAGCTTGTATATTGGCTGCCCTCGGAGAACTTGCCGTCATAGAAGAAACTGACAGACGACGTACCGCCGACGCTGGGCTTGTAGCGGTGCGAGACATGGACATCCTTGTTGGCCGGAAAGGTCGAGCGCCACCAATAGGTCGAGCGCAACTGCCACCACGGCGTGTAGACCTTGTTCGCCTCAGTACCATCGCTGCCCGGATCCTCGATGATGATGCCGCGGTTCTCCCAATCCTCGGCCACCGCTTTCGGCAGCTTCGCCAGGGCCGCCTTTGCCGCATCGCCGAATGGATTGAACGGCACGTTCTGCGCCTTCAGATCGGCGCCGATATCGATGCCGACAGCGAACACTTTCTGCTCGAGCTGCGGCTTTGCCGGCGCGCCATCGATCGTCACCTCGAAGCCAAGGAAATTGTCGCTCTGGTTTTCCGGGATGGCCGGCATTTCCTCCGGGTCACCTTCGATGTCGGGCAACGGGAAGGCGACGATGGCATTTACATCCTTGTCAGTGTTGTTGTGGAAGACGTAGTCGACCGTCACCTTTTCCGGCGAGATGAACAGATCCTCGCTTTGCATCGCCACCGCATCGCTGCGTGACAGGATCAGGCCACCGGTGCCGAGTTCGGCGGTCGAATCGTTGGCCAGTGCGGGCGTGGCTGAAAGCGCCAGCGCTACAGTCAAAACATATCGCAACATCGAAGCCCCTCGCCAAGAATGCCGCGACCCTAGCCGTTTCAATGTGGCGTTTCAAAGCCCTTCCCTCTCCAAGCAGGGCGCCACAGTGTCTGGACACGCCAATCGGCGGTCTGGACTAACAGGTTTCGATCGGGCAGGAGTTCGCGTCATGCGCAAGCTTCTCGTCATCGGCATCGGCGCCGGCAATCCCGATCATATGACCGTTCAGGCGGTAGACGGCCTGAACCGGGCGGACGTCCTGTTTATTCCAGACAAGGGGGCGAAGAAGAACGATCTTGCCGAACTCCGCCGCCAGATCTGCGATCGTTTCGTCACCAATCCCGAATCGCGCCGCGTCGAGTTCGACGTGCCGGTGCGCGCCGAGCCGGCGCCGTCCTACCGCTCGACCGTCGACGACTGGCACGAGGCCATCGCCGAAATCTATGAAGGCCTGGTCCGCGACGAACTTGCCGAAGATGGCTGCGGCGCTTTCCTGATCTGGGGCGACCCTTCGCTCTATGACAGCGCGCTACGCATTCTCGAGCGGGTGCGGCTCAGAGGCAATGTCGGGTTCGAGCTGGAGGTCATCCCCGGCATCACTGCAGTTCAGGCGCTCGCCGCCAGCCACAAAATGGCGCTGAACCGCATCGGCGACCCCGTGCTGATCACCACTGGCCGCCGCCTGACCGAGCAAGGCATGCCGCAAAATGCCGGCAGTGCGGTGGTCATGCTCGACGGCAAATGCGCCTTCAACACGCTGGTCGACAAGGATCTGATCATCCACTGGGGCGCCTATCTCGGCACGCCGGACGAGATTGTTGTTTCGGGACGCCTCGGCGATGTCGGCGCGGAGATTGAGAGGGTGCGTGAAGAAGCCCGGAAGAGAAAGGGCTGGATCATGGACACCTATCTGCTGCGCAAGGCAGGAGAAGACGACTAGTCCCTACTCCCTACCCAGCATCAATCTCCGCCTGCAGCGCCTCCATATGCGTCGAGGCCGCTGCAGCCGCAGCCCGCTCAATGGCGCGGAAGCGGCTGACGACCGCCAGTCCGACCGAGGTCAACTGCGCGCCGCCGCCCTTGCGGCCGCCGGTCTGCGCTGCGACCAGTGGCTTGCCGAACACCCGGTTCATATCCTCGACCAGATCCCAGGCGTGCTTGTAGGACATCTCCATGCCGCGCGCGGCGGCCGAGATCGAGCCGAAGGTGGCGATCTGTTCGAGCAATTCGATCTTGCCCGGACCTATGCGCCCGTCCGGATCGAGATTTATCCGCAGGCTCAGCGACGGCATCTCTTGTCCTCCACGGTCACACTAGCCCCTCCCGATCCATAGCGCTATTCCAAAACGATATAGCGGCTCTCAGCCATCCGCTTCGGCCGGCAGGCCGGCGCTGGTATTGGCACGGTCGAAACTGACCGTCTTGATCACCGCGAACACCTTGCCGCCGAGATGAAGTTTCAGCGCCTGCCTGGACTGTTCGGTGATGCGGGCAAGCACGGTTGCGCCATTGCAGTCGATGCCGATGTCGACCGTTGGCCCCTCGCCCGGGCTGATCGCGACGATGATGCCCGGCAGGATGTTGAGCGCGCTGAGCCCCATCGGCTGTTCGGTGGCGATCATCACGTCGCGGGCGCGGATGCGGATGCGCACCGGCGCGCCGGTCGCGACAGCCAGCCGCGGCACCCGGATTTCGCCCGCCGCCGAGCCGAGCACGGTCATACCAAAAGCCTCGTCATGGCGCAGCACCTTGGTGTCGAGCACCGCGCCACCTTCGCCGCGTTCCTCTGCCGGCAGGAGGTCGAGCCGCTGCATGATCGCGCCGGTCGGACCGGAAGCCGCGACCTTGCCTTGCGCCATCACCACCACGTCGCTCGCCAGCCGCGCCACTTCGGCGACGGAGTGGCTGACATAGACGATGGGCAGCTTGGTCTCGTCGCGCAGCCGCTCGATATAGGGCAGGATCTCGGCCTTGCGCGCATCGTCGAGCGAGGCCAGCGGCTCGTCCATCAACAGCAATTTCGGGCTGGCGAGCAACGCCCGACCGATCGCAACGCGCTGCTTCTCGCCGCCCGACAGCTTTGCCGGCCGCCGGTCAAGCAGTGGACCGATGCCGAGCAATTCGACGACGGCGTCCATCTCGGCATACCGTTCCGCCGGCGGCGTGAACCAGCGGCCATACCGCAGATTGCCGGCCACGCTCATATGCGGAAACAGCCGCGCATCCTGGAACACCATGCCGATTCGGCGCTTGTGCTTCGGCACGAAAATGCCGGCATCGGTGTCGACGAGCACCCGACCGTCGACCGCAATACGGCCCTTGTCCGGCCGGATCAGGCCGGCAATCATGTTGATCAGCGTCGTCTTGCCCGAACCGGACGGCCCGAACAGCGCCGTCAGCCGCCCGGCGCTTTCGAAACGGGCGTCGATGGCGAAATCGCCGAGCCGATGGCTGATGTCGACAAGGACGCTCATTCGATGTCCATCCGCCTGCCGACGCGCCGCGCCAGCACTTCCGAGGCGACCAGTGCGGCCATCGAGATGATGATGGAAATCAGCGTCAACCGTAGCGCTCCATCATCGCCCCCCGGCACCTGCGTGAAGGTGTAGATCGCCGAAGGCAGCGTCTGCGTCTCATTGGGAATGTTGGAGACGAAGGTGATGGTGGCGCCGAACTCGCCCATCGCCTTGGCGAAAGACAGGATGGAGCCGGCGATCAGCCCCGGCAGGATCAGCGGCAGCGTGATGGTGGCGAAGACGAACAGCGGATTGGCGCCGAGCGTTCCCGCCGCCGCCTCCATCTTGCGGTCGACCGCCTCGATCGACAGCCGCATCGCCCGCACCATCAAGGGGAAACCCATGATGCCGCAGGCCAGTGCAGCACCTGTCCAGCGAAACGAGAAGACGATGCCGAAATGCTCCGCCAGGAACGCACCAGCCGGACCGCGCCTGCCGAAGGTGAGCAACAAGAGATAGCCGGTGACCACAGGCGGCAGGATCAGCGGCAGATGCACCACGCCGTTGAGCAGCGTCTTGCCCCAGAATTTTCCGCGGGCAAGCAAGAGCGCAATCAGGATGCCCGGTGGCAGGCTGAACAGCATTGCCACGGTCGCCACCTTGATCGACAGCCGGACCGCATTCCATTCGTCGGGAGTGAGGTCCAGCAGCCAGTTCATATTGTCAGGTGAAGCCCCTTGGAACTCAGTTGCTTGGCGCCAGGACCGTGAAACCCTGTTCCTTGAACAGTTCCGCCGCCTTGGCGGACTGCAGGCACTTCAGGAAAGCCGGCGTATCCTTGTCCTTTGAATCAGCGGTCTGGGCAACCGGATAGATGATCGGCGGATGCGAATTCTCCGGGAAGGTGCCGACCACCTTGACACCCTTGTCGGCATGCGCGTCGGTGGCATAGACGATGCCGAGCGCCGCTTCGCCGGTCGAAACCAGCTTCAGCGCCGCGCGCACATTTTCGGCCTGCGCCACCTTGCCTTCGACCGACGACCAGACGCCAAGCGATTCCAGGGCTGCCTTGCCGTATTTGCCGGCCGGCACCGCCTTGAAGTCGCCCATGGCGAACTTGCCGTCGCCGACCAGCTTGGCGAGATCAAAACCTTTCTCGATCTTGGTCTCGACCTTGGAATCCTTCGGTGCCACCAGCACGATCTGGTTGCCGAGCAATTTCACTTCGGTGTCCGGCTTGGTCAGCTTCTTGTCGGAGAGATATTTCATCCAGTCGAGATCGGCCGAGATGAAGACATCGGCCGGCGCCCCACCCTCGATCTGCTTGGCCAGTGCCGAGCTCGCGGCGTAGGACACGGTCGCGGCCTCACCGACATCGGCTTCACAGGCCTTGTTGACGGCATCAAGCCCGTCCTTGAGGCTAGCGGCGGCAAATACGATCAACTTGTCGTCTGCGTGAGCCGCCGGCACTGCGGCCATCAACGCTGCAGCAAAGCCGCCAATCGCGATCGCCCTCAATCCAAAACCTGTGTGCCTCAACATGAAAACTCTCCCTGGGTTTGAAATCCGCTCGGCTCGAAGCCTAGGATCGATATATCCGGATGAATATAACATGGGAAGGCCGTCACCTTGCGAAAGCGTCTGTTCGGCATCGATCGTTCTGGTTATGACGGGCACTGAAACCTTGGAAAGGAAGTCCCCATGAAAATCAGCGCCCGCAACATCCTCAAGGGAACGATCGTCGAGATCGTCAAAGGCGCCACCACCTCGCATGTCCGCATCGATGTCGGCGGCTCGGTCGTCACCGCCTCGATCACCAACGAGGCCGTCGCCGATCTCAAGCTCGAAAAGGGCAAGCAGGCCTATGCCGTGATCAAGGCGTCGGACGTCATGGTCGGCATCGACTGAGCGGTTTCCTAATTTACAAAGTTCAGGCGGCAAGCCTATGGATCAGCGCATCTTCGACATAGATGCCATTGATGGTGTTGTGAGAAAATCGCACCTCACCGAGACCATCGACCCGCATGGCGATACCTAGGCCGGCGATGAGCCGGTCGTCCGCCGACGTGATCTTCACCTTGCTGAGATCCAAGATAGGTTCTTGCGGACGTGCCTTACGCCAGTCGGCGGCTATGGTTGCCGCATCGAGATATTTTTTCTCAAGATCCTTTCGCGGACCGCGATAAGCGATGATCATACGCCAATTGTCGACATCGCTGTTGTACAACCACAGCGCAGCCGCGACTCCGAATCCCTTTCCATCAAGAGCACGAATTAAGTTGATACCGGCATCAATGTCGGTCCTTACCAACGTTCCTGAAGCCATCTGAATATTCCTTGCTCTTCGTCGACCATGGCGTTTCGCATGGACGTCGCCTCAAACACATCTATCATATCGTAACGCGAAGCCTCATTCCAATCTGAGACCGCCGACCAATGGCCATCGAATACAGGCGACGCCGTCCGGCTTTCGGTAAGGTCTGCAGATAAGCCGGCCAACGCGATAAGCCTGTTGAGGTCATGGCTGTAAATGTCTTGAACGAATTTCTTGTCAGGAATGGTATCGGGCTGAAAAAGCCTCGAAATTCGTGACTTTATGGCAATTTCTGCCGCATATCCGAATAGGTAGTAAGCATTCGAATAGCGTTCGTTTTGAAATAGGAGTTCGGCGTCGTGCAGCTTCGCGTTGGCTATCGCCTGGAGCGCGGTCCTTTCTAGCGTCATACCGCGATCGGCGCCTTGATCGACGCGTCAGCAAAGTAGTTTTCCAGCCGGAAATCCTCGAAGCGGAAGGCGAACAAGTCCTTCACCTCTGGATTGATCCACAGCGTCGGCAGCGCCTTGGGCGTGCGCCGCAATTGCTCGCGCGCCTGCTCGAAATGGTTGGAGTAGAGATGCGCATCGCCGAGCGTGTGGACGAAATCCCCGGGTTTCAGCCCGGTGACCTGCGCCACCATCAAGGTCAGCAGTGCGTAAGACGCAATGTTGAAGGGCACGCCGAGAAAAATGTCGGCCGAACGCTGGTAGAGTTGGCAGGACAGTTTGCCGTCCGAGACGTAGAACTGGAACAGGCAGTGGCAGGGCGGCAGCGCCATGGCTTCCACTTCAGCCGGGTTCCACGCCGAAACGATCAGCCGGCGCGAGTTCGGATTCTTGCGTATCTCCTTGAGAACATTGGCGATCTGGTCGATCGACCCGCCATGGCCATCCGGCCAGGAGCGCCATTGTTTGCCATAGACCGGGCCGAGGTCGCCATTCTCGTCTGCCCATTCGTCCCAGATCGAAACGCCATGATCTCTAAGGTATTTGATGTTGGTGTCGCCGGCCAGGAACCACAGGAGTTCATGAATGATCGACTTCAGATGCAGCTTCTTGGTGGTGGTGACCGGAAAGCCGCGCGAGAGATCGAAGCGCATCTGGTAGCCGAACACCCCACGCGTACCAGTACCGGTGCGGTCGCCGCGATCGGCGCCGTTGTCCAGCACATGCTGCAAAAGGTCGAGATATTGGCGCATGGGTTCCAGCTCGATTCGAGGTTTGCCGATAATAGCCGACTGACGGGCCACAGAACACACCAAAACCGCGCAAATAGCGCTTGCGCACAACTACACTTTTCCAAAAGTTAGCGCCGCCCCTCATTGCCCTGCCGGGCATTTCTCCCGGTATAGTGACGGGGAGAAAGAGCTGGTTGTGACGCCGCCGCTTTTCCTGCGACGCTAGCGACTGGCGAAATCGCCCACGAGAGCGCCCTTCTCCCCGTTTACGGGGAGAAGATGGCGGCAGCCAGATGAGGGGCAGCGCTGACGCCCGGTGAACCGAAATTCCAACCCGACGCGACAAGCCCTCTCGCGCCAAGCTTCGTAAACTGGTGGTTCAGAGGGAGCCGAGCTTGCCGAGATCCTTGGCGACCAGATAGTAGAAAGTCACGCGGCTTTTGGTATTGTCGGCAGCCATCGCCTTGCAGGTCTTTTCGATCGACGCATCCGCCTTGGCGCCGTCGGCGACGCCGAGTTTCTTGGCAACCCAGTTGGTCTTGACGCGCTCCAATTCCTTGGGATCGGTGCAGGATACCAGCGAGGAATCGCGGTTGCGCAGCGCAATGCCCAGATGCTTCACAATCTTGGCAACCACATCGGCATTTGCGGCGGCGTCGTATTTCTTCACGTCTGCGAGATAATCGGCCATCAAATTTCCCCACGTCGGCGCCACGGGATCCGATCGATGAGGGCTGTGGCGCGCTGCCGCAACTTGTGCGCTAGGTCGATACTCCTCACCGCGGCAAAGCTTCGGTTGAGACCGCGCGCGAGTCAACCCTCCGGTGCGTAGTTTGACACAGGGACAAAGCGTCAATGCGGCCTTTCATTTCTTGCGATGCACCCCTATATTCGTTTGGTCGGCTTGACCGACTATGGCGATAAATGGGCGATGTAATAAGCCGTTCGGACCCGGGGGCGGTACCCGGCGCCTCCACCAAGAACCGCTCTGTTATCCAGAGCGGCTGTTGCTGGGGGCGAAATAGGATCGACGAAGGTGTAAAGATCGTACTTTTGCCCGGCATGGCACCACCGTCATCGGGCTAAACCTGTAGTTGCAAATGACAACTATGCGGAAGCACGTCTCGCTGCTTAATGCAGTGCGATAGCTTCAAATCAAGCCCTAGAGGTTCGCACTTCTAGGCGGGGTTCGGAGGTACCTGGCAACAGAAACCTCCACTTCTCCCCCCTCCCTCAATATCCTACGTGCAACGTCGGCTGGCGCTGGCCAGACTTCGCATGGCCATGGGCCGCGAAGCCGTCGAGCCGCGCCCTTCTCCATGGAACAAGAGATGAAAAACGACTGCGATCGATTCTTCGTGCTGACCGGCGGTCCCGGTTCCGGCAAGACCACACTCATCGAAGCGTTCAGCGTCGCCGGCTTCGCCAACTCGCCCGAAGCCGGGCGCGGCATCATCCGCGACCAGCTGGCAATCGGTGGAAATGCCCTGCCCTGGCAGGACCGGGCGCTGTTTTCCGAACTGATGCTGTCCTGGGAGCTGCGCTCATGGCAGGCCGCTTGCGACCTGTCCGGACCTGTCTTCTTCGACCGCGGCGTACCGGATACGCTGGGCTACTACAGGCTGATCGGGCTGCCGGCACCTGCTCACGTCGGCAGCGTTGCGGCGAAATTCCGTTACAACCGACGCGTCTTCATTGCCCCGCCATTGCCGGAAATCTTCATGCAGGACGAAGAGCGAAAGCAGACGCTCGACGAGGCCGAGCGCACCTATCATTCGCTGGTCGGCGTCTACGGCGAATTGGGTTACGAACTGGTAGAGCTGCCTCGGGCGCCGGTCGAAGAGAGGCGGCGCTTCATTCTCACCGAAGCCGGATTGAAATAAAAAGGCCGGGGAAACCCGGCCTTTTTTATATGTCTGTGGCTGTTTACTCCGCCGGCGCTTCGATCGCTTCGCGCGAACGGCCGAGCGTCAGCTTGGCCAGTGTGAACGAGATCACGGCGCACAGCGTAATGCCGGCCACCATCGGCAGTGGCGTGCCGTCGAAGAAGATGCCGGCGACACCCATGGCCAGCGCACCGATGGCGAAATGCAGCGTGCCCATCAGCGCCGAGGCGGTGCCGGCGATCTCGCCATGCTCTTCCATGGCCAGCACCGAGGTCGTCGGGATCACCAGGCCGAGGAAGCCGTAGCCGACGAAGAGCAGCGCCGCCATCACGTCGAGCCGGTCGACGCCGGACGCCATGACAGCGAACAGCACCACCATGGTCGTAGCGTAGCCGGTCACCGCAACCCAGACGACGCGCTTCAGCCCAAACCGTTCCGACAGCAGTCCCGTCAGCTGCGACATGCCGATGAAGGCCACCGCGTTGATCGAGAAGAACACGCTGTAGACCGAAGGCGACAGCCCGTAATGGTCGATCAGGATGAAGGACGAGCTCGACAGATAGACGAAGAAGCTGGCAATGCCGAAGCCGGCGATGGCCACCAGGCCGAGGAAATTGCGGTCACCCATCAGGAAGCGGTAACCGGCGAGTGCGGTTCCGAAGGAGGATCCGACGCGTTCGTCCGCGGGCCGCGTCTCCTTGAGCGAGGTCGCCAAAAGAATGGTCGCCAGCAGAGCAGCGCCCGTCACCGTCCAGAACACGGCGCGCCAACCAAAGTTCTCGATGATCTGGCTGCCGGTCAGCGGCGCCAGGATCGGCGACACCGAAAACACCAGCATCAACAGCGACATCAGCTTGGCGGCTTCAGTGCCTGTGTGCAGGTCGCGCACAATGGCGCGCGGCACAGCCATACCGGCGCTAGCGCCAAGGCCCTGCAGGAAGCGGAAAGCGATCAACCATTCAATGGTCGGCGCCATGGCCGAACCGATGCCGCCGACCATGAACAGCGCAAGCCCGCCATAGAGCGGCAGCTTGCGGCCGACCATATCCGAGATCGGCCCGACGATGATCTGGCCGAAGCCCATCGACAGGAAGAAGATCAAAAGGCTCATCTGCACGGCAGCGGTGCCGGCATGCAGATCCTGGCCGATCGAAGGCAGCGCGGGAAGATACATGTCGATGGCGAAGGGGCCGATGGCGGACAACAGGCCGAGCACGACCGCGATGCGGAGGAATTTGGGACTCATGATAAAGGCTTCTTTCGAATCTGGTTACCGCCGGCGAGCGGCGTCTAACCCTAGGACGTTCCATCCCTTGAAATTCCGACTCCAGAGTGAATTAAGCCGCCTCTCCGGAACGAAATCTCTCTTTGTTATGTCCACAAAATTAGACAGTCTTGTCTAATTCGTCAATCACCTCTATATAGATTTTGATGAAGCTTGCCGTTTCTCCTGACATTTTCCCGCCGCGCGGCCATGAGGCCAAGCGTATGTCGATCATCGACGCGGCGGCCTCGGTCTTTTGCCGCGAAGGCTTTGCCGGCGCCAATATCGACCTGATCGCGATGGAAGCCGGCGTCTCGCGCCAGACCATCTACAATCACCACCGCGACAAGGAAAAGCTCTTCATGGCCGTGGTGCGCGATCTGACCGAGCGCTGCAATGCCGGCATCTTCGCCACCTTTGCCAGCTTCCCCGACCAGCCGAGGGAACTCGAAGCCGATTTGATCGGCTTTGCCGTGCGCATGAACCAGAATTGCATCTGCAATCGCGACGGACGCTTCCTGCGCAAGCTGATCCAGACCGAGGGCGAGCGCTATCCCGAACTGTTTGCCGAATGGCGCGACCAGGGTCCGGGTCGGACCTGGCCCGCACTTGCCGCCCGTTTTGCCCGCCTCGCCCATGCCGGCCATCTCGCGGTCGACGACCCCGATGTTGCCGCGCGCCAGTTCCTGGCCCTGGCCAACGCCGAATTGCAGACGACCTTCATGCTTGGCGGCACGCCGTCGGAGGATGAAGTGCTGCAGTCGGCGACGCACGGCGTGCGCACCTTCCTGCGCGCCTTCGGCAAGCGCAGATCCGCGGCCGCGGTGGAAAAGCAGGCCCTGCTGGCCAGCGCTTGATCGAACCAAGCGATCAAATCGTCAGTGATAGGCTTCGCTTCGGCGTGCCTGCGATCTATATCCGGTTTACGCCGCCCTCAAGCTTGATTACAGCTATGCGGACGATTCAACGGAACCCGACCAGCACATGGCCGACGACCACATCCGCTACGACATTCTGGCCCAGGAGGCGTTGCGCGGCGTCATGCGCAAGGTGCTGGCCGAAGTCGCGCGCACCGGCCTTCCCGGCAATCATCATTTCTTCATCACTTTTTTGACCGGCGCGCCGGGCGTGCGCGTCTCGTCCAGGCTGCGCGAGCGTTATCCCGAACAGATGACCATCGTCATCCAGTTCCAGTATTGGGACCTCAAGGTGACCGATACCGGCTTCGAGGTCGGGCTGTCCTTCTCCGATGTGCCGGAGAAACTGGAAATCCCATTCTCGGCCGTACGTGGCTTTTACGACCCGTCGGTCAACTTCGAACTCGAATTCGACGTCAAGACCGACATTCCCTCGGAAGACGAAACGCCGGCACAGCCGGCTCCCGAGCCCTTGGCCATCGTCTCCGAGAAAAAGCCGAAAGCCGAGAAGAAGGCCGCCGCTGCTGAAGCCGAGAAGAAGCCGGCCGTGGCCGATGCCGCCGCCGGCAAGGGCGCCGACGTCGTGTCGCTCGACGCCTTCCGCAAGAAGTAGCGGCGCGGACAGCGCGACATGGGCGAAATCGTCAATCTTCGCCAGGTCCGCAAGCAGAAGGCGCGCGCCGAAAAAGAGCGGCAGGCCGGCGAGAACCGTGCTCTGCACGGCCGCTCCAAAGCCGAAAAAACCCGTGACCGGCTGATTTCCGACAAGGCTGAAAACTTCGTTGCCGGCCATCGTCGCGAACGTCCGGAAGATCAGGACGATTGATGGGCAGCCTGCGGTGAGCCCGGTCGAAAAACGCTCCGTGACGATCCGCGGCCACCGCACCAGCTATTCGCTCGAAAAACCTTTTTACGACGACCTCGTCGCCATCGCCGCGGCACGCAAGCTGACGCTCGCCGCCCTTGTCGCCGAAATCGACGAAACCCGGCCGCGCGACGCCAATCTGTCCTCGGCGCTCAGGCTCCACGTACTGGACTGGGCGAAGCGTGGAATGAACCCGCCCTAATTGCCCAGCGACTTCAGCAGATTGTCGACCGAGAACGGATTTGTCCTGGGCTTCGGCGGCGCCGGGGCCGAACCGTCATTGACGCCGGGCAGTGAGCGGTCGACCTTCGGCGCCTGCTCCTGAGCCTTGCGCTCGGCCTCCAGCCTGGCCTTTTCCTGCGAAGCAGTCCGCATCGCCTGCTCAGCCTTCTTGCGTTCGTCTTCGGCCTTGGCGGCGTCTTCGGCAGCCTGCTGCTCGGCCTGCGCCTTAGCCTTGGCGTCGGCCTCCGCCTGCGCTTTCGCAGCGGCATCGGCCTTTGCTTCGGCATCGGCCTTGGCCTTCGCATCCGCTTCGGCCTGTGCCCTGGCGTCGGCTTCTGCCTTCGCCTTGGCGTCAGCCTCCGCTTTCAGCCGCGCCGCTTCCTCCTGCTTGCGCAATTCCTCGGCCGCGTTGTCGCGTTCGGTCTGCAGAGCAGCGTAATAGCGCACTTCGCGCCGCAGCCGCTGTTTCTCGAGCAGCGCGGCCTGCATCGCCTCGACCCGCTGCTGCTCCTTTTCCAGCGCGCGCTGAGTCAAAAATTGCGCCAGCGGCTCGCTGTCGAACTGCTTCTTCATCGCACCGAACGGCCCGTCGACACTGAAATTGACCGTCGGATCCGATCCGACCAGCGCCTCGTCGCCGGGCTTATAGGTGATCGTGCCCCTGGCGGCGACGGTGCTGGTGTTGAGGTCCGCCGCGATGTCGGCGGACAGCGCCGCCCCAGCGTTTTCCAGCTTGACCGGCGGCGCCCTGAGCGTGCCGCCGGCAACCGTAAAGGCGATGTCGGTATCGCCGGCTGCAAAACTGCCGTCGCCGGCGATGTCAGGCGCAAAGCCCGCGGTCTTGGCTACGTCGATGTCGCGCCCGATCGCATCGGCCTTGGCGATCAAGGCGCCGAAGGCATCGGGATTGACGCCGGCAATGGTCAGCCCCTTCAGCGCCGCGGTGCCGGAGCCGGAGAGTGCCGCGATCATCGCATCGACCGATTTGCCGCTGGTCGACAGGCCAGTCGAGAAATCGCCGCTGCCGCTGAGACCGGCATTGGGCAGCACAGTCGCCAGATCGGCGCCGGCAAGTTTCATCTGGCCGGAGAACAGCCCGGTGCCGTCTGTGTTCTTCAACTCGAACAGCCCGGTGAGCGCGCCGCCGAGCAGCTTCGCCTTCAGGTCCGAAACGCGGATGCCTTCCTGGTCGAGTTTCAGCGACAGCGACGCATCATAGGCCGTCGCCATCGGCCCGGCGGCAAGGGTTGCCGTGGTCAAATCGAGGTCGGCGCTGAACGGCAGGCTGGATTTCTGGCTGAACGGCGCCGTCGGCCAGCTCCCATTGCTGGCCAGGAACGACTGGTCACCAAACAGCGCCACCGCGATCGGGTCGAGATCGAGCTCGTCCAGCACCAGCGCACCTGAGAGATGCGGCAGGCCCTGCTTCGCATCGATGTTGACGTCGCCCGACACCGCCGCTTCGTTGATGGATCCGCTGAGACCGCTCAGCACCAAAAGGCCATTGCCGAAATCGGCATCGGCGCTGAGCGAGGTCGAGGTGCCCGTCCCCATGCCCGGCAGGCCGACGCCGGTCGTCATCAGCCACGGCTCGATGTCGGAGGCGTCGAGGCCGATCTTGCCTTTGACGGTGGCGCCTTGCGGGCTTTCGGCGACGGTGCCGTCGAACGTCGCCTTGAAATCATCGGCGGCGAGGTTGAAGCTCGTTGCCAGGCCGCCGCCAAGCGTGCCTTTGGCCGAAATATCGGTGCTTGCCTGACCCAGCATGCCGAGCGGCAGCGCCGGCAAACCGTAGAGCGCCAGCAGCGCCGTGGCATCGGGGTTCCTGGCGTTGAAGGTCAGCGTCACCGGCGCCTCGAGCAGCTGGCCGACGGCCCCCTTGCCCGACAGCGACGCCGAAAAGGACGAGCCGCCGGCCTTGCCCTGCCCGCTGACCGCCAGCCCTGTCGTGCCGTCGCCATTATCGGCGGCACTTGCCACCAGATCGACGCGGGCGTCCTGGAACAGTTCGGGATAGGCGGCGGTGCGGCTTGCCAGCCCCTTCAGCACATCATTATCGGGATAGTGCTGCGCGGCAATGTCGATCAGCGGCTTCAGATCGACGGCGACCACCGAGGCGTCGAGCTTGCCGGTCGGGCTTGCCGGGAAATCCTTGATCCGGCCGGTGGCGCTGATCGACGCGCCGGCAAGGCCGCCAATCGACAGCCGGTCGATTTCGAGCAGGCCATCGCGCAGCCTGAGCGCGGTATCGACCGTGTCGGCGGTGAGCCCGCCGGCGCTGACCGGCCCGGCCTTGATCTGGAAATCGAGGTCGCGATCGGAAAAGCGGTTGGTGCCCTTGTCACTGACGAAGATCGAGGCGAAGGCCGTCAGCCCGTCGACATCGAGCTCACCGCCCTGGAGCCGCATCAGCACCGATGGCCTGGCGCCGTCCGGCTGGCTGGAATCGATGCGGCCGGAAAACTTTGCCTTGCCAAGGATAAGTTCGAGGTCGCTGAACGCCTGGCGGTCCTCGGAAAGATCGACCTTGGCCTTGAAGCCGGCAGCCGGCAGGCGGCGGATCGCCTCGTCGACATCTTTCGACAACCAGGCAGCAAAGCCGGAAGGCTGCGCCACCGCCAGAAGCAGCGAGCCGGTGAAGCCGAAATGATCCTCGACGCTGAGCATGCCGCTGGCTTCCAGCGTGGTGCGTCCCGGCAAGGTCGCGGCCATCGACTTCACCGACCACCCGCCCTCGACCGGCTCGGCGGAGAGATGTACGTCGCGCACGGTGGTGTCGCCGGCTACGACCGCCGGCAGCTTGACCTCGACAGTGCCGGGTATGGTCGGCTTCGGCAGGTCGAGCAGCGCCTGCTCAATTCCGGCAATGCGCTGATCCAGTGTCAGGCCGGCGCCCTTCTCAGCACCCACCGCTTCGTCCAGTTGCACCTGCGCGCCATTGGCTTCGATGGTAAAGCTGGGCTTCAGGCCAAGATCGACCGAAGCCTTGCCGTCGGCGGTATAGGGATTGTCGAGCGGCCCGGTCTCGAAGCGGAATTCGTCGACGCCAAGCTTCTGGTGATCGAGCGAGAACTTGCCGTTCAGCCGAAACCCCGGATCGGGCTTGCCGGCGCTGACCTTGCCCGTATTGACCTCGACAACCTCGCCATCGGTGCCGCGCAGCGCGGCCGCACTTTTGTCGGGACTATTCTTGTCATTCCCGGAAATCTTGAACTGGCCGGAGTAGACGGCAGCCCCGTTGACGATGCCGGCATTGCCGTCGGTCTCGACGACCAGCGGATAGGCATCGGGATCGACCTTGAGCCTCAGCCGCATCTGGCCGTTGCCCTCGGCCTTGCCGGTCGACGCGGCAACGGTCGAGCGCAGGCCATCGAGCCGCAACGTGCCGTCCATGCGCCACGGGCCAGCCAGCGACTTGGCGGAGATGGTCGAATTGATTTCAGAAATCAGATGGCTGCGCCCGCCCGCGGCATGGCTGAGCGCAATCTCGCCGTCGGTCACCGTCAGCTTCTCGATCGAGATCTGGTTGATATCGAAAGGTGAGGACGGCCGCATCGCCCAGTCGACCGTACCGTCATCGGCGATGTCGATCGTCGCCTTCGGATGCACCAGCCGCATGTCGAAGATCAGCACTTCGCCGCGCAGGAACGGCGCCAACTCCGCATCCATCGAAAACGTCTCGACGGTCATTGCCTGCTGGCCACCTGGGCCACCGGCGACGGTGACATTGGAGAAGGTGACCGACGGGAACGGCAACAGCCTTGCCGTCGCATCGCCCTGCACCGTCACCTTGCGGCCGAGAATGGCGCTCGCCTCGCGCTCGAACTCAGCGCGGTAGCCGGTCCAGTCGATAAAATACGGCACCACCAGCGCCGCAAGCAGCACCAGCACGAACAAGCCACCGAAGATCACGAACAGGCGTGCGAGCATCAGCTCCGAACGGGTTGATTGAAAGTCAGCCGCACTCTACCCGCATCAGCGTGTCGATAAAGAGGCAATTTCCTTGGCGCGGCGCGCCTTAGACTGCAAACTTCATCCAGGCCGTCCACACCAAAGAAGCTCAGCGCGCGTCGCGCTTTGCCTGCGCCACCTTGGCCGCTTGCCGCTGCCGGCCGCGCTCCGCCGGCCGAACCAGATCCGGAGGCCGCTGGTTGGCCACCGACCGCATGCCCTTATGTGCGGTGCGCGCGTTGAAATCCGGCCCGTTCGCGGCGGCCTCTTGCTTCCTGGCCAGTGCGTTGCGGGCATTCGTGACCAGCGAGACCCGCGCTGCCAATTGCCGGCGACGCTCGGCCTCGCCGTTCAGCCGCCGCATGGCCATCGCCAGAACCTCGAGCTTGAGCTGCGAGCCGCCATCGGCTTTCGAAGCTGCCGCACCTTTCGGAGCGCCTTTGCCGCGTATCTCGCGCCGCCGGCGATGCGCCTCGGTCTGTGCCTTGTTGCGCCGTTCCCGCAGCAGCTTGACCAGATTGCCAAGGTCGCTGTCGGCAAGCTCCTGCACCGCCGGATGATGCGACTTGTCGACCAGACCCTGTTCATCAGTGCTCAGCGCCCGCGCTTCTTCCTTGCGTGACATTGCCATGGCATCGTTCCTCCCTTGGTGAAGCCCGCCTCTTCCCGGTCTGCCCGCACGGAAGTCTGCGTCCAAACGGCGGTCCGATCAAGGTATGGGATCGCCGATGCTCTCCATCAATGCAGTCAGGACCGCCCCCTGATGAAGGTTGACCGAAAAGCTTCGGGCAATGAATTCCAGCGTCGAATCATGAAACGTCAGGATGAAGTGCCGATAGCCGGAAAACAGCGCCGGCGTGTGGGACGAATGAACCCGATTTGCCTTCTCGAAGGAGGCGATCCAGGAGGAATTGAGGACTTCGAACGCGGAATAGGGCTTTAGGCCCAGCCCATACAAACGGTGCCCGCTAATGACTTCGTCGTTTGGCGGGCCGAACTGAAGCGCCAGATAAGAATCCGCCGTCAGGATGGCGATCGATTGATCGCCGGTCACGGACGAGATCGAGCGCGGATTCGCGCCGTCGAATTCTGGATCCGGGCTGTGGGCAATATAGGCGATGAGCAGCCTGCCCTCATCGGCAAAGACATGCGGCAAAGGCGCGCCGGCGGACGATAGCGGCACGTCGATCGGCAACAACGCCTCTGATGTCGGCATCTATTGGCCCTCCCCCAGCGACGACACAGCTCTTGCGCCCCGCGGTCTTATCCCACCATGGCCCTTCGGCGATATTCGTTCAGCAGCACTACCATCTCCTCGGGCGACAATGTCCAGCCCTGGGGTAATGCGGCTTCGGCGCCCAGGCTTTTGGTGACGCTGCGCATGACCGAGCTTTTCTTGACCCCGGTGCGAAATTGTAGCCGATCATATCGCCGATCCTGCGCCGACGATGGACGACGAAGAAGCCTTCGATATCCTTCCAGGGGACCAGCTTGGGCGATCGAACAAGACCGCCGCCGAGACTGAAACCTTGTCCGTTCAGCACCAGAATCTGCGGGCGCACAAGCTGCCAGGCAAACACCAACGCGCCCAGCCCGAAAAAGGCAATGCACCACCAAAGGCCGGCGGTGTCGCCGTCCTTGGAGACATGAATCAGGAAAGCGCAGGCCAGGACAAAGAAGAGGCTGGCCGACAGCAACAACAGTGTCTTGCCGCGCGATGCGCTTATAGTCAGGGGCTCAATAGTCTCGGTCCCGTATCGCATTGCCGCTCCTCACATTTCGGCTATGCAGGTAATATCTTGCCCGGGTTCATGATGTCTTGCGGGTCGAGCGCTTTTTTGATGGAACGCATGATGTCGACGCCATGGCCGAGTTCATGGCGCAGGAAGCCGATCTTGCCCTGGCCGATGCCGTGTTCGCCGGTGCAGGTGCCGTCCATGGCGATCGCCCGCATGTTCAGCCGCGCGACGAATTTCTCTGCCAGCGCGATCTCCTTGGGATCATTCACATCCATCAGCACCAGCACATGGAAATTGCCGTCGCCGGCATGACCGACGATCGGCGCGACCAGGCCCATCTCGGTAATGTCGGCCTCGGTTTCGGCAACGCATTCGGCCAGCCGCGAGATCGGCACGCAGACATCGGTCGACAGGCCCTTGGTGCCGGGCCGCAGCGTCAGCGATGCCCAGTAGGCGTCGTGCCTCGCCTTCCACAATTTCGTCCGCTCCTCGGCGACGCTGGTCCACAGGAACGGTCCGCCGCCATTGTCCTCGGCGATGGCGCCGAAGGTTTCGGCCTGCTCGGCAACGCCGGCATCGCTGCCATGGAATTCGACGAACAGGCACGGGCTCTCGGGATAATCGAGCTTGGAATAATTCTTCATCGCCCGCATCTGCAGCGCGTTGACCAGTTCGATGCGCGCCACCGGAATGCCCATCTGGATGGTCGCGATAACAGCGTTGCAGGCTGCCTCGAGGCTCGGAAACGGACACACGCCGCCGGAGATCGCCTGCGGAATGCCTTGCAGCTTCAGCGTCAGCGACGTGATGATGCCGAGCGTGCCTTCCGAGCCGACCAGCAGCCGCGTCAGGTCGTAGCCGGCCGAGCTCTTCTTCGCCCGCTTGCCGGTCGTCACCGTCTCGCCATCGGCCATGACAGCCGTCAGCGACAGCACATTCTCACGCATCGTGCCGTAGCGCACAGCATTGGTGCCGGAGGCCCGCGTCGCCGCCATGCCGCCGAGCGAGGCATTGGCGCCGGGATCGATCGGAAAGAACAGGCCGGTGTCGCGCAAATGCCGGTTGAGATCCTCGCGCGTCACGCCGGGCTCGACCGTGCAGTCAAGGTCTTCAGGGTTGACCGACAGGATGCGGTTCATGCGCGAGGTGTCGACCGAAATGCCGCCGCCAGGCGCGTTGGTGTGGCCCTCCAGCGAAGAGCCGACGCCAAAGGCGATCACTGGCACGCGATGCGCGGCGCAGGCGCGCACGATCTCCTGCACCTCTTCGGTCGTCTCCGGGAACGCGACGCCATCGGGCGCCTGTGTCGGAATGTAGGTGGTGGTGTGAGCATGCTGCGAGCGGATCGCCGCGCCGGTCTGGAAGCGTTCGCCGAGCTGCTGCTTGAGGATGCCGAGCACGGCGGCGATGCCCACCTCGTTGCGTTCGACCGGATTGAGGTCGCTCAGAGCCATGAATTCCTCCGCGAATGGACCAGCGTCCATGCTTGTTATGCGATTATTGATGCGTAGTCTCACCTGCCGCGGCCTGTCCAGCACCAGAACTCGGTCCAGCACCAGAACAAGGAAGTTTCCATGCCCATCCCCGCCCCCTTCGTCTCCAAACCGATGGACATCGAGAAGGACTGGATCGACTACAACGGCCACCTCAACATGGCCTATTACAACGTGCTGTTCGACCGCTGCTCGGATGAGGCGTTCGAGGCGATGGGCATGGGGCTGGACTATGTCAAAGAGCGGCGCCTGACCATCTACACGGCGGAAGTCCATGTCTGCTACGTCCAGGAGCTGCATCTCGAACACAAGGTCGTCGTCTCGTTCCAGCTGATCGACCATGACGACAAGCGGCTAAGGGCCTACCAGGAAATCCGCCATGTCGACGGCTGGCTCGCCGCCACCTCCGAAACCCTGTCGCTGCATGTCGACATGTCCGGGCCGAAAGTCGCGCCCTTCCCCGCCGACGTGCAGGCCAAGGTGGAAGCGATGCGCGCCGCCCATTCTGCACTGCCGATGCCCGAACGCGCCGGCCGTTCGATCGGTATTCGCCGCAAGACCGCTTGAAGCCCTCCGACGCCCGCGTTAACCTTACCAAGGTTTTAACGTGAACAAGCCATTTGAGCCATTGAACGACTCAGCAGACCGTTTGAGAACGGGTTGATCCGAGTTGCGATGCAGGCGGCGGGCACAGGCGGTTCGAGGAACGTGCATGAAAACCGACATCAAGGTCGAAGTGGACAGGCTGGCTGCCGATCCGCGCATCACCGACTATGATTTCTGGCGCTCGTTGAAGAACGTCAACAACGAGATCTTCCACATCGCCAACAACAACGAGCCGATCCCCTTCGACATGATCCGCTGGCGTGCCATCCTGAAGCAGGCGCGCATGAAACGCGGCCACGCCTGACGTCGGCCTGCACCGCCCTCATTGCCCGCCGGGCGTTGACTGGTCGACTAAGCCAGCTTCTCCTTCAGGAAAGCGATCGTCCTGCCCCAGGCCAGATCGGCGGCCTTCTTGTCGTAGCGCGCGGCTGACGTGTCGTTGTTGAAGGCGTGATTGACGCCGTCATAGACATAGACCGTGTATTCGACATGGGCAGCGTCGAGTGCCTTCTTGTAGGCATCGATGCCGGCGTCGATGCGCTCGTCGAGTCCGGCATAGTGCAACAACAGCGCCGCCTTGATCTTCGCCGCATCCTCGGCCTTCGGCTGTATGCCGTAATAGGCGACGCCGGCTGAGAGATCGGGCGCGTTGACGGCCAGCGTATTGACCGTGCCGCCGCCCCAGCAGAAGCCGACCGCGCCGACCTTGCCATTGCCGTCCTTCTCGCCCTTGAGATAGGCGATGGTCGCCAGGCCGTCGGCGGTAACCTGGCTGGCGTCGAGCTTGGTGAACATGTCGCGCGCCTTGTCTTCGTCAGCGGGCGTGCCGCCAAGCGGCGACAGGAAATCCGGCGCCAGCGCCACGAAACCTTCCAGCGCCACGCGCCGCGCAATGTCCCTGATATGCGGGTTGAGACCCCTGTTCTCGTGCACCACGATGACGGTGCCGAGCTTGCCGGACTGATCCACCGGCTTGACCAGATAGCCCTTCATCTCGCCGCTGCTGCCGGGATAGGTAATGTCTTCGGCCTTCACCCGCGGATCGTCGTCGGCGACAACAGCCGCCTGCGCCGAATTCGCCGCCAGCAGCGGTGCGATCGCGGCGGCCGCGGCGCCCGACCCGGCAAGCCTGGTCAGCTGCTCCATGAAGCGGCGGCGGTCGAGCGTCAGATGCGTGTATTCGTCATAGGCGTCGATCATCGCCTGGGTGATGGCGGGGTTAGCAGACTTGGCGGCTTCGGCGGTGGGTTTCGTCATGGCGTGCTCCTCGCTAGGAGATGACCTTTCTGTCATTCCGGGATGACCTTGCGGGTCACTCAGAGATGACCTCGCGGATCAAGATAGGGTGCAAGCTCGCACGGTCCAGTCACGGGTGAGTGACGCTCCCTCCGCGAAGCAATATCGCGCGGCTGGCCCTGAGCAATTCGCCAGACTGTCATCACATTTTGGTCATTTCAGAGAATGTTGATGGTGCCGCCACAATATGAGGTGAAGCTGACTGTGGGTTCGCCTGTCGCGGCGGGCCTGACGAAAAGGAACAACGCCATGACCTTGTCCACTCCGATCCTTTTAAGCGCACTCGTCCTTGCGGGCGCGGCCTTGCTGGCCCTGCGCTCCGCCGCTTCCGCGGCCGCTGCGCGGATGGTGAAGGTCCGGGTCGATAGGCGTCGTTCGAAAACCCGATAACCGACAGCAACACCGAGGGGAATACCATGGACGCCCGGAGCATCGTGAACACCGTCGCTGAGAAAGCCGGCCTCGATCAGGCCGTAACGGAAAAGGTCGTCGGCACCATCTTCTCGGTTCTCGAGCATGAAGCCGAAGGCACCGCAGCCTCGTCATTCTTCGCCAAGATACCGGGCGCCGATGCGCTGGCGCAGAAATATGATGTCATGGCGGCAGCGCCGGCTGGTGGCGGTGGCTTCCTGTCGTCGCTGCAGGGTGCGCTTGGCGGCGTGCTCGGCGAAAAGACAGGCGCGCTGATCAACGGCGTCGCCGCGTTGAAAGCCTCCGGCCTCGACATGGCGCAGATCCAGAAGGCCGGCGCAACGCTGGTCCAGCAGGCAGAAGTCGCCGCAGGGCCGGAGCTGACCAACGAAGTGCTGGGCTCGGTGCCCAGCCTTAAAGGCCATCTCGGGCTCTGATCGCGCCTTCCCTCTGCAGACATGATCCAGCGCAGCGTGGCACTTTGATCGATCGGTCGGTGTAAAGGCTGCCCGGCCGATATACAGTCCTGCGGGCGCCTCAAAGCACCACCAGAAATATCGATATAATTGTGCTTTCGAAATTATTCTACACTTTCTGGAAACCATGCATCGAGACGCGCAAGCGCCGGCGAATGCAATTAACCACCTATTAGAAGTTGAACCCCAGGGTTGGGTTTATCGGCAACCGCGTTTTGGGGGCGGCTGCCTTCTCGCCTTTGTCACCCCCTGCTCGAACTGGGCATGTCAGCCGTTCACGGACGGCACCGGGCGGCGGATTGATCGAGGCGGAAGGCGCGGCACCTCCGCCAAAAGCGAAGAAGGCGTCACGATCATGATGCGCGTCATCTCCTGTGTGACAATGGAGCACAACCTTTGGCTGGTGCTTGTCGCGGCGCTGGTCTGCAGCGCCGGCTCATGGGCGACGATCAGGCTTTTCCTGCGTGCCAACGAAGCCTCCGGCCTGCAACAGATCGGCTGGCATTTCCTGACCTCGGTCTGTGCGGGATCTTCGATCTGGTGCACGCATTTCGTCGCCATGCTGGCCTACGATCCAGGTGCGCCCGTCGCCTTCGATCCGGTGTTGACGATCGCCTCGCTGTTCATCGCCATGGCGGGCACCGCCGCCGGCTTCATCGCCGCAACGGCCCGTGCTCCAGGCATTGCCCCCTCCGTCGGCGGCATCATCGTCGGGCTGGCCATCTCCGGCATGCACTACACCGGCATGGCCGCCTACCATGTCGACGGCCTGGTCGAATGGGACATGACCTATCTCGTCGTCTCGATCGTGTTGTCGGCGGTCTTTGCCTGCCTAGCGATCAACGTCGCATTGAACGAGCGCTTATCCGGCCACAAATACTGGGCCGCGACGATCCTGGTGGTGGCCATCGTCAGCCTGCATTTCACCGCCATGGCGGCGGTCAAAGTGACACCGCTGGCCCTGCGCGGCGACTACACCGATCCTGCTGCCTTGCGGGCCATGGCGCTTGGCGTTGCCGTGGCCGGATTGATCATTATCGGCACCGGTCTCGCCAGCTATCTGATCGATGATCGCACGCGCTCCGACACCTTTCGGCGCCTGCATCATCTGGCGATGAACGATGCGCTCACCGGCCTGCCGAACCGGGCCAACTTCAACGACTATCTCGACCGTGAGATCGACCGCGCAAAAGAGCTCGGTTGCAAGGTGGCGGTAGTCGGCATCGATCTCGACCGTTTCAAGGAAATCAACGACCTCTGGGGTCACGGCGCCGGCGATCTGGCCCTCAAAACGCTGGCGGGACGTATGAGTGCGCTTCTGCAGGAAGGCGAATTCGTCGCGCGTCTCGGGGGCGATGAGTTTGCCGGCATAAAACGCATGAAGGGCCAGTCGGACCTCGTGGACTTCGTGTCGCGGCTGGAGGCAGCGCTGTCTGCGCCGCTCAGGATCGCCGACTTCGAGACAGCAACCGGTGCCAGCCTCGGGGTCGCGATCTATCCCAATGACGCGCTCAACAGGGAAGCGCTCGTCAACAATGCCGACCTGGCAATGTATCGCGCCAAGGCCAACGTGACGCGGACCGTCTGTTTTTACGAACAGGCCATGGACGAGGCCGTCCGTGCCAACCGCACCCTGGCCAACGATCTGCGCGACGCGGTGGAAAACGGACAACTCGACCTGCATTATCAGGTGCAAACCTCGGTCCTGACCGGTGACATCAGAGGCTATGAAGCGCTGCTGCGCTGGAAGCACCCGACGCGCGGCAATATTCCCCCGCTCGAGTTCATTCCGCTGGCCGAGGAAAACGGTCTCATTTTGCCGGTCGGCGAATGGGTTCTGCGCACCGCTTGCAGGGAGGCCGCCTCATGGGAGCATCCATACAAGGTGGCGGTCAATCTCTCCCCGGTCCAGTTCGCTCATGCCGACCTGCCGAAACTCATTCATGAAATCCTGATCGAGACGGGCCTGCGGCCAAGCCGGCTGGAGCTGGAAATCACCGAATCCACCATCATCGCCGACAAGAACCGCACCTTGAACATCTTGCGGCGGATCAAGGCGCTGGGCGTCACCATCGCCATCGACGATTTCGGCACCGGCTATTCGTCGTTGGAAACGCTGCGCGCCTTCCCCTTCGACAAGATCAAGCTTGATCGCTCGTTCATGTCCGAGGTCGAGACCAGCCCGCAGGCCAAGGCCATCATCCGCGCCGTGCTGGCGCTCGGCCAGAGCCTCGATATCCCGGTGCTGGCCGAAGGCGTCGAGACGCAAAGCCAGCTGTCGATCCTGCGCGCCGAAGGCTGCAACGAGGCGCAAGGCTTCCTTCTCGGCCGGCCGGCGCCCTTCGGCGAGATCTTCGCGCTGGCGCAAGGTGGCGAAACCGTCTTTGCGATCAAGGTGTTGCCGGCGCTGCCCGCACGGGCAGTCGCCTGAGAAACTCGCACCTCCGCCCTTACTTCGGCAGCGTATACGCCATCACATAATCGCCCGGCTTGGTGCCGACCGAGCCGTGGCCGCCGGCGACGATGACCACGAACTGGCGGCCATCGGCGACCGTGTAGGTCATCGGCGTCGACTGCCCGCCGGCGGGCAACCTGGCCTGCCAGAGCTGCTTGCCTGACGTCACATCATAGGCGCGCAGATAGTCGTCAACCGCCGCACCCAGGAAGGCGACGCCACCCGCGGTGATCATCGGCCCGCCAATGCCGGGCACGCCGACTTTCAGCGGCAAGGGCAACGGCGTCATGTCGTAGATGGTGCCGTTGCGGTGCTTGTAGGCGATCTTGCCGGTCCTGAGATCCGCTCCCGCGACATAGCCCCATGGCGGCGCCTGGCAGGGAATTCCGAGCGGCGACAGGAACGGCCCCATCACCACCGCATAGGGCGCGCCCTCATTGCGATTAAGCCCTTGCTCGCTGCCCTTGGTGTTGTCGCCCGGCGCCGGCACATCCGCGCGCGGCACAAGCCTGGAGGTGAAGGCGAGATAGGTCGGCATGCCGAACATCACCTGGCGGACTGGATCGACGGCGACGCCGCCCCAGTTGAAGACGCCGAAATTGCCGGGATAGATAAGCGAGCCCTGCACCGAAGGCGGGGTATAGCGGCCTTCGTAGCGCAGCTTCTTCAGTTCGATGCGGCAGGCCAGTTGGTCGAACATGGTGATGCCCCACATGTCGGCGCCGGTCAGCGGCTTCGGATTGAAGGACAGATCCGAAGACGGCTGCGTCGGTGAGGTGTGGTCGCCCTCGATCGCGCCGCCCGGCGCCGGCGCTTCCTTGACCGGAATGATTGGTTCGCCGCTGCGCCGGTCGAGCACATAGAGATCGCCCTGCTTGGTTGGCCCGACCAGCCCCGGCACCACGCCGGCGGCGGTGGTGATATCGACCAGCGTCGGCTGCGCCGGTACGTCCATGTCCCAGAGGTCGTGATGCACGGTCTGCCGCACCCAGCGCAGTTGCCCGGTGGCGACATCGAGCGCGGTGATCGACGAGGAAAACTTCTCGACATTGGCGCTGCGCCCGGCGCCGAGCTGGTCCGGCGTCTGGTTGCCGAGCGGCACATAGAGCAGGCCGAGCTTCTCGTCGGCGCTCGGCGTCGACCACATGTTGGGCGAGTTGGCGGTGTAGGTCTGGCCCGCCGCCAAGGGCGTCGTCTGGTCCGGATTGCCGGAATCCCAGTTCCACACCAGGGCGCCGGTTTCGACACCGAAAGCGCGGATGACGCCGGACGGTTCCTGCGTCGAATAATTGTCGTTGACCGCGCCGCCGACGATGATTTTGCCGGCAACGATCAACGGCGCCGAGGTCGAATAATAATAGCCCGACTTCGGGTATGGCATGTTGGTCAACAGGTTGAGCGTGCCGGCTTCGGCGAAGGACGGGCAGACCTGGCCGTTGGCGGCATCAAGCGCGATCAGCCGCGCATCCGAGGTCGGCAGATAGACGCGCGCCGCACAGGGCTGGCCAGCCGCGATCTTGGCATCCGCATAATAGGATACGCCGCGGCAAGTCTGGTGCTGGCGGTCCTTGTCGAGCTTGACCTTGGGATCAAAGCGCCATTTCTCCTTGCCGGTCGCCGCATCGATGGCGATGGCGAAATTATGCGGCGTGCAGATGTAGAGCGCATCGCCGATCTTCAGCGGCGTCACCTGATAGGTGGTCTCGCCGATGTCGTCCGGACCCTTGACGTCACCGGTCTGGTAGGTCCAGGCCGGCTGCAGCTTGGCGACGTTGTCCGGCGTGATCTGGTCAAGCGGCGAATAGCGCTGGCCATAGGGCGTGCGGCCATAGAAGTGCCATTCGCCGGGAGGCACATTGCCGCCGAGATCGGCGGTCGGCGTCACCTTGTCAGCGCTGAGGTCGCCGGCGATGTCCTTGGGATCGGCGGTCATCGAATAGCCGGCGACCGCGAGCGATGCGAGCACCGCCAGGATGAGCGGCGCGCGCGCGTCGGGGCCGGTGAGGCCCCGCCTTGCCCATGGCGTCAGCAGCCACAGAGCGAGAAGCACGATGACGCCGCCGCGCGGGCCGAGTTCCCACCAATCGAATCCGATTTCCCACACCGCCCAGGCCAGCGTGCCGATCACGATCGCCGCGTAAAGCCACAGCGCCGTCGACTTGCGCCGGAAGAGCAGCCAGGCGGTGATCAGGAAGGCGAGACCGGTGATGACATAGTACCAGCTGCCGCCCAGCATCGCGAGCCGGATGCCGCCGCCGCCAAGTGCCAGGCCGATGAGGAACAGGATGAGGGAGGTGAGGACGACAGCCAAGATGATACTCCTTCGACTGATGCGCGTTCCGCGACGCGGCCATGGGCAGCCGGCATCCCGTCCCTGCCCCCGAGGGTACAACTTTCTCCCGCCCGCCGTGCCTGTCAAGCAAGGCTGACCGCACAGGTTGAGAACAAACCTTGCTTTTGCCCTCTCGCCTCAGCTTAGCGCTGCAGCACATCCATGAGATTTTGACCGGTGGCACGCTGGACATGTGCAACGACCATCTCGGTCGGCACCTGGGCGATCGGCCTCTATGTCTGTGGCCTGCATTTCCAGCACTCGACCTCGTCCATCATGATCCATGGCGCGGCGCGAGATGCCGGCTACGTCGCCGACAAAATCGCCGAGCGGATGCGGGCAGCAGCCAAGTAGGCCGGGCGAGAGGTTTTGCACAGGCTGTCGGGCGCCGGGGCGATAATATTCGCACGGCGCCCGGGAATCTGGCTTCCAAACCGGAACAAAACGTAGACACTTCTGGTCTTTCGCCGCCGAATCACTACATTCGGGGGCGATGTCCGGCTTTTCGGAAGACATGCCCTTCTTTGACGAACCCAATGCGCGGCCCGCGGCCCCGTCGGGCATAGCCGCGCGCGCCATGGCCGCCCGCAGCGGCCACAACAGCGCGCCCGATTATCTCAGCGGCCTCAACCCGGAGCAGCGGCTGGCGGTCGAAACCACCGAGGGCCCGGTCCTGGTGCTGGCCGGCGCCGGCACCGGCAAGACGCGCGTGCTGACGACCCGCATCGCTCACATCCTCGCCACCGGCAGGGCCTTCCCGTCGCAGATCCTGGCCGTGACCTTCACCAACAAGGCCGCGCGCGAGATGAAGCAGCGCATCGGCCATCTCGTCGGCGAGGCCGTCGAGGGCATGCCGTGGCTCGGCACCTTCCACTCGATCGGCGTCAAGCTGTTGCGCCGCCATGCCGAGCTGGCCGGGCTGAAATCCGATTTCACCATCCTCGACACCGACGATGTCGTGCGGCTGATCAAGCAGCTGATCCAGGCCGAGGGCCTCGACGACAAGCGCTGGCCGGCCAAGCAGTTCGCGCAGATGATCGACGGCTGGAAGAACAAGGGGCTCGGCCCTGCCGACATTCCCGAAGGCGACGCGCGCAGCTTCGCCAACGGCAAGGGCCGCGAGCTCTACAAGGCCTATCAGGAGCGGCTACAGACGCTGAACGCCTGCGACTTCGGCGATCTCCTGTGCCATCCGATCCGCATCTTCCGCGCCAACCCGGATGTGCTCAAGGAATACCACAAGCGCTTCAAATACATCCTGGTCGACGAATACCAGGACACCAACACCGCGCAATACATGTGGCTGCGCTTGCTGGCGCAAAGACCGGAAGGTGTGGGAAAAAGCGCGAACGTCGGCGGCAAGCCGATCTCCCCCCAAGTGGGGGAGATGTCCGGCAGGACAGAGGGGGGCGCGAAGGATCGCGGCGTCTCCGATAATCAGAACGAAAATGCCGGCGGGACAGCGCCCCCCTCTGTCGGCTCCGCCGACATCTCCCCCACAAGGGGGGAGATTGGGCGTTCTTCGGCCGAAGCCCGCGCCACGGTAAATATCTGCTGCGTTGGCGACGACGACCAGTCCATCTATGGCTGGCGTGGCGCGGAGGTCGACAACATCCTGCGCTTCGACAAGGATTTTCCGGGCGCCACCATCATCCGGCTGGAGCGCAACTATCGCTCGACCGCGCACATCCTCGGCACCGCCTCGCACCTCATCGCCCACAATGAGGGCCGTTTCGGCAAGACGCTGTTCACCGAAAAGGTGGCAGAGGACGACGAGAAGGTGCATGTCCACGCCGCCTGGGATTCCGAGGAGGAGGCGCGGGCCGTCGGCGAAACCATCGAGACCTACCAGCGCGCCAAGCACAATCTCAACGACATGGCCATTCTTGTCCGCGCCTCGTTCCAGATGCGCGAGTTCGAAGACCGCTTTGTCACGCTCGGCCTCAACTACCGCGTCATCGGCGGCCCGCGCTTCTATGAGCGCATGGAAATCCGCGATGCGCTGGCCTTCTTCCGCGTCGTCGCGCAAGGCGCCGACGACCTTGCCTTCGAGCGCATCGTCAATGTGCCGAAGCGTGGCCTTGGCGAAGCCACCATCCGCCAGATCCACGATACCGCGCGTGCGCTGCGCATTCCAATGCTGGAGGCCGCGGCCAAGCTCGCAGAAAGCGACGAGCTGAAGCCCAAGCCGCGCGCGGCCCTGCGCGAAGTCGCCGCCAATTTCGAGCGCTGGCAGAAGGCGCTGGAAACCACACCGCACACCGAGCTCGCCGAGACCATTCTCGAGGAGAGCGGTTATACCGACATGTGGAAGAACGACCGTTCGGTCGAAGCGCCGGGACGGCTGGAGAATCTGAAAGAACTGATCCGCTCCATGGAGGAATACGAGTCGCTGCGCTCCTTCCTCGAACATGTCGCCCTGGTCATGGACGCCGAGCAGAACGCCGAGCTCGACGCCGTCAACATCATGACGCTGCATTCGGCAAAAGGTCTCGAATTCGAGACCGTGTTTCTCCCCGGCTGGGAGGAAGGTCTGTTCCCGCATCAGCGCGCGCTCGATGAAGGCGGCCGCTCCGGCCTGGAGGAAGAGCGGCGCCTCGCCTATGTCGGGCTGACCCGCGCCAAGAAGAACCTGCATCTGTGGTTCGTCTCCAACCGCCGCATCCACGGCCTGTGGCAGTCGACCATCCCGTCGCGGTTCCTCGAAGAGTTGCCGAACGCCCATGTCGAGATCGCCGAAAGCGGCAACAGCTATGGCGGTTACGGCAATTCCTATGGCGGCGGTTCTTTTGCATCTGGCCGTGGCGGCCAGGGGGCAGGAAGACAGAACCCCTATGGCGCCTCACGTTTCGACAATGTCGGCGCCAACACCGGCAGCGCGGAAAAATCCGGCGCCTTCTCTAACACCTATGCCACGCCCGGCTGGCAGCGGGCGCAGGCCAATCGCACCGAGGCCACCGACCGCAACTGGGGCTCGCGCTCCGGCCACCAGGTCGAGCGCATCGGCTATGGCGAGACCGACTCCGGCTACGGCGCCGGCCGAACCTCGGTCAAAGGCCGTACCATAGACGGCGAACTGGTCGCCAAATCCGTCGCCGACACGCCGTCGCCCTTCAGTGTCGGCGACCGCGTCTTCCACCAGAAATTCGGCAACGGCAACATTTCCAACATCGAAGGCAACAAGCTGACCATCGACTTCGACAAGGCCGGCCAGAAACGCGTGCTGGACGGGTTCGTCGCGGCGGTGTGATCCGCCTTAGGTGGCTGCCCTCACCTATACCTCGCCTGGTTCCACTTGTGCCCCAGCAGCGACAGGATGATGATCAGGCCGTTGAAGAACTGCACGTAGAAGCCGCTCAGGCCCGCTGCCACGACGCCGGTCTGGATGAACGACACGGTGACCGCGCCGATCGCTCCACCGGCAACCGTGCCGATACCGCCCCAGGTCGGCGTGCCGCCGACGAACACCGAGGCCAGCACCGGCAGGAGATAGCCGTCGCCGGCCGTCGGCCACCAGGTGAAGTTGATCATCACCGAGAAGGTGCCGGCGATCGCCGCGCCGATACCGACGAAGACGAACACTTTCACCCGCACGCGCTTGACGTCGATGCCCATCTGCTGGGCGCTGTCGGGATTGTCGCCGACCACCCTCACCTGCGCGCCGAAGCGATGGCGGTTGTACAGCATTGCCGACAAAACGACGAAGGCGAAGGCCCAGAAGATCTGCACTGGGAAGCCCCACACCTGGCTGGAAAAGATGGCATAGGCCCAGCTGTCACTGAGACCGGTCAGCGCTGTCGACTTGCCTTCGTTGATGATCTGGATCAGGCCGCGTAGCAGGAAATTCATGCCGAGCGTGGCAATCAGCGACGACAGCCCGCCATAGACAACCAGCGACCCGACCAGGAAGCCGAGCAGTGTGCCGGTGAGAACCGCGGCGGCAATGCCGAGGAACGGATCGTAGCCGGCCTGCACCACCAGCGCGAACACCCAGGAGGCAAAACCCATCGTTGCCGGAAACGACAAGTCGATCTCGCCGCAGGTGACGACGAAGACCAGCGGCACCACCACGAACAGCGCAACGGGAAGCGTCGTCAGCACGGATCTGTAGAGATACCAGGTGGTGAAGACAGTCGGGTTGGCGATCAGGAACGCCGCCATCATGACGATGAACACGACGAGCGTGCCGAGCGCGGCGCGATTGTCGAGGACGAAGCCGCGCAGCCAGTGGTCGGACGGGTGCTTCCACTCTGTCCGGGCTGCCTCGCCGCCAAGCGGGCTCTTCAGATCAGGTTCCATGGTCTTGCTCATCGTGCTGCCCTCCCCGCGTCGGCGGCCCCGTGCAGCCCGGGCAATCCGCCGGGGTGTGCGACATCTTCCATGAAGTTGATGAGATCCTCCGCCGACTTGACCTCGGTGCGATCGGCGGTCAGCGCCACCTTGCCGCGGTCCATCACCACGAAGCGGTCGGCAATGTCGAAGACGTGGTGGATGTTGTGGCCGATGAACAGGATCGAGCGGCCGCTCGCCCGCACCTGGCGCACGAAATGAAACACCTTGGCGGTCTCGGTCAGCGACAGCGCCGTCGTCGGCTCGTCGAGGATGATCAGCTCGGCCTGCTTGTAGATGGCGCGTGCGATCGCCACGCCCTGGCGTTCGCCGCCCGACAGCTGGCCGACGATCGAATGCGGCGTGAACACCTTCGAGGTGAAGCCGATCTCGCGCATCAGCCTGCTCGCCTCCTCGATTTCCTTGTTAACCCTCAGAAAGCCCATGAAGCCGGTGAGTTCACGGCCCATGAAGATGTTGCGCACGATGGTCTGTTGCACCGCCAGCGCCCGGTCCTGGAACACCGTCTCGATGCCGGCGTCGCGCGAGCGTGCTGCACTCCAGCCGGTCACCGGCTTGCCGCGCACCAGAATCTCGCCGCTGGTCGGCTTGACCACGCCGGACAGAATCTTGATCAGCGTCGACTTGCCGGCGCCATTGTCGCCAATCAGGCCGACGACCTCGCCGCGGTCAACCGAGAGATTAACCCCGCCCAGCGCATAGACCTGACCGTAGGATTTGCTGATGTCGCGCAGTTCGATGATGCGTTCGGCCATGGCCATCCTCGCTAAATTGTCGCTTGCCGGCATTCTCGCCGGCGGTCCTGCCGGCCGGGCCTGGGCCCGGCCGACAGCTTGGGAGGTTAGCGCAGCGCCTGCTTGGCGAGCTCGGCGACGATCTCGTAATTCTGCGGCGTGACGAAGCCCGCACCGGTGTCGACATTCATCGGCGCCAGGCCCAGCACCACCTGCTGGCAAAGGCTGAGGATCGGCAGGTAGCCCTGCAGGAATGGCTGCTGGTCGGCGGTCAGCTGCACCCAGCCGCCCTTGAACGCCTCGACGATCTGCGGGCTGGTGTCGAAGCCGAAATTGAAGATGTCGCCGGGCTTCCTGCCCGCCGCCTGCATGTAGGTGGCGACATTGCCCAGCATCTGGCCGCCGGGATAGCCGACCGCCTTGACGTCTGGATTGTTGAGCAGAGCCGCGGTGATCACAGGTATCGCCAGGTTGGGGTCGGATGCCCATTCGCCGCTCGGCGGCGACGACAGCTGGATCACCTCGACGCCGGCCTCCTTCAGCGCGGCGACCGTGCCGCGCTCGCGCGCGCCGCGGGCCTCGTTTTCGAACGGGCCGATCATGATCGCCTTGTCGCCGGCCTTGAGCTTGCCGAGCTTGAACGCCTCGGCGCCGAGCGCGCGGCCCTGCTGCTCCTGCTGGGCGCCGACATAGCCGCCGCCGAACGCTTCCACCACCTTCGGCACCGGCACATTCTGGTACATCATCTTGATGCCGTCCTTGTGCGCCTGTTCGGCCAGCGGCATGATCGCGGCGTCGCCGGGATGGCCCATCATGGCGATACCGTTGGGCTTCACGGCGACGGCTTCGCGCAATTGCTGCACCATCTTCTCGACGTCCCACTGGGAGAAGATGTAGTCGACCTTAGGCCCGAGATCGGCCGCCGCCTGCTTGGCGCCATTATAGACGATGGTGCCGAAAGCGTCGCCCTCGGCGCCGCCGACGAAGAAGCGGATGTGGACATCCTTGCACCATTGGGCGTCGAGCGCGTGGGCCGGCAGAGTGGAGATGGCGGCGCAGAGCGCGGTGGCGGCGGCCACGACGGTCGAGCGCAGAAGTGTCGTTCTCATTGCGATGCTCATGCACGTTCCTCCCTTTTGTCCTCGGTGAGCCGAGGGGTTTTCGTCATTCGCTTTCAGCAAGTACTCAACGATTAGGCCGGCTCCTCCCGCCGGCCGCCGTCACGCCGGGTTCGGCAGGTAGGTCGCTCCTCCCCGGCATTGCTTGAGGTATTCCAGCCCGCGCAGCTGACCCGTGATTTCGAGGTCGCCGCGGTAGACAGGGTCGTGCCAGCCTTCGATGTCGATGGCGCCCTTGAAGCCGGCCAGCCGCAATTCGCTGATCACCCGTGTCCAGTCGCTGTCGCCAAAGCCCGGCGTGCGCATCTGCACGAAGGGCAGCCGGCCGAAGACGCCATGCTCGCGGATCACGTCCCAGCGCACGGTCGCGTCCTTGCCATGGACATGGAAGATGCGCGGCGCCCATTTGCGGATCTGCGGCATCGGATCGATGAGATAGACCAGCTGATGGCAGGGCTCCCATTCGAGACCCAGATTGTCGTCGGGCAATTCGTTGAACATCAGCTCCCAGGCATCGGGATTGTGGGCGATGTTCCAGTCGCCGGCGGCCCAGTTGCCGTCCATGGCGCAGTTTTCGAAGGCGATGCGCACGCCCTTGTCGGCGGCGCGTTTGGCCAGCGGACCCCACACCTCGCGAAAGCGCGGCAGGCTGTCGGTCAGCTTCTTGCCGCGCAGGCGGCCGGTGAAACCGCTGACCATCGAAGCGCCGAACAAATGCGCATTGTCGATCACCGTTTCCCAGGCCGCGAGCACGCCGCGATGGACCTCGCCATCCTCCAGCGGATTGCCGAACACGCCGATCGAGGACACGCTGACATCGGCATCGCCGATCGCCTCGCGAATCTCACCGGCCAGCCGCGGCAAATCCTTGCCGCCCAGCGTCTGCCAGAAGAAGGGTTGGATGCTCTCGAACCCGAGCGGCAGGATCTGCTTGATGTAGGCAGCCGGGTCGTCGAGATTGGCCCGCACCATGGTGCCGATCCGGATGTCGAGAAGCGGGTTTGGCGTCATGACGCTTCCTCTGCAATGGCGACGCGGCGTCCGGTCTCGGCGCTTTCGATAGCACCGAAAACCATGGCCAGGCTTTTGATATTGTCGGCGCCGCGCGTCTCCGGCTCGCTGCCGGTCTCGATGGCGTGGATGAAATCCCTGATGATGCCGAGATGGCCGCCGACGCGGTCGGCCGGATCGAGCGCCGGCACCTCGATGGCCTGCGTTTTGTCGAAAATCCCATCGCGGCCCGGCACCACGGCCTCCGCCTTCAACGCGTCGCTGCCGTCCCAGGTCAGGCTGCCGCGCTCGGCGACGATGCGCCAACTGCCTTCCCAGCTGGTGCGAAAACCGTCGGCGCACCAGGAGCCGGCATAGGTAAAAATCTTGCCGCCGCCGAGATCGAAGACGGCGCTAGCCGACGACCCCTGCCGGTACCAGGAATTGGCCGGCTCCCATTCCTGGCAATAGACGCCGGCGGGCTCCCCACCGACCATGTAGCGCGCGGCGTCGAATGTGTGGATCGCCATGTCGAGCAAGAGCACATGCGCCATTTCCTCGCGAAAGCCGCCGAAATGCGGCGCGACGAAGAAATCCGCGTGAATGCTGGTCGGTTTGCCGATAGCGCCGGAGTCGAGAAACCGCCTGATCCGCCTGACATTGGCGACATAGCGGCGGTTCTGCACCACGGCATGGACGCGCCCTGCCCGGCGCGCGGCCTCCACGATGGCGCGGGCATTTTCCGGGGTGTCGCCCAGCGGCTTTTCCGTCAGCAGATGGCAATTGTGGTCAAAGGCGGCAAAGGCAACATCGCGCCGGGCAGCGGGAACCACCACATCGAATACCGCTTGCGGTTTGGTCTGTTCGAGGACAGCTTCAAGATTGGTTCCGACGACGGCGCCATCAAGCCCGTATTCGCGTGCCCTCGCCTTCGCCCGTTCGGCGTCGAGATCGACAAGGCCGACAATGGCGAGCCCATCGATCTGCCTCGCGGCATCGAGCCAGGCCTTGCTCATCGCACCACAGCCGACGAGGACGGCATTCATCATCCGGCATTCCTCCCGTCCGGTCCCTCCAGACCGAATGTCACGGCATCCACGGCATCACCGTAAACGTTTTCCCGTAAACGTTTACGAGAACACACCCGATGGCGTAGAATGTCAATCGGCTGCCAGCAAAAATCATCCCGAAGCCTTGGCCTGAGCGGCAGCCGGTGCTAGCCAAGGCAGGGGGAGAACTGACCTTGGCGTCCAGCATCCATGACCTTGCGCGTCACCTGAACATTTCGATCGGCACCGTGTCGCGGGCGCTGAACGGCCGCGCTGACGTGAATGCCGACACCCGCCAGCGCGTGCTCGCCGCCGCCAAGCAGCTGAACTATTCGCCGAACCAGTCCGGCCGCAGCCTGCGGCAAGGCGCCACCCGTTCCATCGCCTTCATGCTGCAACCGCATCCCGGCGACCAGCAATATGGCGAACCGTTCTTCATCCCGTTCCTGACCGGTCTGCAGGCGCGGCTCGCCGAGTACGACCTGGATCTGATGGTCGTCATGGGTGAACCCGGCCAATATCAGCAGGAGAGGCTGCGCCGCGTGGTTGAGACGCGCCGGGCCGACGCGGTCGTGTTGGCCAATACACGGCGGAAAGACGATCGTATCGACTATCTCAGCAAGGCCGGCTTTCCCTTCGCCACGCTTGGCCGCAGTCAATCCGGCGGCGACACCTATCCTTCGCTCGATATCGATTTCGAGAGGGCGGGTGATGAAGCCGTCGACCGGCTGGTCGCGCGCGGCCACCGCCGCATTGCCGCCATCCGCCCTTCGCATGATCTCAACTTCGGCTACCTGTTCCTCGACGGCTACCGCAAGGCGCTGAAGCGGCACGGCATCGAAGTCGACCCCGGCCTGATCGCCGACGGCTTCATCAACGAGGCCGGAGGCTACCAGGTGACGCCGCGCGTGATGCTCTCCAAGGACCCGCCCACAGCCATCATCTTCAACAATGACGCAATGGCGCTCGGCGGCTGCAAGGCACTCGCCGAGATGGGCATCAGGCCCGGCCACGACATCGCGGTGATCGTCATCGTCGACACGCCGCTTTGCCGCTACTTTTCGCCCGCGCTGACCGCCTTCCGTCCGTCGCTGGAGCCGATGGGCCGGCGGCTGGCTGAAATGCTGCTGGCCTCGCTGCCGGCCTTCGCCGGACCCGAAGGCACACGCATCATCCGCGAAGTCTGGCCGCTGGAGCTGATCGCACGCGACAGCGATTGATCCGCCGCGCGACGTAGGCCGGTCGGCCTCAATCCACCTTCTTCTCGCCCTTCTCGCCGGCCTTGACGATATCACCCGTCGTGAACAGGATTTCCTTCAGTTCCGCCCGCCAGTCCTTCTTCTGGCGCAGCAGGAATTCGAGATCCATGCCGAAATGCTTGAACTCCTCGCCTTGCGCGCTCTTCATGATCGCCTTGGCCTGAGGATCCTTCTCCACCGACATGCGCTGCTCGTACCAGCCGATCGCCTCCGCTTCCTCGATCAGCGAGCTGATCATGCGGGCAAAAGTCCGCACCTTCTGCGTCAGTTCTTGCGGCGGTTCGTGATACTGATCGAAACCCATTTTCGTCCTCTCCTGATCCCCTGCCCTCGCCGATCGATCGGAAGCGGCGCCAGGGCTCGGCTGCAACGGATCAAGATCAGGAATGGTTCCCCAGCAGGTGGCCCCACCTGTCACGCAAGTATCATGTTCGCGTCCTAGACCGCTTTGCGAGAGGGCGACATCGTCGATGCGATGCGGGGCCCTTTGCGCCGCTCAAGGCTTTGTCACAAAGAGGATCTCCATGAAAATCTCGCACCGAACCGTGTCGCTCGGCGCCGCATTGGCGCTGTTTACCGCCCTGACCCCTGCCCTTGCCGACAGCACCGCCACCGTTGGCGGTGTCAGCTTTGTCAACAAGGGCCTGGTAGGCGTCGGCCGCATTCCGGCCGACCTGAAGGACAAGTTCGGCGAGACCTTCGGCTCCGGCTCCGGCATGTCGATCGACGCCGCAAGCTGGACGCATGACGCCAATGGCTACAAGGGTTCGCTCTGGCTGCTGCCGGATCGTGGCTACAATGTCGTCGGCACCACCGACTACCGGCCGCGCCTCAACACCATTGCTATCGAACTCACGCCGACCGCCCTGGGTGCTGCGCCCGCCGCCGGCCAGGAACAGACCGGCGTCAAGGCGACGCTGGCCGATTCCCTGCTTTTGACCGACGACAAGGGCGCCGACGCTACCGGCCTTGATCCGCTCAACGGCGTGCGCGCGGCGAGCGGCGAGCTGCCGATCCTCCCCGAGGCCAACGGCAAGCTGGCGCTCGACAATGAGGCGATCGCGCGGCTGCCCGACGGCACCATGTTCATCTCCGACGAATACGGCCCCAACATCTACCGCTTCTCGGCCGACGGCCATCTGATGTCGGCGACGCAGCCACCGGCCGCTTTGGTGCCGACGCGCAAGGGCAAGCCGAACTTCGCCTCCGACAATCCAGGCCCCGGTGCCGCCGAACCCGATCCGAAGGATCCCGAGACCGGCCGCCAGAACAACCAGGGCCTCGAAGGAATGGCGCTGACGCCGGACGGCAAGTCGCTGATCGCGGTGCTGCAGTCGGCGCCCCGCCAGGATGGCGGCGATTCCGGCGCGACGCGCCAGAACACCCGCGCGCTGGTCTATGATGCCTCCGACCCGGCTCACCTCAAGCTGGCGCACGAATATGTCGTGCCGCTGCCGGTGTTCAAGGACGACAAGGGCAAGACCAAGATCGCCGCGCAGAGCGAGATCGTCGCGCTCTCCGACAAGACCTTCCTGATGCTGGCGCGCGACAGCGGCAACGGCCAGGGCGTGAAGGGCGACACCTCGCTGGTGCGCCAGATCTTCGTCGTCGATGTCTCGGCCGCGACCGACATCGCCGGCGGCGCCTTCGATGCCGCCGACAAGCCGGTCGCGCCCAAGGGCGTCCTCGACCCCTCGGTGACCCCGGCCAAGCTGACGCCGTTCATCGACATCAACGACAACAAGGAACTCGGCCGCTTCGGCCTGCATGACGGCGCGCCGAACGACAAGAACAACCTGTCGGAGAAGTGGGAGGCGATGTCGGTGGTCAGCGTGCTCGATCCGGCGCTGCCCGATGACTATTTCCTGGTCGTCGGCAACGACAACGACTTCCTCGCCCAGGACGGTTTTCAGGTCGGCGCGCCCTACAAGGCCGAGGACGGCGCCGATGTCGACACGATGTTCCTGGTCTATCAGGTCACGCTGCCGGGCCTCGCCAAGAAGTAATCGAAGACAACAGACAGAAAAAAGCGGACGCGCTGGCGCGTCCGCTTTTTTTGTCGGCGCTCAGCGCATCGCTGATGCCTTACTTCAAGATCTCGGCGTCCTTCGGCACGCCGGCATCGATCGGCTCGGCGGTCCTGTTCGACACCGCGGTGATCTTGCCCGCAGCCGAAAGGTTCGGCCGCACATAGACCTGGGCGACGCCGTTGACCCGGCTGTAGAGGTCGATGATGTCCTGGTTCATGAAGCGCACGCAGCCCGACGATGCGTTCTTGCCGATGGAATCCCATTCCGGCGTGCCGTGCAGCCGGTACATTGTGTCCTTGCCGTCGCGGAACAGATAGAGCGCACGGGCGCCGAGCGGGCTCTGCGGTCCCGGCGGCATGCCATCCTTGTACTTCGCCAGTTCGGGGCGGCGCTGAATCATTTCCGGCGGCGGCGTCCACACCGGCCACTTCTTGCGGGCCTGGACCACGGCGCTGCCGGTCCATCCGAAACCGGCCTTGCCGACGCTGACGCCATAGCGGATAGCCGTGCCGCCATCGCGCACCAGATAGAGGAAATGCTCGGAGGTATCGACGACGATGGTGCCGGGTTTTTCACCGGTCGGGTCTGCCACGATCTGGCGCACGAACTTCGGATCGAGCTTGGCCACCGGGATCGCCGGCAGCTGATAACCCTCGTCGACGCGCGCCGCATACATGCTTTCGGCAGCGCCGAAAGCCGAGTCGCTTGGCGGCGGCGGCGCTGCCGCTGGCGGCGTGACGACGTCCGTGGTGGTGCAGGCCGCAAGAGCCACGGAGGCCGCGCTCAAAGCGGATGCGCCGAGAAACGCGCGCCGGTTCAGACGCTCAGAAAACAGCGGATTGTCAGACATGATCCCCCCGGTTTGCGCCCCACACGGCGACGATCCATATCCCATTCGGGATGCTTTGAGAACCTGATTGGCGCAGGCACGCAAAGCGGAATGTTCCGATGCCGCATCGACCTTGCCCACTAAATCGGCGATCATTACGACCGGACTGAGACAGCGCCGAGTGCCCGCCATGGACGAAAAAATGCCCCCGCGCCGGCGCACCGTCGACCTGACCAGCGGCCCGATCCCGCGCACGCTGCTTTTGTTCGCGCTGCCGGTGCTTGGTTCCAACGTGCTGCAGTCGCTCAACGGTTCGATCAATGCCGTCTGGGTCGGCCGCTTCCTCGGGGAATCGGCGCTGGCCGCGACCTCCAACGCCAATCTGGTGCTGTTCCTCATCCTCGGCACGGTGTTCGGCATCGGCATGGCGGCGACCATCCTGGTGGCGCAATCGGTCGGCGCCCGCGACCTGCCCGAAGCGCGCCGCATCGTCGGCACCAGCGCCACCTTCTTCTTCCTCGTCTCGGTGGTCTTCGCCGTCTGCGGCTGGATCTGGGTCGACGCCATCCTCAACACGCTGGGAACACCGCCCGACGCTCTGCCGCTGGCGCGCTCCTATCTGCGCATCATCTTCGTCGCCGTGCCGATGATGAACCTTCTGTCCTTCGTCATGACGGTGCTGCGCGGCGCCGGTGACTCGCGCACGCCATTCTTTTTCATGGCGCTCGCCGTGGTCCTCGATATCGTGCTCAACCCGTTGCTGATCCGCGGCATTGGCCCTTTCCCCGAGCTCGGCATTGCCGGCTCCGCCACCTCGACACTGATCGGCCAGACGGTGAGCGTGATCGCCATCCTCGTCGTGCTTTATGCCCGTAAGCATCCGCTACGGATTGCTGGCGCCGACCTCGCTCTGCTGCGGCCGGACCCGACACTGCTCAGGATCGTCGTCTTCAAGGGAGTGCCGATGGGTCTGCAGATGATCGTGATTTCGGCGGCAGCGCTGACGGTGATGGGCATCGTCAATTCCTACGGCTCGCAGGTCGCCGCAGCCTACGGCATCGCCGCGCAGCTGTGGACCTACATCCAGATGCCGGCACTGGCGATCGGCGCCGCGGTCTCTTCGATGGCGGCGCAAAATGTCGGCGCCGGGCGCTGGGACCGGATCGGCCGCATCGCCGCCTCCGGCGTCGGCTTCAACCTCGTGCTCACCGGCGCGCTGGTGGCGCTGTTGTTCTTCTTCGACAGGCCGGTGCTCGGCCTGTTCCTCAGCGGCGACAGCACCGCGATCGACATCGCCGCCTACATCAACAAGGCGGCGTCCTGGTCGTTCATCCTGTTCGGCATCACCATCGTGCTGTTCGCCACCGTGCGCGCCACCGGTGCCGTGATGCCGCCGCTGATCATCCTGGTCATTTCGGTGCTGGTCGTTCGCACCGGCTTTGCCTATTTCATGCGCGGCGTCATCGGCGAGGAAGCACTGTGGTGGAGCTTTCCGGCGGGCTCGATCACCTCGCTGGTGCTGGCCGCCGCCTACTATCGCTTCGGCCACTGGCGAACCATGCACATGATCGAAGACCGGCCGGCCGCCGGCGAGCCGCCCGACACCGGCCTCGGCATTCCGCGCCAGCGCGCCAACATGGCTCCCGAGACGCCGAACGGGTGAGGTTCAGCGCGCGTATTTGGCGCCGAATCCCAGTGCTACGACCGAGAAGACGGTGATCATGCCGGCGAAGGCCAGGCTTGCGGTGGCGGCGCTGGTCCAGCTCGACAGCAGGCCGATGCCGATGACCGGCAGCGCATTGCCGCAGAAGCAGCAGATGAAGAATGCCGACACCACTTCGGCACGGCGATCCGCAGGCGCGATCTGGTTCACCACTTGCAGGCCGCCGCGATAGCCGAGCGCCGCAGTCACGCCGCACAAAGCAGTGGCGGCAATCATCAGCGACATCGAGGCAAAGATCTGCGCCGCAACCACCAGCGCCACCGCCGGGATCATCAGCGCCAGCGCCGCCAGCATGCCGGCGCGGCTGGACAGTCTGGTCGTGCCTAGGATGGTCACGGCCGCAACGATCGACAGTTCGAAGAACAGCCCGCCGGCCTCGGCATGGTTGGCCACATGCAGCTGCTGCGCCAGGATGCTCGGCGCAAGTGCCGCATAAAAGCCGACCAGCGCCATGGCGCCGAAACCGGTGACGGCCGGCGCTACGAAAGCGGCGCGGATGTCAGCCGGAACCGACAGCCGCGGCTGCAGCGAAACATCGGCCAACCTCCCCGGCCGCGAGACCGTTTCGCGGGTGCGCCAGATCAGCAGCGTCACCACCACGAGCAAGGCAAGATAGACCGCAAACGTCAGCCTCAACGGCCAAGGCGCGTATTCGCCGAGCAGCCCCGATACCAGCGCGCCAAGGCCGAGGCCAACGAAGTTGGTACTGGTGGCGATAACGGCCGCGCGCGATTTGTCCTCACCCTCGATCAACTCCGCGAGCCAGGCGGTGCCGGTTCCCGCACCGACGCCAATGCCAAGCCCGCTCAGGATGCGGGCGACATCGAGCCAGGCGACATTCTCGGCCAACAGGAACACCAACGCGCTGACCACCGCCACTGCCATCGCTGCCAGTGCTGCCGGCCGGCGGCCAATGCCGTCGGAAAGGCGTCCGAACATCAGCAACGCGCCAAGATTGCCGACGACATAGACGGCATAGACCAACGTCAGCGTGATCTGCGAGAAGCCGAACGCCTGCTTGTAGATGACGTAAAGCGGCGTTAGCGCCGTGCTGCCGGCGAACAGACCTGCGATCATGGCGGCAACGGCCATCCCGGCGCGGCCGCCGAGTTCATTGTCGCGCGTCATGGTTTCGGCATTACTGGTCATGGCAACCTCCGGCCAGCTGCCCAACGCCCCAATCGAAGTCCAACGTCCATGTAAGGACGGCCGTTCCACTTGCCCAACCCGCTCCTGACAATCTTGTCAGGATGGCCTTGCCCGAGATCCTCCCGTAACGTCTGTCCATCGAGAGGGAGGAATCATGGGCAAAGGCAGGGTCGAGGCATTCACCGATGGCGTCGTCGCCATCATCATCACCATCATGGTGCTGGAGCTGAAAGTGCCGCATGGCGAGGATCTTTCCGCGCTGGCGCCGCTGTGGCCGATCTTCTTCAGCTATGTCTTGTCCTTCATCAATGTCGGCATCTACTGGAACAATCTGCACAACATGTTCCACACCGTGCAGCGCGTCGACGGCCGCGTGCTGTGGGCCAACCTGAACCTTCTGTTCTGGCTGTCGCTGATCCCGGCAACGACGGCCTTCATGGGCGAGAATCATTTCGCGCCGATCCCTGTCGCCGTCTATGGCGTCGACCTGGCGCTGTGTGGGGTGGCCTACAGGATTCTTGTGACCAAGCTGCACCACCTGCATGGCAACGAGACCGCCTTCGCCAAGGCGCTGGGCAGTGACCGCAAGGGCAAGATTTCGGTCGCGCTTTACACAGCAGCGGTGCTGCTGACTTTCGTCAACCAGTGGATCGGCGTCGCGATCTACGTATTGGTGGCCGCGATCTGGTTCGTGCCGGATACGCGTTTTTCGCGGGTGATCGAAAAGTAGCGGCCGGCGCTACTTGCGCATCGCCTTCAGCTTTTCGGCGACCGACGCGGCGAGATCGGCATAGCGCTCCTCCAGCCGTTCGGCCGCCTTGATGATCGAAAAATCATGGCCGAATTTTTCCAACGCCACGCGCAATTTCTCGACGAACTCTGCCTGTTTTTCCAGCGCCGAAAACAACGTCTTCACCTGCGCTTCGCTGATATCGGGATTGGCGAGCATCTGCGGCACCTCACGGCCCATCTGGTCGCCGGTGGCGGTCTGCTCCCTCAGGATTGCGATCCAGTCGGTCAATCGGCAGTCTCCCTTTTCGGTCGTAACATGCGCAGCCGCCGCCGACGCGGTCAACCCGAACACACTGGCCGGCCTTGCACGAAGCGCATCCCGCGCTAAGTTCGGCGCGACCCGAAACCCAAGGAAAAGATCATGACCAGCGACGCCGAAATCCAGTCCGCTTTGCCCGCCCTCAGCCGAGGCAATGTCGCCGTCATCACCGGCGGCGCCAGCGGCATCGGCCTTGCCGCGGCCAAAAGGCTGGCGGCGATGGGCATGAAGCTGGTGCTGGCCGATATAGGCGGCGCGCGCCTCGATGCGGCCCGGCAGGCGGTCGCCGCGATCACCGGCGAGGATACGGTGCTTGCCGTCGCCACCGACGTCTCGAAGGCCGACGATCTCGCCCGGCTGGCGGAAAAGACGCACGCCGCCTTCGGCCCTGTCTCGCTACTGATGAACAATGCCGGCGTCGGCAACAATCCGGGAAAACCGTGGGAAAACGGTGAGGCCTGGAAGCGGCTGATCGACATCAATTTCTGGGGCGTCGTGCACGGCGTCGAGGCCTTTACACCGGCCATGCTGGCGTCGGGCAAACCCGGCCTGATTATCAACAGCGGCTCCAAGCAAGGCATCACCACGCCGCCCGGCAATCTCGCCTACAACGTTTCCAAATCGGCGCTGAAGACCTTCACCGAAGGCCTTGCGCATGCGCTGCGCAACGAACCGGGCGCGAAGCTGGCGGCGCATCTCTTGATTCCCGGCTTCACCTTCACCGGCATCACCGAGGGAGCGACCGAAAAACCGGCCGCCGCATGGACCGGTGAGCAGGTGATCGACTTCATGCTGGCCTCGCTCATCAGCGGCGATTTCTACATCCTGTGCCCCGACAATGAGGTGAAGCGGGCGACGGACGAAAAACGCATGGCCTGGGCGATCGGCGACATCATCGAGAACCGCCCTGCCCTGTCTCGCTGGCATCCCGACCACAAGGACGCCTTCGCGGCCTTCATGGATCGCTGATCAATGTGACTTTAGGCAGCGCGTTTCTTGGACGCGCGCTTCTGCGTGACGGCCTTCTTGGCGGCCAGCTCCGCGATCTCGCGGTCATGGCGTTTTGCCGCCCGCTCGCATTTGTCTCTGATTTCCTCGACCTCGGATTCCGTCAGGTGTTCGATGCCGATGAAATGGTTGTGACCCCTGCCGACCCGGATCAGTTCGTCGAGCTTGGCCTGGACCGCGGCGCCATCGCGGTTCTGGGTGTTCTGGATCAGGAACACCATCAGGAAAGTGATGATCGTCGTTCCGGTGTTGATGACGAGCTGCCATGTATCGGAAAAGCCGAAGAACGGCCCGCTGGCCGCCCAGACGACGACGATCGCGCAGCAGCCGACAAAGGTCAGCGGCAGGCCGGCCAGATGAGCAACTGTGTTGGCGATCCTGGTAAACAGCTTTTCCAATTCAAATCCCTCAATGTCCCAAAGCGCGGTGAGCCGTACGGCGCCGCACTCGTTGCTCAGCAAGAAACAATCGGCAGCCGCTCCAGGTTCCCTGTCCGCCTTACAATCGCTGATGCAATTGACCACACGCCAAAGGCGCAGCGCCGGGAAAAGCCGCCTTATGGGTTTGTTGCCATAGTCCCTGTGTAGGCCAGAAAGCCTGCTCCTTCCGCTTCACGGCGGTTTACCTCCAAGCCCCTTCCGCTGCGCCACCCCCGCATAGCGGAAGGGGTTACCGGAGACCGGCGGAAGCTCGTCCCGACAGGCGCGTAGTCTCAGAATTTCGGCGCCAGGATTTCGACCAGCCAGTCGATGAAGACGCGCACGCGCGGCGATAGCTGGCGGCATGCTCATCTGAGCGCGGCGCTCAGGAGGGATCCTGTTCCCAGCGGTCGAGGAAGGCCTCGATCGGCAACGCCTGCATGTCGGGAACCGCCTTGGCGAGTTTCTCCGGCGGCCAGTCCCACCAGGCGAGGCTTTCGATCCGCGCCGAGATCTCGGCCGGAAACCGTCGGCGCAATGGCTTCGCCGGCACTCCGGCGACGATCGCATAGGCCGGCACGTCCCGCGTCACCACCGCATTGGCGCCGACAATGGCGCCATTGCCGATGCTGATGCCGGGCATGATTACAGCGCCATGGCCGATCCAGACATCGTTGCCGATGCTGACGGCCTTAGCCTGCCGCCGCTCGCGGAACGCCGCGTCGATGCCAAGCCAGCGGAAATATTCGTTCGGCCGGTAGCTGAGCTTGTGCTGGGTGAGCCGCTCGATCGGATGCTCCAGCGCATTGATGCGGCTGTTGGCAGCGATCGAGCAGAACTTTCCAATGGTCGTGTAGATCGCCTCGGCATGGCGCTCGAAATAGGAGAAATCGCCGACGACCACCTCTCGCAGCACCACCCGCTCGCCGATCGAGACATAGCGGCCAAGCTTGCACGCCTTCAACTCCGCAGTCGGATGGATGCGCGGCTCAGGATCTTTGAGGACAAGGTTTTCGCTACGGTCCATATGGCGGCTTTACGTCAGAGCAATTGCCGCCGCAAGGCGGAAGCAATTGTCCCCGCGCAATTGCTGGAAGCAATTGTCGCGTCGCCTAACAGCCCAGAGTAACCACCTATTTCGGCTGGCCGCTGGTCCATACCACGCTCTGGCCGAACAGCGGTACCGTGGTTACCGACATTTTCGCCGAGCCGTCCTGCACCTGGCGCGAATGCGACAGGTAGATCAGCGTCTCGTTCTTCTTGTCGTAGATGCGGTTCACCACCTGCTTCTTCCAGATCAGGCTGATACCTTGCTTGAACACCTCTTCGCCGCCCTCGCTCATGTCGATGTCGCCGATGGTGATCGGGCCGGTCTGGCGGCATGAGATCGAGGAATCGGACGGATCCTCGAACCAGTTGCCCTTGTGCAGCCGGTCGATAACGCTGCGGTCGAAATAGGAGACATGGCAGGTCACGCCCTCGACCTTCGGGTCCTTGATCGCTTCGACGATGATGTCGTTGCCGACCCAGTCGACGCCGACCTTGCCGACCTCCTCGGCCACGGCGGCGCCAGCACCAAGGGCAAAGCATGCGGCCAATGCGCCACCAAACAGTTTTCGCCCAATCCGTCGTTGCAAGGGAGCCTCCTCAGGTTCTGGTTTTGCCGACCACAGGTGGGGCGACCAGCCTGGCTTTGCAAGCTAGGCCTGCCGGAATGCCAGCATCCGCCGCAGCACATCGGTCTTGAAGACGAAATGCTGAAAGAGCGCGCCAGCGGTGTGCAGGAGCACAATATAGAGCAGGACATTCTGGCCCAGTACATGCACCTGGGCCGCCGCCGATACACCCAGGAACCAGGCGACCGCGCCGGCAAGCGGAACGATGAAGATAAGCGCGTAGATGACGAAATGCGTCGCTCTCGCCAGCAGTCTCAGGGCCGGATGCTCCATGCCTGAAACCGGCGGAACGCCGCGTGCGATCCTGAGCCAGAGCCGCCATGCGGCCAAAGTCAGAACCGTGAGGCCGATCACGACATGCATATAGGCCAGCGGCACGTCGCTGGGTGACACCTCCTGCCCCCTGCGAAACGCGCGCCAGACATGCTGCATGCCGTCAGGAGCGACAAACTGGACCAGGATCAGCGCTGCGATGCTCCAATGCAGCCATATCTGGGTCTTCGAGTAGGAGGCTACAGGCGTGTCCGACATGGGCTGGTTCCATCGCAAGAGAGCAGACCGTCAAGATAGGTAGAGGTCCGAACCGGTCAAATTACGGTTTGGTAATTCCGACCACATCTGAGGCAGCATCGAAAGCCGGTTGCGGCAACGCGACATCTTTGCGCGCACGGGATCAACCCGTTAAGACTGTTCGCCAAACGGCGCTGATCCGGCGCCCATCAAATCACGACGGACACTTCCTGATGATGCGTTCAATCCTGGTCGGCATTCTCGTCCTTATGGCGGCCGGCATCGGCTGGCTCACCTTCGACTGGTACAAGGGCCATTATGGCGGCGAGCCGTATGGCGGCGCTTTCGCGCTGGTCGACCAAAAAGGCGAACCGATCACGGAAGCCGCCCTAAGGAGCGGCCATCCCAGCGTCGTCTTCTTCGGCTTCACCCATTGCCCGGAAGTCTGTCCGACCACGCTGTTCGAACTCGCCGGTTGGCTGAAGACCCTGGGCGACGACGGCAAGAACCTCAACGCCTATTTCGTTACCGTCGACCCGGAGCGCGACACGCCCGAGGTGATGAAAACCTATGTCGGCAATTTTTCCGACCGCATCGTCGGCATATCGGGCGATCCCGACAAGGTGCACGCGATGGCGAAGTCCTTCAGCATCTACTGGAAGAAGGTCGACACCGGTGACGGCGACTACACGATGGACCACACCGCCTCGGTGCTGCTGCTGAATGCCAAGGGCGAGTTTTCGGGCACCATTGCCTATGGCGAAAGCGCCGATACGGCGATCGCCAAGCTGAAACGATTGGCCGCAGGCGCCCAAAGCTGATGGTGCAGACCAGACTCTATTTCACGGCTGGGAAGGTCGAGGCCGACAGCATCTTTGCCGCGCTCGAAGTGGCTTTCGAGGATGAAGGCCTGCCGCTCGCCGTGCTCGAAGTCGACGAGGACCGCGACATCTACGAGGTTTCGCTCTATGCCGATGGCGATGTAGACGCTGTCGAGACAAGGCTAAAGGACATCCTTGCCGGACTTTCGCTGCCGAAGCCGATCGAGCGCGAGGTCTTGCCCGATATCGACTGGGTGGCGCGCTCGCTGGAAGGGCTGACGCCGGTGCGCGCCGGGCGCTTCTTCGTCCATGGCGCGCATGACCGCCGGAAGCGCCATAGCGGCGAACTCGCCATCGAGATCGAGGCCGGCCTTGCCTTCGGCACCGGCCATCACGGCACCACCGCCGGCTGCCTCGAAATGCTGGAACGGGTCGTGCGGCGTGAGCATCCAAAAAATGCCCTCGACCTCGGCACCGGCAGCGCCGTGCTGGCGATCGCCGTCGCCAAACTGGCACGTATTCAGGTGCTGGCGACCGACATCGATCCGATTGCTGTCAGGGTCGCTGCCGCCAATGCCCGTCTCAACCACGTCAAGGCGCTGGTCGAAACCGTAACGGCGCCCGGCCTCCACCACCCGATCTTCGGCAAGCGTGCGCCCTTCGACCTCATCGTCGCCAACATCTTGGCGCGGCCGCTGATGCGGCTGGCGCCGGAAATGGCCAGGCACATCAGCCTCGGCGGCTCGATCGTGCTGTCCGGCATCCTCGAGCGCCAGTGCAACGCCGTGATCTCGGCCTATGTCGGCCAGAATTTTCGGCATGTCAGGACCTTGCACCGCGAAGGCTGGGTGACGATCCACCTCAAGCATTAAACTGGACCAACCCCAGCCTGTTAGGGACACCGAAAATCGATTCCGGTTTTTCGGGTCATGCGCTACGGTCGCGCCGAATACAGGAGGATATCAGCCATGTTCCAGACCTTCGATTCCGCCGGCGATCCCAGCGTCGGCAAGCCGCGCGTGAAGCTGCTGCGGCGATGGCTGGCGGACAATGGCCTCGACGGTTTCCTGGTGCCCCGCGCCGACGAACACCAGGGCGAGTATGTCGCCGATCGCTCGGCGCGGCTGAAATGGCTGACCGGCTTCAGCGGTTCGGCCGGCGTCGCGCTGGTGCTGCGCGACCGCGCCTTCATGTTCGTCGATGGCCGCTATACCTTGCAGGTGCGCCACGAAGTCGATCTCGACATTTTCTCGATCGAAAGCCTCGTCGAAAACCCGCCGGCCTCATGGATCAAGGACAATCTCGGCAAGGGGGCCAGGCTTGGCTTCGACCCCTGGCTGCATACGATTGGCGACATCAAGGCGCTGAAGGCTTCAGCCGAGCAATCCGGCGCGACGCTGGTGCCGCTGGACAAAAACCCGATCGACATCATCTGGAAGGATCAGCCCGAGCCGCCGGTGGCGCCGGTCGAGATCCATCCGATCGGCTTTGCCGGCGAATTGGCCAAGGACAAGCTGGCGCGGTTGGCGGCGGCAATCGGCAAGGACGGCGCAACGCACGCCGTGCTCACCGACCCCTCCTCCATCGCCTGGGCCTTCAACATCCGCGGCTGCGACGTGCCGCACACGCCGTTGGCGCTCGGCTTTGCGATCCTCGCAGCCGACGGCAAGCACCAGCTGTTCATGGACAGCCGAAAATTCTCGCGCACGGTCGCCGCCTATCTCACCCAGCTCGCCGAATTGCACGAGCCCGGCGAATTCGAAGCGGCGGTGATTAACCTCGCCAAGGGTGGTGCAAAGATCGCGCTCGATCCGGTGCTGGCGGCGGAGAAGCTGCGAATGCTGGTCGGGGACAATGGCGGCACCGTTGTCGCCGCGCCCGATCCCGCCCGCATTCCGCGCGCCACCAAGAACCAGGCGGAAATCGCCGGCAGCCGGGCCGCGCATCGCCGCGACGGGGCGGCCGTCGCCAAGCTGCTGTGCTGGCTGGAGCGGCAAAAGCCGGGCTCGCTCGACGAAATAACCGTCGTCACCAAACTGGAAGAGACGCGCCGGCAGACCGGCGAGGAAACGCAGATGCCATTGCGCGACGTCTCTTTCGACACCATTTCCGGCGCCGGCCCGAACGGCGCCATCATGCATTACCGCGTGTCGCGCGCCACCAACCGCAAACTGGCAAAGGGCGAACTGTTCCTGCTCGATTCCGGCGCCCAATATCAGGACGGCACCACCGACATCACCCGCACTGTGCCGATCGGCCAGCCGACCGAAGAGATGCGCGAGCGCTTCACCCTGGTGCTGAAAGGCATGATCGGCATTTCGACGCTGCGTTTCCCCGCCGGCACGCGCGGTTCGGAGATCGACGCGGTGGCGCGTATGGCGCTGTGGAAGCATGGCTGCGACTTCGCCCATGGCACCGGCCATGGCGTCGGCTCCTATCTGGCCGTCCATGAAGGGCCGCAGCGCATTGCCCGCACCGGTACCGAAAAGCTGCTGGCCGGCATGATGCTGTCCAACGAGCCCGGCTATTACAAGGAAGGCTCCTACGGCATTCGCATCGAGAACCTGATCCTGGTGACGCAGGCCGAAACGGTCGAGGGCGGCGACATCGCCATGCACAGTTTCGAGACGCTGACGCTGGCGCCGATCGACGTCAGGCTGATACGCACCGACCTGTTGACGCGCGAGGAGTTGCACTGGCTGGATACTTACCATGCCTGGGTGCTGGCCGAGATCGGCCCGATGCTCGACGGCGAGACGCTGGCCTGGCTAGGAAAGGCCACCGCGCCATTGCCGCACGATCTCAAGCAGTAGTCGCGGCGGCAACCTTGCTTGGTATTGGGGAGCCTTGCTCCGCAAGCAGCTCCCGCAAAGCCTGGACGTTGGGAGAGCCGGCTCCCTTGCGCCAAAACAATACCGTCAGGGCACTGTCCTCGTCCGAAGGCAGTTCATGCACCTGCAGCCTGCCACTTTCAGGGAAGCCCTTGAGCACGCTTTTGGGCATCAGCGCTATGCCCATGCCAGCCGCCACGCAACCGAGCATCGCATGATATGAACCGAGCTCGACGATTTGCTCGGCCATGAAGCCTCGGCGCGCATACCATTCTTCCAGCCGCCTGCGATGTGGACAGCCATGCTCGAAGGCTATCATGGTTTTGGGCATGTCGCTGCGGTCCTCAATCGAACCGCGCGATGCCGCCGAGACAATGACCAACTCCTCGCAAAATGCAGCCTGCTTCTCGAACGGAGCGTCTGCGAGCGGCTCGGCCGCGAGCGCAGCGTCGAGTTCGCCGGCGAGCATGGCGGCCGCGAGAACCTGCGGGTTGCCGGTGCGCAGTTGGATCTCCACCTCGGGATAGCGTGCGTGGTACTCGGCGAGCAGGCCAGGAAGCCGAGCTGCGGCGGTGCTCTCCATAGCGCCAAGTCGCAGCTTACCGCGTGGGCGCGGATCGAGGACCGCCGTTCGCGCTTCCTCGGCAAGCGCCAGCAACCGGTCCGCATAGACAACCAACCTTCGGCCGGCTGCCGACACCTGCAGCCGCTTGCCTTCGCGGATAAACAGCCGGACGCCCAGATCCTCTTCAAGCTGCCGGATGCGAGTGGTCACGTTGGACTGCACACGAAACAGCTTTTCCGCTGCCTTGGTGATACCGCCCTCGCGCACCACCATGCGAAAGATGCGAAGGTCGGCCAAATCCATATATCTCTCCCGGAGAATAAAATGATCTTAATAATTCATTTTATCTGATGATCAACGGCGCGTAAATCGCCTGTTATTGACGCCGATTCGGGCGGTCAACCACGGGAGATGGAAATGTCACCTGAACCTCTCGGCCACTGGCCGATCGATCTTGGCGCATTGACTCCGATGCAGCGCGAGGCCCTTTACACCAACCTTGTGCGTCACGCCCATCAGGAGAGATCGGAGGCAATTCGGCTGAGCGCGGTGTGGATCGCTTCGATTTTCAAGAAGCGCCTGACTGGAATTATTGCCTCGATCACCACATGTGTCGGCGCTGCGTTAGTGAGCATACGTGGACTGACTAAGACAAAAAGTCAGCCGGCGAACTGCCGCGCCAGGATCAGCACCGCCGCTCCGGCCAAGAACATCGCCATCAGTCCGCCGCGCAGCGAGACGGCGGCGGCGACGGTCAGCGCCGCCCATTCCGCCGGCCCGGCGCTGAGCGCGGCGGGAGCCACCAGCGTCGTCAGCACCGCCGCCGGCACGGCGTTCAGGCCCGCCTCGACGCGCGGATGGATGTGGTCGAAGCGCGAGATCACCAGGTGGCCGCCAACGCGGGTGAGATAGGTGGCGATCGCACCGGCAATGATGATCCAGAAGGTGGCACTCATCGCTTTGCCTCCACGCCGCTATGATGGGGCGGCAGGATGACGGCCAGAAGCACGCCGGCAATGGCGCCGATGGAGACGTGCCAGGGCGAACCGACCGTCTTGTAGGCAATGATCGAGGCGGCCGCACTGGCAATCACCACTGGCAGCCACAAGGGCCGTTTGCGAAAACCCATGACCAGGCCGAGGAAATAGATCGGCAGCAGGAAGTCGATGCCGAGCGCATGCGTGTCCGGGATAAGCTTGCCGAACACGGCGCCCAGGCCGCTCTCGACCACCCAGAACACATAGACCGGCAGTCCAAGCCCCATATACCAGACGAAGCCAACCGGACGGCCGGACTCTGCCCTGGCCTCGGCCACGGCGAACTGCGGATCGGTGAGCACGAAATAGCCCAGTGCCTGCTGAATGACAGGCCAATGCGCGATGCGTCGGCCGATGCTGGCGGAGTAAAGCACGTGACGGAAATTGACCGCGAAGATGGACAGCACGATCAGCCATGGCGCGACATGCTGGCCGAACAATTCGATGCCGACCATCTGGCTGGCGCCGCCGAAGATCAGCGCGCTCATCAAAGAAGCTTCGAGAACGGAGAAGCCATTATCGACAGCAATGGCGCCGAACAGCAGCCCAAAGGGCGCCGCGGCGACGACCACCGGCATCGACAGCCTCACGCCGTCCCAGAAATCGCTCTTCGCACTTTTTTCGGAAATTGCTTCCACCGCCATAGAGCGCTCCTTCACGAAGCGCGGTATGTAGGCAGAGCCGGCTCGGTTGTCACACCAATTCGCTTGAGCCAAACGATCAGCGGAAATGATCGCCGCTAGGATTTACGCGAAATCGTGCATTCACTTTCCGGGATATCGCCAAGCCCTTTGGTCTCAATGATGAGGTCGCTTCGAGGAAAGCTTTTGACAAAAATGAAACCGGCTTTCTCACAAGCCGCCACGCATCGTGTAACGTTGGGTGGAGGATTCTTGCTTTGTCCTGACATGTTGACGCCATAGGTGCCGCTTGAGCACACAGCCTCCGCGCCGTCCGCATCCCGGCGCAGCTCAACAATGTCGAAAGTCTCGCCAACGATGCAGCCGGCGAGCCCGAACAGGGTTGCACCCAAAACGATGTATCGACCCGGCGTCACAACAACGGCCTCATAGACCCAGCGCAACGAATATCGGATGCCGCGCTCTGCTTGATTAGCAGCGTCGCGCTGAAAAGAGGGCGAATCTTGGACGAAGGGTTATTCTGCCTACTGACGAAATAGCGCTGTCATTTCGAAGTTGGTGATGTGCGAGACCTGCGCTTTCCTTGCCTGGCGTCTGGAAGCGGGTCATGAAGGTGGCGACCAGAAAGAAGTACACGAGGGGGTTCAGATGATCGCTTATGATTTCACCGGCAGGCATGCGGTCGTCACCGGCGCCGGCGGCGGCATGGGTGAAGCCATCACCTTGGCGTTGCTCGATGCCGGCGCTTCGGTCACCGCCATCGACGTCAAGCCGCGTCCGGCCTCGCTCGCCGCCTATGACGACAGGCTCACCTTCGCGCAAGGCGACCTCACCGACGCTGCCTTTGTCGAGCAGACCATCAACGCTGCGGGCCGCGAGCGCGGCGGCATCGACTATCTCGCCAATGTCGCAGGCGTGCTGTGGTTCGGCCGCGACAAATCGGCCCTCGAGATGGACCTCGATGTCTGGGACCAGGTCTTCAACATCAATCTGAAATCCTTTGTCCATACCGCGCGGGCGGTGGTTCCGCATATGCGTGCCGGCGGGCGCGGCGGCGCCATGGTGCATTTCTCGACCATCCAGTGGTATCGCGGCGATCCGACCCCGCAGGATGCCTACCAGGCCTCCAAGGCCGGCGTCTGTGCGCTGTCGAAGTCGCTGGCCATGCAGCTGGCGAGCGATGGCATCCGCTCCAATTCGATCTGTCCCGGCATGGCTCTGACCCCGCTGCAGGCACGCTGGGACACCGACGAGAAGCGCGCTGCCGTTGCCAATTATGCGCCGCTCGGCCGCATCGGCACGCCGCAGGACATGGCCAACGCCGCGCTCTTCCTGCTCTCCGACGCAGCAAGTTATATCACCGGCATTGAGCTCGCCGTGGACGGCGGTCTTTTGATGCGGATGTAGCCGTACAGCGTGCTAGCTCCGCGGTGCCGTGCCCTGGATCGCCCTGCCCCAGTCGAGCAGCGGCTTGGCGCGCATAGTGAAATCGACAAGCTCGTCGACCAGCGCCGGCGCGTGGATTCCGGCCGGATCGATCATGTGCTGGACATAGAAGTGCCGGTTGCGGATGGCGTCGACAAGATCGGGCTCGTTGACCTGCTCGAAGCCGCGCGGCATGCGCTTCAAGCGGCCTTCCGTTTCGAGTTCGAAGCCGTTTTTCTTCAGCGTTGAAAGCAGTTTTCGGAACTCGGCTGGCCGAGCGATAATGGCCTTGCGCATTGCCAGCAGCAGCGGCGGCTCCGGGTTCCACCAGGCGACATCGGCAAAGCAGCGGTCGACCCCGACATAGACGAAGAACACGCCCTGCTCCATCTTGGTGCCGTCCGGCGACAGCATCGCTGACAAATGCTGGTTATAGGGCCGCTTGTCCTTGGCGAAGCGGACATCGCGATTGATGCGAAACAGCGATTTCTTGCGGTCGCCGCGCAAGCCGAGCCCTGCCGCCGCGAAGCGCTCGGTCAGCGTCTCGACCAGATCGCAGAACGGCTCATGCAACTCGCTGTCGTAAAGCGCCCGGTTCTCCTGGAACCATTCGCGGCTCTGATGGAAATCGAGCGCCTTGAGGAACGGGATGGCTTTCTGGCCAAACCCTTTGAACGAACCGCCGGTCACGCCTTGCCGACCCGCTGCAGCCATGTGTCCTCGTCGACGACTTCGATGCCGAGTTCACTGGCAAGCTTCAGTTTGGAGCCAGCCCCCGGCCCGGCCACCAGGAGATCGGTTTTCGCCGACACTGATCCAGCCACCTTGGCGCCAAGCCGTTCGGCCATCGCCTTGGCTTCGGAGCGGGTCATCTTTTCCAGCGTGCCGGTGAAGACGATGGTCTTGCCGGCAACCTCGCTGTCGGCCGAAACGGTGACGATGTAGGGCTTCGGCTTGACCTGCTCGAGCAGCTTGTCGAGCACATCGTCATTGCGCTCATTGCCGAAGAAATCGCGCAGCGCGTCGATCACCGTGTCGCCAATGCCGTTGACCGACGGGAAGACGCTGTGCGGATCCTCGGCCGCTGCCGTCTCCTTGCCAACACGGATCAGCTCCTCGATGGTCGAGAACGTCTTGGCAAGCACGGCGGCCGTCGTTTCGCCGATATGCCTGATACCAAGTGCGAAGATGAAGCGGTCGAGTTCCGGCTCGCGGCGCGAATCGATGGCCGCGAACAGCTTGTCGAGACCTTCATAATTGCGGCCCTCGACACCGCGCACATTCTTGCGCGCCTTGCCCGATGCCGCCTCGCGCTGCCTGGCCTGCTCCTCGCGCCGCTCGGCCAGTGCTCTGGTGACAGCCGGCCGGCGATCCCTGAGGGTAAAGATATCGGCGGCTGTCTTGACCAGTCCCGAATTGAAGAACAGATCGATGTTTTCGGCGCCGAGGCCCTCGATGTCGAGCGCGCCGCGCGAGACGAAATGGCGCAGCCGTTCCACGGCCTGGGCGGCGCAGATCAGCTCGCCCGTGCAGCGCCGACGAGAATCTTCCTTGCCGGTCTTCTCGTTGACCTCGCGCGTCGCCGGCGAGCCGCAGACCGGACAAATGTGCGGGAATTCGTAGGGCACCGCATCGCCCGGCCGCTTGTCGATGACGACGCTGACGATCTGCGGGATGACGTCGCCTGCCCGTTGTATGACAACCGTGTCACCGATGCGGACATCGACGCCGTCCCGGATCGGCAGGCCGTTGCTGTCGAAGCCCTTGATGTAATCCTCATTGTGCAGCGTGACGTTTTCGACCACGACGCCGCCGACCGTGACCGGCGCCAGCCGCGCAACCGGCGCCAGCGTGCCGGTGCGGCCGACCTGGATGTCGATCTTCTGCACCGTCGTCATCGCCTGTTCGGCTGGGAATTTGTGCGCGACCGCCCAGCGCGGCTCGCCGGTGACGAAGCCCCAGCGGCGCTGCAGTTCCAGCTGATCGACCTTGTAGACAACGCCATCGATGTCGTAGCCGAGCGACGAGCGCTGCTCTTCGATCTTGTGATATTGCGCGATCAGTTCCTCGACCGACTTCGCTCGCACCATCAGCGGACTGACCTTGAACCCCCACTCGGCGAATTTCTGCACCGAACCATACTGGGTCGGCGCCGGGTCCGCCGTTGTGTAACCCCAGGCGTAGGCAAAGAATTTGAGATTGCGGCTGGCGGTGACCGAGGCATCCTTCTGGCGCAGCGATCCGGCAGCCGTGTTGCGCGGGTTGACATAGTCCTGGCCGCCAACCGCCGCGGAGCGCGCCTTCAGCGCCTCGAACTCGGCGTAGGTCATGTAGACCTCGCCGCGTATCTCGATGGTTTCGGGCCAGCCCGATCCCTTCAGCTTGGCGGGAATGTCGGCGATGGTCCTGAGGTTGGCGGTGATGTCTTCGCCGACAGCGCCATCGCCGCGCGTCGCACCCTGCACGAACACGCCGCGTTCATAGCGCAGCGATGCCGACAGGCCGTCGATCTTCGGCTCAGCCGTAAAGGCGATGTCGAGATCCTTATCGCGGTCGAAGAAGCGCCGGCCACGGTCGATGAAATCAGTGACGTCCTCGTCGGTATGGGCCTTGGCGAGGCTGAGCATCGGCACCGCATGGCGCACCTTGGCAAAGCCTTCCGCCGGCGCGGCACCGACCCGCAGCGAGGGCGAATCCTCGCGCACCAGACCGGGAAAGCGCTCTTCAATGGCAAGGTTGCGCCGTCTGAGGGCATCATATTCGGCATCGGTGATCGTCGGCGCATCCTCGGCATGGTAGCGCCGGTCATGGCCGGCGATCTCCTCGGCCAGAAGCTGGAGCTCATCCGCAGCTTCGCTTTCGCTTAACGATTCGACTGGTTTTTCAGACATGCAGCGGTCCCTGGATAGTGGCGCGACACATTAGATCAGGATTCTCTCACAGGGGAGAGCGGCCTTGGGAAAATCATTCCCGAACAGCGGGATGGAGCCATATCCTGACTCTGCCGAAAGCCGATAATGGCTAGGCGGCAGCGGTATTCTCGCGCAGCAGCCGCTCAGCCGCCGCACGGGCCTCGTCGGTGATGGTTGCGCCGGCCAGCATGCGTGCGATCTCTTCCTGACGCGACGCACGGTCCATCTCGGCAATGCCGGTGGCGACCTTGTCCGAGCCGCCGGATTTGGAGATCAGGAAATGCGTCGCCGCGCGCGCCGCCACTTGCGGCGCGTGCGTCACCGACAGGACCTGCACCCGCGTCGACAGCCTGGCCAACCGCTGCCCGATGGCATCGGCCACGGCGCCGCCGACGCCTGTATCGATCTCGTCGAAGACCAATGTCGGCGCCGAGCCACGGTCGGCCAGCGCTACCTTGAGCGCCAGCAGGAAGCGCGACAGCTCGCCGCCGGACGCGACCTTCATCATCGGGCCGGGCCTGGTGCCGGGATTGGTGCGCACCCAGAACTCGACCTGGTCGATGCCCTCTTCCATGCGGTTCTCGCCATCGCTGGTCAGTTCGACGATGAACTCGGCCCGCTCGAGCTTCAGCGCCGGCAGTTCGGCCATCACAGCCTTGGTCAAGCCGACCGCCGCCGCTTGGCGAAGCGAGGACAGCTGGGCCGCGGAAATGTCATAGGCCTCGCGCGCTGCTGCCGCCTGCTTTTCCAGGACATGCAGGCGCCCCTCGCCGGCATCAAGATCGGCAAGGTCGGCCGACATGGTGTCGCGCAGCTGCGCCAGATCGTCGACCGCGACGCTGTGCTTGCGTGACGCCGCGCGCAGCGAAAACAGCCGCTCCTCCGCCTTTTCCAGCCGCTGCGGATCATATTCTGTCGCGCGCAAAGCCGCCTCGACGCCGGACTGCGCGGCATCCAGCGACAGCATCGCCTCATCCAGTGACTTCACCACATCCTCGAGCAATCCAGGCGCTTCGCTCGCCTTGCGCTGCAGCCTTCTCAGCAGGCTGGCCAGTTGCGGCAGCGGCGAGGACGGGCCTGACAGCACATCCTGCGCGTCGTGTATTTCCGAAGCGATCTTTTCCGCCCGCATCATCGTGGCGCGCAGCTCCGCCAGTTGCGTTTCCTCGCCGGGCTGCGGATCGAGCTTCGCCAGCTCGGCGACCGAGGCCCTGAGATAATCGGCCTCGCGCGCCGCCGCCTCGACCTTGGCGCGGTGCCGGGCAAAGTCCTGCTCGCAGTCGCGCCAGTAGCGCCATGCCTCGCCTGAGGCACGGGCAGCACCGAGATGGCCGCCAAAACTGTCCAGCAAGTCGCGATGCGCGCCAGGATCGACCAAAGCGCGCTCATCGTGCTGGCCGTGAATCTCGACCAGCGCGTGGCCGATGTCGCGCATCAAAGTGACGCTGGACGGCTGGTCATTGACGAAGACACGCGTGCGGCCATCCGCCGTCTGCAACCGGCGCAGGATGATGTCGCCGTCATCCTCGATGGCGTTTTCGGCCAGCAGAGCGCGCACCGGGTGGTTGCGCGGCACATCGAACACGGCAATGACCTGGCCCTGGGCCGCACCGTGACGCACCAGCGAGGCGTCGCCGCGCGCGCCAAGCGCCAGCGACAGTGCGTCGAGCAGGATGGATTTGCCGGCGCCGGTTTCACCGGTCAGCACGGAAAGGCCGGGCTGGAAGTCGATATCCAGCTTCTCGATCAGGACGATATCGCGGATCGACAGTCTGGAAAGCATCAGAACCCGAACCTATCGCATGTCGCCCCAAAGCGGACCGGTTTGGGGCAACGGCATGCACAAAACAAGAGACTAAGGCGCGACGCGCCTCAATGCGGCATGCGACCGGTGGAGTCGCAGCGCCGCACTATCTTTTTGTTTGAGCGTCGGATCAATCCGAAAAGCGCTGTGATCGCTTCAGTCGAGGCGTCAGGCGCCGGTGATCAGCTTTCCGGCCTTGGATATCCACGATCCCGCATTCTCGCGCGGCTCAAGCCCGTTGCTCTGCAACAGCTTGTAGGAATCCTTGTACCACTGGCTGTCAGGATAGTTGGTGCCAAGCACGGCGGCAGCTGTTTGCGCTTCCGAGGTCAGGCCCATCGCGTAGTAGCTTTCGGTCAGGCGCGCCAGCGCCTCTTCGACGTGACGGGTGTTGGAATAGTTCTCGACCACGTTGCGGAAGCGCTTGACGGCAGCGATGTATTCGCGCCGCTCAAGATAGTAGCGGCCGATCTGCATCTCCTTGCCGGCCAGCTGGTCGTTGGCGAAGCGGATCTTTTCCTTGGCGTCGTCGACATATTCCGAGGTCGGCCAGCGCGTCACCAGATCCTGCATGGTCTGCACGGTCTGGCGCGCTTCCTTCTGGTCCTGGGTCACGTCCTTGATCTGGCGGTAGTAGCTCAAGCCGATAATGTACTGCGCGTAAGCTGCGTCGTCGGTCGACGGATAGAGCGTGAGGTAGCGCTTGGCCGAGCCGATCGCTTCGTCATAATGGCCGGCGCGGTAGTCGGCGAAGGCGCCCATCACCATCGATTTGCGGGCGAATTCCGAATACGGATGCTGGCGGTCGACGGCGTCGAACTTCTTGCTCGCCTCATCCAGGCGACCGGCATTGAGATTGGCAAGGCCTTGATTGTAAAGGACGTCGGCCGGTTCGGTCTGGTCGACATAGGTCGACAGATCGACGTCTTTCTCGGACGACATGCAGGCCGAGAGGAACAGCGATGGCACAACCACCGAAAGCGCCAGGAAAACAGCCCGATACGGCGCTTTCGATTGACCAACTCGCTTGAAGAACATGATTGGATTGCGCCCTTTCGGCGTTATTTCAATGCCTTTCGCATGGCGTTCCCTCAAAACTGGTCCCCACTTTTGAGCGACATGCACCTAATAGACGGCAGCAGCCATAAACCATAACTGCCTTGCCCAGCAACGCTATGTCTAGCCAATCGCACATTTTTGTGGCGGCTTCGCGTTGCCCCGAAAGCTATGCGCTTTCACCGGCCAGTGATGCATCCATGCAACACAAGCCAGCGCTCAGAAAGCCAGAAAATCGTTAAGAATCAGATCACCCAGGGCGCAAAGACGGGCCCGGTGACGGCGCTCATCTCGGCAGTGCGGCCGCGCTCGCGGCGTGTCGTCTCGACGACCTCGAAGGCCGAACGGTCAGACAGCAGGCGCCGCAACGCCGCGGCGTTCATCCGGTGGCCGCCGCGATAGGAGCGGAAGCAGCCGATGAAACGGGCACCGGCCAGCGCCAGATCACCCATCGCGTCCATCGTCTTGTGGCGGGCGAATTCATTGGGATAGCGCAGGCCGCCCATGTTGATCACCCGGTTGTCGTCGCCGATCACCAGCGAGTTCTCCAGCGAGGAGCCCAGCGCATAGCCGGCCGCCCACAGCCGCTCGACATCCTTCATGAAACCGAAGGTGCGGGCGCGTGCAATGTCCTGGCGGAAGACATCGGGGTTGATGTCGGAGGCAAACAGCTGACGGCCGATCGCCGGGCTTTCGAAATCGATCTCGACCTCGAAGCGGGTGCCGCTATAGGGCCTGAATTCCGCCCAGGAGGCGCCGTTCTCGATCCGGACCGGCTTGACCACCCTGATGTAGCGGCGCTTGACCGCCAGCGTCTCGATGCCGGCCTGGTCAATGGCTTCCACGAACGCCACAGCACTACCGTCGAGGATCGGAACCTCGTGGCCGTCGATCTCGATGACGATGTTGTCGATGCCAAGCCCGAAAAGCGTCGCCATCAGATGTTCGACGGTGGCGATGTGTTCGCCCGCCGGGTCGCCAAGCATAGTGCAGAGATCGGTCGCGCCGACTTCGGCAACCAGCGCGCGGAATTCGCGGCTCGCGCTTCCATTGGAAAGGTGAAACACGACGCCGGTGTCGGCATCTGCGGGGAGGAAATTGACCGTGACCGGTTTGCCGCTGTGAACGCCGGTACCGGTCAGCGTCGCACGCGATCTAAGTGTCGTCTGGTAGTCTTGCAAGACAAACCCCATAGCCCATAACGCCAGTGTCCGCTCTATAGCCCCAAAGGGCGCGGCTCTTGATTATCGGCAGGCAGGGCCAACTCCCCGAATCCCAGCACACCGAAAGTGCTGCGGCAAAGATAGTGGTCCGTCAGGGAGACTCCAAATCACGGTTTCTTACTCTGTGTAACCGCGACAGGCTGTGAGCGTCACATCGTAACGCCTTGTTATCAAATAACTTTAAGTGTTAACAGGCAAACGATCTCTCGTCTGCCTGTTAACAAGTGTTACATACCGTTAACGGCTCAGTTGGCCTGACGGCGCAGGAAAGCCGGGATCTCCAGCTGGTCGTCTTCCTGGGTTGACCTGGTCTGCGGCGTCAACCGGCCCTGATCGTCGAGCTGGCCGCGGCGCGGCGCGTAAAGCTGCGGATCCTGGCTGGCAAGGCGGCGCATTTCGGGCGCTGCCTGGCGCAGTTTCGGTTCGCGCGGCTGCGCCGGCTGCAACCGGGCCGGTTCTTCCTCGCGGCGCGTCAGGCCGTTCGTCAGCCGCTTGAGCAGCCCCATCGGCCCGCTGTTTTCATGGTCGGCTGGACGGCCCTTGGCTTCAACTTCGGCCTTCACCACCGGCGGAAAGTCCTCCACCCGCGGCATGCGCTGCGGTGCGGCGGCCACCGGCTGCGGCATTTCCCTCAGCGGCGCCGGCTGCATCGCCTGCTGCACGACAGGCTGCGGCTGGGCAGGCGGGGCCTGGAAGATCTTGCTCTGCGGACGGAAATCGTCCGCCTGGGCCATCGGAGCCGGGCGAGCCTGCGCCATTGCAGCGGCATTGGCCTCGGCAAGCTGGATCGCCTCGGCGACTGGATCGGCCGCGCGCTGCTCATAGGTCTGCTGGACCGGCGCTGGCCGGCCTTCCGCGACCGGAGCCGGACGGCTGACCGGCTTCTGCTGCGGCGGCATGGCGCGGATCGAGATCGGCGCCGCGGCGATTTCAGCCGCCGTCTTGTCGATGCCGGTGGCGACAACCGAGACGCGGATGACGCCTTCGAGTTCCTCGTCGAAAGTGGCGCCCAGGATGATGTTGGCGTCCTGGTCGACTTCTTCGCGGATACGGGTCGCCGCTTCGTCGACTTCGAACAGCGTCAGGTCGCGCCCGCCAGTAATCGAGATCAGCAGGCCCTTGGCGCCGCGCATTGTCGTTTCGTCGAGCAACGGGTTGGCGATCGCGGCCTCGGCGGCGGCCATTGCACGGCCTTCGCCCGAAGCTTCGCCCGTGCCCATCATCGCCTTGCCCATCTCGCGCATCACCGAACGCACGTCGGCGAAGTCGAGATTGATCAGGCCTTCCTTGACCATCAGGTCGGTGATGCAGGCGACACCGGAATAGAGCACCTGGTCGGCCATGGCGAAGGCATCGGCGAAGGTGGTCTTGTCATTGGCCAGCCGGAACAGGTTCTGGTTGGGGATGACGATGAGGGTATCGACGCATTTCTGCAATTCCTCGATGCCCATATCCGCCGTCTTCATGCGGCGCTGGCCTTCGAAATGGAACGGCTTGGTGACGACGCCGACGGTGAGGATGCCCTTTTCGCGCGCAGCGCGGGCAACGACCGGAGCTGCACCGGTGCCGGTGCCGCCGCCCATGCCGGCTGTGACGAAGCACATATGGGTGTTGGAGAGGTGATCGATGATCTCATCGATGCACTCCTCCGCCGCCGCGCGCCCGACTTCAGGCTGCGAGCCTGCGCCGAGGCCTTCGGTGACATGCGCGCCGAGCTGGATCAGCCTGTCGGCCTTCGACATGGTCAGCGCCTGCGCGTCGGTGTTGGCCACCACGAACTCAACGCCGCGCAAGCCGGCGGTGATCATGTTGTTGACGGCATTGCCGCCGCCGCCGCCGACACCGAACACGGTGATCCGCGGCTTGAGCTCGGTGATGTCCGGCTTTTGCAGATTGATGGTCATTGTCTCCGTCCTTTGCCTTTCCCGCCGCTTCGCCGCCGCGGCCGCCTATGGGGCTGTCCCCGTCAATTAGAAACTGTCTCTCAACCACTGACTCATGCGATGCAGTTTTCCGCCCGTTCCGGTCATCCTGAGACCGGAAATTCCTTTCGCCGGATGGCTCTCGAAGCTCGCCATCTGCGGGTAGATCAGCAGTCCGACCGCCGTCGAGAAAGCCGGCCCCTTGGCGGCTTCCGGCAGGCCGGCCACGCCGAGCGGGCGGCCGATGCGCACATTGCGTCCCAGAATCCGGCGCGCCGCTTCCGGCAGGCCTGCAAGCTGGCTTGCGCCGCCGGTCAGCACGACGCGTTTTCCCACGGCATTTCCGTAGCCGGACTTGTTCAGCCGGTCGCGCAGGAGTTCCAGCGTCTCGTCGATGCGGGCGCGGATGATGCGCGTCATCACCGAGCGCGGGATCTGCAGCGGCATCTCGCCTTCCTCGCCGATCGGCTGGATCGAGACCAGGTCGCGGTCGTCGGCACTGCCGGGCAGCGCCGAGCCATGCATCACCTTCAGCCGTTCGGCGGCGTCGAGCGACGTCGACAGGCCCTTGGCCATATCCAGCGTCACATGATTGCCGCCGATGGCAATGGCGTCGCCATGCACGAACTTGCCTTCCGAAAACACCGAGATCGTCGTCGTGCCGCCGCCCATGTCGATGCAGGCCGCGCCCATTTCGAGTTCGTCGTCGACAAGCGCCGCAAGCCCGCTGGCATAGGGCGTCGCCACCATGCGCTCGACCGACAGATGCGAACGGTTGATGCAGAGCTCGAGATTGCGCAGCGGTGCTGCGTCACCCGTCAGCACATGCATGTCGACGCCAAGTTGATCGCCGACCATGCCGCGCGGATCGCGCACGCCGCGCTCGGCGTCCAGCGAAAAGCCGACCGGCAGCGAATGGATCACGTCGCGCTCGGCCTTGAGCGCCTGCTTGGCGCCGGCGGCAAGCACGCGCTTGATGTCGGCCTCGTCGGCCTGATGGCCACCGAGGTTGATGGTGGCGGAATAGGTTTCGCTCTTCAGCCGGCCGGCCGTCATGTTGACGATCAGCGAGTCCACCGTCAGTCCCGCCATCCGCTCGGCGGCGTCGACGGACAGGCGGATGGCATGCTCGGCACGGTCGAGATCGACGACCACGCCCGACTTCACGCCCTGCGATTTCTGATGGCCGATGCCGATCACCTGGATGCGATGCGAGCGGCCACGCAAAAGCTTGCCGTCCTCGCGCGGCTTCAGCTTCGCCACCACGCAGCAAACCTTGCTCGAGCCGACATCCAGCACGGTGAGCGTGCCGGAACGGCGCGAAGACGCATCGCTGTTGCCGCCAAGCCAGCTCATATCTTCGTCCCCGACTTGCGCTTCAGATTCTGAGGCTTTTCGTTAAGCGCGGCCTGGCGCTGCGTCGCCGCTTCCGGCGTCAGCTGCACGACAAGACGGTCGGAGATGCGCATGTCGACGGCAGCGATATCGCGCGTCAGAAGCCCGTTGTCATGATCCATGCGGACCAGATCGGCGATCGCCTGATCTTCGCCATCCTCGGGCAGCTTGATCGTTATGCCGTTTTCCAGTTTCAGGTCCCAGCGCCGTTCGCCGATGCGGATATAGCCTTTGACCCGCGCCGCGAGCTCGGGAAATTTCTTGATCTTGGCCAGGAAGTCGGGCGCCTTGGCCGGCGCACCGGTGCCGATGATCAGCGGCAGCAAAGCCTGCTTGCCACCCGAGAACGGCGCGATCACCGCGCCGGAGCGCTCGATGACCGAAAGCTCTGAACCCTGCTGCCAGAGCGCGAACGGCTCACGCTCCTCGACGCGCACTTCCAGCGTATGCGGATAGACCTTGCGCACGGCCGCCACTTCGACCCAGGGCAGCGTATCGATACGTTCACGCGCTGCCTCGGCATCGAAGCCGATCAGCGACGTCCAGCCATCGAGTTCAAGCCGGTCCAGTATGTCGATCTCCGAGGTTTGGCGGTTGCCGACCACCTTGATCTGATCAACGGCAAAGCCGGTGCGGGCGGTGATGCCCTGGACGATGTCGTCGGCATGGCCACCGAGAACGGCGCCATAGAGGCTGCTTGATGCAATGAGCGAAGCAGACAGGATGGCCGCGGAAAAGCGCGGCGCGACGAAGTCGCCGCCACCCAGGCGCGCCAGCACCCGCACCGGCCGGCGCAGCACGCGCGGCAGCACGAAATGGTCGAACGACAACGGCATGCCGAACAGCACCGGCCCGGCGCCGCCCCTGCCCTTGTCCTGCCCCCATTTCAACGCAGACACGAAGCGTCCTCCACCATCCAACTCAACAGATCGCCGAATGAATGCCCCGCTTGGGCGGCGATTTCAGGCACCAAAGACGTCGGCGTCATGCCGGGCTGAGTGTTGATCTCGAGCCAGACAATTTCGCCGTTTTCGGAGTGACGATCGTCATAGCGGAAGTCCGACCGGGAAACGCCCCGACAGCCGATGGCCAGATGTGCCTTGAGCGCCAGTGTCTGTATTTTTTGGTAAATATTCGGTGAAATTTTAGCAGGGATTTCGTGTTTTGATCCGCCGGCGACGTATTTTGAATCGTAGTCGTAGAAGGAATGGCCGGTCGGAATGATCTCGCAGACGCCAAGCGCCACATCGCCCATGACGGCGCAGGTCAACTCGCGGCCATGGATGTAGCGCTCGACCATGACGGTCTCGCCATATTTCCATTCGGACGAACCGATGACCTGCGGCGGATGTGACTGCCCTTCATGCACGATGACGACGCCGAAGCTTGAGCCTTCGTTGACCGGCTTGACCACATAGGGCGGCTTCATCGGATGCTTGTTCTGGATGGCGAAGCGGCTGGCGACCTTCGATTCCGCCACCGCGATGCCGGCGGCCTTGGCGACCTTCTTTGCCTGCTCCTTGTTCATGGCGAGCGCCGAGGCGAGCACGCCCGAATGGGTGTAGGGAATAGCGAGATATTCGAGGATGCCCTGGATGGTGCCGTCTTCACCGAACGGGCCATGCAATGCGTTGAAGACAACATCGGGCTTGAGTTCGGCAAGCACGGCACCGACATCGCGCGCAACATCGACGCGGGTAACCTGGTAGCCTTCATTCTCAAGCGCATCCGCACACGCCTTTCCCGAAGACAGAGACACGGGCCGCTCCGACGAGAATCCGCCCAGGAGGACAGCCACATGCTTGTTCTTCATTTCCCGTCATCCCCTCTCACGGCGGGCCCGCAAACCACGCATTCAGCGGCCAGATTGAGTCCGAGTCTCCCGGCAGGTTGCCCCCCAGACGGAAAACGCGGTCGACGCGTCGAACGACTCAAATCAGGAAACGCTTTAGGGCAGAGAATCAGAGAGTTGATTCGCTGGCAAGTGCTTATGATTCCGACAGATTCACTTTCCGCGAAAACGGCGGCAAAAAGCACGCTGTGAGTCTTTCGAGCAACGGTCGCGCTGTTGTTTCAGGCCTTTTGAAGTTCAAGCATCACATGAACTTCAGCTCGCGCTAAAGGAGCTGTCCGAGGAACTCCTGCACGGCATGGCCGGGGCGGAAATTGCCGAGGCGCTTGATTTCCCACTGCAGCCTTATGCCGGAATTTACAAGCACGCGAGCGCGCACCGTCTCGCCGAGATATTCGAGATCGTAGCCGGTCGCGGTTCCGGTGTTGATCATGAAGTTGCAGTGCATCGGCGACATCTGCGCGCCGCCAATCATCAGCCCACGGCAGCCTGCCTTGTCGATCTCCTTCCAGGCCGAGGTGCCTTCCGGATTCTTGAAGGTCGAGCCGCCAGTCTTCTCGCGGATCGGCTGCACCGTCTCGCGATGCGTCTGGACGGCGTCCATGGCTGCCTTGATCGCCACCTTGTCTTCCAGAACACCTTCGAAAATGGCGGAGGTGAAGATCAACCCCGCAGGTGCTGCCGAGTGACGATAGGCATAGCCCATGTCCTGATTGCTCAGCGTGTGCAGATTGCCCTTGCGGTCGAGCGCCCGCACCTCGACGACGCGCTCGCGCGTCTCGACACCGTTGGCGCCGGCATTCATCCTGAGCGCCCCGCCGATGGCGCCGGGAATGCCGTGGTAGAAATGAAAGCCGCCAATGCCGGCCTCATAGGTGACGGCGGCAACGCGCTTGTCCGGCGTCGCCGCGCCCGCCTTGACGCGGATCGGCGAAACCACCTCGGCCTCGCCAAAGCCCTTGGCCGAAAGCCTGATGACGAAACCCGAAATGCCGCCGTCGCGCACCAGGAGGTTGGAGCCGACGCCAACGACGGTGAGCGGGATCTCCTCCGGCACCGCGCGCAGGAAGGCGGCAAGGTCTTCCTCGTCTGCGGGCTGGAACAGCACCTCGGCCAGACCGCCGGCACGGAACCAGGTGATCTTGTCCATCTCGGCGTTGGGCGTCAGCCGGCCGCGCAGGCCGGCAAGCCCGTCGCCAAGTTTGTCGAGCAGGTCCTGGCCGCGCATCATGAGACCGCACCGCCGAGTTCCCTGGGCAGCGCATAGGCCCATTGGGTGATGTTGCCGGCGCCGAGGAAGACGACGAAGTCTCCGGGCTTGGCCAACTCGCGAATGGCTGGGGCGATTGCAGTCGGACCATCTATGTAACGCGCGTCGCGGTGACCACCGGAGCGGATGCGCGACACCAGCGCCTCCGAGGTGACGCCATCGATCGGCTCCTCGCCCGCCGCATAGACCGGCGCCAGCATAACCGTGTCGGCATCGTTGAAGCAGACCGAGAATTCGTCGAACAGATCGTGCAGCCGGGTAAAGCGGTGCGGTTGCGCGATGGCAATGACGCGGCCCTTGGTGGCGCTGCGCGCCGCCTTCAGCACCGCTGTTATCTCGACCGGGTGATGGCCGTAATCGTCGAAGATTTCGACGCCGTTCCACGAGCCGGTGTGGGTAAAACGCCGCTTGACGCCGGCAAAGGACGACAGTCCCTTCTTGATCGCCTCAGCCGACAGGCCGAGTTCATGCGCGACCGCGATGGCCGCGGTCGCGTTGGAGACGTTGTGGCGGCCGGGCATGGGCAGGCGCAGGTCCGATATCGTCGTCTGGCTGCCGGTCTTGCGGTCGCGGATCACCACGTCGAATTCGCTTGCCGCACCGGCCATGCGATGGTTGGTGAAGCGCACATCGGCCTGGGCATTCTCGCCATAGGTGATGACGCGGCGGTCCTCGATGCGGCTGACCAGCGCCTGCACTTCCGGGTGGTCGGTGCACATCACGCCAAAGCCGTAGAACGGCACGTTCTCGACGAACTGGCGGAAAGCCTCGCGCACCTTGTCGAAGCTGCCATAGTGGTCGAGATGCTCAGGATCGATGTTGGTGACGACGGCGATTTCGGCAGGCAATTTGAGGAAGGTGCCGTCACTTTCATCGGCCTCGACCACCATCCACTCGCCGTCACCCATGCGCGCATTGGTGCCATAGGCATTGATGATGCCGCCATTGATCACCGTCGGGTCGAGCCCGCCGGCGTCGAGCAGCGTCGCCACCATCGAGGTCGTCGTCGTCTTGCCATGCGTGCCGCCAATCGCCACCGCTTGGCGGAAGCGCATCAATTCGGCCAACATCTCGGCGCGGCGAACAATTGGGAGCAACTTCTCCCGCGCGGCCTTCAACTCGGGATTGGATTTCTTGATCGCGGTCGACACGACCACCACTTCTGCAGCGCCGATATTCTCGGCCTTGTGGCCGACGAAGCATTCGATGCCCTTGTCGCGCAGCCGCTGCACATTGGCGCTGTCGGCCTGGTCGGAGCCCTGCACCTTGTAGCCGAGATTGTGCAGCACCTCGGCAATGCCGCTCATGCCGATACCGCCAATGCCGATGAAATGCACAAGGCCGATGGTCTCCGGCATCTTCATCAATGCGTCCCTTTCCTGAAATCCGATACGGTTTTTCTGGACGCAATAGCCTCTGTGAGATCGGCGAGCAACCGTGCAGCGTCTGGCCTGCCGGCCGATTTGGCGCCGGCAGCCATGGCCGCCAGCCGTTCGGGATTGTCCATCAGACCGCCAATGAGGGCTGCGATGCGCTCCGGCGACAGCGAGGATTGCGGATGCACCTCGCCCCCTCCAGCGGCGGCAAGGGCGGCTGCATTTGCCGCCTGGTCGTGGTCGAGCGCATAGGGATAAGGCACCAGCAGCGCCGGCCGGCCGATGACAGCGATTTCCGAGACCGTCGAGGCGCCGGAGCGCGAGATCACCAGATGCGCCGTCGCCATGCGCTGTGCCATGTCGGTGAAGAAGGGCGAGACCTCGACATGGACGCCAAGTGCTGCATAGCCAGCCTTCACCCGCGCCACATCGTCGGCACGCGCCTGCTGGGTGATCACCAGCCGCTTGCGTTGTGCGTCCGGCAGCAGGCCAATCGCACCCGGCATAGCATCGGAAAAGAACTGCGCGCCCTGGCTGCCGCCGAACACCAAGAGCCGGAACGGCTCCTCCCCGGCGGATGCATTGTAGGGCGTCTTTGCCGCCTCCAGGATTGGCGGCCGGACCGGGTTGCCGGTCGTCACCGTCTTGGCGCCGACGACACTTTCATCCTGCGGCAGGAAGCCGCCGGCAATGGCGTCGACGCGGCCGGACAGCGCCCGGTTGGCGCGCCCCATCACCGCATTCTGCTCATGGATCAGCGTCGGCACTTTGCGCCGTGTCGCGGCATAGAGCGGCGGCAAGGTCGGATAGCCGCCGAAGCCGACAACCGCATCCGGCTTGATCCTGGCGATGACGGCGGAAGCCTGGCGCACGCCACGCCAGATCTTCCAGAAAGCGCCAAGCAGTGCGACAGGGTTTTTCGAACCCATCGTTGCCGACTGGATTGGATGGATGGCGGCGGCCGGGAAATGGCCGGCAAACCGCTCGGCGCGGTCGTCCGTTGCCAGATGCACGCTCCAGCCGCGCTCGATCAGTTCATGCGCCAGCGCCTCGGCCGGAAACAGATGTCCACCGGTTCCGCCCGCCGCGAGAAGAATGACACCCCGCGCCATGTCACTCCGCCGGCAAGGCGCGCTGCGACAAGGCAAAGCCCATCTGCTTGCGCTTTTCCGGTCGCTTGCGCGTCAGCGCCAGCACCATGCCCATCGAGATGGCAATGGCGATCTGCGAGGAGCCGCCATACGAGATGAATGGCAGCGTCATGCCCTTGGCCGGCATCAGCTGCAGGTTGACGCACATATTGATGACCGACTGCAGGCCGAACACTGTGACGAGGCCGCCGACGGCATAGCGGGTGAAATCGTCATGCTCCTTGAGAGCGGTGTTGAGGCCGCGCAGCACGATGAAGGCGAAGATAGACATGATGAAGAAGCACATGATCAACCCGAACTCTTCGCCGGCGACCGAGAACACGAAGTCGGCATGCGCGTCGGGGATGACGCGCTTGACAGTGCCCTCGCCCGGCCCGACACCGAACCAGTGGCCGTTGATCAGCGCCTCGCGACCCATATCGACCTGGAACGTGTCGCCTTCGCCAGTCAGGAATTTGTCGATGCGGGCGGCGACGTGCGGAAATACAGTATAGGCGGCAAACAGGCCGCTGGCGCCAGTGGCGCCAAGCGCGATGATCCACAGCCATGGCAGGCCGGCCATGAAGAACATGACGCCCCAGGTGCCGGTCACCAGCATGGTCTGGCCGAGATCAGGCTGCGCCACCAAAAGCGAGATGACCAGGATCAGCAGCAGCAGCGCAAACAGATTGCCGGGAATGTCCGGCTGGCGCTTGTGTTCGGCAAACAGCCAGGCGCAGACGATGACGAAGGCGGGCTTCAGGAATTCCGATGGCTGGATCGACATGCCGACAAACGACACCCAGCGCCGCGCGCCTTTCACCTCGACGCCGATGTAGAGCACGGCCACCATCAGCACCAGCATGATGCCCAGGATGATCAGCGCCATGCGCCGGATCTGCCGCGATTCAAGGAAGGACACGGCCAGCATCACGCCGAGCGCCGGCACGGTGAAGATGATCTGCCGGGTGGCAAAGTGGAAACTGTCGAGGCCGATGCGTTCGGCCACCGCCGGGCTTGCCGCGAAGGACAAGACGATGCCTAGCCCCATCAGCGACAGGAATGCCGCCAGAAACCAGCGATCGATCGTCCACCACCAGGTTGCAACCGGGCTTTTGTCGAGACGGCTTTGCATTATCGTGCCCCTCCGATGGGTTTGACGCCATCTATAGCATTCGCAGCTTGCCTGAAGGCTTCGCCGCGAACTTCGAAATTCTTGAACTGGTCGAAACTGGCGCAGGCCGGCGACAACAGCACCACCGCCTCGCCGCTATCGTCCTTGGCCGCATCCTGAGCGGCATGGTCGACCGCAGCGGCCAGCGTGCCCGAGATTTCATAGGGCACGGCCTCGCCGAGCGTCGCCGAAAAAGCAGGCGCCGCCTCGCCGATCAGATAGGCCTTGGCGATGCGCGGAAAGAACCCGCGCAGCGGCTCTATGCCGCCTTCCTTGGGCAGCCCGCCGGCGATCCAGTAGATGCGCGAAAAGCTCGAAAGCGCCGGTGCTGCCGCGTCTGCATTGGTCGCCTTGGAATCGTTGACGAACAGCACATGATCCTTGCGGCCGACCTGCTCCATGCGATGCGCCAGCCCGGGAAAGCTCTCGAGCCCCGCCTGTATCTCGCCGAGGCTTAAGCCCACCTTGAGGCAGGCGGCGACAGCGGCCAATGCGTTCTGCGCATTGTGCTGGCCGCGCAGCGACCCTATGCCTTCGAGGAACGCGACGCGGCTGTAGCGGCCATGCACGGCTTCCATCAGATCGGTGCCATCGGCGAAATAACCATCGGTCAGCGGCAGCCGCTTGGAGATGCGGATCACCTGCCTGCCCGCCCGCTCCAGCCGGTCGGCGATCTGCGCGCACCAGCTGTCGTCGACGCCGACGATCGCCGTCTCGCTGCCGGCGACCAGCCGCTCCTTGATCGAGGCGTAATGCTGCATGGTGCCGTGGCGGTCGAGATGGTCGGGCGTCAGGTTGAGCAGGATGCCGGCCGTCGGGTTGATCGAGGGCGCGAGATCGATCTGATAGGAGGAGCATTCGACGACGTAATGCCGGTCCGGCTGCGGCGGGTCGAGCGTCATGATGGCGCGGCCGATATTGCCGCCCATCTGCGTGTCGCGCCCGGCCGATTTCAGGATATGCGCGGTCAGCGCTGTCGTCGTCGACTTGCCGTTGGTTCCGGTGATGGCAATGAACGGTGCCGTCGGCGCGCGCGCGATCCGCTCGCGGCAGAACAATTCGATATCACCGATCACCTCGACGCCGGCGCCACGCGCCAACTCCACCGTCCAGTGTGGTTTCGGATGCGTCAGCGGCACGCCCGGCGACAGCACAAAGGCCGAAAATTTCGCCCAGTCGGCGCCGCGCAGATCGGCGGTCGCAATGCCTTGGCCCGCGGCCTTGGCGACGCTGTCGGGATTGTCGTCCCAGGCAAGCACGTCGGCCCCGCCTTCGATCAGCGCGCGCGCCGTGGCGATCCCCGAGCCACCGAGCCCGAAGAGCGAAACGCGTTTGCCCGAAAAGGATTCGGCGGGGATCAAGCGGGCTCCTATCTCAGCTTGAGGGTCGACAGGCCGACCAGCGCCAGGATGACGGCGATGATCCAGAAGCGGATCACCACCTGGCTTTCAGTCCAGCCGAGTTTTTCGAAATGGTGGTGGATCGGCGCCATCAGGAAGACGCGCTTGCCGGTCATCTTGAAGTAGCCGACCTGGATGATGACCGACAGGATTTCGACGACAAACAAGCCGCCGACAATGACCAGCACGATCTCGTGCTTGGTGGCGACCGCGACGGTGCCGATCAGGCCGCCCATGGCCAGCGAACCAGTGTCGCCCATGAAGATTGCCGCCGGCGGCGCGTTGAACCAGAGGAAGCCAAGGCCGGCGCCGATGACAGCGCCGAGCACGACGGCCAGTTCGCCGGTGCCGGGCACGAAATGGATCTGCAGATATTCGGCGAAGACAGCATTGCCAGAGAGATAGGCGATGACGCCGAAGGAGGCCGCGGCGATCATGATCGGCACGATTGCCAGCCCGTCGAGGCCATCGGTCAAATTCACCGCATTGCCGGCGCCGACGATGACGAAGCAAGAGAACGGCACGAAGAACCAGCCGAGATTGATGATGAATTCCTTGGCGAAGGGGAAAGTCAGCGACGAGGAGAACGGCGCCTGGCCATTGTGCATGATCGCCCAGGCCGCAATGCCGGCGATGACGAATTCCAGCGCCAACCGCGCCTTGCCGGAAAAGCCGAGATGCGACTGCTTCGTCACCTTGAGATAGTCGTCGTAAAAGCCGATCGAGCCGAAGCCCAGCGTCACCAGAAGCACCACCCAGACATAGATGCTGGAGAGGTTCGCCCATAAAAGCGACGAGCCGACGATGCCGCACAGGATCATCAGCCCGCCCATGGTCGGCGTGCCGGCCTTCTTGAAATGCGTCTGCGGCCCGTCGGCGCGGATCGGCTGGCCCTTGCCTTGCCTGAGCCGAAGCGAATTGATGATGGTCGGCCCGAAGATGAAGACGATCAGCGCCGAGGTGATCAGCGCGCCGCCGGTGCGGAAGGTTATGTAGCGGAAGACATTGAAGACAGAGATCTTGTCCGCAAAATCGACGAGCAATGTAAACATGCGATTCCGTCTCCCGGAACTAGTTCTGTTTCGTGCCTGCGGCTTCCGCCGGATATTTGCCGAGCAAGGCCTCGACCAGTTTTGAAAAGCCGATGCCTTTCGACGATTTGATCATCACCACGTCACCGGCCTTCAGCGCCGACAACAGCAGTGGCTTCAGCTCTTCGGCGCCTGGGCGGTATTCCGTCGCAATCTCGGCGGGCAGCACATCGGCCAGCGCCTGCATTTCCGGACCGCCGAGAAAGACCGTCTGCGTCCCGGTGCCGACGATCAATTCGGCTAGGGCGGCATGGAGCTTGGCCGAATGGTCGCCGAGCTCGAGCATGTCACCGAGCACGGCGATGCGCCGGCCCTCGCCCGTGACAGGCGTCGCGTTGAGCAGCGCCATGGCAGCAGCCATCGATGCCGGATTGGCGTTGTAGCTTTCGTCGATCAGCGTGATCGGTCCCTTGGGATGACGCAGCACATGGCGCTTGCCGCGGCCGCGCTCGGCAGAGAGATCGGCCAGCGCCTCCGCCACCTTGCCGATGTCGGCTTCAGCGAGATGCGCCGCGCCTAGTACGGCTAGCACATTCTGCACCATGTGGCGGCCGGGCGCGCCGATGCGAGCGGTCACATCCTGCCCGCCGATCCTGGCGGTGATGTCGGAATGATCGGCATGCAGCTCACATTTGGTGAGCTTGTAGGTCGAGCGCGCATTTTCGCCGAAGCCGAAGACATGTTCGACGCCGGCCGCGCGTGCCATTTTGTCGAGCAGCTTCCAGCGCCCATCATCGCGGTTGAGCAATGCAGCACCGCCGGGCTCGATCCCTTCAAAAATCTCGGCCTTGGCCTTGGCGATCTCGTCGAGATTTTTGAAGAAGCCGAGATGAGCGGCGGCGATCAGCGTGACGATGGCGACATGCGGCCGGACCATCTTGACCAGCGGCCGAATCTCGCCGGGATGGTTCATGCCGATCTCGAACACCGCGTAGTCGCAATCGTCGGGCATGCGCGCCAAGGTCAGCGGCACGCCCCAGTGGTTGTTGAACGACTGCGCCGAGGCATGCACCTTGCCGACGGCCGACAGCACATGGCGCAGCGCTTCCTTTGTGGTGGTCTTGCCGGCCGAGCCGGTCACCGCGATAATTTTCGCCTTGGAGCGCGCGCGGGCGGCAACACCGAGTTTCTCTAGAGCCGCCAGCACATCCTGCACGACGATCATCGGCGCCGTCAGCCGCCCGAGCGACGGCAATTTTCCTTCGGCGACAACCAGCACGCCGGCGCCGGCCTTGATCGCCGCGGTCGCAAAATCATGGCCATCCATCGCCTCGCCCTTGATGGCGAAGAAAGCATCGCCCGGCTGCAGGCTGCGGCTGTCGATCGAGATCCCCGATATGCCCTCCGGCATCGGCCCGAGCGGCCGTCCGCCCATGGCGTCGACCAGCGCATCGGCGGTCCACAGCACGCTCATGCGGCCCGCTCCCGCAACGCAGAGCGGACTTCCTCATGATCAGAGAAAGGAAATGTCTCGGCGCCGATGGTCTGGCCTTCTTCATGGCCCTTGCCGGCAACGATCAGCGTGTCGCCGGCCTTCAGCATGGCGACCGCTTCGTGGATCGCCTTGCGGCGGTCGCCGATCTCGATGGCGCCGGGCGCGGCCGCCAAAATCGCGGCGCGGATGGTTTCCGGAACCTCTGAGCGCGGATTGTCGTCGGTGACGATGACGACATCGGCGAGCCGCGTGGCGATCTCGCCCATGATCGGCCGCTTGCCCCGGTCGCGGTCGCCGCCGCAGCCGAACACGACGATGACGCGGCCAGTGGTGAACGGGCGCACCGCGGCAAGCACATTTTCCAGCGCATCCGGCTTGTGGGCATAATCGACATAGACCGGCGCGCCGTTCGCGGTCGCGCCGACAAGATCGAGCCGGCCCGGCGCGCCCTGGAGTTTCTCCAATGCCATCAAGGCCTTGGCGACTGGTGTTCCAGTGGAAATCGCTAGGCCTGCCGAAACCAGGGCATTGGCGATCTGGAAGTCGCCAGCCAGCGGCAGGTCGATCTCGTAGAGCACGCCGTCGGCTTCCACCTCGGCGCGCTGGCGATGGCGCTCGTGCTCGACCCGCTTCAGGCGCAGGAAATCGCCATGGCGGCCGACCGTCAGCACATTGAGCCCCGCTGTCTGCGCTGCCTTGATCGTCGGCGCAGACCACGGATCGTCGGCAAAAATGACGGCCGGCGCGCCTTTCGGCAGCAGCGTATCGAGCAGGCGCAATTTGGCGCGATGGTAGTCCTCGACCGTCGGATGGTAATCCATGTGGTCGCGGCCGAGATTGGTGAAGCCGCCGGCAGCGAGCTTGACGCCGTCGAGGCGGCGCTGGTCGAGACCGTGGCTGGAGGCTTCCATCGAGGCATGGGTAACACCGGCCTCAGCCAATTCCTTGAGCAGCTGGTGTAAGGCCACAGGATCGGGCGTGGTCAGCGACCCGTAGTCGTTGCGGCCCGGCGCCACCACGCCGGTGGTGCCGATCGACGCCGCGGCAAAGCCGGCCTGCCCCCAGATCTGCCTGACGAAGGCTGCGACCGAAGTCTTGCCCGCGGTGCCGGTCACCGCGACCATGGTCTCCGGCTGCTTGCCGAAGAAGCGCGCGGCACTCAGCGCCAGCGCCAAGCGAGGGTCATCGACAGCGAGAACCGGGACAGACAGGCCGGTAACGGAACTGGCTTTGCCCACAACGATCGCCGCCGCGCCGCGCCTAGCCGCATCGGCGGCATAGGCAGCACCATCCGCCTTGCTGCCGGCGAGCGCGAAAAAGACGACGCCCGGCCTTACCTGACGGGAATCCGACGAAATCCCGGTTACCTCCAGATCGCGGGAAGCTGTTCCCTCGACAGGCAGGATACCGGCTAAATCTCTCAGGTGCATCGAACCCCGTTTATCTCAACAAAATAGCGCGCAGTTGCCGGCGCGCCCCTAAGAATCACTGATAGGAAACCAGCGTTGCAGCATTTTCATGGCTGAAATCTGGCTTCACGCCAAGCATGGCGGCTGCCCGCCTGATGATGTTTCCGGCCATAACACCCGCATTGTTGGCGGCGACGTCGGTCATACCAGGCTTTTCCGGGTGCGGGGCGTCGGCGATCGTAAACACCAGATACTGCGGATCGTCCATCGGGAAGGCAGCGACGAAGGTGTTGAAATTCAGTTCCTTCGAGTAGCGGCCATTGATGACCTTCTCGGCCGTTCCAGTCTTGCCGCCAACGCGGTAGCCGGGGGCCCTGGCGTTTCTGGCCGAGCCTTTCTCGGCATTGAGCGTGTAGAGGTAGCGCATGCCCTCCACAGTCTTTTCGCTGACCACTCTCTTGGCCACCGCCATGGCATCCTGCTCGCTGCGGACCAGGAAAGTCGGCGGGATCAGGTAGCCCTGCATCAGAGCCGCGCAGCCGACAGCGGCCTGCAGCGGTGTCGTCGACACGCCATGGCCGAACGCGATGGTGAAGGAGTTGACCTGCTTCCAGACCTTCGGCTCGGTCGGGCGGGCGACTTCAGGCAGTTCGGTCTGCATCCTGTCCAAAAGGCCAAGGCGATGCAGGAATTCGCGGTGCCCCTCGATGCCGACCATTTCGGCCTCACGGGCCGATCCGATGTTGGAGGAGTAAAGGAACACCTCCGGCAATGACAGCACGCGGTTCTTGCCATGGAAATCGTGGATGGCCTGATGGCCGACACGGATCGGGTGTGACGCGTCGAAACGGCTGTTCATGTTAGCCTTGCCGGAATCGAGCGCCATAGCCGAGGTAAAGCTCTTGAACGTAGAGCCCATCTCGTAGAGGCCGGCCGACATACGGTTCAGCCGATCCTTGTCCTGTGCATTGAAGGGGTTGTTCGGATCGAAATCCGGCACCGAGGCCATCGCCACCACTTCGCCGGTCTTGATGTTGAGCACGACGGCGCCGGCGCCCATGGCGCGGTAGCGCTCCAGGCCGGCGGCGATCTCGTCGCGCACCACATGCTGGACGCGCAGATCGATCGACAGCTGCACCGGCTTCAGATCCTTGGCGATCGCAAGCCCCGACGCCTGCAGGTCGCTCAGCCCCTGCTCGTCGATGTATTTCTCCATGCCGGAGATGCCCTGATTGTCGATGTTGGTGAGGCCGACAATGTAGGACGAGGTCACGCCGGCCGGATAGAAGCGGCGCTTTTCGGTGCGAAAGCCGATACCGGGAATGCCGAGCTGCATGATGTCGGCCTGCTGCTTGGGCGTCAGCTGCCGCTGCAGCCAGACGAAGCCGGCGCCGCTCTTCAGCTTGTGGTAGGTCTGCTCGGGGTCGATATCAGGCAAAATGGTCGACAGCTTCTCGATCGCCTCGTCGGCATCGACGATGCGGCGCGGCTCGGCAAACAGCGACGCCGTCTTGATGTCGGTCGCCAGCACCTCGCCGTTGCGGTCGACGATGTCGGGACGCGACGCCGTCACCCGGCTTTGCGGCCCGCCCGACATGTCGGGGGACTGGAAACCGAGATAGACCAGCCGCCCGGCGATGGTCGAATAGATGCCGAAAAACACCGCCATCGTCATGATGATGCGGGTCTTGGCCTTGCCGCCGGTCGCCTTGCGCGCGCCCTCGACGACGATCGAGCCGTCCTCACCGGTCCTTGCGCGGCGCTTCAGCAATTTGCCGATCGACGGAAGTCTGGCGCTCGTTGGAAACCCGATGGTCATTGGACGATGGCTCCGGTCACCACGGGATCCTTGCCGTCGGCTGGTCCTTTGCCGGAATTGTCCGCCATGCCGCCAAGCCGTTGCGACGACAGGTCCTCGATGTTGAGCGGTTTTGCCGGAAGATCGTCGATCCCGACGATCTGCCGCGCATTGACCGGCTCGAGTGCGAGCTGCGATTTGTAGGTTTCAGCCAGCTTTTGCAGGCGCGACGGCTGGGTCAGCAGGCTCCAGTCGGCCTTGAGCAGGTCGATCGTGTCCTCCTCGTAGCGGATTTGCGCTTCGATCTTCTGCACCGAAGCCAGTTGTTCCTCGGCCTCGCGCTTGGCCTTATAGGTCAGGGCCGCGGCCGAGACCATGACGGCGATCAGGACTATGTCGCTGGTTCGAAACACTTATTCACCTCTCTCGCGGCGCCTGGATGCCGGGAAGCTTTGGAAGGCCGAAAATCGAAAGATCGCCGGCGCGCGCCGGCGCCTCGGTGCGGATGGCAGCGCGCAGTCTGGCCGAGCGCGCCCGCGGATTGGCGGATATTTCGGCATCACCGGGCGTGACGCCGCCACCGGCCTTGCGGAAGGTCGCGCTGCGTGCATGCGCCTCGGGCATATGACGCGAGCCGGTCACCGCGTCGGCACGGTCGGCGATGAAGCGCTTGACGATACGGTCTTCCAGCGAATGGAATGTCACCACGGCAAGCCGCCCGCCGGGCTTCAGCACGCGCTCGGAGGCGACCAGGGCCTTGGCCAGTTCGCCCAGTTCATCGTTGACGAAAATGCGCAGCGCCTGGAAGACGCGGGTGGCCGGATGGATCTTGTCTTTCGGCGCGCGGCCGATATGCGTCTCGATGGCGTCGGCAAGGTCGAGCGTGCGCTCGAACGGACGTTTTTCGCGGCGGCTCTCGATCATGCGGGCGATGCGGCCGGCGTTGCGCTCCTCGCCAAGGAAACCGAAGATGCGGGCGAGATCGCCCGTCTTGAACGAATTGACGACATCGGCGGCGCTCAAACCGGCCTGCGCCATGCGCATGTCGAGCGGCCCGTCGGCGCGGAACGAAAAGCCGCGCTCGGCCTGGTCGACTTGCATGGAGGAAATGCCGATGTCGAGCACCACGCCGTCGGCGCTTTCGACCTGCTCGTCCAGCGTCGAGAACGGCGCTTGCACCAGCCTCAGCCTGCCGCCCGATTGCTGTTCCAGGCTGCGTCCAGCAGCAATGGCGTCCGGATCGCGATCGATCGCCACCACCGAGGCGCCGCTTGCCAGGATCGCCTTGGTGTAGCCACCCGCGCCGAACGTGCCGTCGACGATCACATCGCCGACTTTGGGCGAGAGCGCTTCCAGCACTTCGGCAAGGAGGACCGGAATGTGGCGGACCGATCCGCCAACGGCGCTGATATCATCGCCGTGATCCGCCATCATTCCGGTCGCTCCCCAGGCTTCGTCCCCTGCCGAAGCTGCAAAAGCCGGGCGCGCGCCTGCGCTCCATAGGCGGCAAGCCGCCCCGGTTCCCAAACTTGAAAGAAATTGCCGCGGCCGACAAAGGCCACTTCGCTCGTGATGCCCGTATGTTCGCGGATGAAATCGCTCATCGTGATGCGGCCGTCCTGGTCGAGTTTCAGGAACGTCCCGTCGCCATGGCAGAAGAACGACATGTCGTCCGCCGTCTGCAAAAAGGGGTCTTCCAGCGCGATGCGCTGCTCGTAGCGGTCGAGCAAATCGAGACCGCCGACATCCATCACCGGAACGTCCAGGCCACGCAGCGCATAGAGCTCCGAATAGCCACGCTTCTGCACGACCGCGCGGAAATGCGCCGGAACGGAGACCCGCCCCTTCGCATCGATCCTGTTCACCGCGCTTGACAGAAACCGGTCCATGACACGCTACAGCCGCTTCCGCCGCCGCACCCCTCTCCATGTTTTCGTCCGCGCCGAAGCGCGTCCCCTGCCGAAAATCTGCTTCGGTCCCAACAGCAAAACCCTGCAAACGCACAGCCGCTGCGGCTGCCCGATTGGCGTACGCTTTACCCTGACGCGGAACGAAGGCTTTGGTATCGAAATGGGATATCATGGGGCACTATGGGCGTCAACGGGATCAGGCTTCACAAACGCGCGCGCCACAACCGGTGAGAGCAGCTTTGACGACGCTCCCGTCTTTATCTCCCATTAAGCCTAACGAAGGGTTTAGAGCGGGCTTGGCCCAACCGGAGGCGGCTTGCGATGCACCGCTGCCGCGCATAGCGTCAGCCCGTCTTTCCGCTCAGCAACGAGGTTTGAAAATCCATGCCCGAAACAGCCAGGTCACGCGCGGCGTCCCTTGCCCATCTGCGTCGCGACGGGCTTGCCAAAGGCGATCCCATCCCGTTGCCCCTGACCATGGCCGCCATTTTCCACAACCCGGGCGATGGCGCCGGCTACAGCCAGTATGGCCGTTACAGCAACGCCACCTGGGACGCGGTCGAGCACATGCTGGCGCATCTGGAAGACGCGCCTTGCGTCGGCTTTCCCTCGGGAATGGCGGCGATCTCGGCGGTGTTCTTTGGCCTGCTGAAAACAGGCGACCGCGTCCTTTTGCCTTCGGACGGCTATCACGCCACGCGGGCGCTGGCCGAACGTTTCCTCAAGCCGTTCGGCATCGCCTATGATCTTAGACCGACATCGACCTTCCTCGACGGCGGCTTCGACGGCTATCGCCTTGTCTATGTGGAGACCCCGTCAAATCCGCGACTGGACATCTGCGACATCACAGCCGTCGCCGAAGCCGCCCACCGGGCGGGCGCGATGGTCGTCGTCGACAATACGACGATGACGCCATTCGGCCAGCGTCCGCTCGATCTCGGCGCCGACATCGTCGTTGCAGCCGACACCAAGGCGGCCAATGGTCATTCCGACGTGCTGTTCGGCCATGTCGCGAGCCGCAACCCCGACATCATCGCCGCCGTCACCGGCTGGCGCGAGACCGCCGGCGGCATTCCCGGGCCGTTCGAGGCATGGCTGGTGCATCGCGGCCTGGAGACGCTGGACGTACGCTTCGACCGCATGTGCACTTCCGCCGAGGTTATCGCGAAGCGTCTGAAAAACCATCACGCGGTGAGCGGCCTGCGCTATCCCGGGCTGGAAGGCGACCCGTCGCACAACCTCGCCCGCGCCCAGATGGAGCGCTTCGGTTTTCTCGTCTCCTTCGAACTCGCCTCCGAGGACAAGGCCGAGGATTTCATCAACAACTGCACGCTGATGCAGGCGGCAACCTCCTTCGGCGGCGTCCACACTTCCGCCGAACGGCGCGCCAAGCGCGGCGATGCCGTTCCGCCCGGCTTCGTGCGCCTGTCGGTGGGCTGCGAACCGGCGGAAGAACTCTGGCAGGCGATCGAGGCATCGCTGGACAAGATCGGGGCTTGAAGCGCTAGACGTGATGTCCTTGAGATTGACCGGCATCAGCGCCGCCCCTCATTGTCCTGCCGGACATTTCTCCCCGTGGAGAACGGGGAGAAAGGCGCTCTCTTTGACGGTTTCGCCAATTTCCCAGACTGTAGAAAAGGGCCGACGTTGCGGCCAACCCCTTCTCCCCGTCGCTATACGGGGAGAAGGTCCCGGCAGGGGGATGAGGGGCAGCGCCAACCTCTGAAGCGATAGCTAGTGTCTCACTTCTGAGAGTCGCCTACCGCAGTCATCGCAGCATATTTGGCCCGCAAGCGCTCCATGAACAGATGCCCTTCCGCCTTGATCTCATCCATCGAGGCAAACCGTCCAGGCCCGCTGTCGATCCCCTCCTGAACCAGCTTGCGCAGTTCCTCGACCGTATAGCCGAGCAGGTCGCGGCGGTCTTTCCATTGCCGGAGCGCGTCACGAATCACTTCACTGGCCGAGGCATATTCGCCGGCGGCCACGACATCGTCGACGGCCGCCGCCAGTTCCGGCGAAAGCGTGATACTGCGTTTGTCGACATGACCCATGACGTGCTCCTGATCCATCCACCACGATGGTCATGGTACGATTTAATCGCACCAGCTTCAAGAACGCCATGGCTCTCAGCCCACCCGCGCGGTTGGTTCAATTGCTGAAGCACATGAATCGACAGCTGCGCCCAAAGGCGCAGCCTGCTGATCTCAAAGGATTAATCGCGATATTGTGCAGAATTGCCAGCTGGCCTGTAAGCCGGGTTTTGTATGGCCCTCGCCCCTTGCGGAGCGAGAACGTGGCGGCCATTCATCTTGGGCGCATGTTGCCATGCGCCTCACGCAACCTACCCGGACGGTGGGCCGGAAACAGCCCTCGAAGGTTTCCCCTCGCACCGTCCCTATTCGGTCTTGCTCCCGGTGGGGTTTACCGTGCCGCTCCTGTTGCCAGTCGCGCGGTGGGCTCTTACCCCACCCTTTCACCCTTACCCCGATAAATCGTGGCGGTTTGCTTTCTGTGGCACTTTCCCTGGGGTCGCCCCCGCCGGCCATTAACCGGCACCGTGTTCCCATGGAGCCCGGACTTTCCTCACCCGCAGCCTTTCGGCTTTGCGGGTGCGGCCGCCCGGCCAGCTGGCAGAGCGTATAAAGGGGTTCACGTTCCAAAACGCAAATGAAAAAGCAGACTTATGCGGGAGATCCAAGGGCTGCCATCTGCACCTTGACCTTGCCGCAATAGGCGGCCGACACCGGGTTCATCCGCGTCGCGGCATGGCCGGCATTGTATTTCAGGATCGTGCCGCAGGTCGTGCCGCCGCCGAGGTTGCGCGCCATGGCGAGATACTTCATGCCGTATTTGATGTTGGTGTCGGGATTGAACAGACCCTTGGTCGAGCCGCTATAGCCCATCATCCGCGCCGTGGCCGGCTTGATCTGCATCAGGCCGATTTCGCCCGCGCTGCCGACGATATTCGGCCGGTAGTTGCTCTCGATCTTGATGACTGCCTTGGCCAGCGACACCGGCACGCCTTCGGCCGCCGCATAGCGGGCAATGATCGCCGAATATTGGCCGCCAAGGGCGGCCGCCGCCGTCGATTCCGCCGCGGTGCTTGGACCGATCGACGCGGTCGTCGTCCGGTCGACGCTTTTCCTGCCGCGCTTCAGATGCCTTTTGGCCGTCGCTTTTCTGGCCTTCACCACCGCTGCTTTCTGCACTTTTGCGGTGGTTGCCCTTTTTGCTGTTGGGTTCGCTTTCGTCATGGCGGTTTTGGCGGGGGCGGTTTTGGCGGGTGCGGTGAAGAAGCCCTGGTCTGCCCTCTGGCTTAGTGGTGCGGCATCGGCCGCGCTGAAGGCAAAAGTCATCACGCCGGCAGCAATAGCTGCCGTTACAACGGTCAATTTCTGCATGTGGTCCTGTTCTGTCTGGGCCGCGCGAAGATCTTCACGCAGCAACGCCTAATCAATATCGGGACTTCCGGGGGGATGAAGGCCTGATAACTTGCACGAACTGCCTTTGAGGGCCGAATTGGTGTCGAACAAGGCGAGGCAATTCACTTTCAGTGACAGGCTGGTAACTTGAATATCAGGAAAAGATTATTTAGACGCAGCTGACCTAAGGGAAGTCAGCAGGCTTTGCAGCGTGCGGATCGTCGAGCCGTCGGCGATGCCATTGACCAGCCGCGGCCGGAAATGCCGCTGAAACGCTTCGACGACGATTTCGGTCTGGCGGTCGAAGGCGCCGGATATCTCGACGCCATAGCCATAGAGCGCCAGCATCGACTGCAACGCCTCGACCTCGGCGCCGGTATCGCCGGCTTTCAGCACCGGGCCGCGCCGGATCGGCGACGCAGGCACGAGATGGCCGACCCCGGCCGCAAACAGTGCCCTCCAGGGGAATTTCTCGCCCGGATCGATCTTGCGCCCCGGCGCGATGTCGGAATGGGCGAGCACCCTTTGTGCCGCGACGGAATGCCGCCCGATGATCCCCTTGCAGAGCCCGATCACCGCCTCGATCTGCCGCTTGGGAAAAGCCGAATAACCAAGCGAATGGCCGGGATTGACGATTTCGATGCCGACCGAGCAGGAGTTGATGTCGGTGCGCCCGAACCAGGAGCTTGCGCCGGCATGCCAGGCGCGGTCGCTCTCGCGTACCATCTGGATGATGCGGCCATCTTCGTGGACGAGGTAGTGCGACGAGACTTCGCTGGCGGAGTCGCACAGCCAGGCTTCGGCGGCAGCACCCGTCGCCATTCCGGTATAGTGCAGCACGATCATGTCAGGCCTGAGCGTCACGCGCCGCTGGCCGAAATTCGGCGATACCCTGACCTCGGCGCCTGGCTCGTCGGGCAGGAAACCGCTCATGCGTGCCTGAGGCCCCGCTCGATCATCTCGTAGGCCGCGTTGATCGCCGCGACCCTGGTCGTCGCGATCTTGATGAACTCCTGCGGCAGGCCACGCGCGATCAGCCGGTCGGGATGATTGTCGGAGACCAGCTTGCGATATCGCTTCTTGACCTCGTCGAACGGCTTGCCGCGCTCGATGCCGAGCACGACATAGGGATCGCCGGCGCCGAGATTGACGTGCCTGGCCATGATCGATTCGTAATGCGCCTCGTCGATGCGGAAAATCTCGGCAATACGGTGCAGGAAGATGCCTTCGCGTTCATGCACCAGCCCATCGGCCTTGGCGATGTGGAACAGCCCGTCGAGTATGTCTTCCAGCATGACGCAGTTCGAATGGCCAGAACCGCACATCCGCGCCATCTGCTCGGCATAGGTCTCGAACCCGGCCACGTCGCGCTTGGCCAGATCGTAGAGCCGCGCCACGTTGCGGGTCTGCTCTCTCGGCACCTCGAATATTTCCTGGAAGGCGCGCACCTCGTCCTGGGTGACGATACCATCGGCCTTGGCCATCTTGGCCGACAGCGCAATCATCGCCACCGAGAAGGCAACGCGCCGGCGTAGATCCGGGTCGCCGGAGAAAACCGTGCGCACGGCTTCGACCACTTCGGCAACGCCGGAAGTGGCTGAAGAAGAAACGCGGGTGATGAACTCGCCGAGGCGATCCCAAATCGACATCAGCGCTTATTAGGGCGGCCGGCCACCGCTATCAAGCCGAGACAGTGCCGCAGGGTGGATCGATTTACGCAAACAACCGACGTGCCATATCGCAAATCACAGGAATTAGCCGATTATAGCCCACGAAACCGCCCGGCTGGCCCTAAACGCCGGAAGGCCGGCGCGAAGCCGGCCTCCTCTCCCGTCACATCAAAGTGACCGAGACTGCTGCTACTGCGCGGGGGCGGCAGGAGCAGGTGTTGCCGGAGCCGGTTCAGCAGGCTTCGGAGTATCGGGATTTGCCGGTTGCATCGGCTGTTCGGCGGCCGGCGGATTGGTGCTCTGGGTGGTGGTGTTATCCGTGCCGCTGTCGCTGCAGGCGGCAACGCCGAGCAGGGCCAAGGCGGAAACGGAAGCAAGAATGAGCTTTTTCATGACATCTCTCCTTCAACACACGCTCACATTGCGGTGAACGGTCGAAGAGGAAATGCATCAGACGGCCATGAGTTTCGTAACGTTGCGTTTCCTGATGTAACATCCAGAGCGGTGATTGCAGGCAAAGCGATGGCACACTAACAGTCTGAAACCAAATGCAATGCCGGAGCTCTGCGTGGACAAGAAATGGGACTTCTGGATCGATCGCGGCGGCACTTTTACCGACGTGATCGGGCGCGACCCGCAAGGCGGGTTGCATCCCAGGAAACTCCTGTCGGAAAACCCCGAGGCCTACCCCGACGCGGCCATAGCCGGAATCCGCGAGTTGCTCGGCCTGAAATCCGGCGCCGCCATTCCGTCTGGCCTGATAGGCGACATCAAAATGGGCACCACCGTCGCCACCAACGCGCTTTTGGAGCGCAAGGGCGACCGTGTGCTTTTGCTCGTCACCAAAGGCTTTCGCGATGCACTGAAGATCGCCTACCAGGCGCGGCCGGATATCTTCGCCAAGGAGATCATCCTTCCCGAGCAGCTCTATGAGCGGGTCATCGAGATCAACGAGCGCGTGCGCGCCAATGGTGATGTCGAGCGCTTGCTCGACATAGCCGCCTGCCGTCCCGCCATCGAACAGGCCCGCGCCGACGGCATCGATGCGGTGGCGATCGTCTTCATGCATGCCTGGAAATACCCCGACCACGAAAAGGCTGTGGCGAAAGTCTGCCGCAAGATCGGCTTTTCGCAGATTTCGGTCAGCCACGAAGTCTCGCCGCTGATCAAACTGGTCGGCCGCGGCGACACCACCGTGGTCGATGCCTATCTCTCGCCGATCCTGTCGCGCTATGTGCAAAGCGTGGCGGGAGAACTAGGCACCGCCCCACCAGCGCCTCACTCTGTCACGCTCCCCTCTGCCCTGCCGGGCATCTCCCCCACGAGGGGGGAGATTGGCCAATCCCCTCGGCTGATGTTCATGATGTCGTCGGGCGGGCTCACCGCTGCCGACATGTTCCAGGGTAAGGATGCGCTGTTGTCCGGTCCGGCCGGCGGCGTCGTCGGCATGGTCGAGACGGCGAAGCTTGCCGGCTTCGAGAAAGTCATCGGCTTCGACATGGGCGGCACCTCGACCGATGTCGCCCACTATGACGGCGACTATGAACGCGCCTTCGATACCGAGGTTGCCGGCGTGCGCATCCGCGCTCCGATGATGCGCATCCATACCGTCGCCGCCGGCGGCGGCTCGATCCTGCATTACGAAGCCGGCCGCTTCCGCGCCGGGCCGGATTCCGCCGGCGCCAATCCCGGACCTGCCGCCTATAGACGCGGTGGCCCGCTCGCCGTCACCGACGCCAATGTGATGCTGGGCAAATTGCAGCCCGATTTCTTCCCAGCGATTTTCGGCCTCGGCCAGGACCAGCCGCTGGATGTGACAGCGGTGCGCAAGAAATTCACCACGCTTGCCGCCGAAATCGGCGATGGCCGCACGCCCGAAGCCGTCGCCGAAGGCTTTGTCACCATCGCCGTCGAGAACATGGCCAACGCCATCAAGAAGATCTCCGTCCAGCGCGGCTATGACGTCACCGAATATCTTCTGAACTGTTTTGGCGGCGCCGGTGGCCAGCATGCCTGCCTGGTTGCCGATGCGCTTGGCATGGAGGCGGTGCTGATCCACCCCTTCTCCGGCCTGCTGTCGGCCTATGGCATCGGCCTGTCGTCCGTTTTCGCGTCGCGCCAGCAGGCGCTGCTCAAGCCGCTTGCCGAAGAGTCCAGGACCGAGATCGGCAGCCTCATTGCCTCGTTGAAAAGGGCCGTCATCGCCGAACTCGCGGCGCAAGGCATCGGCGAGGACAAGGTTGCCGCAAAGCCGGTGCTGCACATCCGCTATGACGGCACCGACACCACGCTGCCGGTGAATTTCGACGGTGACTCGATCTTCCAGGCCAGGCGCGATTTCGAAATCGCCCACAAGGCGCAGTTCGGTTTCGTTTATGAAGACAAGCCGATGATCGTCGAGACCGTTGGCGTCGAAGGCAGCGAAGTCACCGAGACCAGGGCCGAGGCCGTTGCTCCGGCCGGACCGGCAAGGGTTGAAGCCGGCGCTTCGGGCACGCGGCGCATCTACACCGAGGGCCGCTGGCATGAAGCCGGCATCCATCGTCGCGAAAACCTGCGCCCCTCCAACCTGGTCCCAGGCCCCGCTTTGATCATCGAGCCGAACCAGACCATCGTCGTCGAGCCGGGCTGGCAGGCCGAAATTACCAATCTCAACCACGTCGTCATCCGCCGCACGGAACGGAAAGTGCGCACGGCTGCCCTCGGCACTGAAGCAGATCCGGTGATGCTGGAGGTCTTCAACAACCTCTTCATGTCGATCGCCGAACAGATGGGCGTCACGCTGCAGAACACCGCCTATTCCGTCAACATCAAGGAAAGGCTGGATTTTTCCTGCGCCGTTTTCGACCGCCACGGCGCGCTGGTCGCCAACGCACCGCATATGCCGGTGCATCTCGGCTCCATGGACCGCTCGGTCGAAACCATCATCCGGTTGAACTCCGGTGACATCCACCCCGGCGACGTCTTTGCGCTGAACGCACCCTACAATGGCGGCACACACCTGCCTGACATCACCGTGGTGACGCCGGTGTTCGATGACGCCAAGAAGGAAATCCTGTTCTGGGCCGCCTCGCGCGGCCACCATGCCGATATCGGCGGCACTGCCCCTGGCTCTATGACGCCGCTCGCCACCACGGTCGACGAGGAAGGCGTGCTGTTCGACAATTTCCGCGTCGTCGATCGTGGAAAATTCCGCGAGGCGGAACTGCAGACGCTGCTCACCAACCATCCCTACCCCGCCCGCAACCCACACCAGAACGTAGCCGACCTCAAGGCGCAGATCGCCGCCAATGAAAAGGGCGTGGCGGAACTGCGCAAGATGGTCGCCCATTTCGGCCTCGATGTCGTCGAAGCCTATATGGGCCATGTCCAGGACAATGCCGCCGAAAGCGTGCGCCGCGTGCTGCAGCGGCTGCCCGACAGTTCTGAGTATGAATACCCGACCGACACTGGCCAGGTCATCAAGGTGAAGATCACCGTCGACCGGCAAAAGCGCGAGGCGACAGTCGACTTCACTGGCACGTCGCCCGCGATGAAGAACAACTTCAACGCGCCAGAGCCCGTCGCCCGCGCCGCCGTGCTCTATGCCTTCCGTGTCATGGTCGAGGACATGATCCCGATGAATGCCGGCTGTCTGCGGCCAATCAACATCATCATCCCCGACGGCTCGATGCTGAAGCCCGCCTACCCCGCCGCCGTCGTCGCCGGCAATGTCGAAACCTCGCAGCATGTCACCAACGCGCTGTTCGGCGCCATGGGCGCGATGGCCAATGCGCAAGGCACGATGAACAACCTGACCTTCGGCAACAAGCAGTACCAGTATTACGAGACAATCTGCTCCGGCTCGCCGGCCGGGCAGATGAACTCCGGTCGCGGCTTTGCCGGCACCTCCGGCGTCCACACCCACATGACCAATTCGCGCCTCACTGATCCGGAAGTGCTGGAACTGCGCTTTCCCGTGCTGCTCGAGGATTTCAACATCCGTGAAGGCTCCGGCGGCAAAGGCAAATGGAGCGCCGGCGACGGCACCAAGCGGACGATCCGCTTCCTCGAAAAGATGGAATGCGCCATCCTGTCCTCACATCGCAACCGGCCGCCGCAAGGCCTGGACGGCGGCGGCGATGGCGAAGTGGGCTCAACCAAAGTCCGCCGCAACGACGGCACAATCGATGTGCTGAAGGCTTGCGACCAGACCGTGCTCGACGCCGGTGACGCCGTCATCCTGACGACGCCGACGCCGGGAGGGTTTGGCCAAGATTAATGCACATCGCCCAAAAATTGTTCATCCGTTTTGGGAAAACCACTTGCATCAAAACAACAAGCTGAAGCGTCAACAGCCTGTCACTGGCCTGTCATGACGCTGCGCTACCCGCTTGCGCCAAAGCAAACGGGGAATCATTAGCCATGACGGACGTTTCGGCAGATCTGGTCTTTCGCCGTGGCAAGGAAGTTGGAAAAGCCGTCTACCAGAACCGTCCGCTGTCGAAGGCCGGCCTTTCCGAACGGCTGTTTGCGCTTCTGTTTTCCGGCCTCGTCTACCCGCAGATCTGGGAAGACCCCGAAGTCGACATGGAGGCCATGCAGCTTGGACAGGGCCACCGCGTCGTCACCATCGCCTCCGGCGGCTGCAATATTCTCGCTTACCTCACCCGGTCGCCTGAACGTGTCGATGCGGTCGATCTCAACGCCGCCCACATCGCCTTGAACCGGATGAAGCTGGAAGCGGTGCGCCACCTGCCTTCGCAGGGCGACCTGTTCCGTTTCTTCGGCGCCGCCGACACCAGCCACAATTCGGAAGCCTATGACCGCTTCATCGCGCCGCATCTCGATCCGGTGAGCCGCCACTATTGGGAGCGTCGCAACTGGCGCGGCCGCCGGCGCATCACCGTCTTCGACCGCAATTTCTACCAAACCGGCCTGCTCGGCCTGTTCATCGCCATGGGCCATCGCACCGCCAAATTCTTCGGTGTCGATCCCGCCGGCATCATGGCCTCGAAGAGCATCGCCGACCAGCGCCGCTTCTTCAATGAAGAGCTGGCGCCGGTTTTCGACAAGAAGCTCTTGCGCTGGGCGACGTCGCGCAAGGCCTCGCTGTTCGGTCTCGGCATTCCGCCGGCGCAGTACGATTCGCTGATCACCTCGGGCGACGGCTCGATGGCCAGCGTGCTGAAGGCCCGGCTGGAAAAGCTCGCCTGCGATTTTCCCTTGAAGAACAATTACTTCGCCTGGCAGGCCTTTGCCCGCCGCTATCCCAATCCGGGCGAAGCCGCCCTGCCCGCCTATCTCGAAGAGCGCAATTACAAGACAATCCGCAACAATGTCGGGCGCGTCGGCATCCACCACGCCAATCTGATCGAATTCCTGGCCGGCAAGGATGCCGGGACCGTCGACCGCTTCATCCTGCTCGACGCGCAGGACTGGATGACCGATGACCAGCTCAACGCGCTGTGGTCTGAGATCACCCGCACCGCTTCGGTCGGCGCTCGCGTCATCTTCCGCACCGCCGCCGAACCCAGCCTGCTGCCCGGCCGTGTCTCGACGTCGCTGCTCGACCAGTGGACCTACGAGGACGAAGCTTCGCGAGACTACTCGGCCCGCGACCGCTCGGCAATCTATGGCGGCTTCCACCTCTATGTGAAGCGCGCGGCATGAGCACGAGCGAACTGCCGGCCGACCATGCCGAACTGATGGACGGTGTCTATCGCTGGCAGCGCCACATCTACGACCTGACCCGCAAATATTACCTGCTCGGCCGCGACCAGATGATAGCGGGGCTGGACGTGCCGGCGAACGGCACAGCGCTCGAGCTCGGCTGCGGCACCGGCCGCAACATCGCGCTTGCGGCCCGCCGCTACCCGAATGCCCGTTTCTACGGCCTCGACATCTCGGCCGAGATGCTGGAGACCGCCAGCAAGACGATCGCCCGCGAAGGCCTGTCCGGCCGCGTCGTGCTGGCGCGCGGCGACGCCACCGATTTCGACGCCAAAACGCTTTTCGGCGTCGAGCACTTCGACCGCATCTTCGTGTCCTACTCGCTGTCGATGATCCCCGGTTGGGAAAAGACGGTTTCAGCAGCGCTTGCGGCACTCGCACCCGGCGGCTCGCTGCATGTCGTCGATTTCGGTCAGCAGGAAGGTTTGCCGCGCTGGTTTCGGGCCGTGTTGCGCGGCTGGCTCAAAAAATTCCATGTCACGCCGCGTGAATCTCTGCGCGAAGTCCTGGAATCGGAATCTCGGCGAACCGGCGCAACCTTCCGTTTCCGCACGCTTTATCGCGGTTATGCCTGGCTGGCGATCGTCAAGATCGCCAACTGACCTGGGTATCAAACGTCTGAGTTTTGAACTCTGAAGGCCTACCGTTCCACCTCAATGAGCGGCAGAAACTGTGAGCGCATTGCTATGTGACCCACTGAGTGGTACATTACCTCGATGCTTGGAAGCATGCGATGATCGTCGACTTTAGAGACGGATGGCTGCGAGCTTTCTTTGTCGATGACACCCACTCCCGCAACATCCCTTCCGATCTTGAAAGCCGCCTGTTTCGCAAACTCCAGATGAGCGACGACGCGATGACTGACCAGGATTTGCGGGTCCCGCCCAGCAATCATTTCGAGAAACTGCGCGGCAATCTTGAACGCTTCCACTCGATCCGCGTCAACAAGCAATGGCGGCTAATCTTCCGCTGGGATGGTGGCCGCGGCGAGGCGTCGGAAATCTATCTCGACGACCACAGGTATAGATAGAGGTGAGACACATGTTGATGACCGCGCGCAAGCCCGCAACGGTTGGCGAAATCCTCACGGAAGAATTCATGCAGCCGCTCGGCCTGACACAGGCGGCTTTGGCCGAGGCGATGGGCGTCCAGCGCAAGCACGTGAACGAGTTGTGTAACAATCGCCGAAATGTGACGGCGGCGACCGCGCTCATTCTGGCGCGCGTGTTCGGCAACAGCCCGGATTTCTGGCTGAACGTCCAACGCCGCAACGATCTTTGGCACGTCATGAACTCGCCCGATGAACGGGCGCGCGTTGATCGCGCCAAACCTTTGCCGACCGCCGCGTAGGGAAGTTTTTGCGGCGGTCGAGCGTCGCATCCCTCTAATGCAGCACCTTGATCAGTGCTCCAAGCATCAGCTGCGGCCGGTAGCCAAGCTTGGCCGGCGTCAGCCCGAGCCGCACCACCACCAGTTGCTCCGACGGGATGATGGCGACCGTCTGGCCGTCATGGCCCTCCATCCAGTAGGTATCCTTTGGCAGGCCGGCGGCGACACCGGCGCCGGGATTTCCCTCGTCGCCCGGCGCCTCGATCCACAACTGGCCCTTGCCATAGACTTTCGAGGCCGGCGCCGGCTCGCGCATCCAGTCGACGAAACCGGCCGGCAAGATCTGGTTGCCGTTCCACACCCCGCCCTGCAGCAGGAATTGGCCGAACCGTGCCCAGTCATGGCCCGTGGCGTAGAGATAGGATGAGCCAACGAAGGTGCCCTGCTCGTCGGTTTCGAGCACCGCGCTCTGCATGCCGAGCGGCGCAAACAATGCGGTGCGCGGCCAAACCAGCGCCTTGTCCTTGTCGCCGATCGCGTCCTGCCACAGCCGCGACAGCATCACCGCCGTGCCGCTCGAATAGGAGAAGACCTTCCCCACTTCACCGGTCAGCGGCTTGGATTCGGCGAAGCTCGCCATGTCGGGCTCGAGATAGAGCATGCGCGTCACATCGGCGACGTCGCCATAATCCTCGTTGAATTCCAGCCCGCTCGACATCGCCATCATGTCGGCAAGGCTGATGGCGGCACGGCCGTCCGCCTTCCACGGGCCGAACAGGCCCTGGTTGGTCACCGCCATCTTGCCGTCCTTGACCAGCGTGCCGACGAGCGCGGCATTGACCGTCTTTGTCATCGACCAGCCTAGCAGCGGCGTCTTTTCCGAAAACCCGTCGCCATAACGCTCGGCGACGATGCGGCCGTTCTTGACCACCACCACGGCGCGCATGCCGATGCCGGTCATCCCTGCATCGTCGAGAATTTTGGCGATCTCGGGATTCTGCGAGGCATCGACCCGATCTCCCTCCGGCCACAGATCGCCCTTGGTTGCCGCCGACGCCTCGGCAGGGATTGTCGTGCGCCGAACCTTGCCGACATCGCCATCGGGGACGGAGGCGCAACCCAGTCCGTCGCGCGCGACAGCAACGCTCTTGCCGAGGAAGCCAAGCAGCCCGGCCGAGACGGTCCCCCTGTTCTTGTCGACCGACACTTTCATCAGCCTGAGCAGTGGATGGCCGGGTGCCTGCACGTCGACGGCAAGCACCTCATTGGGGTCACGCCCAGCAACAAAAACATTCGAGCAGACGATCTTGGCCGAATAGCCGGAGCCGACGCGGATCAGTTCCGGCGGCGCGATGTAGAGCCAGGCAAACAGGGCGGCAACCGCCAGCACGACCAGCCATTTGATGATCTTCACGACGATCCGCATCTTTTCGTCCCTGCTTTTCCGCTGCCCGGTAGCTTCCGGCTCGATTAATGTCATCGATTTGCCGCCATTGCTTCCGCAAAATCGGTGTTCTTGTCGAGCGCCATCAACCTGTTATCAACCATGATCGGCGATCACTGGTGCATGTCGCCCAAAAGTGCACGGCGGTTTTGGGACAACGACATGCACGAGAATAGAGAATCAGGCGATGCTGTGGGGCGATCGTCTGGTCTGGTGGGGCCACCCGCAACAACACAACCCAACAGCGACCGGCTGATTCCGGCTCGGGAAATGCGATGCGCCGTTTCGCGGCCTTCATCACGTTGACGCTGCTGGCCGCCTGCTCGACCGCCGGCGATCTCATGCCGTCGATGTCGCCTTCGGGCAGCCCGACGGTTGCGGTGCGCGCACCGCGCTTCGAAGACTCCAAGCCGCATGAATGGGACAGCGGCGCGCCCTGGAATTACGCCGTTCACGGCACCGATGTCTCAAAGTACAAGACGTCGGTCGACTGGCCGACAGCCAAGGCCAACGGCATCTCCTTCGCCTTCATCAAGGCGACCGAGGGCGGCGATCGTTTCGACGAGTATTTCAACGAGCATTGGGCCCGCACCAAAGCCAATGGCATTCCGCGCGCGGCCTACCATTTCTTCTATTTCTGCACGCCGGCCGCCACCCAGGCGCGCTGGTTCATCGAGAACGTGCCCGTCGACCGCTCGGCCATGCCGCCGGTGCTCGACATGGAATGGAACCCGAAATCGCCGACCTGCCGGCTGCGCCCGGATTCGGCGACGGTGCGCGCGGAGATGACCACCTTTCTCGAAATCGTCGAGCGGCACTACGGCAAGAAGCCGATCATCTACACCTCGGTCGACTTCTTCGACGACAACAACCTTTCGACTTTCCGCGGCTATCCCTACTGGCTGCGCTCGGTCGCCGGCCACCCCCGCCAGAAATATGGCAGCCATCCCTTCACCTTCTGGCAATACACCGGCACCGGCATCGTTCCCGGCATGACCGGCAAGAGCGACATCAACGTCTTCAACGGCTCCGAGGCCGCCTGGAAAAAGTGGCTGCGGCAGAACACGCATTGACACCGGCTCTGCCGCCTGCTTTTCGACGTCCCATGCGCACTTGCTTGCAACCACTGGGATATCCATGCCGGAAACAGTCGAGGAGTCGACTATGCTCCGGGTTCCTCGCGGCCCTGCTGCTTGGCGCCGCGGCCATGCCGGCGGTGGCGCAGGAATGCGGCGGCGACTTCGAAGCCTGGAAGCAAGGCATCGCTGCGGAAGCCAAGGCAGCCGGTGTCGGCGCTGTCGGCCTCGGCGCGCTGGAAGCCGCTTCCATCGACGACAAGGTGCTGGCGCGTGACCGCGCCCAAGGCGTCTTCGCCCAGACCTTCATCCAGTTCTCCAACCGCATGATTTCGGCCTACCGGCTGAAGCAGGGTGCGGCCAATCTGAAGAAATACGCCGACGTCTTCGCCCGCGCCGACCAGCAGTTTGGCGTCCAGGCGCCGATCATCACCGCCTTCTGGGGGCTGGAGACCGATTTCGGCGCCGTGCAGGGCGATTTCCACACGCTGAGCGCCTTGGTGACGCTGTCGCATGACTGCCGCCGCCCGGAGCTGTTTAGGCCGCAACTGGTGCCGCTGTTGATGCTGATCGATCGCGGCGTCGTGCCGGCCGAGGTCACCGGCGCCTGGGCCGGCGAGATTGGCCAGACGCAGATCCTGCCCTCCGACTATCTGGCGCGCGGCGTCGATGGCGACGGCGACGGCATTGTCGACCTCAGGCGCAGCGTGCCCGACGTGATCATGACCACGGCCAGCAAGGTGCTGTCGCGTGGCTGGAAACGCGACCAGCCCTGGATCGAGGAAGTGCGCGTGCCCGAGGACATGCCGTGGGAGCAGACCGGCCGCACCAACAAGCTGCCGCTGTCGCAATGGGCTCAATGGGGCGTCACCAACCCCGACGGCACGCCGCTGATCGACAACGGCCTGAAGGCCGGCCTGGCGCTGCCGATGGGCCGCAAGGGGCCCGCCTTCCTCGCCTATGACAATTTCGACGTCTATCTCGAATGGAACCAGTCCTTCACCTACGCGCTGACCGCCGCCAACTTCGCCACCCGGCTGGCCGGCGCAAAGCAGTTCGACCCGCGCACTCCCGAAACCGGTCTCAATGGCGACCAGATGAAGGAATTGCAGACCAAGCTCGAAGCCAGGGGCTATGACGTCGGCACCGTCGACGGCATTCTGGGCACCAACACCCGCGAAGCCATCCGCAAGGAACAGATGCGGCTCGGGCTGGCGGTCGACGGCTGGCCGACGCCGGAGTTGTTGGGGAAGCTGTAGCACCTCTTCCTTCTCCCCTTGTGGGAGAAGGTGGATCGGCGCGCAGCGCCGAGACGGTTGAGGGGTGTTGGAAGGAATGAGACGCTGGCGTTCCCTGGAACACCCCTCATCCGACCGAGCTGCGCTCGGCCACCTTCTCCCACAAGGGGAGAAGGGAAAAACTCAATCCGCCATCGTCTCCAGGCTCGCAAACCCCTGCGGCGCATCGCCTTCGTCGAAGGGCGTCGTCACCTCGACGAAAGTGTCGGGGTAGAAGCCGTTGAAGCGGGTCCGCAGCGACAGCGAATAGGCGCCGATATGGCCGATCTCGATCCAGTCGCCAGTGTCGACGGTTTCCGGTAGCCAGAAGGGCCGGGACAGAATGTCGACCGAATCGCAGGTCGCGCCGCAGACCTTGAACGGCACGATGTTCTTCTCTTCGCCATTGCGCGAGCGGATCGCCGGATCGGGGATGAAGCGGGCCGGCAGCGTGATCTTGCCGGTCCATGAATCCGACAGCGACGCCCAGATGCCGTCATTGATGTAGAGCCGCTTGCCCTTGCGCAACAGCACCCGCACGATCAGCGACAGGCAGCGTGCCACGATCACCCGGCCGGGCTCGGCCACCAGCGGGATCTGGTCGAACTGGTATTCCCGGAGGTCGCCCGACAGCCGCGACATGATCTGGCCGAGCGACGGCATCTCGATCTGCTTGCGGTTGGGATCATGGCCATATTCGGCGGGAAAACCGCCGCCGACATCGAGACCGGCAACGTCGAAGGTCAGCCGGTTGCGCACCCAGTCGGCCGAGGCCAGCGCCCGCTCATAGGTGTCGGGATCCTCGATCTGGCTGCCGACATGGAAGCACAGCCCAACCTTGTAGCCGGTGCGGTTCAACCGCTCGGCGAGTTCGACCGCATAGGCCGGACCGGCGCCGAATTTCTTCGACAGTTCGTAGGCCGCCGACCCCTTGGTCTGGATGCGCACGAAGACGCTGATCGCGCCCGGATCGATGTCGAGCGCCCGCACCACCCGCGTCAGCTTGGTGATCTCGTCCTCATGGTCGAGCGAGATGACGCGGATGGCGTATTTCTCCAGCGCCAGCTTGATGTCCGACTGCGCCTTGACCGGATGCATGTAAAGCATCTCGGCGTCGGGTGAGACCGCGCGCACGGCGGCGAACTCGCCCGGCGAGGCCACGTCAAAGGCGATGACGCCGGCTTCGACCAGCGCCTTCAGCACGATCTGCTCGCCATTGGTCTTGACCGCATAGGCGGTCTTGCCGGGAAACATGCCCATGAACTGTTTGGCATCCGCCTTCAGCACCTGCGGGCGAAAGCAGTAGACCGGGTCGTCCGGACGAAGCGTCAGCGCCGCCTCGCGGGCATTCTCGAATCGCTGCATGGACGAATCCCCAACTTCTCGGCTGCGCACAATTAATCCAAGCTAGCGGCTAAAGAAAACAATTCTGTGTCTGGTGGGTGCGGACACTTCGGCTAGCGTGGGACCGGGCGTTTGCCAACGATCAGGTTTCGGGTGGCCCTTGTCGCCGGACCCGATATGCCATCTGCCTCCAACTGGCATTCATGCCGCCTTGGGGGAGGACGATTCGCTATGGCAATAGCCACGACAGCCGTGCAGCGCGGACCGATGACGCTCAGGGACTGGGGCCAGCTTCTGCTGCTCGGCGCCATCTGGGGCGGCTCGTTCTTCTTTGCCCGCATCGCGGTTGCCGAGATGCACCCGCTGGTGCTGGTGCTGTTTCGCGTCGCCATCGCGGCCATTGCGCTGCAGCTCTATCTCGCCATTCGCGGCCCATCCTTCCGCCTCGCCTTCCCGCATGCCGGCCTGTTCTTCCTCCTGGCGTTTGCCAACAATGTCGTACCGTTTTCGCTGATCTTCGCCGGCCAGACCGCGCTCGGCGCCGGCGTCGCCTCGGTGCTCAACGCAACGACGCCGTTCTGGACACTGATCCTCGCCAACGCGCTCACATCGGACGAGAAACTGTCCTGGAACAAGCTTGCCGGCATCGGGCTCGGCATTGCCGGCACCGCTGTCATGATCGGCCCCGGCCTGCTTGCCGGTCTCGGCGGTCCGGTCTGGGCGAAGTTCGCGCTGATCGGCGCCTCGCTATCCTATGCCGTCGCGCTGATGATTGCCCGCCGCTTCAAGGGCGTGCCCTCGCCGGTCATCGCCACCGGGCAATTGACCGCGTCGACCATCATCATGATCCCGGTGGTGCTGTTCACCTATGGCCCGGCCGGCCTGTTCTCCGCCTCGCCACCGGTCTGGGCGGCGGTGTTTGCGCTGGCGCTGCTCTCCACCGCCTTCGCCTACATCCTCTATTTCAACCTTGTCGCCTCGGCCGGCGCCACCAACGCCTCGCTGGTCACGCTCATCGTGCCGGCCAGCGCCATCCTGCTCGGCTTGCTGTTCCTCGGCGAGCGGCTCGCTTTATTTGAGTTCTGCGGTATGGCGCTGATCGCCTTCGGCCTGGTGACGATCGACGGGCGGCTATTCGGTCGGCGCTAATGCATGTCGCTCAAAAGTGGCCCCGGTTTTGAGAGAACGACATGCACAAAAACAAAGACCTAAAGCGCGTCGCGTGAATCCGCTCAAACGCGACGCGCTTTAGGTCTGGTAGCGCTGCCATGCCACGCTTCCGCCACAGCTCCGTCACAATTTATTCACAGCCCGCCAGCGGGCATTTGCCGAAGAGTTTCAATGCCTAACGCCAAATGGCAGGTCGCAAATTCCACAATCGCGTCGCATTGCAGCATATTTTCCGCTTGCCTGTGGCACAAATGACCCTAGACTCCACCCATAGCTCTTTCATAGAGGAGGCTATGACATGGGACTTACGAGGCCAATCAACGCATTGATGATCTGTGCTGCATTCGCATTCATTGGCGCCCTTATCATAGGCGTTCTTCCGTAAACGCCAGAGCGGAAGAAGACAGCACCAAAATAGTCTAAGCTATTCGAAAGGCCGGGTTTTTACCCGGCCTTTTGCATTTCCAACCACTCACGCAGCAGCCGATCCCGCCGCCTCCGCCTCATGCGAGCGGATGCCGATCATGTGGCAGATGGCAAACACAAGGTCGGCCCGGTTCATGGTGTAGAAGTGGAAGTCGCTGACGCCGCGCTCGACCAGATCTAGCACCTGCTCGGCCGCCACAGCCGACGCCACCAGCGCATGGGTCTGTGGGTCGTTGTGCAGCCCTTCGAAACGCTCGGCCAGCCAAGCCGGCACCAGCGCGCCGCAGCGCGCCGAGAAATTGGCGACCTGGGTGAAATTATGCACCGGCAGGATGCCGGGCACGATCGGGATGTAGATGCCGGCGCGCCGCGCCTTCTCGACGTAACGCTCGTAGAGATCGTTGTCGAAGAAGAACTGGGTGATCGCCCGCGTCGCGCCATTGTCGGCCTTGCGCTTCAGCATGTCGAAGTCCGTGGCGAAGTCCGGGCTTTCCGGATGCTTTTCCGGATAGGCCGAGACCGAAATGTCGAAATCGCCGGCGTCCTTCAGCGCCCCGACCAGTTCGGCGCCATTGGCATAGCCGTCGGGATGCGGCCGATAGGCCGTTCCGACACCCGCCGCCGGATCGCCACGCAGGGCGACGAAGCGCTTCACGCCCATCTCGGCGAATTCGCGGACCACGGCGTCGACCTCATGGCGGGCGGCGTCGACGCAGGTCATGTGCGCCGCCGGCGTCAGCGTCGTCTCGTTGAGGATGCGCTTGACGGTGCGGGCGGTGCGTTCGCGCGTCGAGCCGCCGGCGCCATAGGTCACCGAAACGAATTTCGGCTTCAGCGGCTCCAGCCTGGTGACGGTGTCCCACAGCCTCGCCTCCATCTCGTCGGTCTTCGGCGGGAAGAACTCGAAGGAGACGCGCACCTTGTCGCCAATGTCGGGACGGCGGGAAAAGCGGAACTGGTTCATCAGGCGGTTTCCCCAATTTGGTATGCTTTGGCCGGTAGAGTGTCGTTGGAGGGTTCGGCGATCAGCAGGCGGCGGTCGCGGCCGAGCCACAGCTTGACGGTGAGCCTGGCTTCGTTGCCGCCGCGCGGCTCGAATTCTTGTGCATCCTCGAGGTCGAGCCCGGCCTCTGCAAACCATTCTGACATCTGCCGGTCGGAGAAACCCAGCCTGACATGCGCATGCTGGTCGCGCAGGAATTCCAGCGCATGCGGCGCGAAGTCGACGATCACCAGCCGGCCCGCCGGGCGCAGCAGCCTCGCCGCCTCGCGGATGGCGCGGGCGGGATCGTCGAGATAGTGCAGCACCTGATGGATGGTGACGAGATCGAAAGCGTCACGCTCGACCGGCGGCGAAAAAATGTCGCCCTGGCGGACCTGCGCATTGGCAATGCCGGCCTTGTCGAGATTGGCGCGCGCCACCGTCAGCATTTCGCGCGACATGTCGATGCCGACGCCACGCCGGTAGAGCGGCGAAAAGATCTCGAGCAGCCGCCCGGTGCCGGTGCCGAGATCGAGCATCGACTGGAACGGCCGCTTGCCGACCAGCTTGAGCAGTGCCGCTTCCACCGCGCGGTCGGGCACATGCAACGAGCGGATGTGATCCCAACTGGCGGCGTTTTCGGAGAAATATTCGGCCGCACGGTCCTGGCGCTTGCGCTTGACGGCAGCCAGCCGCTCGAGATCGCGCTCGACCTGCGGATCGGCGCCGCGAATGCCGGAGACCAGCCCCATGACGAAGTCACGTGCCGAATCCGTATCGGACAGCCGGAAGAAGGCCCAGGAGCCTTCCTGGTAGCGGCCGATCAACCCGGCTTCCAGCAGCAGCTTCAAATGGCGCGACACCCGCGGCTGCGACTGGCTGAGGATTTCGGTGAGATCGGATACGGTGAGGTCGCCGCGCGACAAGAGCGCCAGGATGCGCAAGCGGCTGGATTCTGCCGCCGCCTTCAACGTATCCACCATCGTATCGAGTGAGACATGCATCAGCGTATTCTCGTTGAAAAGATATAAACATATGTTTATGTCAGCTTTGACGGCATGGCAAGGCCTATGTCGCTTCCTGACAAGAAAATGCCGCACCATCGGCGGGAACCGCTTTTCCCTGACGATCGGCTGGAAACTTGTGCTAGGGCGAAAAGCCATGTTCGAGACGCGCGACGGCGAAAAGCTCCTGCAGGCAGACCCGGCCGACATGCCGCCGGATGGCCATGTCGTGTTCATCGGCCGCATCGCCTCGCCATGGACGACGCGCGAAAGCTGCCCGAAGAACATGCGCGCGGCCCGCGAGACAGGACAGGCCGCTACGGTCCTTGTCGACCCACCCTATCGCGATGGCCTCCTTGCATTGGAGCGCGCCAGCCACATCGTCATCCTGTCCTGGCTGCATCACGCACCGCGGGGACTGATTGTGCAAAAACCCCGCCATGCAGCTGAACCGAAAGGCGTTTTCTCGCTGCGCTCCCCTGCCCGGCCGAATCCGATCGGACTGCACATAGCCAAGCTGATCGCCGTCGACATCGATACCGGCCGCATCGACATCGACGCTATCGATGTGCTCGACGGCACGCCGGTGATCGACATCAAGCCCTATTTCGCTTCGACCGATGCCTTTGCCGAGGCAACCATTGCCGGACGCGACGAGAAATGAGCGCCCCCACCGGCCGCCGCCGCGCCATCGCCAAGGCGCTGACCGCGCTGCTGCCGCTGGCGCCCTATGCCGATATGGAAAAAATCCGCACCGAGGCCGGTGCAGTGCACATGAAGACGCTGCCGCCGGGCATTGCCGTGTGGCTGGCGACGATCGCCCATATCAGGCACGGCCATACCGACTATGAAAAGCTGCTGGCCGAAGGCTATGACCGCGACTCGGCGCGGTTTTTCGTCATCGAGCAGACCAACATGGTGCTGACCCGCTGGCGCGCCACACGCCTGCTCGAAGCCGACGATGAAGAGGAATGACTTCGGCTATTGCCGGCTGAGCACGGCAACGGCGTTATAGGGCTGGCCGTCGGCCTGCCCGACCCAGGTCCAGGACAGGTTCCCCTTGAAAAACCGGACGGTGATGCCGCCGCCGTCGATGCACTTATCCTGACCGTAGGTGATGTTCTCCCTGTATTCCGCCGAGCTGTCGTCGCGAGAAATCTGGGTCAGGGATCCGCCGCAGCCAAGCGAAGGATAATCGATCGACGCGGCGCCATCGCCAATGGTCATGGCGATTGCCCAGTCCGCGCCGGCAGCCCCGGCAGGACTTTGATGACCGCTGCCGGTCCAGACGCCGTTCAACCCCGTCGCGTTGACCACGCAAGGCATGTTCTGGAAGATCGGCGTCAGCTCGCTGCCCGTCTTCTCGCAACGATAGGTCTGGCCGTTCTGGCACAGCTCCTCGCCCTCGCGAGCGCATTGGGCAAAGGCCTCGCCGGTGACGAAGATGAGGAAAATTGCAAAGATAATGGTCTGAAAAAATCTGCCCACATCGCCCCTCCCGGCCGGATATTTTCAAGCCGGATCATAAGACATATCGAATGTGCTACCTAGGACAAACGGCGTTGCCCGGGTGGCTCTATGCCGTCGGCCGAAGACCGCTAGCCTGACCCGAGCCGCATTGAGCCGAAGGGACCAATCGCCATGAGCCGAAGCGCAGCAGCGGGTAGCATTGTGCCATTGCCGGCCCTGTCAGACCGCCATATCGATCCGCATTCCTATCCCGACGGTATCGCCTTCCTCGACGGCCAGTACCTGCCGATGTCGCAGGCGAAAATCTCGGTGCTCGACTGGGGGTTTCTGCATTCCGACGCCACTTACGACACCGTGCATGTCTGGAATGGAAGCTTCTTCCGGCTCGACCTGCATCTCGACCGGTTCTTCGGCGGGCTGGAGAAGCTGCGCATGACGATCCCGTTCGATCGCGATGGCGTGAGCGAGATCCTGCACAATTGCGTGGCGCTGTCCGGCCACCGTGCGGCCTATGTCGAGATGCTGTGCACGCGCGGCGCCTCGCCGACCTTCAGCCGCGACCCGCGCCAAGCGGTCAACCGCTTCATGGCATTCGCCGTTCCCTTCGGCTCGGTCGCCAATGCCGAGCAGTTGCGGCGCGGCCTGCATGTCGCCATCAGCGACAAGGTGCGCATCCCGCCGGCTTCGATCGACCCGGCGATCAAGAACTACCACTGGCTCGATCTGGTGCGCGGCCTCTACGACGCCTACGACCGCGGCGCCGAGACGGCGCTGATCCTCGACTTCAACGGCAATGTCGCTGAAGGGCCCGGCTTCAACGTGTTCTGCGTCAAGGACGGCAGACTGTCGACGCCGGCCATCGGCGTCCTGCCCGGCATCACCAGGCGCACCGTGTTCGATCTTTGCGCCGAAGAAGGGTTTGCCGCCGCCGCAGCCGATGTCAGCGTCGCCGCGCTGAAGGGAGCCGACGAAGTGTTCATCACCTCGACCGCCGGCGGCATCATGCCGGTGACGGTGATCGACGGCGTTCCTGTCGCCGACGGCAAGATAGGCGCAATCACCAGCCGGTTGATGGCGCTCTACTGGCAAAAGCATGACGACCCGGCATGGGCGAGCCCGGTGCGCTATCCCTGAGCGCCTTGCTCACCGGACGGTCGGGGCAAAAAGATTTCCCCTCGCCTCTGGAAAATCGCGGGATGCACCGTATATGGCAAAAACGGAGAAGCCTCCGTTTCCATCCCCCATTCACGGCCCGCATGGCCAAGGATTCCACATCATGACATCAAAGGTTTGGTTCATCACCGGATCGTCTAAAGGTTTTGGCCGCGTCTGGGCCGAGGCCGCACTCGCCCGTGGCGACCGGGTCGCCGCAACCGCGCGCGATGCCGGCACGCTCGCCGATCTCGTCGCGAAATATGGCGACAACATCGCCGCAATAAAGCTCGACGTCACCGACAAGAAGGCCGTCGATGCGGCCATCGCCGAGGCGCACAAGCGCTTTGGCCGGCTCGACGTCGTCATCAACAATGCCGGCTATGGCCATTTCGGCGCCATCGAGGAAGTCAGCGAAGAGGAAGCCCGCGACCAGATCGAGACCAATGTCTTCGGCGCGCTCTGGGTCACTCAGGCCGCTTTGCCGATCATGCGGGCGCAGCGTTCCGGCCACATCATCCAGATCTCGTCGATCGGCGGCGTCAACGCCTTCGCCTCGCTCGGCCTCTACCACGCCTCGAAATGGGCACTGGAAGCCTTCAGCCAGTCGCTCAACATCGAAGTTGCCGAATTCGGCATCCATGTCACGCTGGTCGAGCCGGGCGGCTTCTCCACCGATTGGTCCGGCGCCTCGGCCAAGGTCTCCAAGCCGATCGAGGCTTACGCGCCTGCCCGCGCCAAGATGGCCGAGCGTCGCGCCAACTCGGTTGCCGGCGATCCCGAGGCCACCGGACCGGCGATGCTTGAAATCGTCGATGCGGCCGAGCCGCCGCTGCGCGTGTTCTTCGGCGATGGCGGCCTGCCAATGATCAAGCAGGAGTACACCAGCCGCATCGCGCTTTGGGAAAAGTGGGACCACGTTTCCGTCGAGGCGCAGGGCGCCAAGAAGAACCGCAAGGCGGCTTGAGCGCGTCTTGAAATTCGGCTGCGTCGCCTCGGCGGCGCAGCCGTCTCTTCCTATCGCAGAGCTAGGCTCGATAAATCCATTGCTCTGGCACGCGCACCGAGATCTCTTCACCTGTGGTAATACAACCCGGTTTCTCGACCCAGGCAACCAGGCCGCGCAACCGCTTCGCCGCCTTCGGGAAGGCCAGCGCGCCGGCCTCGTGATCGGCCATCCCGGCATTTTCGGCAACCGAACGCCCAGCGAGGCGGCACGGTCCGTTCTGCGCATCGACCTTGATGGTCACCCCGCCTTTGAAGAACAGCAGCGTGCCCGAAGGCAACATCGACAGATGCGGCACGCCTTCGATCAGCAGATTGGCGCCGATCCACTCCGGCTTGATTTCTGCAAGGCCCATGCGCGCGGCAACGACGGCGAGTTCATCCGCCGCCACGATCGATATTTGCCGTTCGTTGCGCATTTCTGTGCCGCGCAGATACCACGGCTCGCGCCCGCCCGAACGGCGCGTGGCGCCGGCGTGGAAATCGCCTGATATGCCGTCGAAACCGAGCTGCAGTTCTTCCACCGGGCGCGTCTGGAAATGATCTGACGGCGCGACGTAGAGCGCCCCCACCTTGGCGGAAAGCTTCTTCGCAGGAATGATGTCGACCGGCTTCTCAGCTTCGGAGGACAGGTCCAGCGTGGCGTTCTGTTTTTGATTCATGCGCTCGTTTTTTGCCCTCCGCTCGGCAGAGCCGCAAGAGCGGTTTCAGCCAGGTCGCGCAACTCTTCCACCGAAGCGCCGTCCCGCGCCTGGATCGACATGCCGTTCATGGTCCCGGCCAGGTATTTGGCGAACCCTTCGACCGAGAAAACTTCCGGCAGGTCACCTTTTGCCTTGCCCACCGCCAGCCGTCCCGCGATCGCTGCTTCGCTCGCCTTGCGATACGTCTTGAGCTCATCGGCAATGGCCTGCGCCTGCGGCGAGGTCGCCAGCGCACCGCTGACGAACAGGCAGCCGCCGGGCTTGCCAGGCCTCGAATAGGCCTCCGCCGCGCCGAGCAGCAACCGCCGAATCGCCTCCCCCGTCGACACCGGCGCGCTCAGCGCTTCCAGCGCAAAGCCGATCTGCGTCTGGTGGTAGAGCTCAAGCGCCTTGCGGAACAAAGTCTCCTTGTCGGTGAAGGCATTGTAGATCTGCGGCGGCGTCAGCCCCATCGCTTCGCGCAGCATGGTGAGCGACGTCGCCTCATAACCGTGCTCCCAGAAAAGATGCATCGCGGCATCCAGCGCCCGGTCTGGGTCGAACGCACGTGGCCGGCCGCCGCGGGGCTTTTCCAAATTATCCATAGCGATCGATACGAAACCTGTTGACTCATCTTCTCCGCGTAACGTAACAATCGATACGAAACATGGCAAGCCGCAACTGCAAGGCCATGCGATCTCCAGGAGAGGATAGAAAATGCCCATCACCGTAACCGCACCGCAAGGCGTACTGACCCCAGCCGGAGAACGCGAGATCCTGCCCCGTCTCAGCGCCGCCCTGATCGAAGCCTCCGGCGCCACCGGCAATTCTTTTTTCACCGCAATCGTCGGCGGCACGGTCCATATCCTGCCGCCGCATCACATCTATGCCGGCGGCGCCAATCGGCCTGTCGTCATGGTCGAACTGAAACTGCCCAATATCGGCCTCGGCTCGGTCGAAGCTCGCAACGCCTTCATCACCGCGGCCGCGGGAATCGTCGCCGAGCTTTGCGTTCCCGATCACAGGCCCGAAAACACCTGGATCAACATCGTCAACGCGCTCGATGGCGGCTGGGGCATTGGCGACAGGCAGTATACCGGCGACGCGCTCATCGCGGCCGCAACCGCCGCCGCGCATTGATCTGACAAGGAACGATATGGTGCGGCTCTCCCCTTCGCTGTTCTTCACCACCAATTGCGAGCCGGCGCTGGCCTTCTACGAGCAGTGTGGGCTTGGCCGGGCAACGATCCTGCTGCGCTGGGGCGACAGCGGCATGCCGGTACGGACCGAAGCCATGCGCGGAAAGGTGCTGCATGCACGTTTCGAAGGTCCGGGCGTGCTGTTTCATGCCTCCGACAATGACGATGCGGAGCCGATGAAAGGCTCCGCTTTGATGCTCGAGTTCGACGACATGGGAACAATGCGCGAGCTTTTCGACCGCATGGCCTCGGGCGGCCGGATCACTGTGCCGCTGGCGCGGCAATATTGGGGAACCAGCTTCGGCATGCTGGTCGACGCCTTTGGCGTACAGTGGATGTTTTCCGGCCAATGAGCGCGGATCACGATCCTCTTACCTGAAAACGGAGCCAGTTGCGCATCGCGCCGCATTGCTGCCGTGCCGCGCCGGCTTCATGGTGAGACAGTCTGTGGAGATCCCCCATGCGACCGGTGACGGCAATCACATTGCTCTGGCTGATCTGGGTCGTGTCCTGGTTTCTAGCCGCTTTCTGGGCCGATCCGGCGCAAAAGCGCGCTGGCATCCAGGCGGAGCTTCGCTATCGCGCTTTGTGGTTGATCGGTGCGGTGCTGCTGTTCATTCCCGCGCATGGCTATGCCGGCCGGCTGAGGCTCTGGTTTCCGACCCTTGCCGAGGCGTGGATCTGCGTCGGGCTCATCGCCATTGGCCTGATATTCGCCTGGTGGGCGCGGCTGCATCTCGGCCGTCTCTGGTCGGCTTCGGTGACGGCCAAGGCCGAGCACCGTGTCGTCGACACCGGTCCCTACGGGCTGGTCCGCCATCCGATCTATACCGGACTGCTCTTGGCGATCCTGGCCACCATGGCGGCCAAGGGCACGGTCTGGGGCATTGCCGGCGCGGTCTTTCTCACCATCGGCGCCGTGATGAAAGCGAGGCTCGAGGAGCGCTTCCTGCGCGGCGAGCTCGGTGCAGCCTATGACGACTACAGCAAACGCGTTCCAATGCTGGTGCCTTGGATTTGAAATTCCTGCTCGTCTGCCGTTCGATGTGCCGATCGGCGGCGCGATCTGCGACGAATTCGAAGCGATTTAGTTCGAATATTCAGTGCAGGTAGGTTTCGACATGCCCTTGCTTGCAACTTGGCAATATCGCACTTGCCCATCCTTTCTGAGAATCCAAACCCCAGGATAGGTTTCCCCGGAAATCACGCCGACAACCCCAGCAAGTTCAAATTCATCAACCCCAGCTGCAGACGTTCCTTGCGATTGAAATAACACAAAAACTCCAATCGCTAAAGACGTTAGAAGCAGCAGCATCCAACGAACCGGCAGTTCCATAAGATCCCCCTCAATACATATCGTTACGTCAACGACCCAGCGCCCATCATTGTAGAAAGTCAACTAAAAAGCTTTTTGGATCGAAATAGGCCGAGATGGGTATCGCTGCGAATAATCCCGCTCGATCAGCCTTTGAAATTGATTGCCGCAAACTGCGTCTTAACTTGGATCAATCGATCTTCTTCAGCGTCATACGACTAGCTCTCCGCCTGCTCTGCCGTATACCCGTCGTGGGCTCTTGGCTCATCGGCGCCAGATCGCGTTCCAGGAGGCGTGGCCGCCGCTGCTGCTCCGTGGGAGGTGCGGCGGCACACGGTCACTTGTTGGCCATACCATCAGCCCCGAGCGCATTGCGGCTAATGCCGTTCGCGTTAAAGAGGGGCGGGTCATAACATCCTGAGCAGCGCGCCACCAATCGAATACCCTGCGCCAAACGCGCACAGCACGCCGAAATCGCCGGGCTTCATGTCGGCGTGGTTTTCCGAGAGCGCGATGATGGCGCCGGCGCCGGCGGTGTTGCCGAGCCGCTCCAACACCATCGGCGCACGGTCATGGTCAACCTCGTGGCCGAAAGCCAGCTTCAGGATCATCGCGTTCATCCGCGCATTGGCCTGATGCAGCCAGAAGCGCCTGACGGCTTGCGGCGTCAACCCGTGCTCGGCGAGGAATTCGACGATGAATTTGTGACCGGCGACAGTGACTTCCTTGAACACCTTGTTGCCGACCTGTTTGATCAGATTGCCCTCGAGGCTGATCATGTAAGGATCGTCCTGGGCGGTGCGGGTGTGATAGCCCAGATTGGTGCGGATGTTGTTCGACATCTGCGTCCAGGTGCGCGTGTCCAGCACCTCGAAACGCCCCGGCCGCTTCTCGCCCTTGGCCAGCCCCTCGACCACCATCGCCACGGACGCGTCGCCGAAGATGAAATGCGTCTGCCGGTCGCGGAAATTGAGATGGCCGGTGATGATCTCCGGGGTAACCACCAGCACGCGTTTGTGCGCGCCCGTCCGCACCAGATTGACCGCAATGTGCAAGGCTGCTGCCGCCGACGAGCAACCAAGCCCCATGTCGAAGCCGGCGCCCTTGGTGCCCAGAGCCTCCTGCATTTCGATGGCTATCGCCGGATAGGGCCGCTGCTGGTGCGAGGCCGAACAGATCACCAGGTCGATGTCGGATGGCATCAGGCCGGCATGGTCGAGCGCCTTGCTGGCTGCGGCCACGCCGAACTCGGCTTGCAGCGAAAGCGCATCGTCGGGCCGCGCCGGGATGCGCGGCGCCATGCGGGTCGGGTCGAGGATGCCTTCCCGCTCGATGACATGGCGGGTCTGGACGCCGGAGGCGTGGACGATGAAGGCGCTGTCGGATTTCTGCAGCGGCGTCTCATCCGTGCCTTGGCGACGCGCATTCTCCGTGTCGACCCAGGCATTGAAGCTGGCGACCAGTTCTTCATTGGTGATCTTGGCTTCAGGGATTTCAACGCCGATGCCGCTGATGATGACGCGATGCATGTTTCAGTCCGTCCCATCCGCAGGCGTTGCGGTCTCATGTGGGCGCCGAGACGCTTCGGCGCAACAGTTTTCTCACTCGGCCGGTTTACGCCGACTTAAACCACAGGCTGCGGCAGGATGTCATCAGGCGCAGAGCCCTAGCCGGCGTGCTTGGCGACGATGAAGATGCGCGGAAAGCGCAGCAACACCTTGCCGTTTGCGGTCTTCGGATAGGCCTGTTTTATCTTGACCGTGTAGCTGTCGAGGAACATCTCGCGCTCGCCGGCTTCCAGCGGATCGAGGAAAGGCTTCAGCCCCGTCGACTTCACCCATTCGACGATCGCCTCGGCGTCGGCCAGCGGATGATTGTAGGCCGTATGCCAGATATCCACCCGGTCGGAGAGTGGCGACAACAGGTCGTAGTAGAACGATACCGGCGGCAACGGCCCGCGCGCGGCCCCCGCCATCTTGGCACTGAACGGCATTTCGGCCGCGGTCTCGCGCATCAGCTGATGCGAGGGCTCAAGCAGATTGTCGGGCATCTGGACGGCGAGCGCGCCGCCGGGCGCGAGAAAGCCCATCAGCCGCTGAAGGACAGCTGGATGGGTGGGCAGCCACTGGAACACCGCATTGGCGAAGATGACGTTGACCGGCTCTGCCGGCTGCCATGTCGAGGCATCGGCGAGGTCGAAATTGACGCTGGGCAGGCGCGCCCTCGCCTTTTCGATCATGTCGGGCGAGGTGTCGAAGCCGCTGACCTCAGCATCCGGCCAGCGCTCGACCAGCAGCTCTGTCGAATTGCCCGGCCCGCAACCGATGTCGACCACCCGGCGCGGAAAATCCACCGGCACCTGCGCGACCAGATCACGCGCCGGCCGCGTGCGCTCATCCTCGAATTTCAGATATTGGGCGGCGGACCAATCGGGTTTTTTTGTTGTGCTGCTCATCGATAGACCTCACGACGATTGCCGACCTCCACGACCAGCACGACAAGCCGGCTGTCCTGGAACTGAGTGATGATCCTGTAGTCCCCGACGCGAAACCGCCAAGCCTCTTCCTTGGTGCCCGTCAGGCGTTTGGCCAGGGCCCTCGGATTGGGGTGCGCCGAAACTCTTTGAGTGAGGAACTCCAAGATGCGCCGTTGATCTTTCGTGGAAAGCCGTTCGATGTCTTTCTCGGCGCGAGGCGTGAACTCGACACGCCAGGTCATTCAGCGGCAGGCTTCTTGCGACGCTCCTCGATTTCACGACGTTCGATCTTCCGCATCATTTCATCCAGCGGAATGCGCACACCGTCATCGTCTCTCAGGCGTTCATCCGCGATCGCGGCGTCATGCCAATCCTCGATCGCCTCGAGGATCGCTTCGGTTGCGACCTGATCGACAGTGCGGCCGCTGGCCTTTGCCATATCGGCCAGCAGCTTCTCGGCTTTTTGCGGCAGTTTGACTGTGATCATGGACGACTCCACCTGATCAATTTAGGTCAAACGAACATCGCCTGCAACGGATCGCTGCCAGCCTTACCGCGTCAGCCTCTTGTAGGTCATGCGGTGCGGGTTGACGGCTTCGGGGCCGAGCCGGCGGATCTTGTCCTGCTCGTAGTCCTCGAAATTGCCCTCGAACCATTCGACATGGCTGTCACCCTCGAAGGCGAGGATATGCGTCGCCAAACGGTCGAGGAACATACGATCGTGCGAGATGATGACGGCGCAGCCGCCGAAGTTTTCCAGCGCGTCTTCGAGTGCCGCCAGCGTTTCCGTGTCGAGATCGTTGGTCGGTTCGTCGAGCAGCAGCACATTGCCGCCGGTCTTCAGCATCTTGGCCAAATGCACGCGGTTGCGCTGGCCGCCGGAGAGGTTGCCGACCTTCTGCTGCTGGTCGCCGCCACGGAAGTTGAACGACGCGCAATAGGCGCGCGTGTTGGCCTCGAACTTGCCGAGCTTGACCACTTCGGCGCCGCCGGAAATCTCTTCCCACACCGTCTTTGACGGATCGAGCGCATCGCGGCTCTGGTCGACATAGCCGAGCTTGACCGTCTCGCCGACCCGGACCGTGCCGGCATCCGGCTTTTCCTGGCCGGTGATCATGCGAAACAGCGTCGTCTTGCCGGCGCCGTTGGGGCCGATAACGCCGACAATGCCGCCCGGCGGCAGCTTGAATTCCAGCCCTTCGATCAAAAGCGTGTCGCCGAACCCCTTCGACAGGCCGTCGACCTCGATCACCACATTGCCGAGCCGCTCGCCATGCGGAATGACGATCTGGGTGTCTGTCGGCCGCCGCTTGTCGGCTGCATCCAGCAGGTCCTGGAAGGCCTGGATACGCGCCTTCGACTTGGTCTGGCGGGCTTTGGGGCTGGACTGGATCCACTCGCGTTCGCGGCCGATGGCGCGCTGGCGGGCATCGTCCTCGCGGCCCTCCTGCTTGAGGCGCTTGGCCTTTGCTTCGAGGTATTTGGTGTAGTTGCCCTCATAGGGAATGCCGCGGCCACGATCGAGTTCGAGGATCCATCCGGTGACATTGTCGAGGAAGTAGCGATCGTGGGTGATGATCATCACCGCACCGGGATAGGCGCGCAGATGCTTTTCCAGCCAGGCCGTGGTCTCGGCGTCGAGATGGTTGGTCGGTTCGTCGAGCAGCAGCAGATCGGGCTGGCGCAGCAGCAACTGGCAGAGCGCGACGCGGCGGCGCTCGCCGCCCGACAGCTTGGTGACCTCGGAATCCTTGGGCGGGCAGCCCAGCGCTTCCATCGCCATCTCGACCTGCTGTTCGAGATCCCACAGGTTGAGCCGGTCCATCTCGTCCTGGAGCTTGGCGGACTCGTCCGCCGTCTCGTCGGAGTAGTTCATCATCAATTCATTGTAACGCTCGATGATGGCGGTCTTGGCGGCGACGCCTTCCATGATGTTCTCGAACACCGTCTTCTTCGGATCGAGCGCCGGCTCCTGCGCCAGATAGCCGACGGTGGCGCCTTCGGCGAGCCAGGCTTCGCCGTTCCACTCCTTGTCGAGACCGGCCATGATCTTGAGGATCGTCGACTTGCCCGAACCGTTGGGGCCGAGGATGCCGATCTTGGCGTCCGGGTAGAAGGACAGATGAATGTTCTCGAGCACCTTCTTGGTGCCATAGGCCTTGTTGAGGCCGGCCATGTGATAGATGAACTGGCGTGCCACGCGCGCTTCCCTGATGATTGACCGAAAATGTCGGATTGAATGGAGGTTGCGCGCTATGTAGGCGATGCCGGGCCGAACGGCAATCGCTTTTGCCATTTCAGGCCGGATGTGCGCTGTCCCCCAAGTTTTCCGCCGGTCGCAGGCGTGCTGAAATCTCCTTTTAACCCTTCAGCGTCAAAACAGGATCGGATGGGATCGCTGGCCTTCCGCGATCGAGAGAACAGAGATCGGACCGACGGCAGTGCTGAACAGTTTCCTGCTCCTTGCCGAAGCGGTCGTCTACTTCAGCGTCATGGTCACGCTGTTCCGCTTCAGGGACCGCATCGGTCTCGGCGTCTTTGTCTGCGCGCTCGGCGCCATGCATTTCCTCGAAACCTATCTTGCCAGCGTCTTCTACGTCGCTTTGCCCTTCGGCATGGTCTCGCCGGGTTCGGCGGTGCTGTTCTCCGGCAAGCTGGTGATGCTGCTTCTGCTCTACATGAAGGAGGACGCGGCAAAGGTACGGCAGCCCATCTATGGCTTGCTGCTGGGCAACGCCTTGATGATCGGGCTGGTGCTGATCCTGCGCCTGCATGACATTTCGGCCCTCTCCGGCGGCAAACTTCCCGATATCGGCTTCATCGACCAGATGGGCTGGCTGATGGTGTGGGGCACGACACTGCTCTTCGTCGACGCCATCCTGATCATCCTGCTTTACGAAAAGCTCGGGCGCTACCTGCGCAAGACGCAGTTCACCCGCATCCTGATTTCGGTCGCCTGTGTGCTCACCTTCGACCAGGCCGGATTTTTCACCGCCCTGCATTTCGTCGCCGGCGCGCCGATCGCGGTCTTTTTCGGCGGTTGGTTCGCCAAGATGGGTGCCGCTTTTGCCTACAGCGCCATGCTTGTCGCCTACCTCAGGTGGTTTGAGACGCGACAGGTCGTGGCAGCGCGTGGATTGTCCGACGTATTCGACACCTTGACCTACCGCGAGCGCTACGAAGCCCTGGTCGAACATGTCGGCCGCGACGGCCTCACCGGCCTGTTGCACAGGGGACGTTTTGACAGCGATGGCGAAAAGTCGGTTGCCGTCAGCCTGCGCGCGGCCCAGCCGCTCAGCCTGTTGATCGTCGACGTCGATCATTTCAAATCGATCAACGATCGCTTCGGCCACGCCGAAGGCGACAGGGTGCTGAGATCGATCGCCCAGGTGCTGACCCAGGCAGCCGGCGCGCAGGATCAGGTCTTCAGGATCGGCGGCGAGGAGTTCGCCATCCTCTGTTCGCAACCGCATCCGGTCGCCAGATTGCTTGGCGAAAACATCCGCAATGCCGTCAAGGCGTCCGCAAACCGCTTCGACATCAGCGTCAGCGCCGGCGTCGCCACCGTCAACGAGGCGGTCGGCTCGCTTGCCGATCTCTTCGCCCTTGCCGATGAACGTCTCTACAAGGCCAAGTCCACCGGCCGCGACCGCGTCATCGGCGAAACCAGGGACGATGCCGAAGATTTTGGCGCGCGGACACTCACACGCGGCATCGGCGGCTGACGCCCACCGACGCTGTCAGCTCCGCTTACGCTGCTGCAACGCGCCGACCGCAACCGAGACGGCCATCAGCACGATCGCCAGCCATTTCAGCGTGGTGATGATCGGACCGGCATCGATATCATAGGCGATGAACAGCAGGATGCCCGGCACCAGCAGGCCGCACATGATGAGCATGATCCGGTTGATCTGCCAAGACACTTTTGCCGCCAGTGCCTCATCGCCGGCTTCCACGACAAGACCGGCGCGCATCTCCTTGGAGGTAAGAAACATGCTCGACAGGCGCATGGAGACCGGCAGGCCTAGCCCGATGATCAGGAAGGCGCACGCCGCCAGCAGAGCCGAGAATTTGAGCGCGCTGGTCTCGGCCGGCACCGGAAACAACAGGGTTGCCAGCGGCAGGAAGACACAGGCGATGCCGAGCGCGGCAATGGCGATGAAAATCGCGGCATTGACCATCGTGAACAGCTGGTAGTGGCCGGCCCCGATCGGCGCGGCAAGCGCGCGCATGCGCGCCCATTCCGCATCGGTATAGGAAAAGCCAGGCCACTCCATGCGGCCGTCCTGGATTGCGGTCATTCCCCTGGCCCAGAAAGCCAGCCGCGCCAGCGCGCCTGATGTCATGCCACTCATCGCCACCCCCGCCGACCAGACCATATCACCGCGTCACTGCCGAGCGACAGACGGATATCCTACTGGAACCCCGCCGCATCGACCGACCCCTTCGGGCAGCCGGCCTTGGTCGTCGGCGCCGAGGCAAGCATCAGGCTGCCCAGCGAACTGTTCGGGCCGATCGGGCCGGTCAGGCCGAGCGTCAGCTCGCCGATCAGCCGCCTGCCGCTCGACGGATCGACCAGGCAAGAGACGCGCACCCGCGCGCCTGCCCCGGCACCGAAAGCGCTGTCGAAGGCCTTGCGGATCTGGTCCGAGGTCAGCTGCTTGCCGACATTCTTGGTGAAGAGCTCACGCACCGGCGAGGCATTCACCGCCCGCATCAGATTCAACGCCTCGGCAAAATACTCCTGCTGGCTCTTGCCATAGCAGGTGCCATGCTTGATCCACTCGTGCCGTTCGAGCTTGGACGCCGTGCCCGGCATCACCTGATCGAGCTCGGCGCGCGTATTGGCATCGAGATCGACCGGCGGCAGGTCGGCCCAGTGGGCCGGATTGTCATTGGCCTTGTCGCTTGCCGGCACCTGGCAATAGAAGTTGCCGTTCGGCTGCGGCCACAGGCCGTGCAAGGTGAAATGCGAGGCGTCGAAACCGCCCGCCGTCTGCGCCTGGCATTCGGGCTTGCTCGACTTGGTTTCGCAGAAGGCCGGCTGCCAGCTCAGCGCAAAGACATATTCGGGCTTTCCCGAAGCTGCAGGCTTGCCCTGATCGGCTGGGGCCGCCGGCTGGGTGGAGGCGCTACCGCCTGAGACATGGCCGCAGCTGATCTTGACCCAGCGACGCTCCGGATCGGCGCCGGGCACGCGGATGAGGTAATGCGTCGGCGCATCCTTGTTACCGGCCAGGAGATCATAGCTTTGCCCGGCAGTCGTCGAAACATTGCCCGGGTTCTTGCCGCTCTTGATCGCCTGTGTCGCCGGACATGCGGCATCGGCGACGAACGAGCCGCTCATCTTCACATCGGCTTGCACCATGCCTGCGCTGGCCAGCGCCACCAACACCGCAGCCCATATCGCCGATATCCGCATTCCAGCACTCCTAGCGTTTAATGCCGCAAGCTAGAAACGTACGACATGTCAGAATTACGATTTCTTTCGTCCGCCGCAAAAACAATCTCCACAAGGTGCGGCTGGCGCTTCCCGACCTCCCTTGACGTCGGTCGCGCCGTCGCCCAACAGTCGCCGACGGGAGCGAGACATGGCATTTGACAGACAGACGACGCTGGCCTCACCAACTGGGGCCACGCTCAACCTTTATGTGAAGCACGCGAGCGGCTCTCCGCGCGCGGTCGTCCAGATCAATCACGGCCTTGCCGAGCACGCCGCGCGCTACGCCCGCTTCGCCGACTACCTCGCGCCGCGCGGCATCCATGTCTACGTCCACGACCATCGCGGCCACGGCGCGACCAAGGCGCCCGATGCCCCGCTCGGCAGGTTCGCCGGGACCGATGGCCCCGCCAAGGTGATCGCCGATGTCGACGCCGTCCACGATCTCATCGCGAAGGAGCAGCCCGGCCTGCCGGTCATCCTGTTCGGCCATTCGATGGGTGCATCGGTGGCGCTCAACTACCTCCTGGCGCACTCGCCACGCGTCCACGCCGCCGCGATCTGGAACGGCAATTTCTCAGCTGGCCTGCTTGGACAGCTTGCGTTCGCTATCCTGGCCTATGAGCGCTTCCGGCTAGGCTCCGACGTTCCCTCGCGTATCTTGCCCAGGCTCACCTTCCAGGCCTGGGGCAAGGCGGTGCCCAACCACAAGACGCTGTTCGACTGGCTGTCGCGCGACGAGGCGGAGGTGGCGAAATACATCGCCGATCCGCTCTGCGGCTGGGACGCCTCGATCTCGATGTGGCACGATGTCGTCCAGATGGCGCAGAATGGCGGTAAGGATGGCGGATTTGCCAGCATAAGGCGCGACCTCCCGGTCAGCATCGTCGGCGGCGAAAAAGACCCGGCTTCCGACTATGGCAAAGGCATCGATCATCTCGCCAAACGCATGCGCAAGATGGGCTTTTCGAATCTGGTTTCAAAGGTTTACGCCGACACCCGCCACGAAAGCCTGAACGAGGTGAACCGCGACACCGTCATGAACGATTTCGCTGCCTGGGCCGACAGCGTTCTCAAACGGTGACCGTACTGGCCTACCGCAACGCTCGTGACAGCCGCATCGGGTGTTGATAGAGGCTGCACTTCCGACCCATCTGGTGATTTATGGCTGAACCTCCGCTGAAAGGCGTCCGAATTATCGAACTGGCCCGCATCCTGGCCGGGCCATGGGCCGGACAGCTGCTGGCCGATCTCGGCGCCGATGTCATCAAGGTCGAGAGCCCCGATGGCGGCGACGATACCCGCAAATGGGGTCCGCCCTTCGTCATGAGCCATGACGGCGAGAACCTGTCGGCCGCCTATTACCACTCCTGCAATCGCGGCAAGCGCTCCATCGCGGTCGATTTCTCGACGCCCGGAGGGGCCGAGACGGTGCGCCGGCTGGTCGCCACGGCCGACGTGCTGATCGAGAACTTCAAACTCGGCGGGCTCAAAAAGTACGGGCTCGACTATGAGAGCCTGAAGGGGATCAATCCAAAGCTTGTCTACTGCTCGATCACCGGCTTCGGCCAGGACGGGCCTTACGCGCCACGTGCCGGCTACGACTTCATCATCCAGGCCATGGCCGGCATGATGTCGATCACCGGCGAGGCCGGGCGCGAGCCGCAAAAGGCCGGCGTCGCCATCTCCGATATCTTCACCGGCCTCTATTCCGTCATCGCTATTCAGGCAGCGCTTCGCCACGCCGAGCAGACCGGCGACGGCCAGCACATCGACATGGCGCTGTTCGACACCCAGATCTCGGCGCTCGGCAACCAGAACCTCAACTACCTCGTCTCCGGCAAGTCGCCGGTGCAGATGGGCAATGCACATATGAACATTGCGCCCTATGAGGTTGTGCCGGTCAGGGACGGCCACATCATCCTGGCGGTCGGCAATGACGGCCAGTTTACCAAATTCTGCGCCGCTGTCGGTCTCGACCATCTCTCAGCGAACCCTGATTTCGCCACCAACCCGGCCCGCGTCGCCAGCCGGGTGAAATTGCGCGAGCACATGATCGAGGTCCTCAAGAACTGGGATCGTGATCCGCTGCTGGCGAAACTCGAGGCGGCAAGCGTGCCGGCGAGCCCGATCAACAATATCGGCCAGATGTTTGCGGACCCGCAGACCATCGCGCGCGGCATGCGCCTCGACCTCGACGATGGCCACGGCAACCGTCTGCCGTCGGTGCGCGCGCCGATGGTGATGTCCGGCACGCCGCTGGTTTATGAGCGTCCCTCGCCGCGCCTTGGCGAACACACCGAAGAAATCCTTGCCGAACTGGAGAAGTCTGGAAAATGAAGACCGGCGGACAATTGATTGTCGACGCACTCGAAGCGAACGGCACCGACCGCATCTTCTGCGTGCCCGGTGAATCCTATCTCGCGGTGCTCGACGCGCTGCACGATTCCAAGATCCGCACCATTGTCTGTCGCCAGGAAGGCGGCGCCGCGATGATGGCCGACTGCCAGGGGCGGTTGACCGGCAAGCCCGGCATCTGCTTCGTCACCCGCGGCCCCGGCGCCACCAATGCGTCGGCCGGCATTCACATTGCCATGCAGGATTCGATACCCGTCATCCTGTTCATCGGCCAGGTCGCCAGTCACGCCAAGGAGCGCGAGGCCTTTCAGGAAGTCGACTACAAGAGGTTCTTCGGTGACATTGCCAAATGGGTGGTCGAGATCGACGACGCCGCGCGCATCCCCGAATTCGTCACCCGCGCCTTTGCGGTCGCGACCTCCGGCCGCCCCGGTCCCGTCGTCATCTCGCTCCCCGAGGACATGCTGACCAGCCTGGTCGAAGCGCCAGCTGCCTTGCCGCACACGCCGGTCGAAACCCGCCCGGGCGAAGCCGAGCTCGACGCGCTGGAGACGCTACTGGCCAAGGCCAGGCGTCCTTTCGTCATCCTCGGTGGCACACGCTGGGACGAGGAGGCGGTGGCACGGATGCGCACCATCGCCGAAGCCTGGTCGCTGCCGGTCGGCTGCTCCTTCCGCCGCCAGATGCTGTTCGATCATCTGCACCCGAACTATGCAGGCGATGTCGGCATCGGCATCAACCCGAAGCTGGCCACCGCCATCAAGCAGGCCGATGTCGTGCTGCTGATCGGCGGGCGCATGGGCGAGATGCCGTCCTCCGACTATACGCTGCTGAAGAGCCCCTACCCGGACCAGGCGCTGGTCCATGTTCATGCCGATGCCGGCGAACTCGGCCGCGTCTACCGTCCGACGCTGGCGATCAACGCCTCGCCAGCCGCCTTCGTCGAAGCTTTTGCCAAGCGCAAACCTTCGGGATCGCCGGTTTGGGCGGATGAGGCGCCAAAGCACCATGCCGCCTATCTCGACTGGTCGACGCCGCCGGAAAGCGGCCCCGGTCCGGTCCAGATGGGACCGATCATGAATTACCTGGAAAAGGTGCTGCCCGACGACGCCATTTTGACCAACGGCGCCGGCAACTATGCCACCTGGGTGCATCGCTTCCACCGCTTCCGCCGTTTCGCCACGCAAGGCGCGCCGACCTCCGGCTCGATGGGCTACGGCACGCCGGCCGCGGTCGCCGCCAAGGCGCTCCATCCCGACCGCACCGTGATCGCCTTTGCCGGCGACGGCTGCTTCCTGATGAACGGGCAGGAATTCGCCACCGCCGTGCAATACGACCTGCCGATCATCGTCATCGTCGTCAACAACGGCATTTACGGCACCATCCGCATGCACCAGGAGCGCGACTATCCCGGCCGCGTCGTCGCCACCGATCTGAAGAACCCCGACTTTGCGGCGCTTGCCCGCGCCTATGGCGGCCATGGCGAGACGGTGGAGAAGACAGCCGATTTTGCGCCCGCCTTCGAACGCGCGCGCGCCAGCGGCAAGCCGGCGATCGTCGAGATCAAGCTCGATCCCGAAGCGATCACGCCCACCCGGACGATGACGCAAATCCGCGACAAGAGCTGAGAACGGTAAGAGCGTAAGCCGAGTTCCTTCGCGCCCCCCTCTGCCCTGCCGGACATCTCCCCCACTTGGGGGAGATTGGCCTTCACCGGTGCCGGTTCTCTGTTTTGCAGCGCTGAAAATTAGCGAAAGCAGTCGCAAAATCCGATCTCCCCCCATGTGGGGGAGATGTCTGGCAGGACAGAGGGGGGCGCTGTCCCGCCGACAATCGCTATTCTGTCCGCCCCTATTTCGCCGCCTCGATCTGGCCGCGGATCTCGCCGTCCTTATTGGCGGCGGTGTGGACATTGACGTAATAGTTGCCAGCAGCCAGGTCGGCGGCCTGCGCGTCGGTCAGCTCGGCCGAACCCTTGATCGGGCTCTTGAGCTTGCCTTTGAACGGGATAGCGGGAGCAGCATTTGCACCCATCGCCGCCGGGCCATGAATGTGCGCAGCCGTCGCCGGCCCGCTGAGGCCGGAATATTTGACGTTCCAGCTAAGCTTCTTCTTGGTGGTGTCGAATGTGAGAGTGGCGGTTCCCTTGCCCTTTGTGGCGACGGGTGGGCTTTGCTGGCTGCCATCGAGCGTCGCCTTGTATTTCACGACCTCGGCCATGGCCGGGGATGCGAACAGGAAAGCGGCCGAGACGGCCAGAGCCGAAAGCACTGGCAGGAAGGATTGTGCGCGCATGAAGAACCTCCGATTGCATGTCACATGCGTCGCGGCCCCCCGGCGCGCGCATGCCTCAACTGAAACGGCTGGGCGGCGCATTGTTTCCCCGCACACGGTTTTGTGACTGGGAAAACAAAAAAGGGGGCGATCGCCCTTTTCCAGTTCCAGAAGAGCTGCCGTCAGACCGCCGCCAGCGCCTGCGTCAGGTCGGCGATCAGATCGTCCGGGTGCTCGACACCGATCGACAGCCTGACCGTGGTTTCCAGCACGCCGATGCGCTGGCGCACGTCGAAGGGAATGCCGGAATGGGTCATGGCCGCCGGATGGCTGGCGAGCGACTCCGTGCCGCCGAGGCTCACCGCCAGCTTGAAGATCTGCAGCCCGTTGAGAAAGGCAAAGGCGGCCTTCTCTCCGCCTTTGATGTCGAAGGAGAACGTCGAGCCGGCGCCGCTGCATTGCGCCTTGTAGGCGCGGCCCGCAGCCGTATCTTCGCCCAGGAACGGCAGGTAATGCACCTTCTCGACCTTGGCATGGTCGCGCAGGAATTCGGCCACGAGCCGCGCATTGTCGTTGGCCCGCTCCATGCGGATCGAAAGCGTTTCCAGCGAGCGGCCGAGCATCCAGCAGGAATGCGGGTCGAGCTGCGTGCCGATGGCGCCGCGCAGCGCCTTGATCGGCTTCGTCACTGCCTTGCTGCCCATGGCAGCACCGGCGATCAGGTCGGAATGGCCGCCGACATATTTGGTCAGCGAATAGACCGAGACATCGGCGCCATGTTCGATCGGCCGCTGGAACACCGGGCCGAGCAGCGTGTTGTCGCAGACGACGATCGGCGTTGACCCTTGCTTGCCGCCGATCTCGTCGGCAATCTTCCTGATCAGCGCGATATCGACCAGGCTGTTGGTCGGGTTCGACGGCGTCTCGATGAGGATGACCGAGACGCGCCCCTTCGCCACGGCAGCATCGGCAGCCGAGCGCACCGCCTTCTCGTCGACGCCGTCGGCAAAGCCGACGGCGCCAATGCCGAAGCCGGACAGCGTGCGCGTTAAAAGCGTCTCGGTGCCGCCGTAAAGCGGCTGCGAATGCAGGATGACATCGCCCGGGCGGGCATAGGCGAGCAGCGTCGTCGCGATCGCCGACATGCCCGACGAAAACAGGATGCAGGCATCGGTCCCCTCATAGACCGCCAGCCGGTCCTCGACGATCTCTGAGTTGGGATGGTTGAAGCGCGAATAGACCAGGCCCGATGCCGTGCCGCTCGGCGGTTCCTTGCGGCCGGACGTGTAGTCGAAGAAGTCGCGTCCCTCTTCCGCCGACTTGAACACGAAGGTCGAGGTCAAGAACACCGGCGGCTTGACAGCGCCTTCCGAAAGCTGCGGATCGAAGCCATAGCTCAGCATCAGCGTCTCCGGATGGAGCTTGTGGTTGCCGATGTGGGTTTTCGACGGGCGCGGCGCGGTCATGGTTTTCCTGCCTTTTTGAGGGATGTTGCGCGGCAATTTATGCGATCCCCTTCGCGCAGTCCTTGCTATTTTCGGCCTCCCATGGCTGCATCCCGGCAACAAATTGCCTGGAGTGGCCAAAATTGCAGCAGAAGATAGCCGACGATTTCGACCTTAAAATCCTGCGTGAATTGCGGGCCGACGCCCGCATCACCAACAACGAGCTGGCCGAACGCATCGGCCTGTCGCCGTCGCCTTGCCTGCGGCGCGTGCGGCGGCTGGAGGAAGCCGGCATCATCCGGGGCTACACCACGCTTGTCGATCCGGCCGCCTTCGGCTGGAGCATGGTCGCCATCGCCACCGTCCGGCTCAGCCGCCAGAACGAGGACGAGATCGTCATGTTCGAGGAGGCGATCCGCGGTTGGGAAGAAGTGCTGGAATGTCACCTCGTCACCGGATCGCGCGACTATGTGCTGAAAGTGGTAACCGGCAGCCTCGACCAATACGAGCGCTTCATCAAGGAAAAGATCGCGCGGCTGAAATGCGTCGCCTCGATCGAAACCAGCTTCGTCATGAACACCATAAAGGAACGGCGCCTCTGACATTTTTTGTCGGAGGCGCCGTTCTGAAGATCAGAATATTAGACAGCCAGACTTATTTGATCGCCTTGTCGGTGATGGCCGTGGTGTAGGCGCCGGTCGGCGCCTTGGTGATGATCTTCTGGTCGAGCAGCGCCTTGGCGGTACGCTCGTAGGTCGCCGGGTCGAGCTTGCCGTCGGCATTGTCGATCAGCTTGGCGACTTCGCTCATCATCCGCTTCTGGTGGTTCTCGTCCTGGCCACCGCCGTCCATGACAATGCCTGCTGCTTCGTCATTGTTGTCGATGGCGTATTTCCAGCCCTTCATCGAGGCGCGCACGAAACGCACCATCTTGTCCTCGAAGGCCGGATCCTTGAGCTTGTCTTCCGAGGCATAGAGCCCGTCCTCGAGCAGGTCGTTGCCCATCGCCGAGTAGTTGAACACGGTCAGCTGCTCCGGCTTGTAGCCGGCATCGATCAGCTGCCAGTACTCATTGTAGGTCATGACCGAAATGCAGTCCGCCTGCTTCTGGATCAGCGGCTGCACGTCGAAGCTCTGCTTGAGAACCGTGACGCCGTCCGCCCCGCCTTCGGTCTTGAGGCCGAGCTTGTTCATCCAGGCGTAGAACGGATACTCGTTGCCGAAGAACCAGACGCCAAGCGTATGGCCCTTGAAGTCGGCTTCGGTCTTGATCGGGCCGTCTGCCGGGCAGACCAGTTCCATGCCGGCCTTCTTGAACGGCTGGGCGATGTTGACCAGCGGCACACCCTTTTCGCGCGCGGCCAGCGCCCCGCCCATCCAGTCGACGATGACGTCGGCGCCACCGCCCGCAATCACCTGCTCCGGCGCAATGTCGGGACCGCCCGGCTTGATGTCGACGTCGAGACCTTCGGCCTCATAGAAACCCTTGGCCTTGGCGACGTAGTAGCCGGCAAACTGGGCTTGCGTGACCCATTTCAGCTGCAAGGTCACCTTGTCGGCGGCCATAGCCTGGAACGCAGCCAGCGACATCGCGCCGGCCAGAACTGGAATAATCAGTCTTTTCATGTTTTTACCCTCTGAAGTTAACACCCAAAACCCACCGCCCTATCCACCACGGACAGAGGGATGCCAAAACGTGACGGCTCTCTCGATAAGAGCGACCACGCCATAAAAGACCGAACCCGCCAGTGCTGCAACTGCGATTTCGGCCCAGACCATGTCGATGTTCATCCGCCCGACCTCGGTCGAGATGCGGAAGCCCATGCCGACAACCGGCGTGCCGAAGAATTCGGCGACGATGGCGCCGATCAGCGCCAGCGTCGAGTTGATCTTCAGCGCGTTGAAGATGAAGGGCGCGGCGGCCGGCAGCCGGAGCTTCAACAGCGTTGGCCAGTAGCCCGACGCATAGGTGCGCATCAGGTCGCGCTCCATATGGCCGGATGCGGCAAGGCCTGCGACCGTGTTCACCAGCATCGGGAAGAAGGTCATGATGATGACTACAGCCGCCTTGGACGGCCAGTCGAAACCGAACCACATCACCATGATCGGTGCGACGCCGATGATCGGCAGCGCCGAGACCATATTGCCGATCGGCAACAGCCCGCGCCGCAGGAACGGCACGCGGTCGGCCGCGATGGCCACCAGGAAGCCGGCGCCGCTGCCGACGACATAACCGAAGATCACCGCCTTGAAGATGGTCTGCCGCACATCGGCGCCGAGCACCGGCAGGGAACTGGCGATACGCGCACCGATGGCGCTCGGCGGCGGCAAAAGGATGAAGGGAATGCCGGCGCCGCGGGTGACCGCTTCCCAGATGATCAGAATCCAGGCGCCGAAGATCGCCGGGATGATCAGGCGCAGCGCCATGCGGACGCCTTTCGCCATCGGCCGAAGCCCCGACAGCACCGCCACGCAGCGCCATGCAAGCAGCCAGGCGGCCGCGAGCAGCAGGAAATACGGCGCCAATGCCGTGCCCTCGAAACCGGCAATGCCTGAAATCAGCATCCAGGCGACGAGGTGGGCGCCGACAAACAGCACCACGGCCTCCGCCAGCGACGAAATCCTGAGCATTGAGATCAGCCCCGCCAGCACGGCCAGACCGATCATCGGCGTCTTTATTCCAAAATAGGGGTAGTCGAAGCTGGCCGCAGGATCTGCAAGTGCTGCCGCTTCCGGCTTCGACATCGCGCCGAGCGCCAGAGCGACAAGACACAGGAGAATGGCCAGCACCGCTTGCCAGGATGGCTTCAGCCAGTTCATGCCGGCCTCCCGCCCATGGCGCGGTCGACGAGGCGCCCGGCTATACCGACCACCATGACCAGCAGCGCAGCCACCACCGAGCCAGCCACAAGTGCGGACCAGATATCGATGGACTGGCTATAATAGGCGCCGGCGAGCAGCTTGGCGCCGATGCCGGCGACAGCGCCCGTTGGCAGTTCGCCCACAATGGCGCCGACAAGGCTTGCCGCCACCGCGACCTTCATCGAGGTGAACAGGAACGGCACCGATGCCGGCACGCGCAGTTTCCAGAAGGTCTGCGAGGCGCTGGCATTGTAGGTATGCATCAGGTCGAGATGCATGATCTCCGGCGAGCGCAGGCCTTTCACCATGCCCACCGTCACTGGAAAGAACGACAGATAGGTCGATATCATCGCCTTCGGGATGAGACCGGTGACGCCAATCGCCGCCAGCACCACGATGATCATCGGCGCCACCGCCAGGATGGGAATCGTCTGCGAGGCGATGATCCACGGCATCAGGCTGCGGTCGAGCGTCGCCACATGCACGATGCCGACCGCGATGATGATGCCGAGCGCCGTGCCGAAGGCAAAGCCGAGCAGCGTCGACGACAGCGTCACCCAGGCATTGTAGACGAGGCTGCGGTTGGAGGTGATGGGCCGCAGAAAGGTGTTCTCGAAGAAATTCACCGCCACCTGATGCGGCGCCGGCAGCGTCGGCTTTGGTTGCGACAGCGTCTTGCCGATGAATTCGACGGTGCCGTGGGTTTCGTTGGCGCGGCGGTCGAGATCGCGCTGGAACGGCGCGTTGAGGATGACGGCGAAGATGTACCAGAGCACCACCACGCCCAGGAGGATGGAGGTAACTGGGACGAGCTTGTCGCGGAAGGTGTCCATCTAGCGCTCCCCTTCTCCTCTCCCCACCGGGGAGAGGGTGGCCGGAGCGAAGCGAAGGGCGGGTGAGGGGGAGTGTATCTGACCCTCAAGCACGGCTAAGATCGTATCCAGAACCGCCCGCCGTTCCGCCAGAACCTCGTGATTCCAGAAGCGAAGAACAGAATAACCATGGCTGTTCAGCCAAGTTGTTCTGCTTTCATCAGTCAGGGACTCGGCATGTTGGCTGCCATCGATTTCGACGATCAAGCTCTTCTCGCGGCAGAGAAAGTCGGCGAAGAACGGCCCGAGTGGCACTTGCCTTACGAACTTGTAGCCGTTGAGGTGACGGCCCCGTAACTCACCCCAAAGCCGATATTCGGCCTTTGTCTCGTCAAACCGTAGCTCTCGGGCACGAGAGGTTGCCCCGACATTTCTCTTGGTCGGATCCGTCGGCGCCGCCCCCTCACCCGACCTCCGCTTCGCTCCGGCCACCCTCTCCCCGATGGGGAGAGGAGGAGCCTCGTTCTCCGCCCCCTCAATCATCATAGCTATGCCCTGCCCTCAAGCCGTCGCGCACGCGTGCCGCGATCGCCAGAAACTCCGGCGTCTCGCGGATATCCAGCGGCCGCTCCTTCGGCAGTGTCGATTCGATGATGTCGGTGACCCGGCCCGGGCGCGGCGACATGACGATGATGCGCGTCGACAGATACACCGCCTCGGGGATGGAATGGGTGACGAAGCAGATTGTCTTGTTGGTCCGCGCCCACAGTTCCAGAAGCTGTTCATTGAGATGGTCGCGAACGATCTCGTCCAGCGCGCCGAACGGCTCGTCCATCAACAGAAGATCGGCATCGAAGGCGAGCGCGCGGGCGATCGAGGCGCGCTGCTGCATGCCGCCGGAAAGCTGCCAGGGGTATTTCTTCTCGAAGCCGGAGAGGTTGACGAGCTCCATTGTGCGCTTGATGCGCTCGGCCTGCTCGGCCCTGGAGAGGCCGATGATCTCCAGCGGCAGCGCCACATTGCGCTCGATCGTGCGCCACGGGAAAAGGGCTGCCGCCTGGAAGACGTAGCCATAGGCGCGTTTCTCGCGCGCCTGCTCCGGCGTCATGCCGTTGACGGAGATGGTGCCCGAAGTCGGCTTCTCCAGATCGGCGATGACGCGCAGCAAGGTGGTCTTGCCGCAGCCCGATGGGCCGATGAAGGAGACGAACTCGCCCTTGCCGATGGTCAGGTCGACATTGGAGAGCGCCTGTACCGGACCGTCATTGGTCTGAAAGGTAAGGCCAAGTTTGCTTGCCGAAACAACGGCTGGCGAGGTTCCCGTCATTGGCTATGGCCTGCCTCTCGCAGCCGCTGCTGCGCAGGATGAAATGCCGTTGCATTTGCGTTGATGTTGTTTTCCACTCGTCCAATCCCACTCAACCGACGCCCGGAGCCTTGCCGATGTCGCCGAAACCCACTTGTCACCTTATCCGCCCTGAAAGCACTTATGAAGGCAAGCAGGGGTTGACCTATTTCGCCGGCATTGCCGCCGAAACGGTCGGTTCCTCCGGCATCTGCATGCATCTGCTCACCCTGCCGCCCGGCGCCCGCGCCAAGGCGCACCTGCATGAAAGCCATGAAACGGCAATCTACGTGCTCTCTGGCGAGGTCCACACTTGGTATGGCGACCGGCTGGAGCATCACATCGTCGTCAAGGCCGGCGACCTCTTCTACATCCCAGCAGGCGTGCCGCATCTGCCGGCCAATCTGAGCAACGCTCCATCCTCGGCCGTCATTGCCCGCACCGATCCCAACGAACAGGAAAGCGTCGTCCTGCTGCCGGAACTGGATGCGCTGGTCGCCTGACACTGGCGGGATCGCCGTCATTTGCACCGCGAGACTTCGCCCATGACGTTGCCGTCTTCGTCGGCGATCGTCAGCTTTTTGGGGCTTTTCGCGCTGCGCTCGATGGTGAACTTGGTAGGCTCCTGTCCCTCTTCGCCTTCCGCCTCACAGGTTGCTGTCACCACCAGCGAACCATTAGCCTGCGCCTGCTTCTGCGTGAAGGTGCAGGCGCTGGCGGCGGTGACCAATTCCTTGTCGGTCAAAAGCAGCATCTGATCGGCAGCGACTTCCTGGCCGTTCCGGTTGATGCAGCCATATTTGTCGCCGTATGGTTTCGACAGGTCGATCCCTGCCGCCGAAGCCTGACCGGCCAGAACGACAAGCATCGCAACAGACAGCCTAAAACCACGCATGCTCATTCCCCCAAAAATCATGAACAAGGCTGCAGCGGCCCCATCTCCTCAAGACCGGGAATGGTCACGAAGAAACCACCCTCGCCCCTGTTGGTGACCACCACGGTTTCAGCCGTCGTCCCCGCCTCGCCCTCGGCGGAACAGGTTGCATCAAGCGATTGCGTACCCGGCGCCGAGGTCAATTGCTGCGCAAACCGGCAGCCACTGCCATAGGTCTCGATGCCTTCGGCAGTCAGCACGATATAATCGTCGCCGTCCTGGTAACCGGCATTTGCCACGACGCAGCCGGCATCGTTGCCCCAGGAGCCAACCAGCGCGCTGGCCGCTTCTGCCGGACCGGCAATGACGGTCGCCACGACCAGTGAGATGAGCGCTGCGGAGCTCCGCAACCTCAGACCCCGGTCGCCGGAATGCCGGTGCGTTCCACCTTGCGTGGGGCGGTAATGTCCTTCCAGGTCGACAGCGCCCGGTTGACCGCCGCGTTCGGCTCGCGGGCGACGAACTCGCCATGGCCGGGCTTGGCCTTGACCTCGGCTTCCTCGATCGACAGTTCGCCGCGCGAAAACACGAAGCGCGGCAGGCCGGTCACCTCGAAGCCCTCGAAGACGTTGTAGTCGATCACCGACTGCTGTTTCTTCGACGTGATCTTCTTCTTGGCGCTGGGATCCCACACCACGATGTCGGCATCCGCGCCTTCGACGATGGCGCCCTTCTTCGGATACATGTTGAGGATCTTGGCGATGTTGGTCGAGGTAACCGCGACGAACTCGTTCATGGTCAGCCGGCCGGTGTTGACGCCGGTGGTCCACAGCACCGGCAAACGGTCTTCGAGCCCACCGGTGCCGTTCGGGATTTTTGTGAAATCGCCGACGCCGTTGCGCTTCTGCTTGGTGGTGAAGGCGCAATGGTCGGTCGCCACCACTTGCAGCGATCCCGCTTGCAGGCCGGCCCACAGCGAATCCTGGTGCAGCTTGTTGCGGAAAGGCGGGCTCATCACGCGGCGCGCCGCATGGTCCCAGTCCTTGTCGAAATACTCGCTCTCATCCAGCGTCAGGTGCTGGATCAGCGGCTCGCCGAACACCCGCATGCCCTTCTGGCGGGCCCGGCGGATGGCTTCGTGGCTCTGCTCGCACGAGACGTGCACGACATAGAGCGGCACGCCGGCCATGTCGGCGATCATGATGGCGCGGTTGGTGGCCTCGCCTTCCACTTCCGGCGGCCGCGAATAGGCATGACCCTCGGGGCCATTGTTGCCGGCGGCGAGCAGCTTCTGCGACAGCGCCGCAACCACGTCGCCGTTTTCGGCATGCACCAGCGGCAGCGCGCCGAGATCGGCGCAGCGCTGGAACGACGCATACATCTCGTCGTCATCCACCATCAGCGCGCCCTTGTAGGCCATGAAGTGCTTGAACGAGGTGATGCCCTTGTCGACGACGGTGGCCATCTCGTCGAACACCTGCTTGCCCCACCAGGTGATCGCCATGTGGAAGGAGTAGTCGCACGACGCTTTCGAGGTCTTGTTGTCCCACATCTGCAAGGCCTCGAGCAGCGATTGCTGCGGCGCCGGCAGGCAGAAATCGACCACCATGGTCGTGCCGCCAGAGAGCGCCGCACGCGTGCCGGATTCGAAATCGTCGGCCGAATAGGTGCCCATGAACGGCATTTCGAGATGGGTGTGCGGATCGATGCCGCCCGGCATGATGTAACAGCCGGTGGCGTCGAACTCATGGTCGCCATGCAGGTTCGAGCCGATGGCGACGATCTTGCCGTGCTGCATCAGCACATCGGCCTTCCAGGTGCGATCGGCGGTGACGATGGTACCGTTTCGGATGACTTTGGTCATTTTCTTGTTTCCCCTGTAAATTCGCGCTGGCAGGCCTAGGCTTTCGTCGACCTCGCGTTCTGACTGTTCCAAGCCTCCCACGCGGCGTCAAATTGTGGCCGGTGCTTGCCAATGTCCGAAACGGTTTGGTCAAGCGACCGCAAGATCCCGTCAAGCTCCACCCACAGATGCTGGTTCTCCATCCAGAATTGCTGCGGAACCTTGAGACAGCTTATGAGCAGATCGCCGTCGTAGAACGTGACCCCTATCAGCGGGTTTTCAAGCAGGATGGAGATTGCTTTCGGAACCACGTACTCCAGGCCGAACCCCTGGCTGACCAGGAGCCTCACCTGCTCCTTGGTGAGATCCCGCAACGGCGTTGCCAGGGCAATGCTGCCCCGTTCGACAAGAGATGTTGGGTATGGAGGCGGATCCGCCTTCCAGCCCAACAGGACGTTGAGCGTCCGATCCTCGTCGAGATTGCGTCGCGGCTTCACGCCACGATCCCCGCTGTCTCCACCACCGCATGGAACAGCACGTCAGCGCCGGCGCCGGCCCATTCCTTCGAAATTTCCTCGGCCTCGTTGTGTGACAACCCGTCAACGCAGGGGCACATCACCATCGCGGTCGGCGCGACGCGGTTGATCCAGCAGGCGTCGTGACCGGCGCCGGAGACGAGGTTGCGGTGGGAATAGCCGAGCCGATCGGCGGCGTCGCGGATTGCCTTGACGCAGCCGGCATCGAAGGTCACCGGATCGAAAGCGCCGACCTGCTCGACCTTGTACTGGATGTCGAGCGCCTCGCAGATCGTGTCGATGCCTTCGCGGATGCGGCCGTCCATCGCGTCCAGCACTTCCTTCTCCGGCGAGCGGATGTCGATGGTGAAGACGGTGCGGCCGGCGATGATGTTGCGCGAGTTGGGAAACACTTCCATGTGGCCCACCGCGCCGACGGCGTCGGGCTGATAGTCCATGGCGATTTCGTGCACCAGTTCGATCACACGGGCCATGCCGAGCCCGGCATTGCGGCGCTTGGGCATAGGCGTCGAGCCGGTATGCGCTTCCTTGCCGGTGAGCGTCACCTGCAGCCATTTCAGCCCCTGGCCGTGGGTGACGACGCCGATGTCGATGCCTTCGTCCTCGAGGATCGGCCCCTGCTCGATGTGCAGTTCGAAGAAGGCGTGGATCTTGCGATCGCCGACCTTCTCCGTACCTTTCCAGCCGATGCGCTCCAACTCTTCACCGAATTTTTTTCCCTGTTTATCGGTGTGCTGATACACGTCCGCCTGCTCCAGCACGCCGGCGAACACGCCGGACGCCATCATCGCCGGGGCAAAGCGCGAGCCTTCCTCGTTGGTCCAGTTGGTGACGACGATCGGATGCCTGGTGGTGATGCCGAGATCGTTGAGCGAGCGGATGATCTCCAGTCCGCCGAGTACGCCGAGCACGCCGTCATACTTGCCGCCCGTCGGCTGCGTATCGAGATGGCTGCCGACATAGACTGGCGGCAGGCTGGGATCGGCGCCTTCCCGGCGGGCAAACATGGTACCCATCTCGTCGAGGCCCATTTCGAGCCCGGCCGCCTCGCACCAACGCTTGAACAGATGCCGGCCCTCGCCGTCCTCGTCGGTCACGGTCTGGCGGTTGTTGCCGCCGGCAATGCCAGGGCCGATCTTCGCCATCTCCATGATGGAATCCCACAAACGGTCTGAATTGATTCGCAGATTCTCGCCGGGTGCGGCCATTCAAAGTCCTCTCATTTCATATCACCAGTCGGGCGGCGGTTCCCGCCGCCGCCCGACTGGTTGGATAGGTTAATCGATCGCCCTCAGCACTTCACGCACATGGTCGACCAGTTCGTTGATCTGGCCCTTGGTGATGATCAGCGGCGGCGACAGCGCGATGATGTCGCCGGTGGTGCGGATCAGAGCGCCGCGCTCGAACGCCTTGACGAAGGCCGAAAAGGCCCGCTTGGTCGGGCTGCCGGCGATCGGCGCCAGTTCGATCGCGCCGATCAGGCCGATGTTCCTGATGTCGATGACATGCGGCTCGCCCTTCAGCGAGTGCAGCGCGTCTTCCCAATAAGGCGCCAATTCCTCGCCACGGGTCAGCAGGCCCTCTTCCTTGTAAGTGTCGAGCGTGCCCAAAGCCGCGGCGCACGCGATCGGGTTGCCCGAATAGGTGTAGCCGTGGAAGAACTCGATCATGTGCTCGGGGCCGGTCATGAAGGCGTCGTGGATTTCCTTCTTCACGAACACCGCGCCCATCGGGATGACGCCGTTGGAAACACCTTTGGCGGTGGTCATGATGTCGGGCGTGACGCCGAAATAGTCGGCGGCAAACGGCGCGCCGAGACGGCCGAAACCGGTGATGACCTCGTCGAAGATCAACAGGATGCCGTGCTTGGTGCAGATTTCGCGCAGCTTCTGCAGATAGCCCTTGGGCGGCAGGATAACGCCGGTGGAACCGGCAACCGGTTCGACGATGACCGCGGCGATGGTTGAGGCGTCATGCAGCGTAACGATACGCTCCAGCTCGTTGGCGAGCTCCGCGCCATATTCTGGCACGCCCTTGGAGAAAGCGTTCTTCTCCGGCAGATGCGTATGCGGCATATGGTCGACGCCGCCGAGCAGCGTGCCGAACATCTTGCGGTTGGAAACGATGCCGCCGACAGAAATGCCGCCGAAATTGACGCCGTGATAGCCGCGCTCGCGGCCGATCAGGCGGGTGCGCGCGCCCTCGCCCTTCACGCGGTGATAGGCGATCGCCATCTTCAGCGCCGTATCGACCGATTCCGACCCGGAATTGGTGAAGAAGACATGGTCCATGCCTTTGGGCGCGATGTCGACCAGGCGGTTTGCCAGTTCGAACACGATCGGGTGGCCCATCTGGAAGGCAGGCGCATAGTCGAGCTCGGCTGCCTGATGCTGGATCGCCTCGGTGATCTTCGGTCGGCAATGGCCGGCATTGACGCACCAGAGACCCGCAGTGCCATCGAGCACCTTGCGGCCATCGCTGGTGGTGTAATGCATGTCCTTGGCGGACACGAACATGCGTGGCGCCTGTTTGAACTGCCGGTTTGCCGTGAACGGCATCCAGAATGCGCTGAGATCGTTCGGCGTGACTTTCAGCCGGTTGGACATGACCAAGACTTCCCCTTGTAACCTGTTTCGGTGCGGCTAACGCTTGGTCTTTCCAACGCTTGGTCTTTGCTGCGTTTTCATGCTACGCAAATTTTGACCGATTGGACAAACGTTAGCACCGCCCTGTCGGCGGTCAAGGGATTACTAGCGGAAATGCGGCCTCCGAAGTGCGCTCCACGGGTAAGAGAAAAACTGGTCCAGAGAATTGGTCCAGATGACCCGCGCGGCCAAGGCTTGGCCGTATGACCGACGCCATGGAAGGCTCCGCCCCTCGCCGCACCCGCATCCAGCAGGAAAAGCGCGAGCTGATCCTGGAAGCAGCCCTCGAAGTCTTCTCCACCAACGGCTTTCGCGGCTCGACCATCGACCAGATCGCCGAAGCCGCAGGGATGTCGAAGCCGAACCTGCTCTATTACTTCCGCCGTAAGGAAGATATTCACGAGACGCTGATGGAGCGGCTGCTGGCGACCTGGCTAGCGCCGCTGCGCGAACTCGACGACATCGGCGATCCCCTGACCGAGCTCCGGAGTTATATCAGGCGCAAGCTCGAAATGGCGCGCGATTTTCCCAGGGAGAGCCGGCTGTTCGCCAACGAGATTTTGCAAGGCGCGCCGCGCATCATGCCGCTTTTGGAAGGCGAACTGAAAACGCTGGTCGACGAAAAGGCCAACGTCATCAAGGGCTGGATGCGCGCCGGCAAGATTGCCCGCACCGATCCCTGGCATCTGATCTTTTCGATCTGGGCGACGACGCAGCACTATGCCGATTTCGACGTCCAGGTCCGTGCCGTGCTCGGCGCCGACCGCGGCGGCGACGGCCGCTTCGAGGATGCCGCGCGCTTCCTCGAACAGTTGTTTATCGACGGACTGAAGCCGAAAGGCTGACTTTGGGCGTCAGGCGCTGCGCAGTTCCTGCGGCTGCGCCTTCAGCAGTTCTTCCAGCTTGGCGATCGAATTCTGTTCGGCCAGCGGCGTGTAGACGATCAGCTTCATGTCCGAGCCGTCATCGATCGACAGGCTCATATGCTCGAACGCCATCGCGCCTGCGATCGGATGGCGCAGATACTTCTTGCCGGAGAGCCGGTGCACCACGTCGCGCTGCGGCCACCATTCCCGGAACTCCGGGCTTGAGCGCATCATCAGCGCGATCAGCCGCTCGAAATCCGGATCGCCGGTGTATTTCGCACTCTCGGCGCGAAACGCCGCAAGGGTTGCGCGTGCCAGCTGTTCCCAGTCGACCAGCAAATGGCGCCGGTGCGGATCGGTGAACACACCATGGATGATATTGCGGGCGTCGCCTTCCAGCAGGCCGTAATCGCCGAAAATGGCGACGGCTCCGGCATTCCAGGCCAGCACATCCCAGCGCGGCCCGACAATATAGGCCGGCTGCAGGACCAGGCTCTGCAGCATGTGCAGCAGGGGACCTTCGACCTTGACCGGGGTGATGCGCCGCCGCTCAGGTTGCTGGCGGCCGGCCAGCGTAAACAAATGCCGCTTCTCGGCAGCGTCAAGCCGCAAGGCCTCGCAGAGCGCCGTCAGCACCTCCACGGAAGGTCGCACGTCCCTGCCCTGTTCCAGCCAAGTGTACCAGGTCGTGCCGACGCCGGCGATCATCGCCACCTCCTCGCGCCTCAGCCCGGGCGTGCGCCGCCGGGCGCCGGCGGCGATACCGGTGGCCGACGGCGAAAGTCGCTCGCGGCGCGAGCGCAGGAAGGCGCCAAGTTCGCGCCGGCGGCTGTCTTCGGGTGATGGCGCGGGAACATCCATGGGCTCAGTATAGCAGTATCGATACCAGGATAAAGTTTGAACTGTTTGCGGCGCGCCGATCGCCCCATCTTGTCATCCAGAGCGAATATGGAGGCTCCCGACATGGATCTGAAAGACAAGACAATCCTCATCACCGGCTCGACCGACGGCGTCGGCCGTGTCGTCGCGCAAAGGCTTGGCGCCGGCGGTGCGCGCGTGCTGGTGCATGGCCGCGATGCGGCGCGCGGCAAGGCAACCGTCGCCGAAATCGAAGCCGCCGGCGGCAAGGCCGAGTTCCTCGCCGCCGACCTCGCCTCGCTGGCCGAGGTGCGCCGTCTCGCTGAGGCCGTGCGCGCAAAAGCCGACCGGCTCGACATCCTGATCAACAATGCAGGCATCGGCACCGCCGGCGCCAAGCGACAGCTCAGCGCCGATGGCTTCGAACTGCGCTTTGCCGTCAACTACCTCGCCGGTTTCCTGCTGACGTCGGAACTGCTGCCGCTGCTCAAGGCGAGTTCGCCATCGCGCATCGTCAATGTTGCCTCGGCCGGCCAGCAGGCGATCGACTTCGGCGATATCATGCTGACCCATGGCTACAGCGGCGCGCGTGCCTATTGCCAGAGCAAGCTGGCGCAGATCCTGTTCACCATCGACCTCGCCGGAGAGCTGAAAGGCAGCGGCGTCACCGTCAACGCCCTGCATCCGGCGAGCTACATGAACACCACCATGGTCCGCCAGGCCGGCGTGACGCCGTGGAGCTCGGTCGAGACCGGCGCCGACGCCATCCTCAACCTCGCGACATCGCCCGCGCTGGAGGGCCGCAGCGGCCTCTATTTCGATGGCCAGAAGGAATCCCGCGCCGACGCGCAGGCCTATGACGCGAAGGCCAGGCAGCAATTGCGAACTCTCAGCCTCGATCTCGTTGGGCTGGCTTCTGCAAAATCGAAGGAACAGCATTCATGAGCAAGATCGAACACACGGTCATCATCGGCGGCTCATCCGGCATCGGCCTGGCGACGGCGCGCAAACTGCTTGGCCCGGGCATGAAGGTGACGATCACCGGACGCAATCCGGAGAAACTCACCGGCGCCTGGAAAAGCCTCGGCGGCGCCGCCGAAAAGGCCGCCTTCGATGCTTCGAAGCCGGACGAAGTACGCCAGTTCTTTAAACAGCTCGGACCCTTCGATCACCTCGTTCTGGCCGCCAGCGGCGGTAAGGGACTTGGACCGTTCGAAACCCTCGACCTTGCCGACATCGCCGGCGGTGTGGACGAGAAGGTGCGGCCGCAGCTGTCCTGTTTGCAGGCGGCTTTGCCGACGCTCAACAAATCAGGATCGGTCACCTTCATATCGGCGGTATCGGCGCAGCTGACCGCGCCCGGCGTCGCCGGCATCGCCGCCGTCAACGGCATGCTGTTGACCGTCGTACCGATCCTCGCGGTTGAGCTGAAACCGCTGCGCGTCAATGTCGTGGCACCCGGCGTCATCGACACGCCATGGTGGGATTTTCTGCCCGACGACCAGCGGCAGGCGGTGTTTGCCGACTATGCAGGCAAGACCCCCGTCGGCAGGATCGGCCACGCCGAGGACGTCGCGTCGGCAATAGCCTTTCTCGTCTCCAACGGCTTCATGACCGGCCAGGTGCTGACCTGCGATGGCGGCCTGCGATACGCAGCTTAGCCGTCAAAGCGACGGCGCCATCAGCGTCAGAAAGCCACCGGCGAGCGCGGCGTTGCCAACAAAGCCGTTGATGCGCGATGCTCGGTCCGGGCCCTGATGGTCCCAGAAATTGTGGAACATCGGCGTGGCGACGATGAGAAACAGCACCAGCACCGCGCTGGCGATCGCGGTCCAGATGCCAGCCATCACCAACGCACCGGCAATGGTCTGCAGGATGATGCCGGCCCACAGCGCCAGCTTGGCCTGCGGCACGCCGCGCGCGGTCATCAGCCCGGTCAGGAAGGCCTCGTTCTGGACGTTGCGCAGGCCGGCGACAACGAAGGCGCCGCCGAGTAACAGGCGGCCGAGAAACAACAGGCTCGAAGGCAAATCGACAGGCATGAAACTCTCCCCCTAAAAAAAACAACACCTAAAAGCAGTCGGAGCGCCGCCCTCTCGGACGGTGCTCCATTGCTAAACCGGACGGTCAGGCTGCTTTGGCCGCCGGCATCGGATGAATGGCATGGAACGGGATGCAAAGCCGGTTCCAGGTGTTGATCATGCCAATCGCAACCGACAGCTTGACCAGTTCCTCTTCCGAGAAATGCGCGAGCGTGTTCGCATAGAGTTCGTCCGAAACGCCATTGTTGGCGATCAGGGTCGTCGCCTCGGTCCAGGCAAGCGCCGCACGTTCCCGCTCGGAAAACAGTGGCGATTCCTTCCAGGCCGAAACCAGATAGAGCCGTGTCTCGGTCTCGCCGTCGCGCCGCGCCTCGCGGCTGTGCATCTCGACACAGTAGGAGCAGCCATTGATCTGCGACGCCCTGAGCTTGATCAAATGCAGCAGGGCCACTTCAAGCCCGCATTCCTCGACTGCCTTGTTGAGCGACGACACCACCTTCATGAGTTCCGGCGCCTTGACGAAGAATTGCAGTCTCTGTTTCATCGTCTTTCCTTTCACGTCTGTCTGGCGGGTTAAATCTGCTTGGTCGCAGCGGATTTTTGCGGCCGCTGGTTGCGTGCGATGAAGGCACAGCTCGCGGCAAACGATCGCGGATCGCCCTCGGCTTCGTAATCAGCCACGATGTCGGACAACCGGGTTTCCGCGAGAGTCGCGCGATAGGCGCGCTCGGCCTTGAGCATTGCAGCATTGATGCCGCAGGGCTTCACATAGGCCGAAGCATCTATCTTGACCGGGCCGCGCTGGCGGATCTCGCCGCAGCGGAAAGCAGGCTCACGCCCTTCGATCGCCAGCACGATGTCGAGCAGCGTGATGCGCTCGGCCGGCCTCGCCAGCCGGTAGCCGCCCGCCGGCCCCGGCACCGATTCCAGGATGCGCTCCGCCGTCAGCATGTTGAGATGCTTCAAGAGATAACTCGGCGACAGGCCGAAGGACTCCGCCAGGGCAGCGCCCGGCATGGTGCTGTTGCCCTTGACGCTGGCCAGCGTGGCCGCGCAGTGGATGGCCGCTTCAACGCCCTCGCCCAACTTCATGATGTTGATCTCCAATTCATGGATACTTTATATCGTGGATAAATCTTATCTGCAATAGGAAAATGAAAAACGGCGCCCGAAGGCGCCGCTTTTTTCGTCGATCCGTCCCCTACTCCGCGGCGACCTTGGCCATCGGATTGTTCGGGTGCGTCGTCCAGTTGGCGTAGACCGGCGACACCGGCTTGCCGGTGCGCTGGTCCATCACACCGGCAGCCAGCGGCTCCATGGTGATGCAGTTTTCCACCGGGCAGACATTGACGCACAGATTGCAGCCGACGCATTCGGCCTCGATCACTTCAAAGTGCCTGACGCCGTCGACCATGCTGGTGATCGCCTGGTGCGAAGTGTCCTCGCAGGCGATGTGGCAGCGGCCGCATTTGATGCAGGCATCCTGGTCGATATGCGCCTTGGCGATGTAATTGAGGTTGAGGTACTGCCAGTCGGTGACGTTGGGCGTGGCGCGGCCGACAATATCGTCGAGCGAGGCATGACCCTTCTCGTCCATCCAGTTTTCCAGGCCGGCGATCATCTCCTGCACGATCTTGAAGCCGTAGGTCATGGCAGCCGTGCACACCTGCACATTGCCGGCGCCGAGCGCCATGAATTCGGCTGCATCGCGCCAGGTGGTGATGCCGCCAATGCCGGAGATCGGCAGGCCGTGGGTCTCGGGGTCGCGGGCGATCTCGGCGACCATGTTCATGGCGATCGGCTTCACCGCCGGACCGCAATAGCCGCCATGCGAGCCCTTGCCGTCGATGGTCGGCTGCGGTGCGAATGAGTCGAGATCGACGCCGGTGATCGAGTTGATGGTGTTGATCAGCGACACCGCGTCGGTGCCGCCGGAGAGTGCCGCGCGCGCGGGCTTGCGCACATCGGTGATGTTGGGCGTCAGCTTGGTGATGACAGGCATGCGAGTATTTTGCTTGCACCAGCGCACCACCATTTCGATGTATTCCGGCACCTGGCCGACCGCCGCCCCCATGCCGCGCTCCGACATGCCGTGCGGGCAACCGAAATTGAGCTCGATGCCGTCGGCCTCGGTCTCCTCGACCACCGGCAGGATCGCCTTCCAGCTTTCCTCGACGCAAGGCACCATCAGCGAGACGACGATGGCGCGGTCGGGCCAGTCCTTCTTGACCTGCTTGATCTCACGCAGATTGACTTGCAAATCGCGGTCGGTGATCAACTCGATATTGTTGAGGCCGAGCAGGCGCCGGTCGGCGCCCCAGATCGCGCCGTAGCGCGGACCGTTGACATTGACCACTGGCGGACCTTCCTCACCCAGCGTTTTCCAGACAACGCCGCCCCAGCCCGCCTTGAAGGCGCGGATGACGTTGTAGGCCTTGTCAGTCGGCGGCGCCGAGGCCAGCCAGAACGGGTTGGGCGATTTGATGCCGACGAAATTGTTGCGGATGTCAGCCATGACAGGTCCCTTTCAACCGAGACGAAGGAGCAGTTCGACGGGTGCGAGAATACCGCCTTCAAGCGCGGCGGTGAGATTGGCGATCTTGGTGCGGGCGTTCTCGCCCATGATGAGATTAACGCCGGGCGGCGGCTTTTTGCCTTCCGTCTGCGCCACAGCCATCCGGGCGCGTATCGTGGCGAAAAATTCGATGGCGAAGACGCCGCGTGGGCGCTCGGCGGTTACAGAGAACCCTGCAGCCGCAGCAGCCGAGCGATAGTCGTCGGGCGTGGCGACGAAGGACATGCTCTCATCCGATGCCCATGGCAGCGGATAGGTCAGCGCACCTGCCTTGAGCCGCATCACATCGTAGACGGCAAAGACGCCGCGCGGCTTGAGCACACGCGCCGCCTCGCTCATCAGCTTTTTCTTGTCGGGAAGATTCATGCCGACATGCAGGATCATGGCCGTATCAAAGCTTTTGTTGCTGAACGGCATGTCCAGCGCGCTGCCCTGCACGAACCGGACTTTGTCGGCCATTCCCACCCGCTTCGACAGGCTGGTCGCGATGTCGACATAGCTTTGCGTCAGATCAATGCCGGTGACATCGGCGCCGGCATTGTTGGCGGCAAAGCGGGCTGGACCACCCACGCCGGAACCAATGTCGAGCAGCCTGGCCCCCGGCTTCAAACCCATCTGGCCGATGAGTTCCCTGGTGGCGGCGATACCGCCAATGTGGAACTCGTCGACCGCTTCGAGATCGCCGGCGCGCAGATGGCCAATGTCCACGCCGGTATCGGCGAGCACGGCAAGAATGTGCTGCTCCAGATCCGATACGTCGTAGTGACGGGCGATGCCCGATTCCACCGAGGCCATGATCTCTATCCCTGCGTCAGACTCCTGTTGATGCTCTCAGCCGCATCGCGGCCTTGTGCCACGGCCGAGACCGTCAGGTCGTCGCCGCCGAAGATGCAGTCGCCACCGGCCCAGACATTGGCGAGCGAGGTGCGCCCTTCCGCATCGACCTTGATGCGGCCGGCTTCGAGTTCGATCGCAGCACCACTGCCGTTGAGCGCGGCCGGCACAAAGCTCTGGCCGATCGCCTTGAACACCTGGTCGGCGGTGAGCGTCAGCCGCTCGCCGGTGCCAGCGAGCTTGTCGCCGTTCATGGCGGTGTATTCGAGCTCGATGCCCGACACCTTGCCGCCTTCGGCAATGACCCGCTTCGGCTGCAGCCAGTGACGGATGGTGACGCCATTGGCGGCGGCCAGATCCTGCTCGAATTCGGAGGCGTTCATGTGCTCCTGGCCGCGCCGGTAGCAGATCGTCACTTCCTCGGCGCCGAGCAGCTTCGACTGCACCGCCGCGTCGATCGCCGTCATGCCGCCGCCGATGACGACGACGCGCCGGCCGACCGGCAGGCTGGAAAGATCGCTGGCCTGGCGCAGTTCGGCGATGAACTCGACGGCATTGGTGACGCCGTCGGCATCCTCGCCATCGGCGCGCAGCGCATTGACGCCGCCAAGCCCCATGCCGAGGAAGACGGCATCGTAGTTCCTGGTCAGGTCCGACAGCTGGTAGTCGCGGCCGAGCGCCTTGCCGTTCTGGATGTCGATGCCGCCGACGGCGGTGACATAGTCGACCTCGGCCTGGGCGAAATTGTCGATGCTCTTATAGGCGGCGATGCCATATTCATTGAGGCCGCCGGCCTTCGGGCGGGCTTCGAGAATGGTCACCTCATGGCCGTGGCGGGCGAGCCGGTGGGCGGCGGCAAGACCGGCCGGCCCGGCGCCAACCACAGCGACCGATTTTCCGGTCGATTCCGCACGCGGATAAAACTGTTTGTGCTCGGCCATGGCGACATCGGTGGCGTAGCGCTGCAGGCGGCCGATCTGCACCGGCTTGCCTTCCGCTACCTCACGCACGCAGACCTCTTCGCACAGCGTCTCGGTCGGGCAGACGCGGGCGCACATGCCGCCCAGGATGTTCTGGTCGAAAATCGTCTTGGCGGAGCCGATCGGATTGCCGGTCGAGATCTGGCGGATGAACAGCGGAATGTCGATCGAGGTCGGGCACGCGTTCATGCACGGCGCGTCATAGCAGAAATAGCAGCGGTCGGATTCGACCAGCGCCTCGTGGTGGTCGAGCGGCGGATGCAGGTCGGAAAAATTCTCGGCGTACTGGTCGGCCGGGAGCCGTCCGCCGGCAATACCGTCCTTGAACTGGCCTTCTGGCATCGTCAGTTCCCCATGTTTTCGTTTTGGGGAAGGCTAGCACGTTTTATTTTTTTATCAATTGGTCAATTTTCGGCGCAAGCCTCTGAAAACCTTTGATAATAACATGATTTTTTTACTCATGTTATGGGCTTTCGACCTATGTCGCGGGCGAAAGGCCGGAGCTTGCAGCACCACCATGGATCGACCTTATCTCGTCGGCGACCAGTTGCTGCAATCGCCATAGATTGCGGTCGCGAATGCCGAATTCCTCGAGGTGGCTGACGGTGTTGTAGAGATACTCCGCACCTGAGCCGGCATGGCCGCAGGCCCGGGCCAGCACCTTTGCCACTATGTCCAGCGGCTGCCCAAGCGACGTCCCCCTGCCCGTCACCCCGACCCAGAAGCCGAGCGCTCGCACCACCCCTTGGGCCGTGCGCACCGGAACCCACCGGACCGAGCTGACACTTTCATGGTCGTCGATCTCGCGCCGCAACAACCGTTCGATCTGTTCTGGCTTGTCGCCGTCCGGCAGGCGGTAGATGACGCCATCGCATCGCCCGCCGCGCTCAAGCGCCATCATCAGCCCCGGCTGCGCTGCGGTGCCGCGCCAGCGCACCATGTCGAGGCAAAACGAGCGATGCCAACCGAAAGCAGTGGCGCGCTGTCGCTCGACGGATTCGAAGGCTGGCTTCCAGATCAACGAGCCATAGGCGAACACCCATAACGGCCCCGCATCGGCTTCTTCGGAGAGCCGTAAGGCAAGGGTGCGGAAGTCCTCGTCGGTCAACTGCGTCCAGCTGCCATCAGGCCCGGGATCGGCCTCCTCGCGGTGGCACAGTGAGACGAGCTCGGACGTGAGCGACATTTGACGATGCATGGAACAAAAACCCCGTTGGCGCCAGAAAAGGGGAAAACCACAAAGCGCGCAAGCCGTGGAACGCTTGTGAACGCACCGTCATTATTGTGTGGCCAATGTCGGATTTGCGTCGCGAAGATCGTCCTAGGATGGATCACGCATGAAAGGGCAAGTTTGACCCCCGGAACGCGCCATGGCGACGGGGCGGCCTTTACCTAAACGTATCTGAGAACGGCAAGCGTAATTGACTCAGCATCAAAACCAAGGACGGACCAGCAGGGTTCTACATGCCCACCGGCCTACCGGTATCTACCCCGCCTGGGCAGAACTGATCCCGACAAGTTTTCGCATAGGCCGAACGTCCGTATCTCAAATAGTCGTGCGTAAACGCTTGTAAGCACGCGCCTTTGTTCCATTTGTCTTGATTTAAGGGTGCGGCGGCCTCAATTGTTCGACCAAAGCTCAAGAGCGAGTCGAACACATGGCAAATCGAGTTCATATCGACGCACCCCGGTGTAATAGAGATCGAAGGCGAGAGAGAATTTGTCGAGGGTGCACTCGCTAAGTTCTTGCCGCTGATCGAACAAGCCGGATTTGGTAGTCGGCCGCGTAGCCTAGCATCTGGCCAGGATGGCGAAGACGAGCTTCTGGCAAACGGCGACGTAGCGCCCGCAGGGGATGGTGGCAAGGCGAAGGCCAAGCGCAGGAAAGGAGTCATACCGCCGAGGGGACAGGCATGTGGCGACCGCATCTTCACACTAAGGGGTGATGGCTTCTTCAAAGAGCACCGCGGCCTTCCGGCCATCACTGCCGGGCTTAGAGAAAAGGGTTGGACGTACCAATCCAATCAAGTTTCGGCTGCACTAGATGGCATGTTCAAAAAAGGCACTATTCAACGAACCAAGGTTGGAAATGGGCCTTGGACATATTTCTGGGATAGGGACTAGCGTGAGCTCGGCCTCTATCCGCGATGCCCTCAAGGCCCTTCCTGACGGCCTGAAAGAACCGCTCCTTGCCGAGTTCGAGCAGGCGATGGACGAGTTCCGCGCGGGCGATTGGGAAGCAGTCGGCGTCAAGGCCGGCAAATTCTGCGAGATTGCCTACTGCATCTGCGCCGGGCACGTGGCGGGTAAGTTTCCGTACACTGCGCACAAGCCCGACAACTTCCCGAAAAGCTGCAACCTACTGGAGGAACACAACAAGACAAAGGGCAGGGGTATGTGCGTCCAGATACCCAAGATCCTTATTGCGCTCTACGAGTTACGCAACAATCGAGCCATTGGTCATGTTAGCGCAGAGGTCAGCCCCAACCACATGGACGCAGAGTTCTTTCTGCGAGGCATGAAATGGGTCATGGCAGAGTTCATCCGCCAACTGTCTACCCTAGCCCTTGACGATGCTCACGCGCTAGTCGAGGCCGTCACGGCACGGACTTTCCAGATAGTCTGGACGAGTGGTGACACCAGACGGATACTCGAACCTGCCAAGACGGTCAGTCAGAAGGTGTTGATCCTGCTGTATGCCGAAGGGAAGCCAGTAGACAGGACGGTGTTGAGGCATTGGGTAGATTACAAAAACCCAAGCTATTTCCGAAACACGGTCCTGAAGGACCTACACAAGCACGCCCTTGTCCATTTTGACGAGGCGAAGGATACGGTTGAAATTCTCCCACCGGGTCAATCCCAAGTGGAAAATTCTGGTTTGCTGCTGATGGGCGGCAAGGCTTAAAGGTGTTGCCCATAGCATCGACCCGGAACTGCTTTCATCGCGCGATGGCACAGTGAAACAAGCTCAGGCGTGAGCGACATCCGGCGCATGAAACGACTACCCCTCGTTCGCCCTAAGGAAAGTCGAAAACCGCCGTGCGTGCAAGCCGCCGGGTGGGGCGAAGTGGGGAACGATGTGTTCACCCACACGTTGAATTTTCTGCGGTTCGCTGTCGGATTCGCGTCGCTGAAAACGTTCTCTGATGGATCGGACAACGATCGATGCATGAAGGTGAGGAGACCGAAAAAATGCCGAAAACCCCAATGCCCTTCTTCTGGTACGAGCTGATGACCAACGACCTCGATGCGGCGGAAGCGTTCTACACCACCGTCGTCGGCTGGAAGGCCGAGCCCTTCGACAAGGCTCCCGGTATGCCGCGCTACATCGTGGTGAACTCCGCCGAGCGTGGCGTCGGCGGGCTGATGACCATGCCCGAGGACGCCGCCAAGATGGGCATGAAGCCGGCATGGCTCGGCTATATCCACACCAGGGACGCGGATGCCTCGACCAAGGCGCTGAAGGCCGCCGGCGGGGCTGTTCACCGCGAGCCGGACGACATTCCCGGCGTCGGCCGCTTCTCGGTCGTCGCCGATCCACAGGGCGCTGCCTTCATGTTCCTGCAGCCCAATGGTCCCGACCAGCCCGTCCTTCCGGCAACGACGCCTGGCCATGTCGGCTGGCACGAACTCTATGCAGCGGACCGGCAGGCGGCCTTCGACTTCTACTCAAGCCAGTTCGGCTGGACCGATGCCGGGAGCATGGACATCGGCGAGATGGGCATCTACCAGACCTTCTCGGCCGGCCCTGAATCCGGCGGCGGCATCATGAACAAGCCGCCGCAGCTGCCGGTGCCGGTGTGGCTGTTCTACTTCAATGTCGATGCCATCGACGCCGCCGCCAAACGTGTCACCGACAATGGCGGCAAGATCGTCATGGGTCCGATGCCGGTGCCGACCGGCCAATGGATCGCCCAGTTCACCGATCCGCAAGGCGCCTATTTCGCGCTGATCGCACCGGGACGCTGATCCGGTATTACATCGTCACGGACTGCTCTCATCGCACTGCCAGGTGCGATGAGAAACGCACCGGGACGCAAAGTCATTCCGGCGCTAACACAGCGACCTTGAGGTTCTCTTTCTTGGCGCCACTGAGCTGGATCGTGGCCGCCCCGGCCGCAAGTTTGAAGCGCACGCTCTTGCGGATGCCGGGACAGGTCTTCACACCGCTGAAAGCCACGGACTTCGAGGCTTGGCCATTCTGAATGACGTCGACCCACGCCTCATCGGACAGGCTGATCTGGAGCTCGCCCTCCGGAGGCACGGCGACGTTTGCCGTCGCGCCGAATGTCCCGGCTGCCGGCGCGCGTTCCGGCGGCACGGCAAAGCTAATCGTGTCGACCGCCGCGAGCGTGAAATCCACCGCTTGCCCGACTGTCACAGCACCGCCGGACTGCGCGGCTGGCGCTGCCGGAAATAGTTCCTGTTCACGTGTCACCGGCCATTTGAAGGCATCGCAGCCGCTGTCGGCGGCCATGGCGACGCTGGTGCCCGCAAGGATTGCGAACAGGCTGATGGTGACTTTTTTCATGGCTAAGGGAACCCATCTGGTTTGGAGTGTCTACGCGCAGATATACAACCATAGCGATACGCATGCAACCATAGCGAGAACAACTATCGAAGTCCAGACTGAAAACAATTTTCAATCACCGATTGTTGATGGCAGGCCATGGGAAGTGAATGGTCCGAGGCCAGGCGATAATCTATGGCCGGGCCGAAGGGTTGGAAAAATGGAGTTTTAGATGAAGCTTTTTGACGGTCTCAGCAGATTTCAGCCGCAGATGCTCGGCGTGCTGCGCATCATCACGGCCCTGCAGTTCATCGAGCATGGCTCGCAGAAGCTGTTCAATTTCCCCGTAAGCGCCGAGGCTCACGCTCTCACCGGACTGACGACGACGGCAGGCATTATCGAATTCGCCGGCGGCATCCTGCTGGCGCTCGGTCTCCTCACTCGGCCCGTTGCCTTCCTGCTGGCCGGCGAGATGGCCATCGCCTATTTCATGGCGCACTTCCCGCGCGACTTCTTCCCGATCAACAACAACGGCGACGTGGCGATCTCCTTCTGCTTCATCTTCCTCTATCTGGTGTTTGCCGGCGCCGGCGCCTTCGCGCTCGACAACCGTCGCAACGCCTGACAAGGGCGGGACAAAGGGGGTGAGCCTTCATCCCCTCATGCGTTCGAAATTCGCATCGAACAGCGGCGCCGCCTGCATGCGCGCCGTGTGGCGTTTGCCCAAAAGTTCGATCTCAAACCCGTCGCTCTCGTCGGCGATCTCCGTCGGCACATAGCCGAGAGCGACGGACTTTTTCGGATGGTGCGCATAGCCGCCTGACGTCACCCAGCCGCGCACCGCGCCATCGTACCAGATCGGCTCGTCGCCGATGACATCGGCATCGTCGGCTTCGAGGATGAAGGTGCGCAGCCTGAGCTTGCCGCCTTGCTTGCGCTCGGCAAGAGCGCCGGCCTTGCCGATGAAATCGGCGTCCTTGCCATAGGCGACGAAACGGTCGAGCCCGGCCTCCAGCGGCCCGTAGATCGGCCGGTATTCGCGCGCCCATGAGCCGTAGTTCTTCTCCAGCCGCAGCGCATTGAGCGCGCGCGAGCCGAACAGGCCAATGCCGAATTCTTCGCCCGCCGCCATCAGCGCCTGGAAGGCAGCGCGCTGGTATTCCGGCGCCACCCAGATCTCGTAGCCGAGATCACCGGTGTAGCTGACGCGGCCGACCAGGCATGGCGCCATGCCGATGTCTATCTTGGCGACTGCCATGAATGGAAACGCGGCATTGGCGACATCGGCGCGGGTGACCTTTTCCAACACCTCCCGCGCCTTCGGACCGGCGATCGCCAGACCGGTGAGTTTTTGCCCGAGCGCCTCGATGCGCACCGAACCATCCCCCGGCAAATGCGCCTCGAACCAGCGCATATGATACTGCTCGGCGACACCGGATCCAGCGATGAACCACTCGCCGTCGCCGATATTGGCCAATGTAAAATCGCCGATCAGCTTGCCGTCGTCCTTCAGCATCGGCGCCAGCGTCATGCGGCCAGGCTTCGGCAGTTTGCAGGCAAAGATCCTGTCGAGCCAGGCGGCGGCTCCCTCGCCCGTCACCTTGTATTTGGCAAAGTTCGAAATCTCCGCCAGGCCGACGCCTTCACGAACCGTCGCGACCTCCTTGGCGACATGGGTGAAGTCGCTGGACCGCCGCCAGGAGAACTCATCCTTGACGCCCTCGGGCGCATACCACAGCGGCACTTCCAGCCCATAGGACACGCCCCATTGCGCGCCCTTGGCCGACAGCAAATCGTAGATCGGCGTTGTCTTCAGCTGCCGTCCGGCGGGCAGTTCTTCATTGGGGAAACGGATGGAGAAGCGGCGCGAATAATTCTCGCGCACCTTGGCGTTGGTGTAGGCCATCGTCGCCCAGTCGCCATAGCGCGCCACATCCATGGCCCAGATGTCGGCGCCGGGATCGCCCTCGATCATCCAGTTCGACAGTGCCAGCCCCACACCGCCGCCCTGTGAAAAGCCCGCCATGACGCCGCAGGCGACCCAGAAGCCGGGAAGGCCGCGCACCGGCCCGACCAGCGGATTGCCGTCGGGCGCGAAGGTGAAGGGGCCGTTGATGATCTGCTTGATGCCGGTCCTCTCGAAGGCCGGGAAATGCCGGAAGCCGACCTCGAGCGACGGCGCGATGCGGTCGATATCCGGTTCCAGCAATTCATGGCCGAAATTCCACGGCGTGGAGAACTCGGACCAGACCTTGTTGGCCTTCTCGTACGTGCCCATCAGCATGCCGCCGCGCTCCTGGCGCAGATAGAGCTCGCCGTCGAAATCGACAGCATGGATGATCTCCGTGCCGGTCTTGGCGTTCCACGCCGCGACCTCGGGCATGTCCTCGGTGATCAGGTACATGTGCTCCATCGCCAGCACCGGCAGTTCCAGCCCAACCATGCGGCCAACCTCCCGCGCCCACAGGCCGCCGGCATTGACGACATGCTCGGTCACCACCTCGCCCTTGTTGGTGATGACACGCCACATCCCGTCGGGCCGCCGCACAATGTCTTCCACCTTGGTGAAACGCTCGACCTCGGCGCCGAGCTTGCGCGCCGCCTTGGCATAGGCGTGCGTCACCCCCGAGGGATCGAGATGGCCATCCTCTTTGTTGCGGACAGCGCCGACAAACTGTTTCGGGTCGAGCAGCGGCATCAGTTCGGCTGCTTCATTGGCCGAGATTTCTTCAAGGTCGATGCCGAGATATCGCCCCTTGGCAACGACGCCGCGCAGCCAGTCGAGCCGCGCCTCGGTCGCCGCCAGAAGCACGCCGCCGGTCAGGTGCACGCCGGTCGCTTGACCAGACAGCTCCTCGATCTCCTTGTAGAGCGAGATCGTGTATTTCTGCAGCTTGGCGACGTTGGGGTCGCCATTGATCGTGTGCATGCCGCCGGCCGCATGCCAGGTCGAGCCGGAAGTCAGCTCATCGCGCTCAAGAAGCACCACATCCGTCCAGCCATGGCGGGCCAGATGGAACAGCACAGAGCAGCCGACCACGCCACCGCCAATGACCACCACCTTTGCATGCGATTTCATGAGTTTTGCTCTGTTATCAATGAGTTGGATGGGTGAGATGAATCAGGATGGAAAGCGTCACGGCTCGCCTTGCCCGATCGCTTCCTTGCGCCTAGCCATGTACGCCTCCAGCGCTTCGCGCACGGCGACATCCATCACCGGCTCGACATAGTCTTCCAGCGCCTTCTTCCAAAGCCGGGTCGCCCGCGCCGTCGTGTCGAGACCACCGGCCTCCTGCCACGCCTCGTAATTCTGCCAGTTGGACAGCATCGGCTGGTAGAAGGCGGTGGCATAGCGTTCCAGCGTGTGCGGCTCGCCGAAGAAGTGGCCACCGGTCGGCACCGCGCCCAGCGCCTCGACCGCGAGCTCTGCCTCGTCAACCACGATCGGGCGCAGGAACTCCATCATGTGCTGGATCATCTCGACATCGATGATGAGCTTTTCGAACGATGCCGTCAGCCCGCCCTCCTGCCAGCCGGCGGCGTGGTAGACAAGATTGCCGTGGCCAAGCACCGTGCCCCACAGCGCCATCAGCGTCTCATAGGCGCCTTGCGCGTCGGCGGCGTTGGAGGCCGAACCCGGCGTCGTGCGATAGGGCAGATTGTAGCGCCGCGCCAATTGCCCCGAGGCGATGTTGGCCTTGGTGTTCTCCGGCGTGCCGAAAGCCGGCGCGCCCGACTTCATGTCGACATTGGAGGTGAAGGCGCCGTACATCACCGGCGCGCCGGGGCGCACCAGCTGCGTCAACACCACACCGAACAGCGCTTCGGCATTCTGCTGCGCCAATGCGCCGGCCAACGTCACCGGGCTCATCGCGCCCATCAGGGTGAACGGCGTCACCGCCACCGACTGGCCGAACTCGGCCATGGTCATCAGGCCTTCGGCCATCATCTCGTCGAAGCGGCGCGGCGAGTTGACCGAGATGATGGTGGCGATGCCGGGATCGTCACGCATCTCATCCAGCGTCAGCCCGCGCGCGATCGCCATCATCTCGATGCCGTCGAGCGCCCGGCCCCTGCCGATCGCCGAGACATGGAAGGATTTGTCGGTCAGCGTCAGATTGGTGAAATAGGTGTCCATATGCCTGGTGTTGGCCGGCAGCTCCACCGGCGCGCAGACCTGGTTGCCGAGCATGTGGATGCAGTTGAAATGCTGCGCCAGCCGGGTGAGATCGGCATAGTCGCGCAAATTGCCGGCTCGCCGGCCACGCTCCATGTCATGCACATTGGGCGGCCCGGCGACGAGGGTGAAATTGATCGTGTTGCCGCCGAGATGAATAGTGTTGGCCGAATTGCGCGGCGTCAGCCGATAGCTGGACTGCGTGGTCTTCAGCGCCTCGGCGACAAGGCCCCTGTCGATGCGGACATTCGCCGTCGCATGATCGACCGTGGCGCCTGCCTTCTCGAACAGTGACAGCGCCCGCGGGCTCATCACCTCGATGCCGAAATTTTCCAGAATATGCATCGAGGCCTGATGGATCGCCTCGATCTGGTCGGCCGACAGCATTGCCATCGGTGGATAGGGATTGGTCACGCGCCTGAGCGGCAGTTGCGGGATGGCCGACGGCCCCCTGTTGCTGGTTCGCTCGGCGCCGCGCTTGCGTCTTGGTTCATTCATGCCGGCATCAGAGCGCCAGCATCGGAATGTGGCTGTCAGAAATCCGCCCTTCACAGGCGTGATTTTAGCCAAGGCGGCATTTCCGGATTCCGATGAAGACAAAAACGACGCAAAAGGTCGGAATAATGATACAGGCTCTCTTAGGTTGAGCCGGGCCGGCAAGCCGTTAAGAAACGCAGCAAGATTCCCTTTATGATTTCGGCCTATTCGTCTTCCAATGCGTGTGTCGAGTTTTAGTAAAATTGTAGCGGTTGGTGTGCTGCTGGGGCTTTCGGCCTGCGCGACGCCGCCGAGCCACATCAACGATGTCTGCGCCGTCTTCGACCAGAACGATGGCTGGTTCGACAACTGGCAGGCTGCGGCCGAACGCGCCTCGCAGAAATACGGCATCCCGGTGCCGGTGCTGATGGCGACGGTGCGCAAGGAGTCCGGCTTCAAGAGCAACGCCAGGCCGCCGCGCACAAAACTGCTCGGCTTCATTCCGTGGAAGCACGTCTCCTCGGCCACTGGTTTCTCGCAGGCACTCGACGGCACCTGGTCGCAATATCAGAGCGAGACCGGCAGCTGGGCGGCGCGGCGCACGAAATTCGCCGATGCCGTCGATTTCGTCGGCTGGTATCATTCCAAAACCGCCGACACCTTCGGCGTCGCCCGCAACGACACCTACAATCTCTACCTCGCCTACTATCTCGGCTGGACCGCCTATGGCCGCGGCAATCGCGGGGATGCCGGCGTGCAAGGCTATGCGCGGGCGACCGACAAGATGGCCCGCGACTACGCCGTCCAGCTACAGCAATGCGGCAGCAACTGAGCGAGCGCGCATACAAGGCGTGAGGTCCGTCGGGATCGATCAGGCTATGACGCCTCCGGGATGCTTCTTCATCATCGCAGCATAAGCATCCGCCGCTCTTTCGGTCTCTTCGATATAGGGAGTTGCGCTGGGGCGAGAGCGAACCAACTCGTATAGCCTGGCAATCGACGGAAGCTGCTCGCACACCATTTGGCGGTCAAGATAGGCGATCCAAAAACTCAGATAGAAATCCGCAAGTGAGAAACGAGGCCCCAGGACGTAAGGGCCTCTTAGTGCCAGCCTTGTGTTCATGATCTTCAGGCGGCTGAGAACCGTCGATTTTGCCAGGTCCTGAACCCCAGCGTCATCGTCTCGTCTCAGCGAGAAGCGATGCGGGTAATGGAAGCGCTTCATCTCGGACTGTATATCTGCGGCGATATGAAAAACCGTCGAGAGAAAGAGGCCCCAGTCCGGGTCGGTCACCGCAGGCGCAAGCTCCGTGAGCTGATGCCGTTCGGCCAGGCAAAGCATCAGCGCGGCCACCTCGTAGAGCGCCTCGCCCTCAGGCGTGATCAGCACCGGCACGAGCCCGGCCGGATTTATCGCCAGGAATTCCGCGCTGCGGTGCTCACCGTTCAGAATGTCAATTTTTCTGAGCTCATAGCGGACCTTGCCTTCCTCAAGCACCCACTGGACAAGAGGAGCGCGGGTGAAGTCACCGCCATAGAGAATGTACATCGGCCCCTCCGCGACTGCACCTCGCCTATTATCTCGGCTGGACAGCCTATGGCCGCGGCAACCGCGGCGATGCCGGCGTGCAGGGCTACGCGCGGGCGACCGACAAGGATGGCCCGCGACTAAGCCGTCCAACTGCAGCAATGCGAAAACTAGCACCCTTCCTGGTTTAGTGCCGCCTTGTCGTATCTTTCGGCCTTTTGACACCGGTTTCGGAAGCCTCGTCGACTACTTTGTTGCGACGGGCTCGCATCCCGGCCTGACCCTGCTCCACGGCCTCGCCGATCTCGTCCGCTTCCGCGGTCGACGCTTTGCCACGCGGCCGGTTGGGCGCTGTTCCTGTCGAACCCGAGCCGCTGCCATGCGGCGCATCTTCCGGCACACCCTCATGCGCCGCGTGCTCCTTGTCGAACTTGATGACCGGCTCCATCGTCGCCAGCACATCGTCCGACAGCCAGCACAGGCTCATATGGCCGTCGCCGAGATGCTTGACCGGCGGCACCTTGGTCTCGCACAGATTGTCGGGCACCAGCTTCTTGTAGCCGCACCGCGTCTGGAACGGGCAGCCGCTCGGCGGGTTCATCGCCGACGGGATGTCGCCTTCGAGCACGATGTGCTTCTTGACCACGCTGGTGTCGGCAATCGGGATCGCCGACAGCAGCGCCTCGGTATAGGGGTGATAGGGCGGCGCGAAGATCTGGTCTGTCGTGCCTTGCTCGACGATGTAGCCGAGATACATGACGACAACGCGGTCCGCGATGTAGCGCACGACGGACAGATCGTGGCTGATGAATAGCATCGTCGTCTTGTTCTTGCGCTGGATGTCCATCAACAGCTCGGTCACGGCCGCCTGCACCGACACGTCGAGTGCCGAGACCGGCTCGTCGGCCACCACCACCTTGGCATCGCCGGCGAAGGCGCGCGCCACGCCGATACGCTGCTTCTGGCCGCCGGACAGCTGGCGCGGCTTGCGTGTTTCGAAAGCGCGCGGCAGCTTCACTAGGTCGAGCAGTTCCAGCATGCGCTTGCGCCGCTCGGCAACATTGTTGCCGACATTGAATTTCTCCAGCGTGCGGATGATCTGCGAACCGACCGAGTGGCTGGGATTGAGCGTGTCGAACGGGTTCTGGAACACCATCTGGATCGACGACACCGTATCGACGCTGCGCTTCTCGATGCCGGTCGACTGGATCTGCTTGTTGCCCAGCGTCACGGTGCCTGAACTTGCCGTCTCCAGCCCGAGCAGCACCTTGGCCAGCGTCGACTTTCCGCAGCCGGATTCGCCGACGATGGCGACGGTTTCGGATTCGCGCGCCATGAACGAGATCGTCTCATTGGCCTTGACGACGCGGCCCTCGCTGGAGCCGAACACTTCGCTGCCGCCGACCTTGTAGTATTTCCTGAGGTCCTCGATCTTGAGCACCGGCGCGCCGGGCACGACGCGCTCATTGACCTTCTTGGCGCCGGGCGGCAGTGCTTCCCAGTCGATCTCGTTGAAGCGTACGCAGCGCGAGAAATGCCCCTCGTGACCGGCGACTTCGATCATCGGGATTTCGGCGGCGTTGCAGACGCCCTCGACGAAATGGTGGCAGCGCGGGCCGAAATTGCAGCCCTTGGGCCGCTCGTGCGGCAGCGGCAACTGGCCGGGGATCGAGATTAGTGGCCGCGAATTCTTGTCGGCGCCCGGCAGCGGGATCGAGCGGAACAGCCCTTGCGTATAGGGATGACGCATCCGGTCGAACACGTCCTTGATCTTGCCGGTCTCGACCGCTTCGCCCGAATACATCACCGTGATCCGGTCACACGTCTCCAGGATCAGGCCGAGATTGTGCGACACGAAGATCATCGACGTGCCGAACTTTTCGCCGAGCCCCCTGACCAGTTCGACGATGCCGGCCTCCACCGTCACGTCGAGCGCGGTGGTCGGCTCGTCGAGCAGAAGCAGCGCCGGCTTCGACAGCAGCGCCATGGCGATGACGATGCGCTGCTGCTGGCCGCCGGAAAGCTGGTGCGGATAGGAACGCATCATGCGCTCGGGGTCGGGCAGTTTCACCGCCCGCACCATTTCCAGCGCCCTTTTGTAGGCCTCTTCCTTCGATACCTTGTCGTGGATCAGCGGCACTTCCATCAATTGCTGGCCGACCTTCATCGCCGGATTGAGGCTCGCCATCGGCTCCTGATAGATCATGGCGATCTTGTTGCCGCGAATGGACCGCAGCTCCTCGTCGGAGAGCTCGCCCATGTCCTTGCCCTGGAACTTGATCTTGCCGCCGACGATCTTTCCGATGTTGGAGAGATCGCGCATGATGCCGAGCGACACGGTCGACTTGCCGCAGCCGGATTCGCCGACGATGCCCATGGCTTCGCCGGGCATGACCGTGCAGGAAAAGTCCATGACGGCGGGGATCTCGCCCTTGCGGGTGAAGAAGGAGATCGACAGGTTCTCGATCTCGATGATCGGCCCATTGGTCGACTTTGGGGGATTTCGAACTGCCTCATTCATGGGTCGCTCCAATCCTATTTTTCATGCGCCGGGCCAAAACCCGCAGATCAGTCTTTCATCGATTGTTCGCGCAGCGAGTCGGCGAGCAGGTTCAGTCCCAGCACGAACGACATCAGCGCGATCGTCGGCGGCAGCGCCGGGTGGATGAAGGAGCGCAGCAGGCGGCTGGCATCCTTGATCGCGGTGCCCCAGTCCGGGCTCTCCGGCGCCAGGCCGAGACCGAAATACCCCAGCGTGCCGAGCAGGATCGTGGTGTAACCGATGCGCAGGCAGGCATCGACGATCAGCGGTCCACGCGCATTGGGCAGGATCTCCCACAGCATGATGTACCAGGGCGATTCACCGCGTGTCTGCGCCGCCGCCACATAGTCGCGTGTCTTGATGTCCATCACAAGGCCGCGCACGATGCGGAACACGCCGGGGCTGGAGGCGAATACCACCGCCACAAAGATGTTGAGCTGGTTGGGATCGATGTGGATGACCTTGAACGGATCGGCATCGAACACCAGGCCGGCATAGACCCAGCCGCCAAGGACCAGCGTCAGCCCGAGCAATATGTAGAGCCGGTCCGGCCGGTTCTTGTAGCGGGTCCAGAACAGCACGGAAAAGAAAATGATCGGGAAAAGGAAGAACAGGCCGGCCATGGCATAGGGGATGGGCGTGTCCATGATGCCTGGCGTCACCAGCAGGTAGAACAGCAGGATGACCGGGAAGGCCAGCACCAGATTGGCCAGGAAGGACAGCACGGTGTCGATCCTGCCGCCGTAATAGCCGGCGGGCAGGCCGAGCGTGATGCCGACCATCAGTGCGAACCCTGTCGCCGCCGGTGCGATGATCAGCACGATCTGGCTGCCATAGACCATGCGCGAGAAGACATCGCGGGCGAGCTTGTCGCCGCCGAAATAGTAGATGAGCTTGGATATCGGCTCGATCCCGCCCGGCAGCGCGTCCTTCATGATCGGCACCTGGGAAAGCGGATCGAAGGGCGCGACGGTCGACGCGAAGATCGCGGTGAACAGCCAGAACAGGCAGATGCCGACGCCGACAATGCCGACGCCGCTGTCGAACAGCTGGCCGTAAAGGCCGAGCCTTTTCTTGTAGCTGAAGCTCGCCCCCATCACCAACGCGAGCCCCAGCCAGACCGGCCAGAAACGTGCGATCACGCCGAGCACAATGTTGAAGGCGCCGATATATTCGACCTGCATCTGCCCAGCCCCCTATTGAACTCTGATACGCGGATTGAGGAACGCGTAGCCGACATCCGAGATGAGCTGCGTGATCAACACGATGAACACCGAGACCAGCGAGCAGCCGAGCAGCAGGTCGATGTCGTTGTTCCCGGCGGCCTCGACCAGCGTGTAGCCAAAGCCCTGATAGCGGAACATCACCTCGACGATGACGACGCCGGTGAGCAGCCAGGGGAATTGCAGCATGATGACGGTGAACGGCGCGATCAGCGCATTGCGCAGCGCGTGCTTGACGACGACGCTGCCGAAAGAGAGCCCCTTCAGCCGGGCGGTGCGGATATATTGCTGCGTCATCACCTCGACCATCGAGGCGCGCGTCATGCGGGCGATATAGCCGATGCCGTAGATCGCCAGCGTCATCACCGGCAGGGTGAAATTGTAGAAGGTGATACCCTGGCTGGCCGAGGCGGCCGAACCGTTCAGCCAGCCGAGCCAGGAGGCGAAGATAACGGTGAAGATGACGCCCGACACATATTCGGGCGTCGCCGTCGAGGCGATCGAGGCGACGGACAGCGTTCGATCTGTTCGTGACCCCTCGCGCATGCCGGCCAAAATGCCGATCAGCAGCGATATCGGCACCATCACGGCCAGCACGCAAAGCATCAGAATGCCGGTGGCGCCGAGTGCGGGGAAGAGCTTTGACGCAACGTTGGTCTTGAACTTGGTCGAACAGCCGAAATCGCCTTCCAGGACGCCGGAGAATTTCGGCTCCAGCGGGTCATTGCAGAAGGAAAAACGCTGCGTCGGCTTGCCCGTCGCCGGATCGGTCACCGGCTGCTTGGGCAGGACGCCCAGCCACTGGCCGTAGCGTACGAAGAAGTTCTGCCGGTAGCCATGGTTGACCAGCCAGCTTTCGAGCTGCTCGGCAGAGGTGTGCATTTCAGTCTGGCTGATCGCCAGCTTCTTCAAATTCGGCTCGAGGTTGATCAGGAAGAAGACGATCATCGTCAGGCACAGCATCGTCAATGCCATGGTGCCGAGACGCCGGATTACGAAAGAAAGCATGGCGGTCCCCTGCCGGTCTGGTTGGGGTTGGAGCCAGCCTGGAAAACCAGCTTTGCCGTTGCCGGCAGAGTTGGCCCTCAAACCGGCCCTCGAATGCGATCAACCCTGTTTTATTGCGTGGCCCTTCCCGAGAAGTCCGCAGATCTATGCTGCGCCGGCTTCCGGTTCTGGATCATGCGAGGCGTGACGGGGAAGAGGCGAAGCGCCTCTCCCCCGATCAGGTCGATCAGGCCTGTTCGAGCCAGATCTTGCCGTAGTCGCGCTCGTAGGTCGGGTGCATCTTGTAGTTCTGCACCGCCTTGACCGAATGGCTGTAGAGCTTGCGCCAGTAGGGCTGAATGATGATGCCGGAATCCTGCAGCGTCTGCTCGATATCCTTCATCATTTCCTTGCGCTTGGTAGCGTCGGCGACCGACAGCGCCGCGTTGAGCTTGGCATCCCACTCCGGATTCGAGTAGGCGGCCTCGTTCCAGGCTTCGCCGGTGCGGTATGCGATGGCCAGCACCTGGACGCCCAGCGGGCGCATGTTCCAGTTGGTCATCGACAGCGGGTACTTCGTCCAGTCGTTCCAGAACGTCGAACCCGGCAGCACCGTGCGCTTCACTTTGATGCCCGCGTCGCGCAGCTGCGCGGCGATGGCGTCACCGGTATTCTTGTGCCAGTCCTCGTCAACCGTGATCAGCTCATGTTCGAAATCGGCCTGGCCGGCTTCGGCCATCAAAGCCTTGGCCTTGGCGGGATCGCGGGCGATCTTCGGCAGTTCGTAATATTCCGGGTGGATCGCGCATACATGGTGGTTCTCGGCGACGGTGCCGGCATTGCCGTAACCGAGTTGGAGGACCACGGCGTTGTCGACGCCGAGCTGCAAGGCCTGACGAACCTTCTGGTTGTCATAAGGCTTGTTGTTGATGTTGGTGCGGCACACGATGGTGGCTGCGGTAACAACTTCCGACTTCACCAGATCCATGCCGTCGAGGATCGACACATAGTCGGCCGACGTTTCGAAATTGGTATGGACTTCGCCAGCTTCGAAAGCGCTGACCATGGCCGCCGGATCGGTGCCGTAGTCGACGAATTCGATGCCGTCGAGGAAGACTTCACCGTCCCACCACTTGTTGTCTTCGCGGCGCTTGTAGACCACTTTCTGGCCGACATCGTAGGACACCAGTTCGAACGGACCGGTGCCGATCGGGCAGGCTTTGAAATCGCCGCCCTTCTCGTCGAAGCTCTTGTGAACGATGAGGCCGGGATAGTCGCACATGTTCGGGATCAGCGCGATGTCCGGCTTGCCGAGCTTCAGCTTGACGGTCATGTCGTCGACCTTGGTCACGGCACTCTCGTCGAGCTTGTCGTCCTTGACCAGCGTGCCGAGGCGGCCGGGCATCGAATTGCCCTCGGCCTTCTTGTCGGCCCAGCGGCGAATGTTGAAGATGACGTCCTCGGCGGTGAAGGCGTCGCCATTGTTCCAGGTCACGCCCTTGCGCACATGCAGCGTGTACTCCGTGGCGTCGTCATTGACGTCCCAGCTCTCCAGCAGGTAGGGGCGGAACGTGTATTCGGTCGTGTACTTGACCAGCGGTTCGAGCGCCTGGCGCTCGGCATTGGCGATTTCCGACCAGTCGGACTTGCGCGGGTCCTTGGGATCCTTGATCCACTGTGCGACCTTGAGGATGCCACCCTTTTTGCCTTGAACTTCTTCGGCCTTGGCCGGCGTCGGATCTACCAGGCCGAGCATGCCGTATGCCATCGCCGTGGACGCGCCAAAGACGCTGGCCATGGCGAGGAATTCGCGGCGATCGACCTTGCCTGCCTTGGCTTCTTCGGCCATGGCCAGGATGTGATCCGGAACGCGATCGCCATTACTCTTGTAAATTGTCATGACTTAACTCCCATTGTTGGCTTTCCGCCTTTTAACATTCCGCATCCAGGCCACGATGTCAAAGCGGCATGGAGTGGGAACATGTTAGCGAATGTGCAACTTTGAAAAGGGAGCGGTTCGCGCGATAACGACAGTCTTGGCGCAAATTTGCTACTGCCTGACGGATTCCTCAAGAATCTCGTTTTGTCGATTAAACTGAGACATTTACTCAGGCCTGCCCAGTGCCAGCCTCAAACCGCGGTGAGGCCAAAGGCCGGCCGAAGGCTCAGTATTCCCTCTCGTAGAAAATGCCGCCCTTGGCCTCGCCGCCATCATTGGCCTCGCCACGCAGCTTGACGCCGCGCCCCACATTGAGGTCGATCGTCGCCTTGCCCGATCCCGGCTTGTCGCCCTTTTGAATCGTCACATAGGTGCGGTCGTTGAGGTACTTGCCCGCCGACACGGCCGTGCCGCCCTGGTCGTCGGTGGTCACATCCAGATCGTCGACGCCGATTGCGCTGCGCAAATTTTCGAGCAGCGAGGTCGAGCCGCCGACACCGGCCAGCTGCCCCGCGGCCTCGGCCAGCTGGGCGATCTGCAGCGGCGACAGGTTCGACATCGAACGGCCGAAGATCAATTGCGCCAGCACCTCGTCCTCCGGCAGCGCCGGCACCGAGGAGAAGGTGAATTTTGGATTGGTCGCCTCGCCCGACACCACGATGGTCACGGTGGCGCTTGTCGTCGTCGATGTCGCGGTCAAATTGAGGTAGGGCACCAGCGAGCCGGAAAAGCCGACCGTGCCTTCGGTGAAGGTCAGCCGCTTGCCGAGGATCGACAGCCGCCCGCGCTGCAAGGTGAAGGTGCCGACCGCTTGCGGCGACGATGCTGGGCCGGTCAGCCTGAGCGAACCGCCGAGCTCGGCATCGACACCCCTGCCCTGGATGAATATCTGGTTTGGCGCGTTCACCGTGACATCGAGGTTGAGGCCGCTGCCGCCACCGCCGCTCGCGGTGGCGGGGCGCAAAGCCTTGTCCTGCGCCCGCACGCTGGCCGGCGCGTTCTTGTGCTTGACACCAAGTGCCGTCAGCGAGCCCGGCAGCTTCTCAGGAACGGTGATGACGGTCTTGGCAAGGTTGACGGTGCCCGAAATCACCGGCGCTGAGGTGAGCGGTCCCTTGATGGTCAGGTCGCCGCCGAGATTGGCCGTCACCACCCGCCCGTCAGTATAGCGGCCATCGACCAGCTTGATCGACAGGTCAGCAGGAAAACCTTGCGCCGGATTGATGCCGACCGTGCCGCTGGCCGACAGGCTGCCGCGTGTCGACAATGTGCCGGTCAGCCGGTTGATCCGGGCGACGCCATTGCCGATCGAAACGTCGGCGGCGATGTCGTTGACGGCAAGGCCCGAGCGCGCGTCGACCAGGCGGGCGCCGGACGTGCTGACAGTGCCGCCGATCACGGGCGATGTCGCCGGGCCGCGCACCTGGACATTGACGTTGGCCGTGCCGCTCAGCGACAGGCCTTGCGCGGCAAGCTTGGCGGCGAGGAAGGAAAACGGCACCTTGCCGTTGAAGTCGAGCACCAGCGCCGGCGTGCCCGCTGTGGTGACGCTGCCACCGCCCTTGAGGCCGAGCCCGGCGCCATCGCTGATATCGGCATTGAAGGTGAGTTTCTTGCCGGCGAACGTACCCGACGATGAGATGTTCATGCCGCCGAGGCCGGCGCCACGGGTCTGTGATGTCTGCACCCCGCCGGCGTCGATGTCGAAGGCAACAGCCGGATTGGCCGGTGCGCCGGTCACCTTGACGGTCCCTGAAATCGACCCGGCGGCATCGAGGCCCGGCGAGAAACTGTTGGCCAGCGAGGCCGGCACCTTCGACAGCGCGGCATTGATGTCGAGCGCCTGCCCGACCTTGCCGGTCACCGTAGCCGTACCACCGCCGAGGTTGAGCACCAGCCTGTCCAGTGTCGTCGTGCCATTGGCAATGCTGACGGTCGAGGCCTGCGCGATGGCGGCCTTGATGCCCTGCACCGTGGCCTGGCCGGAAGCGAGTTCGATGGTGGTCGTGCCGCCTGCCACTTTCACCCGGCCCGCGGCCTTTGCCGGAATGCCCTTGACGGTGGCGCCGCCGGAAAAGCCGGTCCAGTCGCCGTCGCGCTTGAGGTCGACATCGATGCCGCTGATGGCGGTGCCGCCGGAGATGACGTTGTCGGCGCGGATTTTGCCTGAGATGACCGGCCCGGCGAGATAGTTGGCGACCAGCGCATCGATCGACACCGTCTTTGCCTGCAGGTCACCGCGCGTGATCGAAGCCGTCGAAGCCTTGACGGCGACGTTGGGACCGTCGGCGGTCTTGGAGAAGGCGATGGTGCCGCGCACGTCGCCCTCGGCCTTTTCCAGCGCCAGCGCTGCCAGCGGTCCGATATCGGGCAGGTCGAGCGCGATGGTGCCGACCGGAACGAAAGCCTCGTCGAGCGCGAGGTCGCCGGAAATCTTGTTCTTGCCGAGCGAAAGCAACAGGCCGTTGATGGCGCTCTTGCCGTCGGCTGTGGCCAGCACCGCACTGCCTTGCAGCGCTTGTCCCGCGACATTGCCGGTCAGTTGCACATTGGCCGCCGGATTGGCTGCATCGGCCTTGCCGGTGGCCGTCAGCTTCAGCCTGGTGATTTCGCGTTCCGCCACCAGCAGCCGGTCGCTGTCCACGGTCAGTGACAGGTCCGGCGCCATGACAGGCCCTTGCGCGTTGAGCGCGAACGCGATGGCGCCCTTGGCATCCCCCGACAGCAGCGAGATGTCGGCCAACGCGCCCTTGATGTTGGCGCTGAGCTTGTTGTCGACAAGGCTGGCCTGGCCGTCGGCAGTCAGCGCGCCCGATACCAGCTTGACCGGATTGGCACTGACATTGCCTTGCGTATCGCGCTTCAGCGCGGCGCTAAGCTGCGTCCGCTCGGCCAGCACGCCACGCGCCGCTGCCGGCAATGCCGCCGACAGCGCATCGGCATTGAGGTTGAGGTCGATTGCTCCATCGGCGAAGGAGACGCGGCCATTGAAGGCGCTGTCGAGTGCCGCGCCCTGCACCGAGCCGCTGTCGATGGTGATTGCATCCGCCGCCAGGCTGCCGGCGACCTTGGCGGTGATCTTGCCGGCAATCAGCGGCGCGATGGTTGGATTGTCGAGACCGATCTTTTCCGCTGTCACCGTGCCCGAGATCGGGCCGGTTCGGCTTTTCACATCGAACGCATCGGAGTGCAGCGCCAGCGCGACGCCCTCGACCTTGGTGAAATTCGTCGCCACCGACGGCAGCACCGCCGAGATATCGAGCTTCGCTTGCGCAGCCTGGCCCGCCGCCTTCACCGACAGTCCCTGCAACTCGAGCTTGATTGGGCTCTCAGTGCTGCCGAGCGTCAACGGCAAGCTTGGGCCGGACGATGTCAGGTCGAGCGCGAAATCGCTGGCGCCGTTCGGGTTGATCGTGCCGGCCGCCTTGCCGGAGATTTTTTCGCCGGAAAGCGTCGCCTGGTCGAGAACCACGCCGCCGGCCACGGAATAACTGCCGGCCGCATCGAGGTCGAGCGGCCCGAGCCCGGCCTGGCGGGTCTGGCTGGTCTCGGCGCCAGCCAGTTTTGCATTGAAGCGGACGTCGGGATTTGCCGATGGTCCGGTGATTTGCGCCGTGCCGTCGAGCGTGCCCGCGGCATCGAGGCCGGGCGAAAAATCATTGGCAAGCGCCGCCGGCAAGGCGGAGAAATTTGCCGCCAGATCGAGCGTCTGGCCTGCCGTGCCGGAGAGCGTCACCGAGCCGCCGCCGAGATCGACCACCAGCCTTTGAATGGTGGTGACGCCATCGGCGATCGTCAGGCTCGACGGTTCGGTGATCGCCGCCTTGATGCCGCGCACCGTCGCTTCGCCGGACGCGATCTCGACGCTGGTCGTGCCGCCGGCGATCTTCGCCCGCCCCGCGGCCGTCGCCGGGATTCCTGATATGGTCGCGCCGCCGGTAAAATTGGTCCAGTCGCCGTCACGCTTGAGGTCGACGCCGATGCCGCTGACCACCGTCGTCCCCGAGGTCACGCTGTCGGCCTTGATCGTACCGGAGATCGCCGGGCTGTTGAGATAATTGGCGATCAGCGCGCTGACGGTGATTGCCTTGGCCGCCACATCGCCGCGCGCAATCGACACGCTGGCTGCGTTGACGGTGACGGTGGGCGCTTCGCCGTCCTTGGCGAAGACGACGGTGCCGCCGATATCGCCGGCCGCCGTCTGTCCGGCCAGCGACGCCAGCGGCGCAATATCGGGTGCGGAGATCGTCAGCGTGCCCAGCGGCAGGAAATGATCGTCCAACGCAAGATCGCCCGACACCTTGTTGTCGCCGAGCGCAACGCTGAGCCCGTTGATGGAGCGCTTGCCGTCGCTGGTCACCAGCGCCGCCTTGATGGCGAGCGCTTGGTCGTCGACCGAGCCGGTCAGCGAGACATTGGCGGCAGGGCTCACAATGTCGGCCTTGCCCGATGCGGTCAGCTTGATGTCTTTGACCGTACGCCCCGACGCCGTCAGGCTGGCGCTCTCGGCCGAAACCGAAAAATCCGGCGCGTTGCGCGCGCCGCTTGCCGTCAGCGCGAAATCGACGCCGCCGGCGACCGGCACGCCAACCAGCGGCGACAGCACCGAGACGTCGCCGAGCTTGCCCTTGATGTCGGCCTGGATGTCGCTGCCCTGCGCGCTGGCGGTGCCACTGGCGCTGAGCGAGCCGGAGGTGAGTTCGATCGAATTGGCGGCAAAGGAGCCTTGCGGATCGCGGGTGGCGGTCGCCGAGAATCTGACTCGTTCGCCAAGTAGCGAGCTGATCTGCGGCGGCAGCGCCGTCGACACCGCATCGGCGTTCATCTTCATCGTCATGGCGAGGTCGGCCAGCGTCACCTTGGCCGTCAGCCCGGCATTAAGCGCATCGCTGCGCAGCGTGCCTTCGTCGAGCGATATCTCATCCTTGCTGACCGTACCGGCAAGAGAGGCCGTCAGCTTGCCGGTGATCAGCGGCGCCAACGTCGCCACGTCGGTCTTCAGTCCGGCCGCCACCAGCGACACGCTGACCGGGCCACTGCGGTTCTCGATGTCGAAGCCGTCGGAATGGATCCGCGCATCCAGATTGTTCACCTGGGAGCCGCCCGCCACCACCGAGACCAGCGAAGCGCCGGCATCGATCATCGGCGCCTTGCCATCACCAAACGCGCGGGCGGTGACATTGTTGATGGCCACCATGATCGGCTGCGCGGCGTTGCCGACATTGATCACCACGGGCTCGGCTTTGGCCGCCAGTTCCACCGACAGGTCGCTGGCGCCTTTCGGGTCGACCATTCCGGCGGCGGTGCCGTGCACGGCGTCGCTCTCGATTGCGGCGCGCTCGATGTCGACGCCGCCGGCCGTGGTCGCGGTTCCGGCGAAGTCGAAACTGGTCTTGCCGGCGAACAGCGATCTGAACCGTTCCGGCAGAAAGCCTTCGAACGAACCGTCGCCCATGGCCTCTATCCGGTTGCCCTTGTCAGTCTGCTGATGACGGCCGGTGAGTTGGGTGACGATCTGACCGTCGACCATGAAGGTGCCGACGCCGCTCCAGTTGGCCAGCGGCCCGGTGCCGGAAACAACGATGTTGACCGGCGGCGCGCCCGGCAGCTTGAGCAGGTTGGCGATGATACCATCCGCCGGTTCGGACGCCTTGAGATCGACATCGAGCTTGTTGTCGGCGGGCGCGAAATGGATGTTGGCGTCGACATTGCCCTGCTTGCCGTCATGACGGGTGACGTTGAGCACCGTCTCAATTGCCAGCGGCGATGCATCGACCTTGGCCGATCCCTTGGCGGCGAGTTCGGCAATGCCGCTGCCGGCAAGCTGCTGACCCAGCGCGATCTGCGGCAGATCGATTGCTTTGATGTCGAGCGAAACCGGCAGGCCTGTCGACCCGCTTTTGCTCGGCTCGGTGCCCGCCACCGGCAGCCGCGCCAGTTCGATGCGCTCGGCTGCGATACGGTCGGCGCTGAAATTCTTCGACAGCAGCGCCAGCGGCGACCAGTCGACGGCCACCTTGCGCGCCACCAGCCAGGCGCCGTTGCGGTCTTCCAGCACGACATGGTCCACTGTCAGCGCACCCGACCAGATGCCGTCAATGCCGCTGACCGTGACTTTGCTGTCGGCTGATGAGGCCATGGACGAGATGATGCCGGCGAGGTTTTCGCGACCGCGCTCGGTCTTGGTCAGCACGACGAGCGCGCCAACGGCCGCCGCCACCACGATCAGCAGCGTGTAGAAAAAGAGGCGGAGGATGCGTTTGAACATCTTCATCGTCAGAACGCCTGTCCGATGCCGGCATAGATGCCGAAACGCGGGTCGCCACGGTCGCGATTGAGCGGCAGGGCGGCGTCGATGCGCAGCGGCCCAAACGGCGTGATGTAGCGCAGCCCGACGCCGGCGCCGACCTTGACGTCGGAAAAGTCGGGCGTCGATTTGGTCGACACGGTGCCGGCATCGACGAATGGCACGATGCCGATCGTGTCGGTCAGCGCTATGCGCATCTCGACCGATGTCTCGAAGAAGGACAACCCACCGATCGGCTGATTGTCGATGTCCTTGGGACCGATGCCTTGATAGGCGTAGCCGCGCACCGAACCGCCGCCGCCGGAATAGAAGCGCCGGTCGGCCGGAACGTGCTCGAGGCTGGTGCCGACGATCGAACCCAGGGCGACACGTTCGGCCAGCACGAATTTCGAGGCCGTGTCGAGCGACTGATAGGCCGATCCCTCGCCCTTCAGCTTGAGGAAGGCAGCACCGCTCATAATGTCGTAGCTCGGCTCGGCATAGGCCAACACCCTGAAGCCGCTGGTCGGGTTGAGGCGGTTGTCCCTGTTATCATAGACATATTGCAGCGGGATGCTGGCGATCAGGTATTTGTGCTTGCCGAAAGCGTCGGTGATCCTGGAATAGTCGAGCGCGATTTCAGCCGAAACCGTCTGCTTCTTGTCGATCTCATAGGACAGGCCGGTGCTGCCCTTGACCGAGAAATGGTCGTAGGCGTCGGGATGTTCGAGCACGGTCTTGACGCTGGCAATGAATTTCGAGGCCGGCCCGACCACGCCCGGCTTCTCGAACATGATGCCGGCATTGTAGTTGAGTTCGCTGAGATCATTGCTGCCGATGCCGCTGATCTTGCCGTCGATGCGCACTTTTTCGGCCCGGCCGAACAGATTGCGGTGGCCCCAATAGCCTTCGAGACCGAGCCCTTCGGTGTTGGAGAAGGTACCGCCGACGCCGAAATAGCGGGGCTTGCGCTCGCTGACCTGGACGCCGATCGGGATGTTGCCGTCGGCGTCGAGACTGTCGGCTTCCTTCAGCGTGACGCTGTTGAACACTTCGAGCCCGAGCAGCCGGTCGCGGGCATCGTCGATCTCGTCAGGTGAATATTGCCGGCCGCGTTTCAGCCCGGTCATGTATTCGGTGAACTCGCGATCGACCTTTTCGGTGCCCTCGACGGTGGTGTCGCCATAGCCGGCTACCGGACCTGCGGCCACCGTCAGCGTCACGTCGAGTGTCGAGGTGTTGTGCTCGGCAACGACCTGCCGGTCGGTGATCCGTGCCAGCGGCCGGCCCTCCTGCTTCAGCGCCCGCACGATCAGCGCCTCGGCCTTGAGCACCGCGCCCGAGCCGGCATCGCCGCCGGCAATCAGGCCGAAATCGGCGCTCGCCAGTCCGGCCGCATCGCCCTCCAGCCTGATGTTGCCGAGCGTGAATTTGGGGCCGCTGGCGATGCTGATCACCACCGGGATCGGCTGCGGACCGGAAAATTCGGCGTCGGGCGGCAAATCGTCGAGCGCCTTGCCCTGGATGGTGATGGTGACGACCCCTTCATAGCGGGCATCCGCATAAAGGGCGGCGACCAGCTGTTCGCGGTCGCTGCGCGCCTTGGCCAAAAGGCCGAGCGAACCGGAAACCGGGCGATCCTCGTCGGCTTTCAGCGACGAGGCGTTTTCGAGCTTTTTGAGCAAATCCTTGTCGGCATCGGGCGCCTCGATTGTCACGGCATAGCGCAGCGGGTCGACGATATCGGCGTCCTCGTCATTCGACGAGCCCCACAATTTGATGCCGAAAATCTCGAAGGCGGCCGCCGATGCCGATTCGGCGGCGAGCACGGTCGAGCACGCCAACGCCAGAAGCAGCGCGCGCGAAAGCGCACGCCGTGGCGCGGTTCCCTTCGACATCTGCCCTTCATACGCCGGCATTAAGACAACCTAGATTACAAAACTAAAATTGGAATGAAGTTCTGAAGTGCTCGTAAAGGGGCCACAATCCAATTGTCTGAAATAGGCAGGGCTTGGAATTCACACCTTTTGCGTTGCCGCAAGAAAGCGTGATCCCTTCCCTGTGGATGAACTATCGGCATACCGGCCATTTGCCGGTTTGGGAACCGTTGGCAGGCGGAAACCGGCCCGTCCTCGTGTTGACAAGCTTGACTGAAGCTTGAACAAGCCTTGGACGTCAGCAGTGTCTGGAGGGTGTTATGGCAATGCGCGCGGCTCGTGGTCTGTCTATCCTGATCCTTCTGTTTTTCGCCTGGGGAGCTGTCGCGCAAGCGGCCGAAGCGCGCCGGGTGGTGACCTCAAACAACTCCGACTATTTCGGTTTCGATCTCAGATCCGACCAGAACGTCAGCCTCGATCAGTGCAAGACGACATGCCTCGGCGACCCCGCCTGCCGCGCCTTCACCTACAACACCAAGGCCAAATGGTGCTTCCTCAAATCCGACTATAACCAGTTGAAAACATTCAACGGCGCCGTTGCCGGCAAGGTCGTCAATGTCGATGGCGACCCCGATATCGGCGCCCCGCCGGAACTCGCTTTCTTCCCCAACTGGATGGCTGACCAGGCCCAGCAATACCGCAACAAGCTGACCGATCCGGCCTATGACAAGCCGACGGACGGGCTGGAAGCGCTGCGGGCAGCGGCTGAACAGGCGGCGCTGACTGGCGACCATGGCCAGGCCATGCAGAAATACGAGGCCGCGGTTTCGGTCCTGCCCGACGACGGCCAGCTCTGGCTCGGTCTGGCGCGTGAAACACTCGCCATACAGCCGGCTAACGGCAGCTCCGAATCCTACAATCTGCCGGTCAAGGGCACCTCCGCCGCCATCAACGCCTACAAATTGCTGCGCACCACCAAGACCCGCGCCGAGGTGCTGGCGCTGCTCGGCAACGGCCTCGACCGCCGCGATCTCTACCGTCCGGCCCTGCAGGCCTATGAAGCGAGCCTCGCGCTGGTCAGTTCGCCGGCGGTCAAGGCCGAATATGAGGACCTCAAGGCCCGCAAGGGCTTCCGCGTCATCGATCATTCGGTCGACGCCGACACCAGCGCACCGCGCATTTGCGCGCAATTCTCCGAGGAATTGGTCAAGACCGGCGTCGACTACGCGCAGTTCGTCACCGTGGACAACCAGCCGCCCAAGGGCGTCGAAGCCAAGGACAAGCAGATCTGCGTCGAAGGCCTCGAACATGGCCAGCACTACGAAGTGACCTTCCGCGCCGGCCTGCCGGCGGCCATCGGCGAAGTCACCGCCGCCCCGGTTGTGCTGTCGATCTATGTCCAGGACCGCGCCCAGTCCGCCCGCTTCACCGGCGACAGCTTCGTGCTGCCAGCCGGCGCCCGCCGCGGCATCCCGGTGGTCACCGTCAACATGACTGCCGCGCAGATGAAGCTCTACCGCATCGGCGATCGTTCGCTGGCGCAGCTTCTGTCCGGCTACCAGTTCCTCAAGCAGCTCGACGGCTACGACATCTCGAGCATTTCCGACCAGATGGGCGAGCCGGTCTGGGACGGCCAACTCGACATCGCCAACGACCTCAACAAGGACGTCACGACGTCGTTCCCGGTCGACGAGGCCTTGCCGCAGCGCAAGCCCGGCGTCTACGTGCTGACCGCGCAGCCGGTCACCACGAACGGCGAGGACGATTACAATTCGCTTGCCACGCAGTGGTTTGTCGTCTCCGACATCGGTCTCTCGACCTATACCGGCCAGGACGGGCTGAACGTGTTCACCCGCTCGCTCGGCACCGCCAAGCCGATCGCCGGCGCCGAACTGACGCTGCTGGCCAGGAACAATGAGATCCTCGGCACCGCGACGTCGGACGCCGAAGGCCATGCCGTCTTCAACCCCGGCCTGACCCGCGGCGACGGCGGCATGGTGCCGGCCGTGCTGATGGCCAAGCAGGGCGACAACGACTTCGTCTTCCTCGATATGGGCCGCGCCGGCTTCGATCTTTCCGATCGCGGCGTCTCCGGACGTGCCGCACCTGGTGCGCTCGATGTCTATGCCTGGACCGAACGCGGCATCTACCGCGCCGGCGAGGACGTTCACGTCGCAGCCCTTGCCCGCGACGGCGCCTCCAAGGCGGTCGAGAATCTGCCGCTGACCTTCATCTTCACCCGTCCCGACGGCGTCGAGAACCGCCGCATCGTTGCCGACGGCGTCTCGGCCGGCGGCTATGCCGTCGACCTGCCGCTCGAAGCCAACGCCATGCGCGGCACCTGGACGGTGTCGATCTACACCGATCCCAAGCAGGCCGCCGTCTCCAGCCAGATGTTCCTGGTCGAAGATTTCGTACCGGATCGCATCGAATTCGACATGAAGTCCGACAAGCACGAGATCGCACAGGGCGAGACCGCCAACATCGACATTGATGGCCGCTTCCTCTATGGCGCGCCGGCAGCCGGCCTCGCGCTCGAAGGCGAACTGACGCTGTCGACGGCGCGCGACTGGGACCGTTTCACCGGCTATTCGTTCGGCCTCGCCGACGAGCAGTCGGCCGAACCTTCGGTCACCCCGTTCACCGGTCTTCCCGTGGTCGGCGATGACGGCAAGGCGACCTTCCCGGTCACGGTCGACCAGTTGCCATCGACCACCAAGCTGGTCGACGCCAAGGTCACGGTGCGCATGCGCGAAACCGGCGGCCGCGCCATCGAACGCTCGCTCAACATCGGCATCCGCCCGCAAGGCCACATGATCGGCATTCGTCCGGACTTCGCCGACAACGAGGTGCCGCAGGGCGGCACCGCCAAATTCAGCCTGATCGCGGTCGATCCTGAGGGCAAGCGCGAAACGCTGAAAGGCGCGCAGTGGTCGCTGGTCAAGGTCGAACGCAATTACCAGTGGTACCGCAACAACAACTCCTGGAACTACGAACCAGTTACCTTCACCAAGTCGATCGCCAACGGCCAGGTCGACCTCAGCGCCGATGCCGAGGCGACCGTGACGATGCCGGTCGACTGGGGCCAGTACCGGCTCGAGATCGAAACAGCCGATCCCGAGGGGCCGGCGACCAGCTATGAGTTCGACGCCGGCTGGTATGTCTCCTCGACCTCCACCGAAACGCCTGATGGGCTCGAAATCGCCCTCGACAAGGACAGCTACGCCGCCGGCGAAGTGGCCAAGCTGAAAGTATCGCCGCATTTTGCCGGCGAACTGCTGGTCACCATCGGCGCCGACAAGCTTCTGAAGACCGTCACGGCAACCGTGCCGGCCGGCGGCAGCACCGTCGACATCCCGGTCGGCGACGACTGGGGCGCCGGCGCCTACATCACCGCGACCCTGTTCCGGCCGGGCGATGCGCAGGAAACCCGCATGCCGGCCCGCGCTATCGGCGTGAAATGGCTGAAGGTCGATCCGGGCTCGAAAAAGCTCGCCGTCACCCTGACACCGCCGGACAAGACCATGCCGCGCCAGCAGCTGTCGGTCCCCGTCTCGGTGGCCGGCATTGCACCCGGCAGCAACGCCTATGTCACGGTCGCAGCCGTCGATGTCGGCATCCTGAACCTCACCAACTACAAGGCGCCGGATCCGGAGGACTGGTATTTCGGCCAGCGCATGCTGGGTCTTGAAGTCCGTGACATCTACGGCCGCCTGATCGACGGCTCGCTCGGCACCACCGGCAAGCTCAGGACCGGCGGCGACGGCGCCTCGATGCAACCGCAAGGCAGTCCACCGACCGAAAAGCTAGTCGCCTTCTTCTCCGGCCCGGTCCAGCTCGACGCCGACGGCAAGGCGCGGATCGACTTCGACATCCCGCAGTTCAACGGCACCGTGCGCGTCATGGCTGTCGCCTGGACCAAGGATGCCGTCGGCCATGCCACGACCGACGTCATTGTCCGCGATCCGGTGGTGATCACCGCCGGCCTGCCGCGCTTCCTGGCGCCGGGCGATGCCGCCATCATGCGGCTCGACGTCGCCGATACGGACGGTCCGGAGGGCGACTATGCCCTGTCGATCGACACCACGGGCGACCTCTCGACCGGCGACAAGCCGCTGCCTGAAAAGCTGACGCTGGCCAAGGGCAAGCGGCAGACGCTGACCGTGCCGCTTGTTGCACAGACGGCGGGCAATGCCTCGATCACCATCAAACTCGCCCATGGCGGTGGCACTTCCGTGGAACAGACGCTCTACGTGCCGGTTCGTCCGGCGCAATTGCCGATCACCACCCGCCTGGTCGTCGACCTCAAGGGCAATGGCGGATCGCTGCGCGTCGACAAGGAGCTGCTCGCGGCAAGCCTGCTCGACGGCGCCTCGGTCAGCGTCGGCGTTTCGCAGGCAGCCGCCTTCGACGTGCCGTCGCTGCTGATGACGCTCGACCGCTACCCCTATGGTTGCGCCGAGCAGACCACCAGCCGCGCCATGCCGCTGCTCTACGTCAACGATCTGGCGTCCTCCATCGGCATGGCAAGCGACCCCGATCTGCACGGCCGCGTCCAGGCCGCTATCTACAAGGTGCTGAGTTACCAGGCTTCGGCCGGCAGCTTCGGCCTTTGGGGTCCGGGCTCCGGCGATCTGTGGCTCGATTCCTATGTCACCGACTTCCTGACCCGGGCACGCGAGCAGAACTACGACGTCCCGGCGCTGGCGATGAGCCAGGCGCTGAGCAACCTGCAGAACTCGGTCGGCTACGACCAGGACGTCCAGGACCGCGGCAGCGAAATCGCCTACGCGCTCTACGTTCTGGCCCGCAACAAGAAGGCCTCGGTCGGCGATCTGCGCTACTACGCCGACACCAAGCTCGAAGCCTTCTCGAGCCCGATGGCCGTTGCCCAGTTGGCGGCGAGCCTGGCGCTCTACGGCGACGCACAGCGTTCGGAAGCGACCTTCCAGACGGCGCTGCAGCTGGCCAAATCGACCACCGACTACGACTACTACCGGTCCGACTATGGCTCGCGGCTGCGTGACGGCGCCGCGATCCTGGCGCTCGCCGCCGAATCGAAGCCGGTGCCGACCATCGTGCCGGAGTTGATCAGGCTGGTGGCAAGGGAACGCGCCGATGCCCGCTGGACCAGCACGCAGGACGAGTCCTGGATGCTTCTGGCGGCTCGTGCGCTGAAGTCGGGCAACGACTCGATCAAGCTGTCGGTCAACGGCGCGCCGCATGCCGGTGGTTACTCCACCCAGCTTAGCGGCACCGATATCGCCGACAGCCCGCTGACCATCGCCAACACCGGCACGACGCCGTTGCAGGCGGTTGTCACCACGGTCGCCTCGCCGGTCGAGCCCTTGCCCGCCGGCGGCGACGGCTTCAACATCGATCGCACCTACTACAAGCTCGATGGCACCGAAGCCAACGTCACCGAGGCGACGCAGAACGAACGCTACGTGGTCGTGCTCAAGATCTACGAGCAGAACCGCTGGCCGTCGCGCCTGCTGATCACCGACCTGTTGCCGGCCGGCTTCGAGATCGACAATCCGGGCCTGGTTTCCAGCGCCCAATTGTCGAACTTCACCTGGCTGGCGCAGACCGACGCTGCCCATCTCGAATTCCGCGACGACCGTTTCGTAGCCGCATTCAACCCCAACGACGGCGACGGCGACCGCAACATCATGCTGGCCTATGTCGTGCGTGCGGTGACGCCGGGCACCTATGCTCATCCGGCAGCCACGGTGGAGGACATGTACCGGCCGCAGTATTCGGCCCGCACAGCCACCGGCATGATGGAGATCAAGGCGCCATAAGGCGCCTTGATAGACGTAGCGATGGCGCTGCCCCTCATCCGCCTGCCGGCACCTTCTCCCCGTATAGAGACGGGGAGAAGAGGGCTGCTGCGATCGTCGGCACCTCTTTTGCAACGTTGGAAAGTGGCGAAAACCTCTGCGCAGGCCCCTTTCTCCCCGTCTCTATACGGGGAGAAATGCCCGGTAGGGCAATGAGGGGCGGCGCCATGCTTTCCAGGAAATTCCTTCGCCGCACCGCCATAACCGCAGCTGCCTGCGCCGGAATTCTCGCAATCGCTGCTGCTTCTCTGTGGGAACTCGACCGCGCCTTCCCGCCGCCCCTGCCCGAAAAGCTCACCGTCTCCACCGAGGTCCAGGACCGCGACGGCCAACTGTTGCGCGCCTTCGCCACGCCGGATGGCTACTGGCGGCTCGATACACACCTCGACCAGGTCGACAAGCAGTTCGTCGACATGCTGGTCACCTATGAGGACAAGCGCTTCTGGGACCATGACGGCGTCGACGTGCTCGCGCTGGCGCGTGCCGCCGGCCAGCTTGTCACCAACGGCCACATCGTCTCCGGCGGCTCGACGCTGTCGATGCAGCTTGCCCGCCTGATCGAGCCGCGCGAAAGCCGCAGCCTCGGCTCCAAGCTCAAGCAGATGCTGCGCGCCATCCAGATCGAGCGGCGGCTGTCCAAGCAGGAGATCCTCGAGCGCTACCTGACTTTGGCGCCCTATGGCGGCAATCTCGAAGGCGTGCGCGCGGCGTCGCTCGCCTATTTCGGCAAGGAGCCGAAGCGGCTGACCGTCTCGGAAGCCGCCCTGCTCGTGGCGCTACCGCAATTGCCGGAAAAGCGTCGGCCCGACCGCAATCTCGACATTGCGCACGCCGCCCGCGACCGCGTGCTGACCCGCATGGTTTCATCCGGCCTGCTTGGCGAGCGCGAGGCCGCGCGTGCTGCCCTTGACGATGTCTCGGGCCTGCGCCGCAAACTGCCGGCGCTGGCGCCGCACGCCGCTTATGCCATGTTGCCCAAGGCAGTGCCCGGCAGGCCGCTGCAACTGACGATCCGCAAAAGCGTCCAGCAAGGGCTGGAACAGGTGGCACGCGATGCCGCGATCAAGCTCGGCCCGCGGCTCTCCGTTGCCATGGTGATGGCCGATGCCCGCACCGGCGACATTCTGGGCGAAGTGGGCTCGGCCGATTTCTTCGATGCCAGCCGCTCCGGCTGGATCGACATGACCAAGATCGTGCGCTCACCCGGTTCGACGCTGAAGCCGTTCATCTATGGCCTCGCCTTCGAGCAAGGGCTGGTGGCGCAGGAAATGCTGATCGAGGACAGTCCGGTCGATTTCGGCGGCTACCGGCCGAAGAATTTCGACATGGGCTACCAGGGCGATGTCTCGATCCGCCAAGCGCTGCAGCTGTCGCTCAACGTGCCGGCGATCCGTGTGCTTGACTCCGTCGGCCCGGCACGGCTGATGGCGCGCTTCCGCCAGGCCGGCGTCAGCCCGGTGCTGCCGGTCAACGAGGCGCCGGGCCTCGCCATCGGCCTCGGCGGCGTTGGCGTGACGCTGCGCGAGCTCGTCCAGCTCTATACCGGGCTCGCCAATGGCGGCAAGGCGAACACCCTGCATGACGGCACCGAGCCGGCCAATTCCGAGCGCACCACCGCCACCATCCTCGACGCCCAGGCGAACTGGCAGATTACCGACATCTTGTCGGGCGTAAAGCCGCCCGAGGGCGCCTTGCAGCGGGGCATCGCCTACAAGACCGGCACGTCCTATGGCTACCGCGATGCCTGGTCCGTCGGCTTCGACGGCCGGTATGTGCTGGGTGTCTGGGTCGGCCGTGCCGATGCGGGTGCGGTGCCTGGCCTCTCCGGCTATGTCTCCGCCGCGCCCATTCTCTTCGAAGGCTTCGTCCGCTCGGGCCTCGCCGCAGTGCCGCTGCCCGGCCAGCCGGCCGGCGTCGTCAAGGCCAAGCGCGAAGACCTGCCGGTGACCCTGGCCCGTTTCGGCGCCGGCGCCGACGGGCTGGTGCAGGCAGGCCCGACCGAACCGGCGCCGACGATCATCTTTCCTCCCAACGGCGCCCGCGTCGATCTCGCCACCAACTCCGCCGAGGCCTCGCCGCTGGTGCTGAAACTGCAAGGCGGCCGCGCGCCGTTCCGCTGGCTCGCCAACGGCAAGCCGCTCGTCGGCATCGACCGCCGCCGCACCGCGACCTGGCTGCCCGACGGCGCCGGCTATTCGACGCTCACCGTCATTGACGCCGTGGGCCGCGCCGCCAGCGTGAAGGTGTTCGTTGAATAGACTGCGCCAGGCGATTCAGGGGATTGGGCTTTTTCGCCTGAAACCCGGCGCGAGGCACCCCCCCTCTGGCCTGCCGGCCATCTCCCCCTCAAGGGGGGAGATTATTCGCTTCGATGCCTTCGCAAATCCTCGACCTTAGAAAGACAGGGGCGGCGCCCAAACTGCCAATCTCCCCCCTTGAGGGGGAGATGCCCGGCAGGGCAGAGGGGGGTGCCGCGCACCATACCTTCCGCACCTTTGCCGCCATTCTCGCCACCTTGCTGATAACCCTCCCCGCCTCCGCCGATCCCCTGCCCGCAGGCTTTGTTCGCCTTGCCGATGTCGATCCCTCGATCCGCCAGGACATCCGCTATGCCGGCCTGGAAAACTTCCTGCACCGCAAGGCCGACGGCTATGACGCGCCCGTCTGTATCCTTACAAGACAGGCGGCGGAAGCGCTGTCCGGTGTACAGAAAACACTCGCCGCCGACGGGCTGACGCTGGTCGTCTTCGACTGCTACCGCCCGGCGCGCGCCGTCGCCGACATGGGCAAATGGACCAGAGAACGCGGCCCGCCCGATCCGCAATGGTACCCTCAGGTGCAGCGCGGCGACCTCATCGCCAAGGGCTATATCGGCGAACTATCCACCCATTCACGCGGCTCGACCGTCGACGTCGCCATCGCCCGCAGCGACGGCAAAAACAATTCATCGGCAGCCTGCGGCGCGGCCGGCGCCGGCACGCTCGATTTCGGCACCAGCTTCGACTGTTTCGACCCGGCGAGTGAAACCGCGCACCGGCCACTCGGCGTCGATGCTGCGGCAAACCGCAAAAGACTGCTCGATGCCATGCGCGCTGGCGGCTTCAAGAATTATGCCCGCGAGTGGTGGCACTACACGCTTCGGGATGAGCCGTTTCCAAAGCAGCGCTTCGACTTTCCCATCACTGCGGACTGAACCCCCGGCGAAGGCGGTCCTCTGCCGCCGCAGCCTTGCCCCCGCGCTGTCCGCTTCTAGATAGCGTCAAACCGGCCCGGATTCGGGTTAGGCTAGTATGAGGAAAATGTTTCCTCTCAGCGCGCAATAACAGCGAAAAATTGCTTCATGGGGGCAAAAAAGGCAACGTTGAATGCATCTAATTTCTATCAATTCGATAGAGTTCAGCCGTCATCAACGGAGGCGGAAATGACCAAACCTCATTTCAGGAAACTGCTCGGCGCACTGGTCGCCACATCGATCCAGTTCGGCACGCTCGGTTTCGCGTTTGCCGATACCACCATTCTCAACGTGTCCTACGATCCGACACGCGAACTCTACAAGGCCTATGACGAGGCCTTCGCCGCCCACTGGAAGGCCGAGAGCGGCGAAACCGTTACCATCCAGCAATCGCATGGCGGATCGGGCGCCCAGGCCCGCGCCGTGATCGACGGCCTCGATGCCGATGTGGTGACGCTGGCGCTCGAAGGCGACATCAACGCCATCGTCACCAAGTCGAAAAAGATCAATCCGGACTGGCGCAAAAAGTTCGAGAACAATTCGGCGCCTTACACCTCGACCATCATCTTCCTGGTCCGCAAGGGTAACCCGAAGGGCATCCATGACTGGAGCGATCTGGTCAAGGACGGCGTCCAGGTGATCACGCCGAACCCCAAGACGTCGGGCGGCGCGCGCTGGAACTATCTCGCCGCCTGGGCCTACGCCAACGCCAATGATGGCGGCGACGAAGCCAAGAACAAGGAATTCGTCGGCAAGCTCTACGCCAACGCTCCGGTACTCGACACCGGCGCGCGCGGCTCAACCGTCACCTTCGCGCAAAAGGGTATCGGCGACGTGCTGATCGGCTGGGAAAACGATGCCTATCTGGCGCTCAATGAATTCGGCGCCGACAATTTCGAGATCGTCTATCCGCCGACCTCGATCCTGGCCGAGCCGCCGGTGGCGATCGTCGACGCCAATGTCGATGCAAAGGGCACCCGCAAGGTCGCCGAAGCCTATCTCGGCTGGCTCTATTCCAAGGAAGCCCAGACGATCATCGCCAAGAACCACTATCGTCCTGCCAAGCCAGAACTGGTGGATGCGGCGGATATCCCGAAAACGCCTGAAATCAAGCTGATCTCCATCGACGATCCGCTTTTTGGCGGCTGGAAGAAGGCACAGCCTTACCATTTCGGCGACGGTGGTATATTCGACCAGATCTACAAGCCGGCCCAGTGAGCTAAAATCTAGATCGGGACGACATGACCATAGCACCCGCCAAGGCGGGGTGGCGGTTCAGACAGCCGAGTGTCATTCCGGGTTTCGGATTGACGCTCGGCTTCTCGCTTGCCTACCTCACGCTTATCATCCTCATCCCTCTGTCGGGCCTTGTGTGGCGTTCGGCAGCTCTCGGCTGGGCCGATTTCTGGGCGATCGCCACAGACCGGCGCACCCTCAACGCGCTCGAAATCAGCTTCGGCACCGCCTTCATCGCGGCTGCCGTCAATGTCGTCTTCGGGACGCTCGTCGCCTGGGTGCTGGTGCGCTACCGTTTTCCCGGGCGCCGCATCGTCGACGCCATGGTCGATTTGCCCTTTGCGTTGCCGACGGCGGTGGCCGGCATTGCGCTGACCACGCTCTATGCGCCCAATGGCTGGATCGGCCATCTGCTGGCGCCGCTGGGCATCAAGGTCGCCTACACGCCGCTCGGCATCGTGGTGGCATTGGTCTTCATCGGCTTGCCCTTCGTCGTGCGCACGGTGCAGCCGATCATGGAGGAGATCGACAAGGAAGTGGAGGAGGCGGCCGCGACGCTCGGCGCCAACCGCTTCCAGATCATCACCCGCATCCTGTTTCCAGGCCTGTCGCCGGCCATTGTCACCGGTTTCTCTCTGGCCTTCGCGCGCGGCGTAGGCGAATACGGCTCGGTCATCTTCATCGCCGGCAATCTGCCCTACAAGTCGGAGATCGCGCCACTTTTGATCGTCATCCGGCTGGAGGAGTACAATTATCCTGCAGCGACCGCGATCGCGGCGATCATGCTTTTGCTGTCGTTCTCGATGCTGCTGGTCATCAACCTGGCGCAGTCATGGAGCCGCAAGCGCTATGGCTGATCCCGAGATCAAATCCTACGAGCCGCATCACGAGAGCCAGTCGGCGGCGGTGACCGAAAGCCGGCCGGTGCGGTTGCTGCTGATGGCGGTGGCCTTCGCCTTCCTCGCCATCTTCCTGCTCTTGCCGCTGATCATCGTCTTCCACGAGGCGCTGGCCAAAGGCCTCAGTGCCTACACGGAGGCACTCTCCAATCCCGATACGCGCTCGGCGATCCGGCTGACGTTGCTGGTGGCGGCGATCGCCGTGCCACTCAACGTCGTCTTCGGCATCTCCGCTGCCTGGGCGATCGCCAAGTTCGAATTCAAGGGCAAGGCGTTTCTCACCACGCTGATCGACCTGCCCTTCTCGGTCTCGCCGGTCATATCAGGCCTGGTCTATGTGCTTTTGTTCGGCGCGCAAGGGTTGCTTGGCGGTTGGCTGAAGGAGCACGGCATCCAGATCTTGTTCGCTGTGCCGGGCATTGTGCTGGCCACCGTCTTCGTCACCTTCCCTTTCGTCGCCCGCGAACTGATCCCGTTGATGCAGGAACAGGGCAATGGCGATGAGGAGGCCGCGCTCTCGCTCGGCGCCAATGGCTGGCAGACCTTCTGGTATGTGACGCTGCCCAACGTCAAATGGGGATTGCTCTACGGCGTGCTTTTGTGCAACGCCCGCTCGATGGGCGAATTCGGCGCGGTCTCGGTCGTGTCCGGCCACATACGCGGGCTGACCAACACCATGCCGTTGCATGTCGAAATCCTCTACAACGAGTACAACGCCGTTGGCGCTTTTGCCGTCGCTTCGCTGCTTGCCGGCCTGGCGCTGGTGACACTGGTCTTGAAAACACTTCTCGAGATGCGCTACGGCGCCGAGATCGCCGCGACGCGCGGACATTAGAGGGTTCTGTAAATGGAAGTTCGCGTTGCCAACGTGCGCAAGGAGTTTGACCGGTTCCCGGCCCTCCATGACGTATCGCTTGACATCAAGTCGGGTGAGTTGATCGCGCTGCTGGGGCCATCCGGTTCCGGCAAGACGACGCTGCTCAGGCTGATTGCCGGGCTGGAGCGGCCGACGCGCGGAAAGATTTTCTTCGGCGACGAGGATGCCTCGCAGAGGTCGATCCAGGAGCGCAATGTCGGGTTCGTCTTCCAGCACTATGCGCTGTTCCGGCACATGACGGTCGCCGACAATATCGGTTTCGGCCTTAAGGTAAGGCACGGACCGTCGCGGCCGCCGGCGGCCGAAATTCGCCGCCGCGCCTCTGAATTGCTCGACCTCGTTCAGCTTTCCGGCTTGGAAAGGCGCTACCCGGCGCAGCTTTCGGGCGGCCAGCGCCAACGCGTGGCGCTGGCGCGCGCCATGGCGATCGAGCCCAAGGTGCTTCTGCTCGACGAGCCGTTCGGCGCGCTCGATGCGCAGGTGCGCCGCGAGTTGCGCCGCTGGCTGCGCGAGATCCATGACCGTACCGGCCACACCACCGTCTTCGTCACCCACGACCAGGAAGAGGCGCTGGAGCTTGCCGACCGTGTCGTGGTGATGAGCCAGGGCCGCATCGAGCAGGTCGGGTCCGCCGACGAAATCTACGACACGCCGAACTCGCCCTTCGTCTACTCCTTCATCGGTGAATCGAGCACGCTGCCGGTCAAGGTCGAGGACGGCCAGGTCTGGATCGCCGACCGGCCGATCGGGCTGTCGGCGCCGCATGCGCCAAGTGGCGAAGCCATGCTCTACTTCCGCCCGCACGATGTCGAACTGCTCGACGGCTGCAGCGGCTGCATCGCCGGCACGGTCGCCGCCAGCCGCCGCGTCGCCGGCACCAGGCGCGTCGAACTGGAAATCGGCGGCGAGCGCCAGCGGGTCGAGATCGAATTGCCCGTCGACCATCCGGCGGCGCAGAAGAGCCGGGTGGCGTTCAGGCCGCGGCGCTGGAAGCTTTTCCCGACGGCATAGACGTCATCCGTCAACAGGCCGAAGCGAATCCGTTTGGAAGGAAATCCTACCAACCGGCTGTTTCGGCAATACTTTTTCTCACCACTGGATGGCAGGCCGCGTCCGCATGTCTGGTCGCGCTGGACATGGTCCTATTATGTTCGCGCATTATATCGGTGCATCCGACAACGGCCTTCTCAAGGAGCCCTTTTCATGAAGCGATTTTTCGTCAGCGTCGCCACCGCCGCCGGCCTGTTTCTCGCCTCCTCGCAGGCCTGGTCGGCCGACAAGTTGCTCAACGCTTCCTATGATGTCGGCCGCGAGCTGTTCGTCCAGGTGAACAAGGCCTTTGTCGCTGGCCACCCGGGCGTGAGCATCGACCAGTCGCATGCCGGCACCTCGGCGCAGGCGCGCGCCATTGCCGAAGGCCTTGGCGCCGATGTCGTCACCTTCAACCAGGTCACCGACATCGATTTCCTGGTCAAGAAAGGTCTCGTCTCCGCCGACTGGCAGAAGGATTTCCCCGACAACGCCTCGCCCTTCTATTCGCTACCGTCCTTCCTGGTGCGCGCCGGCAACCCCAAGCACATCAAGGACTGGAACGACCTCGTGCGCGACGACGTGCAGGTGATCTTCCCCAACCCGAAAACATCGGGCAATGCGCGCTACACCTACCTGGCGGCAACCGCCTACGCCAAGGAAGCCTTCAAGGGCGACGACGCCAAGGTGAAGGAGTTCGTCACCAAGCTGTTCAACAACGTGCCGATCTTCGATACCGGCGGCCGCGCCGCCACCACCACCTTCGTGCAGCGCGAGATCGGCGACGTGCTGATCACATTCGAGTCGGAAACGCGCGGCATCCGTAAGGAGTATGGCGACGACAAGTTCGAACAGGTCACCCCGACCGTCAGCCTGCTCGCCGAATTCCCGGTGGCGATCGTCGACAAGGTTGCCGACGAGCATGGCAGCCGTGATCTCGCCAAAAGCTATCTCGACTTCCTCTACACCCCGGAAGGCCAGACCATCGCCGCTGAAAATGGCCTGCGGGCCCGCGATGCGGCTGTAGCCGCGAAATACAAGGCCGACTTCCCCGATGTCCGCCTACTGACGGTGGAAGACGTCTTCGGCGGCTGGGACAAGGTGCAGAAGGAGCACTTCGCCGCCGGCGGCCTGCTCGACCAGACCTATGGCAGCCGCTGAGCAGCAGCATCCAAGCTGAAAACTGAACAAGAAAGCCGGCTCTTTGCCGGCTTTTTCGTTTTGCCGCCGATATACGGCTTTCCCGCATAAACCTGCGCCATAGGTGAAAAACGTTACAAAGAATCAACGCGTTTGTGCCTAACGTGCCCTCGGACGGCTTGTTTTGCGCGAAACCGGGTTGAGCAGACGAAACGTCATGATTTGCACACAAACAACCGCCAGATGCGGGCGGTTGGGGTTTTCATGAACTGAATCGGGCATGCTTACCAAAAAAGGCAAATACGGCCTCAAGGCCCTCGTGCATCTCTCCGGCCTGCCGGTCGGCCAGCTTGCATTCGTCAACGACATCGCTGTCGCCAACAATATCCCGAAGAAATTCCTGGATGCCATTCTGGGCGAGTTGCGCAATGCCGGTTTCGTCCAGAGCCGCAAGGGCAAGGAAGGCGGCTATCGCCTCGCCCGGCCCGCTTCCGAGATCAAGATCGGCCATGTTGTGCGCGTCCTTGACGGGCCGCTGGCGCCGATCCCTTGTGCCAGCCGTACGCAATACCAGCGCTGCGAGGATTGTGACGAGGCGACCTGCCAGGTCCGGCACATGATGCTGGAGGTGCGCCAGGCCATCGCCGAGGTGCTGGATAACAGAAGCCTCGCCGCCATGCGCGATGCCGACAATGATGATTTTCCGGTCGAACTGACGTCGCAGATCTAAATCCTGCGGTCAGCCTCTCAGACCAGGCCCAGCCTGCCGGCAAGGCCGACGCGCTGGATCTTGCCGGTCGGGCCCTTGGGTATCTCCTGCAGAAACAGGATGTGGCGTGGCACCTTGAATTCGACGATGCGGCTGCGCGCGAAATCGCGGATCTGTTCGGCATCGGCGGTGGCGCCCTCGGCCAGCACGATGGCAGCCCCCACCTCCTCGCCGAGCATTGCGTGCGGCACAGCGAAGGTCACCGCCTGCGCCACCAGCGGATGGTCGAGCAGCACATTGTCGACCTCGAGTGGCGAGATCTTCTCGCCACCGCGGTTGATGATCTCCTTCAGCCGCCCGGTGATCTTCAGGTCGCCATCCTCGTCGATCAGCCCTTGGTCGCCGGTGCGGAACCAGCCGTCGGTAAAGGCCGTGGCGTTGGCTGCCGGATTGTTGAGATAGCCGTCATGGACGTTGGCGCCACGCACCGCGATCTCGCCCTTTTCGCCGGTAGCCAGGATCGTGCCCTTGTCGTCGAGGATCGTCACCTCGGGGCCGGCAGGCAGACCGACCACGCCCGGCTTGCGGCGCGCAGGCGGCAGGCCGTTCGACGTCATCTGGTGCGCCGCCTCGGTCATGCCATAGGCCTCGACCACCGGACAGCCGAAGACGCGCTCGAGATCGCGGAACACGGTATCGGGAAGCGCTGCCGATGACGAGCGGATAAAGCGCAGCTGTGCCGTCGCAATGGTGTCGCCATTGCGCGCCGCGCGCGCCAGGATCGCCTGATGCATGGTCGGCACGGCGCTGTACCAACTCGGCCGGAAGTCGGCGAGCCAGCCGTAGAATTTGAGCGGGTTGAAGCCTGGCGTGCAGACAACAGTGCCGCCGACTGCCAGCTGTGCGCTGAGCGCCGCCATTAGCCCGTGAATGTGGAACAGCGGCATCACATTGAGACAGATGTCGTCTCTCGACAGCGCCAGCGTGCGGGCGATGTTGGCCATCGATGCCTGCAGATTGCGTTGCCGCAAGCCGACGATCTTCGGCCGCGCCGTGGTTCCCGATGTGTGCAGGACCAGCACGAAATCGTCGGGTCCGTTGAGCTGCGCGTCGCCACGAGCCGCCGGTTCGGCGTCGCCCGACAGGACAAATTCGCCGGCCTTGGCGCCCTCGGTTGCGACGACGTCGAGCACCGCAATGCCGAGCCCCTTTGCGGCGTTGCGCGCGGCATCGCCCATGCCTTGTCCGCACAGCAGAAGCTTCACGTCGAGATCGCCGAGATAAAAGCGGAATTCGTCTTCGCCGTAAGCCGGATTGAGCGGCGCCGCCGTCGCCAGTGCCGAGACCGCCAGGAAACAGCTCGCCATTTCCGGGCCGTTGGGCAGGACGATGCCGACGGCCATGCCGCGGCGAACGCCACGCCTGGCGAGATCGCCGCAGAGTTGGTCGACAAGGTTGGCGAGGCCGGCAAAGCTGAGCGGGGGCCGGTCCGGCGCCATCAGCGCCACCGCAGCCGGCTGCCAGGGCGCCAGCTGTGGAAGCGCTTGGGATAGCGCCTGTTTCAAGCTTGAACCTTGAATGCCGATCACCATGGCCTTGCCGACGCCGATTGCGCGCCCGTGGCAGACGCAGTAAAGCGATTTTCGGACGTGCGCAAGAACAGGTGGACACCGATCGGATGAGGCTGCCGTGGTTGGGAAAATCCCGGAAAGCCGACCGGACACCGTCGTCCGCCGTCATTTACCATACGGAAATCATCGCCGATGTGCTGGTGCCCGAACGCGCCGAGCATGTACGCTTCTTCAGCCGCAAGCTGGTTCGCGCCGGCAAGTTGCGTACCTTCAACAACAGGGATTTTCGCGAGCTGCTGCTGGCCGCCTTCTATCTCGGCGTCGCGGCGGTGCTGCCGGTCAGTTGGTGGGCCGCGATCTGCCATCGCGTATCGGGGCTGCGCCTCAAGCGCCACACCCGCAAGGATTTCGTGCGCTATGCCGCCGCGACGCGCGCCGTGCTGGGCAATGGCATCGATGCGCAAAAGCTGTTCAGGGCTCTGCTCTATTCCAACCATCGCCGGCGTCTGCTGCTTGCCGTGCATCTCGTCGGCCGCCGCTGGTCGCCCGATATCCGGCTGGAGGGACTGGAAGGCCTGCAGGCGGCGCTGAAGCGCGGCCACGGCGCCATCATCTGGTGCGATCAGTTCACGGCCCAGGCCATCATTGGCAAACGCGCGCTCTATGAGGCCGGCATCGAGGCGAACCAGCTCAGCGTCAGCGCTCACGGCATATCCGATTCGACATTCGGCCTGCGCGTCCTGAACCCGCCGACGGTCCAGGTCGAGAACCGTTTCTTGAAAAGCCGGATCGTGTTCGAACGCAGCGACGCCTACCAGGTCACCGGCCGTATCCAGAAGGTCCTTGGTGGCAACGGCGTCGTGCTGATCACCAATTCCATCCACGCTGGTTCGACATTCACCGAAGTCGGCATTGGCGAGAGCGGCTGGACCCACCTCGCCTCGGCGCCGGCGAATTTCGCCGCCAGAGGCAAGGCGGCGCTGTTTTCCATGTCGACCTTCGAGACCGATCCGTTCCGCCAATACCGCGCCATCCTAAGTCCCGAACTGGTGCCGGCCCCGGCGGGAGCCGGCGAGCCCACGACGAGGACTGGCGGCGGCAAGAACACGGTGTTGCAGGCCGAGTACATATTGCTCAAGCGCGACCGCGTGCTGGAGGCGCTGAAACTCTATCCCGAGCAAATGATGGTCTGGTCCGGCCATGACCGGTTCACCGAACGGCCGGAAAGCGCCTTGCCCGATGACGGTGGTTCATGATTTTGCACCGGCCGGCAGGCTGGCAACGGCGGTGACGATGTCGGCCACTGGACGTGTGGCGTCGACCGTCAGCGCCTGCTCGTCGGCGCCAGGCGGCTCAAGGATGGCGAACTGGCTTTCGACCAGGCTGGCCGGCATGAAATGCCCCTTGCGGCTGGCGACGCGCCGCTTGGCGATTGCGGGATCGATCTCCAGATAGACGAAAACGATATCCCGGCGAAAACCACGCAGACGATCGCGATAGCTGCGCTTCAGTGCCGAGCAGGCGGCCACCACGCCCTGGCCGCTGCCGGCCAGGTCCGCGATCCGTTGGCCAATGGCGTCGAGCCAGCCTTCACGAAGCTGATCGGTGAGCGGCTCGCCGCTTGCCATGCGCGCGACGTTTTCGGGTGGGTGCAACCTGTCGCCTTCGACAAAGACGGCCGCTTCCGCTGCCGCCAACGCCTTGCCGACGGCCGACTTGCCGCAGCCGGCGACGCCCATCACCACGATGGCCCGAGGCACCGAGCCGGGAGCGCCCGTTGGCGCCTGTGCCGTCTTTTCGTCCACGGTCAGCGGCTTGCCGGCGCGCGGCCGTAGAGCAGGAGCATGGCGACGATGACCAGACCATAGACGATCTGCCGGCCGGCCTCAGGCATCTGCATGACCGACAGGATGGACTGCAGCAGCGTGATCAGGATGACGCCGGCAACGGTGCCGAGATAGGAGCCGCGTCCACCGAGGATCGAGGTGCCGCCAAGCACCACGGCGGCGATCGACGGCAGCAGATAGGCGTCACCCATCGACTGCGCCGCCTTGGAAGCATAGCCGGCCAGAAGCACCCCGCCAAAGGCCGAGAGGCCGCCCGATATGGCGAAGGCGATCATCACCACGCGCCTTGTGTCGATGCCGGAGAGATAGGCGGCACGCTCGCGGTTGCCGATGCCGTAGACGCTGCGGCCGAAGCTGGTGCGGGTCAGCACGAGCACCATCGCAGCACCGATCAGCGCCCAGATGATGACGGCGTTGGGCACGCCCGGAATGGTAAAACCTGTCGCGAGATAACGCATGGCGCCGGTGGCCGAATCCTGTGGCGAGAAGCCACCTGTATAGACGACCATGAGCCCTTGCGCGACGGCGTTGGTGGCGAGTGTGATGATCATGGAGGGGATGCGCAGATAGGCGACACCGATGCCGTTGACGATGCCGATCAGCACCCCGCAAAAGATGCCGAACGGAATGGCCAGCGCCACACCGATCGGGCCATAGGCCGCGGCCGCGGCCGCCATCATGGCGCCGACCGCCACCGACCACGGCACCGACAGATCGATCTGGCCGAGCAGGATGACCAGCATCATGCCGGTGGCGATGACACCAAGAAACGACGCCACCTTGAGCTGCTGCAGCAGATATTCCGGCGACAGGAAGCTGCGCGAATAGAGGCTGCCGAGGAACAGCAAGAGCACAATGCAGGCAAAGGCGGTGAGCACCGCCGGATCGGCGCGGCGGATGAATTTGGGCATACGGTTGGCGATGCCGTTCATCGTCGTCTCGCTCACAGGAACCACTCCAGCCGGTTGCGGACCCGAAACAGGGCGAAGGCGCCGAGGCTGACGGCAATCAAAAGAATAACGCCCTGGAACAGCGGCTGCCAGAGTGGATCGAAATCGAAGACGAAGAGCAGGTCGCCGATGGTGCGGAAGGCGAGCGCGCCGAAGATGGCGCCGATGGCGCTGCCCTTGCCGCCGAACAGCGAAACGCCGCCCAGCACGACGGCAGCGATCGAGAACAGCGTGTAGGCGTTGCCGCTGGCATAGGCCGCATCGCCCGTATAGGTGAAGAAGGTCAGGAACAGTCCGCCGATCGCCGCCAGCAGCCCGGCAAGCGCGTAGGCGGCGAACTTTCCGCGTCGGATCGGCACACCTGACATGTAGGCCGCCGTCTCGGATGAGCCCGCGGCGTAAGCGGCACGGCCAAGCACCGAACGGCTGAACGGCACCCAGACGATCAGCACCACGGCGAACAGCGCGACCAGGCTCGCCGGGACGACGCCGAAGAGGCGCCCGGTGAGCGCATCGGCCAGATCCTCATTGACCGAGCCGCCCGGGAACGGCCTGAGCAGCAGTGCAATGCCGAAATAGACGGCACCCGTGGCGATGGTGGCAACGATCGGCTGCAGTCGGCCGTAAATGACGATGGCGCCATTGATCGCCCCGCACAAGAGCCCGGTGCCGAGCACGGCGATGACGCCGAAGGCGGTCTCGAGGCCGGTGCCGATGACCAGCCAGGAGGCGAGGCAATTGGTCAGCGTGAAGATCATGCCGACGGAAAGGTCGATGCCGGCGGTGATCACCACCAGCGTCTGCGCCATGGCGACGAAGGCGAGCAGCACGCCCTTGTTGGAGGCCGTCTGCACGACATTGGCGGTAAATCCCGCCGGATGGTTCGCGGTGTAGATCGCGAACATGACGATGAAGATGGCGAACGCCAGCAGCGTTCCGCGTTGTTCGGCAAGCCAGTAGCGCCAATCCTTCACGCGTCCGCTCCGTGCCTTGGGGTGGCGTCGCCGCCATGGATGTTGAGCGCGCTGGCGATCAGAGCCCGTTCGGTGAGCTCGGCGCCGACCAGCTCTCGCTTGACCGCGCCGTCATAGAGCACCAGCACCCGGTCGCAGCAGCCGATCAGCTCGTCATAGTCGGTCGAGTAGAACAGGATCGCGGCACCCGCGTCCGCAAGCTTGCGCATCAGTTGATACAGCTCCTGCTTGGTGCCGACATCGATACCGCGCGTCGGGTCGTTGAGCAGGATGATGCGCGGCTGGCGCATCAGCCATTTGGCGATGACCACCTTCTGCTGGTTGCCGCCCGACAGCGCGCCGACCGGAATGTCGAGGCCCGCCGTCTTGATCGCCAGCAGCCCGACCATGTCGTCGATCAGCCGCTGCTCGGCGGCGCGGTCGATGATGCCGCCTTTGGACAGCCGGTCGAGCGCCGCGAAGGAGAGGTTTTCGCGCACGGTCATTGGCAGCATCAGCCCTTCCGTCTTGCGATCCTCGGGGATCAGCGCCATGCCGATCCGGTCGTCGCGCGCCGCCGCCGGGCTGGCGATCGCCACCGGCCTGCCATCGATCAGGATTTCTCCGGAGAGACCGCGCAGCACGCCGAAGAAGGCAAGCAGCAACTCGCGCTGACCCTGGCCGTCGAGGCCGCCGAGGCCCACCACCTCGCCGGCCGCGACGGTCAGCGAGACATTGTCCAGCCGGTCTGTCCACGACAGGGTGCGCGCTTCGAGCACTGGGGCAGCGGTAGCCGGCAGCCGCACCGGCTTGGGCGGAAAAATATGGCTGTATTCTCGCCCGATCATCAGCTCGATGACCTCATTGTCGCTCTTGGAACCGGCGGCATAGCTGGCGACATTGCGGCCGTTGCGAAACACCGTGCACTGGTCGGCGAGTTCCGCGATCTCGTTCATCCGGTGCGAGATGTAGAGCAACGCCAGCCCTTCCCCACGCAGCCGCTTCAGGACGGCGAATATCTTGGCGACATCGGCGGCAGCCAGCGCCGAAGTCGCCTCGTCGAGGATCAGGATGCGCGGCTTCCTGGCCAATGCCTTGGCGATCTCGACCATCTGCCGTCTTGAAAGGGGAAGATCCTTGACCAGCGCCAGCGGATGGATGTCGGCCGCACCCGCGCGTGCCAGCGCCTCTTCTGCGATGCGGCGCTGCGCCTTGCGGTCGATCATGCCGAACCGGGTCGGGGGATCGGAAATGACGATGTTGTCGGCGACGCTGAGTTCGGGGACCAGCGACAGTTCCTGGAAGATGCAGACGATGCCGGCCTGGTTGGCCGCGGCCGGCGAGGCAAAGCTGACCTCGCGCCCGTCCAGCGTCATCGACCCCTCGTCGGGCGCCACCACGCCGGCCATGACCTTGATCAGCGTCGATTTGCCGGCGCCATTTTCGCCGAGGATGCCGTGGATGCTGCCTGATGTGACCGAAAGTTCGGCCTTCTCCAGCGCACGCACGCCGCCATAGCGCTTAGAAATGCCTTCCATGCGAAAGAGTGGAGCCGCACCGTCCATCAGCCCTCCGGGGCAGTTAGGATTGAGATGGCAAGTGGTTCGGCGCCGCGGAGCATCCCGCGGCGCCGAATGTGCAGCCTATTGGTCCGCCTTGGTCTGGCCCATGATTTCCTGCGCGGTGAAATTGATGCCGCAGGTCGGGAAGGAATTGCCGACGAAGAAATTGTCGGACTGGTCAGGGAAGTAGTCCTGGCCTTCCTTGAAGTTCGGATCCTCGACGATGGCGAGCGGCAGTTTGACCGATTGCGGTACGACCTGACCCTCAAGTGCGGCGATCGCCGTCTTGATGGCGACCGCGACCTGGGCAGGGCCGGTGCCGGCCGAGGAGCATTTTAGGCCGTCTGCCGCATGCGCTGCGCAGAACTTGCGGAAGCCGTTCTCGGTTTCGCCGCCAAACGGCACGAACGCATGCTTGGCGTCGATCATCGCCTGAACGATGCCGGTGTCGCCGCCTTGGCCGGTGATGCCGACGAACGGACCATTGGTGGCGATCGCGTCAGCCGTGACCTTCTGCGCCGTCGGATCATCCCACTTGCCGGCGACTTCGGTGACGTCCCATTTCTTGCCCGAGGCGTCGAAGGCCTCATGGATGCCGTTGTGGCGGTCGGTATCGACCGACGTGCCGGCAACGCCGCGCACTTCAAGTATCTTGCCGCCATCCGGAATATGGTCGATCAGCCATTTGCCCCACAGCTCGCCAAGACCCTTCTGGTCCACGTTGACGTTGATGGCGTCCTTGGTGTCGAGGATGTTGTCGAAGGCGACCAGCACGACGCCGGCTTCCTTGGCGCGCTTGATGACCGGCCCGAAGGCGGTCGGATTCTGCGCATTGACCACGATGGCGTCAAAACCGGAATCGATGAAGTTGTTGATCGCCGAGATCTGCGCCGGCACATCCTCGCCGGTCGATACGACCTTGAATTCCTTCAATTTTGCCGCGACGTCCTTCTGCGCGGCATAGGCCTTGGCCGTCTGGATCATCTGGATGCGCCAGGTGTTGGCGATATAGCCGTTGGCGAGCGCGATGCGGTATGGGCCATCCTTCTTTGGGAATTTGAAGAACTGTGTATCGGCAGCCCATGGCGCGAAGCAGTCGGGCTCGGCCGCTGGTCCCTTGACGACTTCAGGGCCGGCCATCGCCGACGAACTCAACATGACGAATGCAGTGGCGGCAACGATGCCACCAACAAGTGACTTGATCATCGATATTCCTCCCAGTTGCAGTTTTATTTGATGCTGCTTGTCGTGGTGCGTTTTCCACGCCCGGGCGAAGGCCCTCCAGCCTTGCGGGCGGCACGTCTCAAGGGCCCGAAACCGGCCCGATCCCCTCCTCCTCGTCGCTTCACGGGCGAGAAACGAAACCTAGCATATTATACATAATAAACAAGCATGAGCTGTTGCTTATGTATAATAAACAGGCATGGCCTTCCGCCAAAACTCCTGTCCGATAAAAATGGTAGCGCTACCATGACGTTGTGTAAAGCACCATTTGCTGAGGCCTCGAAAGCATGTTCAGCGTGCTGTGCTCTCGCGGGGCTTGAGCTCGAAACCGAGATCGACGACCCGCTGCTCAGGCCTCCGCCCGGCGATGGCCGCCAACGCCATGGCAACAGACCGACGGCCGATTTCATAGCGAGGGGTGCGGATGCTGGTGAGCGGCGGGAACGCCGCCTGCATCATTTCGAGGTCGTTGAAGCCGACAATGCCGATTGTCTTCGGCACATCGAGTGCGGCGCTATGGCATTCGAACAGAACGCCGAGCGCGATATCGTCATTGTTGCAGAAGACGCCGTCGAGCGCCGGCATCTTGGCCAGCGCATCGCGAAGCAGCTCGCGGCCGAGCGTCATGCTGGACAGTAGCGGCGTGGTGGTGATCAGCCGCGGGTCGAACAGGCCGGCCTTCTCCATTGCGGCGCGATAGCCGGCCAGGCGCCGCTGCGAGCGCGGATCCATGCGTGCGCCGATGAAGCCGATCCGCCGGTAGCCCGCCTCGATCAGGTGCTCGGTCGCTGTCCGGCCACCGTCGAAATGCGAGAAGCCGACCAGCATGTCGACCGGGTCAGGCCCGGTCTCCATCACCTGCACCACCGGGCAGCCCGCACTCTCCAGCAGTTTTCGCGACGTCGGCGTCTGATCGATGCCGGCCACGATCAGCGCCGCCGGGCGCTGCGGCGCGAAGACCTGCAGCAGGCGCTCCTCCTCGAGGCCGGAATAATGGGTGTTGCCGAGCTGGACGCGGAACGGGCCGTCCGACAGGCTGTCATAGATGCCGCGCACCACTTCGGCAAAGACGTTGTTGGTGAGCGACGGCACCAGCACGCCGAACACATCGGCGCGCGCCGAGGCCAGCGCCCGTGCATTGGGATCCGGCACATAACCGAGTTCGTCAACGGCGGCCTGGATCTGGCGGCGCAAATCCTGGCTGACGCGGTCGGGCTCGCGCAGCGCTCGCGACACGGTGATGGCGCCGACGCCGGCCTTGCGCGCCACATCGGCAATGGTCGGGCGGCCGCCGCCACGGCGCGAGCGTGGCTTGGTCATGGCCCTGCCCCTTGCGTCGCGCGCGATTGCGGCTTCGTCGTCTCTGTCGCCATCTTTGTCCGGCTTCCCCACTACGCCATGCCAGCTTGGCGTCGCGCAGCAACTGGCGATTGTCAAGCCGACGGCAGGTTGCGGCGTCGCCGGCTGAAGTCCTTCAGGCCGTGACCATGGCCGGGCGCCCGGCCCTCCACATCAGCAAAAGGATGGCCGCCACATTGATCAGGTTCCACGCGATCCCGTTGAGAAACGCAGCCGCGTAGGAGCCAGTCAGGTCGTAGATCCAGCCCGACATCCAGCCACCGATCGCCATGCCGAAAATGGTCGCCATCATGACGATACCGATGCGCTGGCCGGCCTCCTTGGCGGGCAGGTATTCGCGCACGATGATGGCATAGCAAGGCACGATGCCGCCTTGCGACAGGCCGAACACCAGCGACACGACATAGAGCGAGGCGAGCCCGTCGAACGGAATGTAAAACAGCAGCGACAGGCATTGCAGCACGGAACCGATAAGCAGGGTTTTCACACCGCCGATGCGGTCGGCGACAAAGCCGGAGGCGAGCCGGCTGACGACGCCCGCCGCCATCATGATCGACAGCATGTCGGCGCCATGCGCGATGCCATAGCCAAGATCCATGCAATAGGCGACGATGTGCACCTGCGGCATCGACATCGCCACGCAGCAGCCGAGACCGGCGATGACCAGCAGCACCTGCAGTGCCGCCGGCGAGATTGAAATCGGCTGCACGGGCCGGCTTCCAGGCGAGCCGGCCGCCGCCGCGTTTGGAGCGCCGCGCCGCAGCAACAGCACCAGCGGTATCATGGTGACCAGACAAAAGATGCCGATGGCGGCATAGGTGAAGCGCCAGCCTTCCGCCTTGATCAGCGTCGGCATGATGGTTGGCCAGAGCGCTCCGGCGAGATAATTGCCCGCTGCCGCCGCCGTGACGGCGACGCCGCGTCGACGATTGAACCAGTGCGAAATATCGGCGATCAGCGGCCCGAAGATCACCGATGAGCCAAGCCCGATCAGCACGCCTTGGGCAAGGGTGAATTGCAGGATCGACGTCGACGCCGCCGCGAGCAGGAGACCGGTTGCGAGTGCGACCGAGGAAATCAGCGCCGGAATCCAATAGCCCATGCGATCAATGGCGCGGCCTACCAGCACATTGCCGGCGGCAAAGCCCACCATGGTTGCGGTGTAGGGCATCGATGCCGCCGCGCGGTCAACGCCGAACTCGGCCTGCACGGCCGGCAACACCACCACGACGGCCCACATGCCGACCGCGCCGATCGTCGCCAGCAGCATCGAGATGGCAAGCCGCATCCAGGCATAACTGCTGTCGATGCCAGGGCTATCAGCCTGATTGGCGACGATTGGGGTCAAGGCGTTTCCTGTCCGAGGTCTGGGAGGTCGACCATTCCAGCGCCACTATCGGCGCATTCGCGACGACGGGCAGCGCCACAGCAACCTCATCCGTGGCTCCAGCGATAGGGCAAATTATTCGGGAACCGGCAACGCCGTGACGAGTTCTCGACAGGAAGGAGTTTTGCCATGACCGCGAAGAAAAAATGGTCGGCCGATGTGACCGAACACAGCAATGCGATGGACCTCGAGGAGCACATATTCGAATCCGACGATGCCAAAAAGATCGCGGCTTCGCTGAAGCGCTCGGCCGAGCACAGCGACCGCCGCAAGGCGGAGCCATTCCAGTCGGCGATGTCGATGCTGAATTTCTACATCAACCGTGCCGGCAAGAACCTGCCGCAGGCGCGCAAGAAAGTGCTTGAGGACGCCAAGGACGAACTGCGCGCTGCCTTCGGCCGTCCGGAACAGGATTAGCTCTTCGTATTTGGTTCTGCCAAATTCACTTGAACTGGACCTAGTGACAGGTCCTCTTTCCCCTCAGTCTGCCAGTCTCGGGCATTGTGTTTCCCCGAGCCTGCAAAGTGGCGGCATGACGGTCAAGATCGGCATCAATCCCATCACCTGGAGCAATGACGATGTTCCCGAACTCGGCGGCGACACGTCGCTTGAGACCTGCCTGTCGGAAACCCGGCAGGCCGGCTTTCGCGGCACCGAACTCGGCGGCAAATTCCCCAGGCGAAGCGACGAGCTTGGACCGATCCTGTCCTCTTACGGGCTGGAGCTCGTCTCCGGTTGGTATGACGGCCGCATTCTCGACCGCACGGTCGACGAGGAATTCGCCGCCATCACGCCGCATCTGACCTTGCTGCGCGACCTCGGCGCCAAGGTTGTCGTCTATGCCGACACGTCGCGCGGCCGTCACGACGGCATTTTTGCACCGATCTCGCAGTGTCCGCGCCTCGCCGATGGCGAATGGACCGCTTATGGCGAGAAGCTGACCCAGCTTGCCGATCGCATGGCCGCCTTCGGCGTCGGCATGGCCTTCCATCACCATATGGGCACCATCGTCGAGACCGACGACGAGGTCGACAGGCTGATAGCCGCAACCGGCAAGAGCGTCGGGCTGCTGTTCGATACCGGCCATTGCCTGTTCTCGGGCGGCGACCCGGTCTCTCTCCTGAATCGGCATCTCGACCGCATCGTGCATTTCCACTGCAAGGACGTCCGCGCCGCCGTGCTGGAAAAGGCGCGGCGCGAGGACATGAGTTTCATGGCGGCGGTTATGGAAGGGATTTTCACTGTGCCCGGCGATGGTTCCGTTGACTTCCTGTCGTTGCTGAAGCCTCTCGCAAAACGGGGTTTCGAAGGCTGGATCGTCGTCGAGGCCGAACAGGATCCGGCCAAGGCAAATCCCTTGACCTATGCCACGAAGGGTTACGCTTCGCTTCTCGCCACGGCCCGCAAGGCCGGGTTCGAGGTAGCGACACGAGATTTGGCCTGACCACCGCCGGGGGGCTGGTGGTTGGCCGGTTGGGCGCGCGCCTCGGTAGGGGTAGCGACGCGAAAGCGCCCGGCGATCCGCGCCGCCGTCCTCCCTTGGCGGCGCGGGTCGCAGAATTCTCGGCCCGGGCTTGGTGAGGCCGAGTTTTCGACCCCGGAGTTTCCGGCTTGAGGCTGGCGGCAAGCCGTGCCTTGATGCAGGTGGAGGAGCGACATGGCATTCGAGGCGGCACTCGGCATGGAACGGCTTTGCACAATCCGTGAGATTGCGCAAAAGGCGGAACTCGGCGCCGCCACCGTGCATCGCGCGCTGAAGAACAGCCGCGAGGTCCGTGCCGAAACCAGGCGGCTGGTGCTTGAGACTGTCTGCCTCCTCAACGAAGAGAAGATCGCCCGCGCGGCCAGGTTCGTCGGAGGCTAGGTTTGGGCGACCACATGCGCCTTTCCCTCGACATTATGTCGGTCGACCGCGCGTCGGACGAACCGATGCATCGGCAGATCTACGGCGCCTTGCGGCGCTTCATCCTCGACGGTCAGATCCAGCAGAACACGCTACTGCCGTCGACCCGCTCGCTGGCCGAGGATTTGAAAGTCGGCCGCAACACGGTGATCGCCGCCTACGACCAGCTGCTCGCCGAAGGATTTATCGAGGCGCGCGCCGGCTCCGGCACCTGGGTGGCGCCGATCCAGCAGAAGCGCCCGCCGGCCTCGCTCCGCGCCGGCCTTGCCGCTCCGCAAAAACTCTCGCGGCGCGGCCAGACCATCGTCAACGGCCCGCAGCCGCCGCGCAATGCCGGCGTCATCAACTTCCATCCCGGCGTGCCGGAAACGGCGTCCTTTCCCTTCACCATCTGGTCGAGCCTTTTGGTGCGCAATGCCCGCAGCCGCGACGAGAACCTGCTCGGCTACCTCTCCTTTGCCGGCCATCCCGGCCTGCGCCAGGCCATCGCCTCGACCATCAGCCTGTCGCGCGGCATCAACTGCACCGCCGATCAGGTCATCATCGTCACTGGCGCGCAGGCAGCACTCGACCTCGCCTCGCGCGTGCTGATGGACGAAGGCGATCATGTCTGGATGGAGGAGCCCGGCTATCTCGGCGCCAAGAGCGCCTTCCTCGCCAGCGGCGCGCAGCTTGCACCCTTGAAGGTCGACCGGCACGGCTGGCACCTTGCCGATCCGGAATTGCCGCCGCCGCGCCTGATCTATGTGACGCCGTCCTGTCAGTGGCCGTTCGGCACCATCATGCGCATCGAGGAGCGGCTGCAACTGCTCGACATTGCCGAGCGTCACGGCGCCTGGATCGTCGAGGACGATTATGACGGCGAGTACCGTTATCGCGGCCGGCCGGTGCCGGCGCTGCGCGGCCTCGATCACGCCGACCGCGTCGTCTATATCGGCTCCTTCGGCAAGACGCTGATCCCGGCGCTGCGCATAGGCTATCTCATCGTGCCGCGCGAATTGTCCGTGCCCTTCGACCGCGCCGTCTCGATCACTGGCCAGTTCGCGCCGCTGATCCTGCAAGCGACGGTCAACGACTTCATCACGCAAGGCTATTTCGCCACGCATCTGAAGCGCATGCGCCGTCTCTATGCGCGCAGGCAGGCCAATTTCGTCAAGCTGTGCCAGGAGCATCTGTCCGAATGGCTGGCGGTGACCGAGAACGATTCCGGCATGCAGCTACTGGCGAGTTTCACAAGGCCTTACAAGGACAGCGACGTCGTTGCCGCCGCCGTCAAGGAAGGGCTCGACGTGCAAGGCATTTCCATCAACTACCATTCGAGCGAGCCCGAGCACGGCCTGCTGCTCGGCTATGCCGCGATGGACGAACGCCAGATCCTGCGCGCGGTGCTGGCGTTGCGCGCTGCCTTTACGCGGCTGGACCGGCAGTAGACCGGTCCAGAGTGCCGCGCCTCAATTCACGCTGTCGAATTTCTGCAGATCGACGGGGGCTGCCTTGCGCACCCCCACGTCATCCAGCGAGGCGTTTTCCAGCGCTACCCGCGCCGCCGCGTCTATGTTGTGGATCATGTCGTCGATCTCGGCGTCGCTGTGCGCCGGGTTCATCGCCACCATCACCGTGCGGTTGAGAATGTCGAGCGAGCCCTTGCCGAGATCGTCGGCGTAGTTGAGCCGCAGCCCCTTGTTCTGAGGCAGCGTGTAGGGGTTAAGCGCCGGATGGTGCGCGCCCTCATGCATCAGCACCTGGTCCCACTGGGTGAAATTGTGACGGCCGGTCTTGCCGGCAATCACGCTCGGGATGGTCTTCGAAAAAGACTGCGCCGCCTGTTCGCTGGGCAGGAGATACATCACCTGTGCCGCGCAATCGTCGTCCGGGCTGTTCATCGGCGACGGCGTCAGGCCGAGATTGCCGAGATGGCGCGTGCCGGCCAGCACCTTCTTCTTCTCCGCCCGCATCGCCTCGATGATGCCGTCGAGGCGATCAAGCTGGACATTGAGCATCGCCCCCATCAGTTCCGAGGCGCGCGCGCCGATACCGGCGAACGGCTTGATGCTGTCGTTGCGGCCCTGCCAGTAGAAGTGGCAGGGGTCGATGGCGCAGCGCGCCCGCTCGGCCACCTTCGGATCGCTGGTGGCGATGCCGCCGCCTTCGCCCGACGTCATGTTCTTGAAGTAGTTGAAGGAATAGGCGCCGGCATGGCCGATCGAGCCGAGCTTTTTGCCCTCATAGCCGCCGCCAATGCCCTGGCAGACATCCTCCAGCACCTTGAGGCCACGCTTCTTGGCGATGTCCATGATGGCGTTCATGTTGCAGGCAGCACCCCACATATGCACGGGAATGACCGCCTTGGTGCGCGGCCCGATGGCGTCGCGCAGCGCTGCCGGATCGATGGTCAGGCTCTCGTCGATATCGACGATGACCGGAATGGCGCCGACCGACAGCACTGCGGTTGCGGTGGCCATATAAGTGTGCGCCGGCACCAGCACTTCGTCGCCCGGACCGATGCCGAGCCCGATCAGGCCGGCGGCCAGCCCATAGGTGCCGCTGGCGGCAAGCGCGAAATGTTCGACGCCGAGATGCCTGGCATAGCGCGCCTCGAAGCGGTTGCATTCGCTGTTCTCGCCATAGCGGAACAGCGCGCCGGAACGGATCACCCGGGCAATGGCTTCGATTTCTTCTTCACCGGCAGTGTACATGGCAGCTCTCCACATCGCTTGATGGTGTGAAAGCTCTACGCTTGCCGCCGCTGTTTGAAAGAACCACTCCGCCACGATCGGACCAAGCCATCCCGGCTGCGCGGGACCAGGTTTGACGCCGAATAGAATGAAACCGGCATTCCAGAACGCAGGTTCGCGGAAAAATCGTACCCATCCGAATTCGCTGAAGTGGCCCTGTCGGAAAGACGGCTTTGGGCGTTCCATCGCGTCCAGTTGGGCAAACGGTCGGTTCCATGCAGCACGGGACACACTTTGGAAGACCCTCGCAACCGGCGTGCCGGCAAGACGGTGGCCGTCCATGAGGCGACAGCTTGTCCTGCACGAAGACGATGTCGGCATGTGCCATGGCGCCAACAGCGCCTTCCTCGAACTGACCGGACTGGGCGCCTGCAGCTCCGGCGCGGTGATGGTGCCGTGCCCGTGGTTCCCGGAGATGGCCGAAGCGGCAGCGGCCGATCCGCGGCTCGATCTCGGCGTCCACCTGACGCTGAACAGCGAAAAGCAGCACTACAAATGGCGGCCGCTGACATCGCCGTCTCGCGCCGCCGGCCTGACCGACGAGTTCGGCTATTTCTGGCCCGATGTCGCAACCACCCGCCGCAAGGCAGCACCCCAAGCGGTCGAGACCGAACTGCGCGCCCAGATCGACACAGCCTACCGCGCCGGCATCGACGTCACCCATCTCGACGCGCATATGGGGGCGGCGCTGTCGCCCGAGTTTTGCGACGTCTACATCAGGCTCGGTCTGGAATATCGGCTGCCGGTGCTGCTGACCAAGACGCTGTCGGCCTATTCGCCCAACGATAATCTGGTCGGCGTCACCGAAGCGGCCTTCCAGCGCGGCGTCGCCGAGGCTCGCGCCAAAGGCTTTGTCATTTTCGACGCCGCGATCCAGACGACCTGGGGCCGTCCACGCTCCAAGCCGATAGAGCCGGCCTACAAGGCGTTGGTCGAAGGCGTGCGCGAAGGCCTGACCTTCTTCTGCCTGCACTTCAACGCGCCGGGCGAGTTGGAACTGATCGAGCCGCGCTCCGCCTATATCCGCACCGAGGAATATGAGCTGTTTCGCGATCAGGGTTTTCGCGACTGGCTCGGCGCGCAGGACATCGACATCATCGGCATGAAGCCGTTGCGCGAGGATCTACGCGCAAGGCTTGGACTATCGACACCGGCAAAGGCCCGCAAAGCGGCCATCCGGTCAGCGCAGTAAGCCGATCCGTCGGCCAACAGTGCAAAGAGGGAATTGGAACTGCAACGACAATGGGAGAATGACATGAAGACTGTTCTGAAACTGGCGCTCGGCGCGCTTGTCTCGATGAGTATGCTGGCGGGCGTCGCGCATGCCGCTGGTCTGAAGGACCCGAAGGACGTCCGCATCACCTTCGTGGTGCATGGCTCGGCCTCCGACCCCTATTGGTCGGTGGTCAAGCGTGGCGTCGACGATGCGGCGGCACTGACCGGCGCCAAGGTCGAATATTACGCACCGCAAGTCTTCGACGTGGTCGAGCAGGCGCGTCTGCTCGATGCGGCCATCGCCACCAACCCGGACGGCATCGCCGTCTCCATCGCCGACGCCAATGCGCTCGGCAAATCGGTCAAGGCGGGTCTTGCCGCCAACATCCCGATGGTGGTGCTGGATTCCGGCGAGAAAGAAGGCGCCGAGCTCGGCACGACGCTCTATGTCGGCACCGTCTCCGAATATGATTCCGGCAAGAAGGCCGGCGAGCGGCTGGCCAAGGACGGCACGCTCAAGGTCGTCTGCATCAACCACGAGGTCGGCAATGTCAGCCTCGACCAGCGCTGCCAGGGTTTGAATGACGGGCTGAAGCCTTCAGGCGGCGGCACCGAAGTTCTAACCGTATCGCCCGATCCGGCCGATATCCAGCGCCGCACCGAAGCCTATCTGTCGGCGCATCCCGACACCCAGGCCGTGTTCGCGCTCGGCGCCACCGCCGCCAACCCGCTGATCCCGTTCTTCCGCCAGAAGGAACTGTTCGGCAAGATCAAGCTCTACACCTTCGACATCAGCCCCGAAGTCCTGGATTCCGTCGTTGCCGGCGAGATGGGCTTCGGCATGGACGCCCAGCAATATCTGATGGGCTATCTGCCAGTGGTCTATCTGGTCGAGCATGCCACGCACGGCTTCTGGCCGCAGAACAACGCCTATACCGGCCCGCTGTTCATCGACTCGCCCGACAAGGCCAAGGCCATCCTGGCGCTCGCCAAGGACGGCATCCGCTAGTCGAGCCAACTAAACGGATCGGGGAGCCGCCATGCGCTCCCCGATCTCGTGTCGAGATTGCGAAGTGAGCGATTGGGGAGCCTAATGGCAGCCGTGGAAGACAAGGCGATACCTTCAGAAGTGCCGGTCAAGGGCCGTTTCGGCATGACGTCGAAGCGAGCCGCCGGCACCGATGAACGGCTGGCCAGCACCGGCCGGCTGACGCAATGGCTGCGCCGGCCCGAAGCTGGTGCGGCCGGCGGCCTCATCGCCACCATCATCATCTTCGCCCTGCTGCCGGGTGCGTCGAACCTGTATTCGCTGCAGGGGTCGATGACCTTCCTGACGCTGGCCGCCGAACTCGGCATTATCGCCACGGCCGCAGCGCTCCTCATCATCGCCGGCGAATTCGATCTCTCCGTCGGCTCTATGGTCGGCTTCGCCGGCGTCGTCATCGGCCTGACGGTCAAATATTGGGGCCTGCCGCTGTGGGGTGGCATCGCCTGCGCCTTCGCGGTCGCCATCCTGACCGGCTACGTCAACGGCCTGATCGTGGTGAAGACGCGCCTACCCTCCTTCATCGTCACGCTGGCCTCGCTTTACATCCTGCGGGGCCTGTCGATCGGCATCACCCGCGCCGTCACCGGCCGCACGCAGATCCCCTATATCCTCGACGGCGCGCCCGACCCGGCCACCGCCGGCCTGTTCAACGGCCATCTGTTCACCGGCTTCTTCCACTGGATGGGCACGCAAGGCTGGATCGCCACCCGCACCGACGGCATTCCCTTCGTCGTCGGCATTCCGATGTCGATCGTCTGGTGGCTCGGCCTGACCGCTTTGGCAGGCTATGTGCTGACCCAGACCAAATACGGCAACTGGATTTTTGCCACCGGCGGCGACCTCAATGCCGCCCGCAATGTCGGCGTGCCGGTCGACCGCGTGAAGATCGCGCTGTTCATCTACACCGCTTGTGCCGCGACCTTGCTCGCCACCATCCAGGTGATGGAGGCTGGCTCCGCCGACACCACGCGCGGCCTGCTCAAGGAATTCGAGGCGATCATCGCCGCGGTCATCGGCGGCGTGCTGCTCACCGGCGGCTACGGTACCGTCTATGGCGTGCTGTTCGGCGCGCTGATCTTCGGCCTGGTGCAGATGGGCATCTTCTACACCGGCATCGACACCGACTGGTTCAAGGTCTTCCTCGGCATCGTCATTCTGATGGCTGTGCTGGTCAACAACTACATCCGCCTCAAGGCACTCGGACGCGGAGGCGGCAAATGACCAACCCGGCCCAGACCATCCAGCCGGCAATGGAACTGCGCGGCGTCTCGGTCAATTTCGGTTCGGTGCGCGCCCTGCAGGACATCGACATCAAGGTCTATCCCGGCGAGGTGCACTGCCTGCTCGGCGACAATGGCGCCGGCAAGTCGACGCTGATCAAGGTGCTGTCGGGCGTGCACCGGCCGAGCAAGGGCGAGATTTTTGTCGACGGCAGGCAGGTCGCCTTCCGCAGCCCGCGCGACGCGCAGGACCTCGGCGTCGCCACCGTGTTCCAGGACCTCGGCATGATCTCACTGATGTCGATCACTCGCAATTTCTTCCTCGGCCGCGAGCCGACCAGGAGCCGCCTGCCCTTCTCGCGCTTCGACAAGGAGCGCGCCAACACTATAGCCCGCCAGGCTATGGCCGATATCGGCATCGACGTGCGCGACCCGACGCAGGCCGTCGGCACGCTGTCGGGCGGCGAGCGCCAGTCAGTAGCGATCGCGCGCGCCGTGCATTTCGGCGCCAAAGTGCTGATCCTCGACGAGCCGACCTCGGCGCTCGGCGTGCATCAGGCGGCGATGGTGCTGAAATTCATCATCGAGGCACGTATGCGCGGGCTGGCTGTGATCTTCATCAGCCACAACATCCATCACGCCTATCCCGTCGGCGACACCTTCACGCTGCTCAACCGCGGCCGCAATCGCGGCACCTACGCCAAGTCGGAGATCTCGCGCGACGAGGTGATTTCGATCATGTCTGGCGGTGAGGATTTGAAGGCCGTGGAAGCAGAGATCGCCGGGCTTTTGGCGCAGATCGGCAATCGGCCATCGGCGGCGCCGTGACGTCTCAGACCATCAAGAGAGATAACGCATGAGCAGGATACGGGTCGGCGTCATCGGCGCCGGCATGATTTCGCAGGTCGAGCATATTCCAAACCTGTTGCGGCTCGGCGATCTGTTCGAGCTGGTCGGCGTCGCCGACCCGTCGAAAATCTCACGCCAGTTCGTCACCGACATCCATGGCATTGCCAATTTCGAAACGCCGGAGCAGCTGTTCGACCAGAAGCTCGACGCCGTCGTCATCGGTTCGCCCGACCCGCTGCATCACGAGCAGGTGCTGGCGGCTCTTGAGCGTGGCCTGCATGTCTTCTGCGAGAAGCCGCTCTGCTATTCACCGCAGGAGATCGCCGAGATCGTCGCCGCGCGCGACAAGGCCGGCAAGGTCATGCAGGTCGGCTACATGAAGCGCTTCGATCCGAGCTACCAACTGGCGCTGATATCACTGCCCGGGACGGCGAAGACGCTGCGTTCCGTCTCGGTCGAGGTCAACGATCCCGACGCGTGGCCGTTCATCGCCCACCAGCGCTATATCCGCGGCAATGATATTCCCAGGGACCTGATTGCCGCCGCTCAAGGCAAGCAAAAGCAACAGGTCGAGCGCGCCATCGGGCAGCCTTTGACCGATCTCGCTTTCCGTGGATTTACCGGCGCTTACGGCTCCGCCTTGATTCACGATGTGAATGCCGTGCACGGCCTGCTCGACGCGCTCGGCGTACCGGATGGCGAGGTCGTCGGCGCGCAGATCTTCGCTAATGGCGATGGCGGCCAGGGTGCGGTGAAGCTGCTCGACGGCCAGGCGCTGTGGACGATGACGCATCTCACCGTGCCGAAACTCGCCGACTACAAGGAACGCATCACGCTGTTCTTCGACGATGCCAGCCTCGAGCTCGAATTCCCCTCGCCCTGGCTCAACCATCATCCGACCCGGCTGACGGTGAAGACATCGGACGACCATACGCTATCGACCAGGGACCTCCGTGCCGGCTACGGCGAAGCCTTCGTCGAGGAACTGCGCGGCTTCTGGGGTGCGATCGTCAACGGCGACGAAGTGGTCAATCGCCCCGAGCACGCCGCCCGCGACCAGGCGCTGCTGATTGGCCTGACGCGACAGCATATGGCAACGTCGCCAATCGGCTGAGCGCTCGAAGGATGTGTTGAGATTCAGGTCAGGCCGGCCTCACCTGAATATCAGCACATCCTATCTGGTGTTGATGACGCCGTCGGTATTCGCGAGCAGCTTGCGCACCGCGTTGCGGGCTGCATCCGGCCGCTGCAGGCGGATGGCTTTTTCGATCGCCTCATGCAGCTGCTGTGCGTGTTGCAGATCGTCGAGTTCACGCGTCGTATAGGTGAACAGGTGGTCGAAGGCAGATTCGATCAGCACGCCGAGTGGCACCAAAAGATCATTGCCGGAGGCGCGCAGGATGGCGAGATGGAAGCGCGTGTCGGCGCGCGTGCGCTCCTGCAGGCTCGTCGCCTCGCCCATCTCGCGACAGGCCTGGCTGATCTCGGCCATCTGCTCTTCGGTGCGCCGCATGGCGGCGAAGGCGGTCGCTTCCGGTTCGATGATGTGGCGGAATTCCTGCACGGTCTTCAGGAACACTTCGCGGTCGGGCGAGGTCGCGTACCAGGCGAGCACGTCGCGATCGAGCAGGTTCCAGCGCTCCCTGGGCTCGACCCAGCTGCCGATTTTGGGGCGCGATGCCAGAAGGCTTTTGGCCATCAGCATCTTGATCGCTTCGCGCACTGCCGAACGGCTGACGTTGAAGGTTTCAGACCATTTGGCTTCGTTGGGCAGGATGGTGCCCGGCGGATAATCGCCGCGCACGATCCGCAGCCCGATTTCGCTGGCCAGCGAGGCATGCACGCTGGAGCCAGGCATCCGGGTTGCGTCAGCCCGACGAACCACTGCCGGCCTCTCGGCCGATGCCGCCTTGTCAGACTTCTTTCCCTTATTCGGCTTTCCGTCCCTCATGCGTCCACAAAGTCCGGATTTCGAAAGCTGTCAAGCAGAGGACGGGGCGCAGGCGACAAAGCCTGCGGCTGTGCACAGATCAGGTTACAACCTTGCCCCCAAAGCCCTATTTGCCAGCCCTATTTCACGTATTTGCGCCAGCTGTGCTCGGGACGGAAGCCAAGCATATCTCTCGCCTTGCGGTTGGAAAGCAGCGTTTCATATTCGCCGAGCTTCGTCTTGACCGGCACGTCTGGATAAAACCGTTTCAACAGTTCGGCCGTCGGCAGGTCGGACGAGGTGTCGTCATTGGCGGCGTTGAACACCTGGAAGCCGAGCCCATCCGTTTCGACGGCACGCAGCGTGATCTGGCCGAGATCGCGAGCATCGACGTAACTCCAGGCAATGCGCTTGCGGAAGCCCGGATCGGCGAACCATTTCGGAAACAGCAAGTACTCGTGCGGCTCGATGACGTTGCCGATGCGCAACGCGTAGATATCGGTGCCGTTGCGCTGCGCAAAGGCGCGCGCCGTGTGCTCGTTGACGACCTTGGACAGCGCATAGCTGTCCATCGGATCGACGTCGTATTCTTCGTCGAGCGGGAAATATTTAGGGTCGCGCGGCTCGTTGGCGAACACCACGCCATAGGTCGTCTCGCTGGACGCGATCACCACTTTGCGGATGCCAAGCTTCACCGCCGCCTCGATGACGTTGTAGGTGCCCATCGCATTGATGCGGAACACCTCATTGTCGGGCGTGATCATGATGCGCGGGATGGCGGCGAAATGCACCACGGCATCGACCGGCTGCGGACGCAGCGACGGGTCGAATTCGTGCAGCCCCATATAGCTCGACAGCGCGTTGAACACCTGGCCGCTGTCGGTGATGTCGGTGATCAGCGTACGCACTTTGGGATTGTCGAGCGGCTTGGTGTCGATGTTGAGCACCTGGCAGCCCTGTTCGACCAGATATTGCACGACGTGGCGCCCGGCCTTGCCGCTGCCGCCGGTGAACATGATCCGCTTCGTCATTTTCGTCTCCAGTGCCTAGGATTCCTGTGTATTGTCAGACAATATGGCGCTCCGCAACCACCCCCGCCTGCAAAACGGCGACGCCTGATATCAATCATCGCAACAGGACTTCACGACATGACCACGACTGCCGCGAGCGAAAAGATCGGTTTCATCGGCCTTGGCCTGATGGGGCACGGCATCGCCAAGAACATCGTCGACAAGGGCTATAAGCTGACTTTCCTCGGCCGCAAGAACCGCAAGCCGGCGGAGGACCTGCTGGGCCGCGGCGCCACGGAGGCAGCGACCTCGCGCGAGGTGGCTGCGGCATCCGATATCGTCTTCATCTGCGTCACCGGCTCGCGCGAGGTCGAAGCCATCATCCGTGGCCCCGGCGGCCTCAAGGAAGGCCTGAAGAAGGGCTCGGTCGTCGTCGATTGCTCGACCTCCGATCCGGTCTCGACGGTGGCGCTGGCGGCGGAACTGAAGGAGATCGGCGTCGACTTCGTCGATGCCCCGCTGAGCCGCACGCCCAAGGAAGCCTGGGAAGGCATGCTCGATGCCATGGTCGGCGCGCCCGACGCGCTCTTTGCGCGTGTAAAGCCCGTCATCGAAACCTGGGCCGGCCGCATCGTCCATATCGGCGACACCGGCGACGGCCACCGCATGAAGCTGCTCAACAACTTCATCTCGCTGGGTTACGCCGCGATCTATTCCGAGGCGCTGGCGCTGGCCGAAAAGGTCGGCATTTCGCCGCCGCGCTTCGACAGCGTCATCCGCAACGGCCGCATGGATTGCGGCTTCTACCAGACCTTCATGCGCTGGACGCTGGAAGGCGACCGCGACGCGCATAAATTCACCATTGCCAACGCCTTCAAGGACCTGACCTATCTGGAATCGATGGCGGGTGCCGCCGGCATCGCCAACCCGCTCGGCAATGCCACCAAAAACTCCTTCGCCGGCGCCCATGCCACCGGCCCGGCCGAACAGTTCGTGCCGATGCTGGCCACGCATATCGCCAAGGTGAACGGCGTCGACCTGATGCCGGTGAAGGATGGGAAAAAGCAGACGATTTAAGCGGCAGCCTTTGGAATCGGCCGATCTCCCCCCGAGTGGGGGAGATGTCCGGCAGGACAGAGGGGGGCGCGAAGGAACGCAAGCTTTCAATTTGACCTTGGCGCGCTGAGGGACGTGCGCAGGTATCACCCTGTCTGAAGGTCGGCGGGACAGCGCCCCCCTCTGCCCTGCCGGGCATCTCCCCCACAAGGGGGGAGATTAGCCTGCCCCTCACCGCCGCGCCTTGCCGATCCCTTCATCCGTATTGGCCAGCAACTTTCGCACCGCATTGCGCGCGGCCTCGGGCCGTTGCAGGCGGATGGCCTTCTCGATCGCTTCGTGCAGCTTCTGGGCGTGCTGCTGGTCGCTGACCTGTATGGTCGTGAAGACGAAGAGATGGTCGAGCGCCGATTCGATCAGCACGCCGAGCGGCACCAAAAGATCGTTGCCGGAGGCGCGCAGGATTGTGAGATGAAAGCGCGTATCGGCGCGGATACGCTGCTGCAGGCTCAGCGCCTCGCCCATTTCCCGGCAGGCCTGGCTGATCTCGGCCATCTGCTCGTCGCTGCGTCGCATCGCGGCAAAGGCGCTGGCCTCCGGTTCGATGATGTGACGGAACTCCTGCACCGTGCGCAGGAACGCCTCCCGGTCCGGCCCGGTCGCGTACCAGGCGAGCACATCGCGGTCTAGCAGGTTCCAGCGTTCCCTCGGCTCGACCCAGCTGCCGATCTTGGGCCGTGAAGCCAGCAGGCTTTTGGCCATCAGCATCTTGATCGCTTCGCGCACCGCCGAGCGGCTGACGTTGAACATCTCCGCCCATTTGGCTTCGTTGGGCAGGATGGCGCCTGGCGGATAGTCGCCGCGCACGATCCGAAGCCCGATCTCGTTGGCCAGCGAGGCGTGTACACTGAAGCCGGGGGGCCAGGCTGTATCCGGTCGTCGAACAGCGGTGGCAACCGGGCCGGCCGGCACATCTATCCTGGCGGATCGCCCTTTTGATCTGTCGTCCGGCATCGTCGGAATCGGCAATTTGTCGCTGGGAAACCGTCCGGAATTGTCCGTGCCCTTCGCCGAAAGCAAGACGCATGAGCCCGTCAAAGCCGGAGCCTGCGCCCCGACAATGTTGCCTGTCCTTGTCCTGAGGAAAATGACGGGGCGCCCCCGAAAGGACGCCCCGGTATCGCTGACTATTTCTGGATGCAGGTGTCGACCGTGTCCTTGGTGCATTCGTCGAGGCCGGTGAACACCGGATCGGCGACGGCCTTGCCTTCGACCAGGTCGATCATCACCGACGGTGCCTTGTAGCCCATTTCGAACGGCCGCTGACCGACCAGTGCGGTCACAAGACCATCCTTGGCGATCGCCACCTCGTCGCCGATCGTGTCGGCGGCGCCGATGACGAAGTCGTTGCTGGCGATGCGGTCCTTGAGCGGCCCAAACAGGTCGCGATAGGGCTGCGGCGCGCCGAACAGCGGCCAGCCGCCCATGATGCCGAAGGCGTCGAGCTTCGGGTTGGCGGCGAGGATGTCGGTCATCGCCTGCACGCCCTTGGCGCCGTCATCATTGGTGAACACCGGGCAGCCGGCGACTTCGGTCCAGCCACCTTCGCCGGCAAGTGCGGCAAGGCCTTCCTTGCCCGACAGCGCATCACGCATGCCCTGCGCGCGGCGCAGGATGTTGTCGGCCGCGGGATTGCCCTCGATGGTGCAGATCGTGCCGCCATTCGGCTTGCCCTTCTTGATGTACTCACCGATCTTGTGACCCATCAGATAGTTGTCGGTGCCGAGATAGGTCTTGCGAAGTGCTGCATCTTCCTTGCTGAGGTCGGCGTCGAGGGTCATGATCGGGATCGTTGGATTGGCGGTCTTGATCGTCTGCGCGATCAGCGGCGCGTTGGACGGTGAAATCGCCATTGCCACCGTGTCTGCCTTGCTCAGCATGTCCTGGACGATCTGCGCCTCGCCGGCCTCGTCGGAGGTCGACGCCGGGCCGGTGTAGAAGCACTCATACTCCGAGCTGGCGTTTTCCTTGTTCCATTTCTCGCAACCCTGGTGGATCGCCTCGAAGAATGGATTGTCGAGACCTTTCACCACGATGACGAGCTGCTTCTTGGCCAAAGCCGGTCCGGCGCCCAGCGCCATAGCGGCGACGGCGGCAAGCAAAACTGTTTTCCTCATGTCAGTCCTCCCTTGGAAACAGACGGACACGACGTGCCCGCCACACAAACCAACCCGGAATGCGGTGACAGAGGGTCGCTATGCGAGCGCTCTTGTCGGCAGGCCAGGTCGATAGGCATTTCATTTCGGTCAGCTGGTTCCAAAAGAGACCGGCAGCACCGATGCATTCCCGCTGATCCCACACGCAAACCGGCACGAGGTCGGCAGGCTATTCCTCCGCCTTCCAGCTAATATCGGCTTGGCATCGACGTCAATGGTATTTGTCCGACAAAACGGATTTTTAGATTCCACAGCCGATTGACGCCCGCGCAGGCATTTGCGTAAATGCAACTCAACATCGCTGTCCCGGGAGGAGCTGGGCGAGCGAGGGCCGCGGGTAGAACCGATGGCCTGAGCATGATCCCGAAAGGTGGGAACCGGTTTTCGGTAGAGATCATGCTCCAACCAACAGAGTGTTGGATCAGGATGACGTTTCAACCAACGTTATCCTGATCCAAGTCACGGGGAGGCAAGAAGGCTGGTGGCGGTTCTCGAACTCACCAACATCTCAAAACATTTCGGCGCCATCCAGGCGGTCAACGACGTCTCGTTGTCCATCGAGCCGGGACAGGTCGTAGGCCTGATGGGCGACAACGGCGCCGGCAAGTCGACGCTGGTCAAGATGATCGCCGGCAATTTCCGCCCGAGCCATGGCGACATGCGCCTGGAAGGCAAGGAACTGATCCTGCACAAGCCATCGGAAGCCCGCCAGCACGGCATCGAGATCGTCCATCAGGACCTTGCGCTGTGCAACAATCTCACTGCCGCCGCCAACGTCTATCTCGGCCGCGAATTGCGGCGCGGCGTCGGTCCGTTCCGGATCCTCGACTATGCAGCCATGTACAAGCGCGCCGGCCAGCTTTTCGCTCAGCTGAAATCTGAAACGCGGCCCCGCGACCTCGTCAAGCAGATGTCGGGCGGCCAGCGCCAGGCGGTGGCGATCGCCCGCACCATGCTGTCGCAGGCCAAGATCGTGCTGATGGACGAGCCGACGGCGGCTATTTCGGTCAGGCAGGTGGCCGAGGTGCTCAACCTGATCCGCCATCTGCGCGATCAGGGCATCGCAGTCGTGCTGATCAGCCACCGCATGCCCGACGTCTTCGACGTGGCTGATCGTGTCATCGTCATGCGGCGCGGGCGGAAGGTCGCCGACAAGCGGATCGCCTCGAGTTCGCCCGAGGAAGTCACCGGGCTGATCACTGGCGCCATAGAGCAAGTGGTATAAGCAGCATACAGTTCACCACGCCGGCGCATTTGGCCATCGGCAGGAGAGGTCGATAATGGCAGTCACCCTTGACCAGACGATCGCACAGAAACAGCACAGTTTTCTGTCGCGCATGTTCTCCAGCCAGACCTTCTGGGTGGTGATCGCCGTCATCCTCGCCTGCATTTTCCTGTCGTTTGCCACCGACGCCTTCGCCACCCAGAAAAACCTCTACAACATCACCCGCAACATCACCTTCGTCGCCATCATCGCGCTCGGCATGACCTTCGTCATCATCACCGGCGGCATCGACCTGTCGGTCGGCTCGGTGCTGTGTCTGTCGTCGATGGTGTTGGCCGTCACCATGCATGCCGGCTACTCGATCGAGGTCGGCATCCTCGCCTCGATCGCCACCGCGCTCTCGATCGGCGCCTTCAACGGCATCCTTATCGCCTATCTCGGCTTTCCACCCTTTGTGGTGACGCTCGGCATGCTGTCGATCGCGCGCAGCCTGGCCATGGTCGCTTCCAACAACACCGTGGTCTTCCAGTTCGGCCCCGACCACGACAAGCTACTGGCGCTTGGCGGTGGCGCCTGGGTGTTCGGCATCGCCAATCCCGTGCTTTACATGATCATTTTGGCGCTGATCACCGGCTTCACGCTGCGCTGGACCAAGTTCGGCCGGCACATCTTCGCCATCGGCGGCAATGAGCATGCGGCGACGCTGACCGGCGTTCCGGTGCGCCAGATCAAGGTCGCGGTCTATATGATTTCTGCGCTGGCGGCAGGCATTGCCGGCATCGTCCAGACCGGTTGGCTCGGCGCCGTCACCACCAACCTCGGCAACGGCATGGAACTGCAGGTCATCGCCGCCACCGTCATCGGCGGCGCAGACCTTGCCGGCGGCGTCGGTACCGCCTTCGGCGCGATTGTCGGTGCTGCACTCATCGAAGTCATCCGCAACAGCCTTGGCCTGCTCGGCATCAACGCCTTCTGGCAAGGCGTATTCATCGGCGGCGCCATCCTGCTCGCAGTGCTGTTCGACCGCATCCGCAACTTCAGGCGCAACGACTGACAGTTTCGGGACTGAAACCTTCCGCTGGAAATCATTGCTTTGACATCGAAATCCCTGTTCAGCCTCGACGGACGGCTGGCGCTCATCACCGGCTCCGGCCAGGGCATCGGCCTTGCGCTGGCGCGCGGCCTTGCCGAGCATGGCGCAAGCGTCGTGCTCAATGGCCGTGATGCCGGCAAGGTTGCCAATGCGGTGGCAGGTTTGCGCGATGCCGGCCTCAAGGCGCATACCTCGACCTTCGACGTGACGGATTTTCGCGCCGTCGATGCGGATGTGGCCCGCATCGAGGCCGAGATCGGGCCCATCGACATCCTGATCAACAATGCCGGCGTGCAGTTTCGCGCCCCGCTTGAGGATTTTCCCGAGGAGCAGTGGGAGCGGCTGTTCAAGACCAATGTCTCCGGCGCCTTCCATGCCGGCAAAGCCGTCGCCCGCAATATGATTGCGCGCGGCAAGGGCAAGATCATCAACATCGGCTCGGTGCAGAGCGAACTCGCCCGACCCAACATCGCACCCTATACCGCGACCAAGGGCGCGATCCGCAATCTGACCAGGGGCATGTGCACCGACTGGGCGAAATACGGCTTGCAGATCAATGCCATCGCGCCCGGCTATTTCCGCACCGAGATGAACCAGGCGCTGGTCGACAACCAAGAATTCTCCGCCTGGCTGGAAAAGCGCACGCCGGCCGGCCGCTGGGGCTATGTCGACGAACTGATCGGCGCCGCAGTGTTCCTCGCCTCCGACGCCTCGTCCTTCGTCAACGGCCACACGCTCTATGTCGATGGCGGCATGACTGCTTCGGTTTGAATGCCTCTTCCCTTCCCCCCTTGTGGGGGAAGGTGGATCGGCGCGGAGCGCCGAGACGGATGAGGGGTGTTCCAGGGAACACCAACGCCTCACTCCGCTGGAACACCCCTCATCCGGCCGAGCTTCGCTCGGCCACCTTCTCCCACAAGGGGAGAAGGGAAAACCGACGTCAGCGCTATTCGTTTCAGTACCTATCGCTCAGTCTGAAAATCCACCGCCACCGACCGCCTGCCACCCCACCAAAACCCCCGCGCCTTGACGCGAGCCCGAACTCAGCCGCACAATCCCCTCTGCGGGCGACCAGTCGTCTGCGGGAGGATATACCCATGACGGACGCGATCAGGCTCTATTGGGGCCGGTTCGGACATGTTTCTGTCCTGAATGTCGCCAGCGACTTCGTCACCCATGCGCATGTCGAGGCCCATATCATCATCTGGCTGGAAGGCACGGCCGGCGAGATGACCATCGGCCGCGAGACGGTGCGCCTGGGTCCCGGCACCGCCGCCGGCATCAATTCCTACCAGCCGCATAGCCATGTCCTGTCGCAGAATGGCAGGCCGGGCCTGTTCCTCGCCTTCTACATCGACCCGGACTGGGCGCGCCGGCGCCGTGACCTGCCTTCCTCGGCACCGCTGTTCGCGCAGGCCGCGATCACACTCGAACCCTGGCTCCACCAGGCCGCCGCCAATCTGCTCGACCATCTGAGCGACAATGAAAGCGTCGACGACATCGCCAATTACGAGATCGAGCGCTTCATCGATTCCGTGCTCGACGCAGCCGACGCCTCGGCGCCGCAAGAGGCGCGCATCCGCATCAACACCATGCAGGATTTCCGCGTCCGCAAGGCGATCCAGCTGATGAAGGCCAATGTCTGCGAACGTATTTCGTTCGATGACGTCGCCCGCAGCGTCGGCCTGTCGCGGCCGCATTTCTTCGCCCTGTTCAAGGAACAGACCAATCTGACGCCCAACGTCTACTGGAACACGCTGCGCATGGAGGAAGCCGTGCGGCAGTTGCAGTGGTCGCAGGAACCGCTGATCTCGGTCGCCTGCAATCTGGGCTTCACCACCCAGGGCAATTTCTCGCGCTTCTTCCGCGACCATGTCGGTGTGCCACCGACGCTCTACCGCGAGGCGGCGCGAGCCATGGCCTGAGCAAAGCCGCTCGTTTTTCAGACTCCTTGATAGGGCCGCAAGACCCATTGATAAGCGCAGCACCAGCCGCCGCCCTACCCTGCTGCATATCGAATTCGTAGGGGAATGATCATATGGCTGTTGTCACCATATCCAGCGTCATCGACGCACCGGTCGAAAAGGTCTGGGCGCGCATCCGCGACTTCAACGGCCTGCCGGGCTGGCACCCACGCATGGTCGAAAGCCATATCGAGGACGGCAAGAGCGCCGAAACCATTGGCTGCGTTCGCAATTTCGAGCTCGCCAGCGGTGCCCGTATCCGCGAAAAACTGCTCGACTTCTCCGATAAAAACTTCCTCGTCAGCTACTCCATCCTGGAGACGCCGCAGCCGCTGACCAATCACAAGGCGACGCTGCAATTGCGCCGCGTGACCGACGGCGATCGCACCTACGCCGAATGGAGCGCCAACTTCGACGCTGCGCCCGAAGAGGCCGACAAGATCGCCGCCGGTATGGGCGCCAATGTCTTCCAGGGCGGCTTCAACGCACTGAAGAGCCACTTTGCCGGCCAAAGCTGAACCTGGCTGAACCTAGGAGCCTGCCATGGCGCTTGCCCTCCAGACTTTTGCGACCGTAAGCGACGCCAACGCGGCGCTAAAGGCGGCCGGCACCCGCTATCTCGGCGGCGGCACGCTGGTCGTGCGCGCCGCCAATGAAGGCGATATTTCAGTCACTGGGCTGGTCCGCTCGACCGATCCGACCCTGTCCGGCATCACCGTATCCGGCGGCAAGGTCCGCATCGGCGCTTCGGTGACCATGGCGGCAATCGCCCGCCATCCGGAGCTCGGCGCCATTGCCAAAGCCGCGCGCGCTGTCGGCGGCCCGGCGATCCGCAACATGGCAACCGTCGGCGGCAATCTGTTCGCACCCGCGCCCTACGGCGATTTCGCGGTCGCGCTGCTAGCGCTCGACGCCAGCGTCGGCACCAATGATGGCGAGATGCCGATCGAGACCTTTCTTGCCGGACGCGACGGCAATCCGGCCATTGTAACCTCGGTCAGCTTCACGCTACCGAAGGCCGACAGCTTCCGCTTCCTGAAAGTCTCGCGGGTCAAGCCCAAGGGCGTCTCGGTGCTCAGCATCGCCGCTGTGCCCGAACAGGCCGGTGACGGCACTGTGTCCTCGGCGCGGATCGCGCTCGGCTGCATGGCAGACCGGCCGATGCGCGCCTGCGCGGCGGAAAAGGCGCTGATCGGCCAGAAACTTGATCCGGATGGCATCGCAGCGGCACTGGCCACGGCAGGTGAAGGCACCTCGCCCATCACCGATCCGATCGCCAGCGCCTGGTATCGCACCGAGGTCCTGCCGGTCCATCTCGGCCGGCTGCTGTTGACCTGAAATACCCCCGTTGGGGCGCGCGCGTCTGTTCGGTCATCCGGGCAGGCGCGCAAGGGAGGAAGAATGGCAAAGGTCCCGATCCAGTTCACGCTCAACGGCTCCGAGAAGGCCGAATTCGTCGAGGGCGGCACGACGCTGCTGCACGCGCTGCGCGACAAGACCGGCGACACCTCGCCGAAAGGCGGCTGCCATCAGGGCACGTGCGGCGCCTGCTCGGTCATCATCGACGGCGAGTTGCGGCTTTCCTGCCTGACACTGGCCGAGACCTGCAGCGGCACCGACATCCAAACGACATCGGGCCTCGCCGAAGCCGGCGTCCTGCATCCGCTGCAGCGCGCCTTCCTCGACGCCTTCGCCACGCAATGCGGCTTCTGCACGCCTGGGATGATCATGGCGGCCAAGGTGCTGCTCGACCATACGCCCAATCCGAGCCGCGAGGACGTGGTCGAGGCGCTGTCCGGCAACATTTGCCGCTGCACCGGCTACGAACCAATCATCCAGGCGGTGCTCACCGCTGCGCGCGCCAATTCGCAGAACGCGGCCTAAGGACCAAAAGATGGAATTGCGCAAAAACTATTTCGCCGATCAGCGTAAGGACGGTCTGCACGAGATCGGGCAGCCCAGGCCACGACTCGATTCGCCGGGCCATGTCACTGGGAAAACCGCCTATTTCGCCGACCGCAATTTTCCGGGCATGCTGCACCTGAAAATGGTGCGCAGCCCGCATCACCACGCCCGCATCCGCTCGATCGACACCTCAGAGGCGGAAAAGCATCCAGGCGTGGTGAAAATCCTCACCGCCAAGGATGTGCCGCACAATGTGTACACCATCCTGATCCTGATCCAGATCGGGCCGGAGGACGAGACGGTGCTGGCTGACGGCAAGGTGCGCTGGAAGGGCGAGGCCGTGGTGGCCGTGCTGGCCGAAACCGAGCGCGCGGCACAAGAGGCGGCGGCCAAGGTCAAGGTCGACTATGAGGTGCTGCCGGCCGTCTTCGACATGGAGGAAGCGCTGAAGCCCGGCGCGCCTCTGGTCAACGAATATCACGGCCAGAACTATTATCTCTATGACAGCGGCGAATGCCGCAAGGTACGGTTCGGCGATGTCGAGGCGGGCTTCGCCGAGGCCGACCACATCCTTGAACAAAGCTACCAGTCCTCGCCGATCGAGCATGCGCCGACCGAGACCACCGGCTGCGTGGTCATGCCCGAGGGCAATGACCGCTTCACCTGCTACACCAACACGCAGGCAATGTTCTTCACCCTCGACAACGCCTCGATCATCCTGCAGATGCCTGGCAGCAAATTGCATTTCGTCGGCGGCACGGTCGGTGGCGGCTTTGGCGGCAAGGTCGACGTCATCGTCGAGCCGATCGCCATTCTCGGCGCAAAGCTCACGGGGCGTCCAGTCTCCTTCATCTACAGCCGCGAGGAGGAGATGCAGATCTCCTCGCCACGCGCGGCCGAAAAGGTCGTCATCAAGGACGGCGTCATGAAGGACGGCCGCATCGTCGCGCGCAAAGTCACCGGCTACACCGACGCCGGCGCCTATTCGCGGCACTCGCCTTATGGCGCGCAGAAAGGTGCGGCTCACTATCCCGGCCCCTACACCATCCCCAATGTCTGGATCGACACCTATTGCGTCTACACCAACCGCACGCCCTCGTCCGCCATGCGCGGCTTCGGCGTCACCATCGGCGATTTTGCGCTCGAGGTGCAGATGGACAAGCTGGCGCGGCTGATCGGCATGGACCCGCTCGAATTCCGCTTCATCAACGCCTATCGCGACGGCGATATGAAGGCGCATCGCCAGCCGACCGAAGGCGCAGCCCTCATCGAATGCATGCAGGAGGCCTCGCGCGCCGCCAACTGGCCGGTGGCGGAAAAATACATGGCAATGTCCTCCTACAAGAAGGGAGCCTGAGATGGCGATCCGGCGCGGACGCGGCGTCGCCGCGATCAACTATCCCACAGGCATGAACCTTGGCGGCGACCCTACGCAAGCGCTGGTGCATTCGACGCCGACGGGTAATTTCATGGTGACGCTGTCGTCAGTCGATCTCGGCCAGGGCTTGAAGCAGATCATGGCGCAGATCTGCGCTGAAACCATCGGCGTTCCGACTGACCGCGTCATCATCGACACCGCCGACACCGACACCGGCCCGCACTGCATGGGCACCTTCGCCTCGCGCGGCACGCACCGCGCCGGCAATGCCGTCATCCAGGCGGCCAAGGAAGCCCGCCAGGTGATGCTGGAGGTGGCCGCCGAAGAGCTGGAGGTCAACGCCTCCGACCTCGAGACCGACGGCGAAGGCAACATCCTGGTCAAAGGCGCGCCGCAGAAGTCGATCTCGATCTTCGACGTCGCGCTGTCGGCGCATTTCAAGCGCGGCCGCTCGATATCCGGCCGCGGCATGTTCCTGATACCCCGCTCCTATCCGGAGAAGGAAACCGGCGCGATGAAGCCGTCGACCTGCTACGCCCATGCCTGCACGGTGGCCGAGGTCGAGGTCGATAACGAGACCGGCGAGGTGACGGTGCTGATGGTCAAGAACATTTTCGAGATCGGCCGCGCGCTGAACCCGAAAATGGTCGAGCAGCAACTGGTCGGCGGCTCCTGGATGGGCATCAGCCACGCGCTCTACGAAACGACCGAGCCCTACTACCCGAACCGCGACCATGGCGGCACCGACTTCAACCAGTATCTGATGCCGGGACCGGGCGACCTCGCCCAGACCGAGATCATCGTGCTGGAACGGCCTTCCGCCGATGGCCCCTATGGCGCCAAGGGACCGGGCGAAATGTGCGCCAACCCGCAGATCCCCGCCGTCGCCAATGCCGTCTTCGACGCCATCGGCGTGCGCATCGACACGCTGCCGATCACGCCGGAGCGCATTTTGCGGGCACTGAAGGCGCAAGCGGCAAACTGAGGACTGACATGCCCAAGGTGAACGCCGAGACTGTTGCGACCTCACCGGAGGCGGTGGCGCAGCAGCTCGCCGCTGCGCGCTATCTCGCCGACGACAGCCTGGCCACCGCCATCTTTCTGGCCATCCGTCTGGGCAAGCCGCTGCTGCTTGAAGGCGCACCGGGCGTTGGCAAGACCGAAGCGGCCAAGGCGATTGCCGAGCTGCTCGGACGCGATCTGGTGCGGCTGCAATGCTATGAAGGCATCGACGCCGCGCATGCACTCTACGAATGGAACTACCAGCGCCAGCTGCTCGCCATCCGCCATGCCGGCGAGCATGAGATCGACATCTATGACGACCGTTTCCTGATCGCCCGGCCGCTGCTGCAGGTGTTGCGCGCGCCCGAACAGCGCGTGCTGCTGGTCGACGAGATCGACCGCTCCGACCATGAATTCGAGGCCCTGCTTCTGGAATTCCTCTCGGATTTCCAGATCAGCATCCCCGAGCGCGGCACGATCCGCGCCGAGGCGCAGCCGATCGTCATCCTGACATCGAACCGCACCCGCGAACTCGCCGAAGCGCTGCGCCGGCGCTGCGTCTACCACTGGATCGGCTATCCCGATGCAAGGCGCGAAGCCGAGATCATCATGCTGCGCGCCGGCGATGTGGCTGAGGCAACGGCTCGCGCCGTGGCGACCGCCGTGCAGACCATCCGCGCCCGCCCACTGGCCAAGCCACCCGGCATCGCCGAAGCGGTGGAATGGGCCAATGCCGCCACCATCCTGGAAAAGGGCGGCAGCCCATGGCCGGAAGCCTTCCGCCGCGCCATCGGCGTGCTGATCAAGGACGAGGAGGACCTGTCCTATATCGCACCGGAACTTGGCCGGATCGTCGAGGAGGCGCTGGCGTGAGCCGCGACCTCAACAACACCTTCTCCCCGTTCACGGGGAGAAGGTGCCCCGAAGGGGCGGATGAGGGGCAGCGCGAACCTCCGATGTCGGCGCCGCCCCTCACCTGCCTGCCGGCATCCTCTCCCCGTAAACGGGGGGAGGAAGGCTTTCCCCGCGCCGCCGCACCGTTGCTCAGCTTCGCCCGCTTGCTGCGCCGCTACGGCTTCGCCATTGCCCCCGAGCAAGTCTCCAGCTTCATGCAGGCTGCAACCCTGCTCGGGCCGCGATCCATGGCCGACATTCGCGAGGCGGCGCTTGCAACACTTGCGCCCTCGCCCGATCGCCGCAATGAATTCGAGGTGCATTTCCGCAGCCACTTCTATGGCGATGGCCAACCCTCCGTCGAAGGCGAAGAAGACGAGGAAACCCGCATCAAGGACGACGGCGGCACGCGTGAGAAGGAGAGCGAGACCGCACGCCAGGAGAAAGGCGGCGCGTTGTCCTCCGCCCTGGAGCAATTGAGCACGCGCGACTTCCAGCGCGATGATGACAGGCTGACCGCCTTTCGCCGAAAACTCGCCTACGCCCTGCCCGCCCGCCGCTCCTTCCGCACCGTACGCACCCACTCACGCGGCAAGCTCGACCTGCGCCGCTCGCTCAGGGAAATCGTAAGCGCCGATGGCGACGTCCCCTCACCGCTGCTGCGCCGCCGCCAGACGGTGCCGCGCAAGCTGCTGATCCTGATCGATGTCTCCGGATCGATGAAGCTACACACGGCCGATTATCTCAAACTGGCGCATGCCGCTGTACAAGGCGCCGACCGTGCCGAGATCTTCACCTTCGGCACGCGGCTCACCCGCATCACCTCGGCGCTGCGGATCCGCGACCGCGACCAGGCGCTGGCGCGCGCTGCGGCCCAGGTCGACGATTGGGACGGCGGCACCCGCATGGGGCCGACCTTGCTCGCCTTCCTGTCGGTGCCACGCTTCTCCGCCTTCGCGCGCGGGGCAGCCGTCGTCATCCTGTCGGACGCGCTCGAACGTGGCGATCATGGCGCGTTGGAGACTGCGATACGCCGGCTGAGCGCCCGCGCCTTTCGGCTGTCGCTGGCGACGCCGCTGGCCGGCGATCCGCGCTTTCATCCTGAAACGGCGGCGCTGAGCGCCATCCTGCCTGAGCTCGACGATCTGATCGACGGCTCATCGTTGAAGAGCCTCTCCGATTTCATCCTGTCGCTCGCCCGCCCTGCCCCGGTGGCTTCGACAATCTGGAAAAGGGTATCGTGATGCAGAAGGCCATCGACGCGCATTTCCACATCTGGCGCCAAAAGGACCAGCCCTGGCTGGTCGGCCCGATGGTGCCGCGCATCTTCGGCCCCTACGAGCCGATCCGCCGCGACTACCCGATCACGGAGTTTCTCGAGGACCAGAAAAGCGCTGGCGTCGAGAAGGCCGTCTATGTCCAGACCAACTGGGCGAAGGAGGATTTCGAGAAGGAAGTCGCCTTCCTGCAAAAGACCGCTGACGAGACCGGCTGGCCGCATGCCATCGTCGGCTATGCCGATATGACGGTGGACGATGTCCGCCAGCAGATCGACCGGCTGATGAAATACAAACTGCTGCGCGGCGTGCGCATGCAGTTGCACTGGCACGAAACGCCAGCCTTCCGCTTCGCCGCCTCGGCCGACCAGGTTATCGACCCAAAGGTGCGCGCCAATGTCGCGCGGCTGAAGGATTACGGCCTGTCCTTCGACCTGCAGCTTTTCCCTGCCCAGATGAAGGACGGGCTGACGCTGGTCGGGGAAAACCCTGAGACCAATTTCATCCTCACCCACGCCGGCATGCTGACCGGCATGGAGCCGAAAACCGCCGAAGCCTGGAAGGCCGGCCTGCGTACGCTCTCAGCCGCGCCGAACTTCTACGCCAAGCTGTCGGGGCTGGGCACTTTCGTCCACCGCAACGACCCGGCCGTCATCGCCTACATCGTCGACAATGCGATCGACATCTTGGGCGCAGACCATTTGATGTTCGGCTCGAACTTCCCGATCGAGAAACTCTGGACCAGCCACGCCGAGCTGATCAAGGCGCATCGCGCGGCAGTGGCAAAGCACGGCGCCACGGCAGAGGCGGATATCTTCTGGAATACGGCGGAGAAGGTTTACCGGCCGGTATAGCGCGGGGCACTTCCCTTCTCCCCTTGTGGGAGAAGGTGGATCGGCGCGCAGCGCCGAGACGGATGAGGGGTGCTGGAAGAAACGATGCGAGAAAAAGATTGAGCAATTTTAAGTGCTTAGTTCTTGAACGTAGCGATCCTTCCAGCACCCCTCATCCGACCGAGCTTCGCTCGGCCACCTTCTCCCACAAGGGGAGAAGGTATAACCGCCGCGCCATGCCGGTGCGAAAAATTCAACGTCAATTCTCCAGCGCATGGCCCGAAACCTCGGAGCCGGCGTTGGGCGGCAAGACGATGAAGCGGAATGAGGCCGCCAACGCTATGAGGCCGATCACGACAAAGGCGATGCGAAAATCGACGAGATCGGGCGCCGCCTCGCTTCGGGCGATCTGCGACAGATTGACGATCGCCGCCGCCACCGCAACGCCGAACAGCATCGCCACCTGCTGCAGCATGGAAGACAGCGTCGCCGCCGAACTGCGCTGCGTCGCGTCGATGTCAGCGAAGGCCAGCGTGTTCAGCGCTGTGAACTGCATCGAACGCGACAGGCCGGCGATCAGCATCAGCGCCACGACCAGCGCCTGCGGCGTCCCGGGCGAGATCGCCGCGCAAGCCATGATCGCGGCCGAGGCGATCAGGCCGTTGACGACCATCACCGTGCGGAAACCGAAACGCCGCAGCGTCGGCGTCGTCACCGTCTTCATGCCGAGATTGCCGAGGAAATAGGCCAGGATCATCAAGCCGGCATCGACCGGCGAAAGCCCAAAGCCAACCTGGAACAGCAGCGGCAACAGGAACGGCGTGGCGTTGATCGCCACGCGGAAGATGGTGCCGGCGGCAAGCGTCGAGATAGCGAAGGTCTGCACCTTGAACGCGGAGAGATCGAGCAACGGATGCGGCGCGCGCCGGAGATGCCGCACCGCCAGCCAGCCGATGACGATGCCGGCGGCAACCAGCAGCAGCGTCGGCAAGGCGCCATCCTCGGGATGCGCGATGCGCTCCAGGCCATAGAGCAGCAGCGCTAGGCCCAGCGATGTCAGGAAAAATCCGGGCCAGTCCAGCGGCTTGGGATCGGCCTCGCGGTCACCCGGAATGAAGCGTGCGACCAGCGCCAGTCCGATCAGCCCAAGCGGGATGTTGATGAAGAAATTCCAGTGCCAGGACAGGTATGTGGTGATGAAGCCGCCGAGCACCGGCCCGACCACGGGCGCAAACAACGCCGGCCAGGTGATCAGCGCCGTGGCATTGAGCAGTTCCGACTTCGGCGCATTGCGCAAAACGAGAATGCGCCCGACCGGCGTCATCAGCGCACTGCCCAGTCCTTGCACGATGCGGGCGGCAACGAATTGGGCAAGGCTCTGCGAGAAGCCGCAGGCGAGCGACGCCAGCGTGAACAGCACGATCGCCAGCAGAAAAATGTTGCGCGCGCCAAAACGGTCGGCGAGCCATCCCGACAGCGGCACGAACACCGCCATGGTCAGCATGTAGACGGTGATGCCGATGCTCATCGCCACCGCCGGCACGCCGAAGGATTGGCCCATCTGCGGCAGCGAGGTCGAGATGATCGTCGAATCCAGCAACTGCATGAAGAACGCGATGGCGACGATCAGCGCCACGCGCCGCGCACTGCTGGCGGGATCAGTGGAGGCTTCGGTGTCGGGAACGGCAGTCATGACGAACCGCGTTGAACAGCATATGGCTGGCCCAGTCCAGAGCCTAGCCAACAAACTTCCGTGTCGGCCCACAGCCTGCTATGGGATGGGCGGGGCGACGGAGGAAAGTGCGCGCATAAATGAAGCCGATCTATATCGACTACCTCAATGCCCTCGATATCGAAGCCCTTGAGATGACCGACGGCGAAATCATCGCCGCCGTCGAGGCCGGACTGGTTGCGCAAGGCAATGGCCAGACGGTCATCGAGCCACGCGTCCATCTCGAACCGGATCCGGGCTTCCATGGCCATTTCAATGTGTTGCGCGGCTACGTCGCGCCGCTCGACGCGGCCGGCGTGAAAATCGTCGGCGACTATGTCGACAACTATCTGCACGGCCTGCCCTCGGAATTCGGCATCCTCAATTTGTTCGATCCGCGCACCGGCACGCCGCGCGCCATTCTCGACGCCACCGTCATCACCGACATGCGCACCGGCGCCGTCACCGCCATCGGCGCCAAGCACCTGGCGCGCAAGAATTCCAAGGTGCTGGCCCATATCGGCGCGCGCGGCACCGCCTACTGGAATGTGCGCCTGCTCGACCATCTCTTCGACTTCGACGAAATCCGCGTGCATTCGCGCCGCCCGGAAAGCCGCGACGGCTTTGCCGCCAAACTCTCCGCCGATCTCGGCAAGACGGTCACCGCGGTCGCCGACTGGGAGAGCTGCGTCAAGGGCGCCGATATCGTCGTCGAGGCTTCGCGGCTGTCGGAACCGCAGCCGCTGCTCAAGACGGAATGGATCAAGCCCGGCGCGTTCGTCGTGCCTTATGGCACGATGAGCGCGGTGGAGCTGTCACTGACCGACATCATGCAGAAAATGGTCGTCGACGATTGGGGCCAGTGCAAGGGCGGCAAGTTCGGCTCGCTGCGCGCCCATGTCGAGACCGGGCGGCTGAGCGAAAAAACGCTGCATGCCGAGCTCGGCCAGATCGCCGCCGGCCTGAAGGCCGGGCGTGAAAGCGACGACGAGACGATCCTGTTCTGGCATCGCGGCCTGTCGCTCTCCGACATTGCTTTGGGCAAGGCGATGTTGGCCAAGGCCGCGGACAAGGGCATCGGCCAGAGGCTGCGCTTCGCATGAGCGCGCTCGTCCTCACCGGCGCCGGCGTCAGCGTCGAGGATGTCGCACAGGTCGCTCGCAGCGGCCGCAAGGTCGAGGTTGAGCCCGTCGTCATCGAGAGGCTCGACAAAGCGCGCAAAGTGCTCGACCAGGCCGCCGCGTCCGGCCAGCAGATTTACGGCCTCAACACCGGGCTCGGCGCCAATCTCGGCACCTCGGTCGAAGGCGATGCCAGCGCCTTCCAGCGCCAGCTGCTGGAAGGACGCAGCGCCGCTGTCGGCGAGCCGCTGCCGCAAGAGGCGGTGCGAGCGACCATGTTTGCCCGTGCCGCGATGTTCTCTGTCGGCGGCTCGGGCATTTCGCCCGCGGTTTTCACCGCCCTCGTCGATGCGCTCAATGCCGGCGTGCATCCGGTGATGCCGCAGTTCGGCTCGATCGGCGCCGGCGATCTCGTGCTGATGACGGGGCTTGCCCGCCTGCTCACCGGCGATGGTGAGGCCGACTATCAGGGCCGGCGCATGCCAGCGGCCAAGGCGCTGATGATGGCGCGGTTGGCCCCGATCAGTCTGGCGCCGAAGGACGGGCTGTCGCTGATCAATGCCTCGGCGGTCTCAGTCGGCAGCGGTGCGCTGGCGCTGGCCGACGCGCTGTCGGCCTTCGCGCAACAACAGCAGGCCGGCGCGCTGACCATGGAAGGGTTTGGCGCCAATCGCACCATCCTCGATCCGCGCCTGCATCTGGCGCGGCCGGCCGCCTGCCAGCAACTGGCGGCAAGAGGCCTGCGCGATTTGCTTGCCCGCGATGGGGAGCCAGCGCCCACCACTTTGCAGGATCCGCTGTCGATTCGCTGCATGCCGTCGATCCACGGTGCGCTGATCCAGGCGACCGACCATGCGCGGCTGGCGCTGGAGATCGAGCTCAATGCCGCCACGGACAATCCGCTGGTGCTGGGCGATGACGGGCTGGTGCTGTCGACCGGCAATTTCCACACCGCGTCGCTAGCGCTGGCCTTCGAGACGCTCGGCCTGGCGATCGCCCAATGCGCAGCCGCAAGCGTTGCCCGCTTGATCCAGCTCTCCGGTTCCGGCCGCAACGGCCTGCCGAAATATCTGTCGCCGGTCGGCGGCGCCTCGGCCGGTTTCGTGCCGCTGCAAAAGACCGCGACGGCGATCCTGGCCGCCATTCGCCACAAGGCCAATCCCGTGATGCTGGATTTCCTGCCGGTGTCGGAAGGTGTCGAAGATCATGCAACGCAGACACCGCTCACCGTTTCGAAGTGTACCGGGATGATCGTGCTGTGGCGGCGGCTGATCGCCTTCGAACTGATGGCTGCCGCGCAAGCCGTCGACCTGCGCGAAGGGCTGACGCTGGCGCCACACACCGCTGCGATTCACACGGTGATACGCGCGCTTGTCCCAACACTGAAAGACGACCGGCCGCTCGGCATAGATGCTGAAGCGCTCTACGCCACGCTTGCTGGTGGAAACTGGCAAGCGACCTTACAATTGGCCGACCTTGTCGAGGAACAGCTTTAGCTCGGCCGGATCCATGCGCACGACATGCTTGTCCTCCGGATAGGCGCCGCTGTTGACGTCGGCGACATATTCGGAAAATGCCGCCACCCGCTCGGCTTGCAGCCGGTCATACTCGGCGGCGAAGTTACGATAGACCTTGGAGTGGCGCGGCATGTGGCCCCGGTTCTGGCCGAGAATGTCGTCGGCGAACAGATATTGCGCATCGCAGCCGGTGCCGGCTCCCATCGACAGCATGATCAGCGAGGTGCGTTCGGAAATCGCCTTGGCGACCTCGACCGGCACCACCTCGATCTCGGCGCCCAGCGCACCGACGGCCTCATACTGCTTGACCGCCTCGAAGATCTGCATGGCGGTCTCGGCGGTCTTGCCGACGGCCTTGAAGCCGCCGGTCCAGGTCGCACGGGAAGGAATGAGGCCAACATGGCCAATGACAGGAATGGCGTCATCGGCCAGCCGCTTGACGGTGGCGAAACCGGCGCTGCAATAAACGGCGTCGGCGCCGGCCTTGTAGAGCCGGAAGGCCCAGCGCAGGAAATCATCCGCCGTGCCGATTTCATAAAAGTTCTCGCCCGGCATGGTGAACAGGCTGGGGGCTGCGTCGCGATACTCAGGGTTGAGCACCAGCTCCGGCGGCACCGAGACGATGTCGACCCCTGCCCGCTCGGCGGCCTCGGCCTCATCCATGGTCAGGACGCGCAGCATGGTCAGCTGGCGCTTGCCCTTCATGGCGCGCAGATCGGCGACGGTCGGTCTCTTTCGGCTCATCGGGATGTCCCTGTTTGCTGGAATTTGATTTTCCCGGTCACCTTACCGGCCACGTAACAAGCCGGATAGAAGGCGGGTGGTTTATTCGCTATTTGGCGGCCGCCGACATATCGACCTCGTGGAACTCACCGCGATAGGGCCGCGCCGCCGGCGGCAATTCGCGCTTGAGGAAATAGTCTTCGTACTGGAGCTGCTTCAAAAGCACCGGCCAGACTTCGCGATAGGCGTGCCACATGGACGGGTTCGGCAGCGGCAGATCGTGCTTGATCAGTTCATGCAGCTTCGGCAGTGCGTGATAGGGCACCATCGGGAACATGTGATGCTCGACGTGATAATTCATGTTCCAGTAGATGAAGCGGCTGACCGGGTTCATGTAGACGGTGCGCGTGTTCAGCCGATGGTCGACGACATTGTCGGCGAGCCCGATATGCTGCAGAAGGCCGGTCAGCACCATGTGCCAGCTGCCATAGAGGCGCGGCAGGCCGATCAGCACCAGCGGCAGCCATGACCCCAGCGCGATCGCGAAAGCGATCGTCGCAACGTACACGGCGATATGCCAGCGCGCCGCTGTGACCGCCTTCGCCTGCTCCATCTCGGGGATGTAGCTCTTCTCGTCATCCGACAATCTGCCGAACACCTGCCGGACCAGCGTCGGCAGCGCGTAACGGAAATCGAGGATGCCGGTGAAGGCGAGTGCTGCCCTGAGAAGATCGGGCGGCCGCATCACCGCGATCTCGGCGTCGCGGCCCACGATGATGGTGTCGGTGTGGTGGCGGGCATGGCTCCAGCGCCACTGCACCGGATTGCGCACCAACATGAACGAGGCAATCTCATAGACGACGTCGCTCATCCAGCGTGTGCGGAAGGCGGTGCCATGGCCGCATTCATGCCAGCGCGAGTCGCTCGACGAGCCATAGAGTACGCCATAGACAAGCAGGAACGGCAACACCCACCACGTGCCCCAGAACCAAACGATGCCGGCTGCCGAGCCCAGGATCGCAGCGATCCAGATCACCGTGTCACGGATCGCCGGACCGTCGGAACGCTGCATCAGCTCCTTCATCGCCTTGCGCGGCACATCGGTGTGATACCACTCGGCTGAAGCCAGCCCGGTCTCGATGGCCCGGCGGGTGCTCTCGCCGACCAGGCTGTAATCGCGCTTTGTCTTGGCCGCCGTCGCCATCGCCTCTCGCCCTGCCCTCAAAGCCCGTTGGCGCGGAATTTCCCGTCGAGAAATGTTTTCGCGCGCGGCACGTCATCCTCGGTCAGATGCTCGATGATGACGGGGATGTTCGGGTGCTTCTCGCTGAGCCGTTTCAGATAGAGATCGTAGTTGAGCGAACCGAGACCGGGCGCCGGCAATTCGATCTCGCCGACGCCGCGGAAGGTCAGCCCCTCATGCGCGTCCGCGTCACCGATATCGGCATGCTTCTCCGTCTTGTCGCTGCCAGAGCGCTTCACGTCCTTGGCATGCGCGATGCGAATCTTGTCGGTCAGCGTGTCGAACACCTGGTTCAGCACCTGGTCCATGCGGTCGATGTTGTGCGCCTCGAAATAGTTGGTCGGGTCCATCAAAAGGCCAAGGCCGGGATGATCGACCTGCGCGAACATTTTCACCGTCTCCTCAACCGAGCCGACGACATTGTTGACATAGGTTTCGAGCAGGAACACCGCGCCATGGTCGTAGGCCGTCTGGGCAAGGTCCGAGATCACCTTGCGGCATTCCTCAAAACCTTCCTCGGTCTTGTTTTTGGGGTGATGCACCCAGTCGGATTCGGTGTTGTAGGTGCCGGTCTCCGAGATCACGTAGGGCGAGCCGAAGTCGCGCGCGTTGCGGATGATCTCCTTGAGATAACCGACGCGCTTCTCGCGCTCGGTCTTGTCAGGGTGGATGATGTTGGTGTAGCCGGAGATACAGCAGACTGGCAGATTGTGATCGCGGAACGTGTCGCGGACTTTCCTGGCCTTGTCTCCGGTGATCTGCCCGGCGGACAGATCGACATCCCTGAAATGCATGTCGAGCTGCACCGTGTTGAAACCGAGCGCGCGGATGCGCCGGGCTGCTTCTGCGAGCTCATAGGGGAAATAGCCGGTGAAGATCCCTGCCTGCATCATGATGTGAACTCCTCCCGGTAAGCGATTCAGTCGCCACGCTATTCGGCGGCCTGTTCAGTCGATCGATATCTCGGACAGTTTTACGGTGCGGCCTTCAGCCATCGAGCGATAGCCGGCCTCGACAAGCGCCATCGTCTTGACGTTGTCGGCAACGGACAGCGCCGGCGGCGTGCCCGTCTTCACCGCATGCTGCAATTGTTCCATTACGCCGATGAACGCGTGCGGGAACCACATCGTCTCCCAGCTTGGGCTGACCCATTCGCCGCCAGTCGTCTCGGTCGAGGCATAGGTCAGCGTCGAGGCCACGCCCTTCGGCCAGCCGATCGTGCCCTTTGCGACACCTTTGGTGCCATCGACGCGCCAGTTGATGTGCTGGTCGTCCTTGTAGCCCTCCTGGCGCGGGCCGGACCAGACATCCTCCAGCGACACGGCGAGGACGCCAGAGGGAAAGCGCAGCGTCGAGACGGTGATGCCGTCGGTATGGTCGAATGTGGTGCGCGGGTCCTTGCGCGTCAGCGTGGTGATCTCGTCGGGGTCTCCGAACAGGAAACGCAAGACGTCGAGATGGTGCACGCTCATATTGGCGAGCGTCAGCCGGTCGTAGCCGGCCAAGAAAGTCTGCCAGTGCGGGATCGCATGCATGTCGATCTGGGCAAAGACGATCTCGCCCAGCGCGCCGCTGTCGATGATCTGCTTCAAGACACGCATCGACTGGTCGTAGCGCATGTTCTGGTTGACCGAGAGGATCTTGCCGGACTTGGCCGCCTCGTCGCGTAGCTTGACCGCCTCCTCGACCGACAGCGCCAATGGCTTCTGCGCCAGGATCGCTTTGATGTGTGGCTGCTTCAGCGCATGGCGGATAAGTGCCGGCTGCTGGTCGGGCGGAAAGGCAAGGTCGACGATCTCGACCTGGGGATCCTCGATCAGCTGTTCCGGCGTGTCGTGGACAGTCGCAATACTCCAGCGCTTCGCCACCTTCTCGGCGCTGGCCTTGGTCCGCGAAGCGATCGCCACCACGGGAAATCCGGCCTGCGCATAGGCGGCGAGATGGCATTCGGCCATGATCATACCGGCGCCGATGCAGCCGATCCGGTATTCGCTGGTGCGAACCTTTACATCCGGCTCAAAACCCTGGCCTGCCATCCATTCCTCCCGTGAAGGACAGGATATAACGCCATGGCCGGTGGATCAGCCAAGGTCCGCTCCATCAATTCCCATCAGAACCATGGCAGCGCCAGGCTTCGGATAATTCGCGCGCCGGTCAAACGAAGAAGAATTCTTCGATCCGCTGCTTGGCCTTCCGCAGCGCCGGCAGGATATCCCGCTCCATCTCCGCCACCGAAAAACGCGCCGACTGGGTCGACATGTTGATTGCCGCCACCGTCCGCCCGGATCGGTCGGCAATCGGCACGGCGATCGAGCGCAGGCCGAGCTCCAGTTCCTCATCAACGATGGCAAAGCCATCCGCCCGAGCCGCGTCGATCGCCTTGCCAAGAGCGGCGCGACTGGTGATCGTCTTCGGCGTCCGCCGCTCGATCCTGGCTTCGGAAAGGAAGGCCTTCAGGTCGTCGGTGCCCAGCCCCGCAAGCAGGACGCGCCCCATCGAGGTGCAATGTGCCGGCAGCCTGGTGCCGACATCGAGCGACACGCTGAGGATGCGGCGGCCGGGTATGCGCGCAACATAGACGACCTCCTCGCCCGACAGAACCGCTGCGTTGCAGGCCTCATTGAATTGCCCCGCCAGCTCTCGCATGATCGGCGACGCGAACGTCCACAGCGAAGCGCCGCCGAGCCATGTCCGCACGACAGTCAGGAGACGTGGCGAAAGCGAAAACAGTCGGCCGGCCTGCGTCGCGTAACCCGTCGCGGTCAGCGTCAGCAGAAAACGCCGCGCGCCAGCGCGGGTCAGCAACGCCTCCTCGGCCATTTCGGTCAGTGTCATGCCGGCGGGATGCCGGGCAAGGATCTCCATGACCGCAAGGCCGCGCTCCAGCGAACCAACATGGTCGCGCGTCGTTCCCTCGTCGTCCATATGGCCTCCGCAAGCGACGTTATTGACTCGACGCGACGATCCGATGTAGAAGTATCGCATACAAAACATTTGTTCGCAATGCGAACTTTTGGAGTTCCCGCGATGGTCAAATTCCTGCCGCTCAAACAGGCCGTGGCCGAGAACCTGCACGATGGCGACTCTGTCGCCTTCGAAGGTTTTACCCATCTAATCCCGACGGCGGCGGCGCATGAGGCGATCCGCCAGGGATTTCGCGACCTCACGCTCATCCGCATGACCCCTGACCTGATCTACGACCAGATAATCGGCATGGGCATGGCGAAGAAGATCATCTTTTCCTATGTCGGCAATCCCGGCGTCGGCTTGCTGCGGCGCGCCCGCGATTCCATCGAGAACGGCTTCCCCCGGGCGATCGAGATCGAGGAGCACAGCCATGCCGGCATGGCCAACGCCTATGAGGCGGGTGCGGCTGGCCTGCCCTGCGCGGTGTTCCGCGGTTATCGCGGTGCCGGGCTGGTCGCCGTCAACCCGAATATCAAATCGGTCACCTGCCCGTTCACCGGCGAGGTGCTGGCGGCCGTTCCATCGATCCGCCCCGACGTCACCTTCATCCATGCGCAGAAGGCCGATAAGAAAGGCAATGTGCTGGTCGAAGGCATTATCGGCATCCAGAAGGAAGCGGTTCTCGCCGCAAAACGCGCCGTGGTGACGGTCGAGGAAGTCGTCGACGATTTCGACGATCTCCACCCCAACCTCACCGTGCTGCCGCGCTGGACGATCGCGGCGATATCGGTGGTGCCCGGCGGTTCGCACCCCTCCTACACGCATGGCTATTATGCGCGTGACAACGCAGCCTATCTCGAATGGGACGACATCGCCGCCGACCGAGAAAAGTTCCAGGCCTGGATGCAGGCCAATGTCATCGCGCGTACCGCCGACGATTTCGCGGCCCGAGTCGAGCATCTGAGGAGCGCGGCATGAGCGGCTTCACCCCCAATGAGATGATGACGATTGCCGCCAGCCGCGCGCTCAGGAACGACGATGTCTGTTTTGTCGGTATCGGCGCGCCGTCTGCCGCCTGCAACGTCGCGCGGCTGACGCACGCGCCCGACATCACGCTGATCTATGAAAGCGGCACCATCGGCACCGCGCCGGATGTGCTGCCGCTGTCGATCGGCGACGGCGAACTCTGCGACACCGCCGTCACCACCGTCTCGGTGCCGGAGATGTTCCGCTACTGGCTGCAGGGCGGCCGTATCTCCATCGGTTTCCTTGGCGCCGCGCAGCTCGACAAATTCGGCAACATCAACACCACCGTCATCGGCGACTATGCGCATCCCAAGACCCGCCTGCCCGGCGGCGGCGGCGCGCCGGAGATCGCCACCTCGTCGAAGGAGATCTACATCACCATGGCGCAGTCCAAGCGCGGCATGGTCGAGAAGATCGACTTCTTCACCTCTTTCGGTCACGGCGACGGCGGCGATCACCGCCAGCGCCTCGGCATCGACACCGCTGGGCCGACGCTGCTGATCACCGACCTCGCCATCTGGAAGCCTGACCCGGTGAGCAAGGAATTCACCGTGGTGTCGCTGCATCCCGGCGTGACGCGCCAGCAGGTTCAGGATACCTGTGGCTGGGTAGTGAAGTTCGCCGATGCGCTTGAACAGACGCCGGCGCCGACCGCGCTCGAACTGACGACACTGCGCGACCTGCAGGCCCGCACCAAGGCGGCGCACGAGGGAAGCGGAAAAGAAAAGGCTGCATGACATGGCCGAGGCCTTCATCTGTGATTACATCCGCACCCCGATCGGCCGCTTCGGCGGTTCGCTGTCCTCAGTGCGTGCCGACGATCTCGGCGCCATCCCGCTGAAGGCGCTGATCGAGCGCAATCCCGGCATCGACTGGCAAGCGGTCGACGACGTCGTCCTGGGCTGCGCCAACCAGGCCGGCGAAGACAATCGCAATGTAGCGCGCATGTCGCTGCTGCTGGCCGGATTGCCGAAGGAGGTTTCCGGCTCGACCGTCAATCGCCTGTGCGGCTCCGGCATGGATGCGCTCACCATCGCCGCCCGTGCCATCAAGGCTGGCGAGGCCGAATTGATGATCGCTGGCGGCGTCGAATCGATGAGCCGCGCGCCCTTCGTCATGCCCAAGGCCGAGACCGCCTTTTCACGCCATGCCGAGATTTACGACACCACCATCGGCTGGCGCTTCATCAACCCGCTGATGAAGAAACAGTATGGTGTCGATTCGATGCCCGAGACCGGCGAGAATGTCGCCGAGGATTTTTCGGTTTCGCGCGCCGACCAGGACGCCTTTGCCGTGCGCAGCCAGGACAAGGCTGTCGCAGCGCAGGCCAATGGCCGGCTGGCAAAAGAGATCACCCCGGTGACGATCCCGCAGAAGAAGGGCGATGCGATCGTCGTCTCCAAGGATGAGCATCCCCGTGCAGGCACCACGGTCGAGACCTTGGCCAATCTGCCGACGCCGTTCCGCCAGGGTGGCACGGTCACCGCCGGCAACGCGTCGGGCGTCAACGATGGCGCGGCGGCGCTGATCGTCGCCTCGGAAGCAGCTGTGAAAAAATACGGCCTGACGCCGATCGCCCGCATCCTCGGCGGTGCCGCTGCCGGCGTGGCGCCGCGCATCATGGGCATCGGCCCGGCGCCGGCGACGAAAAAGCTCTGTGCCCGCCTCGGCCTGACGCCGCAACAATTCGATGTCATCGAACTCAACGAAGCCTTCGCCTCCCAGGGCATCGCCGTGCTCCGCCAACTCGGCATCGGTGAGGACGCGGATTACGTCAACCCGAATGGCGGCGCCATTGCGCTCGGCCATCCGCTCGGCATGTCGGGCGCCCGCATATCAGGTACGGCAGCGCTGGAATTGCGCGAACGCGGCGGCCGCTATGCGCTGGCCACCATGTGCATCGGTGTCGGCCAAGGGATCGCGGTGGCGCTCGAACGGGTTTGACGGCTTCCACCGATCAATAGGGAAGTCCGACGTAGTTCTCGGCCAGCGCGGTCGACGCCGCCTGCGAATGCACGAGATAGTCGAGCTCGGCCTCCTGGATGCGCTGGCCGAAATCGCCCATATCGGGAAAGCGATGCAGCATCGTCGTCATCCACCAGGAGAAGCGCACCGCCTTCCAGACCCTGGCCAGCGCCTTGGCCGAATAGGCGTCGAGCCCGGCCTGCGATTTCCCCAGATAGAATTCGCGAAGTCCGGCAAAGAGATAGCAAACGTCGCTGGCGGCAAGGTTGAGCCCTTTGGCGCCGGTCGGCGGCACGATGTGAGCGGCGTCGCCAACCAGGAACAGCCGGCCGAAGCGCATCGGCTCGGCGACGAAGGAACGCAACGGCGCGATCGACTTTTCGAAGGACGGGCCGGTGACGACGGCGGCAGCGGTCCGTTCCGGCAGACGGCGCCGCAACTCATCCCAGAAGCGGTCGTCGCTCCAGGCTTCGACGCGCTCGTCGGCCGGGACCTGCACATAGTAGCGGCTGCGATGGGTCGAGCGCATCGAGCACAGCGCAAAGCCGCGCTCGTGATTGGCATAGACCAGTTCGTGATCGGCCGGCGGCACTTCGGCCAGCACGCCCAGCCAGCCGAAGGGATAAGTCCGCTCGAAGGTTTTCAGCGCGCGCTCAGGCACCGATTTGCGGCTGACGCCATGATAGCCGTCGCAGCCGGCGATGAAGTCGCAGTCGATGCGATGGCTGACGCCATCCTTTTCATACGTGACGAAAGGCGCTTCGCCGTCGAAACCGTGCAGCACAACGTTTGCCGCCTCGTAGACAGTGGTCAGGCCCGCCGCCTCGCGTTTGTCCATCAGATCGTGCGTCACTTCGGTCTGGCCGTAGACGGTGACGTGCCTGCCGCCGGTCAGCGCCGACAGGTCGAGCCGGTGCAGGCTGCCGCCGAAGGCGAGCGAGATGCCGGCATGCGGCAGACCCTCGGCATGCAGCCTTGCAGCCGCGCCCGCCTCCTCCAGCAACTCGACCGTGCCCTGTTCGAGCACCCCTGCCCGCACCCGGCCAAGCACGTGCTCCCGGCTCGAACGCTCGAGGATCACCGTCTCGACGCCGATGCTGCTGAGCAGCTGGCCGAGCAGCAGGCCAGACGGTCCCGAGCCGACGATGACGATTTTTGTGCGCATCAGTGCCCCAGGCTTTCGATCTGTCCGGTAAGTTCCGCGGCAAGCCGTAATGCAGCCGCGGTCGCAACCGCCATTTGCGGCAAGAGCAGCCATTCCAGCGTCCAGGCAGCGCCGGACCGCTCCTGCTCATGCACCAGCGCCTGATGCATGCCGGAAAGCTGCGTGGCGTTGAAGCGCGCCAGCGTCACCAAGACCTCCGCCTTCACCGGGTTCTGCTTGTGCGGCATGGCCGATGAACCGCCGCCGCCGGACAGCTTGATGTCCGTGCCGGCCTGCGCCATCAGGGCGATGTCCTGGCCGAACTTGCCGAGGCTGCCGGTCACCAGCGACAGCCAACCTGCAAAATCAGCGAGCGCATCGCGCTGGCTGTGCCATTGCGGCGCGTCGCCAAGGCTGAGTTTAGCAGCAAGCGCCGCGCGCACCGCCGGTCCCTTGTCGCCGAGCTTTTCCAGCGTGCCGGCGGCGCCGCCAAACTGCACCACAAGCAGGCGTGGCGACTGTTGCGACAATCTCTGCCGATGCCGTTGCAGCGGCGCGCGCCACGCCGCAACACGGTCCGACACGCGGATGGAGATCGCCGGCTGCATGCGTGTCATCCCGGTGAACGCCTTGTCACCGAAGCGTTCTTCCAGCGCCGTAAGCCGCAGGATGTTTTCGGTCAGCAGAAGATCAAGATGATCGATCACCTGGCGCAGCCGAAGCACCAGGCCAGTGTCGATGACATCCTGGCTGGTTGCGCCGAAATGCACGCTGGCATCGTGCGGCGCGCCGACCGCAGCCTTCAACTGACGCACCAGTTCGGGAACGATCACCCCGTCTTTCGCCACACCGGCTCGCAGCCGCGTGGTATCCGGTTTGTAGGACAACAGGACAGACACGATCGCCGCCGCGGCATCCTTGCCGATGATCCCGCTTTCGGCTTGCGCCTGCGCCAGCGCGCGCTCGAAGTCGAGCATCGTATCGATTTCCGCATCGGCGGAAAAATGCCGTGCTGCCTCCTCGTCGCCGAGAAGGCCGGACAGCAGCGGATGGTCGAACGGCGATACGGTCATGCGCGGGTCTCACAGAGCAATTCCAGGAAAAGTGTGAAGTGGTTTTCCGTCCGGAAGTGCGTCAGAAAAGGAGCTAGAGCCGTTCAGTGTTTCCGTGAAACGATGAACCGCTCTAGCTGTCGAAGAAGACCGTTTCCTTCTCCCCCTGGAGATGGACATCGAAAATGTAGGCATCGCCTTGCCGCTCGGCGATCAGCGTCGGCACACGCACTCGGTGCTCGATGCGGGCCAGGATCGGATCCTCGGCATTGGCCCTTGCCTCGTCGGAAAAATATAGCCGCGTGTGGAGACCTATGTTGATGCCGCGGGCGACGATCCACAGGCTGATATGCGGCGCCATCAACCGCCCGTCGCCGAACGGCACGCGTCCGGGCTTGATCGTCTGAAAACTGCACAGGCCGGTTTCCATGTCGGTTGGCTGGCGGCCCCAGCACTGGAAATCCGGATCGGCATCGCCGCGCAACTCGGCCGGCGAATTGTAGAAGCCGTTGGCATCCGCCTGCCAGATCTCGATCAACGCATCCCTGAGCGGCGTGCCGGTGCCGTCGAGCACGCGGATGCGCAAGCCGATGCGCTCGCCCTTGGTCTTGTCGTTGAGCATCGTCGCGCCGAGGTCGGTCGGATAGACGCCGCCGATGCCGCCGAAATTCGGCGTCAGTCCGATATGCACATAAGGCCCCGCCGTCTGCGACGGACTTTCCTTCAGCCGGGTGAGCGACTGCGCCATCAATTGCCCTCCGGCCGGTTTTCGAACAGCGAGGCGCGGCGTCCGCGCAGCACGATGTCGAACTTATAGGCCCGCGCGTCGAACGGGATCGTGGCCTGCATGTCGAGCGCGGCGATCAGCGTCTCAACGGCCGCCTTGTCGCGGATACCGCGCACGATCGGGCACCGCCAGATCAGCGGGTCGCCCTCGAAATACATCTGCGTGACCAGCCGCTGCGCAAAGCCATGGCCGAACACCGAGAAATGGATATGCGAGGGTCGCCAGTCATTCGGCCCATTCGGCCAGGGATAGGGGCCGGGCTTCACCGTGCGAAACGCATAGCCGCCGTCGGCGTCGGTGATGGTGCGGCCGCAGCCGCCGAAATTCGGATCGAGCGGCGCGAGATAGCCGTCCTTCTTGTGGCGGTAGCGGCCGCCTGCATTGGCCTGCCAGAATTCGAGCAGCGCGCCTGACACACCAACGCCGCGCTCGTCGAGCACCCGGCCATAGACGATGATGCGCTCGCCGATTGCGCTTTCGCCGGGCTTTGCGAAATTGTGGATCAGATCATCGTCGAGTTCGCCCAGAATGGCGTGGCCGAACACCGGACCGGTGATTTCCGACGCCGTGTTGTCGAAGGCAAGCAGCGCCTTCTGCGGCGAGCGCAGCACCGACGTCTTGTAGTCCGGCGTCAGCGCCGGCGGATGCCAGCTCCTGTCGCGCTGGAAGAAGGCGCCGGTCTCGGGCCTGCGGTTCGAGCCGGCATCAGCTGGCATGGCCATTCCTGCTTCCGTCCATTTCCGAAAACACTTCCTTGGCGATCCTGAAGGCGCGGTTGGCCGCCGGCACGCCGGCATAGATCGCGACATGCAGGAACGCTTCGCGGATGTCGTCACGCGACGCCCCGGTGTTGGCGGTGGCGCGCACATGCATGGCGACCTCTTCATCATGGCCGAGTGCGGCGAGCAGGGCCAGCGTCACGATCGAGCGCTCGCGCTTGCTAAAACCCGGCCGTGCCCACACCGTCCCCCAGGCTGCCTCGGTGATCAGCTCCTGGAACGGCCGGTCGAAATCGGTGACGGCATCCTCGCTGCGATCGACATGCGGGTCGCCGAGCACCGAGCGCCGCACCGTCAGCCCGGCCCGGTATCTGGTTTCGTTCTTGGACACTTCATCCATGGATCTGCTTTCTCTGAGGAAGCGACGCGACAAATTCTCGGATCAGGGCGATCAGCGCCCCGGGTTGCTCGACGCAAGGGATGTGGCCGGCATCGCGGATGATCTCAAAGCGCGCGCCGGGAATGAGGTCGGCCAGCCAGCGGACGAGGTCCGGCGGCGTCGAGCCGTCCTGGTCGCCGACGACGCAAAGCGTGGGCACGGCGATGGCCTGCGCTGCCTGGGTGAAATCCGCATCGCGGACCGCGGCACAGGTTCCGGCATAGCCGGCCACGGCCTGCCGGGTCATCATGTTCCAATAGCCGTCGAGCTCGGCGACACGTTCCGCGTGGAAGGCCGGCGTGAACCACACCTTGAGCACCGCGTCGGCGATAGCCTGAATGCCTTTGCTTTCGACTGTTGCGATGCGCGTATTCCAGCTGTCGGCTGTGCCGATCTTGTGCGCGGTGTCACACAGGATGAGGCCTTCGACGAGTTCGGGGCGCCGCGCGTAAAACCCTTGCGCGACCAGGCCGCCGACCGACAGGCCGCAGAGCACGACATTGGTCAGCCCGAAATGATCGATGAGGCCGGAGAGATCGTCGACATGATCGTCGATCGAGGAGATGCCGCCAATGTCGGACAGCCCGTGGCCGCGCTTGTCGTAAACCAGCAAGGGCATGTCAGCGTTCAAGTCGTCCACCACTTGGTCCCAGATGCGGAAATCGGTGCCGAGCGAATTGATGAACACGACCGGTCTCGCACTGCCCTCCGCCTTGAAGTGACGATGGTGCAGCGTGATGCCGCCAATGTTGACGAATGGCACGATTTCGATCCTCCGTGTCCACATTGCACAAGGCATTTGGTTTGGTAAAATGATATTTTGCGCCGTTTCATTAACTGAGAGGTTACGAAAACCATGTCCGAAAGCCGCATAAGGTTCCGTCACCTGCAGGCATTCCTGGAAGTAGCGCGGCAAGGCAGCGTGGCGAGGGCGGCCGATTTTCTTCATGTCAGTCCGCCGGCGGTGACCAAGACACTGCGCGAGCTGGAGGAGGCGCTTGGCATCGCCGTTGTCGAACGCGACGGCCGAGGCATCAGGGTTACGCGGCTCGGCGAAATCTTCCTTGGCCATGCCGGCACGGCGATCACCGCTTTAAAGCGCGGCGTCGATTCCGTCAGGCAGGACGGCGCCATCAACCGCCATCCGATACGCATCGGCGCCCTGCCCACGGTGTCGGCCAGGGTCATGCCGCTCGCCATGAGCCTGTTCCTGAGTGAGAACACCGGCGCGGCGATCAAGATCGTTACCGGCGAGAATGCGGTGCTGCTCGAACAGTTGCGCGTCGGCGCGCTCGACCTCGTCGTCGGCCGGCTGGCGGCGCCGGAAAACATGACCGGCTTCTTCTTCGAGCATCTCTATTCCGAACAGGTGCTGTTCGTGGTGCGGGCCGGCCACCCGCTGGCGCAGCCGGGCCAGGACATCTTCGCGCGGCTCGACGAATTCCCGGTGCTGATGCCGACGCGGGAATCGGTCATCCGCCCGTTTGTCGACCGCCTGTTCATCACCAACGGTATGACCGCGCCGGCGACCGAGATCGAGACCGTCTCGGATTCCTTCGGCCGCGCCTTCCTGCGGCAAAGCAATGCCGTCTGGATCATCTCGACCGGCGTCGTCGCCAATGAAATCTCCAGCGGAGCCTTCGTCGCTCTGCCCGTCAACACCGAGGAAACCAAGGGACCCGTCGGGCTGACCATGCGCACCGACACAGCCCCCTCGCCGGCCTTCGCCATCCTGCTGAAAACCATCCGCGAGGCAGCCAGCCGAGGCGGCTGAGGCAGTTGTCTTTTACCGAGGGCGCAGCAATCGGGTCAGTCGCGGCAGGCGACGTGGAATGCGGAATTCTCGTAACCCCAGGGTTAACGAAACACCGCAAAATATCATTTTACCAAACCAAACGCCTGGGGCACTGTGGCAATGGGAGGATCGAAATCGTGCCGTTTGCCGGCATTGGCGGCGTTCCGCTGCCGCCTCAAAGCCAGCCGGGGCATATCCGATCTGAACGACGGGCGGCACCGATTTTGAGCAGGCCGGCGGTCGCCTCCAGGCACCGCCAGGAAAGGGAGGAATATCAGCATGACCTCAAGCACATCCGGCGTCTCGCGGCGCCAGTTCATCGCTACATCGATCGCCGGCGGAGCGGCACTTGCACTCGGTCGCGGCAAGGCCTTCGCGCAAGCCGCCGACACACTCAAGGTCGGCTTTGTCAGCCCGCGCACCGGCCCGCTCGCCGGCTTCGGCCAGACCGACGGCTATGTGCTCGACCTCGCCCGCAAGGCGCTCGCCGGTGGCCTCGACATCGGTGGCAAGAAATACAGCGTCGAGATCATCGACCAGGACACGCAGTCCGATCCATCCCGCGCCGGCCAGCTCGCCAAGGACCTGATCAACAACCAGGCCGTCGACCTGATGCTGGCGGTGTCGACGCCGGAGGTGATCAATCCGGTTGCCGACGCCTGCGAAGCCGCCGGTGTGCCTTGCCTTTCCACCGTCATGCCGTGGGAGGCCTGGTATTTCGGCCGTGGCGCCAAGCCCGGCGCACCCTCGCCGTTCAAGTGGACCTATCATTTCGGCTTCGGCGTCGACGAGTTCTTCCGGACCTACATCTCGCAATGGAACCTCATCGAGACCAACAAGAAGGTCGGCGTCATGTACCCCAACGACGCCGACGGCAACGCCATCCGCACCCATCTGGCGCCGCTTCTGGCCAAGCAGGGTTTTACCATCGTCGATCCCGGCGCCTACGAGACCGGCACCACCGACTATTCCTCGCAGATCGCGCTGTTCAAGCAGGAAGGTGTCGAGATATTCAACTCCTTCCCGATCCCGCCGGACTTCGCCGCCTTCTGGCGTCAGGCAGCACAGCAAGGCCTGATCAAGCAGATCAAGATCTGCCAGGTCGCCAAGACCGGGCTGTTCCCGTCCGACATCGAGGCGCTTGGCGATCTCGGCAACAAGATTTCGAGCGCCGCCTACTGGCACAAGGCCTTCCCCTACAAGTCGCCGCTGACCGGCGTTTCGGGAGCCGAGCTTGCCGACGGCTATGAGGCGGCGAGCGGCAAGCAGTGGACGCAGCAGCTCGGCGCTTCGATGTCGCTGCTCGACGCCGGCTTCGAAGCGCTGAAGGCCAGCACCGACGCCAAGGACAAGGCGGCGGTCGCCAAGGCGCTGAGCACGCTCAACACCGAGACCATGATCGGCAAGGTCGACTTCACCAGCGGCCCGGTCGCCAGTGTCTCGCCCGGCCCGATTATCGGGACGCAGTGGGTGGCCGCCAAGGAAGGCAGCAAATTCCCGCTCGACTATGTCGTGACCGAGAACGCCACCGACCCGAAGGTGCCGGTCGAAGCCAAGCTCCAGCCGTATAACGGCTGACGAACGGTACGGGGATCGCATCGTGAACGGTTCACCAAACGCTGCGATCCTCAGCGCCGCCGGCATCCAGAAACGCTTCGGCGCGCTGGTGGTGCTCGACGATATCGACTTCGCCATGAATGCCGACGAGGCCATCGGCATCGTCGGCCCGAACGGCGCCGGCAAGACGACGCTGCTCAGCGTGCTATCAGGCGCCTTTCCGCCAAGCGCCGGCACCGTTGCCTTTAGGGGTGGTGACGTGACGGCGCTGCCGGCCACGGCGCGCTGCCGGCTCGGCTTGGTGCGCACGCACCAGGTGCCGAAACCGTTCAGCGGCATGACCACGTTCGAAAACGTCTTCGTCGCCGCGTCGCATGGCGCTGGTCTCGGCCGCGACGAAGCCTATGAGGAGGCGCTGGCGTCGCTGAAACTGTGCGGCATGCTGGGCGTCGCCAACCGGCGCGCAGAGACGCTCGGCCTGCTCGACCGCAAGCGGCTGGAACTGGCCCGCGCGCTCGCCGCGAGGCCGACGCTGCTTCTGCTCGACGAGATCGGCGGCGGCCTGACCGACGGCGAAGCGAGCGAACTTGTCGACACCATCAAGGAATTGCGCCGGCGCAAGATCGGCATCGTCTGGATCGAGCACATCGTCCACATCCTGCTGCAGGTAGCCGAACGGCTGATCTGCATGGATGCGGGAAAGATCATCGCCGACGGCGAGCCGCAAGCGGTGATGGCTGACCCGGAAGTCGTGCGCGCCTATCTCGGTGGAGGCCCGAAATGAGCCTGCTCGCAGTCGAAAACCTGGTTGTGCGGCACGGCCTGCTGCAGGCAGTGCGTGGCGTGAGCTTTACGATCGAACGTGGCGAAACGCTGGCGCTGGTCGGCGCCAATGGCGCTGGCAAAACAACGCTGCTGAGGGCAATCGCCGGCGCGCATCAGCCGACGGCCGGCCTCGTGCTGCTGGATGGCGCCGATATCACCGGCGTGCCGTCGCACAAGCGTGTCGGCATGGGCGTCGCGCTGGTGCCGGAAGGGCGAAAGCTGTTCGTGCAGATGACCGTCGAGGAGAACCTCCTGCTTGGCAAGACCGCCGGCCGGCCCGGCGACTGGAGCGTGGAACGGGTGCTTGACACGTTCCCCAACCTGAAGCCGCGCCGCCATGCCAAGACCGGGCATCTCTCCGGCGGCGAGCAGCAGGCCACGGCCATCGGCCGCGCGCTGATGAGCAATCCCGAACTGCTGCTGCTCGACGAGGTCTCGCTCGGCCTGTCGCCGCTTGTGGTCGACCGCGTCTACGCGTCGCTGCAAGGCCTGATCAGTTCCGGCACAACAATCATCCTGGTCGAACAGGATCTCAACCGCGCGCTGTCGGTGTCGGACAAGGTCATCTGCATGCTCGAAGGACGCGTGGCACTGGAAGGCCCGAGCAAGGGCATGTCCCGCGACGAAGTGACGAAGGCCTATTTCGGCCTGCACAGGAAAAGCGCCGGGAGCGTGCCGGCATGAGCAACCAGATCGTCCAGGGCATCCTTCTCGGCGGCTACTACGCGCTGATCGCCTGCGGCCTCTCCTTCATGTTTTCGGTAATGCGCATCATCAACCTGGCGCATGGCAGCCTTGCGGTGTTTTCAGCCTATGCACTGTGGTGGCTTGCCTCGCAATTCCACATCTCGCCCTTCGTCGGCCTGCTCATCGTGCTGCCGCTGATGGCGGCGATCGGCTGGGCGCTGCAGCGCTTCCTGCTCGAGCGCAGCGCCCGCGGCGGCGCGCTGCTGCCGATCCTCACCACCTTCGGTCTCGCCATCGTCATCGACAATGCGCTGTTCGAGCAGTTCGGCGCCGACACCCGCTCGCTGGCGCCCTATATTGGCAGCCTGTCCTACGATTCCTGGGAATGGCCGGGCAGCATCAATGTCGGCAAGCTTGCCGTGATCATGTTTGCCGCCGCCGTCATCCTGCTTGGCGGGCTGCAGCTGTTCCTTACCCGCACCAGGCTTGGCCGCTCGATCCGCGCCACCTCGGAAGACCCTGATACCGCTGGTCTCGTCGGTGTCGACGCGCGCCGCGCCAACGCCCTTGCCGCGGCCATCGCAATGGTCACCGTCGGTCTTGCCGGCGCGTTCCTTGGCATGCGCGCCACCTTCGATCCCTATACCGGCGCACCGCAATTGCTGTTCGCTTTCGAGGCGGCCGTCATCGGCGGCGCCGGTTCGCTGTGGGGCACGCTGATCGGCGGCATCGTGCTGGCGCTCGCCCAGACACTTGGCGCGCAGATACATCCGCAAGGGTTTCTCATCGGCGGCCATGTCGCCTTCCTGATCGTGCTGTTCATCCGGCTCTCCACCTCAGGCCTCGGCCTGCGCGGCCTGCTGCGGCTGCCCGCGAGGAAAGCATCATGAGCGCCGTTTCAAACTCCCCCGTCATCGAGCGCGGCACCTCGGCCTCGCGCATCTCGGCGATCGCGGTCGTCGTCATCATCGCGCTGCTCGCGGTCGCGCCGCATTTCCTGTCGGCCGGCGCTGTCGACCGCATGACGGCTTTGTTCATCTATGTGATCCTGGCGGCGATGTGGAATGCGCTTGCCGGCTTCGGCGGACTGGTCTCGGTGGGACAGCAAGTGTTCTTCGGGCTCGGCGCTTATTTCGCCATTCGCCTCGCCGATGCCGGCCTCAACCCGTTTGCCTCGCTGTTCGTCTCGGCGATCATCGTCGGCGCGATCTCATGGCCGATGTCGCTTTTCATGCTGCGGCTGAAGAACGGCGAGTTCGCCATCGGCATGTGGGTGATCGCGGCGCTCACCCATCTCCTGGTCAATCTCGACCGGCTGGTGCAAGGCGAAACCGGGACGTCGTTGATCTCGCTCAACGTCTATGACGCCGGCGCCAGGCGGGCGACGATCTACTGGCTGGCACTGGCCTCGATGACGGCGCTGCTCGCCATCCTGTTTGGCCTGCTGCGCGGCAGCACGGGGGCGGCCATCCGCGCCATCAGGGACAATGAGGATGCCGCCGCTTCGGTCGGCGTGCGCGTCACCGGCACCAAGCGGCTTTTGTTCGTACTCGCCGCCTTCGGCATCGGCATTGCCGGTGCGTTGTGGCTGGCCACCTCGATCACCTTCCAACCGAAGACTTACTTCAACGTCCAATGGACCGCCTACATGATCTTCATGGTGCTGGTTGGAGGCATCGGCACCTTCGAGGGCGCCATTTTGGGTGCGCTGCTGTTCTTCCTCATCGAGACCTGGTTCGGCGGCACCGGCGTCTGGTATCTCATCGGCCTTGGCGCCACGGCGGTGCTGTTCTCGCTGTTCCTGCCGCGCGGTCTGTGGGGAACTCTGGAAGAGCGCTTTGGCCTGCGCCTGCTGCCGGTCGGCTATCGCGTCAGACTGCCGGCAAACGCAACTGATGGCGACACGGCATCGACGTTGCAACAAGCCACGACACAGCGGGAAAAGGCCTGACCATGCTTTTCGGCAAGACCATCCTCATCACCGGTGTCGCCTCCGGCATCGGCGCTCGCACGGCGGAGCTCGCCGGCCAGTTCGGCGCCGATGTGATCGGCGTCGACGTCCGTGAACCTGCCGCACCGGCCGGCAGCTTCGTCAAGGCCGACATCTCGTCCAAGGCCGGCGTCGATGATCTCATTGCGTCCCTGCCGCAGCGCATCGATGCGCTTTGCAACGTCGCAGGTCTCTCCGGCAACACCGGCGCGGTGTCGACACTAGCCGTCAACTTCTACGGCCTGCGCGCGCTGTCCGAAGCCTTGGCGCCAAGACTTCGCGAAGGCGGCGCCATCGTCAACGTCGCCTCGATCGCCGGCTATGGCTGGCGCGCCAATCTCAACCGCGCGGCGTCGATGGTCGGCATCGAAGGTTTTCCCGATGTCGCCAAAGTGGTCGCCGACCACCAGGTGAAGAACGAGGAAGGCTATCCGGTCTCAAAGGAGTTGCTGCTGTTGTGGACCTTCCGCGCCGCGCATCAGGAGCTGTTCAAAAACCGCGGCATCCGCGTCAATGCGGTGAGCCCCGGCCCGGTCGAAACGCCGATCCTGAAACAGTTCCGCAATGTGCTGGGCGACGCCCGCGTCGACAGTGATATAGCCCGTGTCGGACGCGCCGGCACATCGGGCGACATCGCCCCTGTCGTGCTGTTCCTGTGCTCGGATGGCGCGCGCTGGGTCAACGGCGCCAACGTGCCGGTTGACGGCGGCCTCGAAGCATCGATCAACGCCGAAGTGCTCGGCTTCTAGACCATGATCCCGAAAAGTGGGAGCCGGTTTTCGGATAAGATCATGGTCAATAATAAGATAGAAAAGACGCTCGACTGAGAGCCAGGGAGAAAACAATGGACATCGGACTTCTGATCGACGGCGACAAAAGGGATGCGTCCGGCTCGGCTTCCTTCGAGCGCATGGACCCGTTCACCGGCAAGCTGGCGACGCGCGCCGCCGCAGCCAGCATTGCCGATGCCAATGCCGCCGTCGAAGCCGCAGCCGCCGCCTTCAAGACCTGGTCGAAGACCGGGCCTGGCGAACGCCGCGCTTTGCTCTCGAAGGCCGCCGATGTGATGGATTCCAAGGTTGGCGAATTCACCAAATTGATGATGGAAGAAACCGGCGCCACCGGTCCGTGGGCCGGCTTCAACGTCATGCTGGCCGCCAAGATGCTGCGCGAGGCGGCCGCGATGACGACGCAGATTTCGGGTGAGGTCATCCCTTCCGACAAGCCGGGCACTTTGGCCATGGCGATCCGCCAGCCGGCCGGTGTATGCCTCGGCATCGCGCCGTGGAATGCGCCGGTCATTCTCGGCACCCGCGCCATCGCCACGCCGATCGCCTGCGGCAACACGGTGGTGCTGAAAGCCTCTGAAATGTGCCCCGGCACGCATCGGCTGATCGGCCAGGTGCTGGTCGAGGCCGGCCTGCCCAAGGGCGTCATCAATGTCGTCACCAATGACCCCAAGGACGCGGCAGTAATTGTCGAGGCGCTGGTCGCGCATCCCGCGGTCAGGCGCGTCAACTTTACCGGCTCGACCAAGGTCGGCAGGATCATCGCCGAGCTGGCCGGCAAGCATTTGAAGCCGGCGCTGCTCGAGCTTGGCGGCAAGGCGCCGCTGGTCGTGCTCGACGATGCCGACATCGACGCCGCGGTCAATGCGGCTACCTTCGGCGCCTACATGCATCAGGGCCAGATCTGCATGTCGACCGAGCGCCTGGTCGTCGACGAGAAGGTCGCCGACGAATTCGTCGCCAAGCTCGCAGCCCGCGCCTCACAATTGCCGGCCGGCGACCCGCGCGGCCACGTCGTGCTCGGCTCGCTGATCAGCAGCCAGGCCGCCGACAAGATGGAGGAACTGGTTGCCGACGCCGTCGCCAAGGGCGCCAAACTGGTGGCCGGCGGCAAACGCACCGGCACGGTGGTCGAAGCGACGCTGCTCGACCATGTCACGCCCGCCATGCGCGTCTATGCGGAAGAATCCTTCGGCCCGGTCAAGCCGGTGATCCGCGTCAAGGGCGAGGACGAAGCCGTGCGTGTCGCCAACGACACCGAATACGGCCTGTCGTCGGCCGTGTTCAGCCGCGACATCCGCCGCGCCATGGCGGTTGCCGCGCGCATCGAAGCCGGCATTTGCCACATCAACGGCCCGACCGTCGGCGACGAGGCGCAGATGCCGTTCGGTGGCGTCAAAGGTTCGGGCTATGGCCGCTTCGGCGGCAAAGCCTCGATCGCCGAATTTACCGATTTGCGCTGGCTGACGATCGAGGATCCGAACCAGCACTATCCGTTCTGATTCTTCCTTCTCCCCTTGTGGGAGAAGGTGGATCGGCGCGACAGCGCCGAGACGGATGAGGGGTGTTCCAGCGGAGTGAGACGTTGGCGTTTCCTGGAGCACCCCTCATCCGTCGCCTGCGGCGACACCTTCTCCCACAAGGGGAGAAGGGAAGACCCCTTACCCCAGTGTCAATCCCGCCTTCCGTGCCTCTTCACGCAGGAACGGCAGACCGACGCCGATCACATTGTCGGGATTCTCCGCCACCGGCCGCCAGACGGCGAGACCACCGGCAATGTCGACATCGACATGGTTCATGCTTTCCAGCGTGATGGCGCCGGTATAGCCGATGTCGGCGATGGCCTTCATGCAGGCGGCCCAGTTCAGCATGCCGCGTCCCGGCACGCCGCGATTGGCTTCCGAGACGTGGACGTAGCCGAGATAGGGCGCGGCTGCCTTGAAGCCGGCCGCAAAACTCTCTTCCTCGATATGCATGTGGTAGGTGTCGAGATGGATGAAGATGTTGTCGGCGCCGACGCGTTCGATAATCCTGGCCGCGTCAATGCCACGGTTGATCAGATGCGTCTCGTAGCGGTTGCACGGCTCGATGCCGAGTTTTAGGCCATGCGCCTTGGCGGCCTTGGCCGCGCGGACCAGGAACCGGCACATGCCGTCGATCTCTTCCGTCGTCGGCGCACGGCCTGTTGTCTTGCCGATCGTGCCATAGGTGACGCCGCCAAGGGCCTTGCTGCCCACCGCTTCGCAGACGGCAAAGGCCGGCTCGAGGAAGGCCAGCGCCTCGTCCGGCCGTGCCACCACGTCGAGCGCACGCGGCAGGCCGAGCGATGGAATAAGCTCAACATTCCAGCGTTCAGCAAAGGCGCGTGTGCGCAGAGTGTCGATCTCCTCGGGGCGCAGCAGCGGGATTTCAAGCAGACCTATGCCGAGACCTTTCAGCCGCTCCATCTGCGGCTCGATCAGATCGAGATCCCAGACCGGGGCGATGGCGAAAGTGTGCAGTCCAAAAGTGTTCATCAGTTCAGCCTCGTTGTTCGTGCGCCGCCGCGGCGCCAATATCGCCGCCGCCGACAATGCGGCTGACGACTTCGGTCATGTTGGTGTTTGCGGTGACGAGATCGGCATCGGCCCGCCCGTGGCGCAAAACCACGATCCGGTCGGTGACCGACAGCACGTCGTTGAGCCGGTGCGAGATCAGGATGACGGCGATGCCTTCCGATTTCAGCCGGCGGATCAGATCGAGCACGCTTTGCACCTCGCGCACGGCGAGCGCCGCGGTCGGCTCGTCCATGATGACCAGCTTCGGGTTGAAGGTCAGTGCGCGCGCAATCGCCACCGTCTGCTGCTGCCCGCCCGAGAACGAGCCGACCGAACGGTTGATCGACGGCAGATGCGCGCCGAGTCGCTCGATCATCTTCGCCGCCTGGCGGTCCATCTCGGCCTTGTCGACAAAGCCCGGGATGACGCCGAACAGTTTTTTCACCGGCTCGCGGCCGAGGAAGATGTTGGCCGCCACATCCTGCTGCTTGGCCAGCGACAGGTCTTGGTAGATCATCTCGATGCCGAGCCGGCGCCGCTGGCCGGGATCGAGCGGCAATATGTCCTTGCCGTCGAAGTGGATCGAGCCGGAATCGGCGCGGTAGATACCGGTGATGGTCTTCATCAGCGTCGACTTGCCGGCGCCATTGTCGCCGACCAGACCGACCACTTCGCCGGCGTCGACCTTGAGGTCGACGCCATGCAGCACGTCGACCGCGCCAAAACTTTTGCGAATGCCTTGCAACGAAAGGAGGCTCATACGCGTGACTCCTTGCGCACCTGGTACTGGTCGATGAACACCGCCAGGATCAGCACCGCGCCGATCGCCATCTGTTGGTAATAGGATTGCACGGCGAGCAGCGTCAGCCCGTTTTGCAGCACACCCATGATCAGCGCGCCGATCATGGTGCCGAGGATCGAGGCGCGGCCGCCGAACAGATTGGTGCCGCCGATGATCGCGGCGGTGATGGCAGTCAGCTCATAGTTGATGCCGGCGGTTGGGTCACCGGCATTGACGCGGGCTGTGAAGAGCAGGCCGGCAAGACCGGCAAGGGCACCGGACAGCGTGTAGATGATGCGGCGGTGATGTTCGACGCGAATGCCGGCGGCGCGCGCGGCACCCTCGCTGTCGCCAAGCGCCAGCGTGTGGCGGCCAAAGCGGGTATAGGCGAGCAGGCAGTGCGCGACGATGGCCGTCAGCACCAAGAGGATGACCGGCATCGGGATACCGAAAGGACGGCCCTGGCCAATATAGACGATCTCGGCCGGCAAGCCGTAGATCGCCCTGCCCTGCGAGATGACCAGTGCCAGCCCACGCGCCAGGCCGAGCATGCCGAGCGTGACGATGAAGGCCGGCACGAAGGCGCGGGTGACCAGCTGGCCGTTGATATAGCCGGCAATGCCGCCGGCGATGATGCAGGCGCAGATCGCCAGTGGCCACGGCCAGCCGAGATTGACAGCGACGAAGGCACCGGCGACGCCCGACAGTCCCATCACGGAGCCGAGCGACAGATCGAGCCCGCCCGAACCGATGACGAAGGTGGCGGCGATCGCCAGCACGCCGATCGTCGATGTCGCGAGCAGGATGTTGAGAAAGTTGCTGAGCGACAGGAAGTATGGCGACAGCACCGCCATGACGGCGCTGAGCGCCACCAGCACCAGCAGCGATTCCAGCCTGATATGAAGCCGCTCGACGGATGCGCGCTGCACCCGTGCCCAGAAGCCGGGCTGCGCCGTTTCAGAAGCCATCTTTTTCACACCTTTGAAAGAGGTGGCTGGCGCGAGCATGCCGCGCCAGCCCGCGGGGGAATACCCCCAGTCCTGGGAGGGACTATTTCACAAATTCGAGCATCGGCTCCTTGCCGGCGTCCAGCACTTCCTTGGTTAGCACCAGGGTCGGCACGGCGATGCTGTCTTCGACCTTCTCTCCGGCCAGCGCCTTCTTGACGTTCTCGACCGCCTGCTTGCCGACGAGGTAAGGCAGCTGCGCCACCGAGGCATTGAGGCGGCCTTCCTTGATCGACTTCACCGCATCGGAATTGCCGTCGACGCCGATGATCGTCACCTGCGGACCCTTGCCGGCGGCGTAGACGGATTCCACCGCGCCCAGCGCCATGCCGTCATTGGCACAGAAGATGGCGACGAGGTCGGGATGCGCCGTCAGCGTGTCGGTGGCGATCGAGGCGGCCTTGCCGCGGTCCCAGTCGCCCGGCAGCGAAGCGACGATTTCGAGACCCGGCGCCAATTCCTTGAGCTTGTCGGCAAAGCCCTTGGCACGCTTCTCCCCGGTGATGTTGCCCGACAGGCCTTCGATCACCAGCACCGGGCCTTTGGCATCCTTGCCGAGCTTGGAGACGAGATAGTCCGCGCCTTGCGCGCCGGCCGCGCCATTGTCGGAGCCGATGTGGAAGGTGACCTTGATGCCTTCCTTGTCGAGCACCGCCTGGTCCATATTGTTGTCGAGGTCGACAATCTTGACGCCGGCCTCCTGCGCCACCTTCAGGCAAGGCAAAAGGTTGGTCGAGTTGATGGCCGCGGTGATCATCGCCGCCGGCTTGCGCTCCAGCATGGTGTTGCACAGGTTCAGCTGCGGCTCGGCCGCCTGGTCGCTTTCGGCCGCCTGCTCGAAGATCTTCACGCCGGATTCCTTTGCGCCGGCCTCGACGCCCTGGCTCATCGCGCCCCAGAACGGATTGGCCAGCGTCTTCATCAGCACGCCGTATTCGGCATCGTCGGCTTTCGCCACGGAGATGGCCGAGAACGCGATTGCCGCGCCGAGAGCGAAAGTAAATCGATTTATCTTCAGAATGCGCGATGTCATTTTTGTTATCCTCCGGTTGATGTCACGTGCCGCGAGCCTAGGCCAGGTGCAGCTTATGGGTTGTCGACAATGGGGGCTATTGTCGGTGTCCTCCCCCGGAATGCGGGCCGTTGCCTGGCGAGCCAACGGATTCCCGCATCAAAACCCGGCAAGGCTCGAGCCGCGCGATCGGCGGCCCCTCCCCACCCTCAATTCTTGCAAACAGCGCTTCCATGGCGTGGCCGGCGATCTGGCGCACCGGCTGCACGACGGCGGCGATGGCCGGCCACGTCACCTGCATCCATTCAGCGTCGTCGAAGCCGACCAGCGAGATGTCGTTCGGACAATGCCAGCCGCGCCGGCGGAATTCCGACAGCGCCACCAGCGTGCCCTTGAGGAACAGCGAATAGACCGCCGTCGGGCGCTCGCCCCCATTGGCGCCTTGCCCGAAATACTCGCGCAGCTGCGCCCTCAGCGGTTCGACATCGGTTTCGGCCAGTACGACATCGATGCGCACATCCGGCGCCAGTTTGAGCGCGGTCGAGCGAAACCCGTCGAGGCGCGCGCGCACCGTCGCCGCCTGCTCGCCGAGGCCGACGACCAGTATGTGACGATGGCCCTTGGCGATCAGTTCGCGCGCCACTTCGGTGCTGGCCGCCGCGCTGTCGGCCGACACCGTGTCGAAGGCGTCGTCGGAGAGCACACGGTCGATCAGCACGCCGGTCATGCCATTGGCCTTCATGAATTCAGCCGCCGGGCCATGCTCGTTGCGCACCGGCGCCAGCACCACACCGGCGACGCGCCAGTCATGCATGCGGGCCAGGATTTCCTTTTCGCGCGTTTCGGATTCGCGGCTCGACGCCGCCACCAGCGTATAGCCGCGCTGCTCGGCGAGGCTCTCGAGCTGGGTGACCATCTGGCCGAAAAATTCGCTTTCGAACTCGGGCATGATGGCGCCGATGATGCGGCGCTTGGCCCGGCGCATGTCGGAGGCCAGCGGGTCGACGCGGTAGCCCAGTTGCTCGACCGCATCGAAGACGCGCTGTGCATTTTCCGGTTTCACCGTGGTGACGCCGGCCATGACCTTGGAGACGGTGGCTGCGGACACGCCCGCGCGGCTTGCCACGTCGTGGATCGACGCGCGCCGCTGCTGGTCCTGCCTATGCGCCATTGGTCCTCCTCCCGAGGCGCGGACCGAGGCATTTCCGTCCGCTGAGGAATGAGTAAATCGATTTTTCGTAGTTGTAAATCGTTTAATCGTGGGTATTTTGTCCCACGAGCACGTGTCGCCCCAAAGTGTGAAGCGGTTTTGGGACAACGGCAAGTGCAAAGCAAAAAAACGCGATGCGGATCGCGTCGGGAGGAATCGTCATGCCAAACAAGGCCTTGCCGCTGGTCATCAGCGCGCCGGAACCGCGCACGCTCGAGCTGATCTTCACACCACCACAACTGGCGCGGCTCAAGGCGCACTACCGCATTGTCGAGACGACGGCCGACGGCGTGGCGACACTGCCCGCCGATGTTCTGGCGCAGGCCCGCTACATCATCGGCCAGCCGCCGATCTCGCCCGAAACGTTAGATCAGATGACGGCGCTGCGTTGCGTCTTCAATGTCGAGACCAACCTCGTCAACAACATGCCCTATGAGACGCTGTTTGCACGCGGCATCCATGTCGTCACCACCGGCTTGGTCTTCGCCGAGCCGGTGGCCGAGCTTGGCCTTGCCATGGCGCTCAACCTTGCCCGCAACATCGTCGATGCTGACCTCGCCTTCCGCAAAGGCGAGGAGCTGTGGGGCGGCGACGGCAATTCGACGGCGCGGCTTCTGTCTGGCGCCGATGTCGGCATCATCGGTTTCGGCGATCTCGGCCGGGCGCTCAACCGCCTGCTGTCGGGCTTCCGCACGCGAACCAAGGTCTTCGATCCCTGGCTGCCGCCGTCGATCCTGATCGACAATGGCGTCGAGCCGGCCTCGCTCGATGACGTCCTGACATCAAGCGACTTCGTCTTCGTCGTCGCTTCGGTGACCTCAGAGAATCAGGGTTTTCTCGGCGCCGACGCTTTTGCCAGCATGCGCAAGGGCGCTGCCTTCATCCTGCTCAGCCGCGCCGGCGTCGTCGACTTCCCTGCCCTGATGGCGGCGGTGAAGAGCGGCCACATCGTCGCTGCAAGCGATGTCTTCCCCGAAGAGCCTTTGGCGCAGGACCATCCGGTCCGCACAATCCCCGGCTTCCTGCGCTCCGCCCACCGCGCCGGCGCGCTCGACATCGCCTTCAAACGCATGGGCGATATGGTGCTGGAAGACATGGACCTGATCGACCGCGGCCTGCCCCCGCTGCGCTCCAAGCGCGCCGAGCGCGAGACGGTCGCGCGCATGCGCTCGAAGCCGGCGGACAGGAATTAGTTCTCGCGATAAATCCGTCCTGAAATGGATTTCGGCGTTGGGCCAAGCCGCTTTGTCATCGTCGCTCAGGATGACCGCGAGCGCGGGAACCTTTGCCCGGCATTGGCGTTTTTCAACCGGATCGCTCCCATTCGATCCAGACCCTCCAATCAATACCCCGCCAGGCCTGGCCGGCGGGGTATTGATTCTGGCTATGACTTAAGGACTTGCCGGGATCTCACGGAACCATCCTCCTCCCGGATAGTTTTGAAAGCAGTCGGGCTGTGGGAGCCCGGCGTACTCCAAGAAGGCCCGTCACGATTCGCGTCGGTGGCGGGCCTTTCTGTTCACTCCCGGGCAAACGCCGTTAAGGCTCTATCCGGCAACAACGCCGGCAGCCGAGCGATTGGCCAGCACCAGCCCGACCTCGCCGACGACCTGCTCGACGCGCTTCAGGATGGGTTCGGCCCGCAGCACGCCATCGGAGAAATCCTTGTCCGTGGCATAGATCCCTGTCGGCAGCGTCAGCGCCTCGAAGAAGCCGAACAGCGGCCGCAACTGGTGCTCGACGATCAACGCATGGCGATCGTTGCCGCCGGTAGCGAGCAGCACCACCGGCTTGCCGCGCAAGGACGCTGGATCGAACAGATCGAAGAAGTGCTTGAACAGGCCGGTGTAGCTGCCCTTGTAGGTCGGTGACCCCACCACCAGGACATCGGCATTGACGACACTGTCGAAAATCGCCCGCGCCTGCCCGTCGAGATCGCGCGCCCATTTGGCACTGCCGAGCGAAGGGCCGAGATCTTCGATGTCATAGGTGCTCGCCGACAGGCCATGCTGGCGCGCAATGTCCCTGACCACCTGGTCGACGAAGCCGCGCGTCTTGGACGGCCGGGTGAAATTGCCGGAAAACCCGACGACTGTTGGATTGGGCATGTTTCTCACCTCTCGCGGACCCGCTTCATTCCGCATATTTACAGGCTTGCGCCAGCCGCAAGAAGCAAGGATAGGCCCTCCAGCGCCATTGCCGGGGATTTTTTTTCCGTTTGTTAGAAGCGCTCGCAGGTCTCAGGCCGCGAGAAACAGAACGGTCTGTAAGCGCAAAACGACATTGGCGGCGACTGCGCCTCGCGGTAGGGCTTTGTCAGCACTATGTCTGATCATATCCCGGCGGGGCTCGCCCCGCGTCGCCCAGGAGACGCTTCGTGCCCAAAGGTTCTGACCTGCTTGTTGCCGCCCTCGAGAATGAGGGCGTCGATCGCATCTTCGGCATACCGGGCGAAGAAAACCTCGACGTCGTCGAATCCATCCGCAAATCGTCGATCCAGCTCATCCTGACCCGCCATGAGCAGGCAGCGGCCTTCATGGCCGCCACCCATGGCAGGCTCACCGGCAAGCCCGGCGTCTGCATCACCACGCTGGGGCCCGGCGCCCTGAACCTGACGACCGGTGCCGCCTATGCGCTGCTCGGCGCGATGCCGATGATCATGATCACCGGGCAGAAGGGCATCCGGTCGTCGCGCCAGGCCCGCTTCCAGATTGTCGATATTGTCGCGGCGATGAAGCCGCTGACCAAGCTGTCGCGCCAGATCATCTCGCCGCGGACTATTCCCGCCGTGGTGCGCGAAGCGTTTCGGATCGCCGAGGAGGAACGTCCGGGACCGGTGCATCTGGAACTGCCCGAAGACATCGCAGCCGAGGAATGCGACGATGTCGCGCTGATCCCGCCGCATCCGGTCGAGCTTCCGCTGGCAAGCCCACTCGCGCTCGACCGCGCCGCGCAGATGATCATCAAGGCGCAGCGCCCGCTGGCGATGCTGGGCGCCGCCGCCTCACGGCCGCGCTCGACCTCCGACCTCGCCCAGTTCGTGATCAGGACCGGCATTCCCTATTTCACCACGCAGATGGGCAAGGGCACGGTGCCCGGCGGAACCGAGCTCTACATGGGCACCGCAGCGCTCTCGGAGCGCGACTATGTGCATGAGGCGATCGAACAGGCCGACCTCATCATCACCATCGGTCACGACACGATCGAGAAGCCGCCCTTCATCATGGGCGACAAGGGACCGAAGGTGATCCATGTCGGCTACCAGCCGGCCAATGTCGAACAGGTCTATTTCCCGCAGACCGAAGTGGTCGGCGACATCGGCGCTTCGCTCAGGCTGCTTGCCGATCGCATCGAGGGTAAGATCCCGAATGCACAGGCGCTGCTGCCGCTGCGCGAAGGCATCTTGAGCCGCATTGCCGCGCGCGCCACCGAGGACCGTTTCACGCCGCAGCGCCTGGTCCACGACATCCGCGCGGTAATGCCGGCCGACGGCATCCTGGCGCTCGACAACGGCATGTACAAGATCTGGTTCGCGCGCAACTACCGCACGCGCGTCGCCAACACGCTGCTGCTCGACAATGCGCTGGCGACGATGGGCGCCGGCCTGCCGTCTGCGATGACGGCGGCGATGCTCTACCCCGGGCGTCGTGTCATGGCGATCTGCGGCGATGGCGGCTTCATGATGAACAGCCAGGAGCTGGAAACCGCCGTCAGGCTGAAACTCAACCTCGTCGTGCTGATCATCGAGGACCATGCTTTCGGCATGATCCGCTGGAAGCAGGCGGTCGACCAGTTTCCCGATTTCGGCATGACCTTCGGCAACCCCGATTTTGTCAAATATGCCGAGGCCTATGGCGCCAAGGGCACCAGGGTCAGCGCCGTCTCAGAAATACAATCGACGCTTGAGCAGGCGTTCACCGGCGGCGGCGTCCATCTCGTCGTCGTTCCCATCGACTATTCGGAGAACGAGCGCGTCCTGGTCGAGGAGCTGCGCCACCGGTTGCCGGCGCCACCGGAGGCCTAGAGCAATTCCAGGACAAGTGTGAACGGTTTTCCCGGGAAAGCGCGCAGCGCTTTCCCTTGGGAATTGCGTAAACAAAGAGATAGAGCAATTCGCCGTTTCCCTGAAACGGTGAATTGCTCTGACGCTCAGGCTGCCCGGACTTTGGCGCTCCCACGCGCCCAGGCCGGCAGCCAGTCGCCATGCGCCGCCAGCAGCTCATCGACCAGCGACCAGATCTGGTCGAGGTCGAGTTCGGCCGCGGTATGCGGGTCCATCATCGCCGCGTGGTAGATGTGCTCGCGGTTCTCGGTCATCAGCGCCTGTACCGTCAGTTCCTGCACATTGATGTTGGTGCGGATCAGTGCGGTGAGCTGCGGCGGTAGCTCGCCAATATAGGTCGGCTGGATGCCTGAGGCATCGACCAGGCAAGGCACCTCGGCCGCGCAATTGTTCGGCAGCGAGGTGATACAGCCATTGTTGCGGACATTGCCGTAGATCACCGACGGCTCGCCGGTCCACACCGAATTCATGATCGAGGAGGCGTATTCCTTCGACTGCTCGACCTCGATGCGATCGGCCGAGCGATAGGCCTCGGCCTGCCCCTTCCAGCGCTCGATCTGCTCGATGCAGCGCTTCGGATATTCGTCGAGCGGAATGCCGAATTTCTCGATCAGGTCGGGGCGGCCGTCCTTGATGAAATAGGGCGTGTATTCGGCGAAATGCTCGGAGCTTTCGGTGACGAAATAACCAAGCCGCGTCAGCATCTCGTAGCGCACCTTGTTGGGACAGCGCGGGTTCCAGCCGGGCTTCGGCGCCCTGCCCTCGCGATAGGCGCGGACCAGATCCGGATAGAGGTTGCGATAGGAGCCGTCCGGCTGGCGATGCTCGAATCTAAGATAGAAGGCCATGTGGTTGATGCCGGCCGAGCGGTAACGGATCTCCTCGTAGGGAATGTCGAGATCGTGCGCCAGCTCCATCGCCGTGCCTTGCACGGAATGGCAAAGGCCGACCTGTTTGATCTCAGGGTATTTCTCTGAAATCGCCCAGGTGTTGATCGCCATCGGGTTGACATATTGCAGCATGATCGCTTCGGGGCAGACAGCCAGCATGTCCTCGCAGATCTTCCACAGATGCGGCACAGTTCTGAGGCCGCGCATGATGCCGCCAACGCCGAGCGTGTCGGCGATGGTCTGGCGCAGGCCGTATTTCTTCGGCACCTCGAAATCGGTGACGGTGCACGGCTCGTAGCCGCCGATCTGGAAGGCAACGACGACGAAATCGGCGCCGGCGAGCGCCTTCTTCTGATCCGAATAGGTCTCGGCTTTCGCCTTCACGCCGAGCGTCGCGATCAGCTTGTTGACGACGATGGCGCTCTCTTCCAGCCGCTGCGGGTTGATGTCCATCAGCGCGATCATAGCATTCGACAGCGATGGCCGCTGCAGCACGTCGCCGACAATGTTCTTCATGAACACGGTCGAGCCGGCGCCGATGAAGGTGATCCTGGGATGTCTTGCCACTTTAAACCTCCGGCACTTTGCTACGCCACGTCGAAGGCGGCCCTGACGAGCCGTTCGGTATAGGCGGTCTTGGGATTGGTGAGGACCTCGTCGACGGGTCCTTGTTCGACGATCTGGCCGTTCTGCATGACGATGACGCGGTGGCAGAGCGCGCGCACCACCTTGAGGTCGTGCGAAATGAAGAGATAGCTCAAGCCGCGCTCATCCTGCAGCTTGCGCAACAGGTCGATGATCTGCGCCTGCACCGAGAGGTCTAGCGCCGAAGTCGGCTCGTCGAGCAGGATGAACTCAGGCTCCAGCGCGATGGCCCGCGCAATCGCGATGCGCTGCCGCTGGCCGCCGGAAAATTCGTGCGGAAAGCGCGAAAGAATGTCGCCGGGCATGCCGGCGCTGACCAGGGCGTCGCGCACCCGCTCGACCCGTTCGCGCCGCGTCGCGCCGATCTTGTTGACAACCAGTCCTTCCTCGATGATCTGGCCGATCGTCATGCGAGGATTGAGCGACGAAAACGGATCCTGGAACACGACCTGCATGCGCGAGCGCAGCGGCCGCATTTCGGCACGCGACAAGCCCTGGATCGGCTGGCCGTCGAACCTGATCTCGCCGCGCTTGGCGTCGGTGAGCTTGAGCAGAGCGAGACCGAACGTGGTCTTGCCGGAGCCGGATTCGCCGACCAGCCCGAGTGTTTCGTGGCGGCAAAGTTTCAGGCCGAGATCGTCGACGGCGACGAGCTCGCGCCAGTCCGGCTTCAGGAAGCTGCCATGGCGCAGCATGAAGCAGACGCGCATGTCGCGGGCCTCGAGGATGGTGCCGCTGTTCTCCGGCAGCGGCTGTGGCTTGCCGTGCGGCTCGGAAGCGAGCAGCCTCTTGGTATAGGGATGCTGCGGGTCGGCGAACAACCGCTCGGTGACGTTGTGCTCGCACATCTCGCCATACTGCATGACATAGACATAGTCGGAGAATTTCCGCACCACGGTGAGGTCGTGGGTGATCAGGATGACCGCCATCCTGAGCTCTTTCTGCAGATTGCGGATCAGGTTCAGGATCTGCGCCTGGACCGTGACATCGAGTGCTGTCGTCGGCTCGTCGGCAATCAGCACGTCGGGGTCGTTGGCCAAGGCCATGGCGATCATCACACGCTGGCGCTGCCCGCCGGAGAGCTGGTGCGGATACTGCTTGATGCGCGCTTCCGGCTCAGGGATCTGGACATGCCGCAGCAGCTCGAGCGCGCGCGCCCAGGCCTCTCTACGGCTCACTTTGCGGTGCACCCTGATCGCCTCGACGATCTGGCTGCCGACCGTGTAGATCGGGTTGAGCGAACTCATCGGCTCCTGAAAAATCATCGAGATGCGGTTGCCGCGCAGCTTGCGCCGGGCGCTCTCGGGGAATTTCAGTATGTCCTGCCCGCAATAGTCGACGGTTGATTTCGGCGACACGGTGGCCCGCTTCGACAACAGCCCCATGACGGTGCGCGCCGTCACCGACTTGCCGGAGCCGGACTCGCCGACGATGGCGATCGTCTCGCCGCGATAGAGCTGGAACGAGACGTCCTTCACCGCCTCGACGACGCCGTGCTCGACCTTGAAGGCGACCTCGACGTTGCGGGCATCGATGATGGGTTGGTCGTGGCGGCCGGCATGGTCGAGCCGGACGGCTGGTGCGAAGGATTCTGCGAGCGCGACACTCATCCCGGCCACCTCAATAAGGATCGACGGCATCGCGCAGGCCGTCGCCCAGCGCGTTGAAGGCGAAGACGGTGATCAGCACGAAGCCGACCGGCGACAGGATCCAGGGATAGGTGCCGATGACCGAATAGGTCGCCGTGTCCTGCAGCATCAGACCCCACGAGATCAGCGGCGGTTTCACCGCGAAGCCGAGGAAGCCGAGAAAGGCTTCGAGCAGCACCACCGTCGGGATCGCGATCGTCACGGCGACGATGACGTGGCTCATCACATTGGGAAAGATGTGCTGCATGATGATGCGCATGTCGGTGGCGCCGACCGCCATGGCGGCGCGCACATAGTCGATCCGCGCCAGCGCCAGCGTCTTGCCGCGCACCTCGCGCGACATCTGCGCCCAGCCCAGCGCCGACATGACGATGATGACGAAGGCAAGGAAGACGTTGGTCGGCGCGGTGACCGGGATCAGAGTCGTCAGCGCGAGATAAAGCGGCAGCTGCGGGAAAGCGAGCACCAGCTCGACGAAACGCTGCACCCAGATGTCGAAGCGGCCGCCGAAATAGCCGGAGACCATGCCGACCGTTGTGCCGATGACGGTGATGATGAAGACCACGGTTAGCGCGATCATCAGCGAGACGCGCGATCCCTGGATGGCGCGCGACAGCACGTCCCTGCCGAATTTGTCGGTGCCGAGGAAATGCACCGGCTGGCCATCGGTCGAGGCGAAGAAATGCCGGTTGGCGGGGATCAGCCCGAGCAGCCGGTACTCGGCACCACTAACGAAGAAGCCGAGCAGGCGCGGATGCTCGTAGTCCGGACCGACGACCGGCTGGAAGGTGACCGGGTCGAGATCAGCGGAATCCGCCAGCGCATAGACCCGCGGCTGGAGCACGAAATTGCCGTCCTTGTCGTGAAAACTCATCACTTGCGGCGGAGCGAAAGCGACGTCGGTCGCCTTCGGGTCCATCGGCGCGAAGAAATCGGCAAACAGCGCCATCACCACCAGCAGCACGACCAGGATCAGCCCGGCCATGCCGGTCCAGGAGCGCCTCAGCCGGCGCCAGACCAGCGCCATGTAGCTCTCATTGCCACGCGGGGTCGCAATCGCGGTTGCTTCAGCCGGCGGCGGCGGGGATGGGTCGCGTGCCAGCATCTAGCTCTCCCCGAATTGGCGCACGCGCGGATCGAGCAGCGCGAGCAGCATGTCGGCGATAATGTTGCCGACGATTAGCGTCGCCGACAGCACCATCATGAAGGTTGCCGTGACATAGACGTCGCCGACCGCCATCGAGCCGACAATGGCCGGCCCGACCGTCGGCAGCGTGAAGATGATCGCCGTCTCGATCTCGCCGGTCAGCATGTAGGGCAGCACCACGCCCTGATACATGATGAGCGGATGCAGCGCGTTCGGCACGGCATGGCGCATGACGACGGCGCCGCCGGTAAGCCCCTTGGCCTTGGCCGTCTCGACATACTGGGCGTTCAGCGTATCGAGCAGATTGCCGCGCATGACGCGCATATTGTAGGCGAGCCCGCCGAAGGTGGCGATCGCCACCACCGGCCAGACATGCTTCACGAGGTCGGCGAATTTCGCCCACGACCACGGCGCGCCGCCATATTGCGGCGAGAAGAAACTGCCGATTTCCGACACGTTGAACTGGAAGACCATGAGATAGACGATGATCAGCGCCATCAGGAAGCGCGGCACCGTCATGCCAAGGAAGGAGATCGCCGACAGCGTCGAGTCGATCCAGGTGTATTGCCTTGTCGCCGCCCAGATGCCGAAGGTGATGCCGAGCACCGAGGCGAGCAGATGGCAGACGAGCGCCAGCAGCAGCGTGCGCGGCAGCCGCTCGCCGACCACGGCGGCGACCGGCTTGTTGTAGTAGAGGCTGTAGCCGAAATCGCCGCGGGTGACGATGCCGGCGATCCAGTTCAGGTACTGGACCGGCAGCGGCTTGTCGAGGCCGTGCTCCACGCGGTAGGCCTGTGCCTGCGCATCGGCTTCGGCAAACGACGCCCCGCCCTGGTTGATGAGCTGCGAGCGGATGTAGTCGGCATAGTCGCCTGGCGGTGCCTGGATGATGGCAAAGGTGACCAGGCTCAGGATGACCATAACCGGCAACGCCGATGCTATGCGCATGACCAGGAATCGCAGCACCGTCTCGCCTCCTTGTTGCAGGTTTCAGGGTTGTCTGCCGCTGAGCTTACTCCGTCCCGGCCGCGCGCGCAGCGCGGCCGGGCGTCAGCCAGGGGAGGTAACTCAGTTCGTCGGACCCTTGTCGCCGGGCTTGCCGGGAAGCTGCTCGGGGAAGAGTTCGTATTTCTGCTGCTTGTCGGCGGCAACGAACAACCGCTCGCGCACGATCGAATCCTCGGCCCAGTTGAACATGAAGATCGGCGTTCCCTGCGGGACGTTGGAGAAGCGCTTGTTGATGATCAAGGCACCGGGATATTCCGTCAGCCCGACATTGTAGACATGCTCCGTCGAGATCTTCTGGAACGTCTTCATCAGGCTGGCGCGCTCGTCATTGTCCTGGCTGGAGACGAACTTGTTGACGATGTCGACAAGCTCCTTTTCGAACGGCATCAGGTCGACCTCGCCGCTTTCCGGCGCGCGATGGTTCCAGCTGGTCTTCGGGCCGACCGGCGCGAGTTGCTCGGTGTTCTGCACCACGGCGGTCAGCTCCTGGTCGTTGCGCCGGACCAGCCAGTCGAAGCGGCCCGAATATTGGGCGGCGTCGCGCTGGGTGCCGTTCAGACTGTTGAGCACGACGCGAATGCCGAGCTTTTCCATCTGGCCGACGACGCCTTCCGCCAGGCTCTTGTCGGTGGTGTAGTCATTGTTGACCAGCATGACGATCTCGACATTCTTGCCGCCGGCCGTGCCGGCCGGGAAATTGACGAAGCCGTCACCGTCCGTGTCCTTCAGGCCGGCCTTGGCGAGTTCGGCCTTGGCGCCTTCGAGATCGAACGGATAGTAGACTGTCGAGCTGCGGTCATAGAAACTGGTGCCGGAGGAGAAGCCGCCGGGATAGATGGCGTTGAACGGACCCTTGACCAGCGAGTCGCCAAGCGCCTTGCGGTCGAGCGCCATGGTGACGCCCTTGCGGAAATCCTCGTTGCGGTTCAGCTCGCGGATCGCCTGGCCGCGCTCATCCGGATTGCCCCAGCCATTGGCGGAGAAATTCATGCGCAGATTGTAGCCGATCAGGCGCGGACCGAAGGCGAGCCGGGCCGGCGCGTCCTTGTCCGCCGCCCGCTTCAGCGAAGCGACGAAATTCTCCGGCTGCTCGAGATTGGAGAAGTCGGCGGCGCCCGCCACCGCCTGCACGTCTCGGTCGGCCCAGGTCGACAGCTTGTAGTGCACCTCGTTGAGGTAGGGCAGCTGGTTGCCCTTCTCGTCGACCTTCCAATAGTAGGGGTTGCGGCGCATGACGACGATGTCATCGGGCCTGTATTCCACCGGCACCCAGGCGCCCATCACCGGTATGTTCATATATTCCGGCGGGAAGGCGTTCTTGAACTGCTCGTAGGTGTTCTTGGAATATTTCGGGTGCTGCGGCTTCAGGATGTGCGCTGGACCGGGGCAGAAGGTGCCGTAGGCCATGGCGTAGAGATACTGTTTTGGGAAAGCCTCCTTGAACGTCCATTCGACAGTGTAGTCGTCGATCTTCTTCAGCGTCGTGCCGACGCCGAAGGTTTCCTGCGTGGCACCATTTAGTGGCGAGACATTGGGATCGACGACCTCATCATCCCAGTAGAACATCAAATCGTCAGCGTTGAAGGCGACGCCGTCCGACCATTTGGCACCCTCGATCAGATGCATGGTCAGCTTGTGGCCGTCCTTCGACCACTCCCAACTCCTGGCGAGGTTCGGCAGCGGTTCGGTGTCCTTGGCCTCGACCTGGAACAAGGGCGCGGTGCGCGTCAGGCATTCGGAAAGGCCGATGTCGATGCCGCCCCACCCTTGCGTCTGGCCGGCGCCATAGTTCCAGCCTTCCGGCCGGCCGCCGATGACGTGGCGCATGGTGTCGCCATAGACGCCGATGCCGTCCGGCATGTTGCTGGTCTTGAACACCAGCGGCTCCTTTGGCAGGCGATCCTTGACCGGCGGCAGCTTGCCGGTCTTGACGTATTTCTCGGTGACCCAGTCGGGCTCGTGATATTCGGGCAGCGCCTTGAACTCCAGGATGGAATCGCGGGCGACATATTTGATCTTGCCCTCGGCGGGAAACTGCGCCGGCGGCGGCGGTGTGGTTGGCTCGGATGCGTATGCGCTGCTGAGCGCCGATGCCGAGACGCTCAGCGCCATGCCGGCGAGAATGCTAATTCTTCGCCCGGCGAGAATGCCAATTCTTCGCCCGGCGAGAATGCCAATTCTTCGCCCGGCGAGAATGCCAATTCTGCGCCCGGCGAAAATGCCAATTCTGCGAAAGTTCCTCATAGTCTCCTCCCAGATGTTTCGACGTCCTGCTGCTGCCCGCATCTCTTCGTGACAGCTGATTGGCGAACCGGCCTCCCGCGGTCCGCCTGAAAGCATCCTCAGCCGGCCTGTTTCAGCGCCGTCTTTTCGGCGCGCAGTTCCTCGATCGAGCGCACCTTGCGCCGCGCCGCCCCTGCCCAGTCGCGGGTCTTGACCTTCGACGTGGAAAGCCGCTCTTTGGCGGCCGGCATGGCGTCGGCATATTGCGGCAGCCAGCGGGCCTGGGCGACGACCATCTCGTCGACCATCTGCCAGACCTCTTCCGGCGTCGACACAGCGCCGACCAGCGGATCGTGCAGCACGGCTAGCTTCAACAGGTCGATGTCGCCTGATATCGCCGCATGCACCGACATGCGCTGGACGTTGATCGAGGCCATGCAGGTGGCGGCACACGCTTCCGGCAGCGTGATGCCGGAGGCCATGTTGATGCCGAAGCGGTCGACGAAGCCCGGCGATTCGATGATGGCGTCCTGCGGCAGGTTGGTGATGATGCCGGTATTCTTGACGTTGAAATGGCCGCGATAGACGCGGTTGGTCTCCAGCGCTTCGAGAATGTGGCTGGCATGCTCGTTTGAACGCTTGGCCGGATCGAGCGGCTTCGACGCCGCCTCGAGGAATTGCGGGAACTCCGTCTCGAACCAGTTGCGCGTCTCCGTGGAGTAACGGAGGTAGCCGCCGGTCTCGCCGTGGATCCAGTCCGACATGTCGATCCAGCGGGTGATTTCGTCCGGCCGCTTGCGATACCACGGCAGATATTCGGAAAGATGACCGTTGCTTTCGGTCGAATAGACGCCGAAGCGCTTCAGCACATCGATGCGCAGCTTTTCCTGCTGCGAATAAACCGGGTGCTCCTCGAAGGCGGCGACCAGCTCGTCCTTGCCGATCTTGCGGCCGTTGAGCCTCAGGCCGATGAACCAGGTCTGGTGGTTGATGCCGGAGCAGACATAATCGAGTTCGCTGTGCGACTTGGCGCCAAGCACTTCGGCGATCTGTTCGGCGCCGTGCTGGACTCCATGGCAGAGGCCGACGGTGTCGACCTTGCCATATTCGATCGCGGCCCAGGTGTTCATCGCCATCGGGTTGGCATAGTTGAGGAATTTCGCGCCGGGCTCGGCGACCTCCAGTATGTCCTTGCAGAAGTCGAGGATGACCGGGATGTTGCGCTGGCCGTAGAGGATGCCGCCGGCGCAGATCGTGTCGCCGACACACTGGTCGATGCCATATTTCAAGGGAATTCGGATATCGTCGGCATAGGCTTCGAGCCCGCCGACCCGCACGCAGCTGATGACATAGCGCGCGCCTTCCAACGCCTTGCGGCGGTCGGTCGTCGCCGTCACCTTGGTCGGCAGCTTGTTGGCCTCGACGATGCGGTCGAGGATCGCCTTGATCATCCCGAGATTGTGCTCGCTGAGATCGGTCAGCGCGAATTCGATGTCGCTGAATTCCGGAACGCACAGAATGTCGGTGAACAGTTTTTTGGTGAAGCCGACACTGCCGGCGCCGATAATAGCGATTTTGAAACTCATCACCTTCACCTCGATCCAATCGAATGCCAGGCAAGGAGCAACGGAGGAGCGTATGGCGGCGCGCCATGGCGCGCGTGCCATTCGAGCCGGAATTCCGGCTCTTTCTCCTCCCCGCCCGCTCCTCGACCGCGGGTCTTTCGCGTTCTCAGGATTTGGATTATGCCGTTATTCCAGGCCGCGGCCAGAGAACGATTATGCTTTCGAGGGTAATTTTGTGCTGCGTGATCTGATCGCCAACGGACAGTTGATGCGCACCATCTCGCTGCCGCGCGGCCGCCAGCGCCTGCATGCCATGCCGACAAGCACGGGCTATGAGGTGCGCGAGGGTGTGACCTACGACTGGGATGGGCGCAAGCGCGGCCAGACACCGTTCACCGTGCTGCAGCACACGATCAGCGGCACCGGCCAGCTGCGCTACGAGAACCGCAATTACCGCCTGCAGGCCAACGACACGCTGCTGGTGCTGGTGCCGCACAACCACCGCTACTGGCTGGAGAAGGGCGACCGCTGGGAATATTTCTGGATCTCGATGAATGGCGAGGAGGCGCTGCGCATCCACAAATCCATTCTGAGCGTCTCCGGCCCGGTGTTCCGGTTGCAGCCGGAGACGATCGATCATCTCGCCGATTGCAGCCTGCGTCTCATCAACGGCGCCGCTTCGCCGGGGGCTGCTTCGGCGATCGCCTATGAGGCGGCGATGGCGCTTTACGACGATGTCTTCGGCTCGCACGCCTTCACCGAGAAACAGAGCGCCATGCAGCCGGTCATCGACCACATCAACGCCAATCTCGACAAGCCTCTGCCGGTGGCCGATCTCGTTCAAATCAGCGGCCTCAGCCGTGCGCATTTCTCGCGCTGCTTCGCCGAGAGCGAAGGTATCCCGCCGGCCGAATTCGTGCTGCAGCAGCGGCTGCAACGGGCTGCCAAACTTTTGACCAAGGCCGACTTCCTGCCGGTCAAGGAGGTCGCCATCCTGTGCGGCTTCGAGGACGCCAACTATTTCTCGAAAGTCTTCCGCCGGCTCTACGGCATCAACCCGACGCAGTTCCGCACCACCGGCATGTATGCCAGCCTGGGCAACCACCGGTAGGTTGATTGCCGGGCACTCTCATCCGATGCGATTGCCGGTCGCAGGATCGAACAGATGCGGCGCAGCCGGATCGGCTGACAGCCGCACCGTATCGCCCGGCCGGACATTGCTGCGTCCCATGACGAAGACGCAAATCTGCTGGTCCGCGAACCTGACATAGAACTGTGTCGACAGGCCGAGCGGCTCGACCACCTCGACCTCTGCCTTGAGCGGACCATCGTCGGCAAGCTGGATGTGTTCCGGCCGCAGTCCGACGGTGAGCTTGTCACCATCCTTCAAGGGCAAGCCGTCAGGCAATCTCAGCTTCTGGCCATCGGCCAGCACCGCATCCACCTTGCCGCCCTTGGCCACCGTTGCCGGCAGAAAATTCATGCCGGGCGAGCCGATGAAGCCGGCAACGAAGGTGTTGATCGGCCGGTCATAGAGTTCCAGGGGATGGCCGACCTGCTGCACGTAGCCGTCATGCATGACGACGATGCGGTCGGCCATCGTCATGGCTTCGATCTGGTCGTGGGTGACATACACCGAAGTGGTCTTGAGCTGCTGGTGCAACGCCTTGATCTCGGCGCGCATATGCACACGCAGTTTGGCGTCGAGGTTCGACAGCGGTTCGTCGAACAAGAACACTTTCGGATCGCGCACGATGGCGCGGCCCATGGCGACGCGCTGGCGCTGCCCGCCGGACAATTGCCGCGGCAGCCGGCCGAGGAAACTGTCGAGGCCAAGCCGCTTGGCTGCTGCCCCTACCCTACCGTCGATCGTCGTCTTCTCCGCCTTCTTCAAAAGCAGGCTGAAGCCCATGTTCGACGACACATCCATATGCGGATAGAGCGCGTAGGACTGGAACACCATGGCGATGTCGCGGTCCTTCGGCGCGACATCGTTGACCAGCCGCTCGCCGATGCGGATTTCGCCGCCCGACACCTCCTCCAGCCCGGCGATCATGCGCAGCAAGGTCGACTTGCCGCAGCCGGACGGGCCGACCAGCACGACGAACTCGCCATCGGCGATTTCGAGGTCGACGCCGTGCAGGATGCGCAGCGAACCATAGTCCTTCTCGACATTTTGCAGCGTGACGGAAGCCATCGATTATCCTTTGACCGCGCCGGCGGTCAGGCCGGTGACGAGATAGCGTTGCAGGAAGGCGAAGAAGATACAGACCGGGATCAGCGCCAGGATCGACGCCGCCATCATCTGCCCCCAGTCGACGGCGAACTTGCCGATATAGGTGAGCAGGCCGACGGCGAACGTCTTCTGGTCGTCGCTGGAGATCAGCATCAGCGCGAACAGCAGTTCACTCCACGCAGCGGTGAAGACGAAGCCGAGCGTGGCGCCCATGCCAGGCAAGGTCAACGGCACGATCACCTTGCGCATCGCCTGCGCCCGCGTGCAGCCGTCGATCATCGCCGCCTCCTCCAGATCCTTGGGAATGCCGTCGAAGAAGGACTGCATCAGGAAGGTGGCGAAGGCGGTGTTGAAGGCGGTGTAGATGATGATCAGCCCGACCAGGCTGTTGGTCAGGCCGAGTTCACCCATGACGCGGTAGATCGGCGGAATGACCATCACCAGCGGGAAGGTTTGCGTCAGCAAAAGCATGATCGCCAGCGTCGCCTTGCCGCGAAAGGTAAAGCGCGACATGGCGTAGCCGGCAAGCGTGGCGATGACGGTGACGAATGCCGCTGTCGACACCGAGACGATGACGCTGTTGAGGAAATAGCGGGGGAAGTCAGAGGCTTCGAGCACGGTGATGAAGTTGCGGAATGTCGTTTCCGAGGGCCACAAAGTGATGCCTTCGGAATAGAGCAGCCGCTCCGGCGTCACCGATATCTTCAGCGTCCAGAAGATCGGGAACAGCGCAAAGATCATGTAGGCGGCAATCGCCGCGTAGAGGCCGATACCGCTGAAAATGCGCGAGGAGGTGGAGCGTCCGGCGATCATCAGACGTGCCTCACCAGCAAGCGGCGGATAGCGATCAGCGCGATCGCATATGCGATGAGCAGCACCAGCAGCAGCACCGCCACCGCCGAGGCATAACCCTTGTCCAGAGACTTGAAGGCGCTGACATAGATGTAGACCGGCACCGTGCTGGTCGAGCCCGCCGGCCCGCCTTCGGTCATGACGAAGATCAAATCAGCGAAGGTGGCGATCCAGATCGTGCGCAGCATGACGGTGATAACGATGGTCGGCGCCAGGAAGGGCAGCGTCACCTTGGTGAAGCGTTGCCAGGGCGAAGCGCCGTCAATGGCCGCCGCCTCATGCAGTTCCGACGGGATCGACTTCAATGCCGCGAGCAGCGTGATGGCGAAGAACGGAATGCCGAACCAGATGTTGGCGATGATCGGCCCCCACATCGCGGTGGCGGGATCAGACAAGACATTGGTCGGTTCTGCCTTCAGCCCGAGCCCGAAGAGCCAGTGCGGCAAAGGCCCGATGATCGGGTTGAACAGCCATGCCCAGGTCAGGCCCGACAGGAAGGACGGCACCGCCCAGGGCAGGAAGACAACTGCCTGCACGAACTTGCGTCCGATAAACGGCTTGTCGAGCAGCAGCGCCAGGCCGAGCCCAAGGAAGAACTGGAAGAACAGGCTGGCCACCGTCCACCACAGCGTGTTGACCAGCGCCTGCCCCAGCACCTGGTCGGTCAGCATCGCCTGATATTGGCCGAGGCCGACATATTCGGATTTGAAGGCCGAGAATTTGCGGAAGGAATAGCTGATACCGATGATCAACGGCACCAGCAGCACCACAACCAGCAGAACGATCGCCGGCGAGAGATAAAGCCAGGGCTCGATGGCGGCATGCGTCAGCCGCTTCTTTCGCGGCCGGCCTGCGGATCGTATTTCGGACGCGGCGTAGGTCATCGGGTGCTAAATCGTCTCCTGGAGGAGCGCCGGAATTGGCGACAAGCGTCCTCCCCATCACGGGGAAAGATGCCGGTCCACCCTCCGTAGCTGCAGCGCAGCTGCGGCGGAGGACGGGCAGGCAGATGAGGGGCAGCGCGAGCCTTCGGAGGATAGCGCTGCCCCTCATCCGTCACTTCGTGACACCTTCTCCCCGTGAAACGGGGAGAAGGGAAAGGGCGCCTACTTCTTGTTCTTGGCCAGCCAGTCCTGCTGTTCCTTGGTCAGGAAGGTGGCCCATGCGTCGGCCGCCTCCTTGGCCGTCTTCTGCCCGAGCAGCACTTCCTGGAAGTTCTTGATCGCCACCTGGTCGACGAAGTTGCCGAGGTTTTCCAGATGCGTCGGCGGCGTCACCATTTCATATTTGGAGGTGTCGCTGAGCTCGGTGAACCAGCCCTTGAACTGCTCGGTCTTGAAATGAGCGTCCTGGTCGGCGCCGTTGTGGATCGGCACGACGCCGACTTCCTTGGCCCACTCCAGATTGTCCTTGGGCGACAACAGTGTCGCCATCAGCTTCCAGGCATCGTCCTTGTGCTGCGAATTGGCGAACATCGCCCAGCCGGCATAGCCCAGCGTCGGATAGGATTTGCCGCTCGGTCCGACCGGCAGCGGCGCCACGGCAAAATCATCGGCGCTCATCTTGTCGGCAATGCCGATCAGCGCATCCGGATCCTGGTTGAGCATGGCGCAGGTGCCGGAATAGAAACCGGTGACCGTTTCGTTGAAGCCCCAGCTCACCGCATCCTTCGGCGCAAGGCCGTCCTTGTACATGTCGGCCAGCATCTGCAGGCCCTTGACCGAGCCCTCGTCATTGATGGTCGAGGTTCCGTCCTCGTTGAAATAGCCGCCCTTGCCGGCGGCGATGTTCATGAACATGTGCATGCCGTTGAAGGCGCCCGGACCGCCGCGCAAGCAATAGCCGTACTTGCCCGGAATGGCGGAGATCTTCTTCGAATCGGCGATGAAGTCGTCGAGCGTCGCCGGCGGGCCGTCGAGACCGGCTTCCTTGAACAGCTTCTTGTTCCAGAACAGCGCATTCACATAGTAGCCGTAAGGGATCATGAACTGGGTGTTGTTGACCGTCGAGCCGAACTGCTTGGCGCGGTCGCCCAGTGTCTTGGCGTCGTCCCACTTGGCCATGAAGGGCCCGAGATCCTCGAGCTGGCCATTGGTGGCGTAGAGGCCCATCCAGCGCTCCGGCATCTCGACGATGTCGGGCGTATCGCCGGCCTGCACCATGGTGAGGAATTTCTCGAACGCCTGGCCCCAGGGCAGCGAGACCACCTCGACCTTGACGCCTGCATTGGCCGCCTCGAAGTCGGCGATCTGCTTCTTCAGAAATTCTGTGCGCTGCGGGCTGGTGATGACCTCGACCAACTTGAGGGTGGTGTCGGCCAGCGCGCCACTGGCGGAAATCGCCAGGCCGGCAGCGGTGGCAAGCATGACTGTCAGTCTTCTCATGTTCAGAACTCCCATTTTGAACCCAGTTATTTTTTTGCTTTGTCGAAGGCCTGGGCGATGTCGGCCCAGAGGTCTTCGACGCTTTCCAATCCGACACTGAAGCGGATGGTTCGGGGGCTGACGCCGAAGCGCGCCATCGAATTGAGACCCGGCGTCTGCTCTAGCGAGGCCTTTGCCGGCACGACCAGGCTTTCATGGCCGCCCCAGCTGACGCCGATACGGAAGAATTTCAGCGCATCGACGAAAGCGGGAATATCGACATCCTCCGTCACCTCGAAGGAGAACAGCCCGGCATAGCCGGCAAGCGTTTTCTTGCCGGGATGGTTGGAATAGGCGGGATGGTTGACGCGCTCGACCTTGTCATGCGCCTTCAGCCGCTCGGCGATGGTGAGCCCGCTCTTCATGTGGTGCGGCAGCCTCAGCGGCAGCGTGCGCAGGCCGCGCAACAGCAGCCAGCCTTCGAAAGGCGACAGCTTGCCGCCGAGCTGGGAGTAGGTCTGGTCGTTGATGTGCTTGATATGAGCGGCCGAACCCGCCACCACGCCGGCGACGGTGTCGCTGTGGCCGCCGAGATATTTCGAGGCCGAATGCAGCACCAGATCGACGCCGTGCCGGATCGGCTTCTGGAAAACCGGCGTCGCCCAGGAATTGTCGATTGTGGTGACTATGCCTTGCTCTTTCGCCAGCCGCGTCAGATGCGCCAGATCCTGGAGCTCGAACATCATCGAGGTCGGGCTTTCCAGATAGAGCAGTTTCGCGCCGGGAAGTGCGGCAGCGACCGCATCCGGATCGGAACCGTCGACATAGTCGACCTTGATGTTCAGGCGCGGGAACAGCCGCTCGAACAGCCGGTAGGCGTCGCCATAGCAGTTGCGCACAGCAACGATACGCTCGCCGGCGCCGACGAAGGCAAGCACGGTAGAGCTGATTGCCGCCATTCCGCTAGAGAATCCGCGCGCGGCCTCAGCGCCTTCAAGTGCTGCGACCCGCGCCTCGAATTCCATCACCGTCGGATTGTCGCCGCGCGAATAGATCGGCTGCTTTCTGCGGCCGGCAAAGGTGTCTGCCATCTCGGCATAGCTGGCGAAGGTGAACAGCGAGGTCTGGTAGATCGGCGGCACCACGGCATTGCCGGGGAACGGGTCGTCATGCGCCAGAAGGGTCGCCGCCTCGGCGAGATAGTCGCTGCCGGAAATGCCTGGATCGAAGCTGTGCTCGTTCATTTGCGGTCCGAAAGTTTGAGGTTGGCGGCACCGCGCTTCAAATCGTCCTCGACCGTGGCGATCAGCTTCAGCGCCTCGGCCCGGGCGCCTTCCGGGTCGTGCGCAGCGATGCAATTGAACATGGTGCGGTGGTAGGGAAAGCTGGCGTGGCCGAAATCGCGCACGCCAAGCGGATGTTCCCAGAAGCGGTGGAACAACTCGTGCATGGCGGCGATGATCTGCTCGAACAGCGGATTGCCGCAGGCGCGGTAGATCGCCTGATGGAATTCCCAGTCCTCTTCCGACGACATGCCGGCCCGGCTGAGAAACTCTTCCTCCATGATGTCGAGCTTGCGCTCGATCTCGGCGAGATCGTCTTCGTCGGCGCGAATGGCGCAAAGCGCGGCGGCTTCCGCCTCCAGTGCGCGGCGGATTTCCAGCGTGCGCATCAGGCCGGTAAAATCATTGCCGCCGGCAAGCGTCAGCGGCATGTGCAGCATGTCGAGCGAGACGGCGGCCTTGAGGTAGGTGCCTGAGCCCTGCCGGCGCTCGACCAGGCCAAGCCCTTCCCAGCGCGTCAGCGCCTCGCGCACCGTGTTGCGGCTGACCTTAAGGCGCTCGGCGAGGATACGCTCGGTCGGCAGTCTCTCTCCCGGCTCCAGCTTTTCGCGCATGACAAAGCCGGCCAAAGCCTTCAGCACCGCATCGTCGCGGGCCGTCGTCTGGATCGGCGGAAGGCTGAATTCGGTCACGCCAGCGGAAACTCAAGTGGTTCAATGGTCCAACCAATTTCTACACAGACGAAGGGACGTGTCAACAGTGGAAACGCAGGTGGGCCGAAGGCCAGAGATAGGCGCCTTCGGCCCTGTCGCTTCAGCCGTGGATGCGCGCCGGTGCGGCGGCCGCGCGAGCCTCGCGCCAGCGAGCGAACATTTCCTCGCGAACGCGCCTCGAACCCGCAAGCCGCTCCTTTGCCTGCGCCAGCACGACAGGCGAAGCCTCGGCAGGCGTGCCCGACCGGAAAGGAGGAGCCGGGGCATATTCGAGCGAGAGCTGCACGATCTCAGCCTCCTCCTGTCCAAGCAGCCTCGCAACCAGCGCCAGCCCGAAATCGATGCCGGAAGTGACGCCGCCGGCGGTAATGAGCTTGCCGTCCTCGACAATACGTTCATCGACGGGGATCGCCCCGAACTCTTCAAGGAAATCATGCGCATACCAGTGCGTGGTCGCGCGCTTGCCCTTCAGCAGCCCGGCCGCACCGAGCACCAGGGCGCCGCTGCAGACCGAGGTTATGTAGCGCGCCTGCGCCGCGCGCTCCCACACGAAATCGAGGACTGTCTGGTCCTCCAGCAGCGCGTTGACCCCGCCCCCACCCGGAATGCACAGCACGTCGAGAGGCCGGCAATCGTCGAAGGTCGCAGTCGGGGTAAGCGAGAGGTGCGTCGACGACATCACCGGGTTGCGATCCTTCCAGATCAAATCCACCTCGGCGCCGTTGGTGGACGCAAGGACCTCGTAGGGGCCGGTGAGGTCGAGCTGTTGGACGTTGGGAAATACGAGGATGCCGAAACGAAGGGGCATGGAAATCTCCGCGGGTTGACTTCAGGCAATCTACGGCATCATGGTTTGGCACGATTGCCATTCACCCCTCGTTTCAGGCCAAACCCAATGCGCCGTATCGAAGTGCTTGCCTATCCCGACATCCAGCTCCTCGACGTCAGCGGACCGCTTCAGGTCTTTGCCAGCGCCAACGACTTCAAGAGGCAGGCCGGAGAACCAGCGCCCTACGAGGTCGTGATGGTCGCCGCCACGCCAAGGATCACGACATCGGCCGGTCTCGTGCTGGAGGCAGCGGCGCTGCCAACCCACGGAGGTGAGATCGACACGCTGGTCGTGCCCGGCGGATGGGGCGTCAATGCGGCCTGCGAAGATGCCAAGCTGGTCCAATGGATCGCCAGCCGCTCGCGCAATGCCACACGAACCGCGTCCGTCTGCAGCGGCGCCATGCTGCTGGCGATGGCAGGCCTGCTCGACGGCCGTCGCGCGGTGACCCACTGGGGACGCTGCGCGGAGTTCGCCCGGCGCTTTCCGTCGGTTCGCCTCGAACCCGACCCAATCTTCATTCGTGACGGCAATGTCTGGACATCGGCCGGCGTGACGGCCGGTATCGATCTCGCCCTCTCCCTCGTCGAGGCCGATCTTGGCCGGCATACGGCGCTCAGCGTGGCGCGCGAGTTGGTGGTCTTCCTGAAACGTCCCGGCGGCCAGGCGCAATTCAGCCAGACGCTCAAGCTGCAGCAAGGCGACGGGCGCTTCGACCGGCTGCATGGCTGGATCCTCGAAAATCTAGCAGGCGACCTGTCGCTGACGCAGTTGGCCGACCACGCCAATATGAGCCCGCGCAGTTTTTCACGGCGCTATCGCGAGGCCACCGGCCGGACACCTGCCCGCGCAATCGAGGAGATCCGGATCGAGGCGGCGCGACGGATGCTGGAGCGGGGCCAGCCCGTCAACCAGACGGCACGCCGCTGCGGTTTCGGTTCGGAAGAGACGATGCGGCGCGGCTTTCTGCGCGTGCTGGGCACCAATCCGCGCGCCTATCGCGAGCGTTTCTGATCGCGGCTGCTCGCTCCATCAGCGCGGCGTCGACGCCGCAGGGATAGAGCCCCTATCCCGGTAATTTGCCCAGGTGGGATGCAAAGCGCTCGACCATCGCAAGGCCGACCTCATTTGGCCGCATTGCCGGCGCGCGGTCGTGTATCGGCACGCCGGCACGAGCGCCGAACAGTCTCTTGCCGTAGCAGATCAGGTTCTCGATGCCTTGCATGACGAAGACGGCCGCCGGCAGTATTTTTGCGTACTCGGCCTCGGCCACGGCTTCATTGCCGGCGCGGAACGCCTCATAGGCACGCACGGCGAGGTCGATGCAGTCAGGCGCCAAAATCATGCCGCGGCAGCCGATGCGGAAATTGTCGATAAGCTCCAGCCCGCCACGCCCGTTGAAGACAGGAATGCGGCCTTCGGTACGCTCGATCAATCCGGCAATGTCGGTGACCGGCCCCTCGCCCTTGACCAGCCTTATGTTGGGATGAAGCGTGACGAGGTCGCGGATTTCGTCCGCTGTCAGGCCGCGGCCGAAAAAGGCCGGCGCGTTCTGGATCGCCACCGGCAGGTCGGTGGCCTCTGCGACGCGGCCGAAGAAGCGGATGCATTCCGGCGCTCCATAGGAGCCAACCGGTGGCGGCTGCAGGATCACCCAATCGGCGCCGACGCTTTCGGCGTGCCGCACCTGCGCGACCTGTTCAGCCACTGATGAGCCGAAAATGGTGAAGGCGAGCGGCACCTTGCCCGCGATATCCTCCGCCGTCCAATCCATGATCGTCCGCCGCTCGGCCTCTGTCAGTTTGGCAACCTCCGTCGCCAAGCCAAGCGCCGCCATGCCGTGCACGCCGGTCGCCAGGCAGATCTCGACTTGCCTGCGCATCGCCGCGCGGTCGAGTTTTTCCTGTTCGTCGAAGAGCGCGTAGAGAATGGCGTGAATGCCGTGGAAATCGTCAGGCCGGAAATTCGGCATCGGTCGGCCTCAATGGCTTTCGCGCGGAATGGCGTGGCCGCGACTGCCGACAAGGAAATCGAGGTCGGCGCCACGATCGGCCTGCAGCACGCGGTCGACATAAAGGCTCTGATAGCCTCCTCGCATCGCCGGTGTGGGCGGCTGCCAGGATTCACGCCGCCGCGCCAGCTCCTGTTCCGAGACTTCGAGATGCAGCTTTCGCGCCTCGACATCGAGCTCGATGATGTCGCCGCTCCGGACCAGCGCCAGCGGCCCACCGACGGCAGCTTCCGGCGCAGCATGCAGCACCACCGTGCCGAAGGCAGTGCCCGACATGCGGGCGTCGGAAATCCGGATCATGTCGCGCACGCCCTGCTTGAGCAGCTTCTGCGGCAGCGCCATGTTGCCGACCTCGGCCATGCCGGGATAACCCTTCGGCCCGCAATTCTTCAGCACCATGATCGAGCTCTCGTCGATGTCGAGCGCCGGATCGTCGACACGCGCCTTGTAGTCGTCGATGTCCTCGAACACGACGGCGCGGCCACGATGCTTCATCAGCGCTGGCGAGGCGGCCGACGGTTTGATGATGGCGCCGTCAGGCGCCAGATTTCCGCGCAGCACCGCGATACCACCCTGCTGCGTAAGCGCCTTGTCGCGCGGGCGGATCACCTCCGGATTGTCATTCCTGGCATCGGCGATGTTGTCGCGCACGCTGTTGCCGGTCACCGTCAGCGCATCGAGATCGAGCATGTCGGCGATCTCTTTCATGACAACCGGAATACCGCCGGCGTAGCAGAAATCCTCCATCAGGAAGCGGCCGGACGGCATCAGGTCGAGGATGGTCGGTACATCGCGGCCATACCGGTCCCAGTCGTCCAGTGTCAGCTCGGCGCCGACGCGGCCGGCAATCGCCAGCAGATGCACGACCGCATTGGTCGAGCCGCCGATCGCGCCATTGACGCGAATGGCGTTGGCGAAGGCCGCCTTCTTGAGAATGGCCGACGGGCGCAGATCCTCATTGACCATCTCGACGATGCGCCGCCCCGTCATACGGGCGATGCGGTTGCGGCGCGCATCGACCGCAGGATAGGCGGCATTGCCCGGCAGCGCCAGGCCAAGTGCCTCGACCATCGAGGCCATGGTCGAGGCCGTGCCCATGGTCATGCAGTGGCCCGGCGAGCGCGACATGGCGCTTTCGGCATCGGCGAAATCCTGTTCGCTCATCACCCCGGCGCGGACATCCTCCGAGAATTTCCAGACATCCGTGCCGGAGCCGATCGCGCGGCCCTGGAAGCGGCCGTTGAGCATCGGCCCGCCGGAGATGACGATCGCCGGCAGGTCGCAGGAGGCAGCCCCCATCACCAGTGATGGCGTGGTCTTGTCGCAGCCGGCCATCAGCACGACGCCGTCCATCGGATTGCCGCGAATCGCCTCCTCGACATCCATCGAAGCGAGGTTGCGAAACAACATCGCCGTCGGCCGCAGATTGGATTCGCCGCACGAAAACACCGGGAACTCCAGCGGCAGGCCACCGGCCTCTAGGACACCCGCCTTGATGTGCTCGATCAGGCCGCGGAAATGGACATGGCAGGGCGTGAATTCTGAAAATGTGTTGCAGATGCCGATCACCGGACGGCCGTCGAAAGCATCGTCGGGCAGGCCGTTGTTCTTCATCCAGCTGCGGTGGATGAAGGCATCTTTGCCCTGCCCGCCGAACCAGTGCTGCGATCGTCTCTTGGTCATGATGTCAGGCGGGATGCTGCAGCTGGCTGAGCCCGCCATCGACGACGAGAGTGGCCGCGTTCATGAACGGGCACTCGTCGGAAATCATGAACACGGCGGCCAGCGCGATCTCGCGCGCCGAGGCGATGCGGCCGCCGGGATGCAGCGACAGCGTCTTGGCCCGCGCGGCCGCCGGGTCGGCAAAACTGTTCCAATAGTCGGTCGCCTTCTGCGTCTCGACATAGCCCGGCGCCAGTGCGTTCACGCGCACGCCCTGCCCCGCATATTCCAGCGCCAGCGATTTGGTCAGCCCAAGCAGCGCATGCTTGGCGACGGGATAGGGAAACGTGTGCGGAATGATGGTGAAGCTGTGCGTCGAGGCGATGTTGAGGATCGCGCCACCACCGCTTGCGATCATGCCCGGCAGCACCGCCTTGCTGCAGTTCCAGGCGCCTTTTACGTTGACGTCGAAATTATGGTTCCACTCCTCCTCAGTCGCCTCGAGCGGGGTGGAGAACACATTCATCCCGGCGTTGTTGATCAGTGCGTTGATGGGACCGATCGCTTCGGCTGCTTGCCTGACCGCAGCAGCAATCGCGACCCCGTCGCTGATGTCGGCAGCAATGTGCCCGAGATGAGCGCGCGGTGCGGCAAGACCGGCAACCGTCTTGTCCAGCAGCGCACCATCGCGGTCGACCAGGAACAGCTTTGCCCCCTCGGCCAGGCAGGCCTCGGCGATGGCGAGCCCGATGCCTTGTGCGGCGCCGGTCAGGAAGATGCGTTTACCGGACAGGCGCCCAGCCATGGCTGTCACTCCACTGGAAGATGGTCAGCGCCGGCCCAGTGCCGACGAACGCAGATTGTCGAGCAGCACGGCAAGCAGCAGGATCACGCCGCGCACAATGTACTGGTAGAAGGCCGGGATGTTGAGCAGGTTCATGGCGTTCTCGGCAATGCCCATGATCAGCACGCCGACGATGACGCCCGACATGGTGGCACGGCCGCCGGCAAGCGAGACGCCACCGAGCACGCAAGCCGAGATGACCGAGAGTTCAAGCCCGACCGCAGCATTGGGCTGGCCCGACGTGATGCGCGATGCCAAGAGGATGCCGGCAATGCCGCAGACCACGCCCTGCAGCGCAAAGATCCAGATGCGCGTCCAGTCGACATTGACGCCGGCCAGCCGCGACGCCTCCGGATTGCCGCCAATGGCCAGCGTGTTCTTGCCGAACACGGTACGGTTCAAGACGAAGCCGAAAATGCAGAACAGCACGGCCAACACCCAGATCGGCGTCGGAATGCCGAGCAGCTTCGACAGCGCCAGCTGGTAGAAATCCGGGCTGTTGATGCCGACCGCGCGGCCGTCCGATGCAATCAGCGCAAAGCCGCGCACGATCTGCATGGTGGCCAGCGTCGTGATCAGCGCGTTGATGCGGAATTTGGCGATGACGACGCCATTGATGAAACCAACGAAGGCGCCGCAGGCAATTGCTGCGAGGAGGCCAAGCAGGATCGAACCGGTGGCGTTCGACGCCATCACCGCGACCATGCCGGCAAAGGCGACGATCGAGCCGACCGACAGATCGAAGTCGCGCGCGGCGAGGCAAAACATCATGGTGCAGGCGACGATGCCGACGGTGACCACCGACTGCAGCAGGCCAAGCATGTTGCGGTCGGTGAGGAAGTTCGGCACCAGCAGCGACACCAGAGCAAAGGCGACGATGAAGATGACGACGAGGCCCTGTTCGCCGAGCAGGATTTTCTTCAACTGGTCGGTCATGGCAAGATCCTCAGGATGCTATCGCGTCGGGTGTTTTCTGATCGGGAAGAGCGGCGGCAAGGATCGCCTTTTCGGCGAACTGGTCTCGGCTGAGCTCGGCGTTGATGCGGCCGCCGCACATCACCAGGATGCGGTCGCAAATGCCCATCACCTCCGGCAATTCGGACGAGACGACGACGATCGCCATGCCGACCTCGGCAAGCTGATAGAGCAGGTCGTATATCTCCGCTTTGGCGCCGACGTCGATGCCGCGTGTCGGCTCGTCGACGATGAGCACACGCACGCCCTGCTCCGACAGCCAGCGGCCCAAAATGACCTTCTGCTGGTTGCCGCCGGAAAGGTTGATGATGTCCTGTTTGCGCGACGGCGTGCGCACCTTGAGCTTCTTGATGAAGGTATCGGCGGTGGCGATCTCGCTGGCGCGGTTCAAGACGCCGAAGCGCGTGTGGTGGCGCCGCGACGAGATGTTGATGTTTTCCTCGATCGAGCGGCCTTGGATGATGCCGTCATGCTTGCGGTCTTCCGAGCACAGCACGATGCCGGCGCGGATCGCATCATGCGGATCGGTCGCACGAACGACCTTGCCGTCGACGCTTATGCTGCCGCCCGAGCGCGGGTCGGCACCGAACACCAGCCGCATCAGTTCAGAGCGCCCGGCGCCGATCAGGCCGAAGAAACCGACGATCTCGCCGGCGCGGGCCTCGAAGCCGGCCGGCGTCTTCAGTTTTGCTCCGGAAACAGCGTCGACCTTCAGCCGGACATTGCCGGATGGGCGCGGACGAAAACCCCAGATATCAGAAATTTCGCGGCCGACCATTTCGGCGACGACCTGGTCGCGGGTGACATCTTTCAGCGAGGCGTGATGCGCCGCAAGCTTGCCGTCGCGCAGCACGGTCAGGCTGTCGCAGAGCCGGAACACTTCGTCCAACCTGTGCGAGACATAGATGATGACCTTGCCCTCGCCGCGCAGGCGGTCGATCAGGGCAAACAGGATTTCGCTTTCGCGCGACGACAGCGACGAGGTCGGCTCGTCCAGCGCGATGACGCGCGCATCGAGCATGATCGCCTTGGCGATCTCGACCATCTGACGCTCGCCGATCGACAGCGTCTTGACCTTGCGGCTGATGTCGATGTCGATGCCGGCCGATTTCAGCTTGGCGCCGACGTCGTCCAGCATCCTGGCGCGGGCGATGATGCCGGCGCTGGCGGGAAAACGGCCGAGGCTGAGATTTTCGGCGACGGTGAGTTCTGGCACCAGCTGCAGTTCCTGGTGGATGACGATGACGCCATTGTCGAAGGCATCTCGCGTCGATGAATAGGCCTGGACCTTGCCGTCGATGCTGATCTCGCCCTCATCGGCATGCTGGTCGCCGGACAGGATCTTGATCAGCGTGGATTTGCCGGCGCCGTTCTCGCCCATCAGGCCATGCACTGCGCCCTTGTCGACGCCGAAGGAGACGTCCGACAGCGCCTTGACGCCCGGATAGGTCTTGGTGATGTGCGAGAAATCGAGAAAGGACACTGGCGTCGATCCTTCTGCGTGATGCCAAACAGGCGGCGGCATGAGCCGCCGCCTGTTTGTACAGGGAGGATTATTCGATGCCGAGACCCTGGCGGACCGTCTGGTAGTCGTCGCGCTTGGCGAGCGCACCGGCGGTCAGGATCAGCTTCTCGGGTTCCTTGTTGTTGGCGACCCAGTCATACATGTTGAGCGCCGTCTCGTAGCCGTGACGCTTCGGCGAGATGATCACCGTACCGACAAAGCCGGTAGCGGTCGGCTTCTTGAACTCGTTGATCGCCGAGTCCGCGCCGCCAATGCCGACGCCGATCATGCCGTCGGCCGGAATGCCGACGCTTTCGGAAGCGCGCACGGCGCCGAGTACGGCTTCGTCATTGAGGCCGAAGGAGACCCACTTCTTGATGTCGGCATGGGCATTGAGCACCACCGTCGCCGCATTCAGCGCAGCCTCGGTGTCGGTCTTGGCCTGCGGTGCATCAAAAATGTTCTCGGCCTTGAAGCCGTTCGCCTTGAGCACCGAGATGGCGCCTTCGACACGGTCGACGGCGGTCGGCAGTTGGTCATAGGAGACGCGGATGGCGCCGACCTCGTCGGCCTTCCAGCCGCGCACCTTCATTTCGTCGACGATCGCCTGGCCGACGGCCTCGCCGATCTTGGTCGCCGAAATGCCCATATGCGGCACGTCTTCCAGCGCATTGCCGTCTGCGCCGACGAGGCGGTCGTCGACCGTCATCAGCTTGAGGTTGTTGGCGGCGGCCTTGGCGACGATGCCGGGACCGAGCTTCACATCTGGCGTGCAGACGATGAAGCCCTGCGCGCCCTGCGCGCCGAGATTGTCGATTGCCGACATCAGCTTCTCACCGTCCTCGGCGCCGATCTTGACCAGGGTAAAACCCTTTTCCTTGGCGGCCTGGTCGGCGAACTTCCATTCGTCCTGGAACCACGGCTCCTCGGGCTGTTTGACGATGAAACCGATCTTGGTGTCCTGAGCATATGCAGCGATGGTCGTGACGGACAGCACGGCAAGCGCGCCCGCGACGAGCGCGGTCTTCAAAAGTCGCATGATTACCTCCCAGCGATAGGCCGGGCGCTCAGGCCCGGGTGTTGGAGTCTCTAATTGTTTTTATCATACTCGTCAATTGATCTGGTATGATAATTAAGATACATGCTCTGACCAGGGATCGCTGGCGCAAATCATCCGCATCCGGTAAGGCCGGACCGGTTGTGCGAGATCAGCGGTTTCGCCGCCTTGGAGGAGGGCTGAGGTGACCGAGATTTCGAAGAAGGCATCAGGCGACACGCCTACCCGCCGCCCGCGCGTCATGCCTGACGTGATCAAGGCAATCGCCTCCGACATCTTTTCCGGTCGCTATCCGGCCGGCTCGTCGCTTCCGACCGAAAACGAACTCGGCGTCGAATATGGCGTCAGCCGCACCGTTATCCGTGAGGCGCTGAAGGTACTGGCCGCCAAGGGGCTGGTGCTGTCGCGGCCGCGCATCGGCACGGTTGTATGTGAACAGGACAACTGGAACATCATCGACCCGCAAGTGCTGGCCTGGCACGCTCCGCATGCGCTGGACGACAAGCTGTTCGACGCCATCCTCGAAACGCGCCGCGCCATCGAGCCGCTGGTCGCCGAACTCGCGGCGACGCGCGCGACGCTGCAGGAGATTGCCGATCTCGAAGCCGCATGGCGCGGCATGGCCAACGCCGGCGAGGATCTCGTCACCTTCTCGCGCTCGGACATCACCTTTCACCAGATCGTCTATGCCGCGAGCCACAACCCGATCTTCCGCCAGATCGGCAATTTGATCGACACCGGGCTCAAATTCTCGCTGGAAGCGACGGCGACCATCTCGCTCGACCGGCGCATGGAAGCGGTCGCGGCACATCGCGAAGTCGTCGAGGCGCTGCGCATGCGCGATGCCGCGGCGGCGCGTGCGGCAGCGGGCCGGATTCTCGACCTTGCGGCGCGCGACCTCGTCAGCGCCAAGAAACTCAAGAACAACTGAGACCAGCATGAAAATCATCTCGCTCACCACCTACATCGTCCCGCCGCGCTGGCTGTTCCTGAAGATCGAGACCGATGCCGGCGTCACCGGCTGGGGCGAGCCTGTGGTCGAAGGCCGGGCGCTGACGGTCGAGGCGGCGGTCAAGGAACTTGGCGACTACCTCATCGGCAAGGATCCTCGCCTGATCGAAGACCACTGGACGGTGATGCATCGCGGCGGCTTCTACCGCGGCGGCCCGATCCTGATGAGCGCAATTGCCGGTATCGACCAGGCGCTGTGGGACATCAAGGGCAAGGCGCTCGGCGTGCCGGTGCATGAACTGCTCGGCGGCAAATTGCGCGACAGCATCAAGGTCTATTCCTGGATCGGCGGCGACCGCCCGGCGGAAGTGGCCGCCGGCGCCAGGGAGGTGGTTTCGCGCGGTTTCCAGGCGCTGAAAATGAACGGCACCGAGGAACTGCAGATCGTCGACAGCCATGACAAGATCGATGCGGCTGTCGAGCGCGTCGCCGTGGTGCGCGAAGCGGTCGGCCCCAACATCGGCATCGCCGTCGATTTCCACGGCCGCGTGCACCGGCCGATGGCCCGCATGCTGGTCAAGGAGCTGGAACCCTACCGGCTGATGTTCATCGAGGAACCGGTGCTCAGCGAAAACCGCGAGGCGCTGAAGGAGATCGCCGCGCTCGGCTCGACGCCGATCGCGCTCGGCGAGCGGCTCTACAGCCGCTGGGATTTCAAATCGGTGTTCGAGCAAGGCGCCGTCGACATCATCCAGCCCGATCTTTCGCATGCCGGCGGCATCACCGAATGTCGCAAGATCGCGGCGATGGCAGAAGCCTATGACGTGGCGGTCGCGCCGCACTGCCCGCTCGGGCCAATCGCGCTTGCCTCCTGCTTGCAGCTCGACGCGGTGAGCTACAATTGCTTCATCCAGGAGCAAAGCCTCGGCATCCATTACAACGCTGCCAACGACCTGCTCGATTATGCGGCCAACAAGGACGTCTTCCGCTACGAGGATGGCTATGTCGCTATCCCGGATGGCCCAGGGCTCGGCGTCGAAATCGACGAGGACTACGTCAAGGAACGCGCCAAGGAAGGCCACCGCTGGCGCAACCCGATCTGGCGCCACAAGGACGGTTCCTTCGCCGAATGGTAGCCCGGCCGATCTTGCGGCCAGGCCGTTACGACTTCGCGTTCACTTCCGCGACGGCGCAAGCGTAACGCAGGCCTCTGACGTCAGCAGCCGGAAGGTGAATGTCTCCTGCAGATAGAGTTCGACGCTTGTGCTGGAATGCGAGAGATAGCCGATCGACAGGTCCTGGCCGATATCGAGCTCGAAATCGCCACCCCGCGTGGACAGCACAAACCCGCCTTCGATGGCCGGCGCCCAGATGATACCGCCATCGACCATGCGCTCGATATGATGGAAGACCGGGTAGCCCTCGTCGCTGCCGCCGCTGACGGCCGTGAAGGCCGCAGCACCCAGCACCAGCGCATAGGGGCCATTGACGCCGGCAAGCCGCAACTGGCTGACCGCCTGGGCGACCGCTTCCGGATAGGCCATCACCTTGGCCGGCAGTGCCACGACCGGATTGCTGGTGCCTTCACGAAGGCCCTGGATGCCGGCGGCGGCGTAGCCGTCGAACACCGAGCGATCCTCGGCGAAGGCAATCTTGCGCGCCGCTTCCTTCACCGCGGACCAGTCTGAATCCGTAGCACCCCGTTCGACATCGTTGATGGCCTGGCGTGTCAATTCGAACGGAACGCGCAACTCGACCAGCGCCTTGACCTCGCGCTGCACTGACTGAACCCCCTCGTCGGGCGCCGCGATCGGCTTGGTATGGCCGGTGCCGACGGAAGACAGGTCGAAACCCTTCGGGCCGACGACATCGACAACACGCCGCGCCGCCAGATGGCGCTTGAGGGTGCGCGATGCCTCGTCCTCGATCTGCGCCCAAGCGGCGTCGGAAATGGGAGCGAGTTCCCGATAAAGAGTATTCATGTCTGCCTCACATCCTTGAGAGATCCGATACCGAGTGAACCGTCGCGCGGGCGCGACTGGGTTTGATCCGTCGCCTCGGGTTGGGCCGCGAGCGGAGCGGCAGCCGCATCCACTGCAACATCTTCGAGGAACGTCGCCGACGGCACAAAAAACAGCGTGCCGGTCACCGCGCGGCTGAAGTCGAGCAGCCGGTCGTAATTGCCGGGCGGACGGCCGATGAACATGTTTTCCAGCATCTGCTCGATGCGGCGCGGCGAGCGGGCATAGCCGATGAAATAGGTGCCGAACTCGCCCTTGCCTGCATCGCCGAACGGCATGTTGTCACGCAGGATTTCCAGCTCTTCGCCATCCTCGGTAATCGACGTCAGCGCATTATGCGCCGATGTCGGTTTGACCGCGTCGTTGAGTTCGATGTCGGAAAGCTTGGTCCGACCGATGATCTTTTCCTGCTCGGCCACCGGCACCTCGTTCCAGCGCGCCAGATCGTGCAGGTATTTTTGCACGATCACGTAGCTGCCGCCGGCAAAGTCAGGATCCTCCTCGCCGATGATGGTGGCGTCGATGGCGCCCTGATCCACCGGGTTCTCGGTGCCATCGACGAAACCGATCAGGTCGCGGTTGTCGAAATAGTTGAAGCCCTGCACCTCGTCCGTCGTGGCGACAGCGCTACCAAGCCGCGCCATGATCTGCGTCGCCAGTTCGAAGCAGAGGTCCATTCGCGCCGCACGGATATGAAACAGCAAGTCACCCGGCGTCGAAACAGCGTGATGCTGGCCGCGGATCTCGCGGAACGGATGCAGATCCCTAGGCTTCGGGGTTGCAAACAACCGGTCCCACGCGTCGGAGCCAATTGCCATGACACAGGACAACCCGCCCTCGAGGTCGCGGAAGCCGACCGCTCGCTTGAGCGCGGAAAGGTCGGCACACAGGCCGCGTGCGGTCGCGTCATGTTCAGGGCCGGATTTGAGCGTAATGACAAGAAAGATCGCGGCCCGCGTCAGAAGGGCGACGACCGGTTGCGAAACAACGGCTGGCAAACTGGACTCCATGCTTGATCCGTTCGGTATCCTCCGACGCGGTGCCTGAATCAAGCAGCATCTTGCTCAGGTTGGTTCACTGGATTTGGCGCTTGCGCCGCACTGGACGATAAGGCATTCCCACCGCAATGGGCATCCCTCCAAGGGATAGGTCGGAAGGATTTTCGGTCCGTCTGCATCACGATGCGCCTGCCCTTCGATCACCGGTATCGCGGGCAGGCCCAACAGAGCGAAGCGGGTTGCGACAAGCCGCGGCGTCGAATTCTCGACGCATGGCACGAGAACAATGTCTGCAAGTAAATGCAACCGGAAAGACATAGTTTTACTAAGGGCGGTTGCTTGCAAGCATCGGATCGGTTGATGCCTTTGACATCCAATCCAAAGCAATCTCTGCCTATGGAACATGACGGAAATCCTGTCATCATCGACCTTTTCTTGACCCAGGCCGCGTCGACATTCCGAGTCGCCCGCTGGCTGCGTGAGCGTTCGCAAAGCCAAAGTCCCCGCCACGCCACCATCGAATTCTGGCGGCCGACAAAATGCAAAGAGCGCGTTGATCCAATTGGATTTTTCATGCTCCAGGGCCAAAAAATGCCCGACCTGAAATGGTTCGTTCCTCGCGATTTGGGCAGCGCTTCATCCGGACGGCACAACTCATTGATTTATCTATAGATTTTATGAAAAGTTTACGCGTTAACTACCTATTAACGTATCGCTTAACTTTCCCCACTATTTACTTAGAATACTTCGAAATAGGTAATTTCCACGATGCGCGACGTTTCAAAAAAGTCTCAAGGGGGTAAGGGCGCGATCCGCGAAGCGGATGCGCGGCGCCCCGAGGCGTCCGCAGCAGGTGAGGCTTCCCATCCCCGCTCGCTTGGCGAGACCGGACCTGCAGGCGTCACAACCCGCGCGCAGCTTCCCGCCTTGCCGACGGTTGTGCTCGGCGGTCTGCCGATCACCGTGATCGATCGGCAAGACGCCGCCCGGCTGATGATCGCGTCGGCGCGTGGGCATCTGCCCAACACCCGCCCCTATTATTTCACCTCCGCCAATGGCGATGTCATCGCCCAGGTGGGGCAGAACACGGAAGTCGCCCGGCTATTTCGCCAGGCCGACCAGATCTTCGCCGATGGCCAGCCGCTGGTTTTTGCCTCGCGCCTGCTGTGCAGCGTGCATCTGCCGGAGCGGGTCGCCACCACGGACCTGTTCCATGATGTTGCCAGGCTCGCCGAACAGGAAGGCACGACATTCTACCTGCTGGGCTCGACGGAGGCGGAGAACAACAAAGCTGTCGCCCGCATCAGCGCCAAATACCCTCGCCTGCGCATCGCCGGGAATTGTCACGGCTTTCTGGCCGGCCAGGCGCTTGAAAGGAAACTCGACGAGATCAACGCGCTTGCACCCGACATATTGTGGCTGGGCCTCGGCGTGCCGCGCGAGCAGATCTTTATCCGCGACTATGCATCGCGGCTCCACAATGTCGGCCTGATCAAGACGTCGGGCGGGCTTTTCGACCATATCGCCGGCAAGGTCCGGCGCGCCCCGCTATGGGTGCAGAAGGCTGGCTTCGAGTGGCTCTGGCGTGTGATGATGGAGCCGCGCCGGCTTTTCTGGCGCTACTTCACGACCAGTCCACGGGCCGTCTACGCCCTATTGAGGTATTCCAAATGACGGCCGAGCACCGCCACAATCCGCTGCCCGAAGGGACCGATGCCGAGATCGCCATCGTCGGCGCCGGACTTTCCGGCACCATTGCGGCGAATGTGCTCGCACGAGCCGGTTACAACGTCATCTTGATCGATCGCCATTCGGTCTTTCCCAGGGAGTTTCGTGTCGAGAAAGTCTCCAGCGACCAGGCTGAAAAACTGCGCCGGCTTGGCCTTCTGGACAGGCTTTCGACGGCGGCCGTGGCCTTCGACGACATCGTCAACATTCGCAGGGGGCGTATCCTCGACCGCACGCACGCGCGCCACTACGGCATTTTCTACGATGACCTCGTTGCCGCCATGCGCGCCGAACTGCCCGAAAACGTTCGCTTCATCTCCGGCCGCGTCAACGGGCTGGAGACAGGAGCGGACCGCCAGCGCGTGTCGATCCTCGACCATCACGACGTGACGGCGCGGCTGCTCGTGCTGGCCACCGGCATGGGCGATATTCTGAAGCGCGACGTCGGCATCGAGCGCCACTTCGTTCACCAGAAGCAGTCGCTGACGTTCGGCTTCAATCTGCGCCCGGTGGGAGCAAGCGCCTTCAAGCACCCGGCCGTTACCTACTACGGCGAGCGGGTCTCCGACGGCATCGATTACCTGACCCTGTTTCCCGCCGCCGACGTCACGCGCGCCAATCTGTTCGTCTTCCGCGATCACCGTGATCCCTGGGTGAAGGCCCTGCGCGAACGTCCCCGGGAAACGCTCATCGAAACACTGCCGGGGCTGGTTAAGACATTCGGCGATTTCGAAGTCATCAACCGGGTCGACAGCTGGCTCACCGACATCACGGTGGCGCAGAACTGTGTGCGCAATGGCATCGTTTTGATCGGCGATGCCTATCAGACCTCTTGTCCGGCCGCCGGAACCGGCGTCAGCCGGCTGCTCACCGATGTCGAGCGGCTGTGCACCGTGCATGTGCCGGACTGGATGGCTTCGCCCGGCATGACGGCGGCCAAGATCGCAACGTTCTACGACGATCCGGTAAAGCTGGCGATGGACGAACACGGCCTGCATATGGCTGATTTTCGCCGCAGCCTGACCATTGACACGGACCTACGCTGGCGCGCACGCCGGCAGCTTCATTTCAGCCGCCGCCGCGTCATGCAGAGGATCGACGCTCTGAGCCCCGCCTTCGCCGCCAGGCTGCGGAGTTTCAAAAAGCCACGCATAGAAGCCACGACCTGATCGCAGGCATCGGACGTTCAGGATCCAGCGGCCTCGTCGCTGGGCGCCTGCGGCAGCACGGTACGGCCGGACTTGGGCTTCTTGCCATGCGATCCGACCAGCCGCCGCGCCAGCGCCTTGGCCGCCGGCAGTTTCTCGACCGTCATGTGCGCGGCATAGCCGAGCGGGCTGCCGGCCCTGAAAATCTGCCACATCGGCGATGGCCGGCCACCGAAGGTAATCTTGTAGGGTTCGTCCCCAATCGTGAAATCGAGCGAATGGTCGCCGCGCTCGATGCAGTCGCGGGCGATCTGTTCGAACATCAGGCTGCCGATCGACTGCTTCCTGTAACCCGCCTCGTCAAAGCCGCCGAGAATGACCAGCAGCGAGCCGCGATGTGCGAGACCGAGCGCGCCGGCGATCGCCCGATCGTCCATCCAGAACGTGTAGGTGCGGGCAAAGCCGCCACATCCCTCGGCCGCCACGGCCATATAGAACTCGAAATAGGACGGCGACTGCAACAGGTCGGCCGGGCCGTCGCTGCCGTCGAAACGCTTGCCGCGGTACAATTTGAGTGCATCGAATGTCGTCCGGATGGCGTCGATACTATCCGAACATTCAAAACGCGCCTGGCCCATCCGGCCGAGCTGCCGCGACTTCTTGTCGAGTTCCTTGCGATAGGAACTGTCGAGTTGATGTTCGCGCCACGCCGCGAATGTCGTCTCCAGCTTGCTGGAATAGGCGCTCATGCCCATGCTTTCGCGCTTGTCGATGCCAAACAGGCGCTCGATTGGCAGCGAGCGATCGGCCAGCTTGCCGATACGCAGCAGATCATAGGGCTTCAGATGTTTTCGGATGGCGGCCACAGTGCGGCCGTCCGCCACGATAAGTGAAAACGTCTCCTCGTCGGCGACCGGCGATATGTAGTCGGAAACACGCATGTCGGCGAATTCCACGACTTTCAGCAGCGTATAGCGGCGCCTGACCAGCGGCAGGACCATCGCCAGTCTTCCGGCTGTGCGCACGACGATGATCAGCGGCGTGGCCACACCATGCCCAACGATCTTCTCGTACAGCAGGGCGAGCCAAATGGGGTGCTGAAAAGCGGTCGCGGCCGAGCTGGCGAAAAGCTCGGCATATTCCTCCGAACGAAAATCGAACGAATCCTCGACTGTGACTTCAAACATTTATGGTCCGAACCGGCTGGGCATGGTCTATCGACGCTGTCTTGCGTTCCACGTCAAGGTCAACCACATGGAATGTTAGGAACTTGGTATATACGGGGCCTCAGGCGCTGATTGCATATCTGTCGTCAATCCAGCATTCGGCGGCTGCCCGGCAGGATTGGTCAAGTTCTTCCCATAAAGCGGATGGCCAGACTTCCAAGTAACCGCAAGGTAAGTTTTTTCAGTCAGTCATTTGTTTGTACCGGTCATTTCTTTTGCAATGTCCAGGCCGGGTCCCGATACAATCGCGAACTGGTACGACATGCTGGCGATCGACGTCATTGTTCCGCAAACTACCCCGCGCCTGTGGCAGAAGATTGTCATCGAGCGGCTGCGTTCGGACGGCCACGATGTCGCTGTGCTACAGCAGCCGGGAACGGCAGGCTGGCCAGGGTCGGCCAAAGCCGCCTTTGCTTTCGAACAGCGCTTGTTTCGGCGCCGCCGTCCGAATCTGGCCGCGGCGCTGAACGAGATTCCGGTCCAGCCCACCGGCCGGCCCGCAGCGCTCAGGCTGGACCTTTCCGGTAATGCGCCGCGATCCGATGTTCCAACCATTGGCCTCCTGTTCGACGGTTCTCAGTCCGATCTTGCAGTGGCTAGGGCGATCGCGGCCGGAAGGTTGCCTGTGATCGAGGCCGTCCTTGATGGAAAAGCGGTTGCCCGGGCACGGCCCATGGTGGACAAGCGGGAATCGGTGGCGCTCGGCACGGAAGATGTACTCGCGCGCGCCATCACCCTGGTCGTCTCGGTCGCCAAGGCTTTTGCCGACGGCCGGCCCTTGCAGAACGAACAGTCGTCTGAAGCTCGCAGCGCTCCGGCAACGCAATTCCTGCCCGCCTATCTCGGTTCGGCGCTGCCGCGGCTTGGCCGTGAAATCATCCGGCGCGTCGGCTATCGCCACGCGCATTGGCGGGTCGGCTACCGCTTTACCGATGCTCCCGGTGTCGCCGAAACCGGCAGGCTTGGCAATGGCTGGTCGATCCTGCCCGACCCGGGCGATCATTTCTACGCCGACCCGTTCCCGTTCGAATGGCAGGGCCGGTCGTTCCTGTTCGTCGAGGACTATCCTCACGCCACCGGCAAGGCTGTCATCTCGGTCATTGCGTTTGACGCCAACGGCGTTCCCGAGGCGCCGCGCGTGGTGCTGGAGGAACCGCACCACCTCTCCTATCCCCAGGTATTCGAGCGTGACGGGGCAGTCTGGATGCTTCCCGAAGCCAGCGCCAGCGGCAAACTCACCCTCTATCGCGCGTCAGCTTTCCCCGATCACTGGACCGCCGAGACCGTTTTGGTCGAGGGCGAGATTTCCGACGCAACGCTGCTCGAGCATGAAGGGCTGCTCTGGCTGTTCGCCACCGACCGCGACGGCTACGGCAGCACCTCCGACACGCTGGTGGTGTTTTCGGCTCCCGCCCTCACCGGCCCCTGGACGCCACATGCCGGCAATCCGATCCTGATCGATCACCGCGCGGCACGTCCGGGCGGCGCTTTCGTTCGCAGCCCGGACGGACGCATCGTCCTTCCCGTTCAAGATGGAACGCTCGGCTATGGCGGCGGCCTCAGTCTGTCCGAACTGTTGCAGCTCGACCGGCAGACGGTGCGGCTTTCAGCACCCCGGCCGATCGTCGCCGACGGCGACTGGCCATACCCGAAAATCCACACGCTCAACCGAGCCGGCAGGCTGGAAGTGATCGACGGGATCGCAGCCGTGCGAAGGCGTTCAGGAAAGCAGTAGCGCCTCGTAGCCGGCACACATCCGGGCCGGCGAGTACTTGTCCCTGAGCCGCCGCCCGGCCGCCGAAAGCCTGGCCATGAACTCCGGCCTGGCAATCATCTCAGCCAGCCCCGCGGCCATGCCGGCGGCGTCGGCCTCGACGAAGATCGCAGCCGGTTCGCCGTCTCGCGCGGTCAGCACTTCGCGCATCACCGCAAGATTGCTCGCCACCACCGGCAGGCCGGAAATCGCCGCTTCGACACAGGCAAGACCGAAGGTCTCGCTCGTCGACGGAAAGGCGTAGACATCGCCCGCCGCCAGGAATTCGAAAATCTGTACCGGCGGAACTTCGCCGACCAGGTGCAACCGGTCCGCCACACCCCGCTCCCTGGCAAAGGTGACAAGCGTCTCCAGTTCCGGTCCGACGCCGGCAAGCGCTACATGGATGTCGGACAACCGTTCAAGTGCCCCGACCAGCGCGATCTGGTTCTTCGACCGTGTCAGCCGTCCGGACGAGACGGCAAGCCATGCATTGCCCGGCAAGCCGAAGCGGGCACGCGCCGCTGCCTTGTCGAATTGCTCACGCGGTGCCGGAACACCGTGATCGATGCGATGGAGGCGCCGCCGGTAGGCTTGCGGATAGTGATCGAATTGCGCCTCGGTCCAGGCCGAGTTGACGATGTTTGCGTGGTAAAGGCCGGTCACGCCCATCAGCTTGTCGATCTGGGAGAGCAGGCCCATGGTGCCCCTGGTGTGCGGTGCGCCGCTCTGGTTGGCGACGATGTGCCTGACCCCGGCCAGTCGGGCGCCGATCGTGCCGAAGATGTTGCCATAGTGCTGATAGGTGATGACGGCATCCGGCCGCGCGTTGCGCAGATAGCTCACCAGCCCGATGGTTGCCCGGATCTGTCCCGGCAAGCCTTTTGGCGGCTCGGTAAGAATGAAATCGGCGCTGGCGTCGTGGTCGAAGGCGTCGGTCTTCCGGTACATGAAGACGGTGCGGGCATCATGGCCGCGCGCCCGCAATCCTTCACCCACCATGTCGGAAACGCGTTGCGCGCCGGCCGCCTCCGCCTGCGTCTGGACCTGCACGATCTTCACGTACGGTCTCTAAGCACAGGGCGGGAAACGGCTGCCGCCTTGCCCGCCGCGAGGCCGAAGATGGACGGGTTTATGCCTATTCGGCGCCGTGCGATCGACACTGCGATGGCAGTCCAGGCAATGACCGTTGCGGCGATGGTGACCGCCGCGCCGACCGGCCCGAAATAATAGGTCGTCGCGGCCGTCGCGGCCAGCCCCAGCACGTTGACGACGACCAGGACCTTGAACAGCGCATGCTGCAGGCCGGTCAGTTGCAGCAGTATCTCGATCGGGCCGCAAGCGGTTCCGAAGGTCGCGCCGATGCCGAAGATGACCAGCGTCGTGCGCATGGTCGGCGTGTCATAGGCCGGATTGAAAATGGACAGGATGAAGCCGCCGAAAAGCCAGAACGCCGCCAGCACGCAGAGCGCAATGGCAAAGCTGCCAAGTGCCGCAAGGCTGGTGATGCGCTGCACATGCGCCCTGTCGCCGCTGTAGAAGGCGCTCGAAATCTGCGGCGCCAGCGCCTGGTTGATACCGTTGAGCGCCAGCGCCACGAACCGCGTCGTCCGGTCCGCCACGAAGATTGCACCGGCCGGCACCGGCCCCAGGATCATGGCTACCAGCAAGGTGCTGACCTGGCCGAGCGCCGGCGGCAGCGAGGTGACGCCCCACAGGCCAAGCGTCACGGTCTTGAATTCCTGCTTTTGCGCTGGGCTAAGCGGGCCGCGCTCGGCGCGCGACGTGTCGCGCAGCAGAGACAGCGTTTGCGGCACCACCGAAAGGAGGAGCAGCCCGGCGGTCAGGTAGGTCGCCTCCACCGCGCTGACGCCGACATGCATGAAGCGAAAGCCGAGAATGGCGGCAATGGTTGCCGCCCGCCATATGATATCGCGCGGCAACAGGCCGTAAATGAGCGCATTCTTGGCGCGGAAGGCGCCGGAGGTGAATTCCGACCAGCCGAGCGAGAATGACAGCACCGCGGCAGCCAGGCACAGCGACAGCCATTCGGGCGTGCCGCCGCCGACGAACGGCAAAAACCCCGCCACCAGGATGAGCAGGCTGGAGACGACTAGCCCGAGCAGCGCGACCAATATTGCGCGCGCCATCATGCCGTGCGCCGAGTTGAGGTCGCCGAGGCCGGCATATTGCGGCCAGAACCTGAGCACCGTGCTCTGCTGGCCAACCGATGCAAAGAAAGAAACCAGGCTGGCGCCGGCATAGGTGGCGCTGTAGAGGCCGAACTGCCGCTCGTCCATCACCATCGCTACGGCCACGAACATCAGGAACGACAGGCCGGCACTGGCGAGCTTGATCACACCCGCGACTGCCCCGCTCCTGGCGAGCGCGGGGATGGACATGCGCATGTCGGCTGCCGGATTGCCGCTCCCAGCCATTGCGGCTCTGTTGTCGCTTATGTTGTCATCCAAGACCGGCTCCTGTGACGATCGGCAATGGCCTTGCCCCCGCGGCAGCCGAACCGACCCTGAAACCTGTCCCTGAATAGAACAAAAACTCACGCAAGCGCCAGCCCCGAACGCGACGAATGGTTACTGGCACACCTGCATACAAAGGTGAAACGCTTTGGTAACCTTAACGAAAGGCTAACGATAATGGGGAATAGTGCGAGGTGTAGAGTGACGTGACTCTGCAGAGGAAAAATGATGAGTCCTGCCAGCATCGACGACCGCACGCTTCCACCGTTGTTTGATATCGCGGCGCTGTGGGCGATTCTTTGGGGCCGCCGCCTGATGATTTTTGTCATTGCAGGTGCCGTGCTGCTGCTGACGGTGCTCTATCTCTTGGTGACCAGCCCGAGCTACACGGCAACGGCCTCGATCCTGATCGACCCGCGCGATTCGCGGTCCACCAATTTCAACAGCGTTCTTCCCGGCATCGGCTCCGACAGCGCCGCCATTGCCAGCCAGGTCTTCGTCATCGAATCGCAGGATCTGCTGGGCGACGTATTCGACGGTCAAAAGGTGGCGAGCGACCCCGAATTCTCGGGCCGCGGCCTGATATCGCGGCTGTTTTCCATATTCGGATCGGACCAGAAGGCTACGCGCGACGCGACCTTCAAGCGCTTTCAAAAGGCGGTATCGGTGGAGCGCGAAGGGCTCACCTATGTCATCAATGTCAGCTTCACCTCGAAATCGCCGGAGACGGCCGCGCGCATCGCCAACGCCATCGTCGAGCGCTACCGGACCGGCCTTGCCGGAGAGCGCGAAGGCGCCAACAGCGATGTGAACTCCCTCCTCAACGACCGGATCAAGGGCCTGCAGAAGGACGTCAGCGACGCCGAACGCGCGGTCGAGGATTTCAAGACGACGCACAGGATCGTCGATCCGACCGATGGCGGCACGTTGCAATTCCAGCTCGACCAGCTGACGACGCAGCTGATCACCGCCCAGGGCGACGCCGACCAGGCAAGGGACCGCTACAATCAGGCGCTTGCCGTGGGCAGCTCGCCGTCCGGTCTGGCCAGGCTGGCGGAAATCCTGTCTTCCAACTCGGCCATCAAATTGCGCGACGACTACAATCAGCGCGCCGCCGAACTCGCCAATCTCGAAACCATGTATGGGCCGCGCCATCCGGCGATCGCGCGGTTGCGATCCGAGCTCGAACGGATGAACCGGCTCATGGGCGCCGAGGCCGACCGCATCAGGCAGCAGCTGAAGGCCAGCTACGATCTTGCCGCGCAAAATGTCGGCAAGTTGCAGGCCAAGCTCGAAGCCTTGCGCCAGCAGTCTTCCGACTCGAGCCTTGCCCAGGTGCAGCTGCGGCAGCTGGACTCCAAGGCCCAGGCCGCTCGCGGCGTCCTCGACGACTATCTGAAGCGCGCCAAGGAAACCTCGCAGATGGAGGGCGTACAGACCTCCGAGGCGCGCACGATCGCCAAGGCTTCGCCGCCACTGCAGCCGACCTGGCCGAAGCCGGCCCTGCTCCTGCCGGTGAGCGCGGTTCTCGGACTTCTCGCCGGATGCGGTCTCGCTCTGGCGTTCGGCCCGGTCCGCCGGCCCGAAGACGAACCGCAAGCGCCCAAGGAAGAAACGGTGCCGGCGATCCAGCCGAGGCAGGAGGCACCGCGTGTCGCTGCCCAGCCGGCTCCGAAGCCTGTGCCGGCCAGTCTGGGCGAATACCGCGTGCCGGCCAGCGGTACGGCGCTTTCAGGCATCAAGGCAATCAGGGCCTCACTGTTCCAGGACGGCGACGAGACGCTTTCGCGCGACGTGCTGAAGCTGATGCGGCAGATCATTCTGCGCCTGCACGACCATCCCAAACCCTTTGTGCTGGCCGTGTCCTCGACGCGCAGCAGCCTCGAGGCAAGGCTTGCCGGAGCATTGATCGGGATCAGCCTGCAGCGTGTCGAGCAGAACGTGCTGGTTGTTGAGATCGAAGGCCAGCCGTCCACTTCGACGGGCCACGGCCCCGGTATATTCGTCGACAGCGCCAGCGGCCTGCGAACCGCCATCTGCAGTCCGCAGGGGCAAAAAGGTGGACGGACCTTGGGCGACGTCCTGACCGAGGCCGGAAACGCCTTCGACTTCATCCTCGTCAGCGCCCCGGCCTTCGGCGAAAAGGCCTGGTCTCCGGAATTTTTCACGCAGGCCGATCTGACGCTGCTGGCGCTGAACCCGTCGGAGCAGGCAGCCGACGCTGCCGCCCTGTTGGTGCAACGGCTGGGCGTCGCCCAGATCGGACGCAGCGCCACCCTGGTGATCGCACCGCAGACCGCGCAGTCGGTCGCCCGCACGCCAATGCAACCATCCGGCGCCGCCGATTGGCGCCGCAGTCTGGCCGCGAGGAGCTGATCCGTGCCGGCGGAGCGGACATCGCTGCCGGAGATGTCACGGCGGCAAGCGCTTGCGCTGGCTGGCGGGGCTGTGCTTGCCGCCCTCCCCTTCCCGGCCTCTGCCACCACGACCGCGCGCAGCGTTCCATCGCGCGGCTTCAATCTTCCGGGATGGCTCGATCGCGAGGCGGGAATCGCCCCCGCCGCTGCGACGCTGGAAAAGCTGCGCCAATCCGGGTTCGAAACCATCCGCTTGCCGGTGAACAGCGATCTTATCTCGGCCGGCGACCCGGCTTGGCTCCGCCGCATCCATGATGGCGTCGCCGACCTTGTCGGGCTAGGCTTTGCCGTTCTCGTCGACATGCACCCGTCCGCCGGCCTTCACGCAGCTTTCGAGCGCGATCCGGCGGCCGCAAGCGAACAGGTTGTGCAGGCATGGACGGCCTTGCGTCCCGTCATTGCCGAGCTGCCGGCGGCTTCGGTCTATCCGGAACTGTTGAACGAGCCGCCGATGGAACGCGCCGTCTGGCTGGCGCTGCGCGACAGGCTCGCTGAAACGCTGCGCGCAACATGTCCGCGCCACACGCTGGTCTGGGGGCCGGCACGCTTCCAGGGCATATGGGAAATAGCCGATGCGCCGCCTCTGGCCGACGACAACCAGATCGCCGCCATCCATTTCTATGCGCCGACGGCCTTCACCCATCAATGCGAGAACTGGGATGCGTCGCCGCTGGCGCGCATGGCCAACCTGCCCTTTCCCGCGACAAGGGAGACCCCTGCGGTCCGCGACCTCATTGCAAGATTGCGCGCTGCCGGCGACGAAGAAGCTGCTTCCCTGCTCGAGAACGAACTTTCGAACCCATGGACGGCGGCCGCGATTGCTTCGAACTTTGCCGAGGCCGCACGCTGGTCGGTGGCTCATGACTGCCCGCTGATGCTGAACGAGTTCGGCGTGCTCAATTTCTGCGTCGATGCGCAAAGCCGTGCGGCCTGGGTCCGTGCCGTGCGCGAGGCCGCCGAAGCCAACCATATCGGCTGGACCTATTGGGAGCTCGACCAGGGCTTTGGCTTCATTGCCAGCAGGCTGAGCCCGGAAGGGTTCGACGCCTCGATGATGGCTGCCCTCCTGGGCGGCGAGGCGGCCGGGCAATGAGCGTCTCCGGAGCATATCCCCGCGTCGGGCTCAGCGCACCGAACGCATCGAGCGCCGAGGCCCTGCTGCATATCTCGATGGCGCTCATCGTCGTGGCGCTCGGCGTTTCGGCTTTTGCGGTGTGGACGCCGTTCGGGATTGTCGCGACGTTCATAGTGACGCTGATCGTTTCGAATGCGGTGCCTGCCGGCATTCCTGTCGTAATCATCTGCGCCTTTCTCTACCAGAACCTCATGGTGGCGTGGTACACGCCTTACATTCCCGACAACGATACGTTCGATGCGCTGCGCGGTACGAACTTCATCATCCTGATGACCGCCTTCTGCATCTTCCTTGCCGCGTCGTTCCAGCACCGCGTGCGCGCGCTGACCGAATTGCGCCCCTGGCTGCTGCTCAGCCTCGTGCTCTGCGCAACCATCACCTTCTATCTGGCGCTCGGAGCCGTGCATGGCGGCCCCAAGGACGCGGTCGTCTATTTCCGCAACACCATCACGCCACTCGCCTGCTTCCACATCGCGGTGCTCGCCGCCGCCCTCTATCCGGTCGACCTGCGCAAGAGCATGCTCTGGCTCGGCACCGGCGCGGTCATTTACGGCTATGTCGAACTGACCTTCACGATGAATTTCCTCGGCCTCTTTCATGGCGACCTCTACATCGAACGCAACATCGCCCGGCAGATCGAGACCGGCGTGTGGGAGAAGGCGCTCAAGGAGACTGGCTTCGTTTTCCGTGGGCTCGAGGACGTGATGACGACGACCTTCTTCAACACGCCGTTCTTCAACGACATCCTGCCAAGTGTCTTTCGTATCGGCGGTCCGAACTTTCATTCGATCAGCTATGCCTATGCGCTCAGCATCATATCGGCGTGGCTGCTCTTCAGAGGCCGTTGGCTGCTGCCCATCGCCGCCTTGCCGCTGCTGGCTGTCATCGGCTCCAAGGGCGCGACATTCATGCTGCTCGTCGCGCTGTGCGTGCGGCTGTTCCATCGCCCTTCCCGCACCGGTCTGACGCTTGCCGGCGTCATCGCCCTGGCCATCGTCTGGACGACCGCGGCAATCGCCTATGGCGCCACCCATGGCGACTATCACGTGCTCGGCCTGGCGGCAGGCCTGCGCGACTTCCTCTCCAATCCGCTTGGCCAAGGACTGGGGCTGGGCGGCAATCTGTCGAGCACCAGCATCAATCTCAGCTGGGCAACCGCCCAGGCGGAAGGTGCTGCCTCCGTTCCCGTCGAAAGCGCCGTTGGCGTCATGCTTTACCAGATGGGAATTGGCAGCCTGGTCTTCTTCGGCTTCCTGGCGGCGCTCGCCATGGCGGCACGTCGGCAGTTGATCGAAACCGGCGACCCGGATTTCCTGTTCGGCTTCGTCGGCATCGTCACCATCTCGGCCAATGCCGTGCTGCAGGAAGAGGCATTCTACTCACCCCTCGCTCTCGCTTTCTGCCTGCTGCTTGTCGGTGTGTCGCTGGGCACGCGCTGGCGCGAGCTGGCGGTGCAAAGAGCAATTCCAGGAAAAGTGTGAAACGGTTTTCCCGGGAAAAGCGCGTAGCGCTTTCCCATGGGAATTGCGTCATGAAAGCAGAGAGCGATCAAGGCCCGAACACCACAAGTTCGGTGAAGGTCAGGTCGCCCGGCGCCGGCGGCTTCGGGCCCTTGAAGTATTTTATCCCCCTGTTGGCGAAGTAGCGGCCGAACAGGCCAGGGATGGGCTCCTTGGCGTCGGCGAGGCAAAGCAGGATCCCCCGTCGCAGGACAAAACGCCCCACGGCGCCGGCACACCGGCTCAGATCCGCCAGCGAGCGGCAATAGACGATCTGGGCGCAGGGGATAAGACCATGCAGTATTCGGCGCGGCATCAAAACCAGCGGAGACGCCACCCCGTCGCAAATGCAGACCAGAGAGATGCAGCCCAGCGCGGCATGTTCCAGGACGATGTATCTTTCGCCGTCGGAGAGCATCGCCAATTCGGCAAGATCGGGACGAACCTCAAGTACCCGACACGACTTCCGCACCGAACTCAAGGCGGGCAGGAAGGCAAATTGTCCATGCGAAAATAGCCGAAAGCCGAGTGCCTTGTTGGCCTTCAATGTCGCCGGCGCCGGCGAAATGTTCGTGAAGGTCACGTCCCTCTGTCTGAGAACCGGCCAAATCAACTTCATGGCCTGGGGACGGTATCCTTCGTCCACCGTCCAGCTTGAAATGTTGCAGCGGATTTCGTCGCCTTCCAGGCCAGGGAAGCGGGCGTAAAGCGTCAGCACAACGCCGACGATCTGGCCGGCATTCTCCAAGGCAAAGCCGTATTGTGGAAAATCGGCGACGATGGGCCGCTGCGACAAACGGGCGAGCGCCCGCATCCAGTAGTTGCGGCCACGTTCTGGAAAACCCCGGAGCAGGCAATCGGCTACGCCGTCCCAATCACCCTGGTGAATTGGCCGGCAGCTAAGATCGGGAAGAAGGGTGCCAAGTGCTGCCATAGTCGACCCGTGAATACGATCAGATTACCAGACCCATTCACCCCCAAGACTGCCAATAACGCAGGACGATTAATAATCTGCTTTTTCGTCAGAAAATATCCCCGTTATGGCGCCCGATGATGGCCTGTCTCGGTGTCGATGGCAGCGTTGGCCAGGGCGTCATCTGCCCGCCGCGTGCCGACCTGCATTCCTGCCGGAAAAGATGCAGCTGCCGAGAAATGTCCCTTCAAGCGCATTGTAGCCGTGATAGCCGCCGCCACCACCGCCGGCCACCTCGCCCGCTGCGTAGAGCCCGGGAATGGGTTCACCTTTGCCGTCGAGAACCTGCGAATTGAGGTTGGTGTGCAGGCCGCCCAGCGTCTTGCGCGTCAGGATGTTGAGGCGCACCGCGATCAGCGGCCCGTGCCTGGGGTCGAGTATCTTGTGCGGTTTGGTCACCCGGAAGATCTTGTCGCCGATGTAGTTGCGGGCGCCGCGGATCGCCGTGACCTGCGCGTCCTTGGTGTAGGCATGCTCGACCTCGCGGTCGCGCGCCACGATCTGCGCCTTGAGCCGGTCGTAATCGAGCAGATTGTCGCCGGACAACGCGTTCATGCCGGCGACCAGATCGGCCAGGTTTTCGCGGACGACGAAATCCTCGCCCTTTTCCAGAAACGCCGCCACCGATGGCGGCGCCTTGCCGCCACGCCGGTTCTTCAGCACTGCCCGCCAATCCTTGCCTGTGAAGTCGAGGTTCTGCTCGGAGCCCGACAGCACGAACTCCTTCGAGGCGATCGTCTTGGTCAGCACGAACCAGGAATAATCATGGCCGGTCGACAGGATGCGTTTCAACGTGCCGAGCGAATCGAAGCTTGGGAAGAACGGCGCCTCCATGCGTTGTCCGACCGCATCGAACCATAGCGGCGATGGCGCCGACAGGATGCGGATGCCGTGGTTCGGCCAGATCGGATTCCAGTTCTTGATCCCCTCGACATAGTGCCACATGCGGTCAGCGTTGATCACGGCGCCGCCGGCGTCCTGGGTGATCGCCACCATGCGGCCGTCGACATGGTGCGGCACGCCGGCGATCATACGCTTCGGTGCCGGCCCCAGCCGCTCGACCGGCCAGACCTTGCGGACAATATCATGGTTGCCGCCAATGCCGCCGGAGGTGACAATGACGGTACCGGCCGAGAGTTCGAAACCACCGACGACCGCGCGGTTCGACTGCTTGCCGCGCTCGACGTTGGACGCCTCCAGGATTTCGCCAGCCACGCCCGTGACCGCGCCGTTGGTCTTGATCAACCGGCTGACCTGGTGGCGGAATTTCAAAGTGATCAGCCCCTTGGCAACGTGTTCGCGCACACGCCTTTCGAACGGCGCAACCACGCCCGGCCCAGTGCCCCAGGTCAGGTGGAAGCGCGGCACCGAATTGCCATGGCCGTTGGCCAGCCCACCGCCGCGCTCGGCCCAGCCGACCACCGGCCACCAACGCATGCCCATGCCGTGCAGCCACTGCCGCATCTCACCTGCGGCGAAATCGACATAGGCTTCCGCCACTTTCTTTGGCCAATGATCCTCGGGCCGGTCGAACTGGGCCGAACCCAGCCAGTCCTGCCAGGCAAGGTCGCGGCTGTCCTTGATACGCAAGCGGCGCTGCTCGGGCGTGTCGACCAGAAACAGACCACCGAGCGACCAGAATGCCTGGCCGCCGAGAAAACCTCCGCCTTCCTGTTCGACGATGATCACGCGCTTGCCGGCATCGCCGAGTTCCGCGGCCGCAGCCAGGCCAGCCAGCCCGCCGCCAACGATGATTGCATCCGCGTCAGCCATTGTCGTCACTCCTGTCTCGGCTTTTTGTTTTGACATCGGATGCTTGTTGCTACCCGCGCAGCGCGTTCCAGATGATGCGCAGCAGTTTCAGGAGGCTCGGCCGGTAGTTGAACTCGGTGATCAGGCGGCCGACCATGTGCGCCCTTTTGTGGGTCAGGAACCACGCCGGCTTCGGCATGATGCGGAACGGCGCTTCGAGCACGCTGCGTTCCGGTTTGTCGAACAGATAGGTGTTGTGGACGACACCGATGCCGCTCTGCACGTCGTCGAGCGTGTGGCCTGGGAAAGCACCCCAGGTCGGGCGCAGCAGCGCGAACAGAACGCCGCTCCAGGAATTGATGCCGATGCCGCCATAGCGCAGTTCGGCAACGATCTCCTCGAAGCGCGGCCGGCCGATTTCGGCGATCGTCTTGGGATGGATGAGGATGTTGGCGGCCAGCGTGCCGTGCAGCTTTTCATTCGCGTAGGCGACAGCAGTGCGCAGGTAGGATTCAGCGTTGCCCGCCGGCAATCGCATGACGCTGAGTGCAGGCGCAAACACCTCGGCGTTTTCGAGATAGGCGTCCGTGCCCGGCCGGAACGGCACCACCACGCAGGCCGGCCCGCCGGGCCGCTCAAATTTCTGCACGCTATCGGCATGCGCTTCGAAGGCAGCGAGACGCTCGGTGGCGCCAGGGTAGTAAGCCGGTCGCGACGGGGCCGCCTGCATCACCTCTTCGAGTGCTGCCAGCAGCGCATCGGATTTGTCCCAGCTCTCAGGCAGCACCAGCATCTGGCAGGCGATACAGTTGAAGCCGGAATTGTTGAGCTTCTGCGTGGCGATCAGCTCGGCGTGGTAGGCGATGTCGGCATTCGACCACGGGCCGGGCACGACGATCGTCGGCGCCACGCCGCCAAGCTCGGAGGTGATGCGGCGGCTGTTCCTCGGCGTGCCCGCTGCCTTGTTCTTGCGGCCTTCCTCGCCGGGGCCCCAGACGATCGCATCATGCGAGGCGGCCGCACCGGTGATGTGGATGTCATCGACGAGGTCGTGGTTGCACAGATACGCGCCGACATCGGTGCCGCCGCGCACGATGCGCAGCGCGCCGAACTCGATCAGCGGCCGCAATGCCGGCCGCAGGAAATCGATGAGATAGTCGTTGACCGGGTTCATCTTGAGCAGGACGACCTGGTGCTCGACCAGGAGCTTGTGCAAGCAGTCGAGCGGCGCGATCGAGGCGACATTGCCGGCGCCGAGCACCAGTCCGATCTGGCCCTTGCGGCTCGTCGCCGGCGCGTCGTAGGCCGAGGCAGTGTTTGCGGCGAGGTTCGCCTTGGTCACGCCGGGCTGCATCCATATCTCGGCCTTGAGACCGGTGAACAGCACCTTGTCCCAGAGCGAATTCGGAACCACCGTCACCGCCACCTGTCCGTTGGGCAAGGTGCGGACCGGCAGTCTGTCGAGGAACTTCTTGCCCTCCATCAGGCTCAGCGTGTGGATGAACTGGTTGCAGCCATCCATCAGCGCCGCCGGGCCGGCTAGCCATTCCTCGCCTTCCAGCGGCGAGCCGGTCGGGATGCCCTTCTTGCGCACCGCCGTCTTGACCCACGCTTCGGCGACCTCGCGGAGGTGATCCTTGACCTGCTGCAACAACGCGATCCGCTCGCCATTCGAGGTCTGCGCCCAGTCGTCCTTCCTGGCGTCGAGATCGGTGAGCGCCAGGTCGAGTTCGGCTGCCCATTCAGGCTGCACGGGCTGCATTTTGACTGCCTTGGCGACCATCCTATCCTCCTCCACTTCGATCTCTTTGTTTGACGCAATTCCGGACGGAAAACCGCTTCACACTTTTCCTGGAATTGCTCTAAGAAAACGGCAGCGCGGCCCATTGCGCGGCGATCTTACCGCCGGAATAGACCTGGATCGAACCGAACTGCTGTAGCACGAATTCGCTCTGCGTCGGACGCAGGAAGGCGTAGTCGTCTGGCCCGACATTGGCCCCGATACTGGCGTCGTCGGGCAACGCCATGAATTGCTGATTGGTCGAGAAGCCAAACGTCTTGTCTGTCTTCATCCCGGCGGGATAAACGGGCTTGGCCATCCATTTGCCGCCATAGAGAAAACAGCCGCGGCGCGGTAACAGCCCAAGCTTTTGCAGCAGCCAGGAGCGCTCGTCGAGGCCCGGCAGCCGGACATCGACCACCTTCAGGATCGGCGTCGCGATGAAAGCGGCGGGCTGCAATTGACTGAGGCTGGGCACGTCGAAATCGGTCGGCAGCATGAACGCCGATCCGATGGACAATTCATTGGCGCCGACCCAACTGTCATAGAGCAATGCGGTGCTGCTGCCGCCGAGATTGAGGATCTTGCGCTGATCGGCGGCAAGGCAGGCGACATACTGGCGAAACAGGCTGACCGCCTTAGCCCGCGCCTTGGCCGGTCCTCCCAGCAGTTTGGGGATGTGGCCGATATGCGCCTCATAGGCCATGACGCCTTCGCATTTCAGCCGTGGATAATTCGCCAGCGCGGCAACCGCCCGCGCCAGTGCGTCGGGATTGCTGACACCGCCGCGATGCAGCCCGACATCGACCTCGAAGCAGATGCGCAGCTCGCGGTCGAGCTCGGCGGCAAGCGCGCCATAGGCAGCCAGCCGCTCCTCGGTATCGATCAGCCAGACGATGCGCGACGTCGCGTCGCCAAGGCCGTTGAGCACTCCCTTGGTAAGGGAGTGCCTGGCACCGGCGACCGTCATCGGTTTGCCCAGCAAAAGATCGACATCGGGAAAGGCTTTCAGCATCTCGGCGCTGATCGGCAGATGGAAGGTCATCAGCCTGTCGGTCGCGAACGCCGCGCGGATATGCTGGATGAGCGGCAGGCATGGCAGCGACTTGTCGACGAGGCGCAGATCGAGGCCCGTGGCGAACTTCGCCTTGATCGCGGCGATGTTGTGGTCGAGCCGATCGAGATCGAGCACCAGGCAAGGCTGAAAAATCCCGGCCGCCCTGAGCGCGCCCGACAGTTCGGCGAAATAGGTGTCGGTCAGGCTCATGCCGCGACGCCGAGCAGCCTGGCCATGTAGGGCGTCACGAAACGGTTGTCCGGATCCATCTCGCGGCGCACCGCCATCGCATCGTTCCAGCGCGGATAGAGCGCGCTCAGCTCTTTGGCGGTGAGGCTGTGCATCTTGCCCCAGTGCGGGCGGCCGCCGCGCTTCCTGAAGATCGGCTCGGCGGCGTTGAAGTACGCCATCGGATCGCGCTCGACGCCGTGATGGATGGCGATCGAACAGGTCGGGCGCTTGTAGAAGGGGCTTAGCCAAACATTGTCGGGCGCGACGACGCGCACCTCTATCGGAAAGTAGACGTCCGGAAACCGCGTCTCGAGGAGCGATATGATTTCGCCGAGCGCCGCCGCCCCTTCCTCGAACGGCAGGTGATATTCCATCTCGTTGAACTTGACGTTGCGCTCGGAGGTGAAGACCTTCAGCCACTCCTCGACATAATCCTCGGGCGGCACTTTTGCGAAGGCCGAGCCGATGAGACGGCGGCGCAGCCAGGGAAACCAGCTGAGATAGTCGCGCAACTTCCTCAGCGTTGTCACCGCATCGTCGTCTTCCGTCGGCGGGCGCACCGTCGCCGGCGCGTCGGTGATGTCGCTGGCGATCAGCAGCGCCTGGCCCGAAAACGGCACGTAGTAGAATTCTGCCGAACGATGCGCCGTCACGGTGCTTTCGAATTGCGCAAGCACGTCGGCAATCGGCGCTGTCCAGCGGCGATACCGCATCCGGTAACTCGCGACATTGCGGATCGTCACCTCGGTCACCGCCCCGAAGGCGCCGAGCGAGGCGCCCATGGCATCGATCATGTCTGGGCTTTTGGCGCGGTCGAACTCCTTGACCTCGCCACGCCCGTCGACGATCTGCATCGCCTCGAGCTGGGTGTGGTAGGCGCCGAGCGTGATGCCCGAGCCATGCGTGGCGGTGCCGAGCGCTCCCCCAAATGCCTGCTTGTCGATGTCACCCATGTTCGGCAGCGCCTGGCCGACGCCGTGCAGAAGTTTTGCCAGCGCGCCGATCTTGGTGCCGGCACCGACCCGGGCCGTCAGTTTTTCGGGATCGTGTGCCTTCAGCCCTTCAAAGCGATCGAGCGACAGGATGGTGCCGTCATTCCTGACCAGCGGCGTGAAGGAATGTCCGGTGCCGACGAAGCGCATAGGGCCTGGCGCGCTGCGTACGAGCTCGCCCAATTCATCGAGCGTCTGCGGTTCGGCAAAAGCCTGCGGCCTGGCCGTGACATAGCCCGACCAATTGCTCCACTGGCTGATAGCGTCTCTCACAATCGCCTCCCTGGGACAGCCGGCTTTACCGGTCTTGCTCGCTGCGCGGAATAATATGATACATAGTCAGCTTTTTGGATATGATACATTGTCAGCTTTCTGTCAAGCTGGCAATCGAGTGACAAACCCGAAGCCGACTTGAAAAGAAATGCGGCCGTGAACTTCATGAACCGCGACTTTTCAGGTCAATCACCAGGCGTGCCCTGACTGTCATTTTTCGGGGACAAGCAGCTGTTATGGGGACGCCTGTCCCTTGGTCTTGTCGACCGAAAAACCGTCCTGACCCGCCTCGAAGAGAAATCGCATGTGGCTAAATGAATTCGAAATTGTCCTGCGCGACCGCGTCATCCCGAGCGGCGCCATCCGCATCGAAAACGGCCGGATTGCCGAGATCCGAAACGAGCCGGTCGAGAATGCCGACATATCGGGCGGCGGCCGCCTGCTGCTCCCCGGCTTCATCGACATGCATGGCGACATGGTCGAGCAGGAAGTCGAACCGCGCCTTGGCGTGCATGTGCCGATGAAGATCGGCATTGCCGAACTCGACAAGAAGCTTGCCTCCTGCGGCGTCACCACCGCCTATGCCGCGCTGTCCTTCATCGGCGCCAGCATCACCAGCGGCGTGGCGCGCTCCGAAGAGCATACGTCGGCGATCATCGACACCATTGCCGGCATGAAGGACCATTTGCTGGTCGATCACCGCATCCATGCCCGCTTCGAAGTGACCTTCACGCCGGCCATCGCCATGCTGCAGAAGCTGATGGATGCCGGCAGGCTGCATCTGATCTCGCTGATGGATCACACGCCCGGACAAGGCCAGTATCGCGATGTCGAGCTTTACATCGCCCGCATCGCCAAGGAGCGCGGCATGTCGGTTGCCCAGGCGTCCGAGGTCGTCGGCCATCGCATCGCGGGCCGCGAAGGCCAGGGCGATGTGCTCAACGCATTGCAGGACCTGTCGGCGCGCGCACAGGCTAATGGAGTGGCGCTTGCCTCGCATGACGACGACACGCTGGAAAAGGCGGAACTGGTGCATGGCCTGGGCGCCACACTGAGCGAATTCCCGGTGACGCTGGAAGCGGCTAAGGAAGCCAGGAGGCTTGGCATGCACACCGTGATGGGCGCGCCCAATGCGCTGCGCGGCCAATCCTATTCCGGCAATCTGTCGGCACGGCAGGCTTATGAGGCGGGGCTGCTCGACATGCTGGCCAGCGACTATCACCCGGCCTCGATCCTGCCGGCGGTGCTTGGCCTGTCTGAGCTGCGCGACGGCGGCCTGGTGACAGCGGCAGCGCTGACCAGCACCAACCCGGCGACAGCGCTAGGCCTTGCCGATCGCGGCGCCATCGAGCCGGGACTGCTCGCCGATCTCGTCGTTGCCGATCGCCGGCCGGTGGCGCGGGTGCGGGCGACATTCCGTGCCGGCCGCATGATCTACAGCGACGGCACGCTCAGCCAGCGCTGGCATTGAACGCAGAGTTTGTCCCTTCAAGCCAGCCCGAATGTCTCCACGGCGCGCATGATGCCGCGCAGTTCGGCGAGGCCCTTCAGGCGGCCGATCGGCGAGTAGCCGGGATTGATCCTTGTCTTGCCGATATCGTCGGCGAGCAGATGGCCCGATGTGGGGGTTACATCGACTGAAAGTCTCAAATTGAGCAGATGCCTGCCGCCCGGAAAACTGAGGACCGAATTGGCAGTGTTGGAGAATTCAGGTTTCGACGAGGCCGCGACGCGGCTCGCCCCAGGCGCTGATCCTTGCCAACTTCACCCAACCGGACCAATTCAATCGCGGCTCCATGTCGGTTCGCCGTCAGGGAGCTAGCTACCAGCAGTTTGTCCGATGGGTATGTCCGGTTTGTCCCAATTTGTATCCGGCGCGTCAGAAGCGTGTGGCGAGGCCGAAGTTGAACTCCTGCACGTCGTCGCTCGCCTCTTTCTTCACCGGCATCGCATAGTCGATGCGGATCGGGCCGAAGGGTGAGGCCCACATCAGGCTGAGGCCGACGGAAGCCCGCCATTGCATGCCGGTGGTGGAGGCGTCGACCAGGGCCGGATCGACCTCACTGCCATAGAGCGTCGCCGCATCGGCGAACACCGCACCGCGCAGGCCAAAGCTTTCCGGGATGACCGGCAGCGGAAACTGCGCTTCCGCCGAAGCGTTGAAATAAGTGGTGCCGCCAAGATGGTCACCGGCGCCGTCGGAGTCGACCGGGCCGATGCCGCCATAGGCGAAGCCGCGGATCATCTTGTCGTTGCCCTGGAAGTGGTCGAAGACGCGCAAGCCGTCGCCGCCGTAGCCCTCGATGTGCCCTGCCCCGGCCGACACAAGCCCGACCAGATCCATCTGGTCCGACAGAGTTTGATAGACCGTGGCGCGCGTGGTGAATTTGAAGAACTTCGCATCGCCGCCAAGACCGGCGACTTCGGCTGTTGCGCTGGCATAGAGACCCTCATGCGGGTTCTTCATGTCGTCGACACTGTTGTAGACGAGGCCCGCGCTCACCGACGACTTGATCCAGGCGCCTTCCGCAACGCCCTGGCGGATCGCCTGGGATACGTCGCAGTCGACATCAGGGCTGGCCGGGTCGTCGGTGGTGTCGCAGGTGTCGGAGTATCCGTATTCTTCCTGCTCGATGTTGTAGGCCAGCTGGGTCGACAGGCCGTTGGTTATCGGAACGCCAAGCCGCACGGTCGCGCCTGTCGAGGTGGCGGTGTAGTTGGTGAAGTCGCTCGTCGACCGGTAGATGTCGAAACCGGCCGCAAGGCGCCGCCCGAGAAAATAGGGTTCGGTGAAGGAAAGATTGTAGTTCTGTGAGGTGGTGCCGCCGGACGCCGACAGTTTGATGAACTGGCCGCGGCCGAGGAAATTGCGCTCGGTGACCGAACCTTCCACCGTCGGGCCCGGTGTGGCGCCGGTCGAATAGCCGGCGCCGATCGAGAACTCGCCGCTGGCTTTCTCGACCAGGTCGACCACCACCACGACCTGGTCGGGCTCCGATCCCGGCACGGCCGATATATCGACCTTCTCGAAATAGTCGAGCGCCTCCAGCCGCTTCTTTGCGCGCTGAATGAGGACCTGGTTGAAGGCGTCGCCTTCGCTGACGTCGAATTCACGGCGAACGATGTAGTCGCGCGTCCGCTCATTGCCGCGGATCTCGATGCGCTCGATATAGGCCTTGGTGCCCTGGTCGATCGTGTAGACGACCGAGATGGTGTGGTCGTCGAAATTGCGGGCGCCGCGCGGCGTCACCTGCGCGAAGGGATAGCCGACGCCGGCCACGTGCTCGGTCAGCGCGATGATGGTGTCCTCGACATTCTTGGCATTGTAGATGTCGCCCTTGCGGGTTTCGACCACCGAGCCCAGCGCCTGGCCGTCGACCCCCGGGATCGTGCTGTCGACGCTGACGTCGCCGAAGCGGTAGCGCTCGCCCTCCTGGACGGTGATCGTGATCGTGTATTTGTTGGTGGTCTCGTCGAGCTCGCCGACCGCGGAGACAACCTGGAAGTCGGCATAGCCGTGACTGTAGTAGAAGCGGCGCAACAGTTCCTGGTCGGCGCGCAACTTGTCCTCGTCATAGACATCGTCGCGCAACAGGAACGACAGATAGGACGTGCGTCTGGTGGTGATGACGTCGGACAGACGGCGGCCCGAATAGGCGCTGTTGCCGACGAAGTTTATGGCCGTGATCTGGGTGCGGTCGCCCTCATTGATGTTGAAAACGACGTTCACGCGGTTCTCGCCGAGATCCATGATCTGCGACGTCACCGTCGCGTCGTCGCGACCGATTTTCCTGTAGGCGGTCTTGACCGCCTCGACGTCGGCGTCGAGTGCCGCTTGCGAGAAGACACCGCGTGGCTTCAGCTGGACGCCCATGGCGAGCTGCGCGTCCTTGAGCTTTTTGTTGCCCTGGAACAGGACCTGGTTGACCACCTTGTATTCGGAAACGTTGACGACCAGCGCGGATCCGACCTGGTTGATCTCGACATCGGAAAACAGCCCCATCCCGAACAGCGCCTTGACCGCATCGTCGATATCGTTGCCGGAGAATTCCTTGCCGGGCTTGATCGGCAGATAGTTGCGGATGGCGTCGGCATCGACACGCTGATTGCCGGTGACCTCGATGCGCGAGACCATGGCGGCGTGCGCATTGCCGACGGCAACCAGGGCCGTCACCAAAAGGGCGAACAGCAGGCTGAGCAATTGTTGAGGCTTGTGTGCAGGTCGCGGTCGCGGAGCAGAATTTTTCGGCGCTCGCCGGTTGTGAAAGACCGACGTGCTACGGGAAGCCAACTGCATGTCTGAGGAATCCGGGTTGGTGGGGCTGCCGTTTCCTAGGCAGCGAATATTTCCGGCATGTTTCCAGGCCGGCCGCCTCCAGCGAGGCGCCAAGCCGCAAGGCCCACGATCATCCGGTAATTATTGGCTCTCTCTGGAGATGCGATAAACAGCGGCTGGAGGGATGTTGCGCAGCGTCCTGCCGATGCGGGTCGCCCGCAGCCCGAGCTGATCCAGTATCGCGGCCGGGACCGGGCAGCGCGGCCCGTAAGTGAACTGGTAGAACGCACCGCCCTCTTTCATGTGCGAGAAGGCGCCGGCGAGAATGGCGATGACCTTTGCCGTCGGCATCGACAGCAGCGGCAGACCGCTGACGACCGCGCCGACCTTGCCGTTGCGCCAGGTGTCGACGGCGCTGAGATCGGCGGCATCCACGCACAGGATATGCGCCTTGGGAAACCGCAGGCCGAGCATACATGCGAAATTCGAGCCGACCTCGACGAGCGTAAGATTCTTCTCCGAGACGCCGCGGGCCAGCAAGGCTCGGGTGAACGAGCCGGTGCCCGGTCCGAGTTCGATGACAACGCCGGTGGAGGCGTCGATTTCGGACGTCATCAGGCTGGCGAGCGCCGTGCCGGACGGGGCCATCGCGGCGACACGCAGCGGATTTGCCATCCAGGCGCGCAGGAAAAACAATGTGTCGGCGGCGGCTTTTTTCATGGAGATCCCGTCATGATCGGCGCGGCCACGGAAGCAGCGCCACTGGTAGCTTTGTTGATCGGAAAGGACAGCCGGCCAGCCCTGTCGAAAGGTCCCCTCGACAAGACTGGCCGGCGCGGCGGATCCGGCCCCTTGGCGGGCCCGGCTCGGGGTTGAGCTCCGGGCGATCGGGGCCGCCGCTTGCTCGTTGAACCATCGCGAGGAGAGTGTCATTCTCGACGGTTCATCGAGGCAACAAGGTCCAGTTGCTGCTGGGACAGCACGGTGCGCAGCGTCGCGATTGCCGATTTCAGCTTCGCAGCCGCCGCGGCCTTTTCGATCTCGGCGTCGGCCAGCTTCTGTTCGCGGTCGAACGGATCCTTCGGCCCATGGGTTTCGCCAGCCCCCTGCCCGTCATCGGATCTGCGCGGCGACGCCAGCACGCTTTGCAGGCTGGCCGTGTAGTCGCGCCAGGCATCGAGCTGCCCTGCCCTGATGCCGATGCGCGTCTCGACAGCGGAAAGCCGCGCAGCCAGCTCGAAAGCATCTGGTTTGCCGGCCTGTTCGGCATGAGGTTTTTGCTTCGCCTCGTCCCGGTCCTTCGCTCCGTCGTCGTACTCCTTGGCGCGGTCCCAGTCGGAGCCGGCCCCGTCGGAACCGGCCTTGTCGAAACGCGGGATTTTGCCGATGTCGGCTTCATCACCAGCGGCAACGACTGCCGCCGACCTGTCGCCGGCCAAGGTCGGGCAGGCGATCGAAGCCGTGGTCAGAGCGATGGCAACAACAAGGGATCGCATGATGGTTTGTTCCTTCGCGTTTGCGATGAGCAGACGCTAGGAACACCACGTTTCCGCAATGTTTCCGCATATTGCCGGATGATTTCATGCCGCCGAGCGATGGCCGGCTTTTGGTCACGGAATACGCGACCGGCAAAAGCAGCCGCGAGCGCCGTGAGGCACTTGGCTTGCCTGGCCCGTCAAAGTCGATGGTGAAGCGTCTCACCTTCTATTGCGTCGTGGTCACTTTCGGCACGAACATATAGCCTTCATTGCGTACCGTTCGGATCAGGCTGTCCTCTCCCGCCTTCAGCTTGCGTCGAAGCCTGCTGACCTGGACATCGATTGCCCGGTCGAAAGCTTCGCTGTCCGACCCGCGTGCGGCTATGAGCAGGTCGTTGCGGGAGAGGACGCGCCGCGAGCGTTCCATGAACACCCGCAACACCTGAAACTCGCCGTCGGAAAGGTCGATCAGCACCCCCTTGGCGTTGAACAGCTCATGCGTGTCGAGATCGACACGGTAGCCCGCAAAGAACAGCGTGCGCGGTTGCTCGTCCTGCCTGTTCTGCCGGCGCAGAACCGTGCGCACATGCGCCAGGATTTCCTGCGCGCTGCACGGTTTCGGCAAATAGCGATCGGCGCCGTGCTCCAGCCCGATGATGCGGTCGGTTTCCTCGCCCAGCGCGCTGAGCAGGATGACCGGCGGGCCGCCGCTTTCCTCCAGGCGCCGGCACGCCGACAGACCGTCCTCGCCCGGCATCATGACGTCCAGGATCACCACATCGACAGTCTGCCTGGCCAACACGCGCCGCATTTCGGCAGCGTTGGCGGCGGTGGTGACCTGATAGCCCCGCGCCCCCAGATTGGTGGCCAGCAGCGAACGTATCCCGACATCGTCGTCAACGACGAGCAAGGTGGCCAGTGGCCCTTCGTCCTGGGTCGCGGTCATCATGGCATCTCAATTGCATTCAAATGTGTTTGGAATGTTTCCGGGTTTTCGGTCGTGAAACGCTGCCGCCGCCAAGGGCGGCAATCGCCTGAAACGCCGTGGAAACAAAACTCGTCGAAGGGACGAGGTGGTGGCAGGATTGAGCCGTTGGAGCGGCACCGGGGTAGAGAATGAACGACGCACAAGGGCGACCGCCGATAAAGGCCGAAAGCGTCCCGCCACCGGCGGTACGGCGCGGCCTGCCGCTGTTCCTGCGCATCTTTGCCGTCACGCTGGGTGCCGTTCTGTGCGCCCAGGCGCTCAACCTCGTCAGCGTTTTTCTGGTGCGTCTGCCCGAACCGCGAATCCACCAGCTGAGCGAGATTGCCGACGCACTGGCTTCGGGACGAAGCCAGTCGCCGCAATTGAAGGTGTCGGTTGGCGAGCCTCCCGCCGAAGCCGATCAGGATGTGCGCGACCTCGAAGTGCGCGCCGGGCTTGCAGCGCGTCTCGGCGTCGATGAGCAACAGGTTCGGATGGTCATATCCCGGCCGCCGCAATTCTATTACCAGAAGCAGCTTGAGGGCCTCAAACCCGGGCGAACGGCCAAACCCTTCGAGGCGAAAGCCGGGGATGAGAGCCGCCGCTCGGATCTGGTCATCGGCGGCTTCACGGCAGCACTTCGCCTGCCCGACGGCCGATGGCAGGTGGCCGCTACGACCGGCGGCACGATCGAGCCGTGGCAACGGCAATCCCTGCTGATGCTGGCCGGCACGTTGCTGATCGCAGCACCGCTGGCCTGGATCATTTCGCGGCGGATTGCAGCACCCGTCAATCTGTTTTCGGCCGCTGCCGAACGGCTCGGCCGCGATCCGACCGTGCCGCCGCTTGTGCCGATCAAGGGACCGCCGGAGATTGCTGCGGCGGTGGTCGCTTTCAACACCATGCAGGCCAGGCTCAAACGCTATGTCGACGACCGCACGACGATGGTGGCGGCAATTGCGCATGATTTGCGCACGCCGCTGATGCGGCTGACCCTGCTGCTCGAGGACGCGCCTTCCGGCATGAAACAGGCGGCGGAGGCCGAGATCAAGGAGATGACCGACCGCATCCGCAGCACGCTGGGCTTCGTGCGCGATGGCACGCAGCCTGTGCGCCGCCAGCGCCTCGACCTGCGCACGCTGGTCGAAAGCGTGGTCGACGAGATGGCCGATCGCGGCGCCCGTGTCGTCATGCAGCCCGGCGCCGACGCCACGGTCGATGCCGACGTGGCTGGTTCACGGGCACTCTTCGTCAACCTGGTCGAAAACGCGGTTCGCTATGCCGACGGCGCCGAAGTGACACTGCGACGCGACAACGACCAGGTTCTCATCGAGGTTGCCGACCGCGGACCGGGCCTTCCCATAGCCGAACTCGAGCGCGTCTTCGAACCGTTTTACCGGCTGGAATCTTCGCGCAACCGGTCAACCGGCGGCAGCGGCCTCGGCCTTGCCAGCGCAAGAACCGTGGCGCGCGCGCATGGCGGCGATATCACCCTTCACAATAGGCCGGAAGGCGGGCTCACGGCGATGGTCGTGCTGCCGCTCTGCCGGGAGTAGCGGGGCACTTTTTGAGGCGCGGTATGCGCCACGCCGAGATCGGAAATTCTCCGGAAACAATCCGCGGCTTTCTTGACTGCCATGCCTTTCAAGAAAGACCTGAGATGAAAATGATCCCGCCAGTTTCGCGCCACACCTTGCCGGGCATTAGCCGCTTTGCGCCTGACGGCGACAACGGGCGCCGCTGCTGAATGAAGGCGTATCTCAACCAGACCCTGGAGCGGCTGCTCGACGCTGTGGATCTTCCGAGTGTGTTGCTGGCGTCGTTTGTCGAAAAGTTCATGCCGCTGCTGCCGTCTTACGTGCTGTTTCCCGCCATTGGCATGGGCGCAGCCGACGGCATCGACCTTCTGCTGCGCTGTCTCATTGCGACGATCGGCTCCGTCGCGGGCGCCGCCGGCTGGTATCTTGTCGGCGCTCTGGGCGGTCCGCACCGCATCCGCGGCATGGTCGTCCGCTACGGTCCCTCGGTGCTGTTGAAGGTCGCTTTGTATGACCGCATCGCGGCGTCCTATCGGGGCCGGCCCTTCGGCATCACGGTTGCGGGTCAGCTGGTGCCGACGGTCCGCATCTTCCAGGCCTTGCCGGCCGGTGTGCTCAGGCTGCCGTTGCTGCCCTTCCTCGCCGCGACCGCGATCGGCGCCCAATGCTGGATCGTGCCGCTGGCCGCGGCCGGCTATTTCCTGCGCCGGCAGGGCTGGTCGGCGCCGCAGGTCGGCACGGGATTGTTCACCGCGCTGCTGACGATCGAAGTCGCAGCCTTGCTCATCGTCCTTGCTGCGGCCAGGTGGCGAAGCAATGCGTCCTGAACCCGGGCTCCGGGCGCCTGTGCGATCACACGGAGCACGCCCGATGAATTGGTCATACGGGTATTATACCGAGCTCAATTACACGCATGGCTACTACCGGCAGATGGCTCCGGCGCTGCTGCGCATGGCTTGCCTGTGCGGCGGCATCGAAGCGCAGCTGCGGGACCAGCCCGTCTATCTGGAACTGGGGTTCGGTCAGGGGCTTTCCGTCAACATCCACGCGGCGGCCAACGGCGGACAGTTCTGGGGAACCGACTTCAACCCGGGACAAGCGGCGTATGCGCGAGAGCTGGCAGAGGCCTCCGGCGTAGATCTGCATCTGTTCGATGACTCATTCGAGGAGTTTGCTGCCCGCACCGATCTGCCGGATTTCGACATTATCGCCCTGCATGGCATCTGGAGCTGGGTTTCCGAGGCCAACCGCAAGACGATCCTCGATCTCATCAGGCGAAAGCTGCGCGTCAGCGGCCTTGTCTATGTCAGCTACAACTGCCTGCCCGGATGGGCTCCCGCCATTCCTGTGCGCCAGCTGATGACGCTTTACGGCGACTATGGCGGCGGCCAGATGGCGGGCCCCGAAGGCACGATCGAAGGCGCCATCAAATTCTCGGCCGACGTGCTCAAGAACGGATCGGTCTATTTTCGCGAAAATCCGTCCGCGGCCCACCAGCTCGAGCGCCTGTCGAAACAGAGCGCGAATTACATCGGCCACGAATATCTCGGCGCGGACTGGCATCTGGTCCACGTCTCCGACATGGCCCGCAGCCTCGAGGAAGCCAAACTCAGTTTCGTCGGACCCGCGCGCCTGCTGGACAGGATTGACGGCATGCATCTGACCGAGGACGGGCGCAAATTTCTGGGCGGGATCGGACATCCTCTGCTGCGCGAAACGGTGCGGGACTATCTGGTCAACCAGCGCTTTCGCTGCGACGTATTCGTCAAAGGCGCGATCCCGCTTGCCGGCGCCAAGCAGCGCGAGGCATGGCGCGCGCAGCCCTTCGTGCTGACGGTCTGTCATGAAGACATCCCGAAGACGATAGCCGGCGCACTGGGCGAAGTCGAGCTGCCGGAAAAGATCTATGATCCGGTGATCGATGTTCTGTCCGAGCATTGCTACAGGCCCAAACGCATTGACGAGCTGATGGCCAGTCCAAAGCTCGCCGGAATGAAAGTGAACATCGTCATCGAGGTGCTGATGGTGCTCACCGGCGCCGGCTTCGTCAGCCCGGCGCAAACGCCGAGCGAGAAAACGATCGAAAGCTGCCACGCACTCAATCGGCACATTTGCGGGCAGGCGCTGACAAGCACCGACCTCTCCTACCTCGCCTCTCCAATCACCGGCGGTGGCATTTTCATCCCGCACATCTGCCAGCTCTTCATTCTGGCCATGGATCGGGGCAGGACGAGCGCCGCCGAGCTGGCGACTTTCGTCTGGGACTTCCTCGACGGCGTCGGCGAGCGGCTGCTGAGAGAAGGGACGCGCGTTGAGTCGAGGGAAGAAAACATCAAGGAGTTCAGCCGGCTCGCAAACAGGTTCCTGACCCGGACCCGCCCCATGCTGCAGGCCCTCAAGGTCGTCTAGCTGCGGTGAGGATGCTCCGGCGCCTGTTCTGCCAGGCGCCGGCCGGGCCGCTTCCAGATGGCTTCAAGCCAGCCCGAATGTCTCCACGGCGCGCATGATGCCGCGCAGTTCGGCGAGGCCTTTCAGGCGGCCGATCAGCGAGTAGCCGGGATTGATCCTTGTCTTGCCGATATCGTCGGCGAGCAGATGGCCATGGTCCGGCCGCATCGGGATTTGCCAGTCGGCGCGGCCTTCTCTGTGGCGGCGTGCCTCCTCCTGCATCAGCGCCAGAATGACATGCGCCATGTCGGTGCCGCCCTCGAGATGCTCGGCCTCGTAGAACGAGCCGTCCTTCTCGATGGTGATGTTGCGCAGATGGGCGAAATGGATGCGGTCGGCGAATTCCTTGACCATGGCGACGATGTCGTTGTCGGCACGCGTGCCGTAGGAGCCGGTGCAGAACGTCAGCCCATTGGCCTGGCTGTCGACGGCACTCAAGATGAAACGCGCATCCTCAGCGGTCGAAACGACGCGCGGCAGGCCGTAGAGCGAGAAGGGCGGATCGTCGGGGTGAATGCACATGCGCACCCCCTCCTCTTCCGCCACTGGAATGATCTCGCGCAGGAACCAGGCAAGGTTGTCGCGCAGCTCCTTCGGCCCGATCCCCTCATAGTCCGCCAAGGCCTCGCGAAAACTCTCGCGATCATATTTGCGCTCGGTCGCCGGCAGGCCGGCGATGAGGTTGCGCTCGATCTGGTCGATCTTCTCGGGCGGCAACTCCTTGAGCCGCTTCTCCGCCTCGGCAATGCGCGCCGGCGTGTAGCTGTCAGCGCCGTCTTTGCGCTTCAGCACGAACAGATCGTAGGCGGCGAAATCGATCGCATCGAAACGCAGGGCATAACCCGTCGTCGGCAGCCGGTAGGCAAGGTCGGTGCGGGTCCAGTCGACCACCGGCATGAAATTGTAGCAGACTGTGGCGATGCCGGCCCTAGCCAGCGCGCGGATTGAGTCGCGATAGTAGCCGGCATAGCGCTCGCGTTCCGGCGCGCCGATCTTGAACGAATTGTGAACCGGGATGCTCTCGACGACCGACCAGGTCAGTCCGGCTTCCTCGATGATGCGCTTGCGCTCCAGCACTTCGGCTTCAGGCCACGCCCTGCCGTCATAGATGTGGTGAAGTGCCGAGACCACGCCGGTGGCGCCAGCCTGCTTGACATGATCGAGCGTCACCGGATCGTCGGGTCCATACCAGCGCCAGCATTGTTCCATTTTCGGCTTTCCTTCTGCGAGAGGTTGGCAACTTATTGTTGGACCGCGACGGGAGTCGATAGAAAAGGAAGGAGTTTTTAGAAATGACGGATTTCGACGGCAAGGTGGCCCTGGTGACGGGTACGACCGGCATTGGTCTGGCGAGCGCCAAGCGCCTTGCGGCCGGCGGCGCTGCAATCATCGCCTGCGGCATCGACCGCGCCGCCAATGCGGCGATGAAAGCGCAACTGGAAAGCGCCGGCGCCAAAGCGTTGGTCATTGACACCGACGTCTCCGTCTCCGACCAGGTGCGCGACGCGGTGGCGGCCGGCGTGGCGAAATTCGGTGGCCTCGACGTCATCGTCAATTCGGCCGCCGTCCACCCCTATGGAACCGCGACGACGACCGACTGGGAAACCTGGAACCGGACGATGACGGTCAATGTCGGCTCGATCTATCTGACGGCGCATTTCGGCATTCCGGAAATAATCAAGCGCGGCGGCGGCGCCATCGTCAACGTCGCTTCGGTGCAGGGCTTTGCCTGCCAGCAGAACGTCGCCGCCTACGCCACGACCAAGGGCGCCATCCACACGCTGACCCGCTCGCTGGCGCTCGACTATGCCTCAGCCGGCATCCGAGTGAACTCGGTGAGCCCGGGCTCGATCCGCACGCCGATCCTGGAAAAGGCCGCGCGCGGCGACAGTGGCAGCGATGCCGATGTCGAAGAGGCCTACAGACGCTTCGGCGCGGCGCATCCGCTTGGCCGCATCGGCGAACCGGAAGAGGTGGCGGAACTCATTGCCTTCCTGTGCTCGTCGAAGGCCGGCTTCTGCACCGGCGCCGACTACCGGATCGATGGCGGCCTGACCGCCGGCATCGGCGTGAAGTAAGGCTGCCAAGCCGCCTGTTCACGCTTGCAACACGACCCCATATGTGAAAATACTATTCACAAAAGAAGATTGGCGGGAGGATCGATCATGCAATCAGCGGGTCCGCGGCGCGCCCGGACGGATGCTTTGTCCGTTCATGGGATCGCGCCATGACTGGGTTTGCACCGACCGTTTGCGTAGCATCGACGCACCCTGCCAACATGCCCAGGGATCACGCCGATCTTCCGGTCTGGAACGCCGAGAACTGGTTCTATGAGGACTGGCCGGTCGGCCAGAAAATCCGCTCGTTGCGCCGCACCATGGCCGAGGGCGACAGCCATCTCTTCAACACGCTGGTGCTCGACATCCACCCTTATGTGCAGGACCAGATGTTTGCCGAGACGGAAGGCATTTTCGGCAAGCGGCTGATCGCCGGCGCCTTCGTCTTTTCGGCCGGTCTCGGCCTCGTCGCCACCAACTGCGTCAACGCCTTTTCCTACGGCTACGACAAGCTCCGTTTCATAAAACCTGTCTTCATTGGTGACACGATCTATTCGATCCGCTCCAACCTCGACAAGAAACCGCGCTACAAGGAGATGGGGCTGATCCGTGCCAGCTACGAAGTGTTCAAGGGTGAAGGCGAGCTCGTTTTGTATTGCGAGCACCTGCAGACGGTGAAGTACCGCAACCCCGCCGATTTCGTCGGCAAGACGGAGAAATGACGATGGCAGCCGAATTGCCGCTTGCCGGTCTGACCGTCGTCGACATGAGCCAATTCCTGTCCGGGCCCTACTGCTCGCTGCGGCTGCTCGATCTCGGCGCCCGCGTCATCAAGGTCGAACGTCCGGATGGCGGCGACCTGTCGCGGCGGCTCTATCTCAGCGACACCGAGATTGGCGGCGATTCCACCATCTTCCATGCCATCAACCGCGCTAAGGAAAGTTTCGCTACCGACCTCAAGAACGAGGCCGATCTGAAGGTGTTGCGCGGGCTGCTGGCCAAGGCCGATGTGCTGATCCAGAATTTCCGGCCAGGCGTCATCGAGCGGCTCGGCCTCGACTATGAGTCCGTGCGCAAGATCAATCCTCGGCTCGTCTACGCCTCGATCAGCGGCTATGGCGAAGAAGGTCCCTGGGTCAAACGGCCGGGCCAGGATCTGCTGGCGCAGTCGCGCTCGGGCGTGATGTGGCTGAACGGCGACGAGGACCAGGGGCCGGTGCCGTTCGGCCTCGCCATCGGCGACATGCTGGCGGGCGCCGCCTGCGCGCAAGGCATTCTCGCCGCCCTGGTGCGGCGTGGCGTCACCGGCCAGGGCAGCCATATCGAAACCAGCCTGCTGGAAGCTCTGGTCGACTTCCAGTTCGAAGTGCTGACCACCCATCTAAACGATGGCCGCCGCTTGCCGCGCCGCTCCAGCTTCCGCAGCGCGCACGCCTATCTCTCAGCGCCTTATGGTGTGTATCCGGCCAAGGACGGCTATCTCGCCATCGCCATGACGCCGATCCCGAAACTGGCCGATCTTCTGTCGCTCGATGCGCTCGCCCCCTACCGCGATAAGCCGGCCTCCTGGTTCACCGCACGCGACGACATCAAGGCGATCATCGCGCAGAGAATCTCCACGAAGACCATCGACGAATGGCTGGCCATTCTCGAGCCCGCTGACATCTGGTGCGCCAAGGTGCTGACCTGGCCCGAGATGCTGGCCAGCGAAGGCTTTCAGTCGCTCGACATGCTGCAGACGGTGACGCGCGAGGACGACGTCTCGATCCTCACCACCAGTTCGCCGCTCAGGGTCGACGGCGTCAGGGCCAAGGTCGATCGAGCAGCACCGCGCATCGGCGAGCACAGTGCCGCAATCCGCGCGGAGTTCGACCTGTGAGCCAGGCGACGCTCCGCGGCATGACCTGGAGCCATCCGCGCGGCTACGATCCGATGGTCGCCTGTTCGGCGCTGTGGGAGCAGAAGACCGGCGTCGCCATCGAGTGGGACAAGCGCTCGCTGCAGGATTTCGAATCCTTCCCGGTCGAGGAACTGGCGCGCGCCTATGATTTGATCGTCATCGATCATCCGCATGTCGGCCAGATCACCGCGGAGCGCTGCCTAGCCCCGCTCGATATCGCCGGTCGCGAGACGGAGCGTGCAGCGCTTGCTTCGGGCAGCGTCGGCCAATCCTATCCGAGCTACAACTGGCAAAGCCGGCAATGGGCCTTCCCCATCGATGCGGCGACGCAAGTGCAGGCCTGGCGGCCCGATGCGCTCGATACGCCGCCGACGCGCTGGAGCGAGGTGCTCGACCTCGCCCGGCAAGGCCGCGTGCTGCTGCCGCTGCGGCCGCCCCATTCCCTGATGACTTTCTACACGCTGGCCGGCAATCTCGGTCACGCCTGTGGGACTGATCCATCCCACGATCTCATCGACATCGAGACCGGCGGCAAAGTCTTCGAGGCGATGCGCGAGATCGCGGCGCTGGTCGATCCCACCTGCTTCGAGATGGATCCGATCGCCGTTTCCGAACGCATGGCTGAGGCCAACTCCCGCATCGTCTGCGCGCCGCTGATTTACGGCTATGTCTCCTATGCGATATCAGGCTTTCGCGCGCATCGCCTAGCCTTCGCCGACATTCCGGTCGTTGGCTCAAACGGTCCAATCGGCTCGGCGCTTGGCGGAACCGGCATAGCCGTATCGGCCTTCTCCAAGGCCAAGGACGCCGCCATCGACTTCGCCTACTGGGTTGCCAGCGGCGACGTCCAGCGCGGTCCCTATGCCGCTGCCGGCGGCCAGCCCGGCCACGCTGCTGCCTGGGAAGACCAGAGCGTCAACGCCGCGACCGGGAATTTCTACAGCGACACGCGCGCGACGCTGGAAGGCGCATGGGTGCGGCCACGCCATGACGGCTACATGGCGTTCCAGCAGAAAGCATCCGACCGCATTGTCGCCGGCCTGACGTCAGGGCATCGGCCCGGCCAGGTCGTTGCCGATCTGAATCATCTGTTCCGGGAGGGTAGTCCGGCGCCCGGCGCTACCGATGGAGGAGCCTGAACCCAGAGGCAGAGATGCGCTCGCCAACGGGCGAGCGCCGTCCGACTACCGCTACAGTTTCCACATCCGCTTGGCATTGCCTGAAAGCAGCTTCGTCCGCTCGTCGGCACTGGCACCCCCGATCAGCGCATGCGTCGCCGCCACCCAGGTCGCAAGCCCGCCGCCAAGCGTGCACACCGGCCAGTCGCTGCCCCAGACCACGCGGTCCCAGCCGAAAAACCCGATCGTGTGTTCGACATAGGGACGCAAGCTTTCGACCGTCCATGAGCCGGAATCCGCATAGGCGACCACGCCCGAAATTTTGCCGATGACATTCGGGCGTCGCGCAATCTCGGCCATGTGTTCGCGCCATGGGTGCTCCGCATTGCCCTTGATATCGGGCACGCCGCAATGGTCGAGCACGAACTGCACATCGGGCGCGAGATCCACGAGCGCAATCGCGCGCGGGATCTGATGCGGCAGGACGACGAGGTCGAAGGTCAGGCCGGTGCCGGCAAGTCGTTTGATGTTCTCGCGAAACAGCGCGCTTTCCGAAAGCTCGTCGGGCATGACGTGCAGCACGCGGCGAAACCCTTTGACGAAGGGATCGGCCTGCTGGCGCTCGAGATAGGCGGCAAAGCCGGCCTCTTCCGGACGGCATGAGGCGATCGCGCCGCGCAGCAGACTGCCCTGCTCCAGCGACTGTGCCTTCACGTGGCTGGTCTCCGCCTGAATGTCGGCCTGGTCGACATCGACCTCCATGTGCAAGGCCGCCTCGATGCCGGCGCGGCGCGCCTGCGTCGCATATTCCGTATGCGAAAAATCGCGGTTGAGTGCCGGCGCGCCGCCGAGCCAGGGATAGTGCAACGCCGACAGATCGATCAGGTGCAGATGGGTGTCGATGATCATGGTGGCGCCGTCCTCCTCGTCTATTTCAAATCATCTCACGGAGAAATCATTCATTCAAATAAGAATTTCACTTCGATGGCTTGAAGGTTGACCCCGCCAGCTGCGACAGCTTTTCGGCCGCCGCCTGCAACAGCGCGATGGTCTTGGTGATGTCGGGCGCCTGGGGCGAATTGACCAGCGTGATGTAGGGCACCGAAAGGGCTGCGATCGCCTTGCCGTCCGATCCCAGCACCGGTGCCGACAGGTTGAACACGCCGGCGGTCTGCAGCGACGCCATCATTTCGTAGCCGCGCTCGCGGATCTGGTCGAGGCGGGCAAAGAATTCCGGCGACTGCGCCGGCTTGTCGGTGCTGCGGATATGCTCCGAAATCATCATCTGTCGCTCCTCGTCCGAGCGGAAGGCGAGCAACACATGGCCCGAGCCGGTGTCGAACAGGCTGATATGCGAACCGACGCGAATCGAGATGCCCCAATAGTCCGGTGCCTCCTGTTGCGCGATCACCACGGCTGAACCGCGGTCGAAGACCACCAATTGGTTGGCCTGCTGCGAAGTTTCGGCCAGTTCCCGCATCAGCGGCGTGGCAAAGGAGCCGAGCCTGCGCACCGGCGCATGCAACTGCGCCAGGCCGAACAGTTTCAGCGTCAGCGAGTAGCGATCGCCGTCGGGGCGCGTGACATAGCCGCGCCGCACCAGGCGGTCGAGCATGCGGTAGAATTCGTTCGGGCTGCGGTCGAGTTTTTTGGCGATTTCCGCCTGCGTCAGGCCGCCATCGACGCCTGCCAGCAGCTCGAGAATGTCGAGCCCCTTGTCCAGCGCGGGGGCGCGATAGCGGTCGTCGTCATCATCCTCGGCCATGCTCACTCTCCAGTGAATTTCAGACTTCATATACGCATACCGATCGTCATCTGAAAGCACTTTCCGGCTTGACGCTACCATAAATGTTTTGTTTGTATATGAATGAAGGCTGTCAATCGAATCCCACAACGGGTTCGACGCAGGCTCTTTGGGAGGAAACCAAATGAACAGACTGTTTTCCGGCCTGTCGGCCGGCGTGACATTGCTTGCTCTGTCTGCCAGCGTCGCCTTTGCCGGCGACCTGCCCGGCAAATTCGACGGCGTCACCATCGACGCCAAGCTGATCGGCGGCCAGCAATATGAAGGCCTCTACGCCCGCATCGGCGAATGGGAAAAGGCGACCGGTGCCAAGGTCAACGTCATCTCGAAGAAGAACCATTTCGAGCTCGACAAGGAAATCAAATCGGATATCGCCTCGGGCAGCATCAACTGGTGCGTCGGCTCCAACCACACCTCGTTCGCGCCGCAATATCCGGGCATTTACACCGATCTTGCCAAGCTGTTGCCGAAGGAGGAGATCGACGCCTTCGTTCCTGCCAACATCGCCGCCGGCACGCTGGACGGCAAGCTGGTTATGCTGCCGCGCGCGCAGTTCGACGTCTCGGCGCTCTACTACCAGAAGAGCCTCTATCAGGACGAAGCCAAGAAGAAGGCCTACAAGGACAAATACGGCGAGGAGCTCGCGCCGCCGGACACGTTCGACGAGATGGCGCAGCAGGCCGAATTCTTCGCCAGCCCGCCGGATTTCTACGGCACCCAGTTTGCCGGCAAGGAAGAGGCAATCAACGGCCGCTTCTACGAGATGGTCATCGCCGATGGCGGCGAATATCTCGACAAGGACGGCAAGCCGGCCTTCAATTCGGAAGCCGGCGTGCATGCGCTCGACTGGTTCGTCAATCTCTACAAGGCCAAGGCCGTGCCGGCCGGCACCACCAACTATCTCTGGGACGATCTCGGCCAGGGCTTTGCCTCTGGCACCGTCGCCATCAATCTCGACTGGCCGGGTTGGGCCGGCTTCTTCAACGACCCGAAATCGTCCAAGGTCGCAGGCAATGTCGGCGTCAAGGTTCAGCCTAAGGGCTTGTCCGGCAAGCGCTCGGGCTGGTCCGGCGCGCACGGCTTCTCGGTGACCGAGAACTGCGCCAACAAGGAAGCAGCGGCGTCACTGGTCTGGTTCCTGACCAACGAGGACAGCCAGAAGCTGGAGGCAGCCGCCGGCCCGCTGCCCACCCGCACCAAGGTGTGGGAATGGGACATCGAGCAGGCGAAGTCCGATCCTTACAAGACCGAAGTTCTGCAGGCCTTCCAGGAGGCAGCCAAGAACGCCTTCCCGGTGCCGCAGACGCCGGAGTGGATCGAGATCTCCAACGCCGTCTATCCTGAGCTGCAGGCCGCCATCCTCGGCGACAAGACCTCTAAGCAAGCGCTGGACGACGCAGCCGCCAAGGCCACCCAGATCCTCGAGGACGCCGGCAAGCTTTGATATCCTCCCTGGGGCGCGGCATTTGCGAAAGCACCGCGCCCCAAACATTTTCCAACCAGCAAGATGCACTCTCTCTGATGTCCCCTCGCCGCTAACGGCTTGCGGCATCACGGCGCCAACCAGAACCGGATCGACATGAAAGGCTGGAAACTCTCACCACCGTTCCTGCTTCTGCTGCCGGCCGTCATCGTGCTGGCGGCGGTGGTGGTGGTGCCGTTGCTGTTGTCGCTCTATTCCAGTTTCACGCCGTTCCGGCTGACTCGGCCGGAGACCTTCTGGGTCTTCATCGGCGCCCGCAACTACATCAACATTTTCACCAGCCGCGATTTCTGGGTCGCCTTCGCCCGCACCGTGGTGCTGCTCACGGTAGCGCTCAATTTGGAAATGCTGATCGGCCTCGGCCTTGCGCTGCTGGTCGAGAAGGCATCGCGCGGACAGCGCCTGCTGCGCACCATCATGATGTTCCCGATGATGTTTTCGCCGATCCTGGTCGGCTTCCAGTTCAAGTTCATGTTCAACGACAATATCGGCCTGGTGAACAACGCGCTGCAGGCGCTTGGCCTGACCGACCGCGCCATCCCCTGGCTGATCGACGGCAACCTCGCCTTCATCGCCATCCTGACCGCCGAGATCTGGTCGTCGACCTCGGTGTTCGCGATCCTGATCCTTGCCGGCCTGCTCGCCATGCCGCGCGAACCGGTCGAGGCGGCGCGCGTCGACGGCTGCACGCCTTGGCAGACATTTCGCTATGTCACCTGGCCCTTCATCATGCCGTTTGCCTTCATCGCCATGACCATCCGCTCGCTCGACGTGGCGCGCGCCTATGACATCGTCAAGATCATGACCGATGGCGGCCCGGCCGGCCGCACGGAACTGGTCTGGACACTCGTTGCCCGCACTGCCTACAGCGACGCCAAGATGGGGCTGGCCAACGCCATGGCCTATTTCTCGATCTTGCTGTCGATCGGCTTCACTGTCTATTTCTATCGCAAGCTCGCCGCGGCGCGCACGCAGATCGCGGCGGAGTGGTGAGGATGGACCAGAACAGCATCCATCGCGTCCGCCGCCAGGCGCTCGGCATCGCGCACGGCGTCGGCCTGTTCCTGGCCATGCTGGTCATCTGCCTGCCCGGCATCTGGATCGTGCTGTCGTCGCTGCGGCCAACCGTCGAGATCATGGCCAAGCCGCCGGTGTGGATCCCGCAGGAGCTGTCGCTCGACGCCTACGTCGCCATGTTCAGCGGCATCGGCAAGGGCGGCATTCCGGTGCTCGACTATTTCCGCAACTCGCTGATCATTTCGGTCACCTCCACCGTCATCGCCATCGTCATCGGCATGGCCGGCGGCTACGCCTTCGCGCGTTACCGCTTCCGCGCCAAATCGGCGATGTTCCTCGGCCTGATGCTGACCCGCACGGTGCCCGGCATCGCGCTGTCGCTGCCGCTGTTCTTCGTCTATGCGCGGCTCGGCATCATCGACACGCATTTCGGCCTGATCCTGGTCTATGTCGCGCTCAACGTGCCGTTCACCGTCTGGTTGATCGACGGCTTCTTCCGCCAGGTGCCGAAGGATCTTGCCGAGGCAGCGCAGATCGATGGCTGCACGCGCTGGCAGGCGTTCTGGCAGGTCGAGTTTCCGCTGGCCGGACCCGGCATTGCCTCCGCCGGCATCTTCGCCTTCCTGACTTCGTGGAACGAGTTCGCGCTGGCCTCGCAGCTGACGCGCTCGATCAACTCCAAGACGCTGCCGGTCGGCCTGCTCGACTACACCTCCGAATTCACCATCGACTGGCGCGGCATGTGCGCGCTGGCCGTGGTGATGATCATCCCGGCCCTCACGCTTACCTTCATCGTCCAGAAACACCTTGTCGGCGGCCTGACCTCCGGCGCGGTGAAAGGCTGACATGGCAACCGTATCCCTGAAGACACTCAGCAAGAACTATGGCCCTGTCGCGGTCGTGCACGGCATCGACCTCGAAGTCGCCGATCGCGAATTCATTGCGCTGGTCGGCCCGTCCGGCTGCGGCAAGTCGACCACCTTGCGCATGATCGCCGGCCTCGAGGACATCAGCGGCGGCACGATCGAGATCGGCGGCCGCAAGGTCAACGATTTGCCGCCCCGCTCGCGCAACATCTCGATGGTGTTCCAGTCCTACGCGCTCTACCCGCACATGACGGTGCGCGAAAATCTCGGCTTCTCCCTGAAGATCGCGGGAGCGGCGAAAGAGGAAATGGACCGCCGCGTCGCGGAGGCGTCGGGCATTCTCGGCCTCGACACGCTGCTCGACCGGCGGCCGTCGCAGCTGTCGGGCGGTCAGCGCCAGCGCGTCGCCATGGGCCGCGCCATCGTGCGCGATCCCGACGTCTTCCTGTTTGACGAGCCGCTCAGCAATCTCGACGCCAAGCTTCGCACGCAAATGCGCACCGAGATCAAGAAGCTGCACGCCAAGGTGCAGTCGACGGTGATCTACGTCACCCATGACCAGGTCGAGGCGATGACGCTGGCCGACCGCATCGTCATCATGCGCGACGGTTTCATCGAACAGGTCGGCACGCCCGACGAAGTCTTCCGCCGGCCGGCGACGCGCTTCGTCGCCGGCTTTATCGGTTCACCGCCGATGAACCTGCACGAGGCGACGGTCGACAACGGAGAGCTGCTGTTTGCCAGCGGCGAGCGCCTGCCGTTGCCCAGCCAGTTCAAGCCGAACGTCACTGCCGGTGACAAGGTCGTGTTTGGGCTGCGGCCCGACGATATCTATCCGACCGGCCATGGCCTCAACTCCGGCGCCGATACCGATGTCCATCAGGTCGAGCTGCCAGTGACAGTCACCGAACCGCTCGGCAACGAGACACTGGTATTCGCTGAGTTCAACGGCACCGACTGGGTGTCGCGCATGCTCAACCCTAAGCCGCTCAAGGCCGGCGACCGGGTGAAGATGAGCCTCGATCTGTCGCAGGCGCATCTGTTTTCCGCCGCAACCGGCAAGACATTGCGGAGCTAGACCATGGCGAAAATCGAAAAAGTCGAGCTGCGCATCGTCGACCTTGTGCCCAAGGTCAAACGCACCGACGCCATCCAGAGCTTCGTCAGCCAGGAAACGCCCATCGTCACCATCACCGATGCCGACGGCGCGGTCGGCACCGGCTACAGCTACACGATCGGCACCGGCGGCTCCTCGGTGATGCGGCTCTTATCCGACCATCTGGCGCCGCGGCTGATCGGCCGCGATGCCGACCAGATCGAGGCGATCTGGCACGACCTCGAATTCGCCACCCACGCCACCACCATCGGCGCCATCACGGCGATAGCAATCGCGGCCATCGACACGGCACTTTGGGACCTGCGGGCCAAGAAACAGAACCTGCCTCTGTGGAAGCTCGCCGGCGGCGCCAAGGACCGCTGCCCGCTCTACACCACCGAAGGCGGCTGGCTGCACATCGAGACGGAAGCGCTGGTCGACGACGCGCTCGCCGCCAAGGCCAAGGGCTTTCGCGGCTCGAAGGTCAAGATCGGCAAGCCGCACGGCTCGGAAGATCGGGCCCGGCTCTCGGCGGTGCGCGAGGCGGTCGGCGACGGCTACGAGATCATGACCGACTGCAACCAGGGCTTTTCCGTCGACGAAGCCATCCGTCGTGCCGAACGGTTGCGCGACCTCGATCTCGCCTGGATCGAGGAGCCGTTGCCGGCCGACGACATCGATGGCCACATCAGGCTGTCCAACGCGACGTCGACGCCGATCGCCATCGGCGAGTCGCTCTACTCCATCCGGCATTTTCGCGAATACATGCAAAAGGGCGGCTGCTCCATCGTGCAGGTCGATGTCGGCCGCATCGGCGGCATCACGCCCTGGCTGAAAGTGGCGCATGCGGCCGAAGCCTTCGATATGCCGGTCTGCCCGCATTTCCTGATGGAGTTGCATGTCAGCCTGACCTGCGCAGTTCAGAACGGCCGCTATGTCGAGTATATTCCCCAGCTGGACGATCTGACGGGCAAGAAGATGCGCATCGAGAACGGTGAGGCGCTGGCGCCAGACGAGCCCGGCATCGGCATCGACTGGGACTGGGATGCGGTCAAAGCTAAGAGCATCGCCGAATTCACCACGACGATTGCGAAATAGGGAGGCGGCACATGCAGCGGATGGGAATGGTGCTCGGCCTCAAGCCGGAAAAGGTCGCGGAATATGTCCGCCTGCACGCCGCCGTCTGGCCCGACGTGCTGACCATGATCTCCGCCTGCAACATCAAGAACTATTCCATCTATTTGAAGCGGCCAGAGAATCTGCTGTTTTCGTATTTCGAGTATCACGGCACCGACTATGCCGCCGACATGGCGAAGATGGCTGCGGACCCGAAGACGCAGGAATGGTGGGCCGTCTGCATGCCGTGCCAGGAGCCGCTGGCGACGCGCAAGGACGGCGAATGGTGGGCTTCCATGGACGAAGTCTTCCACCATGACTGACGGCGCTTTCGACCCGGCCTCGCTCGTTCAGTCCTGGCCGAAACCATCAAAGCCTCGGCCGATCGTGACATTCGGCGCGGGATCGATTGTCGGCGACGCGCATTTCCCGGCCTACCGAAAGGCGGGGTTTCCGATCGCCGGTCTCTACGATCCGGACCAGGACAAGGCGCAGACGCTGGCCGAGAAATGGGGCGTGACCGCGTTTCGTTCGGTGACAGAAGCCGCTGCTGTCAAGGACGCGATCTTCGACCTGGCGACGCCGCCGGGCCGGCACGCCGAAATCCTGAACGCGCTGCCTGACGGTTCGGTCGCACTGATCCAGAAACCGATGGGCAACTATCTCGGTGAAGCCACCGAAATCCTCGAAATCTGCCGTGCGAAAAATCTAAAGGCCGCGGTCAACTTTCAGCTACGCTTCGCGCCAATGATGCTGGCACTCAAGGATGCCATCGCCAAGGGCTGGCTTGGCGAAATCGTCGATTTCGATGCCTGGCTCGCGCTGGCCACACCCTGGCAGCTCTGGGAGTTCCTGCTCAAGGCGCCGCGCGTCGAGATCGCCATGCATTCGATCCACTATCTCGACCTGATCCGGCAATTGCTCGGCGACCCCAAAGGTGTGCACGCCAAGACGCTCGGCCATCCCAACCACAAGGTGGCGCAGACCCGCACCAGCGCCATCCTCGACTATGGCGACACCGTGCGCTGCGCGCTGTCGATCAACCACGACCACAAATTCGGCCGTCACCACCAGGCCTGCGAGTTCCGCATCTGCGGCACCGAGGGCGCTGCCTATCTCAAGCTCGGCCTCAATCTCGACTACCCCACCGGCGAGCCGGATATTCTGGAGATCTATCCCAAAGGCGGAACCGATTGGGTCGCGGTGCCGCTGGCCGGCGAGTGGTTTCCCGACGCCTTTGTCGGCCGCATGGCCAACGTCCAGCGCTATGCCGGCGGCGAGGACGCCGAACTGGTAAGCTCCGTCGAGGACGCCTGGAACACCATGGCGCTGGTCGAGGCGGCCTATCGATCGAGCGCAGCGCCGGCGACGCCGATCGCGGAAAGACCCTGATGGAACAGATCCAGTATTTCGAGGACTACGAGATCGGCTCTACCCGGCTGACCAGCGGCCGCACCATCACCGAGACCGACTTCATCGTTCATGCCGGCCACACCGGCGATTTCTTTCCGCACCACATGGACGCCGAGTTCATGAAGACGACGCCGTTCGGCCAGCGCATCGCCCATGGCACGCTGGTCTTTTCGGTCGGCGTCGGACTGACGGCAAGCGTCGTCAACCCGGTCGCCTTCTCCTACGGCTATGATCGGCTGCGCTTCATCAAGCCCGTCTTCATCAGCGACACGATCAAGACCCGCACAACGATTTCGGCCAAGGAAGACGATCCGAAACGGCCGGGCTCAGGACGGGTGATCGAACGCTGCGAAGTGATCAACCAGCATGGCGACGTTGTGCTGGCCGCCGACCACATCTACATCGTCGAGCGCCGCAACAAACCGGCGTAGGCGACGCGCCCGACAGGCTCCCTGCCCCGGCTCAAACCCGCTTCGGAATCTCTTTATCCTCAAGCAGCAGTGTCAGCCCCATGGCGACGAAGTAGAGCGCCGCCACCCAGATGAACATCACGTTGAAGCCACTGGAGTAATGGTCGAGCACCACTTCGCGGATCGCGTCCGGCAGGCTTGACGCGAGGTGCGGGGTCAACCCGTTCAGGCCCTGCGGCAGCAGGGCGGCAGCATCGGCCGGGAGTTCGGCAGTCTGCCGGTTCAGCGCCCAGATCATCACCGCCCCGTTCAGCGCCAGTCCGAGCGATGCTCCGAGCGTCCGCGCTTGCGTGATCAGCGAGGTCACCGCGCCGATATCCTGCAGCGGTGCTGCCGCCTGGATCGCCACGATCAGCACCTGGAATTGCAGGCCCATGCTGATCCCGAACACAGCCATCATCGTCGCCAGCACCCAGATCGGCGTGTGCTGGCTGGTGACGACGAAGCCCAGCATCAGGAACCCGCCAATCCCCATCGCCACCACCGGCATCCATTTGTAGCGTCCGGTTGCGGCAATCACCCGCCCGGCCACGATCGAGATGACCATCGACGTCAAGGACGCCGGCAAGAACAGAAAGCCGACTTCAGCGGGGCTCAGGCCCGTCAGAGTCTGCATGTAGAGGGCGAAATAAAAGAACATGCCCAGCGTCACCGTTCCGGCAACCAGCGACACGCCCGAGACGATGCTGACCGTCGAATTGCCGAACAGCCGCAAGGGCACGATCGGCTCCTCGGCCCGCCGCTCGACCATGATGAACAAGGTGATGGCAACCAGCGCGAGCACAGGCAGCGCGAAGGTGATGAGGTCCGGTCCGGTGGGGTCGAGCACGTGATAGCCCCAATAGACGATGGCCGTCGTACCGGTGGCCAGCAACAGACCGCCGAGATAGTCGATGCGGTGCCGCTTTTCGTTGAACCGGCTGCGCATGGCGAAGGCCAGCACGGCCAGCACGATGATGCCGATCGGCAAATTGACCAGGAACACCCAGCGCCAGCCGAACAGGCTGGTGATGTAGCCGCCGGCCAGCGGACCAAGCACCGACGACAGTGCAAACACCGCCGAACTGTAGCCCTGGTATTTGGCGCGGTCGCGCGGCCCGAACAGCTCGCCGATCATGGCGAAGGCCGAGACCATCAGGCCGCCGCCGCCGATGCCCTGCAGCACGCGCGCGGCGATCAGGCTCTCCATCGACCATGCCATGCCGCAGACCAGCGACCCCACCAGAAACAGGGTGATCGCCGTCAACACCACATTCTTGCGACCATACATATCGCCGAGCTTGCCGTAGAACGGCGAGACCGCGGCGGTCGACAGCAGGTAGGCAGCACCCACCCAGCCGAACAGATGCAGATTGCCGAGTTCGCCGGCAATGGTGGGCAAGGCGGTGACGACGATCTGCATGTCGATGGTGGCCATGAACATGGCGATCAGCGCGCCGAAATAGACGATCAGCGTCGTCAGATCGGGCCTGGCTTCGGCCTCCACGGGCGCTGCATTCGGCAGCGTCTGCTCGACAGTCATCGGTGTCTCCGTAACTTGGGGCGCGATTTATGTGCCCACAGCCGAGAGGTGTCAAATAGGCGATAACGCCATGCCTGGACGCAGTCCGTTCGGTTAACAGGAAGAGCCCCAGCGGACGATGCAGTCGTGGATGATCGTCGTCGCGACCTGTTCCGCGGGGTCGCGTGCGATCAGCTCGACGATGCTGTCGATGAAGGCGGTGTGATCGAGCGCAAGCGTCGTCAGATTGTGGCTCTCCCAGGCCGCCATCGCAATGACGGCGGGCCGCCACGGCGTGGCGGCCCGGTTGGTTAGCTGTTGCCGGCGGCGCGGCGCCTTCGATACTCAGGCACCGGCAATCCGCCCCAGCCCCAGTTTTCCAGTTCAACCTCCTCGATGACGACAAAGGTCGCCTCAAGCGGCTTGTGGAGCACGTCGAGCAGCAACTGGCTGACCCCGGCGATGAGCGCGGCCTTCTCTTCGGTGGTGACGGAATCCCGGCCAGGGGCAGATCCCTCACGCGTGACTTGAATGGTGACGATGGGCATGGCGACCTCCCCCCTTTAATGACCGGCGCTCTGGCCGCCATCGACATGCAGGATTTCGCCTGTCACGAACCCTGCGGTTTCGAGGTAGAGTACGGCTTCCACGACGTCACGCAGCTCGCCCATGTGCTTGACCGGATGCAGCGCAGCCAGGAACTCATGGTTTTCCGAAGCGTGCATCGAGGTCTTGATGATGCCGGGCGACACGGCATTCACGCGCACGCCCTTGTCGGCATATTCGATAGCCAGTGCCTTGGTGGCCGAATTGAGCCCGCCCTTGGTCAGGTTGGCCAGCACCGTCGGCACGCCGGCCACGGCATGATCGGTCAGGCTCGTGGTGATGCTGACGATGTGGCCGGAACCCTGCTTCAGCATCTGGGCGGCGACTGCCTGGGTCATATGGAAGAAGCCGGCCAGATTTGTCGAGATCTTGGAGGCGAAATCCTCAGTGGTGTAGTCGGTGAACGGCTTGGCGATGAAAATGCCGGCATTGTTCACCAGCGTGTCGATGCGTCCGAACCGCGCAATGGTTTCTTTGACGACACGATCTGCTGTCGCGGGATCGCCGATATCGCCGGCAATGGCGAGGATATCCTGGTCGCTGCCTTGCTTGATCGAACGCGAGGTGGCGACGACCTTGAAGTTGCGGTCGCGGTATGCCTTCACCAGGGCGCCGCCGATGCCCTGCGATCCCCCGGTGATGACGACGACTTTCTGTTCGTTGCTCATGATCTGTCCTGTCTTGAAAGAGGTCCGGCAGGCCAATTGCTGCCGTCGACCCGTTGAAGCGGGCCGGCCACGGATATCGGATCGATCAGGAAACGGCAGAATAGCTGCTGCTCGGCAGGCATCCTTCCCCAAGCCGGAAGAATGAGCGCAGTCAGTCCTTGAGAGCGTCGGCCTGCGCTGACAGTCTTGCAAACTCGGCGCGCAGGCGCGGAACCGCAAAGTCCACGAAGGTACGGACCTTTGGCGCCAGCGTACGGCCGTGAGGCGTGAGCAGGTGCACTGGCAGAGCGGGGGGTTCGGCGTCACGCAACACGATCTTCAGCGAACCGTCCTGGACGTGCTCGGCCACATGGTAGGTGTAGAGACGCGTTACGCCATGGCCGCCTACGGCCGACGCCAGCGCGGCGCGAACGCTGTTGACCACCAGCCGGGGCTTGAAGTGGACTGAGCGGGCGATGGTGCCGCCCGGCGGTGGCGCAAAGACCCACGCGTCATGACCGAAATGCGTGGTCGTCACGATGCGATGCCTGGTCAGATCCGCGGGCTCGACGATGCGCGGATGCTCGGCGAGATAACGCGGCGACGCCACGATCACACGCTTGACGTCACCGCCCACCCGCACCGCGACCAGGGACGAATCTGGCAGTTGCGCGACGCGAAGGGCAACATCGATCCCCTCCTCGACGAGATTGGCGTGGCGGTCGAGCAGGATCAGATTGACCGCCACGGCCGGATAGGCGTCGAGATAAGCGTCGATGACCGGGCGCAGAATTTCCTCGCCGCTGATCGGCGGCGCGCTGATCGTCAGCGTTCCTCGCGGCGCGGCGCGCTCGCCGGCGACGGACATGTCGGCTTCCTCGAGATCGATCAGGACACGCCGGCAGGCTGAGGCGTACCGCTCGCCCGCTTCGCTGAGCTTGATCGACCGCGTCGTGCGGTGCAGGAGTTCGGCGCCGACATGCTGCTCGAGAAAGGCAATGGCGCGGCTGACCGCAGCCGGCGAGCGTTTCAGCTTGCGTCCCGCGGCCGCCAGACTGCCCTCGTCCAGCGCCGCCACGAACACCCGCATGGCTTCGATACGGTCCATCTATTCTTCCCGGATGCGCAACATTACCGCCGGATTCTCAACGAGAAATCCGGTTGTGGCAACAATCCATGCCGCATCGTCCCCGACGATTGTGCCGATATCGGGAAGGTTTTCTGCCGCGCGCCCGCCTTCATTCGATGCGGGAGCGCTTTCGCATGCCCCTGTCTATGCGGGTGAACGGATCGGCCGGCATGAGTGGGCTCCTGCGCCTCGCCGCGGTATGTTTCGGCAAGGCGCCAAATGGGCCGGTGGCCCACCCTCAATCATTCCTCCTCAACCGGTGCCGGGATCTCTTCCGGTAGGCTTTGCGGTCCAACCCGGTCGGCGACGAGCATCGAAAGCATCATCTCGACAAGGCCATTGGCAGCCCCCTTCTCACCACCGGTAGCGCCGATCTGGATCTGCGGCACGAGCGGTATCCTGCCATTCTCGATCGCCTCGGCGAAGCGCATGAGAACCTGCGAGTTGAGCTGATAGTCCGGGCCGCCGAAGGCCGCGACCTTCTTCTCGGTGGCCTCGGCCTCCGCCAGACCGAGGGCGCGCACCTTCTCGGCTTCAGCAAAACCGGTCGCCTTGATGCGTTCGGCATCGGCAAGCGCGATAGCCTTGATCATGTCGGCCTCGCCCTGGCCGCCGAGGCGCACCTTCTCGGCCTCTGCCTTGGCAGTGACCTGAATGGTTTCCGCCTCCTGGCGGGTGCGGGCGAGTTGCGCCTTGCCCTCGTTCTCACTGATCTCGATGGTAAGTGCCGACGTCGTGATCTTGGCTTGCTGTTCGGCGAGCGCCTCCTTCTCACGCAACGTGCGTTCCTGAATGGCCGCCTTCTCTTGCAATTTATAAGTCTCGACCTTTTCGACTGCGATCTGGCGCTCGCGCAGCTGGATCAGGATCTGCTCTATGCTGTTTTGGCCATTGGCAGCACGGGGCGTACCAATCAGCACTTCCTGCAGCTCGAGGCTGTAGGTATTGAATTTTTCGCGCATCTCCTCGCCCGATTTGCGCTGGATATCGCTACGCTCCTGCAAAAGCTGGATCAGCGTCTTTGTCTGGGCGATATTCTTGAAGTAGGCAGAGACCATCGGATCGAGCGTCTGTTCGACCAGCCGCTTGATGTCACCGAAACGCTGAACCACGAGCGGCGCCTTCATATAGTCGATATGCACGACGACGGAGAGTGGCAGCACAGGCTCGAACGCATCCTTGGTGATCAACGACACTTCAGACAGGTTCTCGTCCAGCCTGTGTTCGCCAAACTGCTCCTTCGTCCATTTGAGCACGAAGTTGGTGGTCGGCACGGTGATGATTTTGCCGGCATAGGTATTGAACGCATACTTGCCTGGCAGTAGCGGCGTCGACCAGACACCGCGTGCGCCGATTTCGACCAGCTCGCCGTGACGGTATGCCTGCCCGGATATATCCGTGCCGTGTCGGCCGTTGTAGGAGACGACGACACCCACCGTGCCAACGTCGATGATCGTCTTCTCGACCAGTTCGATGGTCGCGAAAATGCGATTGAGGAAATAGCTACCGTCGGCCAGTACCTGCAGCTGCCGGCCACGGTAGCCACCGGCATTGAGAAACTTCTCCGGGTCCTGAAAATTGTTGTGGAAGTTCGGGTCGTTCGGATCGTTGGCGACGGTCGGTGCTATGATCTCGCCGTCCGGTAGGGCCGGACCGTCATGGATGGTGACGATGCCGATCATGTCATCGGCATTATGGATGACGACCGGCTCAAAGCCGCCCCGTTCCGAGATCATGCTGGACATATTGGAAAAAAGGCTTTGTTCCGACGAACTCAGATTGACGGAATAGATCGACTGGGCGGTCAGCACGATGAATTGTGCGAGATTGATGGCATAGGTGCCTTCACGCAAGATCTTGCGTTGCGGTCCTTTCTGTCCGCCTTTTTCGAGAAAGCCGCGCACATCCTGGAAATCATCGGCGTCGGTGTTGGAAGCAAGTGTCTGCGTCGGAGGCAGCGACTTGCCATCACGGGCAAAGACATAGCCGATCTGGCCCTGCGGGATGGTGACAAGATTGGCGCGATGCATCGAATATTGGAACGGCATGAAGAAATGCAGGCCACCGCGCACAACTTCCGGCTGGTAACCTGCCTCACGGTTGAGCGCAATGAAGCCATTGCTAACGGAGCCGCGAAAGCTCCATAGTTTTTCCAGGATGCCGAGCCTGTCGTTTGGGATGTAGCGGACCACGCCGCTCCACCGGAACAGGATTGCCAGCACGATGGCCAGCACGGCTATCTCGATCGCCATCCATTCCATCGGGCCGACATATTGTAGGGCTTCCATCTGTTGTCTCCTATGGGCGCGCGGGTTCGTTCACCCGAGGGCCACCCGGTTGCTGTTGATTGATGAAGCGGGGAGATTGCGCGCCGACACGCTCGACGCACCAAGGGCGTGTCGAACGTTTGGGCTGCTCTTTGTATGGGAAAATAACCGCGCATCCCGAGTCCCCAGTAAGGGGAAGCGTGGTCGTGAGCTATGTCACATCGGTGTTGCCTTGACAGACATTACAACAAGTGACGTAGGGATCGCGACAACAGGTTTAAAGATACTCCGCGTGGAAATCGCATAAGTATTTCCAAACGCTTTTATTTCGAAAGCGTGGTGGTTGGCTTTTACAAATTGGCAAGAGCGCAAAATGGCGCTCTTGCCGGCTTAGAACCGTCGGCCTCCGATCCGGCCGACAGCAGCAAACTTCGAGGGATGTCGCTGGCCGGTGGCCTTAGTGGCCGCAAGCGCTAGTCGAAGAAACCGGCGTCCTCTTCCGCGAGATATTTCTTCGCTCCCGCGGCATCGATGTCGAGGCCCAGCCCCGGTGCTTCGAGCAAGTCGACCATGGAATCCCTAACGATCTGCCCTTTGGGCAGGCCAATGACGATGTCTTCCCACCAGGGGTCGGAGGCGCTGGGATATTCGAAGGCGATGTAGTTGGCGGGCAGTGCGGCGCAGACATTGATCAGCGCGCCGAGGCCGAGCAGACCGTTCGCCGTGCCATGCGGCGCCATCATGATCGAGTGCATATAGGCGTGCTCGGCCACCCATTTGAGCTCGGCGATGCCGCCTATATCGGCCGGGTCCGGGCCGATGACGCGCACCGCCTGCGTCTCGATCAGTTCCTTGAAATTATGCCGCAGGTAGATCTGCTCTCCCGTGTGGATCGGGGTGGACGTGGACGTCGTGAGTTCGCGATAGGCCTGCGGATTGACCCACGGTACGTAGTCGCCGGTCAGCATATCCTCAAGCCACATCAGATTGTATTTTTCGACGGCCCGCGCAAAGCGGATGGCGTCGGGCAGAAACCAGCCGGGACCGCAATCCAACGCCAGCGAGACCTTGTCGCCCAGCACCTCCTTCATGGCAATGACGCAGTCGATCATGTGCGCCATGCCGCGCTCGCTGATCTGCCCCTGGTCCATTGCGCCGTGATAGGTCGGCGGCTGGCGCACGCCATAATGGAAGTCGGGGACGCTGGTCTTCATGTTGGAGTGGAAACTGATGCCTTGCTTGACCATGAAGAAGTTTTCAGGCCGCCCCATCATCCATTTGACGTCGGCCGCGTAATCCTCGGGCTTGTCGCCGGTGCGCTTCTTGCGGATGGAGCCGTTATAGACCCGCACCTGGTCGCGCACCTTGCCGCCGAGCAGTTTGTAGACCGGGACGCCGGCGGCCTTGCCGGCGATGTCCCACAGCGCATGCTCGATGGCGCTGACGGCGGCGCCGTAGGGCTTGAACGAGCCGCGCTGGCGGATCTTCAGCATGCAGCGTTCGACGTCGGTCGGGTCCTCGCCGATCAGCGCGTCGCGGAAATGCAGCACCCAGGGCTTGAGATAAGGCTTGGTGTATTCGACCTCGCCGAGGCCATAAAGGCCTTCGTCGGTGACGATGCGGACGATGGGATGCTTGCCGATGACGGCGCACCGGAGATCGGTGATCTTCATGATGTCCTCTATTTCACCGACGAGAAGGCGGTTGGCGCGAGAAACTGGCTGGAAATATTGGCCAGGATCGGGCCATCGCGCTCGGACTCGTCGCGGACCTTGAGCCATGCCGGATCGGTGGTGAAGGCCTTCCATTTCACTTCACGCTCGGCAAGGGATTCCCAGGCGACGAAATAGGTCAGTCGATTGCTGCTTTCGCCGACCACCGTGGTGAAGAACCCGGCCTGGCGGATGCCGTGCTTATCCCACAGCGCCAAGGTATGGTCGTTGAAACGCTTGAGCAGCGCCGGCAGCTGGCCCGGCAGGCAGTCGTAAATGCGAAGTTCGTAGATCATGGTCGATCCTTCTGTTCACCTCTCCCCCAAAGGGAGAGATGTAGCGTCAGCTCCAGGTGCGGTCCCAGGAATATTCATCGTCCCAGTGATCGGTCGGCTGCCAGATGCCGGTGACGCCGGGCTGCAGGTGCTGGCTGATCACTTCGTCGACGACGTCGTCGATGCCCAGGCCCGGCTTGTCGGGGACGGTGATGAAGCCGTCCTTGACCAGCGGCTTGGGCAGGCCGGTGACGATGTCGTCCCACCAGTCCACTTCGACGCTGTGATATTCGAGCGCCATGAAGTTTTCCGTCGCCACCGCCACATGGGCAGCGGCCATTGCCGCGATCGGGCTTTCCGCCATGTGAATGGCCATCGCAACGCCATGCTCCTGCGCCGCGTCGCCGATCTTCTTGGTCTCGAGAATGCCGCCGGTGGTCAGCAAATCCGGGTGGATGACCGAGATGCCCGCTTTGAGCAGCGGCTCGAATGCTTCCTTGAGGTAGATGTCCTCGCCCGTGCAGATCGGCACCGACGTCGCCTGCTGCAACTGGCGATACTGCTCCGTGTACTGCCAGGGGATCACGTCCTCGAGCCAGGCCGGTGCGTATTTCTCGATCCGCCGGGCGAGACGGATGCCGTCCTGCAGCGAGATGTGGCCGACATGGTCGATGGCGAGTGGAACCTCGTAGCCGATCACCTCGCGGACCTCGTGGATATACTGATCGAGCAGGTCGATGCCCTTTTCCGTGAAGTGCAGGCCGGTGAAGGGATGCGGCACGTTCTGCGCGTCATAGGCGGCATTGCGCGCCCGGCGCTCTTCCAGCGTGCGCGCCCGGCCGCGGGCGGCATGGGTGCGGAAACCGTCGAGCACGCCGGCCGGCGCCACCACCGCGCCCGGTATGTGGGATATCTGCGCCAGACCGAGGTCCATCTTGAGGAAGGTGAAGCCGAGATCCATCCGCGCCTTGAGCCGCTTGCCGGTCTCGGTGCCGCTGGGCTTGTCCGCGTCGGTGTCGCAATAGACACGCACCTTGTCGCGGAACTGTCCGCCGAGCATCTGGTAGATCGGCACACCGTACGCCTTGCCGGCGAGATCCCACAGCGCGATCTCGATTGCCGAGACACCGCCACCTTGCCGTCCATGGCCACCAAATTGCTTGATGCGGCGAAACAGCCGGTCGACGTCACAAGGGTTCTCGCCCAGCAGCCGGCTCTTCAGCATCAGCGCATAGGTCGCGCTGGCGCCGTCGCGCACTTCGCCCAGGCCGACAATGCCTTGGTTGGTGTAGATCTTGATGAGCGCAGAGGTGAAAGGCGCACCGACGATCTCGGCGACACGCAGGTCGGTGATGCGCAGTTCGGACGGCTTGGAGTTCGTATTTACCCGATTGAGCGCCTCGCCGGCGCTACCCGTCTTTGCCATGGCTTATCCTCGTTCTGATCGGCGGGCTTGTCGCCCCGCACGCCCGGCCGGCATGAGCGTTGCTAGCTCAGCTCTATCTCGTGGGCCTGCAGGTAGTCGTGGTTCATCTCGACGCCCAAGCCAGGCCTCGAGGTCAGCTTGAGGTTGCCGTTCGAAACGTCGAGCCGTCTGTCGATGAGGTGATTGTATTTATCCAGGTTCCACTCCGACGTTTCGAGCTTGTAGAAATTGGGAACCGTCATCATCACCTGCGCTCCCGCAACCACGTTGATCGGTCCCGCGGCGTCATGGGGCGAGACCGGGATGTAGTAGGCTTCGCACAGGGCGGAAATCTTCTTCAGTTCGGTAATGCCGCCGGTCCAGGTAACGTCCGGCATGATGTAGTCGGCAAGCCTGTTCTCGAGCACCGGCACGAAATCCCACTTCGTGTGGCCGCGCTCGCCCCACGAGATAGCGGCGCTGACCTTCTCACGCACCTGCTTGAGGGCATTGAGGCTCTCGGGCGGGCAAGGCTCCTCAAACCAGTCGATCTGGCCGGCTTCCTCGAGGCTTCGGCAGAGGCGAATGGCGGTAGGAACGTCGAAGCGGCCATGCGCGTCGATCAGAATGTCGACATCAGGCCCCGCCGTTTCGCGGATCAGAGCCGTGAGTTCGGCGGCCTCGCGCTCGTCCTTGCGGGTCATGCTGCCATCGAGGTAGCCGTCCCGCTGTTCGCGCGCCAAGCCATCGGCGGTGCGACCCTGGTGGGGGAAAGGATCGAACTTCAGCCCCGTGTGTCCGGACTCGACGATGTCTCGAATTTCGCGGACCACAGCCTCCTTGCTGGTAAACTTGCGTTGGTTGGGATGGGTATAGAGCGCGACCTCATCGCGTACCGGTCCGCCCAGCAGCTCGTAAATCGGCTTGCCGAGAACTTTGCCCCGGATGTCCCAGAGCGCTATGTCGATGGCGCTCACGCATTCGACTGCGGCGCCGCGGCTGCCCATATAGGTGAAGCTGCGGAAAATCTTGTGCCAGAGATGCTCGATACGCGCCGGATCCTCGCCTGTCACGGCGACACCGATCTGCCGCAAGATCGTGCAGAGAGCGCGGTTGGCGAGCCTTGTGGTGGTGGTGATTTCTCCCCAGCCACTCACCCCTTCGTCGGTCGTCACCTCGACGAACAGGAACTCTCCCCAATAGGAAGCATCGGACTTGATCAGCCACGGCCGAACGCTCGTGATTTTCATCTCTCAACTACCTCTATCTGATTGTCGGGCCAATGAGGTTCTGGGCTGGAAATTCTATCCGGCTCGAGCGGCGTTGCGCGCACGCATCTGTTCGAGAACGTGCCGGCCGGAACCCTCGACATGGCGGGCAATGAGTTCGGCGGCTTTGTCAGCCTCTCCTGCCTTGGCGAGTGCGATGAGTTCGCGGTGTTCGCGAATGATCGCGGCACGCCGTGCGAGCGTGAAATTGAAGCGCCGGCTCACGGCGCGCAGCACCTCGCGATGCTTCCACCACAGCTCGGCGGCATGGCGATTATAATGCCGCTGGTACATCACGGTGTGGAAGGCGGTATCGAGTTCACTGTGTCTGAATGGGTCGGCGAAATTGTTCTCTTCAATCATGCTTTGGAGACGTTCGAGTTCGGCGATGTCCTCGCCGGTCGCCATATTCACGAACCATCGCGTCAGGGCCGGCTCGATCAGAACTCCGATCTCGTAGATATCCCGGACAAAATCCTGATCTATGGGTCGGACGCGCGCCCCACGGTTGGCGATAAAGGTGACAAAACCCTCCCCGCGCAACAACTGCAGCGCCTCACGCACGGGGTTGGTCGAGGTGCCGTGACGCCGGGCGAGATCGGTGACCACAAGCCGTTCGTTGGCGGCGAGCCGTCCCTCGATGATGTCTTCCCGGATCAGTTCATAAAGCGAGGCGCCCTCGCTTGAGGCTCCGATGGCGTCAATCCCCACGGGTGGCTCTGCTTTGAAATCGCTTGTTTCGGCCAAGGCCGGCTCCCCGGATTAATACACACTCTGCCCGATATCACGCACGGTTCCCAAAAACAATGTACGATCCGACGCGTTGACAGGCAATCCATGATCTGAAAACGTACCAGATGATCGAAGGGATACATTGAGCAAAAGACGCATCCCGCGCGGTCGAACGAGCCGCTTGCCTTGGCGCAGAGCGGCATGGGAGAACCTGGGAGGATACTATGACGAGGATTACACTCGGCGGTGCTGTCCTGCGCGGCACTGTCGCCACTGCTTTGATGGCATCGCTCATGTCCGGATCGGCGCTAGGTGCACCGCCGGTCGACCTGAGCAAATGGTCGCCGGAATATGTGCGCTCCATTGCGGGCACACAGGATTTTGACACGGCCGCCGATTGCGGCAAGGTCACTCCGCTGGACTACAAGGGGCGACTGACATTCTGGTATCAGGGCGTGTTCGAGGGCGACCCCGACCTCCTGCGCCAGTACTACAAGGATTTCTTCGAGACCTTCCGCAAGACCTATCCGAACATCCAGCTCGAGGATCAGGCCCTCACCTACAACGACCTTCTCGACAAATTCCGCACGGCCCTCCTGGGCAATGCCGCGCCGATGGCGGTCCGCCTGCAAATCCTAGGTGGGACCGAGTTCGCCTCGAAGGGCTATCTGGAGCCGCTCAAGCCCGAGGATGTGGGCTATTCGACCGAGGATTTCTGGCCCGGCGCCATGAAGGCCGTGACCTGGGATGGGGTGACCTACGGTATTCCCACCAACAATGAGACGATGGCGTTCATCTGGAACGCCGACATCTTCAAGCGTGCGGGCCTCGATCCGGACAAGGCTCCGGCAACCTGGGACGACGTCGTCAAATATTCCAAGCAGATCCATGACAAGCTCGGCATTGCCGGCTACGGCCTCGTGGCGCGCAAGAATGCCGGCAACACGCCGTACCGCTTCATGCCGCAGCTATGGGCCTATGGCGGCGGCGTCTTCGACGAGGCGACGGCAAACCCGACCTATGAGCAGGTCGAGCTCAATACCCCGCAAAGCAAGGCGGCGCTGCAAGCCTCGTACGACATGTATGTTCGCGACAAGTCGGTTCCGGTGTCGGCGCTCACCAACCAGCAGGCCGACAACCAGCCTCTGTTCGTCGCCGGCCAGCTCGGCATGATGATCTCGCACCCGTCCGACTACAACGTCATGCTCGACCTGCAGAAGAAGGCGACGGGCGCCGACAAGGACAAGGCGCAGACCGTCATCGACAACATGCGCTACGGTCTCATTCCGACTGGCCCCGACGGCAAACGCGCCGTCGTGTTCGGCGGCTCGAACATCCACATCCTGAAGCCCGAATATGTCGAGGGCGGCAAGGTGGACGAGCCGGCTGCAAAGGCGATCATCTGCATGTGGACCAGCCCGGAATGGTCGCTGAAGATGGCCTACGCCGGCTCGAACCCGGGCAACCTCAACGGCTTCAAGACCAAATGGATGAAGGAACGTCTGGACAACATCAAGTTCCTCGACGTCACGACGTCGATGCTGCCATACGGCATCCCGTTCCCGGCGCTGCCGCAGTCTCCCGAGATCATGAATATCATCGTCCCGGATATGCTGCAGAATGCCCTGACCGGAGCGATGACCGTCGATCAGGCGGCGGACGACGCGGCCAAGAAGGTGAAAGACCTGATGGGTGGACTCTAGTCCGAGCCTGACCTGCGACCTGACCGGCTGCGCTGATAGTGCAGCCGGTCGTTCAGAACAATAAGGGCACATCACAAGTGACGACCGTGACCGGCAAGGCCGAGGCTCGCCGAAGATTGCAACCCGGTAGGTCCGGCGGGCTGCGCAAGATATGGGAGCATCGCGCGGACTATGCGTATGTGCTTCCTGCGATCGCGGTTATGCTCATCGTCATCGCCTATCCGATCTACTACACGATCGAGCTGTCGTTCTTCAAAACACCGCCTGGCCTGCAGCTTCGCGACAAGAGCTTCATCGGCTTCGACAACTACACGGCCATCCTCACCAGTGAGGTGTTCTGGAAAGTCACGCTGAACACCTTGATCTGGACAATCGCATCTACTTTCTTTTCCTTTGTCCTGGGATTTGCCGCCGCGCTGGCCCTCCACCGCGAGTTTGTCGGCCGGGGTGTGCTGCGCGCCATCCTGATCATTCCCTGGGTCATCAGCGCGGTTGCCGCCTCCTATATCTGGAAGTGGATCTACCATTCGGACTTCGGAATCATCGGCGCGGTGCTGGTCGGCCTCGGACTGGCTGACCGGCCGCCGAACTTCATCGACAACGTCAGCACGGTGTTGCCCTCCTTGATCGTCGTCAATATCTGGCGCGAGTTTCCGTTTGCCATGATCATGATGATGGCCGGCTTGCAGACGGTCCCCGACCAGTTGTTGCGCGCCGCGGAAGTCGACGGGGCCAACGCATGGCAGCGTTTCTGGCACGTCACCTTCCCGCACCTGAGCAACGTCTCGACGGTGACGATCCTGCTGCTCGCGGTGGCCAACTTCAATTCCTTCATCATCCCATGGATCATGACCGGTGGCGGGCCGTCGAACGCGTCGCACATATGGATCACGCACATTTATGAGCTCGCCTTCGGCCGGCAGCGCTGGGGCGTCGCATCGGCCTATTCGGTACTCCTGTTCCTCATGCTGATGATGTTGGGCTACTTCTATGTCCGTGCGTTGGCCGGCAACGAGCGCAAGGAGGGGGGCGCATGAGCACGATTGTCGAGACAGCCCCTCGAGGTCCGACCCGGCGCCGCATGCGCGTCGACGGATGGCGGTGGGCCGGGCGCATCTTCCTCGTGTTCATGCTGCTGTACACCGCGTTGCCGATGATCTGGATGCTGCTCACATCGATCAAGTCCGGTTTCGCGGCGATGCAGTTCCCGCCGCAATGGTGGCCGGAAGAGCCTACCCTTGCCAGCTACCAGAAGCTGCTCGATCCGCAAAACAGCGTCGGCCAGGACTTCCTCCGCTTTTTCTGGAACAGCCTCTACGTGTCGACGGCCACGACAATCCTTTCGGTGATCGTGGCCGTTCCCGCGGCTTACGCGTTTTCGCGCTTTCGTTTCCCCGGTCGAAACTTCCTGTTCTTCACCGTGCTTTTGCGCAACATGTTCCCGGCAGTGATCTTTCTCGTGCCTCTCTTCATCCTGATGCGCGCGATCGGGCTGGTGAACACGCACGGCTCGTTGATTCTCACCTATCTCACTTTCGGCCTGCCGCTGGCGATCTGGCTGCTCAAGGGCTTCTACGACAACATCCCGGTGCAGCTCGAGCAGGCGGCGCGCATCGATGGGGCGACGCGGTTCCAGGCCTTCATCCTGATCGTGATGCCTCTGTCGACGCCCGGAATCATCGCCACCGCGATCTATTCGTTCATCGGCGCATGGAACGAGTACATCTATGCCTACACCTTCCTCTCCAAGAACGAGCAGTTGACCCTGCCGGTCGGCATACAGCGCTTCTTCTCGGAAAATACGACGGACTTTCCGGGCCTGATGGCGGCCAGCTTCATGATGAGCGTGCCCGTCGTGGTGCTGTTCCTCGTCCTGCAACGATACTTCGTACGCGCCCTGACAGAAGGCGCGGTCAAGCACTAGAGCCGGATGATTTCAGGTCTGTTCGACCTGAAATCTGAATCCGGCTCTAAATCCAAGAGATAGAGCATGATGTCGTCCGAAAACCGCTTCACACTTTTCGGCATCATGCACTAGGGAGTTGCCGATGGCCCACGTGGTCCTCAAAGATCTCGTCAAGACCTATGGCGGCTTCAAAGCTGTCAACGACGTTTCGCTGACGGTCAATGACGGCGAGTTCGTTGCGCTCGTCGGCCCTTCAGGCTGCGGCAAGACAACCACGCTCAATCTTGTCGCTGGATTGATTCCGGTCACATCGGGCGACATCGTCATCGGCGACCGGGTGGTCAACGACCTCGACCCCAAGGACCGAGACATCGCAATGGTGTTCCAGAACTACGCGCTCTACCCGCAGAAATCGGTCTACAAGAACCTGGCGTTCCCGCTGCAGATGCGCAAACTGCCCAGGGACGAGATCGACAGGAAGGTCAAGGAAGCGGCGCGCGTGCTCGACATGACGCACCTGCTCGAGCGCAAGCCGCGCGAACTTTCAGGCGGGCAGCAGCAACGTGTCGCCCTGGGGCGTGCCCTCGTTCGCGACCCCGCTGTGTTCCTCATGGACGAGCCGCTCTCCAACCTCGATGCCAAACTGCGCGTGCAGATGCGGTCGGAGATCAAGCGGTTCCACCAGGACCTCAAGGCAACGATCATCTATGTGACGCACGACCAGCTCGAAGCCGTGACCATGGCCGACAAGATGGCGGTGATGAACGGCGGCTACCTGCTGCAATACGATTCACCGGCGCAGGTCTTTGCCCATCCGGTAAACATGTTCGTCGCCAGCTTCATCGGCAGCCCGGCGATGAGCCTTATCCCGCTGGAAGCATCGACAGCAAACGGCAACACTGCGTTGACCGGCGCGGAGGGCTGGAGCCTTGAGCTCTCACCGCTCAACGCTCAGAAGGTCGCGAAGGCAACGTCCGGGAAAGTCGTGCTCGGCGCACGTCACTCGACGATCAGGCTCCACAAGAGCGCGGTGCCAGGCAGCGTCCCGGCCAGAGCCTACACAGTGGAGCCGACCGGAGACGTCACCTTCGTGCAGGCGTTGCTGTCCGGTGCCATCGTCAACATCAGCGTGTCCCCCAACATCTCCGTCGCACCTGACGAGCAGATCTGGCTCGAGTTCGACCAGGAGCGGATACATCTGTTCGACGGCGAAACTGAACTGGCCCTGAAGGCCGGCTGAGACAAGACGGGGTCATTGGGAACGTTGGCGATGACTGGGAAGCTTAAGATCACCGCGATCAAGCCCTATCCTGTGTGGGTTGGAACGCGCAACCAGATGCTCGTCAAGATCGAGACCGACCAAGGCATCTTCGGCTGGGGCGAGAGCGGCTTGAGCGGCCGCGAGAGGGCAGTGGCCGGCGCGGTCGAGCATTATCGGGAATTTCTTATCGGCCGTGACCCCATGCAGATCGGGCGGATCTGGCAGGAGGCATATCGCAGCCAGTACTTCGAAGGCGGGCGCGTTCTGCAGGCGGCGATCTCCGCCATCGACATCGCCCTGCACGACATCAAGGGCAAGGCGCTGGGGGTGCCGGTCTACGAACTGCTGGGCGGCAAGCAGCGCGACCGCATCCCCACCTTCGCCTCGACCGGAGACGAGGCCGAGGGCGATGCTGCCATCGAACGGGCCCGCGAACTGCGCGCGCAGGGATGGCAGGCGATCCGCTTCTTCCCCGTAGGGCAAAGCAGCAGGGACATCTTCGAGCCCCGCGAGTCGATCGGCCCCACGGCGAGCATGCTGAACAAGGCGCGCGAGGCGCTGGGCGACGACGTCGTCCTCGGTATCGACTATCATCACCGACTGTCGGTGGCGGAGGCGGCGAGCTTCTGCAACAAGCTCGGCCGCGGCGTGCTTGATTTCCTCGAGGAGCCGATACGCGACGAGACACCGGAGGCCTACGAATCCCTGCGTAGGATGACCGACATCCCGTTTGCCATCGGCGAGGAATTTGCCAGCAAGTGGCAGTTCCTGCCCTACATCGAGCGCGGCATCCATCAGTTCAACCGGCTCGATGTTTGCAATGTCGGCGGGCTCACCGAGGCGATGAAAGTCGCTGGCTGGAGCGAGGCGCACTATGTGGACCTGATGCCGCACAATCCGCTTGGTCCGGTGTGCACGGCCGCGACCCTGCATCTCGCCGCCGCGGTACCCAACTTCGCGTGGCTCGAGACCAGGGAACCCGAGACGAAGCTGGGCTTCGACAATTCCGACTTCTTCCCCGTGCAGCCACGGCTCGACGGTGCCGACTATCCCGTCAGCGACCTGCCGGGGCTCGGCGTCGAGGTCAACGAAGCGGCGGTCCAGGCAGAGGCTTTTCGTTTCTGGGAAGCACCGCACCTTAGGCGCCGCGACGGGTCTGTTACGAACTGGTAGTTGCCTTTCATCCGGAGTCCACAATGACGCATACACCTGACATCACGCGGCCGCCCAAAGACCTCATTGACGCGCTGAGGGAAATCGGCGCCGCGACGGTTGCCGGCACGCTTGGCCACATGGGTTTCCGCAATCCGCACATGGTCGGACCGGTGGCGCAGAACCACGGGAAGTCGATCGTCGGGCCGGCGCTGACGCTGCAGTTCCTGCCGCAGCGGCCGGACCTGTTCTCCGAGGGGGAATATGCCGATCCGGAGACGCAACTGCACCGGCACGTGCTCTACCACGCGCAGGAAGGCGATGTCGTCGTCGTCGACGCGCGCGGCGACATGAGCTCGGGCGTCTTCGGCGATATGATGTCGACGTATTTCAAGGGCAGAGGCGGCGCGGGCATTGTCATCGATGGATGCATGCGCGACCGGCCCAATGTCGAGAAGCTCGACCTGCCCCTATGGTTGCGCGGCTGGACGCCCAACTACCATGTGCAAACCAGCATCTATCCGAACGCCGTCAACGTTCCGATAGCCTGTGGCGGCGTCACGGTGATCCCCGGTGACATCATCATCGCCGACGACGACGGGGTGGTGGTGCTTCCCGTCGCAATGGCCGCAAAGGTGATTGAAGAATCGAAAAAACATCACGATTGGGAAGAGTTCTCGCGAGAAAAGCTGATGCAGGGTGCGCCGCTGCAGCGCTACTATCCGCTGCACGACGATGCCCGCGGCGAATATGAGGAATGGCGCAAAGCCAATCGCCCGGCGGATTGACGTGGAATCACGCGGCGCAAGTCGACTGAATGTGCCCACGACAGACTACTGGGCCGTCCCCACCCGAAAGCCCAGCCGACGAGCTTCTTGGTCAAAACGGGCGTTTTCTTCGGGCGAGGCGGCGGCTCCGACACGGAAGTCAAAGGACGTGACCCGCGTCGCATCGGTATCGATTCCGCACCGGAAGCTCACATGGTACCATCCGGTCGTTGCCCGGAACTTCGCATCCGAGTCGACAACAACATTGCCCACCTCCAGCGTTCTAGTTGGCAGCAACTCGGGAGAAAAGGATGCGCCCTTCAGTTCCTCGCCCAGCACGTTGGCGCAAAGTGTGGCAACGCGCTCACCGCGAGATTCGCCGTCCATCGCGGTCGTGGCGAACGGATCGCCGGTAGCGCCTTTCGCGTAGAGCCTGCGGACGCCTGGAAGGCCGGCATAGGCTCGTGACATTGCAGTGGCCACGTCCGTGGAGCTTGGCTTGCTGGCGCTTCCTCCTCCAGGCTTCGAGACCTTTGCAGGCTTCGGGGCGTTTTCGGGTCTGGACTTCGGCGCCTGAGCCGATGCGGGAAGCTCGATGTCACCGTCGTCGCCGGGGGCGGCCAAAGGCTGGTCGCCTGTGTCCTGGGTCGCCTGTTTTTCCTGCGTAGGCTCGGTATCGGTAGGCTTGCTCTCTGCATCTTTTTGCCCGACAGGTGGCTTGGTATCGCCATCCTTGGCCGGCGACGGCGCGCTGTCTTCAGCGCTGTTGCCATCGAGGGATTTCCGCGGGCCGGTATCCTTGTCGCCGAACTGAAAAACAGGCTTCAAGGGCTCGATTTTCGACGGCTTTTCCAGCACAGGCGGCTTTTCAACCTTCTGCTCGGGCGGCTTTTCTACTTTCGGTTCCGGCGGCGTGGGAGCAGGTTTCGGTTTGGGCTGGTCGGGCGGCGGCACGAGCGCGACATTGACCGGCTGCTCCTCCTGCGGCTTTTCCGGAGGCGTGGGCAGGCCGTAGACCAGGAGCGCGGCGATGAGCACGTGCAGGATCAGCGATGCGGGCAAGGCCCACAGCAAAGTCCGACGCCGCTCAGATGTCTCGTCCTTCATCCCTCACGATGTGGAGCGAAACTGCGGCGGCATCAAGCACGGCCGCAGCATTGGCGCAATTTAGCCGCAGCGCGGTAAGAGGATCGACCGGCGCCTGATTGCTACAAGTGATACAAGCCTATGAGCCTGTGGCGCGCGCGGTAACGCGCTCCAGCCCGAGCAGCAGGACCAGCGTCGCTGCCACCAGGATCATGGTGAGGGCGGCACCGGCAAAAATGTCGCCGCGATCGGTCAAGCTGAAGATCGACACCGGCAGCGTCACCCAGCCCGGCGGATAGACCATAACGGTGGCGCCAAGTTCGCCCATTGACAGCGCAAAGCTGAGGCCGAAGGCGGCGACCAGATAGGGTGCGAGCAAAGGCAGCGTGACGTGCCACAGCCGATAGGCCGGCCGGGCGCCGAGGCTTGACGCCACCTGTTCGAAGTCTGGCGACAGCCGGGCGAGACCAGCCGAGACATTGCCGAAGGTGAAGGCCGAGATCAGCACGAAATGCGCGATCATGACGATCGCCACCGTGCCGTTGAGCAACAGCGGCGGATGGCTGAAAGCAACCAGCAGGCCAAGGCCGACCGACACCGAAGGCACTGCACTTGGGATGAAGAAGAGCAGCCCCAGCAGCCGCTTCAAGGCGTGACCTTGCAAACGAAGCGACAGCGCCGCCCAGGTGCCGCTGACCAGCGCCAGCGCGCTGGCCAGGAAACCGGTGATCAGGCTGGCCTTCACCGAGTTCCACGCCGACCCCCTGATGACATCGGTGTAGTGCTCCGTGGTCAGGCCGTTGGGCAGCACGCCGTTCCATTGGTCGGAGAGGCTGGACAGCAGGATCACCGCCAGCGGCGCCAAAAACAGCACGCCGAAGATCAGTGCGAAGAGCAGCCACAGGACAAGGCGACCGGAGCGCGACCAGACCAGCATGGCTAGGCTCCCAACCGGCCGGCGGCGAAGCGGTAGAGACCGAACAGGCCGAGCGACAGCGCGATGTTGATGACGGCGATGATGCAGGCGATCTGATAGGCCGATTCCTGGATCGCCTTGCCATAGATCAGCAGCGGCAGGGTGATGACGCCCTTGGCGCCGATGAACAGCACGATGCCGAATTCGTTGACGGTCAACAGCAGGCATAAGCTACCCCCTGCGATGAGCGCGGGGATCGCCGCCGGCAGGATGACCTGGCGCACGATGCGGAACGGCCGCGCGCCCAGCACGCTTGCCGCCTCGATCTGGCCGCGGTCGACCAGCGAGAAGGCGGCAAGCAACGGCCGCAGGATAAAGGGCGTGTAAACCGTGACTTCGGCCAGCACCACGCCCCAGGTCGAATAGAGGAAATCGACCGGCGGCAGCGGCAGCGAGAAGGTCTCCATCAGCCCGGCATTGAGCATGCCGGCCGAGCCATAGAGGAAGGTGAAGGCGAGCGTCACCAGGAAGGTCGGCAGTGCCATGAACGTGTCGATCAGACGGGCGATGAAGCCTGAGCCGGGGAATGGCACGAAGGCGAGGATCAACGCCAGCACGAGGCCGACGATCAGGCATCCGGCCGTCGCGGAAACCGAGATCGTCACCGTGTTGATCAGCGCGTTGAGGAAGAAGCGCGAATGCAGGACGCGGATGATCTCGGCGGCGTTGGCGACGCCACTGTCGTCGAGGAAAGCCTGCCGGGCGATCAGCGCCAGCGGATAGAAGAACAGCAGCGCCAAAAGGGCTGCCGGCGGCACGATCCAGAATTTGCCGAGCGAGACTTTCGCCATCGGCGCGCGGATGGCGATGGCGTCAGACACCGGCGTCCTCCGGAAGCAGCGAGGTGTCGGCGGGCGCGAAGTACAGCGGCACTTTGACGCCAGGTTCGGGCAAGGCCATCGGCAGTTTCGTCGCCGAGACGCGCACCGGCGTGCCGTCGACATCGAGCACGAGGTGGGTCAGTTCGCCCTGCCAGTGCACTTCCCTCAGCGTTCCGACGATGCGGTTGGTGTGCTCGCTGTCGGCCGTCAGGCTGAGATGCTGCGGCCTGATGCAGAGCAGGCTCTTGTCGCCGGCCTTCTCGTCACGGCCGGCACTGGTGAGTATGACATCGCCGTGCCTTGCCGTGGCAAAGCCCTTCGAGCCGACGCCTTCGGCGATGGTCACCGGCAGAAGGTTGGCACGGCCGAGGAACTCGGCGGTAAACCGGTTTGGCGGGCGGCGGTAGAGTTCGGTCGTCGGCCCATGCGAACAGACCCTGCCGTCGCGCATGATGGCGATCTTGTCGGCCAGCGTCAGCGCTTCTGTCTGGTCGTGGGTGACGTAGAGGATCGTCAGGCCCGGCAGGCTGCGATGCAGGCGAGCGATCTCCTCGACCATGTTGCGGCGGATCTGCGCGTCGAGCGCCGACAGCGGCTCGTCCAGCAGGAGCACGCGCGGCCGCACCGCCAGAGCACGGGCAATCGCGACACGCTGCTGCTGGCCGCCCGAGAGTTCGCGTGGATAGCGCCTGGCAAAGGTCGCCATGCCAACGGTAGCCAGCGCATCCTTGACCCGCTCGCCGATCAGCGCCTTGTCGGCGCCTTGCGCCCTGAGGCCGAAGGCAACGTTGTCTTCCACCCGCATATGCGGAAACAGCGCGTAGTTCTGCACCACCATGCCGAGGCCGCGCTCGTAAGGCGGCAGGTCGGTGACATCGGTTGCACCGATGCGGATGCGGCCGCTGGCCGGCCGCACAAAGCCGGCCACGGCGCGCAAGGCGGTGGTCTTGCCGGAACCGGAGGGGCCGATCATCGCCAGGATTTCGCCCGGCGCGATATCCAGGGTCAGCGGATGCAGGACGACATGCGCGCCATAGGCAACGCTGACCTTGTCGAAGTGAACATTGGAGCCGACGCCGCGAATTTTCGCGGCGTCGATGTCCATGACACTGGCACCTGTAAAGGCTGCGGCCGACATGGCGTTGTCCTCCGGGTTTCCCTTGCGGATCAGCTTCCGGTCACTTCGTTCCACTTCTTGACGTAGTCGGGAAGCTTGCTCAGCGCCTCGTCCCAGTTCGGCGACCAGATGGTTACGCCCTTCATCGCTTCCTGCGCCTTGGCGAAATTGGCGTCGTCCGGCTTGACGTCCTTGCGTGCCGGCATGCCGAGCGCAACCGAGCTGATCGTCGACTGGGCTTCCTTGGCGAGCAGGAAGTCGATCAGCTTCTTGCCGTTGTCGCCATTGGGCGCACCGGTGACGAGGCCGATTTCGTAAGGCAGCGCGAAGGTGGAGCGGGTGCCGTCAGGGCCGGCGGGCCAGAACACCTTGATGTTGGGGTTGTCGGCCATCTGCGACAGGTTCATCTGCAGATCGCCATTGGCGACATGCAGCTCGCCCTTGTTGACCAGCGCGGTCAGCTTGCCGGTAGAGGCGGACGGGCCGACATTGTTGTCCTGCAATTTCTTCATGTACTCGAAGCCGGCATCTTCGCCGCCAAAGGCGTGGATGATCTGCAGCATGACGGCGGTGCCGTCGCCGGCCTGGCCGGGCGTCGAATATTGGATCTTGCCCTTGAACTTCGGATCGAGCAGGTCGTCGTAGCTCTTCGGCGCTTCCGCCAGTACGGCGCTGTTGTAGATGAAGTTCATATAGTTGTTGACCAGCGGCCGGTACTTGTCGGTGCCGCCGTCGATCTGGTCGGCGCCTTCCGGCTTGTAATCCTGCAGCAGGCCGTCGGCGGCTGCGCGCTGGACGAAGGGCGGCAAGGTCACCAGCACGTCGGCCTGCGGGTTTGACTTTTCCTTCGCGACGCGCTCGACGACACCGCCCGAGCCTGCCTCGATATACTGCACGGTGATGCCGGTGGCCTTGGTGAAGGCGGCGAATTCGGTCTCATACCAGCTGCCATTGCCGTCATGCAGGCCGTCGGCGGAATAGATGGTGACGACGCCATCGGCGAGCGCCGGTGCGACAAGAGCCGACGACGCCAGCAGCGACGCGGCGAAGGCCAGTGCGATGGTTGTGTTTCGCGATTTCATGGATCAGTTCCCCTGTGATTGATGGCACATTCTGCGATGCACTGTGACGATCGCGCCGTCGGGATCTTGCCGCCCGGTAGCGCTTGTGGAGGTCGTCGTTGGATCAACTTTGGGGATTGGTGATCGATAAGTAAAATCTATTTATTTTATGACAGGCAAAGTTCTTCTGATACCTGCCATGGAACTGTCGCATGCCTGTCGCGGCAGCGATTCCGTGCTGCGAAAAGCCGACGATTGGCCGTCGTGGTCAGGCCGCCAGCACCTCGCCCTCGACGATATCAAGCGCGCGGTCGAGATCGGTTTTCGAGATGACCAGCGGCGGCGATAGCGTCAGCACATTGCCCTGACTGACCTTGAAGCTCAGCCCTTGTTCGAGACAGGCATAGAACACACGTTCGGCAAGCTCCCGTGCCGGCTGGCGTGTGGCGCGATCCTCGACGAGCTCGACGCCGACCATCAGTCCCCTGCCCCTGACGTCGCCGACATTTGGCGAACGCGCCATCAGGCCCTGCATGCGTCCCAGCATATGCTGGCCGAGTTCGGCTGCGCGCTCGACCAGTCCTTCCTTGAGGATAATGTCGATCGTCGTCAGCGCGGCGCGCGTCGTCACCGGGTTTTTCTCGTGGGTGTAGTGGCCGATGGCGAAGCCGCCGGTGACGTCGAGATCGCGGCGCGCGATGACGGCGGCGATCGGCAGGATGCCACCGCCGAGCGACTTGCCGAGCACCACGATGTCGGGCGTCACGCCATCATGCTCATGGGCGAACAATTTGCCGGTCTTGCCAAGGCCGGTCGGGATTTCGTCGAAGATCAGCAAAGTGCCGTGCCGGTCGCAGGCTTCGCGCACACGTTTCCAGAAGCCGGGCGGCGGCGGGTTGGGCGTTGCCCGCATCGGCTCGGCGACAACCGCAGCCACGTCCTGCTCGCGGCCGAGCACATAGGCGATCATGTTGGCGCAGGCGAGCCCGGAGGCTTCAAGCGAATCGTGGCCATAGGGACAGCGATAGCCGTCCCAGGGCGCGACATGCTCTGTGCCGGTCATCATCGGCCCCGCGATGTGCGAGCGGAAGGTCGCCTCGCCGCCAACGCTGGCAGCACCGAAGCCCGCGCCATGAAACGCATCCCAGAACGACACCGTCTTGAAGCGCCCGGTCGCGGCACGCGCGATCTTCAGCGCCACTTCGATGGCGTCCGAACCACCGGTGGTGAACAGCACCTTGCCGAGATCGCCGGGCGCCAGTGCTGCCAGCTTTTCTGCCAGCTCGACGGCGGGTTCACAGGTGAAGCGGCGCGGCGCAAAGCAGAGCTCGTCGAGCTGCTTCTTGATCGCCGCCACCAGCCTCGGATGGCCGTAGCCGAGGTGGTGCACACTGTTGCCATGAAAATCCATGAAGCGGCGGCCGGCGGTGTCCTCGATCCAGATGCCTTCGGCCTTGGCGATGGTCGAAAGGCAAGGGCTGGACAGGCTCTGATGCATGAAGGCGGCCGCGTCGCGGTCGAGCAGGTCGCGTATGCGCGGATCGTCCTGGCCGGCGTCCCAGCGGCCGCGTGCGGCTGTGGTGTTGGAATCGCCCTCGGTATGCACAAGCTCAGGTATCGCGGCCATCATGGTCTCCGAAACGCGAATGAGGGAGCGTCGAACGCTCCCTCCATTGTCTGCCAATCAATGCCGCCCGGTCAGGACCAGGGCAGCGAAAATGTCTTCACATTGGTGTAGCTCTTCATCGCCTCGATGACGCCTTCCTTGTAGCCATTGCCGCTGTCCTTGATGCCACCGAAGGGCGACATCTCGATGCGGTAGCCCGGCACTTCCCAGATGTTGACCGTACCGACCTGCAGGCCCGAAATGTATTTCTGCATGCGCGGAAAGGAGTTGGTGCAGACGCCCGACGACAGGCCGAAGGCGGTCGAGTTGGACAGCGCGATCAGCGCCTCGTCATCGTCCGGCGCGCGCACGATCGGGATGATCGGCCCAAAAGTTTCTTCCATCACCAGTTCGGATGTGTGCGGCACGCGATCGACGACGATCGGCGGCAGCAGCGCACCCTGGCGGCCGGGATTGTAGAGAATGTCGGCACCTTGCTCGGCGGCCATGTGGACGCGGGCTTCGAAGAGCGCCGCCGCCTTCTCGTGCACCACGGTGCCGAGGTCGGTCGAACGGTCCATCGGGTCGCCGAAGCGGATCTTCTTCGCCCGCTCCAGCACCAGCGGCACGAAGCGGTCGGCGACGCTTTCCTGGACGAGGATGCGCTTGACCGCGGTGCAGCGCTGGCCGGAGTTTTTCGTCGCTCCGGCCACCGCCAGGTCCGCCGCCCTTGCCAGATCGTCGTCCGACAAATCATTGAGGATGATCAACGGATCATTGCCGCCGAGTTCGAGCACCTGGCGCTTGTAGCCGGCGGTACGGGCAATCATCTTGCCCACCGGCACGCCGCCGGTGAAGGTGATCAGGTCAATGTTCTCGTTGGTGATCATCTCGTTGCCGATATCGGCCGGCCAGCCTGTCACCACCGACAGCATTTCCGGCGGCAGGCCGGCTTCGTAGAGAATGTCGGCCAAGAGCAGCGCCGTCATCGGCGTCAGTTCGGTCGGCTTGACCACCACGCAATTGTTGGTGGCGATCGCCGGCGCCACCTTGTGCGAAACCATGTTGAGCGGATGGTTGAACGGCGTGATCGCCGAGATCGCCTTCAGCGGCTCACGGGTGGTGAAGATCTTGCGCGCCTTGCCGTGCGGAGTGAGGTCGCAGGAGAAAATCTGGCCGTCATCGTGGATGCACATCTGCGCCGACAGGGTGAACACGTCATAGGCGCGGCCGACCTCATAGAGCGAGTCAGTCTTGGAGATGCCGAGCTCAAGCGTGATGAGATCGGAGATTTCTTCCCGACGCGACGCCAGCGCTTCGGCGGTGCGAAACAGGATCTGCTGGCGCTCGTAGCGCGTCAGCTTCGATTTGTAGCCGGCGGCGATCTCGAAGGCCTGGCGAGCGTGCTCGGCGCGGCCGGCAGGCACGGTGCCGACCACCGCATTGGTGTAGGGATAGTGGACGGGAACAACGTCATCGGCATTGACCTTGCGCCCCGCTATGCGCATCGGCTCGTGGCGCACCTTGATGGAGGTATCGAGTTTGGTCATGTGCTCTGCTCCGGCAGATTCTTGGGCGCGTTGTGGCGGAGGGATCGACCCCCACTCCGGCCCTTCGGGCCACCTCTCCCTCGATCGACGGGGGAGAGGAAATCAGGCGAGGTCAGTGCCCTCAACGTTTACAGGCTAAGCCGTAGCCAGTCTTGGCGCCTTTCCTCTCCCCCGTCGATCGGGGGAGAGGTGCCGAGCGCAGCGAGGCGGAGTGGGGGTCGACGTTCACACTCGACATCAAGCCAGCGCCGCCGCCATCGTGGCGTAGTAGAAGGCGTCGAAATTGCGCAGCGTCGGTTCGTTGGGCAGGTCCGGCAGCACGCGATTGACGATGAACGGCACCTCCTGCTCGGTCAGCCCGCCATGCGAGCGCAGCGGTTCATTGAGCGCCGCCAGATCATGGCGGTGTTCCGAGGTGCCGATGGTCTTGTTCTCGGTCGAGATCAGCACGATGTCGCCAATGCGGTCGGCCGGCAGTTCGAACCGCTCGCAGGCCGTCGGGCTGTCGACGACCAGCATGATGCCGTCGATCTTGGCCAGCCGGGCCATGATGCCGGCCTGGTCGGCGCCATCAGGCAGATAGGCGGTGGCAAACGAACCGAGCGCGCCGTGGTGCACGACATAGGGATCGGTGATCGGCAGGATGACGCGGGCAGCATTCTTGCCCAGCCATTCGTCGAGCAGGTCCTGGACATAGACGACATCAGGCGAACCGTCCGCCTTGTGCTTGGGCTTCATGCCATGGTCGGCGGTGACGACGATGGCAGCACCCAGCGCGTCGAGCTCGGTCAGGTACTTGTCGAACATTTCGTAGAAGGCGTTGGCCTGCGGCACACCAGGCGCATATTTGTGCTGCACGTAGTCGGTGGTCGTCAGATACATGATATCAGGCCGGAATTCCCTGAGCAGCTGGACGCCGGCGGCAAAGACGAATTCCGACAGTTCCGCCGAATAGACCTCCGGCACCGGCAGCCCGAAATGCTTGGAGGCATTGTCGATGCCGTGCTCGGCCTTGGTGGTGGTGTCGGACTTTTCCGCCGAGAAGCACAGCGCGCGGCCCTCGTCGAAGGCGAGACCCTTGCCGAGCAGAGCGCGCAACTTGTCCTTGGCCGTCACCACCGCAACCTTGGCGCCCGCATCGTAGAAAGCCTGGAAGACGGTCGGCGCGCGCAGGAAGCGCGGGTCGTTCATCATCACCTCCTTGCCGGTCTCGCGCTCGTAGAGATAGTTGCCGCAAATACCATGCACTGACGGCGGGCGGCCGGTGGCGATCGACAGATTGTTGGGGTTGGTGAAGCTCGGAATGACCGAATGCGCAAAGCGCACCGTGCCTTTCTCCTTGATCCTGACCAGCGCCGGCATCAGCCCGGCCTTGATCGCTTCATCGAGATAGGCCGGCTCGCAGCCGTCGAGGCAGATGGCGATGGCCGGCACGCGCGGCCAGGCGTAGGTGCGGCCGTTAACGGCGACATTAATGGGAGACATCTGGTTCATCGAAAATCCCTCGAAATCGGCCGCTTCAGGCGGCGAGTTTGGCGCGCTCGGCGAGTGCCGCGGCGGGTGGAGCCGCGGTATCGACGCCCATTTCATGCAGTGAGAAAGCCGCCGCCTCGACGACGCGGCGCATGACATGCTCGTCCATCTGGCCGATGCAACCGATGCGGAAGGAGTCCACGGCGGTCAGCTTGCCCGGATAGATGATGAAGCCCTTGTCCTTCATCAGCTCGTAGAAACGGTCGAAGGCGAAACTGGCATGGGCCGGGTTGAAGAAGGTGACGATGATCGGCGACAGCCAGCGGTCGCCGAGCAAGGTTTCGAAGCCGAGGTCGCGCATGCCGGCGACCATCACGTCGCGGTTCCTGGTGTAGCGGGCGCCACGCCCAGTGACACCGCCCTCGGCCTCATGCTGGCGCAGCGCTTCGAGGAAGGCGGCGACGACATGCGTCGGCGGCGTGTAGCGCCACTGCCCGGTCTTGTTCATGTGCGCCCACTGCGCATGGACGTCGAGCGACAGCGAGTGGCTGCGGCCCCTGGCGGCTTCCAGTTCGCTCTTGCGGGCAATGATGAAGCCAAAGCCCGGCACGCCCTCGATGCATTTGTTGGCCGACGAGACCATCGCCTCGTAGCGGATCTCGTTGACGTCGAGCGCCACGGCGCCGAAGGCGCTCATGGAATCGACCAGCAGCTTGCGGCCCTTGGCGTGGACGGCCTCGGCAATCTCGGCGATAGGGTTGAGGATGCCCGAGCTGGTCTCGCAATGGATGGCGATGACATGGGTGATGGCCGGATCGGCCTCAAGCGCTGCCGCAACCTCGTCGCCGCGCGGCGGCAGATAGTCGCCCTTGTCGATCAGCGTACAGGCGCGGCCGAGATATTGCATCGTCTGCGCGGCGCGCAGGCCATAGGCGCCATTGGCCAGCACCAGCACCTTGCCGTCCTTGGGCACGAATGAACCCAGCATCGCCTCGACGCAGAACGAGCCGCTGCCTTGCATCGGCACGCAGTCGAATTCGTCTCTGGTATCACCGGTCAGCGCCAGCAGGCGGCGGCGCAGGTCGGCCGTCATGGCGCGGAAGTCGCCGTCCCACGATCCCCAGTCGCGCAGCATCGCCTGCTTGACCGAATAGGCCGTGGTGAGCGGGCCTGGAGTCAGCAGATAGGGCTCGCCCAGCGCCGGCGCCTCCAAGGGCTTTGGGGCAAATTTGGTCTCGGCGAGCATGGTGTCCTCCGACAGATCGCTTTTCGATGTGGCCTTACTCTCGGCCTGAATGATATATTTGTAAAATCGTTATTTCATATCGAAGTATCGATTTATGCGATGGACAAATTGGCCGGCTTCATCGAACAGTTCCGTCTTGTCATGCCACTGCGGAAACCATCTCGTCCGCAACCCCATTGCCCCTCGCCAGCCGGCTTTCGAGCAGATCGCCGCTTTGCGTCAGCAAGGGATAAGCGACCGAGGCCAGCAGCGAGTTGACCTCCTTCAACGCCCTCACCGCCTCCAGGTGAATGTCGCTGGTATCGATGCTCTGCGGCATTCCCGATTGCAGGCGCTTGAGGTGACGGTCATGGCTCATGCGTTCCAGCTTGCGCATCCGCTCCTTTTCGACGACGAGCTGCCGCGCCGAGTCGAGGTCGCTCGACACCAGCACGTTGAGCGCAAGCTGCATGTTGGCCATGACACGATTGTGAAGCCCGGACAATTCGCTCCAGCCATCGCTTGAAAAACGCAGGCCCTTGTCGCGCAATTCCCGGGTGAGCACGAGCAGGTTCTTGGCGACGATGTCGCCGGCGCGTTCGAGGTTGATGGCGAAGTCGGTGAGCTCTATGCCACGCTGGGCTTCAGCCGCAATCATACTGCCGCGATTGACCTCGGCTATGTAAAGCTTGATGTCGGTATGGGCGCGGTTGACCTCTTCGTCGAGCTTCTGCGCCTGGCGGATCTGCTCGGCGGTGCCGGCGTCGAAGAAATCCATCACCGGACGCAGCATCACCTCGACGACTTCGCCCATGCGCAGCAATTCGCGGGTAGCGCTGGCCAGGGCGAGACGCGGTGTGCGCATGACAGTGCGGTCGAGCGCGCTGGCGCGACGCGACATCAGATCGGCACCCTCGCCTGCCTTTGCCTCCGGTCTGTCGGCGATCATAGAGGTGACCAACCTTTCCATCAGGCCGGTGAAGGGCAGACAGCAGACGACCAGTGCGAGATTGAAGATGAGATGCAAATTGACCAGTTGGCGGCCTTCCGTTGCGCCGAACAGATGTGCCGGGAACACAACGGCCTGAAGCACGAACAGGGCTACAAACGCGGCCGTGCCCCGGAAGATCAGATTGCCGAGCGGGACACGGCGCGCCTCGACAGCCTCCCCGCGCGTCAGCCACACAGCAATCAGCGCGCCGCCGCAATTGGCGCCGAGGATGAAGAACAGACCGACCTCGACTGGCAGGACGTCCTGCGCGGCGAGCGTGACGAACAAAAGGATCGCTGCCACGCTGGAATGGATCAGCCATGTAAACAAAGCCGCGGCGACAAACGCCGTGAAGTAGTCGGCGCGCAGATAGGAGATTACCAGCGGCAACAAGGCGCTTTGTCGCATCGGCGCCGTCGCCTCACTGACCATGTGCAGCGACAACAGCACGAAGGCGATGCCCATCAGGATGCGCCCGCCTTGCTTGATGCCACGTGCCTCGAATTTCAGGAACATCGCGCCGCCGACCAGGATCAGCGCCGGCACCAGCCAGCTGAGGTTGAATGACAGCACCTGAACGACGAGCGCCGAACCGAGATCGGCGCCAAGCAGGATCGCCAGCCCACCGGATACTGAAATCATGCCGCTGGCGGCAAACCCGGCCGCCAGCATGGCGACCGCGGTGGAACTCTGCAGCAGCACTGCAAGCACGGTGCCGGCGCCGGCTGACCGGAGCCGTGCGCCCCGCGCCTGTCTTAGCGCATCGCGCAAGGCAGGGCCGCAGGCCCGCTCGACCCCGGTGCGCACCATGCGCACGGCCCACAGCAGCAGCATGACGGCACCTGCGAGATGCAGCAGGATGATGGAAAATTGCATGGCCGCGCCTCCAACGGCCGGCAGGGACGTCGGCCTACCGTAAGGCTGATGGCCGGTCAGACATAAGTCAAATCGTTCATTTCTATCTTTTAGTTAGTGCACCTTATGATAGACTGCCGTGCGATTTCAGGCGTTCGGAGGCACGAGAGATGCGCTACGTCCAGCTACGGGCCTTTCATCAGGTGGCGATCTCCGGCGGTTTTTCACGCGCCGCGGAAGCGCTGTTCCTGACCCAGCCGGCGATCTCGGATCAGGTGCGCAAGCTCGAGGAGGAGTATGATGTCCTCTTGTTCAACCGCAACAAGAAGCAGGTGACGCTGACCCAATCGGGCCAGAAGCTGCTCGATATCACCCATCGCATGTTCGACACCGAGCAGCAGGCGCTCGAACTGCTGACCGAGTCGCGCGCGCTGCGCTCCGGCACGCTGCGCATTGTCGCCGATGCCGCGCATCATCTGCTGCACATCCTCGGCAGTTTCCGGGCTCGTTATCCCGGAGTCCAGGTTTCGGTGCGTGCCGGCAACACCGAAACGGTGATCAGCAGCCTCTACAGCTACGATGCCGACATCGGCGTCCTGGGCGAAGTGCCGACCGGGCGCGATTTCGAGGTGCTCAAACTGAACTCGACGCCGATCATCGCCTTCGCCTCGATCGATCATCCGCTGGCCGGCAAGAAATCGCTGACCCTCAAGCAGCTTGCCCAGGAGTCGCTGGTCATGCGCGAGCGCGGTTCGAAAACGCGTCAGAAGCTCGAAGACCTCGCAGGCGCTTCGAAGATCGAACTGAGGCCGGTGATCGAGGCCGAAGGCCGCGAAGCCGTCCGCGAGATCGTCGCCTCGGGCGCCGGCATCGGCTTTGTCTCGGCGGCCGAATTCGGCCAGGATTCGCGGCTGGTGCCGATCACCATCGACGCGCCCGAGACCTTGATGGACGAAGCGCTGATCTGCCTGCGCGAACGCAGCGGCGGCAAGCTGGTGCGCGCCTTTCTCGACATGGCGCGCTCGATGTCGGTGGATTAAGCCGCCGCCGCGCGAAGCTCCACCACATCCGCCTTTACCCGTTCCGACTTCGGATCGTAGGGGCTGCGCAGATGGGCCGTGGCCGCATGACGAATGCCGGCGAGGTCGATCTCGAAACGCCCACCGTTAAGGAACGCCGTGTCGACGCCGGTTTCGTTCTCGATCAGCCCGAGCGCGACCGAGCGGCCGAGCGTGTGGCCGTAGGCGGCCGAGCGTACTTCGCCAACCGGTCTGCCATCGCGCAGGATCAGCTCGCCGCCCCACAGCATCGGCTCGGCATCGTCGAGCGTGAACAGCACGACACGCTTGGCCGGTGCCGCCGATGGCTTTGCCTTAACCAGCGCGTCGCAACCGATGAAACCGCCCGGCTTGTCGATGCTGACAGCGAAGCCAAGCCCGGCCTGCCAGGGGTTGATGTCAGGCGTCAGTTCCCTGCCCCAGGCGCGAAAACCCTTTTCGATGCGCAAAGCGTCGAGCGCGTAATAGCCGGCGTCGAGCAGTCCGAATTCGCGGCCGGCCTCATGCAGCGCCTCGTAGACGCCAACGGCGAATTCGGTCGGCACGATCAGCTCCCAGCCGAGCTCGCCGACATAGGTCATGCGGTTGGCATAGGCTGTGGCGTAACCGATATCGATCTCGCGGATGGTGCCGAAGGGGAAGCCGGCGTTGGAAAGATCCGCCGAGGACAGTTTGTCGAGCAGGTCGCGCGAGCGCGGCCCCATCAACGCCAGCACCGCATAGGACGAGGTGACATCGGTCAGGATGGCGTGGGCATCGGCCGGGATGTTCTTGACGATCCAGTCGGCATCGTGAACCGCTTGCGCGGAACCGGTGACGATAAGGAATTTTTCCGAGCCGAGCCGCATCACCGTGAGATCGCTTTCGTAGCCGCCGCGATCGTTGAGCACGCCCGTGTAGACGGATGTGCCAACGGGCACATCGACATCACCGGCGCAGATTCGGTTGAGTGCGGCACAGGCGTCGCGGCCCTGGACGAGAAGCTTGGCGAAGGAGGTCTGATCGAAGAGGGCGACGGCTTCGCGCGTTGCTTTCATCTCGCGCCTCACCGCCTCGTGCCAGTTCTGGCGGCCGAAGGCATAGTCGTTCTCGGCTTTCTCTCCAGAAGCAGCGAACCAGTTGGCGCGCTCCCAACCCATCTTGGAGCCAAAGCAGGCGCCCTTGGCGGCCAGCCGGTCGTAGAGCGGCGAGCGGCGGAATGGCCTTGCAGTGTCCAGTTCGCGGTTCGGCCACGGCATGGCGTAGTGCAGGCCGAGCGTCTCTTTCACGCGGTCGTGCAGCCAGCGCGGATTGTTGTTGAACGAGGCGAAGCGCCTGATGTCGACCGGCCACAGATCCATGGTCGGCGCGCTGTTGACGATCCATTCGGCCAACGCCCTGCCCGCGCCGCCGGCACTGGCGATGCCCATCGAGTTGAAGCCGGCGCCGACATAGAAATTCTTCAGCTCCGGCGCCTCGCCGAGGAGAAAATTGTTGTCCGGCGTGAAGCTTTCGGGGCCGTTGTAGAATTTCTTGACCTCGGCCTCAGCCAGTTGCGGCACGCGCACCAGCGCGTTTTCCATCAGGATCTCGAACTGGTCCCAGTCGTCGGGCAGCAGCGCGAACTCGAAATTCTCGGGGATACCGTTCATGCCCCACGGCTTAGCATGCGGCTCGAAGCCACCCATGACCAGGCCACCGACCTCTTCCTTGAAGTAGATGAAGCCGTCGGGGTCGCGCATCACCGGCAAATCCGGATGCACGCCCTCGATCCGGCCGGTGACGATGTACATGTGCTCGGCCGAATGCAGCGGCACTGAAACGCCGCACATCAGCCCGACCTTGCGCGCCCATTGGCCGGCGCAGTTGACGACGATTTCGGCAGCAATGTCGCCGCGATCCGTCTCGACGCCGCAAGCGACGCTATTCTTCACCGTAATGCCGGTGACCTTGACCCGCTCGAAAATCTTGGCGCCGCCATTGCGCGCGCCCTTGGCCAGGGACTGCGTGAGATCCGTGGGATTGGCCTTGCCATCGCCCGGCAACCAGACGGCGCCGACCAGATCATCGGTCGACATCACCGGCCAAAGGTCGCCGGCTTCCTTCGCTGAGATGACATCGATCTCCACCCCTTGCGCGCGGGCCGAGGCGGCGGTGCGCTTGAGCACCGTCATGCGGTCGGCGGTGCGCGCCACCGACAGCGAGCCGCAATTCTTCCAGCCGGTGGCAAGCCCCGTCTCGGCCTCCAGCTCACCATAGAGCTGCGTGGAATATTTGATCAGGCTGGTCATGTTGAAATGGCTGCGCAATTGCCCGACAAGGCCGGCAGCGTGCCAGGTAGTGCCGCCGCTGAGCTGGCCCTGCTCCAGCAGCACCACATCGGTCCAGCCGAGCTTGGTCAGATGATAGGCGACCGAGCAGCCGATAATGCCGCCGCCGACAATGACGACGCGCGCCTGGGTGGGGAATTCGTTTGCCATGGAAGATCCTGCCGTCGCGAAATCTGCAGCGACCATAGCAGAGGCATTCCAAAAATCAACACAAAATGCAACAAAATATCACATCATGGCGCAACCATGAGGCTCGGTCCTTTGCGCGCCAGCGCCTCGGCGATGTCGGCCTGCGGCCTGGCATCGACGATCACCCCGGCGGCGCGCTGAAAATTCGGAATCCGGAGCGGCGTCAGCTTTGCGAACTTGCTGCGGTCGAGCACGAAATAGGTTTTGGCGGCGAGCGCGATCATGCGTCCGCGCTGTTCGGCGCCGGCACGGGTGAAGTCGGTGACCTCGCCGTCAGGCGAAAGCGCGCCGCCGCCGAGGAAGGCGATGTCGACACGAAACCGCGCCATGGCTTCAAGCATATCGATACCGGAAGCCGCCTCCTCGCCAGGGTCGATTTCTCCGCCCAGCATATGCACCCGCATGCCGGGCACATGACACAAATGCAGCGCAATCGGCAGGCTGGCGGTGCAGATCGTCAGGTCACGCAAGTCGGTCATGGCTTGCGCCACGGCCAGCGTGGTGGTGCCGGAATCGAGGAAAACCACCATTCCGTTCTTGACCAGACCGGCCGCCATTCTGCCGATCTCCGCCTTGCCTGCGGCGTTCTCCTGGCTGCGCAGGCTCATGGCCGGTTCGCTCGGCTCGAAGCGGGCGGCGCCGCCATGCACGATATCGAGCTGCCCCTTGTCGGACAGCAGCTTCAGGTCGCGGCGGATGGTTTCGCGCGAGACATCGAAGAACCCGGCAAGCTCGGCGATGCTGACCGACCCTTGCGCGCCCACGCGCTTCAGAATCTCATCGTGGCGCCGCGTTGCAAGCGCGCGCACCGGCTGGCTGCTGTCAGAAGACACCGAATCCTCATGTGACCTTCGATGTTGCAATATGTGGCAGTGAACGTCAGGCAAGGCAACCGTCGCCGCCGGCTCCATTCTCTGCATGCCCGCCTCCAATCTCAACGACGCAGGCTGGCGTCGCGGGCACGCTCGCGGATCTCGTCGCGAGAAAGGCCCGCATCCGCCAATATGCTGTCCGGAAGCCGCCTCAAGCTCGCAAGCGTCTGGCGATAGGCAAGCCAGCGGGCGAAACGGTGTCGAAGTTCATGCAACATGATCATCTCCTTGGCGAGCGGAATACCCGCGCTCTTGGGTTGGTCGAAAACGCAAAGCAACTGCGCAAAGCGTATGCACGATCGAACGGATTGTGCTGACTTCCTGGCCAGTCGAGGCGCCTGTCATTATCCCGCCAGGGCAGGATTATCCAACGCCTCCAATGCCTGCATACTTGCGCGTGATGCCCGCCTCGCGCTACAGCCACCGTCGCAAGGAGTTTTTCAATTCTGCAAAATGGATATTGGCTGGGATGATCTGAGGTTGTTTCTCGACGTTGCGCGGCTGGGTGGCCTGAGCGCGGCAACGGCAACAACGCGCCTCAGCGCAGCCACACTCGGACGACGCGTCACCGCGCTCGAAAAGCAGATCGGCGAGGCGCTGTTCGTGCGTCAGCAGACCGGCTACCGGCTAACCCCGGTCGGTGAAGAACTGCTGCGGCGCGCCGAAGACGTCGAGGCAGCAATGCAGTCGCTGACCCGCTGGCGCGAGGGAAACCTGCCCGACCGCATTGTTCGCGTCTCGGCCGGGCCATGGACCTCGGCCTTCGTTTCCGCCCATATCGGCGAAATCTGGACGGTCGATGACGGCATCAGGGTAGAACTCGTCACCACCACCGACCGGGTCGACATCGGTCGCCGCGCCGCCGATATCGGCATCCGCAGCGAGCGCCCGACCGAGCAGTGGCTGGCCGGCCGTCAGAGCGGCAAGGTCGCCCACGCCATTTATTCCGGGCGCCACCTGATCAACGGCATCGCCGCCGGGTTGTTCGTCGGCGTCACCGGCGAAGGAGCAAACATTGCCTCGGCGCGCTGGCTGCAAGCCCATCACGGTGACCGCATCGCCGTGCGCGGCAACAACACCCATTCGGTGCGCGAACTTGTGGCCGCCGGTGCCGGCCTTTCCGTCTTTCCGTGCTTCGTCGGTGACAGCGATCCGCGGCTGGTTCGCGTCGCTCAGCCTATCCCCGAACTCGAAACGGACCAGTGGATTGTCACCCATCATGAGGAACGCCACTCCCGGCCGGTACGAAAAGTCGCCGACCGGATTACTGCCCTGATGGGGGCCCATCAGCCGTTGTTTCGCGGCAAGATGCCGATCCGCTAAGCCTCAGGCGTCGATCAGCCGCCAGCCGAGCCGCATGCTGGCGCTCAGGCTTTGGTGGCTGGCACGAATCGGTTTTCACAGTGGGCGAATATGCCGTCACCGCATGGGTGCTCAGTAAACCGGGCGACCCGAATCGGACATGGCGCGGCGTGCTGCTGCTCGATAGGCGCGCCGAAAGCCCGCTTGCACGTGGCTGGCGTCAGATTCTCAAGGTCCTGGTGCGTGAGGCGGGTGCGTGAAGCTTGACGGGTGCGATCCCGAAGGATTGCTGGATTTTCGCTGGCCAGAATCTGAGCCAATTCCAAAAGATTGGACTGGAGACTCGTTCAAAAGGTCGGCTTGGATAGGCGTATATGGTACAAGTCCCACATCTTGTCTTGCCGCAAAGTTCGCCCTCTGATTCCCTGTGCCAAGGCTATAGAACGTGATTCTTGCACCTGGCGTGTTCAAGCGTCGCGTTCCGGGATGAACCTTTTGTCGATCAAGGAGACAAGACGATGAGCACCGCGGCAAGGCCCGTCATCTCGGAAATGCGGCCGAAGATAACCGTTTTCGGCGTCGGCGGCGGTGGTGGCAATGCAATCAACAACATGATTGCCGAAAATCTGCAGGGGGCGGAATTCATCGTCGCCAACACCGATGCCCAGGCACTGACCATGTCTAAAGCATCGCGGCTGATCCAGTTGGGAGCCAACGTCACGGAAGGCCTTGGCGCCGGATCGCTGCCCGCGGTCGGCCGTGCGGCAGCCGAGGAATCGATCGACGAGATCAGGGACCACCTTGCGGGAACGCATATGTGCTTCGTGACCGCCGGCATGGGGGGCGGAACCGGGACCGGTGCCGCGCCCGTCATAGCGAACGCTGCGCGCACAGCCGGAATTCTGACGGTGGCGGTCGTCACCAAGCCATTCACCTTCGAAGGAAAACGCCGGATGCAAGCCGCCGAAGAGGGCATCGAGCAGCTTCGCGAATGCGCCGATACCGTGATCGTTATTCCGAACCAGAATCTGTTCAGGATCGCCGACGCCAGGACGACTTTCGCGGACGCCTTCGCCATGGCTGATCGCGTCCTTTATTCCGGCGTCGGCTGCATCACCGACCTCATCGTCAAGGAGGGGCTGATCAATCTCGACTTCGCAGATGTGAAGTCGGTGATGCGCGACATGGGCCGCGCGATGATGGGTACCGGGGAAGCCACGGGTGAGGACCGCGCCAAGAAAGCCGCCGAAGCGGCAATCGCAAACCCGCTTCTCGACGAAGCCTCGATGATCGGCGCCAAGGGCGTCCTGGTCTCGATCTCGGGCGGCATGGATATGACGCTGTTCGAAGTCGATGAGGCCGCCACCCGCATCCGCGAGGAGGTCGACGCCGACGCCGACATCATCGTCGGCGCCATATTCGACCGGGCACTTGCCGGAAAATTCAGGGTCTCAGTCGTCGCTACAGGATTGCGGCAGGGACTTGAGATGCCACAGTAAGCAAGGATTCGGTTCCTGGCCCAACGGAGCTACCGAGGCGGAGGCCGCTGCGACGAGGCCGAATAGGGGCGATGGCTCCTGCGACATCAAGACTCGCCTGCAATCACCTTGTTCAATCCAGCGGCCGAACCTGCGGCATAGCGGCGGCGAGCGACCGCTCGAAAGCATCGATCAGCGTATCGACCTGGGTTTCGGTAATGATGAGCGGCGGGCAGAAGGCTATCGCATCGCTCATGTTGCGCGAGATCACGCCATTCTGCTGCAGGAATCCGTTGACCAGTCCGCCAAGCGCCCCGGGCTTCCCCCACGGCGCCTTGCTGGTCTGGTCAGCGACCAATTCGACGGCGGCGATCAGACCCACACCACGCACCTCTCCGACGAGCGGATGCGAAGTGAGCTTGCGCAACCGTGCCTGCATGTGCGCACCGACCGTACGCGCGTTGCCGACAAGGTCGCGCTCCTCGATCAACTTGAGATTCTCCAGCGCCACGGCTGCGGCGACGGGATGGCCGCCACCCGTGAAGCCATGCCCGAACGTACCGATGCGGTCGCTCTCGTCCGCAATTGGTTCGAACATCTTCTCATTGATGAGCAGCGCCGAAATCGGCAGGTAAGACGACGAGATCTGCTTGGACAGCACCATAATGTCGGGCTTGATGCCGAAGGTCTGCGAGCCGAACATCTCGCCTGTCCGGCCAAAGCCGCAGATGACCTCGTCGGCCACGAGCAGGATGTCGTATTTCGACAGCACCGCCTGGACCTTCGCCCAATAGCCTGCCGGAGGAACGATGACCCCGCCCGCACCCATGATCGGCTCGCCGAAAAAGGCGGCGATGGTCTCGGGCCCCTCGGCGAGGATCAGCGTCTCCAGATCATCGGCAAGACGGCTCGAGAATTGTTCTTCGCTTTCACCTGGCTCCGCATCACGCCAGTAGTGCGGCGCCGATGTGTGGAGCACGTTGGCGATCGGCAAGTCGAATGAAAGATGGTTGTTGGGCAGCCCGGTCAGGCTAGCCGAGGCAATCGTCACGCCGTGATAGCCGCGTTTGCGACTGATGATCTTCTTGCGAGCTGGCTGGCCGAGCGCATTCGACCGATACCAGATCATCTTCATTGCCGTGTCGTTGGCCTCGGAGCCCGAATTGGTGAAATACGCTTTGCTCATCGGAACTGGCGCCATCTGAACCAGCTTCTCGGCTAGGTCGACAAGCGGCGAATGCGATTTCGAACCGAAGTCGTGATAATAGGGCAGCTTCGACATCTGCCGCGCGGCGGCGTCGACCAGCCGCTTTTCCGAGAAGCCGACGGCGACGCTCCACAAGCCCGCCATCGCTTCGATGTAGCGATTGCCGGCCACGTCTTCGACATAGATGCCATCGCCCTTTTCGATGATGAGCGGACCTGACTCCTGATGTTTACGGGCGTTGGTATAGCCATGCAGGTGGTAGCGGATGTCACGAGCTTCAGGGGAGTTGGGTCTGGCGTCCACGACGGCTCCTGTCTACAGGGGTTCACGGGGAACTATCTCCTGCCCCTTTCGCATGATCACAAACCAAGACGGACCGCACAAGGCAAGCGTTTTGATATTTGGTTGCGGGACCTCAACCAACGATGCTTGCGCTTGGTATGGCCTGGCGACCCGAAGAAAAGAGCCTGACTAATGCAAGCCACAGTCCCCGAGCAACATTGGCTATTCGTCAGAAGTCGGATGAACCAATGTGCGTCGGGTGTCTGGTGGTGGCCTGGCTGTCCGGCCAGCCCTTAGCCGGCGGGATTCATACCCCTGCTCGACCGGCACCGACATCCTCAGCCGGCCAGGTGTCAGAAACCCGATAGCCGGTCGGGAATGGATCGCTCGGATCGAGCATGTGCTGGTGGATACCCGTTATCCACGCGCTTCCCGAAACAACCGGAATGATGCCGGCTCTGCCGCCCACAGAGACCTCTGACTCGATGTGGCACTCGAATTCGGATCCGATGATTGATTTTCCCACGAACCGCTGTCCGATGGCCAGACGACCCTTCACATGCAGAATGGCCATCCGAGCCGAGCAACCGGTTCCACAGGGTGAACGGTCGATTTTTCCGGGGCGGATCGCAACTGCATTGACGCCTTTGAGCGTATTGTTTTCCGAGACAATCGGGCCGGCAAATTGACAGAACGAAATATGGTTCCATTCAGAATTTTCAGGATGTGAGAAGCCAAGCTGCTCATCCGCCGCCCGGGTTATCCTGACACCCAGCTCCGCAAGTTCGCGCGCCTCGTCAGGGCGCAGTGCAAAGCCGAGCGCCTTCGCATCGACAACAACGAAGCTGTCCCCGCCATAGGCGGTATCCACAGTCAAAGTGCCAATGCCCGCCACGTCGAGCTGCGCATCGAGCTTGTCTGCGAACGATGCAACATTGCGCACGCTGATCCTCTCGGCCTTGCCGTTCCGGCAGTGTGCGGTCACCTCAATCACGCCGCCTGGCGGCTCAAGCACCATTCGAGTCTCGGGCTCCTGCATTGGCACCATCCCTGTCTCGAGCAAAACTGTTGAGACGCACATCGAATTCGAGCCGGACATGGGTGGCGTGTCCGCGGGTTCCATGATGATCCACCCGAACTGTGCGCCCGGCGTCTTTGGCGGCACCAACAGGTTCACATGCCTGAAGACACCACCGCGAGGCTCGTTGAGAACAAAGTTCCGCAGGGTCTGGTCGGCGGCGATGAACCGGGCCTGCTCCCACACGCTCGCACCGGGTGGAGATGCGACACCGCCAACGATCACGTCGCCGACCTCGCCTGCAGCATGGCAACTTACAACGTGGATCACTTTCGAAGCGCGCATCGACGCCTCCCCTCCATTTCGAACTGACCAACAGAATGCGCACCGCCATGCGAGCTCAGCCTCACCCCAAGCAAGAGAGCGAGAGTGATTGACCCAACCATGCGATGGGCCGCCTCGTACCGGATGCGGGCGACTGGAACTCTCGCCTCTAGGTGGATTTCCTCATGAAATAGAGGCCCGGCAGCTTGTCCGTGAACCCCCACTTTTCATAGAACGGCACCATGTCCTCCAGGCAGTAAAGCTCTCGGTGCTTGACGTTGACGAGCGCTGGATCGTTCAACACGGTCTCCATCAGCAGAGCGCCCAATCCCGTGCCGCGCCAGGTGGCCTTGACGATGATGTCGAAGATCATCGCCTTGTAGACGCCATCCGTGATGGTGCGGGCGAATGCAACGAGATCGTCGCTCTCGGGATCCACGAACGCAAACATCGGCCCACCCGTTAGCAAGGCAATTTCGGTGTCAGCCCGGGTTCGGCCCTTTGTCCACCATTCGGCCTGAAACAGTGCCACTAGCTGGTCGATCTGCGAGGATGTAAGCGACCGCTTGAGGCCGAGCCGGCTTTTGTCTTGAACAAGGTTGGTCATGTTGGTTCCAATGATGGTTTTGAATTCGTTCGTGCGGTTCCGCGGGAAAACTCCCCCTTCAGCCAGCCAAGGTTCTTAGTTGGAAAAGGTTGTCCTGCGAGATTGGAATGCCGAGGCGTTGTGCGTTGAGGCGGCTTGCGTAGCGTCGCTGCCCTGGCAGCCGATCCTGGCCGGCATCGATCAGCCGTGAGCACAGCAACGAGACGCGTTGAGCAAATCCGGCGTTGCCACCGCGCGTCGGGTCTATGACCATCAGCAGCTGGCCAGCCTTCGGCGTCTGCGCGCCGACACACTCGCCAAAGTCATTTTCGAAGGACAACTGGCCGCCGGTCAACGCCCCGGCCATGAGCTCAACCATGAGCGCAATGGACGACCCCTTGTAGCCGCCGAAAGTGTTCAGCGCTCCGCCCGCCAGGATCGCATGAGGATCTGTGGAGGGTCTTCCAGCACTGTCGAGGCCCGTCCCTGGCGGAAGCGGACTGTTGGCAAGGGCATGAAGTCTGACCTCTCCATTGGCCATCACGCTTGTCGCCTGGTCGACAACGAGTGGTTCGGCATCAGCCACGGGCGTTGCGAAGGCAATGGGGTTCGTGCCGTAAACCGCGGTGTGACCGCCGTGCGGCACAACGTTTGCCAGACCGTTGACGAAGGTAAGCGCCAGCAGGCCGTCGCGGGCGAACGGCTCGACATCGGGCCAGAGCGCGCTGAAATGGTGAGAATTCCGGATCGCAATGATCGCGATGCCAGCGCTTTCCACCGCGGTCCTGACCGCTTCCGCGCCGGCGGCCAGCGCCGGCTGAGCGAAGCCGTTGCGCGCGTCGATACGAATGAAGGAAGGGCTCGTCCGATCGACGTCAGGTTCGGCCTTGCCGTCGACCCATCCGGTCGCAAGCGATGCCACATATCCTGGAATTCGGAATATGCCATGGCTGATGGCGCCGTCCCGCTCGCAGCCAGCGCAATTTGCAGCAAGAATGTCAGCAACGATGCTCGACGTTCCATGGTTGAGAAAGATGTTCCGAAGGAGCGATCGGAGATCATCGAAATTGATGCGGCCATCGGCCTGTTGGGTCGTCATTGCGGCACCTCGAGAAACTTCCGCAGACAATTCTCCAGAAGGCGTGAGACGTTGTTGTCGTAGCCATTGTGCGAAAGGCTGCCGCAAAAGGTGATCGAACCCACGGAAAACAGGCCGCCGCCATTGTCTGCCATGCCGTAAACAATGTTCGAGCGGATGCCGCCATAAGGTCGCGGCCCGCCGTCGAAAACGCCCGGCAGCAGCAGTTCTTCGAATGTCGTTTCAAACGTTGGCCCATGGCCCTCGGACGCGGCGACGACGCGCACAAAATGCGGTGTCCCCAGATCCGCCGCGGCCTGGTCGATTTCAAATCCTGCGGCGCCTCCACCGGAGAGGCCGAAGTCGCCTATTCTCTGGTCGCTCGGGATGCCGTCGAACAGGAATGCCAGATCGGCCTCAAACGACTCTTTGGTGCGGACATAATAGGTCCCTTCAAAGGCGCCTTCGGCGGTGAAGCCGACGCCGGCGACCTTCTGCGGCGCGATGCCGTTGCGCCGCCACAACCCGCCATATTCGCCGTCGAGTTGATTGTAGTATTCTCCGGGCTGGCTGGCCCAAACCCGCATTCCGCCTTCGGCCCGGCGAATCTCGATCATATGGGGTTCGTCCGGATTGCGGCCGATCTTCCAGTAGAAGCCGTTGCCGCCGAGATACATCAGCTTGCCGCCTCCCTCCCTGTAGGAGATGAGAGCTTCAAGTGTCCGGCGCGTGTGGTATTCCGGATGTGTTCCCGTGAGGACCACATCATAGCCGGACAACGCGTCTGCCCCATCGCGATCCAGGTCTTCGTCGGTCAAGACATCGAACTCGAAGCCTTTGACCGTCAGCCAATCTGTCAGATGAGAATCCGCGGAAAAATGACGCATCCCCGAGCCATTTGCGTCGAAGTAGGTGAGATATTGCGGACGCATCGTCATGATCGGCCGCAACCGCGACGACAGGGTTATGCCCGATCCGTCCGGATGGCGGTTGTAGGTGGAATAGCCATAGGCGCCTATATTATCGGGATTGTGGGGGTAGGCATTCCACTCTCTGACCCGCGCTTGCAGTGGACGGGAAAAATTACCCCGAGCGTGGTTGGCGTAGGCCATGTAGGTGAACGTTGGCGCCACGAACAAGATTCTTTGCCTGGGCAATTGCGGGCTGCGCAGGACATAAAACGGAATGATGTCGGTGCCGATCCCGTTGTCGACTGAAAGACCATAGACGCCCGAGGGCATGCCCGCCGGCACCTCAATCGCTATTGTCGTTTCCCACTTGCAGTCGCTGAGATCGTCGGAGTGGAAAGTGATTGCGGCATAATCCTGTGGCGCGACTCTCCAGTCCACGTTGCGGCCGGTCCAGCCTGACGACCTGACGGCGCGCATCGGCATGTTGATGAGCTCGAGACAGCGCGATCGATCGACATTGTCCTCAATCCATTCGCGGCCGATGGTGTTCTCGAAGGTCCAACTGGCCAGGATATTGCCACTGGTGTCGCTTACCACAGGCGCTTCGATCGAGCCGTTGAAGCAGTCCTGTGGATGTCCAACCCATGTCGCCGCAAAGCAGATATGATCGACATCGCGAAATACGTTCAAAACGTCATTCGCCGCGACGGCAACAACCTCTGCGCCTCCGCGGGAGTGAACGGGAGACTTGCGGGCAGAGACGCCTTTCTCGTCGAAGTTGACATCGAGCTTCGTCCATTCGTTCAGCCGCAGATCGAGCTTCAGTTCGACGGCTGTCAGAGATGGCCGTAGCGTCTTCAGAACGAGAGTTTTGTCGACCAGAATCAGCGCCAAGCCATTGGAGCCATCAGAATTCTGCAGCGAGAAAATGGTCTGGCCAGAAGCACTTGAAACTCTTGGCTGAACGATAAGGCTGACGACTAGGCCCTCGGGGCGTTTTGGGATGGGTCCAATAGCGCAGGAGCCCAGATGAGCCCTCTGCTCAACCGCCCGATACCGACGCTCCAATCCAAATTCGACCCTTTCGCTCTTCGGTCCTGGGCCGGTCGGATTAGGGTCACAGCAGTCCAATCTGACGGCACTTGCTGAAACATCCCGATTGCCGGCCGACGATATCTTGAACTCAAGAACCTCGCCCGCCTTGGCGCTCAGCGGCGCAACGTAGCCGATGACTGCCGGCAGAGGATGCTGGGGATTGAGCATGTCGTACCAGTGTTAGAGCAACAAGCCGCCATTCGACGAATACGGGCGTAAGCTTGCAAAGGCGCAGGGCCCACGCTATCTCTATATCGAATATCGTATACGCTATCCGCTTGTCAACGGCCCCCCTTGCCCATAGTCCAACGCGAAACCCAAGCCAATTTTGTTGGGAATATTGTATACGGGCTGGATACTATGTCAGACGAAATTGCCTATCCCGTGATTCCACCCACGCGCAGCAAATTGTGAACCTGGAGGTATCGTTGCCCTTAAATCCTGCAGGTCTGCCTTCTCTCGGCTCCGCACCGACGGCATCGGACCTCATCGCCAAGCACATACGCGAAGCCATCATCACCGGCGAGTTCGACGAGGGGGAACCCATTCGCCAGGACGACGTGGCAAAACTTTTCGATGTCAGTAAGATACCGGTCCGCGAAGCGCTCAAGCGCCTCGAAGCCGAAGGCCTGGTGGAGTTCCAGCGCAATCGCGGCGCCGTCGTCAAAAGCGTTTCGGAGCCCGAGATCGCGCAGATCTTCGAAGTAAGAGCGATGCTGGAGTCGAACGCGCTGAAACTGTCTGTGCCACATATGACGGCGAAGACGTTCCGGCGGGCAGAACAATATTGCGACGCGTTCGCACGCGAGACGAATGTAGCTCGATGGGCCGAGCTCAACTGGCAATTTCACTCATGCCTGTATGAGGATGCCGACCGGGCCTTCCTCATGAACCTCATCCGGTCCGTCAACGACCGGATCGAGCGCTATCTGCGCATCCAGCTCACGCTGTCGGGCGGGACCGGCGTCGATGACAGGGAACATCGCGAAATTCTCGCCGCATGTCGCGAGGGCAACGCCGGTCGAGCGGCACAGTTGCTGCACGACCACATCACCAAGGCATGCGCATCGCTGTTGGCAAACATTCGCAAATAGACGCCTCCGGGCGCCGAATCAGCCCTCCCTCTGCCGGAAACCCACAACGGCGCCCAAGCAGGTATTTATCCACTTGACGTCTTCCGTTTATCGTATACGATATTCTGTACGAGGGTTCGCTTTGCCCTGGAGACACATCACTTGAGGTTGGCGCCTCCGGTGTTGCGGGACGATGTTGCCCTGCCCGCCCCTCCACGACGGATTGGCGAGAGATACCGTTTTGGGGAGAGACATGAAGTACGAGAGGTCTTTGAACACAGTCGAGCTGCATACCTGCGGCGAGACGTTCCGGCTTGTAACGCAAGGGCTGCCAAAAATCCCCGGCAAGACCATTGTGGAGCGTGCCACCTGGTTAAAGCAAAAAGCCGATCATTATCGGCGCGCCGTGATGCTGGAGCCGCGCGGCCACAAGGACCTGTACGGCGGCTACCTGACTCCGCCTGTCAGCGAAGGTGCGGATTTCGGCATCATCTTCCTGAACAATACCGACTACAGCCCACATTGCGGCCATGGTGTCATCGCGCTCGCAACCGCCGCGGTCGAGTTGGGCTGGATCGAGCGGGTGTCGCCGGAGACACGCGTCGGCATAGACGCCCCCTGCGGTTTCATCGAAGCCTTTGTCGAATGGGACGGCGAAAGGGTCGGGTCCGTTCGGTTCGTGAACGTCCCGTCATTCGTCTTCAAGCGGGATGTCAGCGTTGAGACACCGACATTCGGCCAGGTGAGCGGCGACATTGCCTATGGCGGCGCAACTTACTTCTATGTCGATGGAGGCCAGCACGGCGTCGCCATCCGTGAAAAGGATCTGCAGAGGGTCATGCAGCTCGGCTACGAGATCAAGGCTGCCATCAACGCCAAGATGCCCTTCGTTCATCCCGAAATTCCCGAGTTCAACGATGTCTACGGCGTCATGGTCTACGGCGCCCCTCGTCATGAGGGATCAACGCAGGCTAATTGCTGCGTCTATGCTGACCGGGCGATCGATCGATCTCCAACGGGATCGGGGACAGCCGGCCGCCTTGCGCAATTGCATCTGCGTGGGGAGCTGTCCGTGGGAGAAACCCTGGTGAACGAGTCAATCATCGGGACGATTTTCAAAGGACGCGTTCTCAGCGAAACGAAGGTCGGGGAGTTCGACGCCGTCATACCCGAAGTGAGCGGGCGAGCCTCCATCTGCGGCTTCGCCAACTGGGTCATCGATGAGTCCGATCCGCTTACCTACGGGTTTCTTGTACAGTAGTATCGTATACGATATTCTAAATACGATATCAATTGTCATATCCAGAAGCCTTCAACCCAAAACAAAGAGAGGAACTGAAATGCGTATTTCTCCCTTCATTTTCGCCGCCGCCCTCACATCCGGACTTGCGACTGCGGCACATGCCGACCAGTTGGACGACATCATCTCGGCCGGCAAGCTGCGATGCGCGATCGAACTCGATTTCCCGCCCAACGGGGCGCGCGACGCAGACAACAAGCCGATCGGCTTTGACGTCGACTACTGCAATGATCTGGCGAAGGCACTTGGCGTGGAAGCCGAAATCGTCGACACGCCTGACCCCGATCGGATTCCCGCAATTCTTTCAGGGCGAGCTGATGTGGGCATCGCGGTCGCATCCGACACGCTTGAGCGGGCGAAAACGATCGGCTTCTCGATCCCCTATTTCGTGTTCAAAACCATCGTTTTGGTGCGCGAAGATTCCGGCATCAAAAGCCCGACTGACATTAAGGGGCACACGGTAGGAGGGCCGGCAGGCGCCTATGAGACGCTTGCTCTTGAAGCGTCGGTCAAAGGCTTCAATGACCCCAACGGCAAGATGCTGACCTTCCAGTCTCAATCGGACACCTTCCTGGCGTTGAGCCAGAAGCAGATCGACGCGACCTACACGACATCCACCATCGCGACATCCATCATCCAGTCGGGCAAATATCCCGGCCTGAAGATTGTCGGCGACGCTCCCGTCGATGCTGACTATTGCGCGATCCTGGTGCAGCGCCACGAGCAGGGCCTGCTCAACTACGTGAACCTGTTCCTGAACCGACAGGTCCGTTCCGGTCGCTATGCCGAACTCTACAAGAAATGGGTTGGGACAGAAGGCGGTCCGGCTCCGGACCTCACCGTAGCAGGCGTCTATCGGTAGCAGTTCGCGCCGTCCCGGACGCGGTCTTGTGATTGCGTCCGGGATGCTCGGCGACGGCGACACGTTGTTGCTGATCCGAGGGACAGTATCCAACGCATGAAGGGGGTCCTCGCATGGCATACACCTTCCAGTGGCGTCCCGTGCTCCATTCGCTGCCAGAAATGCTGTGGGGGGCGTTGGTGACCCTCGAAATCGCGGCGCTGGCGATGGCAATCGGCACGGTTTTCGCCATTTTGCTGGCGCTTGCAAAAAGATCGGGCGGAAAGACGCTTTCGGCCCTGGCCGACATATGGATCGAGACCGCGCGAAACACCCCTGCCCTATTTCAGATCTACCTGATCTATTTCGGCCTCGGATCCTTCGGGCTTCGTGTCGACTCCTATTCCGCACTCCTGCTGGGCATTACCTTCAACAATGCCGGCTATCTCGCCGAAACTTTTCGCGGTGGCTTTTCCGCTGTCCCGGAAACCCAGACGCGCGCGGCGCGCTCCTTGGGATTGGGCCAAATACGCACCATGTGGCACATCGTCCTGCCGCAAATGCTGCGCGCGGTGTTCCACGCCATGACCAACCAGATGGTCTGGTCGATCCTGATGACATCCCTTGGGGTGGTAGTCGGCCTGACAAGTGACCTGACCGGAGTTACGCAACAATTGAACGTCGTGACATACCGGACGTTCGAATATTTCTTCGTTGCAGCCTGCCTGTATTACCTCATATCGAAAATATTCACGATTAGCGCGCGCTTACTCGCGTCGCGCCTATTCCGTTATTGAGGGGCTGGAGATGTTTTTTGGCGCCTCATTATCCTGGAACGACATTCTCTTCATGCTGAGTGGTGCGGTTACCACGATCGCCATCACCTTGGCCTCAGTGGCCATCGGCACCAGCCTCGGCGTTTTGTTCGGCCTGGCCAGAGCCGGTTCACCCTGGTGGATCAGTTGGCCAATTGGCGGAATTCTGGACATCTTCCGGTCCATTCCGTTGCTCATCCAACTGGTGCTGTTCAATTCGTTCAACAGCATGTTCCGCCTTCACTGGCCGACCTATTTGGTGGCTTGCCTTTGCCTCGGCATCTATGCCGCTGCATTTTGCACCGAGATCGTCAGAAGCGGCGTGACAGCAGTCCCTACAACAACCAGGCGCGCCGCCCGATCGCTCGGTTTGACCTGGTTTCAGGAGGTGGTGTCGATCACTTTGCCGATGGCAACCAGGATCGTCTTTCCAAGCTGGATCGGTTTGGCGCTGGGAGTCATGAAGGACACCGCTCTCGTGCTCTGGATCGGCATCGTCGAGCTCCTGCGGAGTTCGCAGATCGTCACCACCAGAGTGCAGGAGCCGCTTCTGGTCCTGTCCATCGCTGGCCTGATCTATTTCCTGATGAGCTTCCCGATTGCGAGGCTCGGAGCACAGCTCGAGAAGAGGTGGCGGATACAATGATCGAGATAGACAACGTACACAAACACTTCGGCACTCTGCACGTTCTCAAAGGTGTAAGCCTGAATGTGAAGAAGGGCGAAGTCTTGTCGATGATTGGCGGATCGGGCTCCGGTAAATCGACCATGCTGATGTGCATCAACGGTCTCGAGGGCATTCAGAAGGGGAGCATCAGCGTTGACGGCATCGACGTCCACGCCAAGGCCACGGACCTCAACAAGCTTCGCCGCAGGATCGGCATCGTCTTCCAGCAGTGGAATGCCTTTCCACACCTCACCGTCCTCGAAAACGTCATGCTTGCTCCGAGAAAGGTGTTGGGCAAGTCGAAGCAGGAGGCCGAGGCCATCGCCGTCCAACAGCTCGGCCATGTCGGGCTCGGCGAAAAGCTCAGGGCATTCCCATCGCGTCTTTCCGGCGGACAGCAGCAGAGAATGGCGATCGCACGCGCTTTGGCCATGTCACCCGACTACATGCTGTTCGACGAGGTGACCTCCGCTCTCGATCCACAATTGGTCGGCGAGGTTCTGGACACTCTGCGCATGCTCTCGAAAGAGGGAATGACGATGATCGTGGTGACGCACGAAATGCGCTTCGCACGGGAAGTGTCAGATCGCGTCGCCTTCTTTTGCCAAGGGCAAATTCACGAACTCGGCACGCCCGAGCAGATATTCGACAGTCCTCAGAAACCCGAGACGGCCGACTTCCTGCGCTCGGTATTGTAACAGGACTGTTGGAGCGCCTTTCGTAGGCGCGCCTCCCTACAGTGAACGTTAGTTCGATTCCCTCACGCCAGTCCTCGGTAGCCCACCATAAATCAACAAAATCAACGCCATGCATGGAGGTTCGCCAGCCATGACTTGGCTAACCGAGCCAAAATATAGCATCAAGCCATTGATAAATAACGATAATGGTAAGCCCAGAGGACGTTGATTCTATTGCGTTTTTCGCGGGCCAAAATCAGAAAGTTTCCTGTATCGTTCCGTATTGTCTTGCGATTGATCCCGACATCAGATTTCGACACGCTTGCGCGAAACACGATCGGCTTGTGGCGGCGTCATTTCCCTATTCAAGCCATGCCATCGGCCTACCCCGCCGCCAAGGCCGTCACTTCACGGCGGAACGGCAGCGCATCACCGATATCGTCTTCGTCCAGCTCGCGCGCGAAGCGGTGCCCGGCATAGGTCGCCCAGGCAATCGGACCTGGCGCCTCGGCATCGCCTATGACCTTGATCGAGCGAATGCCATTGTCGGCCCATTCGTCGCGCCGCGCTTTCAGGTCGCGCCAGACCTGGTCGTCCTGTTGGCGCGACGTCACCAGCACCACGGCGTCCGCGGCGATGTCGTGTCGGGTGCCGGTGTAGGCGCAGGCAGTGGCAACACCTCCCGGCACGACGCGCGTCACGGTCCGGTTCAGCACGATCTCGACGCCGAGCCCGGCCAGCCGGCGATGGATGGCGCCCTGCTCCAGTGTGTTGCGGGTCCAGTCGGACACATACGCTGACGGCGTCACCAGCGTCACCTTGGCGCCCTGGCGCGCCATAAGCTCTGCCAGAACGCCACCCATGTAGTAGTGGTCGTCGTCGAACAGCACGACAGTGCCGGTCGGTACATTTCCGCCCATCAGGTCGTCCGGGGTATAGAGCGGCATGGCCGGGTCCACCGGCATCGGCACGACATGCGCACGCGCCACGCCATCGCGGCGCCATGTCGAGCCGGTGGCGATGGCAAGGTTTTGAAAGCCGAAGGCAAGGATATCCTCGGCCGACAATCGGCTCTCGAAATAGACGTCGACATTGGACATCTGGCTAATCTGATATTGGCGATAGTCGCGCACGCGGCCCCATGCCGAGAGGCCGGGCAAGCGGCATTCGCGCGCCACGCGACCGCCAAGTTCGGTGCCGGCTTCGGCGAGGGCCACCTGATAGCCGCGCAGGCCGAGCGCACGCGCCGCCTCCAGTCCGGCGGGACCGGCGCCGACGATCAGCACGCTGTCGCTGTCGCCCTTGGCCTGCATGCGTTCGGGATGCCAGCCCTTGCGCCACTCCTCCATGAAGGTCGGATTCTGCGTGCAGCGCGAGATCGACATGGTCATGTCGCCGGTGATGCAGATGTTGCAGCCGATGCATTCGCGAATGTCCTCGATCCGCCCCTCCTCCACTTTCTTCGGCAGGAAGGGATCGGCAATCGACGGGCGCGCACAGCCGATGAAATCAAGCGTACCGGACTTGATCATCTTCACCATCACGTCCGGCGAGGTGAAGCGCCCGACGCCGACCACCGGCTTCGAGGTCAGCTTCTTGATGCCGGACACCAGGCTCTCCTGCGCGCCCTCCTCCTTGAACCGCGACGGCCCGGAGCAGTCCTCCCAGGCGCCATGCGCCAGATCCCAGAGGTCGGGCAAGTTGGCATGCATCTCGATCATGTCGCGCACTTCGGAATTGGCGAACCCCAGCTCGCCGATCATCTCGTCCAGCGACAGCCGCAGCGTCAGGCCGCAAGTGTCGCCGATGGCGTCCCTGCCCTCCTCGATCAGCTCCCGCATCAGCCGCGAGCGGTTTTCCAGCGAGCCGCCATATTCGTCACTGCGCTGATTGGTGGCGGTGGAAAGGAAGTGCTGGATGATGCCGAAGCCATGCGCGCCGTAGAGGCACACCAGATCGAAGCCGGCCAGCTTGGCACGTTTGAAGGCATTGCGATGCCAGCGGCGCAGGTCGCGGATATCCTGCTTGTCCATGGCGCGCGCCTGAACCGGATCGTTGGTGAAGGTGCGGATGGGCAAGGCCGACGGCCCGCGCGGTACTTCCTTGGTGTAGAGGTTGGGGCCGTTGATGCCTGAATAGGCGAGCTGGATGCCGGCCAGCGCGCCATGCTGGTGCATGGCCTTGGCCATCATCGCTAGTGCCGGGATATCGGCATCGTCCCACAGCCGGAGCTCGATGAAGGGCGTGATCTCCGATGTATGGTGCATCTCGGTCTGCTCGGTGAAGATGACACCCCAGCCGCCTTCCGATTTGATGCGGCGCATCTCGGCCGCGGCCGAAGGGTCGCGATAGCCGCCGCCATTGCAGTGCGGCACCTGGTAGAAGCGGTTCTTGGCGGTCACCGGACCGATCTTCACGGGCTCGAACAGAATGTCGTAGCGTGGATCACGCATGGTGCTTCCTTCCTGCCCGCGTCACATCGCGGCATGCGTGGTGATGAAACCTTGGCGCCGGCCGGTCCGCCCAGTGGGTAGATGCCGTAAAACCTACTCATAAGTTGCGGCGCGTGCCGGAAAACTACAGATTTCTTCTGTGCCGATTAGGACGCGCCTAATCAGCCCCCGCCGCCTGGATTAGCATCTGGTGAATCCCGGCTGAGCCAAATGCGACTTCAGCACCGCGCCCACGCGATGCTAGATAGCGCGCACGGCCAATGAGACCTACAACACATGGACAGCATCCGAATCCTTGAAAAGCTGATCGCATTCCCGACGGTGAGCCGCGTTTCGAACCTCGACCTCATCGGCTACGTGACGGAGTTGCTGGCGGCACAGGGCATTGCATGCCAGATCATCCGCAGCGCGGACGGCCATAAGGCGAACCTTTTCGCCACCATCGGGCCGGCCGACGCTCCCGGCGTGATGCTGTCCGGCCATACCGATGTCGTCCCCATCGACGGCCAGGACTGGACGCTGCCGCCTTTCGAGATGAGCGCGCGCGACGGCAAGCTTTACGGCCGTGGCGCTGCCGACATGAAGGGTTTCGTGGCCTGCGCGCTTGCCGCGTGCCTCAAGGCCGCGAAAATGGGTCTGCACACGCCCTTGCATCTGGCGCTTTCCTACGACGAAGAGGTCGGCTGCATCGGCGTACACAGCCTGATCGACATGCTGCGGTCCGCGCCGTACCGGCCATTGCTGTGCATCGTCGGCGAGCCGACCAACATGCAGGTGGCGACCGGCCACAAGGGCAAGCTCGCGGCACGCGCCATCTGCAGGGGACGCGAAGGCCATTCGGCGCTGGCGCCGCTGGCGCTCAATGCCATTCATCTGGGCTGCGACTTCGTCTCCGCATTGCGCGGCGAACAGGATCGGCTGGCGCGCGACGGCGCCCGCGACGGCGACTACGACATTCCCTACACGACCGTCCACGTCGGCAAGATCAATGCCGGCGTGGCGCTCAACATCGTACCGAACCTCTGCCAACTCGACTTCGAGATCCGCAATGTCGCGGCCGACAATGCCGCCGATATCCTTGAGGGCCTGCGCGCGGAGGCGCAGCGTATTGCCGCTGCCGCTTCAACGATCGCGCCGGAGGCGGCCATCGACATCGACATCACCAACACCTATCCGGGTCTGGAGACGCCGACGAATTCGCAGGCTGTGGCCTTCGTGAAGTCGCTAACCGGCGCCAACGACACCATCAAGGTTGCCTTCGGCACCGAAGGCGGATTGTTCACCCGCGACCTCGGCACGCCGACCATCGTGTGCGGGCCGGGATCGATGGCGCAAGGCCACAGACCGGACGAATTCGTGAGCGTCGAACAGATGCGCCGCTGCGACGACATGCTGGACAATCTGCTGCGGCGGCTTGCCGATCACCAGCTTCAGGTTGCCTGACAAAGTTCGTGGCTATTCCACGACCCTACCACTGCCGAATACGCCCTGTTCGACGACGAAACGGCGGCAATGATCGATGAATGCCTGCACTGTCTGGGTGCGGTGCTCGGCGTTGGGCAACGCGACCCCCATGGTCAGAGGCCGCAAATCCCCCTCCAGGGGCACGAAGACCAGCGGCTTGCCGTCGGGCGCCAGCGTGTTGAGCGGCCGCATGTTGGCGATGCCATAGCCGAAGCCGTTCGCGACCATCGACCGCATTACCGCGATGTCGCCGGTGCGCTCGGCAATGTTCGGCCGGATCCCCCGCGAATGAAAGGCCGAGAGGAAATATTCGCGGCTATAGGGCAGGTCGAGCAGCACCATCGGCTCGTCGGCCAGCTCTTCCGTCGTGATGGAAGCCTTGCCGGCGAAGCGGTGCCCCTGTGGCAGCATGACATATGCCGGCACCAGCATCAGCGGTTCGAACGTCGTGTCCTGCGACAGTTCTAGATCGTAGGTCAGCGCTGCGTCGATTTCGCCTCGCTGCAGCATTTCGAGCAACTGACCCTGGTTGCGTTCGAACTGCCGGAACCGCACCTCGGGATAGGCGCGCTCGAACTTGGCGCGCAATGTCGGCATGACGATCTGCGCGAAGGTCAGCAGGCATCCGACCGCCAGCGGCCCGCGCACCTTTTCGGCGATGTCGCCGGCGATATCGTGCAGGGCGTCGGCGTCGGCCAGCAGCCTGGCGGCCTCCTTCAGGAAAACGCGCCCGCCAGCCGTGAGCGACAGGCCATGCGAATGCTTGCGGACAAAAAGCTGGACGCCGAATTCGGCCTCCAGTTGCGCGATCGACGCCGAGATCGAGGGCGGCGAAACATTGACCTGCTCGGCCGCCTTGGTAATGGAGCCGGCTTCGCCGACGGCGACGAAATATTCCAGTTGTCTCAGGGTAAAGCGTAGCGGCATGGGCTTCTATGTTGCCGGTTTGGGCGCCGCGATCAAGCGCCCGCGCGGCTTCAGTATTTGATCCATGTCGTTTTCAGCGCGGTGTACTTGTCCAGTGCATGCAGCGACAGGTCGCGGCCAAAGCCCGATTGTTTGACACCGCCGAACGGCGTCATCGGGCTCAGCGCATCGACCGTATTGACGGAAACCGTGCCGGCGCGCAGCCGGCCGGCAACGCGATGCGCGCGCGAAAGACTGTCGGTCCACAGCGATGCTGCCAGCCCGTACGGGCTGTCATTGGCGATGCGGATAGCCTCCTCTTCATCGTCGAAGGCAATGACCGAAAGCACCGGCCCGAATATCTCATCCCTGGCAATTGGGTCGTCATGGGCAACATTGTCGAAGATGGTGGGCTGTATGAAGCTGCCGCGGCCGTTGACCGTGACCCGATCGCCGCCGGCGACCAGGCGCGCGGTCTTCTTGCCGGCCTCGACGAAGCGCATGACGTTGGCGGCGTGGCGGGCATCGACCATGGCGCCCATTTTCGAGGTAGGGTCGAGCGGATCGCCAGGCTGGGTGGCGGCCGCGCGCTCAGCCAGTCTCTCCACGAAGGCATCCTTGATGCCGCGTTGCACGAGCAGGCGCGAATTGGCCGAACAGACCTCGCCCTGGTTGAAGAAGATGCCGAAGGCCGCCATGTCGGCCGCCGCATCGAGATCGCCGCAATCGGCGAAGACAAGGTTCGGGCTCTTGCCGCCGGTTTCGAGCCAGACCTGCTTCATGTTCGACTGACCCGAATACTGCAAGAACATCTTGCCGACCGAGGTCGATCCGGTGAAGGCAAGGCAATCGACATCCATGTGGCGGCCGAGCGCCTGCCCGGCCGTCTCGCCAAGGCCAGGCACGACATTGAGCACACCGGCGGGCAGGCCCGCCTCCATGGCGAGTTCCGCCAGCCTGAGCGCCGAGAAAGGCGACTGCTCGGCCGGCTTCAGCACCACCGAATTGCCCGCCGCCAGCGCCGGCGCGCATTTCCAGGTCGCCATGTCGAGCGGGAAATTCCACGGCACCACGGCGCCGATGACGCCGAGCGGCTCGCGCCGCACCAATACCAGATCGCTGCCGCCGGTCGGCGCCACCTCGCCATAGATCTTGTCGATGGCCTCGCCATACCATTGGAAGATGGCCGCCGATCCGGGGACGTCGACCGAGACCGCATCCTTGACAAGCTTGCCCATATCGAGCGATTCGAGCAGGGCCAGTTCATGCAGGTTTTCGCGCAGCAGCTGCGCCAGCCGCAACAACACCTCCTTGCGGTGCGCCGGACTGGCCCGCGACCAGACACCGGCGTTGAAGCTGCGCCGGGCAGCAGCAACCGCCAGATCGATGTCTTCCTCACCACAGGACGCCACCTCGGCCAGCACGTCGCCGGTTGCCGGATTGATGCTAGCGAAGGTCCGGCCCGAACGCGCCGCAATCGTCTTGCCGTCGATGAACGCCTTGTCGCGAAAACGGATCGCAGATGCCTTGCTGATCCAGTCCTTGTGGCTGAGCTCGCTCATCGCAGGTGACCCCTGTCTTGACTATTCGTCGCCCGGTACGCCGTAGCTCGGCGCATCGGATGGGTTTATCGCGCGGGTCACATAGGCATCGAGCTGCGGCTTGTAGAGTTCCCACAGTGTCGCCAGTCGTTCGATCGGGCAGTCGTCGGTCCAGTCGCAGCGCAGGTCGGCGACCGGCCACGCCACCTCGCGCACCAGCTTCATGCCGGCGGAATGGACAGGGCCGGCCTCGCCGCCCGCTTTCAGCGCGGCGCGCATGGTCGCGATCAGGCGGTCGCCGAGATGCCCTTCCGACGCCAGGAAGGCCTCGACCATGGCTTGCGGCACGCCGTCATGGGCCAGCATGTTGCCACCGCAGGCGACATTGTCAGCGCGCGCCTCTGCCCAAATGCCAAGCGCCCTGGGGCCTGAATGGATCGCGGTCGTCCCGGCGGCATCGACAGCCAGCACTTGCCGATATTCGGGATAAGCGCCGGTGCGCTTCAGGATCGCAACCGCCTCGGCGGCCGAGGCACCGCGCGCCAACAGTTCGAGCCCCCTGGTGCCGAGCGTCGGATCGGTGACGTTCTGGCTGGCAATGGCGCCAGCGCCCGCCTGCGCATAGGCGCAGCGCGCCGCTACCGCCGGAGAGGAAGACGACACCGCGACGCCGAACATGCCGGTGCGGCTGCACCGCGCGACAATGGAGAAGGTCATGGCATCAGTCCGGGATTACGGCGGTGCCGTCGATCTCTACCAGCCAGTCCGGCCGCGCCAGGGCCTGCACGACGAGACCGGTCGAAACAGGATGCACGCCTTTGATGTACTCGCCCATGGTGCGGTAGACCGCCTCGCGATGGCGCACGTCGGTGATGTAGACGACCACCTTGACCAGGTGCTCCATGGTGCCGCCGCACTCTTCGATGAGCTGCCTGATGTTCTGCATCACCTTGTGCGTCTGCTCGGCCGGATCGTGGCTGTCGATATTCTTGGCGGTGTCGAGATCCTGCGGACACTGGCCACGCAGATAGACCGTCCGACCACCCCGCGTGACGACCGCCTGACACAGATCATTATCGAGCTTCTGTTCGGGATAGGTGTCCTTCGTGTTGAACTTGCGGATTCTTGTGTGCGCCATCCTGGTCTCCATCAGATCGGGCTCGTGGCTGTTGTTAGCGTCGGTCAGGCGTCCACCGTCTCGCGCCGCGCGGCAGCATGGTAGGCCAGATATTTGCGCTGCGTCGAAATCCGGTCCGCGACATGCTTGGCATCATGCCAGACGCCCCAGATGAAACTCGACCCTCTTCGCGACTGCCAGGGAAGCCCGAGAAAATAGAGCCCAGGCTCGACCGAGACGCCGCGCTGATGCCTTGGCCGGCCCTTCTCGTCAAAAGCATCGACCTTCAACCAGCTGTAGTCGACGGAAAAACCCGTCGCCCAGATGATCGCCGCTATCCCGGCTTCGGCCAGATCGAGCTCACGAAGCGGATTTGTCAAGCAGTCGGGATCCGGGTCGATCCGACGGGCCGTTGGCTCCTCCGGCAGGTCGAGACCGTTGCGGGCAACATAGGCGTCGGCCTCGTCCAGCAGCGACATCAGGTTGGCGTCACCGCGGGCAATGTTCTTCGCCAGATCGGACGCGAAGGTCAGCACGCCGTCCTGATATGTTTTTGTCATGCCGACCAGGGTAAGCCCCTGCGCGGCCAGCCGACGAAAATCAATCGTTTCGCCGCCACGCGCGCCGCTCACCGCAATCGTTACATGCTCCGTGCCAGGCCCCGGGGTCTCGAGGTCCCATTTGCCGAGAACGCCAAGCCACCAGCAGAAATCGCGCCCGCGATAGGCGCGCGGCGGGCGGTCGTGCGGGCCGACCGAGAGGTAGACGCGCCGCCCCGAGCGCTGAAGCTCGTCGGCGATCTGCACACCTGACGATCCCGCCCCGACCACCAGCACCGCGCCCTTTGGCAACTGTCCGGGGTTGCGGTACGCGCTGGAATGAATCTGCAGAATGCCGGCATCGCCGGGGACAAGGGCGGGGATGACGGGGACCTGGAAAGGTCCGGTCGCCGCGACGATGCTGTTGGCTTCGATCACGCCGTCCGACGTCTCGACGCGGAACCCGGGTCGACCGACATTTCTTTGCGCGAGCTTGACCTCGACGCCGCAGCGGATCGGCGCATTGATCTGCCTTGCATAGGCGGCGAAATAGTCCGCAACCTCCTCCTTGGAGGGAAAGCCGTTGGGACCCGTTACGGGGAATTCCATGCCAGGGAAACGGTCATGCCAGGCCGGCCCATTGGCAACGAGCGAGTCCCATCGCTGCGAACGCCAGCGCTCGGCGATCCGGCCACGCTCGAGAACGAGATGCGGCACGCCGCATTTGCTCAGATGCTCAGACATAGCCACCCCCGCCTGGCCACCGCCGACGACAAGCGTGTCTATTTTTTCCACCGACATTTCTGCGTCCTTTCCCCCCAAGAGTTTCTGCGGATGCGAGGAGGTCAGATCGCTGGTGTACTGGAGGGACTGATTAGCGAAAATTACGATTTCACGTGGCAGTGGTTAGCTTGTCCCTAAATGCCAGGAGAGACTGGCCAACGCGAGACTATGACAGCATCGCCTTGGCTGCTTTTTCGCCGATCATCATGGATGGCGCATTGGTGTTGCCGCCGATCAGCGTCGGCATGATCGAGGCGTCCGCCACGCGCAGATTGTCGAAGCCGCGCACCTTGAGGCCGGCGGGATCGACCACCGCCATGGTATCGTTACCCATCTTGGCCGTGCCGACCGGGTGATAGACGGTGAGCGCCTCGGCACGCAGATAGGCGAGGATCTCGTCGTCGGTGACGACATCGGGTCCCGGCAGGATTTCCGCTCCGCGAATACCGGCAAAGACCGGCGAGGCCAGGATCGAGCGCGCCAGCTTGATGCCCTCGACCAGAGTCAAAGCATCCCGTCCGTCGCTGAAGAAGCGGTGATCGATCAGCACATTTCGGCGGGTGCCGTCGCGCTCGAGCGTGATTTCGCCGATGCTTCCGGGTCTGAGCACGCAGGTGTGCACGGCATAGCCATGGCCATATTCGACAAGCCTACCGCGATGGCTGCGGTAGCCCGGAACAAAGTGGAATTGGACATCGGGAATACCGCCGGCATATCTCGTCTTGGCGAAGCCGCCGGCCTCGACATAATTGGTCGTCAGCATGCCCTTGCGCCGGACGAAATACTGAAAGGGCGCCGCCAGCATCGCCGGCAGATTGGCGAGCGACAGGCCAAGCGTCCTGGCGCTCTTCGACCGCACGGTGATCATGCCGTCGACATGGTCGCGCAAATTCTTGCCGACGCCGGGCACGTTCATCACCGGCTCCACCCCCGCCGCCTTCAGCTCCTCGGCCGGGCCGATGCCGGAAGCAAGCAAGATGCGCGGCGATCCGATCGCGCCCGCGCTCAGCACCACTTCGGCGCGACATGTCAGCCGCTGGGCTGCCCCGTCCTTGATCACATTGACGCCGATGACGCGCCCGCTTTCGACTGCCAGGTCAAGCACCTCGACGCCCGACATGACCTGGAGATTCGAGCGACTGAGAACCGGACGAATGAAGGCGGTGTAAGCCGAGAATCGCTCCCCCTTGTTCTGGGTGACATTGTAGATGCCGAGGCCGAGTTGGCCATCGCCGTTGAAGTCGCGGTTTTCAGGCAGGCCGATGTTCCGGCCCGCCTCTACCCACAGGCTGGATACGACGTTGGGATCACGCGGATTGTCGACCAGCAATTCGCCGTCGAAGCCGTGATAGGCCGGGTTCTGCGACAGAAGGTTCCGCTCCAGCCTCTTGAAGACCGGCAAGACGTCTGCATAGGACCACCCGGCGCAGCCAAGTGCCGCCCACTCATCGTAGTCCGCCGCAGCGCCACGGATATAGACCATGGAATTGATCGAACTCGACCCGCCGAGAAGCTTGCCTCGGTTGACCGGAATGCGGCGGTTGTTGAGCAGCGGCTGCGGCACGCCCTTGTAGCCGTAATCGAAAGTCGGATTGCCGTAGAGCGAGAGAATGCCGGCCGGCACGCGCACCCTTGTACGGTCGTCGCTGCCGCCGGCCTCGATCAGGCAGACGCGGTTAGCGGGGTTGGCGCTCAGCCTGTTGGCCAGGACACAACCGGCCGAGCCCGCGCCGATGACGATATAGTCGAATTCCGCCGCCTCGATGCTCATGCCATGCCTGTTTCGTGATCCACCCCGAAGACCGCCGATATTGCCTTAGTGCTCGTCGTCTTCGTCGTTCTTCAAGAGCTCGAGGATTGCCCGCTTCATGGCGATGAAGTTGGGCTCCATGACCAGATCCATGCTGCGCGGGCGCGAGAAGCCGACGCGGATTTCCTTCTTGATCTGGCCGGGCCGGCCCGACATGACGAGCACCCGGTCCGCCAAAAGGATCGCCTCGTCAATGTCGTGGGTGACGAACAGGACCGTTTTCTTGGAATGGTCCCAGATCCTCAGCAAAAGCCTCTGCATTGAGTGGCGGGTCTGGCTGTCGAGCGCACCGAAGGGTTCGTCCATCAGCAGCACCTGCGGATCGTTAGCGAGCGCGCGGGCAATCGCCACGCGCTGCTTCATGCCGCCCGACAGTTGCGAGGGATAATGGTTGGCGAATTTCGCCAGGCCGACCTCTTGGAGAAAATGCTCGACGATGGCCCTGCGCTCGGCCGCCGGCATGCTCTTCCGCTTCGGACCGTATTCGACGTTCTGCGCCACGGTGAGCCAAGGGAACAGCGTATAGGCCTGAAACACCATGCCGCGATCCGCGCCCGGCTCGGTGACCGGCTTGCCGCCGACGGCGATCGTGCCGCCGGTGCGCTCCTCGAGCCCGGCGATGAGATAGAGCAGGCTCGACTTGCCGCAGCCAGATGGGCCGACGATCACACAGAACTCATTGGGCGCGACATGGAACGAGATGCCGTCCAGCGCCAGCACTGCGTTGTCGCCCGTGCCGTAGCGCAGCGCCACATTGTCAACGCCGATGTCGGCGCTCTTCGGTTTCGTCGTGAGTGTCAGGGCGTCCATATCAGCGAATTCCTCAATTGGCCCAGGGAGCGACGAGGCGGCGGATGCCCCGGAACAATTGGTCGGTGCACAGACCAAGGATACCGATCATGGCGATGGCCATGAAGATGACGTCGACCTGGAAGCCGCGCATCGCCTTGAGCGAGATGTAGCCAAGTCCGCTGCGGGCGGCGACGAGTTCGGCGACGACGAGATAGGTCCAGGCCCAGCCCATGGTGACGCGCAGCACGTCGAGCACGTTGGGAAGCGTGGCCGGAAAGACGATGTGGAAGACCGTGTCGCTGCGTTTCGTGCCGAGCGTATAGGCGGCGTTGACGAGGTCGCGCTGAACGCCGCGGGCGCTGTCGGCGATCATCACCAACTGCTGGAAGAAGATGCCGAAGATGATGACGGCCACGCGCTGCTCGATGCCGATGCCGATCCACAGGATGAAAAGCGGCACGAAGGAGGTCACCGGCAGATAGCGGATGAAATTGACGAGCGGGTCGAGCGCCGCCTGGACGATGCGATAGGTGCCCATCGTCAAGCCGAGCGGCACCGCCACGATGCTCGAAAGAACGAAACCGATCAGCACCACCTGGACGCTGGCGAGCACGTGCTCCCACAACGACCCGTCAAGCGCCATCCTGATGGTGGTGGACACGACGGATTCCGGGCGCGGCAGGAACATTTCCTTGACCGCTCCGGAATAGGTCAAAGCGAACCAGCCGCCGATGACCGCGACCCAGACCAGGACGCTGAGCGTGATGGCGAGAGGGCGCGACACGGCCTGAAAAGGCGTCGCGACAGCCTTCCAGACGGATCGACCGGGCTGATTCTGATCCACGCTCTTGGTCACGATATGGCTGATGGGAGACGTTGCATTCGGTGCCAATGTCACAGGGAAACCCTTTGGGCTGGATAGACCGCAGGCGAAAGGCTCGGCCTGCGGTCCAACGAACTCGCTTTGCGAGGCCAGATCACTTTGTCAGGAAGGACGGATCGACGAGGTCGTCGTATTTGATGTCCATCTTGAGCTTGCCGAAGCCGCCCCAGACATCGCCGCCGAGCTTGATCAGCTTGCCGGCGTCACCACTCTCGCCACCAGCGAAGAATTGCGCATTGCGCTCCTTGCCGTAGAAGTTCACGCCCGCGGCGGAGGAGGCGAAGTCCTTCGGCTCCTTCAGCCAGCCGCCGACGCCCTTGGCCATCACCTCGTAAGCCTTCTCGGGATTTTCCTTGATGAACTCGTTGGCCTTGTAGAGCCCCTTCACCAGCGCCTCGACATCCCCAGGATTCTTGGTGATGTAATCGCAGTTCAGCGCCACCACATCGACGATCAAGCCTGGTGTCTTCGAGGAGTCGATCAGCACCTGCCCCTTATTTTCCTTCTTGGCCAGCGTCAGATGCGGCTCCCAGGTGACGGCAACGGGAATGCGATCGGCCATGAAGGCGGCGGCGGCATCGTCGGCCGTCATGTTGGTGATCTTCACATCGGCCTGGGTGAGACCGGCCTGCTTGAGCAGGATGTTGAACCAGAACTGCGACACCGAGCCTTCATTCAGCCCGACTTCCATGCCCTTGAGGTCGGCGACGCTCTTGACGCTGCTCGGCGCCAAGACGCCGTCGCCGCCATGGCTGTCGTCCAATGCATAGACCGATTTGAAGCAGACGTCCTTCGAACGGTACTTCATGATTTCGTCGATGGTCGAGGCGCTGCCGTCGAGTTCGCCGGCGGCGACGGCCGCCATGTACAGCGATGCTTCCTCGATGATTTCGAGCGAGACATCGAGGCCACCTTGCTTGAAGTAGCCCATGTCACGCGCAAGGAAGAGCGGGCCGTATCCGACCCAGGTCGTCATGCCCAGCTTCAAGCTGCCGGCTTCGGCGTGGAGGCTCACCGAAAGGGCGCTGAGGGCAATGCCGGCCGCAAGCGCGGCACGGCGAAACTTCGAGATTATTGTCGTCATCACGTTCCCCTGTCTTTTTCTGAGGTCAGGCGCTGTCTGCACCAAAACAACCCGCTTCGGGCGCATCGCCGAAGGTTGCCGCCTGACGTTCTTTTTGTTCTCTTTCAGCCGGCGGATGGAGCAAAGCATGCTGTGTGCGATGCACAAATAATGATTTTCGATAATTCTGCTTAGGCTGGGCCTAACCAAGCCGGCGCTGCCGCGTCTGCGCCACCCACAGACTTTGGCGTGCGACGGGTTGACGATCCCGATGACCTCATCGTCGCTTTCGGAGAGGTCAACGACGGTCGCCTCCTGGAATTGGCGAAGCTAGCTATTAACCTGGCTTCTAGGCCGCGACCTGCCCTCGCGCATTCAATGGCGACATCAACACCAACGCCTTCTTCCGTGTGCTCGCGGATGAAGGCCGGCACGTCGTCCTTTGTGGGATCGAGTCAGATCAAGTTAACTGACGAGCGCATTCGAGCAATTTGAGGCTGTGGCCGAGTTCAGAACCCGCCTATTTGCACGTCGCTGCCGCCGATTACCGCACGCATCGTTGCAAGGCCTTTTCGAAACCAGGAGGCTTAAGCTACGTGTGACGGGTGCCATTAACGAGACGGAGAAAATTGACAAACGGGCCAGAAACCATTTCATTCAAAAGTCAAAATACTTACCCACTAACGTTCAATTCAAACTCAAAGATTTAAGCATAAGCTACTGATTTGTAATAATATGGCGGGCACGGAGGATGTATAAAAGCATTGATTTTATTGAGTTTTTCGTGGGCTAGAATTAGAAATCTTCCCGCAGTGTTCCGGATCGTCTCGCGGCGATTGCCACTATATCAGAACGATGCCGATGGTACCGTTGGCTGGGATCAGCGCATGACGGCTTCTTTGGACTTTTTAGCAGTGCGACTCTGGTGTCGGAACTACCCATGGGACCAGTTTGGACGCCTGATCGTGGCGCTTCTCCACGCACTCTGGCGGTTGTGCTACGACACGCTCAAGCTCAGATTCGAGCGGCCCGCCTGATCGATTGGGGCGGTCGTCCATAGATCCGGATAAATGCCCGCCTCATGTTCTCGGCGTCGCCAAAACCGACTGCTTCCGCGATGCGTTCGACAGGTTCCCCCGTTGCCTCTATGCGGCCTCTTGCCAAATCCGCGCGAAGCCGTTCCACGACACGCGCAGGCGTGGTGCCGGTTTGCGCCCGGAATGTCCGGCTGAACTGGCGCAGGCTCATGCCCGCCGCCTCGGCAAGCCGCTCGACGGGAAGGTCCTCGGCAATGTGATCGCGTGCGTGGCCAAGTGCAGCAGTGATCCGATCGCTCTTTGGCGCTAGATCGATCGACGCGGCGAATTGCGACTGTCCGCCATGGCGACGATGGTAGACAACCAGATGCTGGGCAACGGCTTTGGCGATGGCAAAGCCGTGATCTTCCTCAATGAGGGCCAAGGCGAGATCGATGCCGGCTGTGATGCCCGCCGATGTCCAAACATTGCCGTCCTTGCAGAAGATGCGGTCGGCCTCGACGCGGATGGCGGGATAGTCGCGTTGGAGCCGGGCGGCATGTCGCCAGTGCGTTGTCGCTCGGCGCCTGTCCAATAACCCAGCCGCCGCCAGCGTGAATGCCCCGGTGCACACGCTCGCAATGCGGCGGGACCGTCCCGCGGCCTCGACTATCCCGTTCAAAGCCTCTGCCGGAAGCGTCGGATCGATCCGGCCCCCGATAACGATGAAAGTATCGAACGTGCGGTCGTCGAGTGCGGCGGCAGTTGTCGAGATGCCAAGGCTGTTGGTGACAGCCCCAACGCCGGCCGCAACGATATGGACCTCGTAGACCGGACGTCCGATCTCGCCATTTGCCGCCTCGAACGCGCCGGCCGGACCAGCAAGGTCGAGCATCTGAAACCCTGGAGAGATGTAGAAGCCAAGCTTTTTCATGGCCGAATGATAGGGAAGTTTGGCCTTTAGGTCAAACACCCTTCATCGTATTTTTGCTACAGGAGGTAAGCGATGTCACAGCAAATCAGTGTGGTGATGCCAGTGTACGACGGCGTCACTCAACTGGACTTCACCGGTCCGCACCAGTTTCTTTCACGCACGCCCGACCTGGACGTCAGGGTGGCGTCGCTCGGTGGCCAGTCGATCACGGCGGACCGTCTCACCTTCTCGAACCTGGAGGACTTGGCCGCGATCGAGTCCTGTGACGTTCTTCTGGTACCGGGCGGTGGTGGCTGCGTCGCTGCGATCGAAAACGAGCTCTATCTGAACGAGATTATCCGGCTGGGGGCGACTGCTCGCTATCTGACGTCTGTATGCTCGGGCTCGCTCATCCTGGGAGCCGCTGGCTTCCTTACAGGCCGCCGGGCGGCTTGCCATTGGGCATGGCAAGAACTGCTGCCGATCTTCGGTGCCATCGTTGACGATAGCCGCATCGTCCGGGACGGCAATATTCTGTCCGGGGGCGGCGTCACGGCAGGCATCGATTTCGTTCTGGCCCTCATCGCGGAGCTAAGCGGCCAACGGGTAGCCGAAATGGTCCAGCTTGGTCTGGAATACGCGCCCCAACCGCCCTTCAATGCTGGCCGCCCGGATACGGCGTCGCCTGAAATTCTGGAAGCTGTGAACGCGCGCAGCGCGACGAACCGAGCACAACGGCGGGCACGTCTCGAAGGCTGGGTGGCTGCCCGCCAAACGTGAGGTGACAGACATGTGCGGGCTTCACGCCTTTGTTATCGCTACAGGATCGCTAGGCGCCGCATCCTTGGTCTGGGCATCGCGATGCCAATCTCTTCAGCCAACGGGGACGAACCACACGTGTCCGCGAAACGCGTGGAGCGCGAGATGAGCGACCGCGACGAGATGAGCGACCGCGACAAGCCAGACTTCTTTGATGCGCTGGCAGTCGGTCGGGCATTGGACCTTACCCTGCCCGACAGTCGCGCCGTCCGGGATGCCTACGAGGCTGCGCAGACCGAGTCGCCGCCTTGGCTCCTGAACCATGTGGTACGTTCCTGGCTTTATGGCGCGAAACTCACCCAGAAACGTGCGCTCACCCCGGACGCAGAACTGGTTGCTGTCGCGGTGCTTTTGCATGATCTCGGCCTTGCGCGTGGCGGCGCTCCAGACCGTCGCTTCGAGGTTGTTGGAGCGGACGCTGGCCGCGCCTTCGCCCTCTCCCACGAGTTGGGAGAGCGGCGCGCGGACACAATATGGGACGCGATCGCCTTACACACCACCGGATCGATTGCCCGACACAAGGGGATCGACGTCGTAAGCTGCCTGACTGGTATCGGGTGTGATTATGGCGGCGTCGGGTATGATGAACTGAGCGACGACAACAAGGACGCGATCTTGTCAGTCTATCCTCGCCTTGGCATGAAGAACCATCTGACGACTTGCCTTTGTGACATTGCAAGAAACCATGCGAATACTACGAGGGACAATTTCATCGCCGACTTCGCTTTGAAATATGTTCCAGGATATACGCGCGGCCGCTTGTCGGTCGACATCCTGCGTGAATCGCCCTTTGCCGAGTAGCCGGTACAACTGTGGCACGATGTCCATGCCCGGCAGCACGAAGAAGTGCATTTGCGGCCAAGGTAGAAGAATTCGCGACCTGACGAGCGGTTGTACACACTGCCGGCCAAGAGAAGTCTGCTTCGGGTCACAATTTCCGGTTCCGCCGGGACATGACGCGCCGAACGTGTCGCCGCCTTGCCAAGCGACGCAAGCCCCGCGCGCTATTTATCACGATCCCCCTCGCCTGATACTGAGTGACCGATTCTCAGGGACCGACGGGGTCGAGGCCAAAGGCGGTGTCGAAATGAGCCATAAAATACAATGAAATCAAACGCTTAAAATGTTGGTGGGCCCGGAGGGCGTATTAGGAATGTTGATTTATTGAGTTTTTCGTGGGCCAAAATCAGAAATCTTCCCGTATCGTTCCGGATGCTCCCGTGACGCCATACAGTCCACTCTAGCTAACCTCGTTTGTGACGTTCGGAGCCGTGCTCCAAAATGACCGCATTGAGGCCGCCTGCGGACGGTCCGGTGGAGAAACGAAGTAACCAGAAAGGTGCCGTTCGGCGCGACCTTCATCGTCGCACACTAGTTTAAACTGCTATGTGGATCCTCAAGTAGTCAACCTTTGCCCCATTGGCGTTGCGGCAAGCATGCGCCGCAACGCCAGCATGGCGCTTACGCCAAACAGCGGGCCGGGCGCGAGGACGAGAAAGCTCCAGCGCCAGCCAAACACCTCCGCTACCAATGAGGTCAGGTGGATCGAGACGAAGGTGAGCGCGATGCCGACGCTCAACTGCAGGGAAAGCGCCGTACCGACATAGCGCGGGTCGCTCAATTCGGTGGTCATGACGGAAAACTGGGCGGAATCGCCGATGACGGTCATGCCCCAGAGAACGGCGATGGCGATGAACAGCCAAAGCGGTCCGTCGAAGGCGAGGCCGATCGTCAGGGCGCAAAGCCCCGAAAGCGTCATCATCATTGCTGCCGTTGCCGTGCGGCCGATGCGATCGGCGACAAGCCCGCCCAGGATCGAGCCGATTCCGCCTGATGCCACGACGAGGAAAGCCAGAAGGGATGCTGATCTCGGGCCATCAATGCCGAGGCTAGGGCTTCCCGCCCTGATATAGGCCAGCATCCAGCCCCACATGGCGTAGAGTTCCCACATGTGGCCGAGATAGCCGAGATTGGCGAGCGCCAGCGGGCGGTTCTGCAGGACCGCCCGGATATGCCGGGGGTCGAAGGTCGATTTGGCAAAGAGAAAAGGGCCTTCGCCGCCAAGGCACAGGATCAGGATTGCGCCGGCCAATGCAGCGAGCGACGTCGCGACGATGACATCCTGCCAGGCGACATCGGCTGCAAGCGCGGACAGCAGGTGCGGAAACGCCGAGCCGAGCGTCAGCGCCGCGAGCAAGGCACCCATTGCCACGCCGCGTCCCCTGCGGAACCAGGTCGAAACCAGCTTGAGCGCCGGTGGATAAACGCCCGCCAATGCAACGCCGGTGGCGAAGCGGGCAAGCAGCAGCATGCTGACCGACGGCGCGAACAGCAGGCAGAGATTGGCAATGGCGGTGATCAGGGCGCTGATGCCTATCACCTTGCGAAGCGAGACGATGTCCAGCAGGCCGGCAATGCTGGAGGCGAGCGCGCCAACCGCAAAGCCGACCTGCACGGCGCCTGTGATCCAGGCGCCTTGCGCCGGCGACAAGCTCCAGACTTGCGTCAGCTGCGGTGCGATTGCGGTTGCCGAAAACCAGGCAGTCATGGGCAGGAAGGCGCTGGCGCAGATCACCGCCAGCATCAACCAGCGCCGGCCGGCGCCAACGCCGGCCGGGTTCGTGGCTGCCATGGGTTCCATCGGGCAGGCTCAGGCGGCGACCGCGTTTTGCAGCCGCGTCAGCAACGGAAGCAGACCGGCCGGGTCGGGCCGGATCGTGTAGTCCGGGCTCACCTCCGCATAGACGATGATGCCGTCGCGTCTGATCACGAACCGCGCCGGCATCGGCAATGTCCATGACGGGTCTTCGTTGACGGCAGGCAGATCGACGCCGAAGCTCTTGTAAAGCGCGATCAGGTCGTCGGGCAGGCGGAAGCGCAGGCCAAAAGCGCTGGCGACTTCGCCGTTCGGATCGCTCAACATCGGGAACGTGACCTGCTTGTCGCGCTTGGCCTTGCGACCGTTCGCCGGCGATTGCGGGGAGATGGAGACCAGCTGCGCGCCGGTGGCGTTGATTGCCGGCCAGGTCTCCTGCAGTGCGCCAAGTTCGATGTTGCAATAGGGGCACCAGACACCGCGGTAAAAGCTGAGTACCAGCGGGCCGCGCGCCAGCAGGTCGGCCGACGAAACGAGGCCGCCGTCAGCCTCCACCAATGTGAAGGAAGGGGCGACCGCACCGACCCCCAGGGCGCGGTCGGCCTGACCGGACGCGATGAGCTCGGCGGTGGCGCGGTGCATGATCTCGACCGCCTGTCTGGGCGCCTTCTTGCTCTCAAAGTCGGCCTTGAAGGCATCAAGCTTGTCTTGCAGCGACATGGGATTACTCCGAAGATTTCTCACCGCTCTCGCAGCGGCGGAAACGTCCTCGCCTATTTCCCAAAACAGGGGTAGCCTGACGGAAAGGATAGCAATCATTCGGAAAATGGATGGCTGACCGGCTCCAGGAACTGGAAGTGTTCGTGCGGGTGGCGGAGCGCGGCAACCTTTCGCAGGTAGCCCGCGAAATCGGCCTGTCGCAGCCGTCGGTGTCGCGGATCCTGAACGATCTGGAGGCGCGCATCGGCGCCCGCCTGCTCGTCCGCACCAGCCGGAAGGTCGGGCTGACCGAGGCAGGGCATGGTTATCTCGAACAGGTCCGGCCGTTGCTCGCCGAGCTTGGGGCGGCGGCCGACACTGCTGCCGGCAATGAGGAGTTGCGCGGGCTGCTGCGCGTCGAGTTGTCGGTCACTTTCGCCGTGCGCGCGCTCATTCCGCGGCTGCCCGGCCTTCTTGCCGAGCATCCCAACCTCTCCGTCGAACTGATGATGGACGATCGAAGGCGCAGCCTTGTCGAAGAAGGCGCCGATGTCGCGGTCAGGCTCGGTCTGCTCGACAGTTCAAGCCTGATGGCGCGCAAGGTCGGGCAGACGCCGAGACTGCTGGTAGCCTCACCGGACTACATTGCCCGGCACGGTTTGCCGCAAAGCCCTGGCGATCTGGTTCAGCACGAGGTCATCTTCGGCCCTTCCGACAGCACCGGCGCGACCTTTCAGGAGCTGATCGGCCCGGAGGCCAGCTTTACCCTGCCGGAAAGCCCACGCATCCGGGTCTCGAGCTCGGCCGGCGTCACCGCCTGCGTGCTGGCCGGACTTGGCGTGGCCTTTGGGTCCGGCTGGATGTTCAACGCCGAACTTGCGGATGGTCGCCTTTGCCGGCTGCTGCCGGAGTTTCCGCTGCCAACCATCCCCATCCACGTCCTGTTCCCGGCCGGGCGCCAGCCAAGCAAGCGGGCAAGGGGATTTGCCGATTGGCTGAGCAGATCGCTCGGTGCGTCATGACTCTGGATTGTCAGAGTCTTGATTGTCTTGCCGTCGGCGGCCATTCGCACCATGGTGCAGGCCACTTTGCTGAAAATGAGTTGTTGCGTTAATCTTCAAATATGCACCATCGCTGATAGACCATTTCGCTGAGGGGGCGAAAATTCATGGAGATGCAGCAGGTCCGCTATTTTCTGGCCCTGTCCAACACGCTTAATTTCACCAGAGCAGCGGAAGAGTGCAATGTCACGCAGCCGGCCCTGACGCGCGCAATCAAGACCCTTGAAGACGAATTGGGCGGGGAGTTGCTTCGGCGCGAGCGCCAGCATTCCCATCTGACCGAGCTTGGCCGGCGTATGCTGCCCCTGCTGCAACAATGTTACGATGCCGCGACTTCCGCAAAATCTCTTGCCAAGGCCGTGCAAAGCAGTGACGTCGCTCCGCTCAACGTCACCATTTCCAACAGCGTCAACATAGCGCTGCTGGTTTCACCCTTCACCGAGCTTTTCCGGGCCTACCCGGGAGTGCATCTCAAGATCAGTCGGGGGTCGCCGACCGCTGTCATCGAAGCCCTCAAGAACGGTGAGGTCGAACTGGCGGTTGCCGGCCCGCTGGGACAGGCCTGGGATCGGCTCGACACATGGCCGCTTTTCCAGGAAGGGATCGAGCTCGTCGTGAATTCCGACCACCCTCTTGCCCGTCGAAACGAAGCGGACGTCGCGCTCAGCCAGTTGGCCGGAGAACCCGTGCTCAGTCGGATCGACTGGGAAACGAGCGAAGATCTGTCGCGCGGTCTCTCGGCCAAAGGAATTGCGCCTCGCACCGCACATGAGGTTGAAACCGACCAGGATCTGCTGGCGCTGCTGGAAGCCAATGCGGGCGTTGGCTTTGTCTCGATGACTGCACCCCGCTCGCCCAACGTCCGCAGACTCAAGCTGCGCGATCTGGATGTTTCCCGGATCGTCGCCGTCTACGCAGTCGCCGGCCGACATCGCTCGCAAGTGGCCATGACGCTCCTCAATCTCCTGCGATCGACCGACTGGTCGACATTTGGCGTCAGCGAGCCCGCCTGAGTGCCGTGATCAAGTCGTCGATGTCCATCCGCCGACGGTAGTCGGGATCGACGAACCGATCTGTGATGATGCCATCAATCCCGACAACGAAAGTCGCAGGAATCGGCAGGAACCAGCTGTTATTGCCCTGGTAGTTCGGCAGATCGAGGCCAAGGCCCATCAGCCGTTCCATTTCGGCTCCCACCCAGATCGCCAGGTTGAGGGACAAAGCGTAGCCATTGTCCATATCAGTCAGGAAAGGAAATTGCGCACCAACCGATGCCTTCATCGCCTTCGCGAATTTGCGCCGCTCAGGCATGATTACCACGACCTGGCCACCCAGTGTCGCAATCTCCTGTTGGGCTTCGACGATGCCGATCGCATTCAGGCGGCAATAGGGACACCAATGTCCGCGCTGAAAGGTTATGACGGCCGGCCCCTGAGTAAGGATTTCAGATAGGCCCACCAGCCTGCCCTCATCATCAGGCAACAGGAATGCGGGCATGACATCGCCGGGTGCTGGAGCACTTGCCCCAGCCCCCTGCTCCCGAAGGCGCGCTACCAGCCGGTCGACCGCGTCAGCGAAATCCGCGTTCAGGCGGCGCACTGCCCTGGCAATCACCGCCAGCCGCTCGTTGAGAGGTGCATCGAGTTCGATGGCAGCCTGGACGGACTGTTCAAATGTCATGGGCTGGTCGTCGGCGGCCATTTCTGCACTTTCGCAATTTGCATAGAGCCTATCATTGAAGCCCCATGAGCGCGGCCATGCTTTTCTTGCATGGAGTCGATGCATTGCGTGCATCGAAACCGCAGGGATTCATCTTCTGTTCGGTATTTCCGCTCGAATTGTTACATCAGCCGCGGTTGGGACAGATGCCGCCGAGGTCGCGCGCCTCGATCATCGCCACCGACAGGCCGGCAGCACATATAGCGACTTTCACAGCCATCCCGGCATTGTCGCCACCAAGGATGACGACATCGTGTTTTTCCACCGTCCCGGCCTACCGAGATTCAATGCAATTTGACCCGTGGCCTGGTGCGATGTGACAGAACCCCGATGATCGTATCCAGCGTGGTCTTGAAGGTCCCGTGCACGGCTTTGAGATGCATCTTGTAGAGCGAGCGATACATCAACCGGGCAAGCAGACCCTCAACCTTCAGTCCGCCGATCAGGCTGCCGAAAGTGCCGTAGTCGGCCAGTGAAACGAGAGAACCATAGTCGCGGTAACGGAACGCCGGCGCCGCCTGCCCTTCGAGGCGTGCCGCGATCACCTTGACCATATGATCGGCTTGCTGATGGGCTGTCTGGGCGCGCGGCGGCAAGGGATCTTCGCTGCCGGGCAATACACAACTCGCGCAGTCGCCGATCGCAAACACGTTCTCGTCTCCTATGGCCCGCAGCGTCTCATCCACGACCAGGCGGTTGATGGGATCCGTATCGAGGCCATCGAGTTGCTTCAGAAAATCCGGCGCCTTTATCCCGGCAGACCACACGACGAGTTCGGCCGGCACGAACAGCTTCTCGCCAAGCTTGATACCGTCTTCTGTCACTTCGGTGACCTTGATGCCGCATCGGATCTGAACGCCCAGATCGACAAGCCGGCGCGCAGAAGATCGCGCAAGGTGTTCCGGCAAAGCCGGCAGGATGCGCGGTCCCGCCTCGACGATGGTGATGTGGATCAGCCTCTCGAAATCGATGTTGTCGAGATTGTGCGAGGCGATTTCTCGCATCGACTTGTGCAACTCCGCGGCCAGTTCAACGCCGGTCGCCCCGGCGCCAACGATGATGCAATGGAGCTGGCCCGGCGAAAGCTTCTCGTATTGCGCGTTCGCACGCAGGCAGGCGTCGATCACGCGCTTGTTGAAACGGGAAGCCTGACCGGTCGTGTCGAGCGCAATGGCGTGACGTGCTGCCCCAGGCGTGCCGAAATCGTTGCTGACGCTGCCCACGGCCAGCACCAGCGTGTCGTAGCCCAGCACCCGTGGCGGAATGATCTGCCTGCCATCGTCGTCGAAGCTCGGCGCAATAAAGATTTGGCGCCTGGCGCGATCGATGCCGACGACTTCGCCGATCCGGTAGCGATAGTGGTGGCTGCTGGCATGTGCGATGTATTCCACCGCATCGTTCGACGGGTTCAACGTCCCGGACGCCACCTCGTGCAGAAGAGGTTTCCAGACATGGGTTCGATTGCGGTCGATCAGCGTGACCGAAAGCCGCCGCTTGCCGAACTTGCGCCCGAGGCGCGTTGCCAGTTCCAACCCGCCAGCACCGCCGCCGACGATGACCACGCGATGCCGAGTGCTGTCCGCGTGAGATGGCGTCTCCGCTATCGTGCGGAAGAGCGCGGCATTGTTGGCAAGCACAGCTTCCGGAACAAGCCGCATCCCGGGAGTGATGATCTGCATCGGTATTCTCCGTCTTTCTTCTCGGCGCCGCGATCGAACCGATCACTCCTGCGATTCGTGGATGACGATGCCCTGCAGCATGTCGACGTCGCATTCCCACGGCTTCTCCGAGAGGACGCGCTGGCCGTGCTCGTATCCGGCCTGCCAGCGCGTGCGGATGCCTGCGCGGGTGAAGTCGATATCCTTGGTGTGGTCCTCGCCGTCGAGGCGCGGTGAAAGCAACCGCACAAGGTGCATGACCGACGGGCAGCCATAGGAAGCAAGTTCCTTGAACATCGGATCCTCACGCCGCTCCTCGGCAACCAGCCTTCCCATTTCACGCACGACGTGCCGCAAACGGTGCAGTTGCTCCTGTCTGGCAACGTGGCTCCGACCCCGGCTGGCGTATTGAAGGTCCTTTTGCCGGCCCATGACTTGCCAGATCGATTTCGGCTCGGTGGCGCGGGGTTGCCACATGTTGACGGCAAAGATCAGCGCGTCGCGTCGCGGACGCGCGTCGAGCACGACCTCGATGGGCGTGTTCGAATAGATGCCGCCATCCCAGTAAGGTTCGCCGTCGATACAGACCGCCGGAAACGCCGGCGGCAAGGCGCCCGACGCCATGATGTGCGCCGCCGACAGGGTCATTTCTCGGGTGTCGAAGTATTTGAGTTCACTGGTGTTGACGTTGACCGCGCCGACCGTCAGGCGGGTATGACGCCGGTTGAGATAGTCGAAGTCGATCAAGTCATTCAACGTCCGCTTGAGCGGATCGGTCGTGTAGTAGGAGGCGTTCTCGACACCCACTTCGTGGTTCACTCCGAACATGGCGCTTGGATTCGGTTCGAAGAATCCCGGTATGCCCCGCATCACGGTGCCCATATTGGCGAAGACATTGCTTGGGACCATCATCCGGAAAAACTCGTCGAGCGGGCTGATACGGCTGACGCTTTCCCAGAATTCCTGAAGCCTCGCCAGCCGAACCGTTGGCTCGTTCCCGGCAATCAACGCCGCGTTGATGGCGCCGATCGAGGTGCCGATGACCCAATCCGGCTCGATCCCGCCTTCGACGAGCGCCTGGTAAACACCAGCCTGGTAGGCGCCTAGAGCGCCGCCGCCTTGCAGCACCAGCACCGTTTGCCGCTGAACGGCAGCATCGGCCATATGGACGACCTCTGGCAAAGGTTCAGCGGTCGGAGGATTTCGGGTAATCTTGTTCATGGTCTTTGCTCCTCGTTGCCGGTTCAATGTGCGGTCCAGCCGCCTTCTATCGGGATGATGGCGCCGGTGATCGAGGCCGCATCGGTCGAGGCCAGGAACAGGCAAAGCGCCGCGACCTGTGCTACGGTCACGAACTGCTTGGTCGGCTGGGCCGCCAGGAGCACATCCTTGATGACCTGCTCCTCGGTGATACCGCGGGCCTTGGCCGTATCCGGTATCTGCTTTTCGACCAGCGGGGTGAGCACATATCCGGGGCAAACCGCATTGACGGTGATACCCTGTTCGGCAACCTCCAGTGCGACCGTCTTGGTCAGACCGGCGACGCCGTGTTTGGCAGCGACATAGGCGGATTTATAAGGCGAGGCGACAAGGGCGTGGGCGGACGCAACGTTGATGATGCGACCCCATTTGCGTTCTTTCATGGCCTGTAGCGCGCGCCGGATCGTGTAGAATGACGACATCAGGTCGATCGCCACGACTGCTTCAAATTTCTCGATCGGAAAGTCATCGATCGGCGCGACATGCTGGATGCCGGCATTGTTGACCAGGATGTCGACCGCGCCGAACTCGGCGATTGCCTTGTCCATCATCGCGGTGATCGCGCTTCCCTTGCTCATGTCCGCACCGTCGTAGCGAACAGTCACGCCATGGTCCGCGGCAAGCTTTGCCCGCAGCAACTCGATCTCGCCGGGATCGCCAAAACCGTTCAGAACGATGTTGCAACCCTTCGCGGCGAAGGCTTCGGCAATGCCTTGGCCGATACCGCTGGTCGAACCTGTGATCAGTGCCGTCTTTCCTCTGAGCATCGTTGTTCCCTTCGATTGAAGCCGCGGCCGAAATGGCCTGCAAACGGCTGCGAGCACGGGCCTTTGCCCTCGGGTCTCGACTTCTGGGGCCAAGTATGGCGGCTGGCTCTGGACAGCGGAAATGCCGTTGAGACATGGATTCGATAGCCCACGGTCAGATCGTCAATCTGTCGCCTGGGATATCAATCGCTGGATCGGGTTGTTTGACGTTGGGGCAGCTAGTAAGATCACCCGGCAATGCGGCCGTGCCGTATGCCAGCCGCTGGGGGAGCGCGCAGTGGAGATCAGCCAGGTCAGGTATTTCTTGGCCGTCGCCAAGGAACTGAATTTCACCAGGGCGGCCGAGCTGTGCAACGTTACGCAGCCGGCACTGTCGCGCGCCATCAAGCTGCTCGAAGACGAGTTTGGCGGCGCGCTTTTTCACCGTGAGCGACGCTTTACACATCTGACGGAACTCGGTCGCATGGTCGAGACCTATCTCGAAGGCGTTTTCGAGAACTCCCGGCAGGCGAAGCAGATCGCCGAGCAATATGTGCACCTCAAGAAGACGCCTCTCAGGGTCGGCATCATGAGCACGATTGCTCCCGATGAAATCATCGAACTCATCTCGTCCGTGCGCACGCACCATCCCGGCGTGGAGCTTCACCTCTGCGATGCCGATGCACCGAGCTTGCGACGGCGCCTGCTCGGAGGCGACCTCGAGGCGGCAATTTACGCGTTGCCGTCAAACATGCCCGATGAGGAGGTTCACGCCTTGCCGTTGTTTCAGGAACAGATGGTGATGGCCGTTCATCTCAACCATCGCCTGGCCAACCAGCGCAGCGTGCGGGTGACCGATATGAGCAATGAGACCTACATCCACCGCAACAATTGTGAATTTGCCGGCTATGCTGACGCCATTCTTGCCGAGCAGGGCGTCACCGTCAGTCCCGTTTACTGGAGCGATCGTGACGATTGGACACTCGCGATGATCGCCGCCGGGCTTGGATTCGGATTCATGCCCGAGCATACCGCCAAGCACCCCGGCGTGGTGCCGTTGCCGATCACCGATCCGGAATTCTGGCGCGAGGTCAATCTCGTCACGGTGCGCGGCCGCAGGCATTCGCCGGCGGTTGGCGCACTCGTGCGCGAGGCCACGCAGAAGAAGTGGTTCGGCGAGCGTGCAAAGGCGTTATCCGCCGCTGAATAGCCTCTGCGCGCAAACACGTTCTTTGCCATGCCAGAGCGACGGATCTCCGGCAAATGTCTACGCTCAGTTCTTCCTGATCGTCGAGGTCACGGACTGGATGACCTCGGTTGCCATCTTGAACTGCGGGGCGCGGTCGGTGATGCCATGACGCTTGGCGATCCAGTCAAAATCGCTGTAGGCGGCGTAAACCGTGCCATCAGCAGTCTGGTAGACCAGCACGCGCACCGGCCAGTCGAGACCGGCTTCGGGATTGGATGTGATGAAGGTCGTGCCGAGCGCCGGGTTGCCGAACATCACCAGCCGCGACGGCCTGACATCGTTGCCGGCGTTGTTGCCAAGCTTTGCCTGGTCGATGACGCCGAAGAACTTGATGCCCTTCTTGAGGACATCTTTCTTGATGCGGGCGACGGTTTCAGTGACGGAATAGTCGCTCTTCACCGTGACGACGCCATCCGAGGCGGCGGCCGGGATGACGATCGCAATCAGCATGGCGGCGCCGGCAAGCAAGGTTTTCAGGTAGGTGGACATGTCAGTCTCCTTTGTTGAATGGTCAAATTTTCGGTCGTTGGATCTCACGCCTTTGGCGTTTGCAGCACGCGCGCGACCACAATCGCGCCGGCGAGAACCGTGACGAGCACGGCCACGCATACGGCCCAGCCGATCCGGTCGTAGATCTGGCCGATCACGAAGCTGCCGGCGAGCCCGCCCGCATAGTAGGAGGCGAGGTAGATGCCGCTCGCGGCGGTGCGATCGCGCGAGGCGGTCCGGCTGACGTGCCCCGTGGCTATCGCTTGCGCCAGGAAGGTTCCCATGGCGACCAGCGCCATCCCTGCAAGGACTATCGGCAGGCTGGCCGTGAGCAACAGCAGCAGCCCAACGATTGCCATCGCAAGCGTTGCACCGATGCCGGTCCTCGGGCCGAGACCGGCAGTGACACGCCCGGCGAGAGGCGTGGTCAGCATCGATGGCAGGAAGACGAAATAGATCAGTCCCAGTGCCATCGGCGACAGCGACAGCGGCGGGGCGACAAGCTGGAAATTCACATAGGTGAACGTGCCTATGAAGACGAAAAGGATCAGGAAGCCGATCGCGAAACAAGCGCGCAGTTCGGCATTTCCCAACAGGCCCTTCCAGGACGCACGGGCAGATTGACCTTCGGCGCGCATAGTTGCGGAGGTCTTTTGCAGCGTGAACCAGACGAGCGCCGCACCAAACAGATTGAGGGCCGCGAAGGTGAGGAAGTTGGTGGAGATGCCGAACGTGTCCGCGACGGCGGCCGACATCAGTCGACCGAAGAAATTGCTGGCGACATTACCCGTTACATAGGCGGCAAGCGCACTCGTCGTCTGCCGCGCGGAAAAATGCTCGGCCAGGTAGGCCATCGTCAGCGTGAACGCGGTCGACATGCACAGGCCTTGCGCTACGCGCAGGAGGGCGAAGACGACTATGCTGTCGGTCTGCGAAAGCAGTGTTGTCGGGATCGCCAATATGGCCAGGCTGATCCAGATGCCGTTGCGGCGATCAATCCCGCGCCCGAACAGGGCAACGGCGATACCTGCCACCGCCATGCCGAATGTGCTGGCGTTGACGGCGAAGCCCATGGTTGCACGGCTGACGCCGAATTTTACCACCAGTGAGGGCAGTATTGCCTGGGTGGCGAACAGATCGACAAGCGTAAGAAATGCGATCAGCGCAACAAGGCCAAAGCGCCAGCTGTCTGCACCCGCCGCGTGCAGCCGCGTCGTCTCTGTCTGTTCACTGGTTGTCATGACGAGGCTCTGTGGCCGGACGTCCCCAGGGTGGTCACCTGAGGACGCGCTTTCGGTTGCTGATGGTGGGACTGTTCGCCGAAACGGCCGGATCACATCATGTGGTCGTCGGGCATCGCGGGCGGCAGGACGTCGGCGGAATAGAGCACGGCTGGCACCTTGCCGTTGTTCTTCCACCAATGGGCGAGCTGGCCGAACTCGGCGGTCACGTCGCCGGCTGGATGCTCGATCCCCACCTTGCAGGTGCTGCGATATTCGGTGATCGAACCTTCGACGATGAGGATGTTGGCCGGGCGAACATTGTGCTCATGCCATGGCACGACGCCGCCCGGCTGAACGACGAGCTTGCGAAGGCGCAGCATGTTGCCTTTCCAGGCTTCGCCCTTGCTGCTCAGATCGATGGCGGAGAGAACCGTGTCGACAACGCCAACCGGTTTGCTGGGATGTTCCTGGATATCGGTCGTTGCGGCCTGGCCGGCAGGGCAGTCGCCGGCGAAGGCCGGGGCAGCGGAAAATGTGGCGGTTGCGGAAAGCAGCCCTATCGCAAGCGCAAGATTAAGTTTTTTGGTAGCCATGTCGTATTTCTCCTTTGTCGGTGCCCAAACGCGGGAGGCGGGGCATGACGAGGAGAGTGACCGGAGCGGCACAGAAAGAGAAATGCTGACTGGCTTTCAATTCGATACCTGAAAACTATCGTCAACCATTGCAACTGCACAAAAAGCGCGCGACTGGATTGCCACGCGGCATAGAAATTTCTTCCTTTTTGCTTCAGGCTGCGGTCTTGTGGATCGCTTGGACTATTGCGCTCTCAGGCCAGCCATGCGCCTTGACGCTGTTCACGAAAGCCGACGCGGCAGGCGAGAACCTGCGTCCCGCAACGACGACCAGAGAGACTTCCCGCCAGACTTCAGGATCAATCACGGGACGGACCTGCAACCCCGGAATCACCGCACTGAATTCCGGGATGAAGCAGATGCCTAGCCCTCCGGACACCATATTCTGGATCCAGTCCTCGCGCTCGCTGGCGTAGGAGATCCTGAGCTTCACGCCCCGATCCGTGCACAGGCCGGCAAGGTGATCGCGATACTCGCAATTGAGACGCCTGAGATAATTTTCGCCATCGAGTTCGGAGATCGCCACGTTGTCATTGCGAGCCAGCCGGTGGCCATTTGGAAAGGCGAGGACAAAGCGCTCGCGATAAAGCGGTGTAACGTCGAAGCGGTCCGGGAAGCTGTCGCTTGACGCCATGATGGCGACGTCGATCTCGCCGGACTCCAAGAGTTGGGAGAGCGATGCCGGCACGCCCTCAACCAGTTGCAGCTGGATGCCCTGCTGCCGCCGCTTGAAGTCAGTCAGCAGGCCGGTGAAGCGACGGGGGCCGATCGTGCACATGACGCCGACCTTGAGGTTGGCGTTTTCCAGGCATAGAAACCTCGATGCCTCCTGCCGCACTCCGGTCAGTTCGTCGAGGATCTGCTGAAAACGGGGGCGAAGCAGCACGCCCAGGTCGGTGAGGTGGGTCAAGCTTCGTTCGCGACGAAACAGCAGCCCTCCGACCTCCTCCTCGAGTTGCTGAATGGCGCGGGACAGAGCCGGCTGGGTGACGTTGCACTTTTCGCCTGCGCGCGTGAAGTTTCGCGTCTCGCACACGGCCAGGAAGTAGCGGATGTGGTGAATGTCCATGCCGATTTATCCCCAATTGCACGAGGTTGTTCGCGCTTCGGAGACTGCCGCAAGGCTCGCTTTGACGCCAATGCACTGCGGCTATAAAGTCGATAGCAGCCCGTCATGGCGCCGTGACAGCACGCGCTGCGGACAGTTGCGCAACAGCTGGCCACCACCAAACGACGGTGGCGAGCAGACCGCTCGCCACCGTGACATCATTCCTGTGTTGCCCGGCACGGTCGGTGCAGCTCAGTTGGCGCCGCCAAGCGCCAATACATTGGCGCAGAACGCTGCGTGCGGCTTGCTCATGGCTGCGTCATTACACATCTTCATCATCTTGTCCCGATCACCCCGGGGCGCAGCCAGCCAAGCCTTTTTGAAACCGGCCATCGGCTTCATCGTTTTCATGACGGCATCGCTATAAAATGACGGCAGCGACGCCAGATCGCTGAAGGCATCGGCGGATGCAGGCCCGGCTAAAAGACCGAGGGCGAACGCCCCCAAACAGACACTTCGTATTCTCATGACACGCTCCTCTTGTGCTGACCGTCGTGGCCCCAGCTCCCAAGCGAGATCGCGGGATTCTCGCCAGCCTGGCAAAACCTTGCGGCGCGCAAGGGATTGCAGCCAATGCAATCTGTCTATGGAGTTCATGCCACCTTGGCATTTCGCCAACGAAGAATGATGCGGCAGTGTCTCCATTAGACGCCTTGCCTGGCGTTCTTCGGGAGGAGACTCAAAAAGATGCATATCCAGGCCGCAACCGACCAAGCCTTCATTGCCGGTGCAAAACTGGCGATGAAAGACCGCCAGCCGATCGACATTACCCTGGCAAACGACGCACACGGCGCATTTGTCTGGGGCGTGCTGGATCGCTTGCTGGATGAACCTCGCCTTGTCTTCCGCAGCATCACCGCATCCGGTTTCGGAGGCATGGAGGCAGCGGTTCTTGCCTACGGACTGGCTCTGGGCGGCAGGCGTGGGGCAAGGACGGCGCTCACAAATTTCTGGCGGCGCGTCAGCCACGCATCGATGTCTGTAGCCGTTACCGCCAATCCGCTGAGGTCGATCCTAGAACAGTCGATCGACATCGCCGAGTTGCACAAAGATAGCTGCCAGTTGAAGCTCAACATCCTGGCTTCGAATGCTCGCACCGACACCGTGACGATTTTCTCCGGCGACCAGTTGTCGATCGACGCGATCCTGGCGGGAGCGACAGTCCCATTCCTCTTCCCGGCCGTGGAAATCGATGGCGATCCATATTGGGGCGAAGGCGATTTTTCGGCCTTGCCGCCGGTGCAGCCGATCGAGGCTGGACATTGGCTCGTCGTCAGCGGCAAACCCTCCGGCTGCATGACGCCTTGTGCGGCTTACCGCCCCGCCGCAAATGCCGTGAACTCTGCATCTGTCCTCTTCGACAGTCATCACAGAACAAGCGCTGCGCTGTTTACCAGGCCTTGGACCGACTGGGGCGAATTGACCGACATGCGTGACCGCGGACGGCAGCGGGCCGAGGACTGGCTTCTCGCCGACCATCCAAGCTTGAGCGAAAGCTCATTCGTCGACAGCAAAAATCGATACGTCTAGGCGCCTCCCTCCGCCTAGTCCGCGCCTGCTTCGATCCGCTCACGAAGTGCAGGCGCCAAAGCCCTCCGGTTCCCCGCCGGAGGGCTTTTGCTCGTTATCCTCGTCAACATAGTGACCGTGTATCAAATCCATGCCGAGACAGCATTTCAGCTTCATCGCGCGTTCGACGACACTGCTTGCAGACAGGCCACCAGGTCAGTCTTCCCTCGAAACGCAACCAGGAGAAACGACCGTGATCAACACCAAGACCCTCATCGGATCGGCCCTCGCGGCCGCCACCTCGCTTGCTGCAACTGCAGCCTATAGCGGCCCGGCCGCTCAGCCCAGCTTCTCGTTCGAGAAGTGCTATGGCGTCGTCAAGGCCGGCCAGAACGACTGCCAGACGGCAACGCACTCGTGCGCGGGCACCTCCACCGCCGACAACCAGCCGGATTCCTGGCTCTACGTGCCGGCCGGCAGCTGCGCCAAGATCACCGGCGGCAGCGACAAGTCGAAAGCCTGACCGACCCAGACTTCAAGCCAACCCTTTGGAAGGGAGCAGACCGATGTCCCGTGCATTTCAGCCCCTCACGATCCCGGCATCCGCCGGCATCGGTCTGCGCTCTCCTCACATCAGCGAAATGCTTAGCCGCAGGCCTTCCGCCGGCTGGCTCGAAGTGCATGCCGAGAATTATATGGGCGACGGCACCGCCGTCGAGGCGCTTGAACGGCTGCGCCAGATATATCCGCTGTCGGTTCACGGTGTTGGCCTGTCTCTGGGCAGCGCACAAGGCGTGGACCGCGATCATCTGGAAAGGCTGCATAAGGTCTGCGAGCGGTTCCAGCCTGATCTCGTTTCGGAGCATCTTGCCTGGAGCGTTGCCGACGGAGCCTATCTCAACGACCTGTTGCCGCTTCGCTATGACGAAGAAGCGCTGGCGATCGTGGCGCGCAATGTCGCGACCGTTCAGGACACGTTGAAGCGCCAGGTGCTGATCGAGAACCTATCAGCCTATGTCGCGTTTGCGGACTCCTCCATGAATGAAGCTGAATTCCTGGCCGAGCTGGTGGCGCAAACTGGCTGCGGCCTGCTTCTGGACGTCAACAATGTCCAAGTTTCGGCGCACAATCTCCAATACGACGCAAAGACCTTCATCGACGCTTTGCCTGCCGATGCCATCGGTGAGATCCACCTTGCCGGCCATGCGACCAATCAGGTCGGCGGCGACACCGTGCTTATCGACGACCACGGCTCTCGTGTGCCGCCGGTTGTCTGGGGACTCTATCACCATGCCATCAGCCATCTCGGGCCGCGCCCTACGCTGATCGAATGGGATACCGACGTTCCGATTCTCGACGTGTTGCTCGGCGAAGCCATGTGGGCCGACATGCTCTCCGCTTCGATCATGTTCAGCCGCAAGCAGGCCGCAAGGCAGATCGCCCCGACTATGGTCCTGCCTGTGTCCAGCCTGCCAACTTTCGAAAGCATTCGAACCAGCATGCCTGTGCTTGCGGCATTTGCCGCCGCCAGAACCAGACCGGCCATGCCCGTCGCATTGCCGACAATCGAGGGAGGATATCATGCTGCCGCTTGAACATCTGCAGACCATCGTGGCGCGCTCGGTGCTGGCCATGGAGCCACTGATCGACGCGAAAATGCTGACCGCCGGCAAGGCCGACCCAATGGCTCGCCTGCGCATCTACCAGAACAACACGCGCAGTTCGTTGACTGCCGTGCTGATGGCCGTGTTCCCCGTTACGGCTCGCCTCGTCGACGAACGTTTCTTCCGCTTTATGGCGAGCGAATTCATTCGACGGCATCCGCCGGCGGAGTCACGCCTGGCGCGTTATGGCGCGGGCTTCCCTCGCTTCCTGAAGACCATCGACACCCTGTCCGACATGCCGATCGTCGCCGAGACGGCTCGGCTCGAATGGGCCATTGCCGAAGCGCTCGATACAGCTTCGCTCCCGGCCCGCAGTCTCGCAGAATACGACAGCACCGACCTTGGGCTGTCGCCGGATATCCTGCTCCAGCCCTCACTGCGACTGATCGTCTCGCACTGGTCGATCCTATCGGTATGGATGGGGCATCAACAGGAGACGGCGGTCGATGAAAAAATCACCTGGACAAGGCGCCCCGAACGGGTGGCGCTGTGGCGATCGGGGAACTACGTGCGGCTTTTTCTGCTCGACCGCACGAGCTTCGCCTTCTGGCATTCGCTGAAGCACGGCTTCGGCCTTGAGCATGCCACTAGCCGCGCCTTGGCACTCGACCCGGCCTTCGACCTGGTTTCAGCGCTTGTGCGTCTGTTCCGCGACAGGCTCGTCACCGACGTGCGTGTCCCGCTGCACCCTCTCTCAAACTGAAGGAGACAATCATGACTGCAATACCGGAATACTCCACGCCTCGCCCTGCCGGCCTTGTTGGTCTTTACCGACGAGTGATCAGCTTGCCGGAGCGTATCCCATTTTCGCTGGTCCAGCTCGCAGCTCGAGTCGCGATTGCGCATGTCTTCTGGCAGTCTGCACAATCGAAGCTCGCGTCCTGGCCGGTGACGCTGCAGCTGTTCGCCAGCGAATACAATCTACCGCTCATCGATCCGGCGATCGCGGCGCCGCTGGCGACAACGGCAGAGATCACCGGGGCGGTGCTGCTTTTCCTGGGACTGTTCTCGCGTCTCGGCGCGCTGATGCTGCTCGGCGTTGTTTCAGTGATCCAGATCTTCGTGTTCCCGGAGAACTGGGCCGAACACCTGCTGTGGGCATCGCTGTTGCTGCTCGTTCTGACGCGCGGCGCCGGTGTTTTCTCGGTTGACTATCTCGCCGAACGGATTTTCCGCACCAGAGCATGAAGGTTGCGGCAATGGCGAAGCGCAGTTCCGGAACTGTCATGGGCTGTCACTTCGATGTCGCATGTCATGCTGTGCCGTGCCGTAAGGAAGATGTGCACGGCCGACTTCAGACCCGCCTATATGCACGCCATTGCCGCCGATTACCGCATGCATCGTGGGAAGGTCTTTTGAAGCCGGAATTCTTGAGCTACGTGTGACGGGTGCCATCAACGCGACGGAGAAAATTGACGAACAGGCCCAAAACCATTTTGCCCAGAAGCCATAGGTTTACCCGATAGCGCTCAATTCAAACTCAAGGAATTAGGCGTAAGGTATTGATATGTAATAATATGGTGGGCCCGGAGGACGTCTTAAAGATCTTGATTTTGTTGGCTTTTTCGTGGGCCAAAATGGGGAAGCTTCCCGTATGGTTCCGTATAGTTCCGTAGCAGCCAAACAGTCGTTCAGCGATCCATGCGCTTGTCGAGGCAATCGCCGATCTTCTAGAACAGGATAAAGGAGAGCAATTACTCGCGAGATCGATCCTGGCCTGAAGAAGTCTCTTTTGCCGTTTCACGCTCTCGTCTCGAGATCCGTCCGGGCTTTTCGCAGTTCGTCCCCGATTGCATTCGCGGCGTCCGATTCATTTAGAACGCGATACAGTTTTTCGGCCTCCTCGTAAGCCCAAATGGCCGCCTGAAGCGCATCGCGCTCGTCAAGGTCCCGCAGCCCGCCGAGATATTTTTCGGCCGAGTCCTGGTAAAGCTGCGCTGCACGCTGGTAACTGGCCGTCGCCTCGTCTGGCGACTTGTCCTGGATCAACTCGGCCAGCCCGCGAAAAGCGACAGCCAGATTCCTTACGACTCCGACAGACCAAGATTCATGATTTACCGCTCGTTGCGAAACGTCATCGAGGATAGCTATAGCCCTCCGATAGTCGGACTCTGACTTGGTTCGTCGGGCACGCATGTACAGAAGAACGCCCAGCCGCTCCTCAGCCGAAAGCTGCTGACGGGATTGCGGGCCACCTGTCAAAACCGTGAGCACCTTGTCCAGGATTTCGATAGCAGCGGTCAAGTCATTCTCGGCGGCGCCTTCATCGCCCTGCTCGGCTACTGACTCTGCAAACCCAAGCGCGGATTCGATCCAATCCGATCGGGCCAGATTGAGACTGATTGCCTGGGTCGCAGCGCGAAAGTTTTCCATGGCCTGCCGAAAAGCTTCTTTCGATTGCTCACCGTTTTGGTTGCCGGGTGCTTCGGCAAGATCGAGAAGTGTCTGCGCTAATATTGTACGCGCCTTCCCGTCATCAGCACCGCTCGACCGAAAGAACGCGTCCCAGGCGGCCACGCTTGCGGCCAAAAGACTGGAAGCCTTGTCGGCATTACCGAGCCGGCCGAGACTAATGGCTCGCAGTCTGGCCGCGTCTGGATCGGTAGCAGCCATTTCTTCCGAGACTCCCTCAATAACGTTGCTGTCTCGTCCACCGAGACTGTCGATAGTTGCTCTCTCCAGTATGATATCGTCGGGGCTTGCCGTGGGGGCATTACGAAACCGATCCAACTTGGCGCCGAAGTCCTTCTTGGCAAGAGCGGTGACCGGCTCGGTCGGTTCCACGATTTTGTCTTTGACGGCGTCGAGGATCGATAGGGGGTTCTCCATCCAGTTTGGCGCACCAAATCCCAGTCCGCGCACCAGCTGGCCAAAAAACCTGTCGGCGTCCTGGTTCAGGATAACGAATTTGTTTCGACCGGTTAACATCGCCCGCACCCGATGATTGAGCGCGTCGATCGACTCTTCATACAAAACCCAGAAAACCAGCAGATTGGGGATTGCCGCGAATGCTTTTTCCAAGAGTGTGACAACGCCGCCATCCTCGCTTCCAGAATAGCCCACGACCACAAGCAGTCCTGAGTCTTTCAGGCCGAAGATTGTCCCCTGCATGGACAACGCTTCCTGTGTGGCATGGATGTCGCTTGCGCTATTTCGCAGCTCATAAGTGTGCATGGACCCGTGTAAATGAATAACTTGGGGATGGTTTGGGCGAGAGACGACTCGGCTCAGCGCCGACAAACCGTCCGCGACGACTGGTATCATTCCCGTGAGAATAATGCCTTGAAGGACCAGTTGGTCGAAGTTCGTCGTCATAATAGTGTGGGCGTAATTGCAGCGGACAATTTCGCCAAGGCAGATGTGGGCCCAATTAATCCTTCCCTGCCCCCGGTCGATTGCATCCCTGATGATGGATCTCTGCTCATTATCCGATCGGAAGAATTCCTCGAACAAATAGCCGTACAATCTGCCCCACATGGGTTTACTGACGTCAAATCCGGGTAAGTGCGTGGACAAATTGGGAAGATGTTGGCGATCGTCGAGCCAGGCAAGTGCGGTTTGGCAGCTTTGCAAGTCACTCCCCAGCGCCCCTTTAAGCGACGCCAGTTCCAGGGTCAATTCCTGGGCAATCTGGCTTGCCATCGGAATCCCGGCGGACTGCGAGCATCCAGCGCCGACTAAAAACACCGCGCCCGGCCCGCGTTCGTCCTCACCACCTTTATGCCCCGACTTGGCAAGTTTGAGCTGGAAAGTAAGGTCCTTTATGCCCACCGGGACAGGGCCATTCGGGGATACGGCCGACGAATCCATCCGGGTGTCACCTGGGTTGATCGCAAATGCTCAAGAGTGGTGAATTGTACAAAATTTTTCTGCAATGTCTCGAGAGCGTCGCAGCATCCTGTGGATGAAATGAGCTAAGATCATGCCCCGTTAGGCGAATTCCATCGCTGTATGGTGATATCGCTCCAACTATCCGTAGTGACGTTGGTGCGCCTTGCGGACCAATGTGTTAACAAACAGGCCGGGTAATTCTCTTCCCTGATGACTCTCGATATTGAAATCTCATCGTAGATTTTAACGTTGTTACTGATGCCAGCATTTCAATTTAAGGCGTGCCCCGCAATACAATTATTGACAGACCCATCCCCGTAACCGCGCGACGAATGCCTCCATGAAAACTGATAGCTTCTGCTTTTCAGCATGCTATAATAGCGCCGTAAACAATCGGAGTTTCATATGTCGAATCCAAATCACCAAAAGGTTTCTGCCTCTCCCGCCGTTCCGAATCGGGACGTGCGCACCACCCTTCTGAGGAGCCGTCCGGCCAATCCGGCTCTGCAGCGTCTGCAAGGACGCTTATTGTCTCAGGCGGAACCAAGCGACGTCATCACAAGCTATGACAGGATGCATCACCGCCACAGTCGGTCATGACAGTTAGCGAGGCGCCTCCCCGGATTACTTCGTTCCTGGTCAAGGTTGCCTCGCGCTGCAACCTCGATTGTGATTATTGCTACGTTTATCACCATGCCGATCAATCCTGGCGGTCGATGCCAAAATTGCTCTCGGCTGGTGATCGTGGAGCTTTTGCACATAGACTGGCGAGTTACTTGGCTGAAGAATCGATAAAACGCTCCACGGTCATTTTCCACGGGGGGGAGCCTTTGCTCGCTGGGGTTGGGACCCTCGTGGCGTTCGCGAGGCAGATCCGGGCGGCGACATCGTCATCCGTCGATATTGGTTTGCAAACAAATGGACTCTTGTTGACCGAAGCCGCGCTTCGAGCATTCGAAGCGGCTGACATAAGCATTTCCCTCAGCCTCGATGGGCCAAAATACGCTAACGATAAGCATCGCAATTCGAAGAAGGGCCGGTCAAGTTTCGAGCGGGTTGAAGGCGCGTTGGAACGCCTCAAAAAGCATCCGACGGTCTTCGCCGGGGTCATCGCCGTCGTTGACCCGACAACGCCCGCGGAAGACCTTCTGGCCTATTTCGCCGCGCATGAAGTCCCCAAGCTGGATTTCCTGTTGCCCGATGCGCATCATCTGCGACAGCCTGCCGGTCGGAGCGACCAGCCCGACTTGTACGAGGCTTGGCTGTGCCGTGCCTTTGATGTCTGGCTTGACAGCTACCCCCAGCTTTCGGTCCGCACGTTTGAGGCCCTACTTGACGCTGTCGCGGGACTGCCGTCGACTACGGATGCTTTTGGGCTGGGTGATGTCAGCCTTATCAGCATCGAAACTGATGGTAGCTATCACGACTTAGACGTGCTGAAGGTCACAAAGGATGGTGCGACAAAAATCGGCGGTACCGTTGTGGACACCGAGATTTCATCGATCGCATCGTCCGATCATCTGGCCGTCCACAGACATCTGCTGAGCAAGCCGGGTCTCAGCGCAACTTGCCAGGAATGTGCCATCGTTGACATCTGTGGCGGTGGCTCACTCCCGCATCGCTACGGAGCGAACGGCTTTGACAACCCGACTGTCTATTGCGGAGAAATGACTGCACTCGTCGGTCATATCCGCAAACGCGTTCAGGGTTTGCTGGACAGCGCCTCAAAACCAGCTGAGACGCTCCCAGAGGCCTTTAGGTTTGAAAGCTATGAATCGGCAGAGCGCGGCACCACGGAAATGGAATTCCTGTGCGGCGCATCACGTGCAGCTCTGACAAGTGAGTTCTTGGAAGCAACAAGTTTCCTGACGCCCGGAGAATTTGAAAGAGTTTCGGAGCTTAACGACCGAGACCCAAAGCGGATGGCTTTGGTTTGCCAGCAGGCCGGGGCGGTCGCCTGGCAGAGGACGCTGGCCTCCCAGAACCTAGGACGGGTAGTTCATACAGTCGATGGGCAGCCGCTATCTGCCGACGCGGCATACCTCGCAGACCTGCTAGGCCGGTCGGAAGACGATCTCGTCTCTTTGGCCGTGGCGCGCGAGGATCCCTGGCTGCGTAAGCCGTTTGGCGACGCCATCTATTTCGAAACAGAGGCTTGGTCTTCGCCGGCACGATCATTGGTCCACGAGGCGCTGCGGATCGTCGAAGCGTGGCGCCCAGCGCTGGCTGGGGAGATCAGGATGGCCTGCCACGCCATTCAATTCGTCCGCGACCCGTTGGCCCATCCCGAGAAGATTGTCTCCTTTAGCGACAACACAGTACCCGGGGCGCTATATGTGTCCGTTTGGCAAGGGGACCGCTTGATTGACCCTTATGATTTGGCGGATTCTTTAATCCACGAGCATCGGCATCAGAAGCTCTATTTACTTGAGCGTATCTCCCCCACAGTCGAGCCAACCGAATTGCGGGTGGTCTCACCTTGGCGTGAAGATTTGCGGCCGCCCTCGGGCCTCCTGCACGCGGTATTTGTGTTTGTCGAGCTTCGCCGGTTTTGGGATTTCGTACGGCAGAATGGGCCATCGCGTCTACACAACCGGGCGATCAACCAGATCAGAGACACCGACGAGCACCTTTCGGAGGCCTTTGCTACGCTCTTGAGCTGCCCACTGACAAACACCGGGCGCTCTTTGACTGAAGTTCTCAAGAAAGCCTCGAAGAGCGTGATTCGGGCCGCGTGAGCACCTTGCAGCTCCCCATCGATCGCCTGCCGATCTCGAAGTCGAGCCGGCACGCAGTCCTCCGCGATTATTTCTGTGACAAAGATGCCGAGGCAGTACTTGGAGGTGCCGGCTGGCGTTTGAGCCTGATGTGGCCGGATGGGCTCGACAGACACGTCGACCCGCGGCTGCAGCAGGGCCTGGCCTGGTGGGGTGGCGACGTCACCCTCCCGACCATGGCTACGGCCCGCACCAGAAAGGGTCACGTGCTGAGCGCCCTATACGATAGCTGGACCCTTCAAAGCTGGAGTGAATGGGTGCATGCCTCAGGAATCTGTCCAGATGAACACGTGCTGATCCTCCACGTCGACGATCATCGGGATTTAGCGAGTCCGCGTCTGTTTGAGGAAAACGGCAGATGGAAAGACCCCATTACCGGTTCGTTTTGCGATCTTGAGGATCCCGGGAGCGTAACCGCCGCCATAGAAAGCGGCGCCATCGGGATGGGCAGCTTCCTGACCCCGTTTCTGCATGGCTTCCGCCAAGCCGAGGTCCGTCAGCTTTGCCAACCCCCTAAGGTTCTTTCGACCCAGGATTTTGCGATTGAGTTGGCCACCCAGCGAGATGATTTGCTGGAGCCTGGTCGCTCTCGACCCGCGGTAGAACTGGCCCCGGTAGCCCGACAGACTGGACCCGGCCGTTATCGAGTGACGCCTGATCTCGCCGATTGGCTTGAGACCCTGCCAGACCAACCAACGGTTCTGCATATCGACATGGATTACTTCAACAATAGATACGACGGGGATACCAACTGGGAAAGCCGTTTGAACCTTTTCGATCCGCCCATGGAGTGCATCCTGGAAAAGATCGACGACCTCACGGCCGCTCTCGCCGGTTCTGGTCTCGGCTCCCGACTGGTTGATATTGTAGTCGCCTATTCGCCGGGATTTTTCCCGGCGGAATATTGGGAAGAGGCTGCGGATCGGCTGATACCGGAACTGGAGCGCATTTATGGGCGCTAAGACCCCACCCAAATCTGGCCCACGCCGCAAACCAACACGACCTACTCCAAAACCCAAAGCCACGCGCTTCAAGCCGGCCAGCACATTCGTTCAAGCCGATCAGGTGGTCCTCGTCCCGACAAAGGGGAACGCGAAACGCGGTGGCGGGCCGGGCGGCGAAGCCTGGAGGATCGAAGCCGACGGTAAACGAGCCGGCGTCGTGTTCATTAATTTTATCGATGAGGCTCCCGTCGGCCAACATGCCTCCATTCAAATCTATCTCAACACCACGAGCCAGGGGCGACGCATTGGCAGGGTCGCCTACAGAAAGGCGTGTGAGGCAAGCCGCTATGACGTGATTTACGCCCATATGCGCAAGGGTAACGATGCCTCGCGACGAGCGGCCGAAGAAGCAGGGTTCAAGGACGACACACGACCGTCGATGACGCAGCTTCTCCTAGTCTGGCGACGCAATTGACCTTGGTCAGACCAAAATGGCTGAAGCCCTCGGCGATGGTCGACCTGCGGCAGGTGCTGCTCAACGTGCGGCCTGTCTTTCGGACCGAAATCCAGGGCGTGGTCAGCGATGCTGAAGTGGGACGGTGGGCCCGCCTGAGAGGACTTTATTTTTGTCGCGATCGGGACAATTTCGCTGCCTTTTCGAGACGGCCAGAGCTGGTCAGACGGGTTTTAACCATCGATCAGACTGCGGGCCAACACACGGCCTGGCTGGGACAATGGCTCGGCTACCCGCCGTGTTGTGCCCGCATTGCGCAGCGAGTCGGCGAAACACACCTGGACGCATGGTCTGAGCAGGTCTCGAAGCGGCGACATATGGGGAACTTTGCATTTACAATGGTCTCGGGATACACGGCAGGCGGCGCCGTCATCAGCCACATCCCCTGCTCCCCTAATTGTTCGGCGTCGCTGCGAATGGCCACACATGTTCTTGCGCTGTTGCATCCCCCTCAGAGGGCATAGTGAACGTGTTTTTGTTGCGAGGCTTCAATGCAGACGGCCGTCGTCCTTCCCTGTCTTAATGAAGAAGCCTACCTGGCCGAGACTTGCCTTTCACTCGGTTTCGGGGGTGACGCGTCACCACCCGATACCGTCCTAATCTTGGTCGATAACGGCTCGACGGACGACACCGCTGCGGTGATGGAGATCATCAAGAAAAACACCCCAAAAACGGTCCTATTGGGACAGACGCTTGACCGCGGTTACGTTCCGCCGCGACATCTGGGGGTACTGATGGCCAAGTCCTTCGCAGATGAACACGGGGTTCCCAATGAAGACCTTTTGATCCTGCAAGCCGATGCCGATACGGTGTATGACAGGACCTACATTGCCTCCATGGTGTCTTCGGCACTCTCTACTCCACAAGACCTGATCGAAGGGGTGGCACAAAATTCCAAGACGTTCCTGGACGACTATCCCGGTTACCACGCGTGCTGCGCGATCGCCGATGAGGCGGTCTCCAGCCTCTTTGTGGCTGAGTCCGATGAGGTCATTGTCGACGACAAAGTCGCAGGATATCGCCTGTCCGAATATCTGAAATGGGGCGGACATCAGCGGGAATTCGACGCCTATGGTGACGAGATACATGCGGAAACGTCCCGGCTTTTCATCAGGGCAAAGATGCACGGTGCCGGCCGCACGCGTTCGCCAGAAGCTGTGGCTTATCCGTCGCGGCGTAAGATTCGGGCTGACCCTCTTGGGACATTCGTAACCGCTGGCTTTCCTCGCGAAAGCGGCTGGCGCGAGCGCTGGGTGGAATCACATCCTGTGCCGCTTTTGCTCCGGGAGTTTGATTGCGCCACGATCGGCGAAGCAGCCGTGTTCATACGTCAGATTCATACCTTAATTTTGTTCGCGCTAGTACCTACCCACGTTCAGCTGGCCCTTGGTCAGAACCCAATAATGTCGTTGGTGGGGTCTCCCCTCGCCCCGCTACTCAGCAAAGTGGACGTTAGTGTCGAGATTCTGAGGAAGGCTCCTGGCCGACTTTTCGAGGCTTTTTTTACACTGGCAGAAAAGGAGCCTGAGCTTTTCGCCGATTGCGTAAAGAAGAGTGAATGCTCCGTATCGCCTGGAGTCGCCTAAATACCCAGGCGACTTGCTCACTTGTGTTGCACGAACGGCAGCAATCTTACGGCAAATTCTCTCACATATAGCCAAGAACCGGCAGGCGTCGAATGTAGGACATGGCTCGAACGAAACTCCTCCGAGCGCCCAGCGCAAACGAGATCAAGAAAGACGCCGTCGCGACATACACGGCGCACTGGAGCAACAGGCGGTGATAATAACCCGCCAGGCCGCGCCCAGAACACATTCGCGCGCGCGATCACTGCGACCACATGCATCGCTAAAACGATACGAGCAGGATCGCGGCCGGCCCCAGGAGGAATCTATTCGCCGGCAATGTCAGTCTGGCGAGGATCAAACGAATAACCGAATACTGGGCCGACAATCGCTGCGTGGTGCGGAGAGCTTGCTGGCATCAGGGCGCCATGCGCAGATCACCAAGCGGCCTTCAGCGTATCCCAGCTACTCGTCGTCGTGGGCTATCCTGACACGCTGTAGAACCGGCATTTAAAAGCTGTACCACACACCTTTCTGCCGCAGACTATCAGGTTGCACAGAGCTTCGGGCGCTCTGAGACGATGAGGTGATCGTACTTGAGAGCTATACCTGGATTGGACCAGATGCACGATCATTGGCCCGAAGAAGCCCTTCGGTATGCACATGGTCAAATGGCAGAAGCCAACTCAATGCGAAAGCTGCCAAGGCATAGAAGCCGCGCCAGCGGATCGCTCCCTTCCAGTTCTACCGCACATTGAGGCGCGACAGGTCGTGCGAACTGTTCGTCGATCGCAATTGCGAGAAATGGTCCCGTTATCGGATACGACTATTTATGAGATGGAACGACGAGGCGAGTTCCCGCGACGGTTCAATCTGACGCCCCGCTGCGTCGTTTGGGACATGGGAGAAGTCGAAGCCTGGATTCAGGAAAGGCGGAACGCGTCCTCTGCTGGCTCAATCGAACTGGCCCCGGGACCAAACGTGCGGTCGCGGAAGACGAGGCCCGTCAAGTCGGATCGAGGATAACGGCTGCCCCAGAAATCGGCTGCAGTGTGGGTGCGTGTTTATTGCCAGCCGCCCACGCTTCAATCATGTCGGCCCATTCCTGCAGCATGTGGCGCCGCTGCGGTTCGTATTCAGCCTTGTTATAGACGCCGCGGGAGGACCGACTATCTTCGTGGGCAAGGCATTTTTCGATCCAGTCGCGATTGAATCCGATCTCGTTTAGGAGCGTGGAGCCGGTCCGCCGTAGATCGTGCACCGTAAAGGGAGCAAGCGGCAGATTTTGTTGTTTTGCGCGGTCCACAATCGCCATCGTAATCCGATTGAAGGTCGCGCGCGACATGGGTTCGTCGGCATCATAGCGAGATGGAAGCACGTATCGAGAGTTCGCAGCGCAAGTCTTGAGCGCAATCATGATGTCGAGGGACTGGCGGGACAGGTAGACGTTATGTGGCTTCTTCCGCTTCATTCGCTCTTTGGGAATGGTCCATACCGCGTTCTCGAAGTCGACCTCATCCCACGTCGCGTCCAGAAGCTCACTTTTCCGAACCATCGTGAGCAGGATCAGCTTTAGGCCCAACCGAATGGTCGGCAAGGTCGGCACATTCTCCAACTCTTTCAGCATGATTCGAATTTCTACGGGTGACAACGCCCGGTCTTTCGCCTCGAAGGTGGCTATCGAAGATGGCCCTACCTCGTCCGCCGGGTTGGCGATCTTCTCGCCGTGCAGAATGGCATAACCATAGACCTGCTTAACAATATCCCGGACATGAATGGCCGTTGCCGGTGCGCCACGGTCCCGCACCTTTGCGCACAGCGCCCGCAAATCGTCCGATGTTATTTCTGTGAGGAGCCTTTTGTCCCAAATCGGCAAGATGTCTCGATCGAAGACGGCTTTGCGCATGGAGCGCGTGCTGTGCGCCATCTTCGCCTCTTTAAACCAACTTCTGCCGGCATCGCCGAACGTGCCCGTCTCAGACAGGCGCCTCTTGTCACGCTGCTTTTCCTGGGCTGGTGATTTTCCGGCTGCCACCATTTTTCGTGCGGCAAGACAGCGGTCACGCGCCTCTGCTAGCGAGATGCCTCCCTCACCATAGCGGCCCAGCGTCACTGTCTCTCGCCGACCATTCACTCGGTAGTCGTATCGGAACGATATCTGCCCTGTGGGAGCCACGGTCGCGTACATACCGTCACGATCGGTGACTTTGTATATTTTATCTTTTGGTTTCAGCTTCTTAAGTGCGATGTCTGTGAGCATAGGGAGGAGACGGATGGGCGCATTTAGGATTGTGAAATGCCAAATTTTACCGTCATTCGTTTTACCGTCAAGACTCTGTGAGAGGCCATTGGATTCAATACCTTACCTCGAAAGATGCCAACAGGCTTGAGTCCGGCGCAGTGACGGCATTAGTCTGCAGCGAAGATGACGCGAAAGGGAATGCCGTCCGATCTACCGCCAAATGATTCCGCTTAGGGGCGATAGTCAGCGATAGACGTAGAGACGAAAGCAGAGAAAATTCAGGCGCTTAATGAAGCTTTCTCGATAGTCGCGGAATGCTGGCGAACGACCGACCTTTATTCCCACTCGATCGTGCCCGGCGGCTTGGACGTCACGTCGTAAACGACGCGGTTGATGCCCTTGACCTCGTTGATGATGCGGGTGGCGGCAGCACCGAGGAAGGCCATGTCGTAGTGGTAGAAGTCGGCGGTCATGCCGTCGACCGAGGTGACAGCGCGCAGGGCGCAGACGAATTCGTAGGTGCGACCGTCGCCCATGACGCCAACGGTCTGCACCGGCAGCAGCACTGCGAAGGCCTGCCAGATGGCGTCGTAGAGGCCGGCCTTGCGGATCTCGTCGAGATAGATGGCGTCGGCCTCGCGCAGGATCTCCAGCTTCTCGCGCGTGATGCCGCCGGGGCAGCGGATAGCGAGGCCGGGACCTGGGAACGGATGGCGGCCAATAAAGCTTTCGGGCAGGCCGAGCTCCTTGCCGAGCGCCCTCACCTCGTCCTTAAACAGTTCGCGCAGCGGCTCGACCAGTTGCATGTTCATACGCGCCGGCAGGCCGCCGACATTGTGGTGCGACTTGATGGTCACCGAGGGACCGCCGGTGAAGGAGACGCTTTCAATGACATCGGGATAGAGCGTACCTTGCGCCAGGAAATCGGCGCCGCCGAGTTTCTTGGCCTCTTCCTCGAACACCTCGATGAACAGCCGGCCGATGGTCTTGCGCTTCTTCTCGGGGTCGGACTCGCCTTCCAGTGCGGAGATGAATTTTTCCGACGCGTCGACCAGGATCAGCGGCAGATTGTAATGCTGGCGGAACATTGCCACCACGCCGGCGGCCTCGTCCTTGCGCATCAGGCCATGGTCGACAAGGATGCAGGTCAGCTGGTCGCCGACCGCTTCGTGGATCAAAAGTGCGGCGACGGAAGAATCCACACCGCCCGACAGCGCGCAGATGACCTTGCCCTTACCGACCTGCTTGCGGATGGTCTCGACCGCATGCTCGCGATAGGCACGCATCGTCCAGTCGCCTTCGATGCCGGCGATGTTGTGGACGAAGTTCCGGAGCAGCCTGGCGCCGTCCGGCGTGTGCACCACTTCGGGGTGGAACATGATGCCGTACATCTTGCGCGCAACGTTGCCGAAGATGGCGAAGGGCGAGCCTTCCGACTTGCCGAAGACCTCGAATCCCTTGGGCAGCGAGATAACGCGGTCGCCATGGCTCATCCACACCTGATGACGCTGGCCGGGCGCCCACAGGCCCTCGAACAGCGGGCTGTCCTTTTCGATCTCGACGAAGGCGCGGCCGAATTCGCGGTGGTTCGAGCTCTCGGCGACGCCGCCCATCTGCACGCAGAGCGCCATCTGGCCGTAGCAGATGCCGAGGACCGGCACGCCGGCGTCGAAGACGATCTGCGGCGCGCGCGGGCTGCCTATGTCTGATGTCGAGGCGGGACCGCCCGACAGGATCACGGCTTTGGGATTGATGCGCTTGAAGGCAGCTTCGGCCGATTGGAACGGCACGATCTCGGAAAACACGCCGGCCTCGCGGATGCGGCGGGCGATGAGCTGCGTAAACTGGCTGCCGAAATCGATGATGAGAACGGTGTCGGCCAGGACGGTGTCGGGATGATTGGCTGTCGTCATGGCGAGCCTTTAGAGAAAGAAACGAGTCGGCGCAATGGGTTGCAAGGCCGCACTGTTACTGAACTTCGGTGTCTTTGTCGGTGGCATCCGGGGCTCCCGCATCAAGGGTCCGCAAAGCGTCCATCAGTGCTGCGAAGCGTTGCTGGCCGATACGCTCGACATAGCGCCGTTCGATCTGCAGCTTGATGCGGTCGCCGTCGCGCAAGGCGTCCAGGCCCTTGCGTGTGTAGCCGACAAGCTTGCCGCGCCCGTCGCGCGGATCAGGCAGGCGCTGTACCACGCCTTCCGCCTCGAGCCCGTCGAGCAATTGCTGGACCGCCTGCTTGGAAATCGCCGAACGGTCGATCAGCGCAGACTGGCGAATACCGTCGCGGGAGATGTGCCCGAGCAACCCGGCGCGCGCCTCGGTGAACCAGCCATGGCCGGCGTCGCGCATAGCGGCGGCGAACTCGGCCTGCCAGGCGCGGCTTGCCTGCCACAGGCGCCAACCGATGTGGTCGGGGAGTGCAGTCGTTTTTTCGTCAAGCTCCTTGACCATTTTGCCGGCACTCCATATAGTCAAGATACTTGACGACTTCGATTGCGTCGAGCGCTTTCAAACTCAAAACCTGGGAACCGGACCATGACAATTCTGAACAGGGACACGCTGGCCATTATCATGATCGGCACCACGCATGTCATCGACATGGGCGGCAAGAGCGCCTTCATCCACTACGAAACCGCTGACAGGGCACACATGCTACTGCCGGACGGCACCCGCTTCCATGGTCGATGGGACCTGCTGGACGATGGCTACAAGGTCAAATGGACCGATGGCCCCGCGGGCGCCTGGAGACTCGACCACACGACCGGCGTGATCGACTATGTCGATGCAACCGGCACCGTGCGCGGGCGCATTTCGCGCATCGATTTCGGCGATCCCGCGAGCCTGGCAGCCTGATCCGGTTGCGTTCAGGCGTCGAGCAGGCCGTTGCTCAGCGCCTGTTCGAGCCGCCCGACCGCATCGGCCAGCTTCTCGTCGATGACATGGAGATATTCGGTCCAGTCGCCGACATGCCTGAGATCGGCCGCACCATCTGAAATGCCGCGCAGGCCGATCAGCGGGATATCGAACAGCTGGCAGGCGCGCAGGCAGGCGAAGGTTTCCATGTCGACCATGTCGGCGGCGATTGCGTCGTAGGCGGCGCCCGTAATGATGGCGCCGCCGGTCGACAGCGTCGCTTGCCTGATCCCGGGAATCCGGAACGGCAACGGCACGGTGACCGGCAGGTCAAGAAACGGCGTAGCCCCTTTTTCGAAGCCCAGCGGCGAGGCGTCGATGTCGCGATAGCTGACCGAGACCGCCTGGTAGATTTCCGTTTGCTCCAGCGTGCGGCTGCCGGCGGAGCCGAGCGAGACGACGAGATCCGGCAGCGTCTTCTGCGATTTCAGCCAGGACAGTTCGGCGCCGAGGCGAACGCCTGCCTCGACCGGACCGACGCCCGTCATCAGCGGCGTGAACAGTTTTTGCAAATGCGGCCCGTATTCCGCCTGCGCCGCCATGACGAAAAGGACGTCCTTGCCGCCAATGCGCGTAACTTTGACCATCGTATCAGCCCGCAATGCCATCCCGCCCAACCACGGTCATCATCGTCCCGGTCATGGTGGCGATCAGCTTTGCCTCGCCATCGGCGGCAAAGGCATAGGCCTGACCGTCGGCGACAATGATGGTGCGGCCGGGCTTGGTCACCGAGCCACGAAACAGGAAGCGCTCGCCCCGGCCGGGCGCCAGCAGATTGACCTTGAACTCGATGGTCAGCACGCCGGAATTTTCCGGCATCAGCGAGAAGGCGGCATAGCCGCAGGCCGAGTCCAGCGCTGTTGAGATCACCCCTGCATGGAGGAAACCATGCTGCTGGGTGAGTGCCGCCGAATACGGCATTTCGATCTCGATGATACCCGGCGTCACCAGCGTCAGTTCGGCGCCGATCGTCGCCATCGCCTGCTGGCGGGCGAAGGATGCCCTGACGCGATCCTCATAGTCGGGAGCCGGTACGATCTTTGCTGCCATGGCTGTCGCCCTGATTGATCTACAAAAGCTTATTGCAGAGGCCCGAACGCCGCGCAAATGCTTTTGCTGCACTGCAACAAACGCCGCCGCCTGCCATCAAGGGATGAGAGCCGGCTGAAGACTGCCGATTTGCGGTAAGGCTCAGGCTGCCCTGCGCAGCGCGCAGAAGTAGAACCCGTCGGTGCCGCTGAGCGCCGGCGATAGCGAGATGTCGCCGGCCTTTTCGATCCGCGCGGCGGTCGCATGGCCGGGGAAATGGACGTCCCAGAGTGCGCGGTGATCGACCGGGACAAAGCCTTTGTGCCGCTCGCTAAAGGCGGCAATCTGCTCGCCATTCTCCTCGTCGAACACCGAACAGGTGATGTAGGCCAGCAGGCCGCCGGGTTTGACATAGGCTTTTGCGGCATCGAGGATTGCCGACTGCTCGCCCTTGCGGGCATCGAGCTGTCTTTGCGTCAGCCGCCATTTGGCGTCGGGACGGCGTCGCCAGGTGCCGCTGCCGGTGCAGGGCGCATCGACGAGCACGATGTCCATATGATTGGCAAGCGGTGCCAGTTCTGCGAGCTTGGTGACGATCTGGACGTTGCGGTTTTCCGAGCGGCGGATGCGGTCGAAGATCGGCGCCAGCCGTGCCTTCTCGGCGTCGTGGGCGAAGACCTGGCCCTTGTTGGCCATCGCCGCTGATAGCGCCAGCGTCTTGCCGCCGGCGCCGGCGCAGAAATCGAGCACCTGCATGCCGGCTTCCGCCCCGGCGAGTGCGGCGACGATCTGCGAACCCTCGTCCTGAACCTCGAACCAGCCCTTCTGGAAAGCCGGCTCGGCCTGCACATTCGGGTGCCGGCCATCGCCGTCGATCGGCGGAATGCGAATGCCTTGCGGCGCGATAGCGGCCGGCTTGGCGCCTGTGTCGGCGAGTTCCACCAACACCTTGGCGCGGTCGGCCTGCAGCGTGTTGACCCTGATGTCGAGCGGCGGGCGGGTGGCCAGGGCTGCGCCCTCCTCGACCCAGTCTGCGCCAAAGGCTCGTTCGAACAGCGGCGCGCACCAGTCGGGCACGTCGGCTCGTACCGCCTCGGGCGCGTCTTCAGGGCGGCGCTCTGCCAGCACTTGCAACTCGGCGACGCTGAGCAGCGGCGGCGCGAACTTGTCGCCGTCGAGCGCATCGTTGAGCGATTGCGCCGTCTGGCCCCATTCGATGAGCAGCGCGCCGAAGCCGATGGCGCGCGGCGTATCATCGCCCAGCAGCCAGCCGGCGGAACGCTTGTGGCGCAGCGCGTCGTAGACAATGTTGCCGATCGCCGCGCGGTCGCCGCCGCCTGCAAAGCGATGCGACAGACCCCAATCCTTCAGCGCATCGGCCACCGGCCGGTGACGCCGGCCAATGTCTTCCAGCACTTCAATGGCTGCCGCCAGCCGTCCGCCCAGTCGCATTCGTCATTCCATCAATCGAGCACAGGATCTTTCGGCCTGCTCTTAGAGCCTTTCACGTCCGGATTGAACCCCGCTTGAATTTCGCTGCGACAAGGCCATTCCGGTCGCGGTCGGCGAATTTCCCCCGCCGGCAAATGTCCGCCCGCCTGCGATAACAAATCCCAAATAGATGCAGGGTTTCTAATGTTCGCAGCTGGCCGCCGCAAGCATGACCTGTGGCGCAACTGCTCTGCTTTCCAAGATTTTGTGTTGGGAATACTCTTTGCGTCATGATTCGCGGCGCAGAAAACGCGGACCCGCGGATCGATACGAGGAGAGGGCAATGAAAACGTATCTTGCGGAAGTTCTAGGGACATTTCTATTGGTGTTCATCGGCACGGCGTCGGTGGCGACGGGCGGCTTTCTTGCCGACCTGCCGCTCGGCCAGGAAGCCATCGGCCTGGCGTTCGGCATCGGCCTGATTGCGGCTGCCTATGCGGTCGGCCCGATCTCGGGCGCGCATCTCAATCCAGCCGTCACGCTCGGCGTCTTCCTTGCCGGCCGGCTGCCGGCCAAGGATGTCATCCCCTATTGGATCGCACAGATCATCGGCGCCATCCTGGCCTCGCTGGCGCTGTGGATCATCGTTTCGGGCCAGACCGGCGGGCATACCACCGGCTTCGGCGCCAATGGCTGGGACGTGGCGAAATGGGGGATGAGCTCGGCCTTCCTGTGGGAGCTGATCGGCACCTTCACCTTCGTCACCGTCATCCTCGGCGTCACCGCGGAAAAGCACTCGACGGCGTTCGCCGGCTTGGTCATCGGCCTGACGCTGGCTGGGCTGCACTTCGCCATGATCCCGGTGACCGGCACCTCGGTCAATCCGGCACGCTCGATCGGCCCGGCGCTGTTTACCGGCGGCGCGGCACTCAGCCAGCTCTGGCTGTTCATCGTCGCCCCGCTGATCGGCGGGGCGATTGCCGGCGTCGTTGCCAAGGCGCGCATCTTCGAAAAGGACTGATTTTCGAAGTCTGCATAAACAAAAAGGCGCGGGCCTCGGCCCGCGCCTTTTTGCTTGGGAGGCTGCGATCAGGCGGCGATGTCGAAGCGGTCGGCGTTCATCACCTTGGTCCACGCTTTGACGAAATCACCGACGAATTTCGGCCCGGCATCCGCCGACCCATAGACCTCGGCCAGCGCGCGCAACTGCGCATGCGAGCCGAAGATCAGATCGGCGCGGGTGGCGGTCCATTTGACCGCCTTGGTCTTGCGATCACGCGCCTCGTAGACCTCATGCGAGCCCGGCTCGGATCCGGCGGCCGGATCCCAGACGGTCGCCATCGAGAGCAGGTTGACGAAGAAGTCGTTCGTCAGCGTGCCCGGCCTGTCGGTCAGCACGCCATGCTTTGAGCCGCCGGCATTGGCGCCGAGCACGCGCAGGCCGGCGACCAGCACCGACATCTCCGGCGCCGTCAGGTTGAGCAGTTGCGCGCGGTCGACCAGCAACGCTTCGACCGACATCGGCGGCTTGCCGCCGACATAATTGCGGAAACCATCGACTTTTGGCTCGAGCGCGGCGAAGGAATGAGCGTCGGTCTGCGCCTGCGAAGCGTCGGTGCGGCCTGGCGTGAAGGGAACCTTCACCGCGTTGCTGCCATCCTTCGCCGCCTTCTCGACCGCGGCGACGCCGCCGAGCACGATGAGGTCGGCCAGCGAAACCTTCTTGCCGCCCGCGTTGAACTCCTTCTGGATGGCTTCGAGCTTGGCCAGCACCTTGGCCAGTTCGGCCGGCTGGTTGACCTCCCAGTCCTTCTGCGGCGCCAGGCGGATGCGCGCGCCATTGGCGCCGCCGCGTTTGTCGGAGTTGCGGAACGTCGAGGCCGAGGCCCAGGCGGTCGAGACCAGCTGCGAAACGGTGAGGCCCGAAGCCAGGATCTTGGCCTTCAGCGAAGCGATATCCTGGTCGCTGACCAGTTCATGGTCGACCGCCGGCACCGGATCCTGCCAGATCAGCTCTTCCTTCGGCACCAACGGGCCGAGATAGCGCACGACCGGACCCATGTCGCGATGGGTGAGCTTGTACCAGGCGCGGGCGAAGGCGTCGGCGAACTCAGCGGGATGCTGGTGGAAGCGGCGCGAGATCTTCTCATAGGCCGGGTCGGCACGCAGCGCGAGGTCGGTGGTGAGCATGGCCGGCGCATGACGCTTGCCCGGATTGTGCGCGTCCGGCACCGTAACCGCGCCGGAGCCGCCCTTCGGCGTCCACTGATGGGCGCCGGCCGGGCTCTTGGTCAGCTCCCATTCGAAGTTGAACAGATTGTCGAAGAAGTTGTTGCTCCACTTGGTCGGCGTCGTCGTCCAGGTGACTTCGAGTCCCGAAGTGATCGCATCGCCGGCAATGCCGGACGCATGCTTGCTCGACCAGCCGAGGCCCTGCGCCTCGATGCCCGCGCCTTCCGGCTCGGCACCGACCAGTGCCGCATCGCCGGCGCCATGGGTCTTGCCGAAGGTGTGGCCGCCGGCGATCAGCGCCACGGTCTCCTCGTCGTTCATCGCCATGCGCCCGAAGGTCTCTCTGATATCACGCGCCGATGCCAGCGGATCGGGCTTGCCGTTCGGCCCTTCCGGATTGACGTAGATCAGGCCCATCTGCACGGCGCCGAGATGGCCGTGCAACTCACGGTCGCCGGAATAGCGCTTGTCGTCGAGCCACTTGGTTTCCGAACCCCAGTTGACGTCCTGTTCGGGCTCCCAGACGTCGGCGCGGCCGCCGGCGAAGCCGAAGGTTTTGAAGCCCATCGATTCCAGCGCGACGTTGCCCGTGAGGATCAACAGGTCGGCCCAGGAAATCTTGCGGCCGTATTTCTGCTTGATCGGCCAAAGCAGCCGGCGCGCCTTGTCGAGATTGGCGTTGTCCGGCCAGCTGTTCAACGGCGCGAAACGCTGCTGGCCGGCGCCGGCGCCACCGCGGCCGTCGCCGATGCGATAGGTGCCGGCGCTGTGCCAGGCCATGCGGATGAACAGCGGCCCGTAATGGCCGAAATCGGCCGGCCACCAATCCTGCGAATCCGTCATCACCTTGTGCAGGTCCTTGATCACCGCATCGAGGTCGAGAGTCCTAAATTCCTCGGCATAGTCGAACGCCTCGCCCATCGGGTCGGAAAGGTTCGACTGCTGGTGGAGAACGCTGATGTCGAGCTGGTTCGGCCACCAGTCACGGTTTGTCCTGCCGGACGTTCCATGCGCGACCGGGCATTTGCCGGCGCTGTTGTCGTCGGTGTTCGCGTCCATCTTAGCCTCCGAATTGCTGATCTTATTTGTTGGTTTTCCGGGCCGGCCGGGAGCCGCGCCACTCTGGAACAGTTCCAGACTAGGCCGTCTCTTCGATAAAAACAAATTGCCTTTCCTGTTTGCTGCGATAGGTTTTTCTTATGATTGGTCTCACCGTCCGGCAGATGCAATATTTCGAGGCTTTGGCGCAAACGCTGCATTTCGGCCGCGCCGCAAAACTGGCCGGCGTCAGCCAGCCGGCGCTGTCCACACAGATCGCCGAGATGGAGCAAAGGCTGAACTGCCGGCTGTTCGAACGCGGCAGCAAGACGGTGCGGATGACCGAGGAGGCGCAGGCGCTGCTGCCGCGCATCGAGCGCATTCTGCGCGATATCAGTGAGGTCGAAGCCGCGGCCAGGCGCGGCCGCCCAGCGATGCAGGGACGCTTCCGGCTGGGCATTATCCCGACGGTGGCGCCCTATCTGTTGCCGCATGTGCTGCCGGAGCTGAAGCGGCATTTTCCGTCGCTGCAGCTCGAACTGCGCGAAGCTGTGACCGCGTCGCTGGTCGAGGACACGGCAACGGGACGGCTCGACGCCTTCATCGCCGCGCTGCCGCTCGACCAGCCTGGCTTGGTCACAGAGGAACTGTTCGCCGACCGCTTCTTCCTCGCCGTGCCGTCAGGCGACCCGGCCTTTGCCTCGCCGCCGGTGCCGCCGGAAAGCCCGGCGCTGGAGCGACTGATGCTTTTGGAGGAAGGCCATTGCCTGCGCGAACAGGCGCTCGCCCTGTGCGGCAGCGTGCGGCCGGTGGCGATGGCTAGCTACGGCGCCACCAGCCTGACGACGCTGTTGCAGATGGTGGCGCATGGGCTGGGCGTCACGCTGATCCCGGAAATGGCGGCAGGTCCGGCCGGCGCCATCCAGGATTTGAAGATCGTCCCGTTCCAGGAACCGATGCCGCAACGCACGATCTGCCTGGCGTGGCGCCGCAACAAGGTGCGGCATGACGAGTGCGTGGAACTGGCCAAGATCATTCGTGGGTTGGATGGGGCGGTGCTGGGGGCGTGAGGCGGTGGCACGAAATGCTCATCCGTCAAAGTCGGACCATACGGGAGCCGCGGACCGAATGTCTTGTGCGCCAATTTCTGCCCCCCGAAGGAAGATCCCTTCCACCTTGATATTTCTGCGATAGTGTCAGGGCATGAGCGATGATAGCGGATACGAGTTCTTCAAGCTGCGCAAGCAGGCCAAGACATATATCTCGAAAGTCTTCAACTTCGGGGGAATGAATCCGGAGCGTATTCGCCACGTTAGAATGGTGAATGAAGGCACCGACGAAGTTCACCTTGGCGAGATCGAAGGCGCGATGTGCCTTCGACTGACGGGCAACATCCGCAAGACACAAGTGACCGCCCTCGTTTCGCAAGATGACAAAAAGATTAAGCGGCTGTCCCTTCTAACCTTCAAGTCTCGTGCGGGCGACTGGATCGAGGCAATGGAGAAGGAGGAATTCACTTTCCGATCCGACGAGTGGAGCCGGCTTCAAAACTTCCTGTCGCAAATCAAATTCATCGACCTGTCGAACCAAGAAAATTTCCAGATCGAAGACATATCCACAAAGGCCGGACCGAAAGCGATCATCGATGCCTCAGATCGTGGAATCATCGACCGCATCAAGAACATGTCTGATGAACAGAGGAACGGCCTTCTGCACGCCCTGCAAGGGCAGTTGACCGATGAGGAAATCAACATCCTTCTTGGCCGCAGGCAGGGGCTGGAAGAATATGAAAAGCACATGCTCCAGAAGGATTGGAGCGAAGCGCAATGGCAGGACTTCTTTGACCGCGAGCAATGGGTTTTCGGCTATGGTCTCGACTATCGGGTGATGCGCCAGTTTGATCGAGAAATGACGGTCGGCGCTGGCGGCACTGACAACCGAAACAAGCCTGTGATCGACTTCCTTGAGACCTTCACAGATTACACGGTGCTCGTTGAAATCAAGAAGCCCGACACTCAGATATTCAAGACCAGTCGTGGCGGACGTGCTGGAACATGGGAATTCAGTCCGGAATTCCTCGGCGCCTTTTCTCAGATCATTGAGCAGAAGGCAGAATGGCTCCATTTCGCACAGACTGGCGAGCACTATAACAAGGCAGGCGACCTCCTGACTGCCCGCACAAGAAACGCGAAGTGCATACTCGTCATAGGCTCGCGTGATGAGTTCCTACGTGCCGATAACCCTAGAGCCGCGAACGTGAAGCGCGATACTTTTGAACTGTTCCGGCGAGAGAACCGTAGCATCGACATCATGACATTCGATGAACTGTTTGAACGCGCCCGGTTCATCACGCGGAGTCAATAACGCTTTAGCGACTGCGCATCACTCGCCTGGCGTAGGCTGAATGCGGCGGTGCTAGGACGCGCCAGTCTGGAGGGGGCCGAGCATGTTACCTAAAGATCCGGAAATGGAAGTTGAACGGCATCTCCGCCAATATCTGTTGCGCAAACTCGGTCGATGGCCGACCGATGAGGACATCAAAAATCATCTGGATGAGGAAAGCGCGATATTCGAAAAGGCCCGTGTACTACGGGAGCTCGAAGCGGCCAATAAGAACAACGAGGAACGAACGAAACAGATTGAGCGACGAAATGCGCTTGAAGAACGTCAGAGAACTCGCAATATCGCCCCAAGCGCTGACTCCCCGGTCCGAAATCTAGAAGAGCTCGAAACCCTTTCTAAGTCTGGTCAAGCTTATTGCGTAGGCACTAAGATAGAAGGTAGTAAGGAAGAACCCATTATCGTTGATATCGACCTTGAGTTTTTTAATTTCAATTTGTCAATGTTTAGATATGTTACGTTTGGAACTGAATCCAACTTAAGTAACGTTAGTTTTATTGGATCGAAATTTGAATCTGTAATTTTCGAAAATGGCTCCAGTATAGAAGGGTCTGACTTTAGCGAGGCCGAATTTGGTTCGACCCATTTCAAGGAAGGATGCCGGCTAGACGGCGCCTCTTTCCGATTCGCAAAATTCAAAAGAGGAAACACCGTTGAATTTGACAGAAACTATATATCAGGAGCTAGCTTCTTGTCAATCCGTACTGACGAATGGTCACAACTTTCGAGATCTTATTCTGGTATATTTCAATACATAAACATTGCCTTTTCTGGAATATACTTCGGTATTATCCTTTTAAAGCTTTATCTATTTAAATCTATATCGGTCACACAATCGCTGATTGAAAATCAAATACGATTTTTGGAAGAAAATTCTAATCAATTTTCCGCTATTTCTGTGTTCGAATTTGTTTTCGGCTCAAGATTTACTTCATTGGCTATAGCCATGATTATCCTATGCTATCAGGCGGCGCGACTATATCTAACAATGAGAATCGGCCCCCTTATAGAGGCCGAGAGACAAACAGGGTACACGCCACGAAGGTCTTCATTCGAGGGCTATCTGCTACTTCATCTCATTGTGCGTGTGCTAGGAGTAATCGCAGTTCTGCTCTTTATCTACGAGTTGTGGGATCTTTGGAGCCAGCGGCCGATAGTCATTCCGAAGTTGGTCGGCTAGTCGACCGTCAATTTCGATGTCAACCAAACAATTACTGATTGCAAAAGGAGACAAAACAACCTTCATCTGTGCGTGGCAACGCTGCAACTTCTGGTGGAAGGCGAACAATACCAAGATCGGGCGATTTACACACGATCTATTGATCGCAACGGAATCCCTGTTGCTACGCTCCTCCTTTCTCAAGCCGTCTTCTGCACCACCGGCTCCAGCTTCTCCACCATCGCCTCGCGCATCAAGATCGCGGCGCCTCGTCTTCTTCAATATCCAATCCGAGATCGGCTCATCTCTTTGCGAGATGGTCAACCAGACGGGCTGCCTCCTCGGCAACGCCGGGTACCGTGCCCGATTTCCGCGTTGATGCGAAATCGAGGCCGGCGAAATAGATGCCGGGATCGACGCCGATGCCATCCTCGTGCAAGGGCTGACCAGCCGCATCGAGCGCACCGGGCAGCCCAACCCATCCGAAATCGCCAGTAAAGCCGGTAGACCAGATTACCGAAGAGATCCTGCTTGCCGCCATGTCGATCGAGCGCAGGGGCGGGCTCGGCAGTCGCGGCTCAACCGTTTCGGCCGGGTCATCCTCGGCTGGCGGCGCGTGAAGACCGGTGTGCTCGATATACTGGTCGACCAGGCGCTTGGCATTTGCGGAGACCTCGTCGGCAAAGCGAATATGGTCGTCAAGCTCATCGCCGAAGACGAAGCTCCCGTTGTCCATCCCCAAGAATCGACCAAGCAGAACGACGCCCTGCGCGCTGAGCGACTGCAGGCTAATGGTGTGCGCCGCGCCGAGTAGCGGTCGCGGTGGCAATTTGCCGGATGGCAGGATTAGTTGCCGGCGCGGGAGATCGAGATGACCACTCAAGGTCAGCCAGTTGAGCATGCTGCCGCCGCGATAGTGTCGCACCCAGCGGCCATTGCGGCATGTCGCCAGAAAGACGGAGCGCCCAGCCAGAACCAGGTCTTCGGCAATCTGGCCGCCCGATTGGCCGCTGCCGACCACCAGCACCGCACCGTCGTCAAGTGCGGCCGCACTGCGATATGCGGAGGAATCGATCTGGCGAAGTGACGGCGGCAGGTCGGCGGACCAGGGCGGGCGGACCGGACAATTCAGATTGCCAGTCGCGATCACCACGTTGCGCGCCCGCACCGCGCCATCCGGCGTCGTCACCCGATAGTGACCATTGTCTCTTGTCAGCTTCTGCACCGGACTCCCGGTTCTCACCGGCAATCGGTGCCGCTCGATGTAGCTCTCCAGATAGGCGACGAATTCGTGGTGTGTGATTGCACCCCAAGGATCCGGCCCGTCGTAGGCATCGCCGGGCAGGATCGAGCGTATGTTGGGCGAATTCAGCAGGAAGGAATCCCATCGCTGTGTTCGCCATGTCTCTCCGACGCGGCTTCGTTCAAGCACGCAATGCTCGAGCCCCTGCTGTTTCAGAAAATAGCTCGCGCCGAGCCCGGCCGAACCGGCGCCTATGACAACGGCATCAAGTATTTCCCCCACCGTGTTCCCCAACAAAGATGCACTTCGAACATAATATTGTGCGGGGAGCGGACGTAAGAGAGCGCTCACCCTTGCGATGCGGCGAGGCATTTCGTGCCGCCCTTGAACCAGGGCAGTGTACTGCAAGGAGCCTGTTTCTGACAGCCCAAGGATGGAAGCTATCCCTGCTTCGCGGAAGCATTCTCTTGTCGGCTAGCTCCAGCGGTTTGCCAGCCGGCGGCCGCCTCATCCCTGCCTCTGATCGCCAGATCGCACCAAGCTTCAAGGTATAAATATCAGAAATACATAAGTAAAAAATACAACAGCGTGGACCATTCCGGTCAGGAACGTCGTCCTTTCGTTACTAAAGCTTACGCTGCATATGAAAAGCGCTAAAACCAAAAGTACTGCGTCGGCCTCCGGGAGCCCCAGGGTTAAGCCTCGTCCCGTCAGCAGGCTGGCTGCTGCGACCGCCGGTATTGTCAAACCAATCGTGGCGCAAGCCGAACCCATTGCGACATTCAGGCCGCGCTGCAGCTCATTGTTGAGTGAAGCGCGAACCGCCGAAATGGCCTCCGGCATCAAAACCAGACCCGCGATCATCGCCCCCACGATGCTGTCAGCCTGGGCGACCTGATAGGCAACGAGCGCATCTTCAACACTTGCGGCGACCTGCTCGGCGAGCATGACAATTCCGATCAGTCCGATGACCAGCAGCAGAGCGCTTGACAAGATGCTTTCGTGAGGGGCGGTTCGCGCCGAAACGTCATGTGCCAGTCCTTCGATGAAATCGTCCCGGTGCCGGACTGTCTGCGCGAACACAAAACTTGCATAGAGCAGCACAGAAAGAACGCTCACAAGGCCAAGCTGAGCTGCCGAAAATGTGCCGGGATCGGTGGTCCGCGTGTAGGTCGGCAGGATAAGTGTCATGACGGTCAGTGCGACCAGAACCGCCAGATATGCGCTGGTCCCTTGCCGGACAATTGCCTGCTTGCGATGGCGCCAGCCGCCAAACGTGAGACACATTCCGACAACGCCGGTGGAAGCAATCATCACCGTCGAGAAGACGGACTCACGTGCAAGCGTGGGGTTATTCGCTCCATGCAGCATCATGGAAACGATGATCGACACTTCGATTGCCGTCACGGCAAAAGTCAGCACCAATGTGCCGTAGGGCTCCCCCACACGGTGGGCCACCGCCTCGGCGTGATCGAGCACCACGAAAATGGTGATGAACATGATCGCAGTCGAAAGCGCTCCGACGAGTATCCTGACGCTCTGCGAACCTTCGTCCACCGACAGCCCGCTGGTTCTGACCGCGACGGCCATTGTCAAGGCGGCCAAAGGCATCGCATAGGAAATCGCTGATCGTGCGAAACCAGTCATTCAAGCCCCCATGCGTCTCTGCGAACCTTGCGGAAAGCCTGTGTGGAGCACCCCGATGTCATTGCGAAGCCGGCAATCCCCGTCAACCGGCGTTCGACCCTCAAGCCGTCTTCTGCACCACTAGCCCCAGTTCCTCCACCATCGCTTCGCGCATCAGAAACTTCTGCGGTTTTCCCGTCACCGTCATCGGCAGTTCGGTGCGGAAGCGGATGTAGCGGGGGATTTTGTAGTGGGCGATCTGGCCGGCGCAGAAATTCTTGATCTCCTGCTCGGTGGCGATCTGGTTGGGTTTCAGTACGATCCAGGCGCACAGCTCCTCACCATATTTGGCGTCTGGAATGCCGAACACCTGCACTTCCTTGACCTTGGGGTGGCGGTAGAGGAACTCCTCTACCTCTCTGGGATAGACGTTCTCGCCGCCGCGGATGACCATGTCCTTGACGCGGCCGACGATGTTGCAATAGCCCTCGGCATCGATGGTCGCGAGATCGCCGGTGTGCATCCAGCCGTCGGCGTCGATCGCCTCGCGGGTTTTCTCCGCGTCGTCCCAATAGCCCTTCATCACCGAGTAGCCGCGCGTGCACAGCTCGCCCGGCGCGCCGACGGCGACGGTGGCGCCCTCGGTGTCGATGGCCTTGACCTCGACATGCGGGTGGATGCGGCCGACGGTGGAGACGCGCTTTTCCAGCGGGTCGTCGACGCTGCTCTGGAACGACACCGGGCTGGTCTCCGTCATGCCATAGGCGATGGTCACCTCTGCCATATGCATCAGCGACACCACCTTCTTCATCACCTCGATCGGGCAAGGTGAACCCGCCATGATGCCGGTGCGCAGGCTGGAGAGGTCGAAGCTGGCGAAGTCGGCGTGGTCGAGCATGGCGACGAACATGGTCGGCACACCATAGAGGCCGGTGCAGCCCTCCTGCGCCACGGCTTTCAGTGTGGCGCCGGCGTCAAAACCCTCGCCGGGGAAAACCATGGTCGCGCCCTTGGAGACACAGCCCATCGTGCCCATCGACATGCCGAAGCAGTGATAGAGCGGCACCGGGATGCACAGTCGGTCGTCGACCGTGAGCTTGATCGCCGCGGTGACGAAATTGCCGTTATTGACGATGTTGGTGTGGGTCAGCGTCGCGCCCTTGGGGGCGCCTGTCGTGCCTGACGTGAACTGGATGTTGATGGCCTCGCCCGGCTTCAGCCCTTCGGAGATGCGGTCGAGGCTGTCATGCTCGTCGCGGCCGGCCATCGACAGCACATCGGCGAAATTGAACATGCCGGGCGAATTGTCGTCGCCCATGCGGATGACGATCTTCAGCGTCGGCAGTTTCTGCGACTTGAGCTTGCCGGGTGCGGCTTTGGCGAGCTCAGGCGCCAGCGTCTCGATCATGCCGAGATAGTCGGAGGTCTTGAAGCTGGCGGCCGTGACCAGCGCCTTGCAGCCGACTTTGTTGAGCGCATATTCGAGCTCGGTCAGCCGGTAGGCCGGGTTGATGTTGACCAGAATCAGGCCGATGCGGGCGGTGGCGAACTGCGTCACCAGCCATTCCCAGCGGTTGGGCGACCAGATGCCGACACGGTCGCCTTTTTCGAGGCCAAGCGCCAGGAAGCCGGCGGCGAGCGTATCGACGGTGTCCGACAGCTCGCTCCAGGTGAAGCGCTTGTCCTGGCCGACGAAGACGGCAGCATCCTGCGTGGCGTATTTGCTGACTGTGTCGGAGAAAAGCTCAGGGATGGTCTTGTCGAGCAAAGGCGGGGTGCGCTCGCCGGAGACATGCGCCCGGCCATCGAGCGGGGCGATGAAGGTCGCGCCCTTGCCGCCGCGCCCGCGCAGATTGGTGGCGTTCTTGAGTTCGTCGAGATTGATCGCCATCGCCGTCTCCTCCCGGGATATGGCGAGCCTATCAGCCTGACGGGACGGTGGAAATCCCGTCGATGGTAGCGGGGCTGCGCCGACGCTAAGCGACTATCGCGCTTATCTTCGCGGCGATATCACGCAACAGTGCCTCATCCGCTGCTGCACGCGCCTTCTTCGAGGCCACCAGACAGGCCTGCGACTTCAGCACAACCCCATCCGCCAGCACCTTGAGATGGTTGGCGCGTAGCGTCGAGCCGGTGGTGGTGATGTCGACGATGACATCGGCAAGGCCCGCCGCCGGTGCGCCTTCAGTAGCGCCGAGGCTCTCGACGATGCGGTAGACCTGGATGCCGTGCTTTTGCGAGAAGAACTGCTGCGTCAGCCGCCAGTATTTGGTGGCAATCCTGAGCCGCCGGCCGTGGCGCTGGCGGAAATCGGCGGCGACATCGTCGAGATCGGCCATGGTATCGACATCGAGCCAGATGCTGGGCACCGCGACGACGACATCGGCATGGCCGAAGCCGAGACGGGCGACGATTTCGGCGCGCGCTTCCCAGTCGGCAAGGTTTTCGCGCAGCAGATCCTCGCCGGTGATGCCGAGGTCGACCGAACCTTGCCCGATCTCGCCGGCGATTTCGGAGGCCGACAGGAACGCCACCTCGATGCCCTCGGTGCCGTCGATGCGGGCGCGGTACTGGCGCTCGTCGCTGGGCAGGCTGACGGCAAGCCCGGCCTTGGCCAGCACCTCCAGCGCCTGCTCCTTCAGCCGACCTTTCGACGGGATCGCCAGCGTGATCATTTGGGCTCTCCCCGCAGCGCTTCGATGCGGTCGAGCCAGACGGAGAAGCCGACGCCGGGGATCGGGGTTTTCGCGCCGAGCAGCGTCAACAGCCGGTCATAACGACCGCCGCCGGCCAGCGGCCTCTCGCCGCCTTGCGCCGCGATCTCGAAGACGATGCCGGTGTAGTAATCCAGCGGACGGCCGAAAGCGGCGTCATAACGGACTTTTTCGACGGGCAGGCCGTGGGTTTCGATCGCCTTGGCGCGGGCGACGAATTTTTCCAGCGCCGCGCCCAGCGAAAGCCCGGCAGAGGCGGCAAAGCTTTCGAGCGCAGCACTTGCGCCGTCGAGCGGCACGTCGATGGCCAGAAAATCCTTGAGCGCCGCGAACGCTTCGTTCGACAGCCGCACACTGCGCAATTCAGCCTTCTCGATCAGCCGCCGGGCAATGTCCACAGGCGCCCGCCCGCCCGATGCCGACAGGCCTGCCTTGTCCATGCCGCCAGCGATGTGGGCGGAAAGCGCTTCGAGATCGCCGTCAAGCACAAGGGCTGCGACATCGCCGTCAAGCTGGCCGTTGCGCGGCGGGTTGGCGAGGTCGGCCAGCGCCGCCTGCAGCATCGGCGCGGATCCAAAGGCTCGCGCCAGACGCATGCGCCAGCCGCGCGGCAGGCCGAGTGCTGCCAGCACCGCCTCGAAGATCGTCTGGTCGCCGAGCGTGATCGCCAGGGGCTGGCCGGGCAGCACCAGCTCAAGCAGTGCATGCGCGTCGGCCAGCGAACGGGCATCGGCTTCGGCCGTGTCGCGATCGCCGAGATCCTCGATGCCGGCCTGGAAAAATTCGTTGCCGCCCTCGCGGCGCTGTCGAAACACTTCGCCGAGATAGGAATAACGGCGTGGCGTGCCGGCCTGGCTGGCTATGTGGTCGAGGCAGACGGGAATGGTGAATTCGGGCCGCAGGCAGAGCGTCTTGCCGGTCTCGCTTTCGGTGAGAAAGATGCGGCGGCGCAGATCCTCGCCGGCCATGTCGAGGAACGGGTCGGCCGGCTGCAGCACCGCGACTTCCACCGCATGGGTGTTGCGGGTGGCGAAGAGATTGGTGATTTCGGACGCGATGGCGGGGCGGGAGGTCATGGGAGGCGCCCCTCCCTTCTCCCCTTGTGGGAGAAGGTGGATCGGCGCGCAGCGCCGAGACGGATGAGGGGTGCGTGACGGAATGAGACGTTGGTGCCTTCTGGAACACCCCTCATCCGACCTCGCTTCGCGAGGCCACCTTCTCCCACAAGGGGAGAAGGACAAGAGAGGGCGGCGCTCGTCACTTAGACCGTTCCTCGGCCTGCGCCGCCAAAATCTTCTTCACTTCGGCGACCAGCTCACCCTCCGCCACCGTCACCTGCGCAGGCCTTGCGGCGCGCCATTCGGCGTTGTCGGTAATCTCGGCCGACATGCGCGCGCCCTCGATCAGATCCTTGATCTGCAGCTCGCCCTTGGCGCGCTCGTCGCCGCCCTGGATGACCGCGACCGGGCTGCCGCGACGGTCGGCATATTTCAGCTGCGCCTTCATGCCGGCGCCGCCGAGATACATCTCGGAACGGATGCCGGCGGCGCGCAACTCAGCCACCATCTTCTGGTAGCGGCCGAGGCTTTCGGTGTCCTTGTCCATGACCAGCACGACGACCGGTGCGATGACATCGGTGCTGTCCAGCTTGCCGAGGTTCTTCAGCGCCGTCATCAACCGGGAGACGCCGATGGAGAAGCCGGTCGCAGGCACCGGTTCGCCACGGAAGCGCGAGACCAGCCCGTCATAGCGGCCACCACCACCGACCGAACCGAAGCGCACGATCTGGCCGTCCTCGTTGGGTATCTCGGCCAGAAGCTCGGCCTCGAAGACCGGACCGGTGTAATATTCGAGGCCACGAACGACGGAGGGGTCGATCATAACTCGATCCATTCCGTAGCCCGCACTTCTCGCCAAGCTCCGTATTTCCTCAAGCTGCTGATGCCCTTCGATGCAAAGGTCAGAGCTGTAGAAAGTGCCGCCTTCCTTCAAGACGAAATAGCTTTGATCGATTTCGTTGTTGAACAAATCACCCGCGATGGCTGCCTTTCGCATGGCATCGGCCGACTTATTCGCCTGTTCAATAAACTCCATGAGCTGATCGACTTGAGCGTCAGCTAGCCCCGCACCTTTCGTAAAATCGCCGCTTTCGTCCTTACGTCCTGCCCCGAGAAGTAGGCGCACGCCTTCCGGCCCGAGCTTGTCCAGCTTGTCGATGGCGCGCAGCACCGTCAGTCGGCGGCCTGCATTCTCATCGCCGCCAAGGCCAATCGCCTCCAGCACCCCGTCGAGCACTTTCCGATTGTTGACGCGGATGACGTAGTCGCCGCGCTTGATGCCCAGCGCTTCCATCACGTCGGCCATCATCATCGCCATCTCGGCGTCGGCGGCGACGCCCGGCGTGCCGATTGTGTCGGCGTCGAACTGCATGAACTGGCGGAAGCGGCCGGGGCCGGGTTTTTCATTGCGGAACACCCAGCCGGAGCGATAGCTGCGATAGGGTTTCGGCAGCCGCTCAAAGTTCTCGGCGACGAAACGCGCGGTCGGCGCGGTCAAATCGTAGCGCAGCGACAGCCACTGCTCGTCATCGTCCTGGAAGGAGAATACGCCTTCGTTCGGCCGGTCCTGGTCGGGCAGGAATTTGCCGAGCGCATCGGTGTATTCGATCAGCGGCTGGTCGGCCGGCTCGAAGCCATAGAGTTCATAGACCGAGCGGATGGTCGCCATCATCTTCTCGACGGCGCGGATGTCCTCCGCACTGCGGTCGGCAAAGCCGCGCGGCAGCCGCGCTTTCGTCTTTTCCGATTTGTCGGCCATGGGATGGGTCTTTTCCGGTCAGCAGTGACTTAGTTCAAGCGCGCGTTTCCTAAACGATGCGACTGGGTGCGGCAAGGGTTAGCTCCCTTGCCTTCTCCCCTTGTGGGAGAAGGTGGATCGGCGCGCAGCGCCGAGACGGATGAGGGGTGTTCCAGCGGAGTGAGACGTTGGTGTTCCCTGGAACACCCTCATCCGTCGCCTGCGGCGACACCTTCTCCCACAAGGGGAGAAGGGAAAGGGCTAACGCTTCCCGAAACAAAACGCACCAAAAAGGAAACAATTCCGCCATCGGTGCGGCATTGTGCCGACACAATCGGAGCCGATAAGCGCGCCGAAACAAGGGGTTGGGGCCATGACCACGGCACGGAAGTTCGATATCGGAGACGACGGCTTGAATGAAGTCCGGCTGCGGCCGGCCGAAAGCCGAGCGCCGGTGACGGCAAGCCTGGCCGGACCGTTCGAGGTCTCTGCCGACGAGCACAAGGGCTCGACAATGCGCGAGGCGCTGATGACCGGCCTGCTGGTGATCTATCCGGCGTTTGCGGCACTGGCGGCGATTGTCGCCGGTCTTTTTCTGACGGGCGCCAGCGGGACTTGAGGTGCGCCTTCCCTTCTCCCCTTGTGGGAGAAGGTGGATCGGCGCGCAGCGCCGAGACGGTTGAGGGGTGCGCGAAGGATCGCCGTCCTTGTCAAGCTGAAACACCCCTCATCCGTCGCCTTCGGCGACACCTTCTCCCACAAGGGGAGAAGGAAAAAGGCGCGCTACTTCGGCCGTTTGAACGCCTTCCTATCCTTCTCCACTTCCTTGCGGCAATAGCAGCCTTCGAGATGGTCGTTGACCAGGCCCATTGCCTGCATGAAGGCGTAGACCGTGGTTGGGCCAACAAAGCTCCAGCCGCGCTTCTTCAGCTCCTTCGAGATACGCACCGAGACCGCCGTCGTCGGGTTGGCGCGCAGATGGGCGAGGTCGACGATGTCGGGCCGCTCCTCCTTGCTGGGCTCGAACTTCCAGAACCAAGCCGCCAGCGATCCGAATTCATCCACCATCTCTCTCGCGCGTTTGGCATTGTTGATGGTCGAGACGATCTTGCCGCGGTGGCGGATGATGCCGGCATTGCCGAGCAGGCGCTCGACATCCTCATCGGTGAAGGCGGCGACCTTGTCGAAGTCGAAACCGGCAAAAGCCTCGCGAAAGTTCTCTCGCTTGCGCAGGATGGTCAGCCAGGACAGGCCGGACTGAAAGCCCTCGAGGCAGATCTTTTCGAACAGCCTGCGGTCGTCGGCCACCGGCCGGCCCCATTCATGGTCGTGGTAGTGCAGATAGTCCGGCAAATTGCCGTGCCAGAAGCAGCGCGTGATCCCGTCGGGGCCGGCGAGCAGGCCGGTGTTTCCTTTTTCCATAACAAAAGATCCGTTCGTTAATGCGCTTTGCACTGCATTTACCGCGGCTTTACCAGATTCCTGAACGCGGCGGTAACCACACCAAAAGGTTTACTGACAGTTCCGCATTTTACGCATTCCGATTCATGTTTCGGTTGCGGCTTCGCGCCAAGGATCGCGCAACCGGGGGCAAGTTCCGCCTCCGTCCGTTCGACGATCAAGGTGCGTTCCGATGAAGATCTTTTTGCGTTCCGTGCTCGGCGCCGTGGCCATTCTGGCCGCCGGCGCCACCTCCTCCACCGCCGGCGACCGCTATGCCGACAGGCCGCCGGTTATGGTGAGCCCAGACCTTTCCGCACCCTGGGTGCTGCAGCTTGGCCGCGCGCCCGGCATCGTGCGGCAGAGTCGCCAGATGGTTCAGCAGCCGCGCGTTCGCTATGCGCAGCCGGCGCGACCCGACCGGGTGCGCACCGCTTCGGTGCAGGTGCCGGCCAAACGCATGGTGATGCGGCCGCAGATCAATCCGCTCTATCTGCCGCAGGAAGTCGCCTATGACGGCCCGCAGAAGCCTGGCACGATCGTCATCGACACGACGCAGAATTTCCTGTTCCTGGTCGAGAACAACGGCAAGGCGCGGCGCTACGGCGTCGGCACCGGCAAGCCCGGCTTCGAATGGTCGGGCACGCACAAGATCACCAACAAGCGCGTCTGGCCGGACTGGCGCCCCCCGGCGGAGATGATCAAGCGCGAGGCCGCCAAGGGCCGCTACCTGCCTACCTATCTGGCCGGCGGCGAAGAGAACCCGCTCGGCGCCCGCGCGCTCTATCTCGGCACGACGGAATACCGCATTCACGGCACCAACCAGCCATGGACCATCGGCGGCGCCGTGTCTTCCGGCTGCATCCGCATGCGCAACGAGGATGTGGTGGACCTTTACGAAAGGGTCAATGTCGGAACGACCGTGGTCGTGATATAGTGATTGCGAATCAGCTGGTTAGGCAGCGCTGAGTGGTTTTTGGCGTGCTGTTGCCATCAAGCCATAGCGCGCTTCTGGAAGACATGCTTAGACTGGTGGCGAATTTACGGGGGACGGGCCGTGTGGGGATGCGGCCAGTCAGGAAAGGGCGGCGCGGGAAACCGCGCTGCCCTTTCTCTTTGCGGCCGAGGCCGAGCCGCTGTGCCAGAACGTCGCGGCGGGGGCATGGCGGTTCGCTTTCACGCTGCCCTTGCCACATTTCCCCTGCTATAGGGGCGGCCAAACTCCCCTGCAAAGGTCCAGCCATGTCTCAGCCAGACGACAGCCGCTATCTCCGGGGCGGCCCGGTCGCCCAGCGCATCATCGCCGCCGTGCGCGAGGATGCCGCGATCGCCACCGCCGAGGGTTTTCCGCCGAAGCTGGTGTCGATCACCGTCGGCGATACCGATGCGGTCGATGTCTATGTGCGCAACCAGCGCGCCAAGGCCGCTCTTGCCGGTATCTCCTTCGAGGAGCGGCGGTTTGCCGCCGACATCACCGCCGGCGAACTCGAGGCGGCGATCCATGGCCTCAACGCCGACCCGCGCGTCACCGGGATCATCATCCAGCGGCCGGTGCCGGCGCATATCCCGATCAAGACGCTGCAAGCGGCGGTGCATCCTCTGAAGGACGTCGAGGGCATGCATCCGGCTTCGATCGGCAACATCGTCTACAACCAGCTCGATCTCGCGCCCTGCACGGCGGCCGCCTCGGTCGAGCTGCTGAAGGAAACCGGCCTCGACCTCAAGGGGCTGGAAGTGGTCGTCGTCGGCCATTCGGAGATCGTCGGCAAGCCGATTGCCTTCCTGCTGATGAGTGAGGGCGCGACGGTGACGGTGTGCCATCACATGACGCGTTCGGTGGCAGCGCATGCGCGCCGCGCCGACGCGCTGTTCGTCGCCGTTGGCAAGCCCAGGCTGATCAAGGCCGACATGGTGAAGCCGGGCGCGGCCGTCATCGACATCGGCATCAATTCGGAGATCGGGCCGGACGGCACGAGCCGCATCGTCGGCGACGTCGATACCGAGAGTGTGAAGGAAGTTGCGTCCTGGATCACACCGGTGCCGGGCGGTGTCGGTCCGATCACCGTGGCGATCCTCTTGCGCAACACGATGGTCGCGCTCAGCCGCCAGCGCGCGCGCTACCAGGCGACGTATGGCGTGGTGGACAGGCTGGCGGCGGAGTAGACGCTTACTCGGCGGCGACCAGGTTTCCCTCGGAGACGCCTTCCGGCTTCGGCCCGCCATAGGCCCAGTCGAGCAGCTTGATCGTATGCACCACCGGAAGCTTTGCGGCCGAGGCGATCTGGGTAATGCAGCCGATGTTGCCGGTGGCGACGATCTGCGCGCCGGTCGCCTCGATGTTTTTCACCTTGCGGTCGCGCAGCTTTGCCGAAATCTCCGGCTGCAGGATGTTGTAGGTGCCGGCCGAGCCGCAGCACAGATGGCCCTCGCGCGGCTCGCGCACGACGAAGCCGGCTTTGGCGAGCAGTTCCTTCGGCTGGCGGGTGATCTTCTGGCCGTGCTGCATCGAACAGGCCGAGTGATAGGCCACGACGGTGCCTGGCTTGCGCACCGGCTCCGGCAGGTCGAGGCTTGAGAGATATTCGGTGATGTCCTTGGCCAGCGCTGAGACGCGCGCCGCCTTGTCGGCATAGGCCGGATCGAGGCGCAGCATGAAGCCGTAATCCTTGATGGTGGTGCCGCAACCGGACGCGGTGATGACGATGGCGTCGAGCCCACCCTGGTCGATGGCGCGCGTCCAGGCATCGACATTCTGCCTCGCGGACGCAAGGGCTGCTGCCTCGCGACCCATGTGATGGACCAGCGCGCCGCAGCAGGCTTCGCCCTGCGGCACCACGACCTCGACGCCAAGCCTGGTCAGCAGCGCAATCGTCGTCTCGTTGATGGCGGGATCGAGCACCGATTGTGCGCAGCCGGTAAGAATGGCGACGCGGCCTTTTTTCGTTCCCTTGCCGGTATGGACGCCGGGAGAGGCCATCGGCGAGGCCGCCGGGATTGAGGCCGGCGCCAGCTTCAGCATCGCACTGAGCGGCTTCAGGGTCGGGATTTTTTCGAACAGACCAATGAACGGCTTGCCCAGTTTCGCCAGCTTCAGCGCGGCGCGAAAGCGCGCGGGATAGGGCAACACGAAGGCCAGCATGGCGCGGGTCAGGCGATCGAGCAACGGGCGCCTGTAGGTCTCCTCGATATGGGCGCGAGCATGGTCGACCAGATGCATGTAATTGACGCCCGACGGGCAGGTCGTCATGCAGGCGAGGCAGGACAGGCAGCGGTCGATATGGGTGACGATCTCCTTGTCGGCCGGACGGCCGTTCTCCAGCATGTCCTTGATCAAGTAAATGCGCCCGCGCGGCGAATCCAGCTCGTTGCCAAGCGTCACGTAAGTCGGGCAGGTGGCGGTGCAGAAGCCACAATGCACGCATTTGCGCAGGATCTTCTCCGATTCCGCGACATGGGGATCGGCAAGCTGGGCAAGGGAGAAATTGGTTTGCATGATTTAGCTCTGGGCAATGCGGCCAGGATTGAGGATAGCCTTGGGATCGAACTCTGCCTTGAGCCGCGCCGACAGCGCCGCCAAATGCGGCGCCTGCGGCTCGAACACCGGCACGGCGGCGCGATAGGCAGGGGCGGCGCGCACCAGCGTCGCGTGGCCGCCGCCATGCTTTCGGATCAGCCCGCGCAGCAGGCCCGCCTCGGGGTCGCCTTCCTCCATGCGCAGCCAGACCAGCCCACCCTGCCAGTCGTAAAAGGCGCTGACGCCGATTTGCATGCGCAGCGTCAGCACCATCTGGTGGGCCTGGGACGGCGCCATGGAGACGCGCCAGACCGGCTTCTCGCTGCCGTCGGCGAAGGGGGCGCAATCCCTGATGTCGCGCCAGAGTGCATGCGAGGCTTCGCCCGAAATTTCCTGCAGCGGGCCGGCATTTTTCAAAAGGGTTTTCAGCGCGGCGATGCGGTAGGCGACCGATGGCCCAAAGCCTTCGACGCGCAGCAGCGTCGCGGCATCGGCGCCGAGCGCGCGGCCAGCGACACGCGCGGCGATGCGCTCGGGCAGATGGGCAGCGCTCGACACTTCGGCGCTCGAGCCGAGCGCCAGTGCCATGGCGGCAGCCGCCGCATCGTCGAGCAGGCCGCGCACGGCAAGCGTCACTTCGGTCTCGGCCGCCGGCAGCACCTTGAAGGTGACGTCGGTGAACACGGCCAGCGTGCCCCAGCTGTTGGCCATCAGCTTCGACAAATCGTAACCGGTGACATTCTTGACCACGCGGCCGCCGGACTTGAACGCCTCGCCGCGGCCGGCAACCGCGTTGATCCCCAGAATATGGTCGCGCGCTGCACCCGCCTTCAATCGACGCGGACCAGACAGGTTCGCCGCAAGCACGCCGCCGATGGTGCCTCTTCCTGGCGTGCCGCCGAGCAGCGGGCCATAATCCATCGGCTCGAAAGCAAGCTGCTGGCCGTTCTCGGCGAGCAGCTTTTCGATCTCGGAAAGCGGAGTGCCGGCTTTCGCCGACAGCACCAGTTCAGCCGGCTCGTAGAGGGTGACACCGGTGAGCTTCGACAGGTCGAGCGTGTGCTCGCTCTGCTGCGGCCGGCCAATGCCGCGCTTGGAGCCGTGGCCGACGGTTTCCAGCGGCGACTCCTCCGCCGTAGCCCATTGGACGGTGGAGAGAACTTCGGACGGGGTGGTTGGAGTGAAGGTGGTCATGGGGCGGCATCTAGGTTCCTCGCCCCCGCAAAGCGGGGGAGAGGTGGCTCGGGCGAAGCCCGAGACGGAGAGGGGGCCGTCATAGAGCGCTATCTCTCGTCTTCCTGGCGGCGAAAACGAACCTGAGGTCCGCAGCAGCTACGTCTTCAGCAAGCCGCCCTTCCAGCGCCGCAAGAATCGTTTCGCAAACGCTCCTCATGTTCTTCAACGCATCAACGTTCCAGAAACGCAAAACCGAATACCCTTCATCGCGCATGAATTTGTCGCGTTGCCGGTCGTAGCTACTTTCAGCGTGCTGGCTGCCATCCAACTCCACGATCAGCCTTTGGCTTCTGCAAGCAAAGTCCGCAAAATACGACCCGATCGACATTTGACGGACGAATTTGTATCCACCCAGTCCTTTGGCCTTCAGTTCGTTCCAGAGAGCCGCCTCGGCTTGATTGTCACCGTGGCGAAGCTCTCTTGCACGAGCGATCTTTTCGGGCGAGCGGCGGCTTGGCGCATCGGGCGTCCCCCTCTCCGTCTCGGGCTTCGCCCGAGCCACCTCTCCCCCGCTTTGCGGGGGCGAGGAACCCCCGTTCTGAGATGCTCCCATCAAAACCTCGGAACATCCGGAAACGCCACCTGCCCGCGATGCACATGCATGCGTCCAAGCTCGGCGCAGCGGCGCAGTTGCGGGAACACCTTGCCGGGGTTGAGCAAATGGTTGGGATCGAAGGCGCATTTGACGCGCATTTGCTGGTCGAGGTCGATCTGGTTGAACATCTCCGGCATCAAATCGCGCTTTTCGACACCAACACCGTGCTCGCCGGTCAAGACGCCGCCGACCTTGACGCAGAGCCGCAATATGTCGGCGCCGAAGCTTTCGGCCTTATCGAGTTCGCCCGGCACATTGGCGTCGTAGAGGATCAGCGGATGCAGATTGCCGTCGCCGGCATGGAAGACATTGGCGACGCCGAGCCCATATTTCTCCGACAATTCGCGCATGCCGGCCAGCACCCTGGGCAGTTCCTTGCGCGGGATGGTGCCGTCCATGCAGTAATAGTCAGGCGAGATGCGGCCGACCGCGGGGAACGCCGCCTTGCGTCCGGCCCAGAAACTCAGCCGTTCCTGTTCGGACTGCGAAATACGGCAGGTGGTGGAGCCGTTCCTGTAGGCGATCGCCTCGACGAGACCGATCAGGTGGTCGACCTCGACGCCCGGCCCGTCGAGTTCGACGATCAGCAGCGCCTCGACATCCAGGGGGTAGCCGGCATGGACGAAATCCTCCGCGGCATGGATCGCCGGGCGGTCCATCATCTCCATGCCGCCCGGAATGATGCCGGCGCCGATGATGTCGGCGACGCACTGGCCGCCCTGCTCGCTGGTCGGGAAGCCGATCAGCAGCGCACGCGCAGTCTCCGGCTTCTTCAGGATGCGCACGGTGACTTCGGTGACGACGCCGAGCAGCCCTTCCGAGCCGGTCATGACGCCGAGCAGGTCATAGCCCTCACTGTCGAGATGATTGCCGCCGAGGCGCACCACCTCGCCATTCATCAGCACCATCTCGATGCCCAGCACATTGTTGGCGGTCAGGCCGTATTTCAGACAGTGCACGCCGCCGGAATTTTCCGCGACATTGCCGCCGATCGAGCAGGCGATCTGGGAGGATGGATCGGGGGCATAGTAAAAGCCCTCCTGCTCGACGGCAGTGGTGATGCCGAGATTGGTGACGCCGGGCTGGGCGACGACGACGCGGTCGGGATAGTCGATCGCGAGGACGCGGTTGAAGCGGCTCATGACCAACAGCACCGCGTCTTCGAGCGGCAGTGCACCGCCGGAGAGCGAGGTGCCGGAGCCGCGCGGCACGACGCGGATGTTGCGGTCGTTGCAGTATTTCAGCACCCGCGACACCTGCGCCACCGTTTCCGGCAGCACCACGACCAGCGGCAATTGCCGGTAGGCGGTGAGGCCGTCGCTCTCGAAGGCGCGCATTTCGTTGGTGGCGTCGACGACGCCCTCGCCCGGCACGATGATACGCATGTCGGCGACGATCTCTGCGCGCCTGCGCATCGTGGCGTCGTCTGGCTTGGGCATGGCAAGGCCGGACATGGGCCGCGTCCTCTGCTTGACTGGTAAAAATCTTTTACCAGCGGTCGACGCTTGTTGCAAATCCTGCTTTGGTCGAGACCGCACGCAAGGCATGGTGGCGAGCTTCCGCAGCGGCAATCTGCCGCTATGTTTTTAACCTCCCCCTTGTGGGCAGGGTCGCGAACGCAGTGAGCGGGGTGGGGGTCAGCGCGACGAAAGCGCTTTACGAGCACCCCCACCCCGTCTCACGATCTTCGCTTCGCTGCGATCATGAGCCGACCCTCCCCACAAGGGGGAGGGTAAGGGCGCGGCTATTCCCCCGCCGGCTTGCCCGGCTCGGAATGCATCCGCCTCACCCGCCGCACGCCCCACCAAACCAGCAGGATGGCGACCGGCACCGCGGCGGCGGTGACGACTTCAGGCGCAAAGGTATGGCCGAAGATCGAGGCGCCCTTGGCGAGATAGGAGATGAGGCCGACGACATAGTAGGAGACGGCGGCGACGGAGAGGCCTTCCACGGTCTGCTGCAGGCGCAGTTGCAGCCGGGCGCGATTGTTCATCGAGGCCAGCAAATCGCGGTTTTGCTTTTCGACCTCGACATCGACCCAGGTGCGCAGCAGCGTGGTAGCGCGGGTGAGTTTTCGCGACAGGTTGGCCTGGCGCTCCTCGACCGAACGGCAGGTGCGCATGGCGGGTGCTACGCGGCGCTGCAGGAAGCCGCCCCATGTGTCGTAGCCGGGCACCGCCTCTTCCTCCAGCGCTTCCAACCGCTCGACGACGATGCCGTCATAGGCGCGGCTGGCGCCGAAGCGATAGAGGCTGGAGGCGGCATCGGCCTCCAGTTCGGCGGCAAGTTCGGTCAGGTCGGCGAGCAGCGTCTGGCTGTCGCGAGTCTCGGCCACCTTCATTTCCAGCGTGGTCTGCGCCAGCCGGTCTTCGATGCGGCGGGCGCGGCCGGACAGCGTCAGCGCCAGCGGCAGGCCGAGCATGGCAAGCGTGCGGTAGGTCTCGACGTCGATCAGCCGCTGCGACAGCGCGCCGGTGCGGGCCGGCGTCAGGCCGCGATCCAGAACAAGGATGCGGGTCATGCCGTCGCCGTCCTGGCGGAAGTCGGTGATGATGGCCGCGTTGCCGCGCTCGACCAGCGAATAGCACAGGCTGGTCGGGTCGAAGCCGGCGATCAGCTTCTCGCTTGCCTGCGTCCATTTGCGGATTTCGAGCCTTATCCCGGAAATAACCGTTCCGGGCGGCGAAAAGCCGTTGCCGAAGGGAGAGTCCTCCTGCGCCCTGTTGCTTTCGGCCAGCGGCCCTTCCCACAGATAGGTCGAGAATTCGGTGTGCCGCTCCCAGCGCAGCGTGCCCTTGCCCCATTTCATGGCGTGGTGGCGGGCATGGCGGTCGGGTGCGGCGATGCCGAGGCGCCGCGACAGTTCGGAGAGCACGGCCATGTCGACGCCGGAGCCGCCCTCGGTCATGAAGGCAAGCTGCACCAGCACGCGCGGCTTGTCGATCAGCGGATGCGGCCGGGCATGGACCTCGCCAAGCGCGCCGGGCCGCCCCTCATGCGCGGGGAAGCCCATCACGCTGCCCTGGGCGCGCGGCTGGAATTCGAGGTTGGACGTCTCGTCCGACACGGCTGGTCCCCCTGTTCTCGACCCTTCGTGTTGTCGCGTCCTCTTGAGACAATCGAAGAGGCGCGTAAACAGCAAAGTTTAGCCGATGCGATTTCGCCAGCGCGGTGCGGAAAGCGACCGCGCCGTGCGAATTGGATAAATAATTTGACCAGTTGGCGACACTGGCTTTAATCTGCGACACAAGAGCCGGATGATTTCAGATCGAATTGACCTGAAATCATCCGACTCTCGATCGAAGAAGTAGAGCATGATGTCGTCCCGAAAACCGCTTCACACTTTTCGGCATCATGCTCCAGGCAGGATTTCCCAGGCGCCCCGTTGAGCGATATTTTCTCCAGGATCGAGCATTCGCGCACCGCCGACGAGGTGGTGCAGCAGATCGAAAGCCTGATCCTCGAAGGCGTGCTGCGCACTGGCGACCGGCTGCCCAGCGAGCGTGAGCTGGCGCGCCAGTTCGACGTGTCGCGGCCGATCCTGCGCGATGCGCTGAAGGCACTGGAGGGGCGCGGGCTGTTGACCACCAAGGCCGGCGGCGGCACCCATGTCGCCGATGTCATCGGCCAATTGTTCACCAAGCCGGTGACCGACCTCATCTCCATGCACCGCAAGGCCGTGACCGACTATCTGGAATACCGCCGCGAGATCGAAGGCGTCGCGGCCGAATATGCGGCGCGGCGCGCGACACCAGACGACATTGCGCTGCTCGACCGCATCATGGCGCGCATGGACGAGGCGCATCGCACCGGCGATTTCGACGATGAGGCGGAGATCGACGTCGAGTTCCACCATGCGGTGTGCGAATGCGCGCACAACATCATTCTCCTGCACACGTTACGCTCCTGCTACCGGCTGTTGTCGGAAGGTGTGTTCCAGAACCGACTTCTGGTGTTCACCATGCCCGGCGCGCGTGAGGCGCTGCTGGCCCAGCACCGGGCGATCTACAAAGCGGTAAAGGCCGGCGATCCCTCAGCCGCCCGCCAGGCGGCGATGGACCACATCTCCTATGTCGAGCGCTCGATGCTCGAGGCCGAGCGCAGCGGCGACTGGCAGCGCGTGTCGCGGCTCAGGCTCAAGCAGCGCTCCGACGCCGGCGACGGCGCGAAAGCAACAAACTAGCGAACCCGCGGGGACCACCATGAGCGACATCCTCACCATTGCAGATCTGAAGGATCTTGCGCGCCGCCGTGTGCCGAAGATGTTCTTCGACTATGCCGATTCCGGCGCCTGGACCGAAAGCACCTATCGCGCCAACGAGGAAGACTTCCAGAAGATAAAATTCCGTCAGCGCGTGCTGGTCGACATGAGCAACCGCTCGCTGGAATCGACCATGATCGGCGAAAAGGTGGCAATGCCGGTGGCGCTTGCACCAACCGGGCTGACCGGCATGCAGCATGCCGATGGCGAGATGCTGGCGGCGCAGGCGGCGGAGGAATTCGGCGTGCCGTTCACGCTGTCGACGATGAGTATCTGCTCGATCGAGGATGTCGCCTCGGTGACCAAGAAACCATTCTGGTTCCAGCTCTACGTGCTGCGCGACAAGGATTTCGTTCTCGATCTGATCGACAGGGCCAAGGCGGCGAAATGCTCGGCGCTGGTGCTGACGCTCGACCTGCAGATCCTGGGACAGCGCCACAAGGATGTTCGCAACGGGCTGTCGGCGCCGCCCAAGATGACGCTCGCCAACATTGCCAATATCGCCATGCGCCCGCGCTGGCTGATGGGCATTGCCGGCACCAAGCGCCGCACCTTCCGCAACATTGTCGGCCATGCCAAGGGCGTCGGCGACGTCTCGTCGCTGGGCTCGTGGACAAACGAGCAGTTCGACCCGCAGCTGTCGTGGAATGACGTCGCCTGGATCAAGGAACGCTGGGGCGGCAAGCTGATCCTGAAAGGCATTCTCGACAAGGAGGACGCGCTGATGGCGGTCAAGACCGGCGCCGACGCCATTGTCGTTTCCAACCATGGCGGGCGGCAGCTTGACGGTGCATCGTCGTCGATCATGGCGCTGGAAGAGATTGCCGATGCCGTCGGCGACAAGATCGAAGTGCACATGGATGGGGGCATCCGGTCGGGCCAGGACGTGCTGAAGGCGCTCTGCCTAGGCGCCAAGGGCACCTATATCGGCCGGCCGTTCCTCTACGGCCTCGGTGCTATGGGCAAGGAAGGGGTGACCCTGGCGCTGGAGATCATCCGCAAGGAAATGGACATCACGCTAGCGCTGTGCGGCAAGCGTCTGGTGACCGACATGGGCAAGGACCAATTGCGGCGCTAGGGTCTTGTTCACCGATTGGTCCTAGCCTCGCGGGGATCACGGAGACGACGCCGGCCTTGACCGAGACCAGCATCCACTACCTCGACGCGCGCGCGCCGGACGGCATGCGCCTCTATGCGATCGGCGACGTCCATGGCCGGCTCGATCTGCTCGCCGCCATGCACCGCCGGATCGAGAGCGAACTCGAATACAAGCCGACCGCCGACTGGCGCATCATCCATCTCGGCGACTATGTCGACCGTGGGCCAGACTCCAAAGGCGTCATCGATTTCCTGATCGCGGCGCAAAAGCGCGATCCGCGCAACGTTATGCTGGCCGGGAACCACGATATCGGCTTCCTCGATTTTCTCGACACCCCCGACCCGGATGGACTGTTCATGCGCTATGGCGGCGTCCAGACGGCGCAGTCTTATGGCGTGGACCTGACGGGAGACGCAAGCTGGTTCGGCAAGGCCGAGGCGGTGCGCCGGGGACATCAGGCGCTGGTTAGCGCCGTGCCGCAAGCCCATGTCGACTTCCTGCGGTCGCTGCAATTGTCACTGATATCAGGCGATTTCTTCTTCTGCCATGCCGGCATCAGGCCCGGCGTGCCGCTGGAGAGCCAGAGCCCGCAGGATCTGGTCTGGATACGCGACGTTTTCCACAACCATCCAGGGCTTTACCCGAAGGTGATCGTGCACGGCCACACGCCGGTGCCGGAGGCGGAGGTGATGCCCAACCGCGTCAATGTCGACACGCTCGCCTGGCAATCAGGCATGCTCAGCGCGCTCGCCGTAGACGGCGCGGACAAGCGTATCCTGACTGTACAGGGAAAAGCGTTTTAGCGGAGCGCGGCGGTGACGCCGTAGCCGTCGACGGCTTGATGGTTGTTGGCTGCATCGGCGGAATAAATGCCGAGACCGCACAGCACGATGGCAGACAGCATGACAAAGGACAGAAGCGCTGCTTTCACGGACGTCATCTCTTGTTGAGCTTCCTGCATCTGGGCACGAGGCGGTTACCAATGCGTTGAAACGGAGAATTCGTCTCAAAGTTTCGACGATTTCGCGCTTGTAGGTCGATTCTGTATCGGCGGTGTGTCGCGCGGAGCACACAGAAGGTTCATCGCGGTTGCATTGCCGATGCAGAGCGCGCGCCTTGTAGGATAGCGTTCAGCCACAAACCAAGGATGAAAGAGGTTGTCCCCGGCGGATTCGCCGCCGCGTGCCAATTATGCAACGGCTGGCTTCCGCGCGGCTACCGGGCTCAGATCGTCGCCACCCAGGCGCGGGCAATGGCGAGGCCGGCGGCATCGGCGTCCGCGCCGTTGCGGGCCATTTCGCCATCGAGCCGGTCGTGCCAGTCGGGATGGCGCTCGGCAATGAGCGGCGCGAAGGATGTGCTCCAGTCCTTCACCATCGGACGGTCGGCCTCGAAATGAAACTGGAAGCCGTAGACGGCGCGGCCGATACGAAACGCCTGGTTCTCGGCAATTTCACTGCCGGCGAGCCGCACCGCATTTTCAGGCAGCGCGAAGGTGTCGTCGTGCCATTCGAAGATGGGGAAATCCTGGGGAAGTGCGCCAAGCACCGGATCGGTCCTGGCGTCCGGCGTCAGCGAAACCTTGTGCCAGCCGAATTCCGAGGCGCCGCCGATCTTGTTCTCGCCACCGAAGGTGCGGGCAACCAGCTGGCTGCCGAGGCAGATGCCGAGCACGGAGCGATCCTTGGCGGCGAAATCGCGGGTCAGTTCGAGCAACGCCGGGAAATAGGGGTAGTCATCGTCGGCCAGCGCGTTCTGGCCACCGCCCAGCATCACCATGGCATTGTGGCCGGTCGCGTCCTCAGGCAGCGGATCGCCCTTGTAGGGCCGGCGCAGGTCGAGATCGGCGCCAGCTTCGGCAAGGGCCGCGCCGACCTGGCCGAGGCCGGTGTTGTCGTAGTTCTGGACCACCAGCACCCGCATACGGAAATCCTGCTGACATGAAATGACGCGACGAGCGATATCATGTCGCCAGCACTGCAGCCAAGATGCGCGTTCCAGGAGAGGGCTATGCCACTGCAAAACCGGGTCGATCCGTTCGGCGCCATCCATGCCGTATCCGAGCGCGGCCTGTTTACCGGCAACCGCGGCATCATCCACGACCCGGAGACCAAGACGCTACTTAAGAAGCGCTGGGCCTTGCCGGCTTGGATCATCTGCGTGTGCCAATTCCGCAATGTTCGGCGCGAGCCGATGGGGCGCAACAGGCCGGGCGGTAAGGCTGGCTGGACCGAGCTGTTCTTCCTTGACGAGGTGACGGCGCTGGCGGCCGGGCATCGGCCCTGTTTCTATTGCCGGCGTGAGCGGGCCACGGATTTTGTCGGCCGTTTCGGTCAGGCCTTCGGTGTAACCGAGCCGCGCGCGCCAATGGTCGACAAGCGGCTGCACAAGGAGCGGCTGGCTTCGGGCGGCAAGCCACCGGATGTTACGGTGGACGAGCTTGCTGGGTTGCCGGACGGAGCGATGATCGCCGATGGCGACGCAGCCCTCGCCTTGCTAGGCGGCACGGCGCTGCGCTGGTCGTTTGCGGGCTATGGAGAGCCGGCGGCCTTCGACACCCTTGCCGGGCGGCCACTGCGCCTGCTCACACCAGCCACGACCATTTCGGTGCTGCGGCAGGGCTTTCAACCGGTGTGGCATCCTTCCGCCAAGGCTTGACGCCAGGCACCGCCTCGCCCATTCCTCGGCGATGCGCGCCAACTACAAGATGCAGCGGCTGTTCGTGCCGGACGATCTCGCAGCCAACATCGAATTCGATGCCGGCCAGCAGCAGAGCCATTATTTGATGCATGTGCTGCGACTTGGCGAAGGCGCCGAGATCCTGGTCTTTAACGGCCGCGACGGCGAGTGGTCGGCGGCGATCGCCGCCAAGTCGAAGAAGGCGGTGCGGCTGAAAGCGCTGGTCCTGCAGCGGCCGCAGCCGCCGCTGCCCGATCTGATCTACTGTTTCGCACCGCTGAAGCAGGGGCGGCTCGACTATCTCGTACAGAAGGCGGTGGAGATGGGCGCCGGAATCCTGCAGCCGGTGATCACCCAGCACACGCAAGTGGCAAAACCCTCCATCGACCGCCTGCGCGCCAATGTCGTGGAGGCGGCCGAGCAATGCGGCATACTGGCGGTGCCGGACGTGCGAGAAGCGGAAAAATTCGAGCGCCTGCTCTCCGGCTGGGACAAGGAACGGAGGCTGATCTTCTGCGACGAGGACGCCTCGACCAACAATCCTTTGCCGGCGCTGCGGGCGATCAAGGAAAAGAAGCTTGGGCTGCTGGTCGGACCGGAAGGCGGCTTTTCCGAGGAGGAGCGCAAGATGCTGCGCGCCCTGCCCTTCGTCACCTCCATTCCGCTCGGACCACGCATCCTGCGCGCCGATACGGCGGCGGTGGCTGCGTTTGCTGTGATGCAGGCAACGATCGGAGACTGGTGAAGGTTCTTCCCTTCTCCCTTGTGGGAGAAGGTGTCGGCGAAGGCGACGGATGAGGGGTGTTCCAGGGAACGCCAACGCCTCACTCCGCTGGAACACCCCTCATCGGTCTCGGCGCTAACGCGCCGATCCACCTTCTCCCACAAGGGGAGAAGGAAGAGGCGTCACAGCCGCCGTTCAATTCCTGTTGACCTGTGGCTCAGGATTTTTCGCTTGATCGTCTACTGACATTTCGTCCATCTAGCGCCGGCGGTCTTCCGAGAGCCGCATAGGGGGCCCCCAATGGCGCGCGATACTACCGATTTCCGACCGATCGAAGACTTCGACGAACTGGTCGAGCATCTGGCCGAAGGCAACAAGCCGCGCGACAAGTGGCGCATCGGCACCGAGCACGAGAAGTTTCCCTTCTATGTCGACGGCAACGCGCCGGTGCCTTATGGCGGCGAGCGCGGCATCCGCGCCATTCTCGAAGGCATGCAGCACAAGCTCGGCTGGGATCCGATCATCGATGATGGCCGCATCATCGGCCTGGTCGAACCGACCGGACAGGGCGCCATCTCGCTGGAGCCGGGCGGCCAGTTCGAACTGTCGGGCGCGCCGCTGGAGTCGATCCATCAGACCTGCCGTGAGGGCAATGCCCATCTGGCGCAGGTGCGCGAGATCGCCGAGCCAATGGGCATCCGCTTCCTTGGCCTTGGCGGCAGCCCCAAATGGTCGCTGGCCGAGACGCCGAAAATGCCGAAGTCGCGCTACGAGATCATGACCCGCTACATGCCCAAGGTCGGCACCAAGGGTCTCGACATGATGTACCGCACCTGCACCATCCAGGTGAACCTCGACTTCGAGAGCGAGGCCGACATGCGGCGCAAGATGCAGGTGTCGCTGAAATTGCAGCCGCTGTCGACAGCGCTGTTTGCCAACTCGCCCTTCACCGATAGCCGGCCGAACGGGCTGCAGAGCTGGCGCGGCGACATCTGGCGCGACACCGACAACCAGCGTTCGGGCCTGCTCGAATTCTGCTTCTCGCCCGAGTTCGGCTTTGCCGACTATGTCGAATGGGCGCTCGACGTGCCGATGTATTTCGTCATCCGCGACGGCCACTATTACGACATGACGCACATCACCTTCCGACAGTTCATGGCCGGCGCTGCCCGCAATGAGGTGCCGGATGGCCTGCCGACGATGGGCGACTGGGCGAACCATCTGTCGACGCTGTTTCCGGACGTACGGCTGAAGCGCTTCCTTGAAATGCGCGGCGCCGATGGCGGACCGTGGCGGCGCATCTGCGCGCTGCCGGCCTTCTGGGTCGGGCTGCTCTATGACGAGGCAGCACTCGACGCCGCCGAGGCGCTCACCTCGAGCTGGACCTATGAAGAAACGCTGGCGATGCGCAACGCGGTGCCGGAACAGGGCATTTCCGCACCCGTCCGCAACACGACGCTGCGCGAGATCGCCCGCGATGTGATGGCCATTTCACGCATGGGCCTGAAGAACCGCGGCAAGAAAAACCGCGACGGCTATGACGAGACGTCGTTCCTCAACACTTTGGATGAAGTGGTCGCGCGCGGCACCACCAGTGCCGAGGAAATGCTGTCGGCCTATCACACGCGCTGGGGCGGGTCGATCGAGCCGGTGTTCATGGAATACGCTTACTAACTGCGCGCCTTGAGCAGCGGCAAAAGCCGCTTCAATCGAACATCGAAACGAACTAGGCTCTCCCTCGAGGATTTCCCGGAGGAGAAACCGATGCCTACCTTGTTCGACATATTGGCGCAGGCGCAGAACGGCAACGGAATGCAGGCGCTTGCCCAGCAGTACGGGCTTTCGATGCAGCAGACGCAGGCGGCGGTCGCCGCATTGCTGCCCGCTTTCTCGCAAGGGCTGCAGCGCAACACCGCCGACCCCTATGGGCTCGGCGCCTTCATGACGGCAATGGCAAGCGGCCAGCACGCCAAATATTTCGAGGACGCGACCAGGGCCTTCTCGCCGCAAGGCGTCAATGAGGGCAATGGCATTCTGGGGCATCTGTTCGGCTCGAAGGAGCTGTCGCGCGCCGTGGCAAGCCAGGCCGCGCAGGCGACCGGCGTCAGCCAGCAGGTCCTGCAGCAGATGCTGCCTGCCATCGCCTCGATGGTGATGGGCGGACTGTTCAAGCAGACGACAGACCAGTTGATGGGGGGCCAGATGCAGGCCGCCGGCGGCTTCGGTGGTGGCAGCAATCCGCTCGGCGAGATCATCGAACAGATGATGCGACAGGCTGGCGGCGGCGCGCAGCCGGCGCCGCAGCCGGCACCCAACCCTTACGGCGAGAACCCGCTCGGCAAGGTGCTGCAGGACATGTTTGGCGGCGGCGCGCAACAGCCGCAAAGCCAGCCGCAGCAAGCGCCCAACCCCTATGGCGACAATCCGCTGGGCAAGGTGCTGCAGGATATGTTCGGCGGTGGCGCGGCACAGCAGCCACAGGGACGGGCGCAGCAGCCGCAACAGACGCAGAGCCCCTATGGCGACAACCCGCTGGGCAAGATCTTCGAGGAGATGATGCGGCAAGGTGGCGGCGGCGGTTTCGGTCTGCCTGGCGGACAGCCGGCACCGCAGCCCCAGCAGCGTCAGGCGCCGCAGCAGCGCCAGGCGCCACAGCCGCAGACCAATCCAAGCGGCAGGCCAAGGAACCCGTTCGACGATATTTTCGGCAAGATGTTCGAGACCGGCGCCCAGCAGCGCGACGACTATCAGAAGGGCGTGGAAACGATCTTCGACCAGTTCAAGCGGGACATGGACCGGCGGTAGTTTGGCGCTGACCTTCGTCATCCTGGGGCGGAGCAAGGAGCGAAGCGACGCAGCGCAGACCCCAGGATCCATGCCGTGACTTCAAGGCGTTGCGACGGCGCGGAATTCTGCACCGCTGCATTCTTCGGCCGTGTTCACGGCATGGATCCTTGGGTCTTCGCTCCGCTTCGCGTCGCTACGCCCAAGGATGACGACCCAGCTGAAAAGAAAAGCCCGGTCCTGGGAGGACCGGGCCAGTGCGCAGGCTGGCCGGCGGGGAACCGGCAGGGAGTGGGGAGCCTGCTATACTCCTTGGTTGCCGCGAGCCTGAAAAAGTTCACGGCAACCGAAACAGTGCGCTCGATATCACGCTACCTGGCGGGCGAGATTTTCGATCGTGTCGGCTCGATCGCTCGCGATCGCACGCAGCTTCACGGTCGGATCGGCGCCGAACGGCACATCGATGGCGACATGGAGGTCGGCGCGCGTCAGGCCGATATCGGCGAGTTCGGCATCCGACATCTCGCCAAGGCGATAGAAGGCGCGGCGATTTTTCCAGGCCTGGTAGGCGTTGAGAAGAGCGTTGGCCACGCGCGTCGCAACGGCCGGACGCGAGGTGATGCGCGAGGTCTCGGTGGCGAAATCGATCGTGGTCATGTCAGTCTCCTTCGGAGTCGAGCGGACGAAGCCGGGCAAACGGAGCCTGGGAGAGGCGCCGTTCCGGTCTCGATTCACATGCATTCATGTGGACAATCAGAATTTGCCACGCGCTGATTGATTAATCCAACGAATGTTTCTAATCTTTAGCATCAATGCTAGTGATGGATTGGACCCGATGAAAGCGCCACTCGATCTCGACCAGTTGCAGACCTTCATCTCAATTGCCGATACCGGCAGCTTCACCCGCGCCGCAGAGGAAGTGCTTCGAACCCAGTCGGCGGTGTCGATGCAGATGCGCCGGCTCGAAGAGCGGATCGGCAAGCCGCTGTTCGAAAAAGACGGCCGCACCAACAGGCTGACCGAGGAAGGCGACAAGCTGCTCTCCTATGCGCGCCGCCTGCTCTATCTCAACCGCGAGACGCTGGCCGCCTTCGACGACCGGCGGCTCGAAGGCACCATCCGCATCGGCACGCCCGACGACTATGCCGACCGCTTCCTGCCCGAGATCATGGCGCGCTTCACGCGCTCCAACCCACGCGTCGAGCTCACCGTCATCTGCGAGCCGACGCCGGGGCTGGTCGAGCATATCAAGCGCGGCAACCTCGATCTGGCGCTGGTGACGCACAACGATACGCGCGGCCAGTCGGAAGTGGTACGGCGCGAACCGCTTCTGTGGGTCACCTCGGCCAACCATGCCACGCACGAACAGGAAGTGCTGCCGATGGCCTTCGGCCGACCGAATTGCATCTGGCGGCGTGCCGCCGTCGATGTGCTCGACCGGCAAAACCGCGACTATCGCATCCTGTTCACCAGCTTCTCGGCGACCGTCATCACCGCCGCGGTGCTGTCGGGCCTGGCGATTTCGGTGCTGCCTGAATGTGCGCTCAGGCCCGGCATGCGGGTGCTGGGCGAAGCCGACGGTTTCGGCGCCCTGCCCGATTGCCGCATCGGCATCATGCGCGGCCAGACCTCGCGGCCGGAGATCGTCGACGCGCTGGCGCGGCATATTTCGGAAAGCCTCGACAACATTTCCGTGCCGCTCGGCGAAGAGACGGGAAGCTTCGATTTTGCAGCACTGGCCTTCGCCAAGATGAAGCGGAGCAAGCCGAACCAGATCCTGCCGGGCTGGTAGGGGGATCAGGCCGACGCGACCGCCTCTGTCGTTGCGTTGGCCGACGACACACCGGGCAGCGCCAGCAATTGTGCCGGTGCGCGGGCGCTCATGCGTCCTCCTGCGGCAAAGTCAATCAAGCCGGGCTTAAGATCAAGTTATGGAATCTTGACGCGGGGCGACAACAGCCGCTCAATCGGCCGATGAGTGACGCAGAATCCGAATCACGCACCAACGCCACCGAATACACGGTGAGCGAGATTTCCGGCGCGCTGAAGCGCACGGTCGAGGATGTCTTCGGCCATGTGCGGGTGCGCGGCGAAATCTCCGGCTATCGCGGGCCGCATTCTTCCGGCCATGCCTATTTCACGCTCAAGGATGACCGGGCGCGGCTCGACGCCGTGGTCTGGAAAGGCACGATGAGCCGGCTGAAATTCCGCCCCGAAGAGGGGATGGAGGTGATCGCCACCGGCAAGCTCACCACCTATCCCGGCAAATCCAACTACCAGATCGTCATCGACAATCTCGAGCCGGCTGGGGCCGGGGCGCTGATGGCGCTCTTGGAAGAGCGCAAGCGGCGGCTGCAGGCCGAGGGGTTGTTCGACGCCGGCCGCAAGCAGCGACTGCCCTTCATGCCGCGCACCATCGGCGTCGTCACCTCGCCGACCGGATCGGTGATCCGCGACATCATCCATCGCATCAAGGACCGCTTTCCGCTGCATGTGCTGGTCTGGCCGGTGCGAGTCCAGGGCGAGACGGCAGGCGCGGAAGTGACGGCCGCCGTCAACGGCTTCAACGCGCTGGCTTGGGATAGCGCGATTGCGCAGCCCGATCTTCTGATCGTGGCGCGCGGCGGCGGCAGCCTGGAGGATCTCTGGGGGTTCAACGATGAAGGCCTGGCGCGCGCCGTCGCCGCCTCGCGTATTCCGGTCATTTCGGCCGTCGGCCATGAGACCGACTGGACCTTGATTGATCTCGTCGCCGACATGCGAGCGCCGACGCCGACGGGTGCCGCGGAGATCGCCGTGCCGGTGAAAGCGGACCTCGAGGCAACACTTGCCAGTCTCGGCGCACGGCTCAAGGCGGCGGTCCTGCGCAATTTCGAACGCAAGCGGCAGGCCTCCCGTGCGGCCGCCCGCGCGCTCCCCTCGCCCGACCAGTTGCTGGCGTTGCCGCGCCGACGCCTGGACGAGGCAACCAGCCGGCTCGGCCGGGCGCTGTCGGTCAGCATCGAGCGCAAGCGGACCAAGCTGCAGGGCCAGCGGCTGACGCCGGCCACGCTGTCGCGACGCATCAACGAGGCCCGTACGCTGACCGGCCGCGACCTGGCGCGCGCGCAGGCGGCATTTTTCGGCATCGTGCGCGAGCGGCGCACCCGGTTTTCGCGCACCGCAAGGCGGTTGTCGCCGGCGCCGATTGTCAGGCGGCAGAAATTGCAGGCGGATGCACTGGCCGCCCTGACGCGCCGCCAGGATCAGGCGGTGTCGCGACGGCTGGATCGGCTGCGCGGACAACTGACCCAGGCCGACCGCTTGCTGGCGACGCTGTCGCACAGAGCGGTGCTGGCGCGCGGCTTCGCGCTGGTGAAGGACGCCGAAGGCGCAGTGATAAAGCTGGCGGCGGATGTAGCGCCAGGAGCGGCCCTGCAAATCGAGTTTGCCGATGGCACCACTGACGCCATTGCGACCGGTGGTATAGGGCAGCCGGAGGCAGTCGCCAAACAAACGGCAACGCCCCCAGCCAGCAAGCCGGCGACTGCCAAGCCAGCCGCCAGCAAACCAAAAGAACCGGGCAATCAGGGCTCGCTTTTCTAGGGCGTTTCATCGTTTCGCGGAAACGAGGAACCGCTCTATCTCTTTGTTTTGACGCAATTCCCAAGGGAAAGCGCTAAGAGCTTTTCCCGGGAAAATCGCTCACACTTTTCCTGGAATTGCTCTGGAGGACGGCATGACCGGACACGACCCGCATCTTGAAACGCCGGCCGGCAAGCCGCGCGCCCGTGCTTTCGGCGTTGCCTTCGACGGCACGCCGGGCCGCTTCAATGCCATCACCGATGTGCCCGGCGTGAGCATCGGATACGCGACGCTGATCTCAGGCGATGGTCCGCTCAAAGTCAGCACGGGGCCGGTACGCACCGGCGTCACCGCCATCCTGCCGCGACCGTTGGCTGAGCTCGCCACGCCGGTGTTTGCCGGCGTGTTCAGCCAGAACGGCAATGGCGAGCTGACGGGCTCGCACATCATCGAGGAGGTCGGCGCCTTCAACCTGCCGGTCACCATCACCAACACGCATTCCTGCGGCGTCACCCGCGACGGCACGCTGCGCTGGATGCAACGCGTGCTGCCGGCCGCGCTCGACAGCGGCTGGGGGCTGCCGGTGGCGGCGGAAACCTATGACGGCTTCCTCAACGACATTAACGGTCATCATGTCGGCTTCGAGCATGTCGAAGCCGCGCTCGACGGTGCCACCGGCGGAGCCATCGAGGAAGGCAGCGTCGGCGGCGGCACCGGCATGATCGCCTTCGGCTTCAAGGCCGGCTCCGGCACGGCGTCGCGCATCGTCGAATGGCAGGGCATCAGCCATACGGTCGGCGTGTTCGTGCAGGCGAATTTCGGCAAGCGGCGCAATTTCACCCTGCGCGGCGCGCGCGTCGGATCCGATCTGGTGGAGCCGGCGATCCGCGAAGGCACCCCCCATACCGAAAAGGGCTCGATCATCGCCATCGTCGCCACCGACGCGCCCTTCCTGCCACATCAGATGAAACGGCTGGCGCGGCGTGTGCCGCTTGGCATCGCCATGACCGGCGGCTTCGGCTACCACAGTTCGGGCGACATTTTTCTCGCCTTCTCGACCGCCAATCCGCAAGCAGCACTTGCGCCGTCAGGACAGACGGCAAACGCCGCCTTCATTCCGGACGTCGATATCGATCCGTTCTTCGATGCGGTGGTGCAAAGTGTGGAAGAGGCGATCCTCAATGCGATGGTCGCCAATGAGGACATGAGCGGGCGCGACGGCAATTTCGCGCCGGCGCTGCCGAAGGCCTGGCTGAAAGATCGGTTTGGGTAGAGCAATTCCAGGAAAAGTGTAAAGCGGTTTTCCCGGGAAAAGCGCGCAGCGCTTCCCTTGGGAATTGCGTAAAAACAAAAGGGGCAGCGCCCGGCTCTGGCGGCCGGGCTGGACCATTATTCGGAAGTCTTGCCCGAATTCTCGTTGCTCTGGTCGGCCTCGGCCGCCTCTTCGAGCCGCGAGGCGATCAGTTCCTGGATGTCGCCGACCTCTTCCTGGATATCCTCCAGCGGGATGCCGACCTCGGCCGCCTTGGCGGCGCATTCCTTGGCGAGGGTCTCGGCCTGCTTCTCGATCTTCACCGGCGAGTGCTGGCAGTGGACCTTTTCACCGATCCACCCGCGCAAGAACTCGATCGCATGTTCACTCATACTGCTTTTCCCTGGCGGCTATGCCGGTTGGTAATCGTAAACGTCCGCACCCGGTAAAGGATGCATGCTGCCATTCGAACCGAGTCGGCTTCGCCCGGCAAGTTGATCTTGTCCGAGGTCCGAAGAGCCGAAGGAAGGGAAGGGTTCAAGGAGCACGTTCTGATTGTTTGATAGAGTGGTACCGTTGGCTGGGATCGGCTTCGGTTCTACGCTATTGTTTTTACTATCTTTTTCCTGGTGTCGATAGCCGGTTTGTATCACAATAGGTATCACAACGCGTAACACATTTTCTGCTGCTTCGTTGCACACAACCACAGGTACGAGGTCGAAGCCGCCGCTATATAGTGACATCATTATGCGATGTCGACTCTATCAGCTATCCTGCTTCTTTCCGCCGCGCTATGTCAAACGTCCTCGCGTCCGTAACTGAGACTCGGTAGGCCCGAGGACATATTGGGAACGTTGATTTCATTGCGGTTTTCGTGGGCCAAAATCAGAAATCTTCCCGCATCGTTCCGCATAGTTCCGGGACGACATACGGTCGACTTCAGATAACCCCGATGACCCTATGCGAACATACGCGGCCCCTCTGAGCCTGTTCCAGAATGACCGTAGTTGTCCGGGAGCAGTAGGTCCGCTTGTGGTGGGGAAGAACAATAGCGGACGTTAAATCTCCAGGCCCGATGTCCTAGGGTGACCGCTATTCCGGACAGCCGGCGAGGACGGCGCGAAGGGGTGGCAAAGCCCCCAGAGGGTCGCTGACCATCATCAGTCAGTAGGCTTCGATTGTCAGAATTGCGTTCTGGAATCGCTTGGCCGCAAGGTCCTCTGGCGTAATCCAATATTGAAGCGGCCCCATCTCCCCGACGGTCCAGTTGAGCGCCTTGTCCGGCCCAAGTTGGAGCAACAGCAGGTAGCGGTCCTTCATCTCGTCGGCCGCGACCTGGACGACTTCACCCTTGCCAAGCATTTGATGGGTACGGGACACATGGCGGTGAGACAGGGCGGCAACGACGTCAGGGCCGATGAGCGCCGCACCGGCCGGATCTGTCAGTCCCCCCTCGGCGCCCTGGATGGCCGCGACTGAAAGCCAATCATTCATCACGTGCGGAAGCTGCCGATGACGCGGCCGCCGCACCGATGATGACGGCATGCCGTTGACGCGCAAGTCTTCCAGAAAGGCAAGGATATGCTGCTTCACCTCTGGAGGCGGTGCGTCATAGTCCTTCAGTCCGGCATTGACCGTCGGGAAGAATGCGTTGAACATCTTCGAACCGAACGCCGACAGTTCGCGCTGCACCATCCGCAGCCGCTTGGCCTCCGGATCATCTTCGGCAACATCGCCGAGCGCTTTCAGTTGTGCCGTGACATCGGCCGTCTCTTCGCGGTGATATGCCTCCACAAGCTTCCGAACGATCCGCGCGGAATGCCAATTGGCCGGAAATCCCGGATACGGCGTCCAAAGCGTGCCTTTCGGCGCATGATGAGCGGAAAGCAGCGGATCAGGGACGACCGGCGGACCGTAGAATGCCTCGACCCTTTCGGTCCGAATTTTGTCCGCGACCTCGAAAGCATGACCTTCATCCGCGCGCGCCGCGACTTCGGCGTCGGTCGGCTCCTCGATCCAGGCAAACTCGACCTCGACCCGATCATAGTGAGTTCGCTTGCCCCGCAAGATTTCGTCCGTCGGATCCGATCCCTGAATCTTGGCGGTGAAGGGCATGTCAAGCGGCGCCCACTTCTGTGTCACCTGACGTGGTTCATAGCGCGTCACGAAGTGCAACGCGTCCGCTCCAAACGTGTCGGACATCGGCGCGAAGAAATAGAGATAGCCCTTTTCGGGCATCAGATCTCGTCCAGGTCCCGGCGGCAGATCCGAACAGTCAATTTGCGCCATGAAATTGAGGCGCTCGAGCAACCCTTTCCGATTGTGAACCGTCGGCCAGTCGAATTCATCGGGGACAATCGGCAGCCCGCCAAAATAGCTCATGCTTCGTTGGGGAAGACGCGGCGGAAAGACGTGCTTGATCGCAATGCGCGCGGCTTGCCCACGTTCGATCGCTTCACGGCCATCGACGGAAATCGGCGGGATCTTGCGCTCGACATGCGCTTTGAACGCCGCCTTGCGCTGGTCGTCACTGTTTTTGGCCTGCTGCTGCATTTCGGCGATCAGCTTTTCAGCCGCAGAGTTAGGCTTGGGCGATATAGCGTGGGCCGCTTCGGAGGTTCGCGCACGGCTTGGCTGTGGCTTGTCTTTTTCTTTTGAAGACGAACCGGAAAACAGCCCGGCAATGCCTTTTGCCCCGCTGTAGATCAGGCTGCCAACGATCAAGAACATCGCCCCGACCACGAACAGCGGCATCAGCATTTCCATGACGCTTACCCCCCAAACCCGTCGTCAGCTATGTTACTCCGTCCCGCAACCAAATTATTGCCGTCATATGAGGCGTTGCGCAAGCAAGGGCCAACCGGTCGCGGAACAAGGCCGGATGGCGGGCCGGAACTCGCTATCCCTTTGAAGCACTGATCGAGGACTACGGCTCTTAAGCAAGGCATTCACGACTGAGCAGAACCGCCTCGCTGGCTCGGCAAGCGGATCAATAATGCATTTGCATATCCATCATGTCGGCAGGCATCATGCTGCCGTTCAGGTTGGCCATGATCACCAGAGAGCCGGCCACCACCAAGAGGACAATGAGCACGCCAAAAGCGAGCGCCAGCACGTTGTTGGTATTGTCCGGGCCGGTGGTGATGTGCAGGAAGAACACCAGGTGGACTCCCATCTGGGCGATGGCGAGCACCGCAAGGCCAAGCGCGACGCCCGGTCCCCAAAGCAGGGTGGTGTTGGCGACCCAGAACGAGATCGCGGTGAGGATCGCCGCGAGCAGCAGGCCGATGCTGTAGACGAGGATCCCGGAGGACGCCGCTTGCTGCTTGGTCGCAATCGACTGGTCGCCAGGGGCGCGATCGAAGCGTGCTTCAGTCATTGAGTCACTCCCATCAGATAGACGACCGTGAACAGCCCGACCCAGACGATGTCGAGCGCGTGCCAGAACAGCGAAAAGCACTGCAGCCGGCGCTGGACGGCAGGCCGAAACCCCTTCGACGCCACCTGCCCCATCATCACCACCAGCCAGACCAGACCGGCGGTCACGTGCAGCCCGTGGCAGCCGACAAGGGCGAAGAAAGCCGAGAGGAAGGCGCTGCGTTGCGGGCCGGCGCCCTGCGCGATCATGTCGGCGAACTCGCGTATCTCAAGGGAGAGAAACGCGACACCGAGCACGAATGTGAGCAAGGCGCCCAGATATGTGGCGAAACGGCGCCTCGAATTGACCGCCAGGCTCATCAGTCCGCATGTGTAGCTCGAGGCGAGAAGGCACGCGGTTTCGATGGCGACCCTGGACTGATTGAACAGCTGGGCACCGGTTGGGCCTCCCGCACTGGCATGCTGGAGCACCGCGTAGGCAGCAAACAGCGCGGAGAACATCACGATGTCGCTTAGCAGGAAGATCCAGAAGCCGTAGGCAACGACAATCCGCTTCGGCGCCGGACCGGCCTCGCTCGCGCTGGGCAGCGCTTCGCCAGACTCAACAGCAACAGTGATGTTCATATCGCGACCCTCGCCTCGTGAAGCCGATCGAACTCCGCGACTTGCTCTGCCGGCACCTCGGTTTCGTCCCCGTCGCGGAAGGCGAAGACAAGGATCGCCAAAAACGTGCCGATCAGGCCGAGCCCGGCCATCCACCAGATGTGCCAGATCAAGGCGAAACCAATGACGACGGCAAAGAAGGCATTGACGACCCCGACCGGGCTGTTCTTCGGCACTTCGATCGGCTCGTACTGGCGCGCAGGCTCCGGTTGAGCTTGCCGTGCGCCGGCGCGGTGCTTGGCGACCCAGAAGCTGTCGCGCTCGGCCACTTGCGGCAGGACGGCAAAGTTCCACGCCGGCGGGGGTGACGCCGTGGACCATTCCAGCGTGCGGCCGTTCCACGGATCTCCGGTCACGCGAAGCCGGTCGCGGTCGCGGATCGAAACAACCAGCTGAACGATCTGGCAAACGATGCCGACCAGAATGATCGCGGTGCCGATCGCCGCCACCACCAGCCATGGCTGCCACGCGACATTATCGTAGTGCTGCATGCGCCGGGTCATGCCCATAAGGCCGAGCACATAGAGTGGCATGAAGGCGACGTAGAAGCCGATCAGCCAGCACCAGAACGATGCCCTGCCCCAGCGCTCGTCGAGCTTGAAGCCGAACGCCTTGGGGAACCAGTAGTTGTAGCCGGCCATAACGCCGAATATGACGCCGCCGATGATGACGTTGTGGAAATGCGCGACCAGGAACAGGCTGTTGTGCAGCTGGAAATCGGCTGGCGGCACGGCCATCAGCACGCCGCTCATGCCGCCAATGACGAATGTCACCATAAATCCGATCGACCACAGGATCGGCACTTCGAAGCGGACGCGCCCGCCATACATGGTGAACAGCCAGTTGAACACCTTCACGCCCGTCGGCACGGCGATGATCATGGTCATGACGCCGAAGAAGCCGTTGACGTCGGCACTCGCACCCATGGTGAAGAAGTGGTGCAGCCAGACGAGGAAAGAGAGGACGCAGATCGCCATCGTCGCGGCCACCATGGAGCGGTAGCCGAAAAGCGGCTTACCTGAAAAGGTAGCGACGACCTCTGAAAAGATGCCGAATGGCGGAAGGATCAGGATGTAGACTTCTGGATGACCCCAGACCCAGAACAGGTTGACGTACATCATCGCGTTGCCCTGTCCGTCGACCGTGAAGAAATGGAAGCCGAGATAGCGGTCGAGCAGCAGCATCCCCAGGGTGGCGGTCAGGACCGGAAAGGCCGCGACGATGAGCAAATTGGCGGCAAGCGAAGTCCAGCAGAAGACGGGCATGCGCATGTAGCCCATTCCCGGTGCCCGCAATTTCAGGATCGTGGTGACGAAATTGATTCCCGTCAGCAGCGTACCGACGCCGGAGATCTGCAGCGACCACAGGTAATAGTCGACGCCCACACCTGGGGAGAATTGCAGCTCGCTGAGCGGCGGATAAGCGATCCATCCCGTTTTGGCGAACTCGCCAACGACCAGGGAGATGTTGATCAGCAGCACGCCTGAGGCCGTCAGCCAGAAACTTACCGAGTTCAGCGTCGGGAAGGCGACATCGCGCACGCCAAGTTGCAGCGGCAGGACGAAGTTCATCAGGCCGATGACGAAGGGCATCGCCACGAAGAAGATCATGATGGTGCCGTGCGCCGAGAAGACCTGATCGAAATGCTCCGGCGGCAGGTACCCCTGGGCGCCGCCGGCGGCGACGGCCTGTTGCGCCCGCATCATGATGGCATCGGAAAATCCGCGCAGCAGCATGACCAGCGCCAGCAGGAAGTACATGACGCCGATCCGCTTGTGGTCGACGGATGTGATCCATTCGCGCCACAGATACGGCACATAGCCTTTCAGCGTGACCCACGACAGGATGCCGACGATGGCCAGGACCATGAAGGCGCCCGCCCCCATGATGATCGGTTGGTCGAAGGGGATGGCGCTCCAGTCGAGTTTGCCGAGCAGATTCATTTGTCTGTCCTCTTTGACGCCAGGTCCGTGAGCCGCGCGGGATCGTTCGGCTGTACCGCAGTGCTCTGCACGTGGCTGAACAGTCCGGGAGCGACGTCTCCATAGGTGAACGGCGCTATCGCCTCGCTTGGCTTGGCAAGGTCGGCATAGGCATGAGCATCGAGCATCGGGCCGGCATCGTGCGTCGCGCTCACCCACTGCGAGAAGGCCGCGGCGGGTACAGCGTCGACAGCGAACTGCATGTCTGCGAATCCTTCGCCGCTATACTGGGCCGACAACCCACGGTATCTTCCAGCGTGATCGGCCTGCAGATGAAGCCGTGTCACCATTCCGGCCATGGTGTAGATCTGGCTGCCGAGCTGCGGCACGAAGAAGCTGTTCATCACGCCTGAGGACGTCAATTCGAAGCTCACTGGAGTGCCAACGGGGATGGTCAATCGATTGACGCTTGCGATGCCTTGGTCGGGGTAGATGAACAGCCATTTCCAGTCGAGCGAGACCACCTGGACCCTGACAGGGTCGGTCGCGGAGGCAATTGGCTTGCGCGGGTCGAGGTCATGCGCTCCGACCCAGGCAACGCCACCAACCAGCAGCACCGTCATGGCGGGGATCGACCAGACGAGCAGCTCAAGACGGCCTGAATACTCGAAATCGGGCCTGTAGCGCGCGCGCCCATTCGACGAACGAAACCAGAAGGCGACGCCCAGCGTGGCGAGGATCGTGGGGATCACGATTGCCAGCATGATGCCCAACGAGTTGAACAGAATCTGACGCTCGGCGGAGGCGACAGGTCCTTGAGGACTGAGAACGCCCTCCGAACAGCCTGCAAGGATTAGCAGGCCGATCAAAGTGGTAGGCAGCAGCCGCAGCCGCATGTCAGATCTCCTCATGATCAGCGTCCATTCCTCAAACTTGCATGTGCCAAAACAATTATGCTTGTACGGTGCTGCTCAGCCGGGGCCGATCATGCTCATAGAAGCGCTCATCAGCGAGACAGGCGCTTCACTTCGGTCGTCTCGGGAAAGAGCTTTCAGTGCGGTGACGATTTGGGTGGCGAAGGAAACGCTGAGCTTTAAGCGCGGTTCCGCGAGCCGCCGGGCTGCGTAACAGCTGCGGAACCGTCTTGTGTCGAGAAACAAACCGGCGCTGGTTACAGGAAGTTTTCTCTCACCATTTCCCAGACATCCCCTCCGCGACCGTGCAAAACAGCGCGCGCTGAATAGAGTGCCATGCCGACTGCTGGTGCCGCGGCCATGAATGGCGGCATGACCAACTGCAATGGACTGACATGCACGTGCAGCAGTGCTGGCCCCGGTTGCGCAAGCCAGCCTTTGACGCCTGCCTCGAGGTCGTCCGCCTTGGAGACCGTTTGGCCCCAAAGACCGAGCGCTCGTGCAACGTCGCCAAAGTTCGGGTTTTTCAGCCGCGTGAACGTATCGAGCATGCCCTCGGCCTTCTGCTCGATTTCCACGAAGCCGAGCTTGCCATTGTCATACACCGCAATCTTGATCGGCAGTTGCTCCTGGACCACGGTCATCAGGTCGCCGAAAAGCATCGAGAGGCCACCGTCGCCGGCCAGACAGATGACCTGGCGGCCCGGCTGCGACTTCTGCAGCCCGATGGCCGACGGCATGCCGCCAGCCATTGTTCCGTGCAGGAGACTGGCAAACGTGCGGCGCTGACCATTGGTTTCGATGTAACGAACAAGCCAGGCGGCCGGTGTGCCGTCGTCCGCCGAAAAAACCGCGTCCTTCGCTGCGTGGCGGTTGATCGCTTCGGTCAAATAGGTTCCGGGAATGCAGCCGTCACGACCAGCCACGGCCTTCGTCTTTTCCGATTGCCTGGCTTTGGCGTAGCGGCGCAAATATTGATCGCGGAAGGAGGCGTCGGTGCGCTCGACCAATTTCGGCAGCAATGCTTCCAGGGTTGCCTTGACGTCGCCGACAACGCCCTTTGTGACCGGATGCCGTCGCCCGATATGTGTCGGGTCGATGTCGACCTGAACAATCCTGGCCCTGTCGGGGTAGAACTGCCGCCAGGCAAAATCTGCTCCCAGAAGCAGCAGCGTGTCGCAATCGAGCAAAGCGTGATAGGCGGCCTCGTTGCCGAGCATGCCGGTCATGCCGATGTTGTAGGGATTGTCGAACTCGAGGAAGTCTTTGCCACGCGAGGTATGAGCGATCGGGGCCTTCAGCCTCTCGGCAACGGCCAGGATTTCCTGATGCGCGCCCTGGCAGCCGGCTCCGCCATAGATGGCTAGGTTGCCGCTGCTGTTGAGTATCCCTGCGATCTCATCGAGATCGCTTTCACTGGGACGAACAATGGGCTGTGAAACGTGAACTGCGTAGGGAATGTCGTCGGCCACCGTTGATGCGGAAACATCAGCCGGCACGATGAGAACAGCAACACCCCGCTTCGACAAGGCGGTCTGGCAGGCGATGACGGTTTTGCGCCGCGCCTGCTCCGGCGTATGGATCATGTCGCAGAAGACACTGCAGCTCTGATAGATCTGCTTGAAATCGACCTCCTGGATGAAATCGAAACCCAGCTCATCGCGGATGATCTGGCTCGCAATGAGAATGACGGGCGCTCGGTTTCGGTTCGCTTCAAAAATCCCGTTGATGAAATGCAGGCTGCCAGGGCCGCAACTTCCTGCGACAGCCGTCAAATGACCCGTCAGTTGTGCTTCGGCCTGGGCGGCGAAAGCGCCTGCCTCCTCGTGCCTCACCGACACCCACTCGATCTTGCTTCGCTCGAGCGAACGCGCGATCAGATTGAGCGTGTCGCCGACGACCCCGTAACAATGTTCAACGCCCGCGCTCTGCAGCGTTTCAACGATAATGTCTGCTACCTGCCTGCTCATGCCGCCTGACACCTGTAAGACCCTTTTGAGCCTCAACATGTGGCTTCGCGGATGGTTGATCTTGGTTGGGACTGCGAGGACTTGTCTCCGATTGCTGCGATGGCTCGGCGAAGAGACCCTCACCAATTTCCGCCTACGGCGATGAGGCCCGAGTATCGCTCCAGTCGACCATCAGGCTGCGTTCGGCGAAGAGCCAGACGCCGCCCTGCTTCACGAGCTGGTCGAGGTATCGGATCGAGGCCAGCATCAGCGTCCGCTGATCGCCATTCACGGTCAGGTGATGGGCGATGCAATAGCTCTCGGCGGTCGCGCGGTCGCCGTTCAGGCGAACGGTACTCTGGCCATTGAAATGCGTGGTCGCCTGGTACTGGTTCAAATCGGCGAACACCGGGGCGAGCGCTTCGCGTCCGTGCAGAACGTAGGTTGGCTCCGCAGACCGGCTGTCCATGAATACACGGAACTCGGTGTCGTCGGTGAAGAGCGCAATCTGGCCCTCGGCATCGCGCCGATCGGCGCAATCGCGTACGCATCGATCAACTCTCGGATGGCGAGACGGTCGGATGCCTCAGTCGGGGTCATCGTTGCAGCCACATCGTGTCCTTTCTTCAAGCTCTCGGCTCGATCGCGATCATATCCCGAGCCCCGCTACGCGCACGAGTTGCGCATGGCGCTCAGCTTGCCGGAACGACCTGGGCTGCACAAGCGGTGCTTCGAAACGAGTCAGCGGCGCCACAGGGTCTCGCGCTCGCGGCGCCAGTTGGCCGGACTTTCGCCAAACGCATGCCTGAAAAGCTTGGACAAATGTGCCTGGTCTGAAAAGCCGACGGTCAGCGCGATCTCGCTCAGCGAAGCTGCGCTCGTCAGCATCAGGTGACAGGCTTCCTCGAGCCGCCGCCTCACGATGAAAGCATGCGGCGGCTCGCCGAATGCTTGCTTGAACGAGCGTGAGAAGTGCGCCGTGCTCCGCCGCGCAACTTCGCTGAGATCACTCGCATGGATCGTTCGATGCAGGTTCCGGTCGATGAAGGAACGGACCCGGGCGATCTGCCAACCCGCCAATCCACCCGTTCTGGAATTGTTGACGCCTGAACGACGCTCGATTTCCAGCTGGAGAATGGATGACGCGGCTGCCAGCGATGTCCTTGCCGCGTCCTGATCATGCTCGATCTCGCTTTGGGCTGCTTCAAGGAGCAGCGCGAGACTGCTTGCCAGGGAGCCAAATTCGAGATCGACTGGAATCCGAGCTCCCGCAGCCTCGCTGCGGGGCAAGTGTTCCGTCGGCCCGTGATCGTCCGCGCGAAGCTCCATCAATGCATCCTCCTACCTGTCCGTCGCCAGAACAATTGGCGATCGACCAGTGAAATAACGCTTTGCCCGTGGCCTGAGGATCATACGCAGGTATGAGGGAAGCCCGACAGGTCGCACGGGTCCGCCGAGGCGTCAAACCAAAGGATGATTTGGGACGGGTCAGGCGACCATTAGGTTACGCTGCATGGTGCCCGATTCAGCCGACCCAATGGAGATGGGCATAACCTTGCCTGGCGTCGCCGCGCGCCCGAAGGCCTTACAGACCCACCGGCTAAGATTGTGGAGACATCGGAGCGATGCACCGCTCGGCGCTTGCGGTCTGCCGGTGCTCGCTGGCATGACCGGCGACCTTGCGCCGACGTCCTCCTTCAGCCCGCGCGGGGATAGCGGGCGACGGACGAATTGCGAGCACCAAGCTCCTCGGCCATGCGGACGAGATCAGCGAGCGATTGGGCCTGCATCTTGCGCATGAGGTTGCCGCGGTGAATCTTGACGGTGATTTCACTGAGGCCGAGGCGGCCGGCCACCTGCTTGTTCATGAGACCTGCCGTCACCAGTGACATGACTTCCTGTTCGCGCGGCGTCAGCATTCCATAGCAGGCGCGCACATTTTCGCCTTCGCGCTGCGCCAGCCGGCGCTCGCGATCCATGGCGACGGCTCCCTGCACGGATCGGAGCAGCTCATCCTCGTCGATTGGCTTGGACAGGAAATTGACTGCACCTGCTCTCATGCCACGCACCGTCATGGGGATGTCGCCGTGGCCGGTGATCAAGATGACCGGAACAGGAATGGAACTTTCCGCCAGTGCCTGCTGGAAATCCAGCCCGTCCGTCCCATGCAGGCGAATGTCGAGCAACAGGCAAGTCGCTTGGTCAGCGTCGGCACTGGCCAGGAATTCATCCGGCGCGGCAAATGTGCGCACGGCAAAGCCGGCCGCGCGCAGAAGGCTGTCCAGCGATCCGCGGATATCGGCATCGTCATCGATCACGCAAATGAGGTCAGGCACTTCGTTTGGACTCGTCATCGCAAGATCCCGTCTCTCGGCCCGACCCGTCGGCGCGCCCGGCGACGCGGCAAAACCGCCTCTACCTTCTCAAGCAGAGCGTCCGGATCGATCGGCTTCTCCAGAAAGGCCGCGGCACCCAGTTGCGCTGACTCCGCTTCGGCAGCCATCGTTGGAAAAGCCGTCATGACAACGACTGGGAAGTTGCGGCCAATTCGGTTGAGTTCCTGCTGCAGTCCCAGGCCGTCAAGCCCAGGCATATGCAAGTCCGTCACCAGGCAATCCGTTTCGGCACGGTCGGGCGATTTCAGGAAGCTCTCGGCCGAACCGAAAGTACGCACATCCATGCCAGCAGCCCGAAGATAGCTCTTAAGGCTGAGCCGGACATCTCTGTCATCGTCGACAATGCAGATGGTCGCGGGCTGCTTCAACACGTCACTCCTGCCCGGACGCGTTAATGGCCCGGCACAGTCGCAAGGATGCGCCTTCTTGCGCGTCGCGCCAATCATACGGAAGTATCCATCGCGCCTTTTCGGATGGGCTGATCAGCAGCAGCGACGGGAAGGGTGAAGGAAATGGTGGCGCCGTGATCGCTATTGTTGGCAGCGCCAATACGCCCGCCCTGCGCCTCGATGATCGAGCGGCTGATGGAAAGGCCCATTCCCATGCCCTCGCGCTTGGTCGTGAAGAATGGCTCGAAGATCCGCGCCGGGTCGCCGGAAATGCCGTTGCCGCAATCGCAGACGCTGACGCACATCATCACGTCGGCCTCGGCCTCAACGCTGATGTGTAGCTCGCGCAGTCGGCCTTGGACGTCGCACATCGCCTGAATGGCGTTGATGGCCAGATTGACCAGCACCTGCTGGATCTGCACCCGGTCCCCTGTCACAAGGACATCTTCTCCGCCAGAAGAAAATCGCACGGCAATCTGGTGCTGGCGCACCTCGCGCTCGACCAGGGCAATGGACTCATTGATCAGCCTGCAAAGGTGCAGCGTTTCCACCTGCACCTGCCCATTTCTCGCCAGGGCGCGCATGCGTGTGATAACATCGGCCGCACGGCTGCCGTTGGAAACGATCTGATCGAGACAGTTGGCCACCTCGGCAACGTCCGGTTCGGACTTCGCCAGCCAACGTTTGGCCGATTTGCCGTAGGTGATGATTGCGGAAAGCGGCTGGTTGACTTCGTGGGCGATCGACGCGGCCAGTTGGCCGAGCGTGGAAACACGCGCGGCATGGGCGAGTTCAGCGGAGGCCTGTTCCAACTTCGAGCGCGCTTCGTTGCGTTCCGTCACATCGAGGCCCATTGCCAGGACCCGCGACCAGGGCTCCCCGCCGGCAAGCAGGCGCATACGCAGCAGCACGTCGATTGGACGGCCCGACAGCGTCAAGTATCGCACCTCGCGCTCGACCATGTCTGCGCCACCGGCAAGTCCGGCCAGTACGCTGGCGAACTCCACTTCCGATCCGGCGGGCATCCACGCCAGAATGCTATTGCCGAGCAGCGCTTCGCGGTCGGTTGCGTCGAAGAGTTCGACTGCTGCGGTGTTGACGTCGCGTACGTAAACAGGGGCGCGGGATTCACGCAGGACTTCGGGATGGTTGGCGAGCCAGCCAGCCAGATCCAACCCGGATGGCACTCTCTTGCGGATATGGCCGTGGAGTTCGGTCCAATCAGCTTCCCAGATGGCGAACCCTGCGCTGTTGAAGATCGTCTTGTAGCGCTGCTCGGAGCGCCGCCGTTCGGCGTCGGCGCGTTTTTTCTCGGTGACATCGGCGCTGCTCTCGATCAAGCCGATGGCATTTCCCTCCGGGTCGCGACGCAGCAGCCAGCGGCTGGCAAGGACAATCCGCGTGCCATCCTTTCGGTCTCGCATGAGTTCGCCTGCCCAATGTCCATGCTGCTCCAAGGCAGAATCCACCTGGTCGGCCGGGAATTCGCAGTGCAGCAGCTCTCCACAGTGCTTTCCGACGGCCTCCTCTCCAGCCCAGCCGTAGAGCCGGTGTGCGCCGTCATTCCAGTAGACGATCCGGTCGTTCGCATCGCGGATAATGACGGTATCGTGACTGAGCTCGAGGATGCGCGCCTGCTCGGCAAGCGTTGTGCGCGCCGATCGATCGCGCAAGGACAGCAGCGTTGCGGCGAAAATAGCGACGAGGCTGACGCCGAAGCGCACATAGGCCGAGTCCAACGGATCGCCGAAATGATCGGTAGCAAAAGCGATCAAAGCGAGGATGCCACAGCCAAGGCCGGTCAGGAGGACCCCACGATATGTGCCGATCTGCGCAACGAGCAGCACGACGATGATGTAGAGGACGGCGACCGCTCCCTGCAGCGGGCTCCATAGATCGTACCCGAATATGGCAAATGCGGTGATGCCGGCAGCCCAAAGAATGAGGCGCTTGCGCCGGCGATATGGCGCCGCTGGCCGCGCTACTGGCGCCACGCGCATAGGAGTCAGCGGCGCCACAGGATCTCGCGCTCGCGCCGCCAGTTGGCCGGGCTTTGGCCAAAGGCATGCCTGAAAAGCTTGGACAAATGTGCCTGGTCTGAAAAGCCGACGGTCAGCGCGATTTCGCTCAGCGAAGCTGCGCTCGTCAGCATCAGGTGACAGGCTTCCTCGAGCCGCCGCCTCACGATGAAAGCATGCGGCGGCTCGCCGAATGCTTGCTTGAACGAGCGCGAGAAGTGCGCCGTGCTCCGCCGCGCAACTTCGCTGAGGTCGCTTGCGTGGATCGTTCGATGCAGGTTCCGGTCGATGAAGGAACGGACCCGGGCGATCTGCCAACCCGCCAATCCACCCGTTCTGGAATTGTTGACGCCTGAACGACGCTCGATTTCCAGCTGGAGAATGGATGACGCGGCTGCCAGCGATGTCTTTGCCGCGTCCTGGTCATGCTCGATCTCGCTTTGGGCTGCTTCAAGCAACAACACGAGGCTGTTTGCCAGGGAGCCAAACTCGAGATCCATTGGAGATGAAACATCCGCGGCATCGCTGTATGGCCGTTCCATATCGAACCCTCGACAACACTCCGTAGCAGCAGGGCCGAACTTTCATGCAGGCTCTCAAGAGAACGAACACGAACTCGGCCGTGGTGACAGGCAGTTTGATGGTTTGGAGCGGCGCGATCTATTGCACGCGGGTGGCGCGGAATAAGGTCATGGTTTCACTGGACTGAACTTTGGCTTACACCGGGAATAACCGCAGACCGAATATCGTTGGAACCACCCCGGCGATGCGACTGCGCTTCAGGAGTATTGCGGTTCCTCATCAGGCACCAGTTGCAGCTTTTCCGCCATTCGGCTGAGCGCGAGAAGCGAATTGGCCTTCATCTTTCGCATCAAACGGCTGCGGTGCACCTTCACAGTGGCTTCGGCGATGCCGATATCGCCGGCAATCTGTTTGCTGAGGCGACCGCGCGCGACCTCGATCATGATCTCGCGCTCCCTGGGACTCAGCGACGCGAACCGCTCCCTGAGGACGACCAGACCCTCTTCATTCTCCCGCCGGGCTCGATCACGCGCGAGGCCGAGCTGGATGGCGTCGAGGAGCTCCTGGTCGCGGAAAGGCTTGGTCAGGAACTCAATGGCGCCGCCCTTCATCGCCTGCACCGACATGGCGATGTCGCCATGGCCTGTGATGAAGATGATCGGGATCTCCCTGTTCACCGCGGCGAGCTGGCGTTGAAGATCAAGGCCGCTTCGTCCCGGCAATCTGACGTCGAGCACCAGGCAAGTGGGACCATTCGGTGGGTCTGACTCAAGAAACTCCGAGATCGACGCAAACAGCCGAGCCTCGAGGTCGAGCGATCGCAACAGACGCCCGATCGAGGCTCGCAGGGCTGCGTCGTCGTCTATGACCAGGATGGTAGCGTTCGCGTCCGACATTGGTGCTGCTCGCGCGAGCTCCTTTGTCGCGAGCTTAGTCCCGACCCGCGGACGTGAACAGTCTCATTCTCCATCGGGGGATGGCCGCAGGCGTAAACGAAAGTTTATGCGCTCTGCTGTCCACTTTGGAGCATTCTGACACCCAACTGCGGAAATGGCGCGCTGGCATAAGCCAAAGTTTACAGAGACCGGTATTGCTCCCGCCTCACTCTTGGGCGCACGCTGCCCCAATCGCATGGAGACGCGGAACGTTGTGGGGGGCGCCCGCATCGCGCTTCGTGCGCATTCCGGAGCACACCTATGCCGGTGGTGTCGTTGGTCTCAGTCGTCGAGGATGATCAGTTCTTTCGCGAATCCATGAAAAGGCTCATGCGATCGCTTGGCTACGACGTGGCGGCCTTCTCTTCGGCGGCTGATTTCCTCGCGTCGCCTCGTCTCGGCGAAACCGCCTGCCTTATCGCTGACGTCAATATGCCTGGGATGACCGGGCTCGCACTCCATGAGCACCTCGTCGAGGCGGGTTACGCTATTCCGACAATCCTCATTACCGCCTACCCCGACGACCTTGATCAGGCTCGTGCGATCAACGATGGGGTCGTTTGTTACCTTCGTAAACCGTTTGATGAACGGTATCTGATACGGTATCTCCGTCAAGCTATCCAGTCCGTCCGGCCGAGCGACGAGAGTTAGTGACTTCTCCGCCTGAGCCAGGCAACGAGAACCGAAAGGCGGCCCCCCGTGATGCATTCACGTCAGCCCACAGCCGGCCCCCATGGGCATCGATGATCGACCTGGAAATAGACAGTCCCATCCCTACCCCATTCGGTTTCGTGGTGTAGAAAGCCTGGAAAACGTGATCGAGATGGTCAGGATCAATGCCAGGCCCTGAATCGCGCACGGAAACCAGAACGCCACCGGTCTGGATTTGCTCAGTGCTGATCAATATCTCCCGCCGTCCCGGCTCGACCGTGCTCATGGCTTCAACCGCGTTCAGGATCAGGTTCAGCACGACCTGTTGCAGTTGAACACGATCCCCCTCGACATAAGCCAACACCTCCGTCAGTTGGGTACGTGCCGAGACTCCATTCGTGGTGATCGCACCCTGCGCCAACCCGATTACTTCCTCGATCGCTTCATTCAGATCGAAACGAGACTTTCGCGGCGGCGCCTTTTTGATGTGGTCACGGATGCGGTCGATAATATCGCCGGCTCGGTCTGCATCGTCGACGATAGAGGCGAGCGCTTCTCCGATTTCGGCCAGATCCGGCGATTTTCGATCCAGAAAATGCATCGCCGCGCGGGCGTTGTTGCGTGCGGCGGCGATGGGTTGCGTAATTTCATGGGACAGCGAGGCCGCGAGTTCTCCCATCAAGCTCACGCGGTTCATGTGAGCGAAATCCGATTGCAACTGCTCCAATCGTTGCAGCGTTCTTTTGCGATCCTCAATGTCCGTCAGCAGAACGTACCAACGCACGACGCGCCCGGAGTCATCGCGAATTGGGACGCCGCGGTTATCAAACCATCGATATTCACCGTTGAAGCGCCGCAGACGTAGTTCGTAATTGAAGGGAGTCCCCGAGGCCGTCGCTCTCTTATAAATTTCAAGAATACGAGGAAGGTCTTCAGGATGTATCACATCGTTTGTGCCCCAGTTCTTCAACCATTCCAGCGGTCGACCAAAATACTCCAGGACCTGGCGATTGACGGTCTCGAGCTTACCGTCGGAGTCATTGACCGTGATGAGACCGGCTATCCCGTCGAGTGCTGAACGTGCCCGTCGTTCGCTTTCACGCAGCGCCTCCTGCGCGCTCATGATCGCTGTCACGTCCGTACCCGTGCCACGATAGCCGAGGAATTCTCCGTCGGCGTCAAACACCGGCTTGCCGGTGGCCTTCACATGGATGGGGGAGCCGATACGGCGAGCGGAGTGATATACAAAGTCACGGAACGGTTTGCGGGAATCGAGGGTCTCCTGGAGAAGCCGCCATTTCTCCGGGTCCGTTTCCAGATCGAGAGCACCATCCCAGCACGCCGTGCCGATTCGATCAGTCGAGTCTGAACCAAACGCATTCTCGGTCAGCAATGTGAACTTGTAGTCCGGCCCGATTTCCCAGAACCAGTCGGAGGCGCTCTCGGCGTAGTCGCGGAATTTTTCTTGGCTCTCCCGCATTCCTTCCTCGGCACGCTTTCGCTCCGTCACGTCGAGCTGTGTCGTGACAATCTCGACAAGCTCCCCGCTTGCGGAGAACATAGGGTGGCCGATTGTTTCGAGGTGCTTGATCCTACCGTCGGGCAGTACGATTCTATACCCGATCTCGTAGCCTCTTTTCTCGCTCACCGCGCGCTGAACCACCGCGTTCAGCCGTTCGACGTCAAGCGGATGGACCCGTTTGAATACGGCTTCGCGAGTCGGAACACCTTTAGCCGGATCGAACCCCCAGATACGGTAAGTCTCCTCCGACCCATAGAGAATCGCGGTCTCGTTGTAAGCCGACACACCGCTGTGACTCAGCCTCTGTGCTTCCGCCAGATAGGCCTCGCTGCGGCGTAGCCGGTCTTCGGCCTTCTTGGCTTCATCGATGTCGACTGACAAGCCATACCACTGGACGATGTGTCCTTGCCGGTTGCGCAGAGGCTCGCCACGCGTATGGTGCCAACGGAATTCGCCGTCCGCTCGACGGAGACGGCTGACGGCCTGAAACGAAGTTCCGGTCTGAATTGCATGATAGAAAGCCTTGGCGGCTTCTGAAAGGTCATCGGGGTGCAGGAAGGCCTCCCAACCACCATGCTTGAAGTCCTCAAATCGCAGGCCTGTATAGTCCAAGAAGCGCTGATTGAGCTGGGTCGGTTCGCCGGCTGGATCCGTCGACCAGAGCAGGCCCGGGACCGTTTCGAATATCTGACGGAGCCTGTGTTCGCTCTCACGCAGGGCCTCTTCAGCTCGCTTGCGCTCTGTAACATCGATCTGTGTGGCGACGACCTCGAAAAGGTCCCCGCTTGCGGACAACACAGGTTCCCCGATTGATTCGATGTGTTTGACCGTTCCATCGGGCAGCAGGATTCGGTATTTGTGCGAGTAGCCTCTTTTCTCGGTGAATGCGAGCTGAACCCGTGCAAGCACCCGGTCCCGGTCGTCCGGGTGAAGCCGTTCAGCCATCGATTCAAAGGTCGGAATACCCAGCGTCGGATCAAGCCCCCAAATGCGGTAAGCCTCCTCCGAAAAATAGAGGACCTTCGATTTGTTGGCCGCCGTCGCACCGATGTGACTGAGCCTCTGTGCTTCGGCCAGATGGGCTTCGCTGCGGCGCAGCCGGTCTTCGGCCTTCTTGCGCTCCGTTACGTCGATCTGTGTGGTGACAATCTCGACAAGTTCCCCGTTTGCGGAAAACGCAGGTCGGCCGATTGCTTCGAGGTGTTTGGTTGTTCCATCGGGCAGTATGATTCTGTAGGCAATTGAGTAGTCTCTTTTCTCGTCCACCGCGCGCTGAACCTGTGCGCGCATCCGGTCGCGGTCGTCCGGGTGGACCTGTTGGATCACGGCCTCGAGGCTCGGAATACCTTGCGCCGGATCAACCCCCCAGATGCGGTATATCTCTTCCGACCCATAGAGAATCTTCGTCTCATTGTAGGCCGCGACACCGCTGTGACTGAGGCTCTGTGCTTCCGCCAGATAGGCTTCGCTGCGGCGTAGTCGATCTTCCGCTCTCTTGCGCTCCGTTACGTCGATCTGCGTAGAGACAATTTCGACGACCTCTCCGCTTGGCGAAAACACAGGTTCCCTGATCGATTCGATGTGTTTGACCGTTCCGTCGGGCAGCACGATTCTGTACTCGTGCGAGTAGCCTCTTTTGTCACTGAACACGCGCTCAGACTTTGCGCGCACCTGGTCCCGGTCGTTGGGGTGGACCCGTTGGAACATGGCTTCGGGGCTTGGAATACCCAGTGCCGGGTCAAACCCCCAGATTCGGTAGGCCTCTTCCGAGAAATAAAGAACCGTCGATTCATTGGCGGCCGACGCACCGCTGTGGCCCAGCCTCTGCGCCTCGGCCAGAAGGGCTTCGCTGCGGCGCAGACGGTCTTCGGCTCGTTTGGCTTCGTCGATGTCGACAGAAAGGCCGTACCACTGGATGACGTTTCCCTGTCGATCTCGCATAGGTTCGGCACGGGTATGGTGCCAGCGATATGCGCCATCCGACCGACGCAGACGGTGCACAATCTCGTAAGAAGTTACGGTCTGGATTGCCTGCTGGAAAACCTTTGCCGTTTCCGGACGGTCGTCGGGGTGTATGAATGCCTCCCAACCGCTGCCAATAGTTTCTTCAAATGGCGCGCTGATATAGTCCAAGATGCGCTGGTTGACATAGGACATGTTGCCGTTGGGGTCGGCCAACCAGATGAGTCCTGGCACTGTCTCAAAGATCTGACGGAGCTTGTATTCGCTCTCCCGAACCGCCTCCTCCGCGTTCTTTTGATCGTCAACGTCGATCAGGACGCCGTACCAGCGGAGAACGCGGCCATCGCTGTCCTTCAGTGGTGCTCCACGAACATTGAACCAGCGGTACCGGCCATCCGCTCCGCGAAATCTGCAGACCACATCGGAAGGACTCTTGGTTTCGAGATTTGCGAGCCAGTTCTTCACCTTGAAAGCGACGTCATCGGGATGAACTCTATCCACCCATCCCCAGCCGGTGATTTCGTCCAGCGGCGCGCCAAAATAGTCGAGAACACGCTTGTTGACGTACTCGATATTGCCCCCGGGCTCGGCTTGCCACACCAGCGTCGGAAGCGTTTCCACCAACAGGCGAAGCTCTTGCTCGCTGCTGAACGGAGCCGCTTCGGCTCCGTCCTTTGACACAGGTCGCTCCATGGCCGGCCTCCAGATTGGGCCTGCCTTTGCCGGAGACGCCATGTCGCGGAGGATCGTGGACGAACCGGCAAAGGTGGCGCGATGACCTTACCGCCAGCGCCAAAGACGGACCAAGTTCTTTTCGGCCATATTCGGGTGGATTGGCGACGCGTTCCAGGAGACTCGCTTCTCCCAAGACTGGCGCTCTGCAAAGCTAGCATTGCTAGCCCCAGCCTATCCTACATGTCCCACGCGCTTGTCCGCAGTGCGGCGGACTTCATCCACAGCTGACTTGCAGCCCGTGCCCGGAGGGAGCTGCGGAAATATACCCCTGTGTCACAATTGATCGACAGCATTAGCAGAAGCTTAGCCACGCAAGATGCCTGTCGCTTGCATCGGCGTGCTGCGATTTGGTTGTTTCTGCGCACTCCATCGAAAGGGCGACCCGCGTGGCCGCCAACGCCTCTGAAGCAACCGGGTTGCGACAGTGCGCCGCCGCTATGCGATAAGCTTCGGCACCCTTTGCATCGAATAGAATGGGCTAGTGTTCGCCGTATGTCTCCCTGAGCTTCTTCTTGTCGAACTTGCCCACGCTTGTCTTGGGCAGTGCATCGACAAACAGGATCTTGTCCGGGATACCGAATTTCGAGATCACGCCGGCATCGGCGAAGGCTTTCAAATGCGCCTTGATCTGCGCGTCGCTGACATCGCCGCCTGTGTGAGCATCCCGGATGACGAGCGCCAGCGGTCGCTCGCCCCATTTGTCGTCCTTGACGCCGATGACAGCGGCTTCCGACACACCCTCGCATTGCGAGATGAGATCCTCGAGCTGCAGCGACGACACCCATTCGCCACCGGTCTTTATGACGTCCTTGATCCGGTCGACGATGCGGACGTATCCGTCAGGCTCGATGATACCGATGTCGCCGGTGTGCATATAGCCGCCAGCCCACAACTGCTCTGACGCTTCGGCATTGTCGACATAGCCCTGCGTGAGCCACGGCGCGCGCACGACGATTTCGCCAGGCGTTTTCCCATCATGCGGCAGCTCGCTGCGGTCCCTGTCGAGCAAACGGATGTCGACCAGCGGCGCTGCTATGCCGGCCTTGGTGCGGATATCGATCTCCTCATCGGAGCCGCCTGCCAGATCCGCGGATTTCACCTGCGCCAGGCAAAGCAGCGGTGCGCTCTCCGACATGCCGTAGCCGGCATAGACGTCGACGCCGAGCGCCAGCGCCTGCCTGGCAAGCCCTTTCGGCAGTTCGGATCCGCCGATCACCATCTTCAAGCCTGCGAGATCCGTGTTTGCCGCCGTGGCCGCGCCGAGCAGCATTTGCAGGATCGTCGGCACGCCGTGCGTGAAGGTAACGCCTTCGGTCTTGATCAGCCTGAGGAGCACGGCGGGATCGTAGCGTCCCGGATACACTTGCTTGACGCCGGAAAGCGTCGCCGTCCACGGAAACCCCCAGGCGTGCACATGGAACATCGGGGTGATCGGCATATAGACGTCGTCGCGACAGAACCGGCCTTGTTTCGCGGCGCTGCCCAGAAAGGCCATTTCGGCGAGCGAATGCAGAACCAACTGGCGATGGCTGAAGTAGACACCTTTCGGCGCACCCGTTGTGCCCGTCGTATAAAAGGTGGTGGCAATCCTGTTCTCGTCGAAGTCCGGGAAAGCATAGTCGGGCGAAGCGCCGCGCAGCAACTCCTCATATTCGCCGGCGAAGGAAAGGTTGCCTGTTTGAGGCGCCGCCCGATCCGACATCAGGACCAGCGTCTTCACCTTGGGCAGTAGCGGCTTGATGCCTTCAAGAACCGGCACGAAGTCGTCATTGACGAGTAGCACCGACGCGCCTGCGTGATCGATCGTATAGGCGATCTGCTCCGGCGACAGGCGCACATTCACCGTCTGCAGGACAGCGCCCATCATGGGAACCGCGAAATACGCCTCCAGGAAGCGGTTGCTGTCCCAGTCGAGCACGCCGATCGTATCGCCGGCGCGCACACCAAGCCTGTCGAGGCTGTACGCGAGCCGCCCGATGCGTTCGCGCAACTGGCGGTAGGTGAACCGCGTCCTGTCCCGATAGACGATCTCCTGATCGGGCGCCTGCAGGAGCGGCGTATGCCACAGCTGTTTGATCAGCAGCGGATAGTGATAGGCGGATCTGGTGACTTGTATTCCAGCCATGGCGGCGTCCTCAGGGAAATGTCGCGCGTCAGCGCTCGATGGCGAGGACGCCGGCCAAATGGCTTGATGGTGGTGGACCTCACTTGGCCCGCCTCGGTTCTAGGCGACGCGATTGGCCTTACTCGACCGCGCCGCTTCTGCATCCGCCTTGTTTCGCAATTCCAGAAGTCCAAGCAGGACCTCGTCCCGTTCCGCGGCAAGGTCGTCGATCGACCGCGAGCCGACCTCGGCGTGAATGCCGTCGATGAGCTTCTTCTGCAGCTCCGGCGTCAGTTCCGGCGAACCCAAGGTCTTCCACCATGCCGTCATCGGAGCGGTGAATTGCTGCAGGAAGTGCTCCATGCCGCCTTCGCCGCCACCGAGGTGATTGAGCAGGACCTGGCCCATGATGCCCCAGCGCAGTCCTGGACCCCAGGAGAGCGCGGTGTCGACGTCGGCGACACTGACGACGCCTTCGCCGACCAGATAATACACCTCGCGGGCAAGGGCAGACTGCAGTCGATTAGCGACATGGCCGGGCACTTCCTTGTGCAGGCGGACCGTTTTCTTGCCCAGACCAGTGTAGAATTCCGATGCGCGCCGGATCGTCTCCTCGGACGTCTTGGCGCCGCCGACGATCTCGACCAATGGCACCAGATGCGGCGGATTGAACGGATGCGCGATGACACAGCGTTCGGGGTGGTTCGGGCACCCCGACTGGATCTCGCTCATTGTCAGGCCAGACGAACTCGAGGCGATGATCACATCGGACGGCAGCAGTTCGTCGAGCTGGCCGTACAGCTTTTTCTTGAAGTCGATCCGCTCCGGTCCGTTCTCCTGGACGAGGCCGGCGCCCTTGACGGCCTCCGACATGTCGGCGCTAAAGCTCAGCCGCATCGGCGAGGCCCCCGGGGCGAGCCCCAACCTGTCGAGCGCCGGCCAGGCCGCGTCGACGAAGCGCCGCAACGACGCTTCCGCATTGGGAGCGATGTCGGTCGCCACGACATCGAGGCCCTTTGCCAGGAATTGTGCCGCCCAGCTCGCGCCGATGACACCCGTACCGATAATGGCGACCTGAGAGATCGGTTTGCTGCCAGCCATGGTCATTTCTCCTTCGTGGGAATTTCGGCGTAGGCGACGCCGGACAGATTGCCTTGGGCGAAGAGAAGCGGGCGTTTCTCGGAGCCATCGAGCTTTGCGGTATAGACCGAGCCGCCGAGATCGGTGACGAACATCCGATCGCCGGCAACGTCGAGTGCGATGCCGATGCCTTCCATCAGATCGCTGACGACGAGCTCAGGTCCGTATCCATTTCTGGTCGGCGCATCGATTGAGCTGCGATTGACGGTATTGCCGGCCGGCGGATTTCCGCGATCCGTCCAGTAGAGAAAGCGGCTTTCGAGGTCGAGCTCTAGATCGATCGGCTCGGGCAGGTCGTCGAACAACACTTCTATGTCCGTTCGACCAGCGGCATCCTCGCCCCTGGGCAGGTTCATGCCTGCCCGGAAGATGCAGCCGATACCGGCATTGTCGGGACCCTTCTGCGTCCAGTAGATTTGTCCACGCACGGGATCGACCGTGATGCCGACGCACCATTTGGTAGCGTCGCGGCTGTCGTCTTCGCCCTCGCCGGTTCGAACCAGCGTCTCTACATTCGTACCGTTGAGATTTGCGCGCATCACTCGCATACCCTCGCGGTCGCACCAGTAGAGTTTGCCGCTCCGCTTCTCCAGGTGGATCTGCTTTGGCGTATGGGTGATGCCTTGGGGGACGATGACCCTGCGATTGCCTCCATCGAGGTCGGCTCGCTCGATGGAACCGTCGTCGAGGCTGGGCACGCCCATATTGGTCCAGTAGATATGGCCGGCCTCGACATCGACCACGATGCCATCGGGCAGGTGGCAATCGGTGACGATGACCTTCCGGTCGGAGCCGTCGGGGTTCATCGAGTGGATGCGGTCACCACTCAGCTCGAGAACGAACAGTCGGCCAACCGTGTCCTTGCTGCCCGATGTTGATTTCGACTTCGTCGCGGAAGCGTCGTTCATGGATCTCTCCTTTCGCGGCCTGGGGCCTAGATGCCAAAGTGCGGCATCACGCACATTCGATCGCAAGCCAACCGCTCTATGCGGCCGCCGCGGGTTTGCTGGTTTTGGTGAAGTCAGGTGGGCGCTTTTCCAGAAAGGCAGTCAGCGCTTCCTTCGCCTCCTCGGAGCGGACATGCACGCTGAACGCCTCGTTCTCGGCCTGCATCGCCGCCTTGACCTGTTCGCGGAAGGAACGCTTCAGAAGTCGCTTGGACGCTTGCAGCGCACCAGCCGGTTTGGCTGCCAGCTTGTGCGCTGTTTCGGTCGCCACCGGCAGCAGGTTCTCATCGAGCACGACCTGCGTGACCAGTCCCAACTCCGTGGCGCGCCTGGCATCGAATGGCGATCCCAGCAGGATGAGTTCGGCCGCGCGGATATGCCCGATCGCAGCAGGAACGGCGTAGCTCGAGCCGAATTCCGGCACCACGGCAAGGTTGATGAACGGCATCTGAAACCTGGTGCTTTCGCCCGCATAGACGAAATCGCAGTGCAAGAGCACGGTGGTTCCACTGCCGATTGCGGCGCCACGCACGGCCGCAACGATCGGCTTGCCGAAATCAGCCAGCGCGTTCATCAATCGGGCCTGGGGAGATTCTCCAGCGCCTGGAGGGTTCTTCAGAAAATCCTGGATATCGTTGCCGGCGCTGAATGCGTCTCCCGCGCCATGCCAAAGCACCACGCGGACGCTGTCGTCCCTACCTGCCTCATTGAAGATGTCGGCGAGCTTCGCGTACATGCTCGACGTCAACGCGTTCTTCTTTTCCGGCCGGTTGAGTTCAACGCGAAGTACGCCTTCGGACCGTTCCGTCACTATCTCATCCATCGTCTTCAATTCCCGTCCGTCCAGGATCTGTTTAAGCTCGGCAAAGCTCGAGCAGCTGCGGTACTTTGCTCTAGGCGGCACGTCCTGGCGCCTTCGGAACGGTACCGCCGGCGTGCAAGCTGTCTATCTCGCCGGCGTTGAAGCCGAGCTGCATCAGGATCTCTTCGCTATGCTCGCCAAGCTCGGGCGCGCGTCGGGCCGGCGCCTTGGTGACGCCATGCACCTGCAGCGGGCTGCCGATCGTGAGGTTGAGGTTGCCGCCGGCACCTTCGAGCGGCACGACAATGTCGTTCGCCCTGAGCTGCGGATCCTTGATCACGTCGGCAGGTGCCTGCACCACGCCAAAGGTGAGATGGGCGTCTTCGAAGACTTCGATCCAGTGCGCCATCGGTTGCGCGGCGAAGGTCTGGTCCAGGATCGCGGTGAGCTGCCCCGAATTCGTTGCCTGTTTTGCAGGGTCCACGAAACGGGCATCCGTCAAGAGATCCGGACGGCCAATCGCATTTGACAGGGCCGGCCATTTGTCCGGTGTCAGTACGATCAGGAACCATGTTTCGTCAGCCGCCCGATAGACATTCAACGTCGCGTTCGGCGGGTTGGCGCGATCGTGCAACGGGAAGAACGTGGCTTCGGCAAGTGCTGCCTGTGCCATGACTCCGGAGGCCCAGACGCCTGCGGCGAGCAACGAGGTGGTGACGTACGAGCCCTTGCCAGTGCGTTCGCGTCGGTAGAGCGCGGTGACGATTGCCGAATAGAGGCTGACGGCCGTCGCATGATCGCCGCTGCCGGTGACCGGGAATGTCGGCGGAGCGCCCGCATCCCTCGTCAGCGACAGCAGGCCGCTTCGCGCCCAGTACGCGGTGAGGTCGAAGCCCGGAAGCTGGGCGTCAGGCCCGTTGTCGCCATAGCCGGTGACATCAGCATAGATCAGACGCGGATTCCACGCCGCGACGTCGTCATAGCCGAGCTTCAGTTTTTCGCGCGCCGGATGGGGCGTGTTGACGATCAGTACATCCGCCCACTCGACCAACCGCCGCAGAACTTGCTGCGCTTGCGGCGACTTCAGGTCGAGCGCCAGTCCACGCTTGTTGCGATTGTTGAGATGCCAGGGATAGTTGTCCTTTGACCGCGGCTGCGGCGGGACCTTGTAGCCAATGCGCCACGTGTCGCCGGTTGGCGGCTCGACCTTGATCACGTCGGCGCCGAAGTCGGACAGGATGACCGCGGCGGCGGGCCCCGCGATGAAGCTGGCCAGGTCCACCACCTTCAGTCCGGCGAAAATGTTGTCGGTTGCCATAGGGCTGTCCTTTCTGAATTGCCGTGTGCGTCGGGTTTCTTCAGTGCCCACGAAACTGTGGCGCACGCTTTTCCAGGAAGGCGGTCGTGCCTTCCTTCTTGTCCTCGGTCGCGGCGCATAGCCCGAAGTAGGCGGCCTCAAGCAGCTGGCCTTCGCCCTGGCTCGTCTCCATCCCCTTGTTTGCCGCCTCAAGCGCGAACCTGATGGCGATCGGGGCGTTGGCGGCGATCTTGTGCAGGATCGCGTCGGCGCGTGCGATGAGCTCGGCGGCCGGAACGATCTCGTTGACCAGCCCGATGCGGTACGCCTCCTGTGCAGTGATCATCTCGCCGGAAAGGATGAGCTGAAGAGCGCGGCCCTTGCCGACGAGCCGCGGCAGCCGCTGCGTTCCGCCACCGCCGGGCACCAGACCCAGTGCGACTTCCGGCTGGCCGAACCTGGCTGTTTCCACCGCGATCCTGATGGTGCAGGCCATCGCTGTCTCACAGCCGCCGCCGAGCGCGAAGCCGTTGACGGCAGCGACAACCGGCTTGCCGAGATTTTCGATGAGGTCGAGCACGCTTTGCCCGAAGCGGCTGGACTGCTCGGCCTCGAATGCCGATACCTGTGCCAACTCGCTTATGTCGGCGCCTGCGATGAACGCCTTGTCGCCGGCGCCGGTCAGAATGACGCCGCGTATCGCAGCATCGTCGCGGGCATCCTCGAACGCCTTTTTCAGATCCGACCATGTCGGTGTGTTGAGCGCGTTTAGAACCTTCGGGCGATTGACGGTGACGTAGGCAATATTGCCCTTCTTCTCATAGAGCACGTTTGCGAGCGGCAGGCCCGCCGTTTCCACGGCCATGATGATACTCCTGTTCAGGAAAGGGGGGGGCGAGCCAGGGTGGGGGGAGCGACCCCGGCTCGCCGCTTCTCACACGAATGCGCCAAGGCCAGTGATGGCTTTACCGACGATCAGATTCTGCATCTGATAAGTGCCTTCGTATGAGTAGAGCGCTTCGGCGTCGTTGAAGAAGCGCGCGACATTGTAGTCGGCGACGATGCCGTTGCCGCCAAGCAGCTCGCGTCCCCATGAGACCGTCTCGCGCGACTTTGCCGTGCAGAACGCCTTGGCCAGCGAGGCGTGGTGGTCGGCGAGCTTGCCTTCGTCATCCATCTGCGCCAGGCGAACCATCATGCACTGGCACGCGGTCACATTGGCAAGCATCTTGGCGAGGATATCCTGCACCATCTGGAATGACGCAATCGGCTTGCCGAACTGCAGGCGCTCCTGCGTGTATTTCAGTGTCGCCTCGAACGCGCCCATCTGGATGCCGGTCGAAGCCCAGCCGACCATGTAGCGCGTCATCCGCAGCACCCGTGCGGTATCGCGAAACGAGTTGCCGCCCTGCAGGCGGTTGGCTTCCGACACGCGGACGTCCTTCAGTGTGATCTGGCCGTTCTGAACCACCTTGAGCGCAATCTTGTGCTCGATCTTCTCGACGCTGAATCCCGGCGTCGTCTTGTTCTCGACGATGAAGCCCTTCACCTGGTTGTCGGCGAGGTCGCGTGCCCAGATGATCGAAACGTCGCACCATGTCGCGTTGCCGATCCAGCGCTTCTGGCCATTGAGCACCCACGTGTCGCCCTCGCGCTTGGCGGTCGTCGTCATCCCTCCGCTCGTGCCCGAACCAACCAGAGGCTCGGTCAGGCCGAAGCAGCCGATCTTTTCCCAGCGCGCCATCGGCGGCAGCCACTTCTGTTTCTGCTCCTCCGAGCCGTCGAGATAGATCGAGCCCATGGCGAGGCCACTGTGCACGCCGAAGAAGGTGCACATCGAAGCGTCGACGCGTGCCAGCTCCATGGCGACGAAGCCGAACAGCTTCTGGCTGCCGCCGGCGCAGCCATAGCCCTCATAGCCGAGGCCGCCGAGGCCCAGCTCCTTGAACGAAGGCAGCAATTCGAAGGGAAACGCGTCGTCGGACCAGTATTTGTTGATGATCGGCTGGACCTTGCTCTCCATGTAGGCCCGCACCTTCTTGACCACCGCCAGCTCGTCGGGGGTCAGCACATCGACAAGCTGATAGAAGTCGCTGTTCGGCGCCGGCAAAGGCTTCGCCTGCCTCTCATCCTTCGTTGCGGTTGCCACTGCCATCCTCGTTCTCCTGCTCGATTGTCCGATCTCTCGGAATGAAGTGTGTGAGCAGGACTATGGCTTCGGGCGGCGCTTTCTTCTTGGAGAACTCTGCGGCGGGTAGGACGCCTGTGCCCGATCATGCGCATCCGGATTCGTATATGGAGTGCCATGAATCGCGACCCACGAACGGGGAGCCAAAACGGACCGGCGAAGAGACCTCTCGCCCTATCGAGGCGCTGCCTGTTCCACGACGAGACCGGAAACGGCAATGGTTATGTCAGGCAGCTTGGCGGCAAGATCCGCACTCATCAGCGTCAGCAGCTTGGCGCGGAGTGCCGGCCTGCTGGCCATGAATTCCACCAGCTGCCGTGGCGCCCACAATGTTGCGTGCTGAAAATAGTAATATGGGATTATCACCGCCTCGCCGACGAGGGGTAATAGTGAGCGTGTTGCCGGCGCCGATTTCCGCTCTGCCGTCGTTGCGCAGATGCCGTCCGCGCAATGCCCGTCAGCGAAGCGGCGGCTTCGAGAAATCGCCGCTTGGCGCGCCAGACAGATTCACGGCGCTGCGGTTTCCTTGACCGGAACTGCGCCACCTGCGGGTGGAGGCGGTTCGGAGATCAGCCGCGAACTGCGCTGGCCGGTCAGATAAGTCCACAGCCATTGCGATTGAACCCGCCAACGATTCTGAAGTTGGGGGAGCGCCAGCAGGTGAACGAAGGCCCATATGAACCAGGTCAGGAAGCCAGCCATTCTCAGATGACCGGACTCCAAGATCGCGTAGTTCTTGCCGACGACCGCCATGTTGCCCTTGTCGCGGTAGCGAAACGCGCCCTTTGGTTCGTGCCCTTTGATTTTATCGGAGATCAAACGGCCGACATATCGCCCTTGCTGGATCGCCGCCTGCGCAACGCCGGGCACGGGTCGCCCGTTCTGCTGCTGTATGGACGCCGCGTCGCCGACCACGAATATGTCTGGTTGACCCGGCACATTGAGCGAAGGCTCGACCAGCGCCCTGCCCGCACGATCGGCCTTGGCGCCAAGCATGTGGACGACCGGCGATGCGGCCATGCCTGCCGTCCACAAAACAGTTGCACTTGGAATTCTGTCGCCTCCCGCGATCACCCCCTCAGCGTCGACACTGTCGACCTTGACGCCGAGCAAGACCTTGACGCCGAGCTTGGCAAGATGTCTGGCGACCTTCGTTGACAGCGACGGAGCGAAGGTCGGGAGAGCCCGATCTCCTCCCTCGATCAGGGTGATCGTACTGGTTGCCGGATCGATCCGCCTGAAATTCCCACGCAGCGTCACCCTCACCATTTGTGCGATCGACGCCGCGAGCTCGACACCGGTCGGTCCGGCGCCGACGAGCACGAAATTCATCTGCCGCGCGCGCTCATTCTCGTCATCGGTCGCTTCGGCCATTTCGAAGGCGCTCAGGATTTTGGTTCGGATCGCCTCGGCATCGGCGAGAGTCTTGATCCCCGGTGCAAAGGCTGCGAACTCGTCATGGCCGAAATAGCTCGGGCGCGTGCCCGTGGCGACGACGAGGAAATCGAAGCGCACCTTGCGGATACCGATCCCGGGATAGAGGGTATCGACGGTGCGATGGGGCAGATCGACGCCGACGACGTCGGCGAGCATCACATCCAGATTGGCCTGCTTTGCCTCCAGCTGCCGGATCGGCGCCGCGATCTCGGACGGTGCCAGCACGGCGGTCGCCACCTGGTAGAGCAACGGCTGGAAGATATGATGATTGCGGCGATCGATCAGGACCACGTCCGCATCGGATCGCTTGAGGGCCCGCGCTGCTGCAACGCCGGCGAAACCGGCACCCAGGATGACTACCCGCGGCCGCCTTGTGTGCGAACCATTGGCGTCAATTTCAGAGGCATCAATCTCGGCCAACATCGCTCATCACCTCATGGCTTGTGCATCTGGCCGATCTGACGGCCATACAAAGCGATACCTTCCCAATGCACATCCTGCTTGTACCGATGTGCCGCGAGCGGAATGGCTTTGCGGCGTTCGGATGGTGGCAACTCACATCACCGGCAGCCACAGATCGACGGTGGTGCCGCGATGAGGCGCGCTGGCTATCGACAGCCCGCCGCCCTGGCGCTCCATGACCTGCCGCACCGTGGCCAGACCGAGGCCGGTTCCATTTGTCTTGGTTGAGAAGTGGGGCTCCCCCGCCATTTCCAGCGTGGCCTCATCCATTCCGCTGCCAGTGTCGGCGACGGTCAGGCGGATCATCGAGTTGCCGCCGCGCACCGGACCGGCGGGATAGCGATCCGGTGCAACCGCGATGGTCACACGCCCACCTTCCGGCATCGCGTCACGCGCATTCAAAACGAGATTGAACAACACCCGGTCGATCAGTTGCTGGTCGATGAAGGCCTTGGGAAGAGTCTCGGCGATGTCGAGATCAAGACGAATGCGTCCTGACAACAAGCTTGCAAGCGGCGCCTCAAGCCGTCGCAGAAGGCTGCCGACATCGACTGCGGCAAGCTTGGCCGGTTGGGGGCTCGCAAAGTCCACCAGTTGCCGCGCGAGCGTCTTGGCGCGGAAGGCACAGTAGATGGCGCCGTCAATCCTTTTCAACTGCCGCGCCGTTCCGGCCCCGCGACCTTGCATCTCCTCCAGGACCGACATGATCGGCGTCAGAAATATGTTGAAATCGTGAACGATGGAGGCAAGCAACATGCGCGGATCGGGAGCCAGGCAAATATCGTCGTCAGCGACGCGCTGCCCGAATGTCATGTTGAGATTATCGGCCATGGCTTCTCTCCATCGAGAGCGTTGTAAAGTCCGGTTTCCGTGAGTTGCATCTGACCACGTCTCAAGAGTCGGGGCTTGTACGCAGCATCCGATCCTTTGACGTTTCTCGCGGCATCTTCCCGGCAAGTTCAGCATGCCTCAGCGCCGGCCAACCGATCTCGACCTTTGGTCTGGCAACCGTCAGATCTTGATGAAGTTGATGGACGCAAGCGCACCAAATGGCAACGAAGCCAGCGGGCCGCCGACGTCCAGCCCACCGAGATCGACCGGGAAATGGCCCGTCTGTTCGAGAAGCTTGCGGACCGTGGCCTTCGCATCGGCATCGTCGCCCGAATAGAACAGAACCCTCTGGCCACCCGATGGGGCCGGCTCCGGCAGGACCTGAACGTCAAGATGGTTGAATGCCTTGACGACGCGCGCGCCCGGGACGAACCCGCGGAACACCTCGCTTGAATGCTTGCCGCCGAGATCGATCGCCTTGATGCCATAGGCAGCGAGCGGATTGTTCGGATCCTTGGCGTCCGGCGAGTCCGGGTCGAGGAACTCGACGGGATTGGTGGCGTCGATCACAACACGGCCGTTCCACCCAGGCAGGCCGCCCAGCGCTTTTTCGAGATCGACCCAGCGCAGTGCAACAAGGACGATATCGGCGCTCGCGGCCTCCTCCGCGGTTCCAGCCTTGATCGAAGCGCCGAGCTCCCCGACGAGCCCGGCCAGCGACTCCGGGCCGCGGCTGTTTGCGATCGTCGCTGAAACCCCCCTTTTCGCCAGCAGGCGGGCCACGTTGGAACCGAGGGCACCCGCTCCGATAATACCAATGCTCATTCGTTACTCCTGATGATGTGGGGCCGCGTGGTTTTCGGAACCGCAGCGCCCCGTGCCGTTCGTCCCGTCACGTTCGGCCTTCAGAGCCGAACGAAATAACTATGTGTCACTGACACGATTACGTTTAAGCCAAAAAACTTCACCATTCCAGTGGAATGCTGAATTTCCCAATGCGTGCGACCTCCGCGGCAATATCGGCGATTGTGACCTTTGCCAATTCGTGCTCAAGCGCTTTGCGCGCACGCATCAACGTTGGTTGCATAGCTTCCAGGATGTTGCCGCCAACCGCGCAACTCTCGCAGGGCGGTGTCCGGTGCAGGGAAAACAGCTCGGTATCCTCAACTGCTTCATAGACGTCCAGCAGCCGGATCTTCTTCATGGGTCTCGCCAACAGTGCTCCCCCGCCCGCACCGAGCTGCGACCGGGTCAACCCGGCGTCGCTCAGGCGTGACAGAAGTCCCCTGATCACGACCGGGCTGGTGTTGACCGAATAGGCGAGATCTTCGGAACGCAGCGGCGTGCCGTCGCTCACTGCGAGCGCGGCAAGGATGTGAACGGCGACGGCAAAACGTGTGCTGGTTGGCATGACAGAATCCAATAGTGTGTCACTGCTACTATTACATATTATTGCCCTCGTCAACGAGACCCTTGCTCGGTGCCTTGGCGCGATAGAGCCCGAAATGGGTGAGACGCTGTTGACAGCACAAACATGCAGCCGACGCAAAGCCGATACAATCAATTCCTGGCGGCACCGTTAAGCTCGCGGCAGAAACGATCAAGCGACCGAAAGCCCGAAGCAACGATGTTTGGGGCTCGAACTGAACAGTAGGTCGCCGTCGAAACCCACACGAAAGGAGAGCATCTATGAAGGCGATCGCGACGCTTGCTGTCATGAGCATTCTTACCACGCACGCGGCAGCGATTGAGCGGCACGACACTTCGCAAATGTCTTGTAAGGTAATCGGCTCAGCCCTTGAACTGGAGCAAGGTTCCATTCTTCGACACCCGTCGTCACGCGTGGAGAACCTGATGCTTTCGGACCTGTACGTGGGTGATCGTCAGTCCTGCGGTCCCGATCAGACGGCCGTGCCGGCGCGGGTTCCTGCCGAGGGTGGCCCATGCAGTGTCTACCGATGCGCAACGGTCACCAAGACGTTCAAGCGGCTCTGAAGAAGCGCCCGGCAACATGCAGGCGGAACTGCACGCCGCTGGCACAGCATTTCAAGATGCCGGTCATCACCTTTGCCCTTCCCGGCGTGGTCGCGATGATTCCGGGGGCATACGCCTTCTGCGCAGGCATCGGCGGGCTCGGCATCATGGATGCCGGGGCGGATGCCCCGCTCGCGCTGATCGGTGACACGATCGGACTGGCGATCACAGCGATCCTGATGACCGCGGCAATTGCAGTCGGCCTGTTGTTGGCGCTCGCCGCCCCGTTCGTGACCTCCACCCAGCAATCGACCCGACCGGAGCTGCGCGATAGTTTCTTTCGCGCGTTGATCGCGATTGGTCCGAGGGTCAGAGTTTGAACAACTGCCGGATACGCGCCCGCAAGGGCGGTATCGTCGACGCGGCGTTGGCTCCGTCGCCTCGGCCGAGCCGAAGCTGCTCCGATGCATTCCTCTTCGCGAGGAGCAAGGCCAGTTCATCGGCGATCGCGGGGCGATCCCGCAACAACGGCGCCAGGCCCTCCTGTGTGATCTCATACACGACCACCAAGGTGAGAGCCTTGACGCTGCCCAACTCTCCGGCCTCCGTCAGGAGACCGCCTTCACCAAGGCAGTCGCCGGGCGCAAGACGCCCCAGTACCATCTCGCTTGCGCCGTCGCGCCGGTTGACGGTTACAACGCCACTGCGCACGATCATCAGCGACTTCAACACCTCGCCCTGCTCCGCGAGGGTCTCCCCCTTCCGGAACGTCCGGCGCGTCATCGTCGAAGCGAGTGCCTCCTTCTCGTCCTCGGTCAGCGACGCAAACAGCGGGATCGCGTCCAGCAGCCGACGTGGTGTCGTATGGAAGCCGAACGGCATCTCGACCTCATTCGGATCCGGGAATTGAGGGCCGGCAGATCCCAACGGCGCGGCAAGACTGAGTCCGGCCGCCTTTGCATGACGGAAGACCAGATCGAAGATCTCGCTTTTTGCCTTGCCGGCGAGAGCTCTGTCGGCGACCCGGAAATCAAGCTCCAGTTCCACCGCGCCTCCGTCCAGCGACACGATCTGCACGCTCGGCTCCGGTTGCGCCAATATCGAATTGCTGCTGAGCAGAACCGCGCGCATCACGTCAGCCATCGTCGACGGTGCGGTGCTCGACCGAAAACGGACCGTGAGCGTCACGCCATGGCTCCGTTCGGGACTGCTGAGATTGGTGAGCCTTGCTTTCGCCAGGTCGCTGTTGGGGACAACCACCAGGTCGTTTGCACCCGTCAGAAGATGCGTGGCCCGCCAGTTCGTCTCCACCACCTTGCCTTCGATGCCGTTGCTCAGCACAAGCCAGTCGCCGATCCCGTAAGGCTTGGCGAGATTGAGTGCTATGCCCGAGAAGACGTCACCCAGGGTGCTCTGCAGGGCAAGGCCGAGCACAATGGCGACTGCGCCGGATGTGGCGATCAGCGTTCCGACCGGAGCGTTGAAGACGTAGGCGATAATCGACAGGACCGCTGCCACATAGATGATGCCGACAACAAGATCCTGAAGAAGCCGCCCTTCACGGGGCTTTTGTTCGAGGATGAGAAAAACGCGGACAACGCCGATCAGCGACCATGCGGCATTGACCCACCAGATCACCTTGACGATGCCTAGGAATACGCGCTCCAGCGTTGAGATATCGGCCGGACCGACCGCGTACGGGAGGATCCCGTGATAAAGCAGCAGCGCTGTAAGCGCCAAAAAGAATGCCAGCTGACCGACCAGCCGCAGCGTCGGTCGGCCGCGAAGCAGAATGCGCGTGACCAGTGCGCCGATTGCCGCGACCATACCGGTTTGGACGATGGGATCGGCAATGACGTTGGATAGATGTGCGTAATCAACCATGGGATTGGGAGCCACATATTGTTCAACGACAAGGGGACCCGGCGCGAAAGCCCTGCCGTGCAGGCTTGCCTCGAGGTCGGCGGTGGCGGCTGAGACTGCCGCTCGAATTGGACTGGACGTCATTTTGCGGGCAGTGAAGAACTGCTTGTTGAAGAAAACGGTCACATGCGGCAGGCGCCCGCGCACGATGTCGCGCTCAAGATTTTCAGGAATGTAGACCGCAGCGACAGCTTCGCCCGAACGCACCGCCGCCTCGGCCTCGCAAAGTTCGCAGGAGCGCATCGTTGCCTTGATGCGCGACGCCGAACAGATTGCGTCAACGAAGCTTCTGGACGCTGCCGATCTGTCCCGATCCACCACCTCGATGAGACCGTCGCGGACGATGGCCCTCCTGACTATGGCGCGCAAAGCCGACGGCAGTTTTGCCGGTCTTTCTGCGGCGGCCACCACCAAACTCATCCGACGAACCTTCAGGTCCCGGGTTGAGTGCTGAGCCAGACGGTCATGCCCGGTTCCAGCCCTTCGACACTGCCGTCTGGCTCAAGGCGGAGCCGAAAGGAATTGAGATCGTGATCGCCGACGGCACGGGCGGCGCGCCAGGTTGCGAATTCCCCCAATGGACGCAGTTCCGTCACGCGAGCATCGATCTTGCGCCCGTCCTGCACCGTCAGCATCAACGTTTTGCCGAGCGTTATGTCGTGCAGATCGTCTTCGCGCAGCGTGAACGCGAAAAAGGCCTGGCCATCCGCCTCCATCGTCATCACCGGCTTTCCCGGGCCGATGATCTCGCCCGGCTCGGCAACGCGGATGCCTATTGTGCCGTCCGCCGGTGCGATCAGCCTGGTCTTGTCCAACTGGGCCTGGAGATCACTGACTGTCGCCTCGGCCAGCGCTACCTGGGCATCGGCCAGAGCACGTTCCTCGGCGGTGGGACCGGCGCTCGCTTCCGCAGCTTGCGCCTGTTTGAGATCAAGGTCGGCCTTCGCCTTTGCAAGCGAGGCCGAGCTCGTGTCGAGCGTTTGTTTGCTGGCGAAGTCCTTGCCGGCAAGTGCCGAGGCGCGGTCATACTGTTGCTGGGCGAGCAGAAGGTTGGCTTGCGACGTCTGGATGGCCTGGTTGGCGATTGCCACCTCTTCCGCCCGCGTGCCCGAATAGACATGATCCCGCTGTGCCTTGGCGCTCGCCGCGGCGGCTTTGGCTTCACCGACAGCTGCCGTCAGTTCCGGATTGTCGAGCACGGCGAGAAGATCGCCCTCATGGACATGCTGGCCCGCAATGACGGCCACCGTCGCCAGTCGCCCCGTAGCGTCGGGGGCGATGCGAATCTCGGTCTGCCGAACCATGCCAGCGATCGGCGGCTTTGCCTGCTCTGCCGACGCTTCGCAAACGAAGCAGATTATCGCACCTGCCGCAGCCAGTGCGACTGCCGAACCATATCGCGACCTAACGAGCATCGGACACCCTCCGGCCCATGGTGATTCTGGCTGAGGCGATCGCAAGGGCCGCGTAGACGCCGGCTAGCACCCACAGCCACATCCAGTCTTTCGAGACGTCCGTCACAGTCGCTCCCATTTGATTGACCCGCACCAGGCCGTCGATCCCGAAGGTGCTGGGAAGGATGAAGCTGGCCGTCCGAAGCATTGGCGGGATCGCTTCCAGCGGCCATGCGACGCCGACCAGAAAGAAGATCGGAAGACTGATGGCAATGAGCAAGAGAACCGCGGTTTCGCGTCGCTTGAACCAGCTGCCAACGAACTGGCCGAGCAGGCTGACGGAGAGGATATAGGGAATGGCCAGGACGGTCAGGTCGAGCACATGATTGTTCGCCGAGAACCCGTAGACCCTCGACAACACGATGAGGAACAGCGCGAAGCCCGGCAATGCCAGCAGCAGATGCGCGAGACTTTGACCAATCACCGCTGACATCGTGCCACGACGGCGGCGCGCCTCGTGGCCGCCCCGCTCGTAGGCCACCCCGCCCAGCGTCGCCGACCCCATCAGCAGCGTCTGCTGCAGGATCAACAGGAAAGCGGCCGGAACGACGTAGCTGCCGTAGCCGCCGGTGGGGTTGAAAAGAGGCTGGTTCAAAATCTCGACCGGCGAGCTTTTCGCGAGAGCCGCCCGGTAGAGGCTTCCATCCGGCCGGGCGCTGCGCGCCGCGAGATCAGTTGTGACCGCGCCCACACCTTCCTGAATGCCCTGCAGTGTGCGGTTGTAGAGCAGGAAATAGGCCGAATCGACATAGACAGGCAGCCTGGCCTGATCGCCCTTCAGGATGTCGCGCTCGGTTCCTGCCGGAATGCTCAGGATGCCGAACACTTCCCGGCGTGCGAGCGCGGCCTGCGCTTCGGCCAGCGTCGTTGGCCGAAGCGTCACCTTCACCGCTTCGTCAGCATTGACGGCCTGGATGATCGTGCGGCTGACGTCGGAGGAATCGCCGTCCACGACGGCGATGGGGATGTCCTTGACAAGTTGGCCCAGATAGGGCTGCGGGTAAAACACGCCGTAGATGATCGGCGCCAGAACGATCAGGCCAAAGGCGCTGCGCTCACGGATGATCCGGCCATATTCGTTCGCGAATGCTCGAACGATGCCGCCTCGAGCGCTGTCTTGTTCAGGGGCTTCGACCGGCTCTGGCCGCGGATGCCGGGCAACAGATCGCAACCTCAGCCAGGCCAGACCGAAATAGAGGATTGCCAATACGCCCAGCATCATGAAAGGCCCGGCGGAATTCCCGGCCGGTACGCCCCGAGCCGCCTGGTCGAACAGGATCTGGATGTACCAGCGTAGCGGCAGCATCGCACCCCAGGCGCGGGAGAAGCCGTTCATCGCCAGCGCGGGAAAGCCGACGCCGGCAAAGCCGAATGCCGGCGAACAGATGATGCCGGTCAGGCTCAGACCAAAGGCAAGGTTCCTGACGAGAAGCTGCAGAAGCGCCCCCAACGACAGATAGGCAATGATCAGCAGGCAAGCGCCGGCGGCCACCAGCACCGGGTCGCCGCGGAAAGGTATTTCGAAGATGCCGTGAATGATCCCCAGCCCGACAGCCATCATGACGAGGAAGATGCCGAAATAAGGTGCCAGCTTGCCGACGAGCGCGATGAGCATGCTGTCGCCGGCCGTCGCCAGCCATTCCCTGACGTTGCGGGACCCGAATTCGGAGCCGACCGCATAGCCGGCGGAAATTGCGGTCACGATGTGGAGCACGGTCGGCAGGATCGCGCGCAAAAGGAACTGGGCGTAGTTCAGGGCGGGATTGGTCAGAACATATTGCTCAACGACAAGCGGACCCGGCGCAAAGGCGGCGCTGCGTGGCCCCGCCGGCAGGTCGGCAATTGCTGCCGATATCGCTGCCTGCAACGAATTCGAGGCAACGTTGCCGGGCGTGAAGAACTGCTTGTTGAAGAAGATCACGACCTGCGGCCGGCGCGCCGCCGCGATATCGCGTTCAAGATTCTGTGGGATATAGACAGCGGCGATGGCTTCGCCGGAGCGGACGGCGTGCATGGCTCCGTTGAGATCGGAGGAACGCCTCGCAAGATCAACGCCCGGTGCCGAGTTGATCGCCTGCACAAAGGTTTCGGACGTCCTCGACCTGTCCTGATCGACCACGTCGACCCGCAGATCACGGATGACGGCATTACTGAATGTGGCGGCGAGGATCGCAAAGGCAATCAACGGGATTCCGACCACGAGCAGCAGGGCGACCTTGTCGCGCCAGATCCAGACCACCTCGCGGCGAGCGACATCGACAATGCCGAAACGACGCCCGCTGGCCATCAGTGCACTCCGTTCCAATCGGCGTAGGCGCTCATGCCCGGCCTGAGGTTGGGGAGCTTGTCGACTGGATAAGCCCGCACCTCGAAGGTCCTGAGGTCGAAATCGCCCGTCGCACGCGTTGCGCGCCAACCGGCATACTCACCACGGGTGGCGATAGTCCGCACCTCGACGGTTATGGGCATGTCGCCAAGTGCAGGGATTTTGACCGTGAACCTGTCGCCGACCTTCAGACCCTTCACCAGGTCCTCGCGGAGATCGAAATGCAGCCAGACGTCGCTGAGGTCGACCAGCGAAAGCAGCGGCACGCCGGGCGAGACATACTCGCCGAGTTCTGCACCGACCTGATAGACCTGCCCTGCAATTGGCGCCTTGACGGTCATCTCGTCGACCTGCGCCTGCAAGGTTGCGATTGTCGCTTCCGCCTTGGCGACGGCAGCCTGTGCCACGCCGCGTTCCTCCGCGGTATAGCCGGCAACAGCTTCCTGATAGGCGAGCTTTGCCTGCTCCAATGTTCGGGTGGCCACATCCAGCGAGGCGGTCGCCTCGTCGAGCTTCGCGACCGACTCGAAGCCGCCCTGGGTGACCTGCTTGACGCGGTCGTAGGTCTGCTGGGCAAGCGTCAAGCTGGCCTGCGCCGACGCGGCCTCGGCCTTGCGTTCCGCCACCACTTCGGCGCGAGTGCCGACCTGGATGCGCGTGAAATCCGCCTGGGCGACGACCCTCGCTGCCTCCGCCTCGTTGAGCTTCGTCAACAGCTGCGGGTTGTCGATCGCCACCAGCAATTGCCCGGCCATGATGTTGTCGCCGCGCGACACCGGTCGCCGTCCGACCCTGCCATCGATGCGAGCCGCAATGTCGACGCGTGTGGCATCGGCCTCGCCCTGGACCAGAAGCGGCTGCGGCCGGACGAGATACCACAATGACAGGCCAACGATCGCCAGCACGCTGAGCGCGACGATAATCGCAGCTACTCTGGATGTTCTGGGTGGCTCGGAGGCGGCGAGCTGGTCCGGGATCGGCGCGCGAGGGCCTGGTTGCGGCAATTCCGCATCAGGGCTTTCAATGCTTCGATCCGGAGCTTCGAGACTTTGAGAATGGGCGACCGGCGCGACACGATCGGGCGGCAACGACTCGCCGGTCGAATCCGATGGCTTGGTCATCGGGTCACGCGACATGTCCGACACTGTATTTCTCCGCTTTGTTTGGACAACGCCTGATAGCGATTGTCATCCGGTTGTCTCCAACTGCTTTCTCGAAAGGGCCCGACCACTCGTCGGAGGTTGAGCTCGATGGGCGCTTTCGCATAGCCGACCCTCGACGGAAGGCTCATCGCAGAATCCAGGCGGTGTCTTGTTCCATGTGACGCCGTTGCGGCCCATCTCGTAGCCTTTCGCGTAAAGCGCGCGCATGAAGCTTTTGTCGAACGGGCTCTTGGCCTCGACGGTGAAATCGGCCGGGATGTCTATCGAGTTGAAGTCGATCCCGTCACGTTTGGCGACGGCGTAGAGACGGTAAAGGTCGCCGATGGCTTGCGTCTTGATCAGCGAGGAAAGCGCCTTCTCGGCTATGCCGGGCAAGGTGGCCTTGACCGAACTGTACTCCGGCGTGGTTCGGCCGTTGCGGATCACATAGAGCCTTGCGTTCACCTTCGTGTGGAACGCTTTGTCGAGGTCGCCGAGCGTCAGCCCGGCCGGCATGAGGAAGACCTCGGTGGCCGCGCCGCCATCGACATGCATCTCGTGATAGGTCTTGCCGGCCGCGGTCACTTCGAGGTCGACGGGCGGAAAGATGCCGGGAATGGACGTGGAGGCGAGGATGACCTCGTTGAACAGTTTCCTGCGATCCGGCCGCCCACTTGCAGCGATGGCCCCCATGTCCCAGATGACAGCCCGATCGGCATCGAGATTGGTCGTGCCGATAAACAGGCGGCGTCCCTTGGAATACTCGCCGGCAATCTTGGCAAGCATGGCGTCGGTGATGTGTTCATCGAGCATCCTGGCGAGCGGCGCGTTGCTGGTGAACGAGCCGCTGGAGAGTGCGCCGAGAAGGCTGTGCCTGGTGTAAATATTGGCGTCGGTAACCTCGGTGAATCCGGCCTTGAGTTCGTCGTCATAGGCCGGACCAAGGAAAGCAAAGGGTGCGATCAGCGCGCCGGCGCTGATCCCGGTGACGATATCGAATTTTGGTCTGGTCCCGGCCTTGGCCCAGCCTGCGAGAATGCCGGCTCCGAAGGCGCCGCTGCTGCCACCGCCCGACAGTGTAAGGGCGTTCAGTGCTCTGACATTTATGGACGGATCGGCCTTCGACGCCTTCAGCCTCTCATCGTGAAATCGGACAAGTCGTTCGGCGGGATAGCTGGCATAGGAATCGCCCCAGAGCCGGATATCGCGCTGATAGCCGGGCGGCTCGGCCGCCGACGCCAATTGCTGTGGGACGCTGTCACGGGGAACGGCGGCAATGCATCCTGTGAGCTGACTTGCGCACAGGCCAAGCGCAATCATTCTGGCCCCTGCCCTGCGGGAGCGACGGACGAGATTGCAGCCGCGCTGAAAGATGCGCGGGGTGGCGGGAGACCATGCAGTCGTGCGGCGAGAGAAGGACCGGGACCAGCTGCCTTCCGGTGACCATGAGGTCCGGACTGTCGTCATTGACCCTTCCTCATTGAAGCCAACGCCTAGCGAAAGAGGCTGGCAGCAGACTGCTCCTCAGCCGTCTCGACACTTCTGCTCACGAAGCATCCTTCGACCACAGGCCGGTGTCCGGCGCTTGTACAAAGCGCTGGGCTTTTTGACGTCTCATGCATGATCGATATCGGAACTCGCGCCATCCGAAGTAGCCGCCGGTAATCCTGCGAGAACTGTCAAAAGCGCGGACACTTCCTACAAGCCCCGAATTTCAGCGCGTGGTCAGGTGCGAACCACGGAAACGAGGCCTCCCGACCCCTCTCGATAGCGCTGCGTGTAGTCGCAGACACATTCGCAGGGCAAGGCTCCGCACCGAACGTCAATCCCATCCCAAGTGAGGACGACCATGCCGACAAATGCCACTCCCAAACCCGGTTCAGAGCTGATTTCGCCGAAGGACCACACGCTGATCATGATCGATTTCCAGTCGCAAATGTCCTTTGCCACCAAGTCGATCGATGCCGTCCTGTTGCGCAACAACGCCGCGCTGGTCGCCCATGCCGCGGCAGGCTTCGGCGTTTCGACGATCCTGACCACCGTGGCCGAGAAGACGTTCTCGGGACCGATGTTCGACGAGATCACAGCTGCCTTTCCCGGCCAGCCGCTGCTCGACCGTACCTCCATGAACACCTGGGAGGACGCCGCCGTCATCAAGCAGGTCAATGCGATCGGCAAGAAGCGTCTCGTCCTGTGCGGCCTGTGGACCAGCGTCTGCATCGTCGGCCCGGCGCTCTCCGCACTCGACCAGGGCTTCGAGGTCTACGCTATTGCGGACGCCTGCGGCGACGTCTCCGACGAAGCGCATGAGCGCGCCATGCAGCGGATGATCCAGGCCGGCGTGCGGCCGATGACATCGCTGCAATACCTGCTGGAACTGCAGCGCGACTGGGCTCGCGGCGACACCTACGACATGACGACTGGCTTCGCCAAGAAGTTCGGCGGCGCTTATGGCCTCGGCGTCATCTATGCCAAGACCATGTTCAGCGCGCACGAAGGCTAGAACGTCCGGAGTGGCGCTGGCGATTTCGCCGGCGCCACCAGGCAGTCCCTTCCGTTCTCCTGGAGCGCCCCATGAAACCCTATGTCATCTCGCTTGCCGCCGGCCTTCTCGTCGGCGTCATCTATGGACTGTTGAATGTCCGCTCCCCCGCACCGCCGATCATCGCGCTTGTCGGCCTTCTTGGCATCCTCGTCGGCGAACAACTGCCGCCGCTTGTCAAGAGCCTGTGGCGCAACGAACCGGCGGCTCTGTCGTGGCTGCATCAGGTACGCCCGCATGTATTCGGGCATTTGCCTCAAGGCGGCATGCCGTCCGAGGCATCGGAAGTCCGGCGCGCAGACAAGAGCACACAGGGTTGAATTCCAACATCTGCGAGGCAACGAACCATGGTTGAAGACACCACCGCCGACCTGATCCTGCATCATGGGCTGATCACCACGCTTGACCGCTCCAATCCCACGGCGAGCGCCGTCGCCATCAAGGACGGCAAGGTCCTGGCTGTCGGCCACGACCAGGATATCATGGCATCAGCTGGCGCCAGCACCAGGATTGTCGATCTCAAGGGCAAGCGTGTGCTGCCCGGGCTGATCGACAACCATACGCACGTCGTCCGCGGCGGGCTGAATTTCAACATGGAACTGCGCTGGGACGGTGTCCGCTCGCTGGCCGATGCCATGGCGATGCTGAAGCGGCAGGTCGATATCACTCCGCCGCCGCAATGGGTGCGGGTCATCGGCGGCTTCACCGAGCATCAGTTCGCCGAAAAACGCCTGCCGACTATCGAGGAACTCAACGTCGTCGCCCCCGACACGCCGGTGTTCATTCTCCATCTTTACGATCGCGCTCTGCTCAACGCCGCAGCACTGCGCGCCGTCGGCTACACCAAGGACACGCCGAATCCACCCGGCGGCGAGATCGCCCGTGACGCGACCGGCAACCCGACCGGTCTGCTGCTCGCCAAGCCGAACGCCGGTATCCTCTATGCAACGCTCGCCAGAGGCCCGAAGCTGCCCTTCGACTACCAGGTCAATTCCACCCGTCATTTCATGCGCGAACTCAACCGTCTCGGCGTGACCGGCGTCATCGACGCCGGCGGCGGCTTCCAGAACTATCCGGACGACTACGCGGTTATCCAGAAGCTTGCCGACGACGGCCTCATGACGGTGCGGCTTGCCTACAACCTCTTCACGCAAAAGCCGAAGGAGGAAAAGGACGACTTCCTCAAATGGACCTCCTCGGTCAAATACAAACAGGGGTCGGACTATTTCCGCCACAACGGCGCTGGCGAAATGCTCGTCTTCTCGGCCGCTGATTTCGAGGATTTCCGCGAGCCGCGTCCGGACATGTCGCCGGACATGGAAGGCGAGATCGAGGACGTCATCCGCATCCTTGCGCAGAACCGCTGGCCGTGGCGGCTGCACGCCACCTATGACGAGACCATCAGCCGGGCGCTCGACGTCTTCGAGAAGGTTAACCAGGATGTTCCGCTCGAGGGCCTGAACTGGTTCTTCGATCATGCCGAGACGATTTCCGAGGAATCGATCGACCGGGTCGCAGCGCTGGGTGGCGGCATCGCCGTCCAGCATCGCATGGCCTACCAGGGCGAGTACTTCGTCGAACGCTACGGCCAGGGCGCCGCCGAGGCGACGCCGCCGATCGCAAAGATGCTGGAGCGGGGTGTGCGCGTTTCGGCCGGCACCGATGCCACCCGTGTCGCCTCCTACAATCCATGGGTCTCGCTCGCCTGGATGATCACGGGGCGCACCGTCGGCGGCATGCGGATCTACCCGCGCCGCAATTGCCTCGACCGTGAGACGGCGCTTCGCATGTGGACCGAGAACGTCACCTGGTTTTCGAACGACGAGGGCAAGAGGGGCCGGATCGAAAAAGGCCATCTCGCCGACCTCATCGTCCCCGACAAGGACTTCTTCGCCTGTACCGAAGACGAGATCTCCCTTCTCACCTCCGAACTCACCATTGTCGGCGGCAAGGTGGTCTACGGCGCGGGCGATTTCGGTGCTCTCGACGAGAGCGCCGTCCCGCCCGCAATGCCGGACTGGTCACCGGTGCGCGTCTTCGGCGGCTATGGCGCCTGGGGCGAAGCCGACGGAGCCGGGCGCCATGTGCTGCAAAGAACTGCGATCACCTCCTGCGGCTGTTCATCCGCATGCGGTGTTCACGGTCACGACCATGCCGGCGCCTGGACGTCGAAGCTGCCGGTGTCCGACATCAAAAATTTTTTCGGTGCGCTCGGCTGCAGTTGCTGGGCCGTCTGATCCAGGGAGCCATTCATGAACACGAAAGCTATCCAGGCGGTTGAACAGAGTTTCATCGGCAGACTGCTCACCGCACCTGCCCTGCGCATACTCGCGCTGCTTGCCCTGTGCGCCGCCTATATCCAGGGGCCGATCGTCAAGCTCCTCGATTTCGGCGGCGCTGTCGCCGAGATGGAGCATTTCGGACTGTCGCCCGCGCCATTCTTCGCCGCTGCTGTCATCGTCTTCGAATTCGCAATGTCAGCGCTGATTTTGACTGGTTACTGGCGTTGGATCGGTGCGCTGGCGCTCGCCGCCTTTACACTGGCCGCGACCTGGATAGCGCTGCGGTTCTGGGAACTGCCGCCCGGCCCCCAGCAGTCAATGGCCATGAATGCTTTTTTCGAGCATGTCGGGCTTGCCGGAGCCTTTGTCTTCGTTGCCGCCAACGACCTCGCCAATCGCCGGAATTCAAGACCGGCCCAATATCGTTCCTTCGGCCGAGCTGCCGCTCCCGACATCCAAAAAGGGTAGCTTCAAATGATAGCAACGGTCCGAGAACGATCGTTGCTTGCACACGCTCTGAGTTCGGACCTGAATCGTCAGCGAAAATAGCGAAAGCGGAGATATCCATGGCCAGACCGTCGCTCGGTGTCCTTCTCAGTTTCAACGGCGGCTACGTCGACACAATGGGCTTCCTGGCCCTTGCCGGCCTCTTCACCGCCCATGTCACGGGGAACTTCGTGACGCTGGGCGCGGCGCTTGTCTTCGGAACGACAGGGGTCATCGCAAAGCTCCTTGCATTGCCGATCTTCTGTATCGTCATCCTGCTCACAAGTGTGTTGTCCCTTCGGCTCAAGCTCGCCGGACGAAGAGCCATCGTCACACTCTTGTCCCTCATGTTTGTGCTGTTCGCGATCGCCGCCATCGCAGCCTACGTTCACGGTCCTGTCTCGAATGGCGACTCGGTGGCTGCGATAGGCATCGGGATGACCCTCGTGACGGCCATGGCGATCCAGAACGGGCTGCACCGGGCCCATCTTTCCAAGCTGCCGCCGACGACGCTGATGACCGGCACGACGACGCAGATCATGATCGACCTCGCCGACCTCATGTCCGGCACGGCAACCGATCACATGCGTGAGGTCAAGGAGCGGCTGAAACGCATGGCAACTAGCCTCTTCTGTTTTGCAATCGGCTGCGCTGCCGCGGCACTGGCCTTCGTCGCCTCCCCGACCTGGTGCTTCGTCGTGCCTGTTGGCCTGGTCGCCATCAGCCTCTTGACCCTTTCCGACGAAGCCTCTCAGGCGTGAGCCCGACAATGTGTCAAGCACCCGCCGGATGTCCGCCCTTGCAACCAGGAACTGTCTCATGAACACGACCGGTAAATCGCGTATAGCTTACGACCTAAAGACCCCGACCGGCCTGAGAATGGACGCAACGAAGGACATCGGGGCCGCCGCGACGGTGCTGCTTGCCGACATCTTCGCGCTCTATCTGAAGACGAAGAATTTCCATTGGCACATGTCGGGTCCCCATTTCCGCGGCTACCACCTTTTGCTGGACGACCAGAGCGCGGAAATCCTTGCAATGACGGATCCCTTGGCAGAGCGGGCGCGCGCGCTCGGCGCCGGCACCATCAGGTCGATCGGAGATATTTCCCGCCGGCAGCGGCTCCAGGACAATGACGCCGATTTCGTCCACCCGCACGAGATGCTCGCCGAACTGCGCGAGGACAATGCAACGCTGGTGGCAAGCATGCGCACGATGCACGAGCTCTGCGACGAGTACGGCGACGTCGCCACCGCCAGCCTGCTGGAGAACTGGATCGACGAGGGCGAGAAGCGCGTCTGGTTCCTGTTCGAAACGCTGCGCGGCAGCAATGGGTGACCAGGTGGTGCCGCTGCAACGGCCAGTGTCTATCTGACTGAATGACGAGAAGGGCGCCTCCGCAGCGCCTTTGCCCCCATGGGGCTGGATACCTTCTAAAAGAATTCCATCGGAATCGGCTGCCAGATCGGCAGAGATCAACCGAATGGCGAGCGCCTTCGAGCATTTTGAGGCCGTGGCCGAGTTCAGAACCGACCTAATTGCACGTCGTTGCCGCCGATTACCGCACGCGTCGTTGCAGGGTCTTTCGAAAGCGCGTGAGCTGAGCTACGTGTGACGAGTGCCATCAACGAGAGGGAGAGAATTGACGAACAGGCCCAAAGCCGTTTCGTTCAGAACCCCAAATTTGTCCGCTAAGTAGCACAATAGGTAACACAGATGAGTAGAACGAAGCAAAATTGGCGGCCAGAATCTTGAAATTGTGCAGCAAAATCAATTAGTTAACGAATATTTGTGGTACCGTTGGCTGGGATCGCTTGCGACCCTACGTAGTTGTTTCTATTCGTTTTTTCCCGGCTCTAATCACCGATTTGTATCACAATAGGTATCACAATACGTAGTGGGCGCAACCAGAGGTACGCGGTCGAAGCCGCCGCTATATAGTGACATCCTCATGCAATGTCGACTCTATCAGCTATCCTGTGTCGTAAGCACACGAGTTGTCCGGATTAGGTAGCAGATGAGTTGTCCGGTTTTATCGCCAGCCAATGGAGGCTGGGGATGAAGCGGGCAGCATGGCTACAGGACCGGAGAATGCAGAAGTTTCGGGACGTTTTGAGCCGGTGGGATGGCGGCGATCTTTCGATGATGGAGGCTGGGGAGTTGCTTGGCATGTCGGAGCGGCAATTCCGGCGCTACCGAGACCGTTACGAAGAGGCTGGGGACGCTGGGTTGCTCGACCGGCGTTTGGGCAAGCTTTCGACGCGCCGGGTGCCGGCGGAAGCGATCGAGGAGA
>NZ_JACDTY010000019.1 GCF_013520985.1 Mesorhizobium neociceri | reverse complement strand
CGCCGTGGCGCCGATATGCGTCACCGTGGCGCCGTCGGCGCCGGCGACAAAGTCCAGCGTGCCGGTCACCGTCGCGCCCTCCGCAACGTTCTGCGAAGCCTCGTTGGTCGCCGTCGGAGCGTCGTCGTCGAAGGTGACGGTCAGCGTGCCCGGTGCCGTCGAGCCGTCGGCGTCGGTGATGACATAGCCCAGATTGACGGTCGCGTCGGTCGCCTCGTTGTTGGGGCCACCCGCATGCAGCACGTTGTCGAGCAGTGTCACCGTATAGGCGCCCGTCGCCGGGTCGGTGATCTGAACCTGGAACAGCGCCGTGCCGATGCGGCTGCCGCTGGTGGTGGTCGCCGTCAGCATGTTGCCGACGACACTGTAGGTCACGTTCTCCAGGCCGACCGTCCCGCTGGTGCCGTTGAGCGCCGCGAACGAGAAGCCGTTGGCGCCGGCGCCGTCGCCGCCGACGCTGCCGCCGAGCGTGCCGTTGTAGATCGCTTCGCTGGCGCTGAGCGGAACCTCGCCCGTGTTGGCGTTGAGATCGCCCGTCGTGCTCGCCGGATTGCCACCGGTCAGCCCGTCATCGTCGACCGCAGCCGAAGCCGTGCCGGTCGTCGGATGGTTGGCGTCCGTCACCGCAAAGGCAATGTTGGCGCTCGCCGTGTCACCGTCGCCGTCAGTCACCGTAAAGGTGGCAGAGGCCGCACCGGTGCCGTTGACCGGATTGTCGGCGGTGAACGAGTAGCTGCCGTCGGCCTTGACCTTGATGAAGCCGTCGCCGATGTCGATCGCCTGCGAGTAGTTGCTGTCGGCCGGATTGAACACCAGCGCCGTGGCGCCGATATGCGTCACCGTGGCGCCGTCGGCGCCGGCGACAAAGTCCAGCGTGCCGGTCACCGTCGCGCCCTCCGCAACGTTCTGCGAAGCCTCGTTGGTCGCCGTCGGAGCGTCGTCGGACACCGTCACGTTGACCGTGCCGGTTGCCTGGGTGCCATCGGTATCGGTGGCAACCACGCCGACATGGCCCAGATTGACCAGGTCGTCGAGATTGATGCCAGGATGGGCATCGTAATTGTTGTTCAGCGTCGCCGTCACCGTCGCCACGTTGTTGGTAACCGACAGATCCAGCGTCACCACGGTCACGGCGCCGTCCTTGCCCACTACCTGGGTGTCCGACACCCTGGTCCAGATCAGGTTCGCGGTGTTCAGCCCGCTCAGGTCGGTGCCGAAGGCGATCGAGGCGATCGCATCCGAGCCCGGCGTGAAGGTGATCGAGTTCGAGGCGAAGTCCGGACCGGCCGGCGTCGAGCCGTCGCTCAGATTCTGGTCGTCAAGCGCCAGCGTGATAGGAGCGCCCGCAGCCGGCGCCGCGCCGTCCGTGATCGTGAACGCGATGTTGGCCGTCGAAGTGTCGAGGTCGCCGTCCGTCACCGTGTAGGTCGCGTTGACCGCCACCGGACCGGAGCTGTTGTCGACCGAAGCATCCGGCGTGAACGAGTAGGACCCGTCCGCCTTCACCTGGATGGTGCCCGCGCCGATGTCGATCGACTGCGAGTAGCCCGTACCGGGATCGAAGGTCAGCAGCGTGCCATTGACATGCGTCACCGTCGCGCCATCGGCGCCGGCGACGAAGTCCAGTGTTCCCGTCAGCGCCGGGGCACCTTCGGCAATCGACTGCGAGGCTTCATCATGCGCCGTGGGCACGTCGTCGACGATATTCACGGTGAGCGTGGCGTCGGTGCTCTGCAGATCCTGGTCGGTCAGCGTGACGGTGAAGTTCTCGAAAAGGCTGTTGGTGTCTTGGCCCGCGGCATGCGCCTCGTTGTCGACCAGCGTGTAGGTGTAGCTCACCTGGCCGGTGGCAGCATTGTAAGCCGTCACATTGAGTGTGTTGCCGAGCGCCGTGGTGAAGGAGCCTGCGGTGAACACGCCATCGGTGATGAAGGTGTTGCCGCCGATCACCAGCGAGTGGATGCCGTCGGGCGAGGAGATGGTGAAGGTGCCGCCCTGGATGGTGCTTTCCTTCGAGGTGTCGGAACCGGCCGATTCGCCAAGCCCGCGGCTGGCCAGGAGGTCATCCTCGTTGACGATGACGTCGCCGCCACCGGCCTCCGGCGTCAGGTCGGTGATCTCCGGCGTCGAGTTGCCGATCGAAATCGTCAGCGTGGTGTGCGAGGTGTCGCCGTCACCATCCTTGATGGTGTAGGTGAAGACGTCGTTGACGCCTCCGGCCGAGCCTGCATCGCGAACGTAGCTGTATGTTCCGTCGGCGGCCAGCGTCAGCTTGCCATAGAGGCCCTGGACCGGAACGCCGAGCGAGCCGGTGGCGTCGGTATTGGTGTTACCAGCCTGGACGCCAACCACCGTCGCGCCGTCGGCGCCCTGGGTGTCGGCAACGCCGTCCGTGGCGTTCGCGTCGACCGCGTCCGTACCGCCGACAAGCACATTGCCCGTCGCGGGGCCAAACTGGCCGGCGGCGATGCTGTCGGTATCCGCAATCGCCGTCGGCACGTCGTCAACGATGGCGACGGCAAAGGTGGTGCTGGCCGAATCGCCGTCGACGTCCGTGACGGTGATGCTGAAATTGTCCGGAACCGTGTCGTTGGGATCAAACCCGTTTGTTGGATTCTGATGGGTAACGGACTCGGTGACCGTGTAATTATATTGGATAGCACCGGTGTTCGGATCGAAGGAAACGATCGTGATGTAGCCGAACTGCCCCAGGATTTGCTGGTTGACACCGGTAACGGTGACGCCGTTGATGACGATCGACCCGATACCATCCGGTGCGTCGATGCTGATCGTTCCGATGCCGGAGGTTTCAGCGTTACTCGGCGCGTCGCTGCCGGGGGATTGAGCCGGGCCGCCGTCAAGACCGGTTTCGCTGGCCGCCTGGTCCGGGGTGAGCAATGATGTGGCCACCACCGAAACCGGCCTGTCGACGACAGACGGAAACAGTTCGCGCCGATCCAGAAGCCCAAATTGCAGAGCCGTGGGCGGCAACAGCGCCGACAGACCGAATCCGTCGCCGATGCCGCCGGGGGGAACCGAAAAGTCTGCGCCCGCACTTGGGTTCGGACCGCCCGGACCGGCCGATATGGAACCATCGGCACCGAAGGCGACATCGACATGGCTTGCTTCAAGCGCTGCCAGCAAGGCAACGCGCGGCACCTCGACGTCGCCGATGATGAAGGTCGGCACGTTGAGCGCGCCATCCTTGATCACGATCACCGTGCCATCAGCCTGTTCGAGCACGAGGTTGTGGCCGTCGACCTTGATGTTGTCGATCGAGACGTTGGCCGGAAGCTTCACCACGTTGCTGGCGTCGGCCACGTATTCGTGGGGCGCAGCTGCCGCTGGGGCCTTCGCCTCCGCAGGTGCATCTTGTTTGACGGGCGCGCCGCTGCCGACATCGACCGGTACGGGCTCGGCAGGCGCCGCCTGAGCGGCCTGCGCTACCTGCGTTCCTGCCTGTGACGGCGAGCCGCCATGTTCATCGTGAGAGTGCTGGTCCCAAGAATTCGAGACGGTGTCCAATTCGTTACTGTTCGTCATAACCAAACCCCTCCGGTATTTCCCGGAAAGAGACAGTGACGGCTCCTGCTTTGCAACTATCCCACAATCATTTTTATATACTCCGATATGCCTGTCTCGGCATTTTTTACACGTGGTAAACTCCAAACATATAGCCTGATATACATTGGCTGGGCCGCGGTCCGTTTGACACCCTTCAGTCGGGATGGGTCGGTAGACATAAGTATAAAATTGAATAAAATTTTATGCAAAATAGATGTTCCTGTTTGCCGGAAACTTATCCACCTTCCTTTCCAGTAATTTGAGACAAGATTGGTAGCGTCCACAGTCAAAGGTGGGCGTCATGAAAAAAGAAAAATCTGCCCCGGGGATAACCGGGCTCAAGCTGCTCCTGCTGGCAATGGGCATCGCAAGCCTGCCGCAGCCATCCTCCGCAAGCGCCGTTGCCGTGGATAACCGCGCTGTCGCTGGAATGCTGGCGAGGGTCGAAACCCCGCCCAGTCTCGGCGGCATTTCGCTGGCTCGACCGCAACCCTGGCAGCCCGTTTCAGCCTACAGGATCGGCATGATTTTCGGCAGCTATGGTCCTGCTGCCGTTCATGAAAATCCTGCTCCTTCGATCGCGCAGGACGACGCCGGGATCGATCCGATCCAGACGGCGGCGATCATTCCCGGCGTGTTCGGTTCGGTTGCCCTGTCGATGCGCAATTTTCCGGTCTCGGCGCGCTGGGCGCCTGTCTACAAGGCAATTGTCGAGTGCACCGCGAGCAGTGCATGCGAGCGCAAGAACAGCACCTTTGCCGGGATCGTCAAGGCAGCCGGGGACAAGGGTTTCATCGACAAGCTGTCCTTCATCAATTCAAGTATAAATCGCGCGATCGCCTACAAGAAGGACAGCGTGGTTTACGGCAAGCTCGACTACTGGGCGAAGCCCTCGGAAATCCTCGAGCGGCGGGCGGGGGACTGCGAGGATTTTGCCATCCTCAAGATGACCGCGCTGCTGCATGCAGGCATCCCGGCTCAGAGCATGTCGCTGGTTGTCTTGCAGGATCGCAAGCGTGGTTTCTTTCATGCGGTGCTGTCGGTCAGCACCGGCAGCGGCGTCTTCATTCTCGACAGCCTGAGCAATGTCGTTTCGCGCGACAGCGATCTGCCGAGCTACGTGCCGCTGTATTCGTTCAGCACCGATCGCGCGTGGATCCATGGCGCAAAGACCGGCTCTGCGCAAATAGCCGATATCAAGGGCGGCCTTTCGACGGTCGCACCGGGCGAAGGTCTGCAGCAGTAAACTATGCCGTCAGGGTGTCTGGGGCGCTCTAGAGCAATTCCAGGAAAAGTGTGAGCGGTTTTCCGTCCGGAATTGCGTCGAAACAAAGAGATAGAGCGTTTCACCGTTTCCGTGAAACGGTGAAACGCTCTAGCCGCCGAAGACGAACGCCATCAGCAGTTCCGGCTCGACCACCGGCGCCCGCACCGCATTCAGTTGACCCCGGTAGCGGCGGTCACCGGCGCCGATGACGAAACCGGTGGCGACCGGCGTCTCGCCATTGGCCTCAAGCCTGGCGAATACGTCGGCGACATTGAGGTCCAGCGCCAGCTTGAGGTCGTGGCGCGCGTCCTCGTTCGGCGCCGCCGGCAATTGACGACGCACCAGTTGCTGGAACGGCGCATTGAACGTCAGGATCTTCTTCGACGATGACAGGGCAAAGGCCGGCGAGGGACAGGCGACCAGAATGGCGCTGATGGTCTTGATCGACGCCAGCCTCTGCAAGGTGAGGTTTTCGTCGGCCAGTCCACGCATGCAGGCCACGCGGATTGCCGATGTCAGGTTTCCGGTGTTGGCGTGGCTCTCGGCGATCTCCTCGATCAGCATGCCGATCGTGCATTTCCGGTTTTCGGCCATTTGCTTCAGCGAGGCCCAGAATGCCCGCTCCAGACGAATGCCGCGGCGCGTGCCGCCACGCGCCACAACCCGGAACTCCAGTCCGAAATCCTCTGCCGCCAGCGGTGGCAGCCGGTCGCGATCAGCAGGAGCGGAGATCGCGCTACCGCTCACTCATCGCCTCCTCACGCGCCTTGTTGATCGGCTTCATCAGGTAGGTGAGGATCGTCTTGCGTCCGGTCTTGATGTCGACCGAACAGATCATACCGGGGATGATCGAGTAGGTCTTGCCGTCGCGTGTCAGCGTCGATTTGTCGGTGGCGACGCGAACCTGATAGTAGGGTTCGCCGGTCTTTTGGTCGACCAGGCTGTCGGCGGTGATGTTCGAGACCTTGCCTTCGATGCCGCCGAAGATCGAGAAGTCATACGCAGTCACCTTGATCAGAGCATCCTGCCCCGGCCGGATGAAGGCGACGTCTCGCGGTGAAACCCGCGCTTCGACCAGCAGGGTCTCGGAAGTCGGCACGATACCCGCGACGACTGCGCCGGGCTGGACGAAGGCGCCGACCGTGTTGATGTCGAGCGTGTTGACGATACCGTCGACAGGCGAACGGATGTCGGTGCGCGCCACCTTGTCGGTGGCGCCGCGGATCGTCTCATCCACCACCGAAAGGTCGGCCAGCGCCTGCGTGAGATCGCTGAGCGCCTCCTGTTGCAGCTGCAGGCCGAGTTCATCGACCTGAAGCTGGGCTTCCGTGATGGCCGACTTGGCTTTCTTGATGGTTTCTCCGGCGAGTGCCAGCTGGCCATTGAGCTCGGTCTGCTCGCGCTCGACGCGCAGCTGCTCGGTTCGCGCCATCAGGCCCTTCTTGACCATTGCTTCGACCAGCTTCGCCTCCTGGTCGCTGACGACCAGATTTTTGGTGAGGCGATCGGCATTGGCATTGGCCTCGTCCAGTTCCTTCTCGCGCTGATCGAGGCGCGACTTGAGAACCGATAGCTTGACTTCGAAGTTGTCGCGGCGCGCGATGAGCAGCTTCTGCTCGTTGTCGCAGATTTCCGGCGCCACCTTCTGGATCTCGGTCGGGCAGGGAAACGCGCCCTCGAGAGTGCCGGTCTGTTCGAACTTGAGCCGTGCAATGCGCGTCTGCAGCGCCCGCGCCTTGGCCTGCTGCTCGCCAAGGCTGGAGGTGTTGAAGGTGTTGTCGAGGCGAATGATGAGGTCGTTCTTCTTGACCACCTGCCCGATCGTCACGGCGATTTCCTGAACAACGCCAGGCTCGCTGGCCTGGATGATCTGGGTCTTCGACGCCGGTATGATCTTGCCGTCGCCGCGTGCGATTTCATCGACCTCGGCAAAGGACGCCCAAGCGACCGAACTCGCAAAAAGCGCTCCGATGATGAATATCGACGCCGACGCAAAAAACGGCGGCCGGTCTTCCCTGGCAAGCATTTCCGACGCCCCAACGTATTGAATGCACTCAAGTCTGATTCTGTCAGGCGCTCGTTCTCTGCAGCGCCTGTATTACCTGGTCTTTCGGTCCATCTGCAACGATCTTGCCCTGCTCGATGACAATCAGGCGGTCGGCCAGCTCGAGCATGCTGAAGCGGTGCGTCGAAACGATCAGCGTCGTGCTGCGATCGAAAGCCACCTTGAGCTGCTTGATCAACTGGCGCTCGGAAGCCAGATCCATCGAGCCGGACGGCTCGTCCAGGAAGACGATTTTCGGTTTGGTCAGCAACAGGCGGGCAATTGCCATTGTCTGCCTCTGGCCGCCCGAGAGATTGGTGCCGCGCTCGCCGACATTCATGTCGTAGCCGCGCGGATGGCGGGAGACGAAATCGTCGACGCCGGCAGCCTTGGCCGCTTCGACGATCTGTTCATCGGTCGCCTCCGGGCACGCCATCAGGAGATTTTCCTTGATGGTGCCCGAAAACAGATCGTTGGCCTGCGCGACGATACCGACCGCGGCACGAACCTCCGACGGGTGGTATTGGCGGATGTCGATCCCGTCCAGCAGCAGCTCGCCGGAGGTCGGCAGGAAAAGCCTGCCGATCAGCCGCCCCATGGTCGTCTTTCCCGAGCCTATGCGGCCGATGATGCCGATCCGCTCACCGGGCTTCACCGAGAAATTCACGCCGGTCAGAACTTCGTTTTCGGAACCCGGATAGACAAAGCCGACGTTCCTGAACGCCATCGCGCCATTGCGAATGGGGCGGTTGACGAAACCAACCGTGTCCGGCCGATCCTCCGGCTGCGCCATGATCGAGTTGACAATTCGCAAGGAGAGCATTGCCTGACGAAGTCTGGACAAGGTGATGGCGATCTGCCCAAGCGGAGCCACCGCCCGGCCCGCCAGCATGACGGTGCCGATGATGGCGCCGGTGGAGACATGCCCTTCCGAAAAGGCATAGGCGCCGGCCACGATCAGGGCGACGGTCACCAGCTGCTGGATGGCCTGCGTTATGTTGCCGGCGGCAGCCGAAAGCTGCTTGATCTTCTCAGACGTATTTGACGCGTTCTTGGAATGCTCTGCCCATTTTCGCAGAAGATACGCCTCTGCCCGCAGCGACTTGATCGTCTCCAGCGTGGAGATGGATTCAACCAGTAGGGCCTGGCGTTGCGAAGCCTCGTTCATGGAGGCGGCAACGCGTTTGCCGATACGCCGTTGCGTGATCAGCCCGACGATCACGGAGGCGACAAAGGCAATGGCCGGTATGATGACCAGCCAGCCGCCTATCGCATAGATGACAAGAAGAAAGACGAAGACGAATGCTGTGTCGATGAAGACGCTGACGGTGTTCGACGTGAAAAACTCGCGTACGAACTCGTACTGCGTCACCCGATTTGCATATTCGCCGGTTGAACCGGGCCGTGCCGACAAGGACGAGTTCAGCACCTTCTCGAACAGCATGTAGGAAATGCGAAGATCGGCCTTGCGCCCGGCATAGTCGATCAGCGACGCTCTGGCGGTTTTCAAGAGCAGGTCGAACAGAATGACCGCGCCGATCCCGATCGACAGCACCCAAAGCGTCGATATCGCCTTGTTTGGCAAGATCCTGTCGTAGACATTCATGGTGAAGATCGGCGAGGCAAGGGCCAACAGATTGATGAATACCGCTGACAGGATGACCTTCGAATAGGTGCGCCAGAATGGCCCCATCGTTCCGGTCAACCAATGTCGCCGCTCAATCTTGGCCGCCGAGCCGACGCTCATCCCCTCGACCGCGTTGGCATAGGTTATCGAGAAGGAAACGCCGCCGCTTATGTAGCTTCCGGCAAGTTCGGATTTGCTGATGGTTGTGCGACCGTCCTCCTGGGTAGCGGTCGTAAATCCATCGTCCTCTGTCTCGGCAAGCAGCGCAACCGGCAATTGGCTGACGCGAAACAGGATGGCGGGGAGGTCGATGCGTCCGCGAAGAAAATCGCGATGGCTGAACTCCGTGATTTCAAGACCGACGCGTTCGGCAAGATGCCGAATGGCGTCGATATCGATTCGGGTATCCGACAGCGGCACGCCGGCAAACAGCACGGTCTCGGCACTCGGCCTGCCTAGGTAGCCGGCAACAGCCGAAAAGCAGGCCTTGAAGGCCTCCTTTGGGGACAGGATTTTAGGTTGTGGGTTCACGATCCGCCCGCAGGACTATCGTTAGACCTTGGCCTTACTACTTTTTCCTTACCGGCGCGAGGATATCGAAAGGCAGGTCGTTCTTTTGCTCCGACGGCGTGCGTGCATAGGTTTCGGTGTCGGCCGTTTCCGGTGCATTGAACTCGGCCTTGGCGTAGGCGGTTGCCTGTTTGGCCGGCTGAAGGTCCATGGTCTTCAGCAACTGTCCGGTTGCCGCCAGCAGCCGGTACTGGGCAAAAAGCGACGCGTAGGACGCGGTGTCGGCAAGCGTCGCTGTGTTGAACCGCGTGTTCTGTGCGTCGAGCACGTCGAGCAGCGAGCGCTGACCGACCTTGAACTGCTCGCGATAGGACGCGACCAACTTTTCGTTGGCGGCTGCCTGAAGCTTCAGCGTCTTGGCCAGGTCGGCCTGCCGGAAGCGTCGATCCCATGACGTGCGGACGGCTTCCTCGATCTCACGCAGGACCTGGTGCAGGACAAGGCGTTGCTCGCTGGCGCGGCGGACTTGTTCCTGCTCGTTGGCCTTGTCGATGCCGCCGCGATAAAGGTTCCAGCGCAGCACGACCCTTGCCTGAAGGTCGTTCGTGTCGCCATCACTGCCATCGATGTCGGATCCTGCCCGGGCGACACCTTCGGCGGTGATCGAGGGCCCGAATTTTGCCCGTGCGGCATCCACGAGGGAAGCCGCGGCGTCGATATCGCTGTTGGCCATATGCACGCGCGGATTGTTCTGTCGTGCCAGCCCGATTGCTTCGTCAAGCGATCTCGGCAGCGCGGCGGACACATCGCCCGGCCTCGAGGCGCTGGTCAGCGGCTTTCCGACAGTCTTGAAGAACCGGATCTTTGCTGCCTCGAGTTCCTCGGTGGCTTCCTGCATACGGGCCTTGGCGGCGAACAGCCGTTCCTCAGCCTGCTGCCGATCGGCCTCGTTCAGCGCGCCGCCGGCAATGCCTTGCCGGATGTCGCCGAGAATTCCCTGATGGAATCCGAGGTTCTTCTTTGCTTCGACAACGATCGAGGCCTGCAACATGGCTTCGAGGTAATCCTGGACAACCGAGAGCCCGATGAATTCAGACCGTTCCAGAACCCGGAACGAGGCGCCGTCGACGCGCGAGGCCTGGCGGTTCAGTTCGGCGCGCCTTGCACCGCTGTCGTAGAGCGTCTGCGTAACCGTGAGGTCGGTTTCAGCTGGATAGAGCGTGTCGTTCTCGATGGAAAGCGAGCGCCTGTCCGGATTGTCGAGGCGGCGAGCCCCCGCTGACGCTTCCAGGTCGACGCTGGGAAGATAAAGCCCCTTTGCCTGGCGCAGCTCGAATTCGATTGCTTCGCGGTTTTCGATAGCCTGGCCAATCTCGGGATTGGACTCCACGGCGACCGCCATCGCCTCTTTGAGAGTGAGCGCGTGAGCATTCCCACAGCTCAATATGGCAACCGTCGTCAGCAGGCCAAGCCGCTTGCATATGGCCGACATAGTTGTCGAATTCATTTTACCCCGCCCCAACGTTTCCCCCTGCACCTTATCTCAAGCGCTACAACCCAAGCATGATTATCTACAACTTTACAATTTAGTGACCTCTAAAACGCTGGATTCAAGCCATTAAGTTACGCAATGTAACAAAAATAGCACAAAAAATGCCCAGCCGGGTTTTTACGCGCGACCTGCTCACGCTCGCACATGGCAAACGGGAAGGTCCACGAAAAGGGGTTGTGACGCTCTCTTACAAGCAATCTTACAAGCAATTTTCCCCAAACAGACCGACTATTTCTGGGTGCATGTTTCTCCGCGGGTACCGGCAACGCCTGGTTGGCAGCTGCTGTTGGCACACGAGCTTAAGCCTGGTTCCGATGACCTTCAAGCAGGACCGACACTCCGGTTAAGCGCCGCCTACCACGTACGGGTGTTTCATCGGTCTGCGGCCCTTGGAACTGACGGCGCCCGGGCGGAATGCCGCGCTGTGACCGGCAGGTGTCACCGCTTTCCTATTCCGTTGTGCCGGCTTTTTTCCTGCGCCGATTGGTGTGCGACTGCGCGACGGCCATTTGCAGCTCGGGTGTGACCTCTAGAGGCGCATTCTCTGCCTCATGTGGGTTCTGCAGCCCCTGGACGTGGACGGTCGGGAATGGCAGTTCGATGCCCTGCTCCTTGAAGACTTGGCGCAGCCGCACATAGAATTTGCGTTTCATACCGAAGGCGCCTCCCGGTCTGGTCATGGCCTTGACCCTCAATACGATGCCGTACTCGCCGAATTCCTGTACGCCCTGCATCTTGATCGGGTCGAGCACCCAGTTCTTGAACTCGGGATCTTCCGCCAGTTCGAGGCCGATTCGCTTGATCAGCTTGCGGGCGAAGTCGATATCGGTGTCATAGCCGACGGTGATGTTGAATTTGTCGATAACCCAGTCACGGCTCTGGTTCTGGACTGCCCCGAGTTCACCGAATGGTATCGTGAACAACGGACCACGATGGTGGCGCAGCTTCACCGAGCGCAGCGAAAAGCTTTCCACGGTACCCTTGTAATTGCCCGAGGAAATATATTCGCCGACACGAAACGCATCATCGAGCAGAAAAAATACGCCCGAAATGATGTCCTTGACGATCGTTTGTGCGCCAAAACCTACGGCGACGCCGACGACGCCAGCACCGGCGATCAGCGGGCCGATCTGGATACCCAGCGACGCCAGCATCATCAGCACCGCCATCACGATGATCGATGCGAGCAGAATGTTCTGGAGGATCGGCAAGAGCGTGTGCAGCCGAGCCTGCTGCGGATCGAGGATCGGGACCTCCTCTTCGCTGATCACAGGGTGCGGCATCTCAATGCCCAGTTTTCGTTCGATCAAAGCCTTGATGATCGACCAGCCGAAATCGGCTGCGAGGGCAATGACCACGACATTGATCAGGCCGCGCAATATGAACATCGTCGTCGTATCGCTGTCGTGCATGGATTGCATGTTCAGACCCCAGACACGCGCGAGAAAGTAAGCCGCCGCCAGGATGAAAATCATCCGGATTGCGCGATCGACGACGGCGATCGTCACCGCCGGGATCGTAGGCCGGCCGGCATCTTCCGAACCCGGCCGCAGGACGAAATTAACCCCGCGCTGCGTCAGCACGATCGCCAAAGGCAGGAAGAATGCGGCGAAGGTAAACCAGAAATAGGTATAAAGGCCTGCGATGCGCTGCAGGAACAGAACGACGAAGTAAGCAGTCAACAGCCATGTCGTTTCCGCGTGACCGCTGTGGCGTGCACCGTCTCGCAGCGTTCTTGGCCGGCGCCAGATGGCAAGCAGCAAGAGCACCAGCAGCACGAAATCGGCGCCCAGTGACAAGACCATCATTCCGTCCTGATCGATGCCGAGACCCGGCAAGAGGATGAACGCGGCGCCGAAGAAGGCGAAGACGCCGACGATCCGGGGTAGCCAATAGGCCCAATGGTCAGCCGTCTCGTTGGTGATCGGCAAAGCGCGAACCTCCACGGCGTTCTCGACGTTCATGAAGGAAGGGACGAGCGTGGCCATCACGTACAGGCGCACACCCCATGTAAGGACTGCCGCCATCAGAAATGTCAGCACAATCTCGCGGATAAGCATTGGCCAGTCGAACAACATGAACGCGCCGGCGCTGCCCAGTGCGAACGAGACGATCAGCATGCTGGAATAAAGCGCGCGACCACCGATCTTCTTGGTTCGCCCGATGGGCGTATCCTTCGGTTGCGCAATGACCCAAAGACGAAATGGGCGAGTGACTTTGTACGTTGCCCAAGTGAGCGCCAGGCCGGCAGCGATGAACATCGCAATCAGAATAAGGACGCTGACGGGCCCCTTGCTGGACATATCCTGCATGGTCTCTGCGCGAACGCGCGCGAACTGGCCTGGCAGCAGCGGCAAAGTCCGCACGATCCTTTCGATATGATGCCTGATCCGATCGAGCGTCGAGGATGCCATCGTATTCATCTGGCCGGGTGGGGTCACGGCGTCGGACGATGCGTCGGTCGGCGAAGCTCCCGTCTCGGCAGGTGTTGATCCGGCGTCCTGATTTCGTTGTTCGGCCACCCAGGCCTTCACCGACGGATCGTCGAGAAGCTCGAACAGCTGTTTGACCCTTTCCGGCGGGACGGTCGCCGGCGCCTGCGCCTGCGCCTGACCAGCCAACAGGGCGATCCCAAAGACGAGCGGCCTGGCAATCAGGACAAACATCGCCGTCAGATCTCCGAGGCGTCGTGCCGGGCGCGCCAGAGTTCTGGCTCCCAATCGTTGATTCATGAGTGGCATAGTGCTGTAACCTTCCGGTCAAATCGGCGAGCAAAGACAGCTAGGTCCGTCGTTGCTCCTACCTTGGACAAGCCGATGTTGTGGTGCAAGTCTCATCGTTCCTGGCTAGTCGTTGGGCAGGGCGCCTGGCGACCGGCAAGGCTGTCGTCATGGCCATTGTTTTCATGCATTGGCGACAGGGGACGCGCTGCCGCGTCTTGCGGGGCCACAATAGTAATTGATTTTATTGATAAAAGTGGCCTCAGCCACTTTGGGATGTCCATCGCCATCCCTGTCATTTTCGACATAAGCCTTATGTCTGTCCCTTATGTCGGAAGGGCTTTACAGCTCGTTAATTAACGATAGTTTATATCCATAAGGATATGCAATATCCTTAATAACGGACCGGCTATGGCATCATCATCATCGGTCGAGCCGACCTAATTGGTCCAAAGCCGCAGGCAGCAGAGATAAACATGAGCCCAAACAACCCCGCACATGTCGAAAGAGCGAGGCCCGACGAATTGGTTCCATCGCGCTACGCGCTGCGGATCGGCGACATTGACGTGATGATCATCAGCGATGGTGTGCTGCCTCTGCCGACCGAGACAATGTCCACCAACGTCGACCCGGTCGTTCGGGCAGCATGGTTCAAGGACATATTCCTGGGGCCGGATGCGTTCGACTGGGCGCTGAACGTCGTCGTGGTGCGTAGCGGCGGCCGGACCATCCTCGTCGACGCCGGGCTAGGGACGGAATTTCCGGGCTTTCCGCGGGCCGGGCAGTTGGTCCATCGACTGGAAGCCGCCGGTATCGATCTTGGGTCCGTGACTGACGTGGTGCTTACCCACATGCACATGGACCACGTTGGCGGGCTACTCGTCGACGGGGTAAAAGACCGGCTGCGTCCGGACCTGCAAATCCACGTGGCCGCCGCCGAGGTCAAGTTCTGGGCAGCGCCTGATTTCTCCCACACCGCCATGCCGTCGCCGGTGCCGGATGTGCTTCGATCGGCCGCCAAGCAGTTCTTGAACGACTACCGCAGCCATTTGCGTCCGTTCGAGGAAGAGCATGAGGTGACGCCGGGCGTGATCGTCCGTCGCACTGGAGGCCACACCCCCGGGCACAGCGTGGTTCGCGTATCATCCGGCGATGAGCGGCTGACGTTCGCTGGCGACATAGTGTTCCCGGTCGGGTTCGACCATCCCGACTGGCACAATGGCTTCGAACACGACCCCGAGGAGGCGGTCCGCGTCCGGATCCGACTTTTGCGGGAAATGGCGGCGACTGGTGAACTGCTGGTAGCCACTCATATGCCATTCCCGTCCATTGGCCGGGTGGCGATCGCCGGCGAAGCCTTTCGCTGGGTGCCGGCCTTCTGGGACTATTAATGGCTAAGCCTTCGTCCTGACGACCTATCGACGGGCCGGCTTCTCATCGAGAGGGCCGGCTTTCTTCGCAGATTCTGCGGAAGCGCGGCCGATCGCGCCAAGTCGCAAATCACAGAGGTCGCTGCCAGCCATGCGGTCTACATATCGCAGCCCAAGGCTGTGGCAAAGACTATCGAGAAGGCGGCCGAAGCCCTATCGGCTCAATAAGCCAACGCGGCGGGGGAGTGCTCTCCCGCCGTCGCTCTCATCAGCCAGTGAACCGCTGGCGCCGCTCCGTGATCAATCCGTCCAGTTCGCAAGCAGCGTGGCGGTGCTGGCAAGGGCGATCTGCTGCGGCATGCGCGGCAACAGAACGTCTATGGTCGCCTTGTGGGATTCCAGCGACCCACTGGTCACGGCATCCTTCACCACGATTATCCTGTATCCTCTGTCGATGGCGTCGAAGACCGTCGCGAGCACGCAGACATCTGTCTCCACGCCGGTGATTACCAGCGTATCGACGTTGCGGGCGGCAAGCCGGTCCGCCAGCCCACTGACGCCGAACATTGAATAGGTCGGCTTGTCCAGGGTTTCTGCCTGGCGCGCCAACGCGGTAAGTGGCTCGATCACGTCGACCAGGCCGGGGTCGCTCGACGATGCTTGCACTATTCCCGACCAGTGTTGGTAGTAGCTCCGCCAGTTGCCTTCGGCCGCGTCGGGCGTTTCAGGCACGGTAAAGCGCGCGAAGATCGTGCGGCCGGGCTTGGCCTCGATGATCCTGGCGATGTTGGGCACGATGTCGGCCAGCGTCGGTGTATGCCATTCCGTTTTTTCAGCGAACAGGCGCTGCATGTCGATGCACAGATGAACGGCATTGGGGCCGATGCGTACGGCTGTTTCGGTCATGCCGCGGCCTCCAGCGGAACAGTGTGCAGGGGCGACCATGTCAGTTCCACAACGTCACCAACCGAGTGCGGCCTTGCATCGCTGTTCTGGGCGAAGATCTTGAAGCTGAGCCCGTCGAAGGCCGCCTCGTAGGTCAGTGCCGTTCCCGCATAGACCGATGACGATATCGTTGCACTGACGCGGTTGCTGCGGTCGGTGTCTTTTCCACCACGCGCAACGTCTCTGATGACAATCTTTTCCGGCCGCACCGCGACGGTCGCCTCGCTTCCCGTGGCGGGCAGCGGTGCGTCGACGGCCACCGTCGATCCGTTGGCAAGCCTGATGCCGCCTGCAACGACCGTGCCGGTGAGGAAATTCGTGTCGCCCAGAAATTCCGCCGCGAAACGGGTCTTGGGGCGCTCGTAGACCTCTGTCGGAGCGCCGATCTGCACGATGCGGCCCCGGTCGAGGATCGCCACCTTGTCCGACAGTGTCAGCGCCTCTTCCTGATCGTGGGTGACGAAGATGGTTGTCAGGCCGCTTTCCTTCTGGATGCGGATCAGTTCCACCTGCATCTCCTGGCGCAACCGGCGGTCGAGCGCGGAAAGCGGCTCATCCAGCAGAAGCACGCTCGGCTTGGTGACGATCGCCCTGGCCAGCGCGACACGCTGCTGCTGGCCGCCGGACAATTGCTTGGGTTTGCGGTCGCCGAAACCGGGCAGGCGCACAAGCTCGAGCGCGCGCTCGACCTGCTTGCGCGACTCCTCGCCCTTGATGCCGCGGCGGGCCAGTCCGAACGCGACGTTTTCGTTCACCGTCATATGCGGGAACAGCGCGTAGGACTGGAACACCATGCCGATGTTGCGCGCCCAGACCGGCATCCGCGTGACATCGTTTCCGCCGATCGCGACATTGCCCTGGTCCGGGATGATGAAGCCGGCGATGATGCGCAGCAGTGTGGTTTTCCCCGACCCGGACGGTCCGAGCAGGCTGGTGAAGGACCCTTGCGTGAAATCCGTGGAAATGTCCGTTAGGACGGGAACCGAGCCATAGTTCTTGGCGATCGAACGGACTTCAACGTTTGTCACTGACGCCTCCCGGCTTTGCGAACAGGGCGAAGATCACGATGACCGCCATCGAGCCGACCAAAAGGATGGTCGAGATGGCGTTGATCTCCGGGGTGAAACCCTTGCGAATTGCCGAATAGATCTGCACCGGCAGGGTCGAGAATCCGGGCGTGGCAAGGAAGTACGAGATGACGAACTGGTCGAGCGAGACGGCGAAAGCAAACAGTGCCGCGCCCAGAATGCTTGGATAGAGCAGCGGCAAGGTGATCGAAAAAAAGGCGTGTACCGGCGTCGAGCCGAGGCTCATCGCCGCCTCCTCGAGATCGGCGCGCACGGTCTGGAAACCCGTGCCGACGACCAGCACCACATAAGGGATGGCAAGCGCCACATGGCCGATCAGCAGCGCGTGCAGGCCGCGGCCGATGCCGCTGTAGAAGAAGAACACCAGCATCGCCGTGCCGGTGATCAGCCAGGGAATGGCGATCGGCGGCAAGAGCATGAGCTGAAGCAGCGTCTTGCCGCGAAAGGTTCTCCGCGACAGCGCGACGGAAGCCATGGTGCCGAGCACCGTGGCGATGATCGAAGTGGCAACCGCGATCCAGATGCTGTTGATGCCGGAATTGACGAGCGGAGCGTTGCCGGCAAGCGCCTGATACCAGCGGGTCGAGAAGCTGAACGGCAGTTCGTAGAGCGGGGATTCGTTGAACCCCATCGCCATCATCACCAGGATCGGCAGATAGAGGAAGGCGAGGATGGCGGCGATGTAAAAGCGGGCGGCGATCTTCATCTTGGCATCCTCACAAGGCCGTGCCGCGGCGCAGCACGCCGGAGAAGGTGGCGAAGATGCCGAGGACGACGGCGAGCATGGTGAAGGACAGGGCGGCGCCGAGCGGCCAGTTGAAGGCCTGCGTGAACTGATCCTCGATCACCGTGCCCATGGTTACGCCGACACGGCCACCGAGGATCCTCGGTTCCATGAACGAGCCGATTACCGGCACGAAGATCAGGACCGATCCGGAGATCAGGCCGGGCGCGGCCATCGGCAACAGAATCTTCCAGAGGATCGTCCACCAGCGCGCGCCAAGGCTGCTGGCGGCTTCGACGATGGTGTTGTCGATCGTGACCAGCGCGATGTAACAGGTCAGGATCATGTAGGGCAGGTAGCCATGCACCAGGCCGACCACCACAGCTTGCCGCGTGTAGAGGAACCCGACCGACCCGGCGCCGGGCCAGACCGAATGGATCGCATAGTCGAGAAAGCCGCCTTCGCGCAGCACCATGGTCCAGGAGAACACGCGCACGAGACCGTTCGTCCAGAACGGCAGCAGCACCAGGATCAGCAGCGTCTCGCGCACCTTGCCCTCGGTGGCGCGGACCAGCGCCAGGGCAGCAAAGAAGCCAAGCACCGCGCAGAAAAACGTCGTCCAGAAGCCCATCAGCAGGGATTGCCAGGCAACGCCGAGCAGATAGGGTTGATCGATAAAGGCCCGGTATTGCTTGAATGTGAAGACGATCGGGGCTTTGCCCATCGGCGTTGCGGTCAGGAAACTGAACGCAAACATGGTGCAGAGCGGCAGGAACACCGCCAGCGTCAGCCAGCCATAGGTCGGCACCAGCAGCGCAGCCGTCGACGCCCATGGCGGCAACGGCTTGCGCGAGCCGCCAGGCTCGCGCAACTGGGTGGAATTGGCCGGATCAAGCGGCATAGAATGCCTTGACCTCTTGCCAGAGATTGTTGAACGCCTCGCGCTGCTCATCGGTCAGGGCTGCCTGGATTGTCGACGTCTTCAGGTACTTGGGATCGTGGATCAGGCGGGTCAGGTCGTCAGCCGGCAGCTTGTCCATGGCGGTGGAGTTCGCCGAAGCCGGAGCACCCACCTTGGTCGCCCATTCCACATAGAACTCAGGATCAATCATGTAGTTGATGAAGGCCAGGGCCGCATCCGGATTTGCGCTGCCGGACACGACGTTCAGCGTGTCCATCCAGACAAGCGCCCCCTCCTTCGGAACGACGAACTGGACAGGAAGCTTGGAAATGTGCTTCGACCGCGCCGAGGAACCCGACCAGTAGACGGATAGGTCGAACTCTTTGGCGGCAAACGATTTGTTCCACTGATCTTCGCTCGACCACATCAATTTGATGTTGGGTTTGAAGCTCTTGAGCTTGTCGGTAATGGCGGCCAGATCGGTAGGCTTGTTCATGTCCTGGCCGGTCAGCAGCGCGACAAGCGCCACCATGGTAACGGCATCGTCAGACAACGCCACGCGCCCGACATTGGCCGGGTCGCCCAATGCCGCGTAGCTGTCCGGGATCGTTCCACCTTCGCGAGCAGCCAAGGCCGTCATGCCCCAGACCCACGGAACGCCGTAGCCTGTGCCGTCGATGTTGCGGTTGGCGCTGTTGACCAGATCCGGCGACAGCCCGGCGGCGTTCGGCACTTTGCTGAAGTCGGCCGCAACGACCAGACTGTCGGCGACGGCTTGCGACACGCGGGCGCTGTTGATCAGCACAACGTCGTAGACGCCAGGGTTGGTCCGCAGCTTGGTCAGCATTTCCGGTTCCGAGCTGAAATAGTCGTGCACCACCTGGATTCCGGTCTTTTCGGTGAAGGCCTTCACCGCCCAGGCCTCGTCGGTGCCGTAGCCCTGCCAGTTCAGAACCGTTATGCTGGTCGCGGCCCGTGCCAGCCTCGGCCTAGCCAAACCGGCCGCTGCGGCAGCACCCATGATTGTCAGAAAACTGCGTCGTGTCTGTTGCATGTTCTTCTCCCATTTTTGTTAGTGTACAAACAAACTTCGAGATGGCTTAATTGTCAAGTGATCTCTAATTCGACCGCCGCCGCCCGCTCCGCCCATCATCGATCCAACGGAAATATCCCATGCTCAAAAACGCGAATTTGCCCGCCGAAAGCGCTTGGAACACATGGTCGGAACGGCCGGGCGAGATGGTGTTTCTGCCGCTCGGCGCACGCGTCACGCCAGTGCTGTTCTCGTCCGGCGCGCGCAAGGCGACAACCATCCGCCCGCCCGCCGAAATTCGCTTCGGGCGGCACGGCCTGCATGGCGAGGTCATCGATTTCGAGACTAATCATGGCGGCACGCGGCTCGAGTTCTCCTACGCAAAACGCGATCCCTTCTGCATCGAAGGCCGCTGGTCGGTGCGTAAAAAGCATGAGTGGGGTCTGCGCTACTGGGTTGTGCTTTGCCTGTCGGCGGAGGGTGGGGAAGAGGTCACCTACAGCCATGACGATGGCGCCGCGACCCTGGCCGTCGGACAGCGATACGTGTCGCTGGTTTCGCGCGACGCACCGGTACAGGTGACCGGTCACGACAGCATCGAAGCCCTGGTCGCCGACATGGACGCCAACGGTTATTTCGATCTCTCGAGCCGTTCGAATTCCGCAAAGGTCATAGCGCTGCGCTTCAATCTCGAAATGATGCCGGAGGCCCGGTTTGCCGCGGCGGTGGCTGACAGCCGCGCCCTTGCGGTGAAGACAGCGAAGCGAGCGCTGGTGGCAGACACGGCACCCGCCACGCCGCTTCACACCGGGCGCAACGAGGGCGCGCTCGACGCGGTGCGCGACGTGATCGGCTGGAACACGCTTTACGACCGCATCAACGCCCGCCCCTATACCGCGATCAGCCGTATCTGGAATCTCGGCGGCTTCGCCGTCTGGTTCAACGACCAGACGTTCGCGGCGCTGATGGCCGGTCTTTTCGATCCATCGCTTGCGCGCGAAAATTTCGATGTCGCTATGGCCAGCGCGACCCCGCAAGGCAATTTCGCTTGTCTGCTGACCTCGCGCGATTCCTGGGTCGACCGTAGCCAGGCGCCGCATGGCGCCTTTATCGCGTGGACGATGTATCTGCGCAGCCGCGACCGGTCGTTGCTCGAAAACGCCTATGGCCCATTGCTGCGGAACAACCGGTGGTGGCGAACCAGCCGCGATCCGGACGGGCGCGGGCTGGTTTCCTGCGGCACCTCGGACGTTGGCGACGCCCTCTACAAGGGCACAGCTTTCGGCGCGCGCAACGAAACCGGCATGGACAATTCCGCAACGCATGATGAGGCGGTCTACGATCCAGCCACACGCTCGCTGTCGACGTTTGACGTCGGGCTCAACTGCGCGCTGGCGCTCGACACCGAAATGCTGGGAAAGATCGCCCGTGAACTCGGCCACATCGACGATGCCGCGGGCTTCGAGGCTCTCGCGCAGGATACGCGCGACAAAATCCGGACCGAGCTGTGGGACGAGGCGCGCGGGCAGTTCGCCAACCGGCAGCGCCATGGCGGCTTCGTTTCCAGCGTCGGCCCGACAAGCTTCTATCCGCTGTTGTGCGGCGCAGCCAGCGAGGCGCAGGCAGCCCGGCTTCTTGAGCATCTCGCCGATCCCGCGACATTCGGCGGGCAGTTCGTGCTGCCCAATGCGTCGCGCAACGATCCCGCCTACAAGGAAAACGTTTATTGGCGCGGGCGCATCTGGGCGAACGTCAACTATTTCGTCTGGCAAGGTCTGCGCCGTTATGGATTCGAGCTGGAGGCGGCCGAACTTGCTCGCAAAAGCCTTGCCATGTTTGAGCAGTCCTGGACGGCCGCGCGGCTTTGCGGTGAGAACTACAATGCCGAGACCGGCGAGATCGTCGACCAAGGCGATGCCGATCCCTTCTACACCTGGGGCGCCATGCTGCCGCTGCTCGGCGTCTGCCAGGTCATGGACATCGGCCCGTGGCACGGATGGGAATTGGCAAACACCGGCGAAGCCGTGCGGCTAGGTCCGCTGTCGAGCCCCGCCGGTGATGTCGTGGTCACTGTCGAAGCGGGGACACTCACTCTCTCGGCCAGAGGCGCCGTGCTGTTTTCCACCGATCATAGGGGTCGCATCAGCCACATCGTCGTGGAAAGAGGGCTGCTGTCGGTCCGTTTCCGGGAGGGCTGTTCGGGCATTGCGAGCTTCCGGCTTGGGCCGGACATGGCCGCGCGCCTCGTGTCGGCGCGTCTCGGTGAGCAGGAGGTCGCGACGGTGCTCGAAGACGGATGCCGCATCGTGGATCTGTCCGGGGCAGGGACCGGCGCGCGGCTCGACTGCTACCTGACGCCGTGAGCGGCAAATTGCTTGACGGGCTCGACTGGTTCCGCAAGCCGGGGCCGGATTTTCGGCCGGCGGTCTTCTGGTTCTGGCACCGCATTCCGAGCGCATCAGAAATTCGGCTGCAACTGGCGGATATCAGCGAAAAGGGCGTCGGCACGGTGATGATCCAGGCGCGTCGCGCGCTTGCGCTCGAATCCTATCTGTCGCCTGCATATCTGGACGCATATCGGCGCGCGGCCGCCGAGGCGCAGCGGCTGGGCCTCAGGGTCACCATCTACGACGAGTATGGCTGGATGTCGGGTCATGGCGGAGGGCGTACCGTCAACGGCGCGGATCATCTGCGCGAGCGCCACCTGTTCTGGACGAGTGGGGTGGTAAAGGGGGCGCGTACCGAACTTACGATTTCCAACATCCACTCGCCGTTCCTCGATTTCCTCGGCGAGGCAGGCCGCACCTGGTGCTACGAAGACGGCGTGCCGCGCTGGGGTGACTGGCAGGTGGTGCTCGCCGTCTCGCACCCGGACGACCAGACGGCTATTGCGGCCGAAAGCGCCGTCCGGCCGGTGACAGGCACTATCAACATCGAGCAAACCGGTGATGCCGCGTGCCGCATTGTGATCGAGAATGGTAGCGCCGTTCCGACGGGCAGCGCGGTCACCCTCTTTGCATCGGCGCGGTGCCTGACCTCCCGGCTCATCAACTATCTCCTGCCGGAAGCGGCGCAACGGTTCGCCGACACCGTCTATGCCCCGCTGCTGGACGCCGCCGGTGGCGCAGCGGACGGCTTTTTCTTCGACCACCCCTATGCCGGTTTCCACGTCTGGGACGAGCATCGCAGCAATCTCGGCAACAGCCTGCTCTGGGACGCCGCCGACCCGGCCGACGCCATGCAAATGCTGTCGCTGCTGCGCGACGTCGGTCCGCGCACGGCCGAGCTGCGGGCCGGCTTTTTCGAAGCCTATGGCCGACGCATGCATGAGGCCTTCTTCGGAACGCTGTCTCGCTGGACCGCCGAGCGCGGCGTCGGTTTTACCGGACACGAACTTCTGACCCATGTCGGCGCCTGGCGGTTGCACGCCGGCCTCACCGGCTTCGATCCGCGCAGCATGCCGGGTGTCGACTATTTCGGCGTCGACGCCTATCGCAGCGTGACGGCGGTCGACGCCGCCGACTATGCGCCGCAGCTTTCCGCCAAGCTCGGCGACAGCGTGGCGCGGGCGCATTGCCGCCGGCGCTGCATGATCGAGCAATATTCGACCGGGCGGGAGACCGGCGCGCCAGGCCTTGCCGGCCAATGGGGGCTGACGGCCGAGCGCTTCCGCGCGCAAGCGATCCGCCATCTCCTGTTCGGCGCGCGGCAGATCCTGCTGCACGCCTACAACGTCACCAATGGCGCCAAGGGCGACGGGCTGCTCAGCGCCAGGTTCGATTTTCCGCCGGCCTTCAACTTCGAGCCGTGGTGGGAGGATTGCCCGGCGATCTTCTCGGAACTGGCGCGGCTCTCGGCCTTTCTGGAGGATGGCGAACCGCTGCGGCCGGTGGCGCTTCTTTATCCGCTCGAGACGATCCGTGCAGAGGCAATGGCGCCTGCCTGCGGGGACCATTTCGGCTGGTGGGCGGAAGCACTGGCACGCGCGGGCCTCGGCTATGACGTTGTGGACGAGCGCATGCTTGACACGGTGCTGGGTGCAGAGCCGCGCTACGAGACGCTGGTGCTGCCCGCGGTGACGACGCTTGCTTCGGTTGATACGGCTGAGATCATCGCTGCTTTCGTGCGAAACGGCGGCAGGCTGCTGGCGACCGGCCCGTTGCCGCACAAGACCAGAATGAAAGGCGAGGAGCAGTCCTGCGTTGCGTTATTGAGCAGCCTTGCTGCGGTGTGCGGGCGTGTGGTGCATCTGCCGGATGCGGTACAGCAAGACATCGCGCGCCTTGTCGCGGCCGAACCGCGTCCGCTGCCCGACATTCAGTTCGAAGATGGCCCTTCCTGGAGTTCGGTTTCGCGGTGCGGCGACAGCTGGCGGCTGGCAGCGTTCAACGATCAGGCGACGACGCGGCGTCTGAAAATCCAGCTCGCCGAGCCGGCGCCGGAAATCTCGTTCTGGAGTCCCGAGAGCGGCGAAGTGGCTGTCTTGCCACATAGGGTGGTCGACGGAACGCTGACCCTTGATGTTGGTGCCCAGCGTCTGGTGTGCCTGTCGATCCGCAATGGCGAGAAGGCACTATACAGCTCGGTCGATACCGGCCGAGGTCACGCCACCACGCTTGCCGGTGCGCCGGCATCGATCGTCCTTGCCGACGGCTGGACGCTGGAGATCGACGGCGGCGAACCGATTTCGATTGCCGTCGATCGCGGATGGGAGGCGCAAGGCCATGCCACTTTCGCCGGCACCGGAGTCTACCGCCGGCGCGCAAACCTGCCTGACCTGACCGACGGTCTCGTCTGGCATCTGCTGCTGCCAGGCCTGCATGAAACGGCGGAGCTTTGGCTCGATGGCGCGTTCATAGGCCGGCATATCGCAGGAGAAGCGCGCTTCGCTCTGCCTGTCTCGCAGGGCGAGGTTGCAATCGAGCTTCGCGTCAGGAACACGGCGGCAAATCGTTATTATGCAGGCACGCCTTTTTGGGGTGGCACGCCGCTGCCCTCGGGACTGACTGCGGCACCATGTCTCTGTGCTGGTCGCCAGAGCTTGGTTGCCAATCCAAGGGCCGCCACTGAAACTGCATCGTGTTGAGGAACTCGTACCGAATGAGAATTCGCGCATGAACATAGATGGTATCTGCGATCCACGCTTTGCCGGCGTGCGCGAGGCGTTTGGCAGGTCTTTCGACCAAGGGCTCGAGCATGGCGGCGGCGTGTCGGTCGTGGTGCATGGCAGGACCGTCGTTGATCTGTGGGGCGGCCACGCCGATGCCGCGCGCAGCCGCCCGTGGCGGCAAGACACGCTGATCAATGTCTGGTCCTGCACCAAGGGCGTTGTGGCCTTGGCCATCGCCATGTTGGTGGAGCGCGGCAAGCTCGATTACGCCGCACCCGTTGCGCGCTACTGGCCGGAATTCGCGGCTGGCGGCAAGGAGCGCATCACGCTCGATCAGGTGATGTCGCATCAGGCCGGGCTGAACGGTCTCGCAGTGCCGATGGACGAGGCAGGGCTTCTGGCGTGGACGCCCTTTGTCGACGCGCTTGCCGCCATGTCACCCCTATGGGAGCCGGGCAGCCGCTGCATCTATCATGCTCTTACCTACGGCCACCTTGCTGGCGAAGTGCTGCGCCGCGTCGACGGACGCAGCATGGGCCGCTTCATTGCGGAAGAGATCGCAGGCCCGCTTGGCGCCGACTTTCATGTCGGTCTGCCGGCCAGCGAGGATCTCAGGGTCGCCGAGATGATTGAAGGTCCAAAAACTTCAGACTGGGTCGAGTTTGTCCGCGCCTCGCCATTTCCCCACGCTGGCGACAATCCCACACCCCGGGCATCGGCGCCCAACGACCGCGCATGGCGCGCCGCCGAGGTGCCGGGCGGCAATGGCCAGTCGACGGCGCACGCACTGGCACGCATCTACGGCATGATGGCGGCCGGCGGCGTTTGGGAGGGCAAGCCTCTGATCGGTCGGACGGCAATCGAAGAAGCAGCAAGACCTCGCATTCGCGGCATGGACGACAGCTTCGCGTTGCCGACAGCCTTCGCCGCCGGCTATCAGATGGAGGATCCCACCTATGCCGGGCGCGCGTCGCCGCAAACGTTCGGTCACAGCGGCTGGGGCGGCGCCATTGGCTTTGCCGATCCCGCCGCCGGTGTCGGGTTTGGCTATGTCACCAACCGTATGCTCGGTTTCGACGACCTCGATCCACGCCGCAAGGTTTTAATCGACGCCGTTTATGACGCGCTTTGAAGCATGCACACACGCTGGCCATTGATTTCGGTGACTCCGAACATCACGACACCAGAGCGCCAACCACCGCGGCACAGTCACCGGCTTTGACCAGACCTGGAAAATGTCGCGCCGCCAGCATGCCGGACATTTTTGCCCTGATCTCCTGCGGAGCGATGCCGGTGCGGCCGGTGGAATGGATGCGCGCCAGTACCGCCCCTTCTTTCACGGGCTCGCCGAGATCGACCATGGTTTCGATCATGCCGTCCTCCTCGGCGAAGGAGAAGCAATCGCCGGACGGCATGTCGAGCCATTGCGTCGGGCTCTTCTCGAGTGCACCCTCAACGATGCCGGCATGACGCAGCACATTGCTGATGCCGCGCCGCGCAATCCGCACGGTCTGGGCACGCGAGGTGCCGCCACCGCCAAGCTCGGTGCTGACGAAGACCTTGCCCATTTCCTCCGCAGCCGTGTCGTACATGCCGACGGAGTCGATCTCGATCATGCGCATCGAGAACGGTGCGGAGAACGCCGCGACCGCATCAAAGGCTTTCTGCTCCTGTGCCTTGTCGGGCACAGTGTGCGCGGCGCAGAACGGCACGAAATCGAGCGTCTTCCCGCCGGAGTGGAAGTCGAAAACGAGGTCGGCGCGCGGCAGCAATTCGCGCTGGAAATAGTCGGCGATCTTTTCCGTCACCGTGCCGTCGGGGCGACCGGGAAAACTGCGGTTCATGTTCCCCTTGTCGATTGGCGACGTCCGGGTGCCGGCGCGAAATGCCGGATAGTTCATCGCCGGCACCATGATCACCGTGCCGCTGACTTGCTTCGGATCGAGGGTGCGGGCGAGTTCGTAGAGCGCCAACGGCCCCTCATACTCATCGCCATGATTGCCGCCCGAGAGCAGCGCCGTCGGCCCCGCGCCATTGCGGATGACGCAGATCGGGATCATCACCGAGCCCCAGGCCGAGTCGTCGCGGCTGTAGGGCAGGCGAAGGAAACCATGTTGCACGCCATCCTTGTCGAAATCGACGGTCGGGGCGATCGGCGATGGGCGGAGCATGGACGTCATTTTCAATTCTTCACCACAAGTTTGCGCGGCACATTTGCCAGGCACTCTACACCGGTTTCGGTGATCAGGATGGATTCGGTGATCTCCAGCCCCATCGTCTCCAGCCACAGACCGGTCATGAAATGGAAGGTCATGCCGGGCTTGAGTTCGGTGCGGTCGCCGGGGCGCAGGCTCATCGTGCGCTCGCCCCAGTCCGGCGGATAGGACAGACCGATCGGATAGCCGGTGCGGTTGTCCTTGACGATGCCGTATTTTTTCAACACGGCGAAGAAGGCGTTGGCGATGTCCTCGCAGGTGTTGCCGGGTTTCGCCGCTGCAAGCCCCGCCTCCATGCCTTCCAGCGTCGCCTTCTCCGCATCGAGAAATTCCTGCGTCGGCTTGCCCAGAAAGACGGTTCGCGACAGCGGGCAGTGGTAGCGGTTGTAGCAGCCGGCGATCTCGAAGAAGGTCCCTTCGCCCGACCTCATCGGCTGGTCGTCCCAGGTCAAATGCGGTGCAGAAGCGTCGGCGCCCGACGGCAGCAGCGGCACGATCGCCGGATAGTCGCCGCCGATCCCGTCGACGCCGCGCGTGCCGGCATCGTAGATTTCGGCGACAAGATCGCATTTGCGCATGCCGACTTCCATCTTGTCGACGATGCGCTGGTGCATGGCTTCAACGATACGCGCGGCCTTGCGCATGTAATCGATCTCGGTCGCGCTCTTCACCGCGCGCTGCCAGTTGACCAGCGCGGTGGCATCGACAAAGCGGGCATTGGGCAAATGCTTTTGCAGTGACGCGAAGGCGGCCGCCGAGAACCAGTAATTGTCCATCTCGACGCCGATGCTGAGCTTCCCCCAGCCACGATCGGCCAGCACGCTGGCCAAAAAATCCATGGGGTGGCGCTCGGTCGACTGCACATAGTGGTCGGCATAGCCGACGATGTTGTCATGGGCGAGATAGGCCGTGCGCTTGGCGCCGTTGGCATCCTGGCCGCGGCCATACCAGACCGGCTCACCCGATGGCGGCACGATGACTGCCTGGTGGACATAGAACGACCAGCCGTCATAGCCGGTCAGCCAGGCCATGTTGGAAGGATCGCTGACAACCAGGAGATCGACCCCTTTCACCTCCATGGCTTTCCGCGTCTTGGCGAGGCGTTCCGCAAATTCGCCACGCGAGAATTTCAGGTTTGGTTGCATTGTTCTTGGATCCTCGTTTGTTGGGCCTAGAGCCTGTTTTCAACTGTGTTGAAACCGGCTCGTCGTTCTTGTTTGAGCGTGATCTTTTCGGAAAACCGGTTCCCACTTTTCCGGATCACGCTTTGGCCAGCATCAGCTTTCGAGAATGGTTCCCGACTTGGCTGCCCGCGCGCGGTCTCGAGCGAGCGTCGCGATCGCGGTGTCCTGCACGCCGGTGCCGGTGAGGTCGGCGATGGTGATGTCGCTTGCTGAACGCCTTCCGTGCTTTTCACCGGCGATGATCTGGCCGAGCTCGGTGACCGCCATATCGGCGCCCATCACTCCCGAAGCGATGGCGTGGTGAAGTTCGCCGAGACGCCGCGTTTGCTTCGCGCTGTCGGCGACATAGAGATCGGCCATGCGCAGGATCGCCGGCGCGATCTCGTTCTTATGCTCGGCGTCGGATCCCATGGCGGTGATGTGCTGGCCGGCAACGACAAAGCCAGCCTTGATCAGCGGCTCGGTCGACGGCGTGGTGGTGACGATGATGTCGGCGCCACCAATCGCCGTTGCCGCGTCCGGTTCGGCGCGCACGAGGATGCCAAGTTTTTCGCGCAGGGCGCTTGCTGTCGCCTCCGCCTTGACGGCATCGCGCGCCCAGATGCGTGCCTCGGCAATTGGCCGCACCAGCATGAGCGCTTCGAGCTGCAGCCCGGCTTGCACGCCGGCGCCGAAGATTGCGGCAACGGAGGAATCCGGCCGCGACAGATGCTTCGCCGCGACGGCGCCCGCGGCGGCCGTGCGGACATCGGTGAGGTAGCCATTGTCGAGCAGCAGCGCCTCGACCACACCGGTTCTTGCCGATAGCAGCACCATCATGCCGCCTCCGCTGGGCAGACCGAGTTTCGGATTATCGAAGAAGCCGGAACTTATCTTGACGGCGAAACCATCTATGCCAGGCACATAGGCCGACTTCACATCCACTTCGCCGCGATGCTCGTGAATGTCCAACCGCAGGATCGGCGGCATCGCCACCGGCAATGTGGCGAGCGCACGGAAAGCGTTTTCGACACAGGCGACAGCGTCGAGATCGAGGGTCACGATTGTGCGCAGTTCTTTCTCGGTAAGGACCATCATCCGGCTCATGCGTCGCGCTCCGCGATTGCCTTACCGCAGACGATCCTGCGGTGCGTGTTCATATCGATGTTGCGACCGGACAGCAGTACCACCACCGGTCCGTTCGCCTTGACCTTGCCGGCGAGCAGCGCAGCGACGCCGACCGCGCCGGCGCCTTCGACGATCTCGCGCTCCTGTTCATAGGCGTGGCGGATGCCGGTGGCGATCTCGTCCTCGCTGAGCAGGATGACATCGTCGAGCAGATCGCGGCACATGGCAAAGGTCAGCCGGTTGTCGAGACCGATGCCGCCGCCGAGCGAATCCGCCAGCGTCGGCAACTCCTCGACCTCGACCGGCCGGCCGGCATCGAGGCTCACCTTCATCGCCGCGCCGCGCGCCATCGAAACGCCGATCACTTTTGTCCCGGGGCTGACGCCCTTGACGGCTCCGGCGATGCCCGAGGCGAGCCCGCCGCCGGAGAGCTGCACCAGGACGAGAACGGCATCCGGAACCTGCTCGATCATCTCCAGCCCGAGCGTCCCTTGCCCTGCTATGATGTCGGGATGGTCGAAAGGCGGCAGCATCATCAGCCCCTCTTGCGCCACCAGCCGTTCGACCTCCTTTTGCGCCTCATCCTGGCTGTCGCCGATGATGCGGACGTCCGCGCCAAGCCGACGGATCTCGTCCAGCTTGTTCCGTGGCACCATCCGCGACATGCAGATCACCGCGCGCATGCCTTCGAGCTTCGCGGCATGGGCAAGCGCACGGCCATGATTGCCGGTCGATGACGCGATCACGCCGCGCGCCTTCTCCTCGGCGCTCAGTGAAGCGACGGCATTCGAGGCGCCGCGCAGCTTGAAGCTGCCGGTTGTCTGGCGATGCTCAAGTTTGAGGTGGACGGGGACGCCGCAGCGTTCCGACAGGCTCTGGGACAGCTCAATGGGGGTGCGCTCGACTTTGCCGGTGATACGTTCACGAGCGGCGCGGATGTCTTGGAGGGTGATGGCGCGCGTCATGGTCTTACTGTTCAAGCGGCAACGTCATTAGCCGGCCGAACTCCGGACGCGGCGTGTCGTCGCCACAAAGCCGCAGGCAGTTCCAGGCACTGGCCTGATTGCTGGTGACAACGGGGATACCGACCGCCTGTTCCATGCCGGGAACGGCAAGGGCTGCCCGCAGCGCCGTACAGGAGACAAACAAGGCATCAGCCTCGGCATGCGTTGCGTCCCGGGCCAGATCGACCAGCGAGGCGGGCGCAATACGGGCCATCTCGCGGTCGTCCTCGAAGCCAAGACAAGTGAAGCTCAATATGTCGAAGCCGCGCTCGGCGAAATAGGTTGCCATCGGCCGGCTGGTCTCAACCGTGTAAGGCGTGAGGATGCTGATCCTTTTCGCGCCCAGCGCCTTCAGCCCACGCACCCCAGCCATGGGCGGCGTCACCACTCGTACGCCCGGCTTGGCGGCTTGGATTGCTGCCTCGATCTCTGCATCGCCGATAACCACCGAGGCCGACGTGCAGGAGTAGCAGACGGCGTCGAGCTTTTCGTCGGGCAGGATCAGTGCCGCGCCCGCCGCCAGCTCCGGCTGCATCTTGCGAAGGTTCTCGGGTGTCGTCGGGTTCTTGTAGGGGATGCGCGCGACATAGACGCCGACCCGTTCGCTCGCCACCATGCGGCGGAAATCCGGTTCGCTGGTGTGGTCGGTGGCAAGGATGATCAGGCCGACGCGCTTTTCCAGCGGGCGCGCATCGAGTGCCGGCCTTGTCGGCGTCAGCCTGATTTCGGGCAGCGGTTTCATGGAAAAATTACCTTTCGATCTTGCCGTAGCGATGTTCCAGCCAGCGCAGCAGCACGACCGAGAAGAGGCTGATGACGAGGAAGAAAGCACCGACCAGCGTAATCGGCTCGATGTAGCGATAATAGGTGTTGGCCACACTCTTGGCCTGGTTCATCAGCTCCAGCACGGTGATCGCCGATAGCAGCGGCGTCTCCTTGAACATGGCGATGAAATAGTTGGCCAAAGCCGGGATCATCGGCGGGATCGCCTGCGGAATGATGATGTTGGTCCAGGTCTGCGTGGCGCTCAGATTGCATGCCTTGGCCGCTTCCCACTGGCCGCGCGGCACATTGTCGATGCCGGCGCGGTAAACCTCCGCCGTGTAGGTGCCGTAGTGCAGGCCAAGCCCGATGACACCGGCGACCAGCGGCGGCAACAGGATGCCGAAATCGGGCAGCACGTAGAAGATGAAATAGAGCTGCACCAGAAGCGGCGTGCCGCGGATGAATTCGGCAAGGAAGCCGACGGTGCGTGACAGCGCCTTGTTGGGCGAGCGGCGCGCCAGCGCGATGCCCAGGCCGACAATCGCCGCCAGCACCGAGCCGAGCAGCGTCGCCAGGATGGTGATCTTCACACCCTGGATCAGCGTCGGCATGATCTCCCAGACGAAGTTCCAATCCCAGTCCATCAGACGCGCACCCCGTCGAGGCCGCGCGCCATACGGCGTTCCAGAGAACGCACGCCCCAGGAGATGATCAGCGCCAGCGCGAAATAGATGATCAGGATGGTGGTGAACGGCACCAGCGTGTTGCCGGTCTGCGAGCGCACGACCTGCGCCTGGAAGGTGAGATCGGCGAGCGAGATCAGCGACACCACGGAGGTCGCCTTGAGCAGCTCGATGGCGTTGTTGCCGAAGGTCGGCAGCATGATCAGCAGCGCCTGCGGCAGGATGACGTGGCGCATGCCTTGCCAGCGGCCGAGGTTGAGCGCGATGCAGGCCTCATATTGTTCGCGGCCGACCGACTGGATGGCGCCGCGCACCACTTCGGCCGCATAGGCGCCGACGTTCAAGCCCAGCGCCAGCACGCCCGCCTGAAGGGGTGTCAGTTCGAGGCCGATCAACGGGAGCACGAAATAGGCAAAGAACAACTGCACGAAGATCGAGGTGCCGCGGAAGAATTCGATATAGACGGTTGCCAGCCAGCGCAGCGCGAAGAAGCGCGACACGCGACCCATGCCGGCGAGGAAGGCCATGATCAACGCGAGCACCGACCCCATCAGCGTCAGCTCGATGGTGACAAGCGCTCCCTGCAATATCAGGCCGAGATAGCCGGACCACTGGGTCATCTGTGCTTACTATTCCACTTCATTTGCGGTTGCGCAGGGCAGCTGCGACAGCTCCTCTCCCCGTTCTACGGGGAGAAGATGCCGGTCCACCCTCTGTAGCTGCAGCGCAGCTGCTGCGGAGGACGGGCAGGCAGATGAGGGGCAGCGCGAACCCACGAAAGTATGCGCCGCCCCTCATCCGTCACTTCGTGACACCTTCTCCCCGTGAACGGGGAGAAGGAAGAAGGCCCTACTTCGCGGCGCAGAGCTTGTCGCGCGTGGTCGACATCGCTGCCGCCGCCGAGAAGCCGTAGGGCTCGATAATCTTGGCGAATTCGCCGGATTTCTTCATCTTGGCGAGTTCGACGTCGAAGGCATCGCGCAAGGCCTCGTCGCCCTTCTTGAAGGCGGCGCCGTCGCAATAGACCGGCGCGCCCTGCACCGGCGCAATCACTTCGAGGTTCGGATCGTTCGCCTTCTTGACCAGGTCATTGATCGACAGGACGGGAAGCGAATAGGCATCGATGCGGCCATCCTGCAGCATCTTCAGGCCGCTCTGGCCGTCCGGAACGACAATGACGCGCTCGCGCGGCACGCCGGCGTTGAGCGCCAGCTTCTCCTCGGTGCCGCCACCGGGGGCGCCGATCGTAGCGCTGGTGTCCTTGGCGACATCCTCATAGCTCTTGAAGCCCTTCGGATTGCCTTTCTTCACCAGCATCGCCTCGGCGTCGCATAGCACCGGTTCCGAATAGACGACCGCCGCGCAGCGCTCCGGCTTCATGAACAGACCGGCGGTGACGACGTCGAAGCGGCCGGCCTGCAGGCCGGGGATCATCGCGCCATACTCCGAGATCGACGCGACGATGTCGCCAACGCCGAGACGCTTGAAGACCTCGCGCGCCACATCAGGCGCCGCACCCGAGACCTTGCCGTCGGCGGCGACCGCCGTATAGGGCGGCTCATTGGCGATGGCGACGCGGGCAAAGCCCTGTGCCTTCAGCTGCTCGAGCTTGTTGTCGTCGGCCGAACCGGTGCTTGAAGCGGCCAGAACCGCCGTCAGTGCGAGACCGGCAACGCCGGCCAGAATGCCAAGTTTCTTCATTGTTCCCAACTCCTTGTTTTCTTGTCTTGGTTTTGTGTGGGGCGGTCTTCCGCCCCGCAAAGCGGTCAGACACGATGTCCGGCCGCGATGATCTTCTTCAGGAAGCCTTGCGTGCGCTCCTGCTTGGGATGGCGGAAAATCTCGTCGGGCTTGCCTTCTTCGACGATCCGGCCGCGGTCGAAGAACAGCACGCGGTCAGCGAAGTCATGGGCAAAGCCCATCTCGTGGGTGACCAGCAGCATGGTCATGTCGGTCTCGGCGGCGAGCTTGCGCATGACGTTGAGCACCTCTTCGACCAGTTCCGGATCGAGCGCCGAGGTCACCTCATCGAACAGCATGATCTTTGGCGACAGCGCCAAGGCGCGAGCAATCGCCACGCGCTGCTTCTGGCCGCCGGACAATTGCGCCGGCATCGACTTCGCCTTGTCGGCCATGCCGACCATGTCGAGCAGTTCCATCGCCCGCTTCTCGGCAGCGGCGCGCGGCGTGCCCTTGGTCAGCATCGGCGCCAGCGTGACATTGTCCATGACGCATTTGTGCGGAAACAGATTGAACAGCTGGAAGACCATGCCGATCTTCTGGCGCATCTTGGTCAAATGCCGCTCGTCGGCGGGCAGCAGCTGGCCATTGCGCTCCATGTGGTAGAGCTGCTCGCCATCGATCTGGATATGGCCGCCGTCGATCTTCTCCAGCGTCATCAGGATGCGCAGGATTGTCGTCTTGCCCGAGCCGGACGGGCCGATCAGCGCCAGCTTCTCGCCGGGCATGACCTGCATCGACAGGCCGTCGAGCACCTTGAACGAGCCGAAGCTCTTCGAAATGGCGTCGACCTTGATGATGGGTGTGGACAAATGAATTTCCCCTGCTGGAGAAGCCTGTGCCCCTTAACGATGCGGAACGCGCCAAATCATGTCAATTGAGAAAATAATATCATGACAATATTTCCGGCGACGCACAATTTCAGGGCAATTTCCGCTCAGATCGCGAGCAGCAGATGCTCCGGATCGCCAAGCAGCAGCTTGGTGACAACGCCGAGGCCGGCGCGCAGTTCCCCCTCGGTGGTCGAGCCGAGCGAAATGCGCACCGCCGGATGCCAGGGCGCGTCGGAGATACGGAAGGAAGTGCCGGGCGCGATTGCCACGCCTTGCAGGCGGGCCTGGGCGACAAAACTCTCCTCGGCGCGGTCTGCGGGCAGTTGCAGCCAGACATGCAGCCCGTCGCGCCGGGCGCGGTAGTCGACACCGGCCAGCACCTCGGCCGCGATGTCCTGCCGGCGCCGCAAGGCCGCGCGCTGCCAGCGGACGAGTTCCATCGCGGTGCCGTCGGTCACCCATTTGGTGGCGATCTCGGCCACCAGCGGTGTCGCCATCCAGTTCGAGACCAGATGCCGGTTGGCAACGGCGGCGACATAGCGGTCGGGCGCGGCGAGGTAGCCGATGCGCAGGCCAGGCACGGTGATCTTGGTGAAGGACGTGACGTAGAGCGTGCGCTCCGGCGCGAAAGCCGCGACCGGCGGCGGCCGGTCCTCGACCAGGGGACCCAGCACATCGTTCTCGATGATGGCGATGTCGTGCTTGCGCGCGACGGCGGCGATCTCTTCGCGCCGCCGCGCATCCATCAGCGTCGCCGTCGGATTGATCACCGAAGGCTGTACGAAGACCGCACGAATGTCGGTGAGCTGGCAGGCCTCGTCGAGCGCTTCCGGGATCAGGCCGTTGCCATCGATCGGCAAGCCTTCGAGGTTGAAGCCGAGATATCGCGCCAACGGTACCAGCGTGTGGTGACCAATGGCCTCGGTGGCGACGGTCGAGCCCGGCGGCGCGACACTCATCAGCGCCACCGTCATCCCGGCGGTGGCGCCGTTGGTCAGGCTGATGTTCTGCGCAGAGACATCCAGCCCGCACAGCTTCAGCCATTCGACCGCCACCGCGCGGTGGCGCGGAAACACCATGTTGGGCCGGAACGACAGCGCCGAACTCGAAGGCAGGTTTTCGGCCAGCCAGCCCAGCGCCTGCTTCAGCCGTTCCAGATGCATCGGCTCGCAGACCGGCTTCAGGATGGAGAGATCGATGACCTCGCCGAGGCGCTCAGGCAGATAGGGTGGCTCCGGTTCGCGGCGCTGCGTCTGGACAAAGCTGCCGCGGCCGATCTCGCCGGAAATCAGGCCACGGCGGATCAATTCCTCATAGGCACGGCTGACCGTCTGCACCGACAGTTTCAAATCGTCGGCCAGCCGGCGATGCGTCGGTAGCCGCGCGCCATTGGCCAGTCGCCCGTCATGGATGGCGCGTGCGAACTGGTCGGCCAGCGATTGATAGGCCGGCCGGCGAAGAAGCGCGGGATCGGGTTGCCACAATGTCATGACTTATTAGGATCGAAATCAGTGCAATTGACAATCGAAATAATGCGCCATCATGGTGATGCCGACAAAAAGTGGACGCCGATGACATCAGCGAAACTCGACGCGATCGACCTGAAAATCCTTGACGCCATCCAGCGCGACGGGCGCATCACCAAGCTGGCGCTGGCCGAACAGGTCGGCCTGTCGCCGACGCCGTGCTGGATGCGGCTGCGCAAGTTGGAGAAGGCCGGCATCGTCTCGGGCTATCACGCCAGGATCGCCATGCGCGTCGTGGCGCCGGTCGCCACCGTGCTGATGGAGGTGACGCTGGCCAGCCACCGCCAGGCCGATTTCGACCGCTTCGAGCGGGTCATCCGCGACATCCCCGAAATCGTCGCTTGCTGGTCGGTCGGTGGCGGCGTCGACTATGTCTTGAAGGTGATGGCGCGCGACATCGACGCCTATCAGCGGCTGGTCGACGGCTTGCTCGAGCGCGAGATCGGCATCGACCGCTACTTCACCTACATCGTCACCAAGACGGTGAAGGAGGAGATTGTACTTCCGATAGCCGAGTTGCTGCCGATGCCGTCGTAGGCCCAGAGAGATTGTCTGTTGGGCCCACGCAATAGAGAGAGTCTCTCTCCTTCAAGGCGTGCAAACAGCCTCTCTGTCTGCTGACGCCAGATAGTCTTCCCGCATCGTCCGAACCGGGAGGCCTCGACCATGTCCGCGCATTTCGCCCGCTCACATCGCCATGAAGCGCTCGACCGTCTCACCGATCGCCGGCTGCTGCGCGAGCTTGCCTATGTCGGCGGCCACTGGACGGCGAGTGAGGCCGCCGAAAGCTTCGAGGTCACCGATCCGGCGACCGGCAGCACAGTTGCTTTCGTCGCTGCACTCGATGCCCGGCAAACGACGAAAGCAATCGATGCCGCCGCGCGCGCCTTCCCGGCATGGCGTTCGCTGTTGCCGCAGGAGCGCTCAAAAATCTTAAGAAAATGGTTCGAGCTGATCATTGCGGCCAAGGATGATCTGGCCCTGCTGATGACGCTGGAGCAGGGGAAGCCGCTGCAGGAGTCACTCGGCGAGATCGACTATGCTGCGTCCTTTGTCGAATGGTATGCCGAAGAAGCAAAGCGCCTGAACGCCGAGAGCGTCACCAGCCATCTGCCGAATGCCGAAATGATGGTGCGGCGCGAACCGCTCGGTGTCGTCGGTGTAGTGACGCCGTGGAATTTCCCGTCGGCGATGCTGACCCGCAAGGCGGCCGCAGCCCTTGCCGCCGGCTGCACCATCGTCGCACATCCCTCTTCGGAGACGCCGCTGTCGGCGCTGGCGCTGGCCGAACTCGGCGAGCGCGCCGGCCTGCCTGCCGGTGTCTTCAACATCGTCACCGGCAAGGCCGCGACGATTGTCGGCCGGATGTGCGAGGATGCGCGGGTTCGCGCCATGAGCTTCACCGGCTCGACCGAGATCGGTCGGTTGATAGCCGCGCAGAGCGCGCCGACGATGAAGCGGCTTGTGATGGAGCTTGGCGGCCATGCGCCGCTGATCGTCTTCGCCGATGCCGATCTCGACAAGTCGGTGGGCATTGCCATCGACGCCAAGTTCGCCACGTCAGGACAGGATTGCCTCGCAGCCAACCGCATCTATGTCCAGCGCCCGATCTACGATCGCTTCTGCGCCGCCTTCGCAAGGCGCATCGAGGCGCTGCGGACCGGCAACGGTCTTGCCGACAAGACCGACATCGGGCCGCTGATGCATGAGCGCGCCGTCACCAAGGTCGAGGAACAGGTCACCGATGCCATCGCTCATGGCGCGCGCTGCCTCGCCGGCGGCAAGCGGCATCAGGCCGGACCGCTGTTCTACCAGCCGACGCTGCTGGCCGATGTCAGCGACGAAGCGTTGATCATGCGCGAAGAGACTTTTGGGCCGGTGGTCGCCGTCACGCCTTTCGACAGCGAGGACGAAGTGATCGCCCGCGCCAACGCCACCGAATATGGTCTGGTCGCCTATGTCGTCACCGAGCACGGCGGCCGTCAGCAGCGCATGGGCCGCGCGCTCGACTACGGTATGGTGGCCATCAACCGCGTCAAGATCACCGGCGCGCCGATCCCGTTCGGTGGCGTCAAGCAGTCCGGCATCGGTCGCGAAGGCTCGCGCCACGGCCTCGAAGCCTTCACCGATCTCAAATATCTCTGCCTGGACGTGGCCTAAGATGTGTCGATATTCAGGTGATGCCGGCCTGCAAATGCCAGGCTTCTGCGCTTCCGGTGCTCACGTACTTGAGTACGCTCCGCTCCGGTTCTCGAAACCTGACATTTTCGGCTCGGCCTGACCTGAATCTCAACACATCTTAAGTCGCGTTCGCTTTCCTCAAGGAGTCCAAAAATGCTCGACCAGTCCAACGAACTCAACGCCTGGGATCGCGACCATTTCTTCCATCCCTCGACCCATATGGGCACGCATGCGCGGGGCGAGAGCCCGACGCGCATCATGGCCGGCGGCGAAGGCGTCACCGTCTGGGACAACAATGGCAAGAAGAGCATCGACGCCTTTGCCGGGCTCTATTGTGTCAATGTCGGCTATGGCCGCCAGAAGATCGCCGACGCCATCGCCACCCAGGCGAAGAACCTCGCCTATTACCACGCCTATGTCGGCCACGGCACAGAGGCCTCGATCACGCTTTCCAAGATGATCATAGACCGCGCGCCGAAAGGCATGTCGAGGGTTTATTTCGGCCTCTCCGGTTCGGACGCCAACGAAACCAACATCAAGCTGATCTGGTACTACAACAACGTGTTGGGCCGGCCGGAAAAGAAGAAGATCATCTCGCGCTGGCGCGGCTATCATGGCTCGGGCGTGATGACGGGATCGCTCACCGGGCTCGACCTGTTCCACAACGCCTTCGACCTGCCGCGCGCGCCGATCCTGCACACCGAGGCGCCTTACTATTTCCGCCGCGCCGACCGATCGATGAGCGAGGAGCAGTTCTCGCAACATTGCGCCGACAAGCTGGAAGAGATGATCCTGGCGGAAGGCCCCGAAACAGTCGCCGCCTTCATCGGCGAGCCGATCCTCGGCACCGGCGGCATCGTGCCGCCACCGACCGGCTACTGGGAAAAGATCCAGGCCGTGCTGAAGAAGTATGACGTGCTGCTGGTCGCCGACGAGGTGGTGACGGGCTTCGGCCGTCTCGGCACCATGTTCGGCTCCGACCATTACGGCATCAAGCCGGACCTGATCACCATCGCCAAGGGCCTGACCTCGGCCTATGCGCCGCTGTCGGGCGTCATCGTTGCCGACAAGATGTGGCAAGTGCTGGTGCAGGGTTCCGACAAGCTCGGCTCGCTCGGCCATGGCTGGACCTATGCGGCGCATCCGATCTGCGTTGCCGCCGGTGTCGCCAATCTCGAACTGATCGACGAGATGGACCTGGTGACAAATGCCCGCGAGACCGGCGCCTATTTCCGCGCGGAACTCGCCAAGGCGGTCGGTGGTCACAAGCATGTCGGCGATGTGCGCGGCGACGGCATGCTGGCGGCAGTCGAGTTCGTCGCCGACAAGGACGACCGCGTGTTCTTCGACGCTTCGCAGAAGATCGGTCCGCAAGTGGCGACGGCCCTTGCCGCCAGCGGTGTCATCGGCCGCGCCATGCCGCAGGGCGACATTCTCGGCTTCGCGCCGCCGCTTTGCCTCACGCGTGAGGAAGCCGACATCGTCGTCTCGAAGACGGCGGATGCCGTCAACAGCGTGTTCGCCAATCTCTGAAATCGATTATGAATGCCATGATCAAAACCGTTCCCGCCACCATGGCTGCCGTGCTGCTGACAGGGCACGGCGGACCGGAGAAACTCGTCTATCGCACCGATGTGAAAGTGCCTACGCCCGGCCCGGGCGAAGTGCTGGTCAAGGTCAGTGCTTGCGGCATGAACAACACCGATGTCTGGGTGCGCCAGGGCGCCTATGGCACGGAGGAGGACGCCGCCGCCGTGTCGACCTGGCGCCGGCAAGGCAACACGCTTACCTTCCCGCGCATCCAGGGCACCGACACGGTCGGCACCATCGCTGCCGTAAGCGAAGGCGTTTCGCCGGACCGCATCGGTGAGCGGGTGATGGTCGATTTTTCGATCTACAACCGCGATGACGATTCGCTCGCCGACATCGACTATATGGGCCATGGCCGCGACGGCGGTTACGCCGAGTACCAGACGGTGCCGGCCGAGAATGCGCATGTCGTCGATACCGAGATGAGCGATGTCGAACTCGCCACCTTCTGCTGTGCGTACCTTACCGGCGAGCAGATGCTGGAGCGCGCCGCACTCAAAGCCGGCGAGCGCGTGCTGGTCACCGGTGCCTCCGGCGGTGTCGGCTCCGGCATCGTGCAATTGGCGCGGGCGCGCGGCGCCATTCCCTACGCCATCGTCGGCAAGGGCAAGGAGCAGACGGTGCGCGACATCGGCGCCGAGGCTGTCATCACCCGCGGCGTCGCCGATCTGCCGCAAGCCGTGAATGAAGCGACTGGCGGCCAGCCGATCGACGTGGTCGCAGACCTCGTCGGCGGCGCGATCTTCAACGACCTGCTGCGCATTCTGCGACCCGAAGGCCGCTACAGCACCGCCGGCGCGATCGCCGGACCGGTCGTGCAGCTCGATCTCCGGACCATGTATCTGAAGCAGCTGCAACTGCACGGCTCCAGCCAGGGCACGCGCGCCGATTTCCGCCGCATTGTTGGATACATCGAGGCCAAGAAAATCCGGCCGCTGGTGGGCGGTGTCTACAAACTGTCCGATTTCCACAAGGCGCAGGCCGATTTCATCGCCAAGGATTTCGTTGGCAAGCTGGTGGTCGTGCCGGACGCCATGTGGATCGATGGCTGACCTGGCAGGACCGCTTTCGTTCGGCCAAGAAAATCACTGCGAACGGTCGGGGTTTGTAGATCTCGCCTGCCCAATCGCGCGGTTTGGACTTATGCAAATTAGTTACGGACTTCGGATTATATATAGTCCGACTTCGGCGAAGTATCCTGGCATCATCCGCAACCAAGGAGATCGCCATGAAGACCGCTTTCATCACTGGAACCTCGTCGGGCTACGGCCTCGAAACCGCAAGGCTTTTCCACGCCAAGGGCTGGAATGTCGTCGCCGCCATGCGCACCCCGCGTGAGGATGTCCTGCCCAAATCCGACCGCATCCATATCGTGCCGCTCGACGTCACCAATGCCGACAGCATTAAGGCCGCGGTCGGAGCGGCCGGCCCGATCGACGTGCTGGTCAACAATGCCGGCATCGGCATGTTCGGTGCTTTCGAGGCGACGTCGATCGACACGGCGCGCCAGATTTTCGAAACCAACACATTCGGTGTCATGGCCATGACCCAGGCGGTGATCCCGCAGTTCCGCGCCCGCCGTTCAGGCACGCTCATCAATGTCACCTCCAGCGCCGTGCTGGCGCCGATGCCGCTGGTTGCCATCTACACCGCCAGCAAGACGGCGATTGACGGCTTCACCGCCTCGCTTGCCAACGAGCTCAATCATTTCGGCATCCGTGTGAAGATGGTCCAGCCGGGCTACGGGCCGACGACCGCTTTCTCGCGCGACGCAGCATCCTACATCGAGCGCTTCATCCCTGAAGCCTATGCCGGCTATGCCAGCGAGATCTTCGCGGAGATGACTCGGCCGACGGCGCACACCGTGCCCGAAGACGTCGCCGAAATGGTCTGGAAGGCCGCGCATGATGACACCGCGACGATCAGTTTCCCCGCAGGACCCGACGCGGTTGCATTGAGCCAGGCGCGCCATGCTGTGGCTGCCTAGTTCCGCCGCCATGTCTGCCGCGCCGGCGAACATTGTCGCCAGGTGCGGCAGGGGCTCATTGCCACCTTCGCCGGGCAGCCGCTCGCTTGGGTTCTCGGCCTGAACGCAGAAGCTTCTCTTCCCTGTCGCTCACCAAGGAGCGAATCCCGGTGAACACCAGGATGATGGCCTCGTCGCGTCCGATATCGTCGGCAACCGCCTTGCGCAGCCAAAGTCCGTCGAGCAGGGCAGCGATGATCAGGCTCGCCTCGTGCAGGCGCGCCGCATCGAACATGCCGCCAAACACCGAAGCCAGGTTGGAGCGCAGCCGCCGGTGGAACAGGCGTTGGAGCCGGGCATATTGCTCGTTTACGCCGGCTTCGGCGCAGACGGATATCCAAGCGCTGGCGATGGGGCGGGTGAAAGCCTGTGCGGGAAAGTTGCCCTCGACGACCGCTTCCAGCCGCGCCCAATTGGTCTGCGCCGCAACGAGCCGCGCGATGACATCTTCCATCAGCAGGCGGTTGTTGTAGCGCACCATGCCGAACAGGACTTCGTCCTTGCCCTTGAAATAGTACGCGAGAATGCCCGGAGACATGCCGGCCTCGCGGCATATGCGGGCCGAGGTCATGCCTTGCAGCCCATGCTCAAGGAATACGCGATGCGCGGCCGCGATCAGCTCGACGCGCCGTATGTCCTCGATTCTGGTTCGCTTGCCCTGAGTCGCCATTTCCCTTTCTAGCAAATAAGATTTTTGTACGCTCATACAAGATTCTATATTGACATACAGCGAAAACGCAATAGCGTTGGCTGGCAGTCGTCTCATCAAGAAAATGGGGAACCAAGAATGCGCACGACAGTCATCTTTGCCTTGCTTTCGGGGTTGATCGCTTCACCCGCCATGGCCGCCGACGCGGCACAGTGCCAGAAGGTCCGCATGGCGGACCTTGGCTGGACCGACATTGCGCTGACCAACACCACCGCCGAGGTCATCCTCGACGCCCTGGGCTACGACGCCTCGCAGACCTTGCTCGGCCTCGGCGTCGCCTATTCGGCGCTGAAGGAGAACGACATGGATGTGTTCCTCGGCAACTGGCGGCCGGTCCAGGACGAGGAATACAAATCCTATTTCGACGAGGGATCGGTCGAAGTGTTGGGCATCAATCTTGAGGGCGCCAAATACACGCTCGCCGTCCCGCAATATGTTGCGGACCAAGGGATCAAGAGCTTCGATGACCTCGCCGCCCACGCCGACAAGTTCGGCAGCAAGATCTATGGCATCGAGGCGGGCTCGAACAAGCCGCTGGTCGACATGGTGGCGGCCAACCGCCATGGGCTCGGCGACTGGCAGATTATCGAGTCCAGCGAGGCGGCAATGCTGACGCAGGTCGCAAACTCGGTGGCGGACAAGGGCTGGGTTGTGTTCCTCGGCTGGGAGCCGCATCCCATGAACCTCGACTACAAGATCACCTATTTGTCGGGCGGGGACATCGAGTTCGGGCCGAATTTCGGTGGCGCTACGGTCCGCACCATCGCCCGCAAGGGCTTTTCGACGGAATGCCCCAACGCGGCCAAGCTGTTCGCCAACCTGGCCTTCGATCTTACCTATGAAAATTACGGCATGCGCATGATCCTGGGGGAGGGAAAGTCCGCCGACGAAGCCGCCCGCGAGATGATCAAGCGCAATCCCGACAAGCTGGCGAAATGGCTGGACGGCGTCTCGACCCTTGACGGTCAGCCAGGCCTGCCGGTCGTGAAAAGCGCGCTGGGTCTCTAGATGAGTGAGAGCATGCTCGCGGCCGTGCTGGAGAGCGCGGGTCAGCCGCTGCGCATCATGGCTGTGCCCCGGCCGGAGCCGGGTCCAGGAGAAATACTGGTTCGCCTGGAAGCCAGCGGCATATGCCATACCGATGTGCATGTCTGGCAAGGCCACGTGCGGCCGGCATCGGGGCAGTCGACTTCTATCCTCGGCCACGAGGGCGTCGGCAGGGTGGTACAGCTCGGCGCCGGCGTCACGAATTGGCGGCTGGGCGAGCGTGCGGGCGTCGCCTGGCTGCACGACACATGCGGCGACTGCGACGAGTGCCACGCCGAAATGGAGTCTTTCTGCCAGCACCAGCGCGCGCATGGCTTCAATGTTGCAGGCACCTTTGCCGAATATGTCGTTGCCGATGCACGCTTTGCCGCGCGGCTGCCGGAGGAAGGCGATGCAGCTGAGCTGGCGCCGCTGATGTGCGCTGGCCTGACCGCTTTCGGCGCGGTGCAAAGGGCAGGGATAAAAGCTGGAGAGATCTGCGCCATCTTCGGTTGTGGTGGGCTCGGCCTCTATGCGATCCAGATAGCTCAACGCCTTGGCGCTGTGGTCGTCGCTATCGATACGGATGCAGCCAAGCTTCGCGTTGCAGCTTCCCTCGGCGCCGAGCACACTTTGCTTGCCTCGCCCGGGCTGGCCAACAACTGGCCGGCAAATTTGCGTGCGCATGTCTGCATCAATTTTGCGCCGACGCCAGCAAGCTGGGATGCGATGGTCGCGGCAATTCGTCCGCGCGGCCGGATCATCGCGGCGGCGATGGTCTCGCAGCCGGTGCCGCTCAGCCAGGAATGGCTGACCGCAAGTGGTGTCTGGATAACCGGGACCAGCGTCGGCACACGCGCGCAGATGCGCGAACTGATCCAGTTGCATGAGGCGCGACCCTTCGAGGCCCAGGTTCAGCGCGTCACGCTCGCCGAGGCAACCAGCGCATTGGAGCGGCTGAAAGCGGGAAGCGCCGAGGGGCGGCAAGCGATCGTCTTTGGTGTCGACAACCGGCGCTGATACCGGAGCGCTGCGGCGAGTACCTTGGCGCAAGGACTATCGGCAATTGACCTCTTGTCATTTGTTTGGAAAAGTCCATTCAATGGTCGACCCGCTCTCCGAAATCATTGAACTGCTCCGGCCCCGGGGCGTGTTCACCAAGGGCATTAGCGGCGCCGGCCGCTGGGGCGTTCGCTATGGTGATTTTGGCCATCCGAGCTTCGCCATCGTGATCGAGGGCGCGTGCCGGTTGGCCGTCGACGGTCAGCAGCCGCTCACGCTGGAGGCCGGCGATTTCATCCTGCTGCCGAAGACACCGGGTTTCACCATGACTGGGTTTGAGCCCGTCATTCCAGAAGTCATCGATCCGCATGTCGCGGCCTTGACGGCGGATGGCGAAGTTCGCCATGGCGACCAGGATGGTCCGCCAAGCGTGCGTATCCTCGGCGGCTACTTCATCTTCGACAGCGAGGATTCCGGACTACTGGTTTCGCTGCTGCCGGATCAGGTCCATGTCCGCGGCGTCGAACGCCTGTCGATCCTGGTGAAACTGTTGATCGAGGAGGCCGCCCGACGCCAGTCGGGACGCGAGCTGGTGCTGACCCGGCTGATCGAGATCCTGTTGGTCGAATCCTTGCGGCTGACGCAGACGCCGGATGCACCCGCCGGACTGCCGCGCGGCCTGGGGGATGTCCGGCTGGCCGAAGCCATCCGGCAGATGCATGCCGATCCGGCTCGTCCCTGGACGATGGCGGAGCTCGCAAGGGAGGCGGCGCTCTCCCGGTCGGCATTTTTCGGCCGCTTCAGCCGCTATGTCGGCGTGCCGCCGATGGAATATCTTCTGGCCTGGCGCATGGCGCTCGCCAAAGACATGCTGCGTCGGCAGGAGATCGACATCGCCGATGTCGCCGAGCGCGTCGGCTACGGCTCAGCCAGCACCTTCAGCACCGCCTTCAGCCGCCATGTCGGCCAGCCGCCCGGCCGCTACGCAAAGGCGACGGCGCGGTAGGCGACAGGTCGCCGCCGGTCCATCACTCCGGCAGGCCGGCCTTGCGGAAGCCATCGACGAAATGTTCGAGCGTGGCAGTGTCGCGGAATGGCTCGGTCTCGACCCAGTGGCGGGTTGTGAAATGCGGATTGGCGACGAGGAACATTTCGACTTCCGCTCGTGCCTCGTCGAGCCGGCCGAGCTGGGCAAGGCCTGCCGCCAGGAAACGGCGTGAGCTTGTCCGATAAGTCTCTTCCCTGCGCAGTGTCTCGACAGCGGCTTCGTACTCGCGTGCCGCATATTGCGCCTGGCCGAGCATCAGATAGTACCAACTTGGCGGAAACGGGTTCAGCCGGAACGCCTTGCGAATGTGCTCAAGGCCGTCCTCTACTCGTCCGGCCAGGACCGTAATGTCCGACAATGTCGCCCAAGCGTCGGCCTCGTTCGGGTCGAGCTCGAACGTCTTGGCGAATTCGGCATCCGCCTCGATGAAGCTGCGCTCATAGGCAAGCAGGTTGGCAAGCACCCAGTGGCAGCCGGCATCGTTGGGGTCGATCGCCACGGCCTTGTGCGCCAGTTGCAAGGCAACGCCACGGTTGGGTTCGATGGGCTCGCCCCAATGCACCCATCCCATCCAGTGGTTCATGGCAAGCCAGCGATGCGCCTCGGCGTATTGCGGATCGAGCGCAACCGCGCGCGTAAGCATCAGATGCGCTTCCCGCGCCGTCTGCGGCGAACCTTCGATCAGCTTGCGCGCCCGCACGCAGAGATCATAAGCCTCGAGATTCTGGGGTCGGTTGCGCGGCAGCGGCGCTCGCAGCCGGCCGAGCAGCGCCTCGACGATCTTGGCCGTCACCTCGTCCTGGACGGCAAAGATATCTTCCAGGCCGCGATCGAAGCGGTCCGCCCACAAATGCTCGCCGCTCAGCGCGTCGACCAGCTGCGCGTTGATGCGGACGCGCCCGGCGGCACGTCTGGCGCTGCCCTCCAGCAGATAACGCACGCCAAGTTCCCTGGCGATCGCGCGAACATCCACCGCCTTGCCCTTGTAGGCAAAGGTCGAGTTGCGCGCGATGACGAACAGGCCGCCGATCCGGGACAGGTCGGTGATCAGGTCTTCGGTCAACCCGTCGGCGAAGGCTTCCTGCTCGGGGTCGTTGCTGAAATTGGCGAAGGGCAGCACGGCTATCGACGGCTTGGCGGGCAGCGGCAAAGCCTGTCGCTTCGCATCACCGAGCTCTTCGATGGCGCCGGTGAAACGATAGCCGACGCGCGGAACCGTCGATATCCATTCACCGCCGTTCGCGGCCGGACCCAACAACTTGCGCAATTGCGCGATCTGCACCGTGAGATTGCCTTCCTCGACTGCGGTGCCTGGCCATGCCGCGTCCATCAACTCGGCCTTGGCCAGGATCTCGCCGGGCCGGGCAACGAGCGCTGCCAGCAGCTGCAGTCCGCGGTGGCCGGCGGCGACGGGAACATCGTCCCGAAGGAGCGTTCCCGCACCGGGATCAAGCACGAACGGACCAAAGGCAAAGCGCGATCCCTGCATAGCGCGCATCTATAACCGGTTTGGAAGTTTTGAGAACTATTTGGGAAGGCTTAATTACGGCGCCGTCCGCATGCTGCAGAGTTCAGCCTCCTACCGAGGGTTCTTGCCCCCTCAAACCGAATGGAGGTTGCCATGAACGATACTCTTGCTTCTGCTCCGGCAGCCTGGCCGGAAAAACCCGTGGCGTCATCTCGCCGGAGCCTGCCGAGCCCGCGAGGCATGATTGCCGCCTGGCGCGAGCGGATACGCTTTCGCTGGGACCTGAAGCAGATGGCGGAGGCCAATCCGCATCTGATCGATGATATCGGCCTGACCGGACGCCAGGTCGAGGCAGAGATCGTAAAACGCTTCTGGCAGGTGTAAGCCGAATGCCGGGCGCCACGACGCCCCGCCGGCATTTACACTTGCCTGAATTTGCCGATCCTGCTTCGAAGGCTGCATGAGCGCCGAAGACGCGACGTCACCGCGAGAGAACCGCATCCCGTGGGCCGCGATGGCCGCCATCATCGCGACCGTCACGGTGTTCGCCGTGGCGCAGGGGCTGACCTATCCGCTGCTCAGCTTCATCCTCGAACGGCAGGGGACGACACCGGGCTTGATCGGCTTCTCGGCGGCGATGACGCCGCTGGGTTTCATTGTCTCGTCGCTCTTCACGCCGGCGCTTGTCCGGCGCGTGGGTGCGGCGCGCTTCGCGGTCCTGTGTTCGATCCTGGCGGCAGCCGCCCTGATCGCGATTGCCTGGACGCAGGACGTCTGGGCCTGGATGCCGCTGCGCTTCCTGCTCGGCTTCTTTGCCAATCCGCTCTATGTGATCAGTGAAACCTGGCTGGTCTCGATCACGCCCGCCACGCGCCGGGGCCGCATCATGGGCCTCTACTCCTCGATCGTTTCGGCAGGCTTCGGCCTCGGCCCACTGTCGCTTAGCCTGGTCGGCACGCAAGGGTGGCCGCCTTTCATCATCGGCAGCGCGGCCTTCCTCGTCTGCGGCCTGATCGTGCTCGCCGTCGCGCCGCGCCTGCCCGACATGCCGCATGAGGGCGAAGCGGTATCGGTCGGCGGCTTCTTCGCGCTGGCGCCGCTGCTTTTGTTTGCGGTTTTCACTGCTGCAGCCTTCGAACAGGTTCTGCTGTCCCTGTTCGCGGTCTATGGCGCCGCGCTCAGCAGCGCCGAGCAGCGCATCGCGTCGCTGATCACCTGTTTCATCGCAGGCAATGCCGTGCTGCAGATTGTGCTCGGGCGCGCGGCCGAACGGTTTGGCTCGAAGCGGATGATGCTGTTCTGTGTCCTGGCTTGCCTTGCCGGTTGCCTGCTGTTGCCCTTGCTCTTCGACACCTGGCTCATCTGGCCGCTTTTCTTCGTCTGGGGCGGGGTCTCGTTCGGCATCTACACGTTGTCGCTGATCCAGCTCGGCGAGCGCTTCACCGGCCAGGCCTTGATCGCCGGCAATGCCGCCTTCGGGTTCGTGTGGGGCATAGGCGGCATCGTCGGCTCACCCGTGGCCGGGCTGGCAATGCAGCTGACCGGACATCAGGGACTGCCATCGTCGCTTGGCCTGCTGTGCTGTGTGCTGGTGGTGTTTCTGATGGTGGAGAGAAAGCGGGTTTGAGAGGCCGGTTCCTGGCGGCGTCTTCCACGCCAGGAACCGCCATGGGCGTTAGCGCACGCATCTACGGACGTGGCCTGGTCCACGGAATGCGCGTCAGTCAAGTTCTTCCATGATGGCCGTCTATCAACGAAGGAACCGGATTTGCTCCATGGCAAGAAGTGGCAATGCCGCGCCGCCTGCAGATACGCTTTCCTCATCGCCGGCCAAAGGATCCACGGCGGCAAGCCTGCCGAAATTAATGCCGCTGCGCGCTTCGATGCTGCGGATGGAAACCTGTGTCGCGGTGCCGAGTTGCGGTGACGTAAATGCCCCGAACACGAATTCCTCTTCCGGCAACAGACTTTGCTGCTGGTCCATCTCGTACCCCGTCGCGCAGAGTTTGCCGGTGTCATCGTGGATGAAGGCGATGACCTTCCAGAAGGCCACCGGAATGCGGACGCCATACATCTCCGGGTCGGCTTTTGCGAAATAGGCGCCGGTGAAGACCGAAATCTTCATCGCATCCTCGCGGGCATGCTGCAGCGCATAGTCCTCGAGCGCCAGCCATATTGGGGCGTTGAAGGCCTGCATCTGCGGCGTCACATTGGTGACGTGCATGGAATCTTCGTTGCCGCGCTTGGCGATTTCCGGCGAACCCCAGCCCGGATCCTCCCGCCGTGTCATATGCCCCCGGCTGAACTTCGGCGGGTTGCCGTAGCATTCCTTCATGATCTGCTGTTCTTTGGGAATGCGCGGATCCCATTTCCAGGCGACGCGGGCGCTCTTCTTGGACTGATTGCCGTCGATGTTGCAGGCGCTCAGAAAGCACATGCGGCGGCTGCGGCTCATGATGACGGAATAGTGTTCGTACCGAAGCTCCGTCTTGGAAACGCCGTCCTCCTGGAACTCAAGAATGTCGTCGGCGCCGCGTATCACCGTCGGCATGTCGACGCTGAATACGTCGCCGAGGAAAGCAGGGTCGTAGCCGCCGCGGTCGCGATAGTCTTCGGCGACGGACTCTGTGTCGTCGATCATGTCCGAGTCGTCTGCACCGCTGTCCGTCACCCTGCTTCGCGCCAACACTGGCGCCAGCGGACCGCCGCGATCGAGCTCCACCGATATGCGCAACGTCAACGGGATCGTCAGGCTGTTGCCGCTGACGCTCTGGCGCACGACGGTCGAGGGGCGGCGCTGCGGCGTCGGGGCCGGGGGCGCATCGCGAGACGGCGTCTCCGTGCGGCGCGGCACGCGGCCAGCCCGTACGTCGTCGAGCAGTTTCTTGACCACGTCGGCGCGCACAGCGTAGTTCGTCGAAAGGAAGCTGCCGCTGAAATGCAGCCCAATCGCATTTCCCCTGTCGAGATCGAAGACCACCGACCCCGAATTGCCGCCGAGTGTCGTGCAATTGTGCAAGATGCGCGTCGGCTCCACCCGAGTCACGCCGCCAGGCGCAAGCCGCTTCTTGTTGTAGATCTTGCCGAAGATGCGCTCCATCAGCTCCGGTTCGGGAATGCGGCTGTCATAGGCGGGATAGCCAATAGTCGCGACGTTTTCGGTCTGCCTGATGTCCGTGGCCAGATCGATAGGGCTTGCAAGCTTGGCCTTTCCGGAGACTATCTCGATCTCGAAGAAGGCAACGTCATAGCCCGCTGCATCCTCGATGTGCAGCGGCTTGACCAGCTTGAAAAGGAGTTGGTCGGGATTGTCGATCTCCTCCAGAAAATCGGTGCTCGCTTCCATGGGTGCGCTCACCCCTGGCTTGAATGTAAAGCCAGCGCCCTTCCGCGCTGCGAATTCCCGGGCGACATGGCGATTGGTGACGAGCACGTTCTCGGCGACCAGCCATCCTGTGCCCACCCACTCGAACGGCGCGCCAAGAAGATTGATCCGCCCAACGGCGCGAATTGCCTTGTCGAGCAGCGGCCTGGCCTTCTTCAGCCGCGCCTCCCAGATTGCGCTATCGGCTCTGTCGATGAAGACAAGCTTGGTCACGTTGTTCAGGATGGCCAGCACCGGCCGCTCGCGCCGCATGGCGATGCTTTCCAACTCTACGGCCTCATCAAGCGCCTCGGGGGATCGCGCGATCTCTATCGCCTCGTTCTCGGCTCCGAGATCGGCGCTCTCTTCGGCAAGCTGCGGGTCGCCCGCCCTGACCGACGCGTTGAAGCGGCGCAACCGCGCCAGTTGGTCCTCAAGCTTGCCCACGGCATCCTCGCTTTCTCGATTTTGGTTGGAACTTATTTCGGCATTGCTGCCTTCCTGCTTGCCCAGGCGTCGGCCGGTTCGCGGAAATTCAGCACCGGTCGGTCGAAATTGGCGTTGCTTGCGGTGCGGTAGAGCCGATCGAGAAGCGCGCCTATTTTTTCGCCGTCAGCCTGGTTGAAATATCTTCCCGAGGCGTTGCGGTAGCCGCTCAGGCGATCGAGAGCAAAACGCAAGCCTGGCGTGAACATCGGCAGGCCGCGCGACGGCAATTCGTAGAGAAGGTCCAGCGCTTCGCGGTGCTCGCCGCGCCGCGCGCGCACCTCGGCCCTGATACACAGCCCGTCCGCCAGCCAGGGCGTGTCGCGACACAGCATTTCAGTCCAGCGGTCCAGCCAGTTGCCGCTGGACGTGCTCTCGCTTTCGCGCCCGTCGGGCGGTCCCACCAGCATCATGACGTAGGCGCCGACGGCAGCGGCGATCGGAAATTCATGCTTGTCGGCGAGCAGATCTCTCGCCTTGCGCCAATAGTCCGAAATCAGCGAAAGCTGCTCGAGCTGACGGCCTTCGAGATAGCGGATAAACAGATCGGCGTCCGGGTCCTGCAGCTTCACCGCAAAATTGCCCGACGCTGTGGCAGGGATAGAAATCTGCGCCCCTTCGGTTCCGGAAACGGGAGCCGCCACATAGAAATAACGGCCATCGTCGTCCGCCGTCCGCACAAAGCCGGGCAGGAAACTGCCGGGGATCGCGATCCAACCGGAGGGATCGGTCGAAAGTTTCTGCCCTTCCGACAAAGTCCGCCCCTCGAAGTCGACCGATATCAGCGCGAATTCGCGTGGGGCGGATTCCTGCACGCTTTCGAGGCTTTCGAGCCCCATGCTTTCCAGCCCAACGCCTTCCAGCACGTTTGCGTCGGATTCGTAGCCCGGCACATTCAGGCGCTCGAAAGCGCTGTTGCTCGTGGCGGGTAGGGACGAGCCCACCCTGGCCTGCGTAAGCATGACCTCGGCATTCTCGCCTGAGGTCGGCATTTGGAACGCCGTTTCCAGGAACGTGCCATTGGGCAGCAGTGCGCGGGCTGCATAAAAACCCGGGGCGAGGTCGATGCCCTCGGCGGGCTGGGCGAGCGTGGTCTCGCCGACAATCTTCAGATCGTGGTCCAGGATCGAGACTCGGGCATCGGAGATGCCGAGGCTCGCAGGTATGGACAGGGTCAACTTGCCGCTCATCTTACCCTCCTATCCCCCACCCGCCGGTGGGGCCGCCGGTGGACCTGCAGGTGGCGCAGCGGGCGGCCCCGCCATGGGAGCCGCGGGCAGGGCTGCCGGCGGAGGCGCGGGCACGATTGCAGCCATGCTTATCGGCCAGTTCGGCGTCTGCTGGTTGATGAGTTGGATATCGGTGACCTCGGAAAATCCGGCCGCGGCCTTGGCCGTCAGCTGAAATATTCCCGCCCGCGAGGTCACAGCGTAGGGGTGATCCGCCTCCGAAGGTGGAATATCCTTGTGGAAGCCGCCGCCCACACGCTCCAATGCGAGCCCGGTAACGCCGATCGCCGCGTCGGGGCGAATGACCAGCCGGAACTCGACCTCCGGCGGCGATGTTAGCCACCGCAGCGTCACGTTCTTGAAACTCGTGCCTGCCGCCGTTGAATACTGGCCGGTTTTCTTCAGCTGGAAATGGTTGCTGAGCGCCGTATTGAGGGTGAAGCTGCTGACCGGCCAGCGCTGTTGCGGGTCGTTCAAATCCCGGTTCTCCGCTCCATTGTCCAGACACTTGATCAGCGCCTCGCAGAAGTCAGTCCTCTTGCCTGCGATCGTCATCGCGATGGCGCCAGGATAGGAAGCCATGAACATCGGCGTTGCGCGGTCGTCGATGCCCGGCAGTGTATCCCACACGGTGCCGGGCGGGTTCGCCAGGCCGGGGTAGTCCATGACGGTCTCGCGGCAGGAATCCACAAAATAGAACTGGGTCCTGGCCATCTCCGGCCGGTTCGCTGAGGGCGCCATGCCAAGCACGAAATTGGCGGCCACCTCGCATGAGCGCTGCAGCACGCCGCCGGCTGCCGGATCGGTGAAATCGGCCAGCGTGATCAAAGGCGTGCCGAGGCGCTCCAGGCCATGCCCGGAATAATAGAAAAAGGTCATGGAGTTGCGGTCGGCGGAGGCTTCCTTGCGCCACTCGATGGCCTCCGGAACGAAATGTTTCCAGTCGGCCGGATCGATCTTGGTCTTTTTCAATTGTTTGCCTTGGCCGAGATCGATCGGGGTAAGTTTCGGCTTTTCCTTCGCCGAAGGCGACATCACCAGGCGGATGGTTGCGAGCGGACAGGTGAGCGTGTCCGCATTGGCGATCAGCCAGCGGCAGATCTCCCAGACGCTGAGCGCCGGCGAGGCCAGCCGCTGCAGGTTGAATTTCTCGGCGTCGGGCGGCTCGTTCGGTTTGGGCAGATGCGTATACTCGCTCACCCCCACCAGGAAGGCATGCGTCTGGGGTTGGCCTGCAAACTTGGCCCGGCGATCGAATACGAGGGTCATCTTAGCCGTACATCTTCTTGATCGTGGCCCGGTCTCCAGGGCTCAACCCCTGGCGCTGACCAACGGTACCGGCGTGGCCGGTGAGAAGCTCAATGGTGGGCTTGCCGTCCTTGGAGAAGGCGACGAGTGGATAATGCATGATGGAGTCGAGATCGTAGTCCTCGACGTCGATGCCATCGTGAATGTGCTGCGTGAAATTGTGCTCCATGCCGGCCTGTATCCGGTCAAACCGGATGCGGATATGCGCGTCGCGATCGATCCGGCTCTGCTCATGCCAGAGGCCGAGCGCATGCCCGATCTCATGGATGGCGTTGCCTGCGCTGCATTCCGGCCCGAGCACCAGTTCCTGGCGCCCGCCCCGCATGCCCACCGCCGAGCGGCAGCCGGAGCCGGGAACGAACGCTACAAAGTTCTTGTGCTTGGGGTTGCTGGGATCGCGCTGCTGGAATTTGATCGAGGTCTTGGCAGACCAGTGGGCCATTGCGTCATGGACGCGCTCTGGTTTCGGCAGCGTCGCTGCCATTTCGAAGATCAGGACGCCCCCCGGCCAGCGAAACTTCTTGCCCAGGATGGCCGATCCAAGTCCTACCGCCCCCTTGCGTAGCATTCCTGGCGATTGTTGCACGGCTGCAAGAGTGTCTGCCGCTTCCTTGGCGCTGCCCAAGACAATGCAACCCTCGACCACCGCCTGGCCGTCGACGACTGTGTATTGAACCGGGCGTACTGTCTTGCCGATCCGCGCAAATGTGGTTTGCACGGCTGGTCCCGCTTTGAGTTCTCCGTCTTCCGCCATTTTCCCCTCCCTCTCAGTCTCGATCGAAAGAATGAAGTCGCAGCCGCTGCGGCGTCTTTGACCCAAGCCGCCACGGGTAACTCAACACTGTGCCGAATGATGCGTCATCCGCTCCGGCCGGAAGGTACCCGGCGCGGGCAGACAGCGTGTATTGCCGCCGCTCTTCGACTGCTTCGTCAGGAACCGAGAGCACAAACGCGACGGGCTGCGTCGAACCGGGCTCAAGCCGGTAGTGCGTCTCGGCCATCACGATCGATGGCGCGTCGAGCATGGTCGTGTCCTCGAGCCGGACGCTGATATCCACGGGGCGGCTGGGTGGACCGTCGACGAAATCAATTGAGCCGTTGATGTCGGGGCTGCTCACCGGGCTGCTCCATCATCTCCGGGAACGCTTCGGTGCGGAGCAAAGCCCGCGACAAGTTCGGCAAAATTTCTGAGGTGACGGCAAACGAACGCAACGCGCCCCGATATCGACAGCACAGTATTCGTGACAATGAACGAGCCCACCGCCATGTCGTCGAGAACCGCTCTTATTGGCCATAATTGGATGACAAGAACGTGGTGATTAAGTGCTGAATTTACTGTGTTGTCAAGTAAACAGGTCGACCTATTGGATTCGACCGAAGTCAACGAAGGCCATGTTATTGACAAAACGTCCACGCGCGCCGCACATGGTCCATGTGACGTCGTCTGGCCTGTCAGATCTCAACGACGAGCAAATATCTTTGTCGATCGTTCACGATGTGAACTGACGCCGCGACAGTCTATGAAATACGTCACGTCCATTCCCTTCGGTACAAAATTGCGAATGGGCCGCAGGGCTGGATCGCGCGTAGGGCGGAAGCGGGCGATTGCTCAGGCGTAAGGCGTACCTGCCATTGCGGCTTTGAGGCCGATGCTGCCCTTGTCGACGAGAGCGAGAAAGGCCGCGCTCGCTTGGCCGCTGTCGCGGGTTTCTCGAAACGTCCGGTGCGCCTGGATGAAGGCCACACTCCATGTCATCAGGAGCAGCGCCGCACCCAGCCGGGCGTCGGGGTCGGCGGCATCACGCCCCGCGCCTTCAGTCAGCGCTACCGTCAGCACGTCCGCCAGCTCATCCCGTATCGCTCTCGCCCGCGCCTTGAGCGTCTCGCTGCCCTCGACCGTCCTGATCAGGCCCTGGCTCCTGGCGGAGAATTCGACGACGGGGCTACGTTCGGCAACCAGGCGATGCGCGAACAGCCGCAACGCCTCGATCGGCGCGATGCCTGGATCGCGCTGCCGCAGAGCCTCGCGCAGCATCTCGCGGCCTTCCTCGTCGCGGTCGAAGAGCATGTCCTCCTTGCGCGGGAAGTGATTGAACACCGTCATCCGCCCGACATCGGCGGCCGCCGCTATCTCATCCACCGTCACTTGATCGAAACCCCGCTCGAAGAACAGGCGCGTGGCGGCATCGGAGATGCCTTGCCGCGTGGCGAGGCGCTTGCGGGATCGGCGGTCGGGCGGGGTTGACATGGTGCTCCTGACAAAATATGTACTAAGTATAGATTGGTATCAAGTATAGAAACAGGTAAGCCGGAAAACAAGCCTTTTCGCTCGACCCCGCCGCAGAAACCCAGCAGGTCCGCGCCCACAGGGCACGTCACGGGCAAGCTCCTCACCGCGCTGCCCCACTATGAACAACTCCTCGTCATGAACAGAACCTTCGCCATGAACAAATCCCTTACCGTCATCTTCGCCGCAATCGGGCTCGACGCCGTCGGCATAGGTCTCATCTTCCCCATCCTCCCGCGCCTCCTCCAAGAGGTGACGCACAGCCCTGACATCGTACCCTACATCGGCATCATGACCGCGCTCTATGCGCTCATGCAATTCGTCTTCGCGCCCATGCTCGGCGCCTTGAGCGATAATATCGGCAGGCGTCCCGTGCTGCTCATTTCGCTCGCCGGTGCGGCCATCAACTACATCGTCATGGCCTTCGCGCCGCAGCTCTGGATGCTGTTCCTCGGCCGCGCCATTGCCGGCCTGACCAGCGCCAACGTCTCCGTCGCCATGGCCTACATCACCGATGTGTCGCCGCAGGATAAGCGAGCCCGCCGCTTCGGCCTGTTCAACGCCGTGTTCGGCGCTGGCTTCATCATCGGGCCGGTGCTCGGCGGTCTGCTCGGCGAATACTGGTTGCGTCTGCCTTTCATCGCCGCCGCCGTGCTCAACGCCTGCAATCTTCTACTCGCCTTCTTCGTCCTGCCGGAGTCGCGCACACCGGCCCGCCAGAAGCTCGATCTGGTCGCGCTCAACCCGCTTGCGCCGCTGCGCTGGGTGTTCTCGATGAGAGGGCTGCTGCCCATCATCCTGGTGTTCTTCATCATGAGCGCCACCGGAGAGGCCTACGGCACCTGCTGGGCGCTCTGGGGCTTCGACACGTTCCAGTGGAACGGCGTCTGGATCGGCCTTTCGCTGGGTGCGTTCGGCGTCTGCCAGACGCTGGTGCAGGCATTCCTGCCCGGCCCAGCGGCGAGGCTGCTCGGCGAGCGCTGGGCCGTCGTCACCGGCATCGGTTTCGCCTGCATTGCCCTTCTCGCCATGGCTTTCGCCAATCACGGCTGGATGGTGTTCGCCATCATGCCGGTCTTCGCGCTGGCCGGCATCGGCGCCCCGGCGTTCCAGGCCTTTGCCACGAGGCAGGTCGACCCCGCCCGCCAGGGCCAGCTCCAGGGCGTGCTGGCATCGGCCGTCAGCCTCGCCTCCGTCATTGCCCCGCTTGGCTTCTCGACCTTCTACTTTGTTGTCCAGAAGCAGTGGCCCGGAGCCATCTGGCTCTCGGTGCTGGTCGTCTATGCCATAGCCATTCCGCTGGTTCTTCTCGGCACCCGGAGCGCCCGCTCCGTAGAGCCTGCGATCGCGTAGATCTCCGTCAGTAAAGCCGCTCACACACCAGACCTTGCAAATATGCTATACTCACCGGACGTAACCGGGAGAGGTATCGATGAAGAAGGCTTTCCTGATTTCTGCCATTGTCGAGATGACATTTCTAGGCGCGGCGACGACGGCGTCATTGGCGGATGATCTTCCCGCCTTGAACTCGAAGTGGCGCGAACAGCAACGCGGAACCTGCCTGGAGATTACTCGAATCTCGGACGCACTTCCTGGACCGGCAGGCTGCGCTCAGATTGCCGGTCGGATGAAAGACGATCTGATGATCGGTTGTGCCTGCAAAAGCGGATCGGAAATCAGCTTTTTCACCGGGCTGCAGACCGACAATTCCATAAAGCCTGATATCTTCATTGGCCGGTACAGCGCGGAAGCCATAATCGCCCAATTTTGCACCAGAAGTAGCAACGACTGGCCTCCGGAATATGATTGCAAAAATGAAATGACGTTCAAAAGCGTCAGCAGTTGCAAACCCTAAACCGCGCCGTTGAAAGACCGAAGCTTCATTAGCCGTGCTGTAGAGATTACTGCTTGGGCGACGGCGTGGCGGGCGAAGAGGGCGAAGCGGCCGATCAGGACCGGCTGAATGAGAAGAGCTTCGCATCGGAGTCTTCGATGCCGCCGATCGCCGAGGCAACGATCTCCGAAGCGATCTGCGAGAAGGTGATACCGTTGCCGCCATAACCCATCACGGCGTGGATGCGTGGGTGGCACGGCAGTGCGCCAATATAGGGCATGCCTGTGCTCGTGGTGCCGAATGAGCCGGTCCAGGCGAATTCGGGGCGGACGTCGAGCCGCGGCAGCAGGCGATGCAGTTTCTTCGCCAGACGTTTCGCCTTGTCGGCGATCAGCGGGTCACGACGCGCCTCGTCGGTGAACCCCTCATCCTCGCCGCCGCAGACGACGCGGCCGTCTGCTGTCGCGCGCAGGTACAGATATGGCTCCGACGCTTCCCAGATCAGCACGGCGCGCGGCCAAATGTTTTTCGGCTGCGGCGCCGTGGCGATCGCCCAGGTCGAGACGACGCTGTGCGCGGTCTTCGGGATGATATCGGTCAGTTCGTAGCCGGTGGCCAGCACCAGATGCCGCGCAGTGATCGTCGGACCGAGGCTGGTAGCGACGGCGACCTGGTCACGGCTGTCCTCGATCGCCGTCGCCTGCACCGGCGCGTAGAAACGCGCCTTGCGCTGCAGCGATTTCAGCAGCAGGCCGGCGGTGAGTTTGCGCGGGTCGAGCGCAAGATTGCCGTGGCTCAGGATGGCGCCGGCGCGATCGATACCAAACTCGTCGGCGAGGACCTTGCGGGTCAGGTAGCTTGCGCCGATGCCGACCTGCCGGCGCGCTTCTGCCTCGTCGCGCAGCGCGGAGGGGTCGAGTACATCGCCGGCCAGATAGAGCGAAGGGGATGATGTAAGGCGACAGTCGATGCCGAGTTCGGCGATCCTTCCGCCAAGGTTGGACACCGCAAGCCGCGACCGACGCCATGCCTGTCCGGCATCGGCCTTCCCGACCATCGGCGAAAGTTTCGTCAGCGGCTGGTCAAGTTCGAACTGCACCAGCGCCGTCGTCGCCGCAGTCGATCCCAGCAAGGGTCCACGACGGTCGATGCAGATCACCGAATGGCCAGCGCCGGCCAGCGTTTCTGTGGCCATGGCGCCGCTGATCCCCATGCCGACGATCAGCACGTCGGTCTTGACGTCGCGGGTCAGTTTTTCCGTCGGCACCGATGGCGCCCGATAGGCAAACCAGACCGGCCGGCCACTGCGCAGGTCGAGTTTGCGTGCCACCAATGTCTCCAGACGCCAGCAATGTCTTCAACTGCCAACCAATGTCGTCAAACCGAGAGCGGCCGCCGTAGCTGCGAGCTTCGGCGGCCGATGGCGACGCTATATGCGTCCGAGAACAACCAGAATGATCACGATGATCAGCACCAGCCCGAGGCCGCCGCCGCCATAGTAACCCGTGCCGTAAAATGGTCCGCCGCCGAGGCCGCTGAAGCCGCCAAGCAACGCGATGATAAGGATGATAATAAGAATGGTACCCAGGCCCATATGCCGTCTCCTCCTTGCGCTGCCGCGCCATTCACGCCGCGCGGCTCGAAGACAGAAACTCGCGGCAAGCCGTCCTGTTCCCCAGCCATTTTCATGCGACGGCTAAGGAACGAAACCCATCATGACGGCGTTTGTTGAGGTTAAGGCGCACGCCGCAGCGTGCCATCGCGCGCTAGGGGGCGCGGTAGAATTCAGTGCGGAATCGCCCTTAAGACACAGCTGCAGTTCATCGACCTGAACGCGCCGGTAGGCGGCGGGCGTCACATCGAGCTATTCCCGAATAGGATGCGCCTGCCCTCAAGGAGGATATCATCGAGGCCTTTTACGACGGTATCAAGCACAAGCCCGAGACCACCTTCGGCAACGTCAAGGCCGATGTGATCGCCGACAAGGAGCCGCATTTCCATCGCGGCAATTTCTGCTCGGTGATCCGCAACTCCGCGTGGCGTTAGAGCAGCATCATTCTCGACGCGTATGGTCAAGATCGGCGGCGGGCTGCTGCTGTTCTACGTATGGCTGCTATGGGGATCGAAGCCGCTGTTGCAGATTGAATTGCGGCCTAGGAAATGATCGCATGCGACCCGCGATGCAAGGACCTTGACCGGATCATGCAAGGTCGGGATGTAACGAGGCGCAGGAGGATCAATGGCTGACGCGTCGTCCGGAAATTTCGGCTGCCAGCGCTGCTGGCCGGTGTCGCCGGACGACGCCTGGGAGGCGCGCGCCGGCCTGTCTCACCAGGCCACGCTCATCGACGAGTCGCATCTGATCGCCTCGGTGCTCGGCTGCCCCGTCTGTTCGCAGCGCTTCGTTTCCGTCTTCATCGAGACCGTTGACTGGGTCGGCGGCGACGATCCGCAATGCTGGGTCCAACTGCCGCTGACGCCTGATGAAGCCGAGCGGCTGACGCGCGAGCCTGTCACGGAAGCCGATCTTCACGGCCTCGGTGGCGGCAGGCGCTCTCTCCTGAAAGGCTTCCTTAGGGGAGGTGTCGAAAAATGCATGTGGACCAAGGGCCTGTCCATCGGCTGGCACGACTAAGCATGATCCCAAAAAGTGGGTTCCGGTTTTTGGAAAAGATCATGCTCCAACAAAAAGTTAGATCATGATGAGATTTCAACCAAATCTCATCATGATTTAGCCGCGAAGGCGACCATCGGCTGAGCGCAGCGTCCGTCTCCTCACGTCGCCTTGCCGGCCGGCGCGCCTGTGTCTTCCTCCGACATGTCGTCGAACGAGGCGTAGTTCATGTTGTAGAGCCGCGCGTAGAGCCCTTTGGCCGCCATCAGCTGCTCGTGGTTGCCGCTTTCGACGATCTCACCGTTCTGCAGCACGATGATGCGATCGGCGCCGCGGATGGTGGCGAGCCGGTGGGCGATGACCAGGCCGGTGCGGCCTTCCAGCAGCGTGACCAGCGCCTTCTGGATCAGCATCTCGGTGTAGGAATCGATGCTGGCCGTAGCTTCGTCGAGCACCAGGATTTTTGCATCCGCCACCAGCGCGCGCGCAAAACTGATCAGCTGGCGCTGGCCGAGCGAGAGATTGCCGCCGCGCTGCTCGAGCTCGGTGTCGTAGCCGTCGGGCAAATGCTCGATGAAGTCGTGTGCGCCGACGGCCTGTGCGGCGCGCATCACTTCCTCGCGTGTTGCGCCGGTTTTGTGGTAGCGGATGTTTTCCAGCACCGTGCCCGAAAACAGGAACGGCTCCTGCAGCACCATGGCGACCTGGTCGCCGAGCGAATCCTGCGTTACGTCGCGCACATCGTGGCCGCCGACCCGCACCTCGCCCGACCAGACATCGTAGAAGCGGTGCACCAGCGCCATGCAGCTCGACTTGCCCGAACCGGTCGGGCCGACCAGCGCTACCGTCTCGCTGGGATTGACGCGGAAGGAGACATTTTTGAGCACCGGCTGGTTCTGCCGGTAGCCGAAGGTGACGTTCCTGAACTCGACCGAGCCGTCCATGTCGCGCGTCAGCTTCACCGCGCCTCGCCTGTCGCTGACGTCGACCGGCACGTCCAGCACTTCGGAGATGCGCTGGCCCGACGCCATGGCCCGCTGCATCACGCTGTACTGCATGGTGAGCGAGCGGATCGGGTCGAAGAAGCGTTGGATGTAGAACAGGAACGCCACCATGACGCCGATGTCGAGGCTGTGCGACAGCACCATCGAACCGCCGACGACGATGACCGTCGCCATGGCGATGCCGGTCAGCGTGTCGACGATCGGCACCATCACCTGCGCATATTTGGCCGAGGTCAGGTGCGTCTTCAAGTTGGCCAGCACCTTCTCGTCATAAAGGTCGAAATTGACGTGCTGGCGTTCGAGACTCTGCACCGTGCGCACGCCATGGATGCCTTCGGCAAGCGCGCCGTTGGCGATCGAATTGGTCTCGTGCGCGGCCATGAAGGCGACCTTGGCCCGCGGCAGCCAGAACAGGCGCACGATGAACAGCGCCGGCATGGTCGACAGCGTCAGCAGGCCGAGCCGGAAATCGAGCCAGAGCAGAACGGTGACGATGCCGAACAGAAGCACGATGTCGCCGACCGACATGACGGATGTTTCAAGGAACTCCTGCATCGAATTGACGTCGCCCTGCAGGCGCGACATCAACCGGCCCACCTCGGTCTTGTCCATGAAGCTCAGCGAGACCCTCTGCAGATGGCTGAACATGGCGCGGCGCAGGTCCGACAGCACATTTTCGGCCACCTTGCCGACCACGCTTTCCTGGACATAGCTGGCGGCGTAGTTGATCAGGATGATCAGTGCGAAAGCGCCGATCGCCCAGTTCATTACAGAGCGGTCGGGCCGGCCGGCCGCCATGCCATGGTCGATGGCGTAGCGGATGACCAGCGGGATCGCCAGCTGCGTCAGCGTGAACACCAGCACGGCAGTGACCGAGATGAAGATCCGGCCCTGATACGGTTTTACAAAGCTCCAGATGCGGCTGATGATGCGCGGATCGTAGGCCTTGCCGAAAACCTCTTCCTCGTCGCGATGCGAGCCGACGACGGCCTTGGTCGGCCGCCCGCTGGTGTCTTCCTTCTCGTCGTCATTCTGTGTCGACATCACGCGGCTCCCACTGCCACCGGCAAATCGTCTTCCGGCCGCAACTGAAGGTCGTAGAGCGCGCGGTAGCGTCCGCCGAGCGCCAGCAGTTCCTGGTGCGTGCCGCGCTCGGCGATGCGGCCGTTCTCGATGAACAGGATCTGGTCGGCATGCATCAGCGAGCTCAGCCGGTGCGAGATGATCAGCGTCACGCGGTCCTTGGCGAAGCGCTTCATCGCGGTGCGAATCCGCTGCTCGGTGCCGGCGTCGACGGCCGCAGTGGAATCGTCGAAGACCAGAACCGAAGGTCGCAGCATCAGGGTGCGGGCAATCGTCAGGCGCTGCCGCTGGCCGCCGGAAAGCGACGCGCCGCGTTCACCGACGACCGTGGTGTAGCCCGCCGGGAGCCCGATAATGTAGTTGTGCAGCTGGGCGTACTCGGCTGCCTGCCCGATGCGGGTCTCGCGCGCCCACGGATTGCCATAGGCGATGTTGTTCTCGATCGAGGTGGTGAACAGGAACGCGTCCTGCTGCACGACGCCGACCGCCTTGCGCAGCGACTGCAGTGTGACCGCACGAATGTCCTGCCCGTCGATAGTGATAGCGCCCGACGTGACGTCGTAGAAGCGCGGGATCAGATGCGCAATGGTCGACTTGCCGCTGCCCGGCGGGCCGACAACGCCGACGGTCTCGCCGGACCTCGCCTCGAAGGAAATGCCCAACAGCGCCGGCCGGCCGCCCGCGCCGGCATAGCGGAAACCGACATTGTCGAAGCGCAGCACGCCTTCGCTGACCACGAGATCCTTGGCGCCAGGCGCATCCTCGATGTCGAGTTCGGCGTCGAGCAGTTCGAACAGCCTGGTGCCACAGGTCGAGGCGCGGGCAAACGAGTTGACCATCAGGCCGAGCTGGCGCACCGGCATCTGCAGAATGGTCATGAAGGTCAGGAACTGGGCCAGGGTGCCGACGCTGATCTCGCCCGCAATCACCTTCTGGCCGCCGAACCACAACACCAGTCCCATGGCCGCCAGGAAGGAAAAATTCATGGCGCTGGTGTTGGAGACACGGATGTCGACGCGTTGGTCGGCGAGCTCCAGCGCCGACAGCTTGGCGCGGTCGAATTTCTCCAGCTCGTGTTGCTGCGCGGCGAAGGCGCGCACGACGCGGATGCCGCCGAGATTCTCGTCCATCACCCGGCTCAGCACCGAGAGGCGCTCCTGCAACGTCAGCCAGGTGCTGCGCAATCTGAGCTGCGTGACCGAGGAGCGCCAGGCGACGAACGGCACAAAACTCAGGCTGAGCAGCCCGAGCTCGATATCGGTGCTGATCAGGAGGTAGGAGCCGACGCCGATCAGCACACCGAGCAGCACGACGCGCAATATGCCGGTGGAAAAGAACATGCGCACGCCGTCGAGGTCGAGCAGGCCGAGCGTGATGAGGTCGCCGGTGTGGACCCTGTCATGGAAGGAGAAGCTCAGCCGCTGAATCTTCTCGTAGAAAGCCAGGCGCAATTCATAGCCGGTGCGGTGGCCGACGGCCTCGCCGTAATAGTTCTGCGCCATGGTGAAGAGGCCGCGCAGGATCGAGACGACGAGCAGCGTCAGCGCCGTCGTCCACAGCGCCTGCTCCGCCGCCGCCCCGCCGCCCGCGGTCATTACCCCTTGCGCCTGGTCGATGGCGTGCCCCAGCAGGCGCGGGATGAACAGCTGTAGCGTCGCGGCGACGAAGGTCGAGACGATGGTGATCGCCACCTGCCAGGGATGGCGCAGCGTCATGCGCACGATGCGCAGCAGCGTGCTGAGGCCCTTGCCCCAGGAGGCCTCCGCCACATGGGCAAACGATTTGCCGCGCTTGGCCGCGCCGCTTGTTGCATCCGTATTCAAGGAAAATATCCAGCCCGATCCGGACATTAGCCCGGACGAATGAAAGCAGACTCAGTTTCAGATGCTGCAATGGTACGCCTCCATTTTGGCCGTTCAAGGGCCAATGGCGGCATCGCACTGTGCCTGAGGGCGGCGCATAACATATGAGTTGAGGCTAAGATTGCAGGTTTGGCTTATGGCGCATTGCGAGGCATTGTCCCGCACGATCAGCCCGCCATCCAGCCGCCATCCACCATCAGATTGATGCCGGTGACATAGCTTGCCATGTCGCTGGCAAGAAACAGCGCCGCGCCTGCCACATCGTTCGGGGTGCCGAGCCGCGGCCAAGGCGTGCGGCCGTGTGAATACGCAAGCGCGTCGGGATCATTGGCGACGCCCGGCTTGCCGGTGATGATCTTGCCGGGCGCAATCGCATTGCAGACAATCAGATCGTCGGCATGGTCGACGGCGATCTGCCGCGTCATCTGCACGATACCGCCCTTGCTCGCCGAATAGGGAAAATCGCCGGGGCAGGCGACCATGCCGTGCTGAGAGGAGATGTTGATGATACGGCCGCGAACCTCGTGCACCGGCGCCTGGCCGAGCATCTGTATGACGGCGCGTTTTGAGCCGTAGAAAAAGCCTGTCAAATTGATGCCGATGACGCGGTTCCATTGCTCAGGTGTGGTCTCGACCAAATTGGTGCTGGTGTAGACGGCCGCATTGTTGACCATCACGTCGAGCCGGCCGAAGCGCGCGGCCGTCGCGCCGACCAGCGCATCGACCGCGTTCCAGTCCGAAATGTCGGTTGCGACATGCATCGCCGTCCCGCCGGTCGACTGGATCAGATCGACGGTGCTCTGGCCGCCTTCGATAGGCACTTCGACCGTGTCGGCAATGACGACGGCGCCGCCTTCGGCCGCGAATTTGAGCGCGATCGCGCGGCCGATGCCGGAACTTCCTCCGGTGACGATCGCGACCTTGTCTTTGAGCAGGGGCATTTTCTCTCCTCAGTGTTCCCGGCGCACGACCTTGCCTTGCCCCGAACCGATCAGCGCCTGATCGCGTACGATCTCTCGCCCGCGCAGAAACACATTGGTCAGCCGGGCCTTGACGCTCCAGCCATCGAACGGCGTGTAAGCCGCGCGGGAAACCTGCTCGACGTCGGAGATGGAGCTGGATACGCGCGGATCGACGATCAGCAGGTCGGCGTCATAGCCGGTGGCGATGCGTCCCTTGTGCTTGCCAAGCCCGAAACGCTCGGCCGGATTGCGTGCGCACATCCGCACCACATCGGCATGAGTGATCAGCCCCTCGTCGACGAGCTTCAGCATCGCCTGCAGCAGCGTCTGCAATCCCGGCATGCCGCCGGGAATATCGGCGAAAGCGGCGTAGGCGGCCGCCTTCTCGGCCGGCGCATGCGGCGCGTGGTCGGTGGCGACGATGTCGATCAGTTCACCCTTCAGCGCCGCGCGCAAGGCCTCGACATCCTGCCGCGACCGCAACGGTGGCGAGCCTTTCAGCCTGGCGCCTTGCGTCTCGTAATCGTCGGCGGTGAAGAACAGGTTTTGCGGCGTCGTCTCGACGCTGGCGTCCGCCCGGTCGCGCAGCCGGCTCCAAGCCCCGACGCCCGGCTCCGAGTTGATCTGCCGGACATGGATGCGCGCGCCTGTCGCGGCGGCGGCAAGCACGGCGCGCGCAACGCCGCCGGCTTCGGCCAGCGGTGGCCGGCTGTCGAGAAAGGCGGCGATGGTGCCTGTCTTGTTGCGCTCATTGGCGCCGGTCAGCATCGATTGATCGCCCGGCGAAATGCCGATCAGCGTATCGGCATGGCCAAAATGTCTGAGCGCCTCGGCAACCGTGTCGAAATTCCGAAACAGGAAGGCCTCCGGAACATCGGCGGTGAACAATTCGAACGACACGGGCGAGAGATCGAGCAGGCCGGGAAGCAGCGACAAATCGCGGCTGACCACGGCCTGGAAGCCGACATCGACATGGAGCCGGCCTGCCGCCATGGCCATCTTGTCGGCGAGCTCTGCGGCGCTGGCCGTCCATGGCTCGTCGGTCGGCATGTCGAGCACCGTCGTTACCCCGCCAAGGGCTGCGGCATGGGTGCCCGAGAGAAAATCCTCCTTGTGCGTCAGGCCCGGCTCGCGCAGATGCGCATGCGCGTCGACCAGGCCGGGCAGCAACAGGCAGCCGGAAGCATCGAGAACCGTCGCGGCTTCAGCCGTTCCGCCGGGCGCCATCAGCGCCGCGATGCGGCCGCCGGCGATGCCGACATCGCGCCGCTCTTGCCTGTCGGCATTGACGACGGTCGCGCCTCTGATCAGCGTCTCGAACATCTCAGCTTCGCCGCTCGAAGCCGGCATGGTTCTCCAGCCAGAAGCGAGCGATGTCCTCGCGCCGCATGAAGGCGGCGGCCGGTTTCGACTTCACATGCTCGATCACCTCGCGCAGTCCCAATGCTCGGTTAGGCTGCCCCATCCAGCGCGCGTGAATGCCGATGGTCAGCATGCGCCCGCCGATTTCGTCGGCTTCGTCGAGCATGTAGTCGATGGCCGAGCGGCAGTCCTCGGCGAAGTCGCGCGGATTGCTGTAGCCCGGCGCGACGAGGTAGCGGCTGTCGTTGAGTGTCTTGGAATAGGGCACGACCAGGATCTCGGTGCCCTGGTGGTCGAGGAAATACGGCAGGTCGTCATTGCAGGGATCGGAGTGGTAGAGAAACCCGCCTTCGCGCACCAGCAGATCGCGCGTGTTGACGCTCGGCAATGAGCGGCAATTCCAGCCCAAAGGACGCCTGCCCATCAGTTTCTCGTAGAGCGCGATCGCTTCATGCAGCTGGCGCTCTTCCTCGTCGCGCTCCATCGTCGTGTAGTCGATCCAGCGCAAGCCATGGCCGAGCAGATCGTGCCCGCGCGCGTTCATCCATTCGGCCACCGCCGGGTTGCGCTCCAGCGCGACGGCGCAAGCGGAGACTGTGATCGGTATCTGGTAGCGGTCGAACAGCCGCGCCAGGCGCCACACGCCGGCGCGGCTGCCATATTCGAAATGCGTCTCGGTGCCGAGATCACGCACGGGCGGGCTGGACGTGAGATTGTACTCGCCCCAATTGTCGTTGCGGCCGTCCTCGAGCCAGGAGTACTCCGAGCCCTCTTCGTAATTGAGCACCAGATTGATGGCGAGCTTGACGCCGCCCGGCCAGGTCATAAAGGGCGGGTTCGGTCCATAGCCGACGAAGTCGCGCGGTTGCTGGAAATCGGTCGGCATCGGCTCTCCTCCTCAGGTCTCGTTGGCGGCGATCCAGTCGATATAGTCGTGGAAGGCCTGCCTCGCCGGCGTCGGCCGCCAGTTGGTATCGCGCTCGATGCGGGCAAGATCGTATTCGCCCCACATGCCGGTCTTCAGCGCTGCGTTCATGACGATGTTTGCCGTCTCGGCTGGGCTGATTTCGCTTTTCAGGCCGGGGAAGCGTTCGGCGGCCCAGCCGATGAAGTCGCCGACGGTCTGTGTGCCGCCGCTGCCGATATTGTAGTGGCGATAGCGCAAATTTTCGGCATCGAGCAGCGCCATGACAGCCTTGGCGACGTCGCTCGACAGCACATAGTCGCCGAGCGGCTCAAGACTGTTCGGCCGGATCGTCTCGTTGCTGAGCGCCATATGCGCGACCCGGTTCGGCAGATGGCGGACATTGCGGCTGCCGGTGACACGGTCCATCGGCCCGTAGACCGAGGACAGCCGGACCGAAATGGCGGACAGGCCGAACAGATCGGCGTAGCGGTTGGTGACCATTTCAGCGGCGAATTTCGAAATGCCGTAGAGCGTCAGCGGCGCGACATAGCCGTCCTCGGGCAACGGCTCGCCGCTCCAGTCAGGGCCGTTATGGCGATAGACCGAACCGGAGCTGACATAGACGAAACGCTTGATGCCGGGACGGCTGCGTGCCCATTCTAGCATCCGCACCGTGCCCATCAGATTGACGTCGACGATGGCGGCCGGATCGTTGGCCTCGGGTGGCTGCGTCGGGTCGCTCGGGCGCGAATTCGGCGTCACCGTCGCGCCATGGATGATCGCCGTGATGCCATGCGTGTCGAGCGCTGCCCCCCATTGCGCGGGGTCCAGTATGTCTGCGGTGAGCACGGTTAGGCGCTCCCTCACCGGCGCGAAGAACTTTTCCGCGATCGAGTCGAGGCCCGAGCGGTCGAGGATCACGGCGCGGGCTTGCGGATCACGATCCAGCCATTCGCGCGCCACCACGCTCATGACAAAGCCGGTACCGCCGGTGACGAGCAGCGTCATGGGAACTCCTTTGAAGTCGACTTGAAGAATTCAGCGCGTCGCATAGCCGCCATCCACGAGCATGTCGGAGCCGGTGACGAAGGACGCGTCCGACGACAAAAGGAAAGCGGCGGCCGCGGCGATCTCATCCGGCTCGGCAATTCGGCCGAGCAGATGCGCCGGTCCGAGTGTGGCATTGGCCGCCTCGAAATCCTTGAATCGGCGCAGCAATCGCGTCGTCGCCACCGCGCCCGGCGACAGACTGTTGACGCGCACCTTGTCAGCAGCGTGGTCGACCGCCATCGCCTTGGCGAGGTGGATCAGCCCGGCCTTGGCGGCGCAGTAGGCAACCGCTTGGGTGGTGGCGACGCGGCCGAACTGCGAGCCGATGAAGACAACCGAACCACCTCCGGTGGCTGCGATCAGCGGCACCGCGAACTTGCTCATCAGGAAGGCGCCGGTCAGGCCGACATCGAGCTCGCGCCGCCACGCGCTCTCGTCGAGATCGACGACGGTGGCGCTGGTCGACGGTGCGGCCGCGTTGTGTACCAGCCCGTCGAGCCGACCGAATTTCTGTCGCGCGAATTCGACTGCGGCCCGGGCGGAACCGCTATCCGTCACATCGCATTGGCAGGCAGCCGCCGAAGGGCCGAGCTTGTCGGCAAGTTGCGTCGCCGGTTCGAGATGATAGTCGGCGCAGACCACACTTGCGCCCTCGGCAATGCACCGCCTGGCGATCGCCGCGCCGATGCCGCTGGCGGCGCCCGCGATCAGGATGACGCTGTCTTGCAGGCGGCTCATAGCGGTGGTCATCAAACGCGCTCCTCGACGGTCTGCACGATATTCGCCGAGACCGGTCGGCGCAGCAGATTGTAGCAGGCGGCAAGCGTCACCAGAACCGCACCGCCGCCGAGCAGCAGGAACATCGCCGGTGCGCCCATATGCGCCATCAAGCCGGCGGAAACGCCGGGCGTCGCAACATTGCCGATCGAGTAGAGCAAAAGCAGCGTTCCGGAGGCGCCGACCATGTGCCGGCTGTGCAACTGCGAGGCGCCGAACGCCATCGCCACCGGATAGATCGTCAGCGCCGTGGCGCCATAGAGGAAGAACAGCACGAACAGCAGCGGTTCGGAGAAATTGCCGAGCCAGGCGATTGTGGCACACAGCGTGACCGACAGCAGACCTTGCGCCAGCAGGATGAGCCGCCGCTCGAACCGGTCCGACAGCCAGCCGACGGGCGTCTGCGCCAGCATGCCGGCAATGCTGATGGTGGTGACGAGCCCGACCGTCGTTCCCGCCGACAGCCCGATCTGGGTTCCGTAGATCGGCGTCAGCACGAAGATGTTCATGTTGGTGATGCCACCCTGGAAGATGGCGACGACCGTCACCGGCGCCAGCCGGAACAGCGCCAGCGGGCCGAGGCGCTTGACCGGCCCGCTCGCATGCTCTGGGTCGGGGATCGAGACAGGCAAAGCCGGCCAGCGTCCGCCGACGAATTTGGAAACCAGCGCCAGCAGCACCATCGCCGTCGCCACCGGGAACAGATGCGGCGACTGCGGCCCGACCAGCGCAACGAGGATCTGACCGAGCAGCACCGCGATCGCCGTCGTCAGCATGTACAGCGAGAACATCGCGCCGCGATTGTGCTGCTCGGCATAGAGGTTGATCCAGCTCTCGCAAACGACGAACAGCGACGCCATCGACAGCCCGCCGAGCAGGCGAAAGCAGATCCAGCTCGGCAGGAAATCGGTGAAGACGAAGCCCGCCGCAGCCAGCAGCGCCAGCGCCAGGATCACCACGAAGGTGCGCTCATGGCCGTAATGGGCGACCGCCGGGCGCGTGACCAGACAGCCGACGAGAAAGCCGACGGGATAGGCGGTGAGCACGATCTGGACGACATCGGGGGAAACACCGGGCTTGCCGAGGTGCAGCGAAACGGCGGTGGTCAGCATGGCGCTGCCGATGCAGGCGAGACAGATGCCGACCATGATCGGCAGCAAAGCGCGCGAGCGCTCTGCGTTTTGCCACAGCCGCATCGCGGATTGGGCGATCGACCTCATGGCTGCGCTGCTCCCCTGGCCGCGCCGACGCCGACGCCACCCCGAGCGAGAGGCTACACGGGGCAGCATTTGCTGCAAACGAAGATAGATACGGCTATGGCTTTGATTTTTTTGGCCATGCTGGCGACGGAAAGCGGCATCTTGGCCGCCGGCAGGGCTTTACAGCGGTTTTGTGCCGTCCATACCATGGGCAAGTTGCCGACATCGCGAGCTGCCGGATCGAAAGCAGCAGGGAGAAATTCCATGACGATCGAACGTCTTGAAAACGGCCAACGCTTCTGCCGGGTGCTCCGATACAATGGCACCGTGTATGTCGCGGGCCTGACGGCGGACGACCTTTCCGGCGATACCACGTCGCAAACCAAGCAGATCCTCGCCAAGATCGATGCCCTTCTGGCCAAGGCCGGCAGCGACAAGAGCAAAATCCTCAGCGCCCAGATCTGGCTGCGCGACATCGCCGATTTCGAGATGATGAACACGGCCTGGGATGCCTGGATCGACCGCAGCGCCATGCCGGTGCGCGCCACGGTGGAGGCGCGCCTCGCCGGCGACCAGTACCGCGTCGAGATCATGGTGACGGCGGCCGTCGGCTGAGGGCGGGCAAACGCAATGCATGAACTGGTCATCAAAGGTGGACGCGTCGCGCTCGACGACGGTTGGGCCGACTGCGACATCGGCATCGATGATGGCCGCATCTCAGCCATCGGCAATGGCCTGTCCGGCGAGACGCTGATCGATGCAGCCAAGCGCTGGGTCATGCCCGGCGGCATCGACGCCCACTGCCATCTCGACCAGCCAGTGTGGGGCGGCGCGGGCAATGCCGACGATTTCGAGTCCGGCACCATCTCTGCCGCTTTCGGCGGCACGACCTGCATCGTGCCGTTCGGCATGCCGGGTCCTGATATGTCGACGATCGGCGCCATCGATCGCACGCTCGATCGTGCCGCGGGCCGCGCGGTGATCGACTACGGTTTGCATGCGGTGGTGACGATGGGCACCGGCGCCGATGTTGAGCAGCAGCTCTCCGAACTTGCCGGCCGTGGCATCGCCTCGGTCAAGCTGTTCATGACCTACCAGGGCTTTGCCGTCGACGACGATCTCTTCTTCAAGGTGCTCGATACCGCTCACAATCTCGGCTGGATCGTCATGGTCCATGCCGAGAACGACGCCGCCATCCGGCGCACGCGCCAGCGGCTGATCGACCTCGGCCGCACCGACATCCGCTACCACGTCGTCGCCCACAGCGAGACCATGGAGCGTGAGGCGACGCACCGCGCTCTGGCCTTCGCGGAGATGACCGGCGCGCGCATGACCATCGTCCACGTCTCGTCCTGGCAATCGGCCGAGGAGGTGGCGCGGGCGCGCTCGCGCGGGGTCGACGCCATCGCCGAAACCTGCCCGCAATATCTCTTCATCGGTTCGGCCGACCTCGACCGCCCGGCAGTCGATGCCGCGCGCTTCGTCTTTTCGCCGCCGCCGCGTTCGCCGCGCAGCCATCAGCATTTGTGGCAGGCGCTGATCGACGGCGGCATCGATCTCTGGTCATCCGACCATTCGCCGTATTTCTTCGCCGACAAGATCGGCAAGGCGGAAACGCCTGGTTTCACTACCACACTCAGCGGCATTCCCGGTATCGAGACCCGTCTGCCACTTTTGTTCTCGGAGGGGCTGTTGACCGGCCGGCTGACGCTCGACCGCTATCTCGATCTCACCTCGCGCAATGCCGCCGCCATCTACGGGCTCGCCAATCGCAAGGGCAGCATAGCGGTCGGCCTCGATGCCGACCTGGCGCTGTGGGATCCCGAAGTGAGATGGACGCTCGGCCACGCCGCCCTGCATTCGCGCGTCGACTTCACACCTTATGAGGGCAGGACCGTCACCGGCAAGCCGACCAGCGTTCTGGTGCGCGGCGTGCCGGTGATCGCCGATGGCGTGCTGAAGGCAAAGCCGGGTTTCGGACAATTCCTGCCGCGCACCGCCGCCGATCCGGCCCGTTCGGGAAAACCAGTCGAGGAGACGACGCCATGGCTCGATGCCTGACCATAGCGGTCGCCCAGACCGGGCCGATCCAGCGCAGCGCAACGCGTGCCGAGACGGTCGGTCGCCTCGTGCATCTTCTGGAACAGGCTGCCGCCGCCGGCGCGGAGATCGCTGTCTTCCCCGAAATGGCACTGACCACCTTCTTCCCGCGCTGGCGCATCGACGATCAGGCCGAGATCGACGCTTTCTTCGAAAGCGCAATGCCTGGCCCGGAAACGCAGCGCCTCTACGATGCAGCGGCACGCCTCAAGGTCGGCTTTGCGCTCGGCTATTGCGAAATCGCGCAGGAGGACGGCCGCACGCGCCATTTCAACACTATGGACCTTGTCGGCCCGGACGGGCGCTTCATCGGCCGCTACCGCAAGATGCATGTGCCGGGCTCGGCCGAGCCGGAAGAAGGCACCACCACGCATCTGGAGCGGCGTTATTTCGAGCCAGGCAATCTCGGTTTCCCGGTCTTCGACTATGGTGGCGTTCGCGTTGGCATGGCGATCTGCAACGACCGCCGGTGGCCGGAGACTTACCGCATGCTGTGCCTCAACGGCGCCGAGGTGGTGCTGCTCGGCTACAACACGCCGCTTCTACTCGACGAGGCGCCGGCGCTGGCGCATCTCAGAATGTTCCACAACCATCTGCCGATGCAGGCCGGCGCCTACCAGAACACGCTTTGGGTAGCGGCCGCCGCCAAGGCCGGCCTCGAAGATGGCCAGGCTCTGATCGGCGGCTCCTGCATCATCGCACCGACCGGCGAGATGGCGGCGCAGGCGATTTCGCTCGGCGACGAAGTCATCGTCCATCGCGCCGACCTCGACCTCATCGCCATCTGCCGGAAGGTGAATTTCGACTTCGCACTCTATCGCCGCCCGGACCAGTATCGGCTCATCAGCGAGCCCGTCGGTTCGCATGTCTGACAGGAGCCGCGACCGATCCGCCGAGTGCACCGAGCCGCCGCTGGCCGTTCCACTATCGCTTGGCGAGATCGTCGAGAACGGGCTCTGCATCGGCTGTGGGCTCTGCCGGTCGCTCGCCGCTCCGCAAGAGATCGAGATGATCATGACGCCGGAGGGGCGGCTACGGCCGATCGCCCGCACGGCGCTCAGTCATTCGACCCTGACGCGGATCAACGCCGTTTGCCCGGGAACGCGCATTGCTGGGCCACCGCCATCGCAAACAGCTGCTGCCGCGCTGAACGATACTGTGTGGGGGCCTGCCGAGCGGCTCAGCCTCGGCTTTTCCGGCGACCCGGCAGTGCGGTTCCAGGCATCGAGCGGCGGAGTGCTGACGGCGCTCGGCCAGTTCCTGCTCACCTCTGGCCGCGTCAACTTCGTGCTCCATGTCTCGGCGTCGCAGACCGCGCCGATGCGCAGCGAGCGGCGGCTGAGCTTCGACGCCGCGTCCGTTCTCGAAGGTGCCGGCTCGCGCTACGGGCCGGTGGCGCCGCTTGAGGATTTCAGCGAGGTCCTCACTCGTGGCGAACCCTTCGCGCTCATCGCCAAGCCTTGCGACATCACCGCCGTGCGCAATCTGGCGCGTCACGATCCGCGCGTCGATGAGTTGATGCGCTATGCGCTCACCTTTGCTTGCGGTGGCGCTTCCGACCTGTCGAAATCGGAACAGGTGCTGCAGCGCTTCGGTCTCACCGAGGACGAGCTCGCGCTGTTCCGCTACCGGGGCTATGGCAATCCTGGCCTCAACCGGATCGAAACCAAGGACGGCCGCGCCTTCCAGCTCACCTACCGGCAGCTGTGGGAAGACGAGGACAAATGGATGATCCAGCCGCGCTGCAAGATCTGTCCCGACGCCATCGGTCAGGTTGCCGACATCGTCGCTACCGATGCCTGGTTGAATGGCGGGCCGGCGGTCGATGACGAAGCCCTCAACGGCATCATGGTGCGCACCGTGCGCGGCCTGGAACTGTTCGATGCGGCGGTTGCGGCCGGCGCATTGGCGATCAAGCGCGAGACCAGTTTTGTCGAACTCGGCGAGCTGCAGTCGCACCAGACGCGCAAGCGCCGCGCGGTGTGGGCCAGGCTGAAAGGCATCGAGATCGCCGGCAAGCCGGTGCCGGTCGTGACCGATCTTGCCCTGGAAGACTGCGCCCGGCAAAACACGCTGACCGGCAATCTCGCTGAGGGCCGCGGCGCCCGCGACCGCGCCAAACGCGGGCGGCTGGGTGAACCCCGACCGGTGCTGCGCGGCGAAGCCGTGAAGGGTGGATGTCCATGAGTGTCGCTGAAGAAACCGACGTGATCGTCATTGGCGGCGGCATGGCCGGCGCCGGCGCTGCCTTCGAGATCAGCCGCTCGGCCAAAGTGGTTCTGCTCGAGCGCGAAAACCATTGCGGCTACCACACCACCGGCCGCTCGGCGGCAAGCTTCACCGAAAACTACGGCAACGGCGTCATCCGCCGCATCGTGCTGGCCAGCCGCTCGTTCATGACCGAACCGCCGGCCGGCTTCTCTGATTATCCGCTGCTCAGCAAGCGCGGCATGATTACCGTGGCGCGCGCCGATCAGCTCGACCTTTTGCGCCAAGACCTGGAGGCAGCGCGGGCGTTGGTTCCATCGATCGTCGCCATGACGCCGGCCGAGGCGATCGCACGCGTGCCGGTGTTGCGCGCCGACTATCTGGCCGGCGCCTATATCGAACCGCATTCGATGGACATCGACGTCAACGGCCTGCACCAGGGTTTTTTGCGCGGCGCCCGCGCGCGCGGCGCCAGGATTGTCACCAATGCCGGCGTCAAGGCCATCGACCGACAAGGTGGCCAATGGCGGGTCGAAACCCCGGCGGGAACCTTCCTCGCGCCGCGCATCGTCAATGCCGCCGGTGCCTGGGGAGACGAGATCGCCGCCATGGCCGGCGTGCGCCCCGTCGGCCTGCAGCCGAAGCGCCGTACCGCCTTCAACATTCCAGCGCCGGCCGGCGTCGACATATCGGACTGGCCGCTGGTCCACGATGTCGGCGCCGAATTCTACTTCAAGCCCGACGCCGGGCAACTCTTCGTTTCCCCGGCCGATGCGACGCTGTCAGTGCCGATGGATGCCTATGCCGAGGACATCGATGTCGCCATCGGCGCCGAACGTCTCGAAAGAGCCACCACCATCGAGGTGCAACGTGTGTCGCGCTCCTGGGCTGGGCTCAGAACGTTTGTCGCCGACGGTTCGCCCGTTGTCGGACCCGATGACGAGGTGCCGGATTTCATCTGGCTGGTCGGGCAGGGCGGCTACGGCATCAAGACCTCGCCCGCTCTGTCACGCGTCTGCGCCAGCATGATTGCCGGTGGCGGCTTGCCGGACGATGTTGCCAGGCAAGGCGTGTCGCTGGCCGATCTCACGCCGCACCGGCTGCGCGAATCTCAACGCAAACAGGTTGCTTCATGAGCGATGCCGCACTGACGGCCGGCGGCCGGCTTGCGCAGAGCGTTCTCGACCGGCTAGCGCAAGCCACCACCGACGCGCCAGGGATAACCCGTGTCGCCTATGGCCCCGGCGAACGTTTTGCCCATCAACTGGTCCGGGACGAGGCCGAAAAACTGGGCGCTGCGGCTCGCGTCGATGCGGCCGGCAATCTCTATCTGACCCTCAGAGGGCGCGACCCCGATCTGCCGGCGATCGTCATCGGCTCGCATCTCGACAGCGTGCCGCATGGCGGCAATTTCGACGGCGCCGCCGGTGTCGTGGCCGGTTTGGCGGTGATGGCCGAGCTGGTCGGGCAAGGCATGCCGCGCGATGTGATCGTGTTGGTGACGCGCGCCGAGGAAGCGGTGTGGTTTCCGCTGTCCTATCCCGGCAGCCAGGCTGCGCTCGGCTTGCTTGACCCGGCAGCGCTGGATGCGAAACGGTCTGACAGTGGACGTTCCCTTGCGGATCACATGCGCGACGAAGGCTTCGACCCTGACGCCGTGCAGCGTGGCATACCAGGCATCGATGCCGGCCGCATCGCGGCCTTTGTCGAAGTGCATATCGAACAGGGTCCACGCCTGGTTTCCGCCGGCGTGCCGGTCGGCATCGTCACCGGCATTGCTGGCGGGTTCCGCCATGTCGATGCCAAATGTCTCGGCGTCTACGCCCATTCCGGCGCCGAGCCACGCTTTGCCCGGCATGACAGCGTGCTCGGCTTCGCCGATCTGGTCGCCGGCCTCGAAGCCGAATGGGACACGCTCGAGCGCGAGGGACACGAGGCCACCATTACCTTCGGCCGGGTGGAATCCGATCCGGGCCAGCATGGCGGCAGCCGCGTGCTCGGCGAAATCAGTTTTACGCTGGATGTGCGCAGCGCCAACGCCACCGTTCTGGAGCGGATCGAGGCACGGCTGCAGGCGCTGTTCGCCGAGATCGGTGCCAGGCGCGGCGTCAGCTTCGAAGCCGGACCGCGCTTCACCTGGGACCCAGCGACGATGTCGCCGACGCTGATTACAAGGCTGGACCGCGCTGCCGCTGATTTGCAGATGCAGGCGCCGCATGTGCCGAGCGGGGCAGGACATGACGCGGCCACCTTCGCGGGCGCCGATATTCCGATCGCCATGCTCTTCGTGCGCAACGAGAACGGCAGCCACAATCCGCATGAAGCGATGGAGATTGCCGATCTCGATCAGGCGATTCGCCTGCTCCTGCGTTTCGTTATCGACTTCGACAAGGACCAACCATGAACCTCGCCGCCTTGCTCGTCATCGACCTGCAGAACGAATACCGCCCAGGCGCTGCCTGGCCGGTCGTCGGCTATGACGCGGTGCTCGCCAATGCCGCCCGTCTGATCGAAGCCGCCCGTGCGGCCGGCATTCCGGTCATCCATGCGCAGGCCTGGGTGAAGCCGGAGGAACGCGCCGGCTATGCCAGGCAGGAAGAAATCCTGACCGAGGAATTCCGCTCGGCGGTGGCCGGCAGCGAAGGCGCCGACATCTGCGCCGAAGTGGCGGCGCTGCCCGGCGACATCGTCGTCCACAAGCATTGGCCGAGCGCCTTTCGCCGCACCGATCTTTCGACGCGGCTTGCCGACCTCAAGGTGGAAAACCTGATCGTCGCCGGCGTGCTGACCGACAGCTGCGTGACCGAGAGCGTCTTCGACGCAGTCTACCAGGGCTTTCGCGTCTGGCTGGTCAAGGACGCCTGCGGCAGCATGAGCGAGGCCATGCACCGCACCGGCATGCTCGACATGGCCAACCGGCTCTATGGCGGCGGCATATTGCGCATGCCTCAAGCGCTGAAGGCGCTCGCCGGTCAGAGCTTCGATGGCTGGCGCTGCACGCGGCCGGTCGAGTTCGTCTACACGCTGGAGACCGTCGACCTGCTCTACGAAGCGCTGTGATCGGCGCCGCAGCCGCAGGCGCCTTTGACGATCATCTTTGAAGCGGCGGGTTTGAGAACCGCGCCCGGCAGCGCACCGGTCGCCTTGCCGTCACTCCAGACGGACACGCCGTTGACAAAAACATGGTCGATGCCGGCGGCGGCCTGACGCGGCTTTTCGAAGGTCGCGGTGTCGATGATCGTCTTTGGATCGAAGATCGTCAGATCGGCAAAATTGCCGATCGCCAGCGTGCCGCGCTGCTCAATGCCGAATTCGCGCGCGGCCAGGCCCGTCATCCGGAACACCGCCTCCTCCAGGCTGAACAGGCCAACATCCCTGGCATAGTGGCCAAGCACGCGCGGAAACGTGCCCCACAGGCGCGGATGCGGGTGGATGTCGTGCGGCAAGCCGTCCGACCCGACCATGCTGCGCGGATGGGCAAGGATGGTGCGCACATCGTTTTCGTCGAGCTGGAAATAGACCGCACCCGCCGGCAGCAGCCGCTCGCCAGCCTCACGCTCCGTGCATTTCCATTCGCGGGCGATGTCGGCAATCTCGCGATTGGCCATTTCGGGATACGGCGTCGACCAGGTGATGAGCACCTTCAGTCCGGTGTCGCAGCGTTCCAGCCTGAGCACGGTCGAGCTCGCAGCATAGGGGTAGACATCCATGCCGATATCCATCGTCGCGCGTGCCCGGTCGATCCGCTTCAGCGAAGGACCGCTCTTGCCGAAATTGGCACGGCCCGTGCACTGGTGGTGCGAGATGAACAGCTTGCCGCCGGCATGGCCGGCAATGTCGATGGCTTCCTCGATCGCCTCGTCCATCGTCTCGAAATAGTTGCGTGTATGGGTGACATAAGGCCCGCCAAGACGTGCCGCCGTCGCCGCCAGCGCCTTGACTTCCTCGGTCGAGGAATTGACCGCCGGCGGATAGTCGAGCCCTGTGCTGAGACCGAAGGCGCCGTCGGCCATGGCCTCAGCGACTGCCTCTTGCATCGCCGCCGTCTCGACCTCGTTGGCCGGACGATCGGTCACCGGCATGCAGCGTTGGCGCAAGGTGGTGTGGCCGACGAGCAGCGCCGCGTTGGTGGCGATGCCGCGTTTCTTTAGTTCGGCGACATAGTCGGCAAAACGGTCGAAGCGGAAATTCTCCTGGCCGCCGACCAGCGTGAAGGGCGGCGGCGGTGCGCCGTCGAGAAGCAATGGCGCGAGGCTGATGCCGCAATTGCCGGCGATCACCGTCGTCACGCCCTGGCTGATCTTCGGCACCATGCCGTCGGGCGCCAGCAGCGCGCCGTCATCATGCGTGTGCACGTCGATGAAGCCCGGCGCGACGATCTTGCCCGCGGCGTCGATCTCCCGCGCGCCGCGTGCGTCGGCCAGGTTGCCAATGGCGGCGATCCTGTCGCCGTCGATGGCGAGGTCGGCCTCGAAGCGATGCGAACCGTCGCCCGAGATCAGCGTCGCATGGCGGATGACGAGATCGTATGGCATTGCTGTCAGCCGTCCGGATTGGCGGCGATCTCTTCGCGGCGGCGCGCGACATAGGCGTCGAGCTCCTCGCGGATCGCTGCGTCCATCACCGGCTCCTCGTAATCATGCAGCGCCTGCTGCCAGAGCTCTGTAGCGCGCTCCAGCGCATCCTTGCCGCCGGCTTCCTCCCAGGCGCCATGGTTCTGCCAGTTGGACAGCATCGGCTGATAGAAGGCGGTGGTGTAGCGCGACATGGTATGCTCGGCGCCGAAGAAATGGCCGCCGGCCGGCACCGACTTGATCGCTTCGAAGCCGAGATCGTCCTCCTGGAACGGCAGCGGCCGCAGGAACTCCATCATGTTCTGCAGGATTTCGACATCGAGCACGAGCTTTTCGTAGGACGCCGTCAGCCCGCCTTCCAGCCAGCCCGCCGCGTGATAGATCAGATTAGCGCCGCCGAGCACCGCTCCCCACGTCGCCATCTCGGTCTCGTAGGCCGCCTGCAGATCGACGACGTTCGAAGCGTTCGCGTTGGAGGTGCGGTAGGGCAGATTGTAGCGCCGCGCCAATTGCCCGGCGATGATGTTGGCCTTGGCGTTCTCCGGCGTGCCGAAGGCCGGCGCGCCCGACTTCATGTCGACATTGGAGGTGAAGGCGCCGTACATCACCGGCGTGCCCGGATTGACCAGCTGCGTCAGCACCACGCCGAACAGCGCTTCGGCATTCTGCTGGCAAAGGGCCGCCGCCAATGTCACCGGCGTCATCGCGCCCATCAGCGTGAACGGCGTCACCGTCACCGGCTGGCCGAACTCGGCCATGGCGATCAACCCTTCAGCCATCGCGTCGTCGAACAGGCGCGGCGAGTTGATCGAAATGATTGTCGTCACGCCGGGTGAGGCCCGCATCTCCTCGACGCTGATGCCGCGCGCGATCGCCATCATGTTGATGCCGTCCATCGCCCTGGCGCGGCCGATTGCCGTGCAGTGGAAGGAGAGATCGCTCAGCGTCAGATTGGCGTAATAGGTGTCCAGATGGCGCGAGTTGGCCGGCAGCTCCATCGGCGCCACCACCTGGTTGCCGATGATGTGGATGGCGTTGAAGTGGTGCGCCAGCCGGATGAAGTTCTGATAGTCGGGCAAATTGCCTTGGCGCCGGCCGTTGATGCGGTCATGTACATTGGGCGGACCGGCGACCAGCCCGAACACCAGGGAATTGCCGCCGAGATGCACCTGCTTTTGCGGGTTGCGGCTGGTCAGCGTGAAGGAGGACGGAACCGCTCGCAGCGTTTCGCGCACCAGGCTTTCGTCGATGCGGATGGTCGTATTCTCGCGGTCGACGATGGCCCCGGCGGCGGCGAACAGATCCATCACCCGCTCGCTCATCACGCGGATGCCGAGCTCCGACAGGATGCGCATCGAGGTGTCGTGCAGCTGCTGCATCCGCTCTTCGTCCAGCAACTGCATCGGCGGATAGGGGTTCTTCACATGCTGCCACGGCAGTTGCGCGATGCCGCCGCCGCTGCGCCCGAGCTTTGATCTGCGGCCACCGCCGCGCCTGTCCTGCGTCATCTCTCTTGTCCCCCTCGGCTTTAGTAGCCGCGCTCCGGATTGACGGTGTTTTCCAGCGGCCGACCGCTGCGGTAGCGCTTCAGATTGTCGGCGAACATGCGCACGGATTTGACGTCCCAGCCCTCGTAGACGGCCGCGCAATGCGGGGTGATGGCGACATTGTCGTAGCCCCACAAAGGATGGTCCGCCGGCAGCGGCTCGGCTGTGAAGACATCGAGCGCCGCGCCTTTGATCCGCTTACCGTCGAGGGCTTCGAGCAGTGCCGCTTCCTCGGTCACACCGCCGCGCGAAATATCGATGAGCACGGCGGATGGTTTCATTGCGGCGAAGGTCGCCTTGCCGATCAGGCCGCGCGTGCTGGCCAGCAGCGGCACGCAGCAGACGATGAAGTCGGCGCGACCGAGCAGAGCAAGCAGGGCATCCGGGTCGTGCACCTCGTCAAGGCTGGGCATCGGCTTCGGCCGGGCGCGGATGCCGAGTGTTTCCATGCCCATCGCCTTGGCGCGCTGGGCAATGGCCGTACCGGTCTTGCCGAGGCCGATGACGAGGACCGTCTTGCCTTCGATAGGCTCGACGCGGCCCCCGCCCCACTGGCGCGCCAGCTGGCGACGCTCGAAACCGCGCAGGTCGAGCGAGAAGGACAGCATGGCGCCCAGCGCATACTCCGCCAGCATGCCGGCGGCGACGCCGGCCGAATTGGTCACCGTGACGCGCGCCGGATCCCAACGTCCGAGATGATCGGTTCCCGAACCGCCGATCGATACCCACTTCACGGTCGGGCTCTCGACAAGAGCCTGGCGCGGAAAGCGCGGCGTGCCGTCGAAGCGGACGGTGTAGACCACCTCCGCGGCTGTCTGCTCGATCAGAGCCGGCAAAGCCGTATAGGTATCACAGGCGTGGACGGTGAGATCCGGGTGCGTCTCCCCAAGCACCGCCACCGCTGCGGCTGGCCGGTCGGTGTGCAGGATGACGGTGGGGTGAGCCGACATTGCGCGAGCCTCAGCCGCGGCCAATATGATCGGCCAGAGGGCCGAGCGCCGTCAGCAGCGCCTTGCCGCTTTCCAGCGTCGCATTCTCATGCGGCGCGCGCAGGTTCAGCCAGCGCTTGTCGCCGGAGCGCACCGCCAGCACCGCCTTCATCGCCGGGATCAGGCCGGCGTCCTGGATCACCTTGCGAAACGCCTTGATCGCGGCATCCGCTTCGCTGACGTCCTTGCCTGCGATGGTTGCGTCGTAAAGCGCCCGGATGGCCGCGGCGTTGAGATTGACCGTCGCCGAGATGCAGCCTGCAGCACCATTGGCGAGCCCCTTGGTCAGCTGCGCCTCGGAACTCGGAAACACGGCGACATTGGGTGCGGCGGCAATCACCGACGCCGTGTTGTTCCAGTCGCCGGCGCTGTCCTTGAAGGCGACGACCGTTTCGGGAAATGCCGCGCTCAGCCGGGCTGTCAAAGCCGGGCTGACCGGCACGCCGGAGTTCTGCGGGATATGGTAGAGGATCATCTTCAGCGCCGGGTTGGCTACCCGCGCGATCAGCTCGCTGTAGTAGCGCGCCTGGCCGTTGTCGCCGGCCGCGGTGTAGAAAAACGACGGCAGCACCATCACGCCGGCGCAGCCGAGGCCGACAGCATGCTTCGATAGCTCGACCGTTTCAGGCAATGCGGTGACGCCGGTACCGGGCATCATCCGGGCAGGCGAAATGCCGGCCTCGACCAGCCACTCAAGCGCCTGCATGCGTTCGCTCAGCGAGAGCGACAGCGCCTCGCCCGTGGTGCCGAAGGGCGACAGGAAATGCGCGCCCTGGTCCAGCACCCATTTGGCGTGCGAGATCCAGAGATCTCGGGCGATGCGGCCATCGTTCTCGAACGGCGTCAGGATCGGGGCGATGGTTCCTTGCGGGCGGGTCATGGATGTCCTCTATGCCTGATGTTGCGTGCAGTGCCTGGCCACCGCCTCTATGGTCCGGGCGAAATACGCCGACGCGGTGACGTCGAACAGTACATCGAAACCGGCTGGCGTGCGGAAGGTGACGGCTTCGATATGGCCGACGCGCGTCTGGGCGATATCTTCGGCGCTGAATTTGTTGGCGCGCAGATCGAGCGCGCAGAGCCGGCTCATCGCTTCGGCAACTGCGGGGCCGGAAAGGCGCATCCACGCCCAGCCTTCGTCGCGCCAGGATGAATAGCCCTTCGGCCCGGTGTCATTTTCCCAGGCGCTTCTGAGTTCGGCCAGCGCCTCATCGGCACTTTCGCCAAGCAGCAGGATATCCTCGTTGCCAAGCCGCAGTACGCGCAGGCCGCGATGACTGCCGATGCGGTTGATCGCGGGCAGGGAAACACCATACGCGGTGAGCCAGGCTGCGCTGCCGCCTCCCTTCAAGCCGAAACGCGGGGTGGCGGTGAGATCGGTTAGCGCAACAGTGCCGGACGGCAGCATTGTGCCTTGCGCGGCACCGCCTTGCATGATGGGAAATACAGGCATTGCGTCGAGGCCCGCCATCTACATTTCCTGCCGCGCATTGGTCGGGTCGAAGAAGGCGTGCCCAACCACAGGAACCTCGACCAGAGCGCCGTCGCGGCACTTCACCGTCACCCGGCTTCCCTCTGTGGCATCGTCGACATGGACATAGGCCAGCGCGATGTAAGAGCCGAGCGTTGGCGAAAAGCCGATCGAGGTGATCTGGCCGACGGGATCGTTGCCGCGCAGCGCCAGGCAGCTCTCGCCGGGTATGTCCCCGGCGCCGGCGGGAAATTGCAGGCCGACCAGCTTGCGCGATTGGCCGAGCCTCGCGCGCATTTCGATGGAGCGCTTGCCGACGAAGAACGGCTTCCTCTTCGAAACCGCCCAGCCGAAGCCGAGTTCGTCCGGCGTGGTGATCGCGTCCGTGTCCTGGCCGATCAGGATATGGCCTTTCTCCAGCCGCAGGATGCGCGACGCCTCCAGCCCATAGGGCGTGAGGCCATGCGGCTTGCCGGCTTCCATCACCGCATCCCACAGCGCCGGCGCCAGGCTGGACGGGCAATGCAATTCGAAGCTGAGTTCGCCGGTGAAGCCGATCCGCATCACCCGCACCGGCACGCCGGCGACAACGCCTTCGCGGCCGCTGAGATAGGGGAAGGCTTCGCGGCCGAAATCGATGTTGCTTTCCAGCGCCTCGAGCACCGACCGCGCCTTCGGGCCGGTGACGTTCAAGCCTGAGAACGCGCCGGTGAGATTGAGGACGTCGACCTTGAGCCGCCACTGCGCGTTCCAGAACAGCATGTCGGCATAGACGCGCGCGACGGCGCCTGTCGTGGCCGTGACATAGAAGCGATCGTCGGCCATGCGGTAGGCGACGCCGTCATCGACCACCGAGCCCATTTCGTTGAGCATCAGGCAATAGCGCACGCGCCCGACCGGCTGGTTGGCATGCGCCATGGTGTAGAGCCGGTCGAGGAATTCGCCGGCATCCGGTCCGCGCAGCTCCAGCTTGCCGAGCGTCGAGACGTCGAGCAGGCCGACGCCTTCGCGCACGGCCATGATCTCGTCGCGGACTGCCTTTTGCGCGCCCCTGGCATCGCCGTAGAAATAGGGCCGCCACCAGGCGCCGACCGGCTTCATCGCGGCGTTGAGCGCAAGGTGCCGGGCGTGCAGCGCCGTGCGCCGCTCCAGTGGTTCGTGATGGCCCGCAAGCACGCCGAGCGTCTCCGGTCCGACAGGCGGGCGCGCGGTGGTGATGCCGACTTCAGCCACCGTGCGGTCGGTGGCCTCGGCGACGATCCTTGCCGTCGCCAGCGCCGAATGGCGCCCCTGACTCGGGCCCATGCCGACGGTGGTGAAGCGCTTGACCAGTTCGATCTCGCGATAGCCGTCCTTGATCGCATTGTGCAGATCCTTGACCTGCAGATCCTCGTCGAAATCGACGAAGTCGCGACCTTTGGCATTGGCAAGGATCGGCTGCACATGAGCCGGGCAGGATGGTTTCGCTTTGCCGAGGACTGCGTCTTGTGCAACCACATGGCCGAGCCGCTGCAATGCGATCGATGCCGAACGACGGGCGCCGGCAACAGCGCCCTCCAGACCATTGTCTCCGGCAACGGAGCCGGCAAGCTGTACTGATCCCCGCGCCGGCATGAGCGACATCGAGCCGATGCCGGCATCGTACCCGACCTTGGCGCCTGCCTGACACGGCAGCTGCCACGCCGGCACCTCGCCAACGGAGATCGTCAGCAGGTCGCATTCGACCCAGCGCCCGCCGATGCGAACGCGGGCAAGGTGTCCGCCGCGGCCTTCGGCGGCATCGATCGTCACCGCCTTCTGGATTGCCACGCCCTTGCCATGCAGTTCCGCTTCGAACGGGCCAGGCAGACCGCCAACGCGCGGATCGACGACCAGCATGACCGAGACGCCGGCCTCGACCAGATCGAGCGCGACGGCATAGCCTTCGTCATTGCCGGTCAGCACAACTGCCTTTTGCCCCGGGCGCACACCATAGTGGCGGATCAGCCGTTGCGCCGCGCTGCCGAGCATGATCCCCGGCAGATCATTGTTGCGGAAGATAGCGGGCTGCCCGATCGCGCCGGTGGCAAGGATGACCTCGCGCGCTCGTGTGCGATAGAGCCGGTCGCCCTGGATCAGCGGCAGCCAATTGTCCTCATACCAGCCATTGCAGAGCGTGCCCGTCATGATCCGCAGATTGGGCAGCGCCTCGAGACGCGCCGTCAGGTCCGCAAGCATTGCCGGGTCGTGGCGGCCATAGGTCAGCGACCCGCCGACCTCCGGGTTCTCATCGCAAAGCACGACGTCGGCACCCCCTTCGGCGGCGGCGATCGCGGCATTCAGCCCGGCCGGACCGGCACCGACCACCAGCACATCGCAGTGAAGATGCGACTTGTCGAAATGCCGGTGCGCAGCCTTGGTGTCAACGACGCCGAGCCCGGCCTTGCGGCGGATCATCGGCTCCCAGAATTTCAGCCAGCTGTCGCGGCGCGGGCCTATGAAGGTGCGGTAGTAGAAGCCGACCGGCAGGAAGCGCCCCAGCCTGTCGATGATCGCATCGCGGTCATGCGCGAGCGAGCCGTTGACGTTCTGTGCGCTGACCTGCAGGCCGTCGCTGACCGGCGTGCGGTCGGCGGCGACATTCGGCTCAGACGGCAGTTGCACCAGGGTGTTGGCTTCGGCGCCGTTCATGCTGAAGACGCCGCGCGGGCGATGGTATTTGAACGAGCGCGACAGCATCCATTGCCCCGACGCGGCGAGCGCGCTGGCGATGGAGTCGCCGGCATAGGCTTCGAAGCCTTTGCCTTCGAAGCTGAAGCGCAGCGGGCGCGTCCGGTCGATCCTGGTGCCGAAAGGAGCGGGCAGGCGGTTCATGATTGGCCGCTGCGTTGCGAGGCATCGAAGGTGCGAATGATCTCGTTGCTGACGAGATCGCGCTCGGCGAGGAAAAAGTAATTGCTCGGCACGTGCCGCCACCACTCGACCACAACGCCTTTGCGGTTCTCGGCGCGGAACAGATGCCGCGACCAGTCGGCGTCGGCGGTCACCGCTGGATCGAGCGTCTCGCGCACCGGTCCGAACGACTGGAACTCGTCTATGTTGCGCGGGCCATTCATCGGGCAGGTCAAGATTTTCATCGTCAGTGTTGTTTCATGTTCAATGACTTGCCGCCGTCGCGCCCATCTCATTGAGTAGCTGGAAGGTCTCGAACCGCTCCAGCGCGAACGGCTTCAGGATATCGGGCACGCGGCCACTGGCGATGGTCTCGGCCATGCGCTTGCCGGCAACCGGCGTTGCCTTGAAGCCCCATGTGCCCCAGCCGCAATCGAGCCACAGATTGTCGAGCGGGCTGGCGCCCATGATCGGGCTGTAGTCCGGAGTCATATCGGTAATTCCGGCCCATTGCCGGAGCAGCCTGACACCTTGCAGGAACGGGAAGAGATGCACGGCGCCTTCGGCCAGATGCTCTTTCATGTCCAGCGTAGAGCGCGTCGAATAGAGCTGGTAAGGATCAGAGCCACCGCCGATCACCACTTCGCCGCGCGACGACTGCACGAGATAGGTGTGCAGCGAGACGGAGGAGACCAGCGTGTTGAGCCATGGTTTCAGGGGCTGCGTCACCATTGCCTGCAGCGGATAGCAGCGGATCGGCAGCTCGACGCCGGCCATCAGCGCCACATCGTAGTTCATGCCGCCGGTCGCGATCAGCACCTGGCCGCAGGCGATGCGGCCGCGGTTGGTCTTCACCGCCTCGACCCGGTCGCCGACGATTTCAAAACCTTGCACCTCGGTGCGCTGGTGGATCTCGACACCGCGCCGCGACGCCTGTGCGGCATAACCCCAGGCGACCGCATCGTGCCGCGCGGTGCCGCCATCGGCATGCCAGAGACCGCCGAGGATTTCGAGCGCGCCGCCATAGTCCATGTTGAGGGACGGCACCAAGTCTTCGACTGTCTTCTGGTCGACCACTTCGGTGCGTGTGCCCAGATGCTTGCCCATCTCGGCGCGTGAGTGGAAGCTGCGCAGCGTCGCTTCGCTGTGTGCAAGTGTCAGCTGGCCGCGCTGCGAGAACATGACGTTGAAATCGAGCTCCTGCGACAGCGTCTCGAACAGCGCCACGCCTTCCTTGTAGAATGCGATGCCTTGCGGTGTGATGTAGTTGGAGCGGATCGTCGTGGTGTTGCGCGCGGTGTTGCCGCCGGCGAGGTAGCCCTTCTCGAGCACCGCGACACTGGTGATGCCGTGGTACTTCGCCAGATGATGCGCGCATGACAGACCGTGGCCGCCGCCGCCGATTATGACGACATCGTAGGACGGTTTGAGCTCGGGCGTGGCGGGGATATCCTCGCTGGCCGGATAGTCCCGGCTGAGACCGTATTTCAGCAGTCTGAGCGGCATATCAGTCTACCACGCCGGCCGCTGAAGGATTTTGCTGATCACTGGAGGATCGTAGAGCAGGCCTGAAAGATCGGTGAAGCGGCTGTCGGGGTCGGTGAGCGACAGGATGGCATCGCGGATCGCCATGGCGCGGCCTCGTCCGAGCACGGGCGTTGCGAACTCCATATATTTGGCCTCGATGTCCCCTGACGCCAGCGGCGCTTCCGGGCCGCCGCGTGCATGGACATCGCCCGAGGTCAGCACCCGTCCGTCAGTCGTGGTGATGATGACATCGGCCCAGCGGCCCGCCGGGAAGCGGGCGCTGTGGCGCTCGTGCTCCGACACGCTGATGCGGGCGAGCATCTCGGCGACAGCTGCATCCTCAAGGCCGGCGCCGGATATGTGCTCCAGCCCGATGCGACCATGCAGGATGAAGGTCGCAACGGCAAAGCGCAGGCTGTACTGCGCCTTCGACGTCGTGTCGGGCATGCCATCGAACAGCGTCGCGGCATAGTGGAAACTGTTGACTTGGACATGGCCGATGTCGGCCGGCGTCAGGTGATGTGAAAGAACCAGTCCGCGCGTCGCGTCGATCGCTGCATGCGCCCAGCGGCAGATCGGGTAGGGCTTCACATATTGATGCAGCGTCTGCCAGAAGACGCCGAGGTCCCGCCAATGATCGGCGACTTCGGGCGCCTCGACGGTGATGGCTGGCGCGCCGGTGAAGCCGCGTTCGGCAAGCACCGCCGCCGACAGGCCGGTCAGCGCGCCGATGCCCGAACCGTCATGCAGCATCGTCGGCGTGGCGATCTCGCGCATCATCTGGCTGCGCGGACCGTGATACTCGGCAATGCCAAGCGCCTCGCGCAACTGCCCGTCACTCAGCTTGCGCAGACGCGCCGCCACGGCGGCAACGCCCAGCGCATTCCAGGCACCTGACGTATGATAGTCCGACACCGTCGCATGCAGCGCGATGCCGGCCCGTCCGGCGACCTCGTAGCCGATGACCAGGGCTGCCAGCGCGTCAGGGCCGCTAAGCTCAGGAAGCTGTTCCGCCAGCGCCGCCAGCGCCGGCACCACCACCACGCCGATATGGCCCTTGGTCGGGCTGTAACCGTCATGGCCGTCGAGATTGTCGATCTGCGTCGCGGCCGCGTAGGCCGCCCCCGCCGTCGAGGCGCGGCGGCCGTCGAAGAGCATGCGTGCGCAATGCTTGGGGTCGTTCGAATTGTAGAGCAGGGTCGCGGTATCACGGGCGATGCGTCCGGCCTCCATCGGCCCCGCCGCAATCGCAATTCCAATCGTGTCGAGCAAGAGGTAGCGGGCCTGGTCCAGCACCGCCGCGGGGAAGACCGATGCCGGCCGGCGTAAGACGAAGTCGGCCACGCGCACGGCAGTTTCAGCGCTCGCATCCGGCCCTTCACGGCGATGGGGCGACACAGCCACTTGCTTCACTCCCTCTGTCGTCACGACATCATTAATTTGGGTCCATCGCGCTTTCACGCAATTAGTTCAGCGGCTTTGGCCAAAAATATCTATGCCATGTCGCTTGCGTGCAATTGAACGCCGGCGGCTCCATGGTCTACCTATTCTGGCACAGCGCAGGAGCCGGAGATGAAGCCACCCCCGCCTTTGAACTATATCAGGTCATTCGAGAGCTCGGCCCGGCATCTGAGTTTCACCATGGCAGCCAAGGAGCTTGGCTACACGCAGGCGGCTGTCAGCACGCATGTCCGCTCGCTCGAACACTACATCGGCCGGCAATTGTTCATCCGCTATCCGCGCAGCCTCAAGCTGACCGAGATGGGCGAGGCGTTTCTGCCGACGCTGCGCCAGGCGCTCGACCAGATCGACCAGGCGACGGAGGCGATCGTCACCTCGTCGCGCAACCGCACCGTGGTCGTCTCCTGTCCGATGAGCCTTGCGGAAAACTGGCTGGCCGGCTGCATGGCCGCCTTCCGCAAGAAGCATCCCGAAATCGAGATCGTGCTGCATGGCACGATCTGGGAGGATCTCAGCGAACAGATCGCCGACATCACCATTTCGACGCGGCGCTTCGACGATCGCCCGCCCGCCGCCATCCCGCTCTGGAATGACGAACTGGTGCTGCTGTGCGCACCTTCGCTGCTCGAAGGCGAGCACGCCGTCAAAGCGCCGGAGGATATCCTCAAGGTGGACCGGATCTTCGTGCATGGCCGCCAGGAATACTGGCAGGTCGTTGCCACCGCGCTCGGCGTCGACATGCAGGATTTCGACAAGGGCCTGTCGACCAACGCCTCCAACATCGCGCTCGAGCTTGCCGCCATGGGCGCCGGACTCGTCGCCACCCAGCGTTCGCTTGCCCACGCCTATCTCAGGCGCGGACTGCTCGTCGAGCCGTTTGCGGTCCGGCCGCCAAGCCCCTGGAATTACTACCTGACCGAGACCCAGCTTTCCAAGGGCAACATCGCCCGCACGGTGCGCGAATGGATCATAGCGCGGGCGCAGGAAGACAGCGCCTGAGGAGCGGTCGCCGACATCGGCATGACCGCACGTGAAAAAATTTGAGACGCCAATGGCATTGTTTTATTAGGTCTCGCAGGCCGGTTTTCAGCGGTTTGTGAGGCCTCAAGCCCTTCCGGGATTTTTGCATCGGCTCTAACATTCTCCGCGCAATGGGGAATGAACGGGCGGAAAGCCCAAACCGGAGAAGCAACAATGGCACTTTTCAGGAGCAACGGTGACCGCGTCCCGGCGGTCATCGAAAGCTACGCAGATGAAGTCAGAAGCGGCAGGATGGACCGCCGCGAATTCCTCGCCATGGCGAGCGCGATGGGCGCCTCGACGGCGTTCGCCTATGCAATGGCTGGCCTTCCCACGCCGGCTGAAGCTGCAACGATGGAGCCTGGCAAGAAGGGCGGTATCCTGAAGATGCAGATGATCATCAAGGACATGAAGGATCCGCGCACATGGGACTGGTCGGAAATGGCCAACGTGCTGCGCCAGTGCAACGACTACATGATCCGCTACACCCAGGACTTCACCTTCGAGGGCCATCTCATCGAAAGCTGGGAGGTCAGCGACGACGCCACCGAATACACGCTGCATGTGCGCAAGGGCGTGAAGTGGTCGAACGGCGACGAGCTCAACGCCGACGACATCGTCTTCAACATCGGGCGCTGGTGCGACAAGGCGGCCGAAGGCAATTCGATGGCTGGCCGCATGGCCACGCTGATCGATCCTGCCACCAAGAAGGCGATTGCAGGCGCCATCACCAAGGTCGACGACCATACGGTGAAACTGAAATGCGGCCAGTCCGATGTCACCATCATACCCGGCTTCGCCGACTATCCGGCCATCATCGTCCACCGCGACTTCGACAAGAACGGCGCCGACATGACCAAGACGCCCGGCACCGGCCCGTATGAGTTGATCTCCTACAAGGTCGGTGACTCGGCCTCGGTTCGGCGTCGCAAGGACTTCACCTGGTTCGGCGGAGAAACCTATCTCGATGGCGTCGACTGGACCGACTACGGCACGGACGCTTCAAACCCCGCCATCGCCAGCGCCTTCGAAGCCGGCGAGATCGACTGCAACTACCAGACCGTCGGCGGCACGGTGGACCTCTATGACGGTATGGGTCTGGTCAAGGAATCCGTCGTCACCGCGGGAACGATCGTGCTGCGCACCAATATCAGCAACAAGCCCTATGACGACAAACGGGTGCGAAACGCGATCCAGCTCGCGGTCGACAACGAGACGGTGCTGAAGCTCGGCTATAGCGGCCTCGGCCAGGTCGCCGAAAACCACCATGTCTGCCCGATCCATCCCGAATATTACGAACTGCCGAAAGTGCCGCGCGATCTCGCCAAGGCCAAGGCGCTGATGACCGAGGCCGGCCAGATGGATCACGAGTTCGAACTCATCTCCTATGATTCGGACTATGTGAAGGACCCTGCCGACGTCGTTGCCGCGCAGATGCGCGAGGCCGGATTCAAGGTCAAGCGCACGATCATCCCGGGCACTTCGTTCTGGAACGACTGGACGAAATATCCGTGGTCGACCACCGAATGGGGCATGCGTCCGCTGGGTGTACAGGTGCTGGCGCTCGCCTACCGCAGCGGCGAAGCCTGGAATGAGTCGGCCTACGCCAATCCCGAGTTCGACAAGAAGCTCAATGCCGCACTCGCCATCGCCGATACGGCCAAGCGCAAGGAGTTGATGAAGGATGTCGAGTTCATCCTGCAGGATTCTGGCGTCCTGGTTCAGTCGTTCTGGCGCTCGCTCTACCGCCATCACGCCACCTATGTGAAAAACCTCAAAATGCATCAGACATTCGAGCTGCAACTGGAGAAGGTCTGGCTCGACAAGGCTTGAACTCTAAGCATCTAGGGGGCGGCCCGATCGCCCCCTGGAGTTTCGCCAAGGCGACGAGACCGAATTCATTGATCTGGAACAAGACAAGTCGCCGAACACAAAGGGAAGAAATCTCGATATGCGTACCCATGCACAAGCCGTTGTCATCGGCGGCGGCCTGATCGGCTGCTCGATCCTCTATCATTTGGCCAAGCATGGCTGGTCCGATGTCGTCCTGCTTGAGCGCGACGAGCTGACCTCCGGCTCGACCTGGCACGCGGCCGCCAACATTCATGGCCTGCATGACTCGACCAACATCAGCCGCCTGCAGCACTACACCATGGCGCTGTACAAGGAGCTGGAGACCGAGACCGGCCAGGGCTGCGGTATTTTCCAGCCGGGCTCGCTCTATCTTGCCCAGACCGAGGCGCGCGAGCACCAGCTGCGGCTGCAGGAGGCCAAGGCGCGGCGCTACAAGATGAATTTTTATGAAGTCGCGCGCGACGAGGCGGAGCGCCTCCATCCGCTGGTCGATTTCGACGGCATACGCTGCATCATGTACGAACCCGAAGGCGGCAATGTCGATCCGTCCGGCGTCACCGCCGCCTATGCGGCAGGCGCGCGCCAGCGCGGCGCCGAGATCCATCGCTTCACCCCGGTCACCGGCACTGAAGCGCAACCTGACGGCAGCTGGATCGTGCGCACGCCGAAAGGCGATATCCACACGCAATGGGTGGTCAATGCCGCCGGCCTGTGGGGCCGCGAGGTTGCCGCCATGGCCGGCCTGCAATTGCCGCTGATCCCGACCGAGCACCAGTATTTCGTCACCGAGACCATTCCCGAAATCGCCGCCATGGGACGCCGGCTGCCTTCGGTCGCCGACCGCGACGGCGAATATTACCTGCGTCAGGAAGGGCTCGGCCTGCTCATCGGCGCCTATGAACGCAACATGAAGTTCTGGGCCGAGGACGGTACACCGCTCGACTTCGGCCACGAATTGTTTCCCGACGATCTCGACCGCATCGAGGACAATATGATGCGCGCCATCGCGCGCGTGCCGGCGGTCGGCAAGGCAGGCGTCAAGCGCGTCATCAACGGCCCGATGATCTGGTCGCCAGACAGCGCCGTGCTGTTCGGCCCGGTCCCGGAATTGCAGAACTATTTCTGCTGCAACGGCATCATTCCCGGCTTCTCGCAATCCGGTGGCATGGGCAAGCTGGCGGCCGAGTGGATGATCGAGGGCGAACCGTCGCTCGACATGTTCGCCTGGGACATGGCGCGGTTCGGCCACTGGGCCGGCAAGGCCTTCACCAAGGCCCGCGTGCAGGACCAGTACAGCCACCGCTTCAAGATCCATTTCCCCAATGAGGAACGCGCCGCCGGGCGCCCCGTCCGCACGCGGCCTGCTTACGAGATGCAAAAGCAGATGGGTGCCGTCTTCGGTCTCAACTTCGGCTGGGAGCATCCGCTCTGGTTCGCTGCCGAGGGTGAGCCGCGCGAGGAGACGAACGGCTTCACCAGGCAGAACTGGTGGGGCCCGGTCGGCCGTGAGGCGCGCATGCTGCGCGAACATGCCGGCATCATCGACGTCTCGAATTTCGCCAAATACGAGGTCAAGGGGCCGGGCGCCGAGGCCTGGCTGAATTCGCTGTTCGCCAACCGCATGCCGTCCGAAATCGGCCGCTCCTGTCTGACGCCATTGATCGGCAAGCGCGGCGGCATCGCCGGCGACTTCACCGTGACGAAGCTTGGCCAAGACGAGTTCATGGTCTTCGGTTCCGGCATGGCCGAGCGCTTCCATCAGCGGTTCTTCAAGGCGGTCCCGTTGCCCGAAGGCACGAGCTTCCGCTCGCGCACCGAGGAAATGGGCGGCTTCAACGTCGCCGGTCCGAAGTCGCGCGAATTGCTGCAGCGGCTGACCAATGCGGACCTGTCGAGCGAAACGTTTCCCTTCATGCGCTCGCGGCGGATCACCGTTGCCGGCGTCGACGTGGTGGCATTGCGCGTCTCCTTCACCGGCGATCTCGGCTGGGAGCTTTATTGCCCGGCCGCGGACCAGGTCGAGCTCTACAGTGCGCTGCTCAAGGCTGGCAGCGAAGTCGGCGCCGGTCCGGTCGGCTCGCGCGCGCTGATGTCGCTGCGCGTCGAAAAAGGCTATGGCAGCTGGAGCCGCGAATACTCGCCCGAATATTGGCCGCAGGAGGTCAAGTTCGACCGCCTGGTCAAGATGGACAAGGGCGACTTCCTAAACCGCGACGCCTATGCCGCCATCTCCGAAAAGCCGGCCCGCGACCAACTGATCATGCTGTCGATCGCCGCCAAGGATGCCGACGCCACCGGTGGTGAGCCTATCTTTCTCCCCGACGGCACGCCGATCGGCCAGGTCTCGTCAGGCGCGTACGGCTACTTCGTCGAGCAGTCGCTGGCGCTGGGCTATGTCAAGGCAGGCTCCGCCAAGGCTGGAGACAAGGTGTCGGTGGCGATCCTCGGCCGGCCGCACGACGCGGTGCTGTTGAGCGAGCCGCCGTTCGACCCCGAAGGCAAGCGGCTGCGGGCGTAGACGTATGGCTTTCCGGGGCGCCCGGAGAACCTGAGTCAGGAAGATTTCAACGACGAAAAAGGGGAATCGCATGATCAAACGGCATCTGCTTAGCACCATGTTTGCCCTGCTTCTGACGTCCTCTGCGCACGCGGCGGACGTCAAAGTCATCAATGACGACGCCTGGTTCGCCGAAGGTCCGGTCTGGTACCAGGACAAGCTCTTCTATGTCGAATATGGCCGCGGCACCGTGGACGTATGGGACGGCAACAAGAACGAGATCTTCTGGAAGATGGACGGCTGCGGCCCTTCGGCGGTGCTGCCGACGACGTCAGGCGAGTTCCTCGTCACCTGCTACGACAGCAACTCGATCGGCCGCATCTCCGCCGACGGCAAGACGCTGCCGGCCTATGACAAGGATACCGACGGCAAGCCGTTCAGCGGACCGAACGACTTCGCGCCCGACAAGGACGGCGGCATCTATTTCACTGGCTCCGGCAAGGGCGGTCCGCTGATCGACGCTTCGGCCTATTACATCGGCAAGGACGGCAGCGTAAAGAAGGTTGCCGGCGACCTGCACAATGCCAACGGCCTCGTCATGTCGAATGACGGCAAGATCCTCTATCTGGTCGAGACCGAAGACAACAGGATCATCGAATTCGATGTCCAGGCTGATCACAGTCTGAGCAACCGGCGTGTCTTCCTGCGCCTGGACGATCTCTTCCCCGACCAGCCGCACATCTGGCCCGACGGCATCAAGATAGACAAGGCGGGTGAGATGTATGTCGGCCAGAGCCCGCGCTCGCTGGACGCGCCAGGCAAGATCATTGTCGTCGACAAGGACGCCAAGCTGCTGCGCACGCTTTCGGTGCCGTCGCCCTCCATGCCGAACTTCGCCTTCGGACCGGACGAGAAGGTGCTCTACGTGATGGCGCTCGACCAGATCGACGCAGCACCCTGGCACGGCAAGGTCTACGAAGTTCCGAACAAATAGGCGTTCGCCGCCTCAGCCGCCGAAGCGGTCCAACCAGTGCTGGGCGAGGTCGGAGCGGCGGCAGATCCAGATGTCGGGATTGTTTCTGACTTTGTCGAGGAAGCGGGCCAGGCCGATCATGCGGCCCGGCCGTGCGGCGAGCCGGCAGTGCAGCGACACCGTCATCATGCGCGGTGTCGTCTGTCCTTCGGCCAGCAGCCAGTCCACCCCATCGCTGACATAGTCGAAGAACTGGCTGCCGGTTTCCAGGCCCGAGCCGCGCGAGAAACGGCTGTCATTGTTGTCGAAGGAGTGCGGCACCACCAAGTGTCGCTTGCCGTCGACCTCGACGAAATAGGGCAAATCGTCATTGTAGTCGTCGCAATCGAACAGGAAGCCGCCATGTTCGACCACCAGCCGCCTGGTGTTGAGGCTGGGCCGGCCGGTGTACCAGCCGAGCGGACGAATGCCGGTGATCTGCTGCACCGTGTCGACGGTCATGGCGATGTGCTTGCGCTCCTCCGCCTCGCTCAGCGGCGCGTAGTCGATCCAGCGCCAGCCATGGCAGACGATGTCGCTGCCGAGTTCGGCCATCGCCTTGCCGGCCGCCGGATTGAGCTCCAGCGCCCGCCCGACGACGTAAAAGGTCGGAACGATGCCCTTGTCCCGAAACAGCGAGGCGAGCCGCCAGACGCCTACGCGCGAGCCGTATTCGTAGAGCGATTCCATGTTGCGGTTGCGCAGGCCGGGTACCGCTGGCGATACGGCTAGATCCGACAGGATCGCCTCGGAGACACCGTCGCCTTCGTCGATGCTGTATTCGGCACCTTCCTCGTAGTTGACGACGATATTGAGCGCCAGCTTCGCACCGCCGGGCCACGCAGCGGCAGGCGGCTTTTCGCCATAGCCGATGAAGTCACGGGCCGGCAGATATGGCATCGCTCAAGTCTCCCTCTGATATCATCGCAAATTCAGCCGCCGCGCAGATCGGTCAGGATGTGCAGCGCACGGTCCATCATGTCCTGCGGCCCGACCGTTGCGCGCAGGCAATCGGTCAGGCCATAACCGCCGAGGCTGCGCACAATGATGCCGGCACTGCGCAAGGCGGCATCGGCGGCCACCGCTGCGGCCGCGTCGCCGAACCGGATCAGCACGAAATTCGTTCGGCTTTCGGGAACGCTGTATCCCGCCGCTCTCAGATCCTGGGCAAAGCGGTCGCGGATCGCGGCCGTGCGCGCCACCGTCTCGCGCATATAGGCCTGGTCCTCGATTGCCGCGACCGCCATGGCGAGGCTTGCCGTGGTGACCTGGTTGGAGTTCTGCAGCTTGCGGATTTCGGCGGCGATCACGGGCGGAAACAATCCCCAGCCGACACGCGCGCCGGCCAGCCCATAGGCCTTGGAAAGGCTGCGCAGCACGACGGTGTCGCCGCGCCCGACGAGCGCGAAGACCGGCTGCGGGTTCTGGTCGTCGAACTCGCCATAGGCCTGGTCGATTACCAGCAGCACGTCGCCGCGCAAGGCGGCGCGCAGGCGCAGCAGTTCGGAATTGCGGATGCGGGTGCCGGTCGGATTGCCGGGATTACAGACGAAGACGATCCGCGTCCCCGGCGTGACGGCAGCGAGGATGCTGTCGACGGACACGATGAAGTCGCGCTCCGCCACCTTGACGTAGACGGCATCGACCCGTGAGGCGGCGGAGGCCGCGAAATTATAGGCGCAAGCGGTGGCCAGCACCTCGTCGCCTGGACCGGCAAACGCCGCGACGGTGCAGGCGATCAGGTCCATGGAACCCGCACCGCACAGGATCAGCTCGCGTTCGACGCCATAGGCCTGCGCGATCGCTTTGCGCAGCACGGTCCAGTCCGGATCGGGGTAGAGATGGCTGCGCGCGATCGCGTCCTGGCCGGCGGCGATCGCTTTGGGGCTTGGCGGGAAGGCACTCTCGTTCTGGGCAAGCGTCGGCCGGTCATAGCCGCCGAAATTCGCCAGCGAGAAGGCCGACATCGCCTCGATATGGGCGGCAGCTTTCAAAGGCATGCCGCACCCCGGACAATCTTGTTGGCGATCATTCCCCCGAACTGCCTCCCTCGGACCGGCTTTCGAGCAAGCTACAAGCCGCCGGCCCGATCACAAGCAAAAACTCGCCGCGCAATGGCCGCGAAATTCTGGCCCTTCTGTCTGCCGCAATCGCATGGCGTCGGCGTCGATGTTGCAAATGGACCGGCCAAGTCCGAAATATCGGACTGAGACCTGATCCGGAAACGGTATGCACCCAAGATTGCTCAAGACCTTCCTCGCCGTGGCGCGGCACCGCAACATCACCCGCGCATCGCGGGAGGTTCATCTGGCGCAGTCGAGCGTCAGCGACCAGATCCAGTCGCTGGAAAGCGAACTCGGCGGCGCCCTCTTCATCCGCTCGCGCGACGGCCTCGACCTGACGGCCGCCGGCGAAGCGCTGAAACCCTATGCCGAAGAGATCCTGCAACTGACGGAAGAGGCGCGTATTGCTGTCGAGGCAACGACGGGAACGACCGCCGCGACGGTGACGGTCGGCGCGCTGGAGACGATTGCCGCCGTGAAACTTCCGCAATGGCTGGCGGCCTTTCGAGTCGACCACCCGGAGATCGGTCTGCGGCTGAAAATCGCCGGCAGCGATGCGCTGCTTCGGCAGGTCGAAGAAAGCGAGATCGACGTAGCCTTCTGCTTCGACAAAGGCGGGCTCGATGAACGCCTGGCCAGGCGCACGATATCGACCGAGCCGCTGGTTCTTGTAGCCTCCGCCGATGATGCGGCTGTACTGAGGCAAAACGACCTGGCCGCGCTCGCCGCGATGCGCTTCGTGGTGACGGAAACCGGATGCGTCTACCGGCATCTGTTCGACACGGCCTTTGCCGAGACAGGCGTAGCAGCGCCAAGACTTGCCGCCGAAGTCGGCAGCATCGGCGCCATTGCGGGCATGGTGGCGAGCGGTGTCGGCATGGGCCTGGTGCCGCGGCTGGCCGTTGCCGAGGCGCTCGATCGCGGTGAGATCGTCGAACTGCCGTGGCCGGGTTCGGCCCGCACAGCCTCGCTGGTCATGATCTGGCGCCGCCGCCGCGTGCAGCCGCCGGCGCTGAAATTGCTGCTGGCGGCAGCGAGCGAGACTTTCGCCTCGCTCAGATCAGCCGGTGACCACCCTCGACATGCAGAACCGTCCCTGTCGTAAAGCCGTTGCCCATCAGGAAGGCGATGGCGTCGGCAATGTCGTCTGGTTGCCCGACGCGCCCGACCGGCAGCCGCTTGGCCATTGCATCGAGCGTCTCATCCTTCTTGTCACCGGCTACAAAACTCCAGATCGGCGTGTCGACCCAGCCCGGCGAGACGGCGTTGACGCGGATCGGCGCCAGTTCGACCGCCAGTGCCCGAACCAGCCCTTCCAGCGCCGCGTTGACGGCGGCGACGACCGAGCCGCGTGCCGCCGGCCGATAGGCGGCAATGCCCGAGGTGAAGGTGATGGAACCGTTGGTAGAAAGCTGCGGCGCGCCATGCTTGGCCAGCAGCAGCGGTCCATAGAACTTGCTTTCGACGACCCGCTGCGCCGCCTTCAGGTCGACCGCGGGCAGCAATTCATAGGCACCTTCGATGTCGGCTGCGGTGCTGACGAGGTGATCGATGCGACCGACCTGCGCGAACAGATCCGCGACTTGATCTTCCCAGGCGATGTCGGCCGCGATGGCGCTCAAGCCAGCGGGGTTTTGCAACGCTTCGCTGGCGCGCTTCAGCTTGGCTTCACTGCGGCCGACGATGATGACTTCGGCGCCTAGGTCCAGGCAGCGCTTCGTCAGCGCCAGCCCCATTCCGGAGCTGCCGCCAACGACAATGATTTTTGAATTTGCGATGTCTGCCATGATGTCCGTCCTGTCCTGAACCGCTTCGGGCGAGACTTCGCAGACCGGCGGCAGGAGTGGAAACGGAAGAAAACGATAGTGCCATCGGAGGCTCCGATGGCACTTGTCGTCAATGCAGGGAGTCAGGTCAGTAGCCGACGGTGAAGCGCTGGCGGATATGCGCAGGCTTTTCGATCTCGTCGGCCATGACGATGGCATAGTCCTCGAAGGAAATGCTGCTGCCCTTGTCGGAGGTCAGCAGCGTGTCCTTGCCGACGCGGTATTTGCCGGTCCGCTCGCCGGCAACGAACAGCGCCGACGGCGACAGCAAAGTCCAGTCGAGGTCGTCGACTGTCCGCAGCGTGTCGAGGAAGTCGGCGCCCTTCTGCGCCTCGGCCTTGTAGATCGCCGGGAAGGTCGGTGTATCGACCAGGCGCTTGCCCGGCGCGACTTCGAGGCTGCCGGCGCCGCCGACGACGAGGTAGCGCTTGACGCCGGAGGCGCGCACCGCTGCGATCAGCGTGTCGGGATCGCTGTCGAGGAAATGCACCGAGGTGATCACCGCATCATGGCCCTTGATCAGGGCGGAGAGGCCATCCTTGTCGAAGACGTCGCCTTTCCTGGCGGTCACGCCCGGCAGGGCGGCGATCTTGTCCGGATTGCGGGCGATGGCGGTGATGGAATGGCCGCGATCGGAGAGCTCTTTCAGCAGGCGCGAGCCGACCTGGCCGGACGCGCCGATGAGTGCGATTTTCATGGGGATTTCCTTTCGTCTGGGGGAGGATGCTTGGTGGATCACGCCGCCGCGATATGGGCGACGAGATTGTCGTAGCTGCCGAACAGTGGATTGGCGCCGATCAGGCGCGGTGCTGTCTTTCTGACCACCGCGAGCGCGGGAACGCCATTGGCGTTGAGTCGCTGGAACAGTGCCCGACCGCGGCCGACGAGGTCGCGATGCGACAGCATCAATGCATCCGTCGGCGCCTTCACCATGTTGGCTGCATCGTCCATCCCGGCGTCGGCCAGCACGGCAGCGACGCCATCGACCGTGACGATGTCGCGGCCGTCGACATAACGGGCATGCTGGATCGCGCTTAGGGCGGGCAGCCGGCGGCCCGGCTCGTCGAGGCCGGCCGCAACGATGCCGAGCGTGGCGGAACTGGAATCGAGCAAGGTGTCGGAAACGTTGAGCACATTGTCTAGATAGGCTTGCGTGAAGCGTTGTCCGCTCAGCCGCGCGATGCGCTGGTCGTTGTCCCAGGCATAGGCGGCGAAGCCTGCATCCAGCGGCCGTGGGCCGGCGCCGGAGAACAGGCCGGTCGGCACAAGCTCGAGCGCGACGCCGTTGGCGGCCAGCCTGTCCAGCATCGGCGTGGCGCCGTAGCACCAGCCGCAGAGCGGGTCGAAAAGATAGGTCACGGTTGCGTCGGTCACGGCGGACTCCATTCGTCGTCCGAAAGATGGCAGCCGACACGCTTGCGAAAAATAGCGATCAATCATACAAACTGTCTGATCAGATCAGACAATGAGCGATCCGTGACCGAGCTTCTCAACCTCAACCGGCTCGTCTACTTCACCACCGTTGTCGAGACCGGCTCGTTCACGGCGGCCGCCGATCGGCTTGATGTCGCCAAGGCGGTGGTCAGCCATCAGGTCGGCAGGCTGGAGCAGGAACTGGGCGCGACGCTGCTGCGGCGCACGACGAGGCGCGTTGCGCCGACCGAGGAGGGGCGCCTGTTCTACGATCGCGCCGCCATCATCCTGCGCGAGGCGGAAGCCGCCTATGGCGATATTTCGCAGAGCGCCTTGAAGCCAACTGGCATGTTGCGGCTGACGGCGCCGCTCGACTATGGCGAGAAAGTCGTGGCGCCGACCATCGCCGCCTATCTGCGCAAATACCCGAAGATGCGGATAGAGACGATCTTCGACGATGCCGTCAGCAATCTGGTCGACGAGCAGATCGACCTCGGCATTCGCGTCGGCTGGCTGGTCGATTCCAGCAATCTGGCGCGGCGGCTCGGCAGCCTGCAGCAATTTGTCGTCGCCAGCCCGGAGCTTGCCGCCAGGCTGCCTAAGGATGCTGGCCCCAGGCAGGCCAAGTCGCTGCCCTGGGTCGGCAATGCCCAGCTGCGCGGCGTCGGCCAATGGTTGTTCTCGAAGGACACGGAGACGGTGCTGGCCGAGCTCAACCCGGTCGTCAGCTGCGACAAGACGCCGGGCGTGCTGTCCTGCGTGCTGGCCGGCATCGGGCTCGGCATCTTCCCGGATTACAGCGTCGCCGACGATCTCGCCCGTGGTCGCCTGGTGCGGGTGTTCGCGGACTGGACCTTGCCGTCCGGCGGCATCCATGCCGTCTTTCCGCCGGCGCGCTTCAGGCCGGCCAAGGTGCGCGCTTTCGTCGACCTGCTGATCGCGGCCGAAAGGCGGCGCGCGCGCAGTGCGGGCTGATTTCGGCGCCGGTTGGCAATGCCGGCAAGAGAACCTTTGTTCGGCCAGCGCTTTTTGGATATGCTGCGATTCCGAACCGTCAAAAGGGTGCTGCCGATGACCACCAAGATCTTTGCGACCTGCGCGCTCGTTCTCGCTGTCGGCTGTAGCCTGTCCAGCGCGGCCATCGCCAAGGAGAAGCACCGCCATCGTCAGCCAGAGCCCGAACGCTACGTTCCCGCCCATCGCGACCTCATCTACGCCCTGTTCGGCGGCCCGCGCTACTATGACAAGATGCTGATCACCACGGCGGCCGGCGCCTGCTCCTACAACCGGGTCGGACCCGACGCGAATGCGCTGAACAAGATCAACGACCACCATTGCGGGAAGTAGATTGGTCTCAACGGCGCGGTTGTCCTGCGTCGCTGGTTTTACCGGGTGACGGCCGCCGCGAACTCGATAGAGACAGTCGATGACCGCTGATGAGAAATGGTCTCCGTCCGAAAAGAAGGTCGCCCGCAATGCCTATGACGCAGCGCTGAAGGTGGCGCTCGACAAGACGATGGCCGAACTCAAAAGCAAGGTCAGCGCGGTGGCGGTGCCTTCCGATATGTGGGAAGTGGAAGACTTCCTGCGGCAGCAGCGACGCATGATCGACGAGCTATTCGACTATCGCTACTCACAGCTTGTAGTGGTCTTTGCCAGTCTGATCCGGCAAGGATATCTGGACGAGAATCTCCTTGCGGGTTTGTCGGAAGACAAGCGGCAGATGATCCGAAAATACGCCAGCTGGAATCGCGGAGGGTAGGGCTCCTCTCTGGCGATCCTGGCGCCGCATTCAAACTTGGACCGTTCACCATCTTCGTGCGCGCCGCGCAGTTTGAGCTCAGCCATGGCTTGCCTCTCTGGCATCTACGGTCGCGGCGCTGTCGTCTTGCGCCATCGCCAGCGGCGCACCCGGTTCGCCTTCCCACAGGATCAGGCTGGCGGCGCCGATCAGGCCGGCGCGGTCGCCGAGCTCAGCCTGCACGATCGGCACGTCACGATAGGCCGGCATTGCTCGTTGCTGGACGACCGCCCTGATTGACGGCGCCAGAAGGTCGAAGCCATTGGAAAGGCCGCCACCCATGACAATCAGATCAGGCGAATAGAGATGAAGCAGATTGGTGAAGCCGATGCCCAGCCATCTCGCTTCTGCCTCGATCAGCTCGAGAGCGTCGGCGTCACCGGCTCGCGCGGCGTCGACGGCATGCCTGGCCGAGACGTCGCCGTCGGCGGAAAGCCGCCGCAGCAGCGAGCCGTCGCCCGGCGCGGTCAGTCGCGTGGCGCGGCGGCCGAGCGCGGTTCCCGAAGCGACAGCCTCGAAGCAGCCGATGGCGCCGCAAAAGCAGCGGTCGCCTTCGCCGGTGATGGTCATGTGGCCGATCTCGGCCGCCAGTCCGCGCCGGCCGTGATAAATGTGGCCGTCGGCCACGACACCGCCACCGATGCCAGTGGACACGGTGACGAACACCAGCGATCCACTGCCACGTCCGGCGCCAAAACGCCATTCGCCGAGCGCTGCCGCATTGGCGTCGTTCTCCAGCCGCACCGGCAAGCCGAAATGCTGCCCCAGAATGTCGATCAGCGGCACATCATGCCAGCCGGCCAGCGTTGGCGGCGCAATGACGATCCCTGCCTTGGGATCGAGCGGTCCCGGCGCGCCGACGCCGATGCCGGCGACCTTTGCCTGCGGGTGTTCCCTAAGCAGCGTGCCTGCCAGAGCGACGATCTGGCCGATCACCGCCTCCGATCCCGCACCCGCCATCGTCGGCGCTGAAGCATGAGCGACGATACGGCCATCGCTTTCGACCAGCGCACCGCGCAGCGCCGTGCCGCCGAGATCGAAGGCGAGCGCAAGCTTGTTCATCAGGCGGCGACCTCCAGCCCATGCAGCCAGGCCATGCGCTGGGCAAGGTCGGGATCGCCGAAAGCAAGCGAGCCCAACACCACCGTCTCCGCGCCGGCGGCGCGCAGCATCGGCACCGTCTCGTGGCGGATGCCACCATCGGCAGCGAGCACGATGTCGGCCTCGCGGCCGGCTTTGCGCATCAGCGCGCGCGCCTCGATCAGACGCGGGCAGGCCTGGTCGGACAGGCTCTGGCCCTTGACGCCGATGGAAGTGCCGAGCAGCGTCACGAACGCCACTTCCGCCAGGAAGGGCGTGACGGCCGCGACCGGCGTTTCCAGCCGCAGCACCACACCGGCCTTGGCGCCGAGTTCATGCGCCAGTTTCACGGCGCGCAGGCCGGCTCCGCCGTTTTCGGCGTGCACACTGATCAGGTCGGCGCCGGCCTCGATGAATTGGCGCGTCTGTTCCTCGACGATCTCGGCCTCGACCATCAGATGCACATGGATAGGCTTCGCCGTCAGTTTGGCGATGCGCGCCACCAGGTCCGGGAAGAACAGGAAGCCCGGGGTGAAACGGGCATCAGCGACGTCGATATGATGGATGTCGGCATGCGCCTCGATACGCTTGAGGTCGCGCTCCATATTGGCGAGGTCGGCCGACCACAGCGAGAACTCGCCGATCAGCCGGTTGCGCGGCAGGGCGGCGATTGCGGCGGGGCCGGACAGGGGCTTGTTCGTCGTCATCGTCCTCAGGCTCCGTAGCCGCGCATGGTCTGGCGGTTGGTTTTGACCGCGCCGGCAGGGTCGGTGGCGGCGGTCTCGGACTCTTCCTCCAGCACCAGCCAGCCGTTGAAATTGGGCGCGGCATTGGCGATCTCGATCACCTTCGCCGTATCGCAGACGCCCTTGCCGAGCATCGCCCATGTACCATCAGCGTCGACATCCTTCAGATGCACATAACGGATACGGTCGCGATAGGTGGTGAGTGTATCGGCCATATTCTGATGCCCACGCAAAATGTGGCCGGTGTCCGGCACCCAACCGACCAGCGAGGCATCGATCAGCCCGAAGATGTGATCATAGTCGGCGCGGTCGAACAGCAGCGTGTTGTGATGTGAGCTCGGATGCACCGCGACCTGGACGCCGGCCTTGCGCCCGAGTTCGCCGGCTTTGTTGTAAACCTCGGCGGCGATGGCAAACTTGTCGTCGCGCGGACCGTCGGAGACGACGGTGGCCGAGCCCATCGACACCAGCGCACCCGGAAAGGCGGCGGCGAAGTCGATCCAGCGTTTGGCCGTATCGAGGTCTGCGCCGATCTGATCTTGCAGCGTAAAACCGCTCTTGGAACCGAAGGCGAAGGAGACAAGCGTCAGCCCGGATGACTTCAGCGCGGCGGCGAACTCCGTTGGCTTGCCGGCATAGCGGCCGATCATCGTGTCGGTGATCTCGATGCCGGCATAGCCGCCATCGGCGATCGCCTTGAGCAGATCGTCCGGGCCGCCGGCAAAACGGTCACCCAGCATTTCCCAGGTAAAGGTCTGGCAGCCGACTTTCAGGTCTTTCACGATCATCCTTTCATTCCTTGATTCCACCTCCGTGAGAGGGACATCCTACTTGACCGAGCCCGCGGTCATGCCGGCGAGGAAGAACCTCTGGGCAACGAGGTAGATGAACAAGAGCGGTAGCGAGCCGAGCACGCTCATCGCCATCATCTGGTTCCATTCGAAGGCGTGCTGCCCCATCAGCAGCTGGATGCCGATCGGGACGGTGCGCATGGACGTTGACTTCGTCAGTGTCAGCGCAAAGAGAAATTCGTTCCAGCACAACAGGAAGGTGTAGACCGACGTCGCCACGATACCAGGCAGTGAAATCGGGACGATCACCCGCCAGAGTGCGGTCCAGCTGGTGCCGCCGTCGACCGCCACCGCTTCATCGAGATCGCGGGGCAAGGTGTTCAGATATCCCGTCATCAGCAGGATCGCGTAGGGCAGCGTAAACACCAGGTAAGTCAGGATCAGCGCGACGTAGGTGTCGAAGATGCCATACGAGACGACAAGCCCGAAGAAGGGGATCAAAAGCGTGATCGGCGGGATCGTCTGCGTGCTGATGATAAGTGTGTTGAGGCTGCCCTTGCCGCGGAAATTGAAACGGCTGAACCCATAGGCCGCCAGCAAGGCGATCAGCACCGTCAGCACGGTCACCGCTCCGGCCACGAAATAGCTGTTGAAGAAGAAGCGCAGCTTTACCGGGTCGCCAAGGATGGCCGCATACGCTTCCAGCGTGAAGGCCTTCGGCAGGACGGTTGGCGGCAGGGCAAAGATTTCGGTATTAGACTTGAACGAGCTGCTCAGCATCCAGTAGATCGGGAAGGCCGCGAAAAAGAGCCCTGCGGCAAGCGCGACATGGAGCGCGACGGTGATCAGCCTGTCTTTCGGCGTGTGCCTTTTCCTCATGTGACTACCGAGCCTTTTGATAGCGGATGTAGAACAGCGTCAGGCCGAGAGAGATCAGCAGGATGACCACGGCGCTCGCTGACGCCTGCGACAGGTTGTAGCTCGAAAACGCCAGCTTGTACGTGTAGGTGCTGAGGACCTCGGTCGAGTAGATCGGACCGCCGCCTGTCGTTATCCAGATCAAAGGAAAGACCTGCATGGTCCAGATGAAGTCGAGCAGCGAGATGCTGATGATGATCGGCATCAGCTGCGGGATAGTGATGAAGATCAGCTTCTGGTAGGCCTTCGCCCCGTCGATATCGGCGGCCTCGTAGAAATCCTTGGGAATGCCCTGCAAGCCTGCGAGCAGGCTGACCATGAAAAGCGGGTAGCCAGCCCAGATATTGGCGAAGGTGACGGCGTGCAGTGCGGTCGCGGGCGAGGAAAACCACTCGACCTTGGAACCGATGATGCCCATCTGCATGAGAACGCTGCTCACGACACCGTTCGGCTCAAGCAGGAGGCGCCAGATCACGGCGATAATCACCGCGGTGAACAGCCAGGGCAGTATGTAGAGCACGCGCAGGATATTGCGCAGCGTCGGATTGATGCGGTCGCTGTTGAGCATGAGTGCGAAGACCATGCCGATGGTCATATGGAAGACGACACTCATGCATGTGAAGTAGAGCGTGTGCCACAGCGAGGCCCAGAACACCGGATCGGCAAAGATCGCCTGGTAGTGTTTCAGTCCGGCAAAGGACGGGTCGCGACGCAGCACCGCGCTGTTCTGGAACGAATAGCCAATCACCGTCACCATCGGCAGCAGCATCAGAAGGCCGATTATGAGGAGCGACGGTGACAGATAGAGATAGGGTGCGACCGCTCGTTTCAGTCGATGGTGGGAGCGCTTCTGCCGAGTCATGTGCCACCCTTGGGATATGCCTTCAAGAGGAAGGTGCGCTTCGGAAACAGGTCCATCTCAAATTGCCGATCCGTTGTTGACGGGTGGCCTGCCCGAAGTCAGGCCACCCGGTCGAAGATAGCGAACGGGCAACAGGCCGCTCAGAATTTCGCCGTCCAGCCCTTTTGAGCGTTGGCCGCGGCTTGTTCCGGAGACTGCTCGCCGGCGAGCATCTTCTGGGCTTCCACGTCGAACTGGGTCATCAGGTCTTCAGCCACCGGCAGACCCGTGAATTCGTTGGCGAGATAGCCGGTCTTGAAGATTTCGAAAGCCTTGCCGAAAGCCTTGTCCGAGGTCACGAAATCGGGCTTGGCGTTGACGTTGCCCGGGAAGGCGTTTGCAAGCGACACGAGCTTGGCGTTCACCTTTTCACTCATCAGATATTGGACGAGCTTCCAGGCTTCATCCTGATGTTTCGAGGACGCAGAGATGCCGATGCCCCAGGAGGCGTAGGGAAGGCCGCGCTTGCCGCTGTAGTCCTCCACGACCGGGACCGGGATGAGATCGAAGTTCAGCTTGGGATTGCGTTTGCGGATCAGGTTCACATGCGCAAGCGAGTCGATCATCATTCCGATCCGATCGTTGACGAATTCCTCGACCTTTTCCTGCTCGGTCTTGGTGGCAATGCCGGGCGAGATGACGCCGGCGTCGTTCAGCGATTTGACGAAGGTGAGCATATCGACGACCGGCTTGCCCTCGAGAGCCGGCTTGCCGTCAGCCATCATCGATTGACCCGAGGCCCAGACCCACGACATCATGTCGTTCTGGACACCGGACGGCGTTTGCAGCGACAAGGGCAGCACCCAGCCATACTGATTCTTGTCGGCATGGGTCATCTTCTTGGCGGCTTCGAGAAACTCCGCGCGGGTCGACGGCAGCTTGGTGACGCCTGCCTGGGCGGCGAGGTCCAAATTCACGAAGACCGGATAGACGAACGAAGCCACGGGAAACATCACCGCCTTGCCGTCCACCTTGATGATATCCGCGACCTGGGTCTTGTCGAACCCGCTCGCATCCATCATCGGGTTCATGTCGGCCAGCGCACCCTGCGCGTTCAGATTGTTCACCCAGGCGCCGTCGAGGCCGACGACGTCGCTAAGCGTTCCAGTTGCGGCGCCAACCGAGATCTGGTCTCGCGTGGTCGCATAGGGGCCGCTGACCAGCGTCACTTTGATTCCGGGGTTTGCAGCCTCGAAGTCATTCATGATTGCCCTGAGCGATCCGGCCGGCAATTCGGGCTCCCACCATTGGGTGAATTCCAGTGTCGTGTCCGCCATGGCGCTGGTTGCGCCAAGCAACCACGCGGCCGCGGCTATTTTCAGCATCGTGGGTTGTATCCGAAACATCATTTTCTCCTCCTTCTACAAGATCGACCGCACAATGCGGACGATCGTCTGTTTTATTCAGAAGCCTTTTTTCAAGTATCTTCCGCAGGCACCTCGCTCCCGCCCGCGGTCTTCCGCAGATCTTCAGATCGCCAGATGCGTTTCGGGATCGAAGAAATGGAACTTGGCATCATCCACGGCTAGCCGGATTTCCGAGCCGGAGTGGACGGCGCTGATCGGCTCGAATCTCGCCACCGCGTTCGATGCCAGGCCAAAATCGTCCACCGCGTCCGGATCGCCGGAGTCCACCCGGATCGCGTCGATGTTCAGGTGGACGATCTGTTCGGAGCCGAGTTCCTCGATCGAGGTCACCTTGGCCGGTATCGTCTGATACTTGCGGCCGGATTCGAGGCTGCTGTCATAAAGATCCTCCGGTCGGATGCCGAACACGACCTTGCCCCCGTCATACGACCGCAAGCCCGGCCTGCGCACGAAGGCTGCATCCTGCAGCCGGATGGCGAAGGTGCCGGACATCAGTTCGTCGCCCGTCAGGGTCGCCTCGAAAAGGTTCATCGAAGGGGAGCCGATGAAGCCGGCAACGAAGGCGTTGACCGGCGATTCATAGAGCCTCTTGGGTGTGTCCACCTGCTGCAGCACGCCGCCTTTCAACACCGCGACCCTATCCCCCATCGTCATCGCTTCGATTTGGTCGTGGGTCACGTATATGGTCGTTACGCCGAGTTGCTTTTGGAGGCTGGTGATTTCGGCGCGCATTTGAACCCGTAGTTTCGCATCCAGGTTGGAAAGGGGTTCGTCCATGAGAAAGGCGGCCGGCTCGCGCACCATGGCGCGGCCCATGGCAACCCGCTGACGCTGTCCGCCTGAAAGGTTCGCGGGTTTGCTGTCCAGCAAAGGCGTCAGCTGAAGGGTTTTGGCGATCTCGTCCACGCGCTTCTTGCGCTCGGCCTTCGACTTGCCTGCCAGCCGCATCGAAAAGGCGATGTTTTCGGACACCGTCATATGCGGGTAGAGCGCGTAGCTCTGGAAGACCATCGCGATGTCGCGGTCCTTGGGCGGCATGTCGACGACGTCGACTCCGCCGATCCGAAGGCTGCCGCTGGTGATGTCCTCCAGTCCCGCGATCATTCGCAACGCGGTGGATTTGCCACAGCCGGACGGCCCAACGAGAATCAAAAACTCGCCGTCCTCGACCGACAGGTTCAATTGGTCGATTGCGTGAAAATTGTTCCCGTATGTCTTGCAGATATTCTCAAGAACGACTTCTGCCATATTCCTCCCTCCACAAGTCTAAGCCACTGATTTTTATGATTGTCCTCGGCTTATGTTCACCTGCGAAATGTTTCCTCGGATAGTTCGGGCTATGTTCCGGTATCGAGCCGCGCATATTTCAGTTCGACTGCCGACGGCGCGTTCGTCGATGCCAGGAGTTCCGTGACCTGGTCGTCGGTCGGAAGCGCCTCGCGCCCGCCCCGCCCCGTTATCGAAAGGGCCGCCGCCGCGGCCGCGAATGCCACCCGGCCCGCAGTGTCGGCCCCGCGCGTCAATGCAAGCGCATAGGCGCCATGAAAGCAGTCACCGGCGCCGGTCGAGTCGACGACGGCAATCCGGTGCGGAGGCAGGTGCCAGAGCCCTGTCTCTTCGCGTCCGCGATAGAAGACGCCCCTGCCGCCATCCGTCAGAACCACGGCGGACCGCGACGGCAACCACAATGCATCGAGTATCTCGGCCGGCGACCGGCGGCCCGTGGCGGTCCGCGCAAAGCCGAGCGGAAGAATGAGATGGTCGCAGAGCCCGATCAGCCGCTCCGTGGCTGGGCCGCTGCTCCATTCGATATCGCCGAGGATCGCAAGGCCGAGATCGCGAGCCCGAGCCACGACATCCAGCGACCGGATCGCATAGCTGTCGACGATCAGGACGGTCGCGCGGCTGAGGATACCGTCCGGAAAGTCCGGAGCGGTGCCCAGCATCGCATCGTCGTCATACGCGATGAACCGTTCTCCGTCCGAGCCGACGGTGATCCGCGAGCGCACCGGGCGTGCATCGGGATGGCGCGGCGCGAATGCGGTTTCGACACCGCTCGCAATGAGGTCGCGCATCACGGCGTCGTCATCGGCACTGCCCAGCCATCCGACGAACCCGCCGGCTCCGCCGAGCCGCACGACGGCGGCCAGCGCCGTCGCGACATTTCCCCCGAAAGCGCGGGCACTTTGCAGAACTTTCCCCTTGCCCGCCGACAACGGCTGATCGACGTAGACGATGTCGTCGATCGCAATAGCACCGAAGCCGAGGATAGGGGGGACGGTGGGCATCGTTCAGGCACCCGCCTTCGCCAGGGCGTCTTGCGCCGAAAGGCCGTCGTGGATGACGCCGCGAAAGGCAAGCGCTGCCTTCTCTGGATCGCCATGCCCCCAGAGATTACGGCCTACCACGGCACCGCGTGCGCCGGCCCGGATGGCGTCCGCCGTCTGCTGAAGCGCGCCGAGCAACGTATCGGTCTTTGGGCCACCCGCAATCACAACCGGCACCGGGCAAGTCCGGACGGTCTCTCGGAACGACTCGAAATCGCCCGTGTAGCCGATTTTGATCACGTCGACGCCGGACTCGTAACCGATGCGCGCCGCATAGGCGATCTCGTCGGGGGTGAAGACGATTTTTGCTCCGTCGGTGAAATCGCGAGGGTAGATATGCGCCACCACGGGCATGCCGTAGCGGGCCGCTGCATTTACCGAATCGGTCAGCCAGCGTATGTATTTGCCCTCGGTCGCGCCGCGCACCGGAATGGCCACGGCCAACGCATCGGCGCCAGCGCGCACCGCATCCTCGGGCGTTGCAATCAGTTCACTGATGCGATCGTCTGGAGTGAAGCAGCCCGCCTGAATCACCAGGGAAGCTTTGCCTGCATATTGCGGCCACAGATGGCGCGCGGTGCCAGGCTGGATGCTGACATAGTCGGGTTTGCCCGCCATGACGCGTGCAAGCGCACCCGGCAGGTCGGCAAGGCCGCCTTTGCGCACGTCGCCATAGCCGACAAAGTGGTCGACCGCGCCGCCAAAAAGTTTCCCCGATGGATGTGAGAAGAGGCGCGCTAGGCGCACCTTGGTTCCGAGGCTCATGAGTCCAAAACTCTCCAATCGATTGGTTTCAAAATCCTGGACCCAGTGTTTGCGAAAGAAAGGATAAATGCAATCTTTCGAAAGCTTTCGAATTCGCGTATTTTTGGTAGAGTGAACCGAGGCCAGGGCGATCGCTTGGCGCATGGAGGCAAGGACAGGGCAATGTTGTCGGAGCAGAGACGCCAATCGATCCTGGGTGAAGTGCAACGCAGCGGACAGGTTCGCATCAAGGACCTGTCAGACGATTTTGGCGTGTCGGAAGTCACGGTGCGCTCCGACCTCGAGATACTGGATCGCAAGGGACTACTGACCAAGACCCGTGGAGGGGCGGTGACCCGGACCACCGATTCGACCACGGCCGCGTTCGCCCGGCGGATGCAAACGAACCTCGACGCAAAGAAGCGCATCGCCCGGGCGGCGGTAGAGCTGTTCGCGGACAACCAATCGGTCATCTTCGACGGCGGCTCGACATTGATGCAGCTTGCCATGCAGTTACCGCCGCTCAGCAATGTCGTGGTCGCTGCCACGGGCATGAATATCGTGCAGCATCTTATGCATCGTCCCGGGCTCGACGTTCATATGATCGGCGGCCGGGTCTATCCCGACACGGTGAGCACGCTGATCACCGATGCCGACACGGCTCTCGGCGGCTTGGTAGCGCATCAGGTCTTTGTTGGAGCGCATGCGATTGACTCGTCACTGGATGTGGTCGACGTGAACGAAGACATGGCGCGAACGAAGCGAAACCTCGTTCGCATGGCCCGGCGCGTTGTCCTCCTCGCCGATTCGAGCAAATGGGGCGTCAGCGGGACCTCCAAGGCATTTTCGCTGTCGGCCGTCGATGTGGTGATCACCGACGATGGCCTGCCCGGTCCAATACGCAGCGAGCTTGATATGATCGGGGCCAAGGTGATCTATGCCTGAACCCGTCTCGGTCTCTGACCGAGACGGAAAGACCCAATGCGCGCATGACCCACGGGCTTCGTATCGGCGGTCGGCCGTCTTTCATGACAGTCATGTTCTCCTCCTCAGGCTGGCGCCTCCCAATGCTGCGCCAGAATTCTCACATGCTCTATAAAAATTTTACGCGCGTCAACATTTAAAATCCTGTATAGCGGATTGTGAAGGCGGACCGCTGCACCCACGACGGTCCCCAAGCATGCCATTGGCTTCGGAGGAAAAGCTGGAAATGCACGGAAAATCAAAGACAAAGCTCGGCATCGGTGTGATCGGCTGCGGCAACATCTCGATGACCTATCTGCGCAACGCGGCGCTCTTCGGAGGCGTCGAGCTGCGTGCCTGCGCCGACATTTCGGCTGACATGGCTGAGCTCCGCGCCAGGGAATACGGCATCCGCGCGCTCGGCGTCGATGCGCTGCTCGCCGACCCCGACATCGACCTGGTGCTGAACCTGACGATCCCGGCGGCGCATTTCGACATTTCGTTCTCAGCGCTTTCGGCGGGCAAACATGTCTTCACCGAAAAGCCGCTGGCTACCACCGCTGCCGACGGTCGCCGGCTTGTCGACGAAGCTGCAAAGCGCGGCCTGCTGATAGGCTCGGCTCCCGATACCTTCCTTGGCGCCGCTGGACGCCGCGCCCGCCGCCTGATGGACGAGGGCGCCATCGGCAAGCCGGTGACCGGCACCGCCTTCATGATGGGACGTGGCATGGAGCACTGGCATCCCAATCCGCAATTCTACTACCAGCCGGGTGGCGGTCCGGTGTTCGATATGGGTCCCTACTACCTGACCATGCTGGTCAATCTGCTCGGTCCGGTCGAGCGTGTCATGGCGATGGCGACGCGCGGCCACGAGGAGAGGCTGATCACGGCCGACGGCCCGTTCAAGAACACGACGTTCAAGGTCGGCACACCGACCAACATATTGTCGCTGCTCGAATTCCGTTCGGGCGCCACCGTCACCTTCGGCGCTTCCTGGGATGTCTTCAGACACTCCAACCATCCGATCGAACTGCACGGCACCGAAGGTTCGCTCAGGCTGCCCGACCCCGACACGTTCGGCGGCACCGTCTCGCTGTCGGCGCGCGGCGTCGACTGGGCCGATTTCGCCAGCGAGAGCGAACTCTACGGCGCCCGCAACTGGCCCTATGCCGCGCCCGACCGCGCCAATTACCGCATGCTCGGCGTCGCCGATCTGTCGCGCGCGCTGGCGACGGGCAGAAAACCGCGCGCCTCGGGCGAACTCGCCTTGCATGTGCTGGAGATCATGGAGGCAATCCTGGCTTCGGGCGAAAGCCGTGACTCGGTTGCCGTCAACGGCACGGTCGACCAGCCGCCACTGCTTGGCGAGGAGGAAGCGGCAAGCCTGCTTGGCTGATGGGAAGATTCAGGCTGATTGACGCATCACAAGGGCGGCGTCGAGGCTGACTTTCGGCGCGACGCTCGCTGTGTCCTCGTTGAGCAAGGCGAGCAGCGTCTCGACACTGCGCCCGGCCATGGCGGCAAAATCCTGCGCGATGGTGGTCAGAGCGGGGCAGGTGTAGCGGCTCAGCGGATGGTCGTCATGGGCGGCGACACGCAGGTCGCAGTCCGCCTTGCGGCCAACCTTCCTGCCTTGCGCGAAGGCCGCCGCCATCACGCCGAAGGCCAGGCGATCATTGGCGCACAGTATGGTCTTTCCCGGCAGGCCGCCAGCCCCAAGCATCTGTTCCATCTGCTCGTAACCGATGCGCTCGAAATCCCATGTGTAGTCGCTTGTGTTGCCGATGACGACCGGCTCCTGGCCAAGCCGCTGCATGGCGCCGACATAGCTGTTCAGCCGCTCTGGCGAATTGTGGTTGACATGCGGGATATCGAAATAGACCGGCGCGTCGCCGGAGCGGCAGAGATAGTCGACGATGGTCGAGACACTCTGGGCGTTGTTGTTGCCAACGAAGGGTACGCCGCCTTCGAGATAGGTGTCGAAATAGACGATCGGCATTGTCTGCGTCAGCTTCTCCAGCGTGCGGCGGTCCGAGCGCAGGCCGAGCGGCGCGATCAGCGCGCCTGAGACTTTCAGCGACTGGATGGTGCGCGTCGCCTCGACTTCGAGCTCGCGCGAGCCGTGCGAGGAAATGACGATCGGCCAGTAGCCTTCATCACGCAGCCTTAGCTCGATGCGGCTGACCATTTCGGAATAGAAGGGATCGGCCACCGTCGGCACGACGATGCCGATGGCGCGGGTTCGCTTGCGGTTGAGATTGCGGGCAAACAGATTGGGCTGGTAGTCGGACGAGCGCAGTGCCTCCTCGATGCGCTTGCGCGTTGCCGGTTTGACGCTGGTCGGATCGTCGAAATATTTCGACAGCGTCGGCCTGGAAACGCCGCACGAGCGGGCGAAATCCTCCATCGTCTTGTGCTTCGTCATTCAATCCCTCGTCTGGCGGGCGCCAAACCTTGGTCGTCCCTTGGCGCTGCCCAAGGGTCCCGTAGCCGGCGTAGCACAACGTAACCGTAGACGAAATTTACAGGAAACTTCAGTCGTTTCAACGCGCAACGGCAAATTATACCGTGCGTAAATTTAATCAATTGACGCGAAAATTGTCCCGCATCAAAGTCTCGACCGTGGCGAGCAAGCGAAATATCCAGGAACCATGACACAACAGATCGACAGCTTCTTTCCCAGCTCCAACCGTGGCTCGACGCCGCCGCTGTTGTCACCGGCAATGCCGTCGATCCGCGCTACGGCGACGACCTCTCCGGCAAGGGCGGAGGCCGGCCCGAACTGGTCTTGCGTCCACGCAGCGCCGTCGAGGTCGCCGAAATCCTGCGCCTGTGCAGCGGCTTTGGTCAGAAGCTGGTCGTCCATGGCGGCCGCACCGGGCTGGCCGGTGCAGCGCGGGTGCAGCCGGGCGAAGCGGTGCTGTCGCTGGAGCGCATGACCGCGGTCGAAGCGCCCGACCGCGCGGCGGCAACCATCATCGCGGAAGCCGGCGCGCCGCTGCAAATGGTGCAGGAAGCAGCCGATGCGGCCGGCCTGATGTTCGGCGTCGATATCGGCGCGCGCGGCACGGCGACGGTCGGCGGCAACATCGCCACCAATGCCGGCGGCATCCGCGTGCTGCGCTACGGCATGTACCGCGCCCAGGTGCTCGGGTTGGAGGCCGTGCTTGCCGACGGCTCGATCCTGACTTCGCTGCGCGGGCTGGCCAAGGACAATTCCGGCTACGATCTCAACCAGCTGTTCATCGGCAGCGAAGGCACGCTGGGCGTGGTCACGCGCGCCTGCCTGCGCCTGCATCCGAAGCCCGCCACCGAGGTCGCCGCTTTCTGCTCTCTTGGTTCGCTGGACGCGGCCATTGCGCTGCTCGGCCTGCTCAAGCAGCGGCTCGGTCCTTTGCTCTCGGCCTATGAGGTGAATTTCTCGCCGCTCTACGGCGCCATGATTGCCGGCATGGCCGCGCCGGCGCCGCTGCCTGCCGGCGCGCCCGTCTACGTGCTGGCCGAAATCCAGGGCAACCAGGCCGAGCTGGACGGCGAGCGTTTCGCTTCGGTGCTGATGCAGGCCGTCGAGGACGGCATCGTCGACGACGTGGTCGTCTCGCAGTCGCCGCGCGAATTCCGCGCGCTTTGGGACGTACGCGAGGAGGCCAACCGCTTCCTGTTTGCAATCGAAGGCCTGATCGGCGTCGACATCAGCATTCCGCTGTTGACGATGGCGGCTTTCCTGCGCGAGGCCGAAGCGGCGATCCGCGCCAAGGATGGCAGCGCCGAGATCTATGTCTTCGGCCATCTCGGCGACGGCAATCTGCACTACCAGGTCGACACCACGGAACCGGCCGCCGCCTATGAGATCATCTATCGCGGCGTGGCCGCATGTGGCGGCGCCGTCTCGGCCGAACACGGCATCGGCCTCGACAAGAAGAAATGGCTGAACCTCGTGCGCAGCGACGCCGAACTATCAGCCATGCGCCGCCTGAAGGCGGCCTTCGATCCGCACAACGTCCTCAATCCCGGACGGATTTTCGATATCGCCTGACTGCTATGGGGTATGTTTTGCCGCAATTCCCTAGGGAAAGCGCTACGCGCTTTTCCCGGGAAAACCGCTGCACACTTTTCCTGGAATTGCTTTAGCTCGCAGCCGGCGAAAGCAGCGCGTGGTAGTCCACCGTTTTCACCTGCTCGACGCCGTCCAGCGTCATGTTGCCGGCGACATAGACGATGATCGCCAGGCCGAGCCAGCCGATCCAGCGGTATTTGGCAAGCAAGGCCGCCACCAGCGTCGAGGCGACGGCCATCAGCACCACCGACAGGATGAGACCGAACACCAGCGCATTCATGTCATGGGCGGCAGCACCTGCCACGGCCAGCACATTGTCCAGCGACATCGAGACGTCGGCGACGACGATCTGCAGGATCGCCGTGCGCAGCGCCTTGGCCGGCCGCACCGCCGCAAGCGCTGTCGCGGCAGGGTCGATGTCTGCATCGCCGTGCTCATCGCCGCCGGCGGAGCGCAATTCCTGGAACATGTTCCAGCACACCCAGAACAAAAGCATGCCGCCGACCAGCATAATCCCAGGGATTTCCAGCAGCTGTACCGCGATCACGGCAAAGACGACGCGGATCACCGCGGCCGCGGCTATGCCGGCGACGATCGCTTTTTGGCGCAACGCCTTGGCCAACCCGGCCGCCGCCATGCCGATCACCACGACATTGTCGCCCGAGAGCACGAGGTTGATGGTGATGACTTCCAGATAGGCGGCGACAGTGGTCTGGTCGAAACTCATAGAGCGGTCTCCCCGGAAGGCTCCGGCTGGTTGCGGCGGATCGGACCGATGTCTGCGCAAACGCGAGGACAGCTGATTTGAGTGCAGCAAGGCGTTGAAACAAGACGTCAGGCGCGGCCAATCGTTCCTCATCCACGGAATTCATCGCCAGATCGTGATTTCCCGACCAGAAATGCCCCTCATGGAAGGGAAGACAAAAGCGTTCCGCTTGCCTATCAATATTGCCGACCAAAGGAGAGATGGGCATGAGCAAGACGGCACTGATTTTCTGGGGCGGTTGGGAAGGTCACACACCGGCCCGCAGCGCCGCTGTCGTCGGCGAGATATTGACCGGACATGGCTTCGAGGTGCGGATAGAAGAGGGCACTTCCGCGCTTGCCGACCCGCAGCTCTCGGCCATCGATCTGATCGTCCCGGTGGTCACCATGTCGACCATCGAAAAGCCGGAGCTGCAAAATCTCATCGCCGCCGTCAGCGGCGGATCCGGCCTTGCCGGCTTTCATGGCACCATGGGCGACAGTTTTCGCAACGAGACGGCCTATCAGTTCATGACCGGCGGCCAATGGGTCGCCCATCCCGGCGATATCATCGACTACCATGTCGACATCACCAGCGATGATCCGATCGTCAGGGGTATCGAGGGTTTCGCCTACCATTCCGAGCAGTATTACATGCATGTCGACCCGAGCAACGAAGTGCTGGCGACGACGACGTTTGGCGGCGAGCATCTGGACTTCATCGACGGCGTCGTCATGCCCGTGGTCTGGAAGCGCCGCTACGGCAAAGGCCGCGTCTTCTTCAGCGCGCTAGGTCACACGGCGGATGAGTTTTCCGTGCCGCAAATGCGCACCATCTTCGAGCGCGGCGTGCTGTGGGCCAGCCGAGCGGCCTGATCCTGGGCCTGTCGTCAAGCTGAGCGCAGTGGGGCGGATTGCTTCGGATCCGCGCATGGCGGTGGACTTGTGGCCTGGGTGGCGACGCAGGTCCGGGAACTAGTCGGGCGGCGGTCGTCCGGTCAGACAAAGAAGTCTTGGACGGCCTGCGGCTATTTTTCCCGCATCGCCCGGCGGAAGTTCTGCGTGATCGGCTCGGCGAGATAAGAAAGCACGGTGCGAGCACCCGTCCGGATCATCGCCTCGCTCGACATGCCGGGCAGCAGCTTGCGGCCCTCCAGCTTGGCGAGTTCGCTCTTGTCGATCAACACGGTCGTGGCGAAATACGGTGCGCCGCTGCGTTCCTCCACCATGCGGTCAGCCGACACGATCTCCACGACGCCGTCGAGTGGCGGCAGGTTGTAGCGGGCGAAGGCCGGGAAGCTGACGCGCACGGGCTGTCCGGGGGCGATCGTCTCGACATCCTCCGGTTTGACCATGGCCTCGACCACGAGCTGCTGTTCGAGCGGCACGACTGTCATCAGTGTGTCGCCCGGTTTGACGACACCGCCCGCCGTGTGGACCTTCAGGTCCATGACGATGCCGTCAACCGGTGCGACGACATCGGTACGGGTAAGCACGTCCCTGGCGGCACGCTCCTGCTGTCTGAGATCAAACAACTCCGCCTCGACCTTGCTCAACTCGTCGACGGCGTCGTTCAGCCGTACTGTGCCGAGGTTCAGGATTTGCATATCGATCTCGGCCATGGCGCTTCTGGCACGAGCGATCGCCGCGACGTTGGTCGCGCGCTCCCCCTCGAGCTCCTGCTGTTGTCGTCTGAGCAACAGGTTCCGCTCGCGGGTGGTCAGCCCCTTCTTGAGCAGGCTCTCGAGGTCTTTGGTCTCACCCTCGATCGCCTTGATCTGCGTGTCCTTGGTGACGATAAGCTGCTCAAGTCCCGTTATCTCGTCCTGGGTCTGCTGACGGCGCTGGCTCAGGATCTCCTGCTCGTCTGTCAGATTGTGGTGCTTCGCCGCGAACACGTCACGCTGTGCGGCCACTGCGTCCCTTGCGGCAGTGGCGGGGTTTGCGAGCAACGCCGGATCAAACGCGATCTCGGCCTTGTCGTCACGCTCAGCCCTGAGGCGCGCGGCCAGCGCGTCACGCGTTGCTATCCGGTTCTGGATCAGGTCGAGCTGCGCCCTTGCCTGCGTGTCGTCGAGCCGGACGAGGACCGTGCCGGCCTTGACGATGTCACCGTTGGCGGCGTTCAGCTCCGCGATGATACCACCCTCGAGGTGCTGGATGAGCTTGCGATCACCGGCGACCTTGACAACGCCCGGCGCCACCGCGGCACTGTCCAGCGGGGCCAGTGCCGCCCAACCCCCAGCCACGCCAAAGAACAGGAACATGATCGCGAACCCGGTCGACGTCACGCCCGCAAGACGCAGGGGTACCGGTTCCAGCAGGGAGGGTGGCGGGAGGGGTAACGGCACGACGTTCATATCAGTTCTCGTTTCATGCCTGGTTTGCCACGACAGCCGTACTCATTGTGCTTTGCCGCGACGTACGCTTTGGAGCGGGACGTGACTCGTTATCGGCGCCGGTCACGGTGGTGGATATCTCGGGCGTCGGACTCGCAGGTATTTGATTTACCTGGCGGATGCGCGCGGAGAGTTTGTTGAAGACATAGTCACGCGAACCGTAGAGGTCTTGTTGGCCCCGGTTGAGAACCAATATCTTGTCAACTTTCTCCATGATGTTCGGTCGGTGCGCGATCAGGATAACGGTCGTGCCCGCCGCCTTGACCACGCCAAGGGCTGCAATCAAAGCGTCCTCACCGTCGCGGTCGAGGTTGGAATTGGGCTCGTCCAGGATAATGAGTGGCGGGTCGCCGTAGAGTGCCCGCGCCAACCCGATGCGTTGGCGCTGCCCGCCTGACAGCACCGCGCCGGAGTCGCCGATCTCGGTGGCGTAACCCTTCGGCAGCCCTTTGATAAGTTCGTGAACGCCCGCCAACTGCGCGGCCTTGACCACGTTATTGAAGACCGCCGGGTTGAGTGTCGCGAAGCGGCAGATGTTTTCGGAGACGGTGCCGGCGAAGAGTTCGATGTCCTGCGGCAAGTAACCGACATGGTGACCCCGGTCCTCCGCCGCCCATTGGGCAACGTCCATGCCGTCCAGCAACGCACGCCCCCCGGATGGACGCCAGGCACCGGCCAGTATTCGCGCCAGGCTCGTCTTGCCGGCTCCGCTCGGGCCGATCAACGCCATTGCTTCACCCGGAATGAGCCGGAAGCTGATCCCTTTCAGGATAGGCTCGCCACCCTGTCGGGCCAGCACAAGGTTGTCGGCCTCGAACCTGCCTTTCGGCCGAGGCAGCGGCATAACCGGCGTGGCCTCCAGGTGCTGTCCGGCGACCGCGGTGAGGCGCTTGTAAGCGGCACGCGCTCCGACCGTCGCCTTCCATGTGCCGATCGCTTGCTCGACCGGCGACAAGGCTCGCCCCATGAGGATCGAGGCGGAAATCATGATACCAGGTGAAGCCTCGTTGCGAAGCACCAGATAAGCGCCAAGGCCCAGTATGGCCATTTGCAGGGCCAGCCGGTGACAACGCGCGATGGCCGCGATGACGCCGCCTCGGTTGGCGGCAAGAACTTGTCCCTTGTTTGCCTCGTCCTGCTGCGCCTTCCAGCCCTCCATCAGTGGCTTCAACATGCCCATCGCCTGTACGACCTCGGCATTGCGGATCGCCGCCTCGGCCTGCACGTATGCCCGCGACTGTGCGCTGGCGGCCTCGGTCAACGGTTTGCGTGTGATGTATTCGTTGAGCAACGCCAACGCGAACAGGACGATTCCGCCGCACAGCGCCAACCAGCCCAGCCACGGGTGCATGAAGAATATGGCGGCGAAAAACAGCGGTGCCCAAGGCGCGTCGAGAATCGGGAAGATGCTCGGGCTGGTGAAGAAATTCCGCACTTGATCCAGGTCGCGCAGCGGACGGGCGTTGGCGTGACCGGGCGCCGAGGCGGCATATTCCACCGATGCGGTCAGGAGAACTGGTCCCAACCGCGCGTTCATCCACGATCCGACCTTGGCCAGAAGACGCCCGCGCACCACCTCCAGCCCCGCCATTGCCGCCAGTGCACCCGCCGCCATCAGCGACAGCATCACCAACGTCTCCAGGCTGTGGCTGGACAACACCCGATGGTAGACCTGGAGCATATAAAGCGCCCCGGTCAGCATCAGCGCGTTGATGCCGCCGCTGAACCAGATAAGCGGCCGGATGGCACGTTTTGCCTCTTTCATCACCACCTGCAGGGCAGGGGGCTGTTGTCTGGTTTTCATCATCTGGATGACATCTCCGTGCAAGAGATCGCGGGTGGCGGTACGGGGGCAGCAATGGCTGCCCCCGTTGGTCAAGTCAGGTGACGTCAACAAATATGTGCTGCGTCGCTGTTATGTCCGCGTCCGCGTCTGCCACCTCGAACGCGAAGTTGAGGCTGGCGTCGACTGTCCCACTGGTCTGCTGCACAAACCCGATGTCGACGATCTTCAGGACATCGTTATCGGTCGGATCCCAACCCGTCAGGTTGGTCGTGGCAAAGCTGCCGCCATTGGCTCCGATGGCCCCGTTCAGGTTGATGGCGTTACCCGTCATCCCGTTGGCGCTCTGCATGATCTGGATGCCCTGAATCTGGTAGGTCTCGCCGGCGACCGTGTAGTCGTTCTGTTCGAGGATGACCAAGGCATCGTTGTTATCGAGCGAGAACTCGGTGCTGTACGGGAAGGGGACATTGGCGTTCCCTTTGATCAGATCCGAGTTCTGCACATTGACCGCCCTCGTCACCTCGTTCCCGTTGGCATCCTTCAGGTCGAGAATCAGGACCAGGTCTTCGCTGTTGCCGATGCCGTCGAACTTGATGACGACACCACTGGCGCTCGCGGTCGGGTCAAGCCGCTCCGTGCCACCACCGGGGGCTTTCGGGGCCACATCCCCCAGAATGTTCTCTTCGAAGAAGCGCAAGGTCAGAGCTTCACCCTTCTGGATGGTGTCGCCAGCGACCCCGTTCGTCGCCTGGGTTGCGGAAACCCAGTCTTCGTGGGTGTTGGTGATCATGTCGTGGACACCCTGCGTGAACGCAGTGTCCGGAGTGAGCCCGCCAGCGATCGCTCCGTCGCCGGTCGAGTTGAAGCCGAACTTGATGGAGTTGGTTGTCGAGTTCGCGGTGAATTGCACGAAGAACGGATCCGGATCGCCGTCCGGCGTCAGCTGCTCGGCGACGATCAGCGGGTGTCCCGTGTTGCCGGTGGGCGCCTTGGCCAACAACTCGTTGGTGTGCAGCACGTCGAAGCTGAAGCCTTCGAGCGGGTCGGTCAGGGTGATGGTATAAGTGTCCAAAACCTTGTCGAAGAAGAGGGTGCCAGCCGCCGTGCCGGTCTGGGTGTTAGGCGCGGGGTCCTTGTCGTAGGTGAAGGTGAAGTCGAACGTCGCGGAGGTGTCCGTCTCCAACGCGAGCGTCACGTTCGGGGCGATGATATTACCTCCGCCGCCGCCGGTGATCGTGCCCGTGAGCCCGATCTGGATACCGGCGAGGTTAGTGTTTCTGTCGACGAAATCAGAGTGCGTGGCGTCGTAGAACGTAGTCGGGCGGCTGTCCGCACCGATGTCGTAGCCGAAGGCTCCGCTGGCCTCCTCACCGGCCGCGTTAACCAGGCTTTCGTGAGTACCATCGCTACCACCACCGGACGCATCACCGTCAAACGGCACGGTGATCGTTGGAGCATCGTCCTTGAAGACGAGGTTTGTGCCGATGTTGACGCTGCTCAAGGCCTGATCGCCGTCACCGTCGGTGATGGTCGCCGTCAAAGTGACGAGATCATCGGACGCCAACGTTGTTTCCTGATCCGGGCCGGTGTCGGGCGAGTGTATGACAGCACGCGCCTGATCGAGTGTCACGAGGCCGGCGGCGTCGACGCTGACCGTGAACACGAGGTCGTCGGTACCGGCGGTACGGCCTTCAACGTCGCCGCTGAGATTGACCGAGAGGAGGACCGCCTCACCGGTTAAGGTGTCGGTGAGGCCGCTATCGTTGGTGACCTGGTTGATGTCGAGCACATAGCTGATGGCGTCACCATCGGCACCGGCATCCGAGGTGAAGAAAGTCGAGAAATCCGCGCTATTGTCACCCAAGCTGGACTCGTCGACGGTCAATGTCGGCTCGGTACCGCTTGCCTCGATACTCGGTCCGTCATCCTCGAAGTTGAGGTTCTGGCCGATGTTGTGCGTGGCCGTGGCTTGATCGCCGTCACCATCGGTGATGGTCGCCGTCAGGGTAATGAGGTCGGCGGCAGCCAACGTCCTGCTGTCGTTCGCATCGGTGGCGTCCGCGTGAATGATCGCCCGAGCCTGGTCGAGTGTCACGAGGCCGGCGGCGTCGACGCTGACCGTGAACACGAGGTCGTCGGTACCGGCGGTACGGCCTTCAACGTCGCCGCTGAGATTGACCGAGAGGAGGACCGCCTCGCCGGTTAAGGTGTCGGTGAGGCCGCTA
>NZ_JACDTY010000018.1 GCF_013520985.1 Mesorhizobium neociceri | reverse complement strand
GTGTTATGGGGTGGGTGTTAGGGTAGAGCCCGGAGAGGGCTTTGAGCTTGGGGCAATGGTTCACCGGGATGGCGACCTGACCCCCGGGTTTTCTTCTGGTGTGGAATGCTGCCTAGAGGCCGAGCCCCTTCCGCATCTTAGACACCTCGACGCAGTGCTGGTGGAAGATCGAGAAATCACCCTTCAACGCCGCCTTACGGAACGTCGGAAGGTCCTGCTCGTCAACGTGATCCATCCATGTGGCATGGTCGATCCCGTATTGGCTGAACACATCTCGATTGAGCGTTGCAATGAAGCCAGCCTCGACAACCATAGCCTGCGCCTCAGTGATCCCGAACTCCTCCCCGACAGGGATTTCTCCAAGGTCGACGAAAGCATCTGCAAGGAACTTCTGCTGGTCCTCGGTGTGGGTCTCCCGAAGGCTATCGAGGGTTTCGTTGGTCTTCGATTGAAGCTCCTCCACGTCCATGGACTTCAGCTCGGCGTCAAGGGCTTCGAGGTCAGCGGCTTCGGGGTCAGCGATGGTGTCTTGGTCGTCTTTGATCTCGTAGTCTTCCGGGTTCAGGTTATCGAGGTCAATGTCGTCATCATCCCAATCCGACACCTCCGAAGGGATTTCTCCCTCCGAAGGCTGTTCAAGGTCGGACTGGGTTATGCCCGCGTGTTCCGTCTGTGCAACGAACCAGCGCCGGCACGAATGGAAGTTAACAAGGCTCCTGCGCTTCCCGGGCCGCATATCGTCGACCTTCAGGGCCTTGCGGTAGCGATTGAAGCGTTTGCCAAAAGCGTCTCCGGGGGCTCGCTCTTCAGTCAGTTCGTGGAAGAGCCATTCCTTCGACTTCTTGTCCTTGGTCCGCCGCTTCACAATCTCCTCCAGGTCGGGATGTATTGGCACCTTCCGGGGTGCTGAACCGGTCTTGCCATGCTGGAGGTCGAACAGGTCATCATGCACATCCTCGACCCAGAGCGTCACGACCTCTGCCAGTCGCATCCCTGACAAACACGAGATACGCAGGGCGTCGGCTATTTGCTGCCGGAACTCCTCGCCTATCTTGTCCTTGGGATAGTCGGCATAGAGAAGCGTCCGAAGCTCCTCGGCCTCGAATGGTCGCTCGTCATTCCCCCGGTCGCCGCGCTCCACCCGCCGCTTGTTATCGGGCAGCATCTGGCCAAGCCACGGGCTCTCAATCGCCTTGCCGTTCATGACCGCGCCCGCCACGTGACCCCGCAACGTGAGATAATCCCAATAGCCGCGCAGCGCTGTCATGTGCTTCTTGGCGGTCCTGCGGTCCATCGGTTCAATGATGGCGACCACGTATTTGCCAGCGCTCTTGCGGTCGATGTCGGGCAGCTTCAAACCTTCTTGCGAACACCAGCGGGCGAACCGCTTCACAAGCCCCCGCCGCTCGCTCGTGGTCTTGTCGGCGAGCCCTATGGCCTTCAGATACGCTTCAACATGCTCGTCAATGGGAACCTTTCCGGTGAAGGCGTCTTCAAACTCCTTGCGCTCTGACCCCCGCAGCCGCTCGCTCTCATCCTCCGCAAGACCCATAGCGAAATCCAACTGGCTGTGGTTATCGGTGGCCTTGAGGTCGACCAGAGCTTCGCGCCAGACGGTGCCGCGCTCTCGTGCTGACATCGTGGCTGGGCTGATCACCTTGCCCGCTGCGATCTGTTTGAACAGGCTGCGGGTGTCACGCTCGACTTGATCCCGGCGCTCCATCGCCACGCGCATGTCGCTGGTCTGGAGGTTCTCCCGGTGATGGGTCCTGCCGCCGAAGTGGCTGCGCATGGCGACCGGAACCCCGATCTTGAACCACCATATACGGCGCTTCAACTCGAGATGACGTCTGGCACTGTTCCGCTGCTTCGGCATAGAAAGACCCCCGGTTTGGCCCACGCATTTGGCCCACGTTCCGAGGTCTATGGCATTGATTTAGAACGATTTCAATAGCATAAGTGTCACAGGCGTCGATCCTCCTCAGCTCCACCAGCGGAATTTTTCTCGGACCTATCCCGTCTGCATCTCCGGAAGGAGAGTTCGACTCGGCGCCTGCTAAAGCCCCGCCTTGGCTGCGAGATAAGGCGCGAGCGCAAGCGAATAGGTGGCGGTCAGGTGATGATTGTCACGCCAGACGATGATGTTGCCGACAACTGCGGGACATAGTTGCGGCCCGCAGATGGTGTCGACCATGTCGATAGCGCGCACATTTTTCTGTCCCTCCGCGGCCAGCACCAACACGTTGCTTCGCTCAACGTCGCTCAGCCTGGTGACGCATTTCGTTGGCGTCGCACTCAGGCAATCGCCCGGATCGAATTTCATGTAGGGCGTGTTGCGGATTGCGACGATCTGGGAACCCGCTTCCGTCAGCCTGCTCCAGAGACTTCGCAGCCCCTCGATCATCTGGTCTTGCGGCACCGATCCATAATTGGATTGGCTGGTGACTATCAGGTATGGCTTCAGCTTGAGTATCTCGGCGAGCACATTGTCCTGCCATTGCGCGCACAAGACATTGGGTTTGCCATCCGCCATGATGGCCACGCGGCTGAATGGGCAGGCGGATTTTGTAAAGGTAACCAGTTTGAAGTTGCGGTTCTTGGCGACCTTGTCCAGAGCCGGCACCCACTGGGCTGCGTGAGAATCTCCCACCAGGACAATGGTTTTCGCACCCGTGGGATCGCCGAGAGAGCATCTCTTAGGCTCCGAGCTTTCCTCCTGGTGGCACTTCGTTGCATAGACGACCGGCACGTCCCGCCTCAGCCGGGCCAGCGGCGGGAGAAGGTCCACACCGTCCGGAACCGCGGCGCCGGAGACGAGAGCGGCAGGCCCGGGGTAGGAAGGCGTGCCGATCAGCGCGGTGTCGATGCGTTCTGTCTTCAGAAAGAGCAGCAGGCTGCCGGATGCGACCACGCATGTCAGGACCGCCGCGGTGCCGTATCCCAGCGGCTTCCACCACACGGCGGTTCGGGCTTGCCGATAGCGCTGCTCGACATATCGATAGGACAGATCCGATAGAACCAGGGTCATGGCAATCAGGCCGAAACCGCTGGCAAGCGTCAGCGAATAACCCTGTGCCAGGAAGATCGTGATCAGCGGCCAATGCCAGAGATAGATCGAGTAGGAGCGATCGCCGACGAAACGAAGTGGCCACGAATCGAGCCCACGAAACCGGCCGACTTCAACCTCGCCAGCCAGAATGATCAGTGCTGTGGCCAGGGTCGGCAGCAGTGCGCTGGCGCCCGGAAAGGGTGTCGTCGCGGAAAACAGCACCGCCGCTGCGAGGATCCCAGCCATTCCGAGAATCGCCAGGAAGCGTCTAGCGAATACCCCCAGTCGAAACCGGTGTTCGGTGAGCACCAGCAGTCCACCCAGCGCCAATTCCCAAAGACGGGTATGGCTGACGAAATAGGCTTGGGCGGGGTCCGTCGCCGTCAAGACGACGGAGGCAATCAACGATGCGGCGAAAATGAGCGATAGCGCCCCGATCAGGCAGGCCCTCAGCGGAAGGTCACGGCGGCGCGACAGCCAGGTCACGCCGATCATGACCAGCGGCCAGACGATGTAGAACTGCTCTTCGATGGAGAGCGACCAGTAGTGCTGCACCGGGCTCGGCAAAGTGTCAGCCTCGAGATAACTGACGGCGACTGCGGCCAGCCGCCAGTTCTCGACATAGAGAGCGCTCGCCACGATCTGGTTGCCTATTTCCTCCCAGCGCGCCTTTGAGATGAAAAGCAGCGTGCCGAGCAATGCCACCAGCAGCACCAGGGTTGCTGCCGGCAGAAGCCGGCGGACCCGTCGCGAGTAGAACTCGATCAACGAGACGCGGCCGTCGCGCAACGCCATCTGCGCCAGCAGGCCGGTGATCAGATAACCCGAAATGACGAAGAAGACGTCGACGCCGACATATCCGCCAGGCAGCACAGCCGGCCACAGGTGATAGACGACGACAAGCGCGACCGCCAGGCCGCGCAGCCCCTGTATTTCGGGCCGAAACCCACGTCCCTGCTGCATTGGCCGCAAATATCCCTCACAATTTCAGCCGGCCTGAATCAACAGGGGTATCCTGGGCCACGATCTTCATAAGGGCAGACATCAGCGGGGCAAAGAGCCGATCGTGCCTGCAGAGTTCATTCTCTTTCCGTCTCCAGCCCGCTCACCATCGTGTCGACGAAACCCAGCAGCTCGCTTTCTAGATCGGTTGGCGCCAGGCCGATGAAACGGTCTTCCAGCGAAATGGCGACGATGCCGTGGACGGCGGAGAACAGCGTGCGGGCGCGCGCCAGAAGGTCCGGCGTGTCCCGCGCGGGGAGCAGCTGGGCAAGCGGCTCGACCAGATGCTGGATCAGCACCGCATGTTCGGCCAGGTGCCATTCGGGCACCGCCACGCCTGGCGCCATGCGGTGTTCGAACAGGGCCTTCCACGCCATGCGGTTGTCGCGCGCAAAGCCGAGATAGGCTTTGGCCAGCGCCTTCAGCTTGGCCCTTGGTTCGGCGGCGCCGATCGCCTCCTGTTCCAAGGCTGCTCCCAGCCGCGCCAGCGTGATCGAATTGACGTGCAGGATGAGCTCGTCCAGATCGGCGAAGGCGGTATAGAGCGCGCCCAGCGCGCAGCCGGCATCGGCCGTGATGTCGCGAGCACGCAAGCCGGCGAGCCCCGAGGCTTGAATGTGCGCCTGCGCAGCCTCGATCAGCCTGCCTTTGAGATCCTCGCGTTTGGCGTCCCGTTTTGCCGTCATTAACCTTCCTTTGCGTGAAATTTATGAACGCCGTTCATTTTTCTCTTGAACGTCGTTCACGATGTGCTACGTTGCATTCGTGAACAACGTTCATAGAGGAGAAACAGAAATGTTGAAACAGTTTTTTGCTCTCGTCCGCGGCCGAAGCTACGAAGCCGCCGAGACGGTCGTCGACCGCAACGCGCTGGTGATCCTGCGCCAGCAGATCCGCGATTGCGCCGATGCCATCGCGGCTGCCCGCCGGGCGGTCGCCATTGCCATCGCCCAGAACGAACAGGAAGTCTCGCAGTTCAAGAAGCTGGTCGTCCGCATCGACGACCTGGAGAAGCGCACGATCGCCGCGATCGAGCAGGGGCAGAATGAACTGGCCCGCGAAGCCGCCGAAACGATCGCCATGCTGGAAGCCGAACGCGATGCCTCCAGCGAGGCGCAAAAGAGCTTCAGCACCGAGATCGAAAGGCTGAAGCGGATCATTCGGGTCTCTGAAATGCGCCTGCGCGAATTGCAGCGCGGCCAGCGCATCGTTGCCGCCGTCGACTCGACCCAGCGCCTGCGCGAAAGCGCACCCGGCTCCAGCCTGTCTGCGCTCAAGGACGCCGAGGAGACGCTGCTGCGCCTGCGCACACGGCAAAAGCAGATCGACGCCACCGCGGCCGCCATGGCCGAGATGGAGCAGTCGGGCGACCCGGCCGCGGTCAGCGAGAAGCTTGCGGCCGCCGGCTGCGGCGCGCCGCTGAGGAGTAGCGCCGACGCCGTGCTCGAAAGGCTCACGAAGACCATGACCAAGTCGACCTGATTGTATCCAGCCTGAAACAGACCCACGCCCAACCAACCTAACCCTGAAACGAAAGGACCATATCGATGACCCCGAACACCTATTCCCCCAAGGACTCAAGCGCCTGGAAGACCTTTACCATGGCCAGTTTCGCCGTTGCCGCCACGATGATGGCCGGCGGCATCTACTTCATGGAGGCAAGCTTCGCCGCCAAGGGGTTCTACGCCATGGCCGCCATCATGCTCGTGCACACCTCGATCACCATCACCAAGACGTTGCGCGACTCGGAAGAAGCAAGCCGCTTCATCAACCGGCTGGAAGACGCCAAGACCGAGAAGTTGCTGATGGAAGTCAGCCGCAGTAACGAAGTGTAATCGGGTTCCCGCTAAACAAGGCTCAAACCGCGCAAGACCGCTGATCAATCCAGTCAGGATTTTCGACGGTCTTGCCCAATGGAAGTCGCCGCTATGGAAATCGCTCCGATCAATCGTCCCACAGCTCATCTGATGACGTCCCGGCGCTTTGCGCCTTTGTTCTGGACGCAGTTCCTGTCCGCCTTCAACGACAATTTCCTCAAGAACACGCTGGTGTTTCTTATTCTGTTCACGCTGGCGGCGGACCAGGCGGCTTCTCTGGTCACCCTGGCGGGCGCCGTGTTCATGGCCCCCTTCCTGCTTCTGTCGGCGCTTGGCGGCGAGATCGCCGACCGCTTCGACAAGGCCCTCATCGCCAAGCGTCTGAAATTCGCCGAGATCGCCGCGGCGGGAGTATCCGTCGTCGGCATCGCGCTGTCGTCCATTCCTGTGCTGATGGTGGCGCTCTTGATGTTCGGCATCATTTCGGCGCTGTTCGGGCCGATCAAATACGGCATCCTGCCGGATCACCTCGAGCGCAAGGAACTGCCCAAGGCCAACGCCTGGATCGAATCCGCGACGTTTGCCGCAATCCTCGGCGGCACCATCGCCGGCGGCGTCGTTTCCGCCGATGGCATCGGGGTCACGGTGTTCGGACCGATCATGATGGCCTTGGCCGTCGGCTGCTGGCTCGTCAGCCGCTACATCCCATCCACCGGTTCAGCGGCGCCCGACCTCGTCATCGACAAGAACATCTTCCGCTCGACCTGGCGTCAGGTCGCCGAATTGCGCACCGACATGCGCATCTGGCGCGCCGGCCTGATGACCTCCTGGTTCTGGCTGATCGGCGCCATCGTGCTCTCGATCCTGCCCACCTTGATCAAGGATTCGCTCGGCGGCAACGAGATGGCGGTCACCGTCTATCTCGCCGTGTTCGCCGTCTCGATTGCCATCGGCTCGGCCATCGCCGCCTGGATGTCGCAGGGCCGCATCGTGCTGTTGCCCGCACCGGTCGGCACGGCGCTGCTGGCGCTGTTCGGCCTGCATCTGGCCTGGACGATCTGGAGCATGCAGCCTTCGCCCCAGGCAGCAACCCTTGGCGCATTCTTCGCTGGCCCGAACACGATCCGTGTCGCCATCGACCTCGCCGGCATGGCCATTGCAGCAGCCTTCCTGGTGGTGCCGACCTTCGCCGCCGTGCAGGCTTGGTCGCCCGAGGCGCGCCGTGCCCGTGTCGTTGCTGCCGTCAGCATCGTCAATGCCGGGTTCATGACCGTCGGCGGTATCATTGTCGCCTTGATCCAGACGAAAGTCTCCACCGGTGGCATTCTGTTCGGCCTCGCCGCGGCCAATGCGATTGCCGCCTGGCTGATGTTGAAATTCCTGCCGACCAACCCCTTCCGCGATTTCGTCTCCATCCTGTTTCGCGCCTTCCTGCGCCTGGAGGTCGAGGGCATGGATAACCTCAAGGCGGCCGGCAAGGCGCCGATCCTGGCGCTCAACCATGTCAGCTTCCTCGACGGTCCGCTGGCGCTGACGCTGACCGATGAGGAGCCGGTCTTCGCCATCGACTACTTCATCGCCCAGGCCTGGTGGATGAAGCCGTTCATGAAACTTGCCCGCGCTTTGCCGCTCAATCCGGCCAAGCCGATGTCGACCCGCACGCTGATCAAGGTCGTGCAGGGCGGCGACCCGCTGGTCATCTTCCCGGAGGGCCGCATCACCGTCACCGGCGGCCTGATGAAGGTCTATGACGGCGCCGCCATGGTCGCCGACAAGACCGGCTCGATGGTTGTGCCGGTGCGCATCGACGGGCTGGAGAAGACATATTTCTCGCGGCTGAGCTCGCAGCATGTGCGCCGTCGTCTGTTCCCGAAGGTCAAGGTGACCATTCTGGAACCGGTCAAGCTCGAAGTGCCGCAGGAGCTGAAGGGCCGCAAGCGCCGCGCCGCGGCGGGTTCCGCCCTATACCAGGTGATGTCGGATCTCGTCTTCCGCACCCAGGACATCGACAAGACCGTGCTGGAAAAGATCATCCAGACCGCCAACGAACGCGGCATGAAGCAGCTCGCCGTCGAGGATCCGGTCACCGGCTCGCTCACCTACGGCAAGCTTTTGACGGCCGTTGCCGTGCTCGGCGAGAAGTTCCAGAACATGTATGCCGACCAGCAGACGCTGGGCATCATGCTGCCCAACGCCAACGGCGCCTGCGCCGCGCTGCTCGGCGTCATGTCGGCCGGCAAGGTTCCGGCGATGATGAACTTCACCGCGGGTGCGGCCAACATACTCTCGGCCTGCAAAGCGGCTGAAGTCCGGACAGTCCTCACCTCCCGCGCCTTCGTCGAACAGGCAAAGCTCGGCGCTGTCGTCGAGGAACTCGGCCGCTCGGTCGAGATCGTCTGGCTCGACGATCTCAGAAAGACCATTGGTCTCAAGGACAAGCTGCTCGGCCTGCTGCGCAAGTCGACGCCGCGCGCGCAGCGCTTGCCCGACGATCCGGCGGTGATCCTGTTCACCTCGGGTTCGGAAGGCACGCCGAAAGGTGTCGTGCTGACCCACCGCAACATCCTGGCCAACGCTGCCCAGGCTGCGTCGCGCATCGACTTCCATTCGGGTGACAAGGTGTTCAACGTGCTGCCGATCTTCCATTCCTTCGGCATGACGGCGGGCACGGTGCTGCCGCTGATTTCGGGCGTGCCGGTCTATTTCTACCCCTCGCCGCTGCACTACCGCATCGTCCCGGAACTGATCTACGCTTCGAACGCGACGATCATCTTCGGCACCGACACCTTCCTCTCCGGCTACGCCCGTACCGCGCACCCCTACGACTTCCGCTCGATCCGCTATTGCTTTGCCGGCGCTGAACCGGTCAAGGCAGCGACGCGCATGACCTATATGGAGAAGTTCGGCGTGCGCATCCTCGAGGGCTACGGCGTCACCGAGACGGCACCGGTGATCTCCATCAACACGCCGATGTACAACCGCTCCGGAACCGTCGGCAAGATCATGCCCGGCATGGAATATCGTCTCGACCCGGTGCCGGGCGTCGACGATGGCGGACGTCTGTTCGTGCGCGGACCCAATGTCATGGCCGGCTATCTCCGGGCCGAGAAGCCCGGTGTGCTCGAACCGCTGGAAGATGGCTGGCATGATACCGGCGACGTCGTCGCCATCGACGAGGGCGGCTTCATCACCATTCGCGGCCGCGCCAAGCGCTTTGCCAAGATCGGCGGCGAGATGATCTCGCTGGCCGCCGTCGAAGCCTTGGCCGGCGAATTGTGGAAAGGCACGCTTTCGGCGGTCGCCACCGTGCCGGACGCGCGCAAGGGCGAAAAGCTGATCCTCATCACCGAGGCGCCCGGCGCGACCCGCGCGGACTTCCTGGCCTTCGCCAAGGCCAATGGCGCCATGGATCTGATGGTGCCGGCCGAAGTGCGGGTCGTCTCAAAAGTGCCGGTGCTTGGCTCCGGCAAGCTCGACTTCGCCGCTGTGACCAAAGCGGTGCGCGACGAAGAAGCCCTGAAGACCAAGGCCGCCTGATCGCAGGCATCTTGACAGCTGAACGGGCCGGCGCCAGCTCCGGCCCGTTTGTTATACGATGACCTGTTGAACCTGCAGCCGCGCCCGTTTCGGCATCGGACCGGCGACACCGGCCCGCAGCACATTGATCAGCCGCCGCTCGGGCGGAATGGCGAAATGCCTGCTGCAAATTTCGGCACTGTCCGCATGATCGGCCACCGCCGCCACCGGCCAGGCTGCAAACCCAAGCCGCGTCAGGTTGAGCCAAAACCGATAGAAGGCGCGGCCTGACTCGACGGGCGATTCCTCGCGCGGACGGTGAAACAACGCGATGGCCGTCGCCGACAGCGTCTTGGCCTTTTCGCCGGTCAGCGCCTTGCCGAGCCCGAGCGCGTCGATGGCTTCGAACAGGCCGGTGCCGAGAACCATTTTTGCGCCGAACCCTTCCAGCGCGCCCATGCGCAGCGCATCGAGATTGAGGCCGTCGGCAGCATAGCGCGGGTGCGAGCGCGCCAGCCGCATCCAGTCGACAAGCTCGCGACGAAAGGCGCGGTCGCGCAGGAAAATCATGCCGGCATCGTCGGCCAGCGCCGCCAGCATGGCGATGTCGCCGGGCGTATGGGCCAGCGTCACATCCTCGGCATCCTTCGCCCAGGCTTGTAGTGCCTGTGCGGCATCCATCGCCGCCGGCTTGAAATGCGCGCGCCAGGTGAAGCGGTTTGCAACATGGCCGTTCAGCGGCGAGGGTTGTGCGAAGCCACCGGGGACGATCCGTGCCGCCAGCCGGTAGCCGGGAAAGGCGACCGTGTCGTTTGCCGGCCAAAGGTCCTCGACAGCGGCAATGCCGATACCGGCGTCGGCCAGCGCCATGATCGTGCCTGCGACGGCAGTGCCGCAGGACACGGCCAAGTCGCGGCTATGCGGATCGCCGACCGGAAGCTGCCGCGCCAGTTCGGCCATGACAAGGATGGAACCGTCCGCCGCCATATGCCAGCGCGCCGGCTGCGTGTTGTGCACCGACGGCGCCAGATTGGCGGTGGCGACGATTCGGGAAAGCAAAGCGTGGTCCATCCTATAGCTTCGCCTCCCGCTGCGAGATCAGCATCGCCATGCGCTGGACGGCGCGCAGCTCCATCTCCAGCCCCGGCGACGAGGCCAACGCCGGCATATTGAGCGCGACGACGGTCAGCGGCTCGAGCGTCGCCAGCAGCACATGCGTCGCCTCGTATTTCTCGAACAGCCAGGCCAGCTGCTCGCGTATATCCTGGTCGACGGCCGCATCCGGCTGCACGTCGGCGAGCGAGCGCACGGGCTCCTGTGCCAGCGCCCGCGCCAGCACCTTGAGATCGAAATCGCCAAGGTCGGCGGCCGGCAGGATCAGGGCGCCGTCGACGAGAATGTTGTGCTGCAGCCCGCGCAGGAAACGCGCCGAATCGGTGAGATCCCCCTCGGCCATGTGCTTCAGCAGCGAGTCGCGGCGTTTTTCGGCGGTGAGGCTGACGCTGTCATTGTAGATGACGGCGAGCAGCGTCGCCGAAAGCACGATCACCACGCCCTGCACGCTGCCGCGCCAGCCGAGATCATCGATGCCGCCCAGCGCCATCCCGGCAAATACCGAGCTCAGCGCGATAACAGCGAAGGCGCCGATCGTGTCGCGGTGGCCGAGGCTCGCCCGTCCTAGACCGATCGTCAGCCAGCACAGGAACAGGATGGCGATGCCGCCGAGTCGCACCGGCACCTCGAACAGGCCGGGCCGGTAATCGGTGACCATGAACGGCAGGATCAACAGCAGTGACAGCGCCATACGCTCCACCGTGCGGTTTTCGGCCGCCGACAGGCTGTCGCGATCACGCGTCATCACCAGCCAGCCGATGGCGAGAAAACCGCCGAACTGGAAGGCCAGAAGCAATGCCATCCGCCATGGTTCGGCGAAGCGTCCCGGGATCAGCGCCAGCAGGAGAAACAGCAGGGCACCGCCGGCGGCGAAGAATTTAAGTGCGAACGGCGCATGCCGGCGCAGCAGCCCTTCGGTCAGCAGCAGCGCCGCCAGCGGCAACAGGCCCGCTGTCGCGATGGTGACGAAACGGAAGAGGGCGAGGCCGGTAGTCCAGTCGAGGATGCGGCACGCGAGCAGCACCGCCAGCACCCTGAGGCCAAACAGGAAACGCCGCGACAGCGGATCGCCGGTGTCGCGCCCGCCGACGATCGATATGACGATCAGCAGCCCGACCAGCGCTGCCAGCGAGGTGATGGTGTCGGCGACGAGCGTGTCGTCGAAACTCATGGCTCCGCCACCATCAGCTTGAGCATGAAACGACGCACCAGCGGTCGCAGGAGCGCCGCGACCAGCGCACTGCGTGGCCGCTCGACGCGCCCCTGGTAGGGGTTGAAGAACCAGCCGCGGCAGTCGGCGCCGTGTGGGTTGCCGAGGATGCCGGCGACGACCTCATAGGCCATCAGCATCCCGGTTGTAACGACCATCGGCGCAAACGACATCCGGCTGCGCTTTCCCGCCGCCACCTCGCCGGCCATGGCGAGATCGACATGGTGTCGCGACGAGGAGTTGAGCACGACATATTCGGCCTCGCGCAGGAAGGCGGTGGCGCGCTGCTCCGGCGTGATCGCATTCCAGGCGGTGCCACGCGTCGGATAGTCCAAACGCTCCTCCGGCATCGGATCACTTGGCCTGGTCACATAGACCGAGGGCAGAGGCGAAGCATAGGCGTCGATGACAGTCCGGTCGAGTTCGCGCGCCGTGCGGTAGAGCAGCAGCGAGGCGCCGAGATCGTCGGTGCCGTTGACAACAATGGCACTGTCGCGGATCGCTGATGTGGCGTGCTGCGGCCAATCCTTGCCGTGCACCTCGATCCGCATCTGCGGGTTGATGGTCAGGCAGATGTCGCGAGTCGCCTCCGCCTTCAGTCGGCCGACCGTTCCCATGAAGGCGAAGACCTGGCGGTTGAGATTGGAGATGGCGAAGGTGTCGAGGTCGGCAATGATCAAGCGCCCGACGCCGGCGCGCGCCAGCGCCATGATGCAGGCGCCGCCCATGCCGCCGGTGCCGCAGACGAACACCGTCGCGTTCCGCAGCCTGGCCTGCTGGGCTTGCGTCACGAACCCGATGTTGCGGGTCGTGAACTCGTCATAGCTGAATTCTAGCGTGTCCATGGTCGCAACACATTCCATTGCCGGCTGCTATCGGCCCAGTGAACCACCGGCAGGATGAGTCGCTGCAGCGTGGCGGCGGCGCCTGCCACGGCCAGCGCGGCAAGCGAGCCACGCGGCACGGTGTCGGCGAGATAGGTGCGCGCGGCCTGGAAACTCATCTGGCCGATCTGCAGCACGTCATCGCCGCGCCCATAGTCGAGCTCCTTGCGGCAGAACTCGTTAAAGGTCTCCTCGCGGTGCTTGGCCGCCTCATCGAAGGTTTTCTTCAGATCGTCCGAGCCGCCCGTATAGGCATTGGTGATGACGAAGCGCTCCTCGTCGAAGCCCGCTTCCGGGCCGACGCCGAAGACATGGCGATGACGCGCCATGATCTGCCGCGCCAAAAGCACGTGCGTCAACGATCGCCGCGCGCCGGCATGCGGGCCGGGAAACACATTGCTGAAGGCCTCGGCGACCATGCCGACGACGGCGGGAACCTGGGTGACGTTGGAGATCCAGATCGGTCTGAGCTGGTTGCGCAAAAACATCAGGAAGCAGGTCAGGCCGTAGAGGATCCAGCTGAGGCCGCGGCTGCGCTCGTCCGGATCGACCATGACGAGACCCAGATGCAGCACCTCATAGGGCTTGCCGGCCAGCGATATCTCCATCAGCGCCAGCGCGTTGAAGGCGATCGGCCGCCCGTCGCTGCGGCGATAGACGATGGTGATGATGGAATGTTCCAGCCGGCTGCGGTCGCCGGAAAAGACGCCATAGGTCAGGCTGCCGTCCCTAAGCGTCTTCGACGCCACCAGCCGCAGATCGCTGCTCAGCTGCTCCAGTTCGGCAGCCTTCATCCAGCGCCCAGGCCGCTCCACGACGCGCGTCTCGTATCCATCGGACACGCGCATGCGCACATCCATGAACCGACCCGGCAGCAGCTGCAGAACCGCCTTAAGCAAGACCTTTTGTCCTCGTAGGCCCTAACGCCTGGCGTATCATGGCCGTTATCAGCCTAAGGTGCGGTAAACCCGAAGACGACAACGCCTGGTTGGCCCGAACAAGGTAAAAGAATAGCTGCAATGCCGGCATTCCGATGGCGGCGTGCTTTCGGCTGCCTCAAGAACTGCGGCGCTTAGCACCGCGAGACTGCGACCGTTTTGACCGACTGATTCCTGATCATCTGTGTTGGTGAACAGTCGACCCCCACTCCGTCGAGCTGCGCTCGACACCTCTCCCCCGATCGACGGGGGAGAGGAAGGACGCGAAGCGATTCCAGCTGGCACCTTTCCTCTCCCTCCGGAGGGGGGAGGTGGCGCCGCGAAGCGGCGACGGAGTGGGGGAAGCCCTTCGCGAAACGCGAGGCCGCCGCAAAACGGGTACAACCGGGCGGGCGAAAAATTCTGCTGCATCGCCCTGGCATAGGGCCGTCGAACACGGCTGAGACACCGAACCGGACTCAATCCTCGGCGGCCACGAGATGGCCGTTGCCGACATCGTTCAGCGCCAGCTTCAGCGGCGCCTCGCCGATCTTTCGCGTCGCGCTGGGGATTTCCTGGTCGAGGCGGGCGAAACGCGTTCTGCGTTGCGCCGGATCGGGCACCGGCACGGCTTCGATCAGCCGCCTGGTGTAGGGGTGGCGCGGGTTGGAAAACACCTGGTCGCGTGTGCCCATTTCGACAATCTGGCCGAGATACATGACGGCGACACGGTCGGAAATGTTTTCCACCACAGCCATGTCGTGCGAGATGAACAGATAGGCGACACCGAATTCGCGCTGCAATTCCTTCAGCAAATCGAGCACGCGGGCCTGCACCGAAACGTCGAGCGCCGAGACACTTTCATCGGCGATGATCAGCTTCGGTCGCAAGGCGAGCGCGCGGGCAATGCAGACGCGTTGGCGCTGACCGCCGGAGAATTCATGCGGATAGAGTTCCATCTGGTCGGCCGACAGGCCGACGCGCTCGAACAGCGCGGCGACGTGGTCGCGGCGCTCGTCCTTCGAGGCGATGCCATGGATCACCAGTGGCTCGGCGACGAGGTCGCCGACGCGCATGCGCGGGTCGAGCGAGGCGAACGGATCCTGGAAAATCATCTGCACGTCGCGGCGAACGGCCTTGCGCTCGTCGCGACCAAGTCCCGAGAGGTTGCGCCCGCCGATGACGATGTCGCCGCTATACGGCACCAGCCCGGCCAGTGCCTTGGCCGTGGTCGACTTGCCGCAACCGGATTCGCCGACCAGCGCCAGCGTCTCGTTGGGCGCGATCGAAAAGCTGACGCCCTCGACGGCGTGGACGCGGCGGGTAACCTGGCCAAAGATACCCCCACGCAGATCGAAGCGGACATGCAGGTCGCTGACATCGGCGACGTTGGCCGGCTTCGAAACTTCCACCACGTCCCTGGATTTCTGGCGGCCGACACCACTGCCGATGCGCGGCACGGCGGCCAGCAGTTCGCGCGTATAATCGGCCTGCGGTCGGGCAAAAATGTCCGATGTGTTGCCTTCCTCGACCATCCGGCCATGCCGCATGATGATGACGCGATCGGCCATTTCGGCGACCACGCCCATATCGTGGGTGATCAGGATGACGCTGGTGCCGTGCTGACGCTGCAGGTCGCGCAAGAGTTCCAAGACCTCGCCTTGCACCGTGACGTCGAGCGCCGTGGTCGGCTCGTCGGCGATCAGCACGTCGGGCTCCAGCGCCAGCGCCATGGCGATCATCACCCGCTGGCGCATGCCGCCGGAGAGCTCATGTGGAAACTGCTTTAGCCGGCTTTCGGCTTCCGAAATGCGCACCGCCTTCAGCGCCTCGATCGCGCGCTGACGGGCTTCCGCCTGCGACAGGCTGGTATGCGCCTCGATGGATTCGGTCAGCTGCCGGCCAATCGACAGCACCGGGTTGAGCGACGTCATCGGCTCCTGGAAGATCATGGCGATTCGGTCGCCGCGTATGCGCCGCATCTGGCGCCCGTCGAGGGTTGCCAGGTCGGTGTCCCCAAGGTGGATCTGGCCGGATGATATGCGCGCGGCCGGCTGTGGCAGCAGCTGCATGATCGCCAGCGCCGTCATCGATTTGCCGGAGCCGGATTCGCCGGCAATGCAGAGTGTCTCGCCACGCGCCAGCGTCAGAGAGAGGTTGGAGACGACCTCGCGCTCGCCATCCTCGCCGCGCACGCTGACGGAGAGGTTGGCGATGTCGAGGATGGGGTTCGTTTCGTTGGTCATCGCAAGCGCGACCCTGCGACGGATTTATTCCGCCGCACCCCCCTCTGGCCTGCCGGCCATCTCCCCCTCAAGGGGGGAGATTGGATTTCACCCCGGTTTTCGCCAATCACCAACCTCTGAAGAAAGGCGAGACGCCGCAGCTGCCGATCTCCCCCCTTGAGGGGGAGATACCCGGCAGGGCAGAGGGGGGTGCAGCGCCGACCCGGCGTCATTCAAACACGCAGCGCGGGAAGTAGAACGACACCACCCAGTTCGGCATATCGACAATCTCGCTGATGCGCAGATCGCCGCACACCGAAGCAAGCATGTAAGCGTCGACCGGATCGATCTTGTAGCGCCCCGCGAGCAGATCGACCATCTGCGCAACCGCCTCCTTTGCCCCAGCCATCAGGTCCGGCCCAATGCCGGTCGTCACCTCATAGCCCTTGGCGTCGAGATGGCGCGTCACCGGGCCAGAGGTGGTGAAGCGCGGTGTCTTCAGCCTGGCGTCCTTGACCAGGTCGAGCTTGAGCACGACATCCATCGGGCTTTCGATCGCCGTGCCGCAGACCTCGCCATCGCCTTGCGCGGCATGGGTGTCGCCGACCGAGAACAGCGCGCCAGTCACTTCCACCGGCAGATAGAGCGTGGTGCCGGCGGCGAGGTCGCGGATGTCGAGATTGCCGCCAGCGCGCCGCGGCGGCACCACCGAGTGAAGCCCCATCTCAGCCGGCGCGTTGCCGATGGTGCCGGCAAACGGTTTCAGCGGCACCCGCGCGTTCTTGCCGAACAGCGCCGGCTCGAGCGAGGCCGCATCGTATTTCCAGATGTTCAGCGCCGGCTCCGTGAAGTCGTCGGCGAGCAGGCCGAACCCCGGAATGTTCGCCGTCCAGCCGAAGCCGGACGGTTTGAACATCTCGATCGTCACCTTCAGCGCGTCACCCGGCTCCGCGCCTTCGACGAAGATCGGCCCGGTCACCGGGTTGACCTTGGCGAAGTCGAGCTTGACGACGTCGGCGACCGTGCTGTCGGCATTCAGCTGGCCGCCGGCGGCATCGAGGCACTGGAACTCGATGGTCGAGCCGGGCGCCACCCGCTCGGCCGGGGCAAAGGAATTGTCCCACCCGAAATGGTGATGGCGCCCGTGAATGGTGTAGTCGCAGTTATTGCACATCTTTTACGTACACATTGTCGTAGTTGATCGGGATATGGACCGGGTCGACATAGAGGTTGTCGGCGCCGCCCATGCGGGCGGATTTCATGGTGAAGCGCTGTTCGTTGAACACCGGCGCCCAGGGCGCGTCTTCCATCACCTTGTCGTAGATGGCGCTCCACATCTTGTCGCGCTCGCCAGCCTTGGCGGGATCGACCACCGAGTCGGCCTCGGCCGCCTTGGCGTCGAGATCCTTGTTGCAATACCACGACCAGTTCCAGCCGCCGGGCACCGCGCCAGCACAGCCGAGGATCGGGCCGTAGAAGTTGGACGGATCCGGGAAGTCCGCGATCCAAGCCATGCCGCCTGACCAGATCATCGGCGCGCCGGCCTTGTCGCCGCCAGCAGCGATGACATTGGCCTGCGCCAGCGACTGGATGCTGGCCTTGATGCCGATCGCCGCCAGATCCTGCTGGATCGCCTGGGCGATGCGCGGATTGGGATCAGTGTTCATGGCAAACAATTGCGTGTCGAAGCCATCGGGATGGCCGGCCTCGGCCAGCAGCGCCTTGGCCTTGGCGACGTCATAGGCGTAGCCCTTGTACTCCTTGTCGTAGCCCGGCATCGACGGCGGCAGCGGCTGGTTGGCCGGCACGGCGCGGCCGTTGATGATCTGGATGATGCGCGCCTTGTTGAGGGCCATGTTGACGGCCTGGCGCACCTTCACATTGTCGAACGGCGCCATGGTGGTGTTCATGGTGACGTAGCCGGTATGCAGCTGGCCGCCTTCGACGACGCGCGCCTTCTGCTCGGGATCGGCCATCACCTCCTGGAATTTTGCCGGCGGAATGCCGTCGCCGGGCACATCGATCTCGCCCTTCTGCAGGCGCAGCAGCGCCACGATCGGCTCCTGACCGATCTCGAAGGTGATCTTGTCGAGGTGCGGCAGGCCCTTGTGCCAATAGTCCGCATTGCGCTCGAAGACGATGCGCTGGCCAAGCGTCCATTCGGCAAGCTTGAAAGCGCCGGTGCCAACCGGATGCTTGCCGAAATCGGCGCCGTATTTTTCGACCTCCTCCTTCGGCACGACATGGGCGAAGTTGATGGCCATGACATGCAGGAAGGTGGCGTCGGGGCGGGTCAGTTCGAACTTGACCGTGTAGGGATCGACGACGGTGACGCCCGACAGGCCTTCGGCCTTGCCGGCGGCGACATCGTCATAGCCCTTGATCGAGCCGAAGAAGCCGGCGCCGGGGCTCTGCGTCTTCGGATTGGTGACGCGGTCGAGCGAGTATTTCACGTCGTCGGCGGTCATCTCGCGGCCATTGTGGAATTTCACGCCGTGGCGCAGCTTGAAGGTGAAGGTCTGGCCGTCGGGTGCGATCTCGTAGCTTTCGGCGAGGTCGGGCTTGAGGTTGGTGGTGCCCGGTTCATAGTCCATCAGCCCGTCGAACAGGCTCTTGATCATCGACCAGTTCTGCCAGTCATAGCCGATCGCCGGATCGAGCGTGGCGACATCGTCCTTGTAGGTGATGGTGATGGCGCCGCCCTGCTTGGCGTTGGGGTCGACAGCGTCCTCGGCGCGGACGCTAGCCATGCCGAGCATCAGCGCCAAGGCCGATGCCGCGACGGTGGATGCGAGAAACTTTTTCATTGTTATGTTCCCTTTCTCTGTTTGTTTTGGTCCTGATTTCATCTGAGCTTGATGCGTGGATCGATGAACGGCGCGATGATGTCGGCGAGCAGGTTGCCGAGCACGATGGCGAAGGCTGACACCAGCGTGACGCCCATGATGATCGGAATGTCGACGCGCTGGATCGCCTGCCAGGCCAGCTGGCCGATGCCGGGCCAGCCGAACACGCTTTCGACGACGACGATGCCGCCCATGAAGATGCCGATGTCGATGCCGATCATGGCGATGACCGGCAGGATGGCGTTGGGCAGTGCGTGGCGGAAGATGATGGCGCTGCGCGCCAGCCCCTTGGCGCGCGCGGTGCGGACATAATCCTGGCGCAGCACGTCGATCATCGACGAGCGCATCATGCGCGCATACCAGCCGGCGCCGAGTATGCCCATGGTCAGCGACGGCAGTACGAGATGACGCCAGGTGCCGTAGCCGCCGATCGGAAACCAGCTGAGACGCACGGCAAAGACATAGAGCAGCAGCAGGCCGACAACGAATTGCGGCGCCGAGACGCCGACGAAGGAAGCGACCATCAAGGTCTGGTCGGTGGCGGTGCCGCGCTTGACGGCGGCAATCAGGCCCATGGAGAGCCCGATCAGCAATTCGCACAGGATAGCGCCGACCATCAGCAACAGGCTCGCCGGCAGCCGCGAGACGATGAGCTCGGTGACCTCCGAGCGCTGGATGTAGGAGCGGCCGAGATCGCCGCTGACGAGCTTCGTCAGGTAATGCCAGTACTGGACGGCGAAAGGCTGGTCGAGGCCGAGCTGCTGGCGGATGTTCTCGACCGTCTGCGGCGTAGCGCTGCGGCCGGCGATCTGGCGCACCGGATCGGCCGGCAGGAGATAGAGCAGCGCAAAGGTGATCAGCGACACACCGAGCAGGATGAGCAGCGACTGGATCAGGCGGCGGCCGAGATAGGCGATCATGCCCGGCCCCTTTGCGTTGGATCGAGGATGTCGCGCAGCGCGTCACCGATCAGGTTGAAGGCCAGCGCCAACGCCAGGATCGCCGCACCGGGGAAGAACACCAGCCAGGGTGCGGCCTGGAAATAGGTCTGGTTCTCGAAGATGATGTTGCCCCACGACGCCGTCGGCGGCTGCACGCCGATGCCGAGGAAGGACAGCGTCGCTTCCAGCAACACCGTGGTCGAAATGCCGAGCGTGCCCCAGACGATGATGGTCGGCAGAAGATGCGGCAGGATGTGGCGAAACAGGATGCGCGGTGCACTTGCGCCAATGGTGCGCTCGGCATCGATGAACTCGCGCTCGGCGAGCGAGGAGGTCTCGGTGTAGATGACGCGCGCGGTCTGCACCCAATTGACCAGCGCGATGACCATGGCGACGATCCACAGGCTCGGCTGGAACACCGCCGCCAGGCAGATGGCAAGCAGCAGCGCCGGAAACGCCATCATCAGATCGGTGAAGCGCATCAGCGCGCTGCCGATCCAGCCGCGGAAGTAACCGGCTGTGACGCCGACCAGCGTGCCGATCAAGAGCGCCACGCCATTGGCGACGATGCCGATGATCAGCGAGGTGCGGGCACCATAGAGGATGCGGGTCAACAGGTCGCGGCCGAGCAGGTCGGTGCCGAGCCAGTACTGGGCGCTCGGCGGCAGCGGCGAACCCTCGATGGTCAGGCCGTCGAACATCTGCTCGTTGGGATCGTAGCCGGTCAGCCATGGCGCCAGCACGGCGCCGGCGACGACGATGGCGACGATCACCAGGCCGAGCAGCGCCAGGCGGCGCTTGACTAGCCGGCGCCAGACGCCGGCGCGCGGCTTGACCGGCATGCGCGCAGGCAAATCAGGCGCGATGGGACTGGTCATCGCCGCCTTCCTCGCCCGATACGTCCTCTTCCGTCATCGCCACGATCCGCCGCGCGGCATCCTCGACACTGATCTGCCAGCTCATCGCCAGCGAGCGCAGCTGCGCATAAGCGCGCTCGTCATCGCTGCCTTTCGACAGTGCCGTCACCGCGCGCACGATGGTCTGGCGCTCGGCGACGCGCTGGCGCAGCGATGCAATTTCGCCGGCTAAGTGTTTTCGCGCCTCGAAGCTCTGCCTTGCGATCAAAAGCGCGCTGTAGACACCGGCATTGCCGACCGGCTTCAAAAGCTGCGCATCGGCCTTGTGCGACAGCGCCCATTCGATGCGGCCCGGCGCTTCCGAACCGATCAGCGCCACCAGCGGCATCGGCGCCTCGCCGGCTTTCCACGGAAATTGCTCGTCAAAGCCGAGATCGGCGTCGAAGAAGACGAAATCGGCGGCGAGCGCTTCGGGCGGCAGCTCCGGCCAGCAGTCGACCGTCGTAAGGCCGATGGCCGACAATTGTCGGGTGATCGCCTGCACCGTCGGGTGCGGGCGATGCAGGATGAAGGCCCGCGCGCCACCAAGATTGGGGATGCGTGGGGTTCTCGTCACGACACCACCCTCAGGCGCGGACGGCCGAACGTCTTGGCAGGGTCGTAGCGCGACAAATACGGATCCGGCGCGACCTCATCCTCGCGGCTGACCACCTCGAAGAAGCCGTCGGCGATCCGGCCGATGATCACCGGCAGCGTCGCATGCTGGGAGTGGGCATCGATGGCGATCGGCCCGAGCCGGGTTGAGAAGCGCCGCTCGGCGAAGGCTTTGGAGAATTCCGCCGGGCCGGCATCGGCATCGCGCGACAGCACGTCGGCCATCACTTGCACCGAGGCATAGGCGGAAGCCTCGAAGGACGAGGCGAAGGCAGCCGGCCGCGGCGCGAAATACGGCCCGACCGACAAATGTCCCTTGCCCGTTTCGCCGATCGCCGGCAGTTCGCCCTCGGTGAGGTTACAGGAAATGACGGGGCAGTTTTGCGGGCTGAAAGCAGCATCCTCGTCGCCCAGCTCGCGATAGGCCGCTAGGAAGGCGTAGGACGAGGTGCCGATCAGATTGTTGAGGATGAAGTTCGGCCGCATCGCCCGGATTTCGGCGATCAGGCGTGACACGTCGGTCTCGCCGATGCGCAGATAGCGCTCGCCCAGCACTTTGCCGCCGGCATCGGCGATCAGGTCGCGCGCCACGCGGTTCATCTCCCAGCCCCAGATGTAGTTCGAGCCGAGCAGGAAACCGTTGGCGCCGAAGCGCGGCACGACATGCGCCATCAGCGGCACCAGATGCTGGTTGGGGCAAGCGTGCATGTAAACGACGTGCTCGTTGGCCTCGAAGCCCTCATAGGGGCAGGCATACCAGAGCATGCCGCCGGCCTTCTCCAGCACGGGGATCGTCTCCTTGCGGCTCCACGAGGTGACGCAGCCGACGACATGGCGGGCGCTGCTGGTCCTGAAAATGTCCTCGCATAGCGTCGCATAGCGATCGGCGTTGCTTTGCGGATCGCGCTCGACCGGCACCAGTTCGATGCCTGAGCCTCGGTCGGCGTTGATGTCGGCAATGGCGCGCATGGCGCCCATCCGGCACGCATCGGAGATCAGCTGATAGCTGCCCGAGCGGGAATAGAGGATGCCGATCTCGATATGCCGTTTCAAACACAACCCCAGAAATGACAATGCCCCGCAGCCGGCGCGCAGGGGCGAGGCATACGAGGCATATTTGCCGCCCGGCGATCAGGGCCGGTATTTTGCGCTAGCGTATTCGGTCCGGCGGGTCAGTCAAGCCCTTACCGACGTCGACATGCAACGCCACCGCTCGCCAATCAGCCGTGACCGGCTATCTGGCCGTCGCTCTTTGACTGTGTTGGCGGGCATAGGCCACACAGGCGTCCACCGTACTGACACAAAGCGCGTCCCGTTTGTTCGGCAAATTGTTGTCGCCCGCGTAGGCGACTTCGGCGACGCGGCCGTCGACCATGCGAATTTGCGTGTCGCAATAGCCGCCGGGAGCGACATTGACGGAGCCGCCGACCGTCGGGATCGCGCCGACCGCCAGGGTTGGGACGACAATGCTGAGATTGCCGCGCTGAACGACGCGCTTGTAGGTCCAGATCTGGCCAGACCCGCCAACGTCTGCGGTGGCGGTCGGAAAGCCCGCGCACATTCGAACGTCGGCTTCGCTGAGGCCGACCATCTCCTTGCGGGCCGCCGCCGCCGTGGGCTCAACCTTGGCGATGCGTGATGTATCGTCGGGAATGACGCAGGAAGACTGGACGCCGACGACAAGAACAGGAAGGACAAGCTTTCTAATACAGGAAAATGTCATACCGATTGTCGGATTTGCCCTGTTGTCGGATTTGCGTGGCGCCCGGCCGCGCCCTTTACCTAGGCAAACAGGCGAGCGGTTCAACCCGTGCAGCTTCACGAAAAGGTGGCCGAGCGAGGCGAGGTATCGGAGTCGCCATCCTTCCGCTTGCCATGGTTCTGATCGTGCGCGGCAAGAACGCCGAGAACGGGCTTGGCTTCTCGCCGCACGGTGCTGGACGCAATTTTTCGCGCACCCAGCACCGGCGCATGCAGGCGGGACGCAGCGACGCCGATATCTTTGCGCAGGAGACGAAGGGAATCGATGCCCGCTTCTTCTCCGGCGTGACGGATATTTCGGAGCTGCCGAGCGCCTGCAAGAACGCGGCCTCGATGCGCCGCCAGATCGAGCATTTCGGCCTGGCGGAGATCGTCGACGAGGTGCTGCCCTATGGCTGCATCATGGCCGGCGACTGGGAGGCCAACGCCCCCTGGCGCAAGAAGCGGGAAGCGCGCCTGCAGCAGGGGCGCTAGTCAAAAAGGTATGCGGGCCGCAAGGGTCCGCATCCAGCATCGGCTCCACCGTCAGGCCCACGCGGATGGTTGTTGAGAGTCGTTGGCAACATGCAAGCGTCAGGCAACAAGGTCGGTACCGTTCGCTGGACACCACTTTACCGCAGCGTGAACATCAAAGGCGCCACGACAGCCGTACCGGCCTTCTCAGGCGGTGGCACGGGCACCGTCGCACCCTGCAGAATGCTGAGCGCCGCTCGATCGAGATCCGCGTCCCCCGAAGAACGTGTCAGCCGGACGGAGGTCACCTTGCCCGAAGCGCTAACGACGAAGGTCACATTTGCGGTACCCACGGCGCGCCGCGACCTTGCCGCGCTCGGGTAGCGCTTGTGCCGATTGATCCATCCGATCAGCTGTGAGTTCCATTTGCTTGCACTGACTGATGATCCACTCAATTGCGAAGCCTTGGGTGCAGAAGCCTTCGCCGCCGCCTTCGCATCAACGCTGGCGGTCACGACGGCTTTCGCCGGCGCAGCCTTTTCCTTCTTCTCTTTCTTCGGCTTCGGCTTGGGCTTTTCGACCGCCTTCTTCGCCTTCTCGACCGGCTTGTCCTCGACTGGTTTCGCTTGCGGCAGCGGAATGACCACGTCCGGCGCCACGGTCGGGACGATGTCGGGCACCACCTCATCCAGCGGTGGCGGTTGATCGAGTTGTTCGGCCGCTGCTGTCTCGATCGGCGCAGTCTCGTCGGGTTGAACCGCTTCCGTTTCTTCGGTGACCGGCTCCGGCTTGTCGACTTCGGGTTCCACGACGGGCTTTGCGTCGGCGACCGCCTCCTCGACCTGGTTCGTCGGCTCCAGCGTCACCACATCGGCCATGGTATCGTCCGGCACGGCCGGCGCGACCATCATCGGCGACAGCTCGATCGCCACCGCCGGCGGTGGGCCACCATCCATCTCGTTGGCCAGGCTGAAGTTTTGCACGGCATAGGCGATCGCCACATGCGCCCCGACAATGAGCACGGCGGCGACCGTCCACAAGCCGATCTCGCGCGCGCCAGTGCGCGGCGGATCGGCCATGGGAACGGCGGCGGCCAGATGCGTCATGGGGCGGCGCCTGGTTGCGACGGCGCGAACGCATCCGCCGGCACCGTCTCCAGCCCGACCAGCGCGATCTTCAGATAGCCGGCGCCGCGCAGGAGATTCATCACCTCCATCAACTCGCCATAGCCGACCGCCTTGTCGGCGCGCAGGAAGATGCGGGTCTGCTTGTCGCCCTTGGTCTTGCCGTCGAGCACGGCGGCGAAAGCCTGGCGCGGCACGCTGTCATTGCCGATTGCCAGCGTCAAATCGTCCTTCAGCGTCAGGAACAGCGGCGTCTCCGGCCGGGGTGCCGGCGTCGCGGTCGAGCCCGGCAGGTCGACATTGACGTCAACCGTCGCCAACGGTGCAGCGACCATGAAGATGATCAGCAGCACTAGGATGACATCGATGAAGGGCGTGACGTTGATCTCGTGGTTCTCCTCGAGATCGCCGTCGATGTTCTCGCGAATTCTAGCCGCCATGGCCCATCACTCCGCCGCCAGCGCGGTTGCCGGTGGCACCGTGCGGAAATCCAGATCGCGGCTGACCAGGCGCTCGACGCCTGCCGAAGCATCGGCGAGGATCTGCCGGTAGCCGGATATCGAGCGCACAAAGACGTTGTAGATGACAACCGCCGGAATAGCCGCGACCAGGCCCATCGCGGTTGCCAGCAGCGCCTCGGCGATGCCGGGCGCGACGACGGCAAGATTGGTGGTCTGCGCCTGAGAGATGCCGATGAAGGCGTTCATGATGCCCCAGACGGTGCCGAACAGGCCGACGAAGGGCGCCGTCGAGCCGATCGTCGCCAGCACACCGGTGCCGCGCGACATGCGCCGCGCCGCCGCCGCCTCGATGCGCGACAGGCGTGACGTCACGCGTTCCTTCAGCCCGTCGCCGGTGACGTGGTCGAGCGCGCCGGGCGAAAGTGCCGCCTCTTCCTCGGCCGCCTGCACCAAAAGCGCACCGGGGCCGCCACTGTTGCCAAGCGCGCGCCCGGCCTGCAGCAAGGTGGCGGCATTGCCGATGGCGCGCGCGGCGCGCCGGGCGCTGAGCTTGCCGAAGAGGAATTCCAGCGACTTGACCAGCCACACCGTCCAGGTGACGAGGGAGGCGAAGGCAAGCCCGATCATCACCGCCTTGACGATGATGTCGGCGGCCATGAACATGCCCCAGGGCGACAGATCGTGCGGCAGCGTCAGCGATATCGCCGAAGGCTCGGCCGGCGCGACTTGCCCGGCGGCGGGCGCAGTCGGCGCGACGGGCGCAGGCTGGGCGGCTGCGGCCGGTTCCGTCGTAACCCTGGGCTGGGTGGCTGGCTGCTCTTGCGCAGCAGCGCTGCCGGCCGACAGCATGACCACGGCCAACGCCGCCAACAAACCATTTCTGGACACGCTTCGTCCTCGCTTCGTCATTGCACGTAACCGCTGGTCGGTGACGGGATGCGGAAACCCATCGACCCCGGAAAAGTCCAGCCACGGATTCCGGCTTTCACTCAAACGCGGCACAGCCGCTGGAAACCAATTCAGGCGACCGTGCCCCCGCTTGACTATAAAACATGAGTTTACTAGTCAACAAACAAGATGGCTTTTTGGCCAACTGTCTTGGGCGCGATGTCTCAACCGGCGCATCGTCCTGGTGCCGGTCCTACCTGGCGTCGTCACACTGAGGGGTGGACGGCGGCGCGAGTCTTGGGCCACGATGACGTGGCAGCAAGCGGAGGCATGCGGCGATGATCAAGGCGACACCGTTCGATTTCCCCTATGACGGCAGGCTGGTGCCGGCAAACACCGCGCTGCTGGTCATCGACCTGCAGGAGGATTTTCTCTCGACCTCGGGCTATTTCGCCAGGAAGGGTTACGACCCGGCGCCGCTGCGCGCCATCCTGCCGACGGTCAACCGGCTGATCGCCGCCGCACGCTCGGCTGGTCTCACCGTGATCCACACCAGACAAGGCTACCGCGGCGACATGGCCGATATGACGCCTTACGAGAGATGGCGCCGCAAGCGGGCGGGCCTGGAGGGCACCGACGTGCTGTTGCGCTCCGGCCCTGGCTTCCAGATCGTCGCCGACATAGAGGTCGCGCCGCACGACATCATCGTCGACAAGACCTGCAACAGCGCCTTCATCTATACCGATTTCGAGCTCGTATTGCGGGCACGCGGCATCACGCATCTGATGTTTACCGGCTGCACCACCGATGTATGTGTGCACACTACCCTGCGCGAGGCCTGCGATCGCAATTTCCAGTGCCTGACCATCGCCGACGCCTGCGCCAGCGGCGACAGACAAGCGCATGAGGCGGCGCTGCACATGGTGACGGTGGAGGACGGGGTGTTTGGTGCGCTGACGGAGTCTGGCGCTGTCCTGGAGGCGCTGGCGTGGTTGGGTGCGAAGGTTGGCTAGGACCGGCGGAATTGGGACGATAACGTTTCGCAGCGTTCCTTCACCACCCCCCTCTGGCCTGCCGGCCATCTCCCCCTCAAGGGGGGAGATCAGCAAGCTTGGTTGGCGTCGCCATTCCTGCAATGCAGGTGATTTGCGAAAGCAGTGATGCAGCCAATCTCCCCCCTTGAGGGGGAGATGTCCGACAGGACAGAGGGGGGTGCTGTCCCGCCAACGTTTCCGAATAGCGATCCGCAACGGACGCCAGTTCCGGTGGCGTGCTTACCGCGCTGCGTGAATGTCGGAACCCGCCCGCGAAGCAAACGCGCCTGGCTGCGGCACCTCTGCTTCACGGCGTGCCAGCGAGTTGCGCAAGAGCGCGATCGCCTCGCGGCCGATGCTGGCGATCTCGCGCGGCCGGTCGATGCCGACGATCATGAATTCGCTGATGCCGAGTGCCGCATAGGGCAGCAGCGACAAGGCGATCTGTGCAGGCGGTCCTGAGAGTTCCACCGCCTTGTGGCCGGCAGTGGATGCTGCGCCTTCGGCCCGAATGCGAACCGGAAGAGCAAAACGCAGCTTGCCGGCGCGGCCATGTTCGGCGGCGGCGCTGCGCGCCCGTTCCATCAGCTGACGGATCTCGTCGAGTGAACCCGGCGCCAACTCAAAGACATCGGCATGACGGCCGGCGACCCTGAGCGCGGTGCCGGACTGGCCGCCCATGCGGATGGTCACGTCGACGCCATGCGGCCCCTTGCGCGGCACATAGCCGCCCTTAATGCTGTAGAAGGCGCCTTCATGGTCGAAGGGCCGGTCGTTCGACCACAGCCGCTTCAACAGCACCAGATATTCGTCGATGCGCTGCCAGACCACCGTATGGCCGACCGGGCGCGTCTCGGCATCGTCGTCGTCCAGCGGCTCGCTCAGCATCCTCAGCGACAGCCGGCCGCCGCTCCTGGCGTCGAGCGCCGCCAGCTGCCGCGCCGCGACCGCGGGCGCGATCACGCCGGCCCAATGCGTCAGCACCACTTCCAGCGATGAGGTTCGGTCGAGTGCCCGGGCGGCAATGTCCATATTGGTCAATAGCCCGGCCGGGTCGTCGACGACGATCCTCTGGAAGCCGGAATCCTCGATCAGTGACAGCTTTGTCGCCGTCTCGACGAAGTCATAGAAGAAAGGAACGGCCGAACCGGCGTCGGCGGCATGCGTTTTACCGGGAACATGCGTGAACTCGATCGGCATTGCCATCTCCTCCATCACGTTGGAATAGCGGTCCGCGCCAAAGCGCATCCGCGTTCGGTTCATCAACTCCGGTTACCTGAAGGCGCTAGGTCGCCACCCTTTCGGCCTGATCGCTCAGGGAATAAGGCCGAGCACGACTGCCCCGGTGAACACGAACGCAAGGGCAAAGACGAGATAGGCGAAAGCGCCCGCATAGGCCGGGCGGAAACCCTGGGCATTGGCCAGCCTCTGGCTGGTACGATCCGTCTCGGCGTTCTGGATATAGGACATATCGACCTCCGTCTCGCCGGTTAATCTATAAAATCAGTAGACTTTGTCGAGTGCTATTTTTTGACGGTATGTAGAACAATTTTCTCAGACAGCGGGGAAAATTGGTTTCGCTTTGCTATGAGCATACCATGGGCAGCAACCGGCGGGTCGGCTTGGCCGGCCCGTGCATAGGAGATAGCATCGCCATTCCGGCGTAGAGCTGGGGCTATTGAACAGGGCTAGGGGAGCAGAAATATGGGTGCAAGACTGGCCGGCAAGGTCGCCATCATCTCGGGCGGCGCGACGGGAATGGGCGGGGCGGCGTCGGAACTGTTCGCGGCCGAAGGCGCCAAAGTGGCGATCATCGACCGCAATGGCGAGGCGGCGGCCGCCACCGCCGCAGCAATCCGCGCGCGGGGTCATGTCGCCGAGCATTTCGTCGCTGACGTCTCCGATGAAGCGCAGGTTGAGACGGCGGTCAAAGGGGCGATAGAGAAACTCGGCCCGGCCACCGTGCTGTTCAACCACGCCGGCACCATCGTGATAAAGCCGTTCCTGGAGACGACGGTGCAGGAATGGGACTGGCTGCACGCCGTCAATGTCCGCTCGATGTTCCTGATGACCCGCGCCGTACTGCCCGGCATGATCGCCGCCGGCGGCGGTTCGATCGTCTGCACCTCGTCGATCTCTGCGGTGGCGGCGACGCCGATGGAGGTGCTCTACGACACCACCAAGGGCGCCTGCCACATGTTTGCGCGGGCGATCGCCGTCGAGTTCCGCGACCGCAACATCCGCTGCAACGCCGTCTGTCCCGGCTTCATCCGCACACCGCACGGCCTGCGCGAGGTCGCCGATCTCGGCAAGCTCGGCGTCGATGTGTCGGACGCCGCATTGGCAGCGCAGCAGGGCCGCATCGGCGAACCGGAGGAAGTGGCCAAGGCGGCGCTGTACCTCGCCAGCGATGAGTCCAGCTTCGTCAACGGCACGCATCTGTTCGTGGATAACGGCTTTACGGCAATGTGAGGCGTCCCAAGGTCCAGGTCTTTGCCCCAGGGAAAGCTTGGCGCCCCTCCTCTACCCCGTCGATCGGGGGAGAGGTGTCGAGCGCAGCTCGACGGAGTGGGGGTCGACCCTCGGCGCGGTGCAGGAGGTCCTTGCGCCTTGGTCCCCCTTTCAATATCCGTCGGCGACGGTTGCCAGGTGGTTCCCCCACTCCGTCGCTGCTTCGCAGCGCCACCTCTCCCCCTCCGGAGGGAGAGGAAAGGACACTACTCGTCAGCGCTCTTCTCGTCGAAACGGCTTCAGGAGCGCTGACGGCGCCACCGCGTTGCGCGACATCACGGCCATCGCCACGATGGTGAAGATGAACGGCAGCATCAGGAACGCCTCGTAGGGGATGTGCCCGAGCCCGCTTGCCTGCATGCGCAGCTGCAAGGCATCGACGAAGGCAAACAGCAGCGCCGCGCCGGCCGAGCGCCACGGGTCCCAGCGGCCAAACACGACCAGAGCGATCGCCACCCAGCCGCGTCCGGACACGACGCCGAAGGTGAAGGCGTTGAACTGCGCCATGGTGAGGAATGCACCGGCGAGCCCCATCAGCGCGCCCCCGAGAATGACCGCCTGGAAGCGCGTGGCAATGACGCTGACGCCAGCGGAATCAGCGGCGCGCGGGTTTTCGCCCACCATGCGCACCGACAGGCCCCAGGGCGTGCGGTAGAGCACGAAGGCGGCAAGCGGGATGGCGATGATCGCCATGTAGACCAGCGCAAACTGGTTGAACACCGCTGGTCCCAGCACCGGAATGTCGGACAGCAACGGGATCGGCAGCGTCTGAAAACCCTTGATGCTGGGCGGCACCGATTGCTGGCCGAAGATCAGCCGGTAGAGGAAATAGGCGAGGCCCGACGAGAACAGCGTGACACCGATTCCGCAGACATGCTGGCTGAGGCCGAGCGCCACCGTGAACAGCGCATGCAGCGCGCCCATCAGCATGCCGGTCAGCACCGCCGCCAATATGCCGAGCCACAGGCTGCCGCTCAGGCTGGCGGCGGTGAAGCCGGTCATCGCCGAGAGCAGCATGATGCCTTCGATGCCGAGATTGAGCACGCCCGCCCGCTCGGAGAACATTTCGCCGAGCGTGGCAAAGGCGAGCGGCGTGGCGATGCGGATGATGGCAGCGAGGAAGCCGACCTGGAAGATCTGTTCGAACACTGCGCTCATGATGCAGCTCCGACACGGCGGATGCGATAGGCGGTGAACAGCAGCGCCACGAGCATGGCCAGCAGCGCTGTGCCCTGGATGACATCGCTGAGGAAGGCCGGCACGCCGGTGGCCCGCGACATCGCCTCGGCGCCGGTCATCACCGCGGCCAGGAAGATCGCCGCCGGCACGACGCCGAGTGGATTGAGCCTGGCCAGCATGGCGACGACGATGCCGGAATAGCCATAGCCCGGCGAGATATCGCTCATCACCTGGAAATGCACGCCGCCGACTTCGCCGACGCCGGCAAGCCCGGCCAGCGCGCCCGACAGCAGCGCCGTCGAAATCAGGACGCGTTCGACATGGATACCGCCATAGCGTGCGGCTTCCGGGCTTTCGCCGGTGACCCGGATGCGGAAGCCGAGTGTGGTGCGCACGATCAGGAACCAGACCAAGGGCGCCGCGATCAGCGCCGCGACGACGCCGAGATGCAGCCTCGTGCCTTCGAGCAGCACCGGAAAATTCGCCGAATCCTCGATCGGCGGGGAGATCGGATAACCGCTGAAGGAGTCCTTCCACGGCCCCTCGATCAGCGCCATCAGCGCGTAGTAGATGACCGAATTGAGCAGCAACGAGCTGACGACGTCATCCACCTTGAATTTGACCCTGAGCGTCGCCGGCACCAGCGCCACAGCCGCACCGGCCGCTGCACCCGCCAGCGCCATCAACAGCATGGCGAGCGCGCCCGGCATCGGAATGGCGCCGACAAAGCAGCTGGCGACCGCGCCGGCCAGCAATTGGCCTTCGGCGCCGATGTTCCAGAACTTCGCCCTGAAGGCGACGGCGACCGCCAGCCCGGTGAAGATCATCGGGGCGGCGCGCACCAGCGTTTCGGTGATGGCGTAACTGTCGCCGAACGAGGCCGACAGCATCACGCCATAGGCTTCGAACACACCGGCGCCGGCCAGCGCGATGAGGCCGCTGCACAGCACAAGCGTTGCACCGATGGCCAAAAGCGGCAGCGCCAGGTTGAACCAGGCAGGGGTCGAGGTGCGGGCTTCCAGGCGGAACATCAGCTATGGCCCTCCGCCCCGGTCATCAACAGCCCAAGCCGCGCGATTGTGGCGTCAGTGCTGTCCAGCGTGCCGGCGATGCGGCCCTCATACATCACCGCGATGCGGTCGCAGAGCACAAGCAATTCCTCGAGGTCCTCGCCTATGACGATGATGCCGCAGCCCTTGGCGCGCATGTCGAGGAATTTTTCGTGGATGAAGCGGGCAGCACCGATGTCGAGGCCGCGCGTCGGCTGCGACACGATCAACACCTTCGGATCGAAAGCAAGCTCGCGCGCCAGCAGCGCCTTCTGCAGATTGCCGCCGGACAGCGCGCCGGCGCGGGTCATCGGCCCGGGGCACCTGATATCATAGGCCTTGATCTGCTCTTCGGCGAAAGCGCGGATCGCATCCGGCTTGAGCAGGCCCTTGCGGCTGAACGCCGCCGTGCCGATGCGCGGCAGCACCATGGAATCGGCGAGCGGCAAATTGGTCACCAGCCCGGTTGTCATGCGGTCCTCCGGGATACGGCCGAGCCCGAGCGCCTGAACCTCGCGCGGCGAGAACCGCATCACTGCTTTGCCGGCTATGGTCATCCGCCCGGCGTCGGGCACGCGCGTGCCGGAGATCACCTCGGCCAGCGCTTTCTGGCCATTACCGGAGACGCCGGCAATGCCGAGGATTTCGCCGGCCCGCACCGATAGCGATACGTAGCGCAGCGGCGTGCCCGAATGCCGTGAAGTGGAAATGCCGTCGAGCGTCAGCACCGCCACACCCGGCGTCGACGGCCCTCTTGCCGGCGGCACGATCTCATGGCCGCACATCAGCTGCGCCATTGCCGCTGACGTCGTGTTGGCCGGATGGTCGACGCGGCCGGCAACGCGGCCGTGCCGCAGCACGGTGCAGCGATGCGTGAGCGCCCGAACCTCGTTCAACTTGTGCGAGATGAAGATGATGCCGAGGCCTTGTGCGGCCATCGAGCGCAGCGCCGAAAACAATCCGTCGACCTCGCTCGGCGCCAGAACTGCGGTCGGCTCATCGAGGATCAACAGCCTCGCGCCACGAAACAGCGCCTTGACGATCTCCAGCCGCTGTTGCTCGCCGACCGACAGCGCCGAGACCGGCAGGTTGGGGTCGAGCGTCAGGCCATGCTGGCGGCTGATGTCGGACAACCGGGCAAGTCCGCCGCCGCGGTCGATGCGGCCCGATTTGCCGGGAATGCCGATAAGCAGGTTCTCCAGCACTGTCAGCCGCGGCGCCAGGTGAAAATGCTGATGCACCATGCCGATGCCGGCGGCCAGCGCATCGGCCGAACTGGTGATCCACACCGGCTTGCCCTGGACCAGGATTTCGCCGGCATCCGGCGCATAGGCGCCGAACAGCACATTCATCAGCGTCGTCTTGCCGGCACCGTTCTCGCCCAGCAGGCCCAGGATTTCACCCGGCGCGACGCTGAGATCGACACCCTCGTTCGCCTTGACGGCGCCGAAGCTCTTGGTGATGCCGCGCATTTCGATGAGAGGGGCGGACAAGGGGGGCTCCTGAACTGTGAGGCGTGCCCGTCACACCCCCCTCTGGCCTGCCGGCCATCTCCCCCTCAAGGGGGGAGATTGGATGTCACGTCGGCTTTCGCCAATCTCCAACCGCTACGATATCGCCGCCAGCGAAGCTGCCAATCTCCCCCCTTGAGGGGGAGATGCCCGGCAGGGCAGAGGGGGGTGCGATAAGCACCAACCCTCAAAGCAAGCCTAATCCGAAACCGGCGTGTTCTCATCGACATCGACGCGGAAATTGCCTTCCAGGATCTCGGCCTTCTTCTTCTCGACCAGTTCCTTGACCTCGGCCGGCAGCGTCTTGTCGAACTTGTGGTAGGGCGCCAGGAACGAACCGCCCTTGGCCATGCGCGAGAAATCGCCATAGTCCTGCGCTGTGAAGACGCCGGCCTTGACCAGTTTGATCGCCTGCTCGACCGTCGGGTACATGTCCCAGACCGGGCCGGTGATGACCGTATCGGGGCCAAGGCTCGACTGGTCGGACATGTTGGAGATGGCGAGGATCTTCTTGTCCACCGCAGCTTCGATGACGCCGAAGCGCTCGGCATAGATGACATCGACGCCGGCGTCGATCTGGGCGACGGCCGCTTCCTTGGCCTTGGGCGGATCGAAGAAGGAGCCGATGAAGGCGACCTTCTTCTTGATGTTCGGATTGACCTCCTTGGCGCCGGCGAAGAAGGCGTTGACCAGCCGGTTCACTTCCGGAATGCCCATCGCCGCTACGGCGCCGATCGTGCCCGATTTCGACATCTTGCCGGCGATCATGCCGGAGAGATAGGCGGGCTCGTGGATCCAGTTGTCGAAGACGCCGAAATTGGGTTCAGCCGGTCCGGCGCCGGAGCCGAACAGCCAGGCGGTCTTCGGGAACTGTTTTGCGGTGCGGCGCGATTCACGCTCGGCGGCGAAGGCGTCGCCCAGCACCAGCTGGTAGCCGCCTTGTGCATATTCGCGCATGACGCGGCTGAAATCGGCGGTCTGCACCTTTTCCGACCATTTGTATTCGATGCCGAGTTCCTTCTCGGCCTTCTGCAGAGCGACGTGGATCTGGTTGTCCCACGGCTCCTCGATCGGCGTGGCGAAGATCGCCGCCACCTTGAGCTTCTTGTCCTTGGCGAAGGCAGCATTCGGCAGCATGGCCGCAGCCAGGCCAAGCGCGCCGAGTTCCAGCACGTCGCGCCGCGACAGGCCGGTCGATTGCGATTTGTTTTTCCGGTTTTCCATCTAGTGCCCCTCTGTTTGACAGCCGTGTCGAGCCGGCTGTTCTGAAATCAGACGCGGAACTATGGAACGGGTGCGGACTTTTGTCCACATGGTCAAATTTGGCGAACGCGCTGCCGCTCAGCGCAGGGCCTTCTCGCCACCGGCCACGGTGATGACGCCGACGATGATCAGCCCGGTCAGCAACAGGCGAACGCCGGCGCTGACGCCGAATGTGTTGAGCATGGTCAACAGCAGCACCAGGAACAACGCCGCGCCCCAGACGCCGGGAACATTGGCCTTGCCGCCGGCGACCGAGGTGCCGCCGATGACGACGACGGCAATCGAGGCCAGCAGGTACTCATTGCCGATGTCGACATTGGCGCCGCGGAAATAGCCGGCAAGCAATGCGCCATCGATGCCGCCAAGCGCGCCCGACAGCGTGTAGGTGAGGAAGCGGGTGCGGCCGACATTGACGCCGGCAAGCCACGCGGCGCGGATATTCTGGCCGATCGCCAGCACCGAGCGGCCATAGATCATGCGCTGCAGCGCGATGGCAGCAGCAATGGTGAACAGCACGGTGAGGATCGCCAGCACCGGAATGCCCAGGATTTGCCAGTTAGCGAAATCGGCAAAGCCCGGCGGCGGCTTGATCTGCAGGCCGCGGCCGTAGCTGATGTCAATCGACTGGATGATGAAGCTGGCCGACAGCGTGGCGATGATCGGCGGAATGCGCAGCGCCCAGATCAGCAGATAGTTGACGGCGCCGATGGCAGCACCACAGGCGAGCGCTGCCAGCAGACCGACCACGATCATGGAATCGCTGCCGCCCATCACCTTCATGGCGACGGCGCTGGCGAGCCCGATATTGGCCGGCAGCGACAGGTCGACATTGCCGGGCCCGAGCGTGATGACGAACATCTGGCCGACGCCGACGATGACGGTGAACACCGCCAACGACAGTGCCGCCGTGACCATGCCGCCGCCGCCGTAGCCGCCGGTGAACGAGATCGTTGCCAGCCAGACCAGCAACGCGCCGAGGAAGGACCAGATCCAGGGTTTGGCGACAAGCGTGCGCAACAGGGCCATCGTTACCTCTCCCTGCGGCTGATCAGGACGCGGGCCGCCAGCACGATGATCAGGATGGCGCCGTTGGCGGCGACCTGCCAATCCGGCGGGATGTGCATGAAGGTGAGTAGCGGCGACGCGGCCAGCGCCAATGTCAGCGCGCCGAGCACGGCCCCGATCGGCGACACCCGGCCGCCGACGAATTCGCCGCCGCCGAGGATGACGCCAGCGATCGCCAGCAGCGTGTAGCCATTGCCGATATTGGCGTCGGCCGAAGTGGTGATGCCGATCAGCGCCATGCCGGACAGCACGCCGAACAGGCCGGTCAGCGCAAACAGCACGATCTTGGTGCGAAGCAGCGACCAGCCGGCGCGCCTGAGCGCCGCCGGATTGCCGCCGGATCCCCGCAGGATCACGCCGTAAGAGGTACGCATCAGCCCGAAATGCACGACCGCCGCGATCACCAGCGCGGCGATGATCGGAAATGGAATGAAAGGCGGCTTGAACGCCATCAATCCGAGTAGCCAGTCCGGCGCCTTGCCGCCAGGTTTCGGCAACACCAGGATGGCCAGCCCCTGCCAGACGAAGCTCATGCCCAGCGTCACCACGATTGACGGCAGGTTGCGCAGATGGATCAGCGCACCGAGCAGCGCATAGACACCGATAGAGCCTAAGAGGACAACCACGCCAAGCAGCGGTGCATCCTTCAGCCATGTGGCGGTGACGCAGCCGACGAAGCCGACAAAGGTGCCGATCGACAGATCGAGCTCATTGCCGGCGATGACGAACATCTGCGCGATCGTCGCCAGCGCGATCGGGATCGCCAGGTTCAGCATCAGGCTGAAGCCGAAATAGCTGATGGCGCGCGGGTTGAGCCAGGCGATGGCGAGCAGCACCAGTGCCAGCGACAACGCCGGCAACAGGCTGCGCAGCAGGCGGGCACGGGCAGCACTGCTGCGCGGCGAGGAACTTGGGGTCGTGCCGGGAGCGATTGCCGTCATCTCAGGCCGCATCGCCGAATGAGGACTGGATGATCTTTTCCTCCGTCAGCTCGTCGCGTGTGAGATTGGCGACGATGCGGCCGTTCTTGAATACATGGATGTGGTCGCAATTGTCGAGCTCTTCGGTCTCGGTTGTGTACCAGAGGAAGGTCCTGCCCTTGGCCGCTTCCTCGCGCACGAGGTCGTAGACCTCGAGCTTGGTGCCGATGTCGACGCCGCGCATCGGGTCGTCCATCAGCACGATCTCGGCATCCGAGCCGAGCGCGCGGGCAAACAGCGCCTTCTGCTGGTTGCCGCCCGACAGCGAAAAAATGTTGTTGGTCATATCGGGTGTGCGGATGCCGATCTTCTGCTTCCAGAACTCGGCAAGCTCGGCCTCGCGCCGCGGCGAGATCAGCAGCCCTTTTCGCAACCGCGCCAGCGAACGGATGCCGATATTTTCCGCGATCGACCATTGCGGAAAGATGCCGTCCGACTGGCGATCACCGGCCACCAGCGCCACCGGCGCGGTCACCTCTATGCCGGTCCTGGCGCGCTGGGCGGCCTTGAAGATCGCCAGCAACAGGTCGGTCTGGCCGTGGCCGGCAAGGCCGGCGAGGCCGATGATCTCACCGGCATGTGCGACGAGCTCCTTGCCGTCCTGCTGCCGCTCTGGCCGTGCCCTTACCCTAAGTGGGCCGGCGGCGGGCCTGGCGGCTGCAATCTCCGCCGCGATCTTCTCGCGCGCCTCGGCGCCGCCCATGGTCGCCACCAGCCGGTCGCGGTCGAAGGCCTTCGCCGCGTCCGTGGCGACCACCTTGCCGTCGCGCATCACCACGATGCGGTCGGCATTTTGCAACACTTCGCCCAGCACATGCGAGATCAGGATGCAGCTGCCACCGCCGGCGACGAAACGGCGCACGAAGGCTAGCAGTTGGCCGGCCGTGTGAGCGTCGAGCGAAGAGGTCGGCTCGTCGAGAATGACAAGGTCGAGCGGATCGCCCGTTACCGTGAAGGCGCGCGCCACCTCGACCATCTGCCGCCGGCCGATGGAGAGGTCACCGGCAATGTCGTCAGCCGAGATGCCGTGATCCGGGAAAATTTCGTCGAGCTTGGCGGCGATAAGGTTAGCGGCTTTGCGCCGCCAGCCGAGGCCGGTCAGCGCTGGATGACTGATGCGCGTGTTCTCGGCGATGCTGAGGTTCGGGCAGAGCGACAGTTCCTGGAACACGCAGCGTATGCCGAGCTTTAGCGCGCGCGCCACCGAGTAGTCGATTTCCGCATTGCCGCGCACCGCGATCTCACCGCCATCGGGCCGCAGCGTGCCGGCCACCATATGCATCAGCGTCGACTTGCCGGCGCCGTTATGGCCGACCAGCCCGACGCATTCGCCTGATACAACATGGAAGTCGACGCCGTTAAGCGCCCGAACGGCGCCGAAATGTTTTTCGGCGCCGTTCAGTCTGATGATGTCCGTATTGGCCTCAGGCATGCCCAACGATATCCGGTCGATCATGCCACTGGCAATGAATGCAAAGCATCACTTGATATTGGCTTTGATCGCCGCGAGGGCGTCTTCCTGTGTGTATTCGTGCGTGGCGACGCCGCCTTCCTTGATCTTCGGCAGCGCTGCCTCGAAATCGTCCTGGGTGAAGGCGAGATAAGGCACCAAAAGGTCGTGCGGGATGTCGGTGCGGCCATCAAGCACCTGCTGCGCCACCCAGAAGGCGAGCGACGATACGCCCGGCGCGATCGACGCCGACCAGGTCTGGTAGCCGTCCTTGTCCTTCTGCTCCTTCCACCATTTCAGCTCGTCCTGGCGGTTGCCCATGATGATGGTCGGGCGCGGCTTGCCGGCGGCGGCGAAGGCTTGTGCTGCGCCATAGCCGTCACCGCCCTGGTCGACGATGCCGACGATGTCGGGCAGCGACGGCAGGATGGTCGCGACCGCCTTCTGCGCCGTCGTCTGGTCCCAGTCGCCGGTCACCGAGCCGACGATCTTGAACTCGGGATGGGCGGCAACGCCTTCGAGGATGCCGGCATGAATGGCATCGTCGATCGAGGTGCCGGCCAAGCCGCGGATTTCCAGCAAATTGCCGCCCTTGGGCTGGAACTTGGCCATCTGCTCGACTTCCTGCTTGCCCATGTCCTTGAAGTCGACGACGACGCGGTAGGCGCAAGGCTCGGTCACGGTGCCGTCGAAGGAGACGACGACGATGCCGGCATCGCAGGCCTGCTTGATGGCGCCGTTCAGCGCATCCGGCGAGGCGGCGTTGATGACGATGGCGTCATAGCCTTGCAGGATCAGGTTCTGCACCTGCGCGGCCTGGGTCGGCACCTCCTTGTCGGCGGTGGTGAAGATGTCGGCGGCGCCGACGACCTTGTCATCGACCGCCTTCTTGGTGACGATGCCGTAGCTGTCGAGCATCGCCTGGCGCCACGAATTGCCGGCGTAATTGTTGGAGAAGGCGATCTTCTTGCCGCTGGTGTCGGCAAGCGCCGTGCCCGAGGCAAGCATTGCCGCCAGAGCGCTCAGAACGAGCAGTTTCTTCATATGATATTCCTCCCATGGTTGTCAGATTTGTCGACTGCTGCTGATGATTGTTGCGTTCGCATCCTGTTTTTTATCTATTGTCAGACAATTGCAGATGGAGGCGCTTGTCAACTGCGATCGGCCACGCTTTGGCGATCAACTTCAGGTGCGATGATTGAAAAGCCTTCGTGTGCTGGTCTAGGGAAGGGTCCAGGAGACCATGCATGGCAGCGACGCCAACCCTAGCTGAAGGCGCGCCCGGAATTCCGGCGCGCTGGACGTCGAGCGCCAAGAGCGGCGTTGGCGCGGCGCTTTCGCCGGCGAGCCGGGTCTGGTTCACGCTCAGTCATGGCATCGTCAATGAAATCTATTATCCCGGCCTCGACAGCGCCTGCACGCGCGACATGGGGCTGCTGGTCACCGGCCCCGGCGGCTGGTTCTCCGAGGAAAAGCGCGACGCCGCGCATGCCATCGAGCCGTTCGAGGACGGCGTGCCCGCCTACCGGCTGCTCAACACCACTGCCCGCTACCGCATCGAGAAGCGCATTCTAGCCGATCCGGCGCGCCCGGCGCTGCTGCAGGAGACCAGCTTCACGCCGCTCGAAGGCGCGGCCGCCGACTACCGCGTCTACGTCTTATTGGCGCCGCATCTGGTCAATGCCGGTATGGGCAACACCGCCTGGGTCGGCGAGCACAAGGGCAGGCGTATGCTGTTCGCCTCGGGGCGCGGCACCTGCCTGGCGCTGGCCTCATCCCTGCCCTGGGGCGACTGCTCCGCCGGCTATGTCGGCTTTTCCGACGGCTGGCAGCAGCTCAGCCGCGACGGCCGGCTCGATCCGGCCTGCCAAAGAGCCGAAGACGGCAATGTCGCGCTGACCGGCGAGATCGGCTTTTCCTCAGGCAATAGCAAGGTCTTGCTGGCGCTCGGTTTTGGCGCGACATCAGACGAAGCCGCCGAAAACGCCGCCGCCAGCGTGAGGCGCGGTTTTGAACCTGCCGCCAAGACCTATGTCGCGAAATGGCAGAAATGGCAGGCCGGCCTGCTGCCGCTCGACCGCCATGATGCATCCGGCCTCAACACATACCGTGTCAGCACCGCGGTGCTGGCGACGCACCTTTCGCTGGCCAGGCCCGGTGCGGCCGTTGCCAGCCTGTCGATCCCGTGGGGGGCGAGCAAGGGCGACGACGATCTCGGCGGCTATCATCTGGTCTGGCCGCGCGATCTCGTCGAAACCGCCGACGGCTTCCTCGCCGCCGGCGACCCTGCACAGGCGCTGCAGATCCTCACCTATCTCCGTTCCATCCAGCAGCCGGACGGCCATTGGCCGCAGAATGTCTGGCTCGACGGATCTCTTTATTGGCCGGGCATCCAGATGGACGAATGCGCCTTCCCGCTGCTGCTTGCCGATGCGCTGCACCGTGCCGGACACCTGCCGCGCGCCAAACTCACCGCCTTCATGCCGATGATCGAGAAAGCGGCGTCCTACGTCGTGCGCAACGGCCCCGTCACCGGGCAGGACCGCTGGGAGGAAGACGCGGGATACAGCCCGTTCACCCTTGCCGTCGAGATTTCGGCACTGCTCGGTGCCGCCGATCTGTTCGACGTTTCCGGAAGACCGGCGCCGGCTAACTATTTGCGCGAGATTGCCGACTGCTGGAACGATCAGATCGAGCGCTGGACCTATGTCAGCGGTACACCGGAGTGCCGGCAGGCCGGCGTCGACGGCTACTATGTCCGCATCGCGCCGGCCGACGATGCCGGCGCCGCATCGCCGAAGGACGGTTTCGTGCCGATCAAGAACCGGCCGCCGGGCGATACCGACAAGCCCGCCGAGGCGATCGTCAGTCCGGACGCGCTGGCGCTGGTCCGCTTCGGCCTCAGAGCCGCGGACGATCCGCGCATTGTCGACACGGTCAAGATCATCGACGCACAATTGCGCTGCGACCTGCCGCAGGGACCTCTCTGGTACCGCTACACCAGTGACGGCTATGGCGAGCATGCGGACGGGGCGCCTTTCGACGGCACCGGTCAGGGCCGTCCCTGGCCTCTGCTCGCCGGCGAACGCGCCCATTACGAACTGGCCGCCGGCCATAAGGACAAAGCGGCAAGCCTGCTGAGCACATTCGAGGCCTCCGCCGGGCAAGGCGGCCTGCTGCCGGAACAGGTCTGGGACGGTGCCGATATACCGGAGCGCGAATTGTGGCTTGGCAAGCCCTCGGGCAGCGCCATGCCATTGGTCTGGGCGCATTCGGAGCATATCAAGCTGTTGCGATCGCTGCGCGACGGCGCCGTGTTCGACATGCCGCCGCAAGGCGTCAAGCGCTACATCAGGGACAAGACCGGTTCGACCTTGAGGGTATGGCGCTTCAACAACAGGCTGCGCACCGTGGATGCCGGCAAGACGCTGCGCGTGGAGTTGCTGCAGCCGGCGCTGATCCGCTGGAGTAGCGACCATTGGCAGACCAGCCACGAAATCCAAACAGCCGAAAACGCTCTAGGTGTTCATCTGGCTGACTTGGCCGTGGCCGATATTCCGCCGGGTAATATCATCGTCTTCACTTTTTTCTGGCCCGACGGCGACCGTTGGGAGAATGTCGACTTCACCGTGGGCATTGAAGAACCAGCTCGCACATAGTTTTCCTTTCCTCCAGCGACTAGGACAAGACCATGCAGATCGGAATGATGGGACTGGGCAGGATGGGCGCCAACATGGTGCGTCGCCTCATGCGCGACGGCCATGAATGCGTCGTCTACGACATCAACCCGGCAAGCGTTGCCGGCCTCGTCGCCGACGGCGCCATCGGCGCCGCCACGATGGAGGAGTTCGTCGGCAAGCTGTCCAAGCCGCGCAGCGCCTGGCTGATGCTGCCGGCGGCGATCACCGGCAAGATCGCCGACCAGGTGGCGGCGTTCATGGAACCCGGCGACATCATCATCGACGGCGGCAATTCCTACTATCACGACGCCGTCGACCAGGCCGCCGAGCTCGCGGCCAAGGGCCTGCACTATGTCGATGTCGGCACCAGCGGCGGCGTCTGGGGCCTTGAGCGCGGCTACTGCCTGATGATCGGCGGTCCCGACGTGGCGGTCAAACATCTCGATCCGATCTTCGCCACGCTGGCGCCCGGCGCCGATGCCGGCGCCACGCCGGACAAGGCGGGCGGAACCGCACCGTTCGGCTATCTGCATTGCGGACCGAGCGGCGCCGGTCATTTCGTCAAGATGATCCACAACGGCATCGAATATGGCGTCATGGCTGCCTATGCCGAAGGCATGAACATCCTGAAATCGGCCAATGCCGGCAAAAGGCAGCGCACCGCCGACGCCGAGACCAGCCCGTTGGAAAACCCGCAATACTACCAGTTCGACATCGACCTGCCGCAGGTGGCCGAAGTCTGGCGCCATGGCAGCGTCATCGGTTCCTGGCTGCTCGATTTGACCGCCGGCGCGCTGAAAAGCGACCCGGGGCTTGCCCAGTTCGGCGGCCGCGTCTCGGATTCGGGTGAAGGCCGCTGGACCTTGAAGGCGGCGATCGACACCGGCGTGCCGGCGCCGGTGCTGTCCTCGGCGCTGTTCGACCGTTTCTCTTCGCAAGGCGAATCCGAATTCTCCGACAAGCTGCTGTCGGCCATGCGCTATGCCTTCGGCGGCCATGTCGAAAAGCCGAAGGCCGGCAAGTGACGGCGGCAGGGGAGACGCGCAAAATGAGCCCAGAACGGTCCGACACGCTGGTGCTCTTCGGGGCGACCGGCGACCTCGCCCACAAGAAGATATTTCCCGCCCTCTACCAGATGGTCGCCAAGGGGACGCTGACCGAGCCAGTGATCGGTGTCGCCTTCGACGCCTGGGACATCAAGCAATTGCAGGCGCGGGCCCGCGACGGCATCGTCAACGCCGTTGGCAAGATCGACGAAAAGATCTTCGCCAAATTCGCCAATCTGCTGCGCTACGTCAGCGGCGACTATCGCGACGGCGCGACCTTCGAAAAGCTGAAGACCGCGCTCGGCTCGGCGCAGCGGCCGCTGCACTACATGGCGGTGCCGCCGACCATGTTCGAAACCGTGGTCCAGGGGCTGGAACAATCGGGCACCGCGCATGGCGCGCGGCTGATGGTGGAAAAGCCGTTCGGCCACGACCTGCAATCGGCGCGCTGGCTGAACCGGGTCCTGCATCTGGTGTTCGACGAACAGTCGATCTTCCGCATCGACCACTATCTCGGCAAGGAAGCGATCCAGAACCTGCTCTATTTCCGCTTCGCCAATGCCTTCCTCGAGCCGATCTGGAACCGCAACTTCGTCGAAAGCGTGCAGATCACCATGGCCGAGGATTTCGGCATCGAGGGCCGCGGCAAATTCTATGACGATGTCGGCGCTATCCGCGACGTGATCGAGAACCATCTGCTCAACATCCTTTTGCTGCTTGCCATGGAGCCGCCGGTCGGCCGCTCCGCTGACGATCTCATCGACGAGAAGGTGCAGGTGTTGCGCGCCATCCGCACGCTGACCAAGGATGACGTCGTGCGCGGGCAGTTCACAGGCTATCTCTCTGAGCCCGGCGTGAAGCCGAACTCGCCGGTCGAGACCTTTGCCGCGGTGCGCTTCATGGTCGACACCTGGCGCTGGCAGGACGTGCCGTTCTTCATCCGCACCGGCAAGAACATGCCGGTGCATGTCACCGAGGTGATCGTGCGGCTGAAGCGGCCGCCGCTCGATGTCTTCGATCCGATTAAGCCCGGCGACGCCAATTACGTCCGCTTCCGCATCGATCCGCAGGTGGCGATCTCGATCGGCGCCCAGCGCAAGGCCCCCGGCGACGACATGGTCGGCGAGCAGGTCGAGCTCACGGCGCTCGACGATTCAAAGGGCGACATGCCGCCCTATGAGCGGCTGATCGGCGACGCCATGAACGGCAATGGCCAGCTGTTCACCCGCCAGGACGCCAGCGAGCTCGCCTGGCGTATCGTCGGCCCGGTGCTAGGCGACACCACGCCGCCGCACATCTATGAGCCGAAGACCTGGGGACCGGCCGAGGCGATGGCCAATTTCGGGCCGCCGAACGGCTGGATCAATCCGGCCAAGTGAGCGGGGGAGACGACATGGCGAAGGCAGCCAGGCCCGCGACGGCCAAGGCCGAACCGATCGTGCTGACGATCGATGTCGGCGGCTCGCATGTTAAGATCCTCACCAGCGCCGGCGGCGAGCCCCGCCGCGCCGATTCCGGACCGGACCTGACGCCGCAGCAGATGGTCGCCACGGTGAAGACGCTTGCCGAGGGGCTGGCCTATGATGTGATCTCGATGGGCTATCCCGGCCCTGTCAGAAACAACAAGCCGTCGCTCGATCCCGCCAATCTCGGCAAGGGCTGGGACGGCTATGACTTCGCAGCCGCCTTCGGCAAGCCGGTCAAGGTCGTCAACGATGCGCTGCTGCAGGCGATTGGCAGCTACGATCGCGGACGCATGCTGTTTCTCGGCCTCGGCACAGGCCTCGGCGCGGCGATGATCCTCGACAATGTCGGCCAGCCGATGGAACTGGCGCATCTGCCCTACCGCAAGGGCCGCAGTTTCGAGGACTATGTCGGCGAGCGCGGCCTGGAGAAATACGGCAGGAAGAAATGGCGCAAATACGTTTTCGACGTCGTCGAGCGGCTGCGTGCGGCCCTGCAGCCGGACTATATCGTCATCGGCGGCGGCAACGTCGACCGACTGGATGAATTGCCCGCCAAATCCAGGCTCGGCGACAATACGCGCGCTTTCGAGGGCGGCTTTCGACTATGGCGCGATAGGGCGCTGATCGTCCGATAGTATTAAGATTCAGTATAGTTGTTCAAAATGACGTGTGAAGCGACACGAAGTCATTGCGTTACGCAGATTTGGCGATTAGAGCGATTGCACCGGATGGAATCATCTGGCGCAGCCGTACAAATGCAGCAAGACAAATGACTAGAGCGGATTTCCGGCTCCGCTGGGACAGCTCTGGAAGTTTCCGCCACCCCCCTAGCGACGGAGAGATAAATTGGCCAACGACAGCAACGACTCTGACAAGGACATCGACCTGCTCGAACTAACCGCCCATATCGTGTCCGCTTACGTCGAGAAGAACCGCTTGCCCGTTGCCGGCCTGAGCGATCTCATCGCCAGCGTTGCGGCGTCGATCGGCGGGCTCAGCCAGCCGCCGGCTCCGGTGGCGCCGCCGCAGGTCCCAGCCGTCAATCCCAAGCGGTCGGTGACGGCGGACTACATCATCTGCCTCGAAGACGGCAAGAAGTTCAAATCGCTGAAGCGCCATCTCGGCGTCCATTTCAACCTGACGCCCGAGGCCTACCGCACCAAATGGGGCCTGCCGGCCGACTATCCGATGGTTGCTCCCAACTATGCCGCGTCGCGCTCCGAACTGGCCAAGTCGATCGGCCTCGGCCGCAAGGCCGCAGCGGCCGCACCGGCCAAGGCCAAGGGTCGCAAGGCCAAGGTTCCGGCCTGATCGTCAGCGCCTCGGCGCTGAGCCAACAGTTTGGACGACTGGAACAGAAGCCTGCCGGCGAATGAGCCTTGGCAGGCTTCATGCTTTTGTGGCTTGGATATCAGCGCAAGCCAAGGGAAGCAGCCATGAACTACGCCAGAATGGTGATCGAGAAAGAGGCGCCGGAGGAATACGGCTACGACCGTATCCGGTTCAATCTCTCCGAAAGCTCGATCGCCGACCAGAAACTCTCCGACATCGGCCTGTCGCTGCCGGACCTCACGCTGTTCTATGGCGAGCATCGCGGCGACAAGGAATTGCGGGCGCTGATCGCGGCGCAGGATTCCGGCATATCGCCTGACGACGTTCTGGTGACGGCCGGGGCGGCGGGCGCGCTGTTCATCATCTCGACCTCGCTCTTGTCCGAGCGCGACCACCTCGTCGTGGTCCGGCCGAATTACGCCACCAACATCGAGACCCCCAAGGCGATCGGCTGCGCCATCTCCTATGTCGACCTCGACTTCGACAACGGTTTTGCCGTCGATGTCGGCCGCGTCGCGGTGCAGCTGCAGCCGAACACGAAGCTGATCAGCGTCACCTGTCCGCACAACCCGACCGGGACGATGATGCACCGGGCCGATCTCGATGCGCTGATTGCGCTCGCCGAAAGCCGCAACTGCCACCTGTTGGTCGACGAGACCTATCGCGACCTGTCCTACGGACAGCGCCTGCCGGCGGCGGCCTCTCTCAGCGCCAAGGCGATCAGCGTCTCGTCGCTGTCGAAAGCCTTTGGCATTCCAGGCATTCGCATCGGCTGGCTGATCACCAGGGATGCCGAACTGCAGGAACGCTTCCTCGCGGCCAAGGAGCAGATCGGCATTTGCGGCAGCGTCATCGACGAAGGCATTGCGCGCGGCATGCTGGAGCGCCGCGACGCCTTCCTGGCCGCACTGCTGCCCGAAATGGCCAAGCGCCGCGACATCGTGCAGGCCTGGATCGACCGCGAGCCGATGGTCGACTGGGTGCGGCCGCAGGGCGGCGTCGTCGGTTTTCCCAGGCTGAATGTCGACGCCGGCTTCGACCTCGACCGCTTCTACGTCAATTTGCTGGAAAGCCACGGCACCTATGTCGGCCCGGGCCACTGGTTCGACATGCCGAAGCGCTTTTTCCGCGTTGGCTTTGGCTGGCCGAAGGAGGCGGAATTGCGTGGCGGCCTCGACGCCATCTCGGCCGCGCTGAGGCAGTAACGTCCGCATGCGGTGGGGCAGGCTGGGCGAAAACCCTTGATCCAGACCCGATTTTGACGCATACGCGCCCCGAACTTTGATCAAGTCTCATTGGCCGGAACAGCGCCCATTTGGGAAGTGCCCCGCCGGCATCGCATCGGCCCGAAAATCGGTTTCGATTTTCGGAAAGCACGATGCGAAATTTAAAGTGCTGGAGCGTATTTTGTGCGTCCAAGTGGACGCACGTCGCTCCAGTGCCATCGCAACGGGGCCACATCCATGACATCCCATTCCCAGACGCCGCCGGACCAGCGCTACGCTGCCTTCCGCCACCGCTCCTTCCTGAGCTATTGGGCGGCGCGTTTCCTCACCACCTTCGCCACCATGATCGTCTCCGTCGCCGTCGGCTGGCAGATCTACGATCTGACGCGCGATCCCTTCGATCTCGGCATTGTCGGCATCGTCCAGTTCATGCCGTCGCTGCTGCTGGTGCTGGTCACCGGCGTCGTCGCCGACCGCTTCGGCCGCCGCCTGATCATGGCACTGGCGACGGTGACCGAGGCAGGCTGTGCGCTCGTTCTGTTGTACTTCACGCTGCGCGGTCTCGTCGGTCCGCTGCCGATCTTCGTCGTGCTGGCTCTGTTCGGCATGGCGCGCGCCTTTTACGGACCGGCCTCGTCGTCGCTGTTCGCCAATCTGGTGCCGCCGGAGGATTTCGGCAATGCGATTGCCTGGAACTCATCCGCCTGGCAGACGGCAACCATTGTCGGTCCGGTCGCCGGCGGCCTGCTCTACGGAGTCTCCGCCGAAGCCGCGTACGCCGTTGCCGCCGTGCTGATGGTGGTGGCCGGCCTGCTGATCTTCACCATTCCCAAGCCCGCCCAGCAGAGCGCCACCGACAAGCCGACGATGGAAACGCTGTTTGCCGGCTTCCGCTACATCTGGAGCGAGAAGATCGTGCTCGGCGCCATCTCGCTCGACCTCTTCGCCGTGCTTCTGTCCGGCGCCTCGGCGCTGCTGCCGGTCTATGCGCGCGACATTCTCGAACTCGGTCCCTGGGGCCTCGGCCTGCTGCGCTCCGCGCCCGGCATCGGCGCCATCTGCGTCGCGGTCTGGCTCGCCGGGCACCCGCTTCGCGACAATGCCGGCAAGATCATGCTCGGCTTCGTGGCAGGGTTCGGCGCCTTCACGGTACTGTTCGGCGTTTCCACAATCACCTGGCTGTCGATCGTAGCCCTTGCTGCCCTCGGCGCCACCGACATGTTCAGCGTCTACATCAGGGAAACGCTGATCCAGCTGTGGACGCCCGACGAAGTGCGCGGCCGCGTCAACGCCGTCAACCAGGTCTTCGTCGGCGCCTCCAACGAAGTCGGCGAATTCCGCGCCGGCACCATGGCGGCGTTGATCGGCACCGTGCCGGCCGTGGTGATCGGCGGCATCGGCGCGATTGCCGTCGCTGGCCTATGGGCGGTGCTGTTTCCGCAGCTGCGCCGGGTGCGGCATCTCAACAGCCGCAACTGATTGAGTAAGCCGCTGGATCCGGCGCGGTCCAAATCAGTTTGCGTCGACAACGACTGAGATGGGGCGGAAGCGGACGGTCCGGTTCTGGGACGAACTAGCCAGGTGGCGGGGCAGCCACAGGGTGGACATTTCTGCCCACATGGAAAATGATCATGTTGCCACGCACAACACTGCAGTGCTCTGATCTCGACGAGAAGCCTTAAGCGTAGAAGCGGATCAACCGACCTCCGGGTCCAGCGAGGGGGGACGCAAATGGACAATGGGCGATTGCATCGCGACGTGGGCGGGCAACCCCGTCGATCCGCCGGCTGGCTTGCCCGCGCCGCTGTGCCGGCGGCATTCCTGCTCGGAATGGCTTTCAGCGGCACCGCATTTGCGCAGGACCAGCAGCTACCCGTGGTGACGGCGGCCAAGCCGGTGGTCCGTGAAATCGTCGAAGACGACGAGTTCGTCGGGCGCTTCGAAGCCGTCGACCAGGTCGCCATCCGTTCGCGCGTCAGCGGCTATTTGGACAAGGTCAGCTTCCAGGACGGCGCGCTGGTCAACAAGGGCGACCTGCTCTTCACCATCGACCAGCGTCCGTACCAGGCGGCTTATGATGCCGCCAAGTCGCAAGTGGACGTAGCCAAGTCCCTGCTCGAATTCTCCAAGATGCAGCTGGATCGCGCCGACGAACTCGCCAAGACCGGCAATATCTCGGCCGCGACGGTCGACGACCGCCGGCGGGAATACCTTTCGGCACAGGCGCAGATGCAGGGCGCAACGGCTGCGCTGACGTCGGCCAGCCTGAACCTGGAATTCACCGAGATCAAGGCGCCCTTGTCCGGCCGCATCGACCGCCGGCTGGTGTCGGTCGGCAACCTCGTGCAGCCGGATTCCACCTTGCTGACGACCATCGTTACCCGCGATCCGATCGACTTCTATTTCGACGTCGATGAGCGCCTCTATTTCAGCTACGCCCGCGACGCGAAGGAGCGTGGCGGCTCGATGCAGGAAGGCGCCGGCGGGCTCGAGGTGGTGGTTCGCGTCGCCGACCGCGCGGAGGCGGTATTCAAAGGCAAGCTCGATTTTGCCGAGAACCGGATCGACAACGCGACCGGCACCATGCGGGTGCGTGCAACGTTTCCCAACGCCGACGGCGTTCTCCAGCCAGGCATGTTCGGGCGCATCAACGTGCCAGGGTCGCTGCCGCATAGCGGCGTGCTGGTGCCCGACGAGGCGATCGGCGCCGATCAGGATCGCCGCATCGTCTTCCTGGTGGATGAGGCCGGGATGGTGTCGGCGAAGCCGGTGCGCACCGGCCCGCTTCTCGACGGCTACCGCGTGATCCGCTCGGGCCTGACCGGCGACGAGACGATCATCGTCAACGGGCTGATGCACGCCAGGCCCGGCACCAAGGTGAAGGTCGAGATGGTGACGTTGCCGCCCAAGGTCGAAACCGCCGGGTTGCCGCAATGAGGTTCGCCCATTTCTTCGTCGACCGTCCGATCTTCGCATCGGTCGTTTCGATCGTCCTGCTGATCCTTGGCGGGATTGCCTATACCCAGCTGCCGGTCGCGCAATATCCCGAGATCGCGCCGCCGACCATCGTCGTTCGCGCGCAGTATCCGGGCGCCGACGCCGAGACGATCGCAGCGACGGTGGCAACGCCGATCGAGCAGGAGATCAACGGCGTCGAGGGCATGCTCTACATGTCGTCCTATTCGTCGGGCGACGGGGCGATGGCGCTGACCATCACCTTCAAGCTGGGCACCGATCTCGACCAGGCGCAGGTGCTGGTGCAGAACCGCGTGTCGGTCGCCGAGCCGCGCCTGCCCGAAGAAGTCCGTCGCCTCGGCATCACCACCATCAAGAGCTCGCCCGACCTGATGATGGTCGTGCACATGTTGTCGCCCGACAATACCTACGACCAGCTCTACGTCTCGAACTACGCCCGCTCGCGGGTGCGCGACATACTGCTCAGGTTGGACGGCGTCGGCGACCTCATCATTTTCGGCGAACGCGAATATTCGCTGCGCATCTGGCTCGATCCGGAAAAACTGTCCGCCCTGGGGATGACCTCGGGCGATGTGGTGCAGGCGCTGCGCGACCAGAACGTCCAGGTGTCGGGCGGCTCGATCGGCGCGCCGCCGACCAACATGGGCACGGCGTTCCAGTACACGGTCACCACGCAAGGCCGCTTCAACGACGCACGCGACTTCCGGTACGTGATCGTCAAATCGACCGACGACGGCCGCCTGATCCAGCTGCAGGACGTGGCGCGCATCGAGCTCGGCGCCAAGGATTACGTCACCAACTCCTATCTCAACGGCAAACCGGCGGTGGCGCTCGCCATCTTCCAGCGGCCGGGCACCAATGCGCTCGCCGCAGCCGCGGAGATCCAGGACAAGATGAAGGAGCTTTCCCAGGATTTCCCGAAGGGGTTGAGCTACGATATCGTCTACAATCCGACCGAGTTCGTCGCCGAGTCGATCCAGGAGGTCTACAAGACGATCCTCGAGGCGATGGTGCTGGTCATCATCGTCATCATCGTCTTCCTGCAATCGTGGCGCATGGCGATCGTGCCGATCGTGGCGATTCCCGTGTCGCTGATCGGCACGCTGGCGGTGCTTTACGCCGCAGGCTTCTCGCTCAACATGCTGACGCTGTTCGGCCTCGTTCTGGCGATCGGCATCGTCGTCGACGATGCCATCGTCGTGGTCGAAAACGTCGAGCGCAATATTGCCAGAGGGCTGGCGCCCAATCCGGCGGCGCATCTGACCATGGACGAAGTCGGCACGGCGGTCATCGCGATCTCGCTGGTGCTGATCGCCGTGTTCGTACCGACAGCCTTCATCCCCGGCATTTCCGGGCAGTTCTACCTGCAGTTTGCGATCACCATCGCGGTGTCGACGGCGATCTCGGCATTCAATTCGCTGACGCTTTCGCCGGCGCTGGCCGCACTCCTGTTCAAGCCGCACCACACTGCTGCGACGCCGCCGCGCTTTTTCCTGGCGCGGTTCGGACAGTCGCTCGCCGACGGCTTCAATCGAGGCTTCGACCGGCTCGCCCATTGGTATTCGAGCATCGTGCGCGTGCTGGTCGGCTCGCGGATAGCGATCGCCGCCATGCTGACCGTTTTCGTGGCCCTCATCTGCGCCACGGTCTACATGGTGCAGACGGTGCCGCGCGGTTTCATTCCGTCGCTCGACCAGGGCTATGCGATCGTCGTCGTCCAGCTGCCGGATGGCGCCTCGCTGTCGAGGACCGATGCGGTCATCCAGCAGGCGTCGCAGATCATCCAGAAAACCCCAGGCGTCGACTACGCGGTCGCCTTCGCCGGCTTCTCCGGCGCGACCTTCACCAACGCCAGCAACGCGGGCGTGATCTTCGCCAGGTTCAAGCCGTTTGACGAGCGCCTGAAAGAAGGCCAGTCGGCGACCCAGGTCATCGGCAATCTGTTCGGCGGCCTGCAAAGCATCAAGGAGGCCTTCATTATCGCACTGCCGCCGCCACCGATCCGCGGCGTCGGCAATGCCGGCGGCTTCAAGCTGCAGATCCAGGAACGCAACAGCGCCGACATGCGGCAGATCCTGGCGCTTGCCTACGAAATCGCCGGCAAGGCCAACAAGACGCCGGGGCTGACGGGCGTGTTCACCACCTTCTCCGCGTCGAGCCCGCAATTCTTCCTGGCGATCGATCGCGACAAGGCGCGCATCCTGAACGTGCCTATCCCCAACATCTTCGAGACGCTGTCGATCAATTTGGGCACCGCCTACGTCAACGACTTCAACGCTTTCGGGCGCGTCTACCAGGTGCGGGCGCAGGCCGACCAGGCGTTCCGCCTCGATCGCGCCGACATCTTGAAACTGAAGGTGCGCTCGGCGACCGGCGCGCTGGTTCCGCTCGGCACGTTGATCGAGATCCGCGACGTCACCGGCCCGGCGCTGGTCCAGCGCTACAACATGTACGTCTCGGTGCCGCTGCAGGGCAACGCCGCGCCCGGCGTTTCCACGGGCGACGCGCTGGCATTGATGGAAGGGATCACGGCAAAGACGCTGCCGGCCGGTACCTCCTATGAATGGACCGAGCTCGCCTACCAGGAGCGCAACACCGGCAATGCCGCTGTCTATATCTTCGGACTGTCGGTGCTGTTCGTCTTCCTGGCACTGGCGGCGCAATATGAAAGCTGGGTGCTGCCGTTCGCCATTGTGCTGGTGGTGCCGCTCGGCGTGCTCGCGGCGTTGCTCGGCGTGTCTTTGCGAGGGCTGGACAACAACATCCTCGTGCAGATCGGCCTCATCGTGCTGATCGGGCTTGCCGCCAAGAACGCGATCCTGATCGTCGAATTCGCGCGGCAGGCGCAGGAACGCGGCCTGTCGGCCGCCGAGGCTGCCGTCGAAGCCTGCCGGCTCAGGCTGCGGCCGATCCTGATGACCGCCTTCTCGTTCATCCTGGGCGTCGTGCCGCTGATGATCGCAACAGGCCCGGGCGCGGAAATGCGCCAGTCGCTCGGCACCGCGGTGTTCTCCGGCATGCTCGGCGTCACATTCGTCGGCCTGTTCCTGACGCCGGTGTTCTACGTCACGCTCAGGTCGCTGTTTTCACGGCGCAAGCCCCGTGCCGAGGCCGAGCCTTCGGGGCCGGCAGAGGCGCCATCGCAGACGGCCGCCGAGTAGGGTTACGAATTCACCGCGTCGGGCGCGGCTTATCACTCCAGAAAATCGGCGCGGCGCGCGATATTCTGGAGCTCGGCCCCTGGAGCCTCGGCCTCTTACGCTCGGCACCCGGCATCGGCGCCATCTGTGTTGCGGTCTGGCTCGCCGGGCACCCGCTGCGCGACAATGCCGGCAAGATCATGCTCGGCTTCGTGGCAGGTTTCGGCGCTTTCACCGTGCTGTTCGGCGTTTCCACCATCACCTGGCTTTCGATCCTGGCTCTTGCAGGCCTCGGCGCCACCGACATGTTCAGCGTCTATATCAGGGAGACGCTGATCCAGCTGTGGACGCCCGACGAGGTGCGCGGCCGCGTCAACGCCGTCAACCAGGTCTTCGTCGGCGCCTCCAACGAAGTCGGCGAATTCCGCGCCGGCACCATGGCGGCGCTGATCGGTACAGTGCCGGCAGTGGTGATCGGCGGCATCGGCGCGCTTGCCGTCGCTTGTCTATGGGCGGTGCTGTTCCCGCAATTACGAAGGGTGCGGCATCTCAACAGCCGCAACTGATCGAGCGCTGGATCCAGGCCGCTGGATCCAGCGCTCGGACCAATCAGCTTGCGCGGCTGAGAGGGGGGCCGGCGGCAGACTGGCAGCTTCTGACGCTACGAACGCAAAAGCGGACATTCACGTCGGCGTGGGCTGCTCTCCTATGGCTGCTCGGAGTCGACTTAAGTTTGAGCTTCGTTGGCAGAGCCGTCCATATCCGATGATCCGGCTCAAGCCGGGTCCGTTAGGGGCGCCAACTGCCCAGCAAAAACGGCGAACATTTCCTGAAAGCGGGGATAGCCGCGAATGGGATCGAGGTCAGGTTCTTTGTCGAACCAGGCTCGCTGATACCAAGTGCTGGTAGGAAGTATTCTCTCAATAAAGTCCAACGCTTCTTCGTGATCGCCCATCACGGAATACGCGCACGCGACATTGAACTGGGCGACAAGATCGTCCGGCTCGACAAGCAAGGCGCGCGCGGCCCACTCCCTTGCCCTTTCGCGTTCGCCGAGATACGCGAGCAAAATCGCCCCGCGGTGTGCGGGACCAGCATTTTCCGGATGCAGTTTGAGTACGCCTTCGGCCAGTTCGATTCCTTTGCGCGCCCACCGTTCGGCATCCCCGAACTGCCCGATCCGGCGAAGTGTCGTTGCCACGAACATCGCGGAAACATAGTCGTCGGAACGAATTTCTGCGGCACGCTCGAAATATTCGGCAGAATACTGGAAGCTGCCTTGCAGATAGAAGTAGCGCGCATAGAAGAAATTTGCCTCATAGGAGTTGGGATCCAGCGCCAGAGCCTGCTGAAGGGCAACGACAGATTCTTCAAGACGCCCATCGTGCATGAGCGCCAGGCCGAGCGAAGCATGTGCCTCTGCGAGCCCGGGATCGAGCGAGACCGCTTTGGCGCTCATTTTCGCGATGGCCTCCAATGAAACCGCCTCTGAGTGCCATACGAGCATTGCAGAGTCACAATCGGCAATGCCCGCGTATGCGCGAGCGTAGTTGGGATCCAGTGCCACCGCCATGGCGAACATCCGGCGCGCCATACTCAGGTAGGACTTGGTCCATTCGCGGAAGAATTCCCGTCCTCTGAGATAGTAGGTGTAGGCCTCCACATTCACAGTCGGCGTCCGTTCGATCGCCGTCTTCTCCTCGGGCAGCAGCCTGACCTTGAGTTGCTCGACAATCGTGTGGGTGATCTCGTCCTGAATTGCGAAGATGTCGGTCAGGTCGCGGTCGTAGCGATCTGCCCAAATATGCGCGCCATCTTTCCCATCGATGAGCTGCCCAGTCACTCGCACGCGGTGGCCAGCTTTGCGAACGCTGCCTTCCAACACGTATCTAACACCGAGTTCCTGCGCAGCCCGCTGCACCTCGATCGGTTTGCCCTTGTAGGTGAACACTGTATTGCGGGCGACAACGTGCAATCCGGACACTTTCGACAGATCGGTTATGATGTCCTCGGTGATGCCGTCGGAGAAATACTCCTGCTCGGGGTCACCACTCATATTATTGAAAGGCAATACAGCTACTCGCGGCCTCTCGTCGTGCGTGTTCACGGGGGCACGCATTTCGCGATGCTGGCCTCCCGGCGGAGTAGCGCCAATCGAGACATTGTGGATACGAACCGGCTTGGCAATGTTCTTCAGCGACTGTTCACCCATATCTTCGAACACGAGCCCGAGTCGAGTTCCGACATGATCCCGAACAGAATCCGAAACGGAGATGCCGCCGGGCTCAGCGCACGCCTCGAGTCGCGCGGCCAGGTTGACGCCGTCGCCGAAGATGTCGCCGTCTTCGACAATCACATCTCCCAGATTAACGCCAATGCGGAACTCGACACGGCGGTCGTAGGGCATATTTTGATTTCGTTGCCTCATACCGCGCTGAATTTCCACCGCACAAGCGAGGGCATTTACGACGCTGGGAAATTCAACGAGGTAGCCATCACCTGTATTTTTGACAACGCGCCCCTGATGATCTGCAATGGCCGAACTCAACAACTCCACTCGTATACGGCCTAACGTATCCAGTGTGCCTTCCTCATCAAGGCCCATGAGGCGCCCATAGCCCACCACATCGGCTACGAGAATGGCGGCTAGCTTGCGTTCCATCTGGCCCTCAGCAGTCGAGCTTCAACCAGACGCACCGTATCTCTTTGTTGCGAGCAAGTCGTGCGGATCGTTCTGAACACCGTGCGCGGACCCTCCAAGACGCTGGGCAATCTCACCGCCGCACTAATAGCACGAGAATAACAAGCCGCGGCGGGTGAACTCAGTCCTTGTTGTCAAGCTGTTTCAAGCCGCCACCGTCACTCCGATGACGATCGCATCCAGCTCTCATTTGGTTCCGATTTCAAAAGGCGCTCCGCCAACGCCTTCAGTACCACCCGATTAACCTTATCCGTTGCGCTGAGGGGCATCTCATCGAGTACGAAAACGCTCTCCGGTGCCTTGTAGCCAACGCTGGCGTGAGCGAAATGGATAAGCTCCTGCGGGGTTGGCTGGGCGGCACCTTGCTTGAAAGTTACGAACGCGTGGACATTTTCGCCATGGACGGGGTCAGGAACCCCAACAAGGTCAGCAACGGCCGGCATAAGGCGCAGAGCGGTCTGCCTCCTCGCCCGTAGCAAGGGAGCCGGTGACGCACCTGAGTTGGCGGATTATATCTACCGACTGCCGTTCCCACCTCCGTGGTCGCGAAAGCGAACCTTTCCTTATAGGGCTTCGTAGAGTTCCAACGGCAATCCAGGGTCGCTGAAAAAGGTAAACCGTTGGTCTGTATATGGGTCGATCCGAATTGGCCCAACGGTAACGCCGGCGGCTTCCATACGTCGATGCGCTGGATGCCGCCGGCATCTCTCACCGCGTCTATGGCGTGACCGCGACCTGCAGTGCGCCCGCCGAGAAGAAGGTCTAGGTAGGCGCTCTCACGTCCGCTCGAGCCTTCGGCCAAACTCGGACTCAACCCTCTACCGAGCTCATGGCTGGCATGGACTTCGAGGCGTTATGCTGGCGAGTAGCATATCTGGCCGGCAGCAATAGGTCCGCTTGTGGTGGAGGGAACAAAGATAGAGGACGTTGAACTTCCAATGTCCGCTATAGGCGCAAAGCAGTCGTCCACGCCTCGGCAGACGTAAGTCTTCTTGGGTCAAGCTCGGCCATTCAGAGTAATTGGATTTTACTCTATCCCTCGGTAGGCTTGCCGAAGATCACGCCCAGAAATTCGGCGAGCCAGCGCTTGAGGTGCATGTCCCAGATCAGCCGGCCGCCGAGATGGTCGCGGCCGGGCTGCGCGCCGGGCAATTCGAAACGGTGCGCGCCGCGCACCACCCAGCGCTGCATCATCATCCTGGTCAGCTCGCCATGGAATTGGATGCCCCAGGCATTGTCGCCATAGCGAAAAGCCTGGTTGGGATAGGCTTCGGCGGTCGCCAGCAGCGTCGCATCCCTGGGCAACGAAAAGCCTTCGCGGTGGAACTGGTAGACCATGTCGGGCCAGTGCATCAGCTTTTTACCGGCTTCGGTCGGCTTCAGCGGATACCAGCCGATCTCGACCAGCCCCTCGTCATGACCCTCGACCTTGCCGCCGAGATGGTTGGCCAGCATCTGCGCGCCAAGGCAGATGCCGAGGAAGGGCCGGTTCTCGCGCAGCGGTACGTTCAGCCAGTTGGTCTCGCGGCGGACGAACTCATCCTCGTCATTGGCGCTCATCGGCCCGCCGAACACCACCGCACCGGCATGCCCTTCCAGCGTTTCCGGCAGGCTGTCGCCCAGCGGCGGCCGGCGGATGTCGAGATCGAAACCTTCCTCGAGCAGCATGTGGCCGACCCGGCCGGGGCTCGAAGTCTCCTGATGCAGCACGATCAGGATTTTCGGTTTCGACCTTGGAGCTGGCGGCATGAAAAGGCGGGATCCTATTCGTCGCTCGACGTTCCGCTGGCGCCGGGCGCGGCGGCCGCCGCCTTGCGGCGCGCCTCGATCCGGTCTTGGCGTTCGACGCCGATCAGTTCGGCGACGCGCCAGACGGTGTTGTCTTCCAGCTCATGCAGTTCGCCGTCGGCATAGACGATCTCCCACATCAGGCCAATGAAGGCCTTGCGAGCATCGGCGTCAAGATGGCGTTTCAACACGCTGGTGAAGGCATAGAGGTCGATCGCCTCATTGTCGGCGCGCTCACCGGCGGCGGCCAGCGCATCGAGTTCGTCGCCGCTGATCGAATAGCTTTCCGCCAGCACTTGCTTGAACCGCTCCCATTCGACGTCCTGACGCACGCCGTCGGCGTTCATCACATGATAGAGAAGGGCAGATGCCGCAACGCGCGGATCGTCCGCGTTGGCGCGGGCGCCGGCACCGCTCGGCAAGTCCTTCAGAAATGAGAGAACGCGTTCGAACATCAAATTATTCCAATCGGCCAACGGGCCTATCACATCAAAACAGGCGGAAGCGGCGCGGTGACTTCTCCGCTTCCTCATCGGGATCGACGCCGGGGTCGTCGGGCAGCCGGGCAAGTTCCTCCGCCGGCTCGACGGCTTCGGCATCGGTCGGCACAGCGGCAAAGGCGGCGGCGGTGACCGGCGTAACCAGGTCCTCGCCGCTTTCCGCTGCGGCTCCGGTCGTTACTGGCGTCTTGCCGGCGGAAACAGCCGGGTGATAGATCACGTCGGCAGGCTTTTCCTTGACCGATACGACTGGCGCGGCAATTGCCGGCACTTCGGCCCCCGGCGTGCCCTCATGGCTATCGATGAGCTGGCCGAGCCGCTCCATCGGCGCGCGCCAGGCGAAGGCGTCGAGCTTGCCGCTGACCGGCGACACCGGAGCCCAGCGTTCGGAGACGACGCCGTCGGCGACCCAGGCCGGATCGCGCGGCGCTCTGACCGCCTTGGACAGCAATTGCCGGATCTTGCCCTGGTCGCCGGTCTCGGCCTCCTCGATATCGGCCAGAAGCAGGTAGGCGCCTTCCCGGCGATCCATGCGGATCGCCGCTTCCGCCTCGCGGCGGGCGGTGGAAAAATCCTGCGCGTCGAGCGCGGCGCGCGCCACCGTCATCGACGATTCGGCGTTGTTGCGCTTCAGCTCCTGCAGCTTCTTCGCCCGGTTGAGGCGATCGACCACCGCATCGCCCGGCCTTGCATGGGTGTAGAGCTCGGCGATCTCCGGATGCGGCTCCGCCTTCCAGGCGGCTTCGAGGATCTTGGAGCCTTTGCGCACATCGTTCTGCTTGAACAGAAGATTGGCCGCGGCAACCGCGGCCGGCGCGAAATCGGGCGCAAGCTTGTTGGCCTCGACTGCCGCTGTCTTCGCCGCATTGGGATCGCTGTCGGTCAGCGCCTGCGCCTTGGCGGTCAAAAGCACGGCGCGGCGGCGGTTGGCGGCGTCGCGTTCGATCTGGCGCGTCGACTTCTGCGCCTCGACCAGCTTCAGCGCACCGTCCCAGTCACCGCGCCCGGTCAAATCTTCCAGCGTCGATTCGGCGGCCCAGGCCAGTTGCGGCGCCACGGCAGCGGCGCGGCCGGCATAGTGGCGCGCCGCGTTGCGGTCGCCGAGCCGCTCGGCTTCGAGATAGAGCCCGCGCAGTCCGAGCAGCCGCATTTCGGGATCGTCGAGCATGGCCTCGAATTTTTCGCGAGCACCCTCATGGTCGCCTTCGAGCAGCGACGCCTGCGCTTCCAAGAGATGGATCAGCGGTTCCTGATCGGATCGGATCAGCTTGGCCGCTTCCTTGGTCTTCTTGCGCGCCAGTGCGCCATCGCCGGCGCCGGCGGCGATCATGCCGGTCGACAGCGCCTGGTAACCGCGGTCGCGGCGGCGGACGCGGAAATAGCGCGAGATCGTGTAGGGGCTGTTCCATAGCGACTTGATCAGCCACCAGACGATCATCACCGCGGCGACGACGGCGACGATGGCCACCGCCGCCACCATCAGGCTGACCTGATACTGGTAGCCATTGAAGGTGACGACCATCTCGCCGGGGCGGTCGGCCAGCCAGGCAAAGCCCAGGCCGAGCGCGAAGACAGCGGCGAGAAAGATGAGAATGCGGATCATCGTGTCGTCCTCATGCCTTCATCGCACCTGCAATCAGCGCGTCGACCTGCGTCTCGACCTCGATGCGCGCCTTCAGTTTGCCGGCAAAGTCGGCGCCCGCCGCCTTCACCGTCTCCGGCAGTGTCTCATATTCGCTGAGCGCCTTGGCGTAGTCGCCCTGATTGACCGCCACCTCCATGCGCGCCACGGTTTCGGGCGCGCCGGCGCCTTCGACGGCGCCGATCGGCCGCACCTTGACCAGCGATTCGGCGCTCGACAAAAGGTTCTGGAAGAAGCCGGCATTTTCGTCGACCGGCGTCGCGGCAGCGACCATCGCATTGGCGGCAGCATCGGCCTCGCCGGCGATTTCGGTGCGGGTGGGAACGCCCTTTTCGGCATAAGGGCGCAGCGCCGCAATCTGCGGCGCATCGGGTGAGATCGCCGCGAAAGTTTCCAGCTCGGCGGCGAATGGCGCGCCGCGATCGAGCGCGGCCTTCAGGGCCGACGCGGCGATGGCCATGGCGATCTTCGGCTGCGACGCCTGCGCATCGACCTTGCCGGAGAGCTGCGTCACCGACTGTTCAAGTGCAGCGATCTTGCCTTCCTGCGCCTTGGCCGCCTCGTCGGCCGATTTCACCAGCGCATCGAGACTCGAAAGCTTTTCGTTGAGCGGCGCGAGATCGACCGGGGCCGTGCTGCCGGCCTGGCCGAGGGCGGCAACCGCCGTCTCGATCTGCTTGACCTTGTCGCCAAGCGCGGCAAGCCCGGCATTGTCGCCGGCGCCGCCTTTTTCGACCGCCGATTTCAGCGATGCGACATCGGCCTTGACCTGATCCAGCGCCGACGACAGCCCGTCTACCTTGGCCGTTGCGGCGCCATTGCCGCTGGCTTCCCTGAGGTCGGCGATTTCGCTCTTCAGCGAAGCGATCTCGCCATTGACGCCGTCGAGCGAGACCGCGCCACCGCCCGACCCCGGAGTGCCGAGCACGCCGGCAAACTGTAGCCCGCCGGCGGCGGCCAGCGCGATGACACCGCCAATGATGCCGGCAGCAATACCGCTCGTGCGCTTCGGTTGCGCTGCCATGGGCTGGTTCCTGGCTGTCTTTGGCGTTTCCCCAGGTTCGCCCTGCTTCGGCGAGGCATCCTCGAAACTGTACTCGGAGGTTCCGGCGCGCGGCGGCGCGTCCGAGGCGGCGGGATAAGGCTGCTCGGCTTGCGCAGAGACCTTGGCATCGGCGTTCTCCGGCGCCGCCGCGTCAGAATGCTCCCACGGCTCGAGATCGGTCTGGTCGGCATGGACGGGCTCGTCAGGCGTCTCTGCCTGCGCATCAGCCACGGCAGCCGCCTCCTCGGCCGCGACCGATTCGGCCGGGGCCTCGACTTCATCCGCCTTGGCTGCATCCGCATCGACAATGCGCGAGACGGCGCCGGGCTCGAGTTCGATGGTCACCGGCTCGCGGCGGCTTTTCGAATGTCGCATCTTCGGCGTCTTGACCATGCCTGGGCTCCGCAATCCTGCTTCGTCTCGGCGCCTGACGGCGCGTGATGGTTTGAAAAATGGTCTAGCACATCATCATCAGGTGAAAAGGGGCGGCGTGATGACACGGGGCTCAGTCGCCGCCGTGCAACAGCTCAAGCAGCGCCTCCTCAAGCGGTTCCCGTGCAACACGGATATTTTTGCCGGCGACATCGCCGAACGCAGACGCTATGCGCCCGGAGAGGGCAAAAGCCTGCGTCTTTTCAAAGAGATCGCGCAGTTCCGCCCGGTTAGCCAAGGCCAACAACGCTGCCGCCGCCTTGGCTGAATAGAGCAGCACCGCATCGACCGGCTGACCGGACAGGCGCGCACGGATTTCATCATCGGAATAGTTCAGTGAGACAGTGTCATAAGTTTCGATGGCGCGGACCTCGACGCCGGCCTCTCGCAGCCGCGCCTCGAAGGCCGGAAACCGCACGCGCCCTGTGAGATAGACGATCGCCTTCCCGGAAAGGCCGGCGGCAATCGCCTCGCCCAGCTTCTCGGCGTCGCCCGGCCCTTCACTGACCGCCAAAAACCCTGCCGCACGCGCCGCTTCAGCCGTCCTGTGGCCGACCGCATGGCAAGGCAAGGCAGCAAGCGCGGAAATGAGCTCTTTCGGCGCATGGCGCACGGCATTGGCGCTGGTGATTGCAACAGCCGCGACGTTGTCGCCTGCTGCGTTTGAAGCGACTGGCAGCGTCACCGTTTCGGTCAGCGGCAAAAGAACCGGCTCAAAACCCAGCTCCTGCAGCCCCCGCATGGTGCGCGACGCCCCGGGTTGCGGCCGCGTCACCAGGACACGCATGTCAGACCCAGCCGTCGAAGAAGGTTTCGCCGGCCTTGACCCGTACCATCCTGGCAGCGTCCGTGCCGATGTCAGCGGCATCCAGAGCCAGGCCTTCGGCCTTGACCTCATGCGATTGCGTGCCATCGGGCGAAATGATCAGCCCGGCGAAAACCAATTTTCCGCCCGCAACAGTCGCATAGCCGGCGATCGGCGTGCGGCAGGAGCCGTCGAGCGCCGCCAGAAAGGCGCGCTCGCAGGCCAGCGCCTGGCCCGTTGGCACGTCGTGGATGGCCTCCAGCATCTTTTCGACCTCGCGATCACCGATGCGGGTCTCGATGCCGATCGCGCCTTGCCCCGGCGCCGGCGGAAACGCGTCCAGCGGCATCAGGTCGGTGACGACATGGCCGAGCCCGAGCCGTTTCAGCCCGGCATGGGCGAGGATAGTGCCTTCGGCGACGCCTTCTTCCAGTTTACGCAGCCTCGTCTGCACATTGCCGCGGAACATCACGACATCAAGGTCCGGCCGCATGCGTCGGATCAGCGCCTGGCGCCGCAGCGATGACGAGCCGACCTTGGCGCCGTGCGGCAGGTCGATGATCCTTTTCGCCGCCTTGCCGATGAAGGCATCGCGCGCATCCTCGCGCGGCAGGAAGGCGGAGAGTTCAAGCCCGTCCGGCAGCACCGTCGGCATGTCCTTGGAGGAATGGACGGCGATGTCGATCGTGCCGGCCAGCAGCGCCTCTTCGATCTCCTTGGTGAACAGCCCCTTGCCGCCGGCTTCCGACAGCGGCCGGTCCTGGATGCGGTCACCGCTGGTCGAGATGACGACGACCTCGAACGCTTCCGCCGGCATGCCGTGCGTTTCCATCAGCCGCGCTTGCGTTTCATGCGCCTGCGCCAAGGCCAGCGGGCTGCCGCGTGTTCCGATTTTCAAAGTTTGCATGGCGCGCGGTCCGTGATAACCCCCGGCTGGCTTTGCGTTTCCGGCACTCTCCCTAACGAGGCCCGCCTCTACTAACTAGGAAAGTCCGGCGACACAATCTCTGGAGACAGCGACGAATTGATCCGCGTTCTGGGCATTGAGACGAGTTGCGACGAGACCGCCGCCAGCGTGGTGACGCTGGACGGCGCTTCCGCGCCTGTCATCGCGTCCGACATCGTGCTCAGCCAGATCGAGGAACATGCCGCCTTTGGCGGCGTCGTGCCGGAGATCGCAGCGCGCGCCCACGTCGAAGCGCTGGACGGCATTGTCGAGGCTGCCCTTGCCGATTCGGGCATCGCCCTTGCCGATATTGACGCCATTGCCGCCACTGCCGGCCCCGGCTTGGTCGGCGGGCTGATCGTCGGCCTGATGACCGCCAAGGCGATTGCCGCGGCCGCCGGCAAGCCGCTGATCGCCATCAACCATCTCGAAGGCCATGCGCTGACCGCAAGGCTGACCGACGGGCTCGACTTTCCCTATCTGCTGCTGCTGGTTTCCGGCGGCCATACCCAGATCGTCGCCGTGCGCGGCGTCGGCGACTACCAGCGCTGGGCGACCACCATCGATGACGCGCTCGGCGAAGCTTTCGACAAGACGGCGAAAATGCTCGGCCTGCCCTATCCCGGCGGTCCGAATGTCGAGAAAGCTGCGGCCACGGGCGATGCGACGCGATTTGCCTTTCCACGGCCGATGAAAGGCTCGGCGCAGCCTGATTTCTCTTTCTCCGGCCTCAAGACCGCCGTACGCCAGGCGGCTACGGCCATCCAACCGCTGAGCGAGCAGGACGTCGCCGACATCTGCGCTTCGTTCCAGGCGGCGGTGGCCGATGCGCTGGGCGACCGCGTGGCCCGCGCGCTTGCCCGCTTCCGCCAGGAATTTCCCGACAAGACCACGCCCTCGCTGGTCGTCGCCGGTGGCGTCGCCGCCAACAGCACGATCAAGGCGACGCTGCAGAAGCAGTGCGCCGAGGCCGGCTTCGCCTTCGTCGCGCCGCCGCTGAAACTGTGCACCGACAATGCGGCGATGATCGCCTGGGCCGGCATTGAGCGGTTGCGGGCTGGGCTGTCGCAAGAGAACGGCTTCGATTTCGTGCCGCGTTCGCGCTGGCCGCTGGACAGCATTTCGGCGCCGATGGTCGGCTCCGGCCGGCGCGGAGCGAAAGCATGAGCGCCAGCAAGACAAGCGGCAGGGACAAAACCGGCTGGCGCGTTGCCGTGCTCGGCGGCGGCGCCTGGGGCACCGCGCTGGCGCTGGCCATGCTGCGCGCCGATCACGATGTCCGGCTCTACGCACGCGACGACGAAACGGTCGCCGCTATTCGTGATGGCGAGAATCCGCGTTATCTCCCCGGCATCGCCATCGAGCCCGGCATCGCGGCCACGAGCGATATCGGCACCGCCCTGACTGACGCCGATTGCGTGCTGGCCGTGGCACCGGCGCAAGCGCTGCGCGCCATGCTGACGACGGCAAGGCCCCATATGCCGAAGGGCATCCCGCTGGTTCTCTGCGCCAAGGGCATCGAACGCGATACCGGCGCGCTGCTGTCGGCGATCGTCGAAGACATGCTGCCGGGCACTCCGATCGCGGCCCTGTCCGGCCCGAGCTTTGCCACCGATGTCGCCAGGGGCCTGCCGACCGCAGTCGTGGTCGCCGCTCGTGAGGAAGCCTTGGCGGCGGAGCTTGCCGCCCGCTTTTCGGCGCAAAACCTGCGCTGCTATTCCAGCGACGACCTGATCGGCGTCGAGATCGGTGGCGCGCTGAAGAATGTCTTCGCCATCGCCGCAGGTGCCGTCACCGGCGCCGGGCTCGGCGCCAGTGCCCAGGCCGCCATGGTGACGCGCGGCTTCGTCGAACTGCGCCGCATCGGTGCGTCCTTCGGCGCCAGGCCGGAAACGCTGATGGGGCTTTCCGGCCTCGGCGATTTGCTGCTCACTTGCTCGTCCACCCAATCGCGCAATTTCGCCTACGGCTTGGCCTTGGGACAAGGCAAACCCTTGGCCGGACTTCCGCTCGCCGAAGGCGTCCCGACGGCGGCGATCGCCGCCCGCATCGCCACCGAGCGCGGCATCGACGCGCCGATTATCACTGCTGTATCGGCGATACTGGATGGCACGATCACCATTCGGCAGGCTGTGACGGCATTGATGACCCGGCCGCTGAAGACCGAAACCGATATCTAGAGCAATTCCAGGAAAAGTGTGCGCGGTTTTCCGTCCGGAATTGCGTAAAAACAAAGGGCTAGAGCAGTTCGCCGTTTCCGTGAAACGGGGAAACGCTCTAGTTGTAAACTCCCGTGAACAGCTCGGCATCGTCCTCACCGGAGACGATGAGGTTTTCGTAATTGCCTTCCGGAAGCAGCAGTGCCTCGGCCGGACCGCCGCGCAGAACAACGTCGCTGACACCGGCCTCCAAGGACAAAGGCAAGGAACGCGGGATGCCATCAATCTCGACCTCGCCATCTGCAAGATGCCCGTTCGTCGTATACAGGCTGTATCGTCCGGCGACAGGCACCTTGAAAACGTCCAGACGACCGGAGTGAAGGCGACGGCCGGCCATTCTGATGTTGGGAGCGATCTGGACGTAGCTGTCGCGGATAAAAGGGGCAATCACAGGATCGATCCAATCCATACGATATGACCAGATGATCACCTTTGGCGGAGCGTTCGAGAGGATTTTGTACGCTTCCGATTCGCTGCCTTCCCGCAATGTTTTCAAGATATAGTACTGGTCGAGCCACAGGGTGGAGGGCTCCTGTCGATTGGGCAGCATTCCGATGCCGTCGAAATAGAACTCGTCAGGTCCGACCATCGCTTCGGCGCGGGCGATCAGCGCAAGCTGCGCCGGGTTGTCAATACGCAGATAGAGTACGTTGCTGATGTAGCTGATCGTTCCGGCAATCGCGAGCAACGCCCCCGCCAAACGCACGGGCAATGTATCAGCCGCGTTGCGATCGAGCATTCCAAGCGACCACAGCGCCATGAATGGCAAGGCCATGATGAAGACATAAGGCCAAGGCTGATCATGGACAAAAACCAGGACCGTGATGACGGCGGTGAACGTCAGCGCAATCCGCTGTCTTTCTTCCAGCGCTCCGATGCGCGCCAGCCCAAGAATGATCCTGCCGAAGCAGAATACATAGAGGATTGCGTTGCGAACGAGCGTCTGGACCACAAACCCTCGCAAGCCGCCATATTCGACACCGCCGCGGCTCGCGACTTCAACCGGGCCGAATATCAGGCTTCGGGCGATAGGCAGCGGATCGGCGCCGCCAAATATGACGCAATAGGCGGCGATGGGCACAATCCAGCCCAGCACCAGGGCCGCGCCACGCTTGATCCCGGCTCCGTATTGCCGTGCAATGAAAGCGTTGACGAGCAATCCCATACCCAGCGCGACATTGAAATAGATGGATTTCTGGGTCGTCAGGAAGGCGAGGCCGCTAAGGATGCCGGCGAAGACGATCCGTCTCGCACTTGCCGAATTCCCGCTGATGACCACCAACAGCGCCGCTACGGCGAAGAACAGCGCCAGCGGTTCCGAGATCGTGCGGAAAATTCGCTCCATGAAATTGGAGAAACACAGCAGGATCAGGACAATCGCCAAGGCGCGCGGCCTGTCCTGGCCGAGCGCGCGTGCGCATGCGTAAATCATCGCGATGGTCGCGCAAGCGAGCAGCGCCATCTGGAAGCGCCCCACGAACATAATGGACGTCGCATCCCATCCAATGAGAATGGCCAGCTTGCAAAAGATCGTGAAACCTACGGCCTTGGCCGGTTGGACAGTGTCAAACAGGCCGTTCCCGAGATACTTCGCGTAACCGACTTGGCCGAACTCATCCATGACGAAGCGGCTGCGATAGGCCAGCGCGAAAAGAAGGATGATCTTCAGTGCAATCAGAACGCTCAGGCCGATTATGGCCGGGCGTTCGGCAATACCGAAAAAGTCCCTGTTGCCGATGTCGGTTTTCACAGTGGACCGGTCATCCATCGGCAACGTTCCCTTGCCGGTTCTCGGTCGGTGCCACCGCTTGGCTATTGCACGCCAAGGCGATCACGCTGCGGGCCATCTTTTCCCAATCGTAGTGCGCCAGGGCATGGGCAGCCATCGCATCACGCTCGGCGGCAGTCAGGGCAAGGCCGTCGATCGCGTCAGCGCAACGACGAGCCGACCCCAGGGCATCTCTAAGGTCGATGTTAACACCACGCAGCCAGACCGCTGCATCGGGATCGGCAAGGTGGACCGGAGCGCCGCAGATCACCGGGAGGCCGCAGGCCATCGCCTCTTGTATGACAAGCGGATATCCTTCCCCGACGCTTGGGAGCAGCAAAAAATCTGCCGTGCGATAGAGGTCCGCCAACTCCACGGGCGTCCGAATGCCAAGATCACGAACATTGCCAAGTCCCCAGGCGCTGGGCCTGATCGAGCCGGCGCCCGCCAGCGAGAATTCGAGATCGGGCCGCAAGGTCGCCAGCGCGCGGATCACCGACAGTCCCTTTTTCTCGACGTAACGGCCAACGAAAAGAACGCGACGTCCTCGCGCCGGGGAGCCCCCATCGCCGGTCGAGTCCCGCGATGGATGGAAAATGCTGTGGTCAACGCCGTTGAAAAGCAGCCTGTAAGTGTTCCGCGCGGGCGTTCCGAGCAACTCATGGCGCACCGTGTCACTGATAAAGACGCGGGCATCCGCCGCCCTTAGCATAGGCCGCGTCACCAGACGGTTTGCGAGCGCCGTCGCGAAGCGCAGGATGCGCGAAGAGAATGGAACGCTGGCAATGTGTTGAACAAGCACTGTTCGCTTGCGGTAGATTTTGGCCGCCACCATTGCCAGGATCGACGTGGCGTAAAGCGCATCATGCATCACCACTGAATCGCTGCCGCGCACTGCGCGCGCCAATTCCGCTATTCCTCGCATACGAGGTATGGGCATCGGCAGGCCGTTGCGTTTTTCCATCAGCTGGAGGCAGGCAATCGGCACCGCATGCACTTTTCCCTCGGGCTGCAGGTCGGCATCGCTTGCAGCCCAGGACGCTTCGATGCCGTTATCCACAAACCGGCGGCAAAGATGCCCGGCGACGCGCTCTATGCCGCCGCCATGCGCCTCGAAGAAGTGGCTTACCGTCAAAATCCGCAAGGGCTTGCCCGTCAAACCCGCTCCAGACGGAGCGTAATCTCAAGGCGATTCGGAAACAGCCATCCGTACAGGCCTTTACGGTATTGCAACGGCGCCGCGCGCGCGGCGATGCGATAGCCGCTCTCGGCGACGAGCCTTTCCCATTCGGCACGATCAAGGTAGCGCGCCCAGACCATTCCGCCGAACGGGATGTTTCCAATGGCGTCCATTGCCGTGAGGCGTAGACGATCCACCGCATGGCGGCTTTCATGGTCCTTGATATAGAGCGGTCCATCCACCACCCGCCGGATCTCTCTGAGAAGCGCTGCGCGCGCCGCAAGCGGCACGTGATGCATGACGTTGTTGAGCGTTGCCGCGTCGAACGCATCGTCCCTGAAGGGCAACGTCTTGCCGTCATACTGGCGGGTGGACACACTTAGCGATGGGCAGAAACGGTCGACAAGATCCACCGTTTGCACTTCTTCCAGCGGAAACAGCTCAGACATGGCCTGTGCAATCACGCCTGTGCCTCCACCGACATCCAGCAGCCTGCGATGATCGCCAGCCCAGACTTGACGCAAGCTGTCGAGCATCGTGGCCTGGTAGAACGGCACCTTGCTCCGGTACATGGCGAGATGGCGCGACATGATACCCTGCAGGAGGTGCGGATCGATGGAGGGCATCGTCATCTGGAAATTCATGGGTTTCTGACTGATGTGGATTTTGGCGCGGCGATCGCCCAGCGGCTAAGCGCAAAGTTGATCGCCAGCATGCAGATCGACGCAAGCGGCGACGCGACAGGCATCGCCAGGCCTGTCCAGTCGCGCCAGAACCAGGTGAAGATGAACGCCAGCGGGACATTGGCCGACATCGCCAGCACATATCTTGCAAAGCCGGGCAGGGCCAAAGGCTGGCGGAACGTGAAGACGCCATGCAGGGCGTAGCCGGTCGCCGCCACGATCCCGAAGGACAACAGGACCGCCAGCCACAAAGGCGATCCAGCACGATCCGAAAGAATCATCACGGCGTTGTGGAGCGCGAGACACAGCGCCGCCACAATGACGTAAGTGGAAGGCGCACGCATGTTCATGCGATCGCCTTATGTGCCCGAACGAGGAATACGCATCCATTGTCGTCGCGTATCGACGCTGGCGTGATGGTGTCTTCCAGCAGCGCGCGCAGGTTCATGAGCACGGCCAGCAGCGACGCGAAGGCTCCCCCAAAAACGGGGATGCGGCGCAGGAAGAAGGCAAAGCCGGTCAGACGGATCAGCGTGGTCGTGGCCAGCGGACCGGCGATCGCCTTGACGTCCTCGACAACCAGGCCGCGATCCCCGAGATCGGCAATCAGGCCTGTTCGCGTCCAGCGGCGATGATCTTCCGGGTGGGGATGATACAGCCAGGTGCCATGCGTGGATAACAACAGAACACCGTCATCGCGCAGCAGCCGGCTGATTTCGGCGCAATAAGCGTCGAGGTCGCGTACATGTTCCAGGACCTGGACCGAGAGGACAGCGCCCGCGGCGCCGTCGGCAAGCGGCACCCGGCCGTTCTCGTCGATCCGCAGCGATCCGCCATCGTCGATATCCGCGCCACGATAATCGATCTGCATCTCCCGCATCATCCGGGCATAGGGCATGTCGCCGCAACCCAGATCGACCATCAATGTTTCTGGCCTGACATGGGCACTTGCTTGCTCCTTCAGCAGCCTGGCGAGCCCGCGCAATATCAGCCAGTCAGTATCCCAGATACGCGGAGAAGCCCTGCTTGCTTTCATGTTGCAGGCTCACCTACGCATAAGCCGGCGAAACTCGGAAAGAAGCGGATCGCCAACACTATCAAGCAGCAGCTTCAGCACGAAACCGGACAGGGTCATCAACACGCCGGCCACGCACGCAGTGCTGCTGGTGAATATGAGGTGCACGGACTGCTCCATCGGTTCGTCGACAAGCAGCCATTGGAGAGCGAGGAGCAGGTTTACCGCGAACCCTCCGGCAAAGATCAAGGCACCTCCGCCAACCAGCCATTCCAGCGGGCGTCCTCGTTTGAGCCAGGGGACGACGCGTCCCGTCTGAACCGGGTGATAGATGGCGATAGCCACTTTGGCCAACATGCCCAGCAATGTCGCTGACAGTCCGATGAGCGTTGCCATGGACGCAAGCGCAACAAAGTGGATGCCAAAATAATGTCCGTTAACCTGAATCGGGCCGGACGAAAGCAAAGCCAGGCCGACAGTGCCCGTCACCAGCAGGGTAAGGCCAGGTATCAGGTACAGCGTGTCCGGCGCGTGAGCGATGATGAGCCGCAAATGGCGCCAGCCGTCGCGGAAGGAACGCAGATGCGGCGCGCGGTTTCGCTTGTCGGGATGGAGTTTGATCGGCACTTCACGAATGGTGAGCCCAGCGCGATGCGCGTTGATGATCATTTCCGAGGCGAATTCCATTCCCGTCGAGCGTGCGCCGATTTTCTGAAATGCCTCTCGAGTGAAGCCGCGCATGCCGCAATGGAAGTCACGGATCGGAGATTTGTGCAGCCAACGAGCGATGGTGGACAGGACGGGATTGCCCAGGTAGCGATGCAACAGCGGCATGGCGCCCGGCTCGATGCCGCCGGCGAACCGATTGCCCATGACAAATTCCGCACCCAATTCCAACGCATCGACGAAATCGCCGAGCCGGCTCCAGTCGTAGGAATCATCGGCATCGGCCATGATGAGATATTTGCCTTCGGCCGCTTCAGCCGCGGCGCTGATTGCCGCGCCATAGCCCTTTACCGGCTGATGGACGACCCGCGCTCCCAACTTTTGCGCAATCTCCACCGACTTGTCCGTGGAGCCATTGTCGCCGACGACGACTTCCCCCTTGATGCCGCGTCTCGAGAAGGCATCGAAGGCTTTGCGAATACAGATGCCAATCGTCAGTTCTTCGTTCAGGCAAGGAATGATTGCAGAGACGAGGACACGCTCGGTCTCCATGCTGGCCGTGAAAGCAGGCGTGTCGTCGTCGATCCTGACTGTCGTGCCGCCCGCGATGCTCTCCATTGCGTCCTCGATGCAGGCGTTCTGGAAGAACCAGCCCATTCTCACAATTGACCCGCTGGAGTGTTGCGTATCGAAAATTGATTATTTTTGAATTTACGAAATATTCAGTCGCGTCTTCATAGGCGGCGGCAGTGGTAAAGGCCCGGCGTTATATTTTTTCGCAATACAGCCCGGTCGCCTGAGTCTGTTTTTCAGGCGAAGCGAAATCGTCTGAGACTTCATCAACTCAAGTGGATCAATCATTTCAACGCCTTGGCCTTGAGCCGCAGCGGAGATTCAACGCGATAGATCGTCATTTGGCATTGACCCAAAGGCAGCATAAAAGCAAAACCGCGGTTTCGGCAGTTCAAGGCGAACTGTGTCGCAGTCCCAAACCGGAGTTTTGAAAAAATGCTGTTTGCGTTGATTTGCAAGGACAAGCCGGGCAGCCTGCAGGTGCGCGTCGACACACGCCCCGTCCACGTCGCCTTCCTCGAGGGTCTGAACGCCGACAAGAAACTGGCCTTTGCCGGCCCGTTCCTCGATGCCGACGGCAAGCCCAACGGCAGCCTCGTCGTCGTCGAGGCGCCTGATCTGGCCGGTGCGCAGGCGCTGTCGGCCGCCGACCCCTACGCCAAGGCAGGATTGTTTGAAACAGTCGAAATCCGCCAGTGGAACTGGACCTTCAACAAGCCGGCGGCTAGTTAATTCCGGCAGGCCCACGGAGGAGCAAAGACATGAACTACTGGCTGTTCAAATCCGAACCTTCGGTCTTCTCCTTCGAGGCGCTGAAGGCCAAGGGCAAGGCCGGCACGCAATGGGACGGCGTGCGCAACTATGCGGCGCGCAACAACATGAAGGCGATGCAGATCGGCGATCTCGGCTTTTTCTACCACTCCAATGAGGGGCTGAACGTTGTCGGCATTGCCGAGGTCTGCGCGCTGGCCCATCCCGATAGCACGACCGACGATCCGCGCTGGGAATGTGTCGACATCCGCGCTTTCAAGGATGTGCCGAACCCGCCGACGTTGGAACAGGTCAAGGCCAATCCGAAACTCGCCGAGATGGCACTGGTGCGACTTGGACGGCTTTCCGTACAGCCGGTGACTCCGGCCGAATGGAAGGAAGTCTGCCGCATGGGCGGCCTGACGCCGGCTCCGTGACGGTCCTCACGCCGAACAGCGCGAAAAAGTTCATTCTCGACAACACGGCACTGATGGCGCCACCGCATGTGCCGGAAATTCTTCTGCGGCTTGCCGACGAGGCGCATGACCTCTGGCAGCGGACCGAGGACGAACTGACCGAAATCGGCCTGCCGCCACCCTTTTGGGCCTTTGCCTGGGCCGGCGGCCAGGGCCTTGCCCGCTACATCCTCGACAACCCGTCTGGAGTGCGCGGCAAACGCGTGCTCGACTTCGCCTCCGGCTCCGGGCTTGTCGCCATCGCCGCCGCCAAGGCAAGTGCTGCGCAAGTGATCGCCACCGACATCGACCCGTTCTGCGAGACGGCGATCCGCCTCAATGCCGAGGCCAATGGCGTTACCATCGAGTTTTGCGGCACGGACTGCATCGGCACCGATGCCGGCTGGGATGTGGTGCTGGCCGGCGACGTCTTCTACGACAGATCCTTCGCCGACACGCTGATGCCGTGGTTTTCGACACTGAAGGCGCGTGGCGCCGACATCCTCGTCGGCGATCCCGGCCGCTCCTATATGCCCAAGGCCGGACTGGAGCCTTTGGCCGTCTACGAAGTGGCGGTGACGCGGGCGCTGGAGGATGCGCTGGTGAAGCGCACCACGGTCTGGCGCTTCGCTTGACGGCGGTGCCGAACAGGCGTTCCATCGTGCACTGATTTGAAGAATACGCATGTCGTTATCCCAAAACCGCTCAACGCTTTTGGTCGACACGCTTGAGGGGGGGTTATGGATTTTTCAGTGGTGAACTGGCTGGCGGTGGTTGTCGCGGCCGTGGTGGTATGGCTGTTCGGCGCCGTCTGGTACACGGTCCTCAGCAAGCCCTGGATGAGGGCGGCCAGGATCGATCCGTCAACGGCGAAGAAATCAATATTGCCCTTCATCATCTCCTTTGTCACCGAACTGATCATGGCTCTGGTCTTTGCCCTGGTCGTCGGCGCGATGACCGGCGGCGAGCCAACCCTTGTCGCCGGCGTGGTCTTCGGCTTCGTCCTCTGGCTGGGCTTTGTCGCCACGACGCTGACGGCCAACCACCGTTATGAGAATTTCGGCTGGGACCTGACCCTGATCGATGGCGGCCACTGGCTCGGCGTGCTTTTGATCATTGGCGCGGTGATCGGCTGGTTCGGCGCGCCGGTCGTCCCTGGCTGACCTACAACTCGTCCCAGGTCCGCCGCGTCGGATCCGGTTGCGGGTTGTGGACTTCGCCCAGTATCCAGTCCTTGAACGCGATGATCCGGGCGTCGTTTGCCGACCCTGCCGGATAGACCAGGAAATAGGCGAATTCGGCCGCGACCTTGAGGCCGAGTTCGAATGGCCGCACCAGCCGTCCCTCCGACAGGTCGTTCGCTACCATGGCGAAATCGGCGAGCGCCACGGCATTGCCGTCGAGCGCCGCCTGCACCGCATCTGACGAAGAGCCGAAAACGATGGTGCGGCTGTCATCAAAATCGTCGATGCCTGCCGCCGCCATCCACATGCGCCAGTTCGGCCAGGTCACGCCCTGGCGCGCCCATACGATATGGGCAAGCGTGTGCCGGAACAGATCGCGCGGCTCTCGAAGCGGGGGACCGGAGGTCAGCAAAGCCGGGCTGCACACCGGAATAATGATGTTGTCGAACAGCCGGTGGCTGACAATGCCCGGATATTTCCCGGTGCCGAAGCGAATGCCGATATCGACGTCGTCGCGATCGAAATCGCGCACCTCATAGGTGATGTCGAAGCGAAGTTCGATCCCGGGCTGATGCTTGCGGAAATCGTCGACACGCCGCATCAGCCATTTGGTAGCAAACTGCGGGTCGAGCGTAATTTTCAGGAGCGCCAAGCCGCGCGTCATCTTTTGTGCCCGCGACACCGCCCGGTTGAGCAGGTCGAGCGCATCGAGCGATGCCTCGAACATAACCGTTCCCGCTTCCGTCAGCCGAATGGTGCGGCTGGTGCGGGTAAACAGCACGATGCCGAGCTGATCCTCGATTTCCTTGATCTGGTGGCTGACCGCCGCCGGCGTCAGCCCGAGCTCGTCCGCGGCCCGGGTGAAATTAAGGTGCCGGGCCGCCGCTTCCAGCGTCCTCAAGGCACGGGTTCCAGGCAACAGGCGGGCCAATCGATCTCCAAATAAAACTTGATGATATGGAGAAAACTACTCGTTTCTCCTTTGTCTTTCAACCCGGCATGATGGGCGCAATCGAAACACCATCAAACCGGATTTGATATCCGGAGGAACGGACCACACCATGTCCATCATCGCTTTCAACGCACCGATTGCTCGGCCGTCTTGGCTGCGCGCCGTGCTCGACTGGCTCCGTCACGCCCGGGTCGCGGCCCACCTCACCCAGCAAAATGTCGTCCACCAGGACGTCGAGGATCTCTCCGACCGCGAGCTGCGCGACATAGGCGGCGAACGCAAGGATGTCGCCCGCGCCATGGACCGGGAGCTGGGCCGGCTGGGACTGCTGGATATCGGCTGGCAGAGGAATAGGCAGTGGTGAATAGGCCTTAGGCAGTAGGGAAGAATGAGACGGCGCCGAAACCCGGCCCTACTCCCTACTCCCTACTCCCTACTCCCTACTGCCTATCTGATCACCCTCACCACCGTCTTATCCGACACCAGCGGCAACAGCCGCGCCATTGTGCGCCCGGTTACCGCCACGCAGCCTTGCGTCGGCGTGAAGCCCGGGCGCGCCAGGTGGAAGAAGATGGCGCTGCCGCGCCCGCGCCGGCGCGGCGCCATGTTCCAGTCGAGCACCAGGCAGGCGTCGTAGAGACGATCATCACGCCGCATCCGCTCATGGCTGGCGCCGTAGGGGATTTTCACCGGACGGTTGTAGTTGCGGTCGTCCGGCACCTCGCACCAGCCGAGATCGGCGCCGATCGGCGCCATCGCCAGCCGGGTTCTACGCGCCGCCGAGAAATGATCCCCGCGAAAATATCCCGACAGAATCCGCATCTCGCCAAGCGGCGTCGCGCCGTCGCCCTCGCGCTTGTTGGTCGAGATGCCACCGCGCCCCAGGGCGCAGGCAAACACCTTGCTGCCGGCCTGCAAAATCCCCTGGCTGGGGTTGCCGGGCCTCGCCCGCACCACCAGCACGCGTAGCCCTTTAGGCAAAATTGCGCCGGCTGCATTGCGAACGCGTTTTTTCTTGTATGATCGTGTCACGGAACAAATCACTGTGATCGGACTGTTGTGCCGGTCAGCTTCCGCATAAATGGGGGTCGGTCAACTGAAAATTCTTTTCAAAACAACGGATTGATCCATGACATCACGTACCATTCTTATCGTTGACGACGATGACGACCTGCGCGGAACCCTCGTCGAGCAACTGGCCCTCTACGAAGAATTCGACGTCCTGCAGGAAGCGACCGCCGCCAAAGGCGTTGCTGCTGCGCGCGGCGGGCTCATCGACCTGCTCATCATGGATGTCGGCCTGCCCGACATGGATGGCCGCGAGGCGGTGAAGATCCTGCGCAAGGGCGGCTACAAGGCGCCGATCATCATGCTGACCGGACACGACACCGATTCCGACACGATTCTCGGCCTCGAGGCCGGCGCCAACGACTATGTCACCAAGCCGTTCCGCTTCGCCGTGCTGCTCGCCCGCATCCGCGCGCAACTGCGCCAGCACGAACAGAGCGAGGACGCCACCTTCTCGGTCGGTCCCTATACCTTCAAGCCCAGCCAGAAGCTTCTCATCGACCAGCGTGGCGCCAAGGTGCGGCTGACCGAGAAGGAGGCCTCGATCATCAAATATCTCTATCGCGCCGACCAGAAGGTGGTGACGCGCGACGTCTTGCTCGAGGAAGTGTGGGGCTACAATTCCGGCGTCACCACGCACACGCTGGAAACCCACGTCTACCGGCTGCGCCAGAAGATCGAGCGCGATCCTTCCAATGCTGAAATTCTTGTGACAGAAAGCGGCGGCTACAAGCTGGTTCCTTAAACATTTCATTATTCCAATAGGCGGTCGGGGGCAGGACTGTTTTCGGGTGCGATCCGGCTGGGGGAGCATGGATCGACCCCGCGCATCGGCCCAAAATCGATTCGGTTTTGGGGGAGAACGCTGCGCAGATTGAAAAATGTTGGAGCGTCCTTTGCGTGACCAGGAGGACGCTCGGCGCTCTAAGGGAGGGATTGGACTGACCGTTCGGGGACGCAGCTAGAGATGGCGCTGGATGACGACATCCGCATCCTGTCCGCCGTGAAGCTCTTTGAGGGTTTCACGCAGGAACAGCTGCGCCTGCTCGCCTTCGGCGCCGAAGCCACGCATCTGCAGGCCGACCACAAGCTTTACCGCGAGGACGACGAGGCCGATTCGGCCTATATCGTGGTCAGCGGCCGCATCGTGCTCTATCGCGAGCAGAATGGCGAACGCGTCCCGATCGGCACCGCCGGCCCCGGCACGATCCTGAGCGAACTGGCATTGATCGCCGACACCAACCGGCTGACCAGCGCATCGGCCGAGATCGATTCGGAAGTGATTCGGCTCAGCCGCAAGATGTTCCGTCGCATTCTCGAGGAGTACCCCGACGTGGCGGTGAAACTGCACCAGCGCATCCTGGAAGATTTCCAGGCCATGATCGCCCGCATCGAGAAGCTCGCGCCACGGTTTGGCGGGTAAGTCTAGTTGCCGTCTCGAACGGGTTTTGGCCTGAACAGGCACCAGAATGGCTTCCTGGGCGCAAGTTCACCTTGGCCGAGGAGTTGAAACCCGCAACGCTCATAGAAAGCCAAATTCTTGCGTTGTGCGGTTTCGAGAAACGTCCCTGCCGAGACAGGATCTCGTTCGGCAAGATCGCAATAGGCCTTGATGAGCGCGACGCCAGCCCCTTTTCCCTGCATTGAGGGGTGAACGCCCAGGACCCCGAGGTAGAAATGCGGTTCCTGCGGCTTGTATGTCTCACTGATGGCGTCTGCCCTCTCGAAGCGCGAAGCCATCGATGCCTGCCTTTGCTGAAGCAGAGCCCATCTCTCTCGGTGAGCCGGAAGCCATTCAGGCCGCTGCGTATTATAGCCCATCACCGCACCAAGGATGCGACCGTCGCTCTTTAACAGCAGCACAGGCATTCCAAGCGCGAGGCGTGCCGCCATCAGGATCGAGAAGAACTCCGTCACCAGGTCCTGACGCTGCGCAGGATCGCCCGAGAAGAAAAAAGCCATCTGCGGATCATCGGCAAAGGCAGCCGCCAGACAGTCGGCCGCCGATGTCACATCCGGCTCTCGTGCTGCCACTATCTCCATTCACCGACTCCTTGGCTCGTTGCCTAGTCGAGATCGAACCGTGCAATCACCGGCACATGATCCGATGGCCGGTCCCAGCCGCGCGCGGCGCGCAGGATTTCGTAGCCGGCAAAACTGGGCACCAGGTTCGGCGACGACCAGACATGGTCGAGCCGGCGGCCGCGGTTCGACGCTTCCCAGTCCTGCGCGCGATAACTCCACCAGGTGTAGAGTTTTTCCTCTGGCGGCACGTTGAGCCGCATCAGGTCGACCCAGTCGCCGGCGATCCGCATCGCCTCGAAATTCGAGGTCTCGACCGGCGTGTGGCTGACGAGGTTGAGCAATTGCTTGTGCGACCAGACATCATGCTCCAGCGGCGCGATGTTGAGGTCGCCGACCAGGATCGAGGCAGACGCCTCGTCATGGCTGGCGCGGATGGCGTTCATCTCGGCGACGAAATCGAGCTTGTGGCGGAATTTGCGGTTGATCTCGGGATCGGGCTCGTCGCCGCCGGCCGGCACATAGAAATTGTGGATCAGGATCGCCTTGCCGCCAGCTTGGACCTTGACCGACAGATGGCGGCTGTCGTCGATCTCGCAGAAGCGCCGCTTCTCGACAATCTCGATCGGCCGCCGCGCCACCGTCGCCACGCCGTGGTAGCCCTTCTGGCCATGGAAGGCGATGTACTCGTAGCCCGCCTTGCGGAAGGCTTTTTCCGGAAACAGCTCATCCGGAACCTTCGTCTCCTGCAGGCAAAGCACGTCCGGCGCCTGCTCGCTCAGCAGCCGCTCGACGATCGGCATGCGCAAGCGCACGGAGTTGATGTTCCAGGTGGCAACTGTGAAGGGCATGCGGCGGTCCGAACAAGCTCGCCGATCTACTGCCAGCCGAGCGCCACAAACACAAGCCAGCCTTTGCGGGATGCTTCCCCAGCGGCGACCGTGATTCAGGTCAGGCCGAGTCGAAAATGGTGGTCTCCGAGAACCGGAGCGGAGCGTACTTAAAGTACGTGAGCACCGGAAGCGGAGGAGACCGCCATTTGCAGGCCGGCCTCACCTGAATCTAGCGGGTCTTGGTGTTCAGCTCGCGGTTCGCCGTATAGTCGATGGCAAACGTGTCCGGCGGAAAGCTGACGCCTTCCTTGGTGTTGTAGATCATCACCGTGGTGTCCTTGCCCTGCGCATCGGTGATGGTCCACTGCCGCAGGTCGTAGGATTTCGGATCGAACATCATCGTGATCTTCGAATTGCCGAAAACCGATTTGTCGGCGAGCTGGATGGTGGTGAGGTCGCTCTCTTCCTTGATCGATTTGACGCGGCCACCGGAGAGGTCGATCCGGTTGTCGAGCAACAGCTTGAGCGGCGTCTTCGACAGCGGATAGAGATCGGACGTTTTCAGCCGCTGGTTGAGGATGACCACCGACTTGCCGTCGGAAATCACCCGGAAATTCGACTTGCCGTCATAGTTGAAGCGGATCTTGCCCGGCCGCTCGAGGAAGAACTTGCCGCCGGTCTGCTGGTTGTTGGGTCCGAACTGCACGAACTCGCCGCTCATCGATTTGACCGAGGAGAAGTGGTCGGCGATCTTTTGCGCCGCCGGCGGCACCGCCGCCTGCGCCGAGGCCAGAAGCTGGAACCCCGGCATGACATTGACGGCCGCGGCGCCGGCAAGAACCAGGCCAAGGCCGAGCAGCTGGCGGCGGTTTGGAGCGAAATCGCTGAGATCGTTTTTCATGCCGGTCACTCTCGTGTGGTGTGTGTCTCGTTGCAGTCCGTGGACCCCCAGTTAGACTTAAGTTTGGCGGACCGGACGGCACTCTGTCGCTTGAACGCGCCAAAAGGTTCAAGGTTGCCGCCGGTCGCATCAGCTGATCAGAATTTGTCGTCCTCCGTCGGCACCAGGATCTCGCGTTTGCCGGCATGGTTGGCCGGGCCGACAATGCCTTCCTTCTCCATCTTCTCGATGATCGACGCGGCGCGGTTGTAGCCGATGCCGAGCCTTCGCTGGATATAGCTGGTCGAGGCCTTGCCGTCGCGCAGCACCACGGCCACCGCCTGGTCATAAGGATCGTCGGAATCCTCGAAATTGCCGCCGCCACCGGAACCGCCCTTACCCGATGGCTCGTCGTCATCGTCATCGCCATCATCCTCGGTGATGGCGTCGAGATATTCGGGCACGCCCTGCAGCTTCAGATGCGCGACGATCCTCTCGACCTCGTCGTCGGAGACGAACGGGCCGTGCACGCGCTGGATACGGCCGCCGCCGGCCATATAGAGCATGTCGCCCATGCCGAGCAGCTGTTCAGCGCCCTGTTCGCCCAGAATGGTGCGGCTGTCGATCTTCGACGTCACCTGGAAGGAGATACGGGTCGGGAAATTGGCCTTGATGGTGCCGGTGATGACGTCGACCGACGGACGTTGCGTCGCCATGATGACGTGGATGCCGGCGGCGCGCGCCATCTGCGCCAGCCGCTGCACGGCACCTTCAATGTCCTTGCCGGCGACCATCATCAAATCGGCCATCTCGTCGATGATGACGACGATGTAAGGCATCGGCTCGAGGTCGAGATTCTCGGTTTCGTAGATCGCCTCGCCGGTCTGGCGGTCGAAGCCGGTCTGCACGGTGCGCGAGATTTTTTCGCCCTTCTTCTCGGCCAATTGCACGCGCGCATTGAAGCCGTCGATGTTGCGCACGCCGACCTTGGACATCTTGCGATAGCGATCCTCCATCTCGCGCACGGTCCATTTCAGCGCCACAACTGCCTTCTTCGGATCGGTGACGACCGGCGTCAGCAGATGCGGGATGCCGTCATAGACGGAAAGTTCGAGCATTTTCGGATCGATCATGATCAGCCGGCAATCCTGCGGCGTCAGCCGGTAGAGCAGCGACAGGATCATGGTGTTGATGGCGACCGACTTGCCGGAACCGGTGGTGCCGGCGACCAGCACGTGCGGCATCTTGGCGATGTCGACGATGACCGCCTCGCCATTGATGGTCTTGCCCAGCGCCAGCGCCAGCTTCGCCTTGGTGGTCTCGAAATCGCGGCTGGCCATGATCTCCCTGAGATACACGGTCTCGCGCTTGGCATTCGGCAGTTCGATGCCGATGGCGTTGCGGCCAGGCACAACGGCGACACGGCAGGCAATGGCGCTCATCGAGCGGGCGATGTCGTCGGACAGACCGATGACGCGCGACGATTTGATGCCGGGCGCCGGTTCCAGCTCATAGAGCGTGACCACCGGGCCGGGCCGCACCGCGATGATCTCGCCCTTGACGCCGAAATCCTCCAGCACGCCCTCGAGCAGGCGCGCATTCTGCTCCAGCGCGTCCTTCGACAGGCTGGCGTCGCGCACCACATTCTTCGGTTCGGACAGGAAATGCAGCGACGGCATTTCAAATGTTTCCGAGCCGATCAGCGAGGTCTGCGCCTCGCGCTGGACGCGGGCGCCAGGAGCGGGACGCGGCGCGGGTGCTGCGACGCGGGTCGCCGCATCGGAGCGGAAGTTCTGCACCTTGGCGTTTGGCGAGGCACGGCGCTGGACCGGCTCGTCGTCGAACTCGACCTCCTCGTCGCCATTGTCGAAACCGGCGTCGAGGACGTCGTCATCGTCCGGATCGACGGAAACGCTGCGGTCATTGACCATGGCGGCGAAGAATTCCGGCTCGACGCGGGCGCGGCCATCCGGGCTCATGCGCTGCTCGGCGAACTCGGCTGATTCGACCCGTTCGGCGGCGCGGCGCCATGCGGTGGAGCGCTGCTCCATCTCCGGCTCGTACTCGTCGCGCTCCTGCTGGCGGCGCACAGCCCGGCGGTGCATCCAGGCGCGGAACGACAGCCACCAATGGGTGATCGCGCCGAGTGCCAATATGCCTTCGTCGCCCTCGTCCTCGTCTTCGTCGAAGAGCAGGTCGTCCTCCCGGGGATCGGGCTCCGCACTGCGCTCCATCACGGCAAAGCCGTTCTTGCGCGCAATCAGCGCCGAGCCGTAGGCAAACAGCCACAGCGCCGGCGCAATGAGCATCATGGCAATGATGCTTGCAATGATGCCGGTTGGGTAGCCGCCAATGAGCAGGCCGGGGATGTTGAGCACCATGTCGCCGAACACGCCGCCGAGGCCGGTCGGCAGCGGCCAGGTCTTGGGCGGCACCACGCAGCCGGCCATTGCCGCGGCAAGCAGCGCGAAGCCGAACCAGGCAACGCCGCGCTTCGGCAGCCTGTCGACGCCACGCGCCGAAAACAGGAGAAAGCCCCAGATCACCGCCGGCACCAAGGCGGCGACCGCGGCAAGGCCGAAGAACTGCATGGCAAGGTCGGAGAACACCGCGCCAGCATAGCCCATGGCGTTGGTGACGATGTTGTCGGTGGCGTGCGAGAAGCTCGGATCGGCGACGTTCCAGGTGGCCAGCGCTGCGACCCCAAAAGCGACCAGCGCAAACAGGCCGGCGCCGACCAGCCGCCCGACCTGGCGCCGCGCAAATGCCTGGATGCCGTGCCCCGTATCGGTCAGCGCGAGCGGTGCTGAAGCCCCTGAACGCATGCTTCGTTCCCCGTCTGTCATGGACTGGCCGGGCGCATGACGCACTCCGGCAGATTCGGATGCCAGACTATCGGGGGGAAGGTTAAGGCCGCATTAACTATACGGCCGTCGGCGACGATCTCGCACAGAGCGCGCCCCGGCCGTCCGAAGTGCTCAAGCCTGCTGCGACAGAGGGATGTTGGCCGTGACTGTGGACAGCTTTTCGCGCTTTGACAGCGTCGGCTTTTCGTAGGCTTTTTTCATGGCAAGGCTTCCTGATGGAGCAGGTCGCCAATCCGGCGACCTGGCGGGGATGCAACACCTTGCCGGCGCCTACATCCCCGGCACGGGGGATGCGTGCTTTGAAAGGGGATGGCCGGCGCTTTGGCTCGCCATCCCTTTACATCGAACGTCAGTTGGCGCCGCCGAGCGCCTGGACGTTGGCGCAGAATTCAGCATGCGGCTTGCTCATTGCCGCGTCGTTGCATTCCTTCTTCATCGCTTCCTGCTTTTCCATCGGCATCGCCATGAAGGCCGCCTTGAACTCCTCCATCGGCTTCATCTTCATCATGCCGGAATCGGTGAAGAACGGCGCCATATTGTCGGGTTCGTCGAGCGCGCCGGCGAAAACCGGGCCGCTGACCATGGCCAGCGCCATTGCGCCGACGCAGATGTTCCTAAGGTTCATAACGAATTCCTTCCCTGTCGTTTTCAGCGGCCGCCTGGACGACAACCGTTTCCACAGTTCGGAACCGAAGTGGGCGATGTTTCCTTGGGATGGCGCATCACACGAACGTGATTGCGCAAAACGCATGATTGCCAGAACGTTTTCACCAAAAAAGAGGCCCGGAATGACCCGGGCCTCAAAGCGTGAGCCCTTTTCGGGAGCGTCACGACGGGATTCTCCTAAATCAATGCGGGACCGGCGGGAGGAGGGTTCCGCCGGTCCCGTTGGCAAGTGGCCTTACGGAACCACCTCGCCATGTTGGCTGATGTCGAGACCTTCGACCTCTTCCTGGGTGCTGGGCCGCAGGCCGACCAGCGCCTTGACGATGTAGAGGATCACGAGGGTAGCGATCGCCGTCCATATGATGGTGACGGCAACGCCGTAGACCTGCTTGCCGAGCGAGGCGCCCGACGACAGGCTGTTGATCGCCGGATCGGCAAGCACGCCGGTCAGCAGAGCACCGATGATGCCGCCGACGCCATGCACGCCGAAGGCGTCGAGCGAGTCGTCATAGCCGAACATGTGCTTCACCTTGACCGCCGAGATGTAGCAGAGCACGCCGGCGACGATGCCGACGATGAAGGCGCCGGTCGGGTTGACGAAACCGGAAGCCGGCGTCACTGCGACGAGGCCGGCAACCGCACCCGAGATGATGCCGAGCACGGAGGGCTTCTTGGCGACGATCCATTCTGCAAACATCCAGGCCAGAGCCGCCGCGGCGGTGGCAACCTGGGTGTTGAGCATGGCGGCACCGGCAAGGCCGTCGGCCGCCAGTTCCGAACCGGCGTTGAAGCCGAACCAGCCGACCCACAGCAGCGAAGCGCCGATCACCGAATAGACCAGGTTGTGCGGCGCCATGTTGACGGTGCCGTAGCCTTCGCGCTTGCCGAGAACCAGGGCGCAGACCAGACCCGCGACACCGGCATTGATGTGGACGACCGTGCCGCCGGCGAAGTCAAGAACGCCAGCCGTACCGAGGAAGCCGCCACCCCAGACCCAATGCGCGACCGGCACGTAGACGACCAGCAGCCACAGCGCCATGAAGATCAGCAGCGCCGAGAACTTCATGCGTTCGGCAAAGGCGCCTGCGATCAGCGCGGGCGTGATGATGGCAAACGTCATCTGGAACATCGAGAAGACGAACTCAGGAATGTTCACCACGCCGGGCAACCACAGCGACGAGGTGGTGATGCCATGGTGGAAGAATTTCGAGGCGCCGCCGATAAAGCTGTTCATGCTGGCGGAATCATTGGTGGAAAAGGCCAGCGAATAGCCGAACATGAACCACAGGATCGTCACCAGGCAGGTGATGGCGAAGCTCTGCATGATGGTGGCGAGCACGTTCTTCTTGCGCACCATGCCGCCGTAAAACAGCGCCAGGCCGGGAATGGTCATCATCAGCACCAGCGCCGTCGAAGTCAGCATCCAGGCGGTGTTGCCGGTGTCGAGCACAGGCGTCGGCGCCGCCGGGGCGGCAGCCGCGGCCGCGGGGGCTGCTTCCTGCGCGAAGGCGGCGACGCTGCCCAATGCTGCGAGAGCGAGCGAGCCAAGTGCGGCCGCGCGTCCCGTCGTCTTCAAGGTGGAAGGAATATTCATTGAACTCTCCATTGGAATACGTGTTCGCCGCTCAGAGCGCGTCGGTGTCTGTTTCGCCGGTACGGATGCGCACCGCCTGATCGATGCCGAAGACGAAGATCTTGCCGTCGCCGATCTGGCCGGTCTTTGCCGCCGCCGTGATGGCTTCCACGGCCTTGTCGACCAGGTCGGTGCTGACCGCGACTTCGATCTTGATTTTCGGCAGGAAACTGACCGCGTATTCCGCTCCGCGATAGATTTCCGTATGTCCCTTCTGACGCCCGTAGCCTTTGACTTCGGTGACGGTCAGGCCCTGGATGCCGACGGCGGTGAGCGCTTCGCGCACCTCGTCGAGCTTGAACGGCTTGATGATTGCCATCACGATTTTCATAAGGTTTCACCCTTTGCTGTTGCGGTCCCCCGCGTTTGCACACCTTCACCGATCCCAAAGAGCCCGGAGAGTGCCCGGCAGGATTCAAGCTCCGTGCCAGTTGCCGAAGCAGGGTGTTAACTCATTGTAAACAAACAGATTGCCGAGGGCGTGGCAGCAAGGTGCACATCGTCACAGGACAGTCACTGATCAAAAATTGGGCAATTTTTGCAAAATGCCTATTCGGCAGGCGGGCGCTTCAGGCGGATGAGGCCTTCCTGGGCAACCGAGGCGATCAGCGTGCCGTCGCGGGCAAACAGCGAGCCGCGGGTGAAACCGCGCGACCCCTGCGTCGACGGGCTGTCCTGCGTGTACAGGATCCAGTCGTCGAGCGGATGGCTGCGGTGGAACCACATGGCGTGGTCGAGGCTCGCCGCCTGGATGTCGCGGTCGAAAATGGCGCGGCCATGGGCGAAGGTCGAGGTGTCGAGCAGCGTCATGTCGGAGAGGTAGGCCAGCACCGCCGCCTGGGTGCCGCGGTCGGCCGGCACCGGGCCGGTGGTGCGGATCCAGATGTTCTGCTGCGGCTCCAGCTTTTCGCGGCTGGTGTAGTGCTTCAGCATCACCGGCTTCATCTCGATCGGCCGGTCACGCTCCCAGTAGCGCTTGATGCCGTCCGGCACCGCCTCGCCGAATTTGCCCAGCAATTCGCGTTGCGACAACAGGCTGTCGGGCGCCGGCACGTCGCGTGGCATCGGCAGCTGGTGCTCGAGACCGACCTCGTCCTGCTGGAATGAGGCTTCCAGCGAAAAGATTGCCTGGCCATGCTGGATCGCCACCACGCGGCGCGTGGTGAAGGAGCCGCCATCGCGGATGCGGTCGACCTCGTAGACGATCGGGACCTTGGTGTCGCCCGGCCGCATGAAATAGCCGTGCAGCGAATGCACGTGGCGCTTGGGCTCGACCGTGCGCTGCGCGGCGACCAGGGCCTGGGCGATGGTCTGACCGCCGAAGACGCGCTGCCAGTCGAGCTTGGGGCTGCGACCACGGTACAGATTGTGTTCCAGCTGCTCGAGGTCGAGAATGCTGAGAAGCTCGTCCATGGCCGCCGTCATGTTTCGTGACCTCGCCGTAAGATGCTATGGCGGTTTCCGACAGGAATGGCGGGCAGTCAAGGCCGGAATGCCCCAGTGGGCGAGGATGGTCGAGACTTCGAAAGGAATTGACATGGCAGACCGCAAGACGGACGCAAAAACCACACTCGACGTGCTGGTCGCCGGCGCCGGCTATGTCGGCCTCGCCGCCGCCGTGTCGCTGAAACAGGCGCGGCCGAACCTCGCAGTTGCAGTCGTCGATGCAGCCCCCGCCGGCGTCTGGCAAAAAGACGGCCGCGCCTCGGCCATCGCCGCTGCCGCCTGCCGCATGCTCGACCAGCTCGGCGTCTGGCAGGAAATCGTCGGTCAATCGCAGGCGATCACCGAAATGATCGTCACCGATTCCCGAACCGCCGATCCGGTGCGCTCGGTGTTTCTGACCTTCGACGGCGAGGTCGCGCCGGGCGAGCCGTTCGCGCATATGGTCGCCAACAAGGATCTGAACGGCGCCTTGCGCCGCCGCGCGCAAGAGCTCGGCATCGATATCATCGAAGGTGTCGCGGTCACCTCTTTCGACAGCAACGGAGCCGGTGTCACCGTGCATCTGGCCGACGGCGCGACGCTGAAAGCGCGGCTGCTGGTTGCCGCCGACGGCGTCAATTCGAAATTGCGCGACATGGCCGGCATCAAGACGGTGAAGTGGGAATACGGCCAGTCCGGCATTGTCTGCACGGTGGCGCATGAGCGGCCGCACAATGGCCGCGCCGAGGAACATTTTTTGCCCGCCGGCCCGTTTGCGACGCTGCCGCTGAAGCCGACCGAGGACGGCACCAACCGTTCGTCGCTGGTCTGGGTCGAACGCTCGGAGGACGCGCAAAAACTGGTCGACGGCGACGACCTCGTCTTCGAGCATGAACTGGAACTGCGCTTCGGCCTCAAGCTCGGCGAGATCCGCGTCATCGACAAGCCGCGCGCCTGGCCGCTCAGCCTGACCATTGCACGCGCCTTCGTCGCCCCGCGCATCGCGCTTGCCGGCGACGCCGCCCACGGCATCCACCCGATCGCCGGCCAAGGCCTCAATCTCGGCTTTAAGGATGTGGCGGCCCTTGCCGAAGTAATTGTCGAGGCCGACCGCCTCGGCCAGGACATCGGCGCGCTGGACGTGCTTGAGCGCTACCAGCAATGGCGGCGTTTCGACACCGTGCAGATGGGCGTCACCACCGACGTGCTGAACCGGTTGTTTTCCAACGACATCGGCCCGCTGCGCCAGCTCCGCGACATCGGCCTCGGCCTCGTCGAGCGCATGCCCAGACTGAAGGAGTTTTTCATCCGCCAGGCGTCCGGCCTGTCCGGCGACACACCGCGGCTATTTAAGGGGGAACAAATCTAGCAACCAAAAGAGGTAGTAGAAAACCACAATGGCGGCCAGCATGCCGAGCACAAACCTGCCGGCCCTGAATTTGCGCAGCCAGTCACCAAACAGCGTGTCAACCAGATCGGCCAATTGCGCAGCCACGTAGGCAATTGCTTCCATCTGTGCCTTGACGGTTTGGTGTGCCTTCCCCTGACGTAGGTACGCCTGCCTTCCGTTCAAGATCGACGTTAACGGGAATTAGTTGACCTCGAAACCCAGCTTTTGCCGCAGCCGCAGCATCCGCTGGTCGGCGACTTTGAAGCTCTGCTCACCGCCCTTGGAAACACGATCCAGCATTTGCAACAGATCCTCCCGCTCGTGCGGATCGAGGCGTTCGCGCAGGAACGGCGCCAGCTTGTCGATGACGATCGTTGTGTCGTCGATCTGCGCCGAGGCCCACTTCGCGTAGACGACGGCCTCGTCGGTCTTCTTCTGATTCTCGGCAATCTGCGAGATCACCTCGCGGATAATCGTTTCGCGCTTCGGCAGGATCGGGCCATGCTCCGCGGCCATGGCGGTGATCAGCGTCGCCGCCGCCACGACAGGGTCGTCGATCGCCGTCAGCGGCGACAGCGCCGCCTGCTTGCGCAGCTTCTTTCGGCGGATGTTGCCCTGGACGCGCCCGACGACATCGGCGACCTCGCGCGCGGCGTCGTTCATCGCCTTCATGCGGTACCACCAGAACGCCGCCGCTCCCAGCACGCCGAGAATAGCAATCAGGAAAGGCATATCGAATTCCCCCGGAAATTGCGGCGACGATAAGAGAACTCCGGCGTAGCTTCAACACGCAAGAGTTGAGGTCGGTTAAGAAATACAGACCCGGCCGCATGCCCCGCGGCGATGCAGGAACATTACGAACGCACGTCGTGCCTATTGCGGCCTTGCCGATACGCTGCGATCGTTCTGGGCCGAACAGGCCGCAGGACCGAGTAGAGCACCGCAATGACCCAACGGCTCGATGGCGACTACGACTACATTATCGTCGGCGCAGGCACCGCCGGCTGCGTGCTGGCCAACCGCCTGAGCGAGGATCCGGCGACGCGCGTGCTGCTGCTCGAGGCCGGCGGCAGCGACAATTACCACTGGGTGCATATCCCGGTCGGCTATCTCTATTGCATCGGCAATCCACGCACCGACTGGATGATGAAGACCGCCCCGGAAGCCGGCCTGAACGGCCGCTCGCTGGTCTATCCCAGGGGCAAGGTGCTGGGTGGCTGCACCTCGGTCAACGGCATGATCTACATGCGCGGCCAGGCAGCGGACTATGATGGCTGGCGGCAGATGGGCAATGTCGGCTGGGGCTGGGACGATGTGCTGCCCTATTTCCTCAAATCCGAGGACCACCATGGCGGCAAGACCAAGCTGCATGGTGCCGGCGGCGAATGGAAAGTGGCGCGGCAGCGTCTGTCCTGGCCGATCCTCAACACGGTGCAGGAGGCGGCAAAGGAATTCGGCATCATTCCGCGCGAGGATTTCAATGACGGCGACAATGAGGGGTCCGGCTTCTTCGAAGTGAACCAGAGCAAGGGCGTGCGCTGGAACACGGCCAAGGCATTCCTGCGCCCGGCACTGCGGCGGCCCAACCTTCGGCTGGTCATCAACGCCCATGTCGAGACGGTGCTGTTCGAAACCAAGCGAGCGATGGGCGTCCGTTATCGAGTCGGCGGCGAAACCATCGAGGCAAAGGCCACAAGCGAGGTGCTGCTGACGGCAGGTTCGATCAACACGCCGAAGCTGCTGGAGCTTTCCGGTGTCGGACAACCGGGTCGGCTTGCCGCACTCGGCGTAGAGGTCGTCCACGCCAGCCACGATGTCGGCGAGAACCTGCAGGACCATCTGCAGATCCGCACCGTCTACAAGGTGTCGTCGGCGCTGACGCTCAACACGCTTGCCAACAGCCTGACCGGCAAGGCGCGGATCGCGCTGCAATATGCCTTTGCCCGCTCGGGGCCGATGTCGATGGCGCCGAGCCAGTTCGGCATGTTCAGCAAATCCGATCCGTCGATGGCGACGCCGGACCTGGAATACCACGTCCAGCCGCTGTCGACGGACCGGCTTGGCGACCCGCTACACCCGTTCCCTGCGATCACCATGTCGGTCTGCAATTTGCGGCCCGACAGCGTCGGCTCCGTGCATGCCACGACGCGCGAACTGGCCGTGCAGCCGGAGATCCGGCTGAATTATCTGTCCACGGTCCGCGACCGCGAGATCGCGCTGCGCTCGGTACGCCAGGCGCGCAGCATCATGACCGCCAAGGCGCTTGCCGGCTTCCATCCGGAGGAAATCCTGCCCGGTCTCGCCCACCAGTCCGACGACGATTTGCTGCACCAGATCGGCTCGATCGCCACGACGATCTTCCATCCGGTCGGCACCTGCCGGATGGGCATCGACGACCGCGCCGTCGTCAGCCCCGATTTGCGCGTGACCGGTGTCGATGGGCTGCGCGTCATCGATGCCTCGATCATGCCGCGCATCGTTTCCGGCAACACGGCCTCGCCGGTGGTGATGATTGCCGAGAAGGCGGCGGACATGATCCGCCGACCTGCATGAGCCCGCCGATCGTCGGCCTACGACCCTGGAACGTTATAGATCGCCCTGACCTCCACGGTGCCGATTTCGGCCAGCGGAATCTCGCCGGCGATCTCCAGTGCTTGTTCGAGACCATCGGCTTCGATCATAACGAAACCAAGCAATTGCTCCTTGGTCTCGGCGAACGGTCCGTCGGTGATCAGCCGCTTGCCCTGGCGCCGCCGCACCGTCTTCGACGTCTTCACCGATTGCAGCGCCTGCGCGATGATCAGCACCCCGCGCTGATCCAGTGACCGGTCATGGGCCATCGAATCGGCGTCGAGCTTGGCCAGGCGCTGCGGCGTCATGGCATGGAGGTCTTTTTCCTCGCCGTAGACCAGACAGACATACTTCATTTCCAGCTCCCTTGCTCAGACGAACCATAGGCGATCACGGTATCGGTTGCGCTCGCCCCCGCAGCCGCATGGTCGAGAAGGATCACCGCAATGCCGATGATGGCAATAGCCGCAAGCAGCCGGCCAAAGCCGGAAGGCGGCAGGCGTAGCCGGTCGATTTCTCTCAGATCAGCCGATCGGCCGGTGCTTGTCCAATGGGCAGAAAACAGATTGTTCATGTGAACCTCCATCCGCCACGAGAATCCGTGGCCACCCGCAGGACGGCCGGGTTCGACAGAAGTCGACATTTTTGCACGCAGATTTTTTTCAAAGAAATTTCCGCAAGGCGGCGCCGGCCCCGAAACAGCCCGGTGGTCTTCCCCGGCCGCCGCGCTATAGTTGAAGGGAACGCCGCCTGGCCGGCGCTACCGCTGTAATCAAGGAGGACTTCATGGACCGCACCGCAAACGCCGTCTGGAAAGGCAATCTGAAAGAGGGCAATGGCACGCTCGACACGCAGAGCGGCGCATTGAAGGGCACGCCTTATTCGTTCAAGGCGCGTTTCGAGGACGAAAGCGGCAAATCCGGCACCAATCCCGAAGAGTTGATCGCGGCGGCTCATGCCGGCTGCTACGCCATGCAATTCTCCCACTTCCTGGCCGAGAACGGCACCCCCGCCACTCAACTCGACACCAAGGCGGTGGTGACGCTGGTGCCCGGCACCGGCATCACCGGCAGCGCCATCACCGTGGTCGGCAAGGTGCCGGGCATCGATGCGGCGAAATTCAAGGAATTGGCCGAGAAGGCCAAGGCCGAATGCCCGGTCTCAAAGGCGCTCGGCGCCATCAAGGTGTCGCTCGACGCCAGGCTGGGGTGAACGGCACGAATTCGAAGTGAGAAACGCCGGCCTCGTGCCGGTGTTTCGGTTCATGGATCAACTCTTCAGCGCCGCCGCCCGCACGTCCGACGGCGTTGCATCGTAGCGCCGCCGAAAAGCCGGTTGAAATAGGACAGGTCGTTGAAGCCCGCCTCGAAGGCGACCGCGGTGATGCTGCGGCCGGCCTGGCGGGGATCGCAGAGCATGCGGTGGGCGCGCAGCAGCCGCTGGCACAGCATGAAATCCGATAGCGACGTGCCTTCGCTCGCGAACAGTTTTCGCACGTAGCGAGCCGAGAGGCGGTGACGCCTGGCGACATCTTCGGCCGAAAGCCTGCCGTGCCCGCCATGAGCGGTGATATCGGCCTTGATGGCACGCAGCCGCGCCACGCGCACGCCGCGCCCGCGCGCGATTTCCGCCGCGTCGCGGGTTGCGCCCATCGCCAGGGCGACAAGGTCGAAAATATGCGTCGTCGCCAGATGCCAGGTCTCGGGCGTTAGCCCATCGCAGTCCTGGATTGACTGTACATAGTCGAGCAGCAGCCGCATCGCGCCGCCGCCGGTCGGCAGCGGCTGCATCAGCGCTCGGGCCGGGTCGCCGACCAGCGGTGACAGCTGCTTGAGCGAGAAGCTCATATTGACGAAGCGCAGGCCGCCCGGCTGGATGATGTTGAGGCCGACCTCTTCGCCGCTCATCATCAATGCATGGCCGTTACCGACCGGCTCTTCGCGGCCGCGATGCTTCATCACGCTCGCGCCATCAAGCGCCGCCAGCAGGATCAGGTCGTCATTATCGATCAGCCGCGTCGAGTGATGGACGCGGAATTCCGAACAAGTGCCGGTGGCGATACCGAGGCCAGGCAAGGCGCGCACCTTCATGTCGACATGTGTCGGCCCGAGCGGATCGAGATCGACCTTGAGCACTGTGCGGCCATAGACCTCGCGCATCACCTCGACGCGATCGCGCTCCGGAAGCATGTCCGTCATCAATCGAAACGAGGCGGATTGCCCCATCGTCGCAGTCATCGGCACCCCCATGCCTCAGACCATGATCCCGAAAAGATCATGGTCCAATGATGCGCGCTGATATGCGCCGACGTCCTGAAAACGTCAATCCAGGGCCGTTTGGGCCGCTTTCAGGGCCGTTTCGTCCAAGCTGCCCGTCTTCGACCACCCTAGTTTGCGGCGTGCTTCCCCAGCGGGGACCGCAATCGGCAACAACCACAAGGGGTTCCCAAAAGGGGTTCGATGTATCATTTGCAACTGTTCAAGACTCTGTCGGGTCTCGCCTCGGCGGGCTTCAATCCACGCGTCTATATCTTGTCGCTCGCACTCGGCAAGACCGTCGCCGACCATCGCGACCTCAAGTTGCCGCCGCGTACCGGGGAGCGTCAGCCATGAGCACGAGGTCCAGCCTTCTGGCAGCGCCGCTGCTCTGTCTTGGCCTTTCCGGCTGCGTCGGCATCAACCCGGTTTCGGCCGTCGTCAGCATGGCCGGCATGGCGGCCTCCAACTCCATCGGCATGGCGCAGTCTGGCGTCATCAGCCCGCAGGAACAGGCGAAATACGCCTCGATGTCCTGTCTGGATCTGCGGCAATTGATGGCAGGTTACGAGGAGGCCAAGAACCACGGGCCGTCGATGAAAAAATATGGCGGCATGGCGCCGGCCGGCAAGATGGCGATCGTCAACAATGTCATCGGCACGCGGCTTGCCTATCTCCGACAGCTTGCCGCGAGCAAGGGATGCTGAGGCTGCGCAAACGCCGGGCGGCAGGCATCGGACTGGCAGTCCTCGCCGGGTCACTGGTCTTCGGCATCGTCGATGCCTCCAGCCAGGGCACGGGACCGGCGACACGGTCCCATCGCGGCGCCATGCCGGCGGCCCTCCTCGGAAAATGGGGGTTTGCAGCGGCCTCCGGCGACTATTGCGACCCGCTCGGCAATTGCGCGCCGGGCAGCGGCGGCAGCATCTCCTTCACCTTTCGCGCCGACGGTCGCGCTGAATATTCGCTGTTTCAATCGTCCCTGGTCGACGGTTGCGGCCAGATCCAGTCGCTGACCCTGAAGACCGGCACCGTGACGATGGACGACGCGACGATTGTGTTCACGCCTAAAGCGGGGAGTTATCGATCGGTCAATGGCTGCCGTCCTGACCTGACAGGCCTGTGGAAGTTCAAACCCGGCGATTTGAAGCCGGTTTCGTTGCGCTGGGAGTTGGAAGGAAGGCGGCTGCGGCTGACCGATCCCGGGGGCGAGGCGAGCGGTGTTTATGGGAGGAAATGAGCTGGCTAAGGCGGAGGGGTAGCGATCCTTCGCCAACGTCTCCGTTGACTGCTAAGCCCCCAACGCGTCGAGCCGGGCGCGAAGTGCTGCGACTTCCTGCTCCAGCGATTCAATCCTTGCTTCCAGGTCGGAAGCAGGCAGTGCCGGCGCACTCCGCTGGGCAGACAGGGCCGCGATATCCACCGGGCCAGCGAGAAGATGCACGTAACGGTCCTCGCGCTGGCCTGGACCGCGCGGGATTTCCTGGATCAGCGGCGGCCGGCGGCCGATCAGCATGTCGAGTTCGGCCCGGAGATCCTCGATCGACGAAAACCGTGCCATGCGCTCGCTCCGCGCCAGGAGCTCATGCGCCGTCTGTGGACCCCGCAACAGAAGCAGCCCAAGCAAGGCGGTCTGCGGCGTGGTCAGCGAGAAGCGCTGCGCCATCTGGTGCTCATAGCGCTCGACGCGCGAGCCGAACATCTGCCGCACCAACCCCTTCTGCTCGAGCAGCTTCAGAGCCCGGTGCACCTCCGTCTGTTCCAGCGCCATGACGGGCTCGCGCGCCGTCTTCTGGTTGGCGGCGGCAAGTGCCGCATTCAGTGTCAGCGGATAGACATCCGGGGTCAGCTCCTTCTTTTCGATCAGGCAGCCGAGAATGCGGGCTTCGACGGGAGTGAGGATTGGAAGGTCGGAGTCGGTCATTGGGTTGCAATCCTTTCTGGCGCCGGCGGGACAGCGCCCCCCTCTGTCCTGCCGGACATCTCCCCCACATGGGGGGAGATCGGTAGCTTCGCCGACAGCGCGCCATCCTTCAACCTTGGAGATTGGCAAAAGCCGCAGTGACCGCCAATCTCCCCACCCGTGGGGGTTGAGGAGTGGTCCGCGCAGCGGACGGAAAGCCAATTGCTTGGCTTTTCGAACGACGAACGTCCGGCAGGACAGAGGGGGGCGCGAAGGATCGCTGCGTTCGAGTTTGTCGAGAGCGGCCCGCCGCGCCTAAACCCGCCGCTCCACCATCATCTTCTTGATTTCCGCAATCGCCTTGGCCGGGTTCAGCCCCTTGGGACAGGTCTGCGCGCAGTTCATGATGGTGTGGCAGCGATAGAGCCGGAACGGGTCTTCGAGATTGTCGAGCCGCTCGCCCTTGGCCTCATCGCGGCTGTCGATCAGCCAGCGATAGGCCTGCAGCAGCGTTGCCGGACCGAGATAACGGTCGCCGTTCCACCAGTAGCTCGGGCACGAGGTCGAGCAGCAGGCGCACAAGATGCATTCGTAGAGCCCGTCGAGCTTCTCGCGGTCCTCATGGCTCTGCAGCCATTCCTTGGCCGGCTCCGGCGACACCGTCTTCAGCCATGGCTGGATCGAGGCGTGCTGGGCATAGAAATTGGTGAGGTCGGGTACCAGATCCTTGACCACCTGCATATGCGGCAGCGGGTAGACTTTGACGGCGCCGGAAATGTCGTCGCAGCCCTTGGTGCAGGCCAGCGTGTTGGAGCCATCGATGTTCATGGCGCAGGAGCCGCAAATGCCTTCGCGGCAGGAGCGGCGCAAGGTCAGCGTCGGGTCGATCTTGTTCTTGATCCACAACAGCGCGTCGAGCACCATCGGCCCGCAATCGTCCATGTCGACGAAATAGGTGTCGATGCGCGGGTTCTCATCATCGTCCGGCGACCAGCGGTAGATGCGATATTCCCTGAGGTTGGTGGCGCCCTCCGGCTTCGGCCAGGTCTTGCCCGGCTGCACCTTCGAGTTCTTGGGAAGCGTGAGTTCGACCATTACCGCAGGTCCTTTCGGATGACGAGCTTCAGCCCGGACCAGATTTCGTTGACGGCAGCGACCTTGACGTCGACAAGGTCGCGCTTCAGAGCCTCCGCGCGCACGACACCCTCGGTGACATCGGTCGGCACTTTCGATGCTTTCTTCGGCCAGGATACCCAGACCATGCCGTTACGCTTGACCGCCGCCTCGACGTCGCCGAGGCGATCTTCGATCTCGGCGCGCTGTTTGGTGAAGGCGTGCACGGCATCGTATTTCAGGGACGTTCCCGAAATCGCCGACCAGTCACCCAACCGGTCGACCTGAGCGAAGTCGACGGCCTCAGTGAGATCACTGAGATCGTCGGGCAGCGCGATAAACGCCGCGACCATCCCGTCCTTCAGGCCAAGCTTGGCCGGAAGCGGCGTGCCCGAATATCCGGAGGCCGCCAGCGCCATGATCAATACACCCTGGCCTTTGGCGCGATCTTGGCGAGGCTGATGCCGCCGTCCTTTTCCGCCAGCAGCGGCTCGGTGTGCACCGGGCGGTAGCTCAGCGTCACCTTGCCGTCTTCGCTGAGCCGCGCCAGCGTGTGCTTGCGCCAGACCTTGTCGTCGCGCGAGGCAAAATCTTCCCGCGCATGCGCGCCGCGGCTCTCCTTGCGCGCCTCGGCGCCGTAGACCGTGGTGATGGCGTTGGCCATCAGATTTTCCAGCTCCAGCGTCTCGACCAGATCGGAGTTCCAGATCATCGAGTGATCGTAGACCTTTATGTCCTTGAGCTCGGTCCAGAGCTCCGAAATGCGCTTGCAGCCGTTCTCCAGCGACTCCTGGGTGCGGAACACGGCCGCGTCTTCCTGCATCGCCTTCTGCATTTTTTCGCGCAGCACCGCCGTCGGCGTCGAGCCGTTGGCGTGGCGCAGCCGGTCAAAGCGGTCCATGATCTTTTCGACCGAGGCTTCGCTGGGCGAAGGGATCGCCGAATTGCGGTCGATGACCTGGCCGGCGCGGATCGCGGCGGCGCGGCCGAACACGACCAGATCGATCAGCGAGTTCGAGCCCAGCCGGTTGGCGCCGTGCACGGAGGCGCAGCCCGCCTCGCCCACCGCCATCAGCCCGGGCGACACCCGGTCGGGGCTTTTCGCCGTCGGGTTCAGCACCTCGCCCCAGTAATTGGTCGGCACGCCGCCCATATTGTAGTGCACCGTCGGCAATACCGGGATCGGCTCCTTGGTCAGGTCGACGCCGGCAAAGATTTTTGCCGATTCCGAAATGCCCGGCAGCCGCTCATGCAGCACCGCCGGATCGAGATGGTCCAGATGCAGGAAGATGTGATCCTTCTTCTTGCCGACGCCGCGCCCTTCGCGGATCTCCAGCGTCATGCAGCGCGAGACGACGTCGCGCGAGGCAAGGTCCTTGGCCGACGGCGCGTAGCGCTCCATGAAGCGCTCGCCCTCGGAATTAACGAGATAGCCGCCCTCGCCGCGCGCACCCTCGGTGATCAGGCAGCCGGCGCCATAGATGCCGGTCGGGTGGAACTGCACGAACTCCATGTCCTGCAGCGGGAAGCCGGCGCGCGCGGCCATGCCGCCGCCGTCGCCGGTGCAGGTGTGCGCCGACGTCGCCGAGAAATAGGCGCGGCCGTAGCCGCCGGTCGCCAGCACCACCATCTTGGCCGAGAAGCGGTGGATGGTGCCGTCGTCGAGGTTCCACGCGACGACGCCGGTGCAAGTGCCGTCCGGCTCCATGATCAGGTCGAGCGCGAAATACTCGATGAAGAACTGCGCATTGTTCTTCAGCGACTGGCCGTAAAGCGTGTGCAGGATGGCGTGGCCGGTGCGATCGGCGGCAGCACAGGTGCGCTGCACTGGCGGGCCGTCACCGTAATTCATCATGTGGCCACCGAAGGGGCGCTGATAGATCTTGCCCTCTTCGGTGCGCGAGAACGGCACGCCGTAATGTTCGAGCTCGTAGACCGCGGCCGGTGCTTCGCGCACCAGATATTCCATGGCGTCGACATCGCCCAGCCAGTCCGAACCTTTGACGGTGTCGTACATGTGCCACTGCCAGGAGTCGGGACCCATATTGGACAGCGACGCGGCAATGCCGCCTTGCGCGGCCACCGTATGAGAGCGGGTCGGGAACACCTTGGTGATGCAGGCGGTGCGCAGGCCCTGTTCGGCCATGCCGAGCGTGGCGCGCAGGCCGGCGCCGCCGGCGCCGACGACCACAACGTCGAACTTATGGTCGACGTAAGTGTAAGCCGTGTTGGCTGATTTCGCGTCCTTGGCCAAAATCAGCCTCCGAATGCCAGTTTGAGCAGGGCGAAGATCGAGGCGACGCCGACCGCTATGGTGAAAAATGTGCTGAGCGCGATCGTCAGCAGCTTCAGGCCTTCGCTGATCACATAGTCCTCGATGATCACCTGCATGCCGAGCCGCATGTGGTAGAGCCCCGAGATCAGGAAAAGGATCATCACCAGCGCCACGAATGGATTGGCAAGCGCTGCTCGCACTTCTGCATAGCCGGCGCCGTTGAGGGCGATGAGGAAGCCGACGAAGAACAGCGTCAGCGGGATGTTGGCGAGCGCCGTCAGCCGCTGGCGCCAAAAATGCTGCGTGCCCTCGTGGGACGAGCCGAGGCCGCGGACCTTGGCCAGCGGCGTGCGCATATCGTTGCTTTTGTTGCCGCTCATCACAGGGCTCCCCGCGCCATATAGCCGGCGACCCAGATCAGCAGCGTGAGCAGAACCGAGCCGGCGAGCGTCGTCCAGGCGATCTTCGATGCCGTGTGTTTCTCGAGCCCGGCGCCGGTGTCCCACACGAGGTGGCGCACGCCGCCCAGCATGTGGTGCATCAAGGCCCAGGTGTAGCCGAACAGGATGAGGCGGCCGAGCCAGGTGCCGAAGGCCCAGTTGACCCAATCGAAGGCGCCTTGCGAACTCGCCGCCGCCATCAGCCACGCGGCGACCAGCAGCGTGCCGAAATACAGCGCGCCGCCGGTGATGCGATGAATGATCGACATCGTCATGGTGATCGGCGGACGGTAGATCGTCAGATGCGGCGAGAGCGGCCGTTCACGTCTGGCGGTTCGGGTGGCTGGTGATTTGCTCATGGCTGCCCCAGTTCGAAGTCCGGAGCCGCGATGGAATGCGGCGTTTGCCGCCTTCATGTATGACTTCAGACAGCCGGTTTCTAATGCTCTTTTTGCACCGCGTCAAAGCCAGAAAATCGTTTTGAAAACGTCATTTAGTCTGACAAAAAGCCTGGCGATTGCTTCAATCGATTAGGGGCCGGCCCGAAGCCGGCGCAACGTTCGCTGCAGTGCGGAATAATCGTTCCGCCGCCGCGGTTCTGGATGAACATGCGGGCGAGCTATGACCTCGCCGTCGAGAGCAAGGCCTGGAAGGCCGAGATCGACGCGATAGAGCAACTCCAAGCGGCCAGGCTGACACCGAGAAGAAGGCGGCCGCGGATGGGGACCGCCTTCGGGAACTCGATCAGCGCACGACGTACATGATGCGCCGCGTCTGCGGGTCGACCAGCGCCTGCTGGCCGTTCACGTAGACATAGCGGTAGCGGTAGTCGGGGATTTCGCGCAGCTCGACGGTGTCGGGCAAGGTGGCACCCGTCACCACCTCGCCATCGAGATAGACGGGGTCGAGCCGATGCGTGCTGACATAGGTGCCGACTTCCGCCGGCGGCCTGTCAATGGCGTCGATGGGGCCGTCATCGGAAAGGATCGCGCCGGTATAGGTGTCGGGATAATCATCTTGCGGCGGTGTAACGACGGTGATGGCGGCCGTCACATAGTCGGAATAGACCCAGCCCTGGCCGCCGGCTTCGGCAATGGTGCACCATTTGCTGTTTTGGATGCAGCCATTGAGCGTCGCCGACTGGCCGGCGGCGAGCACGCCGATCACCGGATATTGCGGGCCGGGGCCGGCGCGCACGTTGAGATCAGTGACGGCCGAGACGGCAGTATCGGCGAGTGCCACACCCGACATGGCGACAAGCGCCCCGGCGACGGCCGGAAACAGTATGCGTCTCATGGTTTCTCTCCGTTTTCATGGTCCCTCGCGACCCCAAACGAAAACAGAGCGCATGCGTTCCGGCTAAAATGCCTCTACTGGCTCACGATTTGTTCCGGTTTCTTTCGGCAAAGCCGTCAAAAGCTGGTGCACGAAAGCGAGTTTCTGCGCCGTCACGTCAGAAATGACGAAGGGATAGAGGTCGGGCAGACCCATGCAGCGGTTGATCGAGTTGGAGGCTTCCGACAGCACCAGCCAGCGGGCGAGGACCTTTTCGAAAGGCTCGGGCACGGCGTCAGGCTCGGCGGGTGCGGGCTGCAGGCGGCCGCCGGTGTCGCCCTGCGGCAGCACATTGGCCTCCATCGTCTCCAGCTGGCCGAGCGGAAAGTTCAGCGCGTGCACCATCTCCAGCGTGTCGGTGATGTGCAGATGGTGCGCCCAGGTCTCGGCCCAATCCTCCCATGGATGCGATGTCGCATAGGCCGAGATGTGGCTCTGCTGCCAGTCGGGCGCCGCGCCATTGGCGTAGTAGGTCTGCAGCGCCTGCTCATAGTCGGCGCGCTCGTCGCCGAACAGCGCGCGAAAGGCATCGAGCCTTTGCGGGTCGTCGCGGATCAGCCGGTCCCAATAGTAGTGGCCGAGTTCATGGCGGAAATGGCCGAGCAGCGTGCGATAGTTCTCGCCCATCTCGACACGCCGCCGCTCGCGCTCGGCTGAGTCCGCCTCGGCGACGTTGAGGGTGATCAGGCCGTTGTCGTGGCCGGTGAGGATGCGTTCGCCGCCGGGGCCGCCGCCGATCGGGTCCGCCAGGAAGTCGAAGGCAAGGCCGATCTCGTCGCCGGGGTTCTGCTTGGGCGCCACAGGCAGGCCGAAGGCGAGCAGCGAATAGATAGCCCGCTTCTTGGCCGCTTCGACGCGGATCCAGCGGCGGCGGTTGCCGTCGACGGAGAGATCCGGGATCAACTGGTTCAGCACGCAGGCACGGCAGAAGGGGTGGCCCGGCTCGGCCATCCAGTTGCAGGCGCATTCATCGGCGTTGGTGCAGTGGAAAATGCCGTCGATATCCGACAGAGCGAAGCGCGCATGCTCGGGGTCGTAGAGCACGAGGTTCGAGCAGCTCAGGCACTGCGCGTTCTCGAAATAAAGCCGGTGGCCGCAATGCGGGCAGTCGAACAGTTTCATCTCGGCCTCAATGTGCCAGTGTAATGGGCGCCAGAATATCGGCGTCGGGCTATGGAATATGGTGTGGAGCCGTCCCTCGCCCAAACGCCGGCCATCGGCGGGCGTTCCATGCCCGTACTACGACTTTCTGTTTGATGGGCGGATTGTCCCGCTCAGCGTCGCCGCCACAATAAGCACTTGATCGTAGGCAAATTCCGCTGCATTGGCCAGCGTGGCGCCGGGGGTACGGTGACAATGGCGCGTTTCACTGGCAAATTCGCAACCGGGACGTGAATCGGGCAATCAGGAGAGAAAGCATGGCATTGCTTGCCAAGGGAAAGATTTTTGCTGCCACGGTGGTGGCGGTGCTTGCGCTGGCGACGGGCGCGCAGGCGGCGGCCAGCTGCGGCAAGACCGGTGCCGGTTTCGAGGCGTGGAAGCCGGAGTTCGCCGCAGAGGCCAAGTCTGAAGGCGTTGGCCCCAGGGGCCTTTCCGCTCTGGCCGGCGCCAGCTACGCGACAAAGACGATCTCTGTCGACCGCGCCATCCACAAGGCGTTCAGCGGCTCGGTGGATGCTTTCATGAAGCGTCGTGGCGGGGCCTCGATCATTTCCAGGGGACGTTCGCTGAAGAAGCAGAACGCGGCGCTGTTCGAGAGGATCGAGAGCAATTACGGCGTGTCGCCGGGCGTGTTGCTCGCCATCTGGGGCATGGAGACCGGCTTCGGTTCCGCCATGGGCAACCAGAATACGGTCTCTGCCATTCTGACGCTTGCCTATGATTGCCGCCGCCCGGGATTCTTCTACCCGCATGCCATTGCGGCGCTGAAACTGGTCGATCGCGGCGCGTTGAGCGCCTCGTCGATCGGCGCTGCGCATGGCGAGATCGGCCATACCCAGTTCCTGCCCGGAAATGTCCTGAAGTATGGCGTCGGCAACGGAAATCTGCGCGACAAGGCGACCGCGCTGGCGTCCACCGCCAACTTCCTCAAGGCTCACGGCTGGCGGGCGGGTGCCAGTGCAAGTTCGAATATGGGCGCCATTGCCGGCTGGAATTCCGCGAGCGTCTACCAGCAGGCCATCGCCCAGATCGCCGACGCGATCGACGGCGATTGATTAGAAATCTCTGTTCAACAAAAAGCCCGGCCATGTGAACTGACCCCCCCGAAAGTTGGACACAACCTTCGGGGTCAGTTCAATGTGCCGGGCTTTTTTGTCGGTGCGTGTGCATGCCAAGAGCGGCGAGCGCCCGGGCTCTCAATTGTTCACGTAGCCACCGCCCAAGGGGCATTTCTCGGAAACGGGAACCTCGAAGGTGCCGGCGTAAACATTTGAGCAGGTGCGGAACTTGGAGTTCCGCGGCGTTGGAGGGGTCGCCTTTGGCCTGCCCTTCATATCGATTTTGGTCGGTTGGTCGAGCTGTGCGTAGCCGCTCGCCGGGCATTTCCGGGAAGCGGGAATCTGGAAGGTACCGGCAATACCGTTGCAGGTGCGGAAGTTGGGGTTCCGCGGCGCCGGCGTGGCCCTAGCAGCCGCCTTTGACTTGCCCTTGATGACCAGCCAGATTTCGGTCGATTGGTCGAGCTGTAGCCGGTTCAAGTCGGAGTAGGTGATCCGCCCGCTGCGTATCCCTTCGCCAAGGCGCTGGCAGAACAAGGCCGGCATGCGCTCCTGCGAAACGCCCATGAAAGAGGCGATTTCGTGCTTGAACGTGATGCTCCATAGGTGGACAGCTGGGATGCACCCGTCTGGATTCTGCTCGCGCTTCGCGGCCGCCTGCGAGGACTGGCATCCGGTAACGACCATGGCCGCCGCAAGCAGGAGAAAGATACGGTTTTTCACGGTCAACAGCCCTCCAGAACGACCAGGTTCGATCTCTCAATAATTCGCGTAGCCGCTCAACGGGCATTTCTGGGAAACGGGAATCTGGAAGGTACCAGTAATACCGCTGCAGGTACGAAATTTGGGGTTCCGCGGCGCCGGGGAAGCCGCCTCTGACTTACCCTTCATCTCGATTTTGGTCGGTTGGTCGAACTGCGCGTGGCCGCTCAACGGGCATTTCTGGGAAGCGGGAACCTGGAAGGCGCCGTTGTTGCGGTAACAGGTACGGAATTTGGAGTTCCGCGGCGCCGGTGCTTGCGGAGGCGCTTTTGACTTGCCCTTGATGACCAGCCAGATTTCGGTCGATTGGTCGAGCTGCAGCCGGTTCAAGTCGGAGTAGGTAATCCGCCCGCTGCGTATCCCTTCGCCAAGGCGCTGGCAGAACAGGGCCGGCATGCGCTCCTGCGAGACGCCCATGAACGAGGCGATTTCGTGCTTGAACGTGATGCTCCATAGGTGGACAGCGGAGATGCACCCGTCTGGATTCTGCTCGCGTTTCGCGGCCGCCTGCGAGGACTGGCATCCGGTAAAGACGATGGCCGCCGCAAGCAGCAGAAAAATGGCTTTTTTCACTGTCAGAATCCCTCCGTCCCGCGAGGGAATTTAGATGAAGCTTTTAAAAGGTCAAACAGAAACCATCTCAGCCAGATTGGCGTCTTATATTAGAGATATCAAATAAAAACCCGACGTCTCCGCCGGGTTTTCCTGGGAACAATAGTTGGGGCTCAACCCTTGCGATTACGCGCCGCAAGTGTTCGCAGCCTTAGCGCATTGAGGCGGATGAAGCCAGCGGCGTCCTTCTGGTCGTAGGCGCCGCGATCATCCTCGAAGGTGACCAGCGCGTCGGAATAGAGCGTCTTCTTCGACTTGCGGCCGGTGACCATGACATTGCCCTTGTAGAGTTTCAGGCGCACCGTGCCTTCGACGTCTTCCTGGCTCTTGTCGATCATCGCCTGCAGCATCAGCCGCTCGGGCGAGAACCAGAAGCCGTTGTAGATGAGTTCCGCATAGCGCGGCATGAACTCATCCTTGAGGTGGCCGGCACCCCTGTCGAGGGTGATCGACTCGATGGCGCGGTGGGCGACGATCAGGATCGTGCCGCCGGGCGTTTCGTAGATGCCGCGCGACTTCATGCCGACGAAGCGGTTCTCGACCAGGTCGAGCCGGCCGATGCCATTATCGCGGCCGAGATCGTTGAGCGCGGTCAGCATTTCAGCCGGTGACAGCTTCTTGCCGTTCAGCGCGATCGGATCACCCTTGAGGAATTCTATCTCGATCTCGGTGACCTTGTCCGGCGCGTCCAACGGCGAGACGGTGCGCTGATGGACGAATTCCGGCGGCTCACTCCACGGATCTTCCAGCACCTTGCCCTCGGAAGACGAGTGCAGGAGGTTGGCGTCGACCGAGAAGGGCGCTTCGCCTCTTTTGTCCTTCGCCACCGGGATCTGGTGCTGCTCGGCGAAGTTGATCAGGTCGGTGCGCGACTTGAACGACCAGTCGCGCCATGGCGCGATGACCTTGATGTCGGGATTCAGCGCATAGGCCGAGAGCTCGAAGCGAACCTGGTCGTTGCCCTTGCCGGTGGCGCCGTGCGCAATCGCGTCGGCGCCGGTCTCCCTGGCGATCTCGACCAGATGTTTCGAGATCAGCGGCCGGGCGATCGAAGTGCCGAGCAGATAGGTGCCTTCATAGACGGCGTTGGCTCGAAACATCGGGAAGACGAAGTCCGAGACGAACTCCTCGCGGACATCGACGACGCGGATATCCTTGATGCCCATCATCTCGGCCTTCTTGCGCGCCGGCTCCAGCTCGCCGCCCTGGCCGAGATCGGCGGTGAAGGTGACGACTTCGGCGCCGAGTTCGGTCTGCAGCCATTTCAGGATGATGGAGGTGTCCAGGCCGCCGGAATAGGCGAGCACGACCTTCTTGACGTCTTTGGTCTTCGACATTGTTGGCGGTTCCGCGACAAGGGTTCTTCGCGGGCGAGGTATCACGGGCTTTCCGGCCAGCGCAAGGGATGAACGCCGATCAAGGCTGGACCAGATGCTGCGGCCGTCAGCGGCTGGAAGGGGCCTGGCGCCTGCGCTATAGGGCTGCGCATCCGTTTTGTTTAAGCATCGGATTCTCCCAAAACCGGCTTCCACTTTTGGGTCCGATGCTCTGCCAGGGGCCGCCAATGTCCTTCATTCCCGACACCACGACGCTGATCCAGTTCGCCATCGCCACCATGATCCTGGCAATCACACCCGGCCCGGACATGACGCTTTTCGTCTCGCGCACGCTGAGCCAGGGCCGCGCCGCCGGCCTTGCCTCGCTGGCGGGAGCGCTGTGCGGCACGCTGATCCACACCACTTTGGTGGCGGTCGGCATCTCGGCGCTGATCGTCGCCTCGCCGATGGCCTTCCTCGTGCTGAAGATTTTTGGCGCAGCCTATCTTGTCTTCCTGGCCTGGCAGGCGATTACCAAGGGCTCGGCGTTTTCGCCGCAGAAGAAGAGCGAACCGCAGATTTCGCTGTTCCGCAGCTGGGCCGCCGGGCTCGGCGTCAATCTGCTCAACCCGAAGATCATCCTGTTCTTCATGACGTTCCTGCCGCAATTCGTCTCCGCGCATGATCCGAACGCGCCGGGACAATTGTTCTTCCTTGGCGTCATGTTCATCGTGCTGTCGATCCCGGTGACGGCGACGATGGTGTTTGCCGCGGAAAAATTCTCGGCGACGATGAAGGCCAGCCCGCGGGTGACGCGGGTAGTCGACTATCTCTTCGCCGGGGTGTTTTCGGCCTTCGCGCTCAAGATCCTGACCGCCCAGGCGAAGTAGCGGCCTGCCACCAGCTTCCGGCCCAGCGGCCGGCGCTTAGCCAGTAAAAGATGCCGCCGACCATGCCGCAGCCGATCACGGCGGCGATGGCGCGCGGTTCGGTGACATCGAAATCCGCGTTCTGATGGACGAAGCCGAGGAAGGCAGCGGCCACGACGCCGCCCGCCAGCGCATAGAACAGCCAGTCTCGGCGGCTGAGTACCTCCGAGATCAGGATGACGATAGCCGCCGGCATAAAGGCGAAATAAGCGATGAACAGCGCCACGAAGGGGATCGAAAAATACAGCGATGCGGTTGCCGTCGGGTGGGCATGTTCCGGCGCGTAACCGAGCGAGGCCAGGAACAGGACGTTGAGAAAGGCGCTCGCTGCCAGCGAGGCGACGATATAGCCAAACAGAATGACGACGAAGCGGACGAGATAGGCGATGAGGCGGCTCACGCCTCGCCGTGCCCCGCAATCATCATGGCTTCCAGCGCCAGCCAGTCCACCTTGCGCATGCGCTCGGAGTCCGACTTGAGCTGGCCGCAGGCGGCGAGGATGTCGCGGCCGCGCGGGGTGCGGATCGGCGAGGCGTAGCCGGCATTGTTGATGTAGTCGGCAAACTTCTCGATCGTCTCCCAGTCCGAGCACTGGTAGTTGGTGCCCGGCCACGGGTTGAACGGGATCAGGTTGATCTTGGCCGGGATGCCCTTCAGCAGCTTGATCAGGCCCTTGGCGTCCTCGATGGAATCGTTGACGTCCTTCAGCATCACATATTCGAAGGTGATGCGCTTGGCGTTGGACAGGCCCGGATAGGCGCGGCAGGCCTCGATCAGTTCCTTCAGCGGATACTTTTTGTTGATCGGCACCAAAAGGTCGCGCAGATCGTCATTGGTGGCGTGCAGCGAGATCGCCAGCATGACGCCGATCTCCTCGCCGGTGCGGAAGATCTCGGGCACCACGCCGGAGGTCGACAGGGTGATGCGGCGCTTCGACAGCGAAAGCCCGTCGCCGTCGGAAGCGATCAGCAGCGCCTTCTTCACCGCCTCGAAATTGTAGAGCGGCTCGCCCATGCCCATCATGACGATGTTGGACACCTTGCGGCCCTCGGCCGGCACGATGGCGCCGTCGGGTGTGTCGCGGTCAGGGAAATCGCCGAGCCGGTCACGGGCAGTCAGCAATTGCGCCAGGATCTCTTCCGCCGTCAAATTGCGCACCAGCTTCTGCGTGCCGGTATGGCAGAACGAGCAGGTCAGCGTGCAGCCGACCTGCGAGGAGATGCACAGCGTGCCGCGTCCCTCTTCAGGGATGTAGACGGTCTCGATCTCGACGGGACGGCCAGCGCCGCGCGGCGGAAAGCGGAACAACCACTTGCGCGTGCCGTCTGAGGAAATCTGCTCCTCGACGATTTCAGGGCGGGCAACGGTGAAATGCTTGTCCAACTCGGCGCGCAGATCCTTGGAGATGTTGAACATGCCGGCGAAGTCGGAGACGCCGCGCACATACATCCAGTGCCAGAGCTGCTGGGCGCGCATTTTCGCCTGGCGCTCGGGCACGATTCCGGCACCGACAAGGGCTTCACCGAGTTCGGCCCGGGTCAGGCCGATCAGCGACGGCTTCTCGGCCGAAGCCGTGCGGGCGCGCAACGCATCGCGGGCACCCTCAGTGGTGAGATCGAAAGAAAGGGTCATGGCTGCTCTGATATAAGCGATTTTCGGCCGATTCCATGCATCGTGCCGGAAATGAAGCGCGGCGCATAGCACAGCTTGCGGCGAGAGTCATGCGGGGCGGCGAATGTTGCGGCCTGCCGATCCATCGTCCGGCTGACCCGTCCTGGGCGGCCAGCGCCACCCCTATCGCGGAAAATCGATCACATGTTCGTGTTGGCGTAACGGTTCGCAGCGCATCGCGAAATCTGAAAGGGGCGACTATGCCCCTGCAAAAATGGGAGTACGCAAAATGCATTCAATCAAGCTTATCGTTGTTGCCGGCCTCATCGGCCTGTCCGCCGCGCCGGCGTTTGCCGAGGATGCGATGGGCACCATGACCATGATGAAGGGCGGGCAGGTGACGGCAATCATGCCGGACGGGCACATGGGCACCATGATGCCGGATGCCAAGATGGGCGCCGAGATGATGAAGATGGCAAAGCCCATCAAGCACTGCATGATGATGATGACCGACGCCACGGGCAAGGCCTTCATGATCGACACGTCGACCAAGAAGGCCCAGGCCGAATGTGAAAAAATGGCCATGTGAGCAAGGCCCTTACTTCTTTTCGCCGGCGCATAAGTCGGCGGGAAGAAGTGAATGCCGACGCGCCTTCACGGACTGACCTCGCAGTCTTGATCGGCTCTCAGCCTGTGCTAGGGCTGGGCTTCGATCACGAGGACAGACATGGCCGGCACATCGCGACGATATCCCATGCTGCGGCGCTCGCGCGCCATGTGGGGGTCGCGGCGCGTTTGGCAGCCGCGGCTGGTGTTCTGGGCCGGCGCGATCTCGATCGGACTGATCAGCGTGCTGTTCGCGATGCTGGCCGACCAGGCGCAGGCGCTGTTCCGCCTCGTTACCGGTGACGACGGCGGCTGGCGCTTCTATTTGCCGCTCGTGATGACGCCGCTCGGCTTCGTGCTGTGCGCCTGGCTTGCCTACTCCTTCTTTCCGGGCTCGCAGGGCAGCGGCATTCCGCAGGCGATCGCCGCGCGCCACCTGCGCGACGACGAGGATCGCAGCCATATCCTGTCGCTCAGGCTGGTGGTGGGCAAGATCGCGCTCACCGTCATCGGCCTGTTCTGCGGCGCCTCGATCGGCCGCGAAGGCCCGACGGTTCAGGTCGGCGCCTCGGTGATGCTGCAGGTGGCGCGCTGGGGCGGCATGGCGCAGGCGCGCGGCCTGATCCTCGCCGGCTCGGCCGCCGGCATTGCGGCGGCCTTCAACACGCCGCTCGCCGGCATCGTGTTCGCCATCGAGGAGATGGGCCGCACCTATGAGGCGCGCACCAACGGGCTGGTGTTGACGGCGGTGATCCTGGCCGGTCTCGCTTCGCTGGGCCTGGTCGGCAACTACACCTATTTCGGCATCGCCAAGGAGACCATTGCCTTTGCCGCCGACTGGCCGCTGGTGCTGGCTTGCGGCATCATCGGCGGCGGACTCGGCGCGCTGTTTTCGCTGCTGGCGCTGAAGGCGACGCGGCGGATCCGGCGCTGGAACACCGGCCAGCCGTTGCGCTGCGCGCTGCTGGTGGCGGCCGTCTGCGGGCTGGCGGTAGCAGCGATCGGCATCGCTTCCGGCGGGCTGACCTACGGCACCGGCTATGCCCAGGCGCGCAGCGCCGTCGAAGGCGCGCCGCTGCCCTGGTTGTTCTTTGCCGAAAAATTCGCGGCCGGGCTGCTGTCGATGATCTCAGGCATCCCCGGCGGCATTTTTGCGCCGTCGCTGGCGGTCGGCGCCGGTATCGGCAGCACGCTCGGCCTCATCTTCGGCGCCGGCACAGGCGTTGCGGCGCTACTCGGCATGGCCGGCTATTTCGCCGGCGTCGTGCAGGCGCCGATGACGGCCTTCGTCATCATCCTCGAAATGACCGGCAACCACGACAATGTCATTGGGCTGATGTGCGCTTCGATGCTCGGCTACGGCACGGCGCGGCTGATCTCGCACGAGCCGCTCTACCACGCGCTGTCCCGCGTCTTCATCGCCGAGGCTATCCGGCGCCGGCGGGCGGAGGCATCACCCAACTGAAGTGGCAGTTCGTCAAAAGCAAAGGCCGGACCTTGCGGCCCGGCCTTCATTCAAATTCCGTCAGGCCAATTGGCCTACTTGCACTTGGCAATGGACGTCAGCGCGGCCGAGATGCCTTTCAGCGAAAACACATAGGTCGTCGTGTTGCCGCGGCCGGACTTCGCCGACACCTTCATGTCGGTGCCGGTCTTCATGGCGGCGATCAGCACCGGCTCTTCGGCTGCGTTCTCCACCCAGGCCGACTTGCCGCGGGTGAACATCGAGAACGACTTCTTGTCGATGGTGACGGTGGCCTTGGAGCCTTCCTGGAAGGTGTAGCCGGCGATGAATTGCGGCTCGTAGGACACTTGCTGGCCCGGCCGCTGGCTGACGAAGAAGAACATGTCGCCATGGTCGAGCGTCGGTGGCTGCTTGTCGGTCGGCACGGTCAAGACGTAGCAGACCTTGCCGCCCTGCGCCTGATAGCTGTAGGTGCCCCAGGCGTTGTGCTGGCCGATCTTGGTCGCCTGCTGCGCCAGCGCCGGCGCTGCAAAGGCCACCAGGACCAGGCTCGAGACTAGTGCAATCAATCCGCGCATCGTTTTTCCCGTATTCCAAATGGTGCGGGGGCAGGCCGGCTTGGCGTCCTGCCCGTCGCTTCATTTTGATTTAATCTGGGTTACCAAACGGTGAATTTCCCTCGGAAAAGGACATTCACCCATGGAAACCACCGCCATTTCCGCGCCGCTTCTTGAAAAACGGCTTTCGCAATGTCCCTTCGTCGACTTGGAGGCCACGAAAGCGGCAAGAGTTTGACTTTTTCAACGGCCGCAGCGGAACCCGAAGCCGGGCCGCTATCGCCCTGTTTGAGCGCCGGATTTCTTCTGAACCAGTTGCCAATGCGGCGGCCGATTTCAGCTCTTGTCGGCAATCGCCTCCTTGGCGGCCTTGCGGTGTGCTGGGGTGATATGGGCGCTGACGGCAGTGATCGCGGCCGTCAGTACGGCGATGTCGTCGGTGAAGCCAAGACCGAAGACGAAATCGGGGATGACGTCGACCGGCAGCACGAAATAGCCGAGCGCCGCGAGCAATATGCCCTTGGCGCGCAAAGGCGTCTTCTTGTCGAGCGCGCAGTAATAGGCGGCGACCACCTCTTCCATGAACGGAATCTGCCGGGCGGCCCTCTTGGCCGTGCGCCAGAATTTGGCGCGCACTTCGCTTTCATCGCCCAGCTTGCCGCCGAAGCCGAAGAAATCAAAACCAGGTTGTTGCGCCATCAATGTCTCCCTTGCAGACCGTCGCGCAGCGTGTTGCGCGCGGCTGCCAGCGGAAAATGTGGTGGAAGTGCAGGTCCGCTACAAGAGGACGGCGCCGATTTCCTGGCGCCGGCGCGTTACAACGCCGGACGGTCAGCCGCCGAAATACAAGTTCATCTTCTTGGCCAGCGCGATGTCGAGCGCGGTGACGCCACCGGCATCGTGGGTGTTCAGCGTCACGTCCACCGTCTTGTAGACATTCGACCAGTCCGGATGATGGTCCATCTTTTCCGCCGCCAGCGCGACGCGGGTCATGAATGCGAAGGCTTCGGAAAAATTCTTGAAGACGAAGCTGCGCTTAATCGAAGCGCCGTCGGTAGCCAATGACCAGCCGCCCAGTTCGGCCAGGGCAGCTGCGATGGCGTCCTTGCCCAGTTTTTCTCTCGTCATGATGATTTCCCGTGCTATCCCAGATTTTGACCCTCACCATAATGCAGGTCGCCCGAAAGTGCTTTGCGTTTTGGGGTTCCAAATGCACAAACGGCGCATATCGAATGAGCGTGAAGCCGATAAATTCCATACTGTTTGTCTGTCTCGGCAACATCTGCCGCTCGCCCTTGGCTGAAGGCGTGTTTCGCGCCGTGCTGGCGGAACGCGGCCGCGACATGGTGCTGGATTCTGCGGCGACCGGCGGCTGGAATCTCGGCCAAGCGCCCGACCCGCGCTCGATCGCAATTGCGGCCCGCCACGGCATCGACATTTCCGGGCAGCGGGCTCGCAAGGTCAGGCCGGAGGATTTTGCACGCTTCGACCTGATCCTCGGCATGGACCGGCAGAATGTCCGCGACCTCAGAGCGATGGCGCCGGCCAATGGCGGCGAACGCATCCATCTGCTGGCCGAGTTCGCGCGGGGACAAGCCCGCGATGTGCCGGATCCCTACTACGACGGGGAGGAAGCCTTCGCTTCGGTCTACCGCATGATCCGCGAAGCGTCGGAGGCGCTGGCAAAGCTGCTCGAAGCGCGCGCATCGGCGCCGGACAGCGGCCAGGCCTCCTCGACGATGTAGGGGCCGCCACCGACCGAATCGCGCGACGACATCAGCACGAAACGGCCGACACGGAATGGCAGCGTCGAGAAATTGCCGCGTGCCGACAGATATTGCGCGACATCGAGCGGGCTCGAATTGCGCAGGCGCGCCAGCGTCACATGCGGCGTGAACTTGCGTGGATCGGCGGGCAGCCCAAGCCGCTGGCAGATGCGGTCGATTTCGCCTTGCAGGGCGGAAAGGTCGGGCGAGGCGAAGACGCCGGCCCAGACTGCATGCGGCTTTTTCTGGCCGAAAGCGCCGACGCCGGAGAGCGTGAGCGAGAAGGACGGGCGGTGAACCCGGTCGAGCGCGTTGGCGATCTCGTCGGCGACATGGCCTTCGACATCGCCGATGAAGCGCAGCGTCATGTGGTAGTTTTCGACATCGATCCAGCGCGCCCCGGGCAGGCCACCCCTGAGCAGGGACAGCGAAAGAGCGGCGTCACGCGGTATTTCGAGGGCGGTGAAAAGACGCGGCATGGTGAGCCTCCCTTCCTCGAATCGAACTATGCCCCTACCGAATCATCGATATTCAAGCGGGGCAAGTGGTTTCTTGGTCGCAGGCTTTCCCTAATGTTTCCCTCACGGAAGGTTGCGCCAGAAGCGAAAATCCCGCTTCAGGCTCCGCCCTCGACCGCTGCAATCGCCTTCTCCACCGTGGGCAGGATGCGCTCGACCATGCGGTCGACGCCCTTGGCATTGGGGTGCAGGCCGTCCTCAAGCTGAAACCCGCTCTCGCCGGCAACGCCGTCGAGAAAGAACGGATAAAGCGGCACATCGTATTTTGCGGCCAGCTTCGGATAGATCGCGTCGAACGCGGTCTGGTAGTCGGCGCCAAGATTGGGCGCGGCGCGCATGCCGGCCAAAAGCGCGGCGATCTTGCGCGCTTTCAGCTTCGCCAGCATCTCGTCCAGGTTCTTTTCCGCAATATCGGGCGAGACGCCGCGCAGCATGTCGTTGGCGCCGAGCTCGAGGATGACGAGCTTGGTGCCGTCCGGCACCGACCAGTCGAGCCGCGCCAGGCCACCGCTCGTCGTATCGCCGGACACGCCGGCATTGGCGACGGTGACGTCATGGCCCTTGGCGCGAAGGGCTGCCTGCAATTTGTCGGTAAAGCCTTCGCCGGGACCGAGGCCAAAGCCCGCCATCAGACTGTCGCCGAAGCCGACGATGGTGAACGTCTCGGCGCGCGCCGACGAAATGGCGCCGCAAATCGCGGAGAAAAGGATCAGCCCTGCGGCAATCGAGCGTTTGAAAGACATGCGGCAGGCCCCATATGATCAAGAATTCTTCCGGCAACGGCTTCCGGCAAGCAGAGCCTTCATCCTGATATAGGACGCTTTAATTGTGACAGAAGCCGTCATCGAGCTGAAAGACATATCCCTGACCCTCGGCCAAGGCGCATCGTCCGTGCATGTGCTGAAAGGCGTCAGCCTCGACGTGGTGCGTGGCGAGGCGACCGGCATCGTCGGTCCTTCGGGGTCCGGCAAGTCGACCTTGCTGATGGTGCTGGCCGGGCTGGAGCGGGTCGATTCGGGAACGGTGCGGATCGCCGGCGAATCGCTTAACGGCAAAAGCGAGGATCAGATTGCATCGTTTCGGGGCCGAAACATCGGCATCGTCTTCCAGTCCTTCCATCTCATTCCCAACATGACGGCGCTCGAAAATGTCGCGGTGCCGCTGGAGCTGGCCGGCCATGCCGATCCGTTCGGCGTGGCTGCGCGCGAGCTTGCGGCCGTGGGCCTGAGCGACCGCGTCACCCACTATCCCGGCGAATTGTCCGGCGGCGAACAGCAGCGCGTGGCCATTGCTCGCGCGCTGGCACCGGCGCCGCGCATTCTCATTGCCGACGAACCGACCGGCAATCTCGACCAGGCGACGGGGAGGCAGGTTGCCGACCTTCTGTTCGCCAAGGCGGCCGAGCGCGGCATGACACTGGTGCTGGTCACCCATGATCCCGCCCTTGCGGCGCGCTGCTCGCGCCAGGTGTCGATGCGCTCGGGCCGCATCGAGGATGCGCCTCTGCTCAAAGTGACGGCCTAACCATGGCGGAAAAGACCCCCTCATCCGGCCCTTCGGGCCACCTTCTCCCCGCTGGGGAGAAGAGGCTGACGCCGGCGCTGGTGACCTCTTCTCCCCTGGGGGAGAAGGTGGCCGCGAAGCGGCCGGATGAGCGGGTGACCTGGCTCCGAACCCTGAAACTCGCGTTCCGCTTCTCGCTGCGCGAGATGCGCGGCGGGCTGTCCGGCTTCATGATCTTCCTCGCCTGCATCGCGCTCGGCGTTGCCGCGATCGGCGGCGTCAATTCCGTGGCGCAGGCGATCACCGCCGGGGTCGCCGATCAGGGCCAGACGCTGCTTGGCGGCGATCTGCGTTTCCAGATCAACCAGCGAGATACGACGCCGGCCGAAAGCACCTTCCTCGATCGCCTGGGTGCTGTGTCGCACAGCGCCAACATGCGCTCGATGGCGCGGCTGGAAGACGGCTCCGACCAGGCACTGGTCGAGGCCAAGGCAGTCGACGACGCCTACCCGCTCTATGGCGTCCTGGACACCGAGCCGCAGCTTGGCAGACAGGACCTGTTCGGCGAGAAATCAGGCGTCTTCGGCGCCGTCGCACCCGACCTTTTGTTCAACCGGCTCAATGTGAAGATCGGCGACCGGCTGAAGCTCGGCAGCGCGACCTTCGAGCTGCGCGCCAGGCTGGTGAGTGAACCGGATGCGGTGTCGGACGGTTTCGGCTTCGCGCCGCGGCTGATGGTTTCGACCGCAGGCCTTGCCGCGTCCGGCCTGATCCAGCCGGGCAGCCTGGTCGAGAATGCCTACAAGGTGCGCCTGCCGGCGGGCGCCAGCGAGGCCGATCTCAAGGCCATCCAGGATCGCGCCGCGAGCGATTTCCCCGAAGCCGGCTGGTCGATCCGCACGCGTTCCAACGCCGCACCGGCACTATCCTCCAACATCGAGCGCTTCTCGCAATTCCTGACGCTGGTCGGGCTGACGGCACTGGTGGTCGGCGGCGTCGGCGTGGCGAACGCGGTGCGCGCCTATCTCGACGGCAAGCGCGGCGTCATCGCCACCTTCAAGAGCCTTGGCGCCTCGGGCGGGTTTGTCTTCACCGTCTACCTCGTGCAGATCCTGATGATCGCCGGCCTCGGCATTGTGCTCGGTCTCATTCTCGGTGCCGCCATGCCGTTTGCGGCCAGCGCGGCGCTCCAGTCGGTCATTCCGGTGCCGGCGGAAGGCGGTTTCTATCCCGGCGCGCTGGCAATGGCGGCGCTGTTCGGGCTGCTGGTGACGCTGGCTTTCGCGCTGTTGCCGCTCGGCCGCGCCCGCGACGTGCCGGCCACCGCTTTGTTTCGCGAAATGGGGTTTGAGGGCCGCGGCTTTCCGCGCCTGCCCTATCTTGCGACAGCGATCGGCATCGCGCTCGCTTTGGCGGCTTTGGCCATCCTGTTTTCCGGTGACCAGCGCATCGCCTCGATCTTCGTTGGGGCTACGATCTTCGCCTTTCTGGTGCTGCGCCTCGTCGGCGCGCTGGTGCAATGGGTGGCGCGCAAAAGCCCGCGCGTGCGCTCCGTCGCGCTTCGACTTGCCATCGGCAACATCCATCGGCCCGGCGCGTTGACGCCATCCGTCGTGCTGTCGCTGGGGCTCGGGCTGACGCTCCTGGTGACGCTGGCGCTCATCGACGGGAATCTCAGGCAGCAGATCTCCGGCAGCCTGCCGGAGCGGGCGCCGAATTTCTTCTTCGTCGATATCCAGAACGGCGACGTCGACGCCTTCTCGACACTGATCGGCAAGGAAGCGCCCAAGGGCACGCTGGTCAAGGTGCCGATGCTGCGCGGTCGGGTGATGGCGCTGAACGGCGTCGATGTCGACAAGGCCAACGTGCCGCCGGAAGGCGCCTGGGTGCTGCGCGGCGATCGTGGCCTGACCTATGACGCCAAACAGCCGGCCAACGCGACATTGACCGAAGGCAGCTGGTGGCCGGACAATTATACCGGCGAGCCGCTGGTTTCGTTCTCCAACGATGAAGGCAAGGCCCTCGGGCTAAAACTCGGCGACACCGTCACCGTCAATGTGCTGGGCCGCAATGTGACGGCCAGGATTGCCAATTTCCGAGAGGTGCAATGGGAAACGATGGGCATCAATTTCGTCATGGTGTTCTCGCCCAACACCTTCGCCGGCGCCCCGCATGGCTGGCTGGCGACGCTGAGCGAGAAGGATGCCACGGCAGCAGATGATGCCCGCCTGCTCAACGCCGTCACCCGCGCTTTCCCGGCGGTGACGACAGTTCGGGTCAAGGACGCGCTCGACGTCGTCAACCGGCTGGTCGGCCAGCTCGGCACGGCGATCCGGGCTGTGGCCGGCGTGGCGCTGATCGCTTCGGTGCTGGTGCTGGCCGGCGCGCTCGCCGCCGGCAACCGCGCTCGCATCCACGATGCCGTGGTGCTGAAGACGCTGGGCGCCACGAGGCGGACGCTGATCACGGCGTTTTCCCTCGAATACATGCTGATTGGGCTCGCCACCGCGGTGTTCGCTCTTGTCGCCGGCGGCATCGCGGCATGGTACATCGTTGCCCGTATCATGACGCTGCCGTCGCATTTCATGCCGGAGGTGGCGGTGGCGACCTTGGTGTTTGCGCTGGTGATCACGGTCGGCATCGGCCTTGCCGGGACATGGCGGGTGCTCGGCCACAAGGCGGCGCCAGTACTGCGCGACCTCTAGGTTTCAAGCGGCAAGCCGGCCGAATCCCGCCGTTTCCGATTAAATCTTGGTAATGCAGCGGTCGCGAACGCCTGGAAAACCGGCTTCCGGCGATTCACGAGGCGTTGCAGGCCGTTACGGTCTTGTTCTTGACGTCAAGAACCATCATATTTCGCCACAGGCATGCTGGAGCCCCGCCAGCGGCGCCCAGGTCCGGAAGGGCCTGACACCGTACGGGGCAGAAGCAACAGAGGATTCCAATGGCTGAGCCCATTCGCAATTACCAGACTTCGGCCGTACCCGGCGCACGCGCCGACATCGACCAGGGCCTGCGCAGCTATATGCTGAAGGTCTACAATTTGATGGGGCTTGGCCTCCTCATCACCGGCATCGCCGCCTGGGGCGCTTTCCAACTCGCCGTCACCGGCGACGGACAGCTGACCGCTTTCGGCACGCTGATCTACGCCAGCGCCTTCCGCTGGGTGGTCATCCTGGCCCCGCTCGCCGCCGTCTTCTTCCTGTCGTTCAGGATCCAGTCGATGAGCGTGGCTGCTGCGCAGACGACCTTCTGGGTCTATTCGGGCCTGGTCGGCTTGTCGCTGTCGACCATCTTCCTGGTCTACACCGGCGCCTCGATCACCCAGACCTTCTTCGCCACGGCGGCCGCCTTCGGCGGACTGTCGCTCTATGGCTACACGACCAAGCGCGACCTTTCGGCGTTCGGCTCGTTCCTGGTCATGGGCGTGGTCGGCCTGGTGATCGCCATGCTGATCAACATCTTCCTGCAGTCGTCGGCGCTCGGCTTCGCCATCTCGGCGATTGGCGTGCTGATCTTCGCCGGCCTCACCGCCTATGACACGCAGACCATCAAGGAAATGTACTACGAAGGCGATCAGGCCGACGTTGCCGGCCGCAAGGCGATCATGGGCGCGTTGAGGCTCTATCTCGACTTCATCAACCTGTTCATGTTCCTGCTGCAGTTCATGGGCGATCGCCGCTAAGCGGTCTCCATCCAGGCAACTGGACCAGCTGATATCGAAAGGGCGGCCCAACGGCCGCCCTTTCCTTTTGTGCCGTCCTTTGCTGTGATGGCAGGCAGATGAATCGTTTGCACAAATTATGAGCACTATTTCCATACGCGCGGCCCTGGAGGGCGACCTCGACCGAATCACAGAGATCTACGCCGATGCGGTGACGCATGGCACGGCGAGCTATGAACTGGAGCCGCCCGGCCGCGCCGAGATGGGCGCGCGCTTCGACAGCCTGACGGGTGGCGGCTTTCCCTATCTGGTGGCGGAAAAGGATGGAGCATTGCTTGGCTACGCCTATGCCGCCGCCTTCCGGCCGCGCCCGGCCTACCGCTTCATCGTCGAGGATTCGGTCTATGTCGCGCCTGACGCCAAGGGCCAGGGCGTCGGGCTGATGCTGATGCAGGCGCTGATCGAGGCCTGCCGTGTCGCGGGCTTTCGCCAGATCGTAGCTGTGATCGGCGACGGCCATGCCGACAGCGCCTCGGTGCGGCTGCATGAAAAGCTCGGCTTTCGCCATTCCGGCCGCCTGGAAGGATCCGGTTACAAGCACGGGCGCTGGCTGGATACGGTGTTCATGCAGCTGTCGCTGAATGGTGGGGCAACGATCCCGCCCGATTCGAATTCGCTGCCGGAGCGGAAATTTCGCGAGGGCCCGAGGAGATGAGGAATTGAGGAGTTGAAGAACTGGGGAATTGAGTATCTGAAGAGCTGAGAACAACGGGCGGCGGTTATATCGGCCGTCAGGTGCCCCTTTTCTTCAACTCTTCAGTTCTTCAATTCCCCAATTCTTCAGTTCCGCGTCAAGCCTGGACAATCTTCAGTTTAGCATCGAAGACGCCGAGGACGCGGCCGAGTTCCTGACCGCGCTTGAGGATGCGGCCGCCGGCGGCGATGACGGCGAAGGCGCCTTGCCGGCGCGCCAGTTTCGGGTCTTTGACGATCTGGAACAGCGGCACTTCGCTGGCCCGGCGGAAGACCGAAAACACAGCGCGATCAGCGAGATGATCGATGGCATAGTCGCGCCATTCATTGGCGGCGACCATGCGTCCGTAGAGTCTCAGGATCTCATCGAGTTCACGCCGGTCGAAGCGAACCGGCTGGTCGAGGCGTTCGCGTCGCGCCTCGTGCAGCGGGATCAATATTGCGGATGCGTCCCCATCCTCCGTCCCACCGCTGCGATCGGTCATACCGCGATCCCTTTAAAAATGAATCTCGCTTGCAGAAGTTGGCGTGTTCGCGGTGGAATTGCAAGACCCGGCTAACCATCCCGGGGCTGCGCTGTTTTCGCAACGTCCAGTCACTTTTTTGAAACGCGGTGTTTGAATTGGTGATGCTTTGCCACATTCCTGCCTTATTTTATCCGCGCTCATGCCCCAATGTCCGACGAATTTACCGGCGTTGCCTGAGACGGTTCGGTCCGGCACCGGCTCGTAAACCCCAAGCCCCCCGCCCACGGGTCTGCGTCGGATCGAACCAACCTCGGACTTTCCTTAGGGAGAGACCGGGTGCGACGATCCCAAAACCTAAATGACCGACGTCAGAAGCAAGCTGACGTCGGTTTTTTTGTTTTTGGCTGGGTGAAGAATTTGCCGAACGGCTTGCGGTGTCAATTTGCGGGCGCATCCCCCTCACCCGGATTGCCAACCGAATTGCGAAGAGCAATTCGGGGGCAATCCGACCTCTCCCCGAGGGGAGAGGAGTTCGCGCCGGCGCTGGTTCAGCCTCTTCTCCCCTCGGGGAGAAGGTGGCCGCGAGCGGCCGGATGAGGGGGCCTCTTACGGCTTGTGAATAAACGCCGCCCCCAGAATAGGCCCCGGCAGGCCGTCCTTGCCGACCGATTGCAGCAGCACGGCGCAGCCGCCTTTCTTGACGATCTCGGTCATCGGCAATTCGTAGCGCTGCGCCTTGCCGTGCCACATGCCGGCGGTCTGGATGCCGGAGACGGCGTTCCAGTAGGTCATGCTGCGGCCGGTGTTCTCGCCCTTGGCGATGGTGACCGTCTGTGGCGGCTCGAAATAGACGATGACGACATGGGCGTCGCTCGGGCCGCTGCCGGCGTCGCCGGTATCGATCATGACGCGGTCGCTGGTGCGGCTGACCTTGATGCTGACCCGCATGCCTTCGCCGGACTTTTCCATGCGGGCAAGCGCGCCGTCGACTTCCCTGCGGCTGGCGCCGTTGACATGGCTGCGGCCGTTGATGACGGCTTGCGGCGTGTAGACCGAGCGCGTGCCGAAGGCGCGCATATAGTCATATTGCCGGTCGGTGTTGTCCTTGTTGCTCAGCGTGTCCTGCCAGCCGAGATAGTCCCAGTAATTGACGTGGTAGGCGAGCGCGACGACGTTGTCCTTGGCTGCCAGCTCGGCAAAGAAAGCGTCGGCCGGCGGACAGGAATTGCAGCCCTGGCTGGTGAACAGCTCGACGACGCCCAGGGGCTTGTCGCTCTGCGGCTTGTCTGCCTGAGCGGTGCCGGGCTCCTCGGCAAAGCCGCTCCCGGCAAGCGCCGAGAAGGCCAGCGCAAAAGCCGCAAGCCGCAGAATTTGTCGAGGTGCCATGGTCGTTCCGATTCCCGCCGGTGACGCCGGCCTTGTTCTGGTTGCCCAGATTTGTGGCAGAAGCGACAGTCAACGGGAAGTCACGTTGCGGTGAAATTTTTGGCCACGCAACCGCAGCTACGGCCGCAACAGGGCGGAGCACTTCACCGCCCGGTTCGATCCGGAGAACGGCATCAAGAGCTTGTGAGAAATTTTGTTGATCCCGGCCGGTTTTACTGCGGGCAGACAAGGCGGAACTTTGGTCCCGCGCAGTCAATGCTTTGGAAAGACTGGGAAGTAGGCAGTAGGCAGTAGGCAGTAGGCAGTAGGCAGTAGGAGGCCCCTATTCCCTACTGCCTACGCCCTATTACCCTAAGCAGCCAGATCGCGCAGCACGTATTGCAGGATGCCGCCGTTCTTGAAGTAATCGAGTTCGTCCAGCGTATCGATGCGGCAGATGATCGGCACGTTCTTCACCGTGCCGTCACCATAGGTGACCTTGGCGATCATGGTCTGGCGCGGCTTGATGGTGCTCAGGCCGTCGATCTCGACCATCTCGTCGCCCTTGAGGTTGAGCGAGGCCCACGACGTGCCTTCCTCGAAGACGAAGGGGATGACACCCATGCCGACCAGGTTAGAGCGATGGATGCGCTCGAAGGACTGGGCGATGACGGCGCGGACACCGAGCAGGTTGGTGCCCTTGGCCGCCCAGTCGCGCGAGGAGCCGTTGCCGTACTCAACGCCGGCGAAGATAACCAGCGGCACGCCTTCCCTCTTGTACTCCATCGCCGCGTCGTAGATCGATTCCTCTTCCTTCGACGGGTAGTGGATGGTGTAGCCGCCCTCGCGGCCGTTCTCGCCCAGCATGTGGTTGCGGATGCGGATGTTGGCGAAGGTGCCGCGCATCATTACCTCATGATTGCCGCGCCGCGTGCCGTACTGGTTGAAGTCGGCAACGCCGACGCCGTGGTCGGTGAGGTATTTGCCGGCCGGGGAAGCGGCCTTGATCGAACCCGCCGGCGAGATGTGATCGGTGGTGATCTTGTCGCCGAACAGGCCGAGCACGCGCGCGCCCTTGATGTCACCGATCTTGCCGAAACCGGCGGTCATGCCGGCGAAATAGGGCGGGTTCTGTACATAGGTCGAATTGTCGTCCCAGGCATAGGTCTGGCCTTCCGGCGCCTTGACGTTCTGCCAGTACTCGTCGCCCTTGAAGACGTCGGCATATTTGCGGGCGAACAGCTCGCGGGTGACATTCTTCTCGATGAACTCCTGGATCTCGGCCGAGCTCGGCCAGATATCCTTCAAGTAGACCGGCTTGCCGTCGCGGCCCTCGCCGAGCGGCTCGATGGTCAGGTCCTTGGTGACGGTGCCAGCCAGCGCATGCGCGACGACCAGCGGCGGCGAGGCCAGGTAGTTCGCCTGCACATCAGGCGAGACGCGGCCTTCGAAGTTGCGGTTGCCGGAGAGCACCGCGGCAGCGATCAGGCCCTTATCGTTGATGGTTTTCGAGATCGGCGCCGGCAGCGGGCCGGAATTACCGATGCAGGTGGTGCAGCCGAAGCCGACCAGATTGAAGCCGATCTGGTCGAGCTCCTTCTGCAGGCCGGATTTTTCGAGATATTCGGCGACCACCTGACTGCCCGGCGCCAGCGACGTCTTCACCCACGGCTTCTGCTTGAGGCCAAGCCGGTTGGCGTTGCGCGCCAAAAGGCCGGCGCCGATCAGCACGCTCGGGTTCGAGGTGTTGGTGCAGGACGTGATGGCGGCGATAACGACGTCGCCATGGCCGAGATCATGGTCGGTGCCTTCGACGGCATAGCGCTTGTGGATTTCGGCTGATTTCTTGTACTCGGTCTCCATCGCCTTGGCGAAGCCGGCCGGAATGCCTTCGAGCGCAACGCGGCCCTCGGGGTGCTTGGGGCCAGCCATCGACGGCACGACCTCGCTGAGTTCAAGCTCGAGCAGGTCGGTGAAGACCGGGTCGGCCGAGCCGGTGTCGCGCCACATGCCTTGCGCCTTGGCGTAGGCCTCGACCAGCGCGATGCGGCTTTCCTCGCGGCCGGACATTGTGAGATAGCGGATGGTCTCGCCGTCGACCGGGAAGAAGCCGCAAGTGGCGCCATATTCGGGCGCCATGTTGCCGATGGTGGCGCGGTCGGCCAGTGTCATGTTGGAGAGGCCGGGGCCGAAGAACTCGACGAACTTGCCGACGACGCCCTTCTTGCGCAGCATCTGGGTGACGGTGAGCACCAGGTCGGTCGCGGTGACGCCTTCTTTCAGCTTGCCGGTGAGGCGGAAGCCGATGACTTCGGGCAGCAACATGGACACCGGCTGGCCGAGCATGGCCGCCTCGGCCTCGATGCCGCCGACGCCCCAGCCCAGCACGCCAAGGCCGTTGATCATGGTGGTGTGCGAATCGGTGCCGACGCAGGTGTCGGGGTAAGCGGTGGTTTCGCCGTCCTCGGTGTTGGTCCAGACAACCTGTCCGAGATATTCGAGATTGACCTGGTGGCAGATGCCGGTGCCGGGCGGCACGACGCGGAAGTTGCGGAACGCCTGCTGGCCCCATTTCAGGAACTTGTAGCGCTCTTCGTTGCGCTCATATTCGAGCTCGACATTCCTGGCAAAGGCCATCGGCGTGCCGAATTCGTCGACGATGACCGAATGGTCGATGACGAGGTCGACCGGCACCAGCGGGTTGATCTTCTGCGGGTCGCCGCCGAGCGCCTTGAGGCCGTCGCGCATAGCGGCCAGATCGACCACCGCCGGAACGCCGGTGAAGTCCTGCATCAGGACGCGGGCCGGGCGATAGGCGATCTCGACGCCGGCAGTGCCCTTGTCGGTCAGCCAGCCGGCCACCGCCTGGATCGATTCCTTGGTGACGGAGCGGCCGTCTTCGTTGCGCAAAAGGTTCTCCAGCAGCACCTTCATCGAATAAGGCAGCTGGGCGATGCCGGTGAGGCCGTTCTTCTCGGCCTCGACCAGATTGTAATAGACATAGTCCGCGCCACCCACGGTGAGGGTGCGGCGGCAATTGAAACTGTCGAGGGATTTTGACACGTGCGGTCCGTCCTTGTCTGTTCAGCCTGAAAGGGAACGGACGCCGATGGGCATGCAATCACGCGCAAAGGTGCGGGTACGGCCATTTCCGCTGTCCGCTCCCAAGCAACCCGAGCCGTTCAAGGCGGCGCGTGCGCTGGTTCGGCGCAAATTCTGTTCCCGTGCCGACCGCTGGCACGGATGACCCGCATATAGAGAATTTTCTGGAATAGTTCTAGACAGGCGACAGGCAAATTTGTGCGATGCGGCAGCTATCGCGCGGTAAAGTTTCCGGGACGGGCAGGCATGCGGCTGATTGCCGAAAATCTGGGCGGCGAACGCGGCGGCGAGACGGTCTTTTCCGGCATCGGTTTTGCGATCGAGAAGGGCCAGGCGCTGGTCGTCACCGGACCGAACGGATCAGGCAAATCAACGCTGCTCAGGGTCATCGCCGGGCTGCTGCCGAAAGCCGAAGGCGATGTGCGAATCGAGGGCGGCGGCGAGACGTTTCCGACGATCGCCTCGGCCTGCCACTATCTCGGCCATCTCAACGCGATGAAGACGGCGCTCAGCGTGACGGAGAATTTGCGCTTCTGGCGCGATTTCAACGGCGATGGGCCGCTGGGTGTAGAAGAGGCGCTGGAAACGGTCGGTCTCGGCGGCATCGGCCATCTGCCCTTCGGGTATTTGTCGACCGGGCAAAGAAGGCGCGCGGCGATTGCGAAATTGCTGGTCAGCCATCGGCCGCTGTGGCTGCTCGATGAGCCGACGGCGGGGTTGGACAAGGCTTCGGAGGCGCGCTTTGCGGGGTTGATGGCGAAGCATTGCGCGGAGGGTGGGATTGTTGTCGCGGCGACGCATCTGCCATTGGGGATCGAGGGGATGGAGTTGAGGATGGGGGAAACGGGTTGATGTCGGCACTAGGCACCCCCCTCTGCCCTGCCGGGCATCTCCCCCTCAAGGGGGGAGATTGGCAGCTTCTATGGCGCGACCATCTTTCAGCGCCGGAGATTGGCGAAGGCAATCGTGATGGCCGATCTCCCCCCTTGAGGGGGAGATGTCCGGCAGGACAGAGGGGGGTGCTCAAGCGCAGGCATCTCAAATCATGCTAGCCCTCTTCCTCCGCGACATCCGCCTCTCCATCCGTGCCGGCGGCGGGGCGCTCACCGGCGTCATCTTCTTCCTCGCCGTCATCGCCACAATCCCCTTCGGTGTCGGCCCCGACCTGAAGCTGCTCGCCCGCATCGGACCGGCGATCCTGTGGATCGGCTCTCTTCTCGCCTGCCTGCTCGGCCTCGACCGGCTGTTCCAGGCCGACCGCGAGGACGGTTCGCTCGATCTTCTGGTGCTCGGCAATGATCGCCACATACTGGCGCTGACGGTGCTGGTGAAGTGCCTGGCGCATTGGGCGGGCAGCGTTCTGCCGCTGGTGGTCGCCGCCCCTTTGCTCGGCCTGTTCATGAACATGGAGCCGCTCAGCATCGGCGCGACGGCGCTGACGCTGCTGGTCGGTACGCCGGCCATCACTTTCATCGGCGCCGTCGGTGCGGCGGTGGCGGTGGCACTGCCGCGCGGCGGGCTGTTGATTTCGGTGCTGGTGCTGCCGCTGACCATCCCGGTGCTGATCTTCGGGGTCTCGGCCAGCTACGGCGCGGTGGCCGATCCCGACCCATTCCTGCAGCCCTTCCTCATTCTTGCCGCGCTGACGCTGTTTCTTGCCGTGCTGGGGCCGGTAGCGGCAGCGCTGGCGCTGCGGCATGGAACGGATTGATGTGGCCGCTGCGGCGCCGCGGCCAATTGCGAAGCCGAAGCTGCAAAGCTATGGGAAGTCCATGATCGAGCACGGCGAAGTGACAGCGGAAGGGAAGCGGGCTGCATGAGCGCACACGCCCTTTATGTCACCGCCGCCTATGGCATTACGGCGATCGTGCTGGCCGGGCTGATCGGCTGGATCCTGCTCGACCAGCGAGCTCGCAAGCGCGAACTGGCGGAACTCGAAGCGGCCGGCGTGCGGCGTCGTTCGGACAAGGCCAGTAAGACATGACCACTGAAAGCGAAACGCCGGCGCCGCGCCGCCGCTTGATCGTGCTGTTGCCGCTGCTGGTTTTCCTCGGGTTGGCCGGTCTTTTCCTGTTGCAGCTTTTGTCGGGACGTGACGAAGCGGAAGTGCCGTCGGCGCTGATCGGCCTGCCTGCGCCGCAGACCAATCTGCCGGCGCTGGAAGGATCAAACCTGCCGGGGCTGGATTCGAAAACGTTCGCCGGCAAAGTGACGCTGGTCAACGTCTTTGCGTCGTGGTGCGCGCCGTGCCGGGAAGAACATCCGGTGCTTTTGGCGCTGTCGCAGGACAAGCGCTTCACGCTTGCCGCACTGAACTACAAGGACCAGCCGGAAAATGCGCGCCGGTTCCTCGGTGATCTCGGTAATCCGTTCCAGGCCATCGGCGTCGACGAAGCCGGCCGCACCGCGATCGACTGGGGCGTCTACGGCGTGCCGGAAACCTTCGTCATCGGCAAGGATGGCAAGATTGCCTACAAGCATGTCGGGCCGCTGACGGGGGAGTCAGCGAGAGATTTGTTGTTGCCGCAGATAGAAAAGGCGCTGGCAGTGCCGGGCTGACGGCGGCGCCAGGCCCCCTCATCCGGCCGCTACGCGGCCACCTTCTCCCCCAGGGGAGAAGAGACAGAGGCGTTGGTGCAAGCTCCTCTCCCCTTGGGGAGAGGTCGGATTGCCCGAATTGCTGTTGCAATTCGGTTTGGCAATCCGGGTGAGGGGTCGTGCCCCACAGTCGGACGGTCGTCTGAAAAGCTCAGCCGTAGATCTGCTTGTGGACCTGGTAGAGCATTTCCGAGCGGTCGGCGCGCAAATCGGCCAGATCGCGGCTCGTCAGGTTCTCGATCTCGGCGACGAGACGGTTGTAGTGCTTGCGCTTGGCCATCGAGGCACGTGCGCGGGAGAAGAGGTTGTCAAAAGCCATAGCAAGGGTCCTTTCGTGCCGCATACCAGCGGCGAATTGTTCCTCCCTTGACTTTACGCAGCATGACATAGGAATGGTGCGATGCAAAAAGAAGATGTTGCAATGCACCATTGCACAGGACGCATAGCCGGTTAATGCAGCGCTAAGAGCACCATGCCCGGCCGGACAGGCTGGCGAGCCAAAGCTGGCCGTATGCCTTTTGTCTTACAAATTGCGCATGCGCCATCTTGCCATCTCGCTCGCAGGCTGGCTTGATCCGCGCGTCACGTGATGCCGGGAGGAAATGCATGGCGACCGCAGACTATTACGAAATTCTCGATTCGCGTTTCGCGCGCCTGTTCAACGGCAACGCGCAGGTGGAAAAGCTGTTCACCGGGTGTCAGTGGGCGGAAGGGCCGGCCTGGTTCGCCGCCGGCCGCTATGTCGTCTGGTCCGACATCCCCAACAACCGCATGCTGCGCTATGACGAGACCGACGGCAATGTCAGCGTGTTCCGTCAGCCCTCCGGCAATTCCAACGGTAACACCGTCGACCGCCAGGGACGGCTGGTGACGTGCGAACATTCCGGCCGCCGCGTCAGTCGCACCGAGTATGACGGCTCCGTCACCACCATCGCGGCCAAATGGAAAGGCAAGCGGCTGAATTCGCCCAACGACGTCGTGGTGCGCTCGGATGGCTCGATCTGGTTCACCGATCCGAGCTACGGCATCGACACCGACTATGAGGGCGACAAGGCCGAGAGCGAGATCGGCGCCTGTTACGTCTACCGGATCGATCCTGATACAGGCGAGGTCGAAGCCGTCATCACCGACATGGTCCGGCCGAACGGACTTGCCTTCTCGCTCGATGAAAGCCAGCTCTATGTCGTCGACACCGGCCGCACCCATGGCGCGCAGAACCCGGCGCATATGCGGGTCTTCACCGTCGGCAAGCACGGCAAGAAGGTCTCGGGCGGCAAGGTGTTCGCCGACTGCACGGCCGGGCTGTTCGACGGCTTCCGGCTCGACGAGGCCGGCCGCATCTGGACCAGTGCCGCCGACGGCATCCATTGCTACGATCCCGACGGCACGCTGATCGGCAAGGTCAAGGTGCCGGAAGTGACCGCCAATTGCGTGTTCGGCGGCAACAAGCTGAACTGCCTCTACATCGCCGGCACGACCTCGCTCTACATGGTGCGGCTGATGGTGAACGGGGCCAAGACCTATTGAGGCTGCTGGAAACGCTTCTCTGGCAGCCTTTGACGACGTTTCTGCGCCTGCCTGCGGCGCCGGTCGCGCTGCGGCTGCCGGAACCGCCTCAATCGGGTTCGCCGGAGCGAATTTCGAAGCCGTCGGCCAGTGGCGGTATCAGGCATAATTCAAGGGGAGGACGTCATGCCATTCGTCAACATCCGCATCGTCAAGGAAGTGATCGCCGCCGATCCGGTGGGCAAGAAGGCTGACATCGCCAAAAAGGTCACGGCAGCCATCATGGACGCCACCGGGCTCGGCAATGACGACGTCTGGGTGGTGTTCGAAGAGGTCAACGCGCGCGACTGGTATGTCGGCAAGACCGATGTCGAGACGTTGCGGAAGGGGTAGGTCGGCTGCTGTAGTGCCGGCCTTGCGATAGGCTAGAGTCTTTCACGTTTTGATGGAAGCGTACCCGGCGTTTTCGAAGTAGTTCTTGCATTCGGCTGCCTCGATGGTTTCGACGAGGTGGCCGATGTGGCGCCAAGTGTCCTCGACGGTTCGCTTCTGGGCTTGGCGCATCCAGTGTTTGATCTTTGCGAAGGCCTGCTC
>NZ_JACDTY010000017.1 GCF_013520985.1 Mesorhizobium neociceri | reverse complement strand
GAGCGCTGGCTTGCAGCGGGCGGGGAGCCCGAGCACCGGCGGCCGCCCGCGCGCTCGGTTCTCATGGATCCTTTCCAGGAGTATCTCGAAGGACGCTGGCAGGAAGGCCAACGTAACGGGTTGCACCTGTGGAGCGAAATCAAGCGCCGCGGCTTTGCAGGCAGCAAGGCGACCGTCTACAGGTGGACCGCCGCCCGCCAGCAGTGCTCATCGACCGCTCCGCCAAATGCGCGATGGCGGCCGCCGTCGCGCCGAAACTGTGCATGGCTGCTGAGCGAAGACCCGACTTTGCTCGATGAGCAGACCGAGCAATTCTTGGGCAATCTCTATGACTGCGCGCCGGAGCTCTTGAAGGCGGGTGACCTGGCTCGACGTTTCGCTGCACTGATACGCGGCGACGATGATGCCGGCCTCGAGCAATGGATCGACGACGCCACGGACAGCGAACTGGCTTCCCTTGCAGCAGGCATCGGCCGTGACATTGCGGCTGTTCGGGCCGCAATCACCCAGCCCTGGAGCACCAGTCCCGTCGAGGGACAGATCAACCGTCTCAAGACCATCAAGCGCCAGATGTATGGGCGCTCTGGGTATCCGCTGCTGAGAAACAGGCTGCTGGCAGCCGCCTAACGACCGTAGAAACAGACGGGGCAACCAAGGGAACGCCGCCCCTGCACCAAATATGCGGAAGATCCCGATCTGGATGAGAAGCCGCTCTCAACTTGATTGTCGCGCTGCATGTCGGCCTGAAGATAGATGGCGGTGGTTTCGACCGACTCGTGGCCCAGCCACAGAGCGATGACCGAGCGGTCGACGCCGTGCTGGCGCAGGTCCATTGGCCAGCGATGGGCAGTGGCGACGTGCGACGGCGAGGTGCTTGTTCAGCAGGTATTGAAGTGCGTCGTGACTCAATGACGTGCCGCTTATCGTCGGGAAGGCAGGATCGGCGCTCCGCCCGCGTCGCTCGACAAGCCAGGCACGCAGCACCGTGACCGTATCCTTGCGAAGCGGGGTGTTGCGGAGTTTTCGGCCCTTTCCCCGTCATTGCACATAGGCGGCCGGGCCGAGGACAATGTCCTCGCAGCGTAGGCCGACGGTCGGCAGCACGCAGGCCGGTTTGCACGGCCAGCAACAGAAGCGCCCGGTCACGGCGCCCGATCCAACTGCTGAGGTCGGGAGCGGCGAGCAAGGCGGCCACTTCGACGCTGGTGAGGAAGGCGACCGGCCGGCGAACATAACGCTTGCTAGGGATGGCGATGCATCCGGTTCAAGCGCAAGCTTGTAGGACCTATCAAGCCGATGAGATGAGAAGGGTCTGATGAACGGGTGGAAGTCAGCCTGACTGATAGTCTTCGGAGGTCGGGAGAGCCGACTTCATGGGAAGCGGTCAGCTGTAGTTGAATTGTTCCAGGGCGACATGGGCTCCATTCAACGGGAATCACAGCCTTCTATTCAAAGAGAAGATCAACTGACCATGGAAACGAAACTTGAACAAATAGCAGACCGCTTATCCCGTTCGCTCAGGTGGCCACAATATATGGTGCTGCGTCTGTCCCCGTCTCCCGGTCGATTTAGCGTAGACTGGGCCAAGTTGGCACGATTCGGGTGTTGCCAGCATCCCGCCAATTCGGAGATCGGTCAGGCCTTGACGCTCGCCAGCACCTGACATACTTTCTATAAGCAAGTTGCGTAGGGATCGCGTTTGCAGCCCGATGACGTGGAACTCATTCTGGACGCCGACATTTCGGAGGACCCATGCCTCCTCTTTGATGTCGTCACGCCGGATGGCGTGCTTCAGCTATTAGGAGAAGTGGAGATGGGCAGCAACCATCTGGTCGTCCGTGACCTCCATATTGGGGGCGATGCCCAGGTCCAGTGGGGTTGGTCAAAATTGCGCAGGCTCGGTCGAGTGATCGCGGAGAAGCTTAATGTCGACTACATCGAAGTTCATGGAGCGGTTCGGACAACGGGTGCGAACCCGGGACGTCGTCCGAGTGTCGCCAGGCTCTCCCGTCCGGCTGAGCCTCAGCTTTCTACACGGCGCGAATACTCCTGAAGCTGCTCGGGTTCTCGTCAGGAGGCAGCTGCCGCTGAGGACGGCCCATGCGGTCCTCACGGAGATGGTCGATCACGGCAAGGCGTTCGTGACTGTTCCTTGCGTCGAGGACCTGCGGGCACTGAAGGACGAACTCTCGTCCGCAGGAGTGATCGCGAAGGTTCATGCGCCGCGGCCGATAAGCGTTCGCGAAGTTCGGGATAGCACGAAGCTGTCCCAGGAGGCGTTCTCCGTGAGGTATGGCCTCGATCTGGCAACGCTTCGAAACTGGGAGCAAGGTCGCTCGGAACCGGATGCAGCTGCGAATACTCTCCTTTGGACCATCGCCCGGAATCCGGAGGCAGTCGAAAAGTCGCTCGACATGGAGGACGAAGTGGCGGCGCCGTCTACCTAGTAGTCTAAGTCTAGGTAGAGGGCCGTCGGAACGGCCACTCCATCGCACGGCTACTCGGCCGCCAACGCGATGGCCGGCCGCCGGACGGGAGGCAACGCCAGGGTCCGCGGGATGAGCGGATCCGGCCTGCTGTAGCGCCTGCCCGTCAGCCGTTCCTCGCCTGCAGCCGCAGCCGTGATGGTGGTCGCCTCAGTTGGGGCGCTTTCTACCAGATCAAAGAACGGACCCGCTACTGCGACCCAAACTGCGGCCCCCACATAGGGAACTGCAAGCACTCGCGGTACTGTGAACCAACTGCCGAAGAGCGTGGTGCGGGAAAGCCGCACGCCACGTTCTGTGGGAAGCGGGGGCGGCGACCGCCTCCGGTGCCGGTGACCCGGTGGGCGGCGCCGTGAGGCGTCCCCCTATCCCGATCAATCACTCAAGATTTGGGAACCCCCTAACTGAGGACACGCCCTAGCACGCGGCGCATGGACAATATTTCCAGCCCGCCCGACCACAAAATTGACGGCCATCGCAGCCACCAATCCTGACGGTATCCAAAATGATTCACATAGTGCGTAAGCGACAAGCCAGATCGCCTTTGATTCGAAGCCGTCCTCCGCCGACAAGTTTGAAATCCTCGCGGGCTGATTGACCTCGCACCAGCGCCCCTGTTCAGCCGTTGCAACAAAACCGCCGTCATCAGCTAGGGTAGACCTGAATGAGGTCCTGCGTCCCATGCAGCACGGCTGTGTAGAGCATGCCACCGATCATGAAGTTAGTCTTGGGTTGGTCCTGGCTCGGCAGCACATTATGCCAGTACATTCCGCGCATAAGATCCGTCGGCGCCCACTGGTTGCCGTGTTGCCAGTCAGGAGGAGCGAACTGTCCCAGCTCCGGCGGTGCGGCCTGAACGGGAGGTGTCGCCCCGAAGATTGATGCGCCAAGGTCTGCCTGCCACGATGACTGCTCGACGCCTAGCTCTGGCACCTGGACAATTGGAGAAAATTGCTGCCAATGCTGCGTATTGAAACTATCGGCGGCAGCATCGGGCTCACCTCCCTCACGCCTGGGAGCGGGGCTCAACCGCAGTCGGAGTTGCTCGCGACTGACGACGATGTTGTCGAGGTGCAGCGGCTCCCGGGCTGGCCACCCGCCCTCCCGCAATCGTTGAACCAGTGCCCGCGTGCCGTCCACCACAAAGACGCCGCAATCGTAATCGTTCTGCTGTTCGGCCATGCGGGCTGGCGTCAGCATGGCGCCTATCCGCCTTGCGAGAGCTGTTGCGGCCGCGTCGTTGTATCTCCTTCGCTGGAGGGAGTCGTAGTGGTAGGCGACGGCCGGCCTTTCCGAGTTGCTGCTGTCGACGAGCAACAGCGACCAATGGGTGCCATTGTTTATCGGCAAGAACAGGAAGTTGGCTCGGGCGTTGTTCTGATCAATAATGGACTGCAAATGTCTTTGCACGGTTCGCTGGTCCGTGCCGGGCAAGCCCAGTAGATGGGATACCATCGGATCCACCAGCCTTATGCTGGCGGCGAAGCCTGGATCGATTTGCTGGAGTTCCTCCTGCAGGAGCTCGTAATCCCTCTGGATATGGGCGTCGCTCAGCCACTCGGTGTAGCCGAGCACCGACCCCACCGGGACGTTGGACGAGGCTGTCGGACCCAAAGCCGCGGTGCGAGCATTGGAGTTGGTCGGAAACTCCTGGTGCGAGGAGGAGGACGGGCGGCCGCGAGTTGGCCGCTGACGTGCCTGCTCAGGCGGCGACTCCAACGGCCGGTTCTCTTGTACGTACTGCGCAAGCGCGCCAACCATCCTTTTCAAACTCATGCCCGTTGGTCCTACGGCTTCGCGGAAGTCCTGGTAATTTGCTGCCAACGACGCTTGCTGCTGCTCAGTGCCGTTGAGGCAGCTCATTATGCTATCTCTTTTCTCGGCTTGGAGCCACTCACTAAACCTGCGCTGACGTGTAGCAGTACTTTCGGCAGTTTTAATATTTGCGCCGTTGCTCACCTGTTCAGTGAGGAAGCCACGGATGATCTCGGCGTCGTCGGGATAAGGCTGATGCCGGGTCAATTTGGGCTGGGCGCCTATGTACGTCCGAAACCGATCGAACGCCACGCCATAGCGCTGACCCATCGCTGTTATAAAATCCCCGTAATCTGCTTGCAACGAAGCTTGCTGCTGCTCAGTGCCGTTTAGGCGGCTCACTATGCTCCCCCTTTTCTCGCTTCGGAGCCAATCACTAAATTTGCGTTGACCGGAAGCCAAAGAGTGGGCAGAAGGCTTTTTGTCGCCCTTGCTCACCCGTTCATTGTAGATGCCATCGATGACGTGGCCGTCCTCGGGATAAGGAACAGCTGTTTGGCGCCCCATCAGGCGGGGCCCGGGGCCGACGCTTTGGAGTTCTTGCCCACCAGGGGCGAGCTTTCTAAGATGTGATAGTGCCTTCAGGACACGGCGGCCATCATCTCCAGCAGCAACGTCTTTGTATGCCTTGATGTCTTTGGCGAATTCTTCTTCATCGGCATAAAGCCGAGAAGCAATTGGAGTTCTGTCTTCTGCTCGAAGCCAACGTGCAAACCTGCGAAGAACCCCTACAGTATGCGTGAGGGTATGCTCGGGAACCCTTCCATCCCCTCGTCCGATGCTACCATCGGGTAGGATTTCGTAGCCCCGGACTGCTGCCGCCAAGTTCTCCAGAAGGCTCTTGTCATCAGAATACAGGTCCGCATCGGAGTGCCCACGCTTGGCGAAATCCATGCGAAGCTCTGAATAGACCACGTCGTGCGCCGAGCCGCCGGACGACTTCTCGCGGCGACTCTCCCCGAAGGCCCTGCCGACCCCCGATTTCACACGCGACCACAGTCCTCGGCTCTTGCTATCCTTTGTCCGCCCGACAGGCTGCGGGTCCCATGGCGCTGTAGAACGCGTACTGCGCGATAGACTGTCACGCAAGTCAGACTGCAATACCCGCGCAGCCGAACCACCAACCTCTATGCTATGGCGCGTACTGCTGAACTGGCCGTCGCGCAGATCGGACTTCGGCGGCATCCGCATCGAACCGCCGAGGTCAGTGCGCTGGATATCTCCATGCGCCTGTACGAATGGAGCGTCTTGCGAACTCGCCTCAGAGGAGTTGAGGTGCAGTTCGCTCAGTTGCTGCACAGAACCGGCATCATCCGCAGGAATGTTGCCCGATTCTTGTTGCTGCCGCCGCACCATACCAGGGTAGCTGTTGTTAAAAACGGTCGTATAATCGCCCGTATAATCGCCCGTATAATTGAAGTGCACGTTGTCCATATTACTCTCCTTATGAGCTTCATCTTCTTATCGTCTTGGGCCAACTCAAGTTGCGGCCGCAGTGCTTCAGCCTGAGAAACCCGGTCGCCGAGGTTCACAATCAGACCATATTGCCCATTGGTCATTCATTCCGAGTTGTCACGCTTTGGGCATCAACCTGTTCGTAAAATCCGGAAGCCTGACTTGCGGGCCGCCGCGGTTCACGTCAGCTGCGCCCATTTCGCTGTAGCCTTGGTATCGACGGGCTCGGCTGCGGCAGAGCTGACGGCGTTAGCCGGCGGCCCAGGTCGGGGGCTAGCACCTCGAACTTCTCGCGCAACTCCTCGGTCAGGGCCCTTGCATCGGTGTCACCTTCAACCACCCGGGGGTTAAGCAATATCAAGAGCTCAGTCCGTTCTTTGCCATATTCGGTGCTGCGGAACAGTCCTCCCAAAAGCGGAATATCCTTCAGCACAGGAACGCCAGCATTGGCCCGATTGGTGCTATCTTGCATCAATCCGCCAATAGCGATCGTGTCGCCGCTTCGTGTCGATACCGTACTTTGGAGCCGGCGCACCGAAATCACCGGGGACTGAACATTGGTGAGCGTGTTCCTGTTGCCAGTGCTGACCTCCTGAAATGTGTCAAGCGTTATATTACCCCCGGCACCGATTCTGGGCGTAACAGCCAAGATCACCCCCGTGTCGCGCATCTCGACGTCGCTCACGATCGGTGAGTTCTCGCTTGCGACAGATTGCGATGATCGGACGAGGATCGGAACCTGATCACCGACCTGGATGGTGGCGGTTTGATTGTCGACCGCAAGAATGCGCGGCGCGGATACAACCTTTACGTCTCCAAGCGCTCCTAGCCCGTGTAATACGACATTTACGTCCGTGCCGGGAAACACATATGACAAACCATTTGGAATTGGGGCCAAGCCCCTGGTGGAGAGAAGATAATCAACGCCGTAGCGCAGGCTGTCATTCAGCCGCACCTCTGCGAGGATAGCTTGGATGAGAACCTGTCGAGGTTTGACGTCGAGTTGACGGATCGCGGCCTCCACGATCTTGTAGTCGTGCGGTGCTGCGAGTACTACGAGCGCGTTCTGTCCGCGGTCCGCCTGGATTCGCACAGGCGCCAAGAGGCCGAGACGGTTCGCTGACAACACCATTTGGTCCGCCGGGTGCGCTTCAGTGCCGGTCGCATCTTGCGTTTCGGACGGCAAACCTGGCACGTTGACCGGCAGGCTGGCTCGACTGGATACGCCATTTCCAACCGACAGGTTGCCGAATGTTCCCGCGGGCTGCGCATCTGGGACAGCATCGGGCGCCTGAGCGCCGAACGTTTGCGCCAGCACATGCGCCACTTCCGAAGCTCGTCGGTAGAGCAACGGACGCACATGAATGTTTGCGGTCGCCTCCGACGCACTATCCAGTTTGGCAATCGCCCGGCGGACTTGCTTGAGAGCTACAGGATCATCTGCCACAACTAGGATACCGTTCAATCGCTCTAGCGCCGCAAATTGGACAGGCCCCCTCCCTTTGCCATTCTGATTAAACAGCAACCTGAGTTCTCGTTCCACGCCAGCCGGGCTCGCTTGAGATAGCGTATACAGCGCGAATGACCTGCGAAACATGGCGTCTGTGTCAAAAAGGCCGACCAGTTCCCGCACAGAACTTACGGATCCCGGCGGCCCACTGACAACAATGCCGCGCCCTTCGGGCGCTGGTGTGAGACGCACACCCTCCTCCACGTTCGGCCGGATCACCCCGATGACCTCAGCCGGATCGACATACCGAACAGGAACAACTTGAACGTTGCTCTGCGTGCCGCCGGGAATATCGGCCAAGCGCCCCACCCGAACTCCTTGATCAACCACGGCCAGCCCATAGCCGTGCGGCGCCAGTGCCTTGTCAAGCAGCCGCGGCACCTCACTCACCGGCACCTGGCGATCTGTACGAAGGGTCATTTTCCCTCCAACGCCAGGATCGATGGTTACTGGCATCCCCATAACATCGCCTACGATCTCCCGCACGACTTGGCGAATGTCGACATTGGTATAGTCGAGACTCTCGCGTCTGCTATCCAAGACTACTGGCAGCTTGCGCTGGATAGTGGCTGCTACCGGCTGCGCCTGCTTCTGCCCCAGCACTTCAAAGCCTCGGGTCTGCGGCTCGCTAGCTTCTCGCACAGGTGCGTGGTCGGAATGGCCGAAGGAGCGTGAATTCAGCAAAACCCCGCGATCGGCAATGGTACCGCTGCCGGAGCACCCTGCTATATTTGACAGTAAAATAGGAAGATACAGCAAAGCAGTATTCCTGCTGGTAATAGCCATTCGTACCACTCCGCTCGCGCAGATTTGATTGTAGAGGAGGGGGCGATTACCCGTCCTCCTCGGCAAATAACCGGCTATTTACCTGATATTGCCCATGACGTTCTCTTTGACCTTGCCATCCTTGGCCACCAAGTTCGTCGTGAGTTGAACACATTGGTTTACTTTGTCCATCAGGGACTGCAGGTGGATCAGAGCCATCTGCGAATCGCTATTCGCGGTATCAATGGCTGCCTTCACGTTTGAAATGGCGGCGTCGAAGTCCTGCTGACTACCACTGTTTATACCGTAGGGAACAGGGATGTGGTTCTTGAGCATCCAGGCATAGACTGTCTGTTTATTGCCCTGTGGATCGGTAATTTCGCCATATGCATGCATTTTGTCGTTGATGGGGCGGTTGACACGCAACTGCGCTAGAGCGTCGTTCGCTGATTTCAGCCAATCGTTGCGCTTCTTCATGCCGTCGAGTTCTTCCCGAAGTTGGATACCAAGAATATTATACCGCTCTATCTGGAGTCGCATCGCCAACCCGCCCAGGTCGCCCCCCCACTCAAATGCCTCATGGTTTTTTGTCAAATTGCGAATACTAAACATTTCTGCGAGGACCTTTGTTGTGAAGATTTGTTGTTCTGAGTTACCCGATGCTTACGATCTTACTGTTTGTCTCAGCCTCTGCACGTCTGACCTCCGATAGGGTTTCCAGAACATCTTGGATCATCTTTTCATACGCCGACTTGAATTCACTTTGCGCATCGGCATTAGAGCGCATCTCGGTGGCCTCCGCTTCTAGCCTTGCCTTTTTCTCCTGCTCAATCGTCGCCCCCATGTTGAGGCCGGCACCTCCGATTTTGCCGACCTCGGTTATGCCCGTGGCGGCGCCGCTCCACATCATCGTCGTTGCCTGGGCGCCTTGCTGAGCCTTTTGGATACTTCTCACGTCGCCCCTGGGCGAGCCGGTGACGTTCAGGGACTCGCCTGAGTTAGCCTGGCTATTTGTCTTGTTGAGCGCCGTCGAACCGCCGAGCTGCTGCTGAAAGGATACCTGTGCCTTGATCGCTCCTTTGAGGCTGGCCCCCGCACCCGCTATTGCAAACGCGGAAGTCAGGACCGTTCCGACCAGCTGAAATACCCCAGCAGCACGAAGCGCCTGGGCAGCGGCATCCTGCGCCGCGATATCGCAGTCACGCGCAGCCTGCCTGTCCAATCTGGCAGACTCACGGAACTTTAGATTGAGGCTGTGTAGCAATGCGCCAATTGTATAGATGTCAACTGAAGCGAGCCGTGCTCCCAGGGCAGATTCGGCACCGTTGTTTCGAACGGCGATGTCTCCGAGCGTTGGAACACCGGCCGATGATACGTTGGAGTGATCGGCGGGCGTTGCCACGGCGCCGCCGTGCCTCATGCCAATGGAAGGCGGGGAGATAGGCAAGAAGGGCCGACTGTCTAGCGAAGCGCCGCCCCACAAATGACGGTCGCCGATACGGTTTGTTTCTACGGCAGTGTGTAGCACGTATACTCTCCTGTATTTGAACGGGGGAGGGACAGCTATGAGCGCTCGTCAGCCGATATTTCGTATGACGATCGACGCGGATCGAGTTTGTTCCTGGATCGCATCAACAACTCTCTGCGTCATAGTCTTTATGCCGAGGAACAATTCCCGGATGTGCTCGATGTCGTCCTCTTGAAGCTGCGCCAGCCTCGCGAGGGATTTCCTGATGCCCAAGGTCTGCGCCTGTGTGTCTGTTGCCTGCTTCTGCTGGGCCGCGCTCGCGACCGCTGCAACGGACGCACCTACCGACGCAACGGCCTCGCCCGCCTGAGCGGCTGTCGCAAGGCGCTGACCTGCCGCAGCAATTTTCGCCACCGTACCCATTTGGCTTGTGAGCTTCGTGGCGACGCTCGTTGCCGCGCTCCACCCACCGGACACGGCACCGGCACCTAAGCTGGCGAGTGAACAAGCAAGGACGATGCCAACCGTGATCCACGCGGCCCACTGCTTGGACTGCCTGTCCCCCATCCCCTCGTCTTCCATGAGGCGCTTCGCAATGGACTGCGTCATCTTATCGATGACGCCCGTCTCGGCTAGGGTACCCACGGTGACGGCCACTGCTGCGGCCGCAATGGCAAAAGCCCCGCCGGTAGCCACCGCCGCTACACACGTCAGCGCCACCGCTACCCATCCAAAAATCTTCTTGAATTTGGAACTCTTCTTCGCCTTTCTCAATTTCTGAGCCGCGTCGATGATGTTTCGGGCGATCTTCTCGTTCTCCAGCTTCTGCAGCTTAGCGCGGTCTCGCACATCTGCCATGCTCCCGGCAGCCTCGGTGTCGGCCATCTTCATCTGGAGCGCCAGGAGCGTTGCGGCCATATCCATCGCAGCAAAGGCTCGTGGCGGGGGTAGCGTTGGGGCTGAATCGGACCCGGGAGCGTCGTCGGGGACTGGTGGCGGCGTAACTTCAGCGACCGACTTGCAACTACCAAACACAGAATTGCTGGTCTGCGTGTCAACCTGAGTCATCCCGGCTTCAGGTAGCGGTCCACCGATCACTTTTGTCATGCTCATGCTATCCATTGCGGCATTCTCCTTCACATTCTGTTTTGGGCCTGAGCCGCTGCAGCATCAGGGACGCGCGCTGAGCGAAATTCTCATGCTCGGGCTTCCCTCCGCTAAGCGCCATTACACTCTCAAGCGCGCTTACGGCTGCTGCGGGTTGATCGAGCTGAATGAAACATTTCGCAGCGCGAAGAGGGATCTGTGGATCCTGGTCATTCAGTAGCGCAGCCAGCCCATAGGCACGTACGGCATTTGCTGTATCGCCCAACATCTGACTGGCAGCACCGAGTCCGAACCAAAATCTCGCGTCGATGTATCGGTGCACGCACAGAAAACGAAAGAAGCTCAGCGCCTCGTCGTATTTACCGACACAATAAAAACGATGGCCGAGCGCGTAGACTGCCTCGAGTTCGTCATCCGATATCCCGATGACAGCCGCCAAATCCGTATGCCCTGCAATAATATCTTCCGTAAGCCGTGCTAGCCGTCCAGCCTCAGCATCGTCCATTTGTCGCCACCCCGCCCCTTACAAGCCTCTAGTTCTTGCATAGCCGCTTCAGACCCGCTGCCGTGTCGGCGAGACGCGCGGTCCACCAACCGGCAGCTGATTGGACGTGACTCTTATGATATCGCCCAGAACCGCCTGCCGCTCCCGATTTTCGGTTTGCCGAAATCCTTGGCCCTGAGCCTCAAGCAATGCCGAGTTGATGTCGCCGGTGATTCCAAGTTCGTCCAAGAGATCAGCTTGCCGACCGAGTTGTTCCCGACCTTCGCTCAATAAGCTTTCCATCTGAGCGATCGTTTGCCGCGCCCGCGCCATGCTCCCATCGAGATCTTTACTGTCGATACGTTCTCTCGCGGGATCGCAGACGTTGCGCCAAAGATCCAGGTCACGGGGGATGTATTCATTCCTGCAGAGCGGTGACTGCTTGATTCTGCGATGTCGACGGCAAGTACCACCCCAATGAACGGCCGCCTTGTAGAATGCCATGATCCGCTCTCTCGTGACCGCCGTGTCCCCATGGGCGTGATCAATATCAGCCCAAAGCAGCAGAGAACCATCTCGATCGGAACACAGCGCCCCATGTACGGAAGCACAGTAAAGCAGGTTCTTTCGTAGCAATTCGCGGATCTGCATCTCGCTGTCCGGCATGTTGTTTAAGACCTTGCTGGTTAACCTCACCGTTCGCACTCTCGACATCTCAACGGCGATCGCAAGGTCATCGACACTGAGCTCAAGCCGCTTCGACGAAGCGGAAGAGCGGTCGGAATTCTTCATTAAGCAATCCAGAGTGAATAGCAGGAGGTCGTCTGGTGATGTTGGCGTCACGCAGGCATTTCCTTTTTCTAACGGGCTTGCTCACATGATTTGGGAGCTTTGCGCCATCCTAACTGGTAAGTTCGCTGATGGAGCTTTGGGTGCTATCGACTATTATCTGCGGCGATCCTGAGGAGGAAAATATTATGTTGATATGTAGCTATCGGCAGGTGAGATGGTATCGGGTGCATTCTTACTGAGATGCGGCGACAAAAAGCTTCTTCTGTCCAGCGAGTATATGCGGCAGGTATGGAGGCATATTGCCTTTGTAGTTGCACCCGGCGGGCTTTCGAGCACAATTAGGCACGAGACGCGTAAGGCCTGATTACCAGTTTACCGCCGACGCCCGGATTGGCGGCAGGTACAAGAGGAGCCGGGCCGTTTGAATCGGCGCAATGTTTCTGCGGCCGAGGTCGCAGCCCGATTGCGTGTGCGCAACTTGGCCGGAAAAGGAAGGCTGATAAACGATGTTTCCTTCGTGTACATCTGCCGCGCCTGAGCGTCTCGCCGAGATGGGGGTGCGCTTGCGGCGGCATCTCGCCGAAGCGGCATTCCTGGCTTGCATTTCGAATGACGTAGAGGGGGCCAGACGTATAGCGAAAGGCCTTGATGCTATTGCACAGGGCTGTCGCGAGTCCGTCATTGCTTACGCGCTGGCGGATCTGACGGCAGGCGATGTCGAGGCAGCGCTGCAGCAGTTAGGTCCGCTTTCCGACGCCGAAGACGCATATGGGATGGTGTTTCAGGCGCTGGCTCTCCACCTTGGCGGACGGATGAGCGAACGCGATGCCGTGCTCAGGCGGATTCCAGGCGGACAGACCGACGTCGATGGACTCGTCGCAGCGTTTCGCAATAACTCGGTCGGATATGCTGTAGACAGGGGCGTTCGGTGAGCGTGACCAGCATCATTCCACGAGCGCTGACCGCAGTTTTGCCAACGGACACTGCGCTCGTATCGGAAATACCGCCTGGGTCCGTTGACATCGTTCACGCCCCATCCGACTGGCCCTTGTCACCACAAGACGACAGGTCAGCCGCTGTTGCAATCGACCAGTTGGCTGAGGTGGCGCGCGAACCTGGCGTCAGCCGTACGCCGGGTGACGCCATCCTCAACAGCATGGAGAAGCTAAGCGCGAGCTTCACCCAAGGTATGGAAACCGCTCGCAGCACCGCGGAGAGGATGAAACCGGGAGAAATCCAGTCAAGTGATTGGCTGAGCGCACAGGTCGCGATGTCAGCTTTGACCCTGCAGTGCGACATCCTCGCGAAAGTCGTCGGCAAGGCCACCCAAAGCCTAGATACTTTCCTGCGAAACCAATGATCAATGCTGGGGGACGTCTGACGTCAGTATTGACGCAGCTAGCGACATTTCTCGGGCTGTTTACGCTGGTAAGCTGCGCAGCGAAGACCGAGCTCTACCGCGACCTTCCCGCGCAGGAAGCGAATGAAATGCTTGCACTTCTCATGCGTAAAGGCGTCAATATTGACAAAACGATAGGCAACAACGGTACTGCCTCCCTGGTGGTGGATACTATGGACGTTCCCCGTGCCATGGAAGTGTTGAATCGCGCCGGCCTGCCTCGCGAACTGTATGCCGACATGGGCAGCCTTTTCAAGAAAGAAGGTATGATCTCATCGCCGACAGAGGAGCGTGTGCGTTACACTTATGGCATCACACAGGAGCTGTCGCGGACCCTGTCTGGCATCGATGGTGTAGTCAATTCCCGTGTCCATGTGGTCTTGCCGGAAATGTCGAGTGACGATCGAATCCCGTCCTTCCCGTCGAGTGCTGCCGTGCTTGTCCGTTACCTACCCAGTGCTACTGTCGATCAGATCGTGCCGAAGATCAAAGAGCTCGTAGCAAACAGCTTGGAGGGCCTGTCCTATGATAAGGTCTCCGTTATTCTCATAGAGGCAACTCAGGACAATGCTTTGCGGCCCCCTGTCTATAGCGCTGACCCCCCTACAAAAGACAGCGGTGCATCCCGTCTTGTGATCGTGCTTTCATGCGCCATAGCTGTATTGCTCGCCGGCAATGCCATCCTGGTATTTCTGCTATGGCGTCGCTTTCATCGGACATCCGCCATCACAGCTCATGAGGTCAAACCGATGGAACAATTCAGCAGTGATCGCAGCCAGACGGCCAGCAGCGATGTCTGATGAATGGCTTGATGCGCCATGGGCGAGGGCGGTGATATGCTGCATCGCCGATCCTGCTGCTGACATCGATCCCACCATGGCGCTTGGTTGGCCCGAATGGATGCCGCTGGAAATGGCCCAGGCCGACCCGTTCACACGTGTTAGGCTCGGTCGCTGGCTGCTTCGAGAAAATAGTGGGCAGCCGTCTGCCATCATTACCGCGTGCGCCACGCGACGAAGCCGGCTCGCGTTCCTCCCGCCACCAGAAGCCGTGCGCCTTATGGGGTTAGCCGGCGCGTGGGTGGGTGCCTCCGGCCTTACGGGGCTCCTTCGGACGAGCGATATCGCGGCGGCGAACTCAGCCCTGGGAGAAGAAGCCGTCGCATTCGCCCGGCAAACCGTTCTGCTACCGCGACCGACTGCCGCACTGATGTCGGAGATCGGTGCTTCTGAGATCCCGTGCGCACCCACCGCATTGCTTCACTGCGGCGCGGCGATATTCGGCCTTGCGATCGGCGCCATCCCGCAAATGCTGCGGGCCCGATTAAGCTTGCGCCGTCCGGCGCCGCTCTGGAATACGGTGGTGGGCGCCTGTCGTGACGATACTATGGGTGAGGAAGCCTTTTGCGCGATGCGGCGACTGGCCCGCAAGACGATGATCACATGGTCGCATTGGTTCAACTGACACCTGTAACCGCCGGCGTTATCGGCCCTGGGCGAGTCGTGCCGGCCGGGAGCGCACAGGCGCTCGTGGACGCCGAGCAACTGCTAGTGCAGGCAAGGCGCGAAGCCGAGGCGATCGTCGATGCGGCGCACGACTGTGCCAGAGCCATCGAGGCGGCGGCCAAAGAGGCTGGCTTGGCCGCGGCGCAAGCGGAAATCCAGGCCGGTCTGACCGCCATCGCCACGCAGGCTCTGAGGATTACGGCGCAATATGAGGAGCAGATCATTGACATAGGCCTGCAGATCGCGCGCCGGATCATCGACACAATCGAGCCGGAGGAGGCGGCGGTGCAGATCGCATTACGCACTCTCAAATTCGCGGGCGGCAACGCTCTCGTCCGGCTGCGCGTATCACCATCACTCCTCGAGGCGGTCCGCAACCGGTTAGATGACATCCTTCCGGCGGCAACATCGCGCGCCGTCATCGACCTAGTTGGTGACGCGCGCGTGAAAGATGCAGGGTGCATTCTCGAGACCGATGCTGGACTGGTCGAAGCCACAATTGAGAGCCAGCTTGCCGCGATCGAAATCGGCCTGCGCAGCGGCCTAGCAGCCTCTAATTTCTGAAAGCAAAAGTGATGTCCGAGCCGGTAGAACCGCCCAAGGCCGTGGCTGTTTCCACCTCCTACGAGAACATCGATCGTTTCTTCCGGCTCGCAAAAACAGCAGTTGCGCAGACCTCGACAATGCACGTCCGCGGCCGTGTCCTTCAAGTCGTTGGAACCACAATCCGTGCGACGGCACCGGGAGCCCGCATTGGTGACCTTTTCACGCTTCGCAATCCCGAGAACGATTTCGAGTTATCGGCTGAAGTCATCGGCGTGCGGGGCGATGTCGCCACCCTGACACCGCATGGAGAAATGCTGGGCTTCTCCACGCTCACGGAAGTGATCCCAACGGGGAAGCCCCTCATGGTTCCGACCGGCTGGAACCTGCTCGGCCGCGTACTTAATGGTTTCGGCCAACCTCTCGACGAATCCACTCATGGGCCCCTGCTTCCCGAAACCCATGTGCCTGTCTCAAGGGATGCACCGGATCCGTTAACCCGGCGTATTATCCACAACGTTCTTCCTGTTGGCATACGAGCGATCGATGGTCTTCTAACGTGCGGTGAGGGACAGCGCCTGGGCATCTTTGCCGCTGCAGGTGGCGGCAAGAGTACACTGATCTCAATGCTGGTGCGAGGCGCAGCGGTCGACGTATCGGTGATAGCGCTCATCGGCGAACGCGGCCGGGAAGTGCAGGAGTTCATCGAAAACAATCTCGGCACAGAAGCGCGATCGAGAGTGGTTTTTGTGGTTGCAACTTCTGACCGCTCCGCAATGGAGCGGGCCAAGGCGGCCTATGTTGCCACAGCAATCGCCGAATGGTACCGCGATCAAGGAAAGCGTGTCCTGCTTCTCATGGATTCGGTCACCCGTTTCGCGCGCGCGCTTAGAGAGATTGGTCTTGCGGCCGGTGAGCCGCCGACACGGCGTGGTTTCCCGCCATCGGTTTTCGCTTCGCTGCCGCGGCTTATGGAACGGGCTGGCAACAACCACCGCGGATCCATAACGGCCTTCTACGCCGTGCTCGTAGAGGGTGATGATATGGCCGAACCGATTGCCGATGAGACCCGTTCCATCCTGGACGGCCATATTGTGCTCTCACGCGCCTTGGCGATATCGAATTTGTATCCTGCCATCGACATTCTGGCGAGTGTCAGCCGTGTGATGAGTGCCATCGTGTCGTCGCACCATGAGCGGTTGGCGGGCAGGGTGCGTGAGCTGATGGCCAAATACCAGGAGGTGGAACTATTGGTACGAGTTGGCGAGTACGAAGAAGGATCCGATCCCATCGCTGATGCAGCAATCGCGAAGGTAAACCAGATACGAACCTTCTTGAGGCAGTCGACAGAGGAGCAGATCGGCTTCGACGCAATGCTCGATGCGCTTGCCGCGTGCTTGGCATGATCCTACTCCCAGTACAGCGCCTCCTTGAACTGAAGGAACTACGGCGCCGTCGAACCGAAGACGCACTGCGCCGGCGGCACGGAGCCCTCGACAATGCTGTCGCGGCTGTGCAAACCGCCGTGACCGACCTTCGCAGGTGGCGGGAGCACCGACCCAGTCGGGAAGCCGCGCTATACGATCCGTTGATCGGGAAAGCCGCGGCTCTCATTGATCTCGAGGAGGTGAAAGCAAAAGTGATCTCGCTGTATCAACACGAGCAGTTGCTCCAAAACCGCCTCGAAGGGGCTAGAGCAGAAGCCGACCGAGCTCGACAGGCACGTGAGGAGGCGTATCACGTGGCACGCGAGGCGTGGCGCGCGGTCAGCAAGTTTGAGGATCTCGTTCGAGTCTTGCGCACCGACGCTAACGTTGAGGGGGAGCGCTCAACGGATTTGGAATTGGAGGATTTCGCCCAAGGGCGCAACAGTTTGGGCAGTGAACAAAACGATGACCCGATAACCTGTCTTCCCACATGCTGCTCCAAAAGCGTCATGCGGTGAAGGATCGCTGAGGCGGTGAGGGTGTGTTGCAGCTTGAACGGCAAGGGGCTTTTGCCATCTGGCGGCATTGCGACGTTCAAAGGCCGCCAGTTCGACCATTTCTGATCCCGCTTTGCGGGCGTTGGTACCGTACCCGTCCGGTGAGCTCGGTGAGGACCCCAGACGTGCGTATCCGGCGGCCATGAGCACCTGAGCACCGCGGTGCCGGGGTCCATCGAGGAGGAGTTTGATTTCCTCGATGCCTTCATCGGTGAAGGCCAGGACACCGTCGTCATCGATCGCGCCGTAAACACATGACGCCGTCATCGGGCTCGATACCGAGGGTCCGTTCATGGATGAGCGCTTCGCTGACGCCGAGGTCCCTGTCGACATGCGCGACGGTGCGGCCGGGACGGCGCACGCCGCCTGGCTCCGGCGCGGAAAATGTGCGCCCTGAGCAAAACCGCGGCCTTTTTTGCCGCATGAAGGTTGGATAATCAGCGCTGGCGGCTTGCCGATTGCGCCGGCCGGCGCGCACTCTGGCAGCCATGGTGGCGGCGCATGTTGAATTGGCGTTGTTTGAGCAGTCGCTCGGCAATATTGAGGGGCTCAATCGACCGTTCTACGATCGCGTGGCTGACGCTGCGGAAAAAACCGCAGGGTCGCTTCTGTTCGATGTTCGCGTCGACGGCGATCCCTGCGTTCAGCGGATGGCTGCGATTGGATATGGCGTAGCCGGCACAGCCATCATCGTGATGGAGAAGAACGGACACCTCAGAGCCGAATCGATAAACCCAGACACCTCTGTTTGGGTGGCGGAACTGGCAGCCTGGAATGCGTCTCCGCTGAGTGAGCAAGCAACGTTGACCGCTGCGGAACGGCCAGCATCCTGCTGGCGAAGCTCCGTAGCTCAGCACACTTCGGCCGTCTTTTAGCCGGCGCGCTGCTCTCATCCGACGACCAAATTCTTTCTCGGCTCAAATGGGAGCGGATGACGGTATAACCCACAGTGAAACCCAGGTGAGGCGATCGCCTCATGGGTGATCCGGCGCAGGTACCCTGCGCCTGCGGCTGGGTCGCTTCGATTGAGGATTGCCGCATAATCGCCTTGGGGTGCAGAGATGACCGGCTTGAGCAGATTTGAGAGAGGGGAAGATGAAAGCGGATTTTCCGTAAGCGGTTTATTCTAGTTGGCCGTGGACTTCTCCTCCAACGGGCGATCATCCTGCCCCGGGGGAAGAGCATGTTGAAACTTTATACTTGCATTCCCGCGCAGCATGATTTGCGCTGGTTGCGCTGGCGGCCATTATCTGCGCCCCTCGCCTCCTTTACGGCAGTGATTCTCCTCCACCACGTCGGGCGCAGTGAAAGCGAGATGCGGCGGATCTGCTGTTTTGCTTGAGGAAGTATGAAGCTGATGGAATTTTTCATTGGCGCCGAGTTTCCTTTCATAGATGAAAGAAGGCTCGATTGACTGTCCTGCCTCCTTCCGCTCTGTTTGCTGAGCATGCGGTTGCGCCCGGCAGAAGCCAGAAGCCAAGACTGGGCCACGGTTCAGGAAGGAAAGCCTTGCACTCTAGGACATTGCGGTGGCCCGACTTGAGCCCAGGGCGGTTTTCTCGCTTGCCCGCGACCCGGCTCTGACTGACGTCCGGATCTGTGATCAATTCCAGCGCCGCGCGCTGGCGGCGGACGTCTGGCTTCGCCGCGGCCGACGCGGCCGTCACGATTAACTCTGCGCCTCCCAGCGCATCAAACGAGTGGGCGCCTTTGCGCGAGCTAGCTCGCTGATTTGCAGCGGTCTGCGGTGGCGACGCACTCTTGCTGGTATCGGTTAACGCCGGTCCCGACGCGAGATCGAGGATGATATGGAACACGATATCGGCAAAACCGAACAGAGCGCCGCGGAAATCCCCTCATGCCACACATCGCTACAGGACGTGAAAAGCGGCATCCCGAATTCAGAGACGAATGACATGGTCTCCATTGCCTCGTTACACGAGCGGACACTTACCGGCATCCTTGACATATCCAAGGTGCTGACCGGCACCTCCGGGCTTGAAGTGACGTTGGCCAAGGTCGTCGATCTCTTACGATCTTTTGTGCAGATGCGTCACGGCACCATTCGCCTCTTTGAGGGCGACGGCGTGCAGAATGTTGCCGTTGACGGCGGCTGGAGCGAGGGCGGTCATGAGCATTCCCGAATTTGCCTGCCGCGGAACGCAATCGAACGGATTGTGACAACGGACAAGCCCCTCGTCATCGAGAACATAGCAGCCCATTCACACTTCAGTGCCGCCGATAGGGAGGTGCTTGGCGCCACGAGTACCAAAGCAGTGTCGTTTATCGGCGTTCCCATTCGCGTCGATGCGAACGTTGTGGGCACGCTGACCATTGACCGGGTTCTCGAGGACGGGTCAAGCTTTCGGCCCGAGTGCGACGTCCGGCTGCTTACCTTGATCGCCAACATGGTGGGGCAAACGGTGAAGTCTCATGGCTCGTTCGCGTGCGACGGCGAGCGGACTTTGGCAAAGGAGCACCGGCTGCAAAAACAATTCACTGATCTCAAGCACCGTGAGCGGGAGCATGACAAGGTTCGCGTCGGCGGGATGATCGGTGACAGCCCGGCGCTGCGCGCGCTAACCGAGAAGATCGCGGTGGTAGCCAAGACCAGGACCACCGTTCTGGTGCGAGGCGAATCCGGTACCGGCAAGGAACTCGTCGCTAAGGCCATTCACGAGTTGTCGCCGCGCGCCAAGCGGCCCTTTATCAAACTCAATTGCGCGGCGCTTCCTGAGACAGTCCTGGAATCTGAACTCTTCGGTCATGAGAAGGGTGCCTTCACGAGCGCGTTCAATTCGCGCAAAGGTCGCTTTGAGCTCGCCGACAAGGGAACGTTGTTTCTCGACGAGATCGGCGAAATCTCGGCCTCGTTCCAGGCAAAACTGCTGCGCGTGCTCCAGGAGCAGGAGTTTGAGCGCGTCGGCGGCAACCAGACTATCAAGGTTGACGTGCGCGTGATTGCCGCGACGAACAAGAACCTTGAAGAGGCGGTTGCAAGGAACGAATTCCGCGCGGACCTCTACTATCGCATCAATGTCGTTCCCTTGTTTTTGCCGGCACTACGTGAAAGGCGCAACGATATTCCGCTCCTGGCCGCTAAGTTCCTCAAGACTTTCAACGAGGAAAACAGCCGAAAGCTGGCCTTCGATGCCGGGGCGATCGAGGTGCTGATGAGCTGTGGTTTTCCCGGCAACATCCGCGAGCTCGAAAACTGCGTGAACCGGACGGCGATCTTTGCGCCGGGACCACTAATCGGCCGAAATGACCTCTGTTGCTCCAACGGCCAGTGCTTTTCGGCGGCACTGTGGAGGAGGAGCGGATCGTGCACGGCGCCGCCGCAATCGGGGGGCACCGGGGGGGTGGCAGCAAGGCCAACCCCGCCCGTTGAGGGCTCCGGGTCGGCCGCCGTTGCGACCCCGCCGGGGCTGAACGGGCACGCGCCGCTAGGGCGGGCCCCCTCAGCCTACTTAAACGGCCCCAGGATAACCGATGCCGAGCGCGTCATCGAGGCCATGGAAAGATGTGGTTGGGTGCAGGCAAAGGCGGCACGCCTGCTTGGGCTGACGCCGCGCCAGATTGGTTACGTGCTGAAAAAATACGGCATCGAGGTCAAGCGCCTTTGAAGGCAGATCGATGGGATACAGCCTTGATGGTTCGGCGAGTTTTGGCCGATTTCGCTGCTTCCGTTCAAAAGATAGGTTGGTCGTCCCACGCACAGTTATGCCTCTGGCCCGTTCAGATCCTGAACTCGCCGGCACGAACTCGTGGGGAGCGAGAACAGATGCAACGGCTCACCCCGGAAAATGGCCGCCAGACCTCAGCTCCGAAACCTAGCTGACGCGGCCGCATCGAGTTTCTCTTTGGGAATATCGTCGAAGGACGCGTAATTGAGATTGTAGAGGCTGGAGTAGAACCCACCCATCGCGATGAGTTCGGCATGGTTTCCAGTCTCAACGACCTGGCCATGTCGAAGCACAATGATGCGGTCGGCACCGCGGATCGTTGCCAGGCGATGGGCGATGACGAGCCCAGTCCGGCCCTTAAGAAGTCTTGTCAGAGCTTTTTGGATCTGCATTTCCGTGTCGCTGTCGACGTTGGCGGTGGCCTCGTCAAGCACCAGGATCTTAGCGTCGGCAACGAGAGCGCGAGCGAAACTGAGAAGTTGGCGCTGACCGATAGATAGATTGCCGCCACGTTCGCCGAGTTGGGTTTCATATCCATTGGCGAGGCTCATGATGAAGTCGTGCGCGCCGACCGCCTTGGCGGCCTCGATCACCTGCTGGCGCGTCGCTTGCCTTCTCCCGTAGCGAATGTTCTCAAAGACCGTCCCGGTAAAAAGGAACGGCTCCTGCAGCACCATGGCGATCTGGCGGCCTAGCGATGCTTGGGTGAGATCGCGCACATCATGTCCGCCGACCAGCACTTGGCCCTGCTGAACATCATAAAATCGGTGGACGAGGGCCGTCGCGCTCGATTTGCCAGAACCGGTCGGCCCGACCAGCGCCGCCGTCTCGCCGGGATTGACCTTGAAGGAGACATCTTTCAGTACTGGAAGGTCGGGATAGTAGCTGAAGGTGACGTTCTTGAACTCGATCGCGCCGTCCATTTCGGCCGAAAGCGCCTGGGCGTCCGGTTTGTCCCGCACGTCAATCTCGATGTCCAGCACATCGATCAGGCGCCTGCCGGAGGCCATGCAGCGCTGCATGATCGAATAGTGCATGGTAAGCGAGCGGATCGGATCAAAGAAGCGCTGGATGTAGAAAAGGTCCGCAACCAATACGCCCGCTTCGATGCGGCCATTCATGACCATCGAGCCTCCGACCACAATGACGAAAGCCATCGCGAGGCCGGTGAGGCCATCGACCGTCGGCACCATGACCTGGGCATACCTATCAGCGCTCAAGTGAGTTCTGAGATTGGCATGGGCCTTGTCGTCATAGAGAACAAGATTCACCTGCTGGCGGTCCATGGACTGGACGGCGCGCACGCCGTGAATGGCTTCTGCCAGCGCACCGTTGGCGGCCGAACTGGTCTCGCGCGCAGCCATGAAAGCCTGGCGGGCACGCGGCAGCCAGGTAATGCGGATGATGAGCAAAATCGGCAGGACCGAGAGCGTCAGGAGGCCGAGGCTGAAGTCCAGCCACAGCATCACCACCACCACGCCGAAAATAAGCGCAATATCGCCTATGCAAAATAGCGACGTTTCGAGGAATTCCTGGATCGAGTTGACGTCTCCTTGCAGGCGGGACATCAGGCGTCCAACCTCGATCTTGTCCATGAAAGAGAGTGAAACCACCTGCAGATGGCCGAACATGGCGCGGCGTATGTCGAAGAGGACATTCTCGGCTGCTTTCCCCACCACGGCTTCCTGAATGTAGCCGGTTGCGAAATTGACCAAAATCGCGAGAAGGAATGCGCCGGAAGCCGCGAGCAGGGCAGAGTTATCGACGCCTCGCTTACTGTGATCGATCACGTAGTGAATAATCAAGGGGATGAGAAGCTGCGTGCCGGTGAAGATCAGCAACGCGGAGGCCGAGATGGCTACCTTGGCCCGGTAAGGACGGACGAATGCCCAAATGCGCGCGATAATCATCTTGTCGAAAACCGGGCCGAAGATCTCCTCATCAATACGGTGCGAGCCAACCACAGCGAGTGGAGGGCGTTTGCGATCGACATGGTCGCCATTACGTCCGGTTTCGGGTTCGCCCGCGTGCTCCTCCTGGCTCATCAGCGTCCGTCCCCATTCTTGATCGCCATGCCATCAGCCGGGCGCATCTGCAGGTCGTGGAGGGCCTTGTAGCGCCCTCGCTTTGCCAGAAGCTCTTGATGGGTGCCGCGTTCGATTATCTCGCCGTTGTCGACAAACAAGATCTGGTCGGCGTACATGAGCGAACTCAACCGATGGGAGATGACAATCGTCACCCGATCCTTGGCGAAAAGTCGCATCGCCGTTCGGATGCGCTGCTCGGTGGCGGCATCGATCGCGGCTGTCGAGTCGTCGAAGATGACGACCGACGGGTGCAGCATCATGATCCGAGCGATAGCCAGGCGCTGGCGCTGACCGCCCGAGAGAGAGACGCCTCGTTCGCCCACAACGGTCTTGTAACCGGCCGGGAGGCCGAGGATGTAGTTGTGCAGTTGCGCCGACTCGCTGGCGCGCTCAACCCGCTGCGCCTTTGCCCAGGGATCGCCATAGGCGATGTTGTTCTCGATCGTGGTGGTGAAAAGGAATGCGTCCTGCTGTACGACCGCCACCGCCTTGCGGAGCGTCGCCAGGGTGACCCTGCGGATATCCTGCCCGTCAAGCGTAATAGTGCCGTCAGTAACGTCGTAAAATCGGGGGACCAGATGAGCGATCGTCGATTTGCCCGAACCGGGCGGACCGACAATCGCGACTGTCTCGCCCCTACGGGCCTCAAAGCTGATGTTCCTTAGAACGGGACGGTTTTCCAGGCCGCGGTACGCAAACGAGACATTGTCGAAGCGCAGAGCGCCGTCGCTTATTTCAAGCGGTCTCGCCTCGGGAGCATCCCTGACGGTAATATCCTGGTCGAGAAGACCGAATAGACGCGAACCGCAAGTGGAAGCGCGCGCGAATGCATTAGCCATCAGGCCGATCTGGCGTACAGGGATTTGCAGCGTCGTCATGGTGGTCAGGAACGTTGTGAGCGTTCCAATGCTGATGTCGTCGGCGATGAGCTTGTTGCCACCCACCCACAGGACCAATCCCAGGGAAGCAAAGAAGGACAAGCTCATCGCCGACGTGTTGGATGCGTAGGTGGCGACGCGGTCATGAGCAAGGATGAGCGCGGTGTTCGAGGCTTGGTCGAACTTCAGCATCTCATCATCCTGTGCCGCGAAAGCACGGACGACGCGGATGCCCCCGAGATTTTCCTCCATCACGCGGCTTAGAACCGACAGCCGCTCCTGCAAGTCCAACCAAGTCGCACGCAGCCTAAGCTGCATTACCGACGAGCGCCAGCCGACGAACGGCACGAAGCTAAGCGCGAGCACACCGAGCACCGCGTCAGTGGAAATCAGCATGTAGGCGCCGATTCCGATCAGCATCGTCAGCAGACAGGCGCGAACCAGACCGGTGGAAAAATACATCCTGACGCCTTCGAGATCGAGCATGCCGATCGTGATCAAATCGCCTGAATGCACCTGATCGTGAAAGGAAAAGCTGAGACGTTGGATTTTGTCGTAGCAGGCGAGCCGTAGTTCATACCCGACATGATGCCCAAGCGCTTCGGCAAAGTAGTTCTGCGTCATCGTGAAGATGCCGCGCAATGCGCTGACGGCGAGCAGCAGGAGAGCTGAAATCCACAGTGCCTCTTCCGCCGCGGCCGTCACACCGCCGCCGCCGAGGGTGGTCTGAGTCTGGTCGATTGCCCGGCCGAGGAGCTGCGGGATGAGCAACTGGAGGATCACCGCCAGGAACGTGGAACCAATCGCGAAGGCAACCTGCCATGGATGCCGTAAATGCATCACGGTGATGCGCCGCAGCGTCAGCAAGGACCTGCCCCAGCCGCTCGCTGCCACATGAGCGGGCGAATTGCGAGAGCTCGTGCCGACAGCATCACTGCGCACGGGTGTGCTCCCGACCGAAGAAGCAAGCCAGACGGCTCATGTCAAAGGCGTGCTCCATGTTGAGCGCGGCTGGCACCTGCTGCAGTGGCCGATTCGACGAGCCGAGCCGCGGCTTCAGTCAGTGGCATATCGATTACAGTGATTCCGCTGGCGGCAAGGAAACGGGCTTCGTTTCTCGTCAGCGTCTTCGAATCCATGACCGCGCAATGTGGGCCTTCGGAGCGCTTCATGATCTGTCTGGCGTAAGTGCGCAGCATCTGATCGTCGAAGCGGCACCCGACGAAGAAAAAGCCACGGTTCGCGCGCCGCTGCTTCACCACCCCAGGGATCGGCGTCTGGATGTCGATTTCGGTCAGGACTTCGACATAGTCCGAGTCCGCTACGAGAAAATTTGCGGCTGGACTAATGGCGCCGTGGGGCGTGTAGAGAACCGTCTTTGCCGCAGGGTCGGCCTTGAGCTCTCTGCCCGACAAATCGTAGGTTTTCGTCCAAATGTCGCCGCTCTCATTGGCCCGCGTGATGCCTTGTATCTCGACGACATCGGCCCGGCCGGTCTGTGTGAACGCCGTCCGCATGGCACCGTCGTACCAGCTGTCCACGATCAGGGAGAGCGGCAGTCTCGCCAACCAGGCATGGAGGACGGTAGGCGCGACCGACGCTGCGAATATGTCGGTCATCCAGGCTTGAAGCGTCCGGCGATGCCGGCGCTGTTCGATGAACTGCGCGACCGACCACATGTTGGTGCGGATCACGGCAGGCGCCGGCGCGCGCGTGTTGAGTGCCGCGGCGACGGCTTCGGGCGTATGCGGTACCGGCGGCTCCGCGCGGTTGAGCCCAAGTAGACCCGGGCCGAGATAGGGGATCACGTGATCGGCGGTGAGCGCTCGCTTCGCCAGATCAAGCAGCTTTTCAGCAAAACTGTCCCGGACGATCACGAGGTTGCCCGAGGTCAGGTTGGTATTCATGTTTGTTCCTCTCGACGCTCTTGTCCGCCGGCGTCAGTCTTCGTCGGCAATCTTCCTTGCCTCGACGGTGATCGGCAGACGCGTATCGCGCGGAAGATCGGGTAGAATGAACCGCCACCCGTTTCGGAGTGTCACGGTCCCGCCCCACAGGTCCTCGTTCTCGTGCCTGATGATCGGCTCCTCGAGATCCTTCTTGGGGACATACGCAGATAAGCCGGCATCGGTCCTGCGGATCATGACTTTCATCTCGCCGTTCCTTCATTGGCTTTGTTTTCAGCGCTGCAGGGCGCTTCGGCTTTGTCGAGGCTCATCAGTTCACGTGCTCGCATGCCGACGACCGTGCCACGGTCGATCCATTCGACCGCATAGATGAAGAACTGCTGGAGAAAGGTGCCAATGTCGCGCACATAGCCCTCGTCGCCTCTCCGAACGAGGTTTTCGCCGATCTCCCTGCCAGGATAGGTGCCGTCATTCTTGATGTGGCGAGTTGCACGCACCCGCTCTCCCGGCACAAATCGTGGAGGCGTGCGAATTTCGACTTCCTGTTCACGTCCGAGCCACATGGGTTGTTCCTTGTTCTTCATGAGGGCGCAGATTGTTGACAACGGTTGAGGCGTCCTCCGGGGGCGGTCCCCTCCATATCGGTGGTCAGTTGGCGGTTAGGCAGGAACGCAGGTCTCCGCCACTGGACACACCGAGGCACATTGCTGCGCATCGAAGCTGCCCTCGCATTCGGTGCACTTCTCAGGCACGATCACGTAGTTCTCGCCTTGGAATTTGATCGCGCCTGAGGGGCATTCGAACTCGCAAGCGCCGCATTGGGTGCATTGGGATGCGATGATCTTGAAAGCCATTTTAACTCCTGGTTCGAAATGGAATGAGACAGATCAGGCGGTTGCCGCGCTCGCGGGGGCTCCGGATGCGGCGGCGTAGATCGCGCTGATGGCAGTCTCGATATAGTCATGCGCATAAGCGTCGCTGGCTCGGATTCCGGCGGCCGCGAGCTGATCCTTGGGGCAATTTCCGATCTTGGCGCAAAGCACGACATCGATGCCCTCCAGCGCCGCAACGATGCCGTCGAGAATGGCGTCTTTGCCCCAACCGCCGAGGCAATACTGTTCAACCTTGCGGTGGCCGACAAAGCTGATCCCATCCGGCGAGGCGGCATAGACCTGGAATTCCTTCGCATGGCCGAAGTGTTCATTGACTCGGCCGCCGCCCTTAGTCGTCACCGCGACGAGGAGCGACTTGCCGGAGCCTGCTGCCTTCACAACATCTATCGCATCGCTCTTGGCCTTCACGTGATCGAGGCGCTCATGCGCGACCAGCTCCCGATAGGCCTCGCGCTTGCTGCCGTCGTATGTGATCTCGCCGGGAACCCGGCCGAGTCCGAATTCCTGACCACGATCCTCGCCGAGCAGGCCGACGGCATCTGCCCGGCACTGCCGGCAGTGGCGCATCAACTTGGCGCCGCCTTCAAGACGATCCTGGAGAGCCTTGATCTCGATTGGGTGTGGACCACGCTGCCCGGTCAGTCCGTAATGCGTACCGTGCGCCGGGTCGGAAATCAGAGGCATGACGTTGTGCAGGAATGCGCCGCGCTCCTTGACCCATTTGTTGACCTCGATCAGGTGTTCGTCGTTGACGCCGGGGATCATCACCGAATTGATTTTGGTCAGGATGCCGCGCTTGCTTAGCATCTCCAGGCCCGACATCTGGCGCTCGTGCAGGATCCGGGCGGCTTCGATGCCGCCATATCGGCGATGGTCGTAGAAGATCCATGGATAAATCTTGGCGCCAATTTCCGGGTCGACCATGTTGATGGTGATCGTCACGTGATCGACATTCATGTCGGCAAGCTCGGCGACATGGTCCGGCAGCGCGAGCCCATTCGTGGAGATGCAAAGCCGGATGTCAGGGATTTCGTTGGCAACTCGTTGGAACGTTGCCTTCGTCTTTTCCCAGTCGTAACAGGCATCGCCCGGCCCGGCGATGCCAAGCACGGAAAGCTGCGGCACTTCGTTGGCGACCGCGACAACCGTGCGCAGCGCCTGATCGGGCGTCAGCTTTTCCGACACGACGCCAGGTCGGCTTTCGTTAGCGCAGTCATATTTGCGATTGCAGTAGTTGCACTGGACATTGCAAGCCGGCGCGACCGCGACGTGCATGCGCGCGAAATAGTGATGCGCTTCTTCCGAAAAGCAGGGGTGATCCTTGATCTTGTCCCAGATCGCCGGATCCATGTCGTCCGGCTTTCGCGACGAGCCGCAGGACGAAGACGCGCAGCCGCCAGATTTCACAGCCGCCGATGCCAGTTCAGAGGATGTCGTGCCGGTCAGGCTCTCAACCGAAATTGCCGGTGCGGACATTGAACGGCTCCGTCGCGGGGTGAACGTCGCAATTCGAAGCGCAAGAGCTATGCCACTCAAATCGTCGGTTTTGTCGCGAACGGGCTATTCGTTTCGTTTGCTCCGACACAGTTTTCTGTCGGGCTTCCGACACCGGAACAATCGGGCGGGCATCGATGACGTTCGGGTTTCCGCCAACCAAGGCAGCCCGGTGTTCAACTTCGGTTCCGAAGATCGGCAGTTCGGAAACAGCAAACGCTGCCTCGTTCCTTCATGCGCGTTCTCGAGTTCACGGGCACGAAATATCCGAAGGCGAGACATCGCTTCACGCTCGGTTCGCGGTTCATCGCTGTCGCGGGGCTGTGGCGTGAGGCCCCCGGCAACAAGCCGCCCACAACCTTCAAGATGCTGACCACCGATCCTGGGCCCGACGTCGCGCCCTGTCACAATCGTCAGGTGGTGGTCCTTCAGCCCAAAAGTGGGAGGCCTGGATCAGTTTGACAAAGCCTGAGGCTGAGCTCTCGCGGGCGAGACGATCCGGCTGTTCGCTTGAGATGGACGTGCTTGGTCTGTTCGGTGCTGGCGAGCGACTGTCCAACAGGGTCGTTGCCGATGTCGGCGATCTGGCTCAGACCGTCGAGCAGGCTAGGCGGCCGGCTCGCCGACCAGGCCCGCGAGCTGGCCGAAGCTCCAGTGGGTCGGCATGACCGGTGCATCCGAGCCAGGCAGGACCAGCACCAAGCGTTCGGCATCATCGCGATTGGCTTCCACACGGATCGACGCGCTCTCCAGAAGTCCGCGTGCGGCTGCGCTCGGTCCGGCTGCGCACAGCGGCGTAGAGGTCCGACAGGGATAGGGTACCGCTCGTCCGCCGGCCGCGAGAACCATTCCGAGGACACGCGGCCATCTTTCGGCGACGAGTTTCGAGCTCGTGGCCCGCCGAGCGAAGGCGCGCTATGTCCTCGGGCTTTCCGCGACTGTGGCTCGCAAAGATGGTCACCATCCGATCATCTTCATGCAATGCGGACCTGTTCGATATCGCGTTGATGCGCGTGCCCCAAGCGGCGGGGCGGGGAATTGTTCACCGCGCCAAGACTCGATCGACGCAGTTTCAGCTGCCGCCGCCCTTGGAGGGATCGGACCGTCCCTCCATGCCAGCGGTCTATGCGGCCATCGCGCGGGACGAACTGCGCAATAACCTGATCTTCGACGATGTGCTGAAAGCGCTGGAGGCGAAGCGGTCACCGGTCGTGCTCACCGAATGCCGGGATCATCTCGAATATCTGCAAGGCAGCTTTTCGCGCTTCGTGCGCAATCTTGTCGTCCTTCGAGGCGGAATGTCGGCAGCCGAACGCAAGGCGTCAGACGCCGCCCTGCGAGTGGCGGACGATCAGGAACGGCTCATCCTTGCTACAGGGCGGTACATGGGCGAAGGCTTTGATGACCCAAGATTGGACGCGCTGTTCTTGACGATGCCCATTTCGTGGAAGGGCACCTTGGCCCAATATGTCGGTCGGCTTCAACGGCAGCATGCTGGTAAAACAGAGGTTCTGGTCGTCGACTATGTCGATGACCTCGTGCCGGTTCTGGTGCAGATGGCGGCGAAGCGGCGATCTGGATACCGTGCGCTCGGCTATCGGGTTGAGTGATCCACCGCCGGCCGCTCACCGGCTGAAGTCCAGTTCCGTTCCGGTTCGCAGACGTTCCATATAGGCGCGATAGGCGAAACTGCGGTCGCGCTTCTTTCCCGTCGTTTCCACGAGGATACGGATCTCAGCCAGCACTTCGATGGCGCGGGTTGCGGTCGGCTTGCTTGTCTCGAGCAGCTTCATGGCCGATGCGACGGTCACAATCGGATGCCGTGGAAGCCGCTCGAACAATCGAAGAGCTGAAACGGATACCGATTCGACACCGAGCAGCCGGGTGCGATCCGCGCTGATGAGGTTGAACAATTCGCGCGCCGCCGCGACCGCTTCGTCGGCAATCGTGGCGACGCCATCGAGAAAGAAATCGATCCAGCCCTCCCAGTCACCTTCCAACCGCACAAGGTTGAGGCGCCGGTAGTATTCCTCGCGGTGACGCTTGAAGAAGAGGCTGAGATAAAGAAGCGGAGCCCCCAAGAGTCCCCAATGTTCCAGCAGGAGGGCGATCATCAAACGCCCGATCCGCCCATTGCCATCCAGATAGGGATGAATGGTTTCGAACTGTGCATGCAAGAGACCCGTCCGCACGAGTTTCGGCAGCCGGTCGTCGGCATGGATGTATTTCTCGAATGCGCTGAGAAGCTGCGGAAGTTTCTCGGAGGGCGGCGGAAAATAAGCCGCGTTCCCTGGCCGGCTTCCGCCAATCCAGTTCTGGCTGCTGCGTATTTCTCCGGGTTGTTTACTTCCGCCGCGCACGCCGCGCATCAAGCGCTTGTGTGCCTCGTTCAAGAGCCGCAGGGAAAGCGGCAGACCACGTTTCGACGCGAGCTGGCCGCGCGCGTAAGCAAGCGCGTCGAGGTAATTTGTCACCTCCTCGACATCGGCGTTGGGCTGGGGCTGTTCCTCGGCTTCGAAAGCGAGAAGGTCGACGAGCGATGCTTGCGTGCCCTCGATCTGAGACGAGATCACCGCCTCCTTGCGCACGAAGGCGTAGATGAACCAGTCGAGCGAAGGCACCATCTCGCCCGCCAGGTCGAGTCGGACAAGCGCCTGCTCGGCTTGCCCAAGGCGACGTTCGAGTTTGGCGTCGATGACGAGCACCGGCCGCGCGGGCGGAAGATCGAAGGGAACGAAGGCGTTGACTTTTTCGCCGCCTGCGGTCACGCTTTCGTATCGGCCTGTTGTGCGCTTCGGCATGTTTTGGCGGGCTCAAATCCGTGGACAACGTCGTTCCAACGGCCGGGCGCAAGGAACGCTCACGTTCCCCTGTTGCTTTACTAAGAACGTAGTCTTTACTAGCGAGAGCTGTTAGTCAAGAGATTGTTCCTAGCGCCAAGACCGCCAAGAGCCTGCTCTGGGATTCAATCGTGAGCCGACGAATTGCCTGACTGACTGCGGGCCGGACTCGAAACCGGCTAGTGGATGGGCTTAGCGCACCGAGCCGTTACGCCGCTGCCTTCTCGTCACCATCTCGGGCCTTTGCTGGCCGTGTGTCCTTCCACACCGCCGCAGCAAGTGTCCCTATTATCAGTCGCCTTCCTTCAACCTCAATAGGCCAGGTTCGTGTGATATCAGGAGGGCGCAAACATGGCCAGCGTGAACGCCCTGTGCTATGGGTGCTGACGGTCTTTTCGTTCTGGCGCAGAATGCGCCGTGCGATAGCCGACGTGAAAAATTGACCGATTGTTGGCGATCGTTGTCGAAGCCGAGCAATTCGAATCGCGCAAATTTCCTTTTGAAATCATAAGCGGAAAATTTTGACGGCTCGTCGGTCGGGTCATCCAAAATCGTCGCGTGGGGAAGGATTCCGCGCCTTGGCTGCCCAGAATGTCAGGAAGACTACTCCTGGCCCGACGTTTGATGTCATTACGATGGCTAAAATTTCCTGACCTCTATACCATGCCGGCGCAGAGCGTAGCCGACTTGTCGCGGCGTGAGGCTCAGGATGCGAGCCGCCTTGGCCTGAACCCAGCCGGCCTTCTCCATGGCGTCGACCAGCCGGGCGCGTTCGGTGACACGCGGGCCCATTGCAGGACAGGCCGGATCGCCAGAATCGCCGACCGCGAGAGGCGAGACGTTGTCGTCCAAACCGCCGACCCGCCCAGCCCACGGCCGCGATCCAGCGGGCGCCATGTTCCCCGCAGCGCAGCCCTCGATGCCATTGGCGCCGTGCGCATGGTCGGCTCTTTTCCACAGAAGCCAAGAAAGGCATTGATTGTTCGTGCAGGCGAAATCCGATGGGGAGATCGTTCTGGAACGCGCAAGTGTAGCCGTCCTTTGCACGCAGTTTTCCAGCTCACGGACGTTTCCTGGGAAGTAGCATTGCGAGATCAGCTGAAGCGCCGACGGTGCAAAGGCGAGCTCCCTACGGTTCTCCCTGTTGAATCGGTCGAGGAACGCGTTCGCTAGGCGCGGGATATCGCCGGCCCGCTCTCTTAGGGGAGGCAGGACGATTGGGACCACGTTGATACGGTAGTAAAGGTCGGCCCTGAACACCCCATTCACGACCGCCGCCTCGAGGTCTTTGTTGGTCGCGCAGATGAGACGGACGTCCACCTGTAGTGTCTTTGTGCCGCCAACTCGTTCCAGCTCGCCTTCCTGCAAGACGCGCAACAGCTTGGCTTGAAAGGCAGGCGAAATCTCGCCGATTTCATCGAGCAGCAGCGTTCCGCCATTTGCCAATTCAAAACGGCCGGCGCGCTGGGAGATGGCCCCCGTGAAGGCGCCCTTTTCATGCCCAAACAGCTCCGATTCCAGGACGCTCTCGGACAGTGCGGCACAGTTCAACTTGACAAAGGATCTATTTCTGCGGCGCGAGAGCTTATGGATTGCTTGCGCAAAGAATTCCTTGCCGGTGCCGCTTTCGCCCCGCAAAAGCACGGTGGAGTTTGTCTTCGCTACGACCGAGACGGTTTCGAGTACCTGTTTGAGTGCGGGACTTTCCCCTATGATCCCGTCGATTTTAACAGGCGCATGCTGGGCGCAGTCCGTCGCCTCCTCGTCGGCCGAATGTTCAGGTCCCCGTTGCGCAGCGGTACGGGGCTGACGCTCTGTACTAAGGATGCGATGGAGACAGACAGTTCGGCCAACAAGGTTGGCGACCATTGTCAGGAAGCGTACGTCCTCGTCGAACTTCAAACTGATCACGCTGTCAATGATGCGGTCGATCGACAAAGCCCCAAGGATCTTCTGCTCCACCTTTATCGGGATGCCGATAAAGGCAACCGGGATCCTACCCGCGCTCGAAGACGAGGAAAGATCCGCCTGAAATGGTTGGGACTTGCTGACGTCAGGTATAACGAGCGGCGATCCCCGAGCGACGATATGGTCTAAAACGGCCTTTGGTATGAGGCGGCGAGAGCCTGATTGAGGCGTATAGGTGTTGCGGGCACTTGCGGCTATCTCCGGCTCGCCTTCAGCGTCCAGGACAACGACTGCCCCGTCACGCATTTCCAGAAACGACGGGAGAATATTCACGACGTTGGCGAGTTTGACTTCCAACTGAGTGGGAGCGGTCAGTACCTTCGATAATTCGTAAATGCCCCGAGCTGACATATTACCTTGGGACAGGATCTCGACGAGCGGTTCAGGGTAGGTCTCCCGAGATCCTACGTCATTGGCCGGGCCTCGCTCTGTATGAGCCATGGAAATGCCTCATGGGTTGTCGTCCAGGGTGGTCCTCCCAAGCGTCCGCTTCATATTGAATCTCGAAGAACGTGTTCATCAGCTTCTCTTCAGCCCGGGGTACGATTGGACGGGGTTGCGCTGGAGGTTTAGGCGTCGCGGTCCACGCCGTTGCGACGTGCGAGCGCCGATTATCCAAACTTGAAGAGCACGCCGAAGCCGCCGCGCGGATAGTTCCACTCGATCTCGCCACTGGCCTCGCACAATACGCGGCAGGTTCCGCACTCCATGCAGCCGTCTGGGGTGATCTCCACTTGACCCTTGTCATTCAACTCATAGCATTTCGCTGGACAGACGTGGATCAACGCAAGCAGGTTCGCGCTTGGCCGCTCGTGCGGTCGCACTTTGATATGCGGTCGGCCGGAGTCCACCAGATAGCGGTTCTGGTAAAGCTTGTCTTCAACACGCAACTTCGTCACTGGCTTCGTCATTCGTCAGCCTCTCACCGCCATGCCAATGCCAGGCGGACCGCGTCGCTGACCAGCCCCAAGCGCGAGCGCGCCTTGATGAAGGCTGCCGTGGTCGCCTTTTCCTTCTCGATCTTTGGCGTGCCGTCGACGCGCATGAAGTTCTGCGCCGCTTGCGACATCAACCGCGGATAGGTTGTGAAGAAATTGCAGGCATTGGTGTGGAGCAAGGCCGGCATGTCTTTGTATTTCCGCAGGTCTTTGACTACGAAGGATTTATCCAACAAGGTCTTGTAGAGGGAGAGGTTTCGTTTGGTCATGGGAGCGTTTCGGTTCTTGACCTCGACGATGGCCTCAGCCGCGATGCGGCCGGAGGTCATAGCAAGGTTCGATCCCTCGCGATGAACGGCGTTGTTCAATTGCGCGGCGTCGCCGACCACCACCCATCCATCTCCAAAGAGCTGCGGAATGGACTTGTACCCACCTTCGGGAATGAGATGCGCGGCATATTCCTTCACCTCCGAGCCGGCGATAAGCGGCCGGATCGAAGGATGGCTTTTGAATGCGTCGAGGAGGGCGTAAGGGCTCTCTCTCATCGCGGCGAAGTCGGAAACGAGGCAACCTATTCCCAGTGAGATGGATTCCTTGTTGGTGTAGAGGAAGCCAAGGCCTGCCATGCTGTGGGATATCGTGCCCACCGCCTCGATGACACAGCCTTCACCGCCCTTAAGGCTGAACCGCTGCTCAATCACCTCTTCGGGCAGGAAGTGCATTTCCTTGACGGCGAGCGCCACTGCCTCCGGCTTCAGCATCTGGCGCAGGCCGCCCCGCGTGCCAAGCAGCCCGGAGACGCCTTCTGCAAGAACGGTCACGCCCGCGTAGATCGCTCCGCCGGCCCGATCTGTGCGGACGCCGATTACCTTGCCCCTGCCATCGCGGACAAGCTCCGTCACGGTCGTTTCGCACAGAACCGTCGCGCCGGCCTCGCGCACCTTGCGAGAAAACCATTTGTCGAACTGGGCACGGATGATGGTGTAACGGTTGGGCTTTGCCTCGTTGAAGTCGTCCGACCGATAATGGACTCCGGTGTGCGAGCTGTCGTCCATCACCCAGAGCCGCTGTTCGATCACATGTCGCTCAAGGGGCGCATCATCCCGAAAATCCGGGATGATCTTTTCCAGCATGTTCGCGTACATGATGGCACCCTGGACGTTCTTGGAGCCCGGATATTCGCCGCGCTCCAACTGCAGGACCCTCAGGCCCTGGCTTGCCATGATGTAGGCAGCTGCATTCCCGGACATGCCCGCCCCGATAACGATTGCGTCGAATTCTTCCTCGATCATCCCCGGCCCCCTAGCTTGCAAGCTTGTCACGACTGTGCGGCGACAGCCGCCGGGTGAAGGCTTCCGTCAGTGCGGGCAGGAAGCGGATTGCATCGATGACGATACCCACGTGAGCGAAGTCGAAAATCGGCGCATTCGGATCCGTGTTGATGGCCACGATGAGATCGGCTCCCTCGACGCCGACCCGGTGCTGAATGGCGCCGGAGATCCCGGCAGCTATGTAAAGCTTCGGCCGGATGGTCTTGCCAGTTTGACCGATCTGTCGATCAGCTGGCATCCAACCCTTCTGGACCAGCGGGCGCGAACAGCCATGTTCGGCGCCGATCGCTCGCGCGAGACTCTTCACGAGCTGCAGGTTCTCCGCCCCGCCGAGGCCGAGGCCACCTGCGACGACGATGTCGGCATAGGCGAGATTTGCCTGTACCGACTGGCTATCGGGCAGAAACCCGAGCACTTTGGTGACGATGTCGTCCTCGGCTAACGACAGCTTGTGCTGGATGACGCGCCCGACCGGCTTGTCCGCCCGCTGCGGCATGGACATGACCCTCGGTCGCACTGTCGCCATCTGCGGCCGGTAGTTGAGCGTGTAGATCGTGCACAACAAGGAACCGCCGAAAGTCGGACGAGTCGCGGCGAGAGAGCCGTCGGAATCCACGTCGAGCTCGGTGCAGTCGGCCGTGAGCCCTGTGCGCAAGGTCGTCGCCACCGAGCCTGCGAGATCCCTGCCGAGCGTGGTGGCACCCAGAAGCAGGATCTCTGGTTTGTAAGTATTGACCAGATCCGTCATCGCCCTGGTGAAGGGCTCGTTGCGATAATCGGTAAGCAGCAGTGCCCCGACCATGTAGACAAGGTCGACGCCATAGGCGAAAGCCTCGGCAATTGCGGAGTTCGTGGCTTCTCCCGCGGGGCCGAGCACGGCGCCCGCAAGCTGGACGCCGAGCTTGTCGGCTAGCTTGCGGCCTTCGCCGAGCAGTTCGAGGGATACTGGATGAACCTTGCCACGCTCGAGCTCGATGAACACCCAAACATGTCGATAGTCCTTGAAACGCTTGGATAGTTCCTTCTTCACGCCGGCACGGCCGGCGGCAGGGCGAGGGGTTTGCTTTTTTGCGCTCGACATAGTCTGCTCCTTGCCGTCACGCGCCGCCATCGAAGGCGAGTTCCCGTTCTAGCGCCGGCTGACGGGCCAAGATTTCGGCGGTCAGCTCGTCCGCGAGATCGCGCAGCGTCTTCTCGGCGACCTCGATTTGCGCTGCCTTTTCCGCCCGCACGGCAGGGGCGAAAACGCGCTTGACGACTGTCGGCGAGCCGCGCAGTCCGCACATGCCGAGGTCCTCAATGCCTGCGTCGGCTGCACTCCACTTCAGGATCTGGCTGCGCGCGCCGCACAGGGCGTCCTCGATTGACCCCCGTCGCATCTCGTTGGTGCCTTCGAGCATGGTGATGAGGCAAGGCAGCCTGCTCTTCAGCTTCTGCATGCCGCCCTCGCAACGGCGCACGACCGTGATCTCGCGCGAAGTAAGATCAATAGCGGCGATTTTCGCGACATAGGTGAGTTGCAGAAGATCGAGGCGCTTGGCAATGCCAGGCCCGACCTGGGCGGTGTCGCCGTCGATCGTCTGCTTGCCCGTGAAGACAATGTCCGGCATGTCGAACGTCTCGCCAATCTTGGCGATTGCCTGGGAAAGAGCAAAGGATGTCGCCAGCGTGTCGGAACCGGCAAAATAGCGGTCGGTCAAGAGCACTGCGCGATCGGCGCCGTAGCCGAGCGCCTTGCGTAGCGAGTCCTCAGCCATGGGCGGACCCATGGTGAGCACGGTGACCTCGCCACCATGGGCGTCGCGCAGTCTGAGGGCTTCTTCGAGGGCGAACAGGTCGTAAGGATTGATGACGGTCGGCACACCTTGGCGCATGATCGTGTTTGTCACCGGATGGACACGTATCTGTGTCGAATCCGGCACCTGCTTGATGCAGACTACGATGTGCATTGGGCGGTCTCGCTAAGCTTCGATCCGGACGGTTGCTTCTATCCGGATTGGGGTTGGCAGATATCTAGTGGGAGCATCATTCGTGCCAACCGTCACGTGCTGCACGATGCCTTGAAGTCGGGTACTCCTGGGCGCCTTCACGAAGCGCGGCTTTGTCAGCTTCTTGACATCGCGTGTCGCACCCGTGTCGCGATCATTTCCTTTCGAACCGATTCATCACGGAATCGAACGCGACGAATGCCCGGCCTGGCGTCGAAGCTTTGGCCGGATCGTGGTCTTTGAGCACCTTGAAAACCCGGTGTGTGAGCGGAGAGGCGATCGCGAAGTCCTCGTAGGCGCGTTTCAGCGTGGCTTTCGCGCGTGCGGCGATGACCCGGTCGGGCAGGCCGGACAAATCCTCATTGGCAAGGTACTGGCCCATCCGCTTCATGACATGCAGACGCGAGACATTGAGCACCTTCGGGTCATACGAGACGCCAAGCACCGCAAAGAACTCCTCCGCGGCCGACAGTCGCCTCAGTCGCGCGAGGATCTCGATGACGTCGATCGAGCGGCTGTCAGCGGAACAAGTCATTTGCATTCTCCGGGTCCAAAAGCGTGATGTCGGGTAGGGTCGCCGCACGGCTACTCCGCGCTCGCAAATAAGATGCCGTGTCGGGCAGGTGACGCTGAGGAGGATGCGGCCATTTACGGAAAGTGGCAGCGCCGACCAGCCTCACGATGGGTGGGACGCGCTCCCCGGTTCGCATCGGCGCAGATTCGGCAGTCGCGCCGCTGCGTCCGGTGAGCCCTCACCGCCATCAGAACCACCAGCCGAGCATTCTGCGCTGTGATGCGGGGCTACCAATCAGGAAAAAACCTGCCGAGGACAAGTGACACTGCCGGCCTCACTCGATTCCAAGGTCTCGGCCGGCTGCCTCCGTGCACAGCCAGTCGTAAAGCTCGATCAGTTGAGGTGCGGTGATGCTCGATTTGATCTCAGTGGCCTTGCGGCGAACGCGGGCGACCATCGCGGCTGCCAGATCTGGGTCGAGATCGCGGCCGCTTTCGCTCAGCACATGCGCAATCGCGGTCGCGCCGGAATGCTTGCCAATGACTATTCGCCGGCAGCGGCCCACGAGAGCTGGATCGAGCGCCTCATACGTCAGCGAGTCCTTTAGCAGCCCTGCGACATGAGTCCCGGTTTCATGGGAAAAGACATCGGCGCCGACGATCGGCTTCATGGCCGGCGTCTGCCGGCGGGCGGCGCGCGCTACCTGGCAGGCGAGGTCGGGCAACGCGGCAAGCTCGATGCCGGTGTGTGCGCCGTCGAGCACGGCCATCGCGACGGCAACCTCTTCCAACGCGGCATTGCCCGCCCGTTCGCCGAGCCCCAGAACGGTGACCGAAGCATGGCGCGCACCGGCACGGATCGCGGCCAGCGTGTTTGCGCCTGCGAGGCCAAGATCGTTGTGCCCGTGAAATTCGAACTCGACGGGACACTGCGCCGCGAGGTGGGCGACAAGTTCAAAGGTCGAAAAAGGATCGAGAACGCCGACCGTGTCGGCCAGCCTGATGCGGCTTGCACCAGCGCGCGCGGCCGTCTCGATGACGCGGCCCAGATGGTGTCGGTCGGCGCGCGAGGCATCCTCGCAGCCCACTGCTACGAAAAGGCCGCCGGCGGCTGCGCGTGCGACCATACGCTCGATTGTCTCCAGCGCTCCCGACTTATCCAGACCGAGCTTGGCGAGAAGCTGGATGTCCGATGCCGGCAGCGACAGATTGACGGCGGTGAGGCCGCACTCGATGGCGGCATCGAGATCCTTGGGCGTCATGCGGCACCAGGCCGTAAGTCGAACGGGTAGACGCAGCGCGATGACGGCTTGAATTGCTTCGATCTCCTGCGCGCCCATGACCGGCGTGCCGATCTCAATCTCTGGCACGCCGGCTGCCGCAAGCGACTCGGCAATCTCCAGCTTTTCCGCCAAGGTGAAGACGACGCCGGCTGCCTGCTCGCCATCGCGCAGCGTCGTGTCGTTGAGAAAAATCTCACGGCTCATGAGCGGCCGCCTGTTCTGCTGCCGCTGAGGCTAAATTCCGTTGAACGTCTTCGGCACTCACCCGGTCCGCTCCAGGACTGGGACAGTCACGCAGCTTCTGCACGATCGCGGGCATGACCTCGAGTACGCGGTCGACGTCCGCTTCGCCGTTGTCGCGCGAGAGGGAGAAGCGGACCGCACTGTGGGCGACCTTCATCGCACTCAAGACATGGCTCTGCTTCAGTGAGCCGCAAGTGCAGGCGGAGCCGGAAGAACAGGCGATGCCCTCGCGGTTGAGAAGATGTACGATTGCTTCGGCCTCGATAGGATCGAAGGCGATGTTTGCCGTGTTGGGCAAGCGCGCTAGCGGATCGCCTGTGACGGTGGCGTTTTGGATGGCCTGGACAATTCCGTTCTCAAGCCGGTCGCGGAGCGACTTTACCCGTGTCGCCACGTCGTTCATCGACTTCAACGCCAGTTCGGCCGCCATGCCCAGCCCAACTATGCCAGGCGTGTTCTCCGTACCCGCACGCCGGTCGCGCTCTTGGCGACCTCCTTTGATCAACGAGCTAAAGGGCACGTCACGCCTCACGTAAAGTGCGCCGATCCCTTTCGGGCCATGAAGCTTGTGACCGGAAAGCGACAGCATGTCGATTGCAGTCGATTTCAGGTCCATCGGAGTTTTGCCGACCGCCTGCACAGCATCGGTATGGAAAAAAGCGCCGACTTCCTTGGCCAACTCAGCAAGCTTGCCAAGAGGGAAGATCGTGCCGGTCTCGTTGTTTGCCCACATGATCGAGACGATTGCCACCCGCGGGGTGAGGGCGGCCCTGTAGGCGTCGAGGTCGAGCCGGCCGTGGCGATCAACCGGGATCTTGTGCACCGTGACGGCCTGCGTCTTCTCAAGATGCGCGCACAGCGTCAGCACGGCTGGATGCTCGACGGCGGAAATCACGATATCTGTTCGATCATGCAGCACATCGAGCGCCGAAAGTATCGCTGCATTGTCGCTTTCCGTCCCGCCCGAGGTGAAGATGATCTCATGATCGAGCTCCGCGCCGATAAGCGTTTGCAGTTGCAGGCGCGCCCTGCTCGCCGCCACATCAGCCGCGGCGCCAAGATCGTGCGTCGACGAAGGGTTGCCAAAATTATCCCTAAAGAACGGCAACATCGCTTGAACCACCTCAGGATCGGCCCGTGTCGTCGCGTTGTTGTCGAGATAGACAGGTCTCATGTTTATAAGCTTTCAGGTTGACCAGAATGACGCGGTACTCGAAATCGGCGCTCGAGCTCTGGCGCGGTGGCGCTGATGGAGATGGAGTCGAATAGGCAGGCGGTGCAGGGCCTGACGGTCTGACGTCAACATGGTCGGCGTCGCCGTCGTCAAGTTCGGGTCCCCGACGTGAGGCTTTAGGCAACCGCTGGGAACGTCTGCCGTCAGGCGCTGCGGCCCCGCCGCTTGGCGGCCAGGCAGCTTCGGCTTGCCAGGACCTGAATTGTTTCGAGCGGCGACGTTCCGCGCATCCCGCGGCAAGCGATCGCCGGTCCCGGTACCGGCTCCGCCCCTGCCTACTTCCTAAGGGTGGGCAGGTCTGTCGTGCCTGGCGTATTGACCTGCTCTGCCGCAACAAGCCCCGCAGCGGGCGTTTCTCGCCGGACCAATAGAGGCGTTTCTTCGATGGCGTCGAGCCATGCGAGTCAGCCGCGGCCCACCCTAATGTGGCAGGTGATCTGCTCGCTTGCGGTTTGCCGATGGCGAGTCCGGTGATCGCCGACACGGAGCGGATCCGGGCCCCGCCGCTGAAGGGCTGGCTGTCGGGGGCGGTGATCGTCGACCTCGCAGGGCCGACGCCGATCACAGATTCAAACTGGTCGACATAGGCGATTGTGCCGACCTTACCTGCTGCGTTCGCCCTATCCAGAACGCCAGCATGCGTCCGGTCGAAGTGTTTGTTGGGCTTCTCGCTGCAGTTCCGCTTGCGGCTGTCTCGGGCCATTAGCCGAAGGACTTGCCGCAAGCGCACTTCTCCCGCGCGTTGGGATTGTCGAAGACAAAGCCGGAGGATTCCAGATCTGTGACAAAGTCGACGGTCATGCCCGCCACATGTGGCTGAGACCCTACGTCCACGAACACCTTGACCCCATTTGCCTCGATGATGGCATCGCCCTCGCGCAAGTCGCTCTCGAGGCCCATCTGGTACTTAAAGCCGGCGCAGCCGCCGTTCTCGACCATGATGCGAAAGCCCTCCGCGGGCTCGCTGGCGCGAGAAAGAGCGATCTTGACAGCCGCAACTGCGTTGTCAGTGAGCGTGATCATGGCTCGGTTTCTCCTCAGTCCGGGACGCGTGTGCGGATCACCAAGCATGCGCCGTGCCAAAGCAAAAAACAGTTTCAAAACAGGGCCTGTCCCTGACACGCTGTGTCGGATGTGCGACATTGTCGGGTGCGTGGCGACTTCACATACGTGAATTCAGCCGCGACAATCCTCCTCATCTTGGAAAATTAGATGGGGGGTGGCGGTTGTCCGCTCCGCGACACAGCGGGTCTTAGCGTCGGCCGTGCTCGCTCTGGCGCAAACCATTGAGCTGCATGCGGAAGATGTTTTTCTGAGCTCGCTTCTGCGCGATTGGCACACCGCTTGAACCTCCCTTCTGGCGAGACGGCACAACGGCGAGGGACACTGATTTTGTCGGTGGCCTCACCAGTTCACGATGGAAGGAACGCAAATGTCATGCTCGGCCCAGATTCGCTTTCTGAGGGACGGCACCAGCGTCCGTCGATCCCGAATGCCGGATCGGTCCTTTGGCGTCGAGGTCCACAATCACTCGCGACCGGCTGGTCGCCGCCATGGATTGGCTGGGGTGCGACCGGCATCTGACTCTGACCGTCAGTCGCGTGGGGCCCTCGGGGCAGCAGCCGCCGCGTTTCGAACCGGTGACATGGCGCCAGGTATGGCGTCCAGCAACGCTCCAGGTCTTGGCCCGAGCACAAGATCGGCATCGGGCGTCACGATACGCTCTATCGGAGAGTGGCCGGCAGAGCAGCTGATCCTCAACATGGTTGGGAAGCAGGGGTAGGATATGGACCAGCTCGAGAAACCTTCTCCGGAGCAAATCCGCCGGGCACAGGAACACAGTCCGAAGGTCCGGGAACACGATCTCGCCGCCAAGCTGAATATTTCGGAAGCGGAGCTGGTCGCGGCACACTGCGGTTTCGGCACGGTGCGCATGGAGCCGAGCGCCAATGATGTGTTGATCGGCCTCGAAGCGGTCGGCGAGGTGAGGGCGGTGACCCGCAATCAAAGTGCCGTGCACAAGAAGCTGGGCGTCTACAACCAAGTGGTAACCGGCAATGACCATGCCTTGGTGCTCGGCGACGAAATCGGCCTGCGCATCTTCCCGAAGGTTTGGACGCATGGCTTTGCAATCGAAAAGCGTGATGGAGGCGACATCCGCCGCAATCTGCAATTCTTCGACGCCACCGGCGCAGCAGTGCATCAGGTGGATCTCGGGCACAACTCCAACCTCTACGCCTATCAGAAGCTGGTGGGCGAGCTTGCATCCTCGAACCAGGAGCCGATCGTGTCGGTCGAGGCGAAAGGCGCCAGCTCCGACGCAGACGTTCCGGACCAAGCCGCCACGGTCGAGGAGCTGCGCGAGCACTGGGGCCGACTGACTGATGTGCACGAGTTCTTCGACATGCTGAAGACGCTGAAGCTCAGTCGCTGCCGGGCCATGCGCATGGTAGGCCAGGATTACGCCTGGCTCCTAGACGATGGCGCCATTGGCGCCATGATCCAATGCGCGGCAGAAGACGAAATGCCTATCATGTGCTTCGTGGGCAATCGGGGCTGCATCCAGATCCATTCCGGCCCGATCAAGTCGGTCAAGCCGGTCGGCCCGCGGATCAATGTGCTGGACGAAACCTTTCACCTTCATCTCCAAACCCACCACATCCGTGAGGTTTGGGCCGTGCGCAAGCCGACCAAGGACGGTCACGTCACGTCACTGGAGGCCTATGGCGCCGACGGCAAAATGATCATTCAGTTCTTCGGTCAGCGCCATGAAGGCGAACGCGAGCGCAGCGATTGGCGGTTCCTGGCCGAGACCCTCCCGCGTGTTCCAACTGCGACAGCCGACATGGGGTAAGACCGATACATGTTCATTTCCGTTTCGCTCGGCGGTGCACCGTGGTCCAAGGTAAATTTCGGCGAAGGACTTTTGGAGCTCGATTAGAGCAAGACGGGCAACTCAATCCGGCCTCTAGGAGCGGCTGCCGTCACGTGCTCGAAAGTCTCGGCAGCAGTTTCGTCTTCTCGCCGGAGCGTGGCGATAGCTACTTCGAGGGACCAAGCGCATTTGGGCGAAGGCGATCAAGAAGGCAGAGCTTCCCGGGTGATTTGCCGGGGATAGCAAGGCCGAAAGAACGAGCAGAAGGAGCGCAGGCGGAGGTGCAGCGAGCCGCATGGCGAGGAATAAGGTGTCCGGATCTGTATTTGACTCGCAAAAAATTCGCAGTTTTTTGGAATTTTACGTGTTTGACTATATCGATCCGGCTATCTAAACACACAAAATTCGCAGTTTTCGGGAATTTTCATGATATAACTATACCATGGATTCGCGCACTCTGACCGAAGGAAGAGCCCGGCTCGCGGCTGTTGTCAAAGCGGCTGGCCCGGTTGTGAGCATTGATGATGCTCAGAAGGCTTTGCAGATATCGCGAACCGTTGCCGCGAAACTGCTGTCAAGATGGGCAAGCCAGGGGTGGCTCCGGCGCGTCGGGACCGGGGCCTATATGCCGGTGCAATTGGAACTCCTCGATGCGGAGCAGGTGGTCGAGGATTCCTGGATACTGGTGCCGGTGTTGTTCGAGCCGGCCTATGTCGGTGGGCGCACGGCGGCGGAGCATTGGGACCTAACCGAGCAGATTTTCCGAGATATCGTAGTGTACACGCAGCGGAGGGTGAATGCGCCAGTGGTCGAGCGGCAGGGCGCGATCTTCTCAGTGCGGCATATCGCTGAGGCGAAGGTTTTCGGCACACAGGCTGTCTGGCGAGGACGCACAAGAATTGCTGTGTCTGATATCCACCGCACGATGATCGATATGCTCGATGATCCCGCCGTCGGCGGGGGCATTCAGCATGTGGCTGACTGTCTTGGCCAATACCTGCACCGCAACGATCGAGATCCGGAAAAGCTCATCTCCTATGCCGAGCGGCTAGGCAACGGGGCGGTATTCAAGAGGCTGGGGTTCCTGTCCGAGCGGCTGCCGCAAGGGAAGGAATTGGCAGAAATGAGTAGTACGCGGCTCACAAAGGGACACGCCCTGCTCGACCCGGCGCTTGAGTGCTCGCGCCTAGTGACGCGCTGGCGCCTTCGCGTCCCGGAAAGTTGGGCCGGCCAATGATCGGAAAGCGAGAACTCCTCGAATACGGCGACGCGAGTTGGGCTTAACCCGAGCGTTGTCGAAAAGGACTACGCGCTGGGCTGGGCACTCGCCGGCATCTTTGCGCATCCGGAGCTTGCGGACAAATGGGTGTTCAAGGGCGGAACCTGCCTCAAGAAATGCTACTTCGAAACCTATCGGTTTTCCGAGGACCTGGACTTCACGCTGCTCGATCCGACGCATCTGGACGAGGCGTTTCTGAAGCGGGTGTTTGGTGAGATTTCGGCCTGGATTTACGAGCATACCGGCCTTGAATTTCCGGCGAACCTCCAGGATTTCGAAATGTTGACGAACCCTCGAGGCAAACCAAAAGGCGGTCAATATTGCACGGCTTTGGGTCCTGACTGGCTGCCGCCGGGAGGAGATTGCGGCGCTCAAATGGTCCGAGGTAAATCTCGGCGAAGGACTATTGGAGCTCGAAGATAGCAAGACGGGCCAGTCAATCCGGCCTCTCGGAGCGGCTGCCGTCACGCTGCTCGAAAGTCTCCCACGTGAGGTTGGCAGCAGTTTCGTCTTCCCGGCTGAGCGTGGCGATAGCTACTTCCAAGGAACCAAGCGCATTTGGGCGAAAGCGATCAAGAAAGCGAAGCTTCCCGGGGTTACCCCTCATACACTTCGGCATACGATTGGGTCGACCGCGATCTCGACGGGCGAAGCCCTGGCACTCACGGGCGCGATTTTGGGCCATTCAAATCCGCGTTCGACGGCCATTTACGCGCACGTCCAGAACGATCCCTCCCGTCGCGCTGCGAATCGAGTTGCCAAGAAAATCGCTGCGGCACTTGCTGGAAACGTGTCGCTGTCTCGCAATCAGAAGGCGCGACCTAGTGATCTCGAAACGCTGGTGGCCAGTCTCACGGATAGGCTCAAAGCTGAGGGCATCGACGGCGCACGTGTGCAGTCGATTATCGCTGACGCAATAGGCGCCAAACACTGAAGGGGATAGTTTCGCAGACGTTCATCGTCCCATGTCGACTTCAGCGGGACGATCGCTATAGCCAGCACCAAGACGACGGTGTCGTCTGGGTGCTGGCGACGACCGTGGCCATGCGATGATCGGCATGATGAGCATGCTCGTCATGCCGCCCGCCGGTGAAGTTCCTCTCCCACCAGCTTCTCAAGTGCGAAAAGGTTCTCGTTACCGAGGAGTTTGATCAAAACGTCGGCTACGGCCAAATCCGATCCGCCTTGGGGGGCGCCGCCTTCCCCGGTCGAGCGCCGGATGCCGCCTTCCCTGAACGGCTGGCCGGATGTGAATACCATGTCCCCTTTGATCAACTTTGAGCCTGTGGATCTTAGGCAGCCGAAGTGCCCTTCCACGATAGCCGCAGTCACCTCACCTGATAGGCGGCGCAGGTTGTCGTCTTGAGCTGCCTCCTGGCCGATCGATTCGACGAGCGGCTGCGATAGCGCGGTGACCGGCTTTTCACCCACGCGGATTCGACGAAGCATGTCTTGCTGCACGTCCTCCCGAGAAGCGATTTGTAAGAGGATGTCGCCGTTCTTAAGCCCTGCCGCCCGAGTACGTATCCGAGAGTTGAAGTCCATTTGCGCCGTCCTTTCTGATATAACTGCCAATAGGTCTGTTTGTAGGGCGGTCTCTCTTATGTCAACAGATATATCGACTGTTATCTCTCCGATCGGGGGGACGACGCCGTTATTCTAAAAAACCGCTATATTCACTGTGCAGTGAATGTTGCGCCGAAGCTAGCAATTTGCCAAAATGCCATTATTCACTGCGCAGCGAAAATGGTAATCATGCAAACGACTAGCGAGCACGAGCGAGAAAGGGATCTTCTGGACGCGTTGATGAGCGCGCTCCAGAAGATCCCTTTTGCGCAGACATCGATAGTGAGCGAAAAACACCCGCTCACGCAGTTAGGTCATGAACTTGATGCTCAAATCGATGTTGTTGTCGCCGACCAGAACCTGGTCCTTCTTATAGAGTTGAAGCGGAGCGTATATCCCCGCGATGTGCGGCAGATCCTGTGGCAGTTGAGCCGGGCAAAAAATGAGTACGCTCAAAGCGGCAAACAGAACGTCGTGCCGATGGTGGTGGCTGAGTCGATTTCGGTTGGCGCACGGGACCTGCTCCGAGATGAGAAAGTCGGTTTCTTCGACAGTGGAGGTAGCCTCTTCGTCCCCGCGAAGGGCGCCTATCTGTATGTCGAGCGCCCTGTCCCCAAGACCATCGAAAAGTCGATCCGGTCGCTGTTCACCGGCAAGCGATCGCAGGTACTCCATGCTCTTCTCCAAGGACACCGCGATTGGGTCGGTGTTGTTGAGCTTTCCAAGCTGGCGGAGGTCTCTCCCGGTACGGCCTCCGAAACCCTGGCCGGCTTGGAGCGGATGGATTGGGTTGTGGCGCGAGGTCAGGGACCATCTAAGGAGCGCCGCCTTTCCGCTCCCTCAGCATTGCTCGACGAATGGCGAACGCAGATCCAGGCCGCTAGGCACCCCCTGGCAAGGCGGCGGTACTATGTGCCGGGAGGAAGCAGCGAGTCGCTTGCCAATCGTCTTGCAGCGCTGTGTGAAACCGGCGCCGTCGACTATGTTTTGACGCAGGACGTGGCCGCTCAGGAATACGCCCCTTTCCTGTCCAGCATTTCCCGTGTTGCCTGCCGCATGACTCCCGGCAAGGCGGCCGGAGAGGTTCTCGCAAACCTCGAAGCGCGCGTTGTGACGGAGGGTGCAAATCTCGATGTGATCGAGACGCCATCCCGTGGTGAGTTCCTCTTCAAGGAGCAAAGGGGGCACCTCTGGCTGGCAAGCCCCGTCCAGGTCTATCTGGACCTTCTGCGCAACGAAGGTCGTTCGCGAGACATGGCCGAGCATTTGAGGAAAGAAGTCCTGGGTATTTAAGATGATGAAACCGACGACGGCCGAAGGCTATAGCAATGAAGTGACTGAGAATTGTGAGCGTGTCCTTGTCACGTTGATCCGCGGACTCGGCCCGTGGCGGGATTCCGTGTTCCTCGTTGGCGGACTCACTCCGCGCTACCTAGTAGATAAGAAACCGCCGGACGTTCCCGCGCATGCGGGTACCGGTGACGTCGATGTCGTCATCCAGCTGCACATGCTGGCTAATACCGACGCGTACCATACGCTGGAGGACAACTTCAAAAAGTTAGGCTTTGCACGCGGCACAAACAGCGCAGGAAAGCCTGTTTCGTGGCGCTGGGAAACCAGGTCCAGCGGGACCAAAGTGATTCTCGAACTGCTCGCAGATGACCCGGAAAAATCCGGCGGAAAGGTCGTGGAATTGCCAACAGACGGAAATGTCTCCGCGCTGAATATCCCCCATTCCGCTATCGTCTTCGATCACCATAAGACCAGAGAAATCAAGGCAGAACTCCTCGGCGACAACGGTGTCGCAAGTGTCACCCTGCACTATGCGGATCTGGTCGCCTTCACTTGCCTTAAGGCCTACGCGGTTGATCAGAGAGACGAGCGCAAAGACGCGCATGATCTGGTCTATTGCCTGACGCACTATGATGGCGGCATCGATACAGCCGCCAAGGAATTCCGTTCTGCCCTGGATGGCAAGCACAAAGCAGTTGTTGGCGAGGTTCTCGGTCTTCTCGCCCGCCATTTCGCAGACGATGGGGAGACCGAAGGTTACAAAAAGAACGGCCCAGTGGCCGTGGCAAAATTCGAATTGGGTGAGGATTCTGATCGTGACATCCGCATTCTCCGTCAGAGAGAGGTTGCCGAACAGGTAATGCGGTTGCTGAAGGCGATCGGCTAGATAAAAGTATGGCTGGTTCTTCAGTTCTCCCACACGGCCGCCGCGTTAATAACAGGCAGCCGGAGCTAGGCAGTGCTTTCCAACCGCTACTCGGATCCGGGTGGTGATACATAAATTCTTCCTGTTTGAGCATGATCGCGCGCTGGAAGCCAGAGGCTGCTCGGCGCCGTGAAGGACCCAGGATTTCCAGGCAACAACCGACGCCCATGAGTTCCGAGACAGATCCCAGCGCTGCGACCCTTATCCCATTTCGGAAATCGAACCCTCCGATGACGCGAGCTGCCGCCTTGACGCTTGTTCCCCATGTCAGTGCTGACGCGATCGACCCCCTGGCGCACATCTGGGACGAAGTAATACATCGGATCGTTGGCGAGATGCTCGCGCTGGATCACGACCAGTCCCCTCTCCACATCAATATCCGCGAGGAAATGGCCCTGGAACTCGCGCGCTTACAGCTCTGGCTGGGCAACGAGGTCGTTGCGAAACGCTTGGTTGCAGGTCGCGAATTGACTTCGATTGATCTAGAGCAGGAACGCCATGAATGCTTGGGGCCAGCAGGCTCGGTGATGATCGCCGCCACCGCCAAGCTGGCCTATGAGCATGTTTGGAAAACATTCATGGAGACCCGATGGAAGCCAAAATCTCAGAGGGCCATCGAACGGGATGCCAATCCGCCAAAAGCTAAACTTTCTATAAAGCCCGAAAAAAAAAATCACTTCATTTCGCGCGGGTTCATTCGGGATCACTGGGCGGTCGGCGGAACGGTTCTGCGCTGGCAGCGCAGCGATGGTGGTTGGCAATCCGCTTCCCGTGCTTTTGGAAAATGGGGATTCGGGCACAATCTATATAGCGACCGGCTCGAGGCCTATTTTGGGCTCATCGAAGGGGATGCGAAAAAGCCAATCCAGATGCTTCTGGGGAGGGAACCGCTCAATGGGCCGCAGCGTGAATCGCTGGTTGGCTTTCTGGTTATACAGATACTTAGAAACCCCAATTTCATAAACGCGGTTCGGGGTATGATGGGGCCGAACCTGGAGAAGCTTGGCTACGCCGATGACCTCGATATGGCATCGAAAGCCTACGAGACGCTTTACCAGAGCAACGAATTCTACCACGCGCTCGCACATCCGTTAATGTGGAGCCGCTGGGCGCTCGTCAGAGCTCGAGCGCCTTTGTTCGTCTTGCCTGACGTTTTCAGTGCCCGGGGGGATTTGGGCGATGGTCTTCGCCTGATCGCACCCTCACGCCGACTGCATGCTTCGTGACCTTGCCCAGCCGAGAGAACGAAAAGCGGATTTTGCCGCGTTACCTTCTTGCTGACGATGAACTTGCGAGGCGCATTTCATCACTTCTCATTAGCAGTGCTGCCAACGAGTTTCTATCGCACCCTGAATTCCAGATCGACGAAAGCATCGATGCCCTTACCTTCGGCCAGGTGCTTGAGGAGATCGAATCAGCCGTTGATCGAGGCGTGAATCAATCTAATCCCTAAAATTCACCAGGTTGATGAATCAGGGCTACTTCTCAGTTCCGGCATTCATCTGGGTTCAGGATTCGCGCTCTAACCAGCGTCACTTAGGAAGTCTGCCGAGCTCCACGAGCGTGGCGACGCATTTGGAAGCGACGGAGTTAGAAATGCCGAGCTTAGCCGCAATGAGTTTGTGGACTTGATTGCCCCATCCGTCCTTAGATCCGCTCGGCATCTCCGCGAGGACGCGCTCCAATTGAAGCGAATGATAGCCCCGAGCTTTCCAGGCCTCGGCCTTCCCCAACCCTATGGCCATTGACTGAAAGAGCAGCTCCGACTTGTTCTTGGCCGCTGCTTCGGCCAGCGTCAGGCTCGCCGGCTTTTTTAACCGCAGTGAGATCAGGACGGTCCCAAACAGGGACGACCTCGTAGCGGCAGAGCGATGAAGTCGACTCATCAACCGCACAAGGACATATATCCTTGTGCAGCACGAAACGGCTCTGGCCATCACGACGGCGTCACTGTTCTTGCCTGATCCGTGGACGATCCTCGAGCAGACTTCGAAGGCGAGATCCAATTCGTCATACAGCGCCGACAATGCGCTGAAGTTGCCAAACTCAACGATCCCAGCTTGGAAACCGTTGAAAGACATGTAGTTGCTAATCGACTGGGTCAACGTACGAAGCGAGTATAGTTCCGCCCGATTGCTTTTCGTGGTCGCCTCGCTTTCGGACTTCTCTGACAAAGCGCCGCGGATGTTTGCAAGTTCCTTTGCGAAGGCGGAGATCCGGCGCTGCGTGTCACTGGTGTGGAGCAGAAGGAGCAGCGAGGCCTGCCGTTCGGACGCGACCTTCCCAATCAGAACGGCAGTCAGCAGAAGGCCACAGGCGACATCAAGAACGGCAACGACCCGGCCGAAGCCCACGGGAAGCACGTCCCCGTACCCAAGCGACGTGAAAGTTACAATGGAGAGATAGACGGCCTCCGGGAAAGTTAGAGCGCGTCCTTCGAAAAGAGCTCCTTGGCTTTGTGGCGCGAGCCAGAAGTACGTTGAGGAGACCAAGAGCGTTGCGGACGCAACGATCATCAGATCCCAGTATGTAGCGCGATCTAACAGGCGGCCGAACGGGCTTGGCATGTTCGGCTTCGAATGCGGACGCATCGCCTGTAGATCATCTGGACCGACCTTGGCGGCCCCCGCGTCTTCCATAGGCATTCCTTACTCCACGGCGCGCGACTGGAACCGCCCCCGGTCATTTACAGGCCGTGGATTCAGCGGGCAGGCAATAGGACGCCCAACCTTTTCGACACATTTTTTGCTAGATCGAGGGCATAACCCGGACAGCGCTCGTATAGCAGCCGGAGGGTCAAAGTTCCCAGTACCTGCGATTCGTGCAGATCACTGTGAGGAGCACTTGCTTGGCGGCGGCGAATTCTTTGTTGATTCGCAGAACATCCCAGCGACCAGCCGGGTCCAGGCGCTGCTTCGTATTCCGCCTAGTAGAAATATCTACTGGTGGGCGGATTTCGGCGTGCTTGAAGATCGTAAACTTCGCCGAAGATCGCCGGGAATGAAGATGGAGTGCGCCCACGAAGGTGGTCTCCATTGGCTACCCGCGCCTGACGAAGCACCCGAGGTTGGACGCTCAAACATCCTGCCTCCACTAAGTCCTAGGCTTGCGTTTGGCAGGAGCCTTTTTGGCCGGCGTCGGCTGCGGCTTGCGTCCGAGCCCCGCCGCCTTTGCGAGCGTCGATCTTTGGGCCGCGTAATTTGGCGCAACCATCGGGTAATCCTGCTTCAATCCCCACTTCTCGCGGTATTCGTCTGGAGTGAGGCCGTAATGTACTGCGAGATGCCTTTTCAGCGATTTGAATCTCTTGCCGTCTTCGAGGCAGATGATGTAGTCCGGCGTTACCGACCTTTTCGGATTGATGGCCGGGTCCTGTGTCGGTTGGGCGGTCCCACTCGGCTGGCCCAGGTTTGACAGCGACGAATGGATCGACGCGATGAGGTCTGGCAACCCAGCGACGGGCAGAGGGTTTTGGCTGACATAGGCCGAGACAATGTCTGCCGTCAGCCCGACCAGATCGGCCGTCGGGGCTACGTTTTGATCGCTCAAAGGTTCACTCCTGGTATGGTGGCCAAAACTCGCTTCATACATCCGCCGTATACCGCAATTTTGGGCAATGCCGATATAAATGCCTCGTTCATGACTGCAGGATAGCGAAAGCGAATCCAATCACTCTCGGCAGGAAGCAGCACAGTTTCGGTGTGACAGTACTAGCAAGCCTGCGGCCTACAAAGAGTGAGGTGAACGGGACCGACTCCTACGGTCGGCAGCCACCGGTTCACCGTGTTTGCAGTCCGGGAACTGATTACATCCACGAAATACGCCTCCGTTCTTATTGCGCCGCTCAACCAATTGGCCGACGAGGCAAGCTGGGCACTGGCTTAATGCGACGCCCTCGATCGTCTCGAAGCGAACTTCGTCGTTAGCAATCTCGCAGAGCTCACTGATATAGCGAGATGGCTGACGGCGATTAGTGATCATATAGACGCCTCGGCTGGCACGCGTCGTCCCACAACGCGCCTCGGGTATAAACAAGCTTTCCGTCAACCTTTTTGAACTCGTCCTGCCAAAGAGTAACCACGACGGTTCCTTTGCTCTCGTTTCTCGCTGACCAACTCCATTGGACGTTCGTTGGCACAGTATCGAAATGCGCAAAAGCTTGCGTATGATTGAACCGCTTGGACATTTTGGCTCTCCTCCTATCACTGAAGCATCGGCGGTGTAGGACAAGCAAGTCCGGTTTCATAGCCATCCGGCGCTGTGCGTGGTTTGGTGAAGGAGGATCGGTTGCGCCTGCTTCGACCCGCTCCTCCGCCATCGCGTTGGTTACCCCTGGCAAGGAATGGAGTCTTCCACGGCCGCGATTGGGACCGGTAGGACGCGATGAGTCTTGACCAAGCTGCGCTATAGCCCAGCCCGCGTGCTATCGGCTACGTGGGAAATCGATCAACGTGCGTGTTGACCGGGTGTTGACCAATAGCAAAAACAGAAAGGGCCACCGTGCGGCGGCCCTTATCTAAATGCTTGATTTCCCTAAGGAAAACTGGAGCGGGTGAAGCGATTCGAACGCTCGACCCCAACCTTGGCAAGGGCGGTAGCCAGATGGCTTCTGATTGCTACCATCCGCAGCAAAGTTTGCCGTAGTAATTGGCGAAAAAGTCCGTCGCCGGTCGCCTCGATCGGGCTTTCCATCACCGAGATTCCTTAGGCACCTGGCGAGCATGGTCTTGCTAGCTCCGGTTCGACGAGCTGCGACGTATAAGTGGCCTTCGATGACGCCCACCCTTACCGCTGCTATTTTGTCGGCCTGGTGCTATCGGGCTGCCGAACCGCGCCGGTCTTCATCACGGCTAGCCTACCGGCGCGTGCCGATGGCACGCTAGAATTTTCTCCGCATTTGATGCGCCGCCGGCGACCCGGGCTCTTAGCAGACCTGAGCGCCGGCGAGGATGGCCGCAGTTCAGCAACATCTCGACGAGCTCCCCGGCAAGAACGCTGAGGGAAAAATGCTGCAAGCTGAAACCTAAGGTCTGTGCCAGCACGAAAGTGTCGGGTCTGCACCAATGTCGACGGTCCGACATAGGATGGGACCGCTCGCCACCTAGTATTGCAAGCTTTATTGCCTTGGCATGCCAAATGCGACGGATGATCCGCAAACGTTGCATGGAACCGATACGGTGACAGGCGAGCCTCATCCAGTTTCCGCGCCATTGCCCACGCGGTCTTCACCAGCGGCAGTCGCGCAGCCCGCTGGCGGACGCCGGCCTTGCCGATAGCCATCGATCCGATCTGCCGAGAAGAGGAATCAATATGGAAGATGGAAGCGAGATCAGCATGAACCCGAATTTGAAATGTTTGGCCGAAGCGACTGCCGTCGCCTTGCTCTTGATGGTGAGCGCTGCGTCGGCGCACGAAGGAATGTGGATGCCGGGCCAGACTGCGGAAGTGGGGGAGGCCATGCGCGCGGATGGGCTCCAGATCGATCCCGCCCAGCTGCTCCGTCTGGATGCTGACCCGCTCAACGCGATCGTATCACTGGGTGGATGCTCCGCCTCCTTCGTCAGTCCACAAGGGCTGGTCGTAACCAATTATCACTGTGTGTTCGGATCCATCCAATACCACAGCAACGACGGCCAGGACTATATCACAGACGGTTTTCTGGCGAAGAGCCTGGGTGAGGAATTGCCCGCCGCGCCCGGCAGCCGCATTGAGGTCATCGAGGATGTGCGCGATGTGACCGCCGACATGCTCGAAGGCGTCTCAGACGAGCTGAACGGCTTTGACCGCTATGAGAGGCTCGACAGAAACCGCAAGGCGCTGACCGCCGCATGTGAAGAACAGCCCAATCGCCGTTGTAACGTGGAGTCCTATTATGGCGGCGCTTCCTACTATCTCGAGCAGAAGCTCGAAATTCAGGACGTGCGCCTCGTCTATGCGCCCGCGCTCGGCCTCGGTAGCTTCGGGGGCGAAACCGACAATTGGATGTGGCCACGCCACACAGGCGACTTCGGCTTTTATCGCGCCTATGTCGCTCCTGATGGTTCCTCCCGGCCTTATGCGCGCGACAATGTGCCTTACCGGCCGAAGAGCTGGCTACCCATAGCCCGTGAAGGCGTCGAGGAAGGCGACTTCGTAATGGTCGCCGGCTTTCCCGGCGCAACCGATCGGTTCCTCACCGCGGATGAAGTCCAGTTCAACTTCGCGCACCACGAACCGCTGTTGCACCATTTGTTCTCGGATTACGCCACCCAGATCAACCGGGCAACGGCAGGCAATCGCGAGGCGCAGATCCGCTACGCCTCCATCCTGCGCAACGTCCAGAACGTCGAGAAGAAGCTGGCGGGCGATCTCGCCGGCGCAGACGCGATCGGGCTCGACGCGCGCAAGACCACCGACGAGAAAGCCTATCGCGACTGGATCGCTGACGATCCCGCGCGGCAGGCGCGCTATGGCGCAGCAATCCGCGAACTGGACGCCGTCGTGGCCGAGAACAGCCGGTCCTCGCTCAAGAGTCTGCGGGAGTCGGTGCTAGAGCGCGCGAAAATCCTCTCATCGGCGCGCACTCTCTATCGCTGGGCCAAGGAGCACGAGAAGCCCGATGAAGAGCGCGAAAGCGGCTTTCAGGATCGTGACCTTAACGAGACCGTGGATCGACTGACGCGGATCGAACGCAGTTATCTGCCGGACATCGATCGCAAGCTGTTCGAGGCCGCGCTCGATGAATATCGCCGGCTGGACGCAGAGGACCGCGATACTGCCTTCGAAACCGCTCTGGACCAAATTGGCTTTGACCGACTTTATGCAGACACCAAACTCGCAGACACGGCAACGCGGCTCGGCTGGCTCGAGAAACCGGCTACTGCCTTCGAGGCATCGGACGATCCTTTTATCAAGCTGGCGATCGCACTCTATCCCGGCGACATAGCTGCGGACCGCACGGCGAAGGACCGCGCTGGCCGCGGGCTGACGGCGCGCGCGACCTATATGGAGGGCCTGCGTGCCTATCGGCAGGCGATCGGCCGGCCGGTGTATCCCGATGCTAATGGATCGCTGCGCATCACCTGGGGCAAGGTGACGGGGCGAACGCGCGACGGGCAGGTCTGGACGCCCTTCACCACTGCAGAGGGACTTCTGGCCAAGCACACTGGCAGGGGCGAGTTTAATGTGCCGGATGCCGCTATCGCCGCGATCCGGGCCAAGGATTATGGCCCGTATGTGGCGCCTGTGCTGGGCACGTTGCCGGTCAACTTCATGTCCACGGTCGACATCACTGGCGGCAACAGCGGCTCGGCGACGCTGAACGGGCGCGGCGAGTTCGTGGGTCTCGCCTTCGACGGCACGCTGGAGGGCGCGATCTCGGACTGGGCCTTCGACACGGATCGCACACGCGCCATCCATGTCGACAGTCGCTTCATGCTTTGGACCATGGACAAGATCGACGGCGCGAGCCGGCTGCTCAAGGAAATGGGAGTGCGGCCGGCGTCGCGCTCCTGAGGGTTTGTTGTAAGGGCTGAATACAGGTACAGACCCAGCCGTTGATGCGAGGCCAGTCAGGCGGCGAGGATTTCAAACTGCTCGGCCAAGGCCGATTCGCACTGAAGCGTACCTCGCCTGTCGCTCGCGCATCATGTGGGTCATTTCGATGCCGGCCAGGATCGCAGCTGCGCTGCCGTCGATCTGAAGCCGAGCATCGGCCGGTCACCACCTTGATGAGCGATTGGTCCTGCTCTGTCCGCATCGCTGAGGCGCAAGTACTCGACCGTTCAAGTACTGCGCCGCGGCGTATCCAGATCGGCTTCCGCGGTGATCGGAACACTGGCGCTTTCGGCCTGCTCGGGACAGCGCACAGCTATCCACGTTTACCCCGAGGCGACGCTCCGGATGGCAGCCGCCATCGCGGAGCCGCAGAAGCAGTGGTTTCGCCAGCATTGGCAGTCGCCGTGATCGCAAACCGGCGTTGGGGGCGCAACGTCGTGTCCTGTTTAAGCCAATCTTGAAAGGCAAGCGTGTCGAAGGTCACTGTCCCAAGCAGGTCTTTTAGCGGCGCTTGACCTATGGTGTGAGCGGGCGAGTGCTGGCCATCCTACGCTCGTCAGATTCTCGAAAGCTCGCCCGAGTATGCATGCGCTCGGACATATGGGACGTCCGTTAGTCATAGGAGCTTGGAATGCATTTGAGCAGAATAGATGGGGGTCAGATGCTGCATGACGCAGTCATAGAGAGGCTAAGACATCATAGGCCGGAGCCGGCTCATTGCCGACAAAGTCCGGGCGTCACCAAGAACCTGGAGGGGGTGGCAAAACAGGTGGAGTTTGAGACGCATCTAGGCGGGTTGCGGCCGCACATCGTGGGCGCTCGCGGTGGCCGGCCTATGGTGCTCGGTCATGTGTCCTGCCCACTTCCCGCCTACTCCGCGAATCCAGTTCTCGCCTGTTCCGCGAATCCCGGTTGCATCGGAGAGTTAGGGGGTCAGTCCGTTGGAGGGGCCGCATCTTAGCGGCCCCTTGCTGCTGACCTTGCCCAGAGGCGATCCAGTTTGAACTTCGCTTTGGCCCACCACAAGGACCAAACGCCTGGAGCATGAAGGGCAACTCGATTTTCTGAACGAGAGATCATTGGCAGGCAGAGAACAGGGCCATGCAGTCGGACATACGAACGTGCTGAGTTGGGCCGGGCTGCGTCGCCCTGACTCACTCCGTCTTGGGAAATCATTGGGCCGCTCCCTTGGCGCGAAGGCGAGGGCGGGCGAGACGCTGGCACTGTCGATCGGAAGGCGCCCGGAAGGCAGTAGCCGCGCGCAGGCAGCCCAACTACCGGCAAGACAAAGCCTGAGGCCGCTAAACAATAGTACGCTCGATCGCGGGCCGCGGCTGATGCGACTGCATCTTTCGCCGCGCCGAGCTGAGGCCTTCTTCAGGCGATGTAGGTTGCGCGCTTCGTGACGAGCAGGAAAATTGTCAGTGCAGCGAGGAACGTGGCAATCGCGCTGTAAGTGAAGACACTGGCCAGGTCGACATTATTCACCAGCAGTCCGCCCAAAATAGCGCCGACTGCGATGGCCACTTGGAAAGCTGCGGTCATCAACACCCCTGCGCTTTCGGCCTGTTCGGGAATGGCGCGCAGCACCATCCATGTCTGAATCCCCACCGGCACCGCCCCGTAGGCAAAGCCCCATACGGCAACCGCCATCGCCGAGGCCGAGGCCGATGCTCCCACCATCAGCAGCGAAACAGCGGCTGTACCCATGAGCAGAGGCGGTACGGCCACGACCGCCGCTAGGCTGTGTTTGACCCCGAATGCGGCGGCCAAGTTGCCGAAGAAGCCCCCTATTCCAGCAGCGAACAACACAAGCGAGATCGTCTCGATATCAAGCGCGGGAATCTTTTCGAGGAAGGCTCGGATGTAGGTGAAGCTGGCGTAGTGTCCAGAACCGACCAGCAGGACGGCCAGAAGCGCGCCCTTGATCATCGGTTTCTTGGCGAAATAGAGCAGATTACGCAATCCAGCCATTTCAACCGGCGGCAGGGTTGGAAGCGTTGCGACTTGCACCAGCAGTGTAATGGCATTGACGACCGCCGCGATCATGAAGTCGGCTCGCCATCCCCAGATGTCGCCGACATAGGCGCCGATGGGGGGCGCGCAAATGACAGCGACGGAACCGCCGGTGAGGATGATCGACATGGCGCGCGGCAGGAGGTGATTTGGGACGAGCCGTCTCGCCAGCGATGCTGAAATCGACCAGAAGCCGCCGAGCGCAATCCCGAGCCCTACGCGTGCAGTCAGGAAAACCGAAAGGGACCACGCAAACTCCGCCAGAACGTTGGACAGGATCTGCAGCAGCATCATCGCCCACAGGATGATCCTGCGGTCCAACCGCTTTGTGATGATGGCCATCGTCGGCGCAGAGATCGCCGCAGCGATCGCGGTGGCTGTCATCGTCTGTCCGGCCGCGCCCTCGGTGACACCGAGATCATGCGCGAGCGGTGTCAGAACGCTGGCCGGCAGAAACTCTGCCGCCACCAGCCCGAACGTGCCCAAGGCAAGCGAAACGACTGCACCCCATGCAGGGTCAGACCGTTGATCCGGCCTTTCCGGCTCGTGCAGAACAGCGCCCATGAAGCCTGTCGCGGAATCGGTCATGAATAAGCTCGCCAATTGGGTGCGCTGGAACGTGAGCTGGCAGCGTTGACCCGCACAAAACCAAAAGATCCACTGGTCTCGGCGGCATTGCGCGAAGGGATGTTCACTACCCGACATGTTGCGATGGCGAGAATGCAATATCGGTGCCGGTTTCTCCGAGGCGGAGACGAGCAAGTCGCCTCGGATGGAAGGTGGCCGGTAATTCCATGGCGAACGTCGCGGTCGCGAGACAGCTACGGCTACCGAGCACGAGGTGTGAAGGGTCGAGGTACCGCGGCGAGACCGGCACAATCTCCAAGGCGCTTCGACAGAGTGTCGTCTCTTAGCCAGGGTTCCGTCGTCTTTTCTGATGCCTTGATGGGCCTCACCGTGCGTGCAAGTGCCAATGCCACCTCACCTGAAGCAACGATTGACCCGTTTGAGCAGGCGCATGGTGCCTTCCCCGGACCGGGCCCGGCTCGCTTGCCGCCAGGGCCGCTCGGATGGTGCTGTATAGTCGGCGCAATCTGCTCTTGCTCACCGGCTTCGGACAATGAAGCGCCAAGGGCCGACCGACGCTTTGCGGCAAACCGGTGGGACGGTATCGACCTTGACGGCTCCGTCTCTAACGCGTTCTGCTTGCGCCGCAGCGGTCTGTGAGGACACCGGTCTGCGAAGACCCCCGTCGCAGCAACGGCGATCGCATCCTGCTCCTGCTCCTGTTTTGTCTGGAGGGTGTTTCACATCCCCAAGCGCGCACCACTGCGGGAAATTCGTCTCGGGTCGTGGCGTTTGCGGCCTGAGGCGCCTTCATCAGCCACTTGCTGTGTTCGAAGCTGAGCAAGAATGTCGCAAGCCGAACAACAGGCGGCCAAGACCCGGCCACTGGTTGCGGGCAATTATGCGGCAACGCAAGGGGTGCGTTAAACGGCACGCAACTTGCCCTGACGATTTTGTCAGGCGGCATGTTGGTTCATTTGAGCGCATCTCATTGCCCGATCAGTACGCCTGGGCCGGAACGTACCACGCGTGGTCAATCCATGGTGTGACCTGCCGTGCGATCGCCAATCGAACGCAAACAACGCCTGAAACATAGGAGAGCCAAATGCCGGTCAGCCGCGTTCCAGATCATGTCCCGCGCGAAATGGTCAGGGACTTCAGCCTCTTTACGTCGCCAGGCATGCAACGGACGCCCAACGGGGACCCGCACGCAGCGGTCGCTTGCGTCCACAGCGGGCCGCCAATCTTTTATTCTCCCTACAATACGCAAGATGGCCTGGGCACCTGGGTCATCACTCGCGCCGCAGATCAGCGCCGGGTGCTGCAGGACGCCGAAAACTTTTCCAGCCATCGTAAACTTTTTTCAGCCGCGCTGGATGAAAGCTGGCCGACAATCCCGCTTGAGCTCGATCCACCGGCCCACGGTGTCTTTCGCTCACTCCTCAATCCGCTGCTCTCGCCAAAGCGGGTGGCGGAACTGGAGCCCGCTGTCCGCGAGCGAGCGGTCTTGCTCATCGACAGAATCGCCGCATCGGGCTCAAGCTGCGACGTCACGAAAGATTTCGCCTTCCCTTTCGCGGTCAGCATCTCCCTTCGTTTTCTGGGCTTGCCGGATGACAGGCTCGATACATTTGTCCGCTGGGGGCAAGAGCTGCTCCACGGCGATCGCCCTGAACGATCGGCGGCTGCCCGGACGATCGTGGACTTCATCGACGAACTTACAGCCTTGCGCCGCAAGGAGCCCGTCGATGATTTTATCAGCTTCATCGTGCAGGCCGAGCTCGAGGGTCGCCGGCTGACCGACGAGGAAGTCCGTGGCATTGGCGTGCTTGTGTTCGTCGCGGGACTCGACAGCGTCGCAGCAGCTATAGGCTTCGACCTGGCCTATCTCGCGCGCAACCCCGAAGATCAGGAACTGCTGCGCAGCGAACCGGAGCGGATTGCGCTCGCAGCCGAAGAATTGCTGCGCGCCTATCCGCCCATTCAGATGCTCCGCGTGGCAAGGAAGGATATCGACTTCGAAGGCGCGCCGATCCGCAAGGGGGATTATGTTTCCTGCGCGACGATGATCGCAAATCGTGACCCGGCAGAATTCGAATGCCCCAACACGGTCGATCTGGCCCGAGAGAACAATCGCCACGCCGCCTTTGGCTATGGACCCCATCGTTGCATTGGCTCACACCTTGCCCGACGGGAGATTGTCATTGCCTTGGAGGAGTGGCTGGCGCGCATACCGGCTTTCCGGATCAAGAAGGGTACATCGCCCATCACCTATGGCGGCCATGTGTTCGGGATTGAAAATCTGGTCCTGGATTGGTCATGACGACGGCCGCCCCGAGACACGGCGCAGACAATGGCGCGAGCGACAAGGTAGGCAGCGCTATGCGCATTATCGTCCACAACACCAAATGCCAGGGCCACGCGCGTTGCTCGGCGCAAGCGCCGGAGATCTTCAAGCTTGATGACGAGGGCTACATCCTGCCCGGTGACATCGAGATTACGGCGGGGGAGCAGTTGCTCGCGCTGCAAGGCGCGCAATCCTGCCCCGAACGTGCGCTGGAAGTGGACCGCACGCCCGCTGCGCAGCGTGAGCCGGACTCAGTCGAACGCGGCCCGGACGAGCTTAAATCAACCTCCGTCAATGTGGCGGCACGCTGGCCAGGATAATTGCGTCCTCTGATCCACCGTTCTCGTCGCAGCTGCGCAAGGGACATCTCAAGCCACTCCACATGACGCGCAAACGGTGGGCGAGCGCGCGAACGCCTTCCCAGTTCAGTGTTGCGACAGGACCGATGGACCAAGAAAAAATCACGGAATTACTCGACCGCGAAGCGATCCGCGATTGCCTTTATCGGTACTGCCGCGGGATTGACCGCGCGGATGAGGCGGCGCTGCGCAGCGCGTACTGGCCAGATGCGCACGACAATCATGGAGCCTATTGCGGCTCGGCAGAAGGTTTCATCCGGTCGGCGCTCGTGGTCTTCAAGACCGGACCGCGAAACATCCATCGGATCACGAACGTGCTGATCGAATTCATCAGCCAGGCAGAGGCCGCCGTCGAGAGCTATTTCTCAGCAAAGCAACGCGGCCCGGACGAGGACGGAGAAGTACGCCAGATGCTGCTCTGCGGCCGCTACTGCGATCTGTTTGAGAAGAGGCAAGGGCAGTGGCGGATCTCCGAACGGACGGTGGTCTACGATTGGGTCGAGGAGCAGGTCCCACCCGCGGTGCCTGAGGCAGAACGGTTTGGCCGGCGGCAGCCGATCGGCGCACCTCGTCCGGTTGACGCGGTCTATGCGCTCGCAAAGCATCGCATCCCTCCTCGCCACGAAGCAGAGGTTCCGAGCCTGGGCGGCGATCGAAGACAAGGTCTGTGATGATTACAGACAGCAATCCCGGCGCAATTCTGCCCGGCACGGACGCAGCCGAGGACATAGCGTTTCTGCCCGGCAGCGGCCCGATGGGGAGGGCGGCCTGCTATGTTGCTCACACTGCGGTAACGCAGGGCCAAGTATTCCCAAGCAGTTTTTGCTTTAGCGCGGCGCAGCATTCCGCGGTCCGACGGGCAGGAATTGCTGATGCCCGCAGCAAGATCCCGTGAAGCAGGCCGGGCGCATCGTGATCATCACAGGGGCCGCGGGGGGAATCGGCCGCGCCCTGGTCAGTATCCTGGCCGGGGATGGGGACACTGTTGTTGCGGTCGACCTCCCCGGCAGGGGCGTGGTTGAACTGGCTCGTGACTGCGGCCATCCGCATCTGGGCCTCGAATGCGACGTCTCGCGAGAGGAGGAAGTGCGCGCACTCTATGGCCGGCTCCAAGCTCAGTTCGCGCAGCTCGACGTCCTCATCAACAACGCAGCCGTCGGGCCGACCATGACTGCGACAGTTGACTCGGGCGTCGACGCCTTCCGTCGCGGCCTGGCAGTAAATCTAGTTGGGCCGTTGCTCATGTCCCGCGAAGCCGCCAGGCGCATGGGGCCGGGCAGCGCAATCGTCAATATCGCCTCGATAGCGGGCATTATCAGCAATCCCAAACGCAACGCCTACGCCGCTTCAAAAGCGGGTCTGATCTCGTTGACGAAGTCGCTGGCTTGCGAGTGGGCTTCACGCGGCGTCCGCGTCACAGCGGTAGCGCCGGGCTGCGTGCACACGCCGATGATTGCAGCACTGGAACGGGCGCGCAAAATGGACCCGGCGGCGATGCGCCGCCGCGTACCGATGGGGCGGATGGCGCGGGCCGACGAGATCGCCCGGGTCGCCCGCTTTCTGGCCAGCCCGCAGGCGAGCTACATCACCGGATCGGTGCTGGCGGTCGATGGCGGCTGGATGACATTCAACCAGGCAGGGGATGCGCATGCCGCAGTGGAAGGGGCACCCCGAAACGAGCTTTCCTGTAAGGCCGAACCCACCGACTCACGAATCGTGGTCGTCACGGGCGGCGCAAACGGCGCCGGCGCCGCCATTGTTCGCCGTTTCACCGCCAACGGCGATACCGTCGTAATTGCAGATAGGGACTACGCTGCCGCCACAGCGCTCCCTGGATCGCTGGGCGGAAGGAGCCTGGCGCAGTCCGTGGATGTGGCCCTCGAAAGCGAGGTGGTGGCGCTGTTCAACGACCTGCGGGGGCGATTCGGACGCATCGATGTCCTCGTCAACTGTGCTGCTGTCGCCGAGGCTTTCAGTTCAGGCATTGAAGAAACGCCGGTAGGGATAGAACACGTCCTGGACGTCAATATCACCGGTGCTTTCACCTGTGCGCGCGAGGCGATCAAGGTGATGTGCCCGGGCAGCGTGATCCTCAATCTCGCATCGATCGACTGCTTTCTGCCCTTCGCGCCACGCCATATCTATGGCGCCTCGAGAGCGGCGATGGATATGCTGTCCCGATGCATGGCGGCCGAACTTGGGCCGGTCGGCATTCGCACAGCCACCGTCGCTCCTGGTTGCATCCGCACGCCTGCCATTGATCAGTTGGCCAGGGCCGGTCGCATCGATTTGAATTTGATCGCACGACGCATCCCGATGGGCAGGATGGGACGGCCGGAAGAGGTCGCGGATGCGGTGTTTTTCCTTGCTTCCTCTGACGCCTCGTACATCAGCGGCTCGACCCTTTACGTGGACGGTGGCTGGACCTCGTTTGGCGATGCAGGAGACACTGGCGGCCTCCCTGACCACGGTTTTGCGGAGGCCGCGGGTTGATGGACGCCCATGCGCAATGCCACGTGCTGTGGCCTTTCGATGCCGACGAAAAACGTTGGAGTTCCCGGCTGCGCGCCCCCACAGGGCGGCCGCGGTCGAGGATGTCATCAGCGGCGCGGATGTTCCTCCGGGTTGAAGCAGCTCCAACTTTGGGAGCGCCCCAGCACGCAGTATGCGCGCGGTCTGCCGAAGAATCCCGCCCCGCCAAGCGCCAGATCGATATGGCGAGCAACCGTGCGGATGCCGAGCCGGCCCATGATCGGCCAACCCTTCTGCGAGCAAAGGAAGCACCATGGAATTTGCCACCTTCATCCTGGCTGCTCAACGCGGCTATCATCAATCTTGCGACAGCGTCATCCGCAACTCCATCGAACAGGCGGTCGTATCGGAGCAGGCTGGCTTCAATACAGCCTGGTTCGCCGAGCACCACTTCAACAATTACAGCCTCATTCCGTCGCCCTTGATGATGGTGGCCCACTGCGCCGGGGTGACGAGCACCATTCGCCTCGGCACTGCCGTGTGCGTGCTGCCGCTCTATCAGCCACAGCGCCTGCTGTCCGAGGTCGGCTTCGCTGACATCGTTTCGAACGGCCGTCTCGAGCTCGGCCTCGGCTTGGGGTATCAGCAATTCGAGTTTGAGCGCTTCGGCGTGGATATTGATGGGGCGCCCGCCGTCTTCTCGGAATATTTGGACATCCTTCTCAAGGGTCTCAAGCAGGACATCTTCGAGCATCACGGCCGGTATGAGACGATACCGCTGACGGCAACATCGGTGCGCGTCGTCCAAAAGCCGACCCCTCCGATCTGGATCGCCAGCGGGTCCGCGCGCATGAGCCGGGCCTATCGTGAGGGACTCAATTTATTTGTCACAGCATTGCACAATGGCCTGGAAAGTTTGAGCACGCTGCGCACAACGATCGAAAAGGCCGCGGCTTCCGAGGGCAGGAAAGTCACGGACGCCAAGATATCTTTGCTGCGTTGCTGCTATGCCAGCGACGACGAGGCAGAGATCAACAGCTATCTCGACAATGCGCGCTTCCAACGCCGGCTTTCTGAAGCGCTGCATGAGCGGCGCGAGCAGAGCGTGGACGGCTATCTGCTGCAGGAAACGCCGACCCAGCAGGATCTGTCATTCGAAACCATGCGCGAGAACCTGCCGATCGGCAGCTTGAATCGCGTAATCGAACGACTGCTGGAAGAGATCGACATCTTGAAGCCGGACCAGATCGCAATCCAGACCCAGTTGGGAGATTTCGACCAAAAGACGATGCTGCGCCAGATGGATCGCTGGGGCGAGAAGATCATTCCAGCGATCAACAAGTCGCTTGGTCATGCGCGGGTTTGAATTCGCAACCGCATGATGCAGAGGGTGCCTGCCATCTCATCAATAGACACAGCGCCAGCAGCATCGGCTGCGGCCGCCGCTTCAAAAACTGCGCGCGCGAGGTCGTGCGTTCTGATGCCATTGACCACGCAGGTGAAATGCGCCGGCCGCAGAAGGCGAGGACGATGGCTTTGACCACGAGCTCAACCGCACCAGCCTGTTCTCGACCATGCCTGCGGTTGGCGGTGCACTGTGCCCGAGTCTGACTGCCAGACAGTGGCCGATAGCGTCTCTGCATGACCGACGAGACAACCCAGGAGAACGGGACCATGTTCGCCCATCGCGATGGCGGTCTCGGCACCGGCCAAAGACCTGGCTTCGAGCTGGAAAAGGGCTTCGACCAGCATGTGCTTGCCTGTGTCCTGTCGTGCGCGCTCAAGGAAGTTGAGGCCGGCGAGGCGACGGCGACGGACTCAACCGGGCTTTCCCGCGCCGAGCTGCGCGATCTCGTCGCCCGTTGTTGCCCGGCAATTGTGATCGACGCCTTCGCCTTGGAAGAGGCATGCGACCCCGAGCCCGAGATGGAGGAAGAACTTCTGCACGATTTGCTCTTGGCGCATGCTCGGCCACGCGACCCGGCGAGCGCCTGCTTCGCCAAGATCATCGCCCGCCGTTCGATGCGCAACGATCATCTGTGGCAGGACCTTGGCCTTGTCAATCGGGCCGAGCTCAGCCGCCTGCTTGCCACGCATTTCCCGACCTTGGCAGCCGGCAACACCCAAAACATGAAATGGAAGAAGTTTTTTTACCGCAAGCTCTGCGAGGCGGAAGGTTTTTCGCTGTGCACCGTGCCTAGCTGCCGGGAATGCAGTGAATTTGAAGGCTGCTTCGGTCCGGAGGAAGGCGAAAGCCGCCTCACACGCATCAACAGCGGGATCGCTTTGGACTAAGGGTAGCTCGTCAGCTTAAGATGCCTTCAGGCCTTGATCACCGTTGAGCCATAAGCGCCTTTCCCGGCGTCGTTGTATCGAGGAGGGGATGTTCATCGCCTCGCGATATTTGGTGACGGTGCGGCGAGCAACATGGATACCCGTTTCCATGAGCCGGGCTGCGATGTCATCGTCGGAAAGTACCTCCTGCAGCGATTCTGCGGCGATGATTGCCTTGATCAGATGGCGGACAGATTCTGCGGAGTGAGCGTCACCGCCTTCGCAGGAGGCGATCGCCACGGTGAAAAAGTACTTGAGTTCGAAAACACCGCGGGGCGTAAGCATGTATTTGTTCGAGGTCACCCGGCTGACCGTGGACTCGTGCACGTTAATGGCGTCGGCCACAGTCCTGAGATTGAGAGGCCTCAGATGCGCGATGCCGTGTTCCAAAAAGGCTTCCTGCTGGCGCACGATTTCGGTGGCGACCTTAAGGATCGTCTTGGCGCGCTGATCAAGGCTGCGGATCAGCCAGTTCGCGTTCTCCAGACACTGGTTGAGAAATGCCTGATCTTTCGAATTTTGGGCGGTCGCGCGCGAGACTTCGGCGTAATAGGTTTGGTTGATCAGCAGCTTGGGCAGTGTGTTCGGATCAAGTTCGATTTGCCATCCACCGCCGGGACAGGGCGTCACCCAGACCTCGGGCATGACGGATTCCAGCACGCCGGTTTGGAACTGATTCCCAGGCTTGGGGTCAAGCGCACGGATTTCATGCAACATGTCGAGAAGGTCTTCTTCGTCGACACCGCAAAGCTGCTTCAAGGCCTGATAATCACGTCGCGCAAGCGTCTGAAGATTGGCAACCAAAGCTGCCATAGCCGGGTCGAACCGGTCTCGCTGGCGCAACTGGATCTCAAGGCATTCGCTGAGCGTTCGCGCAAAGAGTCCCGGTGGGTCAAAGTGCTGCATGGTTGCGAGCACCCGTTCCACATCGCCCTCTCGGACGTTCAGGCTGCCGGCCAGTTCTGACAGGCTTACCCGCAGATAGCCGGTTTCCTCCAGATGCGCGGCAAGCTGGCCGGCAATCAGCCGCTGCTGCGATGTGAATGGAGTGAGGGCAATCTGGAGAGCGACATGGTCGTGCAATGTTTCGGTGAAAGCGGCAAAATTGTCGACGGCATTGCCTTCGCCCGACGGGGCGTTGGCCGTGTTGCGGGTCGCCTTCGATTGCGTGAGCCGCTCAGGCGTGCCGGCACTGATCGGCTTGGCGAAGTCCTTTTCGCGCATGTCGATCTGGGAATCCTCCCCCGACATCGACGAATCTTGTCCAGACGCGCCATCATCGTTTGACGCCAGCTCCAACAGAGGGTTCTTCGCGATTTCCTGCCCCAGATACTGATGCAGTTCGGTATGCGACAGTTGCAGCAACCGTATCGACTCAATCAGCTGAGGCGATGCCACCATGGATTGCTTCTGACGCTGAAGCAGGCTTGCTGAGGATTGCATGGCGAGCGCGAACTCCTGTCGAGCGTGGCTCCGGCGGCTACAACTGTATGTGAGGCTTGGCGCCTCTAACTCATGCGGCAGCCTTGAGCGTTTCAAGAACGTTTTGCGGGGATGAGACCAGGTAGGGGTCGGCTTCGCAGTTGTCGGAGAAACCATCCTCCTCAAACCATTTCTCCACCACGCCATTGCTGATGAGGGCGGCGTAGCGCCAGGAGCGCATGCCGAATCCGAGATTGTCCTTGGCCACCAGCATGCCCATTTTGCGCGTAAACTCGCCTGACCCGTCCGGGATGAGCTCTACCTTCTGAACGCCCAGGGATTTTCCCCATGCGTTCATGACGAAGGCATCGTTGACGGAAAGGCAGTAGATCGCGTCGATCCCCTGCTTTTTGAACTCGTCATAGAGGTCGTCGAATTTCGGCAGTTGGTAGGTCGTGCAGGTCGGCGTGAAGGCGCCAGGTAGCGAAAACAGTATGACCCGCTTGTCGGCAAAATAGTCGTCGGATGTCTTGTCTTCCCAGCGATATGGATTTGGCCCCTGAACGGATTCATCGCGAACCCGCGTGTGAAACGTGACGAAGGGGACCTTCTTGTGAACCGTCATAAACTTGCTCCTCTAGAAAATGTGTGCACGGCCTTCTTAGCCAGCCGACGGACATCATCTTCGGCGGCCGGGCATGACGAGGTCGTGTGGTTTCCGACCCGCTTTCCTTCCGGTGACACGAGAGCGTCGTGGCTTGTGGGCTTCCTCACCAGGAGGAGGCTGACGCGGCTGATGTCGGGCGGCGGCGACAGGCAAAAAGGTGACAAGGCGCTGCTCCTCGTCGAGGAAACAGGCTTTGTGGTCGCATATGTGTGCGTCGAAATAGGGCTGTGCCGGGACGACTGTTGGGCTGCTCGAGAGCCCGGCTGCAGCCAATCCCAGATTACCGAAGATGGGCGGGCAGTGACGTGCCGATGGCAGTGTCGCCGTCCCCTGCATGAGCTTATCGGCACTCACGCACTGATCAGAACCGACCGGCAATTTGGCGGCCGCCACGAACCGGCGCGTCCGGCGAACAGCAGCCATGGGCAAGACAGTTGCCGAGCACGGACCTCTAAAAGGGACGATACCTCGATAGGCGGCGGCCGGAATAGGCATGGTTTCCTCTGGCTTTCTATGGAGCTCCGCGTTTCAGCCACGGTTGGTCCGTGGCTTCGCTGCGTGCTGCACAATCCTAGAAACTGGGTAGCAAGCGCCATGCCACCTGACTCAAGCAGGGTTCGGCCCCGCGACGCGGTGCTTTTGTCGGGCTTTCGACATTCTTGTCCTGTGTCCGACACAACATGGTTTGTTGGATCGCACCTAACGCAATCATGCTTCCGGTTGGCGCGATGGAGGTCCCGGCTCGACCCCGGGCCACATCCCTTCGCCCTCAACATTGAGCGGTGATCGCCAAGAATTGGCGTCAGGAAACGGCGGCCAATCAGGCGTTTTTTGGCGGCATGTGGTGCTGCTTTCCGATCTTGCCTTACAGAGACGGGAGCCTCGTCGGCCGCTGCCCTGCGGTCTATTCGAGCTTCTTGCTCTGGGCGTAAGCGGCGCGAGAATTCCGGTGCCGCGCATGCCTATGGCTCTGGTGGCGGGGCGGCAACGCGCTGGTGGCGATCGGCATGGACCGCACACGGTCAATGCCGGCCGCATTTATCTCAGCGCCGGCCCGTCAAACCGATCGACTTTCGCGAGGGCTGGTCGTGCCCACTTCAACAAGATCGGCGAGGTGAGGGGGAAGGCGGAGGAGGCTGAACATGGACGGCGCTCATGCAGTGTCGACGCCGAGCGGTACGATGATCTTCCAGCGCTACCGGATCGCTGGCTTGGCCGACGAGCTGGCGCCGCATCAGCCCACTCGTCGCGGCCGAGGCGGAGCCGCAGATACGAGGGGCTGCTCATCATCCGCGATGTGACGGACCAGCCCGAAGGCCTCATGCGCCGCATATGAAGTCTTTGATCGAATCGCATTCGCTGGCCACGATTGGTCGGGCACCGGAAAATCCGACGGGGAGGCGGCGTCGGATTTACTCATGCCGCAGCGCGTCGATCGGGTCGAGCCTGGCGCCGCGCAGCGCCGGGAAGAAGCCGAACACCATGCCGATCAGCGCCGAGAAGCCGACGGCGAGCAGAATGACCGCCGGGCTTGGCGCGAACGGTATCGTCAGCGTCGCCGAGGCGAGGCCGGCCAGCGAAAGCCCGATCAGGATGCCGATGATGCCGCCAAGCAGCGACAGCACCGTCGCCTCGACCAGGAACTGGATGAGGATGTGCTTTTCATGCGCGCCGATCGCCAGCCTGATGCCGATCTCGCGCGTGCGCTCGGTGACCGACACCAGCATGATGTTCATAATGCCGATGCCGCCGACCAGCAGGCTGACGCCGGCGACCGCACCCAGCATGCCGGTCATTGTGGTGGTGGCGCTGGCCATGGCGTCGGCGATCTGGGTCATGTCGCGGATGGCGAAATCGGGATCGCGGTCGGGCGTGATGCGGCGCGTGTCGCGCAGGATGTCCTCGACGCGCGGCTGCAGTTCGGTGGTCGGCGTGCGGTCGTCGGCGGCGATATAGATGTTGTCGAGGTCGCGGTTGCCGGCGATGCGGCGCTGATAGGCGTGCAACTGCATCAGCACGACATTGTCCTGGTCCTGGCCGAAGCCGGTATAGCCCTTAGGCTCCAACAGACCGATGATCTTGCACGAGGTGCGATTGACGCGGATGATCTCGCCCTCAGGCTCGCCGGCACCGAAGAATTGCTGGCGCACCGTCTCGCCGATCAGGCAGACGCCGGTGCCCGAGCGGGTTTCGGAATCGCTGAACCGCCTGCCCGACACCAGCTTCCAGTCGCGGGCGTCGAGATAGGCGCTGTCGGTGCCGGTGACGCCCGAGGTCAGGCTTTCGGTGCCGAAAATGACGCGGACCTGCTTTTGCGAGGCGGGCGAAATGGCGCGCGCGCCGCTCAGATGCGCGACCAGCGCCGTGACATCCTTTTCGGCCAGCGGACGCATGACCTGGTCGAGCCCGCCCGGTCCGCCGGGCCCGGCGGGACGGCCGGCGCGGACGACGAGAAGATTGCTGCCGAGCTTGGAAATATCGGCCTTGACCTTCTCCGTCGTGCCGGAGCCGATGGTGAGCATGGCAATGACGGCGGCGACGCCGATGACGATGCCGAGCAAGGTCAGGAATGAGCGCAGCACGTTGCGGCGGATCGAGCGCAGCGAGAGGCGGACGGTCTCCCAGATCATGCGGCCTCCGCCTTCATGGTGTCGGAAGCGACGTGGCCGTCGAGGAAGCGGATGGTGCGGCCGGCATAGCCGGCGACATCGGCCTCGTGCGTGACCATGACGATAGAGAGCCCGAGATCGGCGTTGAGCCTGGTCAGCAATTCCATGATCTCGTGCGTGCGCGCCGTGTCGAGATTGCCGGTCGGTTCGTCGGCGACAAGCAGCGTCGGCCGGGTCACGATGGCGCGTGCGATCGCCACGCGCTGCTGCTGGCCGCCAGAGAGCTCCGCCGGCGTATGGTGCTCGCGCCCGATCAACCCGACCTCAGCCAGCGCCTGCATGGCGAGATCGCGGCGTTCGCGGGCGCCGACGCCACGGTAGATCAGCGGCAGCTCGACATTTTCCGCCGCCGTGGTGCGCGGCAACAGATTGTAGCCCTGGAAGACGAAGCCGACATAGAGGTTGCGCAGCAAGGCGCGACGGTTGCGGTCGAGCCGTCCGGCATCGACGCCGATGAAAGAATAGGTTCCGACCGTCGGCGTGTCGAGGCAGCCGATGATGTTCATGGCGGTCGATTTGCCCGAGCCGGACGGGCCCATGATGGCGACGAACTCGCCGCGCCGGATGGCGAGATCGACGCCGGCCAGCGCATGCACGCGGGCCTCGCCCTCGCCATAGCTTTTCCAGACCTTGTCGAAGGTGATCAGCAGGGGAGCCGACACCGGTCAGCTCCGCTGCTGCGCGCCGGTGATGACCTGCGCGCCTTCGTCGAGACCGGACGTGATCTCGGTCAACTCGCCGTCGGTCGAGCCGATCCTGACGTTGACCGGATGCGGCCGTCCGTTCTCCAGCACATAAAGCGTGCGCGAGCCGTCGGTCGGCGCCTTCGTCGCTTCGCGCTGCCGGTTGGGGCGGCCCATGCGGCCGGTGAACAGGTCGCGCAGGCTCCAGCCACGCTCGGCCAGTTGCGCCGGGCGGTAGCGGAAGGCGGTCGAGGGCACCGTGAGCACGCCCTTGGCCTGCTTGGTGACCACTGAGACGGTTGCCGTCATGCCTGGCCTGAGCAGAAGCTCGTTGTTATCGACCTCGAGCCGCGCATTGTAGGTGACGACGCCATCGGTGGTGACAGAGGCATAAGCGATGTCGCGGATTTCGGCGTCGAAGGGGCGGTCGGGGAAGGCGTCGACGGTGAAGCGGGCATGCTGTCCAGGTTTCACCGCGCCGATATCGGCCTCGTCGACTGCGGCCTGCAATTCCATGTTCCTCAGGTCGGCGGCGATGATGAACAGCACCGGCGCCTGCAGCGAGGACGCAACCGTCTGGCCGGGATCGACCGAGCGCGTGAGCACAATGCCGTCGATCGGTGCGTAGATCGTGCTCTTGGCAAGGTCGGTCCGCTGCGCCTTGAGGTCGGCCCGGGCGATGGCCAGATTGGCCTCGGCGCTGTCCAGTGCCGCCTTCGAACGATCGCGCGTTGCCGTCGCTGCCTCAAGCGACTGGTCCGTCGCCATGCCGCGCTTGGTGAGGGCCGCCGCGCGCACCACGGCGTTCTCGTTTTCCTGCAGCGTGACCTTGGCGGTCTCGACGGCTGCCGCCGCCGCCTTTGCCGAGGCTTCGGCACGTTCGATCTGGACCTCCAGCTTGGCGGTATCGAGCGTCGCCAGCACGTCGCCCTTCTTCACCTGCTGGTTTTCATTGGCCGCGACCGAGCGGACGATGCCGGAGAGCTCGCTGGAAATGTCGACCTGGGTCAGCGGCTGCAGCGTGCCCGTGGCCGATACCTCGACGATGAGGTCGGCGGTCGCCGCGGGCACGGTGGTATACTCGACCCTCGGCGGAGCGGCCGCATACTCTTGGTAAACGCCAGTGCCGGCCGCGACGATCGCTGTCGCCAGCAGAACGTAGAGCCAGAAGCGTCGACGCTTGCGGCTTACGCCCTTACGGTCGAGCCCGAGCGCGCTCTCGATGGAAGTGTCGGATCCCGCCTTCGACGGATTGACAAGTTGGTCCAGGCCAGACCTCCAATGCTGAAAATTGCTGTCCCTATCCGTGCACAGATCAGGTCTTAAGGTTCAGATTTGATTAATCCTCGTGTTGAGATTGAGGCAGAACCTTGAGGCGGGCGAATGGTTGTCCCCGCGGTCACTTGCTTTACGATGCGATTACCACCGAACGGCTGGCCGGAATTCCACTTGCAGTGGTGCCGAACTCGCCAGCAAGGGAACCGGCATCTTCGTGCGGGAGGAGAATATCGGACCGATGCCTTGCCCGGGGAGAAAGCGTGACGGCTTAACCTTCGACGAGTTCGATCTGGTGAAACTGCCGCTCTTTCGCAGCGTGGCGATCTTCAGCGACAGACTGGCGAAGGCCGGGTTTCTAACCCGTCATGGAGTTGCTCCTGCACTTGTTTCGACCGGTTTTAGGCAGATCAGGCCGTGAGGGAATGTCCCTTGCCCGCAGATGATCGGCAACCGGGCCCGATCGCGCGACGCGCGGGATCGGTTCTTCCGTGGAACCAGCAGTCGATGTCTCAAGAATAAGGTTCCGTGGCTATCGCGCGACCCATGGCTGGCGCAGCAAGGCAGCAGCATGAGCGCGCGCTCCTCAGCAATCACCCTGGTCAGGATCTGGTGAGGATCGAATTCGGCTCGGCTGCGACGATTATCATCCGTGCCGCCATCCGGTCCTCCCCGAACGTCTCATAGGCGACCCTTCTGTGTCCGAAACTGACAAGAATGTCGGAACCCCACCGGCGGTCACAACCAGGCACCGGCTGGCGAGCAAGCGGTCGAACGCAAACGGAGCGCGATCGGCATGCAAATTGCTTTGATGAACCTCGTAGACGTCGACAGGGCGTCGCGGAGGACGGGTAATAAACCAGGAGCGTGCTCGATGCTCGCAGTGCGACGGCCAGAACAGGATGATGAACCCAGCCACACCTGGGCAACTGGACCGCTATAGCCAGCCGGGGCGCTTCCTCGTAGATCGCGCCACCTGTGCCAAGCCGGTTGGCGTCCATCAGCACCACGAGGGCCACCCTATGCAGCTCCCGAGGCTGGCCACAGCGTGCATGTAGAACCAAGCGCGCCCCTCGGCTTTGCGTGGTCCGTTCGAACCGCGCCAGGACGGCATCGATGTGTGGACGCTGGACGTGCGCTCGGCCCTTCAGATGGCGCGAGCGCTCTCGCCCGATGCGCCGCACCCATTCATCCGATCATCCGGTTTGACCAGCCATGTCGCCTTTGCATTCGATCTATCGCTACTTTGAGACGCTTATCCGCCCGCTGGATATCCCCTACGCGCCGTTGCCGGCAACAGGTCCGTTTGCGCTGCTTTTGCATTTCGCACGCATGTTCCGCGGCGTGCTGGGGACCATCGCCGTCTTCACGATGGCGGTCGAGGGAATAAACCTCGCGGTGATCTGGGGCATGTCTATCATTGTGGACGGCGTGAACAAGAAAGGTGCGGCGGTTTTCCTTGAGGAAGCTTGGCCTACGCTTACGTGCCTCGGGCTGCTGATGTTCCCGGTGCAACCGCTGCTGATGTTCTTCGTCAAAACGTTGGGGTCCCAGGCAATGAACGTATGCATGCCCGCGGCTATGAAATGGCACGGCTACAAGGCGGTCGAACGTCAGGACCTTGCTTTTTTCGAGGATCTCTTCGCCGGCCAGGTGGCGTCGCGCATTTCGCAACTCGCCTCTGCCGTGCAGCAGCAGATCGTCGTAGCGTCTTACAGCATACCGCATTTCCTCGTGCACGTTCTCGGTTCGCCCTGGCTGCTTGGCACAATGTCCTGGCCACTGGCGCTTCCGGTCTTGTTTTGGATCGTGGCCAACGTCGCTGTCGCGGTTGCGGCAGTGCCTCATTTTTCCCTCCGGTCCCGCCACTCTGCCCGCGCGCACAGCCTCGTCATTGGCGCCATGACCGACTTCTACAGCAACATCCATCTGGTCAAGCTGTTTGCGGCCGAAGACAGCGAGGCGGGCGCAATGCGCACGATCATGAGAGATGCCATCGAGACGCAGCACCTTGAACGGCGCATTCACCTAACAACCGACACCAGCGTTTTCTTGCTGAACGTTGTTCTTTCGCTCACCAACATCGCCGTAGGGTTGTGGGGACTCGTGGGCGGTTTTCTAACCACCGGCCAGTTTGTTGCTTCAATGCTACTCATTCAGCGGCTCAGCGCCAACTCCCTGGCCTTTCTCCAGCTAGGGCAGCAGATATTCCAGGCTGTGGGCACGATACGCGACGCGATGCCTGTCATCACCACGCCTCCAACGGTAATCGACGCCCCCGGAGCTAAGCCGCTGGCCGTGGTCGCCGGCACCGTCGAGTTCAGGGATGTCAGGTTCGAATACCGGCAGGGAAAAGGGGTACTTGAGAACCTATCGCTTAGGGTCCGCGCCGGCGAGAAGGTCGGGCTCGTCGGCATGTCGGGGGCTGGCAAGTCGACTCTAATCAGCCTGCTTTTGCGGTTCTTCGATGTAAACGATGGCGCAATCGTCATCGACGACCAGGATATCCGTTCCGTAACGCAAGCAAGCCTGCGTGAGAATATCGGGGTCGTTGCCCAGGATGTCTCGTTGCTGCATCGCTCTGTCGGGGACAATATCCGTTACGGCCGGCCGGATGCCTCGCCGGAGGAGGTCGAACGCGCAGCAGTGCTGGCCGATGCGGACGGCTTTGTTGCGGATCTGAAGGACAGCGAAAACCGCACCGGCTACGATGCTTTCGTCGGCGATCGCGGGGTGAAGCTTTCCGGCGGTCAGCGTCAGCGGGTCGCCATCGCACGGGTGCTGCTTAAGGACGCGCCCATCCTCCTTCTGGACGAGGCGACTTCCGCCTTGGACAGTGAAGCCGAGGCGGCGGTCCAAGAAAAACTCGAGCTTCTGATGGAGGGCAAGACGGTGATCGCCATTGCCCACCGCCTGTCGACAATTGCCGGCATGGACAGGATCGTCGTGCTCGACAAAGGGCGCATCGTCGAGGAGGGCTCCCCCTCGGAGCTACTCAAACGGGACGGCCTTTATGCCCGGCTGTGGAGGCGGCAAACCGGTGGCCACATTACGGACACTTCCGAGGGGAGCTCCAGATAAGCCCGTTGGAAGTCTGTGTTAGAAGTCTTCGGTGTGCCGGCAGTGATCCGGATAACCCGAACAGCCCCAAAATTTTTCGTGCGTCGTGTGATTCTCGCGTATCTTCATCGATCGTCCGCAGGCCGAACAGGTCTTGCGCGAGAAGACGCGCTGATCCTTGGCAATCGCCATCACCCGGACCTCGCCAGCCCCGTTGGCGTTAAGAATGCGCACACACTCTCTTGTGGTCTCTCCGGTCGTATAGACGTCGTCGAGCAGCAGAATCTTGGCACCGCTCCAAGTGTAATCCGTATCGAAGGCGTCCTTGATGGCCTCCGCTCGCTGCAGGGCGTTCATCTGCTTGTAGCCGTCGATCTCCTTGACGGTTTTCAGGCCGCTGAGTTCAACCTCGATATCCTCGTCGAAATGGTCGGAAGCGCTTTCGAGCAGTTCCTTGAAGCGGTTGCGCTCCTGCGAGGGCTTCATGGGTACGGGGATGATGCAATCGGGATTCCAGTCGAAAAGGGCGACGGCGCGGCCAACGCATTCGCCGAGGATCTGCGCTTGGCTGTCATTATTTTTCAAAGACAGAACGGCCGCGCTCAAGGGGCTGGTTGCGTGCCGTGGATCGGACGCCGTGAAATAGCGGCCAAGTGCATAGACGACGGGCTCATCGTCGCAATGGAGAATAGAGCCCCAATGGCTGTGGAAGGGCCATTTGCTGGTCAGCGCTTCGCCGATGTAGCCGCGCCCACCGATGCGGTCTCGGCGTAGCAGCGTCGAGGCCTTCGACATGAAAATGTCGGGCGCACTGGACGAGAGCTCGAAGATCGACGTAGGACCCCAGCGGACTGCAACGGAAGCCAATCCGGCGTGGTAGGCGGCCTCTACATCTCCGACATCATCGCCGATGTAGAGCGACTCCCGGCTTGCTGCGATGCCAAGGCGCCGGAGGGCTTCCTCGATCGGCGCAGGATCTGGCTTGTGGTTCTCGGTGTCGCCGTAGCTGACCAGCACGTCGTAGGGAATTCGGAACTGCTGCAGAACAGCGGTCGCGTACCATTCCGGCGATGACGTAACAATGCCGACTGCCTGCCCGTCGGCCCGCAGCAGCGCAGGAAGTTCATGCGGCGCTGCCCGCCCTTGCGCTGGAAAGGCTCGGATGAGATTCATATTCTGACGAACGGCGTTCCACATCTGCGAGCGCCGCAGATGTGCAAGCGCCGAGCTGTCGACAAGCGTCATGTCGAGGTCGAAAAGAAACACGTTCGGCATTGGTCAGAGCATCGACATCTGCGTGGGTGACGATGGCCGAACCGGCGCGTCTTGGGCTGCATCACCTCCCAACCGATTTTCCAGCAGCTCAAGCATGGAGGTGTAGTCCTCCTTGCTGGCAAGCGGCACAGCCACGGGGCCATTGGGATATCGTTCGGAGAGAATACGCCGATAGTCGCCTTCGGCACGCGCGATGTCGGCAAAGCGGGTCGCCGAAAACTGCGTCATCGCGAGAATGCCCTGGCTCTTGGGTTCTGCGGCGTGGCGGCCCTGCGGCACTGGCGCGAACAACAGACGGTTCTGCTGGATCGTGTAGCGGACCGTATGCATCGACCCGCCCTTGATGTCGGTTTGCATGACGAAGGTCGCGACCGAAAGCCCGCTCTGCAGGCGATCGCGCTGGACGAGATTGCGCGGCGACGGCGGCACACCGAAGGGCTGCTCGCTGATCAGCGCGCCGTCCTTGTCGAGAATCTCGTCGGCAAGCTTTGCGTTCTGTCTCGGATAGATCGCGTCGAGACCGCCGGCCATTACGGCGATGGTCCGCCCGCCATGATGCAGTGCTGCTTGGTGACTAAGCGTATCGACTCCGATCGCCAGCCCGCTGACGATCGCCCAATTCGCGCTGATGAGGATTTCCACAATCCTATCACTAACGATTTCGCCGAACTCGGACGGCTCGCGCGTCCCGATACAGGCGACGCTGCGGCGGGGCGGCAGTTTGCCCTTAACGAAGAGAATGGGAGGGCGATCGGAGAGGGAACGAAGAGCCTCGGGATAGTCGGTGTCGAAGACAGAGAGGACGCGCACGCCACGTCGCTCGGCTTCATCAAGCACCCTCTGGGCTTTTTCACCGGCATTGACTAGAGCGGCGGGTTCGTGAAGGCTCTCGGCGACGGCGGCCGACACCACGCTTCGAAGCTTCCCAGGCTCTGCTTCGACGATGCCGTCCAAGAGCGCAAAGCGCTCGGCGAGCCGTTCGGCCGTAGCCGGACCGATGCCGCGCAAAGCTGTGAGCGTGAGAATACCAGCTGCGGTTCGCGTCTCGGTGCCAATCATGAATCAACGCCTTTCAAAATTACGACCGGTCTTCAGCGTTCTGTGGCGACAGCCTTGTCAAGCGCTGCGGATGGACGGTGTCGGCGTGTCCAGCCGTGGCGAGAGACGTTCTACGAGGAGCGAGATTTGCGGAGAATGTGGAGCGAGGGTCGCTGATAGCATGGATGCGCAGGGCCGGGTGCTTTGGTAGCCTGACGGTCAGCTCGAGCTTTCCGCCCACGGCTTCGACATAGCTGCGAAGGGTCGAGATGTGCATATCAGCTCGGTTTTCGATCTTGGAAACAGACGGCTGTTTGATCTTCAGAGCGGCAGCGACGTCAGCTTGGGCCTTGCCTGCTATGCGGCGCAGGGCCCGAAGACCTTCTACCTCTTTGGTCGGCTTCGAATATAGCGCCTCGGTGTGGTCCCGCTGTCTCTGCGGCACAGATGCAAGGATCTCGATACCACGTGCCACGAAAATTTAACTCCGTAATGTTGGCGGACCGCACTTGCGTCAGACGAAACACGGCACACGATTGCGAGAGCCGGCATCGGAACCCTGCAGGGCAGTCAAGATATCGATCGCGCCATCTCAAACGTGCTGTCGGACCACCAGAATGACGGCTCTGATCGAATATAGCTCTCAGGCTATCTTGGATCAACGTCGAACCGCTAGGCCGAACCCCTGGTTAAGCCCGGTGCTACAGAAGGGCACTTCGGTGAGATCAAGCCCCAGCAAACAACCAAGGCAAGCTATCATGCCAGGACAAAGCCCATCCGAGGCGCCGCGCCGGGCTGCGGATGTCCCGCCGACTTGTTTAACGACGCCACCGCAATTCGCTCCGCAAGGGCTCGCGAACCGAAATTCAAGCACGCCATTGCCGTAAACTGATCCAGCTCAAGGCAGCCCGCGGCCACCCATGTAAAAACGGGCAACGAGCGCGGGCGCACCAGACAAAGGGCAGTGACCAAAGCGATTCCTCGACGTCGCGTCGAAGTTCAACGTCTTCGCGCCAGCGCCCAGGAATGGTCCACGCGACGAACAGTACGGGCGAACGGCGCTGACAGCCGCCGACGTTCAACGAAAAATCACCAACGGCTATCCCGATCCCTGGGGGCCAAGGAGGCTGCCCTATGAATCGCTGCACATCATCATTTGCAACTCTTGCTTTCGCCACTGTCTGCACATGGTCGGCCTTCGCCACGGCAGCGGATCGGACCATCTATTCAGCGCCCGACAAGAGCCTCGTGTTCCTTGGTGGCGTCGGCTACACGTGGCTCAAGGCCGACGAGCTTGTCTTCGACAGCGCGGGCAACCGTATCAGCAAATTGATCTGGCAAACCAATGCGCCGGTCCTGACGGCCGGCCTCACCGCTGACGCAAACGGCTGGACCTTTTCAGCCAATGCCGTGGTAGGTTTTTCTGGCAACAGCCACATGGAAGATTACGATTGGTTGGAATTGGCGCCGAGCTTTGCTGCTGCAGATTGGTCGAATCAGTCGATCCATCCCGACACTCACCTTGACCGCTACATCAACCTTGACCTCGCAGCAGGCCGGGATTTCGCGATCGACGAGGTCACGACCCTCAACCTGCATGGCGGCTTCAAATACACGAACGTGAAGTGGAGCGCTTATGGCGGTTCGTACGTAGGTAGTGTGAAACGCTTTCGCGACACTCGCGGCAAGTTTCCCCCCGACGAACCGCTCGTCGATTACGAACAGCGCTATCCGGGCTTTTTCCTTGGTGTGGAAGCCACCACGAAACTAGACAATTGGGCGCTCTCGGGTCTCGTGCGCGGCGGCCTTTCGATTAACGCACGCGCCATTGACCTTCACTGGCCGAGCAGGGTGGGCCAATATGACTTCCGTACCAATCCCTTCATCTCGGTCGGCGCCAAGGCTGATTATCGAATCAGCGACCGCGCCAGCCTCTTCCTGACCGGCAATTTCGACGAGTATTTCCGGGAGAAAGGCGACACGACATCGTACGAGCTTTCGAAGGGCGCCCAAAGCAGCATGACCTTCAAGGATAGCGCTGGCCTGGACTTCTATGCCTTAACCATGTCGGCCGGCTTCAAGCTGACGTTTTGAGTACAATCGCGTCTGAGCCGAGCACAAACCTGGCGCCAGCCCGCCATCTGCTCGCCGAGAGTGCCTATAGCTCGAGCGGGATTCCGCGACCCCTCGTCCAGCACGGCATCGCTCCGCGGTTCCGGCTCATGGAGACACCGCATGAAGCGTAACTCCGATCCGATTCTTTAGCGCCAAGCCACAAGATCGACAACACACCTTCGCTCGCCTCAAGTAATGGGGACCCATTCTCGTCCGCTATCGCCTTCGCCGCCAGTTTTCACTTCCGGGATCAATCAGTCCAGACGCTGGCCACGAGCAGGCAGAGTTTCCGCTAGCCGATGGACCTCTTCCTTGCGAGGGGAACCATCGCGATGTTGCGATCGATCGCATCGACGACGTCTTTGCCGAGCCACAGGTTGTTCTTCTCGGCGCTCCATACGTTGAGGAAGCGCTGCACGGTTTCGTGGGCACAATCGAGAACCAGCTTCTCTGGCAGGCGTGCTTTTGCTGCCAGGTAGCGGAGCTCGTCTTCGTTGAATTCGCTGACCCTGTTGGTACGCGCAAATTTCAGCGCCGCCGTTTCATCGGGAATGTAGGGGATGGTGGACAAAAGATCGTAGGCCGGAGACAATGCAGGCGTTCTGCGATCGTAATAGATCAGCGACCAATTTTTGAGATGCATATCGGCATTGCCGATCAGTGTGCAATAAACCAACCGCCGGATGAATTCGGCGATGCTCTCCTCGTTGGTTTCGATCCCGAGGACCGTGGCGATGTTGCGGTAGCTCGCAGTTTCGTACTTCTGGTCGGGATAGCGGCGAAAGACCTGCGCGAAGTCCTCTATGTGGACAAGATCTTCGCCGTCTCGATCGAAACGCCGAATGGCGAAAGCCTTGTCGCCGCGCAATCGCCCCAGCCCCTCGGGAAGCCCTTCCAGAGAGTCGACATGGACCAAGTCGATTTCAGGGACATTGATGCCGATGCGAGAGGCGATCGTCATCATCGAGAATTCATTCTCGGGGACGCCGTCAAACCGCTCAGCCGGGAGTTTCACAATCCAGGAGCCGCCGACGCCCTTGGCCGGAATGACGAGGCCGCTGTTCTTGCGCTTGTTTCTGATGGCCGAGAACTTCAGCTGCACGCCGGCGAGCGAAAACCGCAGTGCCTTTTCTTTTTGTCTGCCGTCGCCGACAGCGTTGTCGGCGGGCGGCCACGCCTCTGCGTTCGTCGGCGTGATGGTCACGGCGCCGGGTAGGTCGCGCCCCAGCACCCACAGCAGGAAAAACTCGCGTACCTCCTTCACGCCGGCCCGTTCTGCCAGGTACTTGCGCAATGGACCTTCCGGCAACAGGTTTGAGAAGAAAGGCGATACCTGAACATGGGTGGCTGGTTGCTCGGTGATGAGCCCGCCGTGATCGTCTTTGAAGGAGAGGCTTAAGGTCGGCCGTCGCGCATCGTCGATGTATTCCTGGGTGAATGCAAAGATCGAGCGGTCTCCTTGCAGGAGCGTGAGCGTGCCGATCTTGTTTCCATACAGGGCGACATCGAGGATGGACACATCACTCATTGTCGTCCTCCAGATCATAGGCTGGTTTCGGGCCGGCTGTCGTTACATTGACAGCGTGAACGAGACGATTGCGCAATGCCTGCAGCGATCCCGTTGCCTCGCGCAGCTTATTGACCACCTCGGGTGCCGCGGTGATCCTGCGTATGTCCTCGTCAAGCGCTGCGCTCCGTGCCAAGGCGCGCCGCAACTCGTCGAAAGGCTTGAGCGCCTTGTTGAGCGCCTGGACATCGATCAGCTGAAATTGAATGGGAATGCTGCGGAGCTCCCTCAGGACCGTCGACGCGCGATGCAATTGCGAGTCATTGGGTAGAGCTGTGCGCAGCGTCTGCGTGACGATCTCAGCTTGGCGTAGTTTGTTCAGGGCGCTCGCGGCTGCTTTGCTGGTCGCCTGGGGCGTGGTCGACCGCACGACACTGTCCACTGCGGGAAGCGCCTTCTTCGGCACGAGCTTCACCTCAAGATCGAGGAGCCGCGCCAGCTGAATGAGGCTGGAAAGTTGCAGATCGACCTTCCCGCTCTCGATTTTGGAGATGTGACTTTGAGGCACGCCTGCGCGCGCGCCGAGGCCACGCTGGCTCAAGGCTTTCGCCTCGCGCGCGGACTTAAGCACATTAATGATGTCTTCTGTTTCGTAGGGCATTTGATGTTCTTTTACATATCAGTCTCGATCGCAGATATGCTTTTGCATATCAGATTGCAAGGCCGTTTGGTGGCAGAGAGTGATCCGCAATTATATATCGACACGGAATTCGATATGAAATAGAATATCATTTGACTGGCGGAATTAACGCCGCCGCTCAAGGGCCTAAGCAGCGCTGCGCTCGCGCAAAACAAGTGCAGACTTGCACCACGAGCTAGGAAGCGGGTGGGTTTTCAACATTGAACGCCGGATGCTTGACCGATCATTTCGATTGCCGTTGACCATCCAATCGCGCTCGACAATACCGCCTCGGAGCTAAATAAGGCGGGTCAAAACGGATGGAGCGCGCGCCCTGGCAGTCGCCGACCTGCTCAATCAATTGCACGGCATTAGGGAGCAAACGCCACCAAATCAATAGGCAATTACATCTTTATTTCAGCGAACTCGCGTCCGGGCTGCGAAAGTGGAAAGCCGTCGACTGTCAGGGCTTCCAACTGCCATTATTGTCCGGCCCGCTAAATTTTTGGGCGAACTCGTTCACTTCGGATCGGAATTTCTCGAATGCCGATCCAGTCTCGACCGCCCGCTCCAGCACAATCCCGGGATCAAGGGTGAGGCCGTAGCTGTTCCGCTCCCGATGGCGGAAGGACCGCAGCCTCTCGAGTGCATTGAAGCATTCGTCAGAAATCACCGTGTCCCGAACGCTTGGGAAGGGATGGGCCATCCGCTTCAGTAGCGAGACATGCCAGCCCTCGCTGTGGTCAATTCTCGCACCATCAATGTCGCTCGCTATCATCGCCATTACACGTTCGCAGCCCGTGTAAATCTTCTCCACACCCGAAGCAAGGCCTTGGACCGCAAGCCAAGTCCAGACAGGACCGACATTCGCTGCTTCTTCGTATATCCTGACACTGTCGGCCAGCATCTTCGCTTCTTTTGCGATGTCGGCCAGCTCGTTGTTGATGTCAACGAAGATGCCCAGCATCGACCGCCTCCCTGGTCAAACGCTCGAGCCTGTGGGCAGGCACTTCATCGAGATAGACGACATCGAACGGCAGACCACCGAGGCAATCCTCGACGAGTCCCTCGATGGCGTATTTCAGGTGACGCGGGCAGTGCTCGACGAGGAAATCAATGTCGGAATCCGGGCCAAAACGACCTGTGGCGAGCGATCCTATCACACGTACAGTCACGCCCATGTCCGAGAGCGCCTTGCAGGCAAGCCGCGCGCGAGCGACAGCCAACCGACGGCGCTCGCTTGCCCGATCCGACGCAAGACGCTTCAACCGACTGTGCGAGTGGGCCATCCCGGCAACCACGATTCCAACTCCGCTACACGCTGCGCTTTGGCAGATATGCGGTTGCCCCGTACTTAAGTCAACTCATGGTCAGTCACGAGTTTTCTCCTGAGGGACGAACGCTTGGGCGAGCCTTCCGTCCCAAGGCCTACCGTCGGAGAGAAAATGGCGAGATCAATTCCAGGCGAATGCTGCGCGATCTCGGTGAGTCCGGTGATCATGCCGTCGCCAAGGCGGCGCGAACCGCTCGAATATGAAGCCCATTCGACTTTTCAAGTTCGGCAAAAGTCGGTTCCGTCCGTGCGTCGTCTCATCCGCGGAAGCTTTCATTGGGCATAGCGCCTGCTGCGACCAAAACGCCTTTGAACCGAGGAGAGTTTTGTGTACGTGCCAACTTTCGTGTGCGCTATGTGCGAGTGGATCGAAACGTAGCGAAAAAGCGGACGACGGCTCGCGGGACACAGCCACTGTCGTAATCATATGCAGCGCAGAGTTGGCTCGATGCAATCGGCGCCGATCAGAAACCCTTTTGCTCCCGAGTGGCTACTTATTCGCAGGTAGCCGAGTTCATATCCGAGACCTCAAGACTGATGATCTTGCCTGAAAGCGAGAAGTCGCCATTGTCCGTCACGAAGTCGCGCATTATGCCAGTCTCGTGCAAGGTGAATCTAAGGGTAGATTGTGGTACTGTTACCCCCTCCTTATCGCTCTCGTCGAAATAGGTCTTTGTGACCGGCCAGACGCGACCTTTCGCAAGAGCTGGCGTCACAGGGTTTTTTTGTTCGATCTCGGCCTCCTTCCCGATCAGAATGCTCGTAGTTATCGCCTCCGAGCTGTCGTCGAACAGTCTAGTCTCATAAAACATCTCGCCGGCATCGGCACGGCTTAACACGTCGAGCATCTGCTGTGTCGGAAACAGTGTCGAGCCGATGTTGAGAGTCTGTTGCTTCGGCTTTTCCAGTTTGACTTTGACGTCCTCATCCTGTCGTGTCGCCGTCCCTCTCACCTCCTCCTGGAGTTCCTCGTCGATATAGCTTTTGGTCACGAACGAAAACGACTTGCCGCCGGGATCCTCGAAAGTCGTCGATTGCCGATCAATTACCCCGTCCGCTTCCTCCGAAATAACACGAAGCACCACACGGGTTTGAGTTGTGTAGCCTACGCAGGCAGAGCCACTGAACTCGTAACTCATGCGACCCGTTACCATGCCAACCCCTGATGGGGCGGATGCTTTAACTAGCGCCAAGTCGTAAACAGCGCGATGAGGCAACAGAACGCGCGCTGCCAAGGCGGTGCCCGGAAGTGGTAGGACACTGAGGACAGCGATAACAAGGATGAGCCGGGTCGAAACAAGCATTGAAATCTCCGTTTGATGCACCCGGATCGGGCTACAAGCGTGTCGTATGAGCTGAATGGCGCGACACCATTGGTGATGCGCCGGTGCTATCGCGCGGTCTCTGATCCACAAGGCGCACGCACTGCGGCGGGAAGACACATCGCAGACAGCCTCGCCCGGCTCGACCTCGTCATGCTGACGAGCTTGGCTGTCTGCGTCGCGGCGCAATTACTGTTCCAATTGTTCTATCGAGACATCGAACGCGGGAAGTGCTCTGCATGTTCGTGTGTGCGCAGGCACGGCTATCCCGAACCAACGGCTGGCGTAGCAACCACGAGCGCAGCAGCAAACTTTCCGAGGGTGTCTATCGGCAACCTTCTGGTGCCCGAAGCTGCACAAGAATGTCGCGACCCTCACCGAACCTGCTGGCAGCCGCCGCTTGCATCGTTCACGTTGCGGAAGGCCGAGAAGAGGGTGGCGCAGTCGCGACAATTGACTTATGAGTTCGGCCTCGGCTCCTGGCCATCAATTGGCGCCAATGTTCAAGGACGACCCGAGAGCTTGGGTCCGACCCGGGCTGAGCAAAGGGGATAAGGAACACTTGGGCGAGCACGATCCGAAGGAAGAGCTGATAGAGACGATTTTCCGCAACGGTTCGATCACCGTCGTGGGCATCCTGCTTGCCTTTTCGCTCGGCTTCGTTACGCATTGGGCGGCGAACCCCATGCCATGGGGGCTTTATGACCTGCTCGCCGTTGTGCCGATCGTGGTAGGCATCGCGTTACAGATGCGGGCACTGTCCTCGCTGCTCAACGTGAGTTCGTTGCGCCGACCCCTCTACGAACGCGCCAACCGCATCTTCATGTCCGGTCTTATCCTGACTGCCTGCGGTGTCGGGCTGGCCATCCTGCTCGATGTCCTCGAAATGTCGGCCAACGGCACCATGCCCGTCGCTTAGAGGACCCTTTGAACGCCTTGAACGATCGGTGACTCAACTGGCCGGCCCGTTTTCGCCGAAGGGCGATCGTGCTCGCGAGAGCTCTGCGGAACGAGACGACCGCATCGACCCAAATGTTCCATTCTTCGTGGCGCCAAATGACAAAAGGTCGACGCCGGCGCTCCACGTCATCTCGGCCGGGGAGCAGGCGAGAGTGGTAAGTACGTTGGCGAAGCAGGCGCCGTCCATATGGAGCGGCAGGTTCGCTGACCAGCAGATATGGCCGATCGCCTTGATCTCATCGAGCGCGTAGTCAATCCCACGTTGGTAGCCTGCGTGATGCTAACGCTGGAGGGTTGACGATTTGGGCCGGGGCATGGCCTCGCGCCTTTTCTACTCGATACGCACCAGCCTGCTGGTTGTCTTCGGCACCGCGCGTTCAGCGTGCCGGTCGGGACGGCGGTCGCCTTCGTTGCCGCTTATGTCGCAGCTCGTCGAGCATGTCCTGCTGCTAATCATCGACGTTCAGGCTTCGCTACCATTCCTCATCGTGGCGCTGGCCATGCTCGCTTATTTCGGTAATTCGCTGACGCGGTTCGTCCTATTGACGGGATTTACGGCTGGGAGCAAAAAATGCGCGGCAGGCGCCGGGACTGGCGATCACCTCCGGCGCAAACGGCTATGCCAGCGCAACGCGCCAGCTCGGCGCCCATCCGTTGTGTGTATATAAGGTATATTCTGCCCGACATTTGCGGCGACACCTCTCGTGGCCGCGACTGTGACCTTTCCGGAATCGTTCTGGTGGCTCTGCAACGGTTGTCGGTGGCCATGGTCGCCAGCGTATTCACGCAGGCGGAGCGCAGCTCCGACGGACTTTCGCTCGGCTAAGGTCGTAATCTTCGTCGAAGACACGTCGACCCAGACATCCTGATCTCTTCAACCTCAGTGTTGTGGGTGCTGAGGGCAAGCTTGGCCAACCTATGTATTTGGACGATCGGTCGCCATATGCGACGCGGCCATGGGTCCGTGGTTGATGTACGTCTTTGCAGCGACGGCAATCGCGGACGAGCTCGCTCTATGACGCAATAGCAAGATTGAATTCACCGCCTGCTCGGTTTGCCCCACCGCAGTTGGGTCGCTGCCGATCGTCGCAGCGCACCTGGCCTCACTTGTCGATTTGTTGAGTGTACGACAAAGGCAGGAGTTCGCTCAGAATCATGCAGCCATTGAAAACTACGCGAAAAAGTCTTTTGGGCTCCTGCTGCATAGTTGGCACGACTCTTGATCTTGCTTGGCTGCAACGCAGCTGGACTTAGCGAGCCCAGGAAGGAAGGAACAACATGTCAGGTCTGGTCTCCGGACACGGGGCGTATCCGAGGTTCAACACTCTCAAGATGCGTCCCCCAGCCGTGTTGACCTGGGACTTGGATCGGCAGCGACGCGCCAGACCAAATCGCTGCGTCGTTTCGCGTTCAAGGAATCGACACGCCTCGGTGTTGACCCAACCAAGCAGAGTAGAAGTTCGGATTCAGCGACGTGACTTCGGTTAGGGAGTCAAGATCATGATTTTCAATTTGCGCGGCTTTGATCGCCGATTGCCTCTAATTTGTGATTTGGATGGCACTCTGATAAAGTCGGACAGCTTGCATGAGAATTTCTTTCAAGCCTTCTTTCACTCACCGAAGCGCCTGTTTTGCTCCGTTCCGAGATGCCTTAACCGCGCCGCCTTGAAACGTACCCTGGCAAGCATTCGTCCGATCGAAGTTCGAGCCCTTCCATATCGTGAAGAAGTGTTGGTTCTGATACGTGAGGCGCATGCTGACGGACGTGAAATTCATCTCGTCACGGCAGCAGACCAGAGCATAGCTGACAGAGTCATTTCTCATCTTGGCGGATTCGACGGGGCGAAGGGCAGCGATGGCAATTTGAACCTCAAGAGCTGCAACAAGCTCAAATGGCTTCAAGAAAGCTTCCCAAACGGGTTCATCTACGCGGGCGACAGTGCTGCGGATCTCCCAATCTGGGAGGTGGCTACCGGAGCCGTTCTTGTCGGCAACGCGGTGAGGTACGCGAGCCGACTCCGAAACGCTGGCGTCGAGGTTAGGACCATCATCCCTGAAAAAAGCGAGTTGGTGAAGGACTGGCTGCACGAGCTGAGGATACACCAGTGGTCGAAGAACGTGCTGATCTTTGTCCCGCTGTTTCTCGCTCAAGAGGGGGGGGACTTTGGTGTCGTCTTGAACACGGCGATCGCCTTCGTTGCTGTCGGTCTGGTTGCTTCCTCAACTTACGTCATCAACGATTTGGCCGATTTGGAGTCGGACCGGGCGCATGCGACCAAGCGCTTCAGGGCGATTGCCGCCGGAAGAATACGCATCATCAACGGCTTCGTGGGAAGCATATTCCTGCTCGCTACAGGATTGGGAATGGCCTTGTTCTTACATCCGCGATTCGCGCTGACCCTCTCGGGTTATCTGGCGCTGACATTAGCATATTCATTCTCTCTAAAGCGCTATGCCTTGCTTGATGTGACAGTGATTGGATGGCTGTTCACATTGAGGATCATCATGGGACAAGTGCTGAACGATTTCGAATTCTCGCCATGGTTGTTTTCTTTCTCCTCCATGCTCTTCTTTTCGCTGTCGCTCGCAAAACGCCATGTGGAGGTGATGCGTGCACACTCCCAAGGACAGGAGGTTGTCAGAGGGCGCGGATATTTGCCGGACGATTGGCCACTCACCCTCGGCTATGGCGTTGCTTCCGCCTCAGCTTCGATTGTCATCATGCTGATTTTCGTCGCGCTTGATCCCAGAGTGACGGAAACCTATCGCAATTCCGTATGGCTCTTTGTGGCCCCGGCCGGCATGTTCGTCTGGCTGCAAAGGATCTGGATTCTAAGTCATCGCATGCGCTTGCATGACGATCCGGTAGTTTTTGCGCTCAAGGACAAGACGAGCTACCTCATCGGTTTTTGCATCGCATTGGCGTTTGCTTTGGCACTATAACATTAAGGCCCCGCGTGCAATCCAATGGACAATCGCAGTGATCTTGCTAAGCCCCTGTGTTCTGGCAGGAGTCGCCGGAAGTCTGGGAGAACGCGTCGGAGCCGCGCCAACGGCAGGTTTGCCGAAAGTGTGGCTTCATGCAGCCCAAGGCGGGCACTCGCTCTTGCACAAGTACACGTGGTGCAGTTGCGTCTGCAAGCCATCCAAGTGCGGCAAGTATATCTGAGACGTGGAACCTCTCCGCGGATCCGTAGCCGATGCACATGGCGCCGCATTAATCCCAAGATGCTGATTGTGGGTGCGAGCAGAGATTGCCGCCGCCAAACCTGAGGTCATCTTTTGCTAGTTAAAACCGCCTCCCTGATTTCAAGTGCTCTCACATTAGGCGCCGTAGGCTATGCCATCGGCCTGCCGGCCTCCAGGTACTTTGAGGGCAATGTTCGAATGCGTTTGCTCATCTCGCCGGCCATTGGGCTTGGCATATTCGGCGCCGCGGGTGCCTCTATCTTTCATCTACTGCCATTTACAGTCAGCAATCTACTTGCAACTACCATCTTTCTGTCAGTTGCCGCGGTAGGGTTGTCGAAAGCGGCCTGCCCGATTTTCAGCTCGCCGGTAAGTCCAAGCTTCTCCTGGATAGCTGTTGCGTCTGTTTTCGGCCTTTTACCTATGTTGACAGTCATTCCCCAATATTATGGCGCTGGCGCGAGTGTCGGTGCTCCGATTTTTGACCATGCCAAAATAGCCATCATCGATGAAATCGCTCAAAACGGTTTGCCTCCTTACAATCCGTACTATTCCGAGGCCCAGGGTTCCAATATTCTTATTTACTACTACATCTGGTACTTCTTAGCCGCTTCTTCATCAATCATTACGGGCGCCGGTGGCTGGGAGGCCGACATTGCTCTTACTGCCGTGACGGCGTTGAGTTCGATCTTCGTCGTAACATGGCTTGCCGTCGCGCAAAGTAAACGCTCAGATGCCGCATGGTGGGTACTGCCGCTACTGCTTGTAGGCCCGCTTAGCCGAATCCTTCTATTTATCTCTGAAAAGTCCGACGATTGGATTGTGGCAATGGGTCATCCGAGAACGTGGTTTGCGGAGGCGGCATGGTCACCCCAGCACCTATTTTCCGCGACCATCGTCCTAATCGTTATTACCGCATACATGCGAGTTCTATTTTGCAATATTCGAAACAATATTGCTTTGTCAGTGCTGATGGGAGCAATGCTAGCGACCGCTTACGGCAGCTCCATGTGGGCGGGCGGCCTTTCACCCCTTTTGGTATTGCCTGTTATAGGACTGCTGTCGACTCCCCATATATTACGCGCTAAGCGGACGATGCAGGTGGTCACGTCAATTTTCGTCATTGCTGCTGTGACAGTACTCTGTGCGGGGGTGCTGGCGTACGAGCAAGCAGCCATCTTGGAGACAAGAACCCCCGTGGAATTTTGGATCTTTCCCGTATTCGCCGGTGGGAAATGGTTTATTGACCTGCCGGGGTTCTGGCTCATCCGAATCATTTTCGACTTCGGCATTCTGTTTCTATCCTTTGTTGTGTGGCGGGCAGAGTCGAGCTATCCCCTCCAGAAGGATAACGGCAACCTGGCTCCAGCAGTAATGTCCACCGTATTAGTTCCGTTCGCGTGTGTTCAGTTCGTGCACAGCGTAGTCATGTATAATGACTTAGCACTCCATGTCGCAATGCCATCGACGCTCCTCATGATGGTGATTACTGCTACAGTCTTATCACGGCACATGGGCGAAAAAACAAAATTGGGACGGCTAGTGACGGTAGCTGTGGTGATATTGCTGACCCCATCGATTCTGGTTGGCGCTCGAGATCTATACGCATATGCGTTTCGGTTCCGGGTTGAGGGTCCGGAAACCGAAGAAACTAAGGCTTTCAGAGCGTCTTCTGAAATGTGGAAAGCCGTTCGACGAGTAACGCCACCCAATGATGCGGTCGCTAACAACCCGCTAGACCTTGCTGAGTTGACGTTTTCGCCGGCGAATATTTCATGGGCAATAATGTCGCAGAGGAGAAATTGTGCGACGTCTCTGCAACATCTGCGTGCTTTCGCTGGTCAACTCTCGCCGGAGCAAGCATCCGATATTGACGGGTTTTTTACAGATGTATTCCACGGCAACATCACTGAAGCTCGGCTGAAAGTTATGAAGGAAAAGTATCGTTGCAAAACGCTGGTTGTTACGGTTCGAGATGGGTTATGGGGTAAGCCGCTTCTGGACCATAATTCAGTTTTCCAGCTTGTTTCCGAGGAAAAGGGGAAGTGGCGCATTTACCGATAGTAGGTCCTAGGGTCCAACTCAGTGGGACTCAGGAAGACCTACTGATAGAGTCTTAGTAGTTGATCCGCAATCAATCGCGGTCGAACAGATGGACAGCCGCCACCTGCGGCATCAGACGCACGGTCGATCCTGGCTGCGGCGCCAGACGTTCCGACGAGATCGCCATCATCATCAGGGTTTCTGCGACTTTCGCAATGATCTGCGTCGACGATCCCATAGGCTCGATCATGACGACTTCCGCTGGAAAGCCCCCGTCATCAAGTTTAAGGTGCTCCGGCCGGATTCCATAAGTTGCCGCATCGCCATGCGCGTTCGCTGGGAGCGGCAACTGAGCGGTGCTATGCGCGACGAACACCCCGTCCTGCACTGTGCCGGGGATGAAGTTCATCGCAGGCGAGCCGATGAAATCGGCCACAAACACGTTTCGCGGGTGGTCGTAAAGATCAAGCGGCGACCCGATTTGTTGGATGATATCGTCTCGCATGACCACAATCCTGTCGGCCATCGTCATGGCCTCGACCTGATCGTGGGTGACGTCGAGGATGGTCGTTTTGAGCCGTTGGTGCAGCTGCTTGATTTCTGTTCGCATCTGCACCCGGAGCTTGGCAACCAAGTTCCTTAGCGGCTCATCGAAGAGGAGCACTTGTGGATCGCGCACGATCGCTCGGCCCATGGCGACACGCTGCCGTTGACCGCCGGAAAGTTGCCCGGGTAGCGTTTGAGGAGGTCGGCAATGTTTAGGATCCTGGCCGCATAACCGACCTTCTCATCCGTGGTCAGACGGCGCCAGCGGGCGTTGGCACGAATTTACAAGGACTTCAAAAACCCCGTATAGGCCTCGTAAATGATATCCATGTCACTCCAAATTGGCGCCCAGCCCAGGCCTTTGGTCGTCGCCTCGATGTCGAGCAGGTAATCAATGTTCGCGATAGCAAACTGTTCCGGATAGAGTAATGTCAAGGCGACGCTATCCAACAGTGAAAGAATAGGCTTCAGAATGATCGCGGGTACAGGAAGAAGGACCGATCTTGAACCGGCTCGCCGAGTTAATTCTCGGAGAAGCTCTTTGACCGTAGGCGGTTCACGGGAGCCGAGGTGAAATGGACCAGACGGGCAATTTCGTTCTACAGCCGCCAACGCAGCAGTGACGCAATCCTCAACGGCAATCATTTGATACCGGTTTTCGCCGGTGCCTACTAGCGGGACAGGTAGCCCTGCCCTGATCAGCCGAAAGAGCTTCATCAATATTCCAAGGCGCCCAGCGCCAGCGATCAGTCTTGGCCGGAATATGGTCGCGTGGAGGCCGAACTCCCTACAGGCACGCATCAGAAGCCGCTCCGCTGCCACTTTGCTCCTGCCATAGGGTCCGATCGGACGTTGCATATCGGTTGGATTGACCGGCGTACGCTCTGGTTTTCCATAGGTCATGTCGGTGGAAAAGAAAACAAGTCGCTGCGTGTGGCCAGCCGAGATTGCTTCCAACAGGCAGCGGGTCCCATTGACGTTCACGTCAGAAAACCATTGATCTCGATTTCTGTAAGGCACATCACCGTGAAATTGACGCGCCGCAAGGTGGTAGACCACATCATCGCGTTGGAGCTGAAGCTTCCTCAGGTCTCGGTGCTGCCGTACGTCACCAAGTATGAAATCCAAAGAGCTCTTCATTCCCGGCGGCTCGCCGAGATCAAAAACGACAACGTTCTCTCCACGCTCAGCGAGAACGGATGCCATGTACGTTCCGACGAAACCGGAGCCTCCGGTGATGATATGTCGCATCGGCTACGCCGTCCGAGCAATCAGGACTACGCCTGCGCAAATCAGCGCGATGCCAGCCAGCCTTGGGAGTGGTATTGCCTCGCCAAGCACAAAGAAGCTAAGTGCGACCGCAATTACGTATCCGATTGACAACATTGGATAAGCAAAACTAACCTCGTAGGTCGACAGTACAATGACCCAGGATAACACGCTTATCGCATAACAGCATAACCCACCCCAAAAATAAACATTACCAGCGAGTGCAAGAGCCGCAACTATTGGATCAGCAAAAGAAATGCTACCAAGAGACAGCATAGCTGCCCGGAGAGCGATTTGAGCTAGTGAGTTCATGCTCACGCTAAAAAGGATCATTCCAAATGAGGAAGCGGTCATGATATATTATCTGATGGTTTTCTGGAGAGTGAGACACGTAATGTCCGGAAGTGCCGTAGTTCCTTTTGGTAGGCGACTCAGAATAGTAATTTAATTTTTATGGTTTGTCGAGATCAAGTCAGGTCCTTTACTATTTATATTCGCAAGTGAATGCGTTATCCGTGCTGATGTGAAATCTGCAACCTGTGTCCGGTGTGAATGTTGATATACGAGGCACGTGGCATGAATAAGGCAACAGTGTTAAGGTTTTTCGATGTATTGTTACTAGTGTTTGCTATCCAATTAATAAACGTTGAACAGCTAAGCGTTTCGAAACTGAGGAGCGGCCGAACGAATAACGCTTACGATCAAAATTGATGAGCACGGGATCGGACGCGAATAGTGCCAATCTGCCGCTCAGATAGAAATCAGGCGCTGCGCAGACTGTGCGTGGACGGATTCCGCTATAGCCGCTTAGTAGCAATCGCCTCGGCGCTGCCGCATTCTGCCAGTCAGCGTAGCGGCCTCGAGGATCGCTATCCCACGCGATCTGTCGCCCTTTGTCGGTTCCGCTACATGGGTTGTCCGACAATGGCTGTCGGATGGCGAGCCAAGCCGTTGAGGAGCAACGCTTGGTTTTTCCTCGGGCTGGCTCGGGCGAGTTGGCATGGATCTTGAGGTCCTTCGGCTGTGAGGCGGCGAGAGCTGCCGACGGCATTGATGTCGCGGGCGACCGCGATTGCAGGAACGAAGGAAGGAAAGCACTATGGCAGGTCTGCGTCAGATCGCCTTTTACGGCAAGGGCGGCATCGGCAAGTCCACCACCTCGCAAAACACGCTGGCCGCCCTTGTCGACCTCGGCCAGAAGATCCTCATCGTCGGCTGCGACCCCAAGGCCGATTCCACAAGGCTGATCCTGAACTCGAAGGCGCAGGACACCGTGCTGCATCTTGCGGCCGAGCAGGGTTCGGTGGAAGACCTCGAGCTGCAGGACGTGCTCAAGATCGGCTACAAGGGCATCAAATGCGTGGAGTCCGGCGGTCCGGAGCCGGGGGTCGGCTGTGCCGGGCGCGGCGTCATCACCTCGATCAACTTCCTCGAGGAGAACGGCGCCTATGACGATGTCGACTATGTCTCCTACGACGTGCTCGGCGACGTGGTCTGCGGCGGCTTCGCCATGCCGATCCGCGAGGGCAAGGCGCAGGAGATCTACATCGTCATGTCGGGCGAGATGATGGCGCTTTACGCGGCCAACAACATCGCCAAGGGCATCCTCAAATATGCCCATTCGGGCGGCGTGCGGCTGGGCGGGCTGATCTGCAACGAGCGCCAGACCGACCGCGAGCTCGACCTCGCCGAAGCGCTGGCCTCGAGGCTCAATTCCAAGCTCATCCACTTCGTGCCGCGCGACAACATCGTCCAGCACGCCGAGCTGAGGAAGATGTCGGTGATCCAGTATGCGCCGGACTCCAAGCAGGCCGGCGAATACCGCGCGCTGGCCGAGAAGATCCATGCCAATTCGGGGCAAGGCACCGTGCCGACGCCGATCACCATGGAGGAGCTCGAGGACATGCTGCTCGACTTCGGCATCATGAAGAGCGACGAGCAGATGCTGGCCGAGCTGCAGGCCAAGGAAGCGGTCAAGGCGGTGGCGCAGTAGCCGGCCCTGCCGCACCGGGCGCGGGGCTTGAGCCGCTCGCGCCTGGCCAAAAGACAACGGCGCCTCGCCGCTCGAGGCGTCCACGCCAACCCTGCCCGACGTTGAAAGGGGTCCCATGAGCCTGCAATACGACAATGACGGCGCTCTGCATGCCAAGCTGATCGAGGACGTGCTGGCGCGCTATCCCGACAAGACCGCCAAGCGCCGCAAGAAGCATCTCGGCGTCGCCAGGAGCGGCGAGGCGCCTGGCGAGGACGGCACGGTCGTCTCCGAATGCGAGGTCAAGTCGAACATCAAGTCGATTCCGGGCGTGATGACGATCCGCGGCTGCGCCTATGCCGGCTCCAAGGGCGTGGTCTGGGGTCCGGTCAAGGACATGGTCCATATCTCGCACGGCCCGGTCGGCTGCGGCCATTATTCCTGGTCGCAGCGCCGCAACTACTATGTCGGCACCACCGGCATCGACACCTTCGGCACCATGCAGTTCACCTCCGACTTCCAGGAGAAGGACATCGTCTTTGGCGGCGACAAGAAGCTGGAGCGGATCATCGACGAGATCGAGGGGCTGTTTCCGCTCAACAACGGCATGACGGTGCAATCGGAATGCCCGATCGGGCTGATCGGCGACGACACCGAGGCGGTGTCGCGCAAGAAGGCCAAGGAGCACGACAAGACCATCGTGCCGGTGCGCTGCGAGGGCTTTCGCGGCGTCTCGCAATCGCTCGGCCACCACATCGCCAACGACGCCATCCGCGACTGGGTGTTCGACAAGAAAGAGATCGCGTTCGAGGCCGGTGCCCACGACGTCAACGTCATCGGCGACTACAACATCGGCGGCGACGCCTGGGCCTCGCGCATCCTGCTCGAGGAGATCGGGCTGCGCGTGGTCGGCAACTGGTCGGGCGACGCCACGCTGGCCGAGATCGAGCGCGCGCCGAAGGCCAGGCTCAATCTCATCCATTGCTACCGGTCGATGAACTACATCTGCCGGCACATGGAGGAGAAGTACGGCATCGCCTGGATGGAGTACAACTTCTTCGGCCCCTCGCAGATCGAGGCCTCGCTGCGCAAGATAGCCCGGCATTTTGGCCCCGAGATCGAGGCCAGGACCGAGGCGGTCATCGCCAAATACAGGCCGCTGGTCGATGCGGTCGTGGCCAAGTACCGGCCGCGGCTGGAAGGCAACACGGTGATGCTCTATGTCGGCGGCCTGCGCCCCCGCCACGTCGTCACCGCCTACGAGGACCTCGGCATGGTGATCGTCGGCACCGGCTACGAGTTCGCCCACAATGACGACTATCAGCGCACCGGCCATTACGTCAGGAACGGCACGCTGATCTATGACGACGTGACCGGCTACGAGCTGGAGAAGTTCATCGAGGGGGTCCGCCCCAATCTGGTCGGCTCGGGCATCAAGGAAAAATACCCGGTGCAGAAGATGGGCATCCCGTTCCGGCAGATGCACTCCTGGGACTATTCGGGGCCGTATCACGGCTATGACGGCTTTGCCATCTTCGCCCGCGACCTCGACCTGGCCATCAACAACCCGGTCTGGGACCTGTTCGACGCGCCCTGGCGCGAAAGACCGCGGCGGCGGGCAATCGCTGCCGAATAGACAACCGGCCGCACAGGTCTGCCCGGGGCAACGATGCTGGCCGGGCAGGCGATGAAGCCCGGCGGCCGCCTGCTTTGCCGGCGACCTTGGAAAAAACGTCCCGACATCCTGGGCTGGCGCATGGCGCGGCCAGGTGAACGAAAAGAGGGAGTTACGTTATGCCGCAGTCTGCTGAAAAAGTCCTCGACCACGCGCCCCTGTTCCGCGAGCCGGAATATAGGCGGATGCTGGCGCACAAGAAGCTGAACTTCGAATGCCCGCATCCCGACCAGCTCGTCAGCGACCAGCGCGAGTTCACCAAGAGCTGGGAATACCGCGAACTCAACCTTGCCCGCGAAGCGCTGGTGGTGAACCCGGCCAAGGCCTGCCAGCCGCTCGGCGCGGTGTTCGCGGCCGCCGGCTTCGAGCGCACCATGTCCTTCGTCCACGGCAGCCAGGGCTGCGTGGCCTATTACCGCTCGCACCTGTCGCGCCACTTCAAGGAGCCGGCCTCGGCGGTCTCCTCCTCGATGACCGAGGATGCGGCGGTATTCGGCGGCCTGAAGAACATGGTCGACGGGCTCGCCAACACCTACCAGCTCTACGACCCCAAGATGATCGCCGTCTCGACCACCTGCATGGCCGAGGTGATCGGCGACGACCTGCGCTCCTTCATCGAGAACGCCAGGGACGAGAACGCGGTGCCGCGCGACTTCGACGTGCCGTTCGCCCACACGCCGGCCTTCGTCGGCAGCCATGTCGACGGCTATGACGGCATGGTCAAGGGCATCGTCGAGCACTTCTGGAAGGACCGGCAGCGCAGCGCGGCCAAGGGCACCATCAACATCATCCCGGGCTTCGACGGCTTTTGCGTCGGCAACAACCGCGAACTCAAGCGCCTGCTCGATCTGATGGGCGTCTCCTACAGCTTCATCCAGGATGCCTCCGACCAGTTCGACACGCCCTCGGACGGCGAATACCGCATGTATGACGGCGGCACCAGGATCGAGGACGTCAAGGCGGCGCTCAACGCCGAGGCGACGCTGTCGCTGCAGTATTACAACACCCGCAAGACGCTCGACTACTGCCAGGAGGTCGGCCAGGAGACCGCCGCCTTCCACTATCCGCTCGGCGTCCAGGCGACCGACGAGTTGCTGATGAAGGTCTCGGCGCTGTCGGGCAAAGAGATCCCCGAGGCCATCCGCCTCGAGCGCGGCCGGCTGGTCGATGCCATGGCCGACAGCCAGTCGTGGCTGCACGGCAAGAAATACGCCATCTACGGCGATCCCGACTTCGTCTATGCCATGGCCCGCTTCGTCATGGAGACCGGCGGCGAGCCGAGCCATTGCCTGGCCACCAACGGCTCCTCGGCCTGGCAGGCCGAGTTGCAGGAGCTGCTTGACGCCTCGCCCTTCGGCGCCGATGCCCAGGTCTGGGCCGGCAAGGACCTGTGGGCGCTGCGCTCGCTGCTGTTCACCGAGCCGGTCGACCTGTTGATCGGCAATTCCTATGGCAAGTATCTGGAGCGCGACACCGGCACGCCGCTGGTGCGGCTGATGTTCCCGATCTTCGACCGCCACCACCACCATCGCTTCGCGCTGATGGGCTACCAGGGCGGGCTGCGCGTCCTGACGACGATCCTCGACAAGATCTTCGACAAGCTCGATCGCGACACCGGCGAGACCGGCGTCACCGACTATTCCTATGACCTCACCCGCTGACCCGATGGCCTCGCCCGGCGCCACGATCCAGCAGGTCTTCAACGAGCCGGCCTGCGACAAGAACCGCGGCAAGGACGCCAGGGCGCGCAAGCACGGCTGCTCCAAGCCGCTCACCCCAGGGGAGGCAGCCGGCGGCTGCGCCTTCGACGGCGCCAAGATCGTGCTGCAGCCGATCACCGACGTTGCCCACCTGGTCCATGCGCCGCTCGCCTGCGAGGGCAATTCCTGGGACAACCGTGGCGCCGGTTCCTCCGGCGCTACGCTGTGGCGCACAAGCTTCACCACCGACCTGACCGAACTCGAGCTGGTGATGGGGCAGGGCGAGCGGAAGCTGTTCAAGGCAATCCGCGAGATTAGCCAAGCCTATGCCCCGCCGGCGATCTTCGTCTACTCGACCTGCGTGACGGCGCTGATCGGCGAAGACATCGAGGCAGTCTGCAAGCGTGCGGCCGAAAAATTCGGCTTGGCCGTGGTGCCGGTCAATGCACCGGGCTTCGCCGGCTCCAAGAACCTCGGCAACAAGCTCGCCGGCGAAGCGTTGCTCGATCATGTCATCGGCACGGTCGAGCCCGATGATGCCGGGCCCTACGACATCAACATTCTTGGCGAATTCAACCTCTCCGGCGAGTTCTGGTTGGTGAAGCCGCTGCTTGATCGCCTCGGAATCCGGGTGCGCGCCTGCATTCCCGGTGACGCGCGCTACCTCGACGTTGCGTCCTCGCACCGCGCCCGGGCGGCTATGATGGTGTGCTCGACCGCACTCATCAACCTGGCACGCAAAATGGAAGAGCGCTGGGGCATCCCGTTCTTCGAGGGCTCCTTCTACGGCATCAGCGACACCTCGCAAGCGCTTCGCAACATAGCTGAGCTGCTCGTGAGGAAGGGCGCCGATCCGGGAATCCTCGACCGCACGGAGACCCTGATCGCTCAGGAAGAGACGAGGGCGTGGAACAAGCTTGATGTCTTCCGGCGGCGGCTTCAAGGCAAGCGCGTACTGCTCAATACGGGTGGTGTGAAATCGTGGTCGATCGCCCACGCGCTGACCGAGATCGGCATGGAGATCGTCGGCACCTCAGTCAAGAAATCCACCGTCGAAGACAAGGAGCGCATCAAGCAAATCCTCAAGGACGGCAACCACATGTTCGAGCAGATGGCCGCGCGCGAGCTTTACGCAATGCTCTCGCAAGGCGAGGCCGACATCATGCTGTCGGGCGGGCGTACGCAATTCATCGCGCTCAAGGCCAAGACACCCTGGCTCGATATCAACCAGGAGCGCCAACATCCCTATGCCGGCTATGAGGGCATGGTGGAGCTCGTACGCCAGATCGACCTTGTCATTCACAACCCGATCTGGCGCCAGGTGCGGGACCCGGCACCATGGGATTGTCCGCCTGTGATCATGGACGAAATGCCGACCACGACGAGCGAGATGGCGACCGTACGGGCCTTGAAGACATGTGCCGGCCTGGCGGCTGCCGCCGACTTAGACGCGTGTTGAGGAAACCAGATGGCCTGCATCCTGCCCCAAACCAAATCAGCCGCGATCAATCCGCTGAAATCATCACAGCCGCTGGGCGCTGCCATGGCCTTTCTTGGCGTCGATGGCGCGATGCCCCTGTTTCACGGCAGCCAAGGCTGCACCAGCTTCGCGCTCGTGCTCTTGGTGCGGCACTTCAAGGAAGCGATCCCCCTGCAGACCACGGCAATGGACGAGGTGGCGACCATCCTGGGCGGGGCAGACCGTCTGGAGGAGGCGATCCTCAACCTGAAGGTCCGCATAAAGCCGAGGCTGATAGGGGTCTGCACGACTGCGCTGGTGGAGATGCGTGGCGAAGATTGCGCAAGATACATCGCCGACATCAAGGCGAGGCGCGCTGAAGAAATCGCCGATACGCAGGTCGTGCTGGCCAACACGCCGGATTTCGACGGCTCGTTAGAACAGGGCTGGGCCAAGGCTGTAACAGCAATGATCGAGGCCATTACACGGCCTGGCGAACGGGCGCGGCAGCCGAAGAAGGTCGCGATCCTGCCCGGATGCCATCTCACCGTGGCTGATATCGAACATATGCGTGAGATGGTTGAGAGCTTTGGACTCGAGCCGGTTGTTCTGCCGGACATCTCCGGCTCCCTCGACGGCACGATTCCCGACCGGTGGGTCCCGACCACCTATGGCGGCACCAGCGTCGAGGATATCCGCGAGCTTGGCACTGCCGGACAATGCATCGCCATCGGCGAGCACATGCGCTGCCCCGCGAAAGTGCTGCGCCGCTTGGCCGGCGTGCCTTACGCGGTGTTCCAGTCGCTGACTGGATTGCAGGAGGTCGACCGCTTCGTCTCGCTGCTGTCGGCGGTTTCGAAGGCCGCGGCGCCGGCCCGGGTCCGCCGTCGCCGGGCGCAATTGCAAGATGCGTTGCTCGACGGACATTTCCATTTCGGAGGCAAGAAAATTGCTATCGCTGCTGAACCAGACCAACTCTATCAACTTGCAACATTCTTCGTCGGCATGGGCTGCGAAATCGCGGCGGCCGTCACCACGACCGATATGTCGGAAATTCTGGAGAAAGTACCGGCGAAGTCGGTTCAGGTCGGCGATCTTGGCGATCTCGAAGCTCTCGCCGCTGGCGCTGATCTTCTGGTCACCCATGCGCACGGTCGCCAGGCCGAGCAACGCCTTGGCATTCCCCTCATGCGCCTCGGCTTCCCCGTCTTCGACCGACTTGGCAGCCAGCACAAGCTCACCATCCTCTATCAAGGCACCCGCGACCTCGTTTTCGAGGCCGCCAACGTTTTCCAAGCGAACCAGCGGGCGCCGACGCGTTTCCCACTCCAGCCAGTCAGCAAGGGGGGGCCGGCAACTGGGCCCGGTTCGCCGCTTCTCGGTGGTCGTTGACGAGGGTCCAATGCGGGAACGAGCAGCAGGGGCTTTGCGGGTGGCAATGGCCACGCAGGACATGGAGGACCTCAACGCCCATTTCGGGTCGGCCAGGCGCTTTGCGGTCTATGACGTGACGCGCGAGGAATGGGACCTCGTAGAAGCCATCGAATTCGACGATGTTTCCGACGAGAGCGGGGAGCATCGGATCGAGGGGGATGACCGCATCACGCCAAAGGTGGAGGCGTTGAAGGGCTGTCATCTGCTGTTTTGTCTGGCGATCGGCGGGCCATCAGCAGCCAAGCTGATTTCGGCAAAAATCCATCCGATCAAAGTGCCTGAGAGCCAATCCATCCAAGAGGTGCTGTTGCGTACGCAAGTTATGCTCAAGACCTGCCCTCCGCCCTGGCTTCGCAAGGTGCTGGCGGAAGCAGGCGTCGTCGAAAAAAAACCCTCCTTCGAGGACGAGGACTGAAGCGAGGAGAGAGCGAGATGTTTGATGCCGCGGTCACCCCTGCTGTCGACGAGGACGAGGCGGCCCTTGCCACCCCGTTCGTCAAATGCCTGGTGCGGCTGATCCGCGCCCAGGATGCCAACGGCGCATGGGAAGGCAAGCCGGATGCGGATCTGCTTCGGGACTTCATCATCACCAGGGACCAGCGCCGTGCGATGCCGATCATCGGCGATCCCGATCCGGACGTGCTGTGGAGGCTCGACAAGTTCTACGCCGCCGTCGGGCTTGCGATCGAGGAGCGCTGCGGCCTGATGGCCTCGCCGATGATGGAGATCAGCGATGAGGGCTTTGGGCGCGTGCTGCTCACGGCCGGGCGGCTGGTCGTGCTGTCGCGGACCGTGCGCGATGTCCACCGGTTCGGCTTCGAGACGTTGTGGAAGCTGGCAGCGGCCGGCACCAAACTGGCCGGCGACGCCATCGCCGCCATCGAAGCCTATCCCGACGTGGCGCGGGCCTGAAGAAACCCGTGTTTTGAACAAGGGAGTCATGTCAGGCCTTGAGCAGTTGCGATGCCACCCAACCGACGCGGTCGAGGCCGATCTGGTTCCTGGGATAGCGCTGATGAAGCCACGCGTTCTGATCTGTTCGCAAGACGCGGAGTTCTATTTGTTCCTCAGCCACATCCTCGAGGTCGACGGTTTCGCCACCGAGCCGGCAGGCGGCGCCAAGGAAGCGCTCGCCCTGGCCGGCGAACGCGACTTCCAGGCCGTGGTGCTGGACTGCGGGCCGGCCGGCATAACCGGCTCCGCCATCTGCGCCCGGCTGAGGCGGGAGCCCCGGACCGGCGGCCTGCCGATCATTGCGCTGATCTCGCCCGGCGCCGAGAACCAGCACCTCAATCTCCTGAAGGCAGGCATCGACGAGAGCTTTGTGCGGCCGATCGCTCCGGCCAAGCTGCTCGACTGGCTACGCACCAAGCTGGCGCTGCCAAAGCCTGGTGCCAACGGGGCTGAAAACGGCCAGTGGCTCTCGTGTGGCGGCCTTGAGATGAGGCTCGATGCCCACCGGGTTCGCGGCAATGGCCACGAGATCCACCTTGGACCGATCGAGTTCAACGTGCTGCGGTTGTTGCTCGAGACGCCGGGCAGGGTCTTCAACCGCGACGAGCTGATCGGCGCGGCCTGGCCGGCCAACATCCATGTCGGTCCCCGCACCGTCGACGTCCATATCAGCCGGCTCAGAAAAGCGCTGCAGGCGGCCTCGCCCACCTTCGTCATTCGCACGATCAGGTCGGCCGGCTACTCGCTCGAATGGCCGGACGGCTGAAGAGCTAAACCGACGGAGTGTCACCACACCCATCTCCGTAGTGCTGAGGGCAAGCCTTGCGGCTTTAAAAACGCGCCCAAAGGTACGACTCACTCAGAAAGAACAGGCAGATGGCATTCAAAAGCGTACTCAGTGTGACGGGGGTCGGCCACTGCGATGAGGATGTCAAAACAGCTGCCGGCTTGTGTGGCGAGGTCCGCGCGCATCTTTCCGTGCTGGTGATGTCGCGACAGCCAATCGGTGCCGGCATCCCTATGTTAGTTGAACGTGAAAGGGACATTGCTGGACTGGAGAGGCGATTCAGGCAAATCGAAAGATTTTCCCACGACATGGCCAGACTGGAAAAACGGTATAGCGAAATCCAAAAACTGCTGAGAGCGACGTCGCTTTGCTATGGCATCGAAACCGATCATTGCGATCCGGTCAGCGTCGGCGAAATCGTGCGACAGCGGGCGCTATGCAACGATCTCACGATCGTCGGACCGACCCTACTCTACGACGAGGATCTCGGGCCTCCTGTTATAAACGGCTGCTTGTTCGATACCGGAAAACCGGTGCTGGTTGTGCCGAAGGGCGCCGAGGCGACCCTGTCGCCGCGGCGCGTGCTGGTAGGCTGGGATTCGCGAGCCGAGGCGTCGCGTGCGGTTCGGGAAGCTCTGGATCTGCTATCCGGTGCCGAGGAAGTCTGTGTCGCCCTGGTCGATCCGCAGGCGAACTACAACGGCAATGGCTCAAAGCCCGGAGCCGACATTGCTGCCTATCTCACTCGGCACGGTGCTCATGTGTCGGTTGATCTGTTGCGGAGCGGTGGCAAACCGGCGGCCTCGGTGCTTGCGCAGCACGCCATCGATACCTGTGCCGACATGATCGTCATGGGCGCTTATGGCAGCCGTCGGTTGCGTGAGCGCATCTTCGGCGGCGCGACGAGATGGATCGTTGCGAAGCCGACTTTGCCGCTGTTCTTGGCCCGCTGATGGGTTCGGGACCAATCGCCTCGGAGCGATTCAGTCAAAGCTTCTGCGCCAACCTGTTTGAGGACTCCGGTAAGGGTTTTGCGCCGAGTGGAGCTTATCCTCGTGGCCCAGCCGGGTAATGTCCTGTGGACTTACCGGGTTTTCACAGGTAGCTCGGTTGCCGCGACTTCGTTTGGCTTTAAAAACGGGTGAGACGATGAGGAGTGAATCCTCGACCTCCACGCAGCCGGGCTCGGAAGACGGCCCGGAATACAGTTCTGCTGTGGCGCCATCCGGCCCATTAAATGGATGGGCTGTCTGAGGGTGAGGCCTATGCAGAATTGCGCTGCGGTCCGCCGCTCGTCCTAGTGGAGGCTTGGGTAGGGAGTGTGGCTGCGAGGGACGCGTATCAGATCGCTTCCGTCGCGATGAGGTTATAAGCGTTACAAAACGACTGAATGAGATGCCATATAATTTCCTGTGTTAAGACGGGTTTTACAATAATGTAACAACAAATAACGTAAGAAATGTTTCTAATTTCTACCCATAATGCCACAGTGCCAAAGATGTATTGAGGTCCTTGGTGGTGCTTACATGTCCCTCGCCGCGGACGGTAGCGGCGGGCCAACGACACGGAAGCTCGGCGTTCGCCTTGCTCAGTGCGAGAGGACTCCTACTGCAAAAGAACGTTGGCGTGTCGAAGCGATTATCGGTCGGAAAGGAATCCGAAATGACCAGTGTCGAACACAAACCCGCTGACCCCGTCAGCTTCCTGGCGTTGGTTCCTGCCAAAACCATCGATCATCCCGCGGCAGTCGCCAAGAAGGCCCAGGCGCAGTCGACAACTGCGCTCGTCAAATTTGCGGCGGCTGCCGAAGACACCGGACGAATGCTCGACGCCATCGTCGAAAACACAAGAGCCAAGAACATAGAAATTTCGATGAAGACGCTTGCCGCATTGCGGGCCAACGCCGACGCCGAGTTCTCGCATCTGAAAGCGTTGTTGGGCGCGAAGTTGCCGTCCGAAGTTATCGAGCTGCAGTCTAGCTTCCTGCGCAAGCGCGTTGAGATGTGGGTGGAGCAGGGCAGGGCGTTCCAGGCACTCACCACTCGAACGATGGCGCAAGCATTCACCGCCTCATCGTAGCAGAGGTCCTAGTCGATCGAGGATGTCTCGGTAAAAACCCCTGACGGACTTCGAGGCGGCCTGTTTCCCCGGGGACTTAGGCGGGACGCTGCCCGGGCCGAAGTGCGCTCAGGCCGGCGGCACTGCCGATGAAATGAGCTGCCAAGTTTCGGATGCGTGCTGTTCACGGCTGGACGTTGGTCGTTCTGGGCAAATCTGTCGCGCGACGTCCTGCGGTCGGCTTCGAGTCCTTTCGGAGCTTCTCGGCGCGGCAACGAATCTGATCGGTGATGCGACCGCCACCGCTGAAGCCACTGGGGCGGCACGAGCGTAAATGAAGCCGGTTTTCAAGGAAGGTGATCATGTCAGATCTTGAGGCGTTGCAGAAAAACGTCCGCAGGCTCCAATCGCGCGCGGGAAACGCGAAGATGGCATTGCACGACCTTGCCGAAGACCTGCCCGTCAACTGGACTGAGATCAAGGCAGTTGCCGAAAAAACATTCGATGCTTTTGCCGAGTTGCATGCAGCCAAGACAGAGCTCGCTGCCTGGGAGCGCTCACAATGACGGCCGCCTCCGTCACACGCGATGGCTCCACATGGGAGCCGAAATATCTGACGGCTATAGACGGCAAGACCTGCATTGGCTGCGGCCGCTGTTTCAAGGTCTGCTCGCGCGAGGTCATGCATCTTTACGGCGTTGATGATGCGGGTGAAATCCTCGGCGCCTGCGACGGCGAGGACGACGATTTCGATGGCGAACTCAATCGCATGATCATGGTCGTCGACCATGCCGGCCGCTGTATTGGCTGCGGAGCCTGCGGCCGCGTCTGCCCAAAGAACTGCCAAAGCCATCTCGCGGCCGACCAGATCTCGGCATGAGCAGGACAATCGACGACACAAATCAGGAGAACGCCGGTGCGCTTCATAACTTTTTGTCGGCTCCTGGGCCTGGCCCTGTGCGGCAACGCTGTCATTGTTTACGCCGGCTCGAATTCGATCCCTCTAGCGGTCGTCACGACGCTGGCCTGCTCGCTGCTGCTTCAAGTCTTTTACTTCGCAAGCGTGCTCTTTCTGATCTGGCGGTCCAGCTGCTCTTCCGGAGGTGGTCCGGGCGCCGAGCAGTTCGGCGGCTGTAGTCAAATCGGTACCAGCCGCCGGACCACGAGGTGATCAATGACTACCAATGAATGGGTCCCTCGGTGTGTTCCGATGGGCGGTGTGCATTCCGCTCCGTCCCTGCGCACCGAGAGCTTCAGAGCTAGGTTCGCGCCACTTTGGAATGACCAGGGACGATGCGGTGACATTCGGAACAGGTGCGCCAGAGTGGGCAAAGGTGACAGAATGGAATCGTGCGATGGCGGCAGATGCAGCTGTTTGCATTCCAGCATGTGATGGTGCCGCCGCGGCGCTCGGATGCGGAGCTTCGTCTCAATCAGGAAGCCGATGCTGACAACGATGATGACGAAGCTGTCCTGCCACGCACCAAAACGCGGGTGGCCTCAAAAAAGAACGCTTGTGACCAAGGTCGCAGCTGTCTGAGGCGCGAGGGCCTGGTGCGGAGAAAACATGCTGAAAAAATTCGAACGCTATCCGCTCACCTTTGGGCCGACGCCCATCGAGAAGCTCGACCGGCTCAGCGAGCATCTGGGCGGCAAGGTGCAAATCTACGCCAAACGGGAAGACTGCAATTCCGGTCTCGCATTCGGCGGAAACAAGCTGCGCAAGCTCGAATACATCGTTCCCGATGCGATCGCGTTAGGTGCCGACACGCTCGTCACCGTCGGCGGCGTTCAGTCGAACCATACGCGCATGGTCGCCGCGGTCGCCGCCAAGATCGGCATGAAGTGTCTCCTGGTTCAGGAGAGCTGGGTGCCGCATGACGATATCGTCTACGACCGGGTCGGCAACATTCTGTTGAGCCGCATCATGGGAGCAGAAGTGCGCCTGGTCGACGAAAGCTTTGACATCGGCATCCGCCGCAGCTGGGAAAAAGCGCTCTATGAGGTAAAGGCAGCGGGCGGCAGACCTTATCCGATACCGGCCGGAGCGTCTGTTCATCCGAATGGCGGCCTTGGCTATGTGGGCTTCGCAGAGGAAGTGCGCACCCAGGAAAAACAGCTTGGGTTTGCCTTCGACTATATCGTCGTTTGCACGGTCACTGGCTCAACGCATGCCGGCATGCTCGTCGGCTTCGCCAAGGACGGTCGCCAGCGCAATGTGATTGGTATCGATGCCTCCGCCACTCCGGCAAAGACCAAGGCGCAGGTGCTTGGGATCGCCCAGCATACAGCGACGCTCGTCGAGCTCGCAACGGAACTTGTCGAGGACGACGTGGTGTTACTCGAGGACTATGCGCACCCGCGTTATGGCATTCCTTCGGAGCAAACCAAAGAGGCGATCCGGCTGTGCGCGCGGCTGGAGGGCATGATTACCGATCCCGTTTACGAGGGCAAATCGATGCAAGGCATGATCGACCTCGTCCAGAAAGGCTTCTTTCCAGAGGGATCGAGGGTGCTTTACGCGCATCTCGGCGGCGCGCCCGCGATCAATGGCTACGGCTACGCCTTCCGCGATGGCTGACGCCTGACAGATGCGATGGGCTGTCCTGTCGTGCCGACACGCTCGAAGTTCATGAACGTCGGCTCAGAAGTTCGAGGAAGCCGGCAGTTGACCGAGGCAAAGCTCGGGTCGTTCGCAAGGTCTTGGAGGGCAGTGTCAACAGCCAAAGAGCACCGTTGTGGTGTGTCGCCGGACCAGAGAAGATGGAGTGAGACAGGATGATTTTACCCGAATTGCGCTCTGCTGTCCCAGCCGGGAGAGTTTTGGAAATAACCACGACCACAGGATGCATCGTGGGATGCTCATATTGTCCGCAGGACAAATTCGCGGATCGGCAAAGAAAAATATCTCATTCTAAGCATCTTAGCCTTGAGGATTTCAAGCGGTGTCTGGCCCGCGTGCCAGCTTCCGTCGCCATTGGTTTTTCGGGCTACTCCGAGCCTTGGCTCAATCCGCACTGCACCGAAATGGTCGAGCACGCTTTCGCCGCCGGCCACGGCATCAGGATCTTCACGACGCTTGTCGGAATGAACCTGCAGGATCTACAACGCCTGCAAGCACTGCGCTTGGAGGTGTTTATGGTTCATGTTTTTGATGATGGCACCTACATGAACAGTCGCCTTGTCGGAGACAAATACCGCAATTTGATTCGTCAGTTCGTCGGCGCGGAGATCCCCTCGATTCAGTTCGTGGTTTTGGGCGAAGCCCATCCAGATGTCGTCGACATTATCCCAGCCGAAACGTTGATTCATGGACGGCCGGTGAGCAGCAGGGGTGGAAGCGTCGATCCCAAGATCGTTCAACCGCGGCAGCCAGTCGTTGGAGCCCTGACATGCGTGGACGGACGCCAGTATCGTAACGTTCTTCTTCCCAACGGGGATGTCACTTTGTGTTCCATGGACTTTGAGCGCCGTCACTTATTGGGCAATCTGCTACGCGACGAATATGCCGAGCTCTTTGACGGACCAGCTTTTCGCGAAATCGTGGATCGCATGAATGGAGCCGATGGTTTTCTGCTGTGTAGGATGTGCGAATTTGCCGATGCGAACGACCGCACCTGACTGTGCCGGTTAACGCCTGAAAAGGCCTGCAGCGAATGCGAAACGGCTTGGAGTGCAACTAAGCTGTGCGCTCGGTTGAACTCATCGCGTTTCATCACGCGAGTGCGATCCCATAGGCGCGGCAGTCGGCCTCCACCATTTCCGAGACGAGCTCATCGAAAGTGGTCTTCGGCTTCCAATCGAGCTTGGTAGCCGCCTTAGAGGCATCACCGATCAGCAGGTCGACCTCGGTCGGACGGAAATAGCGTTTGTCTATTCGGATGAGCGCCTGGTTGCTGATGGGGTCGCGGCCCACCTCGTCAACGCCTTCGCCCTCCCAAACGATCTCCTTTCCGACTCGCCTGAAGGCAGCCTCGACGAAGCTGCGGACCGTATGTGTCTCGCCGGTCGCGAGCACAAAATCGTCAGCCTCGTGATGCTGGAGGATCCGCCACATGCCCTCGACATAATCGCGCGCCGAGCCCCAGTCGCGCTTTGCCTCGAGGTTACCGAGATAGAGACAATCCTGTTTGCCGGCCATGATCGCAGCTACCGCACGCGTCACCTTGCGCGTGATGAAAGTTTCGCCGCGCGTCGGCCCTTCGTGGTTGAACAATATCCCGTTGCTTGCATAAAGGCCGTATGCCTCGCGGTAGTTCACGGTGATCCAGTAGGCGTAGAGCTTCGCCACCCCATACGGCGAGCGTGGATAAAATGGGGTCGTCTCGTCCTGCGGGACGCCCTGGACCGAACCGAAGAGTTCGGAAGTGGAGGCCTGGTAAAACCGGGTCTTCTTCTCAAGACGAAGAATGCGGATCGCTTCCAGCAGCCGCAGCGTGCCCAGCGCGTCGGCATTGGCGGTGTATTCGGGGGTCTCGAAAGAGACTTGCACGTGGCTTTGCGCAGCCAGATTGTAAATTTCGTCGGGCTGAGTTTCCTGCAGGAGGCGGATCAGGTTTGTCGCATCGGTCATATCCCCGTAATGCAGGACCATGTCGGAATGGTCCTCATGAGGGTCTTGATACAGGTGGTCGATGCGCTGGGTATTCCCGATCAGCGACGCGCGCCGCTTCAGGCCGTGCACCATGTAGCCCTTCGAAAGCAGCAGTTCGGCGAGCAGCGCGCCGTCCTGGCCGGTGATACCTGTTATGAATGCTGTACGCCGAGGTGAACTCATTTCGCATGGTTCCAGTGGATGAAGTGTGGGACAGGAATAATCAACGAAGCACCGAACGATTTCGGACCCGGCAAACGCGGTGCACGACGCTGATGCGTCTTGGCTGGCATCTGCGCCTGAATGACTCTAAAACGCATGCCCATCACGCGGAGTGTTGTTTCGTGGGCCTCATACCCAGGAGCGTCTAGCTCCTTTTCCGCGAGCCGGAGACATCTCCCTGTAGAACAGCCTTTCGAAGCGGCGTCTTTTCATGTGCGTTACACTTCGTAAAATCGATTGTTTCGATGCGATGCATCCTCGGGATGGATGAGCTCTTACCGCTTGGATGGAGGGTTCAAGTCCCTGACCCAGATAAGTTCCGGGAGAGCCGCGCCACAAGGAGGTGGAAAGGGCTGCTTTTGTGCACCGCAGTTCGTAACACAGGCTTGCTGGCGTGGCATGGATGTCGTCGCCTTCGGTCTCATCGGCCTGCATCACCAAGCCCACGCCAAGCTCAAGACGTTAGTCTAGCCGAGCGTTCACACCGTTGGGCGGTCGCGCGCGAGATTGGATTGTATCAGCTGTCCGATTTCTGCTGCATTGCGGTGCCGGCGATCTCGATGCCTTCCAGCGTTCGTCTCCGAGGAACGGCCTCGGCGCCGAATGTCGAGCCCTCTAAGAAACTCCGGTGCGGAGCTGCCCTGTTGAGCACCGGGGCAAGGACGACATCCAAAATCGGCCGCCGGTGTAGGGTTTTATCCCTCAATGTCGGATATGTCCCCTTCGCCCAAGCCGGCCGGCAGTTTCTCTTCCATCTCGTCGGTTGGCTCTACCAACGCACCTCCATCATTGTCACCACCAACCTGGCATTCGGCGAATGACCGAGTTCTTTGCCCGCGACGCAAAGATGATGACAGCGCTGCTCGACCGGCTCACCCATCACTGCGAGATCATCGAGACCGGAAACGAGTCCTGGCGCTTCAAGAACCGCGCCTGACGCGCGTCCCATCGCCAAACAATGCACGCTCGCCGGGCTGCGCAACCCCGACCAGCTCCGCCCGGCGAGCGCTCTCGTCGCGCTTATGCAAGGGGTCAAAAATTGCACGCCGATCTGGAGTGCGCCCCCGAGGGTGGACAGATCGGCTTGAGGGATTGACCAGTCTTGTCGGGTTTTCGAAGAGAGAACCATGGCAAGGTATCGCACACACAGCATCGAGTTTAAGCGTCAGGTCGCGCAGGAATATCTGTCGGGCGAGACGCTACATGGATTGGCAAAGCGCCACGATATCCAGCGCCAATTGATCCGCGTCTGGGTCCGCAAGTATGAGGAAGGCGCTCTTGATGATGCGCAGGCGGCCGATCTCATCCAGGAGTATGAGGCTCGCATCGCTGCGCTTGAACGGCTCGTCGGCAAACAGGATCTGGAGCTGGAGTTCCTAAAGGGGGCTCTGAAAAGCGCACCGCGGCAGAGAAACAGGCCTACATCCGCGATCACCGGTCCCGAGGTCTCTCCGTCGCCGAAGGATGCCGGCTGATTGGGATCGCGCGTTCGACCTACTACGACCGCCTGGAGAAGACGTCCGACGACACCGCGATCGTCGAAGCGATCGCAGCCATCTGCGACGAGTTCGAGCACTATGGTTGGCGTCGTGTCCGTGCCGCTCTTCGGCACAAGAGCATGATCGTCAATCACAAGAAGATCCGCCGCCTGATGCGCGAGCATGACCTTCAGCCCAGAATGCGCCGCCGATTCACGGTGACCACGGACAGCGATCACAATCAGCCGATCTTCCCGAACCTCGCCCAGGACATCATCCCCGACGGGCCCAACCAACTCTGGGTGGCCGATATCACATACGTCACCGTCGTCGGCGGTTTTGCCTATGTTGCCGTCGTCCTGGATGCCTGGTCGCGGCGGGTTGTCGGATACGCCATCAGCCGCTCGATCGACGCGCGGCTGACGCTGGCGGCTTTGACCGCCGCAGTCGAAGGACGCAAACCGCCACCCGGCTGCGTGCATCATTCCGATCGCGGATCAAAATATGCCGCGACAGCCTATCGCGATCACATTGCCGCCCACGGCCTGGTCGGTTCCATGGGCCGACGCGGCAATCCCTCACATGAGGCTTTTCGGGTCAAGGGGTATTTTCAAGGCGGCATGGGATTATCCCTGTTCACGGTATCCATGGTCTGAGCCCGTTTCTAATACCGGTCCGATATCCGGACCTGTACAACCTCACATCCGGTCGCCGCTCCAAGGCGGCTGCACCAATATCCCGCATCCAGCGGTCAGGGCTCAGGAGGACGGGACCATTCTACGACACGGCTGTTGAGGGCCATAGGATTGCTCGGTGCGTCCACCCGGATCCGTCAGGAAAGTGATCAACTCCTGAGGATAGGAAGAGAGTTGAAGAGCGTCACGCTGCCTTCACGATGGCTCCTTCGATAACGATGCCGTGGTGCACGTATTTCCAGAGCGCGACGAGCAGCTTGCGGGCAAGCGCGACGATTGCGACCTTTTTGCTGCGCAAGGCGCCCTTGTCGATCCGCACATGGAACCAGCGGGTGAGAGCCGAATCCGGCTGATGGCGCAGCCAGAGCCAGGCCAGTTGGATCATCGTTGTCCGTAGCCGAGGATTACCCGCCTTCGAGACACCTTGCTCCTGATTGATCGTCCCGCTTTGCCAGGGAGACGGTGCCAGCCCGGCGTAGGCGGCGATCTGCCTTCGGTTGCCAAACTGCCGAAACAGGCCTTCAGCATACAAGATGGCCGCAAACTCCGCACCAATCCCCTTGAGAGCAAGAAGCGCAGTCATAGGCGCTGTCTGGTCGGGCTTCTCTTCGGCGATCAGCGCATCCCGTTCGGCCTCGACCGCCTTGATTTGGCCGAGCAGTAGTTCGAGACGATCAAGCTCGCGAACGATCTGGGCCTTGAGATGATGGGACAGCGGGCGGCCATCGCCGGTCCGCAATTCTTCCAGCCGCTTGCGCCGGTCACGGCACATCGGTTCATAGGCCCGGATCCCTTGGTTGAAGAGAAGCCCCTTGATCCGGTTGTTGTGAGCAATCCTCTCGGCCACCAGCGCCTTGCGCTCGCGGGAAATGCGGAGCCGATCTTCCGCCTCGAGGCTCGGCACCTTGACCATCGAGCACACCCGTGGCTCTCCCCGCTTGTAGGCCATCAGCGTCCGGATTAGCGTCTCGCCATCGATCCGGTCGGTCTTTGCTCGCCGCCGCTTGCGCGGCACCGCAATCGAGGCGGCATCGACCACGTAGCTTTCAATCCAGGACTCTGCTGCGAGTACTCGCTCGATCCAGAAGCCGTCCAACCCCGCCTCCTGGATGACTACCACTGGATACAGTTTGCCCTGCCGGCCTGCGCTTTCTGCCGCAGGGCCTCAAAGCGGGCAAACAGACCGGCAATGTCACCGCCCTTCACCGAGTGGAATGACATCTTCTCGCTGCCCGGCGACAGCGAAGTCACAAGCCAGGTCGACTTGCTCAGTTCCAACGACACGAAGACTGCGCCAAGATTGGTTCGGATAGCGGCTTGGGTGTTGGGGCCGTCAGTGTTCAAAAGCATGATTGTCTCCAGAGTGGGGATATTGAGCAACCTCACTTTGGCAGAGCCTAGGCCGCTATCCACTCCTCATGGGATCTACGACAACGCAAAGGCGGAAAGCTTCATGAAGACGCTCAAAGTCGAGGCCGTCTATCCGATGCCTTCGAGACGTTCGCCGATGTCATCGAACACCTTCCGCATTTCTTTGAGGAGGTCTACAACCGGCGACGGCTTCACTCAGCACTTGGCTATCTCAGTCCAATGCAATTCGAGGATCAACACACCCGGCAAACGGTCAAATCAGCAGCCTGACTCTGTCCGGCCCGAGGTGGCCCACTCCAATCAGGGGTCAAAGTTCGGCGCCGATGGCAGGTCTCCGCTATGGTTGCGTCCCAGAACAACTGTCCGCATCCTCGGCGACATCGCCGTGCCGCCATCGAGGTCTCGGCGTTGCCATACGACGGTCCTGCTGTCGCCCGCTCACCGTCTCAGGCGCGGATATCTTGCACCCTATTTAACTCCGTGCCCGAGGGGACCTGACCTGCGATGTTTTCGAAGCACCGCCTGACGTGCGCTCGAGTGCCTCAATGCTCTAAGTCTGGGCCAAGCAGGAAAACGCGTCTAACTTTCGTTCTTCGTGCGCTCGACGGCTCACTTGCTGGGGCGTGACATCGCGATGTCGCCGGAGGCTGATTGGCCTACGGCGCGTCCATGTGTGTGACGACAGGTATGTTGGCCGCCTAACGACAATCGAGATGGCCGGTTTGTGATGCGCCTGTCAGTTTTGCCCCCTGCGATCGCAGGGGGCAAAACTGATGTCGGGTGAATGGATCACGGATCGCCAGTACAGGCGGCTCATGGAACGTAAACGAGCGGGTGACACCGAGGCGGTCGCAGCGGCAAAGGCCGGGATCAGTGAACGTAGCGCCCGCCGACTTGCCGGGACCGGCGTGCTACCGAGCCAGTGCCGCAAGCCGCGTGGGCGGACACGACCAGATCCACTGGTGGATTTATGGGACGAGATCGTTCTGCCAATGTTGCGTCAGGGTACGCAACGTAGAGGAAGCTGACTCCCGGGTGCTTTTAAATGCTTTTTGGCTTGGCACGGTACATGCTCCTTATTGCGCAAAAAGCACGGATTGAGTGGTCCCACCGCCACTAAAGCCGCTAGCATTCGCCACCTTCCAAGGCGAACCCGGCCCGGCAGGGAGCTCCGTCTCTGCCGGGCATGCCTTTTCAGACGTACTCGCGTTCAGAAATTGGGCGGCGCAATGTCCGGGAATATGGAGGCCGTTTCGAGGGCTCTCCGATGCACGGCCGGACGCGAAGGGATTGTTGGCCCATGAGGCTGGGTTCACGCTCAGCGTGTTCGTCGAGATCCGGTCAATTGTGTCGGCTTTGTCGGTTTGACGACACAGCCTTGGTTGGCCGGCATCTTGGACGTTTTGGTCTAAGCCGCTTGAAAACAAATTACATAATGCCTTCTCTTACACGCTCATCTAGATGGCATGAATTTTGCTGGATTTCGCTGATCGGGCGGGAGCAGTTTGCCAGGGAAGAGCGAAGAGATGGCTCGACAAAGTTGAAGGACGGGGGAGCACAGGTTTGTTGGGATGAATACGTTGCCCGCTGGCAGCCCTGCGTCTGCGGCTAGAGCTTCCGTGCGGTTTGAAGATGCGGCGAGGGACTGCAGTACGCGTGTCGATTACATGATTTGCAGGCGGGTCCAACAATGGGCGCTGCAGATGTGCATGCCGTTGGCGGCGGGTTTTGGCCTGTTCGTCGTGGCATTCTTCGTCACCGCGATGGCTGCGAACGGACAGGAGACCAGCCTTGTCGGCATTTACCAGGGTTCGGAGCTAACCGCGGCCGCTAACCATCTGGGACAAGGCGGATACGAGCTGTCGGGTGGTACCAAAGTGTCTTTCGACAAGTGGTACCACAGCAAATGGATCGACATGCGATTTGAAATGTTGACGCAGCTGTCGGATGATTTCGGTCTCCTGTGGGGCGCGAGCACCGGACAACGCGCCGAAAAGGTCCGAATCGGCCCAAGTGTGAAACTCGGCTTTATTCTGCAAAAGCGACCGACGCCGTCCACGACGCTTTCTCTCACCGTCAGTTCCATTTTGGGCGGGAATCTGACGGAACGACCTTGCACGGCTGACTATGGCGCCGTCGGCGGCTTCCATACAGTGAATTGCCGTCTGGCGGCCTCGCAACTGCGGCCCTCGGATACGTTGAAATACATGACAAACCTCGAGCCAAGCCGATGGAAACTCTACCTTCGGTTCAGGGGTGAATTTTAGCGATGGTGAAAGGGAAGGCCGTAAATTTTCGTTGATGAAGAACAATCAGACAGGAAGTTGATTATGCACAAAACACAATTGTTCCCGGCAGGTTTCCTTGTCGGTCTTATCGCGTGCCTGTTGGCTGCACCCGGTTTCGCGGGTGATCTCGATGCCGGTGTCAGCGGCAAAGGAACGACCGGTACTCCAGCCGCGGAAAGCAGTAGCTCGGGCTGTCCACAAAATGCCGACGGCACATTCTGCTGGATGAGCCCGGATATTGGTGAAGCATGGACATCAGGCTTTATCGGTTCCGGCGTATCGATAAACGTCATAGATGACTTCACGGGACAGCCATTTGATGCAGATCTCGGTCGCGGTAGGCAGACGCAGCGACATGGAGATTGGGTCTCTGAAATTGCCGGCATGGTCGCCCCTGGCGCAAACATATTCAAGTATGGCTATCTCGATGGGTCTTCGATCGGGCTGCAGGACGGCCTCAATATCATCAATGCGAGCTACCGCATTATAGAGCCACTGAGCCAGCATCCGCGCGAGCAGGCGATCGTCGATGCAGCCTGGGCGGGCACTGCCATCGTCACAAAGAGTGCCGACAACCGCAGCAGCGAGGTAGGTAGGCCGCACGAAGGGGATTTCGATGAGCTAACACTCGGGCTGATCGGGGCGCCATCGGCAATCTTCGTGGGTGCTCTCGACCATAATGGCACTCCCGGGAACAAGACGCGGCTGGCCCGATACTCGAATTATCCCGGCTCAAACCCCGAGGTGCGGAACCAGTTCCTGACCGTGGGTGTCGAGGGTGACAAGACTGACTTATACGGCACGTCTCATGCGGCACCTGTGGTTGCAGGCTATGCCGCCATCCTTGACAGCAAGTTCACGTCCGCAACTCCGACACAGATTACTAATCAGCTGCTGGATGCGGCCAGGACCGATACGCTCGTCAACTACAATCCGGCGACTTACGGCCGCGGCGAAGCCAGCCTTTCGAGGGCGCTGGCACCTGTTTCGACTAGACTGCCACCGTACCCTCATGCGTCCGAACGTGGGTGGATCGCGGCGCCCGGGCTGTAAATTGCCGTGTGTGGCGTCGCTGCTCCGGCTGGCGGACACGTTGAAATACCCCGCGAACGCCCATCTGAATCCGCTGAACATCGGTCTCTGGTTCAGAGGTCGTTCCAGCCATGGTGAAATGCTTCGTCTTGTTGATGAAGAACAGTTCAAACAGGAGAGTTGAATGCAGATAAAGCGATGGTTGCCGGTGGCGTACCTTGCCAGTCTTATCCTATGGGCGTCGGCACCACCCGGTTTCGCCGATGACCTCCAATCCAGGCTCGCCGGCGATGGAGGGGCTGCCAGGCCAGCCATGGAGGGCAGCAGCTCGCGTTGCCCACAAAATGCCGATGGCACCTTTTGCTGGATGAGCCCGGACGTCGGCGCAGCATGGGCCTCGGGCTATAATGGGTCTGGCGTGTCGGTAACTATCATAGATGACTTCACAGGTAACATGGGACAGGTGGGGGATCTCGGCCATGGCTCCCAATGGCGGCGACATGGGCAGTGGGTCGCTCAAGCAGCCGGCATGGTCGCGCCTGGCGCAAACATAACCGAGCTTGACTATTCAGAACAAGTTCCGCTCACGCTGAAGCAGGGCCTCAATGTCATTAATCTGAGCTATGGCCTTGAGGAACCAGTGAGCGGGTACCGGCTTGAGCAGTCGGTTGTCGATGCGGCTCGGGCGGGTGCTGCGGTCTTCACAAAGGCAGCCGGCAACGGGTCCGTAGCAGTAGATACCCTTGCCAACGGGGATATTGATTTCCTTGTTCTCGACCTGATTGGGAAGCAATCGGCAATCTTTGTCGGTGCGCTAGAGCGCAATGGCACTCCCGAAAACAAGGCAAAGCTCGCCTCCTATTCGAATTACGCCGGTTCAGATTCGGAGGTGCAGAACCACTTCCTGACGGTGGGGGTCGAGAGTGACAAGACTGGCCTACCCGGAACGTCTGTCGCGGCATCCGTGGTTGCAGGCTATGCCGCTATCCTTGGCAGCAAGTTCACGTCCGCAACTCCGACACAGATTACTAATCAGCTGCTGGATACAGCCAGGACCGACACGCTCGTCAATTATGATGCGGCGACTTATGGTCACGGGGAGGCCAGTCTTTCGAGGGCACTGGCACCCGTTTCGATCAGGTAGACGTGCATCCGATTGAGCAGCTAAACTTTCTTTGAGGCGTCAGAGCCACCAAAATCGCCTCACAGAATTCGCCCCAGAAACCGCGCGGTTCGTGCCGATCCAATCGCAAACAAGAGCTATTGCGTTCTATCGAAGTGTGTTGGTTTGGCTGTCTGGCTGCGCTTGCAAAGCCGGCAGAAACGCAGATGTCGATCGGGTGTCGTCGTACGTTTCCGAGGCGATGGTCGCCTCGTCGCAGCATGCTGACATGTGAATCGCTTCGTCTCGGTCGCAAGGAAAGCGCTGGTCGCCAAGGCTCTGATGGGTGGGAAGCCGGCCACCGATTCCGATTTGAAGCCGGCCAGTCATTCCGATTTCATTCCGGCCACCATTCCGATTTGAAGGCGGCCATTTTTCGGTCTGATCCTGGGTCTCGTTGATGTTTGGGTTGGGTTTTATTTCAGGTCAAGCTTCGGTGCTTTCGGGGACGATCGGCGGGCGCTGTTTTCGCATGCTTTCGCCGGTCAGATCGATGCGATAGGCATTGTGAACGAGGCGATCCAGGATGGCGTCGGCCAAAGTTGGGTTTGCAATGATCTCCCACCAACGATCCACGGGCACCTGACTTGTGACGATGGTTGAGCGTCGTTCGTAGCGATCCTCAATGATCTCCAGGAGATCGCGGCGTTGGTCGTCATTGAGTTTTTCCGGTCCCCAGTCATCGAGGATCAGCAGGTCGGTCCTGGCAAGAGATTTGAGGATCCTGCCGTATCGCCCGTCGCCTCTTGCAAGCGCGAGGGCGGCGAACAGCCGGGGAACCCGGTGGTAGGCGACGGAGAAATCCTCTCGGCAAGCTTTGTGGCCAAGCGCACAGGCCAGCCAGCTCTTGCCGACGCCCGCCGGCCCGGTGATGAGAAGACTGTGATGCTTTCTGATCCAGTCGCAGCCGGCGAGCGCCATGAACAGATTGCGATCAAGGCCGCGTGCGGCGCGGAAGTCGGCATTCTCGATCTGCGCGTCATGACGAAGCTTTGCAGCCCTGGCGCGGGCTTCGAAACGCTTCTGGCGGCGCATGGTAGTCCGTCGAGACGCGGGCCAAACGCCACTCGGCGAATTCGTAGTCTTCGCCCGGAAGGCTTGCGAGCGCAGCACGCTCGACGCTCTCAAACAGTTGCCGGCGACTGACGCCCAGCCGACGCATGACGTGATCATTGATGCGATCGAGTGCCTGGCGAATGGCGGCATTGGCGTCAGCAAGCGAGAAGAAGGTCTGGTTGCGCAGCCGCCCCAGAATGCATGACTGGGCGAAACGCACTCCATTCTCCACTTTCGATTTATCCCGAGGCTTTTTTGGCCGTGCCGGAAGAACGCCGACGCCATAGTGGGAAGCCATCATGCCGCAGCTGCGGTTGATCTCGGGATCGTAGAAACTGGCGCGACTGACGCCCGACTTCAGATTGTCGGGGACGATCAGGCGGGGAACGCCATCAAAGAAACGAAACATCCTGACGTGTGAACCAATCCAATCAGGCAGTGTCTGGGTCCAGGTCGCCTCGGCAAAGGTGTAGCTGGACGCACCCAGCACCGCCACGAAGATCTCCGCCTCACGGATCTCGCCGGTGTCTCGATCAACGATCGGGATCTTCTTGCCGGAATAATCCACGAAGACCTTGTCGCCGGCCGCATGCTCCTGACGCATCGTCGGTGACAGTCGCTGCTTAAATCCCCGTAGAAGTTCACAAAAGCGACTGTAGCCGTAACCGTCGGGATGCGACCCGCGATACTCCTCCCACAGGATGAGCAAGGTGACGCCGGGCTTCTTGAGCTCGACCGCAAGATCGGCCCAGTTCGGTTCCGTGCGTCGTCGCGTGCCCTGTTTGACGCCGTTGCGACTGAAGAGCTTGTGCTCAAGCGCATCGTCGGTCAGCTCGCCCGGCAAGGGCCAGCTCAATCCAACCGCAGCTGCACGCTGCAGATTATCCTGCACCGTACTGCGCGCTATCCCCAATACGACCGCAATCTCGCGGGAGCTCGTCCCGCTTCCGGCAAGCCGCAGCATTTGTCTCAATTGTCTCATGGTCAGCCTTCTCTTTGCCGGCATCAAAATGTCCCCGTTCATGGCGAGGTGATTGATGCCAAAGTTGCTGACCCAGGAGGTAATCTTCAGTGCCGAAATCTGGCCGGCTTTTGATTGGAATGGTGGTCGGCTTCAAATCGGAATGGTGGCCGGTCTTTGATCGGAATGGCGGCCGGCTTCACGTCGGAATCCGCAACCCGCTCACCTTTGGACCCACGCCTATCGAGAAGCTCGACCGGCTCGGCAAGTATCTGGGCGGCAAGGTGGAGATCTACGCCAAGCGCGAGGACTGCAATTCCGGTCTCGCGTTCGGCGGAAACAAGCTGCGCAAGCTCGAATACATCATCCCCGACGCGATCGCGTCTGATGCCGATTCCCTGGTCACCGTCGGCGGCGTGCAGTCCAACCACACGCGCATGGTCGCCGCGGTAGCCGCCAAGATCGGCATGAAATGTCTCCTGGTTCAGGAGAGCTGGGTGCCGCATGACGATGTCGTCTACGACCGGGTCGGCAACATTCTGTTGAGCCGCATCATGGGAGCAGAAGTGCGCCTGGTCGACGAAAGCTTTGACATCGGCATCCGCCGCAGCTGGGAAAAAGCGCTCTATGAGGTAAAGGCAGCGGGCGGCAGACCTTATCCGATACCGGCCGGAGCGTCTGTTCATCCGAATGGCGGCCTTGGCTATGTGGGCTTCGCAGAGGAAGTGCGCACCCAGGAAAAACAGCTTGGGTTTGCCTTCGACTATATCGTCGTTTGCACGGTCACTGGCTCAACGCATGCCGGCATGCTCGTCGGCTTCGCCAAGGACGGTCGCCAGCGCAATGTGATTGGTATCGATGCCTCCGCCACTCCGGCAAAGACCAAGGCGCAGGTGCTTGGGATCGCCCAGCATACAGCGACGCTCGTCGAGCTCGCAACGGAACTTGTCGAGGACGACGTGGTGTTACTCGAGGACTATGCGCACCCGCGTTATGGCATTCCTTCGGAGCAAACCAAAGAGGCGATCCGGCTGTGCGCGCGGCTCGAGGGCATGATTACCGATCCTGTTTACGAGGGCAAATCAATGCAAGGCATGATCGATCTCGTCCAGAGAGGTTTCTTTCCAGAGGGATCGCGCATCCTCTATGCCCATCTCGGCGGCGCGCCGGCGATCAACGGTTACGGCTACACTTTTCGCGACGGCTGATGCTCGACAGATCTCTACGTGCTGTGCCTGCCGTAACAGCGCTGCGCCAAGTTTGACCGGAGGCCCGTTGGTAAACCTCAGCGGCCAGCTGTTAACTGTCGCCACGAGGTGGGGTCGTGGTCTGGCATGCTTGGCAGTATTGGCCTGTGCTCAACGTGTCCTGGAGCCGCATAAGAAGCGAGAAGACATGGCCGTTTGCCTCCTTGTCATTTTGCAGTGCGGCGATAGCCGCCGTAAATTTGATAAATTACAAGCCAGCGAAGCTGTCGCGCGGACGCGGAGGTATCTTCTTGATCAGGTGTGGAAGCTGTGACCCGAGCGTGCTCGATCTGGTCGCCGTCGGCGAGCACATAGCGGGACCCCCCAGCGCAGTGGTGAGCTAGGCCAAGCATGGGCGAGGGAAGGGGCCGCGAGAGTGACAGCGGGCAGATCGGTATCCGGCTTAACGAGGCCTTGCTCATACCTGTAGATGCTATGGGCGGCGGCGAGCGTGTGGCACCCTCGGCGCTGTTGAGCAGCTACCTAAGGAGCGCCCCCATGTCACCATTCTTTAATGCAAGCAAATCCCTTACCGCCCTTGATCAGGACAGCACGTTGGTCGCAGTGATTGAGATGAGCCAGACAAAGTGGCTCATTGCTGCGACGGTCCCTGGCTTTGAACGTAATCCTCTCAAGAAGCTCGATGCCGACCCGGATTCGGTGCTCAGGCTGTTGCGCCGCTGGCGCAGCGAAGCCATCCAAGCCGGGCGCGAAGTCCGGCGCATCGTTGTCGCCTATGAGGCTGGACGCGACGGCTTTTGGTTGGCGCGCTGGCTCCAGGCGCGCGCTGTCGAGGCTTATGTCATACATCCATCGAGCGTCGCGGTTTCCCGCGAACATCGGCGCGCCAAGACCGATCGCCTCGATACCGAACTGCTGATGCGCGCCTTTCTTGGCTGGCTGCGGGGCGAGAAGCGCCACTGCAGCATGGCAGCCATCCCAACCATCAATGAGGAGGAGGCTCGCCGTCCAAACCGTGAACGAGACAATCTCGTCCGCGAACGTACACGGATCGTCAATCGCATCAAGGCAATCCTCGCTCGCTTCGGCATTCGCGCCTTCAAACCCAATCTGCCCAAAGCTGCCGAGAAACTGGAGGCTCTGCATACGGCGGAAGGTATGCCCCTACCGGAACGAAGCCGAGCAGAGTTGCGCCGTAATCTCGGACGGCTTCACCTGTTGCGTGAACAAATCCACGAGATCGAACAGGAGCGGTTGCGGCAGTTCTCGGTGGTTCCGGACACGGAGAAGGGTCCGCTCGCAATGGTTCGCCTTCTTTCGCGGATCATCGGTGTCGGTATCGAGACTGCGGACATGTTGGTGAATGAGATTCTCTCACGCGGCCTGCGTGATCGGAGAGCCGTCGCTCGCTATGCCGGACTTACCGGGGCGCCGGATGAGAGCGGCCAACGCAGGCGCGAGAAAGGTCTTGCGCGGGCCGGCAACGCTCGCGTCCGCTACGGCATGATCCTATTGGCTTGGCGGTTCCTCCAATTCCAAAAGGACAGCGCGCTGGCGCACTGGTTTTGCGCGAGAACGGCCGATGGCCGTGGCGGTACGCGCAAGACAATGATCGTGGCTTTGGCACGCAAGCTACTGATTGCATTCTGGCGACTTGTCACGACCGGCGAGATCCCGACGGGAGTAGCCCTGCGTCCGGTATAAAGCATGGAGGAGCGCTCGACAGGACGAGCATTGAAGTTTGGCAGCTGCAATAGCGTCTGCCGATAACGATCCGAGGTGGTGGTGATCCCGGTCGCTCACATGGCCTTACGACGCCGCGCTGTAGAATGGGCCCACCGCCCGGAGCTTCGCCGCCGATGCGTATGGCTGCATCATGGTTTTTGATCCGCGAGGATCAACCGCATACAAGCTTGCGGCGCGTTTACGGCGCCTGATGGCGAGCTCCCCTCGGTTTGCAAGTTATAGACCTCTACAAACAGGGCACCTGCCGGCTCAATGTAACGCTGCCGCCGTGCTCGTGACCATCAAGGGCAAGTCGCTTCGCGATGGCCAAAGGACCACCCTTGACCGTCACTACGCGCGGCGCCCCCAATGGACCCCGGAGACAAAGCAGGAACAAATGGTCGCCACGGCTGAACAAGGAGACGGAACGACTGAAAGATCACGTTGACAAAGATCACCCCATACAAGCGAGCGTCGACGAGACTGTAGCAATTTTGACCGAAACGGCGCGTTCAGCCGGCGCGTTGCCTTCGGGCGGGTTCGTCCACCTGGCGCTCTTTTAGACTAGCACTTCGTGCGTGAGGGCTACGACGTAGCTGAGCCGCTGTATACGGGGGTGCGCGCGAGGCGACGATGAGGTCGAGTTGTCCCCCGATCGCCTCTACGTAGCTGTAAGTGTCGACAGATACACATCGGCCTGGTTCTCGATCTTCGAAACAAGGGCTTGCTTGATCTTGAGGGGAGGCAATCTCTGCCTGGCTTCGCGCCCGCACAGCGCAGCTCGCCGAGGCTCTCGACGTCCTCCTTTGACTCTTCGAAACGTGCGTCGACACGCTCCCGGCGCTGCTCAGGGAGGCTCCGATCAGGTCATCAAGCTTGCGTTCCATCGTTTTCTTCTCTTCTTCGCCGCCGCCGGGCGCGTGAGATCTCCCCTGATAGCGTTTGTTCGATGGCGTGCTGATTTAGTGATGGCGTGCTGATTTGGTGGCCCGGAACGGGAAGTCGCATCTGGCCATTGCCATCGCCCGCGCGCTCATCTGTGACGGCGGGCGCGGCCGCTTCTTCAACGCGCCCGCACTGCTCGATTATCTCACCCATTATTGCGAGATCATCGAATTCGGACATGAATCCTGGCGCTTCAAGAACCGCGCCTGATCACCACATCGCCCAAGACGATCCGCGCTCGCTTGGCTTCGCAACCCGGACCAGCTCCGCCCTGCGAGCGCTAAGCGCGATGCGCTGCAGCCAATTTTTACCGGGATAGGAGCGAAAGCTCGCATCCGAGATGTCTTGGAACTGATAACGGTTGCTGCCGATGAGAGCAAAGACTTTGCCGGGCCGACGGGACGTCTGGCTGATAAACCATGCGGCGGTGCGGCCGGCCTTCCAGTCGTCGGTTCCCACAAAGCCGGTCCGGCTGGCAGCGGATACGTCGCTGACGTAGGCGATCACCGGAACGCCCTTGACGCGCAACTCGTCAATCACCTGGCCGACGAGCGGGTGATCGGCCGAGATCACCGAGATTGCATCGGCGCTCTCGCCTGTCTTGAGCAGATTGGCAGCGACCGCTTCGGGGGAAGGGTCCTCCTCGAAGAGCACGTCTGGCTCAATAACCGCATCTGTGCGTCGCGCGGAGGCACCGAGAAGCGCCTCGGCCCAGATCTGGCAGAGCGGCCGGTGCGATTGCTGCATGAGAAAGCTCAAGTGCCGATGCGGGAGATTGTCCCGCCTGCGTTCGTGCAGCGGCCCCGAACTGCGGAAGCCGATCTGCTGCGCTGCGCTCAAGATGAGGTCGGCCGTCTGCGGTCGCAGTTGCCAGTTCCGTGCAAGAGCCGATTGACCGTGGAAACACTTACGCCCGCGGCTTTAGCCAGATCGGCGATCGTTGGCCTGTTCACCAGCCGCCTCCCATATTCAATTCGTGAATGACGTCTTCCAAGTGCAAATGCATGTCAGCGCAAAAGAGGCGTACGTTTCCGGATCCTTCGAGGAGAGGCCCGACATGTTGCAAGAAATCTCCGCGCCGCCTGACGCCCTATCGGCAAGATTGTTCGGCCGCGGCCGTTTTTCCCGATGGCACCACGCGCTGCGGCTGTGCGATCCGAAGCCGCGCGGCGCACTGCAACGCGAAGGCGCCAATCTGGCTGACCTCAACGGACAGCGCTTTCGGGACCTCAACAACACTTTCGCCACCCTGATGCATAGGGATGGCTTTGCCCCGGCGCTTGATGCGGTTGCGCGCATCCTTCGTGACGGCAGCCGCCTTTTGAATTCGACGGCACATGAGATCGACCTTGCTGAACTACCTGGTCGATTGTTTTCAGGCGGTCGAGCAGATCCATTTCGTCAAAATCGATACTGAGGCTGTGACGATCGCCATCAAGCTGCACGCGCATTCACCAAGCGCACGAGCATTGCAGATCGAAGGGCGCCTATCAGGTATCCTTTGATTGGGCCGAGGCGGGGCCAGGGGAGGGACATCCGCAACATCGCTTCGCCGCAGGCGCCTGCGCCCGCGCCGGCTTACGCAGGCGCCGACCATCGATTGCCGATGACGTCGTCATTCGTCGCTTCAATGATGCCGATGCTGGTTATGGACGTGCATGGACGATCCTCCACATAAGGGCAGGCTCGGCCATCAATCGCCTCCCGTGGAAACCACACCCTCTCTTTTTTCTTGGCGGTAACGCTCCACGATCAATCCGACCGGGATCAAGGATAACAACCGCAGCCTGCTCGCCATGGTGCTGCCCAAACAGCACCACGCGAACGGCGAAGATCATCAAGGTCAATGGTATGGAACAGTCCTTCGAAACGGCATCGAAGGCGCCTACCCTGGTCGTGCTGAATATCACAAACAGAAGGAAACGATCTATGGAACAGATTGCCACCGTCGGCCTGGATCTGGGCGCTCACGTTTTTCATGGGCGGCTACGGGTGCCTCTTTGCAGGATCGGAATTGCTCCCATCCCGCTGCGCGAAGATTACACTCGACGCAGGTCCCGCAACCGAAACCCCAGCTATGTCTATGCTCGCGGTTTCCGCTATAGCAGGTGTGGCTTCCTTCGCGGATGAGCTCCACGAGCGCCTCGCCGCCCAACCAATCCACCAGCGCCCAGGTCTGCGCTTTGTCGAGCCGCATGAGGGGTGTGTGGATGATGAAACGCGTCTCCATTGCAAGGTTCAGGGCAAGTTGCATCGCTTTAATTGCGTCATCTCGACAATCCGGGTAGCTGAAACGATCCGTCTCGGACACGCCGATCACGAGGTGTTTCGCGCCCACCCTGTAAGCTATCGCGGCCGCAAAGCCGAGGAACAGAAGGTTGCGGCCAGGCACGAAGGTATTTGTTATACCGTTCGCGTTCAGTGCGATCTCGACGTCGCGCGTGAGCGCGGTATCACTGATTTGGCCGAGCACGGCCATGTCAATCATGTGGTCCTCGCCTAGTCGACCACGCCAGGCCGGAAAGTCTGTTCGAATGCGCTCGATCAAGTAAGGCCGCACATCGAGCTCGATCCGATGCCGCTGCCCATAGTCGAAGCCGATTGTCTCGACGCGCTCGAAGTTCTCCAGCGCCCAAGCCAGGCAGGTTGTCGAATCCTGGCCGCCGGAGAAAAGGACGAGCGCGGTTCCCGGATCTCGTTGCATCGGGTCAACCCTCGTATTCAGCCCAACACAGCGGTGTCTCATAGACTGTCACCGAGCACATTTGGCCAAGAAGCGGCTTGGTTTGATCCCAGATCCAGACCGCAATGTTTTCCGCGGTCGGATTGTCGAGACCCTCAATTTCATTCAGATAGTGATGGTCGAGACGTTGCAGAAGCGGACCGAACACAGCCTCTACATCGAAGAAATCGATGACAAAGCCCGTGTCTGGGTCGACGGGCCCTTCCAGACGCAGTTCCACACGGTATGAGTGGCCATGCATGCGGTGACAGCGGTGGGTGTCTGGAACGCGCGGAAGACGGTGCGCTGCCTCGAAGGTGAAAGCTTGCGTAATTTTCATGGGATCCCGAGAAGCTTGTGGGTTTGCAGGCTCAAGCGCCAACGTGGGTTGGCAAGACAATAGGCCACTGCGGCGGCTGTATTCGCATCGCGCTCGGGCCCATCCATCGGCTGAAGCAAAAGGTGCTCAAACGCGAGAACTTCGAAATGTGCGGGCTCCGCGCCAATCTGAGGATATACAAGCTTTAGCTCGTCCCCTGCCATGACCACGAGGCGTGCATTGCATTTCGGACTGACGCACAGCCAGTCGATGCCGTCGGGTGTGGGGATGGTGCCGTTGGTCTCCACTGCAATTTCAAACGCCAAGGAATGTAGCGCTTCCAGGAGTTCTTCATCGATCTGGAGAAGGGGTTCCCCTCCGGTGAGCACCACAAGACGCTGCCCAGTTCCCGACCCGCACCAGGCTTGCTCGACCGCCAACGCAAGCTCCCGTGCGGTGGCAAAATGTCCGCCACCGGGGCCATCTACCCCAACGAAATCGGTGTCGCAGAATCCGCAGAATGCTCTTTCCCGGTCGCCTTCACGTCCCGACCAAAGGTTACAGCCGGCGAAACGACAAAATACGGCAGCCCGCCCGGCATTTCGTCCCTCACCTTGAAGGGTGTAGAAAATTTCCTTGACGGCATATGACATTGCTTAAGCGGCTTTCGAGTGAGCAAGGGAGCATCTCTGTTGGCTTACGAGACACGGCAATAAGTGGGAAATCTCCCACTGGACGTTTTGCAGGTCGTTCCACCTTCGAGGGTCGTTGCCGAAAACCCACTCGCCCGAACTCCATGCAGAATTAGGTCTCAGCGGGGGAAGGCTGCGGGGAAGGGCCTCTGGATCCTCGAAGCCTATCACCTCGAGAAACGCCTCGATCACGTCGCTCATGCCGATGATGCCTTGACGAGGACGAGGCGTGAGAATCCTGGCGTCTCCTCGAAAGCCTGCCTCACAGCACGGAAGAACTCGCTCATCAGCCGCAAGCCGCGTTCCAGGATGAGGCGGTCGAGCGATGAGTATGTCGTGTGCGGCGGCAGGGCGCCGAGAAAATCCGCCATGTCCTGATCGGTGATCTGAAGGGCTTCATCGATGGTCTTGCCGACGATGAATTCGGTAAGCGGCGAGGAAGCGGTTACGGCCGAGCCGCGGCCGAAGGTCTGGAACGTTGCGGCGGAGATCGTCTGCGTCTTACGGTCGAAAGCCATCGTCAATTTAAGCCCATCACCGTAGGCGACGGCGCCGACCTTGCCGGCCGCTTTGGGGATGTCCAAAGCGCCGACATTGTTCGGGTTGATGAAATACACCTTGTCGCTGATGAGGTAGACGTTGTCGGTGTCACCCCGCATGGCGCCGATCCTTGTCGTTATGGCGGCTAGCCGAAGGACTTGCCGCAGGCGCATTTGTCCCGCGCATTGGGATTGTCGAAGACAAAGCCCGAGGACTCCAGGTCCGTGACGAAGTCAACGGTCATGCCGGCGAGATGGGGCTGGGAGTTTGCGTCGACGAATACCCTGACCCCGTCCATCTGCATGATGGCATCGCCCTCGCGCGAGACGCTTTCCAGACCCATCAGGTATTTGAGGCCGGCGCAGCCGCCCGCCTCGACCATGATGCGAAAGCCTTCCGCCGGTTCGTCGGCGCGGGAAAGCGCGGCCTTGACGGCGGCGACGGCGTTTTCAGTAAGTGTGATCATGGGACTATTTTCTCGCTGATGCGTTTGCAAGCCACGCTGCACAGAACGTGCCAGAGAGGAAATTCGATCACACAGCTGGTTAGCGGATTTGGCGCCCTGTCTCACATCCAACAATTGTCGGATGTCGGACAGAGTGAAATCTTGCGTACAAAAAGCGGCATCGGACAAATCGCCAGTATCGTCGCCTGAGCCAGCGTTTTCGAATGAATGTGGACCGGGTGGGAACTCTTAGTCGTGCTGCGCTCCAAGCCGCGCCATCGTCACCACACAGTGCAGTGGCGAACACCGGGGTTGTCGATACCGCTTCGATCCCCCTTCTCGAAGCAGGCGCCGTCTGCGTCAGCTCGTGGGTGCCGAACACCACTCGCTCGGCTCGTGGCCTGCAGTGCGGCCGTCACCTCGCGAGGGCCGACTGAGGCATTGTAAATGCCGCGAAGCCAAGGGTGGGCCAACGCGCCGCCCAGGGAACAGCGCAATCACCGTCACGGCGGCCACGGCCACGATTAGAGGCCGTGGTCAATTTCAGTTCTGTCGCGAATCGCGGTCTGGCTGGTCCGCGTTCCAAAACGAAACTCGAGCGAACACCGGTCTCGCCGTCACATCGAAGGAGAGAAATCGCTATCTGCCACAGCTACTCGTCGGCAAGGATCCCGTCACGGCCGACGTAGAGAAATACCAAAGCATCGTGGTTGAAGTCATGCTGGAAAAACCGGTGCGGTTGTGTCAGTCGCCCGCGCCAACCATGCCGCCGATAGCGTTGCCGCAAAGGCGGGTACTGGCTGTCACGCTATCCAAAGCGTTGCAACAGATTCGTCAAACAAGTTTACAGACTCTTTGCGAATGCAAGTCGCTGACCATGATACGTTCGCTTTAAGGCAGAGATTGGCCGTAGCTAATCGTCAAAATCAATGGTTTGGAATGCGTGAACATAGAACTTGCAGCGTTGATCGCAAGCCGCATATGGAGAGGCCCTTTAATGGATATCGACATTTTTGAAGCTTACGAGTCTAACGTTCGTCGCTATGGACGATCCTTTCCAACAGTCTTTAAAAAGTCACTTGGGGCGACAATCTGGGACGAGTCCGGAAAACCATATATTGATTTCCTTGTAGGCTCCGGCGCGCTCAACTACGGTCATAACAATCCAGATATTATGGCCCCGGCAATTAAATATCTCGCCGATAAAAATATTGTTTTGTCGCTTGATATGTATACAGCTGCAAAGCGCGATTTCATCGAAGTGTTTGTCGAGTCGATCCTGAAGCCCCGCGGCCTTTCTTACAAGATACAGTTTCCTGGGCCGACCGGGACAAACGCTAACGAAGCCGCGTTGGCGCTGGCGCGAAAATTTACCGGCCGCTCGAGTGTCATGGCCTTCACAAATTCGTACCATGGCATGTCGCTCGGCTCCTTGGCGGTGTCGGGTTCAGCGTCAACCAGACAGCTTGGCGGCGTTGCTCGCCACGATGTGATCCGTGTCCCTTACGAGAACTATCCGAACCAAACTTTCGATTCCGCGAGTTACATTGATCACGTATTGGGCGACCCAGGCAGCGGGATAGAAAAGCCGGCCGCAATCATCCTGGAGCCCATCCAAGCAGAAGGCGGCATGAACACCGCATCCGCCCCTTGGCTCTCAGAAATTCAGCGCATTTGCCGTAAGCACGACGTTGTTTTCATTGTCGATGACATTCAGGCAGGTTCCGGACGAACGGGCGATTTCTTCTCGTTCGAGTTCGCGAAAATCGAGCCCGACATCGTCTGTCTTTCGAAATCGCTAAGCGGTTCAGGTAATCCGTTGTCCATAGTTCTGATTCGCCCTGACATGGACATATGGAATCCGGGAGAACATAGCGGGACCTTTAGAGGCAATAATCTCGCCTTTGTGACTTCCGCGGCCATGTGCAAAATGTGGTCCGATAGGCAGTTTACTAAAGCCGTCGAGGGGACGGCAGTAAAACTGCAAGAACACCTTGATCGCCTCGTTGCGAAATTCCCGAAGTGCATCGAACAAAAGCGCGGCCGTGGTCTGATGGCCGGCCTCAAGTGCCGGTCACAGGCCGTTGTTGGGCGTGTGCATGATTTCGCGTTCGAAAACGGCCTGCTGATCGAATCCTCCGGGCCAAATCGCGACGTCATCAAAGTCCTTCCGCCGATAACAATCTCAGATGACGAACTCGATCATGGCATTGCCATCCTCGATCAGGCACTACAGGAGAAAACAAATGGCGACTAATCAAGTAGCTCAACCGCCGGCCATCTCGCCTCTTACCATCAAGGAACGAACCGGCTCGATCAGCACGGCGGAGATCATCTCGGTCCTGAAAGGTGAGATCACGGCTCTGCACATCAAGCAAGGTTTCAGCACCGAAGTAGCCGAGGAGATCACCACGAATTTTGTTAGCAGTCCCGGTCTCAAGGAGCGTAAAGACGGCGTCCCCGGACAATATGTGGGCGCATCCCACTATAGGAAGGATGCAGCCACCTATTTCGCGGAGTCGAAACATGCGAAACCGTTCGTCGACGCCCTATTTGAGAATTTGGTTGATCCGGTCCGAGGAATATTCGACGCATTGAAGCGCGAGCTGCACAACCAAGGCATTGAATTGCGGCTGGCCCGTTCAGAACACGGTCAGGCAAATGTTTGTCGCGCTCTCAGTTGGTCTGGGAGTGGCACGTTTTCCTTGGACCCCCACGACGATGTCGCTCAAGTGTTACGTGCTGGGAACGATTACGAGATTTCTGCGGTGGCGCACAACACCGTCGCAGCACTCAACTTTTATCCCAGCATGCCTGACGAAGGTGGAAACTTGAGGCTCTGGAGTCACAAGCCGACAGTTGCGGATCGAAAGTCGCAAGGTGTGGAGACCACGGGATATCCCTACTCTGCAGCTTATATCGAGGCCGTCCCTAGTCGCGAAATCCAGCTCAAGGCTGGGGATATTGCCCTACTTGATGGCGGTTTCGTTCATGGGGTCACCGGTCATTCAGGCAACGGAAAGCGTCGCGTGCTGCTGAACAGCTTTTTCGGGTTTGCGCGGCCGGATCTTGTTCTCTGGTGGACATGAAGGCCGATGCGGCAGCGACCCACCGATTTGCGCCGCGTCGGCAGTGAAGGCATCTCCAGATAGTGTCCTGAAGGTTCTGCAAAAAGCTCTGGAGAGAGAACAGCCCTTTGAGGCGAGGGGCGGCCATGGCACGCTGGTGGCGTTGCGACCACCGATTCCCGTGGAAGGGGAGTGCCATCACCAATCGAGAAGTTAGACTGAGCAGAGGCGAGTTGAAAGCGTTGCCGGATGAGGACGGCTTTCGCAAGGTATTGCAGACTGTGGTGCAGGAGGCTTTGGAAGCCGAGATGACGGAGGCGATCGGGGCCGAGAAAGGCGAGCGGACGACCGAGCGGGTTGGTTACCGGTCCGGCTATTATGAGCGCAAGCTTGTGACGCGGGTTGGGGCCCTGGAGCTTCGCGTTCCGCAGGATCGGGCCGGCCGGTTCTCGACGGAGTTGTTTGAGCGTTATTAGCGCTCGGAGAAGGCATTGGTGTCGGCGCTGGTCGGCCTCGAAGGTAGGCCAGGCGACGGCGCGGCTGGATGAGGCGCTGAAGGCGTTCTTTGAGCGGCGGCTTGCCGAACCTTACCTATACCTCATTCTGGATGCGCGCTATGAGCGGGCGCGCGAAGCCGGCGTGATCGCCAGCCAGGCGGTGCTGGTGGCGATCGGCGTCGACTGGGAGGGCCGGCGCCAGGTGCTCGGTGTCGAACTGGCCAAATACCCGAAGGTGGTGGATTGGGTGGAGAACAACATCGAGGAGACGCTGAGCTTCTACCGGCTGCCGCTTGCCCATCACAAGCACATGAAGTCGACGAACATGCTGGAGCGGCTGAATCAGGAGATCAAGCGGCGAACCCTGGTCGTTCGCATCTTCCCCAGTCCGCAGAGCTGTCTGCGGCTGGTTCGGGCACTGGCGGTGGAGATCCACGAGAACTGGCTCGAGGCGACCCGCTACCTCAATATGGATCATTTGCGCGAGCACAAGAAGGAGAACCTGAGGGCACTGGCCGCCTGAGACGCGGCCCGCCATGTCCGCCGCTCAAACGCGGGGGCTGCGCGGCGGCACGCCAACATCACCGCCTGAATGCCACGCCATTTTTTGCAGAACTTGACGCACACAACTTCACCAGGTTTGCCGGTCCAGCGCCGTCGATTAGGAAGGCGTCGCGCTGGTTAGGGACCAAGGGGCCGCTGGCTAACTCGCGGACAGCGCATCATTACGGTTCCACAGCAAACTCCAGGTCCTCATGCTCGTTGGCCAGCGGTAGCTTGGCCACGTTAATAGCCAGCCGGCGACAGCCGCCTAGGCCTCAGATGAAGCTCAAACTCTGGCGTCGAGCTGCCATGGAGCTGGTCATTGGCTCGCCGCAACCGGCCGAAGTCCCTGAGAGCCAAGCGCGCTCCATTAAATTCCAGCGCCAGTATCATGCCTGGGCCAAAAAAATCAGCCTGACTGGGTTCCTTCCGGCCGGCCAAATCTCCTCATCGATCTGAGTCTCTTTTGCGCTTTCGAATCCACCTATGTTTGGCGCGATCATCCGTTAACTGGCGTCACCTGCCCTGGTGCCGCGAGGTGAGGGGCCGCAGATTGCTTCTGTTCGCCGAGGGTTGGAAAGGGTGTGATCGACCAACCTATTAAGTCCAAAGCACACTGCAGTATCGCCTCGGTTTCAGCGTGGCTGGGTGAGGCGGCGATGACATGTCCCATGGTGTCTCGGAAATCGCCTTTCCTGACGATCGGCGTGCTGGGTTCAACATATACCTTGACCTCGGCGACACCTGGTATGGCAACCGCCAGACTGTCGCCCTCGATCCAGTCGAGAACGCCGTCGCCCTCAGGAATCAGGAACCGCGCGGCCGCAGTCTGCGAATGCCTTCTGCGCAAATCCCATTCCTCGCCGATCACAAGCTTGAGGTGCTCGGCAATTAGATCGATGCCGTAAGCCAGCTTAATCAGCCGAGGAGTGGTCCAACCCGGAAGACGCGGATTGACTTCGATGACTACAGGGCCACGCTCCGTCCACCGGAATTCAATGTTTGCTGGTCCCCAGGCAAGGTCGAGAGCGCGCAAACAGCTCAGCGAAACATCGGCAATGCATTTATGCTCGTCGTCAGTCAGCAGGGCTGGAAAGATGCTACCACGAACGACGAATTGGGGTGGGCAGTCGAAGTCAGCGGCACCTACTGCAATCACCTCATTTCCCATTGTGTCAGCGCTATACTGGGGGCCTTGAGCGAATTCTTCGATCAGTATCCTCGACGAAGACCCCCACGTCGTCTCCCCAGCCAGCAGATAGGCTGTATGTTTGGCCAACTCGTCGACGTTACGGCACAATCGGACACCGCAGCTGCCGCTGCCGATGGCTGGCTTAACAATCACCGGCAGGCCGATCTCCGTTGCAGCGCTTTCCACCTCCGTCGCGTTCGTTGCCAGGCGATAAGCAGGCATTGGAACGCCGGCCGCCGCGAGGAGTTGACGTTGAGTGAATTTGTCACAGCATTGTTCAATGGATGCCGGGTTAGGTCCTGGCAGATCGAAATGCCAGCAGAGCTTGCCAACTGTCGCATAGATCGACTCGTCGAGGCCCGAAAAGCCCGTGATGCCAGCAATGTCATAGGTCGCACGTAGCCGGGAACATTCGCGGATCAGCGAATCGAGATCGTCTGTGTCGACAAGGATGGCCTCGAGGCTTTCCGCCGCAAGATAGTCGTACTGAGTTGGATCCCCCGACAGCGTAATTGGGTGAAGACCAAGACGCTGGGCTGCTTTCATGTATGACAGACCAACACTCCTGTGACCTTCCAGCAGGATGAGCGCTCGTGTTGCCATTGGCCATTAACTCCGACGTTGCGGGATGTGCGCGGTTACGCGCGTAACGGGCATCGGTCTTATTCGGGTCGACCTCAGACGCTGCGGGAAGGTATCACTGTCAGTGATCCGCGATCGCAAAGATTCTGTAAAGTTATTTGAAAGGTTAGTTGCAACGTTGGCTCCGGCCTTCTCGATGGCACGGAGCATCTCGAAAACTTCAGAGAGCTGCGATGTCCAGGAGAAGCTAGTTTTACTCTGGCGTTCATTCAGGGCCGCTTTGATGCGGATTTGCTTGCCCTGTGATGCCCGTGCGCATATTAGTCTGAACTCTTACGGGTCAGGGCGCTGCATGTTCCTGCCGATGACGGTGCCGTCGAGCACGTTGAGGGGCGGCAAACAGGGTGGTCGTGCCGTTGCGCTTGGAGTCGTGGGTTATGGTGCCGAGCCTCCTTCTTCATGGGCAGGCCGGGCTAGGTGCGGTCGAGCGCCTGGATCTGGCTCTTCTCGTCGACCGACAGCACGAAGGCGTGAGCCGGCGGAAACATAGAGGCCGACGACGTTGCGCAGTTTGTCGACTAACTGCGGATCGTTGGAGAGCTTGAACTGGCGCCAGCGGTTGGGCTGCAGCCCGTGCGCTTCCAGATCCGGCGCACCGCGCTGGCTGTTGCCGGCAGCACGCGCCGTCATGGCGGCGGTCCAGTGCGTCGTCTCGCAGACGAGTTCTGCAACGTCACTGCCATCACACGATCGGCGACTTCAGGTCCGAGTGGGGCAATGCGCGAGGGGCGCGTCTTGTCGCTGCAACAGTCCCTCGAAGCCTTCCGCGGCGAAGCGCTCCTGCCAGCGCCACACGCAGGTCTTGGACTTACCAGTTTGCCGCATGATCTCGACGGTGCCCACGCCGTCGCTGCTCAACAGAATGATCTCGGCAGTTAACGTGCTTCTGCGGCGCATTGCGATCTCTCATCAGCGCGCCCAGCGCGCTGATGATCAATTCGAAGAAACAGTGAGGAATATCCTTGTGCGCATGCGCCAGACTCGCATGCGCACTCACAAAAGGGAATCCCAAGCCGGACTCTTATGTCAGGCGTAAACCACTAGCGCTCGGAGCGCGCCCTTGGCGGCTACTATTGCGAAAGGGTATGTGCAAGGCTGTGGATCGGCCAGATGAAAGCGATCACGGATGAGCTGTGCGGCCATGCCTTTCTCAGCTTCGACTTCGGCCATCAGCAAGCGCCTGGACGAAAGTCTGAAGGCCTTTGCCCAACGCCAACTGCAAGAGCCGTTTGCCCACTCTGTCCCGACGCCCGATACGATAAGGCACCTAGCACCGTCCTGAGCCAGGCTATGCTGATCGCGGTCGGCATCGACTGGGACGCAAAGTGCCAGATCCCGGCCCTCAATCGCGAGAGCCGCTCGGCCTGGAAGAACTCACTCCTCTCGTTGACGGCCGTCATCCGAGGTCCTTGCTCAGCAGTGTCCGGGTGAAGACATCTGTGTTCGGAACCTGACATGCTGAGGCGCAGGAAAAATATGGTGTTGCCCCTGTTGCTCGCACAACCTCTTCGGTGGCACGCCGATTGCGTGGAACACGGCGAAGAATCCGCTACGACCTTGCGGTCTCGCAATCTCCGGCAGAGAGGTTTACATGAAACTTCCTCGAACGATGCTAATCAATGCGATAGGCGCTGCACTGAATGCGGTCCCGCGAATTGAAGCTTTGCCGCGTCCGTCGCGGGTGCCGCTGTCATTCGCCCAGCAGCGGCTTTGGCTCCTTTCGCGTCTGGCGGGCGGTAGCGAGGCCTGTCACATCCAAGCGGGGCTTCGGCTTCGCGGCCAGTTGGACGAGGTGACTCTGCAGTCAGTCTTGGAGGGGTTGGTGGCGCGTCATGAGGTGCTGCGCACCACCTTCCGGATGGAGGGCGGCGAGCTGTTCCAGCAGATCGGTCTGGTCGTCGGCACGGCGAGCGCCAATCGCGCGCGGTCCGAGATCGAAGGGGTGATCGGCCTCTTCGCCAACATGCTGCCGTTGCGGACCTTGCTGGAGCGGGTGAATGCCGTTGCGCTTGGAGCGCAGACAAACCATGACCTGCCGTTCGAGCAGGTGACGAAACTCGTGAACCCGCCCCGCAACCTGGCTCATACTCCCATTTTTCAGATCATAATTGCATGCGAAGATAATGGCGAGGAGCGGGCGTCGCTGACCGGGCTCGAACTTGACTACGTCGGCGTCGACCGTGTCGCGCAACGCGATCTTGCGCTTGAGTTCGCTGAGGTCGGCGGGGCGATCTGCGGGAGGCTGATTTATGCGACGTCGCTATTTGAGCGGAGCACGGTCGAGCGGTTTGTAGGGTATTTGCAGCAGGCGCTGAGCCGGATGGCGGCTGACTCAGGGCAGCGGGTCTGGTCGGCGCCGCTCCTGTTGGCGGAGGAGCATCACCGTTTTCGAGCGGAGTCCAACCCGACCGAAGTTGTCTATCCGCGAGACCACTTCATTCAAGAATTGCTTGAGGCGCAGGAGGAGCGGGATCCCGAGGCGATCGCGGTCGGCTATGAGGATCAGGGCCTGAGCTATCTCGATCCGAACGTGCGGGCGACCTCGGCGAAGACAGCCTTTGCCCGCCTCAATCATCGTCCACTAACCCCGGTCCGGGATTGGGAATTGCGGCTATGAATTTCATCGAGGGGAGGCGCGTCGTCACCGAGGGTGAGCTACAAGCTCACAGCATCACGCGTTATCATGTCACAAAATTCTATCGCGAGCAGATCACCAAGAGTGGTTACTACGACCAGCTTAAGTACATTGTCGAGCCCTCATTCGAGGAATTCGAGAGTCCCGGCAATCTGGATACGAGCGGCGAGCATGACAACACTGTCGTGCCCGGACTTCAGCACAAGTACGCCCAGACCGGGTTGTTGCTGGTAACGGACCGTTGTGTTTCATATTGCCGTTTTTGCTTTCGCAAACGCATCGTCGGAAAAGACTCCGATGAGATCGCACCTGATTTTGCCCAGAGTGCGCAATACATTCGCGGCCATCCTGAGATGACGAACGTGTTGCTATCGGGAGGCGACCCGTTCGTGCTCAGCACCGCCAAGATTGACAAAATTCTTGATTATCTGCTGCCGATCCCTCATCTGGAGTCGATTCGATTTGGCACAAAAACAGTCGCCTACGAGCCCAAACGGTTCGGGGATCCCGCCCTACCTGCTTTGTTCCAACGGATCCTTGAAGCCGGCAAGGCCGCAGTGATCGTCACTCATTTCGACCACATCGGTGAAATCTCGGTCGAGGCGGAGCGCAACATTCTCTCCTTGCGCGCACAGGGCGTGCAGTTCCTCAACCAATCCGTGCTTCTCGCGAAAGTCAACGATGATCCCGAGGTCTTGGCTGCGACCTTCGCCAAGTGTCACCAAATGGGTGTCCGCCCTTACTATCTCTTTCAGGGCAGGCCGGTGAAAGGCGCATCGCATTTTCAGGTTCCACTGCGCTGTGGACTAGAGATTGCGCACGGCATCAACCAACGTCTGAGCGGCATTCAAAAGACATTCAAATACATTATGTCCCATTACACAGGGAAGATCGAAATTCTTGACTTTGGAGCGGATGGCCGCGTGTATATGCGGTATCACCAAAACAAGGATCCGAAAAAGATCGGCAAGATCTTTTCCCGGCCGCACCGCGAGGGCGCCTGCTGGTTGGACGATTTGCCCGAAGGATGAGATCGAAAGGCGCGCAATACTGATTACCGAAAGAGTGCTATTGAAGGATAAAGAGCGCGGAGCGGGGGTGGAAATGCTGTGCGCCGGCGGGAATGCTATTGATGCGGCGGTGACTGCGACTGGCGAGCGGCGGGGCTTGCCCGATTCCATGCACTACTACGCTGGACCGCGCGTAGGAAATACGGCGGGCTCAGTCGCGAAAAGGTCGATGCCATTCGCTATCGGCATGGTGGAAGAAGGCCATCCGGTCATGCCATCGCAGCACACACCCAAGGACTGGTGGATTACCGCGGCTATCCGATTTCAGCTCCCCGCCAAAAGTCAATGACCGCCAAAAATTTTAGCAACGGTATGAAAAAATTCACAAATGTTTTCTTTCAATATTATCAGCACCATGCAAAAATCAATCTAAATGGCCCTATAAGGTAAAGAAACATGAATAGCAAGATGAGCAATTCAGTGTCCTTGTCAGAACTTGCATCATACTTCAGTGAAGATTACTATCATTTTGGCGATATGGTAAATCCGCCGGAGACAAGTGACCAACAAGCAGGAGCAATTTGGAATCTTCTTTCCCTTGCGCAAGACAGCTCAGTTCTTGAACTGGGATGCGGCTATGGGCGGATTACCAACCGGTTGGCTGAAAAAGGAGGGAGGGTAGCCGGACTTGATATTTCGCCGATCTTGCTAAAAAAAGCCGAAGCGGATGCGGCTGAGCGCGGAGTACATGTTGAATATGTTCTGGGCGACATGCGCTCACTTCTCTGGCGAGATCGATTTGACGCGGTTTTTATGTGGTACACGACGTTTGGCTATTTCGACGACGCGGACAATGAGAGAGTTCTTCGTGAAGCCGCTTCTTCACTTCGAAAGGGCGGGCGTCTTCTAATTGATTCCGCCAATCGCTTTGCTTTCCTGCGCCGAGAGTCGCCTATCTACCTTGTGCAGCGTAATGACGATCTAAGAATCGATATAATGAGCAACGATGTGCTAAGCGATCGTCGGAACCTCGAAAGGATTATCGTCCGCGATGGATGCGTTAGACGAACGCAGCTTTCTTTCAGGCAGTATGGGTTTTCCGATTACGTTCGCATGTTGCGAAGCGCGGGGTTCGAGACTGTTGAAGCATATGGGCAGGAAGGTGGAGCGTTTACAACCAGTAGCGAGCACCTCGTGGTTATCGCGTACAAATAATATCAATGTGAATATCCTATGATACACTTTGCGTGTTCCATCCTTCGTGGGATGCTGTCTCGGCAGAGTTCACGAGTATTCAAGCTTAACAGCCCAATGTTCCGCTTCGAGGAAAGCAAAGCCGAATTGAATTGCCTCGTGCAATCGTCGTGTATCAAGGTAGGAGAACTGCCAGTGTCTGCATTTAGTCAAGAAGAATATCGCGCACGCACGACCC
>NZ_JACDTY010000016.1 GCF_013520985.1 Mesorhizobium neociceri | reverse complement strand
CCAGAAGCGAACCGTCGAGGACACTTGGCGCCACATCGGCCACCTCGTCGAAACAATCGAACCCGGCGAATGCAAGAACTACTTCGCAAACGCCGGGTACGCTTCCATCAAAACGTGAAAGACTCTAGAATTGCCTTAGCTCTCAAAAGTGCGGCTTCATTCTTCCCGGAAAGCTTTCTGGATTTGATCCGACAGCGGCTTAACCAGATAGGAAAGCATCGTCCGGTCGCCCGTCGGGAAGAACACTTCGGCCGGCATGCCCGGCGCCAGCGCCAACCCGCGCAGCTTGGCGACCTCGGTTTTCGGCAGCGTCACCCGCGCAACATAGAAGGCTGCTCCGGTGCGCTCTTCGATGGTGAGATCCGCCGAGATTCGCGACAGCGTCCCGGTCAGTTCCGGCGTGGTTTGCCGATTGAAGGCCGACAGGCGCAAAATCGCATTCTGGCCCATCGTCACCTGGTCGATATCCTGCGGCGCAATATGCGCTTCAACGGTCAGATCGTCCGTCACCGGTACGATCTGCATCACCTGCTCGCCGGGCGTGATAACCCCGCCGATCGTATGCACGGCCAACTGCAGCACCACGCCATCCTGCGGGCTGCGCAGATCGATGCGCTTCAACTGGTCCTCGGCCGCCACCTTGCGTTCGACGAACTCGGAGATCTTTCCTTGCGTTTCGCGTAAATCGTTCGCGACCTCGCTGCGAAGATCCTGGTCGATCTGGATGATCTGCAGTTCGATCTCGGCCGCCTTGCCTTTCACCTGGGCTATTCCCGCGGTCAACTGCCCATGCTCGCCTTCGAGCCGCACCGCGTCCCGTTCCAGCGACGTCATGCGGTCGATCCCTATCAGCTTGCGATGCCACAGGGACCGCACGCCTTCCAGCTCGATCTGGATCAGCTCGATCTCGCGGCGTTTCGCCTGCAGCTGCTCGGTCAGGCCGGCGGTCTCCTGCGTCAACTGGGCGATCCGTTCGCGCAATTGCGATCGCTGGCCAGATCGCGCCTGGTGCCGGAAATCGAACAGCGATTGTTCTCCGGCCATCGATGCGGCGACACCGGCTTCGTCGCGCCGCGATGTCAAAACCTCCGGAAAGCTGATCGTGTCCTTGCCGTCACGCTCTGCCTCCAGGCGCGCCAGACGTGCATAGAACTCATCCAGGCCTTTTGAGACGATCGCCAGGTTGGCGCGCGTTGTCGTCTCATCCAGGCGCACCAGAATATCGCCCGCTTTGACCCGGTCGCCTTCACGCACCCTGATCTCACCGACCACGCCGCCCGTCGGATGCTGAACCTTCTTTACGTTGGAATCGACCACCAGCCGGCCAGCTGCGATCACCGCACCCGACATTTTGGTCACCGCCGCCAGGCCGCCAACACCTCCGACAAGCAGCAGACAGGTAGCAACCCCAGCCACGAGATAGCGGCGGACCTGCTTGTGATGCAAAGCGCTTCTGTCCTCGCTCATGCCGGAACCCCTCTCTCCGTGGCGGCAACGACCTTGAGCGGTGCTGCCGATCGGAAAACCTTGTTCAGCACTTCATCCTTCGGACCGAAGGCCTGCACATGCCCATTGGCCATCACCAGCACAGTGTCGACATTGGCCAGGACAGTGGATCGGTGCGCGACGACGATAACGATGCCGCCGCGGTCCCTGATGCCCTGGATGGCGGCGGACAAGGCCACTTCGCCCTCTGCGTCGAGATTGGAATTCGGCTCGTCCAGGATGACCATGAACGGATCGCCATAGAGAGAGCGCGCAAGGGCGATACGCTGGCGTTGGCCCGCCGACAGCGAGGCGCCGGCTTCGCCAACCTTTGTGTCGTAACCGTCGGCCAGATGCACGACGAGATCATGCACGCCGGCGGCTTTGGCCGCTGCAAGCACCATATCGGATGACGCATCCGGGTCGAAGCGGGCGATGTTCTGCGCAGTCGTTCCGTCAAACAGCTGCACATCCTGCGGCAGATAGCCGATATGTTTGCCGAGCTCGTCGGGCGGCCACTGGTCAAGTGTCGCGCCGTCCAGCCGCACGGCGCCCCGCGCCGGCAGCCAGACGCCCGCAAGCGCACGCACCAGCGACGATTTACCGGAAGCGCTCGGGCCGATGACCCCCAGGCCCGATCCCTTGGCCAGTGAAAAATTCGCATCCCACACCACCGGCGTCCGTTCGCCCGGCGGTGCGACACTTACATTCTCGACCGCCAACGCGCTGACGGGCGCGGGCAGGGTTACGCCGGATGCGCCTTCCGGCAGCGCAGCCAACAGCTGCTTCAGGCGAGCCCAGCTTTGCCGCGCCGAAATGAAACCCTTCCAATGCGCTATCGCCAGTTCGATCGGAGCCAGCGCCCTGCCCATCATGATCGAGCTTGCGATCATGATGCCGCCGGTCGCCTCTTGCTGGATGACCAGATAAGCGCCGATCGCCAGCATGGCGGATTGCAGCATCAATCGCAGGATCTTGGAAATCGTGCCAAGCGTTCCCTGGACATCGCTGGCTGCCGCATGGGCGTTCAGGTACTCGGTATTGACGGCATGCCATCGCTCGGCGATACGCCCGCCAAAACCCATGGCCTGCATGGCTTCGGCATTGCGCCTTGTCGCCTCGGCCAACGTGCTGCGGACGGCTGCGTGCTGTCCGGCGATCCTCGTCGGGCCGCGGGTCCGGAGTTCGGCCAGAAGCGTCAGTGCAAACAAGACAACGGCGCCGGCAAGCGCGGTAACGCCGATCCAGAAATGAAAAATGAAACAGATGCCGATATAGAGCGGCATCCATGGCAGGTCGAACAGCGCGGTCGGTCCGGGACTGCCGATAAAGGCACGAACCTGATCCAGATCCCGCAAGGGCTGCAGTCCGTCACCGGAAGGCTTGGCGCGTAGCGGCAGGCGCATCAGCGCCGAATAGACCGATGGGCTCAGCTTTGCATCCAACCCCTGTCCCAGCCGCACCATGAGGCGAGAGCGGATCAACTCCAGCACGCCTTGAAACACGAACAGTGTTGCCGCAAGAACCGCCAGGCCGACCAGCGTCGGCACGCTGCGACCCGGAACGACCCGGTCATAGACTTGCAACATAAAGAACGAGCCGGTCAGGGTCAGCACGTTGACGACCCCGCTCATCAGGACAATGCCCGAAAAAGCACGTCGAAAGGACGCCAGAATTCCGACCAGCGTAAGCGGCGGCGCGGGCGTCAGCTGCATGCGAGCTCGCAATCAGGATATGACATTTCGCCCCTCAATACGTTACTGCCTTGAGTGTGACATGGACGGGCAAGCCCGCCTCGAACTGTGCGCTGCCCCGCGCGAGCAGCCAGCCGTCCGCACGCTCCAGGCGCGCAACGATCTGCAGCGTTGGTGACGCAGTCGCGCTTGCGGGCAGGGGCAAGGAAAATTCTATCGTCTTTGAGCCGCCCTCGCTTTTGAGGCTCGTTTTCGCGGCGCGACGTCGCGCACTGTCCTGAATGGCGGGGTCCTCAAGATAGATCTCGAGATGACCTTCCGGGATAGGCTTGCCGCCCACGAACGTGACTGAGCCTCGAATATCTGTCGATTGCGCAGCCGCTGCCCCGGTGGCCGCGGCGACAGCCACAGCTCCGGCGGCCATCAATACTGTGCGGCGATCGGTCATCGCGTACCCTCCCTTTTTCGCTGCGATACCTCTGCAACGCGGCGTGTTTCGGGAGGGGAGCCTGAAGACTCCCCTCCCGTTAGCGTGTTAGATGACAATGAAGTCTGCAGCCGAAAGATCCAAATTTGTGTTCAGGTGCGCAAATTGAATGGCTGCTCCCTGTCCGGATCCATCGGCGTCGTAAGACAATATTCCATTGTCGGTGTCATAGACGATGCGGTCGTCGGCATCATGAGCAACACCCGCTGCGCTCTTGTAGAATGAGCCCAGGGCGAGGGCACCGTCGCCGCCAACGCTGGCAAAGATGAGGTTGTCCAGCAGGATCGTATCGTCGGCGACCTTGAAGTCCTTGATCCAGTCGATATTGCCGTTCCCGAGTTCTGTCGAGAAGCGGAAATAGTCCTGGCCCGCGCCGCCGGTCAGCGTGTCGGCAGCCAGCCCGCCATCCAAAAGGTCGCTACCGCCGCCGCCGTTGAGCGTATCGGCGCCCGCGACGCCCGGCTGAGCCGGCGCGGGCGGGAATTCGACCGATACGTTCAGCTTGTAGGTCGAGCCCTCCGGCACGGATTCCACCCAGCCATCGCCAGGAGCGGTGGCCGACCATTCGCCTTCCAGAATGTAGTAGGTTCCGGTTTTCTCGACGATGAAGCTCGTGCTCGAATCCCGGCCGTTGGTGGAGCCGGGGTCGTCGCCGCCATCGTCGTTCTGTGCGACGACATTGCCGTCGCTGTCCAGCAGCCTGACGATGCTGTCATGGACATTGGGGTCGGCAATTCCATCGATGTCGATCGTGATGATCGTGCCGGCCGCCAGGTTGACGCTGTAATAGCCGCCAAGGCCGTTTCCAGTGGCGTTGACGGTGATGTGAAGGGTGGTCGTCGAATCGAAGATGTCGGGGTCGGCGGCCAGCGAGAAGTTGTTCGAGATATCGAAGGCGGTTGAGACCGAATTGTTCGTCGCATCTAGTCCGAGCGTGGCGTAGCCGGTGCCCATGCCCGGGCGTGGCGGAGCATCGCCCTGATAGGCGAAATCGCCGAGCAGGGTGTCATCGCCGCCGCCGCCGTCGATCTTGTCGGCGCCGCCCTGGCCGGTCAGCACATTGGCCGAGCCATCGCCCGTCAGGTGATCGCTGAAGCCCGAACCGGCCAGATTTTCGATGGAGATATAGGTGTCGCCGCCGGATTTGCCGCCACCCAGTGTGAGGCTGAGCCCGCTGGTGGCGTCGGCATAGTCCGCCGTGTCGCTGCCGGCGCCGCCATTCAATGTGTCGGCGCCGCCCCCGCCGGTCAGCGTGTCGTTGCCCGCGCCGCCGGAAAGTTTGTTGGCCTGGGCGTTGCCGATGAGATGGTCGTCGAAGAAGGAGCCGACGGCATTTTCGAAACCGACGAGGATGTCGTGCCGGATAACGGTGCCGCGCCCGACGATCTGCACCGGGCCATCGCCGTCGCCGCCATTGGCTGTGCCGTTGGCGAGGTCGATCGTCACCCCCGAGGAGCTGCCTTCGTAGACGACCGTATCGATACCGGCGCCGCCATCCAGATAGTCCTGGCCGGCGCCGCCGATGATCGTGTCGTTGCCGGCTTCACCGTAGAGGATGTCACCATCGTTGCCGCCATCCAGTATGTCGTTGCCGCCGCCGCCATTGAAATAGTCGCCGCCGCCCCGGCCCCAGAAATGATTTGCCGCCGAGGTACCGATGAAACGGTCGATGCGGTCATCGGACCCGATCAGGTTCTCGATGCTGTAGAAGGTGTCGCCCGTGCCGGTGCCGCCATTGGCAACGTTCGTCTCGAGGTTGACGAGCAGCTGGAAGGGGCTTTCCTTGCTGTAGTCGACCGTGTCGACGCCCGCGCCGCCCCTGAATATATCGACGCCATCCTGGCCGCTCAGCGTATCGTCGCCGGCGCCGCCGTCGAGAATATCGTCGCCCTGGCCGCCGAGGATCGTATCGTTGCCGCCGCCGCCATAGAGCGTGTCATTGCCGTCGTCGCTCTCGGTCTGGTCTTCAAGGTCGGCGACATCGATGGTGTTGTTGATGTCGCGGCTGGCGAGCGAGTCGCGGCCACCGATGATGAGGTCATCGCCGCCCTGACCGAAGATCGTGTCGTTGCCGGCGCCGCCGTCGAGCGTGTTGTTCCCATTGTCGCCAAAGATGACGCTGGTCATCGTGTTGTCGCCGATGATGGGAGGCGTTTCGCCGCCGCCATCTCCCGGTTGGGGTGTCGACTCATCGGCGTAGATGATGTGTTCGACGTTGGCGATTTTCCGGATATTCAAGCTCCGGGACAGCAGAACGACCGTGTCGTTCCCGCCATTGGCTTCTTCGCGCACGATGTCGTCGAGGGAGTCGACGAAATAGGTGTCGTCGCCGCCATTGCCGGCCATGCGGTCGCCGCCGCCGCGGCCATCCAGCACGTTGGCCCCGTCATTGCCGATCAGGATGTCGTTGTGGCTGCTGCCGATGCCGTTCTCGATGTAATAGTCGGTTGTATCGGCGTTGTGCCCGGCAAAGATCGACACATTGTTGCTATGGCCGTTCACGCTGGAGAACTGACCGGCGCGCAGGTCCAGGATCGTGCCCGCTGTCGAGCCGGAGAAGTCGATCGTATCGGTTCCGCCGGTGTCATGGATCACAAAACCGATATCGTGCTGCATGCCCGAGGCGCTGAGCCGGTAGCCATCCACGGTACTGCCGAAGCCGTAGACATTGTCGCCCGTGTTGAGGTCGATATGCTGATAGGTGAACACCCCATTCTCGTCGACGGTCGCGAAAAAGCGGCGGATGACGGCTTCTATGTCGGCCATCATCGGCGTTGAAGCCGACCAGCGGGTGGCTTCGCCGACGTCGATCCCATCGAAATAGGACATCACGCTGTATTGCTGACGGTCGAAGGTCCAGGTCGCATTGTTCAGATAGTTGATCTGAACGCCGCCGGGACCGCTGTAATTGTAGAGGCCCGGGTGGTTCAGGCCGAACTCATGACCGAATTCATGGATGAAGGAATCGAACACATAGCCGCCAATATCGGTCTTGTTGTTCTCCGTGTCGTGGAAACGTTGACCTATGCTGACATAGCGGTCGTTGGAATAAGCGCTGCCGTCGTCTTCCTCGCCCAGTTCGGGGCTGACAACCTGCATCCAGTCGGTTGCGCTGTTGTATGGCGCATCGTCGACGATTTCGAACTTCAAAGGAGTGACAAGGGCCCACATCTGCAAGGCGCCGATCGCGGCGGCCTTGTACTCGGGGTGATCATTGAGCTCGGTGACATTGATCCTTAGCGTACCCGCCGCGATCGCCGGCGTCAGCGACCGGTCCAGCGCTCCAAGGTAGGTGAGGTAGGCCTCGTAATCTTCGCTTTTGCCATATGGGTTATCCGGCGTCTGGTCATTGACCCACCATTGATCGCTGGTCTGGTTCGGCATCCTTGGGACTCCTTGTCTCGCAACCGTGGCAATTACGGCTGTACGGTTTAGCTTCTGCCAACCATCGACAAGCATCGTTAGCGCTTGCCGATCGAGCCCCGTCCCAGTGCCAACAATGCTATTGGAATCTTCGCTTGTCTACCCTCCGTTCGCGCTCGGTACACATGAGATTATTTGGCGCGCTTGTCCCGGTGGATTTTGAGATACTGGCCTGGTCTTGCTTAAGCTCGCGCTAATCTATGTTCGCACGTCGCCGACCTTAGCCAGCTTGCAAGGCCAAGGTACCGGGATACTGGATGCCCGGCTGATACCGGAAGCTGGCAGCAAATGCGCAGACGTGCCTCAGAACCCCGTCCGCCGCGCGAAATGTTCATACGTCACGCGCCAGGGGTCGCTCTCCGCGCGTCTCTCGTCGCCGATCCAATGAAAGCTGTCGGCGGTGATCTCGGTGAACCGCCACCGGGCCTGCAGGCCGCGCGAGTCGTCGCCGATCTGGACAATGTCCTTGCCCTCGGCCCGCCCGATCTGGCGCGAATAATCCTGGTTGAGCGGATCGCTCCAGATGATGTGCCAGCCGCCGATCGCGGGATCGAAGACGCGCAAGGTGGTGCCATACATGGTGGACGGCGCAGGGCGCCTGGGCCTGATCCAGATGTCCTGGATGGCGCGGCCTTCGAGCACCCAGCCAAAGTGACACTCGCCATCCCACTTTTGAATTGTGCCGTCGCGGTGGTGGTCCGTCTCCATATCCCAACTGCCAATCAACCATCCGTACAGATCCATATCTTTCGCCCGGTCGGCTGGGGGACCTTCAGATGCGAGAGCTGCGAGAAACGTGGAAATCGTCATGACTGTCTCCAGGGCAAGCCACGCCAAAATGCTGGAACATCGGCGCCACAACCATTGCGGCGTTGCGTGTTCCGGTCTTGGGAAAAATTGCTATGATGCCGCGGCTGCCGGCCTTCCGCGTTCGCGCCATTTCAGGTCAATGCGCCAATGCTAATGTAGCGCCGGCGGGTAACCCAATGCCCGCCTGGCCGGCGCCTACTCGGGCAATCTCTTGATGAGCGGCGCCGGCCGCCGGCTTGGGCGGCGACCGAGTTCCTGCCGCAGGAATATCAGACCTGGCAGGCGGTTATTGCTGGGCAGTTTTGGCAGGCATTCCGATATCGGTCTGTATCCCCAGAACGTCCGCTGCCCAATCGCGCAGTTCCGGAGAAGCATCGCCGGATTTCATGATCGACACGGCCAAAGCGGCCATGTCTGGGGGCGGCTTGTTGTTCGAATGCGAAGCCACATAGGTGAAATAGCCGGCCATGATGGCGCATCCCACCGAAATGACCGGCGGGACGATCTGGAGTGTCGCCAAGGCTATTGCGCGCCAGCGGCCGGATCGGCTGGGTGCCGGAAGCTCATCCTCATCCACAAGATCAGTCATTTCACTCTGCCCGTCAGTCGGGAGAACGTCTGTCTGTGAGGATTGCCTACATTAGTTAAAATGCGGATAAATCTTTATTGGATGTCGCCGCCCTAGTCGGTCCCTTGGGGCGGCGCTTCATCTTGCCAGCCGGCCAGCTCTGGCAGGTCATCAAGCCAGCTTTTCTCCGTCATCGACGCTTCGCCGGCCAGCGGCACAGCCTCGGCGGCGTTTTGAATGAGCCAGTCCATCCACTTGCGATAGGCGGTCGGGGTCAACTCGGGCGGCAGCACCTTGGCCTTGGCCAGCATACGTTTGCGGAAGCTGAGCTGCCTGCGCAGTTTGGTCGTCGTGAACTTGATGGCCTTGCCCTGGTATTCGACCGTCCAGCGCCCATCGCCGTGGCTGGTGAGCCTGTCGATGGCGAAACCGGCATCGACCGGCCTGTCGCGCCAGGGAAGCTCGACGGCGTTCCTCCTCAGGTCGAGCGCCCATCGCCTGTAATTGGCCCCGGCGCGCTGGGGCGGCAGCACGCCAGCCTGTTCGAGGATTTTCCTGCGGAAGGTCGGCTGCTTCTTGATCTGGCCTGTCGTCAGCTCAATGCGATGCCCACGCAATTCGACGTGCCACCGGATCCGCCCATTGCCGACATACTTCACCAGCCTGTCGATGACGAACTCGTCATCGGCAAGCGTCACGCATCCCTGCCTGGTGCGTTCGAGAATGTACTGGCTATCGGTGGGCATCACTTGGCCTTGTGCAGGGTGCGGGCTCCCTGATGGCGTTCGAGAGGTCATCGAATAGGGCTTCCATGACCAGGTTCTAGATCGAACCGATGTCGATGTGAATCACTGTTTGAACACAGCCTCGCGGCGGTGCCGACGGACCTGCCCAGCAGCCTGGGTCAACGGTTCACTGTTCTATGATCCCAGCAGCCGAATGCTGGTATCGCGACGCAGTTCGGAATCGGCGCGGTCGACGCCTTCAACCGTGATCGCGATTGTCCCGTTCTCAATTCTTGCGATCCACCCCTTCGCCTTCATGTACCAGAGATGGAACTCGAGATGCTCTCGCGGACAGCCCAACAAGCGTTCGATCTCGACGTCGCCAATGCCGGGGTTGCTGACATCCTGGCGGCGCTTCACGTAGAGCAGGGAAAGCAGTTTGGCCTGGACCACGGCGTCCTTCTGAACGCCCTTGGCGTCGCTTGCTTCCTCCACCAATTGAAGGTGCAGACCGGCATGCTCTCGATGGGAGATGTCGTATTGGGCGCGCTTGACCGGATCTTTCAGGACGTTGTGTGCTTCTACTATTTCACTGAAGCGGGCTTCATTTCCGGTTTGCTGATTGTCGGGATGATAGCGCATCGCAAAATAGCGAAATATTCGCTCTAGCGTCTCCGAGTTGGCGTTTGGGCTGATCTCCAAGAGTTCGTAGTAATCGACGAACAATGCGCTGCTCCCTCAAACATCGCCCCCGAAAAACCAAGAGCCTGGGCCGCCTCTATTGCGATCCAGGCCCTCAGCCGTCGGGTTCTTCAGCGATATTGCGCTTGCTTGAGCCCAGCCACAAGCCGGACTTTGGTCTGGGCTGAGCCGATACCGGCAAAGCAACAAACGCGCTCGCTCTGTCCTAACTATCAGCGGCAGGCGGCCAAACCGGCCCGGTGGTGGTCCACTGGATGAACGCTGCCTTCCTACCGATGATTTTCTCCATCGATTTCAACAGCGGCTCGTGGACGTCACGAAGCGCGCGGTAGTGCTCGCTGTGCCAGGAGCGGATCGACGATGGCTTGCTTGGACTGGAGGACAGGCCGGACTATGGCCTGGCCACTCCATCGCATCAGGGATAGAATCACAACTTCGACTCAAATTCGAGCCTTGGGAGGCAATGAAATGGATATCGCGGTATCGAACGAAATTGTTGCAGAGTTTCTTAGCCAGGAGAATGTCGGCCTAGCGATCGACAACCAGAATTATGCCGGCGATTTGGTGGACGATTTCAACATTGATGCGGCTGAGTGGATTCGTGATAATTTTCCAGATGCAGATGAAGAAGCCGTAGAGCACGCTGCGCAGCGCATAGAAGAGAAGGGGCCTTGGGTGTACACTGATACAGAGCATTGATCGTCAATATTTGACGGCTTCGCTTTCAGCACCACGGGATGCTTGCAAAAAGCTGCATCGTAGACCCAAAAAGGAACACCCAAACAGCAAATTTTATATATCGACCTTCAGCCAGGGACGTGTTTGCTATAGAATCCGTTAGCGCCTTGCTGGCTTCCTCCCGGCTGGCTTCGACAAATTTTTGCCGAACTATTTTGGCGGGGGATTCGACCGATTTTGGAGTAAGGCTTAAATTTCTGCGTAGCCTGTCATGGGCTCGCAACCAATAAACTCTCTGTATCGCCAGTCCCACCAGGCCGCCTTTCAGTCTGGAGTCCAAATCCTTAATGACCACTTCCGAGGTAGCAAGCATAGGTGACACTCTTGTTCTCTCGTAGAGGCGCTCATGTTTAGCGGCCACCTTGCCCAGGCTCTTGAAAACATTGTTGAACTCCGCCCATTGCAACCACTCATACAACACGCTCCCCTTGAAGGCGAGTAAGAGTGCCGCGACCGTAGCAAGAGCTAAGCCGAAAAAGGTAAGCCATTTTGCTGAAGCTAGAACCATCGCGCACATACATTGAATGGTGGCAGAATCCTGCAACCAAGAGAACTAAAAAGCCTGAAGATCAAAGCGGCAGTTTTGTGTCCCGGAAATGTGTTCCGGTTGTGGTTTTTTGTTTAGGTAAGTCATTGATTTTATTGCGAGAAAGAAGGTTGGCTGGGGAACCTGGATTCGAACCAGGACTAACGGAGTCAGAGTCCGTGGGTCTACCGTTAACCTATTCCCCAGCAGGCGCTGTCGCGCTGGTGGGCCGCCGAAGCAGCCGCGCGTGCCTTGTAGCCGCCGCCGGAAAATAGTCAAGCCTGCGTTGCGTTTCAATCATGGGCTTTTGGTTTGTTCCGTTGATGCGCGGGCGGGGCGCTACGTCTCGCCGCGGCTGTATTGCGAATGCTCGAAGAACAGCACCACGCCCAGCGCGATCAGCAGCGGGATGATGAGGTAGAACAGCCGGAACACCAGAAGTGCCGCCAGCACGCCAACCGGATCCATCTGTGACAGTCCGGCGAGGAACACCACCTCGAACACGCCGAGCCCGCCCGGCGCATGCGAGATCTGCGCCACCGAGAACGACACCAGGAACACGCCGAGGATGACGAAATAGCCTGGATTGCCGGCCAAGGGCAGGGCAAAGAAGATGATCGCCGCCGCCGCCAAAAGTTCGATCGGGCCGATCAGCAACTGCCGCGCAACGATCGGTAGCGCCGGGTAGTGCAGCTGGAAGCCGGCGATTTTCAGCGGCTTCAGGTGCAGCCAGCTGCCGAAGATGTAGGCGCCGACCAGAATGAGCAAAGCGGTGCCGGCGGCGATCGCCAGGCCGTGGTGGGGAGCGCCTGAAAAGCGGTCGATGATTGCAGGCTCGAACACCAGCACCAGGCCGCCGACCAGCAGGCTGGAGAGCACGAATGTGATCCAGCAGATCGCCACCAATATCCCGACGTCCTGTCCGGTCAGCCCCCTGGTGCCATAGGCGCGGTAGCGGATCACGGCGCCCGAAAACACCGAGCCGCCAATGTTGTGCGACAGCGCATAGGTGGTGAAGGAGCAGAAGGTGACGAACAGCCACGATACCTTCTTGCCGATGTGCAGCAGCGCAATATGGTCGTAGCCGGCGAGCGAGGCGTAGGCGACCACCGAGCTCAGCGCCGCCAGCACCCAGCCGCGCGTCGGGATGGCGACGATGCCGTCCCAGACATCGTCGATCGAAATGCCGCGCAGCTCATGCCACAGCAGCAGCAGCGAAAAGATCACCGCCGCGATGCCGATGACCGGCCACAGATAGCGCCTCCAGCTCATGGAGTTCTCGTCATGCGTTGCTGCCCATCGCCCAAGCGGGCGTGAAAACGTCCGCGATTCACCAATATTGCCCCTCATTTCAGAAATGCCTCATTGAAGCCGGCTATTCAACCTGACAAGCCCCGCTATTCAGCGCCGCAAGCATTGCCGCGGCATGATGCCGGCAAAATTTGCCCCACTGCTCTTGGTGATCGGGTCCGGCACTGCTACTCTGGCGGCAACTTAAAACATTTAGGTGCCTGCAGCGTCCGGTTTCCCGGTTCGCGCGGCGCCGGAAGGACCCGAAGTGGAAGACCACGACACCGGCGCTGGCGCGCCGGAAGTGGGCGTGTCCAGGGCTTCGCCGCCGTCAGGCCAGGCAAGCCCATCCGCCGGGCGGCCCCGCCAGGCGGGGCCTCAGTCCGGCAACGGACAGGCCGGCGACGCCCAGCATCAGCGAGGCAAGGCGAGAAAGCGGCGCAAGCGCCGACGCGGACGCAAGGTTTTTGCACGCGACGAGATCACAGCGGCCGCGCATCTCGTTGCGGCCGGCCCGCCGGCCGTCAACATCCCGCCAAGCCCCGTGCCCGCATCGCCGCCCCCGCCGCCCAGGCCGGAACAGCCCATACAGCGGCCGCCGATGCAGGAACTGCCGGTGTTTGCCGCGCTCGATCTCGGCACCAACAATTGCCGGCTTTTGGTCGCGGTGCCGCAGCGCCACGGCCAGTTCCGCGTCATCGACGCTTTCTCTCGCATCGTCAGGCTGGGCGAGGGGCTGACGGCCAATGGGCACCTGAGCCAGGCAGCGATGGACCGCGCCGTCGAGGCGCTGAAAATCTGCGGCGACAAATTGCGCAACCGCAAGATCAAAAAGGCCCGGCTGATCGCCACCGAGGCATGCCGCACCGCCGATAACGGCGTCGAATTCCTGCAGCGGGTCGAGCGCGAGGCCGGCCTGAAACTCGAGATCATCGACCGCCAGACGGAGGCCCGCTTGGCGGTGTCGGGCTGCGGCTCGCTGGTCGAGCGCGACACGCAAGGCGTGGTGCTGTTCGACATTGGCGGCGGCTCGTCCGAAATCGCGCTGATCGACCTCACCGGCCAGCGCTCGCCGCGGCTTGCCAACCACATCGTGTCGTGGACATCGCTGCCGGTCGGCGTCGTCTCGCTGGCCGAACGTTTTGGCGGCCGCACGGTGACGCGCGAAATCTTTGCCGCCATGGTCGAGGACGTCGCGGTGCGGCTGCGCGCCTTCGATGGCCGTGACCGGCTGAGCCATGTGCTTGCTAGCCCGAAGTTCCATCTGCTTGGCACCTCCGGCACGGTTACGACTCTGGCCGGCGTCCATCTCGACCTTGAGCGCTACGACCGCCGCCGCGTCGACGGATTGTGGATGGATCGCGACAGCGTCGACCGCATGGTCGAAAAGCTGGTCGGCTGGGATTTCCAGCAGCGCTGCGCCAACCCTTGCATCGGCGCCGATCGCGCCGACCTGGTGCTGGCCGGCTGTGCTATCCTCGAAGCGATCCGCGCGGTGTGGCCGTCGGAGCGTCTGCGTGTCGCCGACCGGGGCTTACGCGAAGGCATTTTGAGCGAGCTGATGGCCGATGACGGCGTCTGGCGCAACAGTGGGCGTGGCCGAGCATGATCCCGAAAAGTGCCGAGCGGTTTTCGGAAAAGATCATGCTCAAACAAGAAATCAAGTCATGACCAAGAAACCGGAAAAACCAGGTTCTGCCAGCATTCGGGTGCTGAAGACGCGGATCAGGAAGAAGAGCGGCCTGAAGGAATCGTCGCGCCGCTGGCTGCAGCGCCACATCAACGACCCCTATGTCCAGAGGTCAAAAGCCGACGGCTATCGCTCGCGCGCGGCCTACAAGTTGATCGAGATCGACGACAAGCATCATCTGCTCAAGCCCGGCATGAAGGTCATCGACCTCGGCGCGGCCCCTGGCGGTTGGTGCCAGGTGGCGGCCGCGAGGACGAAATCCACCGCGGAAAACCCGCATGTCATCGGCATCGACTATCTCGAAATGGACGCGGTACCCGGCGCGCCGGTGCTGCTGATGGATTTCCTCGACCCCGATGCGCCGCAAAAGCTCGCCGAGGCGCTGGGCGGCGACCCCGATGTTGTATTGTCGGACATGGCAGCACCCACCACCGGCCACAAGCGCACCGACCACATCCGCACCATGCATCTGTGCGAAGTGGCCGCCGATTTCGCGCTGTCGGTGCTGAAGCCGGGCGGTCACTTTCTGGCCAAGACATTTCAGGGCGGCGCCGAAAACGAGCTTCTCTCCATGCTCAAGAAGAATTTCCGCTCGGTGCACCATGTGAAGCCGCCGGCCTCGCGCGATGAGTCGGTGGAGCTTTATTTGTTGGCCAAAGACTTCAAAGGGCGCGCCCTACCTTCTCCCCTTGTGGGAGAAGGTGTCGCCGAAGGCGACGGATGAGGGGTGTTCCAGGGAACGCCGACGTCTCACTCCGCTGGAACACCCCTCATCCGTCTCGGCGCTGTCGCGCCGATCCACCTTCTCCCACAGGGGGAGAAGGCAGAGGGAGCTACTTCCCAGCCGTACCCAACGGCTCCAGCGTCTTTGGCGTCGTTAGCCGGCCATGTCCGGACACCGCATTGCCGGCGTCGGGCGCAAGCCGCATGAACGATATCGAGGCCGCCGACGAGACCGCCGCCACGATAAAGAATGCGATGTGGAAATCGCTGAGCATCAGCGGGCCGCCATGGATCGACGTCGACACCTCCAGGATGCCGCCGGCCAGCGCAACGCCGAGCGCGATCGACAGTTGCTGGAACACCGCCGTGATCGGCGTCGCCTTGCTGGTGTCCTCGGCCGACACCTCGGCATAGGAAAGCGCGTTGACGCCGGTGAAGAACATCGAGCGGATGAAGCCGCCGACCAGCAATATGGCCAGCATCAGCGCGTAAGGTGTTTCGGGCGTGAACAGGCCGTAGATGGCGATCGATGCGGCGGCGATCAGCGAGCCCCAGATCAGCACCCGGCGGAAGCCGGCGAGCCGGAAGATCAGCGCCGTGACAAACTTCATGCCGATGGCGCCGATGGCCGAGACGAAGGTGATCATGCCCGACTGGAACGGCGTCAGCCCGAAACCGATCTGGAACATCAATGGCAGCAGGAACGGCACCGCGCCGATGCCGATACGAAACAGCGAGCCGCCGAGCACGGAAGAGCGGAACACCTGGTTGCGGAACAGCTCCAGCGCCAGCAGTGGGCTTTTGGCGCGCCGCGCATGCAGGAGATAGAGCACGCCGGAAAGCAGGCCGACTGCCACGGTAATGAAGCCGATCGCCGGCGGCAGATAGGGCAGGCTGACCACTGACAGACCGAAGACAACGCCGGAAGCAGCCAGCCCGCTCAGCACGAAACCGACGAAATCAAGCGGCGGCGTCTCCATCGAGTCCGTCTGCGGCAGGAAGCGCGTCGCCAGCCAGATGCCGATCAGGCCGATCGGCACGTTGATCAGAAAAATCCAGTGCCAGGTGAAATAGGTGGTGATGAAACCGCCGATCGGCGGGCCGACGAGCGGCCCGACCAGGGCCGGCACGGTCAGCCATGACATGGCGGCGACCAACTCGCTTTTCGGGGTCGCGCGCACCAGCACCAGGCGGCCGACCGGCGTCATCATGGCGCCGCCTATGCCTTGCAGGAAGCGCGACACGACGAAGGCCGGCAGCGAATTGGAAATGGCGCAGCAGACCGAACCGACGATGAACACGCCGATCGCGGCGCGAAACACGTTCTTGGCGCCGAACCGGTCGGCCATCCAGCCACTGATCGGAATGAAGATCGCCAGCGACACCAGATAGGCGGTCAGCGCCAGCTTGAGCGCGATCGGGCTGGTGTGGATGTCGACGGCAATTGCCGGCAGCGATGTCGCAATGACGGTCGAATCCATGTTTTCCATGAAAAGAGCGACCGCCAGTATCAGCGGAATGATGCGGTTCAACGAACGCGTCCGAATTGGTCAAAAATTGCACGCCGACCGGGGGCAAGCCGACACGAAAGGGCGGTTATCACGCCTTTACCCGTATGTCGCATTAATTTGCTGTCACTTTTGTGCGACCGCGGGACAGAGGCGTTGCCGCAGTTTCGTCACAAAGAATGAAACTTGCGAAAATCGACCGGATTCACTATGTTGTAGTGAATATAACTACTATATGGGTAATGCCATGGAAGAAGTCGTTTCCGCAGCCGATGCCAACCGCAAATTCTCTCTCCTCCTGCGCGGGGTCCGCGACGGACAAAGCTATGTCGTGACCAGCCATGGGCGCCCCGTTGCGCGGATCGTGCCCGCCGGGCAGCCCGACGCCGTGGCTTCTCGCTCGCGCACAGCACTGCTGTCGCGCCTTAAGCGCCAGCCTGTCGTGGAGGCCGGGCGCTGGAGCCGGGACGAGCTTTACGAGGACGAGCGGTGAAGGTCTCGCTCGATACCAATATCCTTGTCTATGCCGAGGGGATCAATGGAGCCGAGAAGCGCGACATTATTTTCGACCTGCTACGCGATATCGAGCAAGAGGCAGCCGTGATTCCGGTCCAGGTGCTCGGCGAGCTGTTCGCGGTGCTGACACGCAAGGCCGGACGATCGCGGGCGCAAGCACGTGACGCCATGTTGAGCTGGCGTGACGCGTTTCCGGTTGTCGGCACGACGCCCGAGGTGATGACGGTGGCGGCTGATCTCGCGACCGATCACCATTTCGGCATCTGGGATGCGACCATCCTTTCCGCGGCGTCGCAAACCGGTTGCCGGCTGCTTCTGTCGGAAGACCTGCAGGATGGCTTCACCTGGGGCGGGGTAACGGTCGTCAATCCTTTCGCGTCACCGCGCCATGCTTTGCTTGATGCTCTCCTATACAAGTCAGCCGAATAGGGCATGACCCGCTTTTCAACCACGTCGCGACGTGTTACCAGCCAGCGCCAATCCTGAAAGGGAAGAAACGAGTCGGCGCTGTCCATTGCGGTCCAGCGCTTTTTTGTATTCCCCCAGCGCGTTTGTATTCGAGGGACTGGCCATGGCAAAAATCATCGAAACGTCCACCGGCGCTTTGGCGCTGACCTTTGACGACGTGCTGTTGCAGCCCGGTCACTCCGAGGTCATGCCCGGTGAGACCGACATCCGCACCCGGATCGCCACCGACATCGACCTCAACGTGCCGATCCTGTCGGCCGCCATGGACACCGTCACCGAAGCGAGGCTTGCCATAGCCATGGCGCAGGCCGGTGGCATCGGCGTCATCCACCGCAATTTCTCGCCGGCCGAACAGGCCGAGCAGGTGCGCCAGGTCAAGAAATTCGAATCGGGCATGGTCATCAACCCGGTCACCATCGGCCCCGACGCGACGCTGGCCGACGCGCTGGCGCTGATGCGCACCTATTCCATCTCGGGCATTCCCGTGGTCGAAAATGGCGGCACCGGCGGCCAGAAGATCGGCCGCCTCGTCGGCATCCTCACCAACCGCGACGTGCGCTTCGCCTCCGACCCGGGGCAAAAAGTCTACGAATTGATGACCCGTGAGAACCTGATCACGGTCAAGGAGAATGTCGACCAGGACGAAGCCAAGCGGCTGCTGCACCAGCACCGCATCGAGAAGCTCGTCGTCGTCGATAAGCAAGGCAACTGCGTCGGCCTGATCACCGTCAAGGACATCGAGAAGTCGCAGCTCAACCCACACGCCACCAAGGATGCGCAGGGCCGCCTGCGGGCGGCCGCCGCCACCAGCGTTGGTGATGACGGCTTCGAGCGCGCCGAGCGGCTGATCGACGCCGGCGTCGACCTGCTGGTCATCGACACCGCGCATGGCCATTCGCAGCGTGTGCTCGATGCCGTGACCCGGGCCAAGAAGCTTTCGAATTCCGTGCGCATTCTGGCCGGCAATGTCGCCACCGCCGAAGGCACGCAGGCGCTGATCGATGCCGGCGCCGACGCCGTCAAGGTCGGCATCGGCCCAGGCTCGATCTGCACCACGCGCATCGTCGCCGGCGTCGGCGTGCCGCAGCTTTCGGCGATCATGTCGGCGGTCGAGACGGCGCACAAATCCGGTGTGTCGGTCATCGCTGACGGCGGCATCAAATATTCGGGCGATCTGGCCAAGGCGCTTGCCGCTGGCGCCAGCGCGGCGATGATCGGCTCGCTGCTCGCCGGCACCGATGAAAGCCCGGGCGAGGTCTATCTGCACCAGGGCCGCTCCTTCAAGGCTTACCGCGGCATGGGTTCGGTGGGCGCCATGGCGCGTGGCTCGGCCGATCGCTACTTCCAGGCCGAGGTGCGCGACACGCTGAAACTGGTCCCGGAAGGCATTGAAGGGCAGGTGCCCTACAAAGGACCTGTGTCTGGCGTGCTGCACCAGCTTGCAGGCGGGCTAAAAGCCGCTATGGGTTATGTCGGTGGCCGCGATCTTGCCGATTTCCGCGAGCGCGCCACCTTTGTGCGCATATCCAACGCCGGACTTCGTGAAAGCCACGCCCATGACGTCACGATTACCCGCGAAAGCCCGAATTATCCTGGCGGAGCCTGACCCGCAGCCAGACCGGAACGTGCTCTGGCGCAATCAGGCGACGATCGTGCTGCGGCTGGCGCGCCATGCGGGCGCGCTGTGTTTTGCCTCCGCGGCGGTTTTCATCGCCATGACGCTGCTGGAATTCTTCTATTTCCGCCAGTTGAGCGGCGGCCTGTCGTCGCTCGATGTGCGCTTTGAAGGGTTTACGCCGGATGAGGGCATGGCCTGGCTGACGGCGCTTGGCCGGCGCGGCAGCGAGATCATCCTTGTCTGGCACTATCTGACCTTCGACCTTCTGTTCCCGGCGCTGCTGTCACTGACCATGGTCAGCCTGATCCTGGCCACCGGGCGGCGGTTGAAGAATTTTCGCGCCCTGCCGGTGCAGCTTCAATCGCTGTTCGCGCTGGTCGTGGTGCTGCCCTACACACTGGCCGACTACGCTCAGAACATTGCGGTGGCGCGGCTTTTGTCCGATTTCCTATCCGCCAATCCGGATTCGCTGTCCTTCGCCTCGTCGCTGATCGTCACCAAATTCGCGATGCTGGCGCTACCTGTCGCCGTCATCGCGGTTTTGATCCTCGCCGCCCAGCGGCGTCCGCCGGCATGAACGACGAGGCGGGGGCGACGCCATGAGCCAGACCGCGATCTTCTGGCCAATGCTGGCGCAGGTGCTGCTGGTCTATATCGTCTACGTGGTGATGGGCCGGCGCCGCTACGGTGCGGTCAAATCAGGCGAGGCCAAGGTTGGCCAATACAAGATGCGCACGACCGAACCTGCGTCGAGCGTGACGGTCGCCAACAATCTCATCAACCAGTTCGAACTGCCGGTGCTTTTCTACGTGTTGTGCCTGGCGCTGCACGCGACCGGTGGCGTCAATTATCTGACTTTGGCTTTGATGTGGATTTTCGTGATTTCCCGCTATGCCCACGCCTGGGTTCACCTCACCAGCAACAATCTGCGGTTTCGCAGCCGCGCCTTCTACATGGGCGCGATCATTCTCTTGCTGGCATGGATCTGGTTCGCGCTGCACCTGCTCGGAGCCGTATAGGCTCAAAGAAGGTTATAGATCGAACACCGCGATCTTGCGCTTGTCGAACTTGATGCCGATTTCGCCGCGCACCAGCTTCAGTGCGGCCTCGCCGAACACGGCGCGGCGCCAGCCCTGCAGCGCGGGCACGTCGGCGGCTTCGCCTTCGGCGGCGATACGGTCGATGTCGTCGCTGGAGGCCAGCACCTTCGAGGCGACGCCTTCCTTCTCGGCGACGATCCGCAACAGCACTTTCAGCAGCTCTGCAGCCGCGTTCGAACCCTCGGGCGGCTGAAAGCTCTTGGGCAGCTTCGGCATCTCTTCCCGGGGCAAGGCAAGCGCCGTGTTTACCGCGCCGAGCAATGCGGTTGCCGTCGATGAACGTTCCCAGCCTTTCGGCGTGGTGCGCAGCTTGCCCAACGCGGCCGCATCGCGCGGCGCCTGCTGGGCGACCTCGTATATGGCGTCATCCTTGAGCACCCGGCCGCGCGGCACGTCGCGTTCGCGCGCCTCGCGCTCGCGCCACGCCGCCACCGTCTGCACGATCGCCAGCTCCTGCGGCTTGCGCAGCCGCATCTTCAGCCGCTTCCAGGCGTCTTCGGGGTGCGGATCGTAGGTCTCGCGCGAGGTCAGCACCTCCATCTCCTCGTTCAGCCAATGGGCGCGGTTTTCCCGCTCCAGTTCGGCGCTGAGGTGCTTGTAGACATCGATCAGATGGGTAACGTCGGCCAGCGCATAGTCGAGCTGCTTGTCGGAAAGCGGCCGGTGGCGCCAGTCGGTGAAACGCGAGGATTTGTCGAGCCGGGCGCCGGTGATGCGTTGCACCAGCTGGTCGTAGGAGACGCTGTCGCCGAAGCCGCAGACCATAGCCGCGACCTGGGTGTCGAAGACGGGATGCGGCACCAGATCGCCGAGATGGACGATGATTTCGATGTCTTGGCGCGCGGCGTGGAAGACCTTGACCACCGCTTCATTGGCCATCAGCTTGAAGAACGGGGCGAGGTTGATGTCGGGCGCCAGCGGATCGATCAGCGCGGTGACGCCGGGCGCCGCCATCTGGATCAGGCACAGGATCGGCCAGAACGTCGTTTCGCGGATGAATTCGGTGTCGACGGTGACGAAATCCGACTTTTCGAAAGCGGCGAGAACGGACTCGAGCTCATTTTGGGTGGTGATGACGTGCATCAAATCGCTTTTTAGCAAACGGGTAAGGTTCTCTTTCAATTTCAGCCGTGAGCGCTTTCGTCAAGCCGCCCTTCGGTCAAGTATCCGTCGATCCATCGGAATCGCCATTCCTGCGCGCCAGCCGCGCGAACACCGTCGATGTGCGTAGCAGCGCCGTGAAGCGGCTGCGCTTGCCTGCCGGCACGCTGCCGCGCACCTGCATGCGGTAGAGAATGACAGCGATGAGGATGGCGTAGACCACAGCACTGAAGACAAACAGGGCGCCCGGTCCGAAATATTGCATCACGGTCGACGCCGCGAAGGGGCCGCCGATAGCTCCGAAAGAATAGAACAGCATCAAGGCGGCATTGATCAGTACGAACTCGCCCTTGTCGGCGCGGTCGTTGGAGTGCGCCGCCGACAGCGAATAAAGCGGCATGGCGAAGCTGCCGAAGATGAAGACGATGATCAGGTTGAGGGTCGGATTGGAGCCGGCGATGAAGGCCAGCGCCAGCGCTGCCAGCAAGGCGCCGCATGTCGTTGCCAAAAGCACCGCGCGCCGGTCCCAGCGGTCGGAGAGATAGCCCACCGGATACTGGATGAGGGCGCCGCCGAAAATGCCGACGCTGACGAAGGTCACGACATCGGCGACCGACATGCCGATCTGTTCGGCATAGACCGGTGACAGCGTGCGGAAGGCGCTGTTGGTGACGCCGACGCAGATGCAGCCGAAGCAGCCGAGCGGCGAGATCCGCCAGACGCGCGCCAGATCGAGCTTGACGTCTTCCGGCGGCGTCGGGTTGGAGCGGTCGCCAAGCGACACCGGCACCAGCGACAGCGTGATCATCATCGACATGATGGCGAAGATGGCAAAGCCGCCGGGGCCGAAGATCGGGATCAGGAACTGCGCGCCGGTCACCGAGCCGATATCGACCATGCGGTAGATGGCCAGCACCCGCGCGCGATCCTTGTTTTCGACGCCGGAATTCAGCCAGGCTTCCATGACGGTGAACAGGCCGGCAAAGCAGAAGCCGCCGGCAAAGCGCACCGCGCACCACATCACTGGATCGATCACCAGCACCAGCAGCAGCGTGCCGGCCGAGGCGGTGGCGGCCAACGCCGAAAACGTCCGGACATGGCCGACCGCCTTGAGGATGCGGGTGACGGCGAGGCATCCCAGCAGGAAGCCAGCGAAATAGAACGTGCCCATCAGGCCGATGTCGGAGGCCGAAAACCCTTCCTGCGCGCCGCGCAGCGCGATCAGCGTGCCCTGCAGGCCATTGCCGCCAAGCAGGATGCCGGCGGCGATGAGGAGGGGGATCAGCGGGCGGATGGAGGACATGAAGGAAATCGCTTGGTCGGCTTCCTTCTTGAACCATCGTATCTGTCAATGCCAGCGGCAATTCTGCTAGCCAACAGGCGCGTGCCCTACAAGATTGCCGTTCAAGCTTCGTGAGCCCTCGCCAACGCTTCGCCCGCCGCCGGCGCGACGGGGCTGGCCGCCCTTCGGCCGAGCGAGCCGGCCGTCAGCAGGCTGAGCACGATGAACGGGATGCCGATGCCGAAGGCCGAGCGGATGCCCCAATGGTCGGAGACGAAGCCGAGCAGCGGCGGGCCGAGCAGGAAGGCGACGAAGGCGATCTGCGACAGCGCCGCGACATTGATTGCCGCGGAGCGGTCCGTCCGCTGGGCGGCCGCCGAGATCGCCAGCGGAAAGATCGCGCTGCTGCCGATGCCGAGCAGAGCAAAGCCCAGCATCGACAGGAGCGGGGCAGGCGAGAAGAAGACGAGCAGCACGCCTACCGCCATCGTCGCCAGCAGCACCCGCGCCACGCCGCTCGGCGAGTGGCGTTCGACAAAGGAGTCGGCGAAGAAGCGGGTGCTCGCTTGCGAGAATGCAAACAGCGCCACCGTGAAGCCGGCGACGAACGGGCCTGCATCGAACACGGTGCGCATATAGATCGCCGACCAGTCGATGCTGGCGCCTTCCATCAGCATCGCCGACAGTGTCACCGCGACGAGGACGAGGATCGGCAGCGTCGGCCGCGCCAGCTTTGGCGCCGTCTCGTCATTGCCGGCGAAGCGGCTCGGCGCCGGTTCGTAGCCGCCAAGAAACAGCGCTATTCCTGTCGCCACCATCGGTACGACGATGGCCAGGTGCAGTTGCGGCGATATGCCGAGATGGCCAAGTGCGGCGCCGAACAGGCCGGCGCCGAAAAAGCCAATGCTCCAGAACGAATGCGCCCGGTTCATGATCCGGCGCTTGAGCAGGAATTCGGTTCTGTCGGCCTCGACATTGAGGATGATCTCGACGCTGCCGATCATCAGGCCGACCGGAATCAGCATCAGGAACAGCGCAAGCGGCCCAGGCGCGTGCACGGCAATGGCATAGGCAACCGACAAAAGCGGAACCAGCCCGAGCAATGCGCGGCGGAAGCCGACGCGCTCCAGGATCGGCGCCGCGAGCGTCAGCGCGGTCAAGGTGCCGATCGGCGTCCCGATCAGGCTGAGCCCGAGCGTGCCGTCCTCGATGCCCATGGCATGCTTGATGTCGGGCAGCCGCGGAAAGATGTTGCCCATGCCGAACGAGTAGATCGCAAACCCGGCATAGACCCGGTGTTGCGGAGCGAGGCTGAGGCCAAAGGTCATGACGATGCTTTCAAGGAAGAGAGCCGGCGGTTGTCGCCGCCTGGTATGCCCTGTATCTTGCACAAACATGCAAATCGTGCAAGAACATGCATGACGAAAACAGGATCATGCAATGCTGACCGATGAGCGGCATCAAATCATCCGCGATCGCCTGGCCGTCGAGGGCAGGGTGCTGGCCGGCGAACTGGCAAGCCGCTTCGGCGTTTCGGAAGACACGGTTCGCCGCGACCTCAGGGAACTCGCCAAGGCTGGACAATGCCGCCGTGTCTATGGCGGCGCGGTCGCGGCCGCACCCTTCGCCGCCGCGCCGGTCGGCCTGCGCGCCGGCCATGCAGTCGAAGAAAAGACGCGGCTGGCCCGCGCCACCGTGCCATTGCTCTCACGCGGACAGACCCTGTTCATCGACAGCGGCTCGACCAATGCCGCGATCGCCAGGGCCATCCCGCGCGACCTCGACCTGACCGTCGCCACCAACTCGCTCGAAATTGCCTCGGTGCTGTCGGACCACGCGCTGATCGACCTGATTGTACTGGGAGGCCGGTTCGACCGCCACCTCGGTGCATGCATCGGCGCCGACACGCTTGCCGCCGTGGCGCAGCTTGGCGCGGACCTGTTTGTTCTGGGATCCTGCGGTCTCGATGCCTCGCGGGGCGTGACGGCCTTCGATTCGGCTGAGGCCGAGGTGAAGCGGGCCATGGCCAAGAACAGCGCAGGCATCGTCATCGCCGTCACCAATGACAAGCTGGCCACCGCCGCGCCCTACCGGGTCGCCAGGCCCGAAGCGATCCGCCATCTTGTGGTCGAAAAGACCGCGCCGGGCGCGATCCTCGCCGACTTCGAACGTCAGGGCGCCGAAATCCACTTTGCCTGAACAACAGGCCTGCGCCCGATCGCCCGGCTCGCCTTGACAAATCCGGCCTCCCATGCGCTTTTCGCGCAAATTTTGGACCGGGCTTTGACGCTCGGGCCACAACCCAGCACCCCGGACTTTTGACATGACAATGCATCGTTACCGCAGCCACACCTGTGCCCAGTTGAGAAAGAGTGATGTCGGCTCTTCGGTTCGCCTGTCGGGCTGGGTGCATCGCGTGCGCGACCATGGCGGCCTGCTGTTCATCGATCTGCGCGACCATTACGGCCTGACCCAGATCGTCGCCGATCCGGATTCGCCAGCCTTCAAGGTCGCCGAGACGCTGCGTGGCGAATGGGTGATCCGCGTCGACGGCGAGGTCAAGGCGCGCCTGCCCGACACCACAAATGCCAACCTGCCGACCGGCGAGATCGAAATCTTTGCCCGCGAGATCGAGGTGCTGTCGGCGGCCAAGGAATTGCCGCTGCCGGTGTTCGGCGAGCCGGACTATCCCGAGGACATCCGCCTGAAGTACCGCTTCCTCGACCTGCGCCGCGAGACGCTGCACAGGAACATCGTGGCGCGCACCAAGATCATCGCCGAGATGCGCAAGCGCATGACCGATGTCGGCTTCACCGAATTCTCAACGCCGATTCTGACGGCCTCGTCGCCGGAAGGCGCGCGCGACTTCCTGGTGCCGTCGCGCATCCATCCCGGCACCTTCTACGCGCTGCCGCAGGCGCCGCAGCAGTACAAGCAGCTGATCATGGTCTCCGGCTTCGACCGCTATTTCCAGATCGCGCCCTGTTTCCGCGACGAGGATCCGCGCGCCGACCGTCTGCCTGGTGAATTCTACCAGCTCGACCTCGAAATGAGCTTCGTCGAGCAGGACGACGTGCTGTCGACCATGGAACCGGTGATGCGCGGCGTCTTCGAGACTTTCGCCAACGGCAAGCCGGTGACGCAGAAGTTCCAGCGCATTCCCTATGACGTCGCGATGCGCAAATACGGTTCCGACAAGCCGGACCTGCGCAATCCGATCGAGATGCAGGCCGTCTCGGATCACTTCCGCGATTCCGGCTTCAAGGTCTTCGCCAACATCCTGGCCAACGATCCGAAGGCCGAAGTGTGGGGCATTCCGGCCAAGACCGGCGGCAGCCGCGCGTTCTGCGATCGTATGAACTCCTGGGCGCAAGGCGAGGGTCAGCCGGGGCTGGGTTACATCTTCTGGCGCAAGGAAGGCGACAAGCTGGAAGGCGCCGGTCCGCTGGCCAAGAACATTGGCGAGGAGCGCACCGAGGCGATCCGCCAGCAGCTTGGCCTTGCCGATGGCGACGCCGCCTTCTTCGTCGCCGGCGATCCGAAGAAATTCGTCACCTTCGCGGGTGCCGCGCGCACGCGCGCCGGCGAAGAGCTGAACCTTGTCGACCGCGAGCGCTTCGAACTGTGCTGGATCGTCGACTTCCCGTTCTTTGAATGGAACGAGGAGGAAAAGAAGACCGATTTCGCCCACAACCCGTTCTCGATGCCGCAGGGTGGTATCGAGGCGCTCGGTGGCGACGACCTGCTCGGTATCAAGGCCTTCCAGTACGACATGGTCTGCAACGGCTTCGAGATCGCCTCGGGCGGTATCCGCAACCATCTGCCCGAGACCATGGTCAAGGCGTTCGAGACGGTCGGGCTGGATCGCGCCACGGTCGAGGAGCGCTTTGGCGGCCTCTACCGCGCCTTCCAGTATGGCGCCCCGCCGCATGGCGGCATGGCGGCCGGCGTCGACCGTGTCGTCATGCTTCTGGTCGGGGCCAAGAACCTGCGCGAAATCACCATGTTCCCGATGAACCAGCAGGCTTACGACCTGTTGATGAGTGCGCCTTCGGAAGCCAGTCCGCAGCAGCTGCGCGAGCTGTCGCTGCGCGTCGCGGCGGTGAAGAAGGAAGGCTAGGTATCAGGCCCAAGCCTTTCTTTCCTCTCGATGAATCGATCTTCGGCATAGGTATTCCGTCGTCCTGTCCGGTTTAGACCGGTGTTCGTTGCCAATTCCATCCTGATCGAATATGTTAGGCATTACGTAAATGCCAACGGAGATGGCGATGACTTATCTGGCGGAGGTCGGTGTTCTGGCGCTCGGGAGCAGGCTCCGAGCAGTGAGCGAGCAACTCTACGCGATGGCCGATGAGGTCTACGCCGCCCATGGAATCGGTCTCGAGGCCAGGTGGTTCCCGGTGCTCAGGACTATCCACGACCGAGGGCCGCAGTCGGTCGGTGAGTTGGCCAAGGCGGCGGGGCTCACGCATTCGTCGATCAGTCAACTGGCCTCTCGGCTAACAAAGGACGATTGGCTGACCGCAATACCAGGCGGGGATGACCGCCGGGTGCGCGAGTTGGCGCTTACGCAAAAGGCAGAGGTTGCGCTGCGTAAGGCCAAACCGTTGTGGCGTGCCCTGCGCGACGAACTGGACGCGCGTTGTCAGGTAGACGGGATCGATTTGTTGGCGGCCGTCGGAGGGCTGGAGCGAATGCTCGACGAAACAATGGCCGCGGCCGTCGCTGAGCGGGCGCGCAGGCTCGGTGCGGATGCAATCGAGATCGTTCCGTTCGAGCCGTCGCTGCGGGACCACTTCTACCGGCTGAATGCGGAGTGGTTAAACCGGTACTTCTATATTGAAGAAGGCGACCACGCTGTGCTCTCCGCGCCTGAAAAGCATATCCTTAGACATGGCGGCAGCATCTACTTTGCGTTGCATGGTGAGGAGGTTGTGGGCACCTGTGCGTTATTGCCGATTGGCGAAAATGAAGTCGAACTCACCAAAATGGGCGTCGATCCGGCGGCGCGAGGGCTAGGGATCGGGCGGCGGCTGCTTGAGCATGCGATCCGCGCATTCGAGCGGCTGGGCCGCGATACGCTGTTCCTCGAAACCAACACCAAGCTTGCTCCGGCGATCCGCATGTACGAAAGCGCGGGCTTCGAGCATCAGCCGGCGGCGCGGGCCGATACGCACTATCAGCGGGCGAACGTATATATGGTCTGGAAGGGCTGGCCGAAGGCAAACTGAAACGCTTCGCGTTCATCGAGACTCTAAGGCGGAGTGCGATCGATTTTTGCGACAGCAGGTAGAAGCCCGGCATTGCTGCCGGGCTTTTGTTTGAGCGTTTCGCTCGATCAGTCTTCGTTGGCCTTGACGTGGACGCCGAGCGTCTTCGGCAGGTCGAGCGGGTTGGACATCGCGCCCGCCATGATCAGCGCGAACGGCACTGCTGCCGGCGGCTCTGCCGAAATCTCGAGGCTCTTCGGATCGTCGAGGTATTTGCTCACCGCGGCCGTCACTTCGGCCGTCAGTTCAGGATTGTTGAGCTGCGCCATGCCGAAAGGCACGATCGCCTTGGCCTGGTTGGCGATGTCCTTGCCCGACATGCCCTGCTGCTTGCCGACATACTCAAGCACCTTGCCGGTCAGCGAATCGTCGTCGAAGCGGACCGAGGCGCTGTTGAAGGAAAGCTGCTGCAACAGGCCGAGCAAGGCCATGCCTTGCGCCGAATTATCGGCGCCTTCGGGCTGCGCCGCCAGCTTCTTCTGCATCTCCTGCATCGACTTGACGAAATCGACCGTGTAGCCGCCGAGGCCGAAGGTCATGCCGAGCGTGCCGGCATTCTCGACCGAGATGTCGTATTTCGACAGGTCCATCTTGCCATCGCTCGGCTGCCAGGTGCCGCCGATATCGATATTGCCCGAGATGTTCTGGTAGCCGAGGGCCTCGATGGCTTCCTTCGACTTCGCATCGTCGACCAGCGTCAGGTCGGCGTTGAACTTTTCCGTCGTGGCGGAAAATTCCATCGCCTTGCCGTCGGCCGGAGGCGTGATCTGGACAGCAAGCCCATCCACCGAGAAGGCGGTCTTGTCGGCAACCTTGACCGTCAGGTTTTCGAGTTCGGCCGACTTGTAGATCATCATCGAGCCGAGCGGGCCTGTAGCGCCCTCGGCCGGGATGTTGGCGTCATGAATGACGAAGGGGGTGAGGTTGAGCGTTACACCGTCCTTGCTGTGCTCGAAGGCCGAAGTCGTGATGGTCGCGACGTCAAAGCCGCCATTGGCTTCGGTCACGCCTTCAAGCTTGATGTCGCCGATCGGCAGCGCTTCCTTTTCGGCGGCCGGTTTAACCGACACGCCCTGCAGCACCATGCTGGAATTGTCACCGGAGACCCCGGTCCAGGTGATATCGACGCCCTGGACGGCAAGTGCGGCCTTCAGCCGGTCGGCAACAGCCGTGTCCTGCGCAAAGGCGGCATTCAGCGGCAGAGTCAGCAAAAAAGTCGAAAAAGCGAGTGTCTTGAGTGTCGAGCGTTGGATTGTCATCGCGAGTTCCCTGAGAGAGTCCTGAAAAGTGTTTTCTGAATTCTACGCCGTCACCATTCCGTGACGAACTGGACGGGAAAAAGGCACTTTCCCCCAGATTTGTCGAAAATCATGGCGAAAGGCAAATCGGAGCGGGAGCCTTCGCTCGATGCGGTGAATATGTCATGAAGGTCGGGCTCCCCTGCGTACCGTCTCCTGCCTTAGAGAGGGCGTGTAACAGATTGATGTTGGTTGGCAACAGCACTGCTACCGGTGCTGTTGCATAGGGACGGCACGTAGGAACATGAAGTCCGTCACATCCATCGTCCGATCTTGAGCCGCCTTCGCAGCCCAGAGGCCGCAAATTGCGGATTTCCGCAGCCCCGCCTTGCCGCGAATCACCCGCTCGGCTAGTCCAGCCGCATGGGAAAAAGGCTTTTGCCGCCTGAAGATGGCGGCGGTGACCACATCGAACCGGTCGATCTGAAGAAGGCGCTTGAAGAGCGCTATCTCGCCTATGCGCTGTCGACCATCATGCACCGGGCGCTGCCGGATGTGCGCGACGGGCTTAAGCCCGTGCATCGCCGCATCATGCATGCCATGCGGCTGCTTCGGCTCAACCCCGACCAGGGCTTTGCCAAATGCGCCCGTATCGTCGGCGAGGTGATGGGCAAATTCCACCCGCATGGCGACCAGTCGATCTATGACGCGCTGGTGCGCCTGGCGCAGGATTTTTCCATGCGCTACCCCCTGGTCGACGGGCAGGGCAATTTCGGCAATATCGACGGCGATAACGCCGCCGCCATGCGCTACACCGAAGCGCGCATGACCGACGTGGCGACGGAACTGCTTTCCGGCATCACCGAGGACGCGGTCGACTATCGGCCCACCTACAATGAGGAGGACGAGGAGCCGGTCGTGCTGCCCGGCGCCTTCCCGAACCTGCTTGCCAACGGCTCGTCCGGCATTGCGGTCGGCATGGCGACCTCGATCCCGCCGCACAACGCCGCCGAGCTTTGTGATGCGGCCCTGCACCTGATCGAAGATCCGAGCGCGCCGGTGGCGAAGCTGATGGACTTCGTCCAGGGGCCGGATTTCCCGACCGGCGGCATCATCGTCGACAGCCGCGCCTCGATCCTCGAAGCTTACGAGACGGGTCGCGGCGGTTTCCGCGTCCGGGCCAAATGGGGCCAGGAGGACCAGGGCAGGGGCACCTGGAGCATCGTCGTCACCGAAATCCCCTATGGCGTGCAGAAGGCGCGGCTGATCGAGAAGATCGCCGAGCTTCTGATCGCGCGCAAATTGCCGTTGCTCGAAGATATCAGGGACGAAAGCGCCGAGGACATCCGCGTCGTGCTGGTGCCGAAGAGCCGTTCGGTCGATCCCGGCATCCTGATGGAATCGCTGTTCAAGCTGACCGAACTCGAAAGCCGATTCCCGCTCAACATGAACGTGCTGTCGCGCGGCAAGGTACCCAACGTCCTGTCGCTGAAAGGCGTACTGCAGGAGTGGCTGGAGCACCGGCGCGATGTGCTGATCCGCCGCTCGAAGCATCGCCTGGGCGAGATCGAAAGGCGCCTCGAGATCCTCGCCGGCTACCTGATCGCCTACCTCAACATCGACGAGGTGATCAGGATCATCCGCGAGGAGGACGAGCCCAAGCAAGTGATGATGGCCCGCTGGTCGCTCACCGACACCCAGGCCGAAGCCATCCTGAACATGCGGCTGCGCGCTCTGCGCAAGCTGGAAGAGTTCGAGATCCGCAAGGAGTTCGACGGCCTCACCACCGAGAAGAAGCAGATCGAGGCGCTGCTGGCGTCGAATGCCAAGCAATGGTCGACGATCAAGTGGGAAGTCGCCAGCATCCGCGACAAGTTCGGCCCCGAGACCGAACTCGGCAAGCGCCGCACCCAGTTCGCCGATGCGCCCGAGCATGATTTGACCGACATTGCCCATGCCATGATCGAGCGCGAGCCGGTCACCGTGGTGGTCTCGGAAAAGGGCTGGTTGCGGGCGATGAAAGGCCATCTGGCCGATCATTCCACGCTGACCTTCAAGGAAGGCGACAGCCTCAAGCTCGCCTTCCACGCCCAGACCACCGACAAGATCCTGGTCTTCACCACCGGCGGCAAGTTCTACACGATCGGCGCCGACCGGCTGCCGGGCGGCCGTGGCCATGGCGAACCGATCCGCATCATCGTCGACATGGACAACGACCAGGACATCGTCACTGCTTTCGTCCATGACCCGAAGCGCAAGCTGCTGCTCGTCTCCTACGATGCCAACGGTTTCATCGTGCCGGAGGAAGAAGTCGTCGCCAACACCCGCAAGGGCAAGCAGGTGATGAACGTCAAGGCGCCCGACGAGGCCAAGGCCTGTGTGCCGCTTTCAGGCGACCACCTCGCCATCGTCGGCGAGAACCGCAAGATGCTGGTGTTTGCGCTGTCCGAAATCCCCGAAATGGGCCGCGGCAAGGGTGTTCGCCTGCAGAAATACAAGGATGGCGGTCTGCTCGACCTGAAACCCTTCACGCTGGCGAGCGGCCTGTCGTGGCAGGATTCGGCCGACCGCACATTTACCCGGTCGCGCGAGGAGCTGGCGGAGTGGATTGGCGCCAGGGCCTCGGCAGGGCGGATGGTGCCGAAGGGATTCCCGCGGACGGGGAAGTTTGGGTAGGGCAGGTGCTTCTTCCTTCCCCCCTTGTGGGGGAAGGTGGCCTCGCGAAGCGAGGTCGGATGAGGGGTGTTCCAGGGAACGCCAACGCCTCACTCCGCTGGAACACCCCTCATCCGTCTCGGCGCTGCGCGCCGATCCACCACCCGGGGCGAGTCACGGGCCTCGCCCGCCCTTCGGGCCCCACAAGGGGAGAAGGAAAGACGTCTCACCAACCATTTGGACTATCGTCACGATTGCGGCACTATAACAGTGCATAAACGCTGGGTAGGCCGGGGAGAGATGGGCGTTTGAAGGAATCCAAGATCCAGAAGCCGGAACGTCAGCAGCGCCTGTTCGGCCTGTCGACGCCGCTGAGAGCCGCCGTCATACCGCCGCTGTCGGCGGCGCGCTGGCTCTTGGTGCTGATCGTCGCCGCCGGTGTCTATTTCTTCCACGGCTTCCTGTTTCCGGTGCTGGCTGCGCTCGTCATCGCCTTCGCCAGCTGGCCGCTCTACCGCCGGCTGCTTGCCGGCGTCGGCGGCAATCGCACCATTGCCGCGACGCTCGCCATCCTGTTCATCCTCACCTTTCTGGTTGTGCCGATCGCGCTCGCCGGCACCTATGCCATCAACGAAGTCCGCGAATGGGTCGGCTGGGCGATCGAGACCAACCGGCACGGCGCGGTCACACCGCAGTGGATCACGACGCTGCCTGTCGTCGGCGAGTGGTTGAACGAACAGTGGGCGGACAATTTCGGCCATCCCGGCGGCATCGGCGAACTGATCCAGCTGGTCAGCGGCGCCAATATCGGCAGCATCTATCGCGGTGTACTGGCGGCCGGCGGCAGCGCCTTCGGCCTGTTGCTGACGCTGCTGTTCATGATGATCGCGCTGTTCTTCGCCTACCGCGACGGCGAACATTTCGCCGGCCAGATCGACCGCCTCGGCGAACGCATCCTGCCGACACGCTGGGAGCGGATTTCGCGCGTCGTGCCGGCAACCATTTCCTCGACCGTCACCGGCATGACCGTGATCGCCATCGGCGAGGGGCTGGTGCTGGGCATCGCCTACTGGCTGGCCGGCGTGCCGTCGCCGGTGACGCTTGGCGCGCTCACTGGCGTGATGGCGCTGATCCCCGGCGGCGCGCCGCTGTCGTTCACGCTGGTGTCGATCTACCTCGCCGCCAGCGGTTCGCCGATGGCGGGGCTGGCGCTGTTCATCTGGGGCGCCGTGGAGCTGTTCATCGTCGATAAGACCTTGCGCCCGAAACTGGTCGGCGGACCGATCAAGCTGCCTTTCCTGCCGACCTTTTTCGGCCTGATCGGCGGCGTCAAGACAATGGGCTTTCTCGGCCTTTTCATCGGCCCCGTTCTGATGGCGCTGCTGGTGGCGATCTGGCGCGAATGGTTGCGCGAGGTGGAATTGGCCGAAGACCCCGTTCCCGATTCCGTCGCCGAGATCGAAGGCGGGCCGCCACAGATCGAGATTGTCGCCGGCCCGGCGAAGAAAAGTCAGGCTGGGTAAGCGACCGCGAGCGCTGCCCGCCGCTTGCGCCCTTCATGCAATTGCCACAGCGAGTGCGCGACCAGCGTGACGATCAGGATCACGCCACCGATCAGGCTGTTGCGCGACGGCGTCTCGGCAAAGATCATCCACACCCAGACCGGTGCCAGCACCGTCTCGAGCAGATAAAACATCGCCACTTCCGGGCCTGAAATGTATTTCGGCCCGTTGGCGAGGCAGAAGAAGGCGAACGGCATGATGACGGCGCCATTGAAAATGATCCACCATGGCGCCTCCACCTGAAAACCGGTCTTGGAGACCATGATCGCCGCCAGCCCGAAAGGCAGCAGGACGCCGGTCAGCGCGGTGAAACCCATATCCTTACCGCTGGCGCGGGAGATGGTGATGGCGCAGGCGATCGCCAGGGCCGAACATAGTGCCATCACGTCGCCGAACAGATGTCCGGTGCCGACGGAATCGCCGACAATGATGCCGACGCCTACGATCATCAGCGCCATCGCCACCAGTGTCATTGGCCGCGGCCGCTCCTTCAGGAACAGCCATGACAGCAGCGCAGAGAACATGGTGGTGAAGGCCAGGATGAAAACCAGATTGGCGGTCGAGGTGTTGTAGACGCCGGTGATGAAGGCAACCGCGCCGAGCCCGTAGATCACGGCGACGATCAGCCCCGACCAGCCCGGTATCAGCTGGGGCGCATTCTTGCTGAACGAGCGCCAGACCGCCCACACGATCATTGCCGTGACGAAGGTGGCGCCGGTGCGCAGCAGCAGGATCGTCCAAGCTTCGCCATGGGCGAGCCGGATCAGCGGAATGTCGACGGTCAGCGTCAGGCCGCCAAGCGCGGTGAGCAGAAGCCCTTTGGTATGAGCATCGTGAGATGACATGAAGCGGTACTTTCGCAATGGATTTGAGCGAATTGCCGGCCGGCGCAATCGCACCCTCTCCGCCAACCAGCGGAAAGACCAGCATCGTCTCGGTTGAAAATGTTTAGGCCTGGATTGGGGAACGAGAACTCAGCGCGTGACCGCTTCGTGGTCGTAGCGTTCCCAGCCCTTCGGGCCGAGATGCTCCTGCGGCATGAAGCGCATCTTATAGTTCATCTTGCGCGAGCCGTTGACCCAGTAGCCGAGATAGACATGGGGCAGGCCCATGGCCCTGGCGCGGGCGATATGGTCGAGGATCATGAAGGTGCCGAGCGAACGGTCCTCGAATTCGGGATTGAAGTAGGAATAGACCATCGACAGGCCGTCGGCCATCTTGTCGGTCAGCGCGACGGCGATCAGCTCGCCCTGGCCCTTGCCGGTGATGAACGTGTCGGGGCCGCGGCGCCGATATTCGATGACCTTGGTGTCGACATGGGTGTCCTCGACCATCATGGCGTAATCGAGCACCGTCATGTCGGACATGCCGCCGCGGCGGTGGCGGGCGTCGAGATAGCCGCGGAACAGCGAGTACTGCTCGGTCGACGGCTGCGCGTCGTGCATGGCGCCGACGAGATCGGAATTGCGCTGGATCACCCGCTTCATGTTGCGGCTGGCGGTGAATTCCTGCGCCAGGATGCGCACCGAGACGCAGGCGCGGCAGGTCTCGCAGGCAGGCCGGTAGGCGATGTTCTGCGATCGCCGGAAGCCGCCTTGCGTCAACAGGTCGTTCATCTCCGGCGCCTTGTCGCCGACCAGATGCGTAAACACCTTGCGCTCGAACTGGCCCTCAAGATACGGGCACGGCGATGGCGCGGTTAGGAAGAACTGCGGCGACTGGGTTGGATGCTGGGTCATCGAACCTTGGGAACACTCCTGCGAATCGCTCTACCTTTGGCTTGGCTGGCGAAAAATTCAACAGGATTGTGAAGGCGGGGTTGAATGGACGCCTTCACATTTGCGCACAAATGCCTGTTGGGGTCGGTTGAACGCCGGTTCAACGGTCGCTGCGGCTGACAATCGTGCCAAGCAGCAGGTCGTGCAGCGTGCGCTTGCGATCGGAAAACAGCGTCACCAGAAGAATGAGCGGCGTCAGGATGACGGTGCTGGCCCAAAACAGCACCGAATGGACCACTGCGGTCAGCCCGTCGATGCGCGTGCCGTCGAGACGATCGAGCCGGATGCCCATCATCCTCATGCCTGAAGTGGCCTGATTGCGGCCACCCAGCGTGTTCCAGATGTAGAGAATGGCGACCGCCGGCACGAGGATGGAATAAAGCGCCCAGCCAAGACCGAATGTCAGAAGGCCAAGCACGGCCACCAGGATCGCGAACGGAATGGTGAGCAGCGCCACGATGCAATAGTCGATGATGAAGGCGAGGATGCGCCGCGTGCGCACACCGTCATAGGCCCTGACGTGGTCGAGCCTGCTGGTGATGATTTCGCCGTCAAGTACGCGCGCGTTCATGTCATGTCCTCGCGATGGCATCCAATGGGAATGCCCGTCGCCCTTTCAAATGGTGAGGGCGATGGCGAATTCAAGAAACAGACACTCCGGCGTTCGGCGGACCCTTCCTAGAAGATGCCGGGCACAAGGCGATAGCGGACCCTGTCCATGTATTCGCTGTATTCCTGCGTCCTTGCTAGGACGGCTTCCTCCCGCAGGATGCGGTGGATCTGGAAAAGCGTGATGATGGCATAGACGGTGAAATTGTAGATCGAGAAGCTCGACAGCAGGAATAGAATGTGTCCGATCAAATAGCCGGCGTAGATCGGATGCCGCACGAACCGGTAGGCGCCGCCGGTCACGACGCCGCGATTGGCGGGCAGGATGGCGAAGGAGCGGCCAAGCGAAACCTTGCCCCAAATGACAATCCAAAGCCCGATGAACTGGATCGGCGCCGCGACATAGAGCGGAATGATGGGAACGCCGGCCTCCATCGAGACGAAGCCCCCGCCGAAGCCGGCTGCCAGCGCGACGAAAACGGTGAGGGGGTTCCAGTCGCGCACCAAGGGTCGCCGCGCCGTCAGCAACCAGATGAAAGTCAACGAGTCGGAGACCATGAGCAGCAACAGGTTGAGACGAGCTGGGTCGACGAGCAGATGCTGCACGCCCCGATAGACAAAGAGCGCGGCGACAGCCAGCGCTATGAAACGGAACAGTCCCTCTCGCAGATCGATGAGGATCTCGCGGCTGCGCAGGCCGGACCAGAGACCCGCTTCCGCGCCAGACAGCGGCTCACTCTTGAAAATGGTCAAATCAGTCACCCGGCGGTCCCCTCGAGAGCGACCATTGCACGCAAGCGTTGCCGTCGGGTTAAGCTTTCTCGCGCACTTGTCACATTACGCCGGAAGATTCACCACAGTTGGGCCGAACCGCACGAGTTTGCGGTCTGGGCAGTTGAACATGACACTCTTCCCAGTTTAGCTTGCTGCGGCGCAACAAGACGCCGAGGGGACGGGGAAATATGGATTACGACATGCTGGTCATCGGCAGCGGCCCTTCCGGCCGCCGCGCCGCCGTGCAATCGGCCAAGCTCGGCAAATCGGTGCTGGTGGTGGACAGGGGCCGGCGCCTCGGCGGCGTCTCGGTGCACACCGGCACCATCCCGTCCAAGACGCTGCGCGAGACGGTGCTCAACCTCTCCGGCTGGCGCGAGCGCGGCTTTTACGGCCGTGGCTACCGGGTCAAGCAGGACATCTCCATCGCTGATCTGGTTGAGCGCTTGCACAAGACGCTCGACCACGAGGTCGAGGTGCTGCAGCACCAGTTCATGCGCAACGCGGTCAAGAGCGTGCGCGCCATGGCGAAATTCGTTGGCCCCAACAAGGTCAGCCTGACGGCCGACAATGGCGACTACTCGGAGGTCGGTTTCGCCAATGCGCTGATCGCGGTCGGCACCAGGCCGCACCGGCCGCGCGACGTGCCTTTCGACAAGATCCGCGTCTTCGACAGTGACGAGATGCTGGAGCTCGACCATCTGCCGCGCACACTGACGGTGATCGGCGCCGGCGTCATCGGCGTCGAATATGCCACCATCTTTTCGGCCCTCGACGTGCCGGTGACGCTGGTCGAGCCGCGCAACACCATCCTCGATTTCGTCGACCGCGAGATCGTCGACGACTTCATCCACCAGATGCGCGACCGCGGCATGACCATTCGTCTCGGCAGCACGGTCAAGGAAATCGTCTCCAAGCCCGACTATGCCGAAGTAACGCTCGCCGACGGCCGCACCATCCGCTCCGAGATCGTGCTTTATGCCGCCGGCCGCAGCGGCAATCTCGGCAGCCTCGGCCTCGACGTGGTCGGCATCGAGGCCGACTCCAGAGGCCGCATCAAGGTCGATCCGCAAACCTTCCAGACCAGCGTGCCCAACATCTATGCCACCGGCGATGTCATCGGTTTCCCCAGCCTTGCCTCGACCTCGATGGAGCAGGGCAGGGTGGCCGCCTGCCACGCCTTCGGCGTGCAGTTGCCACCGCCGCCGGAAACCTTTCCCTATGGCATCTACGCCGTGCCGGAAATCTCCACCGTCGGCCAGTCGGAGGAACAGGTGCGCGAAAGCGGTGCTGCCTATGAGGTTGGCCTGGCGCGGTTCCGCGAAACCTCGCGTGGCCACATCATGGGCGTCAATACCGGCTTCCTGAAGCTGCTGTTCTCGGTCGAAACCCGCCGCCTGCTCGGCGCCCACATCGTCGGCGAGGGCGCCACCGAACTGATCCATATCGGCCAGGCGGTGATCAATCTCGGCGGCACCGTCGACTTCTTCGTCAACAACACCTTCAACTACCCGACCCTGGCCGAAGCCTACAAGATCGCCGGGCTCGATGCCTGGAACCGGATGGGGCAGGGGTAGGCAGGCGGTATCTGCTCAGCCTTCCATCTGGGCGAGCAGCGACAGCATGACATCGGCCGAGGGCATCGGCAGCACCGCTTCGATTTCGGCTGGGCGCACGCCGGCGATCGCGGTATCCGCACGCCGGTGACAAGCGGCCGGCGAAAAACCATGTTTCAACCAGGGCGAGTTCCTGCCGTTTCGGGCTGGTGAGCGCCTCGAGCCGTCTAGCCGCATCTGCGATCGTCCGCATCCACATCTTTCAGCCGGCTTACTGTTTTCAGTGGCTCGCTGGGGCGTTATGTGAGTTGGTGGGTCGTGGACGGGCGCGACGGGAGATCGACATGCTGGGCTGGTTCCGCAAGCTGCTGCCGCGCGAAGATCGGTTCTTCGACCTGTTCGAACGGCATTCCCGCACCGTAGTCGGCGGCGCCAAAGCGCTGGAGCAGCTTCTGCAGGGCAAGGACATCGACCGCTGGTGTCAGAAAATCATCGATCTCGAGGACGAGGCCGATCATATCACGGCCGAAGTCCTGCTGGCGGTGCGGCGCTCCTTCATCACGCCCTTCGATCGCGGCGACATCAAGGACCTGATCCAGTCGATGGATGATGCCATCGACATGATGCACAAGACCGTCAAGACGGTGAAGCTGTTCGAAAAGAAGGAATTCGACCCGCTGATGCAGGAAATGGGTGGCGTCATCGTTGCCGCCGCCAGGCTGGTTGCCGAAGCGATCCCGCTGCTCAGCAAAGTCGGCACGCACACGGTGCGCCTCAACGCCATCGCAGAAGAAGTCATGCGCGTCGAAAGCCGCGCCGACGATCTGCATGAGCAAGGATTGAAGGACCTATTCCAGCGGCATGGCCGCAGCGATCCGATGGCCTACCTGATCGGCAGCGAGATCTATGGCCAGCTGGAGAAAGTGGTCGACCGCTTCGAGGACGTCGCCAACGAGATCAGCGGCATCGTCATCGAGAACGTTTAGGCAATGGAAGCCACCATCGCCTTTCCCGTGCTGGCCGGCCTTGTCGCCGTCGCGCTGTTTTTCGATTTTCTCAATGGCCTGCATGACGCCGCCAACTCCATCGCCACCATCGTTTCCACCCGCGTGCTGAGGCCTCAATATGCGGTGCTATGGGCAGCCTTCTTCAATTTCATCGCCTTCATGTTCTTCGGCCTCCATGTCGCCGAGACCGTGGGAAAGGGCATCGTCGATGTTAGCATCGTCACGCCGGCGGTGATCTTCGCAGCGCTCGTCGGCGCCATCGTCTGGAACATTGTCACCTGGATTGCCGGCATCCCTTCCAGCAGTTCGCATGCGCTGATCGGCGGGCTGGTCGGCGCCGGCATTGCAAAGGCAGGGGTCGGCGCCATCGTCTGGACGGGGCTTGGCAAGACGGTCGCCGCAATCGTCGTGTCGCCGGCAACCGGGTTTGTTCTGGCGCTGGTCCTGATTCTGGCCGTTTCCTGGCTGTTCGTGCGCCAGACACCGTTCGCCGTCGATAGCACCTTCCGCGTCATGCAGTTCTTTTCGGCCTCGCTTTATTCGCTCGGACACGGCGGCAACGACGCCCAGAAAACCATGGGCATCATCGCCGTACTGCTCTATTCGCAAGGCATGCTCGGCGCCAATTTCTATGTGCCGCTGTGGGTCGTCCTCACCTGTCAGTCGGCGCTGGCTCTGGGCACGTTGCTCGGTGGCTGGCGCATCGTTCACACAATGGGCTCGAAAATAACCCGGCTGAACCCGATGCAGGGCTTCTGCGCCGAGACCGGCGGCGCCATCACTCTGTTCGCGGCCACGTGGCTCGGCGTTCCCGTGTCGACCACCCACACGATCACCGGGGCCATCATCGGCGTCGGCGCTGCCCGCCGCGTCTCGGCCGTGCGCTGGGGCATTGCCGGCAACATCGTCGTCGCCTGGATTGTCACCTTGCCGGCCACAGCGGCGATTGCGGCGCTCACCTATTTTGTCGCGCGCCTGGGCGGCTGACGCGGAGCGGATGGCCACGATTGCCGGCACGACCCGGCAAGTGATGATTTGCTATGTAGCAACCAGCGCCGCCAGCCACTGCGTGACGATTGCGGCGTCAGGGTCGCCGATTTCATGACCTGAAGGCACGATGCGCGCATCGACCTCGGCGCCGCGCTTGGTGAGCAGCGTCGCCAGCGTCGGCGCAAACGGCCCGTAGGTCTCGTCGGCGGCGCCGGCAATGATCAGAACCCGCGTCCCCGTGAGGTCGGTTGCCGGCGCATCGTCAAGCACCGGCATCGCTCTCAGCAACGCCGCTTTGCGCACGAGGCCGGGGTTGAGCAGCATCAGGCTGGGCACCAGATTGGCGCCGTTGGAATAGCCGAGGAAGGTCGTGCGGGCGAGGTCGAGCCCATGGCGCTTTGCGGCCTCGCTTGCGAAGGCGGCAAAGGCTGATGTTTCGGCACGGATGCTCGCCTGCTCGAAACTGGTCGGCGTGATGCGCTCGAACCAGCGGAAGCCGTCCTCCTGCGGGATGCGACCCCGTACCGCAACCAGCGTGGCGTCGGGGGCGATCTGCCTTGCAATCGGCAGCATCGTCGTTTCGTCGACACCTGATCCGTGCAGCAAAAACAGGCACTCCCCGCCAGCGTTTTCCGGCTTGAGGAGGCGGTAGGGAAAGGCCAGATCCCGGTGCAGGCCGGCGTTCTTTTCGTTATATTCAGACACGCTCATATCTCTTTGATTTCGCGGATATATTGGTCATTTGCCGGCTTCAAAACGGAATATTTTCATGCTCCGCGAAATGTGATTGAACCTGGCTCATTTCAGACCGTTTCTGCGCCGATATGCTCCCTGCGGGAGGAATCGAAGCGGTGTGCGCCGATGGTCGCATCCCGGCATGAACAACATGAGCACACTTGCTCTCGCTTTGAGGCCTTTTGTCGATGACTACGCAACTCCCGCCGGATCGCGCCGAACGCGACACCCGTATTGACGTGTTCCGCGCGCTCGCCCTCCTGACCATCTATATCGATCATGTGCCGGGCACCGTCTTCGAAGCGCTGACCTACAAGAATTTCGGATTCTCGGACGCGGCGGAAGCCTTCGTGCTGATCTCCGGCATGTCTGTCGCACTCGCTTATGGCAACAAATTCCAGCCGGGCAGCCGGCTGCTGGCGGCGTTGAAGATGTGGCGCCGCGCCGGTGTGCTTTATACCGCCCATATCGTCACGACGATCGTGGTCATGGCGATGTTTTGCGCAGCAGCGGTGTTCGCCCACCGGCCTGAACTGCTGAAACTCATCAACATCGAACCGCTGATGAAGAACACGCCGGAGGTGGTTGTCGGCATCGTCACGCTCGGCCACCAGCTTGGCTACAACAACATCCTGCCGGTCTATGCAGCGCTGCTGTTGATGGCGCCGCTTTTCCTGCTTTTCGTCAGCTACAGGCCGCTGCCGGCGCTGATCTTTTCCGGCGCCCTGTGGCTGGTCGCCGGCATATGGCAGATCGCGCCGCCGAACTATCCGGAGCCCGGCTTCTGGTTCCTCAACCCGCTGTCCTGGCAGTTCCTGTTCAACATTGGTCTCGCCGGTATGCTGCATGTCAGGCGTGGCGGCACAATTCCCGTCAATCGCTGGCTGGTGGGCGCCGCGGCAACCTATGTCGCGGCAGCAGCGGTCTGGGTGCACAGCCCGCTCTGGGGCCAGATCACGTGGTTCGACCTGCCCGTGGTGATCGGCGGCTTTGACAAGACATTCCTGTCGCTGCCCCGGCTGCTGCACATATTGTCGGTGAGCTATCTGATCGTAGCGCTCCCGGCGGTCTCCAACCTGTTCCGTCTCAGCCAGGACCATCCACTCGCTCTGCTCGGCAAGCGCTCGCTACCGGTGTTCCTGGCCGGCACGGTGATCGCCATGGTGGCGCAGGTGATGAAGCTGATCAATCCGGGCGGCTTTGCCTATGACGCCTTGCTGATATCGGCCGGCATCGCCATGCAGTTCGCGCTCGCCTTCTATCTCGAATGGCTGTCCGGGATCGGCTGGTCGGGCAAGAAACCGGTACGCACCGAAGCCCCTGCCGCTCGCCAGTCTTTCGGCATGTCGCCGGTGGTGGCAAGGCTGAGCCGGTGAAAGCGAAGGCCTTTAGGCAGGAGAGGGGCCTGACGAGGCTCTGATCACCAGATTGACCGGCAGCAGCTGCCGGTTGAGCGAGCCATCGTTCTCCAGGATTGCCTTGACGGCGAGCCGGCCCATCTCGGCAATCGGCTGGGCGACCGTGGTCAGCGGTGGCTTGGAGTCTGCGCCTTCAGGCACGCCGTCGAAGCCGACGATGGACACGTCGCCCGGCACGGCGATGTCGTGTTCGCGCAGCCAGTCGAGCGCATGCAGCGCCATCCTGTCCGACATGGCCAGGATTGCCGTCGGCCGCTGCGGCAGCGCGAAAATATGCTCGAGGCCGGCGCGCACGCTCTCTTCGTCGTTTAGGGTTTCGTAGATCGGCACAAGCGAGACGTCGATGCCGAAGCGGGAGAGTTCCGCGAAATAGCCACGCAGACGGTCGCGCGTGCCGGAATAGAGGGCCGACGTCTCGACTTGCTCTTGCGTGACCGGACCAAAGCCGGCGTCGGCAGATTCCAGGGCGAGCACGGCAAAGCGACGATGGCCAAGCTCGGCCAGATGGCGCGCGGCAAGGCCGGCGCCGGCGACGTTGTCGATGCCGATCGCCGCGACCGCCTCATTCTCCGAATCGAGGTCGAGCGCCACGAAAGGCAGTTTGCGTTCGCGCGCCAGTTCGACCAGCCGCGAACCGCCTTCGATGCAAAACACGATAAAACCGTCGACCAGCGCGCTCTGGATGTTCCAGGCGAGCTGTTCGTTGTTGGCGGCCGAGACCAGCGAAATCCCGGCGCCGGTTGCGTCGCAGGCCTGCGAGATGCTGGCCATCATGACGCGGGCGAAAGGATCGTCGAAGAAATAGGAGAGGGGTTCGGCCGTGGCGACGCCGATGGCATTGACCTTGCCGGCGCGCAACAGCCGACCCTTGGGGTCGGGACCGGCATAGCCCATTGCCTCGGCTGCCGCCTTGACCCGTTCGCGCACCTCGTCGCGGACAATCTCGGGCCGAGCGAAGACATTAGATGCGGTGCCGTGCGAGACGCCCGCCGCCTTGGCAATATCGGCCAGCCGCACTGGTCTCGTCTTCCCGGAGGTCAATGCCGTCATCTTCGTCTCCTGAACCAGCCTCCATCTAGCACTTTCGTTGGATCGGTTCAAATTTTCCCTTGATCGGAGGGCGGGGAGGGTCTATATTTGAATCGATCCAAGGAAATTTACCAGCTATCCATTGGATCGGTTCAAGAGGAGGGTGCCATGCATCCCATGAATTATTTGTTCGAAGACGTCTACGGCAATGACTGGGGCATCGCCTCCGATGCCGCCACCCGCAAGCGCCGCGGCAAGACCGGCCCGTGGAAGCGCGACCTGCATTTCGTCGTGGAACGCAAGCGGAGCTGATCGGCAAGGCATTTTCGTGCCGGCTGATTGGATCGATTCAATTCTCGAGAAGGAGACGAACCATGCATCCCGTGAAGCATCTGTTCGAAGACATCTACCGCAACTACTGGGGCATCTCGCCGGCTGCGGAGCGGCCGGAACGGCAGCTCCTGGGCAAGCCGGCCAAGCGTAAGCGCGACCTGCTGCCGGAACGTCGGCAGGATTGAGCCTCGTGTGAGAAATATCTGATGGGGCAGGGTTCTTGCCTCGTCAGGGACGTTGACGCACCAGCGCCGAGGCCGCGATCGCCAACCAGCCTGCAATCAGCAAGGTGCCGCCAATCGGCGCCGACATCGGGAAAAGCCGCGATCCCACGAAATCCCGCGCCAGCAGATCGCCGCAGAACAGAACGAGCCCGACGAGCAGCACCAGGCTGCCGATCCGCAGGATCCGGTTTGCGCCGGCGAGGCCGACGGCCAGAAACACCGGCGCATGCATGATCAGGAAAGATGCGGCGGTGCCAACGAAGGCGCCGCCGAGATGCGCGGCCGCCGCCGACAACGCCACACCAGCCGCGCCGCACAGGCCGGCTGCGAAAACAAGGATGCGCGCGCTGCTTGCTGGTGCGGACTCGGCGATACTCATGTCTAGGGCTCCGTGATTGACGATAGGTGGCGCGCCCTGTCTGTCAGGATTTGCCTGATACCGCCAGCATGTCGCGCGTACGGCGCGACTGGACCAGCCAATTGTACACGGCACCGCCGGCCATCAGCACGGAGGTGCCGAGAAACACCGCACGCATGCCGAGATGGCCGCCGACGAAGCCGCCAAGCAGCGGGCCCGCGACCTGGCCGACATATTGCGCCGAGATCGCCAGGCCAAGCACATTGCCGCCGACGCCATCGGGAACATTGTGGCGGATGACGCTGGTGATGCAGGGCAAAAGGCCGCCCAGCACCAGACCCATGAGGAAACGCAAGCCGACGAGCTGCCAGCTCTCGGTGACAAAAGCCTGCGGTATCAACAGCAGCGCCGAGACGGCCAGCGATGCGACGATGACGTTCCAGTGGCCAATGCGGTCGGCGAGCTTGCCCAGCCGTGACGCCGACAGGATGGCGCCGAGTGCGGCTGCCGACATGACGACGCCGGAGACCAGCGTCACCCGACTTGCCTCCGCGACCAGCTGCTGGACATAGACAGTGATGATCGGCTCGATCGACATGTTGGCGAAGGTGAACAGCATGCCGGTCGCCAGCATCGCGACGACAGGGCGCTTGTCGGAGATTTGCGCCCAGCCGCCCTTCGGCCTCTCCTTGGGTTTTGCCAGTGCTGGCGGGCGAGGCATCTCCTTGATCAGGAACGTCGTCGCCAATGCCGCCAGGAAAATGACGCCGCCGGCGATGAGGAAGGTGGCGCGGATGCCGATCAGCGGCGGCAGCGCGCCGCCGAGCAGCGGCCCGACCAGGGAGCCTGCGGTGATGCCAGCCGACAGCACGCCGAGCGCCCAGCCGGAGCGGTCCTTCGGCGTCTGCATGGCGACCAAAATGGTCGAACCCGAGGAATAGCCGCCGGCAAAGCCGATCAGCAGACGCAACAGCACCAATTGCCAGACGGTCTGCACCATGCCGGTCAGCGACATGCAGATTGCCATGCCGAAGCTGGCGCGCACCAGCATCACCTTGCGGCCGTAGCGGTCGCCCAGCCGTCCCCACAGCGGCGCGACGAGGGCCGCGGCAAAGAAGGTGGCGCCGAAGGCGATGCCGGACCATTGCACGATCGCGGCGTGGCCGACGGCGCCCAACTGCTCGACATAGAGCGGCAGGAAGGGGAGCAGCAGCGTCATCGCCACAAGCGTGCTGAACGATCCGGCAAAGCACACGAACAGGTTGCGCCGCCAATGCACATTGTAGGTGGAGGGCGCTTGCGTCGCCTGCGTTGTACTATCCAGCGGCATGTCATGTCCTGTCCGCTTGCTGCGGATACCATTTTGGGATACCAAGTTGGTATCTCATGGACGCAAAGTCTGGCCGCTGTCAATGCGGCACTCCCAAACGTGATCGGCCAGACCTCAGTGCCAGGCCGATCGCCAGCCACGGAACCAACAATGTCGCAGATGCAGAACGTCGAAAAAGCGCTTCGCGAGATGATCCTCGGCCTCGAGGTCGGTCCCGGCGAGCGGCTGACGGAGCGTTGGATCGAGAGCCGCTTCGGCGCCTCGCGCACGCCGGTCAGGGCAGCACTGCTGCGGCTCGAGACGGAAGGGCTGATCTGCCGCGACGGGCGCGGCTGGATGGTGTCGCCGATCAATCTCGCTGAGCTGGAACAGATAGCGGTCTACCGCGAGGCGGTCGAGGTCGCGGCGGTCAGGCTAACCGCGGCGTTAGCCGACAGGAGCGCCGTCGATGTCATCGAGGCGATGCTGGACTCCTGCGACACCGCCACACCGCGCGAGGAATGGCACCGCGTCGGCATGGATTTCCACATCGAGCTGGCGCGGCTCTCCGGCAACGAGTTCCTGTTCAGGGCGGTGCGCGATGCCATGACGCGCTTGTCGCGGGCGCGTTGGCTGGAGGTCCGCGACGAGGCCGCACTCGGCCGTGCCTGGAGCGAACATCACGCTATCCTGGCGGCGGTGCGGGCCGGTGACGCCGACGCGGCGGCAGCGCGGCTTTCCGCCCATATCGTCGGCAGCCGCGACCGTCTGGTGACGTCGTTGCACAATGACCGGCGTGGCCTGCGCGCGAGGGGATTTGCTGTCGTCGCCGCTTGATATCGGTCACGAAAGTGACAGATGTCAGGCGCCATCCGCTTTCGGCCTCGCTTCATGGACGCCGATGGCGTAAGGAGCGGCCATGGAAAACAACCGATTTGAAACACCCGTGACCGTCAAGGCAGCCGCGGGGGGAGCCAACCAGCTCCTGCGCACCGCCCGCGAGGCCTCCGATTACCTGCTCAACAGCTGGCCCGGCAAGCGCAGTCCCAAGCATCGCGAAGCGCTGCAGGCCTGTCATGATGCGCTGGCTGGCGACAAGCCGGCGATGATTGCAAGGCGTGCCTTCATTGCCGCGGCGCGCGAAGTCAATGTCTTCGTCAGCGACAAGGCGGCCTGATAGCAGCGACGCCCGCCCGTTTGCCGGGCCGGATCGCTGCCATTCCTATGGCTATTCCTCAGTCTCTGTATCGGTTTCGGAACCGGCCTCGTCCTCGGGCTTGGAGCGCTCCTTGGCTGCGACCTTGGCGGCCAGCTTCTCCGCCTTCTTGGCGGCCTTCTGCCGGTCGCGCTCCTTGCGTTCCTGACCGTAGTTCGGTGGTCGCGCCATATCGTTTCCTTTCGCTGTGCCTGACCCTGCCTAGAAGCATTGGCCGGCAAACACAACAGCGCCGGGAGGGCAGATGCCAGCGGTTCGGGACTTGCGTGATGGCTAACACAATGGTTTAGAAAAGGCTGCGGGACAGTCACTGGAGCCGCCGCCGACCGATTTCGAATCAAAACGACCGATGGCCACGCTTCAAAGAAACGCACAGAAGCTGATCTATTATGCGCGCAACGCCATGCGCGACATCGCGCCGCCGGTCCTTTTCCGGCGCCGGCTCGGCCGTCTGCTCGATCAGGCAAGGCTTTCCGATGCATCGGTCCGCCAGCGGCTCAACTACTACAACACGCTGCGGGAGCCTTTTACACCCAGCCCCGAGGCTGTGCCGGTCAATCGGCTGCCGTCGGACCGCAGCATGTACTATTACGATCTGAAGGAATTCACCCGTTATTTCGATCCGGGTCTGAGGGTCGACCTGGAATTCGGTGACGTCATCGAAGTGCCGAAGATGCCGTCGATCGTCAAGGACCGGCCGATCATCGGCGACAACGGCAACGGCGTCCTGTTCAAGCTGAACAAGTTCCGCCATTTCCACATGCCGGCCGACGATGTCGCCTTCGCCGACAAGCATCCGCTCGTCGTCTGGCGCGGCGAGCTCAACAATCCGATTCGCACCTTGCTGCTGGAGGCCGTCCGCGACCTGCCTTTCTGCGATGTCGGCACGCCAAGGGCAACGGCACCGGCGGAATATCGAAAACCCTATCTCACCATCGATCAGCAGCGGCGCTACCGCTACATCATTTCCCTCGAAGGCAACGATGTCGCGACCAACCTGAAATGGATCATGAGCTCGAATTCGCTCTGCCTGATGCCGCCGCCGACCTATGAGACCTGGTTCGCCGAGGGTCAACTCGAGCCCGATGTCCATTATGTGCCGCTGGCGCCGGACTTCAGCGATCTTGCCGAACGCGTGCATCATCTCGAGAAGCACCCGGCCGAAGCCCAGCGCATCGTCGCGGCGGCCAACGCCTATTGCCGCAAGTTCGCCGACGAGCGGGCCGAGCAGGCGATCTGCCTGCTCGTCCTCTACAAATATTTCGTGCTCAGCGGCCAGATCGAGCCCGATCCGGAGGTCTGGCGGTTTATCGCGGGCTAACTGTCGGCCTCAGATGACGCTTCGGTCGAGAACCAGATCGGCCGGACCGAACCGGTCCTTCGCCGTGAACTGCTGGTGCCAGTAGGGGTAAAGCACCGGCGGCCGGCTGACGGCATCGAGACGATCGCGTTCCTCGGCGGTGAGGGCGAGTGCCGCGGCGGCGAGGTTATCCGTAAGCTGCGTCTCGTTGCGCGCGCCGATCACCAGCGAGCTGACGGCAGGCCGGCCAAGCAGCCAGGCTAGCGCCACCTGCGCTGCCGAGACGCCGCGCGCCGCACCGATGTCGACGAGAACATCGACGATCCGCCACAGCCGGTCTTCGTCGCGGATCGGCGGTTCCGACCAGCCGGCAAGCTGGCGCGCAGTCGGACTGTCGCGACGGTATTTGCCCGACAGCAGGCCGCCGGCAAGCGGGCTCCACACCAGCACGCCAAGGCCCTGGTCGACCGAGATCGGCAAGAGTTCATATTCAGCCTCGCGCGCTTCCAGCGTGTAGTGGATCTGCTGGGTGATGAAGCGCGGCTGGTGCTGGCTGTCGCTGATCCCCAGCGCCTTCATCACCTGCCAGCCGGAATAATTGGAGCAGCCAACATAGCGGATCTTGCCCTGGGCGACCAGCGTGTCGAGTGCCGCCATTGTCTCCTCGAGCGGCGTCACACCATCCCATTCGTGCAGGAAATAGATGTCGATGACATCGGTCCTGAGCCGCTTCAGGCTCTTCTCGCATTCGCGGATCAGATGATGGCGCGACAGGCCTTCGTCGTTCGGCCCTTTGCCGATCCGCATGCGCGCTTTGGAGGCGATCAGCACGTCGTTTTTGCGCTTGCCGCCGAGCGCCTCGCCGATGATCTCTTCCGACAGGCCGTTCGAATAGACATTGGCGGTGTCGATGAGGTTGATGCCGGCATCGATGCAGGTGTCGATGATGCGCGAGGCCTCCGCGACGTCGGAATTGCCGACGGCGGCGAACGGTCCGCTGCCGCCGAAGGTCATGGTGCCCAGCGTCAGCGTCGAAACTTTCAAGCCGGAACGGCCAAGCGTGCGGTATTCCATGTCGGTCCTCGCAATTTTGGTGGGTGGGGGATTCACGGGAGAAGGGCGGGCAGCCCGAACGGGGTCAGCCATTTGTAGGACAATTTGAACGGCTTGTCGCCATGCCACAGCGATGGATCGGCCATGCCTCGCCGATTTGGGCTGTGATCGAGTGGCCGGCGGCTTGCAATAAAACCGTCATTGCCGGCCTATATCAAGTCGGCTCAGGGTTTCATGTCAGCCGGCAAGCGGAGCAGCAGAAATGACCGAGTTAAAGCAGAATTCTCCAGCCAGGGATTGGCTTGAAGCCGAACTCGCCGACACGCTCGACGAAGACTATGAGCTGGAAATGTCGGAGCCGGCGCTATCGCTGGAGATCGCCAAGATCTACAAGAACGCGCATCCGCCATCGATCGATCGCATGCAGTATTTTCGCGACCTGATCGGCCTACAGTCGGAACTGATCAAGCTGCAGTCCTGGGTCGCCTATCGCAAGAAGAAGCTGGTGGTGATTTTCGAGGGCCGCGATTCCGCCGGCAAGGGCGGCGTCATCAAGCGCATCACCCAGCGCCTCAACCCGCGTATCTGCCGCGTCGTCGCGCTGCCGGCGCCGACCGAGCGCGAGAAATCGCAATGGTATTTCCAGCGCTACGTGCCGCATCTGCCGGCCGGCGGCGAGATCGTGCTGTTCGACCGCTCCTGGTACAATCGCTCCGGTGTCGAGCGGGTGATGGGCTTCGCCGGGCCCGATCAGGTCGAGGAATTCTTCCACGACGTGCCGGAGTTCGAGCGCATGCTGGTGCGCTCCGGCGTCACTTTGGTCAAATACTGGTTCTCGATCACCGACGAGGAGCAGCAAATGCGCTTCATGATGCGTATCCACGATCCGATGAAACAGTGGAAACTGTCGCCGATGGATCTGCAGTCGCGCGTGCGCTGGGAGCAGTACACCAAGGCCAAGGAAGAAACGTTCGCCCGCACCAACATTCCTGAGGCGCCGTGGTACATCGTCGAGGGCAACGACAAGAAGCGGGCGCGGCTGAACTGCATGGATCACCTCCTCAAGCAGTTGCCCTATGAGGAGGTCCCGCACGAAGAAATCACGCTGCCCGAGCGGGTGTTCAACCCGGAGTATGAACGGCAGGTGCTGCCGCGCGAACTTTATGTGCCGGAGAAGTATTGACACGGGAGTGCTAAGGACCGGACGGGCGGCGCTCTTTCGCGCCCCCCTTTGTCCTGCCGGACATCTCCCGCACACGGGGGGAGATCGGATGTCACGCTGGCTTTCGCCAATCATCATCGTTGCAGGAATGGCGCCATCGACGAAGCTGCTAATCTCCCCCTTGTGGGGGAGATGTCCGGCAGGACAGAGGGGGGCGCGAAGGATCACGGCGCAGAAGGCTGCCCCCTAGTGAGAACTACCCCCGCTTGATCGTCACATGCGTGGCAAGCGCCGTCGCGACCTGTTCGGTGCACTGATAGCCAAGCTTCAGCATATCCAACCCGGCAAACAGGTTCTCACCCCTCCCGAGCAGCACCGGCGACACCGCCAGATGCAGCTCGTCGATAAGCTTCTCCTGGAGATATTGCCGGATGGTGGAGACGCCGCCGCCGACGCGGACGTCCTTGCCGCCGGCCGCGGCTTTCGCCTGGTCGAGCGCATCATGGATGCCGCCGGTGACGAAGTGGAAAGTGGTGCCGCCCTCCATTTCGATCGGGTCGCGCTTGTAGTGCGTCAGCACGAAGACCGGCACGTGGTAGGGCGGGTTGTCGCCCCACCAGCCTTTCCAGTTCTCGTCCGGCCACTCGCCGCGGACCGGTCCGAACATGTTTCGGCCGAGGATCCAGGCGCCGACATTGTCGAAGCTGCTGACGGTGAACCGGTCGTCCACATCGGTCGTCCCGCCATCGGCGCCGAGCACCATCTTGCGGAAGGTTCGGGTGCCGATCATCCATTTGTGCAAATCTTCGCCACCGACCCCGAGCGGATTTTGCAGGGTCTGGCCGGGACCGGCGCCGAAGCCGTCGAGCGACAGGGTGAATGCATTGACACGCAGCTTGGACATGAAAGCCTCCGAGATAACCGGTTGTGATTTGCAAGTAGTTGTTTTGTAGCAAACCGATTGCGGATTGCAAGTGGTTTTTAAAATCAAGAAGGATTAGAATATTCTAATCCTTGACGGAAAAAGCCGCCGCGGTACCTTTCGGGAGGCCCTGAGTCGGGAGCGCACGAGATGAAGGCATATCGCGTCGAGAGGATGGACGGGGAGGTCGTTCAGGAGAGCGAGGAGACCCACGCCAGTACACCGTTTGGGGCAGCCGAAAAGGTGATCGGCCGGAAGGTCACCTTGCGAGGCGACGCCTGCAAATGGATTCGCGTGGTTGACCTGACAGACAAGGTCCCCACGCGGCGTCGCCCCAGCATCTACGAGTATCGAGCGCTGGGGCGATAGATCAGCAAATTTGCGGCGCCTATGACGGGAAACTAGCCTCAAGCCGCGGCGCGCTTCGGCATCACCGCAAACGGGCTGAGGCCAAGCCAGGTCTGCATCTTGCCGGCGACGTCAAGATCTCCGGTCAGGCTGATCTTGTCGCGTTCCTTGTGAACCGTCGTCAGCCCCATCCAGATCGAGGTCATGGTGCAGAGGTCCGTCGAGACATAGAGATCGACGTCAAAGCCCGGATCGTACCAGCACAGATCGACATCGCCGTGCTTCTCGACGATCAGCCACCACGAGCGTTTCGACGCCGGCAGGTCGTGATACAGAAACTGTATCACGGTGCGTCCGTCGGGCAGTGGACTGGGGTTCAGATTGCGCCGCATATCCCACATCAGCAGGGACGGATCGAGGTTCTTGAGCGACAGCCTGGCCTCGACCCATTTCTGACCCCAGAAGCCCATCGCCTCGACCACCGGGCGCAAATCCCGGCCAGCCTCGGTCAGCCGGTATTCGAACACGCCCCTTTCGGATTCGATCTCGGTGCGCTCGACGATACCGCCGGCTTCGAGGTCCTTCAGTCGTTGCGACAGAAGGGTTGGCGACATTTTCGGTACGCCGCGGCGCAGGTCGTTGAAGCGGGTCGAGCCCGCCACCAGTTCGCGCAGCAGCACCATGGTCCAGCGTGTGCACAACAGCTCCGCCGCCATGGAGAGCGGGCAGAACTGCTTGTATCCGGCTTGTGTCATGTGGTGATCTCCAAAAGATGTTGCCGGACCTTATTCAGAAAACCTGAGATCAGCCAGTACAGAAGCTGTACTGGGCCGCCCGGTACAGTTTGGTGACTGGAGCGGTGCGGCGCCGTCATGCGAGGCAGCGGTCACGTCGCCGGGCAGTCCGGCGCGGATCCATGAGGAGTTAGACAATGACCGCTTACGTGATCGCAGACATCAAGGTGAAGGACGACAAATGGGTGCCGGCTTACGCCGCTTCGGTGCACGACCTCGTGCACAAGCACGGTGGCAAGTACCTGGCACGCAGCGGCAACGTGAAGACCCTCGAGGGCAAGCCGCTCGACACCAGCCTGATCGCCATCATGGCGTTTCCGTCGGCAAAGGCAGCCGAGGCCTTCACCAACGATCCGCAATACGCCCCGTTTGTGGCGGAGCGCCAGAAGGGCAGCGACAGCCGCTTCCAGCTGATCGACGATACCGATCTGGCCGGAACGATTCCTTATTTGCCCAAGGCATGAGGAACAGCCGGAACCCGGCATGCCCGGGTTCCGGCTATCCTTGGGCAAACCCTGTCCCGGCCGGCAAGACTATTCCATCGACAGGATGAGGTTGCGCACGACGGGATAGATTTCGCGCTCCCAGCGCTTGCCGTTGAAGACGCCGTAGTGGCCTACATTGGCCTGCAGGTGATGGCGCTTGAGATGCGGACGCAGCGACCGGCATAACTCATGAGCGGCAGACGTCTGGCCAAGTGCGCAGATATCGTCACGCCCTCCTTCCACGGTGAGCAGCGCCGTGTTGCGGATCTCGCCGGGATCGACCCGGGTGCCACGGAACGTGAAAGTACCGGTAGCCATTTCCGCTTTGTGGAACACGCGGTCGATGGTTTCGAGATAGAATTCTTCGGTGAGGTCGAGCACCGCCAGATACTCGTCGTAGAAGGTCTTTATTTTCTCGGCCTCGGCTATCTCTCCAGCCGCCAGATGGTCATGGAGCTTGCGGTGAGCCTTGGTGTGGCGGTCCATGTTCATAGCCATGAATGCGGCAAGCTGCAGAAAGCCCGGATAGACACGGCGCCCGCCGCCAGCGTGGCGCCACGGCACGCGGGAAATAACGGAACTCTGAAACCAGGACAGCGACTTGCTGACGGCAAATTCGTTGACCTTGGTCGGGCTCTCGCGAGGATCGATCGGCCCAGCCATCAGCGTCATCGAGCGCGGTGTTGCTGGGTGCCTGTCCTCGGACATGATGGCGACCGCGGCGAGCGCCTGGACGCAGGGTTGGCAGACCGCCAGTATATGTGCGCCCGGGCCGATCGCCTCCAGGAAGCGGATGATGTAGTCGACGTAGTCGTCGACCCCGAAGCAGCCTGCGGCCAGCGGCACGTCGCGGGCATTGGCCCAATCCGTGATGTAAACTTCGTGGTCTGCCAGGAGCGTCTCCACCGTACCGCGCAGCAGTGTCGAGAAATGGCCCGACAGCGGGGCAATCACCATCACCCGTGGTTGGCGCGTATCCATGTCCTTGGCGAAGCGCAGAAGCTTGCCGAAGGGCAGGTCAAGCGCCGTTTCGACGCTGACCGGAACGTCACGATTGCCCACTTTGATGGTACCGATATCGAAATCCGGCCGCGCATGGGTGAGCTTGAAACGACCGATCATTTCCAGGCCGGCGGCCAGGCGCTGTTTCACGCTGTCACCGGAAAGCATGCCACCGATCGTCGAACGGATCAGCTCGGCGAAAAAGCGCGTCGGCGTGATCAGGTCGTCCTGAAGCTGATAGGCCTGGTACAGCATCGAATGCGTCCCGTTCCGAGGCGGCCATGTGGCAGTGCAAAATAACTAGTGCAAATTCTTGTGCATTGCGAGAGGATTGTTGCCGGCAAAGGGCAAGGAGGGTCGACGGCATGACGAGCACGTATGAGTAAGGCCGCCGCGACGAAGGCAGGCCTGACCAACAAGGCCCTGACCAACAAGGCCCCGACCAACAAGGCAACGTTGACGATCTCGTCGAAGAACTATTCCTCTTGGTCCCTGCGTGGCTGGTTGCTTTGCCGCATGGCCGGACTGGAGTTCGAGGAAAAGCGCATAGATATCGATGACCCGGAGCAAAGGCAGGAGTTGCTCCTTTTGTCGCCATCTGTGTTGGTGCCTCGGCTAACCCATGACGAGGTGACGGTGTGGGACACGCTGGCGATCGCCGAATATCTGGCCGAGACCATGCCAGGCGCGGGACTGTTACCCGCAGACCGTGTCGCGCGCGCACACTGCCGAGCGGTGTCTGGCGAGATGCATTCGGGATTTCACAATTTGCGCTCGGCGCTGCCAATGAGCCTGAAGGCCAGGCACAAGAGCTTCAAGATTTTTTCGGGCGCGCGGCCGGATGTCGAGCGGATCAAGGCAATCTGGTCTGAATGCCTGAAGACCTATGGCGGTCCCTGGCTGTTCGGTGCGTCGCCAACCGTGGCCGATGCGATGTACGCGCCGGTCTGTACCCGTTTCCGTACCTATGCCGTCGAGCTCGAAGCGCCACTTGCCGCCTATTGTGAAACCGTCTTTGCCTGGTCCTTGATGCAGGAATGGACGCAGGACGCATTGAATGAACCCGAGGATATCATCGAACTGGACGTCGAATTCTAAGCGCAGTCGGAGACGGCTGGCGCGACACCGGCCGGGCATTGGTCGAACCAACTATCCCTTCAGCATCTGCGCCACTTCGGGCGCAAAGTAAGTCAGAATGCCGTCGCAGCCGGCGCGCTTGAAGGCGAGCAGCGATTCAAGCATCGCCTTTTCGCCATCGATCCAGCCATTGGCGGCGGCCGCCTTGATCATCGAATATTCGCCCGACACCTGGTAGGCGAAGGTCGGCATCTGGAACTCGTCCTTCAGCCGGCGGATGATGTCGAGATAGGGCAGGCCGGGCTTGACCATCAGCATATCGGCGCCCTCGGCGATGTCCTGCTCGGCCTCGCGCACCGCTTCGTCGGAATTGGCGTGGTCGAGATAGTAGGTCTTCTTGTCGCCCTTGAGCAGGCCGGCGGTGCCGACCGCTTCGCGATAGGGGCCGTAGAAGGCGGAGGCAAATTTCGTCGCGTAGGACATGATCGCCACATCGGAAAAACCATTGGCGTCGAGCGCGTCGCGGATGGCGCCGATGCGGCCGTCCATCATGTCGGACGGCGCGATGATGTCGGCGCCGGCCGCCGCCTGGATGACGGCCGCGGCTGTCACCTGTTCCACCGTCTCGTCATTGACGATGATGCCGTCGCGCAAGATGCCGTCATGGCCGTGCGAGGTGAACGGGTCGAGCGCGGCATCGGTGATGATGCCGATCTCCGGCACCGCGTCCTTGATGGCGCGGGTGGCGCGGTTGATGATGTTTTCGGGGTCGAGGATGTGCGATCCCGTCTGGTCGCGCAGCGCAAGCTCGACATTGGGGAAGGTGGCGATCGCCGGAATGCCGAGCTTTGCCGCGCGCTCAGCCTCCTTGACGGCGAGGTCTAGCGAGAGGCGAAAGACGCCGGGCATGGCCGCGATCGGCTCGCGCGTGTTCTTGCCGTCGATGACGAAGATCGGCCAGATCAGATCGTCGACCGAAAGCCGGTTTTCCTGCACCAGGCGGCGCGACCAGTCGGCTTTGCGCATGCGCCGCAAGCGGCGGCTGCCGGTGATCTCGTCGACGCTGCGCGCGCCGGCGGGCTTTGCCGACGCGAACTTGTTCGTCGCGGGGGTGAATTTGTTCATCGCCATAACTCCGGATCGCGCGGCTTTTACCACGAGCCCCGCCGCCATTTGAGGCGGCTTTTACCACGAGCTTCTGCCGCTGACCAATGCGACACGATTGTGCCAGCGCCGTCTACGCCTTCGGCGGCCAGGCCAGCTCGGGGCCGGTTTTGAAGAATGATACATTGTTGGTGAAAATGCTCTCCGGTGCGAGCCGGATCAGGCGCCCGTTCGGATGGTCGATGTCGGCCACTGTGTCGATGAACCAGCGGTTCCAGTTCGGCTCCGGACCGAGATATTTGTGCAGCAGCCGTTTGAACCGTTCCGGATCCATCGGCTCGATGGTGGCGGCGCCGCGCAGGCCGAGATGTAGGAGAATGCCGGCCTCATTGTCGAAATGGACGATCTCCACCGCACAGCGCGGGTTGCGTTCGAGATGTTTGACGGCGCTGGCCTCGGTTGAACCGAGCAGCCAGATCGCATCATCGTCCCAGATGAACCACATCGGCGCGTTACGCGGCGCGCCGTCCGCGGCCACGGTCGCCAGATTGGCCATCAGCGGGCGGCGGAGCACATCGTCCGGGTCGAACTTTTTCGGCATCTCCCAGCCCGGCGCCGCGGTTTCAAGCGTCATGCGTTTGTCCTTGGATCACAACACCGACTGGGTGCTGAGATGGTGTTTCGCCGGGAATTTTGCCCGCATTTTTGCCTGGGGCAAAGCACGGTCGCGTTCCACTGCAAAATCCAAACCGACCGCTTCCGGTTGACGCACCCATGCGCCACCTTTAGCACTTCAGTCCCGCAGGCGCGGGGAGGGAATCTCTGACGATGGATTTTGGCGGCGGCGACGAGATTCGCTTCGAACGGTTGGGCAAGGCAGGCGTCGTCACGCTGACGCGGCCGCAGGCGCTCAATGCGCTGACGCATCGCATGATCAAGGCGTTGGAGAAGGCGCTTGACGCCTTTGAGCGCGATGCCGGCGTCGATGTTGTCATCGTCAAGGCCGAGGGCAGGGCGTTTTCCGCCGGCGGCGACATCATGCACGTCTACGAGGCGCGGGCGGGAAAGCCGCCGGTCGACTTCTTCGCCGATGAATACCGGCTCAACGCCCGCATCAACAGTTATAAAAAACCCTATGTCGCGCTGATCGACGGCATCGTCATGGGTGGCGGCGTCGGCATCTCGTTCCATGGCTCGCAGCGCGTGCTGACCGAGAACGCGCAGTTCGCAATGCCCGAAGTCGGCATCGGCTTTTTCCCCGATGTCGGCGGCAGCCATCTTCTGCCGGGCCTCGGCGGCAGTTTTGGCATGTATCTGGCGCTCACCGGCAACCGCGTCCGCTATGGCGACGCGCTGTGGTCGGGCCTGGCCACGCACACCATCAAGGCTGCTGACCAGGCAGCCATCCTCGACCGGCTCTGCGCCAATGGCGATCCGGAATCGGTGCTGCGCGGCTTTTTCGTGCCGGCCAGGCGCGAGACCGGCCAGTCGGTGCTGGAAGCCATAGCCCGCCATTTCGCCCAACCCTCGCTTGCCGATATCATTGCCAGCCTGGAACGGGCGTCCGGCGCCGACGAATTCGCCGCCAAGACGCTGGCCACCATCCGCACCCGCTCGCCGACCAGCCTCAATGTCGCCTGGCGCCAGATCAGTGCCGGTCTGACTTTGTCGATGGAAGCCTGCATGAAGATGGAGTTCCGCATCCTCAACCGCATGCTGGCCGGTCACGACTTCTACGAAGGCATCCGCGCCGTCATCGTCGACAAGGGCTCGACGCCGCAATGGCGGCCGGCAAGCCTGGCTGAGGTCGACGCAGCCTCGGTCGACGCCTATTTCGCGCCGCTCGAACGGGAGCTCGATCTGTGAGCGAGGTCACGTCGCGGCGCATCGTGCTGCAGCCCTCGGGCGTCGAAATTATCTTCGCCTGGTTCCAGCGCGTCATAGCCGGCTACTGCCTGTTGTTCGGCATCCTGTACTGGATCCGGCTGATCGGCTTTTATCCCGGCGCGCTCTGGCGCTTCGACCTGATGCCGGTGCACTGGCAGGTCGCAGCGGTGATGCTGGCCGTGTTCTTTCCCTTCGCCGCAGCGGGCCTCTGGATGCTGGCGTCCTGGGGCCCGGTGATCTGGTTCATCTGCGCGGTGACCGAGACCATCATGTATGCCGGCTTTCCCGATCTGTTCGGCCACCGGCCGTTGATCCTGTTTTCGCATGCCGCCGTGGCGCTGCTTTACATCGTCTTTCGCGTCGTGATCTGGATGCAGAAGCGCCCCGCGCGCGCCTGAAACGGCGCCCCGCCGCCGTTGGCTAAATCTTTAGGTTAATTATCCTTGCTCGGGTGACCGTTCGTTAAGCGTCTTCCGAAACCTATTACCGGTAAGCTCTTGTTAGCCCTAGCGTTTAAGTCGAATTTTATGAGTATTCGATAGTGTCGCGATCAAGGTGAAAAACAAAAAATCACCAGGCGACAAACGAGAGGCAAAGACAATGATCAATTCGCGTCCGGCGGCGAAGACCGCCAACGTATCCGACGATCGCCGCGAGGCAATCCGTTCGCTTTACATGGAATCGCTGCAGCTGGTGGAGCGTCTGCATCGCCGTCTGCTTGACGTGATCAAGGACGAGTTCGACCGCAACGGCCGCTCCGACATCAACGCCATCCAGGCGTTGCTTCTGTTCAACATCGGCAACTCCGAGCTGACCGCCGGCGAACTGCGCTCGCGTGGCTACTATCTCGGCTCGAACGTCTCCTACAATCTGAAGAAGCTGGTCGATCTCGGCTTCATCAACCACCAGCGCTCGCGCATCGACCGCCGTTCGGTCCGTGTTTCGCTGACGCCCAAGGGCAATGAAGTGGCCGACGTCGTCGCCGGCCTCTATGAGCGCCATGTCGGCTCGATCGAACAGGTCGGCGGCATCAACAGCGAAGAGTTCAAGCAGATGAACCGCGCGCTGCAGCGCCTGGATCGCTTCTGGAACGACACCATCGCCTATCGGATGTAAGGCATCCCGGGCAGCAAAATCGGAGCCGCGCCAAAAAGAAGCGCGGCCGGGGAAGAAGGAAATCAAGGACCGGCGCCAGGGGCACCGGTCCTTTTTCTTTGCATGAAGCCAGCGGGTCCAAATTCAACCCAAAACCACTTTGCGGCCATAGTGGTGCTTGTGTAAAGAATGGCAACTTACCATATTTGGTTGACGGGAATTCAGGGCTCAGCAATGACGACCCTGGGTATTACCATTGGAGATGTTGGGGCGTGGTTGTTCGCCTTTTGGCTCTGCGTTGATTGGGTTTTCAATCTCGATTTGCTCACGGAGGCTTACATGAAAGCAACGTTCAAAACTGGTATGGAGACGCTCGCGGTACTGTGGGGCCTGCAAAGGTGAGCGACCACGCCATCCAACAAGAATCTGGAAACTGCCCAAAGGTCGGCTGAGAGCGCCGCGAGGACGGCTAAAGTCCGTCCCCCCACACCAATTTTAAGGCCCCGGCTTGCGCTGGGGCCTTTTTCGATATGGCTTTTAAGCCGCCACCTTAGGCTTGGCGGCTTTCTTCGTTCTCGGCGCTGGTATCTTTGCAGAAAATATCAGGTGCTCGAAGTAATCCTTCTCGAACTTAACATCTTCCAGCAGGGCCTTGCGGACTGACGCTCGTGCGGCATCGCCAGCCCATTCGACTGCTGCTCTTGGTTTGGGCTTCAAGTTTGCGATGGTCATTGAGCCGTGAACGATGCCGCCTCGCGCACTTAACGCGGCTAGCATCTGTCGAAAGGCGGTGTGGCGTTGGGCGGCCGTGCTGTAGAGGAACATTGCCAGCCTCACACCGATCTTGTGAGACAGGCCGCCGGGCAATCCGCCCAAATTGTCACCGTACATCGCCTCGAGGGCGACGATGTGGTCGATGAACTCGTCCTCCAATCCAGAGCGCTCGACAGCCGTGTAAACCCTGTCGAGCGCGATTCTGACGGGGTTTGGCAGGTCGGTGCGAGCAACCTCCTCGATAAGATCGCGCAATGCGCTGTAGTCGGCTTCAGCTAGGTTGTAGTTAGTCTCAGAAATGAAGGGGGTGGACCATGGCGAGCTTCCACCACCGTGCGACGATAAACGACCCGGTCCAGCGCGGATTATCTTGGTGAAAGGGATAGCTACCTTTCCGGGAGCCAGAACCCGCAAAGCCCGGACGGTTGGATAGATCTTGTTTTGCCAAGAGCCTGTATCGGGTTTCTCACCTACGAACGAATGCTCCTTGTTCCACTCAAGGGCATATGGCCAAATGTTGAACATGTCGAAGGGGCCGCCGTCTTCGAAAACCTTGCCTATTCGATAGGCATCAACTTCACTGTATCGGCGTATAATCATGCCATTGCCGCAGTCGATTTCGGGCTGTGTCGAGTTAAAGCCAGCCAGCGGGCTCCAGCCTCGTACCATGAAGACCTTGCGGTTGATGCAGTCAGCGAGATTAGCGGAGATTTGGGTCGTTAGCTCTGGACTTATCGCTCGCAAGGGGTGCGCTTCCATATGGCTGCGCAGGACTTCGTGAGCGATGTAGATGGGATCGAGTAAGGCTTTTTCGTTATCCGCCGGCGTCTCTGCAAAGAGGGCGGCATATGCTTCCTGTTGCCGGAGAGCGTTGGCGAAAGCGACAAAGGGTGGAAACTCTTCGGTCTTGTAGAGAACCCTTTGCAGATTCGGAGTACTGATTTGCGTGTAGCTTTTCTGGTTGATCCCTGGCATCACGTCGATGTCGCCGATTGACCATGCGACCGGTACGCCAATCTCGCCAAGGCGCTTGAAAGCGTCGGCCAAAAGGTCGGTGATTAGCTTTTCCATATACCCATCCCCAGAGAACAGACCGCAAGGCTATCGTCGCGGTGTACAACTATCCATCACTCACCGACGGCAAAGGATGCGGGAACAAGCCAGCCACATGCCGGTGCCGAAAAGCACCGGCCCTTCCTTTTCGTCACTCCGGCCAATCCAAATTCTACCGACAGCCACGTTGCCGCCATATTCCCGGTGAAAGCGATGATGCGGGAGATGCTGCAGTGAAAGCCTCACAAGGCAAGTGGTCACCCGAACTCGCATCGCCCCCGCGCGTTTTCACGGCTAAGTGATGCAGGTCATGGTTGGCTAATTGTTAACAGTGCCAACTTTAGAGTGCGGGCGATATCGTCCAATGATCGTGCAAGTAGCCGAACGCTACGCGCCAAACGCTACAAGCCAAGTGCTACAAGAATGTCTGGAACGTCGATGAGAACCAGCCGCCGCCTTTTCCTTTCCGGAGCCTCCGCGCTCGCCGTCGCCATGGTCGCCAATGCCGCCAGCGCGCAGGACGTCATCGACGATATCCTGAAATCCTCGGCCCGCGGCAATTGGGACGACCAGTTCGACGCCCGCGCTAGTGAGGGCGGCAAGGTCGCCTCGACGCTTCCGATCTTCAGCCTGCAGACGGTCGCCTTTACCGAACAGGCAGTGGCGCAGTATCAGAACATTGTCGCCCAGGGCGGCTGGGGCGAGGTTCCCGCGACCAAGAAGCTGCAGCTTGGCGTCGACGATCCAGATGTCGTGCCGCTGCGCAAGCGGCTGATGATTGCGGGCGACCTGGCGCAGAGCGCCGGCATTTCGACGTCGTTCGATTCCTATGTCGACGCTGCGGTCAAGCGCTTCCAGGCGCGTCACGGCCTGCCGGCCGACGGCGCCATGGGCAAATACACCTACGCCGCGATGAACGTTTCGGCGCAGATTCGGCTTGGCCAGTTGGAGACCAATCTCCAGCGTCTTCGCGAAAAGGCCGGCACGCTCGGCAGTCGCTATGTGCTGGTCGACATCCCGGCGGCACAGATCGAGGCGGTCGAGAACGACCGCGTCGTGCTGCGCCACACCGCAATCGTCGGCAAGATCGACCGCCAGACTCCGGTGGTCAATTCCAAGATCAACGAGATCATCGTCAATCCATACTGGAACGCTCCGGTCTCGATCGTGCGCAAGGACATCATTCCGCTGATGCGGAAGAACCCCGACTATCTCAAGGACAGCCATATTCGCCTGTTCGCGCCTGATGGCAGCGAAGTCGACCCGATGAATGTCGACTGGTCGACGGACGATGCCGAAAAGTACCGCTTCCGCCAGGATCCGGGCTCCGGCAATGCCATGGCCTCGGTCAAGATCAATTTCCCGAGCCCGGACGGCGTCTACATGCACGACACGCCGCAGCAGAGCCTGTTCGGCAAGATGATGCGCTTCGATTCCTCGGGCTGCGTGCGCGTCCAGAACGTGCGCGATCTCGTCACCTGGATCCTGCGCGACACCCCCGGTTGGGACCGCCAGCATTTCGAGGCGACCATCAAGACCGGCGAGAACACGCCTGTGCAGGTCGTCAACCCGGTGCCGGTCCACTTCCTCTATCTGTCGGCATGGTCGACGGGTCCGGGCGTTGTGCAGTTCCGCGACGATGTTTACGCACTCGATGGCGCCAGCGAACTGCAGATCACATCTTCGCTGTAAGTACTTGATATAATTAACGAAAGACCGCCGGTAAGGCGGCCTTTTTGTTTCGCCGCCCTGACTGGTCTCCGCCTATATGAGCCGCTGGTTCACCAGCCTCGCCACCGCTTGGGCGCCTGATCGCCGCCCGCGGCTGGACGGATCGACGGCAATTTCGCATGGTCCGAAAAACAGCCGGAATCGTGCCATGCAGGTCGCTGTCTTCATCCTCACCGTGCTCGTCTTCGTCGCTCTTTCCGGTGCACTGGTGCGGCTGGTGCGAGTGCCACTGCCGGTGCTGCAGATTGCCATCGGTGCAGCCCTCGCCTGGCCGGTGAAGGGCATTCATGTCGAGATCGACCCCGAACTGTTCCTGCTGGTGTTCATCCCGCCGCTGTTGTTCGGCGACGCCTACGGCGCGCCCAAGCGTGAGCTGATAGCGCTGCGCGGACCGATCCTCGACCTTGCCATCGGGCTGGTCTTCTTCACCATTGTCGGCTTCGGCTATGCCTTGCACTGGCTGGTGCCGAGCGTTCCCCTGGTCGTCGCCTTTGCACTTGCCGCTGTCCTGTCGCCGACCGATGCGGTGGCCGTCTCCTCGATCGTCGACAAAAACCTGGTGCCGGCGCGGCTGATGCATATTCTGGAAGGCGAGGCGCTGCTCAACGACGCATCGGGCCTGGTCATGTTCCGCTTCGCCGTCGCGGCTGCATTGACCGGCAGCTTTTCCTTCGCCAATGCGTCGCTGTCGTTCCTCTATGCCGTCGCGATCGGCATTCTGGCCGGGGTAGCGGCCTTGTTCATCGCCGCCAGGTTGCTGCAGTTGTTGAACCGCATCGGCGGCGTGCCGGCCGAGGTGCAGGTTTTGGTCATGGTGTTGCTGCCGTTCATTGCCTATCTCATCGCCGAGCATCTGCATGCCTCGGGCATTCTGGCGGCGGTTACCGCCGGGCTTTTGACCGGCGGCTCCGGCGTGTTTCGCTTCCTCGGCGTTTCGGCCCGCATACAGACGATATCGCTGTGGAGCACTTTGTCCTTTACCTACAACGGCGCGCTGTTCATCGTGCTCGGCCTGCAACTGCCCGACATCATTCGCCGCGTACCGCCCGAACTTACCGGCCACTACCCGATCCTCCAGCCGATCGCGACGGTGATTGCGCTGACGCTCTGCCTGATTGCGCTGCGCTTCCTCTGGATCTGGGTCGGCGATATCGCGGCGGGCATCAAGGCGCGGCTGGGCAAGCGCAAGGCCGAGCCGTTCGGCATGCGCGTGCGGCTTGCCGGCTCGGTGGCCGGCGTGCGCGGCGCGATCACGCTGGCTGGCATCCTGTCGCTGCCGCTTGCCATGCCGGATGGCTCACCCTTTCCTGCGCGCGACCTCGTGATCTTCCTCGCCGCCGGCGTCATTATCTGCTCGCTGGCGATCGCCAGTGTGGCGCTGCCGAAGATAGCGCGCGGGCTGGTGGAACCGGGTGAGGATGAGGGCGCCATCGAGGAGCGTCTGGCCCGTGTGGGCGCCGCCAAGGCGGCGATCGCCCGCATCGAGAGCATGGCGGGCGCCAGCGACGACGACCAAGGCGAGGTGCCCGGCGCTCGGCTTGCCGCCGCCGAAAACATCGTCGCCGGCTATCGGCGCCGCATCGCCACCTCCGACGAGGCCGATGAAGCCCGGGCCGAGGCCCGCGAGGCCGGGCGGCTGGAGCTCGAAATGCGGCTCGCCGGCATCGAGGCCGAACGCACGGCCGTGCGCGACATGTTTCGCAGCGGCGCGATCAACGACCACACCGCGCGATCGCTGTTTACAGAGATCACACTCACCGAAGCCTTGCTGCAAGGCCGGCAGGAGCGGAAATAGCGGGTTCAGGGCCGCTCTGCCGCAAACCGGCCAGCAAATTTCGCGCCGCAAACGTGGCGAGGTCAAAACAACTGTGTTAATGGCGCGGCAATGCATGTCGCCCGGAACTGCGCAGCGGTTTTGCGGTAGCGATATGCATAGATAAATTACCCCGAACCGGAGGATTTCAGGCCATGGCAACAGCAGCGGCAGCGTCGAACAAATTCGAATCCTTCTTCGAAACCACGCTGGAAGATGCCGATCCGGAAATCTTCGGCTCCATCCGCAACGAACTCGGCCGCCAGCGCCATGAGATCGAGCTGATCGCCTCGGAAAACATCGTTTCGCGCGCCGTGCTCGAGGCGCAGGGCTCGATCATGACCAACAAATATGCCGAGGGCTATCCGGGCAAGCGCTACTATGGCGGCTGCCAGTTCGTCGATGTCGCCGAGGAACTCGCCATCGAGCGCGCCAAAAAGCTGTTCGGCTGCAACTTCGCCAACGTCCAGCCGAACTCCGGCAGCCAGATGAACCAGGCCGTGTTCCTGGCGCTGCTGCAGCCAGGCGACACCTTCATGGGCCTCGACCTGAATTCCGGCGGCCATTTGACCCACGGTTCGCCCGTCAACATGAGCGGCAAATGGTTCAAGGTCGTCTCCTATGGCGTGCGCAAGGAAGACCATCTGCTCGACATGGACGCCATCGAGAAGACCGCGCACGAGACCAAGCCGAAGCTGATCCTGGCCGGCGGCACCGCCTATTCGCGCGTCTGGGACTGGAAGCGCTTTCGCGAGATCGCCGACGCGGTCGGCGCCTATCTGATGGTCGACATGGCCCACATCGCCGGCCTCGTCGCCGGCGATGTGCACCCGTCGCCATTGCCGCATGCCCATGTCGTCACGACAACCACGCACAAGTCGCTGCGCGGTCCGCGCGGCGGCATGATCCTGTGCAATGACGAGGACATCGCCAAGAAGATGAACTCGGCCGTCTTCCCTGGCCTGCAGGGCGGCCCGCTGATGCATGTCATCGCCGCCAAGGCGGTAGCCTTCGGCGAGGCGTTGAAGCCGAGCTTCAAGCTCTATGCCGAGAGCGTCGCCGCCAATGCCAAGGCGCTGGCTTCGAGCCTCAAGGAGACCGGCCTCGACATCGTCTCCGGCGGCACCGACAACCATCTGATGCTGGTCGACCTCAGACCCAAGAACGCCACCGGCAAGCGCGCCGAGGCGGCGCTCGGCCGCGCCAACATCACCTGCAACAAGAACGGCATTCCCTTCGATCCGGAAAAGCCTTTCGTCACGTCGGGCGTTCGTCTCGGCACACCGGCCGGCACCACGCGCGGTTTCGGCCAGGCCGAGTTCCGCGAGATCGGCAAGCTGATCGCCGAAGTGCTGGATGGGCTGAAGGTTGCCAATTCCGACGAAGGCAATGCGGCTGTCGAGGCGGCGGTGAAGGCCAAGGTCGTGGCGCTCACCGATCGTTTCCCGCTCTATCCCTATCTCGGTTGACCGCCAGCGGCGCTTCGTCTTTTATCCCGCGCTCTGCGCCGCTCCTGTTCGGGCGGCGCGGCCTGTTGGAGATTTGAAGATGCGCATGTTCCGTCCTGCCATTCTGGCTCTTCTCGGCTCGCTTGCCGCTTTCACCGTGTCAGGCGCGGTTGCCCAGGAGCAGACGCAGCCGAGCACGGATATGCCGGCCACCAACACCTTTGGCAGGTGGACCACCATTATCGATGCGCTCGACACCGGCCAGGATTCGCACAAGACCTGCGCCGCCTCCACAGCCTTTGTCGACGGTAATGGCAATGCCGGTACGCTGACGCTTTCGATCTCGACAGGCGACGCCCTGCCGCCCGATGCCTATCCGGCGATCATGATCACGGTTGCCAACAAGGACCTGCCGACCGGCAAGAAGGTGGCGGCGACCTTTGGCGACCCCGGCGTCAAGGTTTCCGCGACGGTCTATTCCAACGATGCCGCCGGCCGCCCGAGCTGGACGGTCGACAACCAGGCCAAGACCAGCCTGGCGCTGCTGCGGGCCATGCGCCAGGTCATCTCGCTCGATGTGACGTTCGGCAAGCAAGCCGTCGCCAGCATTCCGATGGATGGCTTCACCAAGGCCTACCGCAACCTCGGAACGTCCTGCGGCTTCCCGACCAAGGACGTCGCGCCCTGACGTCTCTGGCGCGGCTGGCAATTTTCCTCGCGCCTCGCTATCTCTGAGGGCACGAGCGGTCGTTGCCGAACCTTTGCCCGTCCCGGCAAAAACCTCTAAGCCTCTCGTTCCGCCAGAATCGCCAACCCGAAGGCTCTCCATGCGCTGTCCCTATTGCCAATCCGAAGATACGCAGGTGAAGGATTCGCGCCCCGCGGAGGATGGCGCGGCGATCCGCCGGCGGCGCGTCTGCCCGGATTGCGGTGGGCGTTTCACCACTTTCGAGCGCGTCCAGCTGCGCGACCTCGTTGTGGTGAAGAAGTCCGGCCGCAAAGTGCCGTTCGACCGTGACAAGCTCTTGCGTTCGGTTGAGATCGCGGTGCGCAAGCGCAATGTCGATCCCGAGCGCATAGATCGCGCCGTCACCGGCATCGTGCGCCAGCTCGAAAGCTCCGGCGAGACGGAAATCGGCTCGGGCGAGGTCGGCCGCCTCGTCATGGAGGCGCTGAAGTCGCTCGACGACGTCGCCTATGTCCGCTTCGCCTCGGTCTATCGCAATTTCCGCGAGGCCAAGGATTTCCATGACGTGCTGGGAGAACTCAAGGGTGACGAGCTCAAGGGCGACGAGCTGAAGAGCGAAGAGGACGCCGGCTGAGCATGGCAGCGCCTGGCAAAGCTGAGCAGGAAGCTCTCGATCGCCGCTTCATGGCTGCCGCGTTGCGGCTGTCGCGCAGAAATGCCGGCCGCACCTCGACCAACCCGTCGGTCGGCACGATCATTGTGCGCGATGAGGGCGCTGGCCCGATGATCGTCGGCACCGGCGTCACCGCCGTCGGCGGCCGGCCGCATGCCGAGACCGAGGCGCTGGCTGAAGCGGGCGAGCTCGCGCGCGGCGCCACGGCTTACGTCACGCTGGAGCCTTGCGCCCATCATGGTCGCACGCCGCCTTGCGCCAATGCGCTGGTCAATGCCGGTGTGGTGCGCGTCGTCGGCGCCGCCAGCGACCCCGATCCGCGTGTCTCCGGCAAAGGCTACGCCATCCTGCGCGCCGCTGGTATCGAGGTGGTCGAAAAGGTGCTGGCCGCGGAAGCCGCCGAGCAGATGGCCGGCTATCTGATTCGATCGCTGAAAAAGCGTCCGGAAGTGATTCTGAAGCTTGCGCTTTCCAGCGACGGCAAGATCGGCAGGCATGGCGCCGGCCAGGTCACGATCACCGGCGACATCGCCCGCCGCGAAGTCTATCTGATGCGGGCCGAGGCCGACGGGATTTTGGTCGGCATCGGCACCGCGCTGGAGGATGATCCGGCGCTCACCGTGCGGCTGCCGGGGCTGGAAAACCGCTCGCCGGCGCGCATCGTGCTCGACCGCCAGATCAGGCTGCCGGAAGCCTCGAAACTGGTCTCCGGCATCGACAGGGTGCCGCTCTACGTCGCCGCCTGCCTGGAGGCCGACCCGCTGCGGCGGTCGGTGCTTGAGCGCACCGGCGTGCGCTTCATCGGCACCGAGACCCATGAAGGGGGCGTGGCCTTGCCGGAACTGCTCGAGGATCTCGGCGCGCTCGGCATGGCCAGCGTTCTGGTTGAAGGCGGCGCCAAAGTAGCGAGCGCCTTCCTGACAGAGGGGCTTGTCGACCGCATCGTGCTGTTCCAAGGGCCGGAGGCGATCGGCGAGGACGGCATTGCATCGCCCATCGACGCCAACCATATCCCGGCAGGCTTCCGCAAACTGCGCGATATGCGCTTCGGCGAAGACGGGTACGCCGAATGGATAAGGGATTTCTGATGTTTACCGGAATTGTCACGGATGTCGGTACGGTCGCCGCGGTCAGGCCGCTTAAGGAAGGCGTCGGCCTGCGCATCGACACCGCCTGTGACCCCGCGACAATCGCCATTGGCGCATCGATCTCTTGCGGCGGCGTCTGCCTGACGGTCACGGCCCTGCCGGACGGCGGCTCCAACGCACGCTGGTTCGAGGTCGAGGCCTGGGAAGAGGCGCTCAGGCTGACCACGGCGTCAGGCTGGAAATCCGGCACCAAGGTCAATCTGGAGCGGGCGCTGAAGATCGGCGACGAACTCGGCGGCCACATTGTCTCAGGCCACGTCGACGGTATGGCCGAGATTGTCGAGCGCAAGGACGAGGGCGATGCCGTGCGCTTCACGCTCGAAGCACCGCGCGAACTGGCAAAGTTCATCGCGCCGAAGGGTTCCGTTGCGCTCGACGGCACCTCGCTCACCGTCAACAAAGTCGAAGGCACCCGTTTCGACGTGCTGTTGATCCACCATTCGCTGACCGTGACCACCTGGGGCGAGCGCAACGTCGGCGACCGCGTCAATCTCGAGATCGACACCATGGCCCGCTACGCAGCGCGGCTGGTCGAGGCGGCGAAAGAGGGTTTGTAGCGACAGTCGATATTCCGCGAGCCCAAGGCGGCAAATTGATCGTCGCCTTGGGAGCCACTGCTTCAGCTCGCAGCTGGGGCGTTCACCGCAAGTTGCGCCATGAAACCCCTGATATAAGCGGGCCGCGCTTCCCCGCGAGCGACGTAGGCTGCCAGGTTTTGATATTCGTCCAGAATGCCTGACATTCTCAGCCGCAGCAGCACCGATACCATCAACAAATCGCCCGCGCTGAACGCACCATCGAGCCAGTCGGCGGCGCCCAAATGAGCCGAAAGCATGTCCAGCCGGGCGCGAACACGGTCCTTTACCAGCGGCAAGCGCTCCTCGCTCCAGGGCTTGTCAGCTTCGAATATTCTTGCCGTCGTCAGTTCGAGGATCGGCGGCTCGACGGTATTGAGGGCGGCAAACATCCACGTGATGGCGCGCGCACGCGCATCGCGATCCCTGGGCAGCAGACCCACATGCTGCTCGGCAAGATGAAAGACGATCGAACCGGTCTCGAACAGCGACAGGGACCCTTCCTCATAGGTGGGGATCTGGCCGAAGGGATGGATGGCCAGATGGTCAGGCGCCTTCATCTTTGCGAAGGAAACAAGACGAACCTCATAAGGCTGCCCCACCTCTTCGAGCGCCCAGCGAACGCGTGTATCGCGCGCCAGTCCCTTGCCGCCATCGGGCGATCGTTCAAAGGCCGTGATGGTGATTGTCATCGTATCCGTTTCCTTGCCTGGGCGAATTTCTTCGGCTTCCTATCGTTAAGACGAATAAGCCTGCCGAAAGTCGACATCGGTCTTGAACTATTTCATTGCCGGGCACGGATCGGGAATGCCGGCTTCCGATCGAGGTCGTAAGAGCGCGGAAATTGGCCTGGCCCTTCGGACAAAGCTTGCGAATGCGGCCGCTTCGGCCTAAGTCACCGGCGACCCCCGGAGACATTTATGGCTGGCACATCCCAACACGGCAAAGCGTTCATCCGCCCGAAGAAGAAGGCGCACCTTCTGATCATCGAGGCACGTTTCCATGACGATCTTGCCGACGCGCTTCTCGACGGCGCGACAAACGCACTCGACGAAGCCGGCGCGACCTATGACGTCGTTACCGTTCCCGGTTCGCTGGAAATTCCTGCAGTGATCACTTTTGCGCTCGACGGCATGGGCGAGGGCGGCAAGGACTACGATGGTTTTGTCGCGCTCGGCACCATCATCCGTGGCGATACCTATCACTTCGATATCGTCGCCAATGAATCGAGCCGCGCGCTGATGGATCTGTCGGTGCAGGAGGCGATTGCGATCGGCAACGGCATCCTGACCACCGAGAACGATGCGCAGGCCTGGACGCGCGCCAAGCGCTCGGAAGGCGACAAGGGCGGCTTTGCCGCGCGCGCCGCACTCACCATGATCGCGCTCAAAGAGCAATTGGGAGCGCAATCGTGAGCGAACCCGCTTCGCCCGGTCCGCGCCACGCCAACAAGCGTGGCGCTGCCCGTCTGGCCGCCGTGCAGGCGCTTTACCAGATGGACTTGGCCGGCAGCGGCGTCTTCGAGATCACCGCCGAATACGAGGCCTTCCGGCTCGGCAAGGAAGTCGACGGCGCGCTTTACCGCGAGGCCGACGCGCAATGGTTCCGGGCCATCCTGACTGGCGTCGTCGAGAACCAGAAAACCATCGATCCGATCATCCGCCAGGCGCTGACCGAGGACTGGCCGCTGTCCAGGCTTGATTCGACACTGCGCGCCATCCTGCGCGCCGGTGTCTACGAACTGATGAAGCGCGACGACGTGCCTGTGGCTGTCATCGTTTCGGAATATGTCGACATCGCCAAGGCCTTCTACGAGGAAGACGAGCCGAAGCTGACCAATGCCGTGCTCGATCGCGTGTCGCGTCGCGTGCGCGGCGAAGGGCGCGGCAAGGACGCGTCGTGAAGGTCGCGGTTGCCGCCGGAGCAGCGAGGGAGGCGCGCCGCACGGCAATCATCCTGGCGGCCTCGCAAGCGATCATCGGTTCGGCCGCGCCGATTGCCATTTCCATGGGCGGGCTGGCCGGGCAATATTTGCTCGGTCCCGACAAGTCGTTGGCGACAGCGCCGATCACCGGCTTCAACATCGGCGTGGCGCTCGGCGCATTGCCGGCTGCCGCTATCATCCGCTGGCTTGGCCAGCGCGGCGGCTTCATGACCGGCACCATCGTCACCGCGCTTGGTGGCGTTATCTCGACGCTGGCACTGTTCCAGGCGAGCTTCTGGCTGTTTGCTTTCGCACTGCTGGTGATCGGTGTCGGTGGCGCCTTCGTCCAGCAGTTCCGCTTCGCCGCCGCCGACAATGCGCCGCCGCAATTCAAGGCGCGCGCCATTTCCTTCGTGCTGGCCGGCGGCATCATCACCGCCATACTCGGGCCGCAGATCGTTATCTTCACCCGCGAATTGCTGGCGCCGGTTATGTTTGCCGGCTCGTTCGCGGCCATACCGGTGCTGGCGGCGATTGGGGCGGCCATTCTCTGGTTGCTGCGCATCCCGGCCAAGGCCACCGGCCATGCTGAAACTGTATCCAGCGACGCCCGGCCACTCGCAGAAATCGTCACCCGGCCGCGTTTCGTCGCTGCGCTGTTTTGCGCCGTCGGCAGCTATGCGCTGATGAGCTTCGTCATGACCGGCGCGCCGCTGGCCATGGTCGGCTGCGGCCTGTCGACGGACGACGCCACGCTTGGCATTTCCTGGCATGTGATGGCGATGTTTGCGCCGAGCTTCTTCACCGGTTCGCTGATCCATCGCTTCGGTGCCGAACGCATCGTCGCCACCGGCCTGGTCCTGCTCATCGGCTGCGCCGCGGTGGCGTTGTCTGGCCTGCATCTCTGGCAGTTCTGGACGTCGCTGATCCTGCTTGGCCTCGGCTGGAATTTCGCCTTCATCGGTGCCACCGCCATGGTCGCGGACAGCTATCACCCGTCCGAAAAGAGCAAGGTGCAGGGTTTCCACGACTTCGTCCTGTTCGGCTCCGTCGCCTTCGCCTCGCTGATGTCGGGTGCCATCTACAATGCCTGGGGCTGGGAGATGCTGAACTGGCTGGTCTTCCCGGTCGTCGCCCTCTGCTTCGTCGCGCTTGGCGCGCTCAAGATGACGGGTATGCGCAAAGCCCGCGCCTGATCCGATTCTATCTTTGGCTTGACACGGCCTGTCAGCATGGCGCCGGCCGGAATCGCGGCGACCGCACAAAATTATTGCGTCTGCGCCCATTGTTATGAAACCGTGTGCCCCGACGGGGCGTTGAAGCCATGCTCATATGCGGCCGCCGCATTCCGGTTCAAAGCAAGAGGTTTTCATAATGTTTTCAGTCAAGGTTCTGGCCAGCGCGGCATTGGCGCTTGGCATCACCGCGGCTTCCGCCAATGCCCAGGTCGTCGTGTCCTCGAAGATCGACACCGAGGGCGGCGTGCTCGGCAACATCATCCAGCTTGTGCTGAACGCCAACAACATCAAGACCACCGACCGCATCCAGCTCGGCGGCACGCCGGTGGTGCGCAAGGCGATCACCGCCGGCGAGATCGACATCTATCCCGAATACACCGGCAATGCCGCCTTCTTCTTCGAGAAGGCCGACGATCCGGTCTGGAAGGATGCCGCCAAGGCCTATGAGACGGCCAAGAAGCTCGACTACGACGCCAACAAGATCGTCTGGCTGTCGCCGTCGCCGGCCAACAACACCTGGGCGATCGCGCTGCGCAAGGAGGTTGCCGAGACCAACAAGCTGGCGACGTTGACCGATTTCGGCAAATACGTCGCCGGTGGTGGCCAGGTGGTGCTCGCGGCCTCGGCCGAATTCGTCAATTCGGCTGCGGCACTGCCGGCCTTCCAGACCACTTACGGCTTCACGTTGAAGCCGGACCAGCTGATCACGCTCTCGGGCGGCGACACCGCGGCGACCATCGGCGCGGCCGCCAACCAGACCAACGGCGCCAACGCCGCCATGGTCTACGGCACCGATGGCGGCATCGCGCCGTCCGGTCTGGTCGTGCTCGACGACGACAAGGGCGTGCAGCCGGTCTACCAGCCGGCGCCGATCATCCGCGAGGCGGTGCTGAAGGAGCATCCCGAGATCGAGACGCTGTTGAAGCCGGTCTTCGCCAAGCTCGACCTCGTCACGCTGCAGGAACTCAACGGCCGCGTCCAGGTCGGCGGCGAGCCGGTCAAGGGCGTCGCCGAGGACTTCCTGAAGAAGAACGGGTTTTTGAAGTAGTCAGCGCACCGAAAGGTGGCGTTGGTGCCAAACACCCCCCTCTGTCCTGCCGGACATCTCCCCCTCAAGGGGGGAGATTGGCAGTTCCCGCGTCCCGCTTCTGTCTCCGGCGTTGGAGATTGGCGAAAGCCGGCGCGAAATCTGATCTCCCCCCTTGAGGGGGAGATGGCTGGCAGGCCAGAGGGGGGTGCCTCGCGCAGAGCTTTCCCTCCTGCATCCCGCTCAGAGCACACCGCTCCGCACGAGTGGGCCTCATGACCCCGCGTTTCGACAAGCTCGGCGTGGTCATCGCGGCGATCGTTGCCTATGCGGCTTTCTTCGCCTCGTTCGCCACCTTCCGCGCCAACCGCATCGTGCCCGGTGAGGCGCGTTCGATACTAGAGGCGTTGCCCGCGGCTGTCGGGCCGCTGCTGCTGGCGATCGTCGTCGTGGCCGCGATGATTGCCCTGCTGAAAACCCCGCTGGTCCTGCGCCTTGTGGCAAGCGTGGTGGCGCTTGCAGCCCTTGCCATTTTGATCGGTGTCGCCGGCACCTTCCTGACGCCGGCGGGCAACACCTTCGCCCGCATCTCACCGGCCTCCGGCTTCTGGCTGCTGATCTTCGCTTTCACGCTGCTACTCGCCGATGTGCTGACCAGGCTCAACCTGTCGCCTTTGGCCCGCGTCGGCGTGCTTGTCGTCGCTGCTCTTGCCATCGGCCTGCTGTTGGTATCGGGTCAGTGGGACAGCCTGTCGATCCTCAAGGAATATGCCAACCGCGCCGACAGCTTCTGGGCCGAAGGCTCCAAGCACATCACGCTGGCGCTGGGATCGCTGGCGGCGGCGGTGATCGTCGGCCTGCCGCTCGGCATTCTGTGCCATCGCGTCGAACGGTTGCGCGCCGGCGTGCTCAATGTGCTCAACATCGTCCAGACCATTCCCTCGATCGCGCTGTTCGGCCTGTTGATCGCGCCGCTCGGCTGGGTGGCAACCCATGTGCCGGGTGCTGCAGCGCTCGGTATCCGTGGCATCGGCACCGCGCCTGCCTTCGTCGCTTTGTTTCTCTATTCGCTGCTGCCTGTGGTGGCCAACACGGTGGTTGGGCTTGCCGGGGTACCCCGCGCGGCCAACGATGCCGCGCGCGGCATGGGCATGACCGATCGCCAGCGCCTGTTTGGCGTCGAGTTTCCGCTGGCCTTTCCGGTCATTCTCACCGGCATCCGCATCGTCCTGGTGCAAAACATCGGCCTGGCCACCATCGCAGCACTCATCGGTGGCGGCGGCTTTGGCGTGTTCGTGTTCCAGGGCGTCGGCCAGACGGCGATGGACCTGGTGTTGCTCGGCGCCGTGCCGACGGTGGCACTGGCCTTCGCCGCCGCCATCATCCTCGACGCAGTCATCGAAATGACCGCCACCAAGCGCAGGGTTGAAACGGCATGATCGAGATCGAAGGCATTACCAAGCGCTACGATGCGACGACCGTGGTCGACGACGTGTCGATGGTCATCGAGCCCCGCACGGTCTGCGTCATCGTCGGCACCTCCGGTTCCGGCAAGACGACGCTGCTGCGGATGATCAACCGGTTGGTCGAGCCGACCGCTGGTGTGATCAAACTCGACGGCAACGACAACCGATCGCTGCCGGGCTACGAGCTGCGCCGCAGCATCGGCTACGCCATCCAGGGCCACGGCCTGTTCCCACACCGCACCGTGGCGCAGAACATCGCCACCGTGCCGGTGCTGCTCGGCTGGGACAAGGACCGCATCAAGTCCCGCGTCGAAGAGCTGATGACACTCTATCAGCTCGACCCCGAGGCCTATGGCCCGCGCTATCCGCACGAACTGTCCGGGGGGCAGCAGCAGCGCGTCGGCGTCGCCCGTGCGCTCGCCGCCGAGCCCAACGTGCTTCTGATGGACGAGCCGTTCGGCGCGCTCGACCCGATCATCCGCACCAAGGCGCAGGAGGATCTGCTGGCGATCCAGAAGCGCTTCGGCACCACCATCATCCTCGTCACCCACGACATGGAGGAGGCGGTGCATATGGGCGACAAGATCGCCGTCATGGATTCTGGCAAGCTGGTGCAATATGCCAAGCCGGAAGAGATCCTGGCGCGGCCTGCTAGTGCCTTCGTCGAAACCCTGGTCGGCGCCAGCGAAAAGCCGTTCCGGCTTTTGTCGCTCGGCCGCGTGCGCGACGCCGTGGAAAAGGGCACCGCCGAAGGCGAGGCGATTCCCGGCGATGCCAGTCAGCGCGATGCATTGGCGGAGCTTCTGTGGTCAGGCCGGCCGGCGCTGCCGGTCAAAGACGAAGACGGCAAGCCGCTCGGCCGCGTCACCGTCGACGGGCTGGTGAAGCGCGCGGCGAGGCCGGCATGAAAGCCTGGCTGCCTTCGCTGCTCAGGCTGGCCTTGGTGGTGTTGCTCGTCGCCTTCGTCACCAATCCCGGCTGGTTCGAGCCGCTGTTGAAGCCGCTGACCGAAAACAACGCGCCGGCGATCTACAATCAGGGCAGCCTGCTGACGCTGACGCTGCTGCATCTCAGGACCGTGTTGATCGCCACCGTGGCCGCCACCATCGTTGCCGTGGCACTCGCCATCCTCGTCACCCGGCCGGCGGGGGCCGAATTCCTGCCGCTGTCGCGAAGCCTGGTCAATATCGGCCAGACCTTTCCGCCGGTGGCGGTGCTGGCGCTCGCGGTGCCCGCCGTCGGTTTCGGCGAGAAGCCGACGCTGATTGCGCTGTTCCTCTACGGCCTGCTGCCGATCTTCGAGAACGCGCTGACCGGGCTGACGACGCTGCCCGGCAATGTCATGGAGGCCGCGCGCGGTGCCGGCATGACCGGGTGGCAAAGGCTGATCAGGGTCGAATTGCCGCTCAGCGCCCCGGTCATTCTGGGCGGCATAAGGCTGTCGGTGGTGATCAGCCTGGCCACCGCAACGATCGGCTCGACGGTTGCCGCCAAGACGCTGGGCGAGGTGATCATCGCTGGCCTGCTGTCGAACAACCTTGCCTTCGTCCTGCAAGGCGGCCTCATTGTCGCTGCCCTTGCCGTGCTGATCTATGACGGCCTGTCGGCCATTGAGCGCTACACCGCGCGCCGGATGGGGCAGGCGACCGGCGACTGATCTTCCGCTGGACTGCCGCCACGATTGACTGACGCCGCGTCATTTCAATCGATCTAATAGCGAGGCATCGGCGACGGAAATGTTCTGGCCCAAACCTTTTGGCTGAAAGCCGGGCAAAAACCGAACAATATCTTGACGTTCCGAGCCCTGTTTCGCATACACCGCTGCGAAGGACGGATTCCGCCTGCCGGCATCCGCTCCCCGTCTCAACGGCCCAGGGAGGGGTTCTTTTGGGCCATCAATCGAGGAAAATTCGGCAATGACCATCATTTCTGCCGTCATCGCCTGCGGCTTGCTTTCAATCCTTTACGCCATCTGGGCGACACGATCGGTCCTTGCAGCCGATCAGGGCAATGCACGCATGCAGGAAATCTCCGCCGCCATCCGCGAAGGCGCGCAGGCCTATCTGGCGCGCCAGTACACCACCATCGCCATTGTCGGCGTGGTCGTGCTCATTCTCGCCTGGTGGCTGCTCTCGATCACCGCCGCGGTCGGCTTCCTGATCGGCGCCGTGCTCTCGGGCGCCGCCGGCTTCATCGGCATGCACGTCTCGGTGCGGGCCAATGTGCGCACCGCGCAGGCAGCGTCGAACAGCCTCGCCGCCGGCCTCGACATCGCCTTCAAATCGGGCGCCATCACCGGCATGCTGGTGGCTGGCCTCGCGCTGCTCGGCGTGTCGATTTACTACTATATCCTGACCGGCCCGATGGGCCTGCAGCCCAATGACCGCATCGTCATCGACTCGCTGGTTTCGCTCGGCTTCGGCGCTTCGCTGATCTCGATCTTCGCCCGTCTCGGCGGCGGCATCTTTACCAAGGGCGCCGACGTCGGCGGCGACCTCGTCGGCAAGGTCGAAGCCGGTATTCCCGAAGATGATCCGCGCAACCCGGCCACCATCGCCGACAATGTCGGCGACAATGTCGGCGACTGCGCCGGCATGGCCGCCGACCTCTTCGAAACCTATGCGGTGACCGTCGTCGCCACCATGGTTCTGGCCGCCATCTTCTTCGGCGGCACCGCCGCTCTGGGTGCGGCGATGCTCTATCCGCTCGCCATCTGCGGCGCCTGCATCCTGACCTCGATCGTCGGCACCTTCTTCGTCAAGCTCGGTTCCAACGGCTCGATCATGGGCGCCCTCTACAAAGGTCTGATCGTCACTGGCTTGTTGTCGATCGTCGGCCTCGGCGTCGCCACCTCGGCAACCGTCGGCTGGGGCGAGGTCGGCACCGTTGCCGGCATGACCATCATCGGCAAGAACCTGTTCATCTGCGGCCTGATCGGCCTCGTGGTGACCGGTCTCATCGTGGTGATCACCGAATACTACACCGGTACCGGCAAGCGCCCGGTGAACTCCATCGCCCAGGCTTCGGTGACCGGTCACGGCACCAACGTCATCCAGGGTCTTGCGGTCTCGCTGGAATCGACAGCACTGCCGGCAATCGTCATCGTCGGCGGCATCATCTCGACCTACCAGCTTGCCGGCCTGTTCGGGACGGCGATCGCGGTTACCACCATGCTCGGCCTTGCCGGCATGATCGTCGCCCTCGACGCCTTCGGCCCGGTCACCGACAATGCCGGCGGTATTGCCGAAATGGCCGGCCTGCCCAAGGAAGTGCGCCACTTCACCGACGCGCTCGACGCGGTCGGCAACACCACCAAGGCGGTGACCAAGGGCTATGCCATCGGTTCGGCCGGGCTCGGCGCGCTGGTGCTGTTTGCTGCCTATTCGAACGATTTGAAGTTCTTTGCCGCCAATGGCGACAAATATCCTTACTTCCAGGGCATGGGCGATGTCTCCTTCGATCTCTCCAACCCCTATGTCGTCGCCGGTCTGATCTTTGGCGGCCTCATCCCGTATCTGTTCGGCGGCATCGCCATGACGGCCGTCGGCCGCGCGGCCGGCGCCATCGTCGAGGAGGTGCGCAAGCAGTTCCGCGAGGATCCGGGCATCATGGCCGGCACCTCCAAGCCGAACTATGCGCGCGCCGTCGACCTTCTGACCAAGGCTGCGATCCGGGAAATGATCATCCCCTCGCTGCTGCCGGTTCTGGCGCCGCTCGTCGTCTATTTCGGCGTGCTGTTGATCTCGGGCTCGAAGGCGTCCGCCTTTGCAGCCCTCGGCGCTTCGCTGCTCGGCGTCATCGTCAACGGCCTGTTCGTCGCCATCTCGATGACGTCCGGTGGCGGCGCCTGGGACAACGCCAAGAAGTCGTTCGAAGACGGTTTTGTCGACAAGGACGGCGTCAAGCACCTCAAGGGTTCCGAAGCGCACAAGGCTTCGGTGACCGGCGACACGGTCGGTGATCCCTACAAGGACACCGCAGGTCCTGCGGTCAACCCGGCGATCAAGATCACCAACATCGTCGCGCTCCTGCTGCTGGCCGTGCTCGCGCACGGCTAGGGCAACGCCACTGCTTCGGGAAAAAACCCGCGGGAGCGATCCCGCGGGTTTTTGTTTGAGAGTGCTGGACGGACGCGGGAAGGCTTTCTTAGACCGCATCCGGCTCGGTGCCGGCATCGCCGCGCTTGCTGTAGCGATCGAGCAATTCGCTTACGCCGGGCTCGCGCTCAGGCATCGGTGCCAGGCCACGCAGCCGGCGCAGTTTGGCGACGAAGGCACCTCGCTCATACTTGCGGCGGAAGGCGCGGGCGCGGGGATGGATGCCAAGAGCCGCCATCAACCTGCGCCTGAGATAGCTTGAAGCCGCCAGGCGGGCGGGTTCGCGTGCGCGACCAAGGATGTTCACGCGCAAGGCGTCCGGCGCCTGCATAGCGTTCAAAAGGTCCATCTGTTCCTGCGCACTGTCGTCGAGATAAGAACCTTTGCGGATTCCGGAATGCAGTTTGATCACCGTAAGATGCGGCATCGTCGCGATCACCGCCCGCTTGCGCCACGCCCGAAACAGCCAGTCCTGCGAACTTTCGCAAAAGCATTGGCTAGCCGGCCGCCAGGGTCCGAGCAGGCCGAACGAAGCGCGGCGGAACATTTGCGCCGAGCCAAATCCTTCCGTCGTGACCGGGTCGTAAAAGCCGTCCTTGCCGAACCCGAAGATCGAATTGATGGGATCGCCGGCCGCCGATGGCGGTTGAATGACGGCGCCGCGCGCCAGCACCACGTCGGCGCCCGTCGCATCGATCCAGCCGGTCATCGCCGCCAGATGGTCGGGAAACCACAGATCGTCGTGGTTGAGCAAGGCGACGAAGCGGCCACGCGCCCTGGCAAAGCCGATATTGTTAGGGCCGGACTGTTCGCCGAAATTGACTGGAAGATCGATGTAGACGATGCGGGCATCGCGAAATTCAGCGACGACGGCCGCCGTATCCGACCTGCAATCATCGCCGATGACCAGGGCTTCCCAGTCTTGCTGCGTCTGGCGCATGAGGCTGGTCAGCGCCTGCCGCAGTGCCGCCGGGCGGTTGTGGGTTGCGATCACGACCGAGACCAGCGGTTCGCCGCCGACCTGATCGCGCTGCCCGGATGCTTCCACGCTACACCAGTTTGTAGGGAATGTGGTCGGTATCCGGCGGCAGGCGCCAGTGATCGGGCTGGTCATAGGCATAGGCCTTGTCGACGAGATTGAGCAGCACTGCCGTTTCCGGCCCAATTGAGACGACGCCGTGCCATATGCCGGGCGGAATGATGATGACCGCCGGGCGCAACGGGCCGATAATCTTGTGCCAGACGGCGCCGAAAGTCGGCGAGGCCTTGCGTCCGTCAAACAGCGAAATGCGAACGCTGCCGACGCAGCAGAACAGCCGATCGGTTGTCACCGCATGGGCATGCCAGCCTGTCACCGCACCGGGATACAAGGTGCGTTGGAAGACCTGACCGACTGGCTCCGCATCGAGCTCCCACTCCTCGCGAAAAATCTCGGTCAGATAGCCGGTGGAGGTTGCGACCGGCCTGATCTCCTTGACCCTCACGCCATCGATCGCCACCGGCTCGATGGGCATCCAGTCAGGCGTGACCACTTGGCCGTCGGCCGTTCCGGTCGCCATCCAGCCGGTCGGTTTTGTCTGGTTTTTGTCCTGCACGGGTGCTCCCAATTCAGCGTGATGCCCCCATTGGCCAGCACGGTCTGATACGAATTCGACCGGTCGCTGGCAAGTATGCCTCAACGTCTGCAGACGGGTTTCGACCTCGCTGCGCTTGATGTTTCTGATACGGCCGAAGGGCCGCATTGCCCAAAACATCGTTCCGTCCTGCCCAAGCCCGAGCCATCAGCCTCCTTTAATACCCGACCATTGGCCAGGGCGTTGCGATTGACGCGGTGTCCGGCTGGCCCTCGCGGCGACTACGAGCAGGGAAAAGACATTTCGGGCAGGGAAAAGACATGGACATTTTTTTGATGACGTCTTCGCTTGCGCTGGCTGGAATTATTGCCGGCATCTACGTCTCGGGCGTAATCCACGACTTTCGCATCGATGATCTCACCGCCGGCCAGTACATGGCCATGCATCAGATGCGTGACAGGACGTTTACCCGGGTGATGCCGGTCGTCAGGCTGACGACGCTGGTGCTGATCGCGGCGATGGCGATGTTTGCGGTCGATACCGGCCTGCCGCGCATCCTGACCATCGTCGCCGCGGCGCTGGTGGTGATCGACATTGGCTTCACCGTCAGCCGCCAGGTGCCGCTCAACAAACAGGTCCAGAGCTGGACGCCGGTGACCATTCCCGATGATTGGGCGCAAACGCGCGACCGCTGGGCGGCCAACCACAATCTGCGCCTTGTACTCGGGCTGGCTGAGTACGCCTGCCTGTTTGCCGCGGTCATCCTGACGCTCAGCCGGTGATTCCGTTTTTGCGAAACGCTGCGGCATGGGCCGGCGCTGGCCGCTCGTGCCCGCTTTTGAAGGAGAAACAGACGATGCCGGTTCTGCTGGTTACCGAGATCGAAGGACAGACCCAGGCGGGTTACGAGAGCGTGCTGGTCAAGGTCGGCGATGCCGTCAGGCAGTCGCATGGTTTTGTCCTGCACGCCTCCCACCCCACCGAGCAGGGCTGGCGCGTGGTCGAGATCTGGCAGTCGAAGGAGGCCGCGACCCTTTTCTTCTCCGCCCATGTCGCACCGAACCTGCCCAAGGGCATCAGGCCGAAGATTTCGTTCCACCAGTTGCACAATCTGGTCAGGCCCTAGACCGGCGGTAACCAACGACAGAGCTCGGTCGCCGATCGATCGGGCAGATGCGGGAGGCGAATAGACCCGTGAACTGGATCGATCTCATCAGCTGGAGCGACGTGGTCGGCTATGCCGGAACCGGCTTCACCATCATGGCCTATTTGATGAGGCGCATGTTGCAGCTGCGCGTGGCCGCGGTGCTGAGCAGCGTCGCGCTTCTTGTCTATGCCGTTCTGACCTCTTCCGGGCCGATTATGGTCATGGAATTGATCCTGCTGCCGATCAACAGCTACCGCCTGATCGAGTTGCTGAGACCGCCAGGTAACCTGGCAGTTCCGCCGCGGCGCCACGCGATGGTTACATCCCGGGTCCAGAAAACACCTCACTGACAAGGTGGCTGTGACGGGCCGTATTGAAAGACAGGACTATTGCCATGCTGCACCACGCTTCATTCAACGCCCGCGATCCCCAGGCCGTCGCCACCGTTCTTGCCGAAATGCTTGTCGCCACAGCGGTTCGCGCGCCGTCGCCGCCATTCCCGCAGGGCGCATGGTTCGTCTGCCTTGGCGATGATTTCGGCTCGCTGATCGAAATCCTGCCTTGCGGCACGGTTCTGGACCAGAAGGCGCCGCTCGGCATTGGCTTTGATCCGCACATGCGCCTGCGCTCCGGCTCGCATGTGCTGCTCAGCACGCCCAATTCGACCGAAACCATCCAGGGCATTGCCGCCCGCACGGGTTGGCACAGCGAGCTGGTCGACGCGCGCCTGTTCAAGGTGCTCAAGGTCTGGGTCGAGGACGAAACCCTTGTCGAATTCCTGACGCCCGAGATCGCACCGCTCTACCGCACGACATTCGGCTGGGGCGGCATGGCGAGCCTCAACATCAAGCTGCGCGAGTTGGAAAGCCAGATGGCGGCAGCCCTTGCGGCCAAAGCCGCGAGCCAGTCGGGTCGCAAGGATGAGCTGGCCGACGCCATAAGTCGGTGAACACCGGAAGCTCAGAAACACCTTCAGATGCGCACCAGAGTAGAGTTCCCAACCGTCTCTGAGATCAATTGTCGCTGGCTTCCGCCTTCAGCCAGTTGATGAACGATCTGGCAGGCTCCCAGGCCGAGATGGACGGGTGGATGACGACATAGTGGTTCCAGTTCGTCGGTATGTCCGTTGTCAGGAGACGGACGAGCCGGCCGGTGCGCAAATCGTTCTCGACCAGTGATTTCCTCGCGATGGCGACGCCCAGTCCGCTTGCCGCCGCTTCGACGGCCAGCAAAGTGCCGTTGAGATTCATGCCGTCGCCAACCGTATCCAGCGGCAGATTGTTTCTCTCGAACCAGTGGCGCCAATTGGCGCCGCTCTCGTCATTTTCGGCTGTTGTGTCGAGGATGCGAAACAGTGGCAGCACATCGTGCTGGTCTCTGACAGGGCCGTTGGCGGCGAGATAGTCGGGACTGACGACTGGAAAGATCGCGTCGCCCATCAGCCATTCGGTCTCGACGGCCGGATAGTGTCCACCGCCGAAGCGCAAGGCGATGTCGACGGTTCGCTGCGAAAGGTCGACAACTGCAAGATCGGCGTTGATGTCGATCTCTGTTTCGGGATGCTTTTTGCGAAACCTGTGCAGGCGCGGCGCCAGCCAGCGCACAGCATGCGAAGGAATGGCGGTGACCCTCAGCCTCGTGCGTTCACTGCGCGCCACACTGGCGATCGTGCTCTGGATCTCGAGCAGAGCCCGCCGCACCCCCGCCGCCAGTCTTTCGCCTTCAAGCGTCAACTCGACGCGGCGGACATGGCGGGTGAACAGGAGCACGCCGAGATCGGCCTCAAGGTCGGCAATCCGATGGCTGAGCGCACTCGCCGTGACATTCAACTCCTCGCTGGCGCGTTTGAAGCTGCCCAGCCGGGCGATGACCTCGAAAGCCCGAATGGATTCCAGCTGTGGAAGTCGTTTCGTCATTTGGCGCGACCCGATCCGTCCATCCATTCCATGGGCATGGATGAGCATTCCTCATTCATAGCGTCGTAAATAGTCTTTTGTCCAGATGCGCAAATCACTGTAGCCATCCACTGCCCCCCGGATTGCCGCCGTCGGAATGAGAGGCCCGTTCATGGAACGAGCCTCGACCACGAACGACTGTGAAACGATGACAATCGCTTGGGAGTACCCCATGACCATTCGACCACCTGAGTTTGCTTATGCACGCTTTTCAACAGCCATGTGGCCGCGAACTGAATGGCGTGGTGTCTATTGCGACCTGTTGCGTCGGATGGTGACCGACATGGATTTCAACGTCACCGAGGAAAAACTCTCCGTCGACGCGACCATCCTACGGCTGCCGGGGGTCGGCGTCGCCGATTCCAGGACCACCGCCTTCCGCACCACCCGTTCCCGGGCAATGGCCAAGGGGACGGATGATTACATTTTCTTCATGTGTCTCGAGGGTGCTGCCAGTTTCTCGCATCTAGGCCGCGAGGCCAGCATCGAGGCCGGCCAGGCCATCCTTCTGTCCTCTTCCGACCCGCATGTGATCGAGAGGGCAATGTCGCGTCATCTCTTCATCACCATTCCGAAGGCGGCCCTCGGGCCCATGGCTGCGAACGCGGATGCCGTCCTGATGACGCCGATGTCGTGCGTGGGCGAGAAGTTCGGGTTGCTGGCCAGCTATGTGCGCCTGCTGATGCAGGAGCCGGACCTTGCCGCATCCGAACTGTGCTGGCTTGCCGCCAATCACATACAGGACCTCGTTGCGGTCACCATCGGGGCAACGCAGGAAGCCACCGAGGTCGCCGCAGGGCGCGGTATACGTGCCGCGCGGCTGCGCGCCATCAAAGCCGATATCGAAAGCAATCTGGCTTCCGGCGACGTCGGCTCCGACGCGCTGGCCGGGCGCCACCGCGTCAGCCCGCGCTATATCAGAAAGCTGTTCGAGGGTGAGGGGACTTCACTGTCGCAGTTCGTGCTTGGCCGCCGGCTGGCGCTGGTTCACCGCGTCCTGCGCGACCCCCGCCTTGCCCATCGCACCATCGGCGCCATCGCCTTCGATGTAGGGTTCGGCGATCTGTCGACCTTCAACCATGCTTTTCGCAGGCATTTCGGCATGACACCATCGGAAGCGCGGCGAAGCGCGACGGGCGAGGCGGCGACGTGACCTCAAAACAAAAGCCCGCAGGATCGCTCCCGCGGGCTTTTGGTCGCCTGAGATGATGTTGCTTCGAGGGAAGCAAAAAGCGAGAAAATCTTGGAGGAAGCGGCCGCTTCTTCTTAGGCGCCGCCACCACCGGGGATGCCGGGCGCGAGCTTGCTGGCGCCGTTGATGATCTGGCTGAGGAAGTTCTGGTCCTTGCCGCCGGTCGGCGTGGTGCGCGAGACGAAGTCGAAGATCTTGCCGTCCTTCAGGCCGTAATTGGCGATCTGGGTGACGCGCCCGTCTTCGCCGAAATAGACCGCCAGCACTTTCTGGTCGACCAGGTGCGGCTTGTCGAAGGCGACATAGCGCTTGCGCGTCTGCGAGATGTAATAGAAGGCTTCATTGTCGAAAGTTGCCGTCGTCGACGGCGTGCCGAGCGCCAGAAGCACCTGTTCGCGGCTGGAGCCTACCGGCACCGAGTCAACAGCCTGCTGGTCGATGACATAGCCCTGCGTCAGCGTCTCGCCCGGGGTAAGGTCGCCGAACATTTTGGACGAATTGCAGCCTGACAGCGCGGAAGCCACCAACACCAGCGAAACCGCCGCGGTAGCCCCGGGCAGCAAAGTCGACTTGAATTTCAGCGCGCGCAACAACAACTCCATTAGCTGACCGCAACTTGCGCTGGGCGGCAAAACCGGTAAACCAGCTTGCTTGCCGATGCAACAAGGCCAATTCAAACAAAAGGTCCCCAGGAGACCACCCTCAATGTTCCAGCGCCTTTTTGGCCGCGAACGCAACGCCAACCGCGCTATCACCGAGGCGCTTTACGCACAAATCGTGGCAGCGGCGCGGCAGACTGTGTTTTATTCCGACTGGAATGTGCCGGACACGCCGCTCGGCCGTTTCGAGATGCTGTCGCTGCACATGTTCCTGTTTCAGCACAGGCTGCGCGGCGAAGAGGGCGTCGCGCAAGAGGTCGCACAGGTGCTGATCGACGAGTTCTTTCTCGATGTCGAGCATTCGCTGCGGGAGCTGGGCGTTGGCGATGTCGGCGTGCCGAAGCGCATGAAGAGGCTGGCGAAAATGTTCTACGGCCGTACCGCCGCCTATGACGACGCGCTGGAACGCCGTGACGGCGATGCGCTTGCTGCCGCCCTGGCGCGCAATGTCAGGCCCGACGCCGGCGCCTGGCCGCAGGCCCTGCCGCTGGCGTCCTATGTGATCGATGCCGCAAGGCAGCTTGAGGCACAGCCGTCCGAATCGATCCTCTCCGGCACGGTGGCGTTTCCCGTCGCCAAGATACAATGACGGCAAGGCGCAATGAAGGAAATCAAGAGGGAGGCTGAGATGAAACATGCGGACACGCCGAGCCCGGTGTCATTCAAGGCCAATGTCGGTCGCCTGCCGCAAAAAGGCCTCCCGGTGGTGATCGATGCCGACCCAGCGCAGCGCGCCGCCCTTGCCGCAGAGCACGAGCTGCTCTCGGTCGAAAACTACCGCGCCGAGTTGCTGGTGGCGCCGTGGAAGCGCAACGGCGTCAAGGTCAGCGGCCGCGTCGAGGCCGATATCACCCAGGCCTGCATCGTCACCCTTGAGCCGGTCGCGGCCCATATCGACGAGGAGGTCGAGGCGCTGTTCCTGCCGGAGCAATCCAAGCTCGGACGGCAAGGTTTTGAAGGCGGCGGCGAGATCCTGATCGACGCCGAAGGGCCGGACAGCCCTGAAACATTCTCCGGCGACACGATCGATGTCGGCGCGCTCGCCGAACAGTTCTTCGGGCTGGCGATCGATCCCTATCCACGCAAGGCAGGCGCCTCGCTGGAGGCGGCTGGCCCGGACGAGCCGGTAGAGAACGAATTCCAGCAAAAGCTGCGATCCTTGCTTAGAAAATCCTAAAACACGACGCGATCGGAGAAAAGTCGGTTGTGCGGCAGCCCAAAACCGCTATTTTCGCCGAACCTTCGCGAGCCCCCGAATTTCGCGAGTTCGTATTTCGCGGGCCACGAGCCCTGGCCCAAGCTAGTGAGATAAAGACCGCGTGATCAGGATTTCCATCGATGCCATGGGTGGCGATCACGGGCCAAACGTGGTCATCCCGGCACTCATGACGGTCGCTGTCAGGCGTCCCGACATTCGCTTCATCATCTATGGCCGCGAGGAGATGGTGCGCCCCGAGCTCGCCAAATTCCCCAAACTGGCCGAGGTCAGCGAGTTCCACCATTGCGAGATCGCGGTCAGGATGGACGACAAGCCGAGCCAGGCGCTACGCCATGGCCGCTGGAAGTCGTCGATGTGGAAGGCGGTCGAAGCGGTCAAATCAGGCACGGCGCAAGCCTGTATTTCGGCCGGCAATACCGGCGCGCTGATGGCGATGTCGAAATTCTGCCTGCGCACCATGGCCACCATCGATCGCCCGGCGATCGCGGCGATCTGGCCGACGATGCGCGGCGAGAGCGTTGTGCTGGACGTCGGCGCCACGATCGGGGCCGATGCGCACCAGTTGATCGATTTCGCCATTCTCGGCACCGGCATGGCGCGTTCGGTGTTCGGCATCGACCGGCCGAAAGTCGGCCTGCTCAATGTCGGCGTCGAGGAGATCAAGGGCCAGGAAGAGGTCAAGGAAGCCGGGCGCATGCTGCGCGAGGCCAATATGGCTTCGATGAATTATCACGGCTTCGTCGAGGGTGACGACATCGGCAAGGGTACGGTCGATGTGGTCGTCACTGAAGGATTTGCCGGCAACATCGCGCTCAAGACGGCGGAAGGCACGGTGCGCCAGATCTCAGGCTATCTGCGTGCCGCGATGAACCGCACGCTGATGGCCAGGATTGGCTATGTCTTTGCCAAGGGCGCCTTTGACCGCTTGCGTGAAAAGCTCGATCCGGGCCGCTCCAATGGCGGTGTCTTCCTGGGTCTGAACGGCATCGTGGTGAAAAGCCATGGCGGCGCCGATTCGGACGGTTTTGCGGCAGCGATCGAGCTTGGCTACGATATGGTGCGCAACAATCTGATCGACCGCATCGAAGCCGATCTCGATCTGTTCCATGCGCGCAATCCGCATGCCCAGGCAAACAGGAAAGCCGACGCCGCCGTCGACGCAAAGGAATAGGGAAAGAACCTTGATCAGATCAGTCGTGCGCGGCACCGGTGCCGCGCTGCCCCGCCGCATCATGAAGAATGCCGATTTCGAAGGCATGGTCGAGACCTCCGACGAGTGGATCGCCCAGCGCACCGGCATCCGCCAGCGCCATATCGCCGCCGATGACGAAACGACGGCATCGCTCGGCGAGGCCGCGGCGCGCGCGGCACTCGACAGCGCCGGCCTGACGCCCGCCGACATCGACGTTATCGTGCTGGCGACCTCGACGCCCAACAACACCTTTCCGGCGACCGCCGTCGAGATTCAGAACCGGCTCGGCATGCATCACGGCTTTGCCTTCGACATGCAGGCGGTGTGCTCGGGCTTCGTCTATGCGGTGACCACCGCCGACCTCTACATCAGAGGCGGTCTCGCCAAACGCGTGCTGGTGATCGGCGCCGAAACCTTTTCGCGCATCCTCGACTGGAGTGATCGCTCGACCTGCGTCTTGTTCGGCGACGGCGCCGGCGCCTTGGTGCTGGAAGCGGACGAGGGCGCCGGCGGCATTGCCGACCGTGGCGTGCTGGCGATGAGCCTGCGCTCCGACGGCGCCCACAAGGACAAGCTTTTCGTCGACGGCGGCCCCTCGACCACCGGCACGGTCGGGCACCTCAGGATGGAAGGCCGCGAAGTGTTCAAGCACGCCGTCGGTATGATCACCGACGTCATCGAGGCGACGTTCTCGCAGGCCGGTATCACCGCCGACGACCTCGACTGGTTCGTGCCGCATCAGGCCAATAAACGGATTATTGACGCTTCGGCCAAGAAGCTCGGGATTGCCGAACAAAAGGTGGTGGTCACCGTCGATTTGCACGGTAACACCTCGGCTGCTTCCGTGCCGCTGGCGCTTTCGGTGGCCGTCGCCGACGGCCGTATCAAGAAGGGCGACCTCGTGCTCCTGGAAGCGATGGGCGGCGGCTTCACCTGGGGCGCGGTTCTCGTTCGCTGGTAAGTGCCAAACGGTCCGGTTTCGGTCCTTGACCTTGCCGGATCAATTACTTAGGCTCTGCCTTTACCTGTATCGATTTATGTTTTTAGAGCTGATGGGACGGTCGCATGGGGGGAAAGACACTTACGCGCGCCGACCTTGCCGAAGCTGTTTACCGTAAGGTCGGCCTGTCGCGCACTGAATCGGCGGAACTCGTCGAAGCGGTGCTGGACGAAATCTGCGAAGCCATCGTACGCGGCGAGACGGTGAAGCTGTCATCCTTCGCCACCTTCCATGTCCGTTCCAAGAACGAGCGCATCGGCCGCAATCCCAAGACCGGCGAGGAAGTGCCGATCCTGCCGCGCCGGGTGATGACCTTCAAGTCGTCGAACGTGCTGAAGAGCCGCATCCTGCGCTCGCATCAGAACAGCAAGGCCAAGGGCGGCAAATAAGTCTTCTGCAGCAATTCCAGGAAAAGTGTGAAGCGGTTTTCCCGGGAAAGCGCGTAGCGCTTCCCTAGGGAATTGCGTCAAGGACACACAAGCTTCGGTTGAAAACGGCCGCCGGTTTGACGCCGGGCTTGAATGTTGTTTCATAAACCGCTGAAATAATACTCGATTCGGCAGACTAGGCCGGATCTCCGTCCAGCGTGAGGATTTCGCCCATGGACAAGAGCCCCGACGCTTTCCGCACCATCAGCGAGGTTGCTGAGGATCTCGATCTGCCGCAGCACGTGCTGCGCTTCTGGGAAACCCGTTTTAACCAGATCAAGCCGATGAAGCGCGGCGGCGGCCGCCGCTACTACCGGCCGCAGGATGTCGAACTGATCAAGGGCATCCGCCACATGCTCTACGACCAGGGTTACACGATCAAGGGCGTGCAGAAACTGCTGCGCGAGAACGGCAACCATTTCCTGGTCGCCATCGGCAATGGCGACATGGCGGCCGTCGAGGCGATCTCGCAGCGCAAGCAGGCCGATCAGGTGCCGCTGACGCCGGCCGCCCAGCCGCGCGGCATGGATGACGAGATGCTGGTTGGCCAGCCCAAGGTAAAACCCAGCCGCCGCTTTTTCGGCCTGGGCAAGACCGAGGAGGAAGGTCCGGTCCAGCCCGGCGCGTCGAAACTGTCGCGCGACAATCGCGCCTTGCTGCAGGAGGCGCTGTTCGACCTCTTGGAGTGCAAGCGCCTGCTCGACCAGGTGCGCTAGATCTTCGACCACTGCCTTAGGCAGCAAAATCGGAACCGGTTCTGCGGCCATGCGTTTGGCCTTCTCTGTGAAGAAGGAAAACAATCATGGTATCGTTTTCGACCCTCTCCGATGTCGATCTCGAAAAGCAGGTCGCGACCCTTTCCAAGGAGCTTGCCGCCTTGCGCAAAGTCGTGGCCAAACGCAGCGGCCCTTACTACGAGGACGGGCGCGATGCTGCCTCCGACTACTATGCGCAGCTTGCCGACCGCATCAGTGATGCCATGCCCGCAATCAGGAAGCAGGGCAGGGCGATTGAAAAGACGGCGCGCGATCATCCGGCGACGGCGGCTGCCGTGGGCCTGGTGGTGGTCGGTCTCGTCGCCAGCCTGTTGCTCAGCCGGCGCTAGAGCAATTCCAGGAAAGTGTGAACGGTTTTCCCGGGAAAAGCCCGTAGCGCTTTCCCTAGGGAATTGCGTAAAAACAAAGAGACTTCGCGCAAAGGAAATGGCGGCCGCCCCGTGGACGGCCGCCATTTCCTTGATCAGGGGCCGATTACTTGGCGAGCTTGATCTTGCCCTGCGGCGAAACCTGCGCGGTCTGGCTGCACTTGCCATAGACCGTGCCATTCTTGTCAGTGGCGTCGGTATAGGTGCCCTTGCACTCGATCGACAGCACCAGGCAATGGCCGGAGCCCTTGCAAACCGCGCCGCCGTCGCCGGTGGGATGCGTGCCGTTGGCGAAAGCCGAGGTCGAAACCGAGGCCGAACCGAAAGCCGAGACGACGAAGGCCGCGGCCAGCGTGATGCGCTTGAAGTTGGTCATTTGAGCATTTCCTTCTCTGGATGGGATCGCCGTCATGGCGTCCTTCTGGGTTGGGATCGCCTTCTTGGCGTCCATGCCGGGTTAGTGCGGCTCCCAGAACAAAGGTTCATGCGTGGTTCGAATTTTCTTCGCGTTTTTTCGCGGCGTCGATTTTTAGCCTCCGCCAACAGCCGGCACCTGGCGGGAACGGCTGGCATCGATCATGCATTTGGCGTGAAACGCGCTGGCATAGACGCGCGCCATGCCATGCGAAGGTCCACGGTGGTGTGCCGAAAATAGCCGGCCAAGACCGAGTCCGCCCCGGCTCATGTCAGGTGGCGGCAGCAGTCATTGTCGCCATCTTGGCACCGCGCTTTCTGCCCCGCCCGGCTGCGGCTATAACGCCAATCCAAAGATACCGGCGGAGGAGGCGGGGCGTGGTCGCAAATTACATCGACGAGTTCATCATGTTCTGCGTTGGGCTGTGGGTGACAGCCGTTGGCTTTGGGCTGCTCCAAAGTCCTTTTCAGGCTCGGTCAGGTCAGCAGCCGTGGTTGTTGCAGGTCGCGAAGCATTTCAAATGGATGGGACCGCTGTTGATTCTGATCGCGATAGTGCTCGCCTTCGCGGCGCCATCCTAGCGGGTTTTCGGCAACACACTGAGACACTGGCGGTGTCCTGCAGCATGCCTCGCAACCGCTGTGCTGCCTCGGCCTTGCGCCTGATACGTTCGTTGGTTGCTCGCCTTCTGGCGCATGGGCGCCATCGAATCCTGTCTTCATCTCACCACGTCTCGCCTGGCAAAAACCAACGGGAAGGCGGCCCTGGCGAGGACTCCAGGGCCAGCCTTCCCGTCGGGGCAAGTCAGCCGGCTCAGGCCTTCTTGGCTTCCACCTTCTTGTGGTGATGGTGGTGGTGATGGCGGTGATGCTTCTTGTGGTGCTTGTGGTGATGATGATGGTGGTGGTGATGCTTCTTCGCCATCGGAGCTGCGTCCGCGCTGCTGGCGCCGATGATCGGCAGCGAGACAGCAAGGGCGAAAGCCAGCCCGAGAGCCGACAGGAGGGACTTCTTCATGACTTCGTTTCCTTTTCTGCGCGGGCTGAATTTGACCGCCACCGAGCAAGATCGGTGACGTGAACCCCGCAGCCATGACTATCGCCTCCGAACTTTTCGACAGTTTTTCCCGACTGTAGAATTTTGTTTCTGGATTGTGTCTGGCGCCTTCGCAGGCGCAGCAACCGCTTTCACATCGGCGGAACGACGCCGTTGTTGCCGACCACGACCCGGCCGGCGGTCAGCGTGCTGTCGCTGCCACGCTCGGCGTTGACGAACACCACAGCACCAGGCCGGAGGTCGGCCGGCGTCGCCGGCGCGAAGGTTACCACCGGTGTCGTCTGCGGGATCGCGATCTGCTTTTTCTGGCCATTGTCGTAGGTCAGCGTCACCGTACGGCCCGCAATCTCGGTGACATCGGCAACCGTGCCGTTGGTCATCCGGCTGTTGGGCTCGAGATCCCACGGGCGGTCGCCTTCGCCGGCGCCTTTGAGCGCCGCCGGGAAGATCACCACCTCCAGCGCACCGCTGCCGCCATCGGCCTTCGAAACCGAGGCAATGCCGAGGAAATCGCCTTGCTTGATATCCCCGGCGTCCGCCTTGGCGACGCCGGAAATCTTCCACCCCTGACCCAGCGCGATGGCGTCGGTGGCGCCTTCGCGGGTCTTCACCGTCAGCGTCGATCCGGCAAAGGCGGTCACGGTGCCGCGAATGCGCACGGCGTCGGCGGCTTGCGCCGCGACCAGGCTGGCGCCGGCGAGGCCTGAGATCGTTGCGAGCACGATGGCTGATGTCTTCAATGTCATGGGTCTGATCCTCTTGGGGAAAGCTGGCCTAATGCGGTTGCCAGCGACATCAGGCTAACGCGCGAGCGGCCCGAAACCGCTGAACACTTCGGCGTGCGGTCCTTCAAAAGAACTTGATCGCGACGTGCCCGATGGCAGGCGGTTTTTGACGCCGGTTCACGATGCCGTGACGGTCGGTTTGGGTCTTGGCAAATCGCCCTTGAGCGGGCATTGTCCCGGCTCTCAGGCAACACCCTATCATTTGATCCAAAACTCTTTAGCCCATGGAGTTGCCAATGCCCCAAAATGCAAAACACGAACCCTTCTCCAGGCTGGCGGCCGATGTTGCGCTTGAGCACCCCGGCCTTAAAGCCATCCGGGAAACAAAGGGATACAGTATTGAAGAGCTTTCCCTGACCTGCGGTCTGTCGACCAGCGAGATTGCCGACATAGAGAGCGGCAAGGACACCGATCCATCGAAACTTCGCCGGATCGCCGCAGCATTGCAATTGCCGGAAACGGCCCTGATCGATACCCCGGCGCCGACGACGCCTGTGGAGAATCGGTCCGTTTCATAACAACGACGCCAAGGCGTCTCTCGACAAGCTCGCCATGGTTTGCCCTGGCGAGCTTTTTTATGCACGACAAAATGTCACTTTTTGCTCGGATCGTCCGCCGGGTTGACGTAGGTGATCGCGAACGGCCCCTCGCCATGAACCTGGACAATCGTATCGCTTGTCGTCCAAGCGTAATGGTTCATTCCCTGCGGGGCAACGCCGAAGCCGCCGGAGGTCAGTTCGATGCCTTTGGTCTCGTCGAGTTTGTCACCCATTCCGATATGAAAATTGCCGGAAATCACCGTCACATATTCCGAGGTGGGATGATTGTGCGCGGCAATCTTGTAGCCGGCCGGCAGCTTCAGCCGCAGTACGTAAATGCCATTCTTTGAAGGATCTCCGGCGATGACAGCCAGGTCCGCGCCAGCAGGAAGGACAGCGGGAGCGGGACCCCATTTGATATCGCCCACGTTTATCGGCATATCGTCGGCAAGCACCGCCGTCGTTCCGATAAGCAGCAGCGCCAGAGCCGAGGCGAGTTTGAGCATGATGATCTCTCCAGTGGATCGTAGGAGCTCAGCATCAGCGCCGGCCCTGATCCATTGCGACCTACCAAGGCAGCAGCCCGAACACATCTCCCGCACGGGGGATGCGCCTTCCGTTGCTGACATGCGGCGCGACCCGCCAGGCTTGGCATCGCTGGAGCCGTCGAGGGGTGGCGAGGTTGCCGGCGATCGAGCGTGAAGCTATCCAGTGTGAACGCTAACCGCATTTTCGAATGGGACGATGCCGAGATGAGCCTTGAATCCGTGCGCGCCTTCCTGGCTGTCCATGCGCCCGATGTCGAAGTCCTGGTGACGGAAGCGAGTTCTGCGACAGTAGCGCTGGCGGCGGCGGCGCACGGCGTGGAGCTGGCGCAGATCGCGAAGACCATCTGCCTGCGTGTCGGCGAGCAGACCATGCTGATCGTGGCCGGCGGCCTATCGAGGCTCGACAACCGCAAATTCAAGGACCGCTTCGGCGGCAAGCCGCGCATGCTTGACGCGGATGAGGTTGTCGCCGCCACAAGTCATCCTGTCGGCGGCGTCTGTCCGTTCGGCCTGCCGGCGCCGCTGCCGGTCTATTGCGACGTCTCGCTGCGTGCCTTCGATGAAGTCCTTCCCGCCGCCGGCGCCACCAACGCCGCCATACGGCTCAGCCCGCAGCGCATGGCCGAGATCGTCAACGCCGAATGGGTGGATGTGTGCCAGTAAACTGTTGAGGTGACTTGAGAAGAGGAGATTTGGAGGCAAGTCCATGTTTTAGATTGGTCGGAGTGGCGGATTCGAGCTAACGGCTGGGCAGCAGGTTGCTAAGGCTGCTCGATATCGTCTATGGCGAAACCCCGTGGGTCTTTGGCACCAGAAGCATAGGTGATCATTTTGACTGTTGGCAAATGGCTACGCGTGAAAAGCCCGTTTCGGTCCAAGCTGCCATCAAGCGTGACCGTTGGGCGCAATACCTATGGCGTGAGCCGAAAGAAAGTCCTTGCAACTTCCGAACTCGCTCCGCTGACCGTCGGGGCGTTTTGTTCGATCGCCGGCAACGTCAGCTTTATGTGTTCCGGGGGGGCTCATTCCCCTTGGGCCGCAACCACATTCCCGATCTACAGCCGCATGATGGACTCAGTCGATCTTACTCAGAATAGCGGCAAACCCGTCGGCATTACCATCGCCAACGATGTCTGGATCGGCCGCCATGCGATGATCATGCCGGGCGTCCACATTGCCGATGGCGTCATCGTTGCGGCCGGCGCCGTTGTCACCAAGGATGTGCCGCCATACGCGATCGTCGGCGGGGTCCCGGCCAAGCTTATCCGCTATCGCTTTTCACAGGACGTCATCGCGAAATTGCTGGCGATCCGGTGGTGGGAATGGAGCGACGAGAAGATCAAGCAGGAGGCTGCTTTTCTCACGGGCCCCATCGAGCCTTTCATCGAGCGGCACGGCAGCATGACGTCGTAAGAAAGGCATTTTGCGAGTGGCTGCGATGCGGCTGAGAAATCGCGTGTCGCGCTTGTCCGCGGCAGCTTTGGCCTCCGGAGGGTTGAGGCCGCAGTGGATGCCTGGCTGGCAAGCGACGAGGGCAGGGCGTATGCGCCGGCGAAGAAATCGGCCGGGGAGTTCGCCGCGATGATCGAACGCTTAAAGAGGGCCAGCTAGCCTGGAACCGTGTTCTTGCATGGATTTGGGCCGGCTTTCCGCCCACAGATTCGTGGTCGACGTCCCCGAAACCCATCGACTGACCATTTGACCGGTGCTCAAGCGATCACCCCGCCCGTGCTCATTCGGCACATCCCACAAGTATGGACTTTGACAGAAATTGAAGCACTATGCGCTCGTTCGACGGCGGCCGGGCCGGGTGGCTGGATTTTTAGGGGCTAATAATGTCCGACGAGACATCCGTGAAGCTGATAAAAATCCTTTGGCGCTTGGACTACGATCTAAGTTATGCCGTCTACGATAAGAGGGGAGCGTGCATTCGAACTCTGCTAGACACAGTTCCGGATTTTCTGACCAAAGTTGGAGAGGCTCGAGCTGAAAATCGGGTTAGCGGAGAGACAGAGGACAGTGCACCAGCCATAAACATTTCAATTGATCCAAATTCAATTTCCGGGGCTATCGAATGGCCATTCGGAACCGCCCTCGTTGGAGTCTTGCAACACACGGCATTCCGCAACGTCAATAAGGTTGCATCCGAGTTGATGGCCATAGCCGAAGTAGCCAAGGTTAAGCGGTTTGGGATACGTTTTATCGTGCTGATCAAGAGTGCCAAGCTTCCGCTGCGCTTTGGAAGTGTCGACCATATGTTTGATGAAGGGGCTTCAAAATCGATTCGCGATATCCTGGGTGACATCAAGGATGCGGCCGTTATTGTCGAGGGTAAGGCGGAAGACAGCGTAAATTATCGGGTATCGTATGGCCCTTTTGCTCAAAAAAATATCGATATGCACTTGGCTAAGACCAAGGACGACATAGATCCGGAATATTATTCTGATTACAATGCGGTCGTTGATTTGGACCTCTTTGAGTTAGATTTTTTCCTTCTAGAGAAATCGTTGTTTCGGTGGTCGTCGACTAAGGTTGATAAAGCCGAAAAGCTAGTGCAAAGTGTTTTGGGTGGAAAAGGAAGGTAGCGGTGGTGCAATCAGCCAGAAAGTCGACTGAGGCGGATGTGGCTATCGACGGTGTCTTGTTTAGCCAAGGGCGCAACCATCGGAATACCGATCTGAAGCGTTCCATGCAAACTACGCCTGTCGAGGCCTTTCAGACTGGTCATCTCACTGAGACAATGACGTCTTCAGGCGAGGTTACTCAAGTCGGTCGTCGTCAGCGCTCGACAACGCCCCAAGCCAGCATGCACGCTGAAACGTCCAACAGAGCGAAGGCCGTTATTTCCCAGGTCGGAACAGAATTTATTATTCTTGACTGCTACCTTCCTTCAGGGAACTTGCTCGTCAAATTTCCGATCACCTTGATCGACGAGGACCTTCGAGTCTTTGGTCAGCCGGTTTGGATCTCTCTTGGTTCTGACGGGGGTTACAGGATACCTCAGATTAGTCCGCGCGACATCGACCAGCAGCCGCGCCTGGACGGGATGGAATCGCTCGAAATGTGGGTTGAGAGCGGTTGTCCTTAACTTTCCGGTTTTTGAATGTGGGACACGGCAGTTCCACGATCGTCGAATTCGACGATGGTTCGAAAAAGCATTTTGGGGTAGTCGACAGTAATGCAGAAGCTGACAGCGAGCCTCGGGCGCTTGAGGTCCTCCGCACCTTGGGCGCGACAGAGCTGTCATTCTTATGTCTGACTCATCCTCACAGAGATCACTATTCGGGCCTGTACGCCATAGGTAAGCACTTCACCGGAAAAGTCGGCCAGTTCTATTCTTGTCCGATGGGTGACCTTGTTGCAAACACGCGAAGGCGAGCAAAGCTAGCCGCACACCTAGTCAAAATCGCTTCGAGAACAGACGGGATGTCAGAGCGTACAGCGGCTTTTGAATTTCTTCAGATAATAAAGTGGGCATCGACACAAGAGAATTTCTGGACTGAGTGTGCGGGTGAAGAAAATACGATCGGGCCGTCTGGATTTTCGCAAGTCAGCATTCAGACAGTGTTGCCGTTGAAGGTGTCAAAGGGAGAATACATTGGTCGCATCGAGAGAGATGACCCAAATATGTTCGGCAACTTGGATGACAACGATATTAGTTTGGCAATTCGATTCAGCTATGCAGGGGTTGACGTAGTTCTCGGAGGCGACGGAACGCTGAACAATTGGCGCAGTCGCCGTAATCGGTTCGAACGAAATGTTGGTCGGCGTATCATGGCAAGTGTTGTCAACCTCCCGCACCACGGCTCACAACACGATTCGGCACCTGAGGTACTTGAGAACCTCTTTACAATAGGGGGTGACCGCTACGGTGTCACCTCAGCAAATGGACATTCACATCCGTCTCAGGACGTCATCGAGTGGCTTTCTAAACAAGGCATCTCGCCATTCTGCACAAACCTCATGCCCGCATGTGGTGCAAACGCTAGCAAGCTATTTGCGATGCCCGGCATAAGTCCCGAATTGGCCGCGATATTGCGGCAAACGGCCTTGTCGGGTGGTGTGATCCAGCCGTGCCAGGGCGACATAACTCTCAGGATCGAATCTGCTGGGAATTTTGCCGTTGTTCCTCAGCATAGTAGCTTCTGCGGATACAGAAGCTCGTTTGCAAGCCTGTTTCCGGCTGGGCCTTAATGGGCCGGCGTTACCCTTGACGATACCTAGGGCGGTGATGAGAGGGAAATTGCCAAGGACCCACTGGGGGTAAGTCCTTGTTTTAATTGGTCGGAGTGGCCGGATTCGAACCGACGACCCCTTGACCCCCAGTCAAGTGCGCTACCGGGCTGCGCTACACTCCGGACCGCGCAAAGCCATATATTTTCAAGGGTTATGGTGCAAGCGCTAAAACGGCGCGTTGGACCGGAAAAGTCGCCAGGCGTTCGGCCTTGTCGGCGCAACGCCAAGACGGTATGGCTCGCCCAATACCGATCAGAAGGGTTGCGCGTGGCAAGTTCCTGTTTTTTTCTAGCGGCTGACGCCAACTATTTCCCGTATGCATGCTTGGCGGCGCGCAGAATTCTGGACGTTTCGGGAGAAGCAACGCCAGGCTTCATCCTCCATGTCGGCGCACGTGATGCCGATATGCGTGTTGCTGACCGCCTGCTGAAGAACCGCCTTCGCATAATGGACGTATCGGCGTTGTTTGCGCAGGCCGGCCATACTTTCCGGCCAAGCAATGTCGGCACTTTTGTCCGGCTTTTCGCCGACCAACTGCCTCAATTCGCGGACTACGACCGCATCGCCCATGTCGATTGCGATGTTCTGTTCAATCGAGATATCGGCGACCTAGTGGGCCAGACACTTCATGCTCCGTTGTTGGCCGCTCACGACGATTATATGTATTTCCGCCCGGGCTACCGGAACAAATTGTCGATGCAGGCGGGGGCTCCTTATTTCAACGCCGGCATCATCGTCTTCAACATGCCGCTGGTGCGTGAACAGGGTCTCTTGCACCGCGCCAGAGAGGTGGCCGTCGCAGGGCAGTTGAACGATCAGAATGCGCTGAACATAGTCTTCGAGGGAAAGTGGCAGACGATGCATCCCAACTGGAATCTGATGTCCAACCTCACAAAGGAGTATCGATTTTCCCAGGCGTATGCCCGGCATTTTGCTGGCGGCAAGCCATGGGGAACCCAGGCGGGCGTGGAGCTCGATGCGCTGGCGGTCTGGCGGGAACTGGCAAAGGATACGCCATGGGCAGCGCCTTTCCGGCAGCGCATCCCATTCGAACGAGGTGTTGTGAAGCGGCTGACCCGCAGGCTTGACCCCATTGCCGGTTCCCTCCTGAACAAGGGCATCGCCAGGAGCCGCGCGCGCTACGATGGCCGAAAGATGCATGAGATGTACGCCGCGCAAGCGATTGCCGGCGAGATGGCCGTCAGTTTCCCAGAAGTGCTTGGGGGCTTTGGCTGAGACTGTACACTGCGACAGCGCCAAGGAACACATTATCCCCAATGATGGCATCAAGTGTGACTAGACTTAGGGGCACGCAGAGATTACTTGGCAGATTTTGCGCTGTGAAGCGCCACCAAATTTGACAAGGCTGGCTATGTTGAAGGAAAGCTATTTCGAGTTCACGGTGCGCTGGCACTTGTATCGCAAGTGGCACATGCCCCCTAAGCCGAACCGCCAAGCCGAATACGACTTCCACCGGGTAATGAAGACTGCTCCGGCCGGGGGTCTGTTTATCGACTTCGGAGCGAATGTCGGCGATGTCACGCGGCATGCCCTCAACTATGGAATGAAGGTTATTGCTTTTGAGCCCGATCCCACCGCTCGGAAGGTTTTGACGAAAAGGTTTGGCCAAGACGATAGAGTGACAATCATCCCTAAGGCGGTCGGAGGATCAGCGCGAACGGCTCGATTTTACCAGCCGTCTGGCATTGACAATATCGGCCGAACCGAAGGTTCATCCCTTATCGAGACACCGCTGCACGTGAACGGGAGCATCTTTGAGATCGAGGTGGTGGATGTAGTCCAGTTTCTGCAGGGACTTCATGAACCGATCGCTGTCGTCAAGATGGACATAGAAGGGGCTGAAGCGGAGTGCATCGAAGCCATCCTCAATGCTGGTATTCATCGTTCTATCGGACAGGTCCTAGTCGAAACACATGAACGGTTTTCGCCGGGCTTGGCCGACAGGATCGGCCAGTTGCGCCAGCGGATTTCGCGGGAAGGCATTCGAAACATCAATTTGGACTGGGGTTAAGTCCAGACCCGATGGTTAGGGATCGAAAGCCTTCGGGTTGGAATTGCACTCCGTTCGGGTCGACGCCGGTTGCCCACGCAAGAGCTCACCGGTCAGATCATGACAATTCGGTTCTGCGTCCCGTCCAGATAGGTCGTCCAGACATGGTCCGAGAACAACCGGCGGTAGTCGATTTCGCTTGATGGTCCCTTATAGGAAGCGCCGCCGACATGGAGCAGCGCCTTGTCGAGGATCTGGTATTTCGCATCGACTTCGCCAAGATGAAGGGGGAGGCTGCTCTCCGTCGCAAATTCGAAATCCTCAGACGGAAGTCGCGAATAGATCGGGTTCCAGTTGCCGCCGCCGGTGTCGAGACCAATCTGCCCTCTCCCCCTGAAATCGAGAGGCAGGTGCTCGACATCGCGATATCTGAAAAAGCAAAGCCCTGCCCAAAGGAACCAACCCTTGTCGTCGGCAGCCTTCTTGAATTTGTAGTTGGAGGCAGAGACGAGCCTCAACCCGTAGCCAGTCTTGCGTCCTAGGCGTTCAGCGAAGTCCAGTGGCGCGATCGGCAAGCAGTCATGATCGAGGAAGCCAAAGGCCTTTGGCTTCAGGTGACGCACGATGTTGTAGTAAATCCAGTTCATCGAGATGCCATGCGACCGGCCCCCTTTGCGCTCCGGATTGCCCGGCAAGCCGAAATAGGGAACGCCTCGAATTTTGCAAATTTTTTCGATGGACTGCCGTGCCGCCGGGGATGTCGAATTGTCGACGACGACAAGGATCATGCCGTTGGAATATTTCTGCCAGCCCTTTGTGAGAGCGTCGATCACCCACGGAGTGTTGAATGAGACAACGAAACAAAAGCTGCTTTCGTCCGCTTTGCCCAACCCTTCAGCAAAGCTACGGCCTGTGGCGGCGCCCTTCTGCCGAAAATACCGGTATTTAAGCCAATCACGTGTCCTTATGGCGCTATAGACAATTTCGTTGCTGCGAAACGCCCCAACAAATTTTTTTGAAAGTCGCAAAGCGCCACCACTCGTAATATGTCCTCAAGAACGTGGAACGTTTAGGTTATGGAGCGGTGATCGACAAGGCTGTTCTGGGAACAAGCCGCCACCGCCCTCAACCCCCGCTGATGCCTGTATTCCAGCGCGATTGCCCCCCAGATCAGGCCGAGCAGCAGGTAGACGTGGCGCCAGTGGTCGATGTCGATGAAGGTGCCGAGCCCGATATTGCCGATGAAGGCGACGTAGGCGCAGAGCAAATAGGGTTGCCACGGCCGGTCGCGCAAAAGGATGCGGAAGCCGGCGGCGATCGTCCACAGCGTCAGCGACAGGAACGAGACGAAGCCGAGCCAGCCATAGTCCATCAGCGTCTTTAGCCAGATGTCATGTGTATCTTCGCCAAAAATGGTGCCGAACACCAGGGGTCCGATGCCGAGCGGATGTTCGAGCGCCATCTGGAAGCCGATCGTGTAGCGGGCGAAACGGCCAAGCCGCGCCGTGTCGTAGCTTTGCTCCAGCTGGGCACGGCTGGAGAACATCTCGCTGACGCCGGGCAGTTGCAGGATGACGATCATCGCGACCACCAGCAGTGTGACAGCCGCAATGGTCATGATAACGACGCGCAGCCGGAACTTGCCGCTGTTGCTCTGCAGGAACAGTGTCCCGGTGAGCAGGATCGCCGAGACGGCGAACATGCCCCAGGCGCCGCGCGAGAATGAGAAGAAGATGCCGGCGGTGATGATTAACAGCGGCACCGTCAGAAGCGGCATGCGCGAGATCGACCCGGTCAGAAGCAGATAGAGCAGATAGATGCCGGGCAGCACCAGAAACGGCCCGAACACGTTCGGATCCTGGAAGGCGCCCTGGGCACGGTCGTATCTGGTGAAGATGTCGGCGCCGGGGAAAGCATGGAAATAGCCGGCAATGCCGAGCAGTGCCGTCGCCACCGCGGAGCAGACGTACGCGATGAAGATCAGCCGGTAGAGGCTGGGTTGCACCGCCGTCACCGAGGAGAAGAACACTGCGGTGAAGGCGAGGAACAGCGAGACGGCGAGATAGAGCGGCGTGTTGGCGAGATCGGCCATCTGCGTCATCGCAATCATGCCGCCGATGTTCATCGTGATCAGCAGCACCAGCAGCGGCACGGCCGCGCGCGATATGCGCAGGCCAAACAGCGCCCACACCCCGATCAACCCGACCATGAAGAGATCGTAAGGCGCCGGCTCATCGATGACGAAGCCCGAAAGGAAGACGCCAAAAAACACCGCGCCCGAGGATATCAGTGCGATCAGCTTGGCGTTGACCGCCGAAGGCGGCAACGTGTTGACCGCTGAGGACGGCAACGTGTTGACCGCGGCCCGCGGCAAATCATGGGAAATCGCGCTCAATAGGCGTTTTCCGTGTTGAGCAGCCGCAGCGGCGTCAGGAACAGGATGCGCAAGTCGAACAGCATCGACCAGTTCTCGATGTAGTAGAGATCGTACTCCGTGCGCATGCGGATCTTTTCATTGGTGTCCATCTCGCCGCGCCAGCCATTGATCTGTGCCCAGCCGGTGACGCCGGGCTTGACCTTGTGGCGGGCGAAATAGCCGTCGACCACCTCGTTGTAGAGCAAATTGTGCGATTGCGCGGCGATCGCATGCGGGCGCGGACCGACCAGCGACAGCGAGCCGAGCAGCGAGTTGAAGAACTGCGGCAGTTCGTCGATCGAGCTCTTGCGGATGAAGCGGCCGACCCGGGTGACGCGCGGATCGTTCTTGGTCACCGTCTGCTTGGCGCTCGGGTCAGAGCGGTCGGTGTACATGGAGCGGAATTTATAGACTTCGACGATCTCGTTGTTGAAGCCATGCCGCTTCTGCTTGAACAGCACCGGCCCCTTGCTGTCGAGCTTGATGGCAATGGCGGTCACCAGCATCACCGGTGAAAACAGGATGATGCCGATCAGCGAAAAGACGATGTCGAAAGCGCGCTTGGCGACCGAGTCCCAGTCGTTGATCGGCCTGTCGAAGATGTCGAGCATCGGCACCGAGCCGATGTAGGAATAGGCGCGCGGGCGAAACTGCAGCGCGTTCGAATGCGCCGAGAGTCGGATGTCGACCGGCAGCACCCAGAGTTTTTTCAACAGCTGCAGCACCCGCGTTTCGGCAGTCAGCGGCAGCGACACGATCAGCATGTCGATGCGCGCGATGCGGGCGAATTCCATCAGCTCCGAAATGGTGCCGAGCTTGGGATAGCCGGCCACGATCGGCGGCGAGCGCTTGTCGCCGCGGTCATCGAAGATGCCGCAGATGCGGATGTCGTTGTAGGGCTGCTTTTCGACCGAGCGGATCAGCATCTCGGCCGCCTTGCCGCCGCCGACGATAACGGCGCGGCGTTCCATGCGTCCATCGCGCGCCCAGCGTCGGATCAGCTTCGACATCACCAGGCGGAGGCCGAACAGCAGCAGCAGGCCGACAACGAACCAGGTGCCGAACAGCAGGCGTGAATAGTCCTCCGACATCTTCATGATGAAGGCTGTCAGCGCCATCAAGGCGAAGGTGCCGGCCCAGACCATCAGCACCCGGCCGAGGTTGGAGATCGGCCGCATCAAGGCGGAGATTTGGTAGCAATCGCTGACGTCGAGCAGCACCACGGCCAGGAAAGAGGCCGCGGCGATGGTCAGCGGATATTGCCAGGCGAGGTAATTGAAGAAGCCGACAAAATGGAAGTAGAGCGCGAGCCCCGACACGAACAGCAAACCGAATTCGACGATGCGCAGCACGCCGCTGACCATGACCGGCGACATCGTATCGCGGCGGTATTGCGACGCGACCTGGCGGGCAACACTGTTCATGCCGCCGGGCGTGGGGCTCTCGGCAGGACCGTCGAATTTGCGCACCGCATCGGCCGAGAAGCGGCGCGTGGGGTCGGTCTCGTTCATCGGGTTTCCCACAAGCTTCCGCCATGACCATAGCAGAAGAGAGCTAAAAAAACCTTGAGACAACTTGTGGTTTTGGGAGGTCGTCTATTTGCTGAGCGCGGCGAAATAGGCCTTTTCGATGTCGGCGGCCATCACATCGGCGCCGAATCGCGCCTTGAGGCTCACGATATCGGGCATGGCGCCCCGGTAGGCGTCGAGGTCGCGTAGCGCCTCGCCCATCTTGTCGCCGAGTTGGCGCGGATCGGGACGGATCAGGGCAGGGGAGCCCTCACCGAAGATTTCGGGTATGCCGCCGACGGCGGTGGCGATCATCGGCCTGCCGGCGGCCAGCGTCTCCAGCACGATATAGGGCATGGCTTCCGCGCGCGACGGCACGACCACGAGATCGGCCAGTGCAAAGGCGTCCCTGGCTGGCATTGGCGGCAGGAAGCGAACCTGTTTTTCCAGCCCCAGCCGTTTCACCTGCGTGTGGTAGCGTGGCAGGTCGTCGCCGTCGCCGACCATGACTGCGGTCAAGCGACGCTCGAGCCGCGTGCCGGCCAGCGCCAGCGCTTCGATGAAGATGTCCGGGCCTTTGAGGTCACGCATCATGCCGATGTAGAGCAGGTCGGCTGCGTCGGGCTGTGTGACCACCGGCTCGAACTCGGCGGCGCGCAGGCCGTTATATACCAGCGTGTTCGGGATCGGCGGCTCGCCGACCTTCCTGCGGTAGGTCCGCCGCTCATAGTCTGAGACGAACAGCAGGCAGTCGGTGAAGCGCGCCATGAGGCGCTCCAGCGCGAAGAACAGCTTTCCGGTGGTCGTCGTTTCGTCATAGTGGAGGGAGCCACCATGCGGCGAATAAAGGCGGGCTACGCGAGACCTTGATACCCGCAACAATGAGCCGAACAGACGGGCATAGGCGCCACCTTTGGCGCCGTGCCCATGCAACACGTCCGGCCGCAATTCCTTGATGATTCGATAGGTGCGCCAGGCCGAGGCGAGGTCGCCCGGTCCGACATGGCGCTGCATTGGTGTGCGATGGATACCCAGCGCCAGGCTGTCCTTCATCTGATCGAACAGGCGTTCCTCGTATTCGCCGCCTGTGGTCGAATCACAGACGATGCCGACGACGTGCCCGGCGGCGAGCTGCGCCTCCGTCAGATCGCGCACATGCCGGAAGATCCCGCCGACGGGTGAGCGAAAGCAGTGGACGATCCTGAGCTGGTCCGCCACGTTGATGTCAGAACAGGCGTTCGCGAACGTAGACGGTATCGCCGGGCAGCAGTGGATCGGAGGTGACCACCCGTCCGGTCATCACCTTGCCGTTGATGTCGCGGGTGATGTCGACGCTTTCCTGGTTGGCGCGCGGCGAGAAACCGCCGGCAATCGCAATCGCCTTCTGTACGGTAAGCCCCGGCACATAGGAATACTGGCCGGCCGCGCCCACTTCGCCCATGACGAAGATCGGCCGGTAGCGGTCGATCTCGACCGACACGTCGGGGTCGCGCAGGTAGCCCTGGCGCAATTTGTCGGCGAGCTCTTTTTCCAGCTGCTGGGCCGTGTGGCCGCGTGCCGGCACCGCGCCGACCAGCGGAAAGGACATGTAGCCGGACTGGTCGACGCTGTAGGTGTTGGTCAGCCCGTCCTGCTCGAACACGGTGACGCGGACACGGTCGCCGGCGCCGAGCCGGTAGGGCTGGTCGAGCACTTCGTGGAAGGCCGCCGGCGTCGGCCGGTAGCTGGAGCAGCCGGCGAGCATCGACACGGCCAGCAGAGCGCGGAACAGACCAGCAGCGCTTTTCATGATCGGACACACACCTTCGTCGCTGTGGCCGCCATGGCGCGGCGGCAAACCTTAAGGATCTGAGTTTGTTATCATCCTGTTAGGGTTAATGGCCGGTAAAGGGATGCGGCCGATTTGGCGGCAATCGACAAAAAGCCGTATAGTTTTGCTGGCTTTGTTTACCGCCTATCAGCAAACCCTAACGGCTGCTTACCGCCATCTTAACACCTGAGTTACCATAGTTGTTTACGGTACTTACTAGACTCATGTTCCGGAGCAGGAATGCATGTCCGTTCAGTCCGCGGCCGCAGATGTCGATATCGACCTGAGACAGCTCTTCGCCAGTCTGGCGAGGAACTGGCTGCGCATCCTTGTGGTCACGCTCATCGTTACCGGTCTCGCCTTCGCCTTCGCATGGCTTGCTACGCCGCACTACAAGGCGACGACGCAACTGAAAATCCAGCTGAACGAATCGTCCTATACGCGGCCTGCCGGCACCAATGAAGACGACAAACCTGTGCTCGATGCGGAAGGTGTAGCAACCGAGGTTCAGGTCATTTCCTCGTCCGACATTCTCAATAAGGTGGCTGAAGATCTGAATCTGGGCGACAAGCCCGAGTTCAACGATGCGCTCGACATGTCGCCGGTGAGCTGGCTTCTGGTCACTGCTGGCCTGAAAAGCGATCCGGGAGAGATCCCGCTCGATGAGCGCGTGCTGCAGAAGATGCGCGACAAGCTCAATGTCTATGGCGTGGAAAAGACGCGCGCCATCGCCGTCGAATTTTCCTCGGAAGATCCCGAGCTTGCCGCCAAAATCCCGAATGCCATCGCCAAGGCCTACCTGGCCTACCAGGCGGATGCAAAGACCAAGTCCAACGCCGCCGCGACCGCCTTCCTGGGGCCGGAGATCGACGAGTTGCAGAAGCAGGTGAGGGATGCCGAGGCCAAGGTCGCGGCCTTCCGTTCCGCCCAGTCGGACCTGTTGATGGGCGGCAACAATTCGGTGCTGGCGACACAGCAATTGTCCGAATTGTCGACCGAACTGTCGCGTGTGCGCGCCAACCGCGCCTCGGCCGAGGCGACGGCCGAAAGGGTCCGCCAGGCCCTGCAGAACGGCGGCTCGCTGGACGCTGTACCCGAAGTGCTGTCTTCCGATCTGATCCAGCGGTTGCGTGAGCGTCAGATCGAGCTCAGGACCAACATCGCCGATCTTTCCACCACCTTGCTCGACAACCACCCGCGCCTGCGGGCGCTGAGGTCGCAGTTGGCCGATCTCGACGGCCAGATCCGCATCGAGGCGCAAAAGGTCATGCGCGGGTTGCTGACGCAGGCGCAGACCGCCCAGGCGCGCGAAAACCAGCTCATCTCGGACGTCAACAAGCTGAAGGCGGCGTCGTCGCGCGCCGGCGAGGAGCAGGTCCAGCTGGATGCGCTGCAGCGTGAGGCGAACGTCCGGCGCCAGCAGCTTGAATCCTATATGACAAGTTTTCGCGAAGTGTCCTCGCGCAAGAACTATCTGCCGGTCGATGCCAGTGTGTTTTCCGCGGCGCGCGTGCCGTCGGAGCCCTATTTCCCCAAACTTGTCCCGATCGTTGGCGCTGCTTTCGTCGGCTCGCTGTTGCTGATGTCGATCATTACGCTCTTGCAGGAGCTGTTTTCGGGCCGCGCCATGCGTCCGGCCCCCGGCGCTCGCTTGGAGCGCATCGAACAGGTTGCGATGCCGGCCATGTCGGCGCCCGCCGTTGAGCCGGAATCGGCGGCGGCTGCGACCGAGGAAGTGGAAGATCGGCGCGCGGACATGGAGTCCGAGCTGGAGCCCAAGCCTGAGCCCGAGCCGGCTCCCGCAGCGCTGGAAGAAGCAGCGGTTGTGGACGCCGAACCGATGCGCTCCAGCCTTGGTGAGATCGATGTCGAGAAGGCCGCGGAAAAGCTGATCGCCAGCGGCGCGGCGCGTGCCATCTTCGTGTCGCCTGAGGGCGATGAGGCAGCCGCCTCGGCGGTGCTGGTGGCGCGCGAAGTCTCCGACGCCGGCCTGCGCGTGCTGCTGCTCGACCTGACCGCATCGGGTGCGGCCTCGCGGCCGATGCTGGACAGCGGGCTTTTCCCCGGCATCACCAATCTGCTGGCTTCGGAAGCGCAGTTCAGCGACGTCATCCACGCCGACCTCTATTCGGACTGCCATGTCGTTCCCGTCGGCACCGCCGACCCGGTCCGCGCCATGCGCGCCGCCGACCGGCTGCCGATCATCATGCAGTCGCTGACCACCGCCTATGATCTGGTCATTGTCGAATGCGGACCGGCCGACGCGCACGGTATCAGCCGACTGGTCGGCGACAGCACCGAGGTTTTTCTCTCCATGCTGCAAGCGGACGATGAGGTGGCGCAGGCCGCCGTCAAGCTGATCGAAAGCGGCTATCCCGACCTCACGCTGGTGACGCCGGTAGGCCATGAGACGCCGGGAAACCCCGTGCCGGGACGACGTAGCGCCGCCTGAGACATCAGACAATTCTACTTAGGCGGCGCCCACCAGTTTCTTGCAGAGTCGATCGTCCATTGCGCGCCGGCTCCCAAAAACCAAAGCTGTCAGCTGCGCGGTGTGAAGAAGCGCAAGCGCCTGGCCAAGCCTGTCAGGCTGCGCCGGAATCTACCCTAACTCCAGGGTCGTCACGCCAAATATTCGGCGCGAGTCGATCTTCGGAGGCGGGCCTTTGTACATGCGGGTGGTGGTGAAGGTCGGCCTGAAACCAATCGCTGCAAGCGCCGTAGTGAAATCGATATTGTCGGCTGGAACGTCGATATGCAGGTCGCCGCCTTCGCATGCACCAGCCAGACCGCCCAAGAGTTGCATCGCGGTCTCGGTGTCGTCGGCAAACAGCGGGCCGATCTTGTAACCCGAACGGCAGGGACGAGCCACGGCGTAACCTATAGTACCGCGTGGACTGATCGCGGCGAACCCGCAATGCGGTGGCTGTGCCCAACGGTGCAGGAAGGCTCGCCGAGGTGCGGGGAAACAGCGGGCGTCATAGGCGATGATGTCGGGCACGAGTTGCGTGGTTATCATGCGCACCCCTTCGCTTCGGACGGGCGGGGCCGCGGTACGGCCGCTGAAGCGGATGGTTTCGTAAGCTGGCCTGAATCCCTTACGCCGGTAGTTAGCCAACTGCGCCGCGACGCCGTCGAGGCCGACCGTTCGGCCGGCCAGCCTGGCCATGCCGACGCTCCAGACCGCTTTGCCATGGCCTTGGCCGCGCACATCTGGTCGGCAGATGTAGAGACCGATGAAACCGAAATTGCTGCCATAGGCGACAGCCGATATGGCTGCGACCAACTCGTTGCCGACAAAGGCGCCGATGAAGCCTTCAGGGTCGGTTGGCTGAAACGCGGTGGCATCGTCAAGGCCAGGGTTCCAGCCTTCGGCGGCCGCCCAGTCGATTAGAACGGCCAGTTCTTGCAGTGACAGCGCACGGATGGTCGGCTTCATGGCTCACTCCGCGGCGATAGTCCCGGGCGAGAAGGATTTCAGCACGCCGCGGTAGGACTTGGCCAGCGGGCTGGCATAGGCACCGCGCTTCGAGGTCGACAGCCCCAAGGCGATCAGCGCCTCGGCCTGCTTGACCGCCGCGCCGACGCCGTCGATGACCGGCAGGTCGAACTCCTCCTGCAATTGGTGGGCGAGGTCGGCCATGCCGGCGCAGCCGAGGACGATGGCCTCCGCGCGGTCCTCCTCAATCGCACGGGCAATCTCGCCGCGCAGTTTCTCGACGGCGCCCGACGCCGGATCTTCAAGTGCAAGGACCGCAATGTCGGCGGCGCGTACGCGGGCGCGACCGGCCATGCCGTAGCGCTGCACCAGCCCCTCGACAGGGACACGCGAGCGTTCGGTGGTCGTTACGACTGTGAAGCGCTGGGCAATGTACGAGGCGACACTGAGTGCGGCCTCACAGATGCCGATGACCGGAATGGAGGCCATGGCGCGTGCCGCATCCAGGCCCGTATCGTCGAAGCAGGCGATGATGGCGGCCTGCGCCCCGGCCCGTTCGCCGGCAGCGATCTCCATCAAAAGGCCGGGCACGGCCAATGCCTCGTCATAATAGCCCTCGATCGAGGCCGGACCCATCGAGGAGGTGACCGCGATCACCTCGGTCAAGGCGCCGGCGACGCCGCGCGCCGCTGCCGCGATCGTATCAGTCATGCTCGCCGTCGTGTTGGGGTTCACCACCAGTATCTGCACAATCAAACCCTGGCCCGCCTGCGGCCGACATAGAGGATGGCGCCCAGTGTGGCCAGGATCACCAGGAAGGAGAACACGGTGGTCACCGTGCCCAGTGCGTAGAGCACCGGCGTCGTGACATTGGTGGTCATGCCGTAGATCTCGAGCGGCAGCGTGTTGAAGGTGCCCGACGTCATCAGCGTGCGGGCGAACTCGTCATAGGACAGCGTGAAGCCGAACAGGCCGACGCCAATCAGGCTCGGCGCGATCATCGGCAGCACGACATGCGCGAAGGTCTGCCAGGAGTTGGCGCCCAGGTCACGCGCGGCTTCCTCATAGGCGGGCGAGAAGCGGTTGAAGACGGCGAACATGATGAGCACGCCGAAGGGCAAGGTCCAGGTCAGGTGCGCGCCGAAGGCTGACGTGTACCAGGCCGGGCGGAAGCCGACCTGCTGGAAGACCACGCCGATGCCCAACGATATGATGATCGAGGGTACGACGAGGCTGGCGACCGCCAGGTAGAACAACGCGGTGGCGCCACGAAATTTTTGCCGGAAAGCGAGCCCTGCCAGCAGCGACACGACGACGGTGACGATCATCACCATCAGGCCGAGCACGAGCGAGCGCTTGAAGCTGCCGCCGAAATCGCCGACCGCCTGGCGCTCGAACAGGTTGGCGAACCAGTGCAGCGACACGCCATTGAGCGGGAAGGTGAGGCCGCCGGTCTCGCCTTGGAAAGAAAGGATCAGGATCGCCGACAGCGGGCCATAGAGGAACAGGACGAACAGAGTGAAGAAGGCCGCAAGCACATAGAATTCGAAGGTGCGTTTTTCGTGGCTCACCTCAAAGCTCCTTGCGGATGTCGACGATGCGCAGGATGCCGGCGACCATCAACAGCACCAACACCAGCAACACCACGGCATTGGCGGCGGCTGCGGGATACTGCAGCAGCGACATCTGGTTCTTCATCATCAATGCGACCGACGCGCTCTGGCCGCCCGACATCACCTGCACGGTGGAGAAATCGGCCATCACCAGCGTGACGACGAAGATGGTGCCGATCGCCATGCCGGGCTTGGCCAGGGGGATGATGACGTTCCATAGCACCTGCCAGCCGGACGCGCCGGCATCGCGCGCGGCCTCGACCAGCGAGCGATCGATGCGCATCAACGTGTTGAAGATCGGCGTCACCATGAACAGCGTGTAGAGATGCACCATGGCCAGCACCACGGCGAATTCCGAATAGAGCAGCCATTCGATCGGCTTCGGCACCAGCCCCATATGCACCAGCGTCGAGTTGATCAGCCCGTTGCGGCCAAGAACCGGGATCCACGAGATCATGCGGATGATGTTGGAAGTCAGGAACGGCACGGTGCAGACCAGGAACAGCACCATCTGCATGGCCGTAGTGCGGATGTGGAAGGCCAGGAAATAGGCTACCCAGAAGCCGATGAACAAGGTCAGCGCCCAGACGATGGCAGCGAATTTGATGGTGTTGAGATAGGTCTTCCACGTCACCCAGGAGCCAAGCACGTCGGAATAGTTGGTGGTCAGCAAATCCGGATACATGGCGGCGAAGTCGTAGTCCCAGAAGGAAACGACGACGATCATGATGATGGGTAGAAGCAGGAACGCACCGAGGATGAGCGCCAGCGGCGCTGACTGCAAATAGGGCGTGACGGCACCGTGCGAGAAGCGGCGGCGCTTGCTGGGATTAGCGGCGGCGATGGCGGGGCGTTCAAGCGCGACTGTCATCAATGCTCTCGGGTTGGCGATGCGGCCTGAGCGGGGCCCCTTCTCCCAGAAACGGGAGAAGGGGTAGAGGAGGGGCGCTGGCTGTTCCCTTACGCCGCGATAAACTCATTCCAGCGCTTAACCATGTAGCGGTCCTCGTCCATGACCGAGTTCCAGCAGGCGACCTTGCCCATGCGTTCTTCGAACGAGCCGCCGTCGCGCACGGCGCCGGCCTTTTCCATGACGGTGCCATCCGGTGCCTTGATCTCGCCCTTGGCGGGCTTGCCCTCGATCCAGTAGCCCCATTCGTCCTCGGACATGAACTTCTTGGCCGAGACCATATTGGCCGAGTAGTAGCCTTGGCGATTCAGATAGCCGCCAACCCAGCCTGACGTATACCAGTTGATGTATTCGTAGGCCGCGTCGAGCTCGGCGCCCTTGAGATGGGCGGCAAGGCCAAGGCCGCCGCCCCATGAGCGGTAGCCTTCCTTGAGCGGCTGGAAGCGGCAGGCGATGCCCTTGGAGCGCACGGCAGCGACGGCCGGTGACCACATCGACTGGATGACCACTTCGCCCGATGCCATGAGGTTGACGCTCTCGTCGAACGACTTCCAGAACGCACGAAACTGGCCGGCCTGCTTGGCCTTGATCAGGAAGTCGATCGTCTTGTCGATTTCTTCCTTGGTCATGTTGCCCTTGTCGGCATATTTGATGTTGCCGGTGGCCTCCATGATCATGGCCGCATCCATGATGCCGATGGACGGAATGTTGAGGATAGCTGTCTTGCCCTTGAAGGCCGGGTCCATGATGTCGGCCCAGGTGGTGATGTCGCGGCCGACGAGGTCGGGCCGGATGCCCAATGTATCGGCGTTGTAGATGGTGGGCACCATGGTGAACCAGTTGGTCGGCGCCTTGGCGAAGGTCTTTGAGTCCTGCGCCTCGACATAGCCGACGGTGTGCGGCGCGGTGCCCTGGGCGATGACGCTATCCGCAGTCAGCTTGCCGGTTTTGAACAGCGGCACCAGCTCGTCGTAGTATTTCAACTTGCTGACATCCATCGGCTGAAGCACGCCGCTCGGGAACACCTTCTTGCAGATCCAGTATTCGATGTCGGCGATGTCGTAGCTGTCGGGCTGGGTCACGGCGCGCTGGGCTGCGGCATCGGAATCGGTCGCCGTCATTTCCAGCGTGATGCCGAGGTCGGCCTTGCACTTGTCGGCAATGGCATTCAGGTTCGACACGCCGGTGCCGAACTGGCGCAGCGTGATGTTGGACTGCGCCCAGATGGTCGGGAAGCCTGGGATGACGCCCGAACCTGCGGCGAGGCCGACGGCGGCGGCACCCGTCTTGAGCAGCGAGCGGCGCGAAATGCCAGTCTTGGTTTCTATAGTGTTTGTCATGCTTATTCCCCTGTTTTGTTTTGCTTCGTTGAATTCATGAATGAATGCGCCCGAGGACGATGGCGTCCTCGGAATCCCACGCGAGCGGTACGGCGTCGCCAAGAGCGACGGGTCGGGCGAAGAAGTCGGAGTCGTCGATGATGACGGTGAAATCGTCGATACCGGCGCCGGTGATCGACAGCTTCACCGTGGCGCCGCGATATTCGATGTTGGAGACGATGCCGGTGAAGCCGAGGCCGGGCGAGGGTGGCTCGCCGATGCGCACATGGTCGGTGCGGATCGCGATGTCGATCGAGGCTCCCGCTTCCTGGCCTCGTCCGCAGGCAGCGAGCGAGCCGCCGCCATTGACGTCGAATACGACCATGCCGTCGCGCTCGCAGGTGACCCGGCCGGATATGACATTGTGGTCGCCCATGAAGCGCGCGACGAAGGCGGTGGCCGGCCGCTCGAACACCTCGCGCGGGGGGGCGGCCTGTTCGATGCGGCCGTCATTCATCACCACGATCAGGTCCGCCAAGGCCATGGCCTCCTCCTGGCTGTGGGTGACGTGGACAAAGGTTATGCCGAGCGAGGTCTGCAATTTCTTCAGTTCGGCGCGCATGCGTATCTTCAGGAACGGGTCGAGCGCCGACAGCGGCTCATCGAGCAGCAGCGCCTCGGGATCGGTGATCAGCGCGCGGGCCAGCGCCACGCGCTGCTGCTGGCCGCCGGAAAGCTGCGCAGGCCGGCGCGTCGCATAGGCCTCCATCTGCATCAGCTTGAGCATGTCGAGTGCCTTGGCGCGGCGCTGCTCCTTGTCGACGCCCTTCATCTTCAGGCTGAAGGCTACATTGTCGACAAGGTCGAGATGCGGGAACAGTGCATAGGACTGGAACATCATCGCCGTGCCACGCTTTGCCGGCGGCAGGTCGGTGACGACGGTGTTGCCGAGGCGGACATCGCCCGATGAAATGCTTTCATGCCCGGCGATCATGCGCAGCGTCGAGGTCTTGCCGCAGCCGGAGGGACCCAGCAGGCAGCAATAGGTGCCTGCCGGTATCTTCAGGCTGATGGCCTCGACGGCGGTCGTCATTCCGTAAACTTTCGAAACGGACACGATGTCGATCTCGGCGGCTTTGGACATCCAGGTTCCTCGTTTGGTCGCATTAATCAAAGCATCATGCGTGCCAGTTCGGGGGCGAGCGGCCAAGCAATTGAATTGTCTGAAAAATCAGGATACCGGATTGTTGCCTATCTGATTGGCTGGCTTGTGCATTGCACAAATTATGGGCGATTGTGCGCGATCTGCACAAGAATCGTATGCAATTATTTTTGCCTTCGTGTCCACTTTGCCTCTCGTGCGGCGCGGACGAGTCGCGCTAGAAGAGGCCGGGAACATCATCGCCATGAACATTGCCGATCAGATCTATTCCGCAGCCGATAGCGCCAATCAGGATCGCGCCCAGGCGATCCGCGACAATCTGCGCGACGCCATCGTCGACCGTCGGCTGGCGCCAGGCACCAAGCTTTCGGAAGGCGAGGTCGGCACGCTGTTTGACGTGTCGCGCACCGTCGCGCGCGCGGCGCTGCAGATGCTGTCCTTCGAGGGGTTGGTGCGTATCGAGCGAAACCGCGGCGCCTTCGTTGCCAACCCGTCGCCCGAGGAAGCCCGCCAGGTGTTCGCCTCCCGCCGGCTGATCGAGCCGGGCATCGCGATCGCTGCTTGCGGGCGGGTCACAGCCACCGATATCGCAGCGTTCCGGGCGCAACTCGACGAGGAGGGCCGCTTCATCGCCGAGCGCGGACCGACCGCTCGGCGCTCAGAAATCAAGGCATCAGGCGATTTCCACCTGCTGCTCGCCTCCGTCGCCGGCAATGCCATTCTCCAGCGCTTCATGGAGGAACTGGTGGCGCGTTCGTCGCTGGTCATCGCCCTTTACGGACGGTCTGGCGTGTCGGCCTGCGGGCACAGCGAGCACACGGAAATTGTCGGCGCGGTGGAGAGCGGCGACTCCGGCTTGGCAAGCCGGCTGATGCTGCACCATATCGACCACATCGAGGCTGATCTCGACCTGCGAGTCAGGGCCGGTCCAGCGCTCCGCGAGGCTCTGAAGTTTTGACGGCTAGTTTTCGTCTTCCGTAGCCGCGGGCGCTGCCTGTCCCGCAGCCTTGCGGCGCAGCATCTTGGTCAGCTTCCAGACCGTCGGGTTATTCTTGATGAAGGCTTTCGCCCGCGCGCCTTGCCGAAGCGCCGACGCAAGGGCGTGTCCCTTCAGCGTCAGGGGCACCAGCACCTCGAAATGCTGGCTCTCGATATCGCACCAGAGCCGCTTGTAGGGCTCGTCGCCGACCGAGAAATCATAGACTTCAAAACCTGTCTCGCAGGCTTCCTGGATGTTGTCGAAGAACAGGAAATCGCCGGGGCTGGTGTGGCCGAGATCGTCCTCGGCAATGGCTCCGAATTCGCAAATCAACCGTTTGCCCGAGCGGCTCGAGCCGGTGATGGCGCGCAGCTTGCCGGCGACCTCAAGCCCATGCAGCACGAAGGACGGCTTTTCTTCGGTGAGCGCGCCGGCGAACAGGGCGCGGAAGAACGCGCGCACCTCCGGCTCACCAAAGACATTGGCGATGCCCATTTTGCGGAAGCGGAATTCCTTCATCTCGAAGAAGGCGTCAAGCAGCCTGTTCACGTCTTCGGGGGTCCGTGCTTCGATGCGGCGATGACTGCCGACAGCCTCGAACTTGCGCGTCTGCGAACGGTGCTTTTTGCGCTTGCGCTTGCCGCTCGCGCGGGCGAGCAAGGCATCAAAACCTCCGGCCAGATCGACAGCAAGCGACAGATTGGGGCTCGCAAAATTGGAGAATGTCGCGAGCGGATTGGCAACGCCATCAAGGTCGGGCAGCAGCCTTTCCAGCGCTACAAGGTCGATATCGGGACGCGCCTTGCCGATCGCCGTCACCAGCCTGCGGATCGCCCCGGCATCGGTCTTTGCCAGCCATGCTGGATCGGCGGTGGCGAAATTGCCGTTGGCGTGGCGTCCACCCATGAAGCGGGCAACGCGGAATGGACCAGTTCGCGTGATTTCTAGTGCCAGTGCAAAGACCGGCCTGTCCTCGATTTTCAGCGTGGCGATGACGGCATCGGGATTGGCCTGCGCCGTCCAGGCGCGGACCCATTCAGCGCTCTGCGCCGGCGCAAACAGCGCCGAACCGCAGAATTCGCCATAAGAAGCGAGTGCGGCAGCGTCGGCGATCGACACCGACTGGCTGGTCTGGTCGGCAGCCGGTGCGCGCGCGGACGCCTTGCTTGCGGCGAGTCGATTGCCGTCAAATGACGCGGTGGCGTCAACCATACCTCAATCCTTAAGGCGTATTCGTCGCGATCAGGGAGTTCGCGTCGGCGCGTTCCGTGCTTGGATCGAGCCTAGGCGCAAAAGGTGAATGAATGATCGACGGCGGGGAGGTAGTTCGGAAACTGGCGCTTAACATCGCCCGCTTTACCGGCCTCGCACCGCTGGCCAAGCCCTTTGTCGGCGGCATCGGCGCCATCCTCATGTTGCATCGGGTCACCGCCACGCCGGAGAAGCCCGACGGCGTCAACCGCCACCTCAACATCGCTCCGCGATTCCTCGACGCTCTCGTCGCCGATATGAAGGCGAGGGGGTACGCCTTCGTCACGCTCGACGAGGCGATCGAACGCATCAAGGCCGGCGGCAAGGACGGCCAGTTCGCCAGCATCACCGCTGACGACGCCTATCGCGACAACATGACGGAGGCGCTGCCGGTGCTGGAAAAGCACGACGCGCCGATCACCATATACGTCGCGCCGGGTCTGATCGACGGCAGTGCGGATTTGTGGTGGGACGTCGTCGAGGACATCGTCAACGCGCGCGACCGGCTGACGCTGGCGACACCGAAGGGGCCATTGACGATTGACTGCTCGACCCACGGCAAGAAACTCCAGGCCAATGCGCGCCTGCACGCCTACCTGACGCTCGAGGTGCGCGAGGAGGATCAGCGCGCCGTACTGCGCGATCTCGCGCGCTCGAACGGCATCGAACTCGATGGCTTGCGCTCAAGCACGCTGATGACCTGGGACGATATACGCGCCATGGCCGGGCACAGGCTGGTGACGATCGGCGCCCATACGGTCAACCATCGCAATCTGAAGCGGCTCGACGAAGCCGACGCGCGCCATGAGATCGGCGACGTCAGGCGCCAGCTGCAGGCGCAGCTCGGCGAAGAGCCGCGCCATCTCGCTTACCCCTATGGCTATGCCAGCGCTGTCGGCTGCCGCGAAGTGGGCTTTGCCCGCGACGCCGGCTACGCCTCGGCGGTGACGACCCGACATGGTGTGTTGCATGCCGAGCATGCCGGCTTCCTGCACGCGCTGCCGCGTATCTCGGTCAATGGCCGCTACCAGAGCGTCGCCCACATCCGCACCATGCTGTCAGGGGTGACGACGCCGCTGGCCAATGCCGGCAAGATGGTGGTCACGATCTAGCGCTTCAGCCCTTCGGCCGCGGCTCCAGGATCAGCCATTTGATGATGCCCATCGCCGGCAGCACCCAGAACAGGCCGCTGAACAGGAAGAACAGGAAATGCACCAGCGGGCCGGATTGCGACAGCTGCGCCACCGCTATGATCGACGCGACCAGCGCATAAATGATGACCAGCGCCACCAGCAGGAAGGTTCCGATCAGCTTTTTCAGGCGGATGGGCATGAGGCGTTCTCGTTGATCGCCTTCGCTTAGGCCCAAGCGGGCGCCTGTGCAACCTGTGACTTGCGGCGCGACGGCGTGCCGCGCCGTCCGGTCTTGTCAGCCGGGTTGCGATGGTTCACCACTTCGCCACGTCAACCTGCCGGGACAGATCCATGGCTGCGATATCAGCTGCCGCGCCCTACATCGATCGCGACCGCGCCCTGTACAACCGGGCGCTGGTGCGCGGCTGGCTCTATGTCGTGCTTCTTGTGCTGTTTGCGCTGGTGCTGGTAGGCGGCGCCACCAGGCTCACCAATTCTGGCCTGTCGATCACCGAATGGAAGCCGATCCACGGTGTGATTCCGCCGCTCAACGACGCCGAGTGGCAAGAGGAATTCCAACTCTACCAAAAAATCCCGCAATATGCCGAGCTCAACAAGGGCATGAGCCTCGACGCCTTCAAGTCGATCTTCTGGTGGGAATGGGCCCACCGTATCCTGGCGCGCAGTGTCGGCTTGGTCTTCGGCTTGCCGCTGCTGGTCTTGTGGGCGACGCGCCGCATCGAGCGCGGCCTTGGGCCAAAGTTGCTCGGCATTCTGCTGCTCGGCGGCCTGCAAGGCGCCATCGGCTGGTGGATGGTGGCTTCCGGTCTGGTCGACCGAGTCTCCGTCAGCCAGTACCGGCTGGCGACACATCTGACACTGGCTGCACTCATCTTCACCGCAACCATGGTGGTCGCTCGCGGGCTGGCGCCGCATTCCGAGCCCGCCGCCGACCGGTCGACGCAAAGACTCGCCGGTTTCATCGTGCTCCTGGCGCTGGTCCAGATCTACCTCGGCGGGCTGGTCGCCGGGCTTGATGCCGGCCTCAGCTACAACACCTGGCCGTTGATGGACGGCAAGGTCATCCCCAGCGACCTGCTGCTGCTCGAACCGGCCTGGCGCAATTTCTTCGAGAACCCGAAGACGGTGCAGTTTGTCCACCGGCTCGGCGCCTACACGGTATTCGCCGCCGCGCTCTGGCACATGGTCGCGACCCGCTGGCGCCTGCCCGGCACCACGCATGCGCGTCGTGCGACGCTGCTGTTTCTGCTTGTTCTGCTCCAGGCCTCGATCGGCATCGGCACGCTGTTGATGCAGGTGCCGCTGCACATGGCGCTGACGCACCAGGCTTTCGCGCTAGTCCTGCTGGGATTTGCCGCCGCCCACTGGCGCGGCACCAAGGGCGCCTATCCGCTGCCGCACGAGATATCAGTCAGAAGCTGAGCCTGCACTTTCCGGATCGATGGCCGACGAACCATCTTCGCGCTGCACCTTCCAGATGCGGCTCGAAAAAGTCTCGTCAATGAGTTCGGGCGCGCTGACCTTCCAGCGCTTTGGAAATGCCGGCGCGTCCATTCAGAGCATGATGCCGAAAAGTGTTAAGCGGTTTCCGGGCAACATCATGCTCCAACCGAATTAAAGGCCGAGCATCAGGTCCATGTTCTGCACGGCCGCACCCGAGGCGCCCTTGCCGAGATTGTCATAGACGGCAATCAGCAGCGCCTGCGCCCTGTCGTCATTGGCAAAGACGTAGACCTTCATGCGGTTGGTGCCGTTATAGACCTCCGGATTGATCTCCGGCATCCGCTCCATATGCGCGTAGGGCGCCACCTCGACCACGCCGCCTTGGATGGCCGCAAAATGGTCGGCGATCGCGGCGTGCAGGTCAGCACCGGCCGGCACATAATCGAGGCCGCCGAGCTGCAGCGGCACCACCGTAATCATGCCTTGCGCGAAATTACCGACCGCCGGCTGCATGATCGGATCATGCGACAGCTTCGCATAGGTGCGCAGCTCCGGCACATGCTTGTGCTGCAGGGTCAGCCCATAGGGCAGGAATTCCGAGGCATCCTCGCCCTGGGCGACATACTCCTCGATCATCGGCCGGCCGCCGCCCGAATAGCCCGAAATGCCGTTGACCGTGATCGGGAAATCCGGCGGCAGCAGGCCGGCCGCCACCAGCGGCCGCAGCGTCGCGATCGGCCCTTGCGGCCAGCAGCCGGGATTGGCGACGCGCTTCGCGTTGGCGATGGTTTTCGCCTGCCCCTTGTCCAGTTCGGCAAAGCCATATTCCCAACCTTCGGCGACCCGGTGCGCCGTCGAGGCGTCGATCACCCTGGTGGTGTCGTTGGCAATCAGCGACACGCTTTCCTTGGCGGCCGCATCCGGCAGGCACAGGATTGCGACATCGGCGGCATTGAGGAAGTCGGCGCGCGCCGCCGTTTCCTTGCGGCGCTCGGTCGGGATCGAGATGATCTCGAGGTCACCACGCTCGGCCAGCAGCGCCCTGATCTGCAGGCCGGTGGTGCCGTGTTCGCCGTCGATGAAGATTTTCGGTTTCATGTGCCCGTCAATTCCCTGCTAACTCAAACCTATATGCCTTGGCCGTGGTTCGCCGCGCCATGGTTGCCGTTGTTCAGCTCTTCCGCTCGCGCCTTTCGTTCGGCCACAAGGCCGAGATAGTGCATGGCTACCATCGAACCGGCGATCGCCGTTATATCGGCGTGATCATAGGCCGGCGCAACCTCGACGACGTCGGCGCCGACAATATCGACCTGGCCGAGCTGGCGCAGCGTCGACAGGATTTTTGCCGAGGACGGGCCGCCGGCGACCGGCGTGCCGGTGCCGGGCGCGAAGGCCGGGTCGAGGCAGTCGATGTCGAAGGTGAGGTAGGTCTTCCTGCCGCCGGTGCGGTCGACGATGGCATAGGCGATATCGGACGCCCGCATCTCCTCGATCTCGTGACCGTAGAGGATCTTGATGCCGAACGTATCGGGCGCATGAGTGCGGATGCCGATCTGGATCGACCGGTCGGGATCAATGATGCCTTCATTGACGGCGCGGCCGACGAAGGAGCCGTGGTCAATGCGCTTGCCGTCGTCCGGCCAGGTGTCCTGGTGGGCGTCGAACTGCACCAGCGCCAGCGGCCCGTGGATGGCGGCATGCGCCTTGAGCAGTGGCCAGGTGACGAAATGGTCGCCGCCGAGCGACAACAGGAAGGCGCCCGATTTCAGGATCTTCGCCGCCTCGCGCTCGATCGTGCCGGGCGTCTTCTGGTGGTTGCCCGAATCGAGCAGGCAATCGCCACAGTCGACAACGGCCAGATGCTCGAACAGGTCGCGCGAGAACGGATATTGCGGGTCGTTGTCGAGGATCGCCGAGGCGCGGCGGATCGCCTGCGGCCCAAAGCGCGCGCCCGGCCGGTTGGTGACGGCGGCATCAAAGGGAATGCCCCACACGACGGCGTCCGCGCCCTTTACATCCTTGGTGTATTTGCGCCGCATGAACGACAGCGCGCCGGCATAGGTAGGCTCGAAGGATGGCCCCGTCTTGGAGCGGGCGGTGAAGGCGTTGTCGATGGTCTGGTTCGCCATTACGGGTCCTCTTTGTTCATCGGGCTGCCACAACTACAGAACCGGCACGCAAGATGCCAGTCACAGCTTGGCGAAACGCCGTAGCGTTCTACGGGCTGCCTTCTCAATTCCGCTCCGGCGCGCTGCCGGCATGGTTTCAGCACGACTTTGTTGCAGCGGCGCGACAATCCACTAGCCGGCTTCGTTCACCGGCCTGTCACTGACGTCGCCTATCCCCGGGTCGATCCTGCAAGGAGCGATTCTCGATGCGGACCATATGCCTTCTGCTTTGCGCAGCACTTGGCGCCTTCATCGGCCAGGCCTCGGCGAGCGAAACCCGCGCCCGGCAGATTCTCGACCGCTTCGAACATGCCAACCAATGGCGCGACCATGTCATGGTCGCCGCGCACCGCGCCGGCAGCATGCAGGCCGGCAAGACGCTCTATGCCGAGAATTCGCTTGCCGCTGTCGAGGGCGCGATCGCCATAGGCGCGGAAATCGTCGAGGTCGACATCCGGCGCTCGAAGGACGGCGAATTCGTCGTCATGCACGACAGCTGGCTCGACCGCACCACGACTTGCAAGGGCGAGGTGGTCAACTACACGCTGGCCGAACTCAAGCGCTGCAGGCTGGTGGTCGAAGGCACCGGTACCGTCACCAATGAGGCGGTTTCCACGCTGCGCGAAATGCTGCTGGCGACCAGGGATCGCATCCTGATCAATCTCGACAACAAGCTCGATGTCCAGGCGCTGCCCGGCATGATCGCCATCGCCCGCGATCTCGGCATGGCCGAGCAGGTGATCGTCAAGGAAAACCTCTGGAACCAGCAGCGGATCGATACCGTCAAGGCGACGCTGGACGCCATCGGCGGCGGCTTCCAGTTCATGCCGATCATCGCCGATGACGCGGTGCATGACGCCGCCTTTGCCGAACAGGTCGGCAAGGCGTTTGCGCCCGGCGTGATCGAACTGATCAACTGGCGGGCAGGGGCTGAGACGCTGACCGAGAGTGGCGGTCCGCTATTCAGCACGCGCATGCGGGCGATGTCGGTGCGGGGCGGCTGGCACATCTGGGCGGACACCTACGCCATCGTCAACAAGCCGGGCGGCTTCCTCTCCGGCGGCCGCGGCGACGAGCTTGCCGTGCAGGCCAGCCTGCCGGCCGAGACCTACGGCTTTTGGGCCGAACGCGGCGCCACCATCATCCAGACCGACGAACCGAAAGCGGCGATTGGCTGGCTGGCGGCAAATGGATTTCGCGTGCCTTATGCGGATGAGGCAAAGCCGGCCGAGCCGGCGAATACGGCAAGCACGGCGAGTATTAATTAGAGCGAGGCGGCTGACGCTGCCAATCTCCCCCCAACTGGGGGAGATGCCCGGCAGGGCAGAGGGGGGCGCTGTCCCGCCGGCCTGTCAACTGTTTAGGTCAATCGACTTACATTTCAGGTCATCGTTGATCGCAAGTTCTTTGAGGTTAGCGATCCTTCGCGCCCCCCTCTGGCCTGCCGGCCATCTCCCCCACGAGGGGGGAGATTAGCTAATCTCACGCCGCCTTCGCCACCCCATCCAATTCGTTCAGCACATCAGCCGACAGCTCCAGCTCCGCCGCCGCCAGGTTCTCCCTCAGATGCCCGACCGACGATGTCCCCGGGATCAGCAGGATGTTCGGCGAGCGCTTGAGCAGCCAGGCGAGCGCAACCTGCAACGGCGTGGTGCCAAGCCTCGCCGCCACATCCGACAAGGTCGACGACTGCAGTGGGCTGAAGCCGCCCAGCGGGAAGAACGGCGTGTAGGCGATGGCGTCGCGCGCCAACTCGTCGATCAATCCGTCGTCATCCCGGTGCGCCAGATTGTAATGGTTCTGGACGCAGACGATCTCGGCGATCCCACGGCCTTCCTTGACCTGCGCGCTTGTGACGTTGCTCAGCCCGATATGGCGCACCAGCCCTTTGCGTTGCAGCTCGGCGAGTGCCGTCAGCTGCGCTTCGATCGAGCCCTCGGTCGGGCCCATCCCGAACATGATGCGCAAATTGACGACATCCAGCACCTCAAGTCCGAGATTCCTCAGATTATCGTGCACGGCTTGCTCCAATTCCTTGGCCGAATAGGCAGGCAGCCATGAGCCATCGCTGCCGCGCCGTGCGCCGATCTTGGTGACGATGACGAGGTCTTGCGGATAGGGGGCCAGCGCTTCGCGGATCAGCTGGTTGGTGACATGCGGGCCATAGTAGTCGCTGGTGTCGATGTGATTGACCCCCGACGCCACCGCTTCGCGCAGCACCGCTATGGCCGCGTCATGGTCCTTCGGCGGGCCGAAAACATGGGGGCCGGCAAGCTGCATGGCGCCATAGCCGAGCCGTTTCACGGTGTGGCTACCGAGGGTGAATGTGCCTGACTTTTGGACAGTGGACATGGCGATCTCCTTTGAGGAGGCGAAGATAGACGCTGCTCAACCTCGGGATAATAAGGTACAATCCGCACAGCTTGTGCGGAATGGCGAACAATGATGGACCTTGGCGATCTGAACGCCTTCGTGGCGGTGGCGCGTGCCGGCGGTTTTCGCGAAGGGGCTCGCGCCAGTGGCGGCAGCGCGTCGGGTTTGAGCGAGGCGGTGCGCCGCCTGGAGACGCAGCTCGGCGTCAGGCTGTTCAACCGCACGACACGCAGCGTTGTTCCGACCGAAGCAGGCCTCAGCCTGCTCGGACGGCTTGGCCCGGCGCTGTCGGAGGTGGAGGCGGCTCTCGACGTGGTCAATGGCTTTCGCGACCGGCCGGCAGGCTCGCTGCGCCTCAACGTGCCGGTCAGCGCCGCGCGGCTGATCCTGCCCGACATCGTCCCGGGTTTTCTCGCGGCCTACCCCGGTATCCGGCTGGAGGTGATCGCCGACGAGAATTTTGTCGACGTGCTGGCGGCCGGGTGTGACGCAGGCATCCGCTACGACGAGCGGCTGGAACAGGACATGATAGCGGTGCCGATTGGACCACGCGTGCAGCATTTCGCCACTGCCGCCAGCCCTGCCTATCTGGATCTTCATGGGCGGCCGCAACATCCTAGCGACCTGCTTGGCCACTCCTGCCTGCGCGGCCGCTTTGCCAGCGGTGCAATGCTGCCATGGGAGTTTGAGCGCGATGGCGAGGTGGTGCGGATCGACACGACGGGGCCACTGATTGTGCGGATTGGCGGCGCGAGCGACCTTGCCGTCCATGCGGCGATTGCCGGCAGCGGCATCATCGCTCTCTTCGAGGGCTGGCTTCGCCCTCACTTCGAGAGCGGCGCCCTTGAGCCGGTGCTCGAACCTTGGTGGCAGAGCTTTCCCGGGCCGTTCCTCTATTATCCGGGACGGCGCCTGGTGCCGGCGCCGCTGCGGGCGTTTATCGATTTCATCAAGGCCGGCAAGTTCTGAGACTTGAACCGAGGTCGGCGCCATCACCCCACCCGGTGCTGCGCGCCTACCTCCCCATCGAGGGGAGGTAGGCGTCGCGCCCTTCAGTCGGGCGATTGGCTTGGTATCAGCTGGACCATTGTGGATTGTTCGGGCGGCGAAACTGCCGCGACCTCCTACCTCCCCTCGATGGGGAGGTCGCGCCGAAGGCGCGGGTGGGGTGACTGCCGAGACGCAAAAACAAAAAGGCCGCCCGGAGGCGGCCTTTTCGATGTCTTGAATGTCGTAGCGCTTAGCGCTTCGAGAACTTGGCCCCAAGCGCTTCTTAGCGCTTGGAAAACTGGAACGAGCGGCGAGCCTTCGCCTTGCCGTACTTCTTGCGCTCGACGACGCGGCTGTCGCGGGTCAGGAAGCCGCCCTTCTTGAGCACGGCGCGCAGTGCCGGCTCGTAATAGGTCAGCGCCTTGGAGATGCCGTGACGAACGGCACCGGCCTGGCCGGACAGGCCGCCGCCGATGACGGTGGCGACGATGTCGTACTGGCCGGCGCGGTTGGAAGCGATGATCGGCTGGTTGAGGATCATCTGCAGGACCGGACGCGCGAAATAGGTCGCGAATTCCTTGTCGTTGACGACGATCTTGCCGGAACCCGGCTTCACCCAGACGCGCGCAATGGCGTTCTTGCGCTTGCCGGTGGCATAGGCGCGGCCCGACTTGTCGAGCTTCTGGACATGGACGGGTGCTGCCGGCTGGGTGTTGGTGTTGCCGGTAGCGGCGCCCAATTCTGCGAGCGAGGAAAGCTCAGCCATCTTATGCAACCTTCTTGTTCTTGGCGTTCAGCGCGCCGACGTCGAGGGTGACGGGCTGCTGGGCGACATGCGGATGTTCCGTGCCTGCATAGACGCGGAGGTTCTTCATCTGGCGACGGCCGAGGGGCCCGCGCGGGATCATGCGTTCGACGGCCTTCTCGACGACACGCTCGGGGAAACGGCCCTCGAGCAACTGGCGCGCGGTGCGCTCCTTGATGCCGCCGGGGTGACCGGTGTGCCAGTAATAGACCTTGTCGGTGAACTTCTTGCCGGTGAACACCACCTTGTCGGCGTTGATGACGATGACGTTATCGCCGTCGTCGACATGAGGGGTGAAGGTGGGCTTGTGTTTGCCGCGAAGATGATTGGCGATGACAGTGGCGAGACGGCCGACGACGAGACCCTCGGCGTCGATCAGCACCCACTTCTTCACCACATCCGCAGGCTTCTGCGAAAAGGTTGCCATGGATTTCTGCTTTCGGTTTGGACCTACCCCAAATGATGGAGAAGGCGTTTCTTGTTGCTTGGATTGGCGAAAAGCGCTTGCCCGCCGCCAATAACAAAACGGCGGCCTTTGCGGGCCGCTGCTTCGGGAGGGCTTATAGGCGAGGGGACTTTACGCGTCAAGGCGCAGGAAAAGCGCGTTAGCGCACAAAGTATAGAAAAAACAATGGCTTAGTAAAAAGGTATTATTTTACCACATTGTCCGCTCGTTTCGGCGGGATCGAATAGGTGCCTGTGGCATGGGCTACCGTGTGTCCCTCCGGTCCGGCGACGATGTCGATATCGAACACCATCAGGCTCTTGCCCAGCTTCAGAATGCGGCAATGGCCGTCGATCGGCCCGGCCTCGGCCTTGCGCATGAAATTGATGTTGAGGTTGGTGGTGACCGAGAGCGCGTCCGGCCCGGCATGGCTGAGCACGCAGGCATAGCCGCCAATGTCGGCCAGCGTGAACAATGACGGCCCCGATACCGTGCCGCCGGGACGCAAATGCCGTTCGTTGGCGTTGAGCCGCACCGTGCAGCCGCCAGGGAATACGTCAAGCGCCTCGTATGAAGTGAATTCGTCGTTGAGCTGCGGGTAGACGCTGGCCATCAGCGCATTGACTTCGGTCGCCGTCAGTACCGGCTTGAGATTGTCCTGGGCGGGCATGTCGGTCTCTCGTTCTATGCCGGGCCTGTATGAACGCAATGGCGCGTTTCTGGCAACACCTTCACCTTTCTGGCGCAAGCGATGGGTGTTGATGAAACCCGATCCGATATTAGATAGTCTGGCGGAGCCCAGCGGAATCGCGGAGACCTATCATGGCCGAAATCCTTGCCATCAAACCTGCTGCCATAGATGGGCCGGTCATCGCCCGGCTGGACAAGGGCGTGCTGCGCCTGACGCTCGCCAACCCGCCCGCCAATGCCTTGTCGCTTGCCGTCATGGCGGCGCTGAGTGCCGAACTCGAGGACGCCAAGGCGAATAAATCCGTTCGTGTCATCGTCCTGGCAGCGGCCGGAAAGGTTTTCTGTGCCGGCCATGACCTCAAGGAACTGACCGCACGGCGTGCCGACGCGGATAAGGGCAAGGCGTTCTTCGAGCAGACATTTTCGGCCTGCACGGCCCTGATGCAGCAGATTGTACGCCATCCACTCCCGGTGATCGCCGAAGTCGATGGTCTTGCCACCGCCGCCGGGCTGCAGCTGGTCGCCAGCTGCGACCTCGCCATTGCCTCGCATGAGGCCACTTTCTGCACGCCGGGCGTCAATATCGGCCTGTTCTGCTCGACGCCGATGGTGGCGCTGTCGCGCAACGTGTCGCGCAAGCACGCCATGGAGATGCTTCTGACCGGCGAGACCATCGATGCGGCAACGGCCAAGGAGTTCGGCCTGGTCAACCGCGTCGTGCCGCGCGAATATTTGAATCAGATAGTCACCAAATACGCGCAAACCATTGCTTCCAAATCATCTTTGGTGATCAAGACCGGCAAGGAAGCCTTTTACGCGCAGGCCGAGATGGGGCTGGCCGACGCCTACGCCTATACCGGCCGCATCATGGTCGAGAACATGCTGGCGCGCGATGCGGAAGAAGGCATCGGCGCCTTTATCGGCAAGCGCAAGCCGGAATGGTCGGAGGAATAGGTTTTTCGACCCATGGAACCCCGCATCTCGATCATCACCATCGCCACCGACGATCTCGAGCGCGCCGTGCGCTTCTACGAGGCAATGGGTCTGAAGCGTCATGCCGGCATCACCGACGGCGTCGCTTTCTTCCAAATGGGCGGCGTCATTCTCGGTCTGTTTCCGCGCGAAAGCGCCGAAGAAGATTCAGGCGTCACCTTCGCCAAGGCGCCGTCGGCGGTCTACCTCGCCTACAACACCCGCTCCGACGCCGAAGTCGACGAGGTGCTCGCCATGGCGGAAAAAGCCGGCGGCAGGATCGTCAAGCCGGCAGGGCGCGCCTTCTGGGGCGGGTGGTACGGTTATTTCGCCGATGCCGATGGCCATGTCTGGGAAGTCGCGCACAATCCGGCCTTTCCGATCGCGGAAGACGGCACCATCTCGCTGCCGGGCTGATCGGTCCGAATGGCCTATCGCAAGCAACTGACGCGGCTGAAGGCGCCTTATCTCAAGCGCATCCTGCTCGAACCGACTCGGGTCGAGGATTGGGAAAAATACCCCTGGAACCTGCCGCTGTTTCGCGGCCGCGAATTCGAGCTCGAATTCACCACGCCGATCACCATCATTGTCGGTGAAAACGGCACCGGAAAATCCACGCTGCTGGAAGCCATCGGCGCTCTGGCCGGCTACGATGAGGCCGGCGGCGGCAAGGGCTATCGGCCGGTCGACCATTCTCGTGCCATCGACAACAGCGGTGCCGGGCTGGCCAATAGTTTTCGTTGCCACTGGCTGCCGAAGGTTACCGCCGGTTGGTTCTTCCGCGCTGAATCCTTCTATTCCGTTGCCCGTTACCTCGACGAGGCGGCAAGGGAGTCCGGCGGGACGCCGCCGGACTTTTTGTCGTGGTCGCACGGCGAGGGGTTCATCCGCTTTTTCGAGGAGCGCTGTCGCCGGCAAGGCATCTATATCCTCGACGAGCCCGAAAGCGCGCTGTCGCCGTCGCGCCAGATCGAATTGCTCAAGATGCTGCGGCGCATGGACCAGTCGGGCACCGCGCAAGTGATCATGGCCACGCACTCGCCGCTGCTGATGGCTTGTCCCGGCGCGCGGCTGTTTCGCATCAGCCGCTTCGGCCTCGACCCCACAGATTTCAGCGACACCGATCATTTTCGCATGATGCGCGACTTCTGCACCGACCCGCAGGCGTTTATGGAAGAGGCGCTGCGGGAAGACGAAGAGTGATGTGCAGATGAACGACGTCGACGATCTGAACTGGCGGAGCGAACAGGCTTGCCGCGAAGCCTGGCCCGCAGCCGTCGAGACAGAAGTCGACGGCTGGCTGCTCAGGCGCTCCGGCGGCCGGATCCGCCGCAGCAACTCGGTCAATCCCTTGCGCGGCCGACGCTGTGCGCCTGACAAGGTGCTTGAGGCGGCCGAGGCATTCTATGCCGGCCATGGCCAGACGCCGCTGTTTCGGGTTGCCGACATCGCCGCCGAGATGGACGCGCTCCTCGACCGCCAAGGCTACGACCTCGAAGGCGGAACCATTCATCTCTACGGCGCGATCGACGAGCTGGCTGATGTCAGCGACGAGCACGTCACCGTTTCGCCTACGCCTGATGAGGACTGGTTCGCGGCGCGATTCCGCATGGGCGCTTATGACGACACGGATCGCCGCGTTTTTCGCGAAATGCCTGGGCTGATCGTCGGCGACAAGGCGTTCGTGTCCTGCGAGCGCGACAGCGAAATTGCCGCCTTGGCCTATGGCGTCATCCGCGATGGGCTGCTTGTGGTGGAGTCGGTCGAGACCGACAGCCGGTTTCGGCAGCAGGGCCTCGGTCGCAAGACGGTCGGCAGCCTGATCGGCTGGGCGCGGCGTGCCGGCGCCACAGCGGCCTGCCTGCAGGTCGTTGCGGACAACGCGCCGGGCCGCGCGCTCTACGCCTCGCTTGGGTTTACCCAGGAACTCTACCGCTATCACTACCGCAGGAAGGCAATTGCCGCATGAACCACGACGCCTACGACAATGCCTATATCGGCGGCATCCTCAATTCGGTGAAGACCATCGCCATGGTCGGCGCGTCGGCCAATGACGTCAGGCCAAGCTTTTTCGTGCTGAAATATCTGCTGGCCAAGGGCTTTTTGGTGTTCCCGATCAATCCTGGGCAGGCCGGCAAGGAAATCCTCGGCCGCATGACGTATGCCAGCCTTGCCGATCTGCCGGAGCCGGTCGACATGGTCGACATCTTTCGCGCCTCGGCAGCGGTGCCCGGCATTGTCGATGCGGTGCTGAAGCTCGATCCCTTGCCGAAGGTCGTCTGGATGCAGCTTGGCGTGCGCAATGAAGAGGCCGCCGCGCGCGCCGAGGCGGCCGGCATCAAGGTGGTGATGAACCGCTGCCCCAAGATCGAATACGGCAAGCTGTCCGGCGAGATCGGCTGGACCGGCGTCAATTCAGGGGTTCTATCGTCGAAAAAGCCGCTGATGCGCTCGGGATTCCAGAGCTTCGGCGTGCGCCAGAAATGACGCATGTCGCCGAAGCGCCGTAGGCGCAAGATTATTCCGGGAAGAAATGGATTTCCTAGCGCGTTGATCGTAGATCGTCCGCCGAAAGGTATTTTCTTCTTTGCTTTCGCGCCCGGGCTTCGCCAACAATGCCCGGCGATTTCAGAAGTTTTCAGAAAGGGAGGTTTCGATGACCCGTACGCCCGGTTTCAGCACGCTCGCCGTCCATGCCGGCGCCAAGCCAGACCCGGCGACGGGTGCGCGCGCCACGCCGATCTATCAGACAACCTCCTTCGTCTTCGACGATGCCGATCATGCCGCCTCGCTGTTCGGGCTGAAGGCGTTCGGCAACATCTACACCCGCATCATGAACCCGACCCAGGCGGTGCTGGAGGAGCGGATCGCGGCGCTTGAAGGCGGCACGGCCGCACTCGCCGTCGCCTCCGGCCATGCCGCGCAGGTTCTGGTGTTCCACAATCTCATGCGACCCGGCGACAATTTCGTCGCCGCGACAAGGCTTTACGGCGGCTCGATCAACCAGTTCGGCCACGCTTTCAAGAATTTCGACTGGCAGGTACGCTGGGCCGATACCAACGACATCTCGACCTTCGAGAGCCAGATCGACGACAAGACAAAGGCGATCTTCATCGAGAGCCTGGCCAATCCGGGCGGCGAATTTGTCGACATCGAGAAGATCGGCGACATCGCCCGCAAGCATGGCCTGCCGCTGATCGTCGACAACACGCTGGCCTCGCCCTATCTGGTGCGGCCGATTGAGCACGGCGCCGACATCGTCGTCCATTCGCTGACCAAGTTCATCGGCGGCCACGGCAATTCGATCGGCGGCGCCATTGTCGACGGCGGCACCTTCGACTGGTCGAAATCGGGCAAATATCCGATGCTGTCGGAACCGCGCCCCGAATATGGCGGCATCGTCCTGCACGAAACCTTCGGCAACTTCGCCTTTGCCATCGGCGCGCGCGTGCTTGGGCTGCGCGACATCGGCCCGGCGATTTCGCCCTTCAACGCCTTCCTGATCCTCACCGGCCTGGAAACCTTGCCACTCAGGATGCAGCGCCACTGCGACAATGCGGTCACCGTCGCCGGCTGGCTATCCAATCATCCCAAGGTCGCCTGGGTGAATTATCCCGGCCTGCCCAGCGACAAGAACAACGCGCTGCAGAAGAAGTACTCGCCGCTCGGCGCCGGCGCTGTCTTCACCTTCGGCCTGAAGGGCGGCTACCAGGCCGGTGTCAAGTTCGTCGAGGCGCTCGAACTGTTCTCGCACCTCGCCAATGTCGGCGACACCAAGTCGCTGGTCATCCACCCGGCCTCGACCACGCACCGCCAGCTTTCCGACGAGCAGAAGGTCAAGGCGGGTGCGGGACCGGACACGGTCCGGCTTTCGATCGGCATCGAGGATGTCAACGACATCGTCGCCGATCTGGAACAGGCCCTGGCCAAGGTTTGATCTTTTACCCTCCCCCTTGTGGGGAGGGTCGGCGCACAGCGCCGGGGTGGGGGTTGAGCCGGCGCAAACCAGCTCTGTCAGGGAGGAAATTCTTGTCCGCGCATTACCTGACCATATCGACCGACAGCGTCGACGCCGAACATGGCGCACCGGCGCCGGACCGCCTGATTGCGGGCGATCCAAAATTCCGCACATGGAATGTCGAGGAGCGTGACGGCGGCCTCTATGCCGGGATCTGGGAAGCGACGCCGGGCAAATGGCGCATCGTCTATGACGAATGGGAGTTCTGCCACATCCTGTCCGGCGTCTCGGTGGTGGCCGAGGATGGCGGCGAGGCGCGCACGGTGCGCGCCGGCGACAGTTTTGTGCTCAGGCCCGGCTTTAGAGGTAGCTGGGAGGTGCTTGAAACGACTCGCAAGGAGTATGTGATCAAGCTCTGATTTCGCGGTGCAAGCGCTCTGGTCCAGCGATCCAATCTCGGCATAGTGTATGACTTAGTCATACACTATGTTATAGTGTTAGGGACCGGAAGGATGCAACCATGCGAACGACCCAGCCGCTGACCATCACCCTGCCGCACGACCTCGCGCAGATGGTGAAGGATAAGGTTTCCTCAGGCAAATATGCCAGCGAAAGCGAAGTTATCCGTGATGGCCTGCGCACCCTGGCTGCGCGGGATTCGGCTATGCAGCGTTGGTTGCTGGAGGAAGTGGTGCCGACCCTTGAGGATGCCCGCGCGCACCCGGAACGGCTGCTGACGGCAGAAGAGGTGCGCAAAAACCTTTCGGACTACGCTCGAAAAGTCACTGCCAAGCCGCGCACTGGTGCATGAAATACCGGGTAAGGTTTCACGCCGCGGCACAACAAGACATTGCCGAGTTGCTGGCCGAATTAGCACCAAAGGCGGGCGTCAATACGGCGCTGAATTTTGTCGGACGTATTGTCGACTATTGCCTGAGCTTCGAGACATTTCCCGAGCGGGGCACACGTCATGACGAGATTGCTCTAGGCTTGCGCACCGTTGGCTGGCGCCGTCGTGCTACCATTGCATTTGAAGTCACCGGAGATACCGTGATCATCCTGCGGATTCTCTACGCCGGACGTACGCTCGAACTCCCCGACGAGGATTGAACCAGGGATGGCGCCGCGTGAATATGACTACTACGGAAACGAACTGAGGCAGGCTTCCGATGCCTTATCGTGCATCGCCAGCGCATCTTCGGCCTCGGCATCGCTGTCCGATATTTCGTCGCGGTAATAGCGCGTCACCAGGTCGAGCCCCGCCTGCGTTATCCCTTGCGTCGGCATTTCGCGTGCCAGGCAGCCGCAGAGTCCAAGCGCCCTATCCGGCGAGCCGATCTTGCGGTTGGTCAGGATGAAATCCTGCGTAGGGCAGGCGCTGATGAACTCGTTGAATTCGAGTTTCTCTTGCGTCTGGTCGCCATGGTTGAAGTAGGCCGGCTGCCATTGGCTTTTGCCGCCGATGATATCGCAGCCGGTTGCGGTATCGCTTGCGTTCGTGGCGATGGCCTGCCAGGCCTTTTCCTTGTCGCCACTGGGATAGTCGAATTTATCGCCCAGAGAGGCCGCATATTGATCGAGGTCGGCCTGTGTGAAGCCGATCGCCTGAAAGCGGTTGAACTGGCATTGGCATTCTCCGGCGACCCTTTCGGTCTCGCCTTCTTCGGGCTGCTCGTTTGATCTGCTTTTCTGGCAGGCAGCAATGAAGGCGGCACCGTCGAGCGACGTGGCAGGGAAGGTCGAAACATCAGCATAGCGATCGCCCGTCCAGCCAAACAGCTTCTCGTCGAGCTGCAGGTCGATGAAGCCGTTGCGTTTGAAGGCGCCGAGCCCGACCCTGTCCGTGTGCGTCAGCCTTGCGCCCGGAATGTCGCCGAGAAGCTCGCGGTAGTTGTCGCCTTCCAGCACGAAAAGGAAAATCCCGCACTTTACTCCGTCGCAGGCTGGATCCGGGACATATGCGTAGAGTTCGGAGAACCCGTCGAGATTGAAATCGACCTCATAGGCCCAGAACTTGTCGTCTGCCACCGCGGTGCCTGTCTGGCGTTGGAGCAGGGGTCCTGCCAGGGTACGGGCGATGGCGTCGCTGTTTTCCTGCGGGATGTTTTCCGGTTGCTGTTCGGCGAGCGCACCGGCGATGCCCGTGCACGCGACCACCAGCGCGAACCAGACCGCGCGCATCGAAAACAGTCTCATCTCGCAACCCCGCGGCCGCAATCGTCAGAAACCGACGGCGAGCCTTTCCAGCCCATGGAAGTGGTAAGTGTCGCGGAAGCGCGGCTGCTCCGCAAGATGGAGTTGCGGCTGCCGCTCGAACAGCGTTTTCAGCGACACCTGCAATTCAAGCCGCGCCAGCGGCGCACCGATGCAGAAATGAATACCGGCGCCAAACGAGACATTTTTCTGGTCCGGCCGGCCGGGCCGGAAGGCGCCTGGTTCGGCAAAGGCGACGGGGTCATGGTTGGCCATGCCGAGCAGCAGGCCGATCGTCTCGCCCGGTTGTACGACAACGCCCGGAATTACCTCGATCTCCTGATAGGCATAGCGGGTGAACATGTGCAGCGGTGCATCGAAGCGCAGGCACTCCTCGACGGTGGCCGCGGTCGCCTCCGGCGAGGTGAAGAAGCGGCCGGGGTCGCCACCTTGCGCCAGCAGCGTGCGCACGGCGTTGCCGGTCTGGTGCACCGTCGCCTCGTGGCCGGCATTGAGCAAAAGGATGGCGGACGAGACCAGTTCGTCTTCGGACAGTTTCTGGCCGTCCTCCTGCGCCGCAATCAGCAGCGACAACAAATCGTCGCCCGGCTGCTTGCGCCGCTTGGCGACATAGCCGCGCAAAAAGTCGGAAAAATCGCGCGCGGCGCGATTGGCCATCTCCTCGGTTTCGCGCGTGCGACCATGCATGTACATGGCGACCATCTGGTGCGACCAGTCGAGCAGTTGCGGCCCCATTTCGACCGGCACGCCAAGCATTTCGGCGATGATGGTGATCGGCAAGGGCGCGGCGAAGGCGCGCAATAGATCGACTTCTGCCGGTTCGAACCGGTCGATCAGCTCATTGGCCAGCGCTTCGACGCGCGGTCTCAGCCGCTCGACCTGGCGCGAGACGAAGGCGCGGTTGACCAGTGTCCGCAGCCTTGTGTGCACCGGCGGCTCCAGCTCCAGCATCGAATTGGTCTCGATGCCGTCGAAGGCGATCAAATGCGTGCGATCTTCGCCGATGCCGCGGCTGTCGGGGATGCCAGCCGGGTTCTGGCGGCCGAAACGGCGGTCGCGCAGCAGACGGTTGACGTCGTCGAAGCCGCCAAAACACCAGAAGCCGAACTCCTCCCAGAAGAAGGCGTTCGAGGCGCCATGCAGGAAGGCATAGGCGTCGTAAGGGTTCTGGAAAAATGCTGGCTCGTGCGGATCGAGCCGCAAGCGGCAGGCGGCTGGGTCAAAGGTGAGGTAGGGCGGCGAGGATTTGGTCATGCCAGACCATTAGCGCGCCTTCCTAGCCTGATGCCAGACCGTATGTTGGCCACCGAGGGGCCAATGGATTGAGCCAACCGACACGGCCCTCAACGACGTGCCGAGCTCTAGTCCTGGCAGTGCCTCGCAATATGCACGCGGCGCCAGCTGGTTGAGCCTTCCTGCACCACCACCCGGCGCGCAACCCTCTGGTATGACGGTGCAATCTCGGTGACGTGCCGCCGCTCCGGTCGCACCAGCACTTCATGGGCGACGCTTTCATATTCGGCCGGCAGCACAACCCGGCGGGTGCGCTCCGGTTCAACGACCACCGTTTCGGCGACACGCGCATAGCGGGCCTTGCGCCAGACCTTGCACAGCACCCGGCGGCCATGGATGACGCGCCACTCCCAGGCATAGCCGCCATTGTCGACCTGGACCGTGCGGTAAACGGTGCGGGTTCTGGCCGGCACGACCTCATAGGTGACGCGAGGCGGCGCGATCTGCTCGACGCGCTCGAGCGTGCCGTAGATCGGCGGGTCGTAATCGACCAACTGCCCGCCGGGGCTGACCATGACGTCTTCATACACGGTGTCATAGAGCGCTGGCCTGTGCACCGGCTCATAGCATTCGACGGCGCGGCCGCCGGCGACCGCCTCGGACACCATGCCGAGGCCGGCAAGGCCGGCAATGGCCAAGGAAGCCGTTTTCCTGATCATGGCATTCCCCCTGTTTGAACGCGAGAACGCAGGTTCAACGTTGAATTGTAGGGTATGGTTCTCCTGGGGAAAGCGGTTTCACCGCATTTCGTTAAGCGATGCGGTTAAGGAATTGCTACACCCGAAAACGCGGCTGGCCGCGCTCGGGCTTCCCCTTGCGCGGAAACCTTGATTCGACTTAACCAGATGGCTAGGAGAAGGCGGCCTTGCGCTAGGGTGAGCCGGCATCCTATTTACATCCTAACCGTCCAGAACCGATTCTGCCCGATTGCTAATGTTCCCGGCGCCGGAATCCCCATCTCCAAAAAGGGATAGTCCATGAAGAACCCCGTCGAAACCTACATGAACCTCGTTCCGATGGTGGTCGAGCAGACCAATCGCGGCGAGCGGGCTTACGACATTTTCTCGCGCCTCCTGAAGGAGCGCATCATTTTCATCACCGGCCCGGTCGAAGACGGCATGGCGACGCTGGTTTGTGCACAGCTTTTGTTCCTCGAGGCCGAGAACCCGAAGAAAGAGATCAACCTCTACATCAACTCGCCGGGTGGCGTGGTGACGTCGGGCATGGCGATCTACGACACCATGCAGTTCATCAAGCCGGCGGTATCGACGCTGTGCATCGGCCAGGCGGCGTCAATGGGGTCGCTGCTTTTGACCGCCGGCCACAAGGACATGCGCTTTGCCACGCCGAACGCCCGCATCATGGTGCACCAGCCTTCGGGCGGCTTCCAGGGCCAGGCCTCCGACATCGAGCGCCACGCCCAGGACATCATCAAGCTGAAGCGCCGTCTCAACGAGGTCTATGTCAAGCACACCGGCAAGAGCTACGAGGAGATAGAACGGACGCTCGACCGCGACCATTTCATGACCGCCGACGAAGCCAGGGATTTCGGCCTCATCGACAAGGTCATTTCGTCGCGCGAACCGGCCGAAGGCGCCGCCGCATAAGGCTGCATGGCAGTTGGATGGCGGGATAACGCGCTTTTGCTGGGATTTGCGGCATTTCGGCCACAATTGGCTGTTCCCTCGGTGGATGGGATTGCCTACGTTAATGCTATGTTGATTTTCGACGGCTTAGCTTTGTGCGGGGTTGGCGCGAATCATTGCTACGTTTTCTGATTTGTGTTTCGTACGGATTGCGTTGCGGGAGCCGGGACACTGGCGGCGGCGAATTCCCGCGATAGATAGAATATGCGCCCTTTCAGCCAGACCATCGGCGGGCGGCGATGAAAGGACAGGAAAATGAGCAAAGTCGGCAACAACAGCGGTGATTCCAAGAACACGCTTTATTGCTCGTTTTGCGGCAAAAGCCAGCACGAGGTGCGCAAGCTGATCGCCGGGCCAACGGTGTTCATCTGCGACGAGTGCGTCGAGCTCTGCATGGACATCATCCGCGAGGAGAACAAGACCTCGATGGTGAAGTCGCGCGAGGGCGTGCCGACCCCGCAGGAGATCCTGAAGGTTCTCGACGACTATGTCATCGGCCAGCCCTACGCCAAGCGCGTGCTGTCGGTGGCCGTTCACAACCACTACAAGCGCCTGGCGCATGCAGGCAAGAACAACGACGTCGAACTGGCGAAGTCCAACATCCTGCTGATCGGCCCGACCGGCTGCGGCAAGACGCTGCTGGCCCAGACGCTGGCCCGCATCATCGATGTGCCCTTCACCATGGCCGACGCCACGACGCTGACCGAAGCCGGCTATGTCGGTGAGGACGTCGAAAACATCATCCTGAAGCTCTTGCAGTCGGCCGACTACAATGTCGAACGCGCCCAGCGCGGCATCGTCTACATTGACGAAATCGACAAGATTTCGCGCAAGTCCGACAACCCCTCGATCACCCGCGACGTGTCGGGCGAGGGCGTGCAGCAGGCGCTTCTGAAGATCATGGAAGGCACGGTCGCCTCCGTGCCGCCGCAGGGCGGCAGGAAGCATCCGCAGCAGGAATTCCTGCAGGTCGACACCGCCAACATCCTGTTCATCTGCGGCGGCGCCTTCGCCGGGCTGGACAAGATCATCTCGGATCGCGGCCGCAAGACTTCGATCGGCTTTGGCGCCATCGTCGCTTCGCCCGAAGATCGCCGCACCGGCGATGTCTTCCGCCTGGTCGAGCCCGAGGATCTCTTGAAGTTCGGCCTCATTCCCGAGTTTGTCGGCCGTCTGCCGGTTCTGGCGACGCTGGAAGACCTCGACGAGCCGGCGCTGATCCAGATCCTGACCGAGCCGAAGAACGCGCTGGTCAAGCAGTATCAGCGGCTGTTCGAAATGGAGAGTGTCGACCTGACCTTCCACGAGAATGCATTGTCGGCGATCGCCAAGCGCGCCATCGAGCGCAAGACCGGCGCCCGCGGCCTGCGCTCGATCATGGAAGCGATCCTGCTCGACACCATGTTCGAACTGCCGGCGCTGGAAGGCGTGCGTGAAGTGGTGATTTCGGAAGAAGTGGTGACCGGCAGCGCCCGGCCGCTCTACATCTATTCCGAGCAGAAGGAAAAGAAGGGCAACGTCAGCGCGTAAGCTGTTTGACGGCAAAACCCTTTGATTTTGAACGGCGCCTGCGGGCGCCGTTTGTTTTTGGCGGATTGAAACGGCTGGCGCCTGCAACGTTAGGTCGCATTTGAATCAGCAAATTTGTGAGATGTTATCCCGGCGCCACTAAGCTCTCGGCGGGCAGTGGGGTAGCGAATGGTCTCGGCAATCGTTGACGTTGACTTCGGACCGGTTGCGGACGACGGCATATCGTCTGACGTGGCGCGGGTAAGGGCCGAGGCTGAAGCGCGGGCCGGGTCGCTCGACGATATGGCTGTGCGCGCTGCATCGTACTACGAGCTCTACACAAGCGGCGGCCGCAGCTTCCCCTTTACCATCATTGCCGCGCATGGCGCCTTGTGGGCGCGCTGGTACCTCAAGCTGGCCGATGCCGCGGCGAGGGTGCTTGCGGTGATCGACGTAACCTCGAGCTTGCCCCGTGCGGAACGCATCGCCTCCTACGACAAGTTTGTCGACAAATTTCGCGACATTAACCGCGTGGTGTTCATGGAAACCTGGGTGACGCTGCATTTGTTGCGGCTCGACCCTGACCATCCGCATCTGGCTGATCGCATGCCTGGACCATTGCGGCATGCGATCGCCTATGCCCAAAAACAGGCTCTGGCGGGCCGCGAACCTGATAACGACGACAAGCGCCGTGTCTACCAGGACTACTTCAGATGGGAACAGGTGGTTGTCGTGGGGCCGTTGGTTCAGGCTGCAATCGACGAGTTCCATTGGGAAGTGGCACGATGGTTCTGCCGCCGCCCCTGGGTGTGGTTCTCCTATTTCCGGGTCGGCAAGGCGCTGGTATTCCGGGATTTTACGGATGCCGAGGAACGCACGGAAAAAGGCCTCGCGGCATTCGACTGGGCCGCACGCAAGGGCTGGGACAAGATCGAGGCCAACCTCTTGAGCAATCCGCTCTTTCCAAGGCCCGGTGTTTGATCGGCAAAGCGCCCCCGTTGAAGTGGAATTTTCCGCCGCCGCCGCAACGCTGCCTTGATGTTGCGCCTCTTTTGCTGTTGCGGATGAGCCGCGTTCCTGCGAACCGGCCGCGATACCGAGGAACCGATGGCGTTAACCCTTGATCTTTGCCCCTCGTGCATCCAACTAACACTGGAAGGCCGTGGTGCCGAATTCTGTGCTGTAAAACTCCCGTCACAAACGGAGGTAGGCGGAACGACCCACGGTCGTTAATATGAGATTCGCGGTTGGCTCAATTAGCGGCCGCGACATGAAAGGTTGGACAATGGCCAAAATATCCAAGGCTCCCAGCGACGGCGTCTTCGCAGTCCTCCCACTGCGCGACATCGTGGTGTTCCCGCACATGATCGTTCCGCTCTTCGTCGGGCGTGAAAAGTCGATCAAGGCGCTGGAAGAGGTTATGGGTCAGGAAAAGCAGATCCTGCTTGCCACCCAGATGAATGCCGCCGATGACGATCCCGAGCCCGATGCGATCTTCGACATCGGCACGCTCGCCAATGTGCTGCAATTGCTGAAGCTGCCCGACGGCACCGTCAAGGTGCTGGTCGAAGGCGCTTCGCGTGCCAAAATCGTCTCGTTCACCGACCGTCCGGACTTCCACGAAGCCCGCGCTGCCGCGCTGGTCGAGCCGGAAGAGGAAGAGGTTGAGGTCGAGGCGCTCGCCCGTTCGGTCGTCACTGACTTCGAAAACTACGTCAAGCTGAACAAGAAGATCTCGCCCGAAGTGGTGGGCGCTGCCAGCCAGATCGACGACTATTCCAAGCTCGCCGATACGGTTGCTTCGCACCTCGCCATCAAGATCCCCGAGAAGCAGGAGATGTTGGCCACGCTTTCCGTCAAGGAACGGCTGGAAAAGGCGATGGGCTTCATGGAAGCCGAAATCTCCGTTCTGCAGGTGGAGAAGCGCATCCGCTCGCGCGTCAAGCGCCAGATGGAGAAGACGCAGCGCGAATACTACCTCAACGAGCAGATGAAGGCGATCCAGAAGGAGCTCGGCGAAGGCGAGGACGGCCGCGACGAGGCCGCCGAGATCGAGGCGCGCATCAAGAAGACGAAGCTCTCCAAGGAAGCCCGCGAAAAGGCGGAAGCCGAACTGAAGAAGCTGCGGACGATGTCGCCCATGTCGGCTGAATCGACCGTCGTGCGCAACTATCTCGACTGGATCCTGTCGATCCCGTGGGGCAAGAACTCCAAGGTCAAGCAGGACCTGGCGTTTGCACAGAACGTGCTCGACACCGATCATTTCGGTCTCGACAAGGTCAAGGACCGCATCGTCGAGTATCTTGCCGTGCAAAGCCGTCAGAAGAAGCTGAAGGGGCCGATCCTTTGCCTCGTCGGCCCTCCCGGCGTCGGCAAGACCTCGCTCGGCAAGTCGATCGCCAAGGCCACCGGCCGCGAGTTCATCCGCATGGCGCTGGGCGGCGTGCGTGACGAGGCCGAGATCCGTGGTCACCGCCGCACCTATATCGGCTCGATGCCCGGCAAGGTCATCCAGTCGATGAAGAAGGCCAAGAAGTCCAACCCGCTCTTCCTGCTCGACGAGATCGACAAGATGGGCCAGGACTTCCGCGGCGATCCGTCATCGGCCTTGCTCGAGGTGCTCGATCCCGAGCAGAACTCGACGTTCATGGACCATTACCTCGAGGTCGAATACGACCTGTCGAGCGTGATGTTCGTGACGACGGCGAACACGCTGAACATCCCTGCGCCCTTGATGGACCGCATGGAGATCATCCGTATCGCCGGCTACACCGAGGACGAGAAGATCGAGATCGCCAAGCGTCACCTGATGCCCAAGGTGATCCGCGACCACGCGCTGCAGCCGAAGGAATTCTCCGTCGGCGAGGACGCGATCCGCGGCATCATCCAGACCTACACCCGTGAAGCGGGCGTCAGAAGCCTGGAGCGCGAGCTGATGAAGCTCGGGCGCAAGGCGGTGACCGAGATCCTGAAGACGAAGAAGAAGACGGTGAGCATCACGGCGGCGAACCTCGCCGATTACCTCGGTGTTCCGCGCTTCCGCTTCGGTCAGGTCGAGGCTGACGATCAGGTCGGTGTCGTCACCGGTCTTGCCTGGACGGAAGTCGGCGGCGAGCTGCTGACGGTCGAAGGCGTCATGATGCCCGGCAAGGGCCGCATGACCGTGACCGGCAATCTGCGCGACGTGATGAAGGAATCGATCTCGGCTGCGGCCTCTTATGTCCGCTCGCGGGCTATCGATTTCGGCATCGAGCCGCCGCTGTTCGACAAGCGTGACATTCACGTTCACCTGCCGGAAGGCGCCACGCCGAAGGATGGACCATCTGCAGGTGCTGCCATGGCGACAGCCATTGTGTCTGTCATGACAGGTATTCCGGTCCGGGCCGATGTGGCGATGACTGGCGAGATAACGCTTCGTGGCCGCATCTTGCCGATCGGCGGCCTCAAGGAGAAGCTGCTCGCCGCATTGCGCGGCGGCATCAAGAAGGTGCTGATCCCGGAAGACAACGCCAAGGATCTGGCGGAGATTCCGGACAATGTGAAGAACGGCATGGAGATCATTCCGGTCTCACGCGTCGGCGAGGTTCTGAGACATGCGCTGGTGCGTATGCCGGAGCCGATCGAGTGGGTCGAGCCGGTCAATCCGCCGGCTGCGGCGGATACCGTTGACGATGCTGGAAAGTCGCTTGCACACTAGAGCGCCGCGCGTCCACTTGGACGCGCAAAGGACGCTCTAGCACTCTAGACTGGCGCATGGTCCTTTCCGAAAACCGACTGCGGTTTTCGGGGCCATGCGTTAGTTTTAGCTAAAGTTGCAGTGCACAAAGAGAGAGCCGGGCCTTGCGCCCGGCTTTTTCATGTGAAAAACCCACCTTTTCCGGGCTTTTTCCAACTTTTTTCCCGCTTTTCGACTTGGTTGCGGGAGCGCTTCTTTCTAAAGTCCGTTTCCTGCCGGATGAGTCGAAGATTTCCGGTTTTTCTCATGGAAGGGAATTTTTATGAACAAGAACGAACTGGTTTCCGCTGTCGCCGAATCCGCGAGCATTTCGAAGGGTGACGCACAGTCGGCGGTCGATGCGGTGTTCTCCGTCATCACTGGCGAACTGAAGAAGGGCGGCGATGTACGGCTCGTCGGCTTCGGAAATTTCACCGTCTCCAAGCGTGCGGCGTCGACTGGCCGCAACCCGCAGACTGGCGCGGAAGTGAAGATTCCGGCGCGTACCGTGCCGAAGTTCTCGGCCGGCAAGGGCCTCAAGGACGCGGTCAACTAAGACCATTTTTTCTTTTCAGAGAATGTTGAAAAGCCGGGTTCGCCCGGCTTTTCTTTTCCCTCACGATAAGGGGAGCTGGCAGGCCGTCAGCCCACCGGCGCATCCGCGCGCATAAGACCTTCCTGCTTGAGATCGGCCCAAAGGGCGGCCGGCAGCTTGGCGTCGAGCAGGGCGCGGTTGCTTTCGACTTCGCCTGGCCGCTGGCCGCCGGGGATGACCGACACCACGGACGGGTGCAGCAGCGGAAATTGCAGCGCCGCCTCGATCAGCCTGATGCCATGGCGCTTGCAGACCGCCTCGATGCGCCCGACGCGATCCATGACGTCCTGTGGCGCCTCGGAGTAATTGTAATAGGCGCCTGGCTTCGGCCCGGTCGCGAGTATGCCGGAATTGTAGGGCCCGCCGAGCACGATGCTGATGCCGCGCTGCTCACAGAGCGGCAGGAAGGATTGAAGCGCCTCCTGCTCGAGCAACGTGTAGCGGCCGGCCAGCAGGAACAGGTCGAAATCGCCGCGCTCGGCCAGCGTCTGGCAGACCTCCCATTCGTTGATGCCGCCGCCGAACGCCTTGATCACGCCCTGGTCACGCAGCGCCAGCAGTCCGTTATAGCCTGAGGCCATGAATTCCTCGATGCGCCGGTCTGACGCTTCCTTGCTGCCGTGGGTGAAGATGTCGAGGTCATGGACGAAAAGGATGTCGATGCGGTCGACGCCCAGCCGTTCCAGCGACGCCTCGAAAGAGCGCATGACACCGTCATAGCTGTAGTCGTAGACTTCGCGGCGCGTCGGCGTGTCGAAGAATTTGCCGATGCCGGTGCGTTCCTCCGGCGGGCAGGCGCGTAGCAGCCGGCCGACCTTGCTCGACAGCACATAGTCATCGCGCTTCCTGCCGCGCAGGAAGGCATTGAGCCGCGTTTCGGCCAGACCTAAGCCATAGAGCGGAGCGGTGTCGTAGTAGCGGCAGCCGGTCGCCCAGGCCGCCTCCAGCGTCGCATTGGCATCCTCGTCGGGGACGGCGCGGTAGAGGTTGCCAAGCGGCGCACTGCCGAAGCCAAGCTCGGTGAAGTCGATGCCGCCATTGCCGATGCGGTCGAAATGCCGTGTCTTCATGTCGCTTAAGATTTCCTGGATTGATTTGTCTGACATGACACTATCACGCCGCTGGCACAGCAAAAGCCGCGGCAGTGGTTGGACACGCATTTTCGCGGTGATAGCATGAATAAAAACAAGCCTTTCCCCGCAAAAGCGCAACCGGAATTCCCTGGCCAAACCCCTGGCGGATGAGACCCTGATGACGAATACCGGCTCGGATATGTTTGCCACCGCCCTGCAAGAGCTGGGCGCCGTGCTGGCGCGCGTCGACGAAGCCGGCATCGACACCGCTTGCGAAACGCTGGCCCGCGCGCAGAAGATCGTCGTCTATGGCTGCGGCCGCGAGGCCTTGCAGATCAAGGGTTTCGCTATGCGGCTCTATCACCTCGGGGTTGAGGTGTCGGTGGTCGGCGACATGAACACGCCACCCCTTGGCCCGGGTGACGTGTTCCTGGCCAGTTCCGGCCCGGGCGAGACCACGACCGTGCTCACCTTGATGCAGGTTGCCCGCCACGCCGGCGCGACGGTGCTGCTGCTCACCGCCGAGGCTGCGGGCAGTGCGACCGCGCTTGCCGACTTCACCTTGCTTATCCCGGCGCAGACCATGGCGCGTGACCAGGGGCCGCAAATGACGTCGGTATTGCCGATGGGCTCGGTCTTCGAAGGCGCGCTGTTCCTGCTGTTCGAGGTGATGGTGCTGAAGCTCAAGGGGCTTACCGGCCAGTCGTCCGAGGCCATGCGCGCTCGCCACACCAACATGGAGTAGGCGCGATGCGCTACGAATTGATGCTGCCGCACCAGATCCGCAAGGCAATCGCCGAGAACTGGCCGGTCGTGCTGCCGCTCGGCGTGCTCGAATATCACGGCGAACACATGGCCGTCGGCATGGACACGCTGGCTGTCATCAAGACGCTGGAGCTCTACGAAAAGCAGGCCGACATCGTCATCCTCCCGGCTTTTTACTACGGGGCGGCCAGCTATGCGGTGGCGGCACCCGAAGGCAGCGGCTCGGTGCAAGTCGGCGGCAATCAGCTGGCGCCGTTCGGCGAAGAGCTGTTCTACAGCCTGCTGCGCATCGGCTTTCGCAACATCCACGCCATCATCCACCACCAGACCGAGAATTTTGTCGCCGGGATGCCGACCGATCTCGCCTTCAAGACCGCCGGCCGCCAGGCGATCTTCCGCTTCCTTGAAAAGCAGCGCGGCGAGGGCTGGTGGGGCTCAAACGAGATGGCCGACTATTATGCTGGGCACGCCGCGGGCGAAAATTTCTTCAACTGGGTGCAGGTACATCCGCTGATGTCGGCCGCCATGAACGGCAAGTACCCGTTCGACCACGCCGGCATCGGCGAGACCTCGCTGATGCTGGCGCTGTGCCCGGAAGCGGTCGATGCCGGCCGTTTTGGCGAGAATACCGGGTGGTATACGGCGAGCGCCAAGGAGGCCTCGGCGGAGCTGGGGCAGAGGGGCGTTGCGATGATCCTCGATCACCTACGGGCGATATTGGGGCGTTAGGGGGTTCTTCCCTTCTCCCCTTGTGGGAGAAGGTGGCCGAGCGAAGCTCGGTCGGATGAGGGGTGTTCCAGGGAACGCCAACGTCTCACTCCGCTGGAGCACCCCTCATCCGTCTCGGCGCTGCGCGCCGATCCACCTTCTCCCACAAGGGGAGAAGGAAACGGCGCCCTACTTCACCGCCCCAGCCGTCATGCCCATGATCAAATACCGCTCCAGAGCAATCCCGATCACCGCCAGCGGCGCGATTGCCGCCGTAGCAAGCGCCGCCATTGACCACCAGTTGATGCCTTGCGAGCCGGTCTGGCTCGCCACCATCACCGGAATGGTCTTGGCGTCGGTCGAGGTCAGCAGCGCCGCGAAGAAATACTCGTTCCAGCACAGCACCATTGCCAGGATGAAGGCGGCGACCATGCCCGGCAGCGCGATCGGCATGACGATGCGCAGGAAGGCGCCCCAGATCGACAGGCCATCGACCAGGGCTGCTTCCTCCAGCTCGACGGGGATTGAGTTGAACTGGTCGCGCATGATCCAGATGACGATCGGCAGCACCATCAGCGTGTAGAGCAGGATCAGGCCGATGCGGGTGTCGAGCAGGCCGACCTCGCGGTAGAGCACCAGGAAGGGCAGGGCGAGCACCACCGGCGGCAGGATCAGCTGCGACAGGAAGAAGAAAGAAATGTCCTCGTTCTTGAACCAGGCGAACTGATAGCGATACCGGGTCAGCCCATAGGCGGCGAGACTGCCGATGACGATGGCGAGGCTCGACGCGCCGACCGAGGTGATGACCGAATTCATGAAGCGCTTGAAGAATTCCTCGCGCACCGTCGAGGTCTGGAAGATCGAATCCGGTGACAGGCCGAGCGAGCGCCAGCCCTTCCAGTCCGGCTGGAAGTCGACGAACGGGATGAGATGGCCCTGGGTGACGTCCACGGCCGTCTTGAACGAGGTCGAGATCGTCCAGTAGATCGGAAACAGGCAGATGAAGGCCCAGAACGCCAGCGCGCCATAGATGAACACGCGATTGGCCAGGAAGCCCACCGGCGAGCGGATTTCCGAAGCGACATAATCGGTGGTCTGGACGCTCATGCTCCCCCGTCAGTTCACGTTGCGCACGAAGCGGTTGGCGAATTTCAACAGCCAGGTCACGAACACGACGATGATGACGAGATAGGCCATCGCCAGCATGGTGCCGTAGCCGACATTCGAACGGTCGCGATATTCGCGGTAGATGAAGCTCGACACCGAATCCGTGGCGCCACCGGGCCCACCCGAGGTGACGGTGATGATGATGTCGGCAAGCTTCAGCTTGAAGATGATGCGCAGGATCATCGCCGTCACCGACACCGGCAGCATCAGCGGGAAGGTGACCTGCCAGAAAGTCTGCCAGGTCGTGGCGCCATCGACGCGCGCCGCCTCCAGCACGTCGCGCGACATCGCCTGCAGGCCGGCAAGCAGCATGATCATCATGAACGGGATGAAGGTCCAGGCGTCGAGCACCATGATCGAGATGCGGGCGGTGATCGGGTTGGAGAAGAAGGCGGGGTTTTCCCAGCCGAGATGGCGCGCCAGCGTCGCCGCCGGCCCGAAGCGATACTCCATCAGCGATTTGCCGATCATCCACGACACTGCGACCGGCGACAGCATCAGCGGCAACAGGAAGACGACACGGAAGAATTTGCGCGCCCGGATCTGCGCGTTGAGCAGCAGTGCCAGGCCGAAGGCAATGACATACTCGACCAGCACGGCGAGCACATAGAGCACCATGTTGAACAGCGCGTTGCGGTAGTAGGGATCGGCCAGCATCTGCCAGAAATTGTCGAGACCGTTGAATTTTCGCCCGGAGAAGGACGAGAGGTTCCAGTCGGTCAGCGCGATGTAGAAGCCGAACAGCGTCGGGAAGATCACCATGGCGATGGTGAACAGCAGCGCCGGGAGCAGGAACAGCGCGCGCTGGCCGTCCTCGCCGCGCGTCAGCACCTGGCCGACGCCGAGCGCCACGCCCCACAACACATAGGCGTAGACGATGGGGCGCCAGGTCTCGAAACCAAGCGTGGTGACTTCACTCTTGTAGAGGATCTCCAGCGCGATCACCGCCAGAAGGCCAAGCGTGGCGGCGGCCATCAGGGCAAAACCCGCCCGCTTGCGGCCTGGCGAGATCAGATCGGCTGGACCGGTGTTTGCCGGCCATGCATTGGTGGTCTGGTCAGCCACGCGTCCCCGTCCGTCTAAAAACTAAACTTGCGACCGGCCCGAGCCGGTCAGGTCCGGCGGCTTGCACCGCCGAACCTGTTGTCACCATAGGATAAGCCTACATGCCGAGCGAGGCCTTGTAGAGCTTGACCTGGTTTTCGCGGCCGATCTGGTCGGTCAGCTTCTCCCAGGCCGCGGCAATGGCGTCGGCGCCTTCCTGGGCCTTCATCTTGCCGGCGAATGTGTTGGCCAGAATGTCCTCGGCAGCGGAATAGTACTGGAAGATGCCGGGGATGCGCGGCTCGATCGCCGCGTTCGGGTGGTTGTAGCTGTCGGCTTCCGACTTGAGATACGAGGTGATGAACGCCTCGTCGTAGCCGGCCGCCACCCACTCCGGAATATCGAAATGGCTGTTGCGGTAAGGCTGGAAGCCCGAGGGATACGCTGCGCACCAAAGCGACAGGTCCTTGCCGCCGAGATGGGCTGCTGCCGACCAGGCTGCCTTTTTCTTCTTCTCGTCGCTATCGACGCGGGCCATGACATAGACGCCCCAGCCGAGATAGGCGCAGTTCGGCGCATAGTTCGGGCCGCTGGCGAGCTTGTCCCAGGCGCCTGTCTTCGAATTATAGACATCGTCAGAGCCTGGCAGGATCGAGAAGCCTGTGACGTCCCCGACGACCGAGGAGTCGTTAGTCTTCGCATTCGAGCCAGCATCTCCCCACCAAGCCAGCATCGAACCAGTGCCACCCAGGAATTGGGAGAAACAGGTCTGGTTCGGGTCGGCGTTGATTTGATCTTGCGGTTCGGAAGGCAGCGCGTCGATCACGTCCTGGATTGCCCGCACCCAGGCAGGGTTATTGACGCGCGGCTTCATCGTGTCGGCGTCGAACAGCCAGGCCTTGTCATCAGGGTGCTTGGCATAGGCACTGGCGCGGCTGCCGAGGAAATAGAAGCCGAAACCGCCCCAGGCCTTGGGCGCGTCGAGGTAGCCATACACGTCCTGGCCCTTCATCTGCTTGCCCTTGAGGAACTTGGTCACTGCCTGCACCTGCTGCCAGGTCTTCGGCACGCCCCATTCCGTCAGGCCCGCCTTGTCGCCGGTATCGGCTTTCCAGGCCGCTGCAAGATCAGAGTCGGAGAACACGTCGGTGCGGTAGTTGAAGTTGTGCGCGTCTCCGTCGACCGTCACGCGATATTGCTTGCCGTTCCAGGTGCCGACCGGCGGCTTCAGATAGGCCACCAGATCGTCCATATCGATCTGCTTCCTGACCCAGTCGGGCATCTCGGAGGTCAGGCCCTTGCCGCATACGTCGCCTTCGAAGGGAGCGCCCATCTCGACGATATCAAAGTCGATTGTGTTCGTTGCGATGGCCTGTTGCAGGCGCGGATTGTAGTCCGCCTGTGCAAGATCGATCCAGTTGATCTTGGCGCCCGTATAAGCCTCCCACGGCTTCAGGAAACCGCGGAAAAGCACATTGTGCAGGTTCTGGTTGTTGAGGCCCATGAAGGAGAGCTCGACGCCGGCGAATTCGCCTTCCTTGACGTTGGCCTTGGTGGCTTCGAGGCAGAGTTCGCCGACCTTCTGGAAGTCGGAATCCGTCGGCTGGCCCTTGCCGACGCCGGGGATCTGCAGGATTTTGGAGCGCAACTCGCTGGCGGCGGCAGCCGGGCGCGTGAAGGCGCCGAGCCCGGCGCCCGATGCTGCGGCGATTGCGGCCATCGAGGCCGCGCCTTTGAGAATGTCACGCCGGGTTGCACCCGCGCGGACGAGTTTTTCGTACAGACCGACTCTCATTTATTCCTCCCAGAACACAGTCGTGAATTGAAATGCCAATCCTCGGACGCCGAAACGTCGGCGGTTCTCCTTTATCATACGGGGACGTGGGACCCCACCCTGCGTCGCCTGAAGCTCCGATTTTCGGCAAAAAATCCGACTGTCGGACTGGCACTCGCCACTATTCGCGTAATCGATTACCTTGTCAACACGAATGCCTTTTTATCTATAAGATACTGACTTGCCCTTGCCGTTGGCAATGGCTAGCTTCACCGCGAGGAAAGGGGGGACGATGGCTCAAGTCACGATCAGCAATGTGGCCAAGGCGTTCGGAACCGTCAAGGTCCTGCACGATGTCAGCGTCGATATCGCCGATGGCCAGTTTGTGGTTCTGGTCGGTCCGTCGGGCTGCGGCAAGTCCACGCTGCTCAGAATGGTGGCGGGGCTGGAAACAGTTTCGGGCGGCACCATCGCCATCGGTGAGCGCATCGTCAACAATCTGCCGCCGGCCAAGCGCGACATCGCCATGGTGTTCCAGAACTATGCGCTCTATCCGCACAAGACGGTGGAGCAGAACATGGCCTTCGCGCTGAAGCTGCGCGGCACCGACCCGGCCGTGGTCGCCGAGCGGGTCAAGCGCGCCGCCGACATCCTCGACCTCAATCCCTACCTGAAGCGCTATCCGCGCCAGCTCTCCGGCGGCCAGCGCCAGCGCGTCGCCATGGGCCGCGCCATCGTGCGCAACCCGCAAGTGTTCCTGTTCGACGAGCCGCTGTCCAATCTAGACGCCAAGTTGCGCGTGCAGATGCGCACCGAGATCAAGGAACTGCACCAGCGGCTGAAGACCACCACCATCTACGTCACCCACGACCAGATCGAGGCCATGACCATGGCTGACAAGATCGTCGTCATGCGTGATGGCCGCATCGAGCAGGTCGGCGCGCCGCTGGAATTGTTCGACCGGCCGGCCAATCTGTTTGTCGCCGGCTTCATCGGCTCGCCGTCGATGAACCTGCTCAAGGGCGTGGTGCGGAAGGGCGACAAGGTCGAGATAGCGGGCACGCTGTTCCCGATCGCTGCCGGCAGCGCCGCCAAGGAGGGCCAGGCCGTCGTCTATGGCGTGCGGCCCGAGCATCTCGAAATACATCCCGACGGGGTGCCGGCGAAGATCTCGGTGGTGGAGCCGACCGGCTCCGAAACGCTGGTGTTCCTGCGCTTCGGTGACGGCGAGATGGTGGCGCTGTTTCGCGAGCGCCACGACTTCAAGCCGGGCGACATGCTCAATCTCAAGCCGCGCCTCGACCAGGTCCATCTCTTCGACGCCGAGACCGGCAACCGGCTCTGATTTTCCAACCGACTTTTGACCAAACCTGCTTGACGAGGACTGCCATGCTCAAAGGGATCAACCCGTTGCTGAACGCCGATGTGCTCCAGGCGCTCAGGGCCATGGGCCACGGCGACGATCTGATCATCGCCGACACCAATTTCCCCGCCGATTCGGTGGCGCGCCAGACCGTGCTCGGCAGACTGCTGCGCATCGATGCGCCGGCCGCCGACGTGGTCAAGGCGGTGCTGTCGCTCTATCCGCTGGACACCTTTGTGGACGACTCTGCCGCGCGCATGGAGATCGTCGGCAAGCCAGCCGAGATCCCTCCGGTGCAAAAAGAGGTGCAGAAACAGATTGATGCGGCCGAAGGCAAGGCCTGGCCGATGATTTCTGTCGAGCGCTACGCCTTCTACGAACGCGCCAAGAAGGCCTATTGCGTCATCCAGACCGGCGAGCGTCGCTTCTATGGCTGCTTTGCCTTCCGCAAGGGCGTCGTGCCGCCGGATGCGGAGTAGCCCGATGGCGTCCGGCAAGCCTGTCGTCATATTGGGCGTCTTTGTCGCCGACACCGCCTATCGCGCCGATCGCCAGCCGCGCATGGGCGAGACAATCCTTGGTAATTCCTTCAAGCTGGGGCCGGGCGGCAAAGGCTCGAACCAGGCTGTAGCGGCCGGCAAGCTTGGCGCCGACATCACCTTTCTGACGCGGCTCGGCGTCGATGCTTTCGCCGACATGGCCAAAGCGACCTGGAAAGATGCCGGCGTGAAATCAGCCGTCATCGACACGCCGCAGAGCTATACCGGTGCCGCCTATATCTTCATCGAGGAGACCACCGGCAACAACGCCATCATCGTCAGCCCAGGTGCGGCCATGCTCATCTCGCCCACCGACATCGAAGCCAATGCGGGCCTGATTGGCAGCGCCGGCGTCTTCGTCACCCAGGTCGAACAGCCGATCGACGCTGCACTGCGCGCCCTCGAGATCGCACGCGGGGCAGGGGTGACCACCATCCTCAACCCGGCGCCGGCGGCAAAGCTGCCAGACCGCATCTACACGCTTTGCGACTATGTCACGCCCAACGAGACCGAGGCCGAGGAACTGACCGGCATCAAGGTTGCCTCCATCGACGACGCCCGCCGCGCCGCCGACAGCCTGCTTGGGAAGGGCGTCGGCTCGGTCATCATCACGCTCGGCGAAAAAGGCGCGCTGCTGCATACGGCGAACCGTTCCGACCATGTTCCCGTGGTCAGTGCCGGCCCGGTGGTCGAAACCACCGGTGCAGGCGATGCCTTCAATGGCGGGCTGGCCGCAGCCCTCGCCAAAGGCGTGGAACCGTTGCAAGCGGTCCGCTTTGCTTGCGCCGTCGCCGGCATTTCGGTGACCCGGCCCGGCACGGCGCCGTCCATGCCGACGTTGCAGGAGGTCGAGGCGCTGCTGGCAAGGGGTTGAGGCCGCAGTTCTTGCACGGCCTCACCAGTCCCGATTGTCGTCTAGCCAGTATGCGCCAAGGCAGCCGAGTTGGCGCTGGAGGCCAAGCCGCCGCTTCGTGTCAAACGCCATCTGCGAACGTGTCCAGAGTGCGCTGTTCTCGTTCGATTTGGGCACGATGGTATATCCACTCGCGACCAGCTGCAGCCTCATTTCCTCGAAGTGCCTTTTGAAACCGTTCTCGATCCGGCTTTGCGGGTAGCGTCGTCCATGCAGGCATTCCTGGGCCAGAATGTCGGAATACATCTCGGCGCTGACCGTTCTCAACGCTTCTTCGGAGATCGGCTTATGGCTGTCCTCGGACCAACATCGCCCTGCCGACGCTACCAGCATCGCGGCCAACATGCCTGCCGACAACCTCTCCACTTTGGTCCCTTCCGACCAAGGTGGCACATTAGCAACAGGTAATGTAATTCGGCAAGCCCGTCTTGCGTCATCGACACAGGTGGCCCGTAATGGGTCAATAGGTCTGGCACCGCAATTGCACTGTCAGCAATGCCGGGGGCATCCATCGCTCCTGGCGAGCCGGGGGGCGATTGGGGCCCGCCGCTTCTCAAAATGAAGCGGTGGGCTCTTCAGCTGCCGATTTGAAAGCCGCCTGAATCGCCGAAACATTGGGTGCTGGGCCATTATGTATTTTCCGCAATTTCTGGTGGGCATGTTCGCAACGTCGTTCATCGTTGCGATCTGGGCCGACATGGCAACGGGCTCCGTCTGGAAGGCCCTCGGTTGGGCTGTTCTTGCAATGGCTATTCTTCAGCTTGGATACATCGGCCTCGTCGTCCGCCTGATCTACAGGCGGGAATCGGAAGGCGTCGAGGGAAATGGTGCGAGTGGGGCTCGAGCCCGCGACCTCCGGCGTGACAAGCCGGCACTCTAGAGCGGTTCACGACTTGATGGAATCGAAGGGGATTCCCGATTTGTCGGTTTTGTGATTCAAGATGCTGGCTGGAGTGGAGGCCAGCATCTGATGACCCGACCTCTTTCCAATGATCTTCGCGA
>NZ_JACDTY010000015.1 GCF_013520985.1 Mesorhizobium neociceri | reverse complement strand
CGGAAGATCTCGCCCGCACCTGCCACGCGCACCCGACAATGTCGGAAGCGGTCAAGGAAGCGGCGCTGGCCACGTTCTTCAAGCCGATCCATATTTAAGGGCGACGAGGAAGTTGCGACACGTCGGCAGGACAGAGGGGGGCGGTGAAGGATCGCAGCGCTCGCCAATAAGCCCCCCAAAACAAAACGGCCCGCTTTGCAGCGGGCCGTTCGTCGTTGAATTCAGTGGCCTGATTACTGGGCCGGTGCGGGCGCCGGGGCCGGAGCAGGCGCGGGAGCCGGGGCTGGTGCCGGAGCGGGCTCAGGCGCAGGCGCGGGTGCCGGGGCTGGCGCAGGAGCCGGTTCGGCGGGCTTCATCGGCTCAGCCGGTGCAGGCGCAGGTGCCGGTGTGCTGGCTGCCGGCGGCTCGGCGGGTGCCGGATGCTCGCCGCTTCTTCCAAAAACATAGTACGCGACAATCGCAAGGATGACGACGACCAGCGCAATCAGCCAGCCGCTGCCACCGCCCGATTTGGGCGCTGAGCCTGGGTCGTTAGGGTTCGCCATAAAAGTGTCCTCCATGGATGAAAAGCATCAAACAACACCCATCAACGCGCAACCGTTGAACGGGTTTCATACTAGGCCTGGAAATTGCCGAACGCAGGAAAATTCTGATTCGCAACCGCTCGGCGGCCTGTATTTCCCCCGCAAAATCAATCGCGAGTGAGCGAAGAGGAGCTTACCTGTGCTTTTTCGCCAAAAATAGGGCCAACCGGTCTTCGGACCGCGAATCAGCTGCGGATCCAGACACAACCGAGCCTTGCGTGATTCGGCAGGCAAGGGGACGCGCAGATCAGTCGACGGCGGTGACAGTATAGCCCGCTTTGCGAAAATCCTCGACCAGGCCTTCGGGGCCGGGAAGATGCAGGGCGCCGACCGCCATGAAGGCGTTGCCCTTTGCCAGGATCGGCTGGGCATGGTCGACCATCACCTTGTTGCGGTCGGTGATCATGGCCTGGTCGAAGGCGGCGTACCCTGCAGCGTCGTCCTCTTCGCCTGGGGACATTGAACGCAGGAGCGGCCAGAATGTGCCGGTGTCGCCGCGCTGGTAGAGCACGATCATGGTCTCGTTGATGTCGTTTATCTTGTCGCCGAGCTTCAAAGTTTCAACCAGCCCCTTGATGTGAAAGGCGAGCGGCAGCGAGGCCATGGCGCGGAGCTGGCCGGCGGCGGTTTCCAACCCTTCCACCGGCTTGCCCAAAGCCTTGGCGTCCTGAGCCAGCTTGACGTCGAGAACCGGCGCGCCTCCAGCCTGGCGAGCGACCTCGCAGACCGGCAGCGCGACCATTGCCGAGAGCAGCCACGGCTTCATCTTGGAGACGGTCGCCGGCGGAATGCCGCGCGCATCGAGCCCCTTGTTCACCACCGCTGCATCCTCCGGCGACAACAGCGACGACAGCGTCGTGCTGTCGGTGAACATCATCAGCTCGGGCTCCTTGAGCATGGCCTCCATCATCTTCTGCTTGTCGAGCACGTCGGTGGTTTCGATGATGATGGTGCCGGCGGCGTCATAAGCCTTTTTGGCGGCCGGCGGCAGCGCGGTCACGCGCGGGTCGGTCATGTGCATGGTGCCGAACAGGAAGGATGGCTTTTCGCCGGCCTTTTCCAGCTTCCACAACAGGCCCTTGCCGTTCAGCGTCGCCGCCGCTTGCGCCTCGATCCTGGCATAGGTGGCGGGGTCGTCCTTCTGCAGGGCCGAGAGCAGATCGGAGCCGGCACAGACCGGGGCTTCGGCATGCGCCTTGCCGGCGGCGAGCAGCAGCACGACGAGGAAAGACAGGAAAAACAGCGCATTAAGCGCGACGAGCAGCTTCAGCGACGCAAGGGCTGCGCGGTCGGCGATGGCGATGACGCGTTTCATGATCGCCTTTCTAGGACCGAAAAGCGGCGAAACGGTTAATCGGCGCCGCAAATTTGAAGGGTTCACGCCCTTGGATGCGCGGACTCATAGATTTCGAGCAACCTTGCGGTGTCGACGCCGGTATAGACCTGCGTCGTCGACAGGCTGGCATGGCCGAGCAGCTCCTGGATGGTGCGCAAGTCGCCGCCGCGGCCAAGCAGATGGGTGGCGAAGGAGTGGCGCAAGGCATGTGGCGTGGCGGTATCCGGCAGGTTGAGCGCCGACCGCAGCTTGGCCATGTCGCGCTGGACGATCGCCGGATTGAGCGGTCCGCCGCGGGCGCCGCGAAACAGCAGGCCCTTCGGGTCGAGATAATAGGGACAGAGTTTCCGGTACTCGGCGATAGCGCGCAGCGCCACCGGCAGCACCGGCACCAGCCGGGTCTTGCCGCCCTTGCCGGTGACGCGCAGCACGGTGTCGGCCTCCGATGCCAGATCGGCGGCGCTGAGGCCAAGCGCCTCGGAAATGCGCAGGCCCGAACCATAGAGCAGCGTCAGCACGGCGGCATCGCGGGCGGCGATCCAGGGCTCCTCCGCCAATTGGCCCTCGACTGAAACGACATGCCTGGCATCGCTCGCCGTCAGCGGCTTGGGCAGCGATTTCGGCTGACGCGGCGCGCGCAGCGCTGCGGCTCCGGCGGCGTTGGCAAGGCCGCGCCGTTCGAGGAAGCGCAGCAGCGAGCGAATGCCGGCCAGACCGCGGCCGAGCGTGCGGGCGCCCGCGCCGGCGTTGCGCCGTGCGGCGAGAAAGCCGCGCAGATCGGCCGGGCGTAAAGTGGCGATGTCGGAAATGCCGGGCGAGCCGCCGCAATGTCCGGTCAGGAAATGAAGAAATTGGCGCGTGTCGCGCTCATAGGCTTCGACCGTCGCCGGAGACAGCCGGCGTTCGCGCGCCAGCATCTTCAGCCAGCTCTCGCGCGCTGCCTGGAGGTCGGGTTTTGCCGGGATGAGAAATTCCTGCATGCGGCCATTGTCAGACAGCCGGGTTAGGAAGCGGTGAAGAACCTGTCATTGAAATGGCCACCGGCGATCATTGAAATGACGCCGGGAGGGCGTTAGAGCAGGGCAAAGGACATCAGCCATGAGCAAGCCCCAAAACCCCGTCCAGATGGCCGTGATCGGCGCCGCCCACGGCATCAAGGGCGAATTGCGGGTGAAGACCTTCACCGGCGAGCCGCTGGCGCTGGCTGACTATGGGCCGCTCTATGCCAAAGACGGCCGCGCCTTCCAGATCATCGACATAAGGCCGGCCAACACCGTCGTGGTGGTGCGCTTCAAGGGCGTTGCCGACCGCAACGCCGCCGAGGCGCTGGCCGGAACCGAGCTGTTCGTTGACCGCTCGATGCTGCCGGACGATGGCGAGGAGGACGAGTTCTACCACGCCGACCTCGTCGGACTCGAGGTCCGCGACGATGCGAATGCGGTCATCGGCAAGGTGGTCGCCGTGCATAATTTCGGCGGCGGCGACATTCTCGACGTCACGCTCGGCGGGCGCAAAGGCGTGCTGATCCCGTTCACCCAGGCCGCCGTGCCGCAAGTGGCGGTCGCCGAAGGTTTTGTCCGCGTCGATCCGGCGGCGGCCGGGCTGGTCGACGACGAGGATGGCGAGGCGCCGCGAGAAGAAGGCTTCGATGCAAAGGGCCGGCCGCGCGGGCCCAAGGACGCCGGGGGCAACCGGTGACGTTCAAGGCATCGGTGCTGACGCTTTATCCCGAGATGTTCCCGGGCGGGCTTGGCGTGTCGCTGGCCGGGCGGGCGCTCGAGGCAGGTACATGGTCGCTGGAAGCGGTCCAGATACGCAACTTCGCCGAGGATCGCCACCACACGGTCGACGACACGCCGGCCGGCGGTGGCGCCGGCATGGTGATGCGCGCCGATGTGCTGGCCAAAGCGATCGACCATACCTCGCCGGCCGGCGATCCGCGGCCAAAACTGCTGATGAGCCCGCGCGGCAAACCGCTGACGCAGGCGCGTGTGCGCGAGCTTGCCGTCGGGCCGGGCGCGGTCATCGTCTGCGGCCGCTTCGAAGGCGTCGACCAGCGGCTGATCGAGGCGCGTGGCCTGGAAGAAGTCTCCATCGGCGATTTCATCCTCTCCGGCGGCGAGCCGGCGGCGCTGGTGCTGCTCGACGCCGTGGTGCGGCTGTTGCCCGGCGTCATGGGCAATGCGGTGTCGGGTGAAGAGGAAAGCTTCGAGAATGGCCTGCTCGAACATCCGCACTACACACGGCCGCAGGAGTTCGAAGGCAGGCCGATTCCCGACGTGCTGGTGTCCGGCAATCACAAGAAGATCGCAGCATGGCGTCGCGTAGAGTCTGAGAAGCTGACCAAGGAGAGGCGGCCGGATTTGCTCGCTACTCACCCCTTGGCGAAATAATAAAAGGCCAGAAACAGGCCGACGGCGACGACGAAGCCGCGTACCGCGTTTTGCGGCACGCGCTTGGCGATCCATACACCGGCATAGCCGCCGAGTGCGCCACCGGGGATCATGACGATCGCCTGCGGCCAAGCAACGACGCCGCCGGAAACGAAGACGATGATCGCCACCGCCGCGATGACCACGGCCAGCATGTTCTTCAGGGCGTTCAGCCGGTGATAGTCGCCGGACTGGGTCAAGCCGAGCGTCGCCAGCATCATCACGCCCATGCCGGCGCCGAAGAAGCCGCCATAGATGGCGGTGAGGAACTGCGCCAGCGACCCGACGAGCGACCCGACGGCAGCCTCATGCCCTGCCTTCGGCGCCGGTTTCAGCCAAGGTCCGGCGGCGAATAGCGCGGTGGCGGCCAGCAGCAGCCACGGCACCATGACCCTGAAGGACGGGTTGGACAGCGCCAGAAGGATGAAGGCACCTGCCAGCGCGCCGGCTGCCGAGATCAGGCAGAGCAGCAGCGCGCCGCGCCAGAAATGCTTGATGTCGGTCCAGTAGGCGAGCGTCGAGGTGATGTAGCCCGGGAACTGCGTCACCGAGGAGGTGGCGTTGGCGACGATCGGCGGCACGCCGACCAGCGTCATGGCGCCGAAGGTGATGAACGTGCCGCCGCCGGCGACCGCATTGGCTGAGCCTGAGAGAAAGCCCGCCAGGAACAGCAGGACTGCGTCGAGAACTGACATGACAATGGCGCCGGACTACGTATGTTTCCTCCGGCTTAGGAAGCTTGAGCGGTCGGCGCAACCCTGCACTGGACGATTGCGTGGTGGCATGCGACCAAAAAAGACAGGGCCAAGGCGTGACAAGCGAGCGAAATAGCTGTATGTGCCCGCCCGTACTGGCGAGAAAAATCTCCCAGACCCGTCAACAATGACGGTGTAGTCGCCCCTGCCCGATGTCCAGACGACAGATGTCTCGGAGACAAAGGGCATAGCCGAGCGGTCAATGGAACTGCAAGGCGAGTGTCGGACGCTCTGACTGTCGGAAGAACAAGAAGTGGACTATTGAGATGGATATCATCCGTCAGCTCGAGGCCGAACAGGCCGCCAAGATCGAAGCCAAGCGCAAGCTTCCCGAATTCCAGCCCGGCGACACCGTGCGCGTCCAGGTCCGCGTGACCGAAGGCACCCGCACCCGCGTCCAGGCCTATGAGGGCGTCGTCATCGCCCGCTCCGGCGCCGGCTTCCAGGAAAATTTTACCGTCCGCAAGATCTCCTATGGCGAAGGCGTCGAGCGCGTTTTCCCGGTCTTCTCGCCGATGGTCGAAGGCGTCGAGATCGTGCGCCGCGGCAAGGTGCGCCGCGCCAAGCTCTATTATTTGCGCGACCGTCGCGGCAAGTCGGCCCGTATTTCGGAAAACACCGGCGTGCGCGCCCGCAAGCTGAACGATGAGGAGCGCGATGCGCTGAACGCCGAGAAGGCCCGCATCGAAGCCGAGAAGGTCGCTGCCGCCCAGGCGCTGGCCGCCGAGACGGCCGCCAAGGAAGCCGCCGAGAAGAAGGCCGCCGACGAAGCTGAGGCGGCAGCCAAGGCCGCCGCGGAAGCGACCCCGGCCGAGTAAGATCTCGACCAAGGATTTTGAAAAGGCGGCTTCGGCCGCCTTTTTTCGTTTCACCAGACTGTGAACGATTGCCGGCTGAGAAATTCGGCCGCGGCCGTTGACCGCATGTTATCTTGTGTACTAAATAATCGTGCACAAACAAATTGGAGATACGACATGGCACTCTACACCACACAGGCTCGCGTCACCGGCGGCCGCGCCGGTCATGGCGAAACCAGCGACGGCCTGCTGAAGGTCGACCTCGCTTTGCCTAGGGAACTCGGCGGACAGGGTGGCGCCACCAATCCCGAGCAGCTTTTCGCGGTCGGCTATGCCGCCTGCTTCGAAAGCGCCATCCGCTTCGTCGCGCGCAAGCAGAAGCTGCCGCTGACCGATGCGTCGGTGACCTCCACCGTCAGCCTGCTTCCCAATGGCGAAGGTTTCAAACTCGGTGTCGCGCTCGCCGCGGAGACGAAAGGCCTTGATCAGGCGGCGGCGGAAGCGCTTGTATCGGCGGCGCATCAGATTTGTCCCTATTCCAATGCGATCGAGGGCAATATCGAGGTTGAGCTTTCGACAGTGGCGCTTCCGGCAAAGGCAGCATGACGACGAAGACCGAAACCAGAGTCAACCAAGTCCCGGCGGACACCGCCGGGATGATCGCCGTTCCGCGTCTCGACCAGCAGCTCTGCTTCGCGCTCTATTCGGCAAGCGGGCTGATGACCAAGCTCTACCGGCCGTTGCTCGACCCGCTCGGCCTCACCTATCCGCAATATCTGGCGATGCTGGCGCTGTGGCAGCATGCGCCGAGCACGGTCGGCGAGCTCGGCGAGGCGCTGGGGCTGGATTCTGCGACGCTGACGCCGTTGCTCAAGCGGCTCGAAGCAGGCAGCCTGGTCACCCGCCGACGCGATCCGGCCGACGAGCGCCGCGTACTGGTCGAACCGACGGCACAAGGCCAGGCGCTGCGCACGCGCATCAAGGATGTATCCGCAGGCCTTGCCTGCGCCATGCCGCTCGAGGTCGAGGAGCTGAAATCGTTGCACCGGACCTTGACCGGATTTGTCGCCAAGTTGCGTGACGCGACGTCAACATCCTGACCCGTCGTTTGACGGTTTCCTTGTGCCCGCGAGCGGCCTAGTTTGTCGTCGCGGGATCACGGAATAAATGCCGACCGCGAGGCGTTCTAAGACCGCGCCGGTTGAAGGCATTGGAATCCGCTTTCACCGGGCGCTGAGCACCGGACCGGCTTGCAAGCCGCCTGCGGACGGCTAAAGTCGCGCCTGGATTTTCATGTGAGCCCGGCTGCAAGCGGGCTTGTCATCCTGGAGTGTGTCATGACCAAATCGAAGCTGCTGCTGGCCGCCCTCGCGGCCTGTTTCCTCGCGCCCGTCGCCGCATGGGCGGCCGATGCGCTGCCCGATCTCGGCGGCAAGAAGGTGGTGGTGGTGACGGAAAACGCCTATCCGCCGCTGCAGTTCATCGACGCCAAGACCGGCAAGCAGATCGGTTGGGAATATGACGCGATGGACGAGATCGCCAAGCGGCTGAACTTCAAGGTCGAGTACCAGAACACCTCCTGGGATGCGATGATCCAGGCGGTTTCCGACAACCAGTACAACATCGGCATGACCGGCATTACCATCAAGGACGACCGCAAGGAGAAGGTCGATTTCTCCGACCCCTATATGCGTTCGGAGCAGTTCATGCTGGTACGCGGCGACGAAAGCCGCTTCACCGACGCCAAGACCTTTGCCGACTTCAAGGATGGGCTGATCGGCGCACAGGCCGGCACGACGCCGTTCTACACCGCCGTCTACAGCGTGCTCGACGGCAATGAGCAGAACCCGCGCATCAAGCAGTTCGAAACTTTCGGCGCTTCGGTGCAGGCACTGAAGTCCGGCGATGTCGATGTCGTGCTGACCGACGGCACCGCGGGCAAGGGCTATGTCGACGCCTCCGAAGGCAAGCTCAAGCTGATCGGCGGCCCGCTCGGCACCGAGGATTTCGGCTTCATCTTCCCGAAAGGCTCGGATCTGGTGAAACCGGTCAATGCGGCGATCGCGGCGCTGAAGGCCGACGGCACGCTCGAAGCGCTGAACAAGAAGTGGTTTCTCGACTACAAGATGGGGCAGTAGGCCATCTTGGCGCGAGCCTGGAGTGATGCGCAGGAATTCGCGCGGACTCTGCGCTTGAACACCCCCCTCTACCCTGCCGGGCATCTCCCCCTCAAGGGGGGAGATTGGATGTCACATTGGCTTTCGCCAATCTCCAACGTCACAGAGTGGGCAGCGGCGCCTGAGCTGCTAATCTCCCCCCTTGAGGGGGAGATGGCCGGCAGGCCAGAGGGGGGTGCCTTGGCGCTTGCTTCGCGCATTATCTACCTCGTTGGCGTCGCCTGATGCCCCCCGCCTCCACTCAAAAATCCGACTTCCCCTGGTGGCTTGCCGCCGCGATCGTGCTCGCTGTCGTGGCCGCGCTCTACATTGCCGCCAGCGATCTCTACGCCCAGGTTTTCGCCACTGTTGCCAAAGGCATCGGCATCACCATTTTTGTCACCGTGGTCGCCTTCGCTCTCGCGTCAGCCATCGGCCTCGGCATTGCGCTGATGGGGCTGTCGGGGTCGCGCTGGCTCAGGCAAATCGCCCGCTTCTATGTCGAGATCATCCGTGGCGTGCCTATCCTGGTGCTGCTGTTCTGGATCGCCTTTGCCGGCGCACCGGCTTTCGTCGCGGCATGGAACGCGCTGACCGCGCCGCTGCAAAACGCCGGCCTGATGGGCGAGCTTTTGGTGCGCGATGTCTCGCTGTTGTGGCGCGCCGTCATGGCACTGACCATCGGCTATTCCGCCTTCATCTCCGAAGTCTTTCGCGCCGGCATCCAGTCGGTCGAGAAGGGCCAGATCGAGGCGGCCAAGGCGCTCGGGCTTTCGCGCGCGCAACGCTTCCGGCTGATCGTCTTCCCGCAGGCGATCCGCACCATCCTGCCGCCGCTCGGCAATGACTTCGTCGCCATGGTCAAGGATTCGTCGCTGGTCTCGGTGCTCGGCGTCGCCGACATCACGCAGATGGGCAAGATCTACGCCGCCGGTTCGTTCCGCTTCTTCGAGACCTATTCGATCGTCGCCTATATCTACCTCATCCTTACCGTCGGCCTGTCGCTGGCGCTGCGGGCGCTGGAGCAGCGACTGCGGCGGGCGCAGGAGGAATAGAAGTCAGGCACGGACACGGCTACGATCCAAGAACAGATCGTGCCGGGAGGATGCAGGCGATGAATGTCGACAAGGCCAATGCGGCGCTGGACTCCGTCTATTCGGCCGACACGCCGGAAGGGCTGGCCAAGGCCTATGCGGAGTGGGCCGCGACCTATGACAGCGAGACCGCCTCGCTCGGCTATTTGCTGCCGTTCCTGATCACCGCCTGGGTGGCGCGCCATGTGCCGGCGGGCGAAGGCTCGCTGCTCGACGCCGGCTGCGGCACCGGCATGTCGGGCCCTTCACTCAAGGCGCTGGGCTATCACGACATTGCCGGGCTCGACCTATCGGACGACATGCTGAAGATCGCCGGCGGCCGCAATGCCTATAGCGATTTGAAACAGGCCATGCTCGGCGGCCCGCTGCCGTGGCCCGACGGGCATTTCCGTGCCTTCTTCTCGACCGGCGTGTTCACCATCAGCCATGCGCCGGCCTCCGGCCTGCACGAGCTTGTCCGCATCACCAGAAAAGGCGGCCACGCCATCTTCACCGTGCGCGACCAGGTCTTCGAAAGCGGCGGCTTCCAGGCGGTGTTCGACGAACTGGAGCAGGCGGGGAAATGGCGGCCGGTCGAGCAAAGCCCATGGTTCCGCTGCTATGCCATCGCCGAGCCGGACGCGCTGGTGAAGACGTTTGTGTTCGAGGTGGTTTGAGCGGCGAGTTTGCCGACCTTGGCGCCCTTCCTCTCCCTCCGGAAGGGGGAGAGGTGGCGCTGCGAAGCAGCGACGGAGTGGGGGAAGGCGTTCGCGATACGCGCCGCCGCAAGACAGGCACAACCAGGCGAGCAAGTCTCAGGCATGCGGGAATCAGGCGGAAGCATTGCTCCGATGAAAGATCGACCCCCACTCCGTCGAGCTTTACTCGACACCTCTCCCCCGATCGACGGGGGAGAGGAAAGGCGCGACTTCGCCGACCTTGGTGCCGTTCCTCCCCCGAAGGTAAAGTAGTGAGGGCGAGGAACCCAGTTCTGCCCAGCCACGCGCCAATTGCCGAAAAGCCAAAACATTGGTATGAGCCACGCCATGGAAGAGCTTTTTGGCGATCCGGCCTATAAGGGTTTCGTGTTGCAGGACAGAAAACGCCTGCCGTCGCGCTTCTCCGCGCGCGTTTCGGGCGCGCTCACCAGCCGACTTAGCTAGGCCGCTTTCGCCGGGCGAAAGCCTCCGGCGCATCTGCCCTTCCCCTTTTTCAAATCGACGGATTTACGCACATGAGCGCACCGCGCACCCTCTACGACAAGATATTCGACGACCATGTCGTCGACCGCCAGGACGACGGCACCTGCCTGCTCTACATCGACCGCCACCTCGTCCATGAAGTGACCAGCCCGCAGGCCTTCGAAGGCCTGCGCATGAGCGGGAGAAAAGTCCGGCATCCGGAAAAGACGCTGGCCGTGGTCGATCACAATGTCTCGACCTCGCCCGAGCGCAAGTTCGGCATCAAGAACGAGGAAAGCCGCATCCAGGTCGAGGCGCTGGCCAAGAACGCCAAGGATTTCGGTGTCGAATATTATTCCGAAAACGATATCCGCCAGGGCATCGTCCACATCATCGGCCCGGAGCAGGGCTTTACGCTGCCCGGCATGACCATCGTCTGCGGTGATAGCCACACCTCCACGCATGGCGCTTTCGGCGCGCTGGCGCATGGCATCGGCACATCCGAGGTCGAGCATGTGCTGGCGACGCAGACGCTGATCCAGCGCAAGGCCAAGAACATGCTGGTGCGCGTCGACGGCAAGTTGCCGGAAGGCGTAACCGCCAAGGACATCATCCTCGCCATCATCGGCGAGATCGGCACCGCCGGCGGCACCGGCTATGTCATCGAATATGCCGGCGAGGCGATCCGCGCGCTGTCGATGGAAGGCCGCATGACGATCTGCAACATGTCGATCGAGGGCGGCGCGCGCGCCGGCCTGATCGCCGCCGACGAAACGACCTTCGCCTATGTCAAGGACAAGCCGCGGGCACCGAAGGGCGCTGCCTGGGATGCAGCGCTCGAATACTGGAAGACGCTGCAGTCCGACGAAGGCGCGCATTTCGACAAGGTGATCGTGCTGGACGCGGCCAAGCTGCCGCCGATCGTCTCCTGGGGTTCCTCGCCCGAGGACGTGGTTTCGGTGCAGGGCGTCGTTCCCAATCCGGAAGAGATCACGGACGAGAACAAGCGCACCTCGAAGATCCGCGCGCTCGACTATATGGGGCTGACACCGGGCACCAAGATCACCGACATCACGCTCGACCGCGTCTTCATCGGCTCCTGCACCAATGGCCGCATCGAGGATCTGCGCGCCGTCGCCAAGGTGGTCGAAGGCAAAACCGTGAGTGCGCATGTCGATGCGATGATCGTGCCGGGCTCCGGCCTGGTCAAGGAACAGGCGGAAGCCGAGGGTCTCGACAAGATCTTCATCGCCGCCGGTTTCGACTGGCGCGAGCCGGGCTGCTCGATGTGTCTGGCCATGAACGACGACCGTCTGAAGCCGCATGAGCGCTGCGCCTCGACCTCGAACCGCAATTTCGAGGGCCGGCAGGGCTTCAAGGGCCGCACCCATCTGGTATCGCCGGCAATGGCGGCGGCGGCGGCGATCGCCGGCCATTTCGTCGACATCCGCGACTGGAAATAGTTTTCCGGCACGCGACTCATAGTTCATACCAGGCCCCGGATCGCATCGCCGTCCGGGGCCTTTTTTCATCGGCTCTGCCCGCATATTCGCTCTGGCTTAACCGCTTGTTGGGGCTTGGGTTCTAAGGTCTTCCCTGACGTCAAGCGGGGAAGTCACCGTCCTTTGGACACCGGTCTGTTCATTGCGCTGCTCAATCCGACGATCGCGCTGGCACTCGGCGCGGCGTTCCTCGTGCTGTGGTTCTATCAGCGCCACCGGCCCTATCTGGCGGTGCTTGGCGCTAGTTATGGCATGTCCGCGCCCGGCTTCCTGCTGCAGTATTTTACCCTGCCCGTCGGCATGGTGCTGACCAAGCTGGTCTCCAACCTCTGTTTCACCTTCGCCGCCTGCTGTCTCGTCGGCGCGATCATCTCGCGCTACGGCAGGCGCGTGCCTTATATCGCCATCGGAATTCTGGCGGGTGGCGGGCTGGCTGCGTTTTGCTGGTTCCTGTTCGTCCAGCCGGATCTCACCTGGCGCATCCTGGCCATCAATTTCGGCTTTGGCGGCCTCAGCCTGCTGGTCGCCGCCGAGTTGCGCGCCGTGCGCGGCAACGGCCCGACCGAAAAGATTCTGTTCGTGCTGTCGCTGCTGTCCGGGCTGAACTTCATCGGCCGCACACTGCTCGTCGTCATTTCGCACGGGCCTTTCACCAGCTATGACGGGTTCTACGGCTCGTCCTACTGGACAACGGCGCTGCTGACGCACGCGCTGCTGTCGCTGCTGATCGCGCTCAGCCTGTTCTCGGCCGCCGCCCTCGACGTGATGAAGGCGCTAAAGACCGAGACGCATACCGACCCGCTGTCCGGCCTGCTCAACCGCAGGGGTTTTGAGGAGCGCGCCTTGCTTGTGCTGCAGCATTGCGCCGCCGCCAGGGTGCCGGTCGCGCTGGTGCTGGCCGATCTCGATCACTTCAAGGCGCTCAACGACAAATACGGACATGCCGCGGGCGACCAGGTGATCGCCGACTTCGCCGCCAAGCTTCGCGCGGCCGCTGGCACACACGCGGTTGCCGGCCGCATCGGCGGCGAGGAGTTCGCCGTGCTTTTGTCGCTGAGCGATCTTGCCACGGCGCGGTTGTTTGCCGAAGCCGTGCGCACGCACTATTCGGCCGGCAGCGTCGACGGGTTGCCGCCGGGCACCAGGGTGACTGCGAGCTTTGGCGTCGCGGCACGCACCGGCGACGAAGGGCTGGAGCCGCTGATGCGACGCGCCGACGAGGCCCTCTACAAGGCCAAGAAGAATGGCCGCGACAGCGTACGGCTGTCCTATGAGCGGGCCGAAACGGTGTTCATTCCGGATTCCGGCAGCGCCAGCTAAGGTGCCGCGTTAACGTCTTTTTCGCCCGTCGGTGATTTGCTGCTGGCCAGAGCGCGAAAGGGGCCATGAGCAGCGCAGACGTCATTCTGGTCATCAACATGTGCGTCGCAGGCTTGCTGGCCGCGGCGTTCATGACGATCGCCGTTCACGGCGTCGGGCGTGCGGCGGCGCGCTGGCTGGCGTTCGGCTATGTCCTGGGCATAGTCTATTGCGTCATCGAGTTCAGCATCCCGGCCTTCGCCAATGCGCGGCCCCCGGTTGTCGCCGCCTTTGCTGTTTTCCTCGCCGCCACCATTGCCTTCAATGGCGGGCTCGCCCGCAAATACGATGTGACGCCGCCCTGGGTGCCAATGCTGCTATTCCTGGTCTTCGCCACCGTCGCCGTCTATTTCGTGCAGGACCTGCCGCGGCAATCGCTTGTCCGCATGATGGCCTACCAGCTTCCTTATGCCGCCATGCAATTTGTCGGGCTGGCCATCGTCTGGTCGTCCAGGCAAAGACGTGGGTGGCTGGACACCATTCTGATGGCTGTTCTGGCCGCCAGTGCGGTGCAGTTCGCCTCAAAGCCATTCATTGCCGGCGCTCTGGGTGGGTGGGGCGCCAATCCGCAGTCCTATCTGCAGAGCAGCTACGCCCTGGTGTCGCAGTCGCTGGGGACCGTCTTCGCGTTGGCGCTTGCGCTTTTGATACTGGCCGTGCTGGTTCGCGACGTGCTGGCCGAGGCGACGTCAAGGTCGGAAACCGACATGCTCTCACAGCTGCTCAACCGCGGCGGCTTCGAGCGCCATGCCAAGCTGGCGCTGCGCGACGCCACGCGCCAGGGTGTGCCGGTGGCGCTGGTCATTGCCGATCTCGATCATTTCAAGGGCATCAACGACAGTTTCGGCCACGCCTCCGGCGACCGCGTCATCGAGATCTTCGCGGCTTTCCTGCACGATGCCGCTGCCGACCATCATGTCGCCGGCCGCATCGGCGGCGAGGAGTTCGCCATCATCCTGCCGGGCACCAATCTTGCCGCTGCAAGGCTGTTCGCGGAGGGCACGCGCAGCGCCTTCGGCGCCTTGCCGATCGAGGGCCTGCCGGCCGACCACCGCTGCAGCGCCAGCTTCGGCGTCGCCGAACTTCATGCGGGAGAATATTTCTCGGACCTTTTGCGGCGCGCCGACGACGCGCTCTATCTGGCCAAGGGATCAGGCCGCAACTGCGTCCGCGTCTCGACCGGGCTAACCGTCGTGCGGCAGCCGGCCACAAAGGCCGGCCATACCGATTGGTCTAAATCAGTATGACGTTTCGTTGAATCGCCATACTGATCTAGCTCTTTGTTGGAGCATGATCTTTTTCCGAAAACCAGTTCCCACTTTTCGGGATCATGCTCTAGCGGCAAGGGCTGAGGTTGGGCATTTCGCCATCGGAGAGGCCATACATATAGGAGCGACCCTTCACGAACACCGGCGGCTGATAGCAGCCACGTCTGGAGACGTGATCCGCCTCATCTTCATAAAGGACTTCCGGTTCTGCTTCCGGCTGGCCGGCGCTGGTGTAGTCGGACAATTTCTTGGCCAGCTTGCCTTCACCGACGATGATGCGCTTGTAGCCGGCGGCGCTGTCGATGACGAGATTGCCGAAGGAATCGGCATAGACGCGGTCATGATGGCGCGACCAGGCCATTGCCGGGGCGGCGAAGCCGAGACTGGCTGCCGCCAGCACAAGCGCCGCAAGGCGCGTTCTTCCTGAATTCGAAAGCATGGTGTCCTCTCTGCTCTGAACCCGTTCGAATCGGAAATTAACCTTTTATTAACCTTTGTTAAGAGGGTAGGTGCATCCAGCGGCGATCTCTCGTCAAACATGGTTAATATCCGACGGGATGGAAAACCCCGACGTCATCTTTCGGCCATGCTTGCCCGCACCATCGGCCGGCGACGCACGCAACTGCACTGACGCTGGGTGAGCTTGATCTTGGCGGAATGTCGCGGCTAGTTTGCCGCGCAGGAGGAGACCATATGGCGTTACGCCGGACGTTTCGGGTGACGCTTTTGTCGATCCCCTTGCTGACTGCCGCAGCCTGCGTGCCGCAGACCACCGCGCCCAAGGCGGTGAATACCGTATCACCCACTGTCGCGCCCGCTCCGGCTCAGCAGTCCACCGCGCCCGTGGCGCACCCGGCTTCCACGATGGCTGCGGCAACGCCTGCCGCACCGCCAGCCAAGATTGTCACCGACCTTACCGCGCCGCGGTCTGCTGTCGGCACGGCGACTTACAGATGCGGCAATGGCGGCACGATCACCATCCAGAACCTCGGCACGGCGCTGCGCGTGGTGAGGCCGGATGCCACGACCGAGGAGTTTGCGGCATCACCCGTCAACCAGTCCAGCCGCTACCAGGAAGCGGCGTCGCATGACGCAATCGTGATCGACGGGCGCGAGGCGCTGGTGATGAAGAGGGGCTCGACGCCACAGACCTGCAAGCGCTAGTTGGGTGTATTGATATTCAAGTGGGCCGGCCTGCGAATAGCAGCGTCCTGCGCTGCCGGTGTTCACCTACGAAGAGTACGCTCCGCTCTCATTCTCAGCTCGGCCTGACCTGAAGTGTGTACGGCTTCAGCCCAAGCGGCGCGAGATACTCTTCGCGCAGGATTTCGCCAGGGTGAGGAGCAATTGCGCGCAAGACGCCAATCTCCTAGATCATGCGACCCGATGCGTTCGGCAGAGGAATTCGCGTGATATCAGATCCAACCGCCTTCGAGCGCTATCGCAACACGGCCACCGAAAAGACCAGCCTGCCGCGCCTGATAGTCGGAACGGCGATCGTCATCCTGTTCTGGGTGGCGATCACCCTGGTGGTGGTGCTTGGCGGCACCTATCTCGCCATCATCTGGCATCTATTGCCGGGCGATCCGCGCGGGCCGTTACCGGGCTTTCTGGCCTCGCCGATCGGGATACTCACCGCGCTCACCTCGTTTGCCGGCATCTGGCTCGGCCTGTGGCTTGCCATGCGTTTTGTCCATGGCGAGCCGCTGACCGCGCTCTTCGGCGCCAGCCGCCGCGTCTCCTGGCCGGGCTTCCTCAAGGGCCTGATCGCGGTGCTGATCACATCGGCGCTTTCGGAAGTCCTGCTTTACTGCCTGCAGCCCGAGATTGCGCGCGGCACGATCAGCCTGTCGACCTGGCTGCTGTTCCTGGTCCCGATCATGGCGCTGGCGCTGCTGCAGACTTCGTCGGAGGAGATGCTGTTTCGCGGCTATCTGCTGCGCGGCCTGGCCAAGCGCTTCGAGAGCCCGTACGTCTGGGCGCTGCTGCCCACTTTGCTGTTCACCTCCTTGCATTGGAGTCCGGCTTCGAGCCTCGCCATCAACGCCTGCGTGCTGGCCTCGATCGCCGCCTTCGCCCTGCTGTTGACGCTGGTGGTCTATGTCACCGGCAACCTCGGCGCCGCCTTCGGCGCCCATCTCGGTAACAATCTCACCGGCTTCCTGCTGATCTCGCATCAGGAGAGCTACAATTCCTTCGCCCTGTTCAACGCCAAGCCGCTGGAAGGCCCCGACTGGACGACGACGGATGCGGTCATCATCGCCGCCATCGGCATCGTCTGCACCTTGCTGACGATCTTGCTGCTCCTGCACCCACGCTCGCCGCTGAAGGTCACGGCGGACCTTCGGGATGCAGCCCCGGTGAACTGAGCCAGGATCGGCGCAGAGACCCGGTAAGCCGCCTTTGTCTTGACTCTTCGGCCGATTTCCTGTCTACAGCCCCCAAAATCCGCGACGAGTATCCCTCCGAGCAAGCCGACCAGGACGCCAAAGCCTCTTTGAGGCCAAGTGCTGTAAATCGATCCTGGAGGCCAACACCCGGCAGCGCTGAGCGCCCCCGGGTGCTTTTTGGCTTTGAGCTTTGCTTGGATGAACGGGGCGAACGCACTACCTCTCGGGCACCATCCGGGTGCCTGAGAAAAAGGAAACAGAATGTTTGAATCGCTGCAGGAGCGCACAAGAGGCGTGGAGGGCCATCGGCTCGACAGGGATCATTGCGAGTCCAAGGCGCTGTTGCGCGGTGGGTTGACCAATGTTTGAGTCCCTGCAAGAGCGCCTTGGCTCCATCCTGAACGGCCTGACCGGCCGCGGCGCGCTGTCGGAGGCTGATGTCTCGGCGGCGCTGCGCGAGGTACGCCGTGCCCTGCTCGAGGCCGACGTAGCGCTGGAAGTGGTGCGCTCGTTCACCGACAAGGTGCGCGAGAAGGCCGTCGGCGCCGCCGTCGTCAAGTCGATCAAGCCTGGACAGATGGTCGTCAAGATCGTCCATGACGAGCTGGTCGACATGCTCGGCGCCGAGGGCGTCGCCATCGACCTCAATGCGCCGGCTCCGGTCGTCATCATGATGGTCGGCCTCCAGGGCTCCGGCAAGACGACGACCTCGGCCAAGATCGCCAAGCGCCTGACCGAGCGCCAGAACAAGAAGGTCCTGATGGCCTCGCTCGACACGCGGCGGCCCGCAGCACAAGAGCAGCTGCGCCAGCTCGGCGAGCAGGTCAAAGTCGCGACGCTGCCGGTCATATCAGGCCAGAACCCGCTCGACATCGCGCGGCGCGCCGTGCAGGCAGCCAAGCTCGGCGGCCACGATATCGTCATCCTCGACACTGCCGGCCGTACCCATATCGACGAGCCGCTGATGGTCGAGATGGCCGACATCAAGAAGGTGTCGAGCCCGCACGAGATCCTGCTGGTCGCGGATTCGCTGACCGGCCAGGACGCCGTTAACCTGGCCAAGAGCTTCGACGAGCGTGTCGGCATCACCGGCCTGGTGCTCACCCGCATGGACGGCGACGGCCGTGGCGGCGCCGCGCTTTCGATGCGCGCCGTCACCGGCAAGCCGATCAAGCTGATCGGCACCGGCGAAAAGATGGACGGGCTGGAGGAATTCCACCCCAAGCGCATCGCCGATCGCATCCTCGGCATGGGCGATATCGTCTCGCTGGTCGAAAAGGCCGCCGAAAACATCGACGCCGAGCAGGCGGCGGCGATGGCCAAGAAGATGCAGTCGGGCAAGTTCGATTTGAACGACCTCGCCGGGCAGCTTCAGCAGATGTCGAAAATGGGCGGCATGGGCGGAATCATGGGCATGATGCCCGGCATGGGCAAGATGAAGGACCAGATGGCCGCCGCCGGCCTCGACGACAAGATGTTCGGCCGCCAGCTCGCCATTATCTCGTCGATGACCAAGGCCGAGCGCGCCAATCCCGACATGCTCAAACATTCGCGCAAGAAGCGCATCGCCGCCGGCTCCGGCACCGACGCGGCCGAAATCAACAAGCTCCTGAAGATGCATCGCGGCATGGCCGACATGATGAAGGCGATGGGCGGCAAGGGCAAAGGCGGCGGCCTCATGCGCGGCATGATGGGCGGCCTGGCCTCCAAGATGGGCCTCGGCGGCATGATGCCGGGCGGAATGGGTGGCCCAGGGGGCATGATGGGTGGCGGCATGCCCGATCTGTCCAAGATGGACCCCAAGCAGCTCGAAGCCTTGCAGAAGCAGGCGCAGGCCGCCGGCCTTGGCGGCATGAAGGGCCTGCCCAGTGGTCTTCCCGGCAGTGGCCTGCCCGGCCTGCCCGGCGGCATGAAACTTCCGGGGCTTCCCGGCCTCGGCGGCGGCGGGCTGCCCGGTTTGGGCAAGAAGAAGTGAGGACGCTATGAACGAAGAAAGGGACATGGCCGACGCCCGCACCATCCTGGCCGGCTATCGCGCCTCGATCGACAACATCGACGCTGCCCTCATCCACATGCTGGCCGAGCGCTTCCGCTGCACCAAGGCGGTTGGCGTTCTGAAGGCCGAGCATGGCTTGCCGCCGGCCGATCCGGCGCGCGAGCAGGAGCAGATCACCCGCCTTCGCCAGCTGGCGAAGGATGCCCATCTCGACCCCGATTTCGCGGAAAAATTCCTCAACTTCGTCGTCCGCGAAGTGATCCGCCATCACGAGCAGATCGCCGCGTCCAACGGCGCAAGCAAAGCCGGCTAAGTATTAGCCATACCGTATTAATGAATCAGAGCTTTTAGGAGAAATGAAATGGCACTGAAGATCAGACTGGCCCGTGCGGGCTCGAAGAAGCGTCCTTACTACCACGTCGTCATCGCCGACGCCCGTTCGCCGCGCGACGGGCGGTTCATCGAGTCGATCGGCTCGTGGAACCCGCTGCTGCCGAAGGACGGCGAGCGCGTCAAGGTCGACGCCGACCGCGTCAAGCATTGGCTGTCGCACGGCGCCCAGCCGACCGACCGCGTGCTGCGCTTCCTCGACGAGGCCGGCCTCCTCAAGCGCGAAGCCCGCTCCAACCCGAAGAAGGCCGAGCCGGGCAAGAAGGCGCAGGAACGCGCCGCTCTGCTGAAGAAGGCCCAGGAAGACGCAGCCGCCGCCGTTGCCGCCGCTGCCGCTGCCCCGGCCGAAGCGGAAGCCGCCACCGCCGAATAAGCATTCGCTTCGTCGCATCGACAAAACGGCGGGCCTGTGCCCGCCGTTTTGCTTTTTGGATCAGCGTCCGCTCAATAGCCTTGCGGGCAACGGTCGATGTAGGTGCGCCCATAACGGTCGCGATAACGGCACTGGCCGCTCTCGCTGGCATGGCCGATCAGCGCGCCGGCTACGGCACCGACGGCACCGCCGACGACGGCGCCCTGAACCGGATCATTTGCCACCGCAGCGCCAACCGCCGCGCCGCCGAGGCCGCCGACCGCGGCACCCTTTTCGGTTTGCGAGCACGCGCCGAGCGCGGTCGCCAGCACCATTACGATAATCGCTTTTTTCATTGTCGTTCCTCTCTCACGCGGATCGCCGTCCTCGCCGCCATGGTTTTAACTCTCAGACGGCTAATTTGATCCCGAAGACGTGAGAGATCTCGATATCTGCGCCGGTCATATTCATGTCGATCACCGCAGAGCCTATTGAAATTCCTGACGTTTTACTTCTCAGCCGCCTCTTTCAAACTGGCGAGCCCGGCCTCGAAATCCTTGCCGACCAGCTTGTCGAAATTCATGAACACGCCCATCAGCCTGGCGATGAAGGGGTAGCGGCCATGCATCGCCCAGGTGACTGACGTTTCGTTGCCGGCCGGCTTCAGGGTGAAGTCGACGGTGTTGTTGGCCTTGAACGGCTTTTCGAAGTCGAGCATCAGCGCCACCAGCAACGACGGCACCGAGTTGGTGATTTCCATGCGGCCGATGCCGGCCTTGGCATTGCCTTCCCAGGCATAGACCGCGCCCTTGCCGCTTTCGGCGCCGGAAAGCGTGCGCTTCATGTTCGGGTCGAGCTTTTCGTAGGGCGACCAGACGGTCCAGCGCCTGAAATCATTGATCAGCGGAAAGATCGCCTCGGGTGGCGCCTTGATGCCGGTCGAGCGGCTGACTGTGAAACCGGCCGGCCGTGTCGCGGCATAGATCAGCAACGCGGCGATCAATACGACCAGGACGATAAGGATGGTGGCAAGCATCTTTTTCTCCTCTTGTTGGGTTAGCGGCTGAACGGGATCAGGGCACGCACCCTTGGGTCGCGCAGATACAGGCCGCCCCACAGGATGATGCCGAGATAGACGCCGAACAGCGTGTGCGAAAACAACGGGCTGCCGACGCGCATATTGGTGGCGATGGCGCCGCCGAGATAGCCGGTGAGCAGGATGGCACCGAGCACCGAAGTGCGTGGCAGCGCATAGAGCGCCGTCGAGATCAGCCCGAGGATACCGAGCAGGCGCGCGACGTTGACGTCGGCCGGCCAGCCGAGTGGCACCATGGTCTGGGTGACGACATCGAGCGGCGGCAGCTTGATGACGCCATCGAAGATCATGAACAGGATGATGAGACCGCTGAGCACGCGGCCGGTCCACAGGGCGCCCGACGAGACAGGCGCGGTTTGAGAAATACTCATAGTGTTCCCTTCCTTGATGGTTGGAGCCGTTTGCCAGCTTCGAACCAAGGACGCGGCATGCGGCGGCGATCCTACAAGGTTGGATTCTTTTTGGCCCACCGTGGCGTCGGCCACCCGTGTGTCGAGGCCTACGAAAAGTAAAACTTCTCGGCCGGAATCATTTTCGGCGGCGTCTCACCCAGTGCCTCGAACACCGAGATCTCGCAGACGCGGCAGAGGCCGTCGAGCGCGAGATCGTTGGCCTCGGTGCCGAACGGATCCTCGAGCTCTTCCGAGAGTGCGTCGAGGCCGAAGAAGGTGTAGGCGATCAGCGCCGTGAACAGCGGCGTCGCCCAACCGGTGGTCGATATCAGCCCGATGGGCAGGAGCAGGCAGACTATGTAGGCGGTGCGGTGCACCAGCAGCGTATAGGCAAAGGGCAACGGCGTGCCGGCGATCCGCTCGCAACCGGCCTGGATGGCGGTGATCGATGCCAGCCTTTCATCGAGAATGCGAAAGCCGATCGGGTCGACCTCGCCGCCACGGCGCTTTGCATTGGCGCGCCGGCCCATGCGCCGGACCATCTCGTCCGCCGGGTTGGAGAAGGTGGCAACTGTGTCCGCCTCGGCTTCGATGAAGGCGCGGGCATCCTTGGTGCTGTCGATCTTGCGCAATTGCCCACGCAGGAAATGACAGAAGGCAAGCGCCTCCATCAGCAAGGCGCGCTGCTCGGCTCGCTCCGCGACCAGGCTGGTCGTGGCGCGCGCCAGGTTGCGGATTTCGACCACCAGCCCGCCCCACAACTTGCGCGCCTCCCACCAGCGGTCATAGGCGGCGTTGTTGCGGAACGAGAGATAGATCGACAAGGTAACGCCCACCAAGCCGAAAGGCGTGATGTTGAAGACGCCGAGATCGAGATGAAACTCGCGCGCCACCACAAGGATGACCGCGGAATAAAGCGCGAAGCCGAGAATCTGCGGCAGGATGCGGGGCACCACAGAACCGCGCATGACGAAGAAGAGCTGCAGGAATGTCGGGCGCGGGCGAACGATCATCGAAAGGCCTTTCACGGACCGCGCTGGTCCTCAGCTCGCCGATTGTGCGATGCGGCAGCCCCGGTTGGCTCAACCGCCAGCGACATTGCTATGTCGTCTGCGCGGTTGTGCCGGCTATCGGTATCGACCGGCCGCGGATATTGAAGGACTGTGCCTGTTACCATCCGGCGAGGAAAGCAATGAACGGCGAGACCGATCTGAAAAAACTGCTGGCGACGATGTCGCCGGACTTGCTGCCGGACATCTACGTCTTCGCCACGCTCACGCCTGGAACCACCCAGCCGGAAGGCCTCGATCCCGTCATGGTCTTTCGCGAGCGCGAGGGTCTGACATTGATCGTGACCGAGGACGCTGCAAGGGTAGCCGGGCTGACTGCTTCGTTTCGCTGCCGCATGATCACGCTGAACATTCATTCGTCGCTGGAAGCCGTCGGCTTCCTCGCCGCCATCACCACCCGGCTGGCTGCCGCCGGCATGGGCGTCAATCCGGTCTCGGCTTTCTATCACGACCATCTGTTTGTGCCTGCCGACCGGGCAGAGGAAGCGATGGAGCTGTTGCGGGAACTAGCCAGGCAATCATTCGCGACCAAGGATTTACAGCGCGATGACGTTGAGGCAATCGCAAGCGGCCGCATGTCATCGGAGAGTGACCATCTCGATGCCTTGCTCGATCCCGAGTGAAGCGTAGGCGTTTTTGATCAGCGTCTGCGAACGTAGAGAATATCCGGCAGGCCTTCCTCATTGGTGGCGCCATCGCCGAACGACTCGGCAACGAATCCGTGGCGCTCATAGAAGCGCCGGGCGCCGGTGTTGGCCTGGAAGCAATGCAGCTTCACCACCGGCAGCGCAGCGGTCGCTTGCACCAGCAACCGGCTGCCGATGCCTTGCCCCGTCCAGGCCGGATCGAGATAGAGCTGTTCCACCCAATCGCTGCTGACGGCGATGAAGCCGACGATATTCTCGCCGGCCTCGGCGACTGTAACCTGCTGCCGGGGCAGTACGATGTCGCGGATGAAGGAAAGGTCTTCAGCTGGCGTATGGACGACCGGCATCCAGTCGAACGAGCCAAGCGCTGCCCGCATGAGCCTGGCGATGGCGGCGGCGTCAGAAGCGGTGGCAGGGCGCAGCGCGATATCCACAGGCTGACTGCTAGTCATGAAGACAACACCAACGTCTCACTCCGCTGGAACACCCCTCAACCGTCTCGGCGCTGCGCGCCGATCCACCGCCCAGGGTCGAGCCGCGGGTCTCGCCCCGTCCTTCGGACCCCACAAGGGGAGAAGGAAGAGGCTGCCCGGCCGAAGGCCGAGCCCGCGACTGCGGGCCGCCGGCTTTCCGGCGCCCCCGCGGAGGGCCCGCCGCGGCAGCGGCGATACGGCCCGTGAGCGAAAAACTATGCCGCCTTCTTCTTCGGCTGGATCAGACCGCGCTCGACCAAAAGCTCGGCGATCTGCACCGCGTTGAGCGCCGCGCCCTTGCGCAGATTGTCGGAGACGATCCACATCGACAGGCCGTTGTCGATGGTCGAGTCCTCGCGGATGCGCGAGATGAAGGTGGCGTCCTCGCCGGCCGATTCGAGCGGCGTGATGTAGCCGCCGTCCTCGCGCTTGTCCAAGACCTGGCAGCCCGGCGCCTCGCGCAGGATGTCGCGCGCCTCGTCGGCCGTGATCGGCTTTTCGAACTCGATGTTGACCGCTTCCGAATGGCCGATGAACACCGGCACGCGCACGCAGGTCGCCGTCAGCTTGATCTTGGGGTCGAGCATCTTCTTGGTCTCGGCGACCATCTTCCACTCTTCCTTGGTGAAACCATCATCGAGGAAGACATCGATATGCGGGATGACGTTGAAGGCGATGCGCTTGGTGAACTTCTTGACGTCGACCTGGTCGGCGACGAAGACCGCGCGGGTCTGCGTGAACAGCTCGTCCATGCCTTCTTTGCCGGCGCCCGACACCGACTGGTAGGTGGCGACGACGACGCGCTTGATGGTGGCGAAGTCATGCAGCGGCTTCAGCGCCACGACCAGCTGTGCCGTCGAGCAGTTCGGGTTGGCGATGATGTTCTTGCGCGCAAACAGCGAGATCGCATCCGGGTTCACTTCCGGCACGATCAGCGGCACATCCTGGTCGTAGCGGAAGGCCGACGAATTATCGATGACGACGCAGCCCTGCTTGCCGATCTTCGGCGACCATTCCTTGGAGACATTGCCGCCGGCCGACATGATGCAGATGTCGGTGTCGGAAAAATCATACTGGTCGAGCGTCTTGACCTTCAGCGTACGGTCGCCGAACGACACTTCGGTGCCCTGGCTGCGCCGCGACGCCAGTGCCACCACTTCACTTACCGGAAAGCCGCGCTCTTCCAGTATGTTGAGCATTTCGCGGCCCACATTGCCCGTGGCGCCGACTACCGCAACCTTGAAACTCATTCGAAATCTCCTGTCCCTCTCCGCTTGGTTTTTGGAGAAAACCCGCCGGCCAATGCGGGTTTCGTCCCCCGGGCCGGACCCGGGAGAGGGTGGTTAGGCCAAGGGAATCACACCGTTTTGGTGGTGGTTTTGCCAGTTTTCTCGGCCAAGAATGCGGTTTTGGTTGAACGGTAAGACGCGCGAACGCGCCCGGCCCCACTGACGTGGCCGGGGAAGTCGAATGCAAGAAGCGCCATCAGAAGGCCGCGCATCGAAAATGATCCCGTTCGATGCCGGCTTTTACGCGGTTTGCATCAGGAGTCAATTGCGGCGAGGCTCTTCCTTCTCCCCTTGTGGGAGAAGGTGGATCGGCGCGAAGCGCCGAGACGGATGAGGGGTGTTCCAGCGGAGTGAGACGTTGGCGTTCCCTGGAACACCCCTCATCCGTCGCCTGCGGCGACACCTTCTCCCACAAGGGGAGAAGGGAAGACAGTGCCGCTTGCTCTGTACAATAGAGGCCGCAAGAAGTACGAACGCCGAAATATTGTTTGGCTGGCGTGGCGTCAGCCCCGGCATGTGCTCCATGATGAGCCCAGGCCCCGAATTCCGAAAGAAGAAGATGTCCAATTTTAGAGGTATCGTTCCTGCGCTGGCAGAGGCGCTGGAAAAACGTGGCTATGTCGAGCTGACGCCGGTGCAGAAGGCGGTGCTGGAGCTCGGCGAGGCCGACGCGCTGGTGTCGGCGCAGACCGGATCCGGCAAGACCGTCGCCTTCGGCCTGGCTCTGGCGCCGACACTGCTGGAAGGCGCCGAGCGCTTTGGCCCGGCTGGAGTGCCTTTGGCATTGGCCGTGGCGCCGACCCGCGAACTCGCCTTGCAGGTGATGCGCGAATTGCAGTGGCTCTACGCCCCGACCGGCGCGACGGTTGCCTCCTGCGTCGGCGGCATGGACATGCGCTCCGAACGGCGCGTGCTGGAGCGCGGCGCCCACATCGTCGTCGGCACACCCGGCCGGTTGCGCGACCACATCACCCGCAATTCGCTCGACATGTCGGCGCTTAGGGCCGTGGTGCTGGACGAAGCCGACGAGATGCTCGACCTCGGCTTTCGCGAGGACCTCGAATTCATCCTCGACGCCGCCCCGGCCCAGCGCCGCACGCTGATGTTTTCGGCCACCGTGCCGCGCTCGATCGCAACGCTGGCGCAGGGTTATCAGCGCGATGCCGTGCGCATCTCGGCCGGAGGCGAGGAAAAGCAGCATCTCGACATCGAATACCGGGCGCTGAATGTCGCCTACCCCGACCGCGAGAACGCCATCATCAATGTGCTGCGCTTCTACGAGGCGAAGAACGCGCTGGTGTTCTGCAACACCCGCGCCGCCGTCAATCATCTCACGGCACGCTTCAACAACCGCAATTTTTCGGTCGTGGCGCTGTCGGGCGAACTCAGCCAGAACGAGCGCAGCCATGCGCTGCAGGCGATGCGCGACGGCCGCGCCAAGGTCTGCATCGCAACGGATGTCGCGGCGCGCGGCATCGACCTGCCCAATCTCGAACTGGTGATCCACGCCGATCTGCCGACCAATCCGGAGACGCTGCTGCACCGCAGCGGCCGCACCGGCCGCGCCGGACGCAAGGGCGTCAGCGCCCTGATCGTGCCCAACGGCGCCCGCAAGCGCACCGAACGGCTTTTGCAGAATGCAGGGCTGAAGGCGACATGGGCGAGCCCGCCCTCTGCCGACGACGTGATCAAGCGCGACGACGAGCGCATCCTTGCCGATCCGGCCTTCGACGAGCCGGTGGCTGATGACGAGCGTGGCTTCATCGATGCGCTTCTGGCCAAACACGGCGCCGAACAGGTGGCGGCGGCCTTCGTGCGCCAGTGCCGCGCCAGCCGCTCGGCGCCCGAGGAACTTACGGATGTCGCACCGTTCACGCCTTCGCGTGAAAGACCGGCAGGCGAAAAGTTCGAACGCCGCGATGAAGCGCCCAGCCGCCGCGACGATTTCGGCGACAGCGTCTGGTTCTCGCTGTCGATCGGACGCCAGCAGAATGCCGAGCCGCGCTGGCTGATCCCGATGCTGTGCCGCACCGGCAACATCTCCAAGCGCGAGATCGGCGCCATCAAGATGCAGCAGGAGGAAACCTTCGTGCAGATCGCAGCCGACTGGGCCGACCGCTTCCTCGCCGCCATCGGCCCCGACAAGAAATTGCAGGGCAACATCGCAGTGAAGCGCCTGGACGGCACGCCCGACCTGTCGCGTGCCGGCTACCAGCCGCCAAAGCCCGACAAGAAGCCGCATCGCGGCAAGCGGCCGTTCGAAGCTCCCCAAAGCGCACACAAGCCGAAATTCGAGAAGCGGGAACGCCCCGCGAGTGACGCAAAGCCTTGGGCCGGGAAGCCGAAATTCGACAAGGCCGGACCGCCGAAGAACAAGAAGCCGAAGAAGCGGCCGGTTTAGTCTCAACGGAACCAAGAGGCACTCTCGTCGGGCTGGTGCCAATCGCCGAGGTCCGCGCCACCCCTCATCGCCCTGCCGGGCACTTCTCCCCGTATATTGACGGGGAGAAGGGGCTGGCCGCAGCTTCGGCGCCCTTCTTGCATCGTTGGCGATTGGCGAAACCTTCGGTGACAGCGTCCCTCGCCCCGTTTACGGGGAGAGGATGCCGGCAGGCAGGTGAGGGGCGGCGCCGACATTGGACAGGCGAAGCCACCCCCTTGCAGTCGGTCGCAACTTTGAACAGTCTGTGCCAACACGGGGGTGAGGCGGATGCGCGGCGAAGTTCTGCACTATGACGAGGCCCAGGGCTTCGGTTTCATCACCGGGGCGGACGGCAACCGCTATACGTTCGCGCGCGAGAATCTGCGCCGCGATACGGTGATTGCCAACGGCGCTGTGGTCGAGTTCCTGCCGGCGAGCGGCCAGGCGCGCGACGTTTTCTCGATCCGCGCCCAGGCCGCCAGTCCCGCCACCGCTGCTCCAGCGGCAAGCGCCGCGCCGCCCAAAGCCGCCGCTTCAGCCGCCCCGCAGCATTTCGGTCGCCTGGCTGAGGATGGCGCGATCCACGATAGCGGACTGCCGGGTTATTTCTGGCGGGGCGTGACGCGCAACTACATCAATTTCGCCGAACGCGCCCGCCGCAAGGAATTCTGGAGCTATTGCCTGTTCTGGACCGTCAGCTTCATCCTGGTCGGTCTTGTCGGCGCCCTCGCCGACCAGACGATCGGGAATTTCAACGACGGCAACGGCCCGATCGTGACCATCGGTGTATGGGGCCTGTTTGTGCTGGCGACGTTCCTGCCCTGGCTTGGGCTCATCGTCCGCCGCCTGCACGATATCGGGCTGACCGGCTGGCTCGTCCTGCTGATTCTCGTGCCGACCTTCGGCACCCTGGCCATAATCGTGTTCGGACTGATCCCGACCCAAGGCCACGAAAACCAGTGGGGGCCTGTTCCGCAGGGCGTCCGGGTTTAGGGCCTGCGCGTGCATTGAAGTTGCGAGCAACCCTGGGTAGTATTGCGCGCTAAACAGAGGGAATCGCATGCGCGGTGCAATTTACCACTACGATGAAGATCAGGACTTCGGTTACATCAACGGTGTCGACGGCAAGCGCTACATTTTTGCCCGTGCCGATCTGGATCAGCCGGCGGTTCCCGCCAAGGGCGCTCTCGTCGAATTTCAGCCAGACGATGGCACGGCGCATAATATAGTCGCCGCGGCCTCGCCCGCCCCATCGCCAAGCATCAGCCAACCGCCACGGCCGGGCCGACTTGTCGAAACACGGTCTGCCGAATCTACAGGACTGTGGGCCTATTTTGGACGAACGATGAGCGTGAACTATTTCAATTTCAACGGACGCGCCCGCCGCAAGGAATTCTGGGCCTTTTGGCTATGCTGTATTCTTGTCCTAGCAGCGCTTTTTGGCTTCGGGATACTCTTCAATCTGGCCGTCAACGGCTTCGGCATCAATGCGGGCAAGACGTCGGTCGGATTCCTACCCTTCGTTATCTTCGCATTGGCATGCAACCTGCCATGGATCGCGCTTTCCGTACGGCGTGTGCACGACATCGGCCTGAGCGGTTGGCTCGTCTTGCTCTGCGTCATCCCAGCTATCGGCGGTGTGGCTTTGCTGGTCTTCGGGCTTATGCCGTCTCAAGTGGGCGAGAACCCTTGGGGGGTCATGCCGGCGGGTGTTAAAGTTTAGTTGCCTTCAGCACCTCGCCCGACAACCTGAGAAACACCTTCTGCCCGTGCCGTTCGGCGCCGAGCCGGTCGTAGAAACGCAACGCGCCTTCGTTCCAGTCCTCGGTGGTGAGATCGATGCGGCCGATGCCTTCCCTCAGGCAATGATCGGCGAGAAAGCCAAGCAGTGCTCGGCCGGCGCCGGCGTTGCGGGCTTCTTCGCGCACGAACAGGTCTTTCAGAAACATCAGGCGCTCAAGATCGATGCCGGGATGCGCGATCGCCACCGAAGCGAGGCCCGCAACCTTGCCGCCGGCGAAGGCGAGCGCGAAATGCGGATAGGCCGGGCTTTCGTCGCCGAGCCATTTTCGTGCCGTGGCCGTCGCCCGGCCATGATCGAGCGGCGCCTGCCGGTAGTGCGCCGCCATCTCGCAAAGCACGGTGGCAAGCGCTTCGGCGTCGTCGGTCGTCGCCCAGCGGACGTCGACCGTTATCGCGTCAGCCAAGGAACTTGGCGATGATGGCATCCCCCATCGCGACGGTGCCGACTTCGGTCATGCCTTCGGACAGGATATCCTTGGTGCGCAACCCGTCATCGAGCACCGCGGCGATTGCGCCTTCGAGCTTGTCGGCCTCATCGACCATGCCGAAGGAATAGCGCAGGCACATGGCGAAGGACGCGATCATGGCGATCGGGTTGGCGATGCCCTGGCCGGCAATGTCGGGCGCCGAGCCGTGCACCGGCTCGTAGAGCGCCTTGCGCTTCTTGGTCTTCACATCAGGCGCGCCGAGCGAGGCCGATGGCAGCATGCCGATCGATCCCGTCAGCATGGCGGCGATGTCGGACAGCATGTCGCCGAACAGATTGTCGGTGACGATGACGTCGAACTGTTTTGGCCAGCGCACCAGCTGCATGCCGCCGGCATCGGCCAGCATGTGGTCGAGCTTGACGTCGGCATATCTGGCCTTTTGGGTTTGGGTGACGACCTCATTCCACAGCACGCCCGACTTCATCACGTTGCGCTTTTCCATGGATGTCACATGGTTGCGGCGGGTCCGCGCGAGCTCGAAAGCGACGCCTGAAATGCGCTCGATCTCGAACGTGTCGTAGACCTGCGTGTCGATACCGCGCTTCTGGCCGTTGCCGAGATCGATGATCTGCTTGGGCTCGCCGAAATAGACGCCGCCGGTGAGCTCGCGCACGATCAGGATGTCAAGACCTTCGACCACCTCCTGCTTCAGCGAGGAAGACGCGGCGAGCGCCGGATAGCAGATGGCGGGACGAAGATTGGCGAACAGCTCCATGTCCTTGCGCAACCGCAGCAGCCCGGCCTCGGGACGCACCTCGTAAGGCACCTTGTCCCATTTCGGCCCGCCGACGGCGCCGAACAGCACCGCATCCGCCGCCATCGCCTTTTCCATGTCGGCATCCGAAATCGCCGCGCCATGCGCATCGTAGGCGCAGCCGCCGACCAGGCCTTCATCGGTGGTAAAACCGCTGCCGAGCTTGGCGTTCATAGCCGCGATCAGCTTCTTCACCTCGGCCATCGCCTCGGGGCCAATGCCGTCGCCGGCGAGCAGGAGAAGATTTTTCGAAGCCATCAGAACCGTCCAATGCTGTTTGGAGAAACCGCGGCCTTGCTAAACGCCAAGCGGGCTGTGCGCAAGCCTGCGGTTGGGAAGCGCAATCACCGATGCGAGAGAATGTTGACCAGTCTGCCGAACGGATCGCGCACATAGAAGCGGCGCACGCCCCAGGGCTCGTCGGCCGGACCGTATTCGACGGCGAAGCCGGCGGCCTTCATGCCCTCGAGCGCCGCGTCGACATCATCGACCTCGATGGAGAGGTCCGGCACCGGCGTGCCGGAGCCGCCCTGGGCCATGAAGCTGATCTGCACCTGCATCCGTTCGTCGGACCCGTAGGTGACGATCCAGCCTTGATCCATCAGCACGTCGAGGCCAAGCACGTCCTGGTAGAAGCGCTTCGCCGCTGCCGCGTCCGGTGTCCCGATATTGGCGACGATGCGGCGGACCGTCATGGCTTTGGCCTCCTCATACCGACCGCCGCAGCGCCGTGACTTCGATCTCGATCTTCATTTCCGGCTTGTTGAGCTGGCACACAATCATCGTCGCCGCCGGGCGGATGTCGCCGAAGGCCTCGCCGAGGATCGGAAAGACGACATCCACGAAGGCCTGGTCGGTGATGTAGTAGTGCGCCCGCACCACATCGGCCATCTCGAAGCCGCCGTCCTGGAGCGCCTTGGCGATGGTGGCCAGGCAATTGCGCGTCTGCGCCTCGACCGTCTCCGGCATGGTCATCGTCGCATAGTCGTAGCCGGTCGTTCCCGACACGAAACACCAGTCGCCCTGCACCACCGCGCGCGAATAGCCGGCGGTTTTTTCGAAGGGCGAACCGGTGGAGATGAGTTTGCGCATGGGGCGTCTCGCGGTGTTGAGGGCGTCATCCTGCGAGGAAAGAGGCAATCTGGCCATAGGCCAAAGTTCGCGGATTTACGGTGCAAAGGACTCTTTGATGCTGGCGGGACAGCGCCCCCCTCTGGCCTGCCGGCCATCTCCCCCACTTGGGGGAGATCAGACGTCACGCTGGCTTTCGCCAATCTCCAACGTCGCAAGGCGAGCGGGGCGCCGAAGCTGCCAATCTCCCCCCAAGTGGGGGAGATGTCCGGCAGGACAGAGGGGGGCGCGAAGGATCGCAGCGTAATAGAAGGCGCGTATGCGCTGCGTCCGCGAACCTAATTCCCCTGCGCCTTGTCCATTGCTTCCTTCACATCCGCCGGCCAGGTCTTCACGTCAGGCCAGGCCTGCGGCTGGCCATCGTCGCCGCGACGGGCGAAGTAGAGCGTGTGCTTGGCCGGGTCGACCGCCATGAAGCCGTCATTGCCGCCGCAATCATGCGGCACGCAGCCGCTGGCATAGAAGGCGCCGGACGCGGTCTTTTCGGTGCCGCCGCCGACCAAAAGGCTGGTCGCCATGTCGGGCATGGTGTCGCCGAGCAGCGTCTGCGCCGCCTTGTAGACAGCCTCGTTGTGGAAGGCATCGATGACGTTCTGGTACTTGGAGGGGTCGATGTCTTTCCAATCGGTGCCGGGCTGCGGTGCGTAGGTCAGATCGCCTGAAATCGTCAGCCCTTCGGTGGGCGACCACTGCAGCGCCTGCTGCGAAGCGCCCGGCAAGAGATAGGGCACGAAATAGATGGCATTGTCGGCCACCGCCGCCGGCGGCGCGCCGCATTCGTCCTGCTCGACGGTAAGGCTCTGGATCTCGCCGCCTTCCGGCTTCCAGACGATGACCGTGGCCGGGCCGCACTGGTTGCCACCATCGCCGACGTCGACCAGCGCGACGTTGACGCCGCCGACCTTGACGACCTTGTCGAAGAACACGTCGTAATTGCTGGTCAGCTGCTTGCCGTCATAGGCCAGAACCTTCTCGCCATACTGTTCCTGCTGGGTGATGGTCAGCTGCCCACCCTCGAACGGGATTGGCGCCTGGCTGTCGTCATCGGTGGCCGCTGCGGCGTCGTCGCTGCCGGTGTCTTGATCCTGCTGGTCAGTCGCGCCTTGGTCGGCCGCCGGCTGGTTGACCGGCTTCTGGGCGGTGGCGGCCGGTGTCTGCGTTTGCGCAAAGCTCGCCACCGGCATCAGCATCCACGCCAGCGCGCAAGTGCCGGCAAGAAGCGAGCGTGTCATGACTGTCCCTCCGTTCAGCCCCCACGAACCCAGCCTGAAGCGGCAGGGCTATCCATCTAGATCGTATTTGTCAGGCCCAGGGGCGCTCAGCGGCGTTCTTCTTCTCGAACGAGGCGATGGCGCCGGCCTTTTCCATGGTCAGGCCGATATCGTCGAGGCCGTTCAAGAGGCAGTGGCGCTTGAAGTCGTCGAGGTCGAAGGTGACCACACCGCCGTCCGGTCCGCGGATTTCCTTGGCCTCAAGGTCGACCGACACCGTCGCGTTGGAGCCGCGCGAGGCGTCGTCCATCAGCTTCTCCAGATCTTCCGGGCTGACGGTGATCGGCAAGATGCCGTTCTTGAAGCAGTTATTATAGAAAATATCGGCGAACGAGGTCGAGATGACGCAGCGAATGCCGAAATCGAGCAACGCCCACGGCGCGTGTTCGCGCGACGAGCCGCAGCCGAAATTGTCGCCGGCGACCAGGATCTGCGCCTTGCGGTAGGCCGGCTTGTTGAGCACGAAGTCGGGGTTTTCCGAGCCGTCATCCAAGTAGCGCATTTCGGCGAACAGGCCGCTGCCGAGCCCGGTGCGCTTGATCGTCTTGAGATAATCCTTGGGGATGATCATGTCGGTGTCGACATTGACGATCGGCATCGGTGCGGCGACGCCGGTGAGCTTGGTGAACTTGTCCATGGCTTTTGCCCGTATTTCGTTGCGGGAGATTGCTGACGCACCGTTTACACAAAGCTGCGGGCAAATAAAAGGCAACTGTTCGTGCATGCCCTTGGTCCATGCGAAGACGAGGAGCTTTCGGGCAAAAACAGCTTCGAAATCATTGCCCTCTGGTGCAGTCTGGTTGACATGAGCGAGCAATCACATGTCATCTATGCCAGCGAGCCTGGGCTCGGCATTGCCGAGTTTCGCCGCGTGCTGGTGGAATCCGGGCTCGGCGATACGCGCCCTGTCGAAGACGATGCCCGGCTGCAGGCGATGCTTTCCGGCGCGAACCTGGTGCTGACGGCGCGGCTCAATGTCGAAGGCCGACCACTGATTGGCGTGGCCCGCGCCATCACTGACTTTTCCTGGGGTGTGCTACATTTCAGAGCTCGCCGTGTGCCAATCGGCGCAAGGGCTTGGCATCGGCAAAGGCCTGATGGACGAGGCGCGCCGGCAGCTTGGGCCGTCGGTCGCCATCAGCCTGATTTCGATGCCAGACGCCGTCGGCTTCTACGAGCGCATCGGCATGAAGCGCATGGCCGATGCCTTCTGGTTCTCCCGCAAGCGCTGACGTGAGGCGGTCGCTTCGCTGTGACATCGCCTCTTGACATGCAACCATTTGGTTGCATATTAAACAGATGAGCATGGATGCCGTCTTTCGCGCCCTCGCCGACCCGACACGCCGGCAATTGCTGGATAGCCTCCATGACAGGAACGGGCAGACGCTGAACGCGCTGTGCGAACGGACGGATATGACACGCCAGGCGGTGACCAAGCATCTGGCGATCCTGGAAGAGGCGAACGTCATCACCACCGTCCGCAACGGACGGGAAAAGGAGCATTACCTGAATTCCGTTCCCATCAACGAGATCGCCGAACGCTGGATCGGCAAATTCGAACGAGGACGGCTGACCGCCCTCAGCGACTTGAAGAAGCGCCTTGAAAGGGAAGAGCCATGAGCAATGCCTTCGTCTATGTGACCTATATCCGCACCACGCCAGAGAAGCTCTGGGAGGCGCTGACCGAACCGGAATTTCACCTGCAATATTTCCTCGGCGCCCAGATGCAGAGCGACTGGAAGAAAGGCTCGGCGTGGAAGATGGTCTATCCCGACGGCCGCGTCACCGACAGCGGCGAGATTGTCGATGTCGATCCGCCAAGGCGTCTGGTCATCAAATGGCGCAATGAATTCATGCCGGACGTGAAGGCCGATGGCTACACGCATTGCACCTTCGTCATCGAGCAGGAAGGCGACATGATGAAGCTCGCCGTCACCCATGCCGCGGACGGTCCGCACCGTCTTCTGGAACATGTCGGCAATGGCTGGCCGCTGGTGCTGTCAAGCCTGAAGAGCCTGCTCGAAACCGGCAAGGGCCTGTCGCGCCCGGCATCAAAGGCGGCTTAACTCGTTTCGATAACGAAACAATCGCTTAGGGAGGTTGCCCTGATGCACGATCCAGTGGTGGCGCAAAGCATGACCAATGGCGAGACCGTCATGGCAAGCGCCGAGATCGCCGCGCCACCGGAGCGCGTCTTCAACGCGCTGATTACGGATGAAGTCGAGCGCTGGTGGGGCTCCGCCGAAAGCTACCGGATGGTCGATTGGACAGCTGACTTGCGCATCGGCGGCCGGTGGCAAGTCGTCGCCTGGACCATTGCTGGCGAGGACCATCCCGCCGGCGGCGAGTTCCTCGAAATCCAGGCGCCGCGCCGGATCGTGCAGACGCGGGCCTATGACTGGGACCATCCGACACTTGGCCGGCGGCGGACGACGGTGGCCTACCTGCTGGAGCCGATAGCCGGAGGCACACGCCTCACCATCTGCCATGGCGGCTTTGGCGGGCTGGGCGAGGCGGCGGCCGAACATGCCGAGGATTGGGGACGGGTGCTGGGATGGCTGCAGGCGTATGTCGAGGCTGGAAAACTGGCGGCGGCATAGAGGCGCGTGCTTTCCTTCTCCCCTTGTGGGAGAAGGTGGCCGAGCGAAGCTCGGTCGGATGAGGGGTGCTCCAGCTTGGCGCAAACCTTCATCCAACAGTTGGCATTACGACCGCGTCGCCAACGCCTCATTTCTTCCAACACCCCTCATCCGTCTCGGCGCTGCGCGCCGATCCACCTTCTCCCACAGGGGGAGAAGGGAAGACCGCGCTCAAATCACGTTCAATTCCCGGAACGCCCGCCCCTCGGCCACGCGGCTGTACCCAAACGCCGAGCAATCCACCGTCCGGTAGCCGCCATGCACCAGCAACTCCGCCAGCGCCTTGCCGACCGCCGGTGCCTGCTGCAGGCCGTGGCCCGAAAATCCGTTGGCGAAGATGAAATTGCCGACCTCGGGATGCGGGCCGATGACGGCATTCTGGTCGAGCGTGTTGTAGTCATAATGGCCAGCCCAGGCGCGTGTCGCCTTGATCGCCTCGAAGGCGGGGATACGGGTTGCCAGCACCGGCCAGATCACCTCTTCGAACAGCGGCCAGTCGACATCGAAATCGGCTGGATCAGCGGGACCATCGCCCTCTTCCGGCTCGGCGCCAGCGGTGATGTAGACCGAGCCTTCCGGCCTGAGCCAGATACCGCTCGGGTCGACCAGCAGTGGCATATCGGAATATTTTTCGCGCGCCTCGAACACAAAGACGTTTCGCTTGCGCGGTTCGACCGGCAGCGCTAGCCCGGCCATAGCTGCCACCTTGCCGGCATTCGGCCCGGCGGCGTTGACGATGATGCCCGCCTCGAGTTTTTCGCCATTGTCGAGGGTGACGCCGGTGACGCGGTCGCCCTGCCGCTCGATGCCGGTGACATCGGCGGTGATGAAATCGATCTTTTTCGCGCGCAGCGCCTTGCGGAACAGCATCAGCATGGCATGCGCGTCGAACCAGCCCTCGCCGGTTCGGCCGTAGGCGCCGGCGCTGATGCCTTCCGTCGACAGCCACGAAAACCGCCGCGCCAGCTGGTCGGCGTCCTCGAGCACGATGTCGGCGCCCTCGGCGATCTGCGCTTCGTGGTTGGCTTTTAGGATCGGCAGCCCGGCCTCGCCGGCCAGGATCAGATAGCCGCCCTCGTGAAAGCCGATATCGGCATCCGCGCCAAAGGTTTCCTTCAGCCGCCGGAACAGTTTCAGCGTGAACTGCGACAGCCGGATGTTTTCCGGGATCGAGAATTGCTGGCGGATGGAGGCGCAGGACAGCGTCGTTGCCGCATGGGCGAATTGCGGATCGCGCTCGATCAGCGCGATCGAGCCGGAAAAGCCTTCCTCGCGCAGATAGTAGGCGACCGAGGAGCCGACGATGGCTCCGCCGATGATGACGATGTCGTAGCGCACTCTTGTTCTCCGATTTGAGCATGATGCCGAAAAGTGTGAAGTCGGACGACATCATGCTCTATTCATTTCGCCCGCATACCTCACGCGGCCGGTAAGGAAATCTCGAAGCGCGTGCCGCGCCCGGAGTCAACCAGCGCGATCGTGCCATCATGCGCTTTCAGGAGGGCCAGCACGATGCCGAGGCCCATGCCGGTGCCACCGGATTCGCGCCGCGTGGTGAAAAACGGTTCGAAGATACGGGCCCTGTTGCTCGGCGAAATGCCGGCGCCATCGTCGCTGACGGCAATGGTCACCTTGCCCTCGATGGTGGCCGCCGCCAGCAAAACCTGCGTCGCGCCGTGCCTGGCCGAATTGTCGATCAGATTGGCAAGCACGATCGCCGCATTCTCGGCCGAGATGCGCAGGCTAATGGTGCCACCCGCTTCGACGCCGACCGCCAGCCGGCCATCCACCGGCAGCAGGGCCAGCGCTGCATCGAGCGATGTGCTTTCGCCGCTCGGCGCCAGGTTCTCGGCCCGCGCCAGGTCGAGCAGGCGCCGCACCAGCAGGTTAAGCCTTCCGGCGTCGTTGACGATGTTGCCGGAAAACCGCTTTCGCTCGGCCGCGTCCATCGCTTCGCCGGAATCGCGCAACAGCTCGGCCGCGCCCTGGATCGCCGTCAGCGGCGATTTGAGCTCATGCGAGACATGCGTGGCAAAGGTCTGGATGCTGTCGGAGCGCGCCTGCAGCTTTTCGGCCATGTCGAGAAAGGCGGCGGACAGTTCGGCCATTTCGCGCGTGCCGTGATGGTCGAGCGGCCGGATCGCGTCGCGGTCGCCGGCGGCGATGCGCCGTGTGCGCTCCATCAGTGCGTAGATCGGCCGGCTGACGGTGCGCAGGAACACCAGCGCGATCAGCAGCGTGCCGAAGAGCATGGCGATGGCCGCGAGCGTCACCTTGCCGCGTTCGCCATAGAGATGTTTGACGATGTTGTTCGGCGTCCGCGACAGATAGATCACGCCGGCGACCCGCCCGTCGACCGCGACCGGCATGGCAACGAAGACGCGGACCTTCGTGCCGCGGCTGACCGAATAGAGCGGCGGCGGCGGCTGGTCGGGAATTCTTTGTCTCAACACGCTGGCGTAGTGGCCGGACAATGCTGTTCGCACCTCGTCGACACCGCCGAGCGACAGTCCGATCTCATCGCGACCGGCAATAACAACGCCCTTGGGATCGAGCAGCCGGAAGCCGGCCAGCGTGGTTTTCTGCGTGGCGTCGAGAATGCCCGACAACCGCGCGCCGATCACCGCAAAGGCCGGATCGGTGGTGGCGGCGATGCCGGCGGGCCGGGTCGGCAGCAGATAGTCGGAGGCAAGGTCGAGGCTCGGCTCGATCGGCTGGTAAGGCGAGTCGTCGCTGCGGCTGGCATCGTCGCTCTCTGCTTCAACCGGCGCGCCGAGCTTGTCCGGGGAAATGCCGGCGTCGCGGACATCCTGCGCATAAATGGCGGCAATGACGGCGCCCTGCGCGATCAGCTCGCCCTCGGTCTGGCGGATCAGCTGGTTTTCATAAAGCCGGAAGAAGAACAGGCCGACCAGCGGCAGCGCCAGCACCATGATGAGGATGGCGAGAACCACCGTGGCCAGCCTTGGCCGCCATTTGGTGCCGATCCATTTGGCGTCGCTCAGGCGCCGCATCGGCCGAGCCGGAAACCGACGCCATGCACGGTCTCGATGGCATCGAGACAGCCCGCCGCCGCCAGCTTGGCGCGGATGTTGCGGATATGGCTGTCGACGGTGCGGTCGGCGACATGGATGTTGGCGGCATAGGCGCTGGCCACCACCAGGTCGCGCCCCAGCACATGCGCCGGCCGCGCCAGAAACCCTTTCAGGATCGAGAATTCGATCGCCGTCAGCGCCAGTGCCTTGCCGTCGAAACTGGCGCCGTGGCTGGCCGGCACCAGGCTGAGCTTGCCATGCGCGAAGGCCCTCGCGTCGGCGGGATCCGGCACGGCGCGGGCGCGGCGCAGGATGACGTTGACGCGCGCCACCAGTTCGCGCGGGCTGAACGGCTTCGTCACATAGTCGTCGCCGCCCATTTCGAGCCCGAGGATGCGGTCGATTTCTTCGTCGCGTGCGGACAGGAACAGCACCGGCACGTCGGAGCGTTGTCTCAGCCGCCGGCAGACCTCCAGCCCGTCCATCTCCGGCATGCCGATGTCGAGCACGACGAGATCGGGCTCGCGGCGTTCGATCGCCTGCAGGGCGGCCGCGCCGTCAGACACGGCCTGCGTCTTCATCCCGGCCTTCTCCAGCGCAAAGCAGATGATTTCGCGAATGTGCGGATCGTCGTCGGCGACCAGAATCTGATGCGGCATGGTCTAGCGGTCCGGTGTGGATGGTATGGCAGGCAGCAGAGGTTGTTCTGCAGGAGGAAGCACGAGCGGACCTCTTTTGTCGAGAACCTTGACCAGCCGCCAGCCACGAAAGCTCCAGGCGCGCCACTGCTTCTGTTCGGCGAGATAGTCGTCAGCCATTTGCAGGTCGACCACCCAGGTGGTCAGATGTCCGGTCTGATGCATGTAGTAGCGGTCCAATGCCGGCAGGGCGACAGCGCCGAACGAGCGCAGATACTCGGTATCGAGCGGGGTGCCGGAGCCGGACATCTCAAGAGAATGGTCGACATTGAAGTTGGCAATCAGGGCTGCGAAATTGATGAAGGAGCAGGCATAAAGCGTCGCCGATAGCGTCAGAAGATTGGCGGAGAACAGCCATTCGTTGGATTTTCTGAGCGCGATGCGGGCAATGATCAGCGCAAGCCCGGCCGCCACCAGCCCCATCCAGACGAAAGCCGCGATGCGCCAGTAGGTCAGCGCATAGACGCCGATATAGAGGTCCAGCCGCAGGATCGACGAGATGACCAGCACGATGTTCTGTGCCACCCAGGCATAGACCAGCCGGCGGATCAGCGGATCGCCTGATGTTTCGCTGCCCGGCCGCAGCGCCGCCAGCACGAAGCCGGCGGCCAGCAGCGCGGTGGCGATCAGCGGATAGGCGCCGCGATGCGCATAGGCGGCGTAGCTCAACCCGTCCGGCAGGGCGACCCCGCCCCAGAGATAGGCGGCGTCGAGCGCCGTCTGCAGCGCAAACAAGGCGTTGAAGACGATCAGCGCGCGCAGAATGGCGGCTTTGCCGAAGACGATGTCCTCGATCGTTGTGGCGGATTTTGCCGCAGTCGGTGCGGCCACGGCTGCGGGCGGTGTCAGACGCGGAAGGCGGGGCCGGAAGCGCGGCAGGCGGGGTCGCAGCAAAGCCCAGACACTGGCGAGCACGAACAGCCAGAAGACAATCCGCGCCAGCTGGATGAGGTCGAGCAGCTTCATCAGGTCGATCAGCGACAGCCAGTAATCGATGACCGGATTGGCGGCGCCGAACAAAAGCAGGAACACCGCGCCGAGCGTCACCGGCATGACCCAGACGATGACAGCAGTCAGGCGGATGCGGCGGCCGCCAAGCCGTCGCACCGTTCGGCGCCAGCGGAAGAAGTCACCGATAAGGCGCAGCGGCGCCGCCAGCAGGAACAGCGCGATCTGGCCGGCAATGCGGGCAACGCCGTGCCTCAGCCGCCCGGCTAGCGACAGCGCAAACACGACCAACGCCGCAAGCGCGACCGCGACCGACAGCGGGCTGACATTCTCGGCCAGCGGCAGCAGCGCGACGAACAGGACGGCAGGCTTGAGCCAGGGCCGGGTGGAATTCAGGGCGGCAGGATGAACAGCGACGACCGCACCGGCAATCACGATGGCAAACAAAAGGACAGTGATCCCGGCGGGCTGGCCATAGAAGAAAAAATCCGCCAGCGCGGCGAGCAGGACGGCGACGCCGAAGCGACTGCAAAAGGTCGGCGTGAAGGTCGATGTCATGCGCGGACTTTCCTGATGGGCTGGATCCGGCCGGCGGGCGGGCGGATAAAAGGGAGCAGGCTTGCCTCCGGGCAAGGGCGGGCCTCGGGCCGGGGCGGGTCGACCAGCCACCAGCTTTCGCTGCGCAGCCGATAAGGCAGGGACCAACGGTGGGTGCGTCGCTGTTGCATGCCGCTGTTGTCGCGGGCTCGCATGGAGGCGCCGGGGCGGAGCGGAGGAGGTTTCCCGCAGAGATGTGCAGTTTTCGTGCAGGACCTGCGCTTCAAGCCTACCATCCTTTCCGGACGTTGGCGCCGCCCCGGCCACGCTCCCTTCCTCTCCCTCCGGAGGGGGGAGAGGTGGCTCGGCGAAGCCGAGACGGAGTGGGGAACCACCTGGCAATCGTCGCGAACGGACATAGGAAGGGCACTAGCGCAAGCATCGCTTCGCTTTGCGCCCAAGGGTCGACCCCCACTCCGTCGAGCTTCGCTCGACACCTCTCCCCCGATCGACGGGGGAGAGGAAGGGCCCTTCCGCAACTGCGGAGGAGGACGAGCAGACAAGGGGCAGCGCAAGCTTTCGCGGTTGGCTCGTTATCAGATACCGGTCGGACGCTTGCCTCCACCAACCACACGCGGCATAGATCGGCCATGACAAGCGAACCCCACCGCCCGCGGCGCTCTGTGCTCTATGTCCCGGCTTCCAACGACAAGGCGCTGGCCAAGATCGCAGCGCTGGCCTGCGATGCTGTCATCATCGATCTCGAAGACGCCGTCGCGCCCGCCGACAAGGTCGCGGCGCGCGAAAAATTGGCCGGCATTTTCGCCAGCCGACCCAAGCGGCGCTGCGAGATGATCGTACGCGTCAACGCGCTGTCCAGCGAATGGGGCAACGATGATCTGCTGGCCGCGGCAAAATTCGAGCCAGACGGCATCCTGTTGTCCAAGGTCGCCACACCGCGCGACATTCTGGAAGTCGGTGATGTGCTCGACGACAATTTTGCTCCCGACAGCGTCAAACTCTGGGCAATGATCGAGACGCCAAAGGCCATGCTCAACATCGGCGCCATCGCCGAGCTCGGCCGCGACCCGGCCTCGCGTCTCAATTGTTTCGTTGCCGGAACGAACGATCTGGTCATGGAGACCGGCATTCTGGCGACGCCCGACCGGCGCTATCTCGTGCCCTGGCTGATGCAGATGGTGCTGGCCGCGCGCGCCGGCGGCATCGACATGCTCGATGGCGTCTCCAACGATTTTCGCGATCCTGACGCGTTTGCGCGCGAATGCACGGAAGCCGCCGCCATGGGCTTCGACGGCAAGACGCTGATCCACCCGGCCCAGGTCGACGCCGCCAACCATGCCTTTGCGCCCGCGCCCGAAGCCCTTGCCGAGGCGCGTGCGGTGAAAGATGCCTTCGCCTTGCCCGAAAATGCCGGCAAGGGCGTGATTGCGCTGGACGGCAGGATGGTCGAGCGGCTGCATCTGGCGCAAGCCGAAAAACTGCTGGCGAAAGCCGCCGCCATCGGCGCATGATTGCCTAAGCCGGCTTCGGAACAATCCCGCCCGACAACACAGAATTCACGACAGGACCTGACCCATGAGACTTTACCGCTTTCTGTCCGCCCCCGACGATTCAACCTTCTGCCACAAGGTGACCGCGGCGCTGAACAAGGGCTGGCATTTGTACGGCTCGCCAACCTACGCCTACGACAAGAAGACCAAGTCGATGCGCTGCGGCCAGGCGGTGGTGAAGGATATCGACGGCCAGGAATACGGGCCGGATACCAAGCTGAGCGATTGGTAGGCTTTGCAGGCACCTACGCAGGCTGTGTTGAGATTCAGGTCAGGCTGAGCCGAGAATGGCTGATACCGAGAACCGGAGCGGAGCGTACTTGAAGTACGTGAGCACCGGCCTACGCCGGCCGTAGCCTTAACTGCCGCAACCACTCATGCAGGCTTCGGCCGGCGAAGGCCGGAAGCGCAGGTATCTGCCGTTCGCAGGCCAGCCTCACCTGAATATCGACGCAGCCTTACTCGGCCGCCTCTTCGAGCTTCTCCATATCATCGTCCGACAGGCCGAAGTGGTGGCCGATCTCGTGGATCAGCACGTGGGTGACGATGTCGCCCAGCGTCTCCTCGTTCTCGGCCCAGTAGTCGAGGATGGCGCGGCGGTAGAGGGTGATGCGGTTCGGGCCTTCGCCGGTCTGCGGGTTCCAGCGCTCGGCGATGCCGCGGCCCTCGAACAGGCCGAGCAGGTCGAACGGCGTCTCCAGCGACAGATCGTCCATGATCTCGTCGGTCGGGAACTCGGCGATCTGGATGACGATCTCGCCGGTGAGCTTGCGAAAATCGTCCGGCAGATGCGCATACGCCTCCAGCGCCAGGAACTCCATTTCCTCGATCGAGGGCGAGAGTTCGTCGTGCCAGGTGCGGGTCTTGTAGATGCGGGCCATGCTTTAGTCCTTTGATCCCGGCATATAGGCTTTCCCTCCGGAATCGGCAAATGAACGCGGCTGTCGCCTATCCTCCCGACTCGGAGACAGGAATAAATTCCGCATGACTCCGCTTGACTCTTCCGGCACCCTCTGGAATCTATAGGAACATAACAGGAACAATTGTGAGAGAAACTGACCGTCATGGCGACATCAGCCGTGGCGCGGGAGACTGTTTTTGCCCTGCGCCGCCAGATCGCGAAGATCGAGGGAACGCTGCCCGAGCGCTTGGCCGCTGGCGAGCGGGCCCGCGCGCGTGCTGACGGCAACGCGCCCGATCTCGATGTCGCCCCTGATATCACCATTATCCGGCGTGGCCTTGCCGTTGCTTCGCCGGATGCCTTCCTGCCCACCGGCGTCGAGCGCCTCGATGCCGCGCTGAGCGGCGGCCTGCCGAAAGCCGCCCTGAGCGAAATCCACGGCCTTGAGACCCGCAATGCCGGGGCCGTCGCCGGCTTTGTGCTGTCGCTGGTCAGCCTGATCCTCAAGGGGCAGGCCCTGCCGGTGCTGTGGATCGGCACGTCGGAGATTTTTCGCGAGGCCGGCTTCCCCTATGCCAAGGGATTGCAGGGCCTGTTCGGCATCGCGCCGGAGCAATTGCTGTTTTCCGAGGCGCCGAAACTCACCGATGCGCTGTGGGTGGCCGAGGAGGCCGCGAAGATGACCGCGCTCGCCGCAGTCATTCTCGAAATCCGCGGCAGCCCGCACCGGCTCGACCTCACCGCAACGCGCCGGTTGCACGCCCGCGCCCAAAGCGCCGGCCGGCCGGTGTTCCTGCTGCGCCAGGCCGGCGAGGCCGAACCGACCGCCGCCCCGGTGCGTCTCATCGTGTCGGGCGCACCCGCAACATCGCGCCGGACGATTGCCGGGCCGCTCGCCGACTCGATCGGCCGCCCTGCCTTCACCGTCAGCATCGGCAAGAGCCGCACGGCTCTGCTCGGACAATTCACACTGGAATGGAACCCCGATGAGCACCGTTTCGAAGAGAGAAGGCCAGAGAATTCTGTCGCTGTGGTTCCCGCATCTCGGGGCGGAGCGGATCCTGCGCCAGCGCCTGGGACGGTCGTGGCGTTCCCGGCCGTCGGATCATTTGCCGCCATCTCACCCACCGCTGGTAATCAGCCATCGCGACCGCAACGCCCAGCGCATATCAGCCCTCGACGAGCGGGCTGAGGCGCTGCACCTGAAGCGCGGCATGGGCATTGCCGACGCGCGCGCCATGCATCCCTCGATCGACATTGTCGAGGCCGATCCGGAAGCCGATCGCCGGCTGCTCGAAGGCCTCGCCGACTGGTGCGACCGCTACACGCCGCTGGTGGCGCTCGACGGCGCCGACGGGCTTTATCTCGACGTCACCGGCTGCACGCATCTGTTCGGCGGCGAACGCGCCATGCTGGATGACATTCTTGCGCGCTTTTTCCAGCAGGGTTTCGATGTCCGCGCCGGGCTTGCCGCGACGCCGGGCGCCGCCTGGGCGGCGGCGCGCTTCTGCGGCGATCGCATTATTCCCTCCGGCGAGGAGGAAGCACTGCTCGCCCCCTTGCCGCTGGCCGCTTTGCGCATCGAGCCTGATATCCGCGCCAGCCTGGAAAGCGTCGGCCTGCGCACCGCGGGCGCCGTCATGGCTGCGCCGCGCGCGCCGCTTGCCCGCCGCTTCGGCGCCAGCTTGCTGTTGCGGCTAGACCAGGCGCTCGGCCGCCTCGACGAGGCGGTTTCGCCGCGTCTGCCCGTGGCGCCGCTTTCGGTCGAACGCCACCTCGCCGAGCCGGTCGTGCTCACCGCCGAGATCGAGCGGCTGGTGGAAATGCTGGCGGTGACCTTGAAGGTCGATCTCGAACGCCGCGGCGAAGGCGCCCGGATGCTGGCGCTGCTGTTGTTTCGCGTCGACGGCGCCGTCAGCCGCATCGCTGTCGGCACCTCGCGGCCCCTGCGCGAACCGAAGCTGATCCAGCGCCTGTTCCACGAGCGGCTGACAGCGCTCGAACAGGACATCGATGCCGGCTACGGTTTCGATCTGGTGCGGCTTTCCGTTCTGGCGGCCGCCGCCTTCGACATGCAGCAGGCCGATCTGACCGGCGAGACCGAGGATGACGGCGCCGACATCGCGCTGTTTGCCGACCGCATCCGCGCCCGGCTCGGCGACAATGCTGTGCTGAAAGCGGTCGCCGTCGAAAGCCATCTGCCGGAGCGCGCCGTCGCCACCATCCCCTTCTCCGAGGCGCCGCAACGGACCACGCCACCGAAAAAGCCGGACCGGAAAGACGCGCCGCCCGCAACCATCTTCCCGCCGGAGCGGCCGATCCGGCTGTTCCGTTCGCCCGAGCCGATCGAAGTGCCGGCGACCGAGATGCCGGAGGGGCCGCCGCTGCACTTCCGCTGGCGGCGCGCGCTCTACCGGGTCACGCGTGTGGAGGGACCCGAACGTATCGCCGCCGAATGGTGGCATGAAGCCATGAGCGACCCTGTCACATCGACTCGTGACTATTTCCGCATCGAGGATGCCGACGGCCGCCGCTACTGGCTCTACCGGCAAGGCCTTTACGGCAACCCGCAGGTGCCGCCACGCTGGTTTATGCATGGGGTCTTCGCATGAACGCATTGACCGTCATCCCCTATGCCGAGTTCGGCATCCAGTCGAACTTCTCCTTCCTGCGCGGCGCCTCCAAACCGGAGGAGTTGGTCGTGGCGGCCAAGCTCATGGGATTCTCCGCGATCGGCCTTGCCGATCGCAACACCGTGGCCGGCGTCGTACGCGCTTGGCAGCAGGCCAAGGCGGAAACTTTCTCTTATCACCCCGGCTGCCGGCTGGTGTTCGAAGACGGTACGCCTGACATCCTCGCCTATCCGCAGGACCGCAAGGGCTGGGGACATCTCTGCCGCATGCTCACCCAAGCCAATCTGCGCGACGAAACCGAAAAGGGCGCCACTCTTCTCCAACGCAGCGACCTGCTCGAATGGGGAGATCTGATGTCGCTGGCGATCCTGCCTGATCTGACGGCGGGCGCTAGCGACGGGCTGGCCCTGCTGCACCAGCTAAAGGATCGCTTCGGCAGGAATCTGCGACTAGGCGTTGCGCCGGACTATCGCGGCAATGACCGCTTTCGCATCGAGCAGGCGGCCGCCATGGCCGACGCCGCCGGCGTAGCGCTGATGGCGACCAACGATGTGCTCTATCACAGTGCCGAGCGGCGTCCGTTGCAAGATGTGCTCACCGCGATCCGCCTCAACACGCCCGTTGCCGAGGTGGGGCTGCAGCTGGCAGTCAACGCCGAACGCCACCTGAAGCCGCCGCTGGAAATGGCGCGTCTGTTTCGTAGGCATCCGCAGGCGCTGGCCGAGACGCTGCGCTTTGCCGAAGGTCTGAGTTTTTCCTTTGATGAGCTGAAGCACAATTATCCGGAAGAAACGACCGAAGCCGGCGTCGACCCTCAGACTGAACTGGAGAGATTGACCTGGGAGGGCGCCAGAAAACGCTACCCCGAGGGCATTCCTGATAAAGTGGATGGTCTTGTCAGGCATGAACTCGCAATCGTCGGCCTGAAGAAATACGCTCGTTATTTCCTCACTGTTCGCGACATCGTTCGGTTCGCGCGTTCGCAGGGTGTCCTGTGTCAGGGACGCGGCTCAGCTGCAAACTCCGTCATTTGCTATTGCCTTGAGATAACGGAAGTCGACCCCAGTCTTCTGGACGTTCTTTTTGAACGCTTTGTCTCGACAGAGCGTGACGAACCCCCGGACATTGATGTCGATTTCGAGCACGAAAAGCGCGACGTCGTCATCAAGTATATTTACGACAAATACAGCGCCAAGCGCACTGCGCTTGCTGCTGCTGTCATCAGCTATCGCGGCCGCTCGGCGCTGCGGGAAGTGGCGAAGGCCATGGGTCTGTCCGAGGATGTCAGAAGCGCATTGTCTAGCACGATCTGGGGTTGGTCGACTTCGGAGCTCGGAGAGAAAGAGGCTCACGCTGGCGGCATTGACCGCGCCGACCCGTTGGCAAGACTGGTGATCGAACGCTCCAACGATATTATGGGCTTTCCCCGGCATCTCTCCCAGCATGTCGGCGGCTTCGTCATCACCAAGGACCGGCTCGATGAGATCGTCCCCATCGTCAAGACGGCGATGGATGAGCGCAAGATGGTCGAGTGGGACAAGGATGACCTCGACAATGTCGGCATCCTCAAAGTCGATGTGCTGGCGCTTGGCATGCTGTCTTGCCTGAGGCGTGCCTTTGACCTGCTGGAAACCCATTATGGGGTGAGAGACAAGTATGACCGGCGGCTGACCCTGGCGACGATTCCACAAAGGGATAGCCGCGTTTACGATATGATTTGCCGGGCCGACACATTGGGCGTTTTCCAGATCGAATCGCGCGCACAGATGTCGATGCTGCCGCGTCTCCGGCCCCGCACATTCTACGATCTGGTCATCGAAGTGGCGATCGTGCGGCCGGGCCCAATCCAGGGCGACATGGTGCATCCTTATCTGCGGCGACGTCAGGGAAAGGAAAAGGTCGAGTATCCGAGCCAAGAGCTGAAAGCCATTCTGGAGCGAACGCTCGGCGTGCCGCTGTTTCAAGAGCAGGCGATGAAGATCGCGATCGATGCCGGAGGGTTCTCTCCCGGTGAGGCGGATAAGCTAAGACGCGCCATGGCCACCTTTAAACGCAATGGCACGATCGGGAACTATGAAACGCTAATGGTCGAAGGGATGGTCAAGAAGGGCTATGCCAGAGACTTCGCTGAGCGCTGCTTCAAGCAGATCGAAGGCTTTGGCGAATACGGCTTTCCAGAAAGCCACGCCGCCTCCTTCGCGCTGCTCGTCTATGCCTCCTGCTGGTTCAAGACCTTTTATCCCGACGTGTTCTGTGCCGCGATCCTGAATTCGCAACCGATGGGGTTTTACCAGCCGGCACAGCTGGTGCGCGACGCACGCGACCATGGCGTCGCCATCCGCGACGTTGACGTCAATTTTTCCGACTGGGACTGCACCCTCGAAGAAGACGAATTCGATTCGGCAAAAATCCTCCCACGCCATGGCGAAATGCGTGGTGTCATCAAGACCGCGTATGCCGTCCGGCTTGGCTTCCGTCAGATCAAGGGCCTGGCGGAAAAGCGCATGGAGCAGTTCACCCAGCGCCGCGGTTCCGGCTACTCAAGCGTCAGGGATGTCTGGCTGCGCTCCGGCCTCGATGTCGACGATATCGAAAGGCTGGCGCAGGCCGACGCCTTCCGCTCGCTCGGCCTTGATCGTCGTGAAGCCTTGTGGGCGGTGCGCGCGCTGGACGGCAAGAGTGCCGCCGAAAAACTGCCGCTGTTCGACCAGCCGGCGATCCGGTTGCGCGAGCTCGAACCCGAAACCAAACTGCCGACAATGCCGCTCGGCGAACATGTCATCCACGATTACCGCGCGCTCGGCCTGTCGCTGAAGGCGCATCCGGTCGCCTTCCTGCGCGAGCGCCTCGACCGCGCCGGCGTCATCCCCAATGCCAACCTTGGCTCGGTTCGCGACGGCAGGCGGGTCTCCGTCGCCGGCCTGGTCTTGGTGCGGCAGCGGCCCGGCAAGGGCAATGCGATCTTCCTGACGCTGGAGGACGACAAGGCCGTCGCCAACGTCATTTTCTGGGAGAGGACATTTACCCGATTCCGGCCGATCGTCATGGGCGCACGCTTCGTCAAGGTCACCGGCAAGCTGCAGTCGGAATCCGATGTCATCCACATCGTCGCCGAGAAGATCGAGGATCTGACGCCCTGGCTGACGGTGCTGTTGGAAGAGATGACGCCGGCTGTGCCCGCCCGGCCGGATATCGCAACACTGTCGGACAAGGCCGAGAGGGTCATGCCCAAGGGCCGCAATTTTCAGTAATCGCAGCTCATTCATCGTCCCACAGGAACGAATGCGAAGCGACGGTGATCCTTCGCGCCCCCCTCTGTCCTGCCGGACATCTCCCCCACAAGGAGGGAGATTGGCCGTCATCTCCGCCTTCGCCAATCTCCAACGTTAAAGACGGGCTGGGCGACGAAGCTGCCGATCTCCCCCCAAGTGGGGGAGATGCCCGGCAGGGCAGAGGGGGGGCGCTGTCCCGCAAACCTCTGCCAACTTGTGCGTCGCGACGATGCTCGAAATTCAGGAAGGCCCACTTAGCCGCGGCGGCGATAGCACGTCTTCCGCCGAAATGCTCCGCGCCTCCGAAGGCAGCATGATCGGGATGCCGTCGCGTACGGGATAGGCGAGCTTGGCGACGCGTGAGATCAGCTCGCCGCGCTCCGGGTCCCAGGCCAGCGGCCCCTTGGTCAGCGGGCAGGCCAGCAGCTCCAGCAGTTTCGGGTCGACATTGGCCTTGCCTTCACGCCCGTCCGCAGCCATCGCAGTCCTCTTTTCGTCCGCCAGTTGCCAACATCACCGGCCCAAGATGTGTCGAGATTCAGGTCAGGCCGAGTCGAGAATGGCTGATCCCGAGAACCGGAGCGGAGCGTACTTGAAGTACGTGAGCACCGGAAGCGGAGGTATCGGCCGTTCGTAGGCCGGCCTCACCTGAATATCGACGCATATTATTGAAGACTGGAGCCAAAGTCCTCATTCTCGCGCGCCAGCGCCATTTCGGTGATGGCGATCAGCGTCTCGGCTCGCGCCCTCAAATCCGCCGCCTCAAGCAGCGCCTGTTTCTCGGCCGGGCCGTAGGGCGCCATCATCGACAGCGCGTTGACCAGCATGGCATTCTCGGCGCGGCTGACGCTTTCCCAGTCTGCCTCGAGCTCATTGGCCTGCAGATAGGCACGAAATGCCTTGAGCAGCGCCGGCCGGTCGACCTCGTTTGCCGCCTGGTCTTCCCTAAGATCGGTAAGGAACGGTGCCAGCTTGCATTGCCGAAACGGCGTCTTCACCGGCAATTCATGGGCGATGCGGAACCGGCATACGCCCTGCAGCGAAATCAGATAGCGGCCGTCGCCGCTCTCGGCCATCGAGATGATGCGCCCGGCGCAGCCGACATTGCACAGTTCTGGTTCGCCATCGGCGCGCAGCGCGCCGTCGAGGCTCGGCTGGATGATGCCGATCAGCCGTGAACCGGCGATCGCCTCATCCACCATCTGCAGATAGCGCAGCTCGAAAATGTTGAGCGGCATGCGGCCGCCCGGCAAAAGCAGCGCGCCGGCAAGCGGAAACACCGGGATGGTCGACGGCAGATCCTTGCCGACCCGGTAAAATGCGTTTCCGACCTGCACCTTCACTCCTCCGATGGCTTCGCCTGCCCATGGCGACGATAGTATCGGCCTAATCTGGCGCGGCGGCCACCGACCGCAAGGCCCGACAGCCATTCTGCCGACAATTTCGCCGGCGAACGGCTATTTGCTGGTGCATGGTCTCTTCCGAAAACCGGTTCCCACTTTTCGGGATCATGCACTAGGAAAACAGCAGCGACGACAATTTGCGCCGCGCCGCCAGCGTCGCCTCGTCGGTCATACCCCAGGCCTCGAACAGTTTCAGAAGCTGCGCCCTGGCGCCGTCCTCGTTCCAGGTGCGGTCAGCCTTGATGATGGCCAGCAGATTGTCGGCGGCCGCATGGCGATCGCCTCGCGCATTCTGGACCATGGCAAGATCGAAACGCGCCTGGTGGTCGCCGGGATTGGCGGCCAGGCGCTGCTCGAACTCGGCCGGATTGCCGAGCGCTGCCGCTTCCGCAGCCAGCGTCATCTTGGCGCGCAGCGCGGCAAGTGCCGGCGCATCCTTCTTGGCTTCCGGCGCCGTTGCCAGCAGCGCCTCGGCGCCTTGCGCGTCGCCGGCTTCGAACAGAAGCTCGCCCAGCCCGGCAATCGCCTCGATCGTCTCGGGCGCCTGCGCCAATATGGCGTCATAGATGTCGGCAGCGGTCTGCGCATCGCCCGCCGCATGCGCTTCGGCTGCCGCGGCCAGTGCTTCGGAGACCGGCGGCGCGCCATTGCCCTTGCCGCCGACCTTGGTGATGAACTCGCCGATCTGGCTCTCGGGGATGGCGCCCATGAAGCCGTCGACCGGCTGGCCGTCCTTGAAGGCGATGACCGCCGGGATCGACTGGATACCGAGCTGGCCGGCGATCGAGGGGTGGTCGTCGATGTTCATCTTGACCAGCTTGACCTTGCCGCCGGCGGCCTTGACCGCCTTTTCCAACTGCGGCGTGAGCTGCTTGCAGGGCCCGCACCAAGGCGCCCAGAAATCGACCAGCACCGGCTGTTTCCGCGATTCCTGGATGACGTCGGCGGCAAAGGCGGCGGTCGTGGTGTCCTTGATCAGATCGCCGGCGGGCGCCGGCGCGGTGCCCGGTGCCGGGCCAAGTGCCGATTTGGCGGACTCGGCGCCGCCATATTGCACGGAGGTGGTGTACTGGCCGGCATTGCCGCCGAATTGGCCGCCAAACGGATTGTTGTTGTCGCTCATGTCGTCGCCCTTCCGGTCGCGCCCCTCGCCAGCGGAGCAGGCGCGACATCCATGCTAGAGGTCAGTTTTCGCCATCCATGTGGCGATCAAGCCGAGACTTTCAAGATAGCAGCATCATGTCCGGTTGCCTCGACGAATCTGACGAGGTCGGCGGAAGCGATCGACGTCGTCGCCTCATTGGTCAGCGGATGCGCATTGACCACCGCATGCGCCATCAAATCCTGGTCGAGCACCACCTTGACCCGTCTTTCAGCGTCGTTGATCAGGCCGAACACGGTGACCGCGCCCGGAATGACGCCGAGCAGTTCCATCAGCATCTCCGGCTTGCCGAACGACACTCGGCTGGCGGCGCCGATGATCGTGTGGATCTGCTTCAGGTCGACGACCGCGTCCTCGCTGACACTGACCAGGAAGAAATTGTCCTTCTTGTCCTTTAGGAACAGGTTTTTGGTGTGCCCGCCCGGTATCTCGCCGCGCAGCGACTGCGAATCGGCCACCGTATAGAGCGGCGGATGGCGCACGGTCGACACTGATATGCCGAGATCGGCAAGAAAGGCGAAAAGCTCGGCTTCTGTCTTCGGCATCGATGGTCTTTCCCTATCTGGTACAAGTCTGGCCACGCGCAAAGCCGTTTACGGCCAATGATGCCGCCGAGACAAGACCGTCATGCGGGAAGTCAATGACCACCGGCGTGGCCAACGAGGTTCGGCCAGGCGATTTGGCACGACCAAAAAGCCCGTCATTTCCCTGTTGCAATCGCCGCGCTCTTCAGCCATATAGGCCCGGCTTGCGGCCCAAAGGCCGTGTGAGCGGGTGTAGCTCAGGGGTAGAGCACAACCTTGCCAAGGTTGGGGTCGAGCGTTCGAATCGCTTCACCCGCTCCAATTTCCTCAAAGGGAATCAAGCATCGAAAAGCCGCGGTCCGCCGCGGCTTTTTCGTTTTTGCCGTTCAGACGCGGAGTGGTCGGCAAAGCGGAAGCGCTGCTATCTGCTCACATTGCGGATGCCTATTCGCGCGCTCATCATACCCAGACCCCAAATACCCAGACCCCAAGAGCCGCGGCCAAATTGCCGACTGCATCGTTGCGAGAGCACAGCCAGACCGAACGGACATTATTGGCGCTGGTTGGCGGTCGGCCAACTCGGTATCTTTCGGATGTGAGACCGGACGGTGCTATCTCGCCGTCGGCCAGATCGCCATGCTGGTGCTGGCGATGTCCAAGACAAGCGACTTGTCCGGTGAGACCTTGGCCATCAAGGCCATGCCCTGGGCAACACCGACAAAAAATCGAGCCAGAGCCCGACAGTCCGTGCCGACCGGGATTTTGTCTGTGCCGCTGCTACGCAGCAGCACGTGGTAGATTGCATCCTCGAGGCCAGCGACGCCATTTGCCACCGCCTGGCAGATCCGCTCCGAGCCGCCTGGACTTTCCAGGATCGCATTTGCGAACAGACACCCGCGCGGCAGTCTGTCGTCGGTCAGGTGGTCGACCGTCCGATAGAGGAACGCGCCAACCGCTTCACGTGGGTCTTCGAATTCGTTGAGCGCGGCGACCGGACGTTCTGTAAAATCCTGCCTGTAGCGGTCGAGCACACGCAGGAACAGCGCCTCCTTGTCGCCGAAGGCGGCATAAAGACTCGCACGGTTGATGCCGAGCGCGTCGACCAGATCGGACATCGACGTCGCCTCGTATCCATTGCGCCAAAACACCCGCATCGCGGTCTCGAGGGCAACATCAAGATCGAATTCGCGCGGCCGACCGCGCAAGGAAGTATTTCTTGTCATATCGGTCTATATAACAATCACACCCTTTAAGTAAAGCCAGATATCACAACGACCTCACGAAAAATTGGCCTTTGACTATTTGTTGACATATCGTTCCACAAATGCGACGGAGTGTCCACAAATGCGACGGAGTGGAGGTGACGAAAGGAGACGCCATCGTGATCGACCTCTACACGCCCAACGGTCACAAGATCGGCATCGTCCAGCGCGGCATCACAGTTCCCGCACCACTTGTCGACTTCACGCCTTTCCATGATCGCTTTGCCAAATGAGGAGCCTCCCAATGACCATCGAACCATCAACAACTTCCCGTCTTCCTTTAGCCTCGCGGCGCAGTTTCCTCGCCGGGGCGGCAGGGCTGGTCTCTGCTGCCGCGCTCTCTGTGGATGGCCGCGCGTTCGCTGCGCCCGTCAGCCTGCCGCAGGCCGGTCCACCGTCCTTTTACAGCTTCAAGATCGGCATGTTCGATGCGCTCTCCATCAGCGACGGTGCCCTGCTGATCGAACCGCTGTTCCCGTCGGTCGGCCTCAACGCGGCCAAAGCCGAGTTTGACGCGCTGGCCGCGGAGCACTACCTCGATTCCAAGCGTGGCGTCTTCCACATGAACCACCTTGTCGTGAACACGGGCCGCAACCTTGTTCTGGTCGATACCGGCGGGACGTCGGCGCTCGGATCGATGATGGGTTTTCTGCCACGCAATCTGAGGATGGCCGGCATCGATCCAGGCGACATCGACACGATCGTCATCACACACGCCCATCCCGACCACATCCTTGCGACAACCGGAACAGACGGCAAGCTAGCCTTCCCCAATGCTCAATATTACATCTCGGATAAGGAGTGGGCATTTTGGACCCAGGAGAATCCCGACCTGTCCGGGCTCAAGTTTCCTGACGAGTTCAAGACCTTTGCCAAGGCCTGCGCGCGGACCAATCTCGGCGCGATCAAGGAGCGTGTGCATATGGTCGTAGGCGATCGGGAGATCGTGCCTGGCATCCATGCCTTGCCTACACCAGGGCATACGCCCGGCCACCTCTCGCTCGTGGTCGATGGCGGCAGCGAAACGCTGATCCACACCACCGATGTCGTGCATCATTCAGTCACAGCGCTCGCTCATCCGGAATGGCATCCGATCTTTGATCAGGACAGCGACCTTGCCGTTGCGACGCGCAAGCGGCTTCTCGATGGGCTTGCCACTGATCGAACACTCGCCATGGTCTACCATTTTCCATTCCCCGGCCTTGGCCACGTCGCCCGCAGCGCCGGCGGCTACGCCTGGGAACCCAACACCTGGACGTGGTGACTTGTTTTGGCCGGCAGAGCGGTTGCCGAGCCGGCGGTCGGGGAAAGCGAGTTTTCCGGTTCCGGTCTTATGTTCTGCCGGGCGACCGGAGGGGTGTTGCGTGCTCTCCCTGTCAGACGCGTTCAATTTTCGCTTGGTCACACGGCCGGTCGGTCGAATCTGAGCGGCGGTGCGGCGAGCTGCCGCAATCCATGAGCGAAGTTGTTCCGGATCGTCGACGATGGCAGCGGACAGCAGGGAAGCCGAAAGGCGCGGCTTTCGACGGAACTCCGTGGGACAGAGTGTTCCGCTCCCCAGGGCGCTGGACAATCCTTTTCTAGCATGAATGGTAACGACTCGCGACGAGAAGTGTCTTAGAATCAATGGCTTGCCAAGGTTGGGGTCGAGCGTTCGAGTCGCTTCACCCGCTCCAGTTTCCTCAAAAGGGAATCAAGCGATGAAGAGGCGCCTTTCGGGGCGCCTTTTGCTTTTTCTACACCGGCAATGTAAGCGCGTTGCGGTACTCTCGTTCTACCTTGTAACCAGGCGCGGGTAAGACGGCGTGGCGCATAATCCCTTGGTTTCCAATTCGGCGAACGGCGGCACCGCTTCCGAAGCACTCGCATGGCTCGCGTTGCGGAACGCCGCGGCGGATTGCGGCCGCGGATCGCACTCGGTCGACCCGCAGTCCATGCGCGCGCTTCCGGCGGGACGCAAGTGGGCGCATGAGATCGCCAGGGTGGTCGTCGATGGCCTTCTGGCGGGGAGCCTGTCGGCGCCGGCGCAATTGGCTTCCCGGTGGGACCGGTTTGGCGGCGCCATCACCGGGTTGATCATCGGACTCGGCCAGCTCTGGAACAATCCCGGCGCGGCTCGCCGCATCCAGTACCAGCTTGAGCAAATGCTTCTCGACGCCGACGATCTTGCCGCGCCGCGCAGGCTGGCGTGGACACTTGGAATTCGCATCGCCGCCCGAAATCCGACCGCGACCCAACTTCCGGAAGGAATCGATCAGATTTATGCCCATCTGATGATCGATGGCCAGATCGAAGCCGTCGTGCAATTCGGCGTACTCGGGGCGGTGACAAGGGATCATTGGATTGAATTGATCCAGAATGTCGTGCCTGCTGAGCGGCTTGGCCTTGCAGCCGAGGCATTGTCGACCTCGGCGGAACGCGAGCCCGATCCGGACAGCCATTTCGGCAAACTCGCGCAATTGGCCGCGCAAGCGCGGGAGCTGGTTCGCTCGAGCGCCGAACCTGCAGAGCCTCCAGCAGCGCCGCGCCGCGCACGGGTCAGGCACGACAAGGATCGCACGGCGTTCTGGAACAGCTATTTCGCGACCGAGGATCCATGGAACTACGGTTCGTCCTATGAGCAGGAAAAATATCAGCGGCAGCTCGAAATTCTGCCTGCCGGTCCCATCGGACGGGCGCTTGAGCTGGCCTGCGCGGAGGGCCATTTCACACGGCAGCTGGCGCCGCGTGTGGGCCATCTGACTGCAACCGACATCTCCGCCATAGCCGTCGAACGGGCCCGTGCGCGATGCAGCGACCAGCCCAACATTGAGTTCGGCGTCCTCGATTTCGCTGCCGACACGCTGCCGGGTGGGATGGATCTGATCTTCTGTTCGGAAGTGCTCTACTACCTCGATGACCTCGCGGAGTTGCGGCGCATTGCCAGGAAATTCGCCGAGGCGTTGGCGCCCGGCGGCAGCCTCATCAGCGCACACGCATTCGTGCTGCGTGACAATGTCGAAAAGACGGGCTTCGACTGGAACACATTCGGTGCACAGGCGATCTCCGAGACGCTGGCGGCGACCGAGGGCCTCGTGCTGGAGCAATCGATCCAGACCGAGCTCTACCGCATAGACCGCTTCCGCCGCCTGTCACCGGACGAGGTGGCGACCGAACCGATGATAGATCAAGTGCCGATCCGCGCGCCCATCGAAATCGGCGTGGCGCGAAACATCGTCTGGGGCGGGGCACGGGCCTTGCGCCGTGACGTCGCGCGCAGCGAGCGGCGCCAGCGTATCCCTGTGCTGATGTATCACGGCGTTGCCGATGAAGGTCCGGCCGCGCTCGCCCGTTTTCGGCTCACGCCCGCAGCCTTCGCCAGCCAAATGGCATGGCTGCGCGCCAATGGCTTCCACGCGATTGGATCCGAGCAGCTGGAAGTGTCCATCGCCAATCGTCAGCCTTTCGCTGGCCGCCCGGTGGTCATCACTTTCGATGACGGCTTCCAGAACTTTGCCGACCATGCCTGGCCGATCTTGCGCGCGAACGACCTGACCGCGGAAGTGTTCCTGGTGACGGATCTGGTGGGTGAAAGTGCAAAGTGGGACGCCGACATCGGTCCGCCGACGCCGCTTATGGGTGCCGGGACGGTGCGACGCCTTTCCGCCGAAGGTGCGCTCTTCGGCAGCCATATGGCGACGCATCGCGCGATCGATGGTCTGTCGAGCTCCGACCTGGCCGCCGAACTCCTGCGCTCTCGAATGTTCATCGAACGCTGGACCGGCCGGCCAACCACGGCGTTCGCGGCCCCCTTCTCCGTCACCGACCGGCGGCTTGGCCGGCTGGCCAGGGAGTGCGGCTATCGAGTAGGCTTCGGCCGCAAACACGGGCCGGCTGACCTCGACTGCGATCCCATCGACCTGCCGCGCATCGAGATTCGCGGGGACCGCTCGCTCGATGACTTTGTTGCAACTGTCGAGGCTGTACTCGAATGAACGGTGGGCTTGTCGGTCCCACTCCCAACGCCTCCACATGAAACCCTACAAACTCGGTGCAAAAGTCGGCTAATGACCACCCGACGCCGACATTCACAGCGTCTGCACCGGTGTGGCGCGTGCCGCCCCAAATCCTGAGACACGCGAAGGATTTCCATCCATTCGCATCGGGCAGGATTTTCTAGTAGATTGCCGCAAGGCAAATTGGGGATTTCGCCGTGATGGTGGTCAACGATCGCCTTCTCGAAGGCAAGATGACCGAGATCGAGCAAGCGCGAGCATGGAGCCCGCGCGTCATCTCAAAATTCGAAACGCTTATCAGGAGCGGTGACGACCAGGCGCTCTATCGTGTCAATCCGCTGGCCTTCGCCCGCGACCGCGCAATCGCCGAGCCTGAAGCAATCGACCTCTTCCTTTACGCGGCCCGCTGCGGCCTGTTCGATATGAGCTGGGACGTGCTCTGTCCTCAGTCCGGGATGGTGCTCGACAGTTTCGGCGCCCTGCGCACGCTGCAGACGCATTACGTCTGTGGCCTGTGCGACGTATCGGGCGACACCGACCTCGACGACTTCATCGAGGTCTCCTTCTCTGTGTCGCCCCATCTGCGGCGCCTTCCGTTCCACGAGCCCCAAACGCTCTCTGTCGAGGATTTTCACTGGAAGCTGCGCTTCGGCAATGACGGGCGGCTGCCCGGGCAGGACATACGCTTTCTGGATGTTCTGCGAGGCTTCGTGCGGGGCATGGCATTCCTGCCGGCGGGCACCACAACAATGCTGCGCGCTGATCTCGGTCCCGGCGCCCTGTCGGGCGTCAACGTGCAGACACAGGCAGCATTCGCTGTACCCATATCAGGCGATCCGGTGTTGGAGCCGACACTTCTCAAGATCAACTATGACGGCAAGCGTTTCTTGCCGGCGTTGCCGGTCGTGCCACCCGGTCCGGTTGTCATTGAGGTCGCGAATACCGGACCTGGTCGTGGCGCGTTGCTTCTCATTAACTGGCCGCCCGAGCTTGTCGCGCTAACGACCAAACCGACGCTCGATTTCGACCCGTATGTTTCCGGCGGGGCGCTGCTTGCGCGGCAAACGTTCCGCCACCTCTTCCGTTCCGAGCGTGTCGACGAGAAGGAGGGGCTCGGCATCCGGCAGATCACCTTCCTGTTCACGGACCTCAAGGGTTCCACCGCCATGTATGAGCGCCTTGGCGATCTCAACGCCTACGCCCTGGTCCGCGAGCATTTCGCTCTTCTCAATGCGGCGGTCCACCAGCATTCCGGCGCTGTCGTGAAGACGATCGGAGATGCGGTGATGGCCGTATTCTCGCGGCCATCGGATGCAATCTCGGCCGCCTTGCATATTTTTGAAGAGATCGATCGCTTCAACGGCGATAGTGTCAGGCCGGGGATTATTCTGAAGATGGGCGCCCACTGCGGTCCATCGATTGCCGTCACGCTCAACGACAACCTCGACTACTTCGGCCAGACCGTGAATGTCGCCGCACGCGTGCAGTCGCTGGCGGAAGCCGGACAGGTCTGCATCTCAGAGGCGCTCTATTGCGCACCCGGTGTGAGTGACCTGCTCGCGGGCCGAAGCGTCGTCGCGTTTGATGCGCCTCTTCGAGGTGTAGAGGGCGATGCAACTGTCTATCGCATTATGCCAGGATAGACGCGACTTGCGTGCCGCAACCATTGCCTCGGCCCCGGTAACCCGCCCGTTTGCCTCGTTCGCAAGTCTGGAGCAATTCCAGGAAAAGTGTGATCGGTTTTCCGTCCGGAATTGCGTCAAATCAAAGAGATAGAGCGGTTCGCCGTTTCCGTGAAACGGTGAAACGCTCTATTGGGCGACCTGCGACACGGCTGACATCAGCTCCTTCGGGTTTGGCGCCCCAAACATGTATCGCCCACCCTCTGGAACCTCCGTGAAGCTCCAGCGGACAATCCCCTGCCGGTCCAGCAGGAACTGGCCGATCAGTTGTCCGTGTCCCGTTGCGATCATCTGCTCGTCGGCTTCGGTCAGTTCGTAGTGGTCCTTCTTGTCGAGGATTGCGGCGGCTGTCATAGGATCCATGGGACCGGGTAATTCGCCAGGTATGTCGACCCGCATATCCTGTGCCGCTGCCATCGCGACCTTGTATGGCCAGTTCGTCTCGTTCTCGGTGAATTCGAGATTGGGCAGCCCAAAAGCACGATGTGAAGCGCGTTCAGGGTCCGAGGCCGCCAGCAGGTTCGGCATCGGGTGGTAGCGGAAATAGAGACGCGCCCGTTCGATCGGCGTGTTGACCACAGTCAGGCTCTCCACGCCCCTTTCGCGCAGCTCCGGATCGAGCCGCGCCTGGGCGGCGATGTGGCGTCGGCAAAACGCACAATGCAGACCTCGAAACAGGCCGACCAGCACCGGCTTTTGTCCGCGAAAGTCGTCAAGCGCGATCTTGCCTTCCTGGGTAATGGCGTCGAGGATCACGTTCGGCGCACGGTCGCCCAGCTGAAGCGGCAGCAAGTCAGTAGGCGCGGACATTTCCAACCTCCAACCCCCCGGCTAGTCGAGAAAAGGCAGCACCACAAGCCCTTCCGGGTCGAGCCCGTGCTGGGCGCATATACCCTGCGCCAGGGAAAAGTAGCGTTCGGCCTCGGCCAGATTGTCGAGGTCGAGATTAAGCGTTGCGAGGCCATCATAGCATGGAAACAGCAGTTGTGGCTCGCCCGTTTCACGGGCTACGTCCAGCGCTTCCTGGAACAAGCCAACCGCCAGTTCCGGACGGCCGTTGCATTGGTGGATCTGCCCAAGCACGATCAACGGCACCGGCAGGTGCTCGCGCTGGTCGAGCGCCCGGTCGATCTCGATGGCCTTCTCGGCAGCAGGCACGCCCTCCGTTGGACAGCGATCCGTGAAAGTACAACATGCCACCGCCAGATTGGCGAGGAGGCGCGCCTGGAAACCCAGATCACCAATACGGCGCGCCACGTCCAGACCGCGCCGACAGACCTCCATCGCCTTTGCCGGATCGATGGTCGTGTAAAGCACGCCGAGATTGGTGTAGCCGCGGCAGGCCGCGCCCAGCAGGCCGGCGGCTTCGGCCAATTCAATGCTGCGCTCGACCTGGCCCACGGCTTCACGGTTCCGCCCAAGGCGAGCCAGCGCAACAGCCTTGGTATTAAGCGCCTCGGCGGTCACCAGAGTGGCATCCTCGCTGACATGCTCCGTTGTCAAAGTGCTTACGCAATCCAGCGCCGCGTCCGCCCATTTTGCCGCGAGAGCGTGATCTCCGCTGCGGAACGCCTGTCGGCCACGTTCTTGCCAGAGATGCGCCTGCTCGATCGGAGCATTCGCGCCATCGAGGAGCGTTGCCGCTTCAGCGTAGCGGGTTTCTGCCTCGTTCCGCTTTCCCACGTCCCAGAGCAGCCGACCGATCTTGCGCAGAACGCGCGCCGACGCGACACGATCGGCTGACTCGCGATAGGCCTGCAACACCGTCTCGTAGTGGCGGTGCGCGATCTCGCGGCGGCCTGCCGGGCCGCTCAAATCGGCAATGCGCTCTGCAATCGCCAGTTTGAGCGGTGTTTGCCCGGTCGCGCCCAACGCGGTCAGCGCTCGCTCGTAGAAACGAAGGGCATCGTCATTGGCGTATATCATGCGAGCGCGATCTCCCGCCGCCTGCAGGTAATGCGCGCCCTTCTCCCGCTCGGCGCTCTGTGCGAAATGATGGCCGAGCGCGGCCAGGTCTTCGAACCGTTCCGGCTTGTCGCCGCACAGTTGCTCCAGGGCAGCTCCGACCCTCCCGTGGATGTCGGTCCGGCGTTGCAGGAGCAGATTCTGGTAGATCACGTCCTGCAGCAATGTTTGCGTGAAGCGGTAGCTTTGCGACGAGACCGAGCCGGATCCGGCAACTTCCTCGATGATTTCCGCATCGCAAAGCAGTTCGCAGCCGGCTTCCAGCCGGCCGGGGTCGGCTGTCACGGTTTTCAGCAGGGTAGCATCGAAGCGCGGGCCGATCACCGCGGCTTCCTGGGCCAGCCGGCGCACCTCTTGCGGCAGCCGGTCGACGCGAGCAAGCAACATTGCCTGGATGGTGGCGGGGATGCCGGTTGCAACTTCGCCTGCCACGGTCCGCCATTGCTGGCCCTCGCGCACCAGTACGCCGCGATCGATGAGGCCGCGAACGATCTCCTCGATAAAAAGCGGGTTGCCGCCCGCACGCTCGAGGATCTGGTCGAGAAGCCCTCCTGCGGAGTTTACCCAGCTCTCGCCGAAAAGCGCCGCCACCAGGCTGCGTCCGTCATGGCTGTTGAGCGGCGAAAGCCTGAGCGCTGTGTGACTGACCCGACTTGAGTCGAGCTGGTCGTTGTCCGGCGCCGGACGATGCGTGACCAGCAACATCAAGCGCGTGCGTTCCAGCCTGTCCATCACGAAACGCAGTGCCTCGAGCGACACGGCGTCGGCCCAGTGCAGGTCTTCGACGACGATCAACAGCGGCGACAATGCAAGCCGCCTCTCGATGATTGTGCGGACCGCGTAGAGGATTTGCCGTCGCAGCTGCTCGGGCTCGACATGCTGCAAGGTGGCATCGGGGTCGCCAAGGCCAAGCACATGGTAGAGCAAAGGCATCAGCCGCTTCGCCTCCTCGCCCTGCAGGCCGAGATCGGCAAGCAAGGCTGCGAGCTTCCCCCGCATGTCGTCGCCATTGTCGTTTTGCATCATCCCGGCAGCGCTGCGCACCACGGCGCCCAGGGCGCCGAATGATTGTTCACCCAGCGGCGAGCACGAGGCCTGCCGCACGGCGACGTTGCGAAAGCGATCCTCGTCGCCGACGCGGGCGACGAACTCCTTCACCAGCCGCGATTTCCCGATACCGGCTTCGCCGACGAGGCGTACGAGTTGGGCCGAGCCAGCGCACGCCTGGTCAAGGCTCGCCAGCATTCTGTTGAGCTCGGCATCACGGCCTATTATCGGCGCACTGAGGCCGAGCGCCTCGAGCCCACGCGCTGCACGCGGCGCCGCAAGCGGTGCATCCAGTCGATGGACGAGCACACTGCCGGCCTTGCCGCGAAAGACGACATCGCCCAGCGACTCGTAGGAGAACGCATGCCGGGTCAGCCTGTGCGTGAGCTCGCCCACCAGCACCTCACCCGGTGCGGCCAGCGATTGCAGGCGTTGCGCCGTATTCACCGTATCGCCGGTCACCGAATAGGATTTGGCGGTGCCGATGCCCAATCCACCGGTGACGACCGGACCCGTGTTTATGCCGATGTGGAGCAACAGAGGCGAGCCGGAGTGGGGGGCGCTTTCACCGAGCCGCGCCGTCCGGGCGATCATGTCGAGGGCGGCGCGAAGCGCACGTTCCGGATCGTCCTCATGCGCGACCGGCGCACCGAACAAAGCAAGCAGAGCATCGCCGATGAATTTGTCGACGAAACCACCAAAGTTCTGCACGGCCGCCGTCAATTCCTTGAATAGTTCGTTCTGCAGCGCTTGCATGACCTCGGGGTCGAGCTGCTCGCTGAGTGTCGTGAAGCCGCAGAGGTCGGCGAACAGGACCGTTACCGTCCGTCGATCGGCGTCGGAGACGGGAGGCGCCCTTTCTTCGCTTCCGATGTTCGGCGAGGGAGTTCGAGAAGGCGCCACAATGGTCCGGCTCGGAGCAGGCCGTTCGATGGCTTTTGCGGACGCACCGACGCTTGCCCCACATTTCGGACAGAACTCGAAATCAGGTGCGCAGGCGTAGCCGCAACTGGCGCACGGCACGGGCTGGCGCCGGCCACACTTCGGACAGAAGGCGTAACCGCCCTCAATCTCGAAACCGCAGCCCGAGCAGTCCATGGACACCTCACCAGAGCATGATGCCGAAACGTGTGAAGCGGTCTTCGGACGACATCATGCTCAATCTCTTTGACCTGGAGCCATGACGCGTGATCTCGCCACGCACTTCACGGCCAGGCCATGCACAAGGATGAACCGATGGCCGTCATCCGGCAAGCGGCAGTGCAAATGGGCAACCGTAGGGGTTCGGCGGCAAAGCGCTGCGGAAACAGGCGGCTGCGCGGTCGTCGTTGCGAAAGTTCCCTCCACCCGCCGTCTTCCTGCTATCGTGGAGACAAGGAGACCGACGCATGAGTGAGAACCGCAAGCTGGCCGCAATCCTGGCCGCAGATGTGGTCGGATACAGTCGGCTCGCGAGCGCGGACGAAGAGCGTACCTTGGCGAGGTTGCGGACGCTGCGCAGCGACCTGATCGATCCGATCATCGCAGTACACAACGGGCGGGTGATCAAGCGCACCGGGGATGGGGCGCTGGTTGAGTTCCGCAGTGTGGTGGATGCCGTGCGCTGCGCCGTTGAGATCCAGAACGGCATGGTCGAGCGCAATGCCGGCGTGCGGCAGGATCGCCGCATCGAGTTCAGGATCGGCATCCATCTGGGGGACGTGGTCGAAGAAAGCGACGGCGACCTGATGGGCGACGGCGTCAACATCGCCTCGCGTCTGGAGGGTGTCGCGGCGCCCGGCGCCATCTGCCTGTCCGAGGATGCCTATCGCCAGGTCAAGGCGAGGCTCGACCTCTCGGTCAGCGATCTCGGCAGCACGCAGCTCAAGAACATCGCCGAGCCGATCCGGGTCTATTCGCTGCAAGTCGGGGCCAAGGCGGCCGCGACCCTGGAAACCGCGACGAGCCGGCCGGCTGCGGCAGCGCCGCCGAAGCTGTCGATCGCCGTCCTGCCGTTCGCCAACATGAGCGGTGACGCCGAACAGGACTATTTCGCCGACGGCATCTCCGAAGACATCATCACGGCGCTGTCCAAACTGTCGCAGCTCTTCGTCATCGCACGCAATTCGTCGTTCACCTTCAAGGGCCAGAACGTCCATGTGCAGGAGGTGGGCGCGAAGCTCGGCGTGCGGCACGTGCTTGAGGGCAGCGTCCGCAAGTCGGGCAACAGGGTGCGCATCACCGCGCAGCTCATCGATGCAATTTCGGGCGGCCATCTTTGGGCGGAGCGGTTCGATCGCGACCTGACCGACATATTCGCCGTGCAGGACGACGTGACGCAGCAGATCGTCGGTGCGCTGGCGCTCAATCTGACTGATGGCGACCGTCAGCGGCTGGCGCCCGAGCGCCCGCGCAACGCGGAAGCGTATGACTGTTTCCTGCGCGGCCGGGAGCTGTGGCACCGGCTGACGAAGGAGACGAACGTCGCGGCCCGCGACCTCTTGCAACGTGCCATCGAACTGGACCCGAACTTTGCCGCTGCCCACGCTTTCCTCGCCCTCACGCACGGACTCGATTACCTGAACAGGTGGAGTGCGTCGCCGCCGGAATCGATGGCGCAAGCGGAAGAGGTCGCAACGCGAGCGGTGACTCTGGATGACAGCGATCCCTGGGCGCACTGGGCGCTGGCTATGGCCAAGCTGTATACACGACGGCACGACGGGGCCATCGACGAGGCCGAGCGCGCGATAGTCCTCAATCCGAACTTCGCCGAAGGGCACTTCAGCCTCGGCGAGGCGCTGTACTATTCGGGCAGATCCGAGGAAGCCCTCGAGAGTTTCGCCCGTGGACAGACCTTGAACCCATACTTTCCGGATGTGCTTCTGCACTTCCAGGCTTTGGCGTCGTTTCAACTGCGAAGGTACGAAGAGGCCATTGACCTCCTGCTGCAACGGCTGGCTCGCAACGCTGTCACCGACGTCTCGCGCGCGCTTCTGGCCGCCAGCTACGGCCATCTGGGCCGTTTGGAGGAGGCCCGCGCGGCATGGCAGGAAGTGCTTCGCGTCAATCCCGACTTTTCGCTGGAATACCGCCGCAAAGTCTTGCCTTACAAGAACCCTGCCGATTTCGAACCCATGGTCGACGGGCTCCGCAAGGCCGGTATAGTGCAGTGACCGGGTGATCAGAGGCCGGAGGCCCGGCCGATCTTGCGCCATCGGGCGTTTTCGCGAACCAGTTTCAGGTCGTCAGTCGTCTCGGCAAACGTCTGCAGACGGTATTGCCGGAGCAGGTCCGGAAAGAGCGCCCCTTCCGGCAGGCCGGCAAGCTGCTCGCGCACCGAGATCTTTTCATCGATGACCCGCATGCCCCAGGCATTTTCCCGAACCTGCAGCTCCGCAGCCAGATCGCGCTCTTCCGGCGCGGTTTCATCCAGCGCGGCCAGCAGGATCGAGTGGAAAAGCGCCACATAGCCAATCTGTCTCAGGCCGCCCACAATCCGCACGCGCGGCAATATGGCAAGGATGAGGAACGCCAGGAACAAGTCCGGCAACAGCACGCCATCCAGCAGCGCCTGCTTGAGATGCAGCCGCTCAAACGGGATGCAAAGACCATGCGGCCTGTCAGGCTCGATCAGATGCCCGTTCTCGAGGATGAGCTTGCGCACGCGCTGCTCGCGAATGCCCCAGAAATAGGCCGTGGCGTTGGGCAGGAATCTGCCAAATGGGCCCGATGCGGCCTCTTGCAAGGCATGGTCGAGACGCTGGCGCCTTGCAGGCTCAAGGAGCAGCCTGGAAAGAAGGCTGCCGTCATGGTCCAGATGCCGCGCCACGGCAGAAGCGGCGAGCCGGTCGTCGATGAAAACCGGCCGAGCCATGCCGGAACTGTCCCAGTCGGCGACCAGATCCTCGTTGAGTTCCGTCAGCGCATCGGCGGCGGTTGCAAACACCTTGTCCTGGCTGGCAAGCAGGGTGCCCAGCCAGCGGCTGGCATCCGTCTCATTGCCCACCGCTTCGAGCGCGCGCGCGTTGAGGGTGACGGGACCGGCTGCGCAAGCGCTTTTGCGGCACAGTTTATGGCGCCCCATGCCAAACAGGTTGACCTTGTCGTCGCCGACATCGAGCCATCCCGGCCCCTCCCGGCCGACAGTCTCCATTGTCATCGTCGTTCCCACGAAGCCGAAGAAGGCCGACAGCCCGTTTTCGACCGCGCCGAGCCAGGCAAGCAGGAGAGCATCGAAGGTGATCCGGTCCATCAAAAGCAGGCAGTGCAGGCCGGACTGGATCACCGGTCTGTGCTCGAATTCGTCGAGGGCCTTGCCGATCTCTTCAGGCTGCATGATCAAACCAAGGCGTTGGTGCAGGACGTCGCGCAGGATCGAGCGGGCAGCGATCGCCGGGCCCGATGCCGGCCTTGCCACCGGCCGCCACAAATGGCGGGCATAATCGGAAACCGGTGCATTCCAGTTCTGCTCGATGTCACGCACGACTTCCGGGCAGAGCAGCGACAGCAAAGCCAGAATGTCCACCGGAGGCGCAGGGGGTGGGGTAAAGACGGCGGTCATCAGAACCGCAGCCGCGCCATGGTCAGGAGGTCGTGATACTGCCCGTCGGTAAATCCGGCCTTCACATGCCGGCCTTCGACCTCAAAGCCGTGGCTGGTGTAGAGGCGGATGGCCGGTTCATTGTCGGCATAGACGCTCAATTCGACCCGCTTCAGGCCGCGCCAGTTGTCGGCCACGTCCAGCAGCGCGCCAAGTATGGCAGAGCCGATACCCTTGCCGACAAAGCCATCGTCTAGGCCGATATTGATCTCGCCTGTATGCGAACGGCGCGGCGAACTTTGCACGACCAGGCTGCCATGTCCGACGACCTTGCCGTCCAGCTCGGCGACGATCCAGGTGGTTTCCTGGCCGGACTTGGCGATGCGGCGCTCCACCTGCTCCACCATCTCGAACGGCATCCTGAGCGTGCCCCAGCGGAAGCCCGGCATGTTGAAGATAGCGCAAAGCGCCTCCGCATCGCTTGGCCGGACGGCCCGGAGCTGCGGCTGGATTTTCTCGGAGGAGGTCGTGCTGGTCATGGCGTTCCCGGCTACAGCAATTCCAGGAAAAGTGTGAGCGGTTTTCCGCCTGGAATTGCGTCAGAACAAAGTGATAGAGCCAATCGGCCCGGCACGATGCACCGGACGTTATCTGAAAATCCAGCCCGTCTCTGCACCCTATGCTGCCGGCTGCGCGCCAAAATGCCGGGAGGCGGCGAAGAGTTTGAAGGTGCCGCTAATGCCGATCCAGCCGAAAAGGGCGAGCCAGTACAATGTAGCGGCCGCCGTCCAGTCGATCCGGTGCACCGTGGCGTCGGTGATAACGAGGCCAAGGATGGAAAGCAGTCCGACCAGAAACTGCGCCAGGCCGAGCACCAGCAATTCTTCGCGCGGCGCGCTTTTCCAGACGAGATAGGTGCCGCCAGCGCCGGCGAGGAAGATGGCGCTGTAGACCTGGGCGTGGAAGGGATCGACCGGCCATGGCCAGGTGCTGCTGACCATATGGGGAAACAGCAACATGCCGACGCCATAGAGCCCAAGGATCGCCGTTTCCACCGGCATGTAGGCGCGCCATGCGGGGTTTAGGGTCACGCCTTTTGCTGAAGGACGAGCCCTGGCCCGCCACAGGAACAGCCCGGATACCGCAGCCGAGGCAAGATAGACCAGGAACCAGAGCCAGGTCGCTTTTCGCTCGAAGTTGAAATAGCCGAGATTGATCAACGAAACCGCCGACACGATGACGGTGAAGATGAAGGCCATGACCAGCACCAGCCTGCCGGGCGACCAGCGATTCCAGAACAAGAGCGCCGCCATCACCGCCATTTCGGCGGTGTAGAAGCCGCCGAGGAAGCGGGCACTGAATGGCGTGACGGGCCAGGGCCAGCGCGGCTTGACCAGCGCCGGCGCGAAAAACAGGCCGGCGCCGACGATCAGGACGATGATGACCCCCGCCGAGAAAAGCCGCAGGGTCGCGGGAAATGGCGGGTTGTCGGGTGTCGGCACGGGAGAAAGCCCTAGAGATGAATGCCCCATGCACCCATCATAGTGCCGCTTGCGGCCGGTGAAAATCCGCCGAATGGAAATTGACCTGTCACCAGGCTTGTCCATTCGAATGGCCGTTCGATCCGTTTCGACGTAAGATGGAGTGCGCGGACCGAAGACCGGTCCGGCCAACACGCCGCGGGCGGCGCATTTTTCGGAGCCTGCACGATGAACGAAGCTCAGGATCTGTTCTCGCTTCTGCGGCAATCGACCGATGTCGATCCACAGGCAATCGACGCGATCCGGCAAACCGTCGCCGAAGGCGAGGGCCGCGAACTTTGCCGCATCAATGTGCCGGCCTTCGCCAGCAAGCATGGCCTCGACGAGGAACGGGCCATCAGCGCCTTTCTCCATGCGGCGCGGGTGGGCATCTTCGACATTTCCTGGAATGTTCTGTGCCCCGGCTGCGGCGGCGTGCTCGACACCAACGCCACGCTGAAAACCCTGCAGAAGGACGAATATACCTGCGCGCTATGCTCCGAGGACTATTCGCCGACGCTCGACGAGATGGTCGAGGTGACATTCACCGTCAGTCCCCGCGTACGCAGGATTGCCGCCCACAATCCACACGAACTGCCGTTGATGGAATACTTCCGCCAGATCTACTGGGGGTCCGGCGTCGATCTGCCGGGTGAGGATTTCGCAAAAACGTTGGAAGCGTTCACGCTGGAAGATATCGAGCTTGCGCCGGGTGAAAAGGCGGTTCTACCCATACAGCTTCCGTCCGAATTCGTCATCGTCTTCGAGCCGGTCACGCATTCAGTGCAGTTCATCGACGGAAAGGGCGAACCCACAAAGGAGCGCCGAAGCCTTTCTTTGGTCTTCGACCGCGACCATGTCCAGAACCAGACGCTGGAGATGCAACCTGGCCCGTTGCGCATTTCGCTGGAAAACAGGACCGAAACCCGCGTGCTGCCGACGGTCTTCATCGCCGGCAAGGCATTGCATGATTTCCTGGGCAAACGCCGGCCCTTCCTGACCGCCAAGCGCCTGCTCACCAACCATACATTCCGCGATCTCTATCGTACGGATACGCTCGACATCAACCAGCGCCTGAAGATCACCAGCCTGACCTTCCTGTTCACCGACCTGCGCGGGTCGACCGCGCTTTACGAGCGGGTGGGCGACCTTTCGGCCTTCGATCTCGTGCGCGAGCATTTCCAGGTTCTGCACGAGATCGTCGCGGCGGAGGCAGGCGCGGTGGTGAAGACGATCGGTGATGCGGTGATGGCGACCTTCGCGACGCCTGATCGTGCAATCGCCGCGGCCCTCAGGATGCGCGATGCCATGCGTGCGCTCAACGACAAGAGCGGGCGCGAGGATCTGCTGCTCAAGATCGGAGTCCATGCCGGCCCCTGCATCGCCGTATCCATGAACGAGCGGCAGGACTATTTCGGCCAGACGGTCAACATTGCGTCGCGGGTCCAGAACCTTGCTGACGCACAGGCGATCTTCGCCACGCATGCGGTGGTCGAAGACAATCTCACCGCCGAGCTGTTGCACAGGAACGCGCTGACGCCGGTGCCTCACGAGGTCTCGCTGCGCGGCATTGAGCGGGAGATAGCAGTCTATACGATCCCCTGAAGAGTTGGCCCCTGAAGATTTGGGCCGTCTCCGCCCCTTACACGCGCTTGCAAAGGAAATAACGATCGGCGGGCTCCGAAGTCGGCGCCGGGAGGCGTTGCAGCAGCGGGTGATCGAGCGGCGTGCCACTGACCGCGAAGCCGCCGACGCGAAGAAGGCTCGCAATCAGATCGGGAAGCCAGGTAGCGGTCACTGCATCGCGATCGTCATAGCCGGTGCCGATGTCGGCATGAACAAGGGCGGCTTCGATGCCAATGAACTTGCGGCCCGTCTCGCGTATTTCGCCGAGCACGAGGTTTTCAGCTTCGGGAATTGAGCTGGTGTGTGCGCCAACTTCGCGGTCGAACACCACGATCCGGCGCCCGGGCAGAAGCTCGCGCAGATGGTGGAACGTCCGGCCATTGCCGAGGCCGAGCTCGAGCACAAGCCCCTCCATCTTCGCCACCTCGGGGCAGATTTGATTGAGAATGTCGCGCTGTGCGGTCATCCTGCTGATGAAATTATCGAGGCGACTCATATGCGATTGTATGTCCTGAACCAGCAACCCCGATCGGGCTTGCCGCATATAGAGCAATTCCAGGAAAAGTGTGAGCGGTTTTCCCGGGAAAAGCGTGTAGCGCTTTCCCTTGGGAATTGCGTCAAAACAAAGAGATAGAGTGTTTCGCCGTTTCCGTTAAACGGTGAAACGCTCTAGAGGCGAACGACGAACCCTGCAATAACCCAACCGGCCGCCGACAAACGTCATACCGGGCGGAGTCGTCGGCAAGCCGCGCGGCGGAATGGCGATCCTCACTTGTAGGGATCCGCGGCGTCCCGCAAGCCGTCGCCGAGGAAGTTGAACGCCATGATGACGAGGATGACGGGGAGCATTGGCAAAAGCAGCCATGGATAGAACGCGATCACGCTGACGCTGCGCGCCTCGGTGAGCAGGATGCCCCAGCTGGTTATCGGCGCCCTCAGGCCGAGCCCGAGGAAGCTCAGCGCCGTCTCGCCCAGGATCATGCCGGGTATGGAGAGCGTCGCCGTCGCGATCAGGTGCGACATGAAACCGGGAATGAGATGCCGCCTGATAATGCGGCTGCTCCCGGCGCCCATCAACTGCGCGGCCAGAACGTAATCCTCCTCGCGCAGGGCCAGAAGCTTTGAACGCACGGCCCGCGCCAGTCCGGTCCAGTCGAGCAGTCCGAGGATGACGGTGATGCCGAAATAGATCAGGATCGGACTCCAGGTTATCGGCATGATCGCCGCCAGGGCCAGCCATAGCGGGATGCTGGGAATCGATTGCAGAACTTCGATTATTCGTTGAACGACCAGGTCGAAGATACCGCCGTGATAGCCGGCCAATCCGCCGATGAAGATGCCGAGCAGGAAGCTGAAACTGATGCCGACGAGGCCGATTGTCAGTGAAATGCGTGCGCCATAGATCATGCGCGAGAGCACGTCACGCCCCAGCCTGTCGGTGCCGGCCAGAAACAGCTGGCCGTTTTCGGCAGGGCAGACAAAATGCCTGTCACCTTCGATCAGGCCCCAGAACTGGTAACTGTCGCCCTTGCAGAAGAAGCGGAGCCGCTGAACATCGTCCTGGTTCTCGATGTAGTTCCGCTTGAGCGTATCCATATCCAGCTTCATCTGGCGGCCATAGACGAACGGCCCGACGAATTCGCCATTGCGGAACAGGTGCACCTGCTGCGGCGGCGAATAGATGTAGTCCATGTTGCGCGTGTGCAGATTGTAGGGCGCCAGGAACTCGCTGATCAGTATCCCGAAATACAGCACTGCCAGGAATATGCCGGATATAAGCGCGAGCCGGTGCTTGCGGAATTTCCACCACATCAGCCGCAACTGCGACGCCTGAAAGACCTTCGACTGCTCCGGCGTCATCGCCTCGACCGACTGCAGGTCAAAGGGCGCGATGGAAACGTAGTGTTGCAGTGGAGCGCCCGGAGCGGGCAGCGGCGATTGCGTGTTCATTTGGTGCTGCCGCCCTGCAAACGAATTCGTGGATCAAGCAACGCCAGCGCCAGGTCGGAAATCAGCACGCCGATGACCGTCAGGAAGGCGAGGAACATCAGGAACGACCCTGCCAGATACATATCCTGGCTTTGCAGCGCCTTGATCAGCATCGGCCCGGTCGTTTCCAAAGACAGCACGATCGCCGTGATTTCGGCGCCGGAGATGATGGCCGGCAGGATGGAGCCGATGTCGGAAATGAAGAAATTGAGCGCCATGCGCAGCGGATATTTGACCAGCGCCTTGAACGGATGAAGGCCTTTGGCACGCGCGGTCACGACATATTGCTTGTGCAACTCATCGAGCAGATTTGCGCGCAGCCGCCGGATCATGCTTGCCGTGCCCCCGGTGCCGATAATCAGGACCGGGATCCAGAGATGGGCGAGGATCGACTTGGCCTTGGCCCAGCTCATCGCCTCGCCGAGATATTGCTGGTCCATGAGATGGCCGATGGACGTGCCGAACCAGATGTTGGCGAAATACATCAGGATCAGCGCCAGCATGAAATTCGGAATGGCAAGGCCGAGAAGGCCGAAGAAAGTCAGGCCGTAGTCACCCCAGCTGTATTGATGCGTGGCGGAGTACATGCCGATCGGAAAGGCGATGAGCCAGGTGAAGATGATCGTGACAAAGGAAACCAGCACGGTCAGCCACATTCGGTCCCCGACGACGTCGCGAACCGGCAGTTCATATTCGAAGGAATAGCCGAAATCGCCGTGCAGCATCCCGCCGACCCAGTAGAAGTAGCGAATGACCGGTGGCTGGTCGAAACCATATTCCTTGCGCATCATCTCGATGCGATCGGAATCCACCGCTTCGCCCTGGGCCCGAAGCTCGGCGACATAGCTGTCGAAATAGTCGCCCGGTGGAAGTTCGATGATCGTGAACACCAGCGCCGATATGACCAGCAGCGTTGGAACCATCACGGCAATGCGCCAGACAAGATATCGAAGCACGCTCAGGAGCCTCCAAGCCAGAATGTATCCGGCATGTAGACACCGAAATAGGCGGTCGGGTCGTAGCCGTAGAGCGCCTTGTCAGGCAGATTGCGCAGCCGCGAGGACACCAGAATCGGCTGATGCGTTCCGTTCACCGTGCCGATCGAAAACACCTGATCGGTGTAGATCGACAGCATTGAATTCCAGATTTCGGCGCGCTCCGTGGCTTCGGTCGATCCGTTCCAGCGCTTGAGCAAAGCCATCAGCTCGACCACCTCAGGAAGATCGGGCGCCTCACCCATCTTGCCGTGGGACAGATAGTGCGCGCCCCAGAGCGGCCATTGCAGCTGGTCATCGATGGTGGGGGCCAGCTGGTACGGGTTCATGTCGGCGGTCGGCACGCCATTGTCGATGCCCGACCACATCGACATCATGATCTGGCCGCCAAGCGCGCGGCTGCGGAAGATGTCGCGCTGCGAAGTCCGGATGAACAAAGCGACGCCGATCTGGCGCCAGTGATCGGTGATGAGTTCGAGCGCGTCGGTTTCCAGCGTGCTTTCGCCGGCCGTTTCCACGATGATCTTCGCAGAGCGTCCGTCGGGAAGCATCCGCACGCCGTCATCGTCACGTGCCTGCAGCCCGACCTCGTCTAGCAGGGCATTGGCCTGGTCGGGATCATGGGCGACCCAGGCTTTGGCGAATTCCGGCCGGTAGAGCGGGCTCTCCGGCAAGACCGTATCGGCACTTTCCTGCGCCAATCCGTAGAACACGGCCATATTGATCTCGCGCCTGTCTACCGCGAGCGAAAGTGCGCGGCGCACGCGCACGTCACGCAAAAGGCCACGCCACACCGGGTCGGCACAATTCAGATTGGGCAGCAGCGCCAGCCGTGAACCTTGTGTGCGTTTCCACAGATGCATCTTCACCGGGTAGCGCTTTTCCGCGTCCTTCAGGAAGGAGTAATCGGTGAAGTCAATTCCCATGGATTGCAGGTCGCTCTCGCCCGCACCGGTCTTGGCCGAGATGATCGCCGACGAGCTGACATTCATGATGATCCGGTCGACATAGGGCAGTTGCCGGCCATTCTCGTCTATTCGATGAAAGAACGGGTTGCGCTCGAAGATGAACTGCTCAGCCGGCGGCTTGGTCCGGTTCTGCCAGGGATCGAGCGTCGGCAGATCCGGATTTTCCGGGCGATACTGCCGCGACATGCGGATATGCAGGAGCGTCCATTTCTTGGCCCGGTTCTCCTTCATCAGGCCGGCGAGCCGGAATGTATCCTGATATTTCTTGTGGAACTGCTTGAGATAGGCGGCCGGCAGAACAAGTGATATCGGCGCGGCAGCAGCGAGCTTGGGCAGGAAGTCGGGATTGGGCGCATCCCAACTGTAGCGCACCGTCAGCGGATCGACGATCTCGAAGCGTGGCGGCTTGCCGTCCGCCAGCAGGGTCGGGGCGAGCCCGCCTTGCGAAAGCTCATCGTTCAGCCAGACATCTTCCCAGCAATAGCGGAAATCCTCCGGCGTCAGCAGGCTGCCGTCGGACCATTTATGTCCTTCCCGTATCTTGAACGTGAAGATGCGATCATCCGCTACGTCGAAACTTTCGAGAATGTCGGCCTGCAAGTTAAGCTTTTCGTCATAGCCGACCAGCCGGGAATACCCGTAGATCGTCATCATCCGGATATCTTTCTGGCTGCCGATGATGGTTCGAAGCGTGCCGCCATATTGGCCGGGCTGCCGGCCCATCGCAGCGAGATTCAACGCACGCGGGCTCTTGGGCAAGCGCTCGGCGAGTGCCGGCAGCGCCTTGGCCGTGAGCTGCGGCTGAAGAAAATCCGGCTCCAGATCGCCGGCGCGCGACGTGCCCGGCAGAAGTGCCGAAGCCATCAGTCCAATGACGGTGCGACGGCTGATCAATGGCGTAACTCTCTGATATCGGCCGAACGTCGGGCCAGCACGAGGTGGCCGCCGCCAAGATCGAGCGGCGACAGCATATCCTCTTCGCCCTCGTCGCGGAATTGCGGTCCCCATGCGCTGGTGTCGGAAGCGCCGCCGAGCTTCAGCGTATTGAAATCCATCGGCCGGTCGAGATCGGGGAAAGGGACTGCGGCCAGCAGTGAGCGCGTGTAGGGGTGGATCGGTTTCCTGAGCAGAATTTCGCGCGGCGCAAGCTCAACGATACGCCCGCCGCACATCACCGCGATGCGGTCCGCCATGTAGTCCACCACCGCCAGATTGTGGGATATGAACAGGTAGGTCAGGCCCAGTTCCTTCTGCAGGTCCTTCAAAAGGTTCAGGATCTGCGCCTGGACAGAGACATCGAGCGCCGAAACCGGCTCGTCGCAGATCAGCAGTTCAGGCCCCAGCGCCAACGCGCGCGCGATGCCGATACGCTGACGTTGCCCGCCGGAGAAACTGTGCGGATAGCGCTTGATGAAGCGCGGATCGAGCCCGATTGCCTGCATCAGGCTCTTGACGGTGGCCAGTCGGGAGGCGTCATTGCCCCGTTGATGGATTTCCAGCGGCTCGCTCAAGATGTTCTCCACCGTCATGCGGGGGGAGAGCGACGAAACCGGATCCTGGAAGACCATCTGGATTTTCGCGCGCAGCAAGCGCAGGGCGTCTCCCTCGGCATCCAGCACGTCGATCGGCCCTTCGCGACCGTTGAAGACCACGGAGCCGCCGCTGGGCGTAACAGCCCGCATCAGGATCTTGCTGACCGTGGTTTTGCCGCAGCCGCTTTCGCCGACCAGACCCAGGCACTCACCCCGCCTGATGTCGAAGCTCACGCCGTCCACGGCGCGAACGGAGGTTTGATGGCTCCCGCCGAACCATCCGGACTTGCGGGTGGTGTAGACCTTTTTCAGATCCCTGACCGACAGCAGGATGTCGTCCGACCCCTTCGATGCCGGCGCCGTCTGCTTGCCCAGCAGGTTCTCGACATTCACCGGCACCTCGCGGAGCGCCTTTAGCCTTTCGCCAGGCTTCAGGTCGAAATGCGGAACGGCTTCCATCAGGCCCTTCAGGTAAGGGTGACCCGGCCGGCGGAATATCGCCTCCACAGGTCCCGCTTCCATGATCTCGCCATGGTACATGACCACCACCTCGTCGGCGACATTGGCGACAACGCCAAGGTCGTGCGTGATCAGCAGCATTGCCATGTTCAGCTTGGTCTGAAGCCCGCGCAGCAATTGCAGGATTTGCGCCTGGATGGTGACGTCCAACGCCGTCGTCGGCTCATCGGCGATCAACAGCGCGGGCCGGCAGATAAGCGCCATGGCGATCATGGCGCGTTGCCGCAATCCTCCCGAAAGTTCGAACGGATACATGTCATAGGCGCGCTTGGGATTGGGAAAACCGACGAGGCTGAGCATTTCCTCGGTCCGCGCCTTGCGCTCCGCTCGAGCCATGGGCGTATGAATCTGCAGGGATTCGCTGACCTGATTGCCGATCGTGTGCAGCGGCGACAGCGATGTCATCGGCTCCTGAAAGATCTTGCCGATGCGGCTGCCTCTCAACGCCCGGATTTCGGGTCCATCACGCGGCATCTTCAGGATATCCTGCGTCGTGCCGGGCTTTTCAGGATCGGAAAACAGGATACGGCCGCGAACATGGGCCGTGTTCGGCAAAATCCCCATTACGGCCTGGCTGAGAACCGATTTCCCGGAACCGGACTCACCCACAAGCGCGGTAACCTTGCCGGGCAGGACGCGAAGATTTGCGCGCCTGACGGCATGCAAAGGTCCCCCCACAATAGCAAAAGAAATGCCAACGTCCTCGATCCGCAGCAAATCCACGCTCGAACTCATCCTCACACCAGCCCCACTCTATCGGCCTGCCGGCCGCCCCCCAACAAAGCGAGACTAGCGTATTGGCAGCCTAGAGCAACTTGGATTCGAACGAGTTCCCCGACGGACCCTGCGACCGGGCCGCCGACCCAGGCGTTCTGGTCAGCTCGTGGCGGCTACTGGAGCTTCCTCCGGTCGCCGGCCGACAGCCGCGCGGCATCGCGATGAAGCAGCATGACCTGCTCGGCATCCGATATCCGGTCGTGAAACGGCTGCAGCACAGCGTCTTCATCGAGTGCGAGAGCACCCGACAGATCGGGTGAAAGCACCGTCAGCTTCTGCTTGATACCCGCCAGTTCCTCCTTGCCGAGCGTCAGCCAGCTGTTGGCGCCGCAATAGCCGGCGAAGTCCTTGCTGGCGAGAACGCTGTGCGGATATTTCTTGGTCAGGGTCTGGAGGCGCTGAACCTCGTTTACAGCCGAGCCGAAGACAGAGAATGTGAGCCGGTCGGTAAGCCCGACATTGCCGAACATCACATTGCCGACATGCAGGCCGATACCAAATTTTATGTCGTCCAACCCCTTCTCTTTTCTGCGCAGATTGAGCTCCATCATGCGCGTGCTGGCTTTGTGCGCAGCCGCAAGAGCAGCCTGGCAGGCGATCTCGGACTGCGCGCGGTGCCTTTCGCAGGGGTAGACGGCAATGAAGCCATCCCCCAGGAAACTCATGATCTGCCCGCCTTTGCGATTGAAGGGTGCGGCAATGGCATCGAAAAACTGGTTCAGCGTATCGATATAGATTTCGCGGCCGGAGGTTTCGGCCAGCTTTGTCGACCCGCGCATATCGCCCATGACCAGTGCGGCCCGGATTGTGTCGCCCTCGCCGCGCTTGATCTGGCCGTCCAGCACGCGCCTGCCGGCGTCGCCGCCGAGATAAGTGGTCATCATGTTGTCGGCGAGCTTGGTCAGCACCGCCATCTTGGTTGCGATAGCGAGATGGTTCTGGATGCGCAGCAGCGCCGAAATCATGCTGTCGCTGAAGCCTGAAGCACCGTCGGTCGACCACGACCCCATCATGCCCTGACTGGTATCGCCGTTGAAGGGATGGACGAAAGCCATGTAATCGGTGACGCCCATAAGCCTGAGTTCATCGAAAACAGGAAACTCCGACCGCACCGACGGGTCGAGCCGGCGCCGCAGATGGTCGAGCTTGTTGCTGAGCAGATGGTAGTATGGGCTGGTCAGGAATCTGTCGGAATGCACGCCGTTCTCACTGCGAAAGCCTTCCACTTCCAGGCCCTGGCCGCGAAGCCAGGTGAAGCCAAGCGCGTCATAAAGCGGATGGAGCATCGAAAAGCTCAAATGCACCCGCTTCAACGGCAGGCCGGCCGCAGCCAGCCGCTCACAAAAGCCCTTTACCAATGTTTCCAGGTCATCGCCCGCCAGCGCCGACTGGGTCAGCCAATCGGCCACCTTATCCATGAGAATGCTGGAAATTTCTGCTTGCGTTGTGCTCATGCTATCTCGAAACCCGTCGAAGACGAGCCATCTCCTTTGATCTGCCAAATCCTCTAAGTCAATGAAGCCGGCTTCGGGGGCAAAGCCGGCGAAGAATGTCCCGAATAACTGTCCTTGCAGGAAGCAAACAGGCGTAACCGCATTCAACTCGTGGAACATTATGTGGCGAGGCTGCCGGCGGAGTGCAATCCCGATCCTGACATCGGGCAAGAAATTCGCCGGCTCGGCCGCCGTCAGGCCTTCACCACCGTCTCTCGGGCTAGCCCGAGGCGGCCAAAAACATTGCGTGTGTCGACGATCAAAAGAGCGTGATCAGCAATCGCCTGATAGTCGATCGCGTCATGGTCGGTAGCAATGACGACCGCATCGAACTGCTTCAAGGCCGCCTCGGTCAATTCGACCGAGCGACGCCCCTTGATCGCCATATGCTCCCGTGTGGCCGGAATCTCGGTAACATGCGGATCGTGGAATTCAGCCTTGCCGCCCCATTCCTCGATGAGTTCAATGAGCCGCAATGAGGGGCTTTCGCGGATGTCGGGCACATTCTTCTTATAGGCGAGCCCGATGATGAGGATGCGCGAGCGGCTGAGCGCCTTGCCGCAGCGCCGGTCCAGCGCCTTCGCCAGTTCATCGACCACATGACGCGGCATGGCCGTGTTGATCTCCGCCGCCAGCTCGATGAAGCGGGTCGGCAGTTCGTATTCGCGCGCCTTCCACGTCAGGTAGAAGGGATCGATCGGAACGCAGTGGCCGCCAAGTCCGGGGCCAGGATAGAAAGGCATGTAGCCGAAGGGCTTGCTCTTTGCCGCCTCGATCACCTCCCAGATGTCGATACCCATGGCACCGAGCACGACCTTCAACTCGTTGACGAGGGCTATGTTGACCGAGCGGAAGATGTTTTCCGTCAGCTTGACCGCTTCGGCGGTCGCCGTGCTGGAAACCGGAACGACGGTCTTGACCACGCTTTGGTAGAAAGCCTGCACCAGCGTCGCGGCTTCAACGCCGTCACCTGCCACCACCTTGGGGATCGTCGCGACTTCGAAGCTGCGGTTGCCAGGATCCTCGCGTTCGGGCGAGAAGCCGAGGAAGAAGTCTGTCGTCGACCGCAAGCCGGTTTCTTCCAGTATGGGCTTGATCACATCGTCGGTGGTGCCGGGATAGGTGGTCGATTCCAGCACGATCAGATGGCCGAGACGCAGATACCTGGCGATGGTGCCTGCCGTGTTCCTGACAAAGGAGAGGTCCGGCTCGCGGTGTTTGGTCAGCGGCGTTGGAACGCAGATGATGATGACATCGCAGACGGCCAGCTCGGCAAAATCGGCGGTGGCGCGGAACCGTCCGCTCGCCACATGGCCGGCAAGGGCCGTCGACGTCACCGCCTCGATATAGGATTGGCCGTTGTTCAGGCTCTCGACCTTCTGGGCTTCGATGTCGAAGCCGGAAACCGGAAAGCCGGCGCGTGCGATCGCAACCGACAGCGGCAACCCGACATAGCCCAGTCCGATCACGCCGACTTGCGCGGAACGCGTCGAAATCCGGTTCAAAAGACGGTCATATGTCGATCGTGAGGCGTCCAAAAAACTGCTTTCCCGTCAATTCGGACAGACTACCCGCGTCCTTGGCGAGGCTCACCGGGTCCCAAAGAACCATGGCCGAGGCATATTGCGGAAAATCGATTTCCGCAAGCCGTCATCAGACCGGCGCCTTCGCCTTCAGGCTTGCCGCTGCCATCGCATAGCCGCCGTCGGCGCCATCGATGAAATGAACGTGATCGGGCTGCAGCGGCGAGATGACGAGGCAGGTCATCAAGGCCGACTTCTGGCGGTGTAGGCCATAGCTGGAAATGCCCGCCTCTTCCGCCTGTTTCAGCCGGTTCTCGATCCGTTGCAAGACATCTGCGTCGACATCGATGGTCATCTTCAAGCCGTCGTCGAACTTGCGGAAATCCGAATTGCTGGCCACCTCGCGTTTGTAGACCTTTGGATCGAAACGGCCGATCGTCCAGCCAAATCTATCGGTAACAGCCGTAAGCGTCATCAGGAACATCACCCACAGCTTCACCCGCCACCGCCGCCCTGGCGGCGCCGTGGCCCGCGCCTCGACATCGAGGCCGGCGGGCAACAGGCTGTAGGCCGGCCCATCCACCGGCACCGGGTGGCCATCGCGCTCCTGCCTGCCGGCAAGGGCGATGATGTCGGAAGCCAGAAACTGAAAGCCGCGCAAGTCTCGCGACGCCCCCGGTATGGCTATGATCGAGACGATTTCGCCATGCCGGGCTTCGATCGGGTTCCAGCGGCAGGAGAGGCCGGTCAGATCCGGCCGCGAACCGGCCGGCGCAGGGTCGATGCGGTAGCGTCCGGCTTTCATCTCGGCTTCCGCCCAACTGCCGCCACCGCCGGCGAACATCGCATAGAACGCCGCTTCGGAGGCCTGGAACCTCGCCACGCGAACATCGAAGCCTTTCGCTCTTATGTCCTTTATCGGCACGATTGCCGCACGCAAGGTCAGGTCCAGTTCGTCCGCCACCCATCTCTGGACAGAAGCCAGCGCGTTGCGGGCGATCTCAAGCGCCGAGCCGGGAAACGCCACGAGTGCGCCGTCGCCGCCGAAAACATAGGGAAGATCTTGCCGGCCCAGCGCATTGAGCAGCGCCGAAATAACGCTGGCGCCGGCCATATTGACGGTTTTATAGCGCCCCGCCTCGATCGCCTTGGTCGAGCCGACAATGTCGGCGGTGGCCAGCGCCCAGCCATCGGGCAGAGGCCGATAATTGTCGATATCGGCAACGCTTTCGAACTTTGCGAAGACCGGCAAAGAAGCGACGAACGGGTCGGACGCGACAGCTGTTTCCATGAGCATTAGATAGCACATTCCAGCTCTTGAAGGTGAAGTCGATCATGCTTCGAAATTGACTTGCGCGGGCTTTCCGATGATAGGGTCGCGCGATGCGAATTGCCTTCTACGCGCCGCTGAAGTCACCCAATCATCCCGTCGTCTCCGGCGACCGCCAGATGGCACGGATGCTGGTCAAGGCGCTGGAGTACGCAGGGCATAGCGTCGAACTGGCATCCGAGTTGCGCTTCTATCTACGCCAGCCGGAGCCGAAAAGTTTCGATGCGCTCAAGATCGAGGCCGCGGACGAAGCCGCGCGGCTGACCAAGCTTTGGCATCGTGACGGCAAGCCCGATCTCTGGTTCACCTATCATCCCTATTACAAGGCGCCCGACTTGATCGGGCCTGAGCTGGCGTCGGCCTTTGCTGTCCCCTATGTGACAGCGGAAGCTTCCTATTCGAGGCGACGCAACGCCGGCTTGTGGGCCGATAGCCAGGCGTTGGTGGCGCGAGCCATCGAACAGGCGGCGCTGAACATCTGCTTCACCCAAAGGGATCGCCAGGGGCTGACAGATGCGATTCCCGACGCCACTTTCGGCATGCTTTCGCCCTTCATCGACACCGCGGCATTTCGCGAAATGCCGTCACGGGGTTGTCCGACGCGCCTCGTTACCGTCGCCATGATGCGCCCGGGCGACAAAGTCGAAAGCTATCGCATGCTGGCGCAAGCGCTCGGCTCGATCGGCCACCTGCCCTGGACCATGTCGGTGATCGGGGACGGACCTGCCCGTGACGAGGTCGAAGCGCAATTCGCCGGCTTGCCCGCCGACCGTATCGAATGGCTTGGCGCAATCGAGCCGGCGGCCGTGCCGGATGTCCTTTACAGCGGGGGAATCTACGTCTGGCCGGGTTACGGCGAGGCCTATGGCGTCGCCTATCTTGAGGCACAGGCCGCCGGCCTTCCGGTGGTGGCCCAGGACATCGCCGGCGTACCGGAGGTCGTGCGGGACGGCCAGACCGGGTTTCTCACCCCGCCGGGCGATGTCGCGGCGTTCGCCTCCGCCATGGAACGGCTTCTGGCCAGTACCGACGAAAGAACCATCATGGCCGCAGAGGCCAGGCGTTTCGTTCTCGAAGAACGTTCCCTCGGTGGTGCAGCGGCGCGTCTGGCCGAACTTCTCAGGAAGATCCCGGTCTCATGACATCCGATCCGATCTGGCAGCCCTTGGTGGAAGAACTGGCGCGCCGGCAACGGGCGGGCCGCAAGGCGGAGTTCTGGCTGCGCGATGATGATGCCGTGGATCCGACGCCGGCGCTTGATCGGCTGCTCGACCTCACCGCTGAATTCGCGGTTCCGGTCACTCTGGCCGTCATTCCGGCCCAGACCGACGGGAAGCTTGTCGTCCGGCTTGACGAGGCGCCGCATGCTACCGTCGCCATTCATGGCTGGGCGCACCGAAATCATGCGCCCGAGGACCAGAAAAAGCAGGAGCTTGGCGCGCATCGGCCACGCGGGGCGGTGCTCGATGAACTGGCTCGCGGGCTGTCGCACGTGACCGGCCTGCACGGCGCACGTGCCGTTCCGGTGCTGGTGCCACCCTGGAACAGGATCGACGCCGGCGTGGTATCCGGCCTTGGATCGATAGGGTTTGCGGCATTATCGGTCTTTGGCCCGCCGAAGCCGGCTTCCCTGGCGGTCATCAACAGCAATGTCGACATCATGGATTGGCATGGCACGCGCGGCTGCCGCGATCATGGCCTGTTGGTTCAGGCCATCATCGCGCAATTGCAGCAGGCATTCGACGGCGGCGAACCGGTCGGCCTGCTCACTCACCATCTCGTCCATGATGAATCGGCATGGCTTTTCCTCGAACGGCTGTTCGCAGTCACCGCGCGGACCGAAGCCTGCGCATGGCTTCCGATCAGCACATTGATCGAACGCAGCGCCGCTGGAGCATGATCCCGAAAAGTGGAATCCGGTTTTCGGATAAGATCATGCTCAAACAAGGAGAGGAAAAATAGCTCAGCGTTTTTTGTGCAATGAGACCGGGAATTGGAGCGTCTGGCCATCCCGCGCCGCAAAAGCGCCGGCAAACCTGTCCTTGGCCAGTTTCTCCATCGCGTCCAGTTGCTCGTCGGTGCGTGTCGGATCGTGGTGAAACAGCGCGAGCCCCCGCGCACCGGCGGCTTCACAGAGCTTGACGCCCTGTTGCCATGTCGAGTGGCCGTTACCGCGGCGGCGTTCCATTTCCTTCTCGGTGTAGGTGCAATCGTAGATGACGAGGTCGGCATCTTCGATCAGGCCGAGCACCGACTGATCGAGTTTGTTCGGCTCGTGCTCGGTGTCCGTGATCACCGCCACGACGCGTCCGCCCCATTCGACCCGGTAGCCTATGCAGCCGCCCGGATGGGTGAGACTGGCGGTCCGAACCACCACCCCTTCGCGCGGCCGAAGCACGTCTCCGGACACGAAATCGCGGCAGTCGAGCTTTGCCTTGCAGACGTCCATTTTCACCGGAAACCACGGCGGCCGTATGAACTCATCGATCATCTGCCGGGTCGTCATGCGTCCTGCAAGATGCCCGGACCAAACCGTAAGTTTGACGCTCGGGTCAAAGATCGGCGCAAAAGCCGGCAGCCCGATGATGTGATCGTAATGGCAATGGGTGAAAAGCAGGTCGAAATCGGTCACATCCGCCGCCTGAAACGCCCTGCCGGCAGGCCGCAGGCCAGAGCCGGCGTCGAACAGAAGCGTATGCTTGCCGCATCGCATCTCAATGCAGTTTGTGTTGCCGCCATAGCGAACGAATTCTGGCCCGGATACCGCAATGCTGCCGCGCACGCCCCAAAATCTGACCAGGAAAAAATCGTCGTCCATGCTACTTTTCGCCCATCGTAGCTCTAGGCGGTTCGTGCGTCGATCAGATCCGCGGTCGTATGGCTTAGCCGATCGGCAAGAACCCGCAATATCTCGATGGTCATTTCCGGGAACTCCTTCATAAGCCTCAGGAAATGATCCTTGCGGATTCTCAAGGCCTCCAAATCGCTTGCCGCTCTGACGGTGGCAGTGCGGGAGCTGTTGCACAATATGGCGATCTCGCCGACGATCGAATTTGGCAGCAGTTCGGCAACTTTTATCGGCCCGCTGTCGGAATCGACCAGAATATCCGCCCTGCCTGAGAGGATGACATAGGCAGCGTCTGCCTCGTCGCCCTGCCGGAAAAGAATCTGGCCGGCGCTGTAGTTCACGCGATCGGACGTGAACGCGAGCAGCTTGAGCTTTGCCGGCTCGATGCCAGAGAACAAGGGAACGCGTTGCAGCATTCCAACTTCATCCTTGAGCAGCATTGTCGCAAACCTTCCTAAATTCGCGTCTGCCAGACTATGACAGAAGTTCCTTGAAGATACCGTTGTCTGCCAAAAGTGTCTCGTGTGTACCGTCTTCCACCAATTGGCCGGAGTCAAAGACGATAACGCGATCGAACATCATCGCCATTGCCGGACTCGTCACCACCCACACAATTGCCGGCGAATGGTCGTCGCGTCTGGCTTCCTCGAGCACGTTTCGCAGAACTTTGTCCTGCACACGCTGGTCGAGCGCCGACAGCGGCCGGTTGAGAATGAGAAAATCGGGACGCTTGAGCAGAGCCCGGGCAACATCGAGCTTCTGTCGCTGTCCACCGGTCAGCCGCCTGCCGCCGGCGCCGACGTTGAAGTCAAGGCCGACATCCAGAAGCTCGGCATAAAGCCCCAGCTCGTCAAGAATTTCATAAACGATGGAGCGTATGCGGTCCGGCGCGTCGGGATGGTTGTTGCCCACACGCCCGAACAGGACGTTGTCCATGACGGTGGCCGCGGCAATGTATTTGGCAGGATCATACCGTTCGATCGCGTTTTGCAGCTCGGACGGCAGGTTTTCATAGAACTGGTTGCGTGCGGCGACGATCTTGCTCATCAGCTCGTCGGTCAGCAGGCCGAAGCGGTGCCGGGGCTCGATATAGGCAAAGCTCAAGGTGATGATCATGGCCCGGTCGGCCTCCGAAACCGTCTCGTAGAGACGGTTCTTGAGCCGCTGCAGCAAGGTCTCGTAGGCGGGTATCTCCTCGGCGCTCATGAAGGCGAGCTGCTGGAAGAACTGGTGATCGGGCGGCAGGTCGGCAAACAGCTCGATCGCCTGTTCGGCGATCTCCATGCCCATTTCGTAGAGCGTGCGGTCGAGGCCGGCTTGCTTCAGCACAGAAGCAAAATAGGGATTGGCCGCCAGTGCCTTGTCGGCCAGTTCGGGGCCGGCGGCAGCGCCGAAGAGCAGGTTCTGGCCGATCGTCGCTTCCGTGTTGTAAGCGCCCGGCTCGAAAGGAACCACCAGTTCGCGCAGCCCTTCCTGTTCCAGCCGGGTTCGCAGCGCTGCACGCAGTTCGACGATCCGCCCGGCAAGCTTCGTGTGACGCGTGAGGTCGGCCGAAGAGCGCAAGCCAAGATCCAGAATGTCGCGCGACAGAAGAACCGCGTCGAGCACCCGGCGCACCGCTTCAAAGAGGTCGTGCGGGCCGGTAGCACCGGCGGAAGCATAGTCGATCCAGTCGCTGTGGGTATCGAAATCCGGATTGCCCGACCGGCGCGCCTCGTCGATGTTCCAGCGCTGCCGGTCTGCCGCGGCGCCGTCATAAGTCACCGATGTGAGCGGCGCATGCTTCAACCCGTAGAGCAGGTTATCGCGCAGGCTTGCCTGGAACAGGAAAACATCCGACGAGGCGTAGGACATGCGCCGGCCGGTCACTGCTTCGGGCAGTTCAAGCAGGTCATCGGTGCCCGAAGCGACCTTTCCGCTTTCCGGCCAGTTCAGCCGCGCGAAGGCTTCTGCTAGTGCCTCCGCTCCACCTGTCGGGGTGCTGACCAGCGCCACCGTCTCAGCCGGCTTGACCTGCATGGAGATACGGTTGAGGAGCATCGCACCGCCATCGTCCGCTATGGACAGACCGACCGCCGACAGCGGGTTTGTCATCGGACCGGGATCGTCGATCGTCAGTGCTCCGATTCCCGGCGCAATGATATCCTCGACGGTGAACTGTTCAACGACCTGCTGATATTTGACCTGGACATCCTGCCGATCCTGATCCCAGTCGATCAGTTCCTTCATCGGTCCGGGCAGGTCCTTGTAGGCACCGATCACGGCCACGAGCTGGCCGACGTCCAGCCGGCCCCCGATGACCAGATAGCCGCCGATCATGTAGAACAGAAAGGGCGTGAGCTGCGCGAGAAAATTGTTGAGGAACTTTACCATGAATTTCCATTGGTAAAGATCGAAGCGGATCTTGAAGATGAGCCCGAGCCGGGCAGCTATGTCGGCGCGCTCGTAGTTCGACGTGTCGTGGACGTGAACCGCGCCGATGCCGTCGACGATTTCGCCAACCCGGCCCGAAAGCGCGCGCGCTGTCAATTGCCGTTGGCGCCCGAGCACGATCAGCCGCCGCCGCATTCGCGGGATGAGCACGATCTGGATCGCCACGATCACCATCGCTATCATTCCGAGCCAGACGTTCTGGACCATGATGAACAACATGGCTGTCAGCGCCTGGCCGCCGAGCAGCACCGGCTGCAGGAAGGCATCGCCGATGAAGCCGCCCAGCGGCTCCACCTCGTCCTTCACCATGGTCGCCACTTCGGCGGATTTCACCCGCTTGAAGTAAATCGGCGGAAACCGCAGCACACGATCGATCAGGTCGAAGCGGATACGCCGCAGCATGCGTTCGCCGAGGCGGCCCTTGTAGGTGTTGATGTAGAGTTTGAACAGGCCGTTGATGACGACCAGCAAGAGGAACACGAGGCTCAGGGCAAGCAGCGTCTCCGTGCGGTCGAGTTGAAAACCGGAGAAGAACTGGACCTCGCCAATGAATGGCAGGTTATAGTGCAGCCTCATGAATGGCAGGGTCGCGCCCGGTTGCTCGAAGCCCTTGCCCTGGATCGGGCCGTTGACGATCAGCTTCGGCAGGTCGAAGGACATGAAATACGGGATCATCGAAAGCAAGACGATCGCCAATATCCAGATCTGCTGCTTCCTGGTGTGCTTCCAGATATAGCGGGCTAGGCTGGGTTCCATATGCGACTGTGGGTCCTTCAGTTGGCAGGATGCAGGATGCAAAAGCACCTGCCGGCGAAGAGCGTATCGGCAATGTCTTCGTCGCCAACGACAAACTCGAAGCCACAATGCATGCAGGACGCCGACGGTCCGGACAGATGCAACCGGTTCTCTCCGGGCAATGGCGAAGCGGCTAGCAGCATAATCATGTCCGCGGATCAAACAGCCTTGCAGGGGGCAAGATTGCGTTGTGTCGCCCGAAATCCCACCCTACAAGACGAATATGATGGATGTCACGCAACCACGCAATGCCGGCTTGGACGGGCACGAGCAAGCCCTGGACCTAACACGGGGAATTGCCACCTACGTCAACCATCCTCTCGTGGCCGGGCTGGCGCGCGTCATCGCCAAGCATCCGACGGCCGATATCGCCAACGCCTTCAACCACAAGCAGGTCGCCTGCAAGATGTGGGCGCTCGACAAGCTGTTTGAAAGCCGCGGCGGCCGCTTCGGTCGCATATGGGTTCTGGGTGGATGGTACGGCGTATTGCCGGCAATGCTTTTCAACGACGCGCGCTTCGACATCGCTGCGATCGACAGCATCGACATCGATCCCGAAGTCGGGCCGGTCGCCCGGACCCTCAACCGGGAAGCCGGCGACCGCTTCCGGGCGCTGACGGACGATATGTATGCACTCGACTATGCGGCCGGGCGGCCCGACCTGGTCGTCAACACGAGTTGCGAACACATAGCCGATCTCAGCGCCTGGCTTGCCCTGCTTCCGCGAGGCACGAATGTGCTGCTGCAATCGAACGATTATTTCAGCGAGCCGACGCACATCAACTGCGTGGCTTCACTTGCAGCCTTCGAAGCCATGGCGGCGCTACGGGAGATCAGGTTCTCCGGCGAACTGCCGACAAAAAAATACACACGCTTCATGCTGATTGGAACTGTTTGAAAGCGCGTTGCGCGAACCGAACCCAGACGCGACCCCACATCAGGATGTCGGGGACCAGGTTCGACACCGCTCGCGCAGGATTTGCGCTGAGCGACGCGCGCCTTCCATATCGAGACGATGCGCGGCTGGCGCCGGCCCCGCAAGCGCCTGTTCGATCGCTTGCGCCAGACCTTCAGGCGTCAGGTCCTTTTCCGTCAGCACCGCAGCAAGACCGAGTTCTTCGAGCATCAGGGCGCGAACCGTCTGTTCGGTTTCCCCGCCGGCTGCAAAGGGAACGAGCAGCGAGCGGCACCCCGCGCGCAGGACATCGCAGACCGTGTTGTAACCCGCCTGCGAGACTGACAGCCGGGCGCCGGTCAGCAGGCTGGCGAAATCCTCGCGGAACCGGAAGATGGACAGGCCCGGCACGGCATCGCCTGAGATCGCGTCAAACTCGTCCTTCGGCAGGTTTGGGCCGGTGATCAAACACCATTTCCAGGCGTTGTCGGCATTCCGCGCCGCTGCGACAGTGGATCTGACAAGGCTCTTTCCGGCGGCCCCGCCGCCAACCGAGACCAGAACGTCGAAACGCTCGGAGGCCGTGGGCGCCGGCGGCGCGGCAACGAGCCCGGTGTAGGCGATCTCGGCTTTGATCGCCCCGGCCAGTGGAAATGTCTTGTCGATGGTTGCGAAAGCCGGATCGCCATGGACCATGACAAGGTCGAAATGCCGGTTGATGAGATCGACCGTTTCCTCGTTTCGGCCCGGCTTGACGCGCTCCTGAAGGATATCGCGCACGGACGTCGCCAGCAGCGGTCTCGGCGACGTCGCATCGATGGCCTCGATCAGCGGCAAGAGTTCGAAACGCATCTGCCGGCGCCCAAAGGGAAACGCTTCGATAATGACGATGTCAGGCCTGCAATCCCGAAATGCCTGCAGCAGCATCTCGGAGCGCGATTTCTTGAAATCATCGTCGATGGGTTTGCCCTGCAGGTCGACAAGTCCGGAAAATCCTTCGTCACCGGAGGTCACAGGCGGCAGGGTTACGGATTTCACGCCCGGTCCCGGAAAGCCCGCGATCGGCGCTCCGCCGGTCACGACGGTTACGTCAAACCCGTCATCGGCCATAGCCGCCGCAATGCGGCTGGCGCGCGCGAGATGGCCGATGCCGAGCAGGTGCTGGACATAGAACAAAGCGCGCAGCCGCCTCATTCGGCGGCCCGCCACTCCCGCTCGAACAGGTCCTTGAGCTGTCCGATGCTTGCCATATGATCGAAATTGCCGCGCACGCGCCGCTCCGCGGCGTCGCCGAGGCGGGCGCGCAGCACGGGATCACGGATCAGGCGCTCCAGCGCCTGTGCCAGGGCAGTCGGGCTTTCCGTCGGCACCAGCAACCCTGTTTCATCCGACGATAAAAGCTCCGGCACGCCGGAAATATCGGTCGACACGCAGGCAAGCCGCTGGCTGGCCGCCTCCACCAGAACATTTGGCAGACCGTCCCGATCGCCATCCGCGGTGATTCTGCAGGCCAGGGCGAAGATGTCGGCGCTGCGATAGTGCTCAAGCACCTCTTTCTGCGCCAGCGCGCCTTTCCAGGAGACGCGACCCTCCAGTCCGAGCTTTCGCGCCAGCGCCTTGAGCCGTTCCAGTTCCTCACCGCCGCCGATATGCTCGAACCGCCACGCCAGATCACCAGGCAAGAGGGCGAGGGCCTCCAGCAACGTGTCATAACCTTTCTTTGCAACGGCGCGCCCGACACTCAGAATGGTGACCGGTTCGCCCTGCGCCGAGCCGTCATGCTGCTTTCGCGCCGCGCCGAAACTGCCGAAGCGATCAAGGTCGAGCCCATGATAGCTCAGATGCACGGACGAGTTGCCGTTGGCGAGTTTTTTCAGACGGTCGAAGCCGGTCTGCGTGCAGGTGACCGTCCAGCGTGCCGAGGAAAGCTTGCCGGCCAGATCCCAATCCGCCGAAGTCCAGATGTCCTTGGCATGGGCCGAGCAGCTCCAGGGCTGGCCACGAAGCTGGCTGGCATAGCGCGTCACCGATGCCGGCGTATGCACGAAATGGGCATGCAGCCAGCCCGCGTCTTGCGGCCATTCGGCCGCCAGCACCAGCGCTTGCCCGAAGCGGCGCACGCGATTGCGCGTAAAGTCGCGTCGGATATCGGCAGCCAGCGATCCGAGCGCGCGCCAGAAGCCCAGCCGCGGCAGACAAGCAAACAGCGAGCGAAGCACGCGCCACGGCTCCCTATGCAGATATTCCGGCAGATAATGGACGGGCGCCTTGATCTCGTCGTGCACGGGGTGACGCTTTGCGTCGGTCGGCCGCCTGAGCGCGAAGAGTATCAGGTCGAAGCCCGCACGCTCCAGGCCGAGCAATTCCTGCGCGATGAAGGTTTCCGACAGCCGCGGATAGCCCTTCAGAACCACGACGATCTTGCGGTTTTGCAACTCAGTTCGTGCCTTCAATGACCGAAAGGTAATGGCCGGCCCGACGGTCGAGCAGTTCAGCGACGATTTCGGAAATATGAGGCAGCCCTTCCAGCGTCAGATGCGCATTGCTCTGCGATGGGCGGGGCCGGTTCGGCAACATCTGTAGTGCATCGGCAAACCGCTGGGAATCCTCGGCTTCTTCCGGCAAGAGCATGTCGATGAGGCCGAGTTCGGCTGCGCGCCTTGCTCGAATGAGTTGTTCCTCGCGCGGCGTGATGCGCGGCACGATCAGCGCCGGCTTGTCGAAAGACAATATCTCGCAATAGGTGTTGTAACCGCCCATCGCCACCACCGCCTTGGCACCGGCAATCAGCTCTTCCATGCGGTTGTCGAACTCGATGATCTTCACATAGGGGATCTTGGCCCCCTTCCTGACCAGCTTGTTGCGCTTGCGCGCCGGCATGTAAGGCCCAAGCACGATCAGCGCCCTGTGTTGCAATCGCGGATCCTGCTGATAGGCCTCGATGACGTTGTGGATCAGGTCGGCGCCGTCACCGCCGCCACCGGTGGTTACCAGAATATAGTCGCCCTCAGGCCGGTGGCCGGGCAACTGGTTCTGCTGCAGGCTCCGTTGCAGGAAACCGACGAACTTCATCTTTGCCCTGACCGCCGGCGGCACATCCAGGCCGGTCAACGGATCGTAGAAATCCGGAGGGCCATAGACCCAGACCTTGTCGTAGAACAGGCCGATCTTGCGCATCACATCCTTGCGTGCCCACTCAGCTTCGAGCAGATGTGGCGCATCCATCACCTCGCGCAGGCCAAGAACGAGCGTGGTGCCCCGCGTCTTGAGGTAGGACAGCGTGTCCTCGATCTCACCGCGCAGGCCGAGCGGTTCCTTGTCGACGATGAAGATATCCGGCCGGAAGCTCTCGGCCGTGTGGCGGATGATCGATTGCCGCATCCTCAGCGTCTCATGCAGGTCGATATCCTTTTCCAACGAGGTGTATTCGCCGTTGCGCAGCTTGATGACGCTGGGGATCTTCACGAAGTCGACGCGGGCGCGGTAGTCGAAGGCGCCGGCGATCGTCGCACCCGAAATGATAAGCACCTGAAGTCCGCGGAAATCCCCGACCAGCGAATGCGCAATCGTTCGGCAGCGCTGCAAATGGCCGAGCCCGAACGTGTCGTGGCTGTACATGAGAATTCGAGCGTCTTTTGCGTGCTGTGTCATTATGAACGTCTTTTAGAATTCTCGCCGGACCGTGGGCAACCCCGCAGCTTCGAAATCATCCGCGGGTCTACCGACCTGTTTTGAGACATAAGGGCGTGAGGTACGCAACGGCATTCTTCGCCCGGACACGAATGCCAGGGGCCGCTGTTTGTGACGCGATGCCTTGTCTTCGCCGACGGCATACGCCTCGAGCACAAATCTCTGTCATGAGGCTTGACCCCGTGGAATTACATGCCCTGCGGCCTGAGGCAGGCAGAGCGCACATTGCGAAAAGTTAAGGGCGACCAAGGAGAAACGAGGCTGCCGCACATTGTGAGGAGAACCCGCACCTTGGGAAAATGCTTCAAAATCCATCGGAACGCAACGACCGCCAGAGGCCGCTCGTTGCGGCCTTTTATCCTGCCATCACCCTCGGCCGGTAGCAAGCCTCCGTTACGTGGAGGATTTCCGGATAGCGCCCGCCGCACCTGGGCCAAGGAAAACAGTTGGGCGCGGATGATCTGCCCAATCGGTCAACGCTGATTTCGGTGACGCGGATCGCCACAAGGTGCAACCGCTCGCAGCCCAAGTTGTTCGTGACTTTGACGCTTGCGGAGAGCAAACTATAGTTCTGAGACAAAAGCATCACTTCGCCGTTGAAAGAAAAACGGGATGCGGTAGTATCGCGTCAGATGTTTGCGACTGCTTGACCGGGGGGTGCAGTGGATTCGTCTTTTTTCAAGCGCTGGCCGGCAAGATGGGAGGCACGCGATTCTGCGGTCTTTCTGACCGAGTCGCGCTATATCCTGGAGGATTTGCGATGACAGCCGATGCCAATGTTGACCAGATTGTCAAGAACGGGGTCGAGGCGATCGTTGCGGCGATCACGTCGCGGGTGGGGGATCGCGAGGCGCTGATCTGGCTGTGGCCGCAGCTCGAAAAGCAGCTGATAGCCTATGACGGCCATCTCCAGACGACATTGTTTCCGGGGTTCGAGGCAGCAGCCGTAACGGCCTTGCCGCAGGCCCTTGATCCGCCGGAACTCGCCGCCACGCTGCGGCTGGCGCTGCTGACAGCGCTGGACCGGATCAGCCCGGCTCTCGAGGCAGCGCCGGCTTCCGCCGCCAGCGCGGCGGCCATATTAGCGGAATGGAACAAGCTTTCGGCCTTCGTCAGAAACAACATCAACGGCGGCTTCGCCGGTTTCCAGAACATCCGCAGCCGGCTCTATGCCCAGTTCGGCGCGCCCAGCAATCCGGCCAAGGCAATCGACCGCGTCAACGCCTATTACAGCCAGCTCTCGGGCGCCGGCTTCCCCAAGGCGAGCTTCAAGTCGCCGGTGCATCCCGTGCTCAAAGCGAGGCTGGCGAACACGGTGGCGCTGCTGACCGCCAAGGGCGCTGCGGCTGCACTGACCAGGATCAAGAGTGTCGGCGGTTTCAACATCAGGCCCAATGTCAATTCGCCCACGCGGCTCAGCAATCATTCCTTCGGCTGGGCGGTGGACATCGATCCGGCGATCAACCCCAATGTCGAGAAGGACAATCTGCCGCTGGCCATCATCGAAGCCTTCACCGGCGTCGACCTCTACGGCGCCGAGAGCGTCAAGCTGCGCGCAGGGGGCCTATACGACAGCTTGCTGCCGGCAGCCATTGTGCTGTCGAAGGCCAATACTGCTTTCGTCGCGGCGTTTGCCAATGCCGCCGGCCTCAAAGACGGCATGGGCAACGCCACAAAGCGGCTTAGCGGCGTGACACTGCCGGCGGCCAAGCTCACCACCGCGCATCAGCTGGCAACCGCAGTGCCCGCCAAGCTGACCGATCTTGGCACGCTGCTGCAAGGCGCCGGCGCCACACCGGCCAAGGCCAAGTCGACCGCGCGGCTGCTGGCCGATGCCGCCGACCTGTTCCGCAGGGCCGCCAAGGTGACCACACCCAAGATCATCGGCACCGACGCCTCGGTGACGCGCTTCGGCTTCTTCAATCTGGCGCCGGAAGCCGCCGCCGGGCTTGCCGCCAGCGATGGCGGCGGCCTGCGCTGGCTGGGCGCGGCCACGAAAACCAAAGATTACATGCATTTCGAGCTTGCGGAGACCGATCAGCCGAAGCTGTTCTGACCGTACGCTTCGTCTGCGGTTTCTCGATATTTCGGAACGATCCGACCGTCTCAAGAATTGAAGTGCGCTGACAAGAGGAGCGCCAATGAGATTCGCAGCCATGCAAGATCCATGTGACCAATGGATTGTCTACGATTTGATTTCAGCTCTTCCGGCCGAGCTAGGAGGCCGACTGCTGATGGGGCTGACGCGCAGCGAAGCTGAGGAGATTGCCGAACAGGCCAATACAGGCTTCATCAGGCAGCCGACCCGTCCGCCTGTTCCGCACCCTGGCTTTGCGTAAACACGCCAGCCTGATCTAGGCCAACCTCGCCCTGGTCGTCCTCGGCGTCGCCAGCAGCAGGCTGGTTTCGCTGCCCGTTATGCCGGGGATCAGCCGTATCCGCCGCAGCACCGCGTCGAAATCGGTGAGCGAAGCCGTGCCGAGTTCGACCACCAGGTCCCAGCGGCCATTGGTGGTGTGAATGGTCGAGACCTCGGCGAGGCCGCCGAGCGCCCGCACCACACGGTCGGCGGCATGGCCTTCGATCTCGATCATCATCACACCGCGTATCCGCTGGTCGACGGCGTCGGCGCGCAGCACCACGGTGTAGCCGATGATCTCGCCCGACTTTTCCAGCCGCCCCATGCGCGCCCTGACCGTGGCGCGCGACACCCCGAGATCGACCGCGAGATCGGAGATGCTGCGCCGGGCGTCGTGCCGCAGCAACGTAACCAGCCTTTCGTCGAGCGCATCCATGATTGCTATCCACTTTGATCAAGATGACTTATCGGAATGATAAATCATTCTTTTCGAAATGCCAATTTCGCCTGTTCAAACTGCCGGGCCGGGATGGTTCATTCCAGCCATCAATCGCCCAATCAATTGCAAGGACAAAAAGAATCATGCGCTGCAGGATCGTTGGCGCGCCGGTGCAGGACGGCGCGGGCAGGATGGGATGCGAGATGGGGCCGAGCGCTTTGCGCACGGCAGGGCTTGTCTCGGTTCTCTCCGAACTCGGCCATGAGGTCGAGGACTGGGGCGCGGTGCAACCGGCTGCGGCGCGCGCTATCGCGCACGGCAACCTTGCGCTGAAGGCGCTGCCGGAGATTTCCGCCTGGACGGCGGCGATCGCCGAAACCGCATACGAAGCCTCCGAGGACGCGATGCCGATCTTCCTTGGCGGCGACCACGCGATATCAGCCGGCACGGTGTCGGGCATAGCCCGCCGGGCGGCCGAGCGCGGCCGGCCGCTCTTCGTGCTGTGGCTCGACGCGCATCCCGATTTCCACACGCTCGACACTACCGTCAGCGGCAATCTGCACGGCGTGCCGCTCGCCTATGCCAGCGGGCGGCCAGGCTTCAACGGCTATTTCCCGGACCTGCCCGTCGCCGTCGATCCTGCCCGCATCTGCGTCATGGGCCTGCGCAGCGTCGATCCGGCCGAGCGCCGGGCGCTGAGCGAAGCCGGCGTGACCGTGCACGACATGCGCACCATTGACGAGCACGGCGTCGCGCCCTTGCTGCGCGCCTTCCTGGCCCTCGTCGAAAAGGCCAACGGCCTGCTGCATGTCAGTCTCGACGTCGACTTCCTCGATCCTTCCATCGCGCCGGCCGTCGGCACCACCGTGCCCGGCGGCGCCACTTTCCGCGAGGCGCATCTGGTGATGGAGATGCTGTCCGACAGCGGCCTGGTCTCCAGCCTCGACCTGGTCGAGCTCAACCCGTTCCTCGACGAACGCGGCCGCACCGCCACCCTGATGGTCGACCTTGCCGCCAGCCTGATGGGCCGCCGCATCATGGACCGCCCGACCCGCAGCCATTCCGGAAGCATTGCATGACCCAGCCATCGCGCCTTGCCATCGTTCCCTTCGTCAGCGTCGACCGCATGATGAAGCTGGTGCTGACCATCGGCGTCGAGCGGTTCCTGACCGAACTCGCCGCCTATATCGAGGAGGATTTCCGCCGCTGGGAGCTGTTCGACAAGACGCCGCGCATCGCCTCGCACAGCCATGACGGCGTCATCGAGCTGATGCCGACCAGCGACGGCAAGATGTACGGCTTCAAATATGTCAACGGCCATCCCAAGAACATGCGCGAGGGCCGCCAGACCGTCACTGCCTTCGGCGTGCTCGCCGATGTCGGCTCCGGCTATCCGATGCTGCTGACCGAAATGACCATCCTGACGGCTTTGCGCACCGCGGCCACCTCGGCTGTCGCTGCCAAATATCTGGCGCCCAGGGGTTCGCGCTCGATGGCCATCATCGGCAACGGCGCCCAGTCCGAATTCCAGGCCGTCGCCTTCAAGGCGCTGCTCGGCGTCGACCGGCTGCGGCTCTACGACATCGACCGCTCCGCTTCGGAAAAATGCGCCCGCAACCTTGCCGGCAAGGGCTTTGACATCACCATCTGTTCGACCGGTCAGGATGCTGTCGAAGGCGTCGACATCATCACCACGGTGACCGCCGACAAGCAGTGCGCCACCATCCTCACCGACAACATGGTCGGCTCCGGCGTGCACATCAACGCGGTCGGCGGCGACTGCCCCGGCAAGACCGAGCTGCACCGTGACATCCTGCTGCGCTCCGACATCTTCGTCGAATTCCCACCGCAGACACGCATCGAGGGCGAGATCCAGCAGCTCGACGCCGACCATCCGGTGACCGAGCTGTGGCAGGTGATGACCGGCCAGGCGGAAGGCCGCAAGACGGCGGAACAGATCACGCTGTTCGATTCCGTCGGTTTCGCCACCGAGGATTTTTCCGCGCTCCGCTATGTCCGCGACCAGCTCCAGGCCACCGGCCTCTATGAAGAGCTCGACCTGCTTGCCGATCCCGACGAGCCGCGCGATCTCTTCGGCATGCTGCTCAGGGCAGCGCTGCAGCCGGCAGCGTGAAGAAATTTGCTCGAGTAGTCAAAGCCGATCGAAACTCTGCTTGCCATGGCAGCGCTGCCCCCCATTGCCCTGCCGGGCATTTCTCCCCGTATAGTGACGGGGAGAAAGTGGCTGACCTCACCTTCGGCACTATGTCTTGCAACGCCGCCGATTGGCGAACCATCGATGCGAGCGCCCCTCTCCCCGTCACTATACGGGGAGAGGATGCCGGCAGGCAGGTGAGGGGCAGCGCAGACGCCTAGACTAGAAGGCTGGCTCTACTGCCGAAGCGGCGCGCAGCTCTCCCGTTCGACCAGCACGGGGGTAAGCACTTCGCGGCGCGAATGCGCCGCCGGCTCGGCAACCCGCGCGAGCAGCAGGCTGACGGCGCGGGTGCCGATCTTCTCGACCGGCTGTGCGATGGTCGTCAGCGGCGGCCAGGTGGTGACGGCATAGGGGATGTCGTCGAAGCCGATCATCGACATGTCGTCGGGCACCCGCAATCCGCGCCCGCGCAGCACCGTCAGCGCGCCCATGGCCATCAGGTCGTTGCAGGCAAACAGCGCCGTGATGCCGGGCGCCTGCGCCATCAGGCGTTCCATCGCCGTACGGCCGCCGGCGAAGTGATAGTCGGAATCGACTACGGCATTCGCCGGCAGATCGAGCCCGGCTTCCTGCAGCGCCCTGGCGAAGCCGCGCAGACGGGCTGGGCTGGAACTCGAATCGCGCGGGCCGCCGATGACGCCGATCTTTTCGTGGCCGAGCCCGACCAGATAGCGGCCGGCGAGATAGCCGCCATGATCGTGATCGACCAGCACGGAATCGACATTGACCGAATGGATCTCACGGTCGAGCAGCACCGCCGGCACGCCGGGCAGAACGTTGGCGAACACCCGCGCATGGTCGGACGAGCCGGCGAAGATCAGCCCGTCGATCTGCTTGGCCATCAGCACCTGGAGATAGCGCTCCTCCTTCTCGGCACTGCCGTCGGAGTTGCACAGGATCACCGTATAGCCGGCGAGGAAGCCGGCATCCTCGATCTGGCGCGCCACGCTGGCGAAGAACGGGTTGGAATTGTCGGGCAGAAGCAGGCCGATGGTCTTGGTCTCGCCACGCCTCAGGCTGCGCGCCAGCGTGTTCGGGCTGTAGCGCAGAGCGGCGATGGCCGAATGCACGCGCTCGGCCGTCTCCGGCTCGACATGGCGCGTGCGGTTCATCACATGCGAGACGGTTGCGACCGACACTCCGGCATGGCGCGCGACATCGGCAATCGTCGTCATCGGTTATCCCTCTAGCGGATCACCCCGCAAAAGCCGCTCCCTGTAGGCGTCTAGGATGACGGCAAGCACAATGACAAGTCCTATCACGATCGGCTTGTTATCTTGCTCATGATTTCCTCCTCTGTGATCCACCCGTAATCGGTTGCGTAACCGATTACGCCACAGGTTAGTGCGCAGCTTTGCCAGGTGTCAACATCGGCCCGCCGGCAACGTCGAGGCCGTTGCTGGCGCATTGCGGCCGAGCTCGGTCGCAGCGCGTCCGTCTCGACGGGCCGGAAGCGCCGCCGGCCTGCTCATCGCTCGCTTTCTCGCTACAATCGAAGCGCTGTATCGTTCAATGCCTGGTGATTCCCGACTTGATGATTCCCGGACCCGATAGCCTCATGCACGATCTGACGCCCATACTTTCCACTGTGACCGCCTCGTTCCTCGCCTCCTTTGTCGAAGTGGTCGAGGCCTTCACCATCGTGCTGGCGGTCGGCGTCACCCGCAGCTGGCGGCCGGCGCTGACGGGCGCCGCACTGGCGCTGGCGCTGCTGGCGGCTTTGGTGCTGGCCTTCGGACCGCTGCTGGCGCTTGTTCCCATCACCGTGCTGCAGTTCATCGTCGGCGTGCTGCTGATCCTGTTTGGCATGCGCTGGCTGAGAAAAGCAATTTTGCGCAGTGTCGGCGTCATCGCCCTGCATGACGAGGAGGCGGCCTTCTCCAAGGAGACCGCGGCCTTGCAGCAACAGGCCGATGACCGCCGCGCCGATTACCTGGCCGGGCTGGCGTCTTTCAAGGCGGTGCTGCTCGAAGGTGTCGAGGTGGTGTTCATAGTCATTGCCGTCGGTGCCGCACACGCGCAGACCTTTTATGCCAGCCTTGGCGCGCTGGCGGCCTTTATCCTGGTAACGATCATCGGCCTTGCGGTGCACCGGCCGCTGGCGCGGGTGCCGGAGAATGCACTCAAATTCGCCGTCGGCCTGATGTTGACCAGCTTCGGCATTTTCTGGACCGGCGAAGGCCTTGGCGCCGACTGGCCGGGCGCCGATCTGGCGCTACTGGCCATCTTCGCCATCATCGCCGTCGCGTCCTTCGCCATCGTGCGCTGGTTGCGCGACAGCCACCCCAAGGCCGCACAAGGAGCTGCCCGATGACTATCGTCCGCCTCATCCTGAAGGAACTCGTCGGCATGTTCATCGACGACGGCAGTTTGGCGACGCTGGCGCTGCTGTTGATCGTGGCGATCACCGCGGCGGTGAAGCTGCTGGCGCTGCCGCCGCTCGCCGGCGGCGTCCTGCTTCTGCTCGGCTGCCTCGCCATCCTGCTCTACAGCGTGCGCCGCGCGGCACGGCGCTCGGTCAGTAGAGGGTGAAAAACACCGGCAGCACGCCGCTGCTCCTCAACTGCTCGATCGTCTCGATGATCGGGAACAGCGCCAGGAAATAGAGCCCGTCCACGAATGTCCGCCGCAACGTTCTTGTCGAGAATTGGCGTTCAGCCTGGTCGTGAAACAGCATCGGGTTCGGCCAGAAAGCCGGCGTGCGCTCGGCATAGGCGCTGTAGGCGGGGCCGAACTTTCCAAACAGGAACTCGGCTTCCTTGCGCGCCGTCACCCGAAACACAAGGTAGCTCGCCAGAGCCAGGGCCGCCGCCACCAGCAATGATCCATACATCAACCCGGCGCCCGCGGCGCCGACCGTGGAAAAGAAATAGAGCGGATTCCGGGTCATCGAGAACGGGCCGATGGTGACCAGTTCGGCGTTCTTCCTGCCGCCGACATAGAGAATGCTCCACAGCCGGCCAAGGAAGCAGACCAGCACGAAGCCGATGCCCAGCGCTTCGATGTATTCGTGCCCGTCCGACCCTTCGACGAGAAAGGGCTTGGTGAACAGCAGCGGCACAATGGCGAGGACTGCGGCAACCTGAACCACAATCAGCCGCTTGTGCTGGTCGAACACCTTCGCCGCCGGCTTTGGGGGAGAGTAGCTCATCATAGATCCTGCTCTCCGGCAGGGCCTATCGCGCCGGTGTCTCGCCATCCACTAGCGCTTCCGTGCGGCGATTGCGAGGCGAACGGCGGGGATTTCGGCCATTCTTACGAATTTGTAAGCGGGCGGACAGATGGCGGCGAGGTCGCCTGCCTATGGTCCTTGTGCCGGCCGACATGCCGGAGATCGTTTCTCCATCGCCGGGACATCCGCGCAACACAGGAATATCCAAGATGAAAAAGCTGGCTCTCGCTTTCGCGCTCGGTGCAATTGCCATCGCCAACCCGGTCCTTTCAGCCGCTGCCGCGCCGGCGCCTTGCGAAGACGCCCTCAAGGCCCTGCGCGCGGCGGAAGCCTCAGTGGCGCTGAGCGCCGCGGACAAGACCAAAGTGTCCGATCTCGAGGCCAAAGGCGTCGAGCGCTGCAATGCCGACGACGACAAGCGCGCCGACGACTTGTTCGCCCAGGCCATGAAGATCATGGGCAAGTAACGCCAAGCCTCGCTGCACATGCCGGGCGCGGGCCATCCCCGCCGAAACGACAAGGATACCATCATGCTCTCGTCAACAAGCACAGCATCCGCCGCCCTGGCATCGCCCAACAGGGTCCCTGAGGTCACCGTCGAATTCTGGCTGATCAAGCTCTTGGCGGTAACCATGGGCGAGACGGCGGCCGACTATCTCTCAGTCAATCTCGGCCTTGGCCTGCCGCTGACGTCGCTGATCATGACCGGCATTCTGGTCGTCGCGCTGGCTTTGCAGTTTGCACAGAAACGCTATGTGCCATGGGCCTACTGGCTGGCGGTGGTGCTGATCAGCGTCGTCGGCACACTGGTTACCGACAATCTGGTCGACAATTTCGGCGTGCGCCTGGAAACCGCCACCATCGCCTTCACGGTGGTGCTCACTGCGACGTTCGCGGTCTGGTATGCCAGCGAAAGGACGCTTTCGATCCATACGATCGTTTCCACCAGACGCGAGATCTTCTACTGGCTGGCGATCCTGTTCACGTTCTCGCTCGGCACCGCGGCCGGCGACCTGGTCGCCGAGACATTCGACATGGGCTACCTCACCACCGGCATGTTGTTCGGCGCGGTCATCGCGCTCATCGCCATCGGCTATTTCGCCTTCGGCCTTAACGCGATCCTCGCTTTCTGGCTGGCCTACATCCTGACGCGACCGCTTGGCGCTTCGTTCGGCGATTTGCTGTCACAACCGGGAGAATATGGCGGGCTCGGCTTCGGCACCACCTTCACCAGTGTGATCTTTCTCGGCTGCATTGCCGCTCTTGTCCTCTATATGACGCTGAAGAGGAGCGGCGACGATGACGACCGCATCCTGATTGAATCGGAGTAAGCTTTGAGAGCCGCACCACGGAAAGCGAGACCATGGCCGATTTGAACACACCACGACGCAGGTCGATGCGGATCTGGCTGGCGTCGCTGGTCGCTGTCGTTGCGGTTGCCGGCGGCGCGCTCGCGGCAACCCACCTCAACAACAATTTCCACACCATTGTCGCGGGCGAGGCCTATCGCTCGGCCCAGCCGAGCGCAGACGAGATCCGCGCCTACCGCGACAAATATCACATTGCCACAATCGTCAATCTGCGAGGCGCGGGTCCGGGACAGGCCTGGTACGACGAGGAAGTGAAGGCTGCCAACGAGCTTGGCATCCGCCATATCGACTTCCCGATGAACGCCCGCACCGAACTGACGCAGCAGCAATCGCTGGCGCTGATCGCCGTGCTGCAATCGGCGCCCAAACCGGTGCTGATCCATTGCAAGGAGGGATCGGACCGCACCGGCCTTGCCTCGGCGCTTTACCTCGCAGCTTTGGCCGGGGCGGACGAGTCGGTATCGGAGGCGCAGCTGTCGGTCCGCTATGGCCATATCGGCATTCCGCTCATCGGCCCCTATGAAATGGATCGGAGCTTCGAGACCATGGAGCCGCTGCTCGGCTTTTTCGGCTCGTGACGCCTCACAATCCGGCATCGCGAGGCGGAACCGACTATTCCAGGAAAAAGTGTGAAACCGCTTTTCGGCCGGAATTGCGCCAAAACAGGGCGTTAGAGGCTCGCCGGGGGCGGTCAACCAGCGATCGGAACAACGATGCGACTTCTGCTTGTCGAGGATGACCCCCGGACCGCCGACTATGTCGTCAGGGGCCTGAGCGAGGCAGGCCATATCTGCGACCTGCTGCGCGATGGCCGTGACGGGCTGTTTGCCGCAACCCGCGATGCCTATGACGTGATCGTCGCCGACCGCATGCTGCCCGGCCTCGACGGCCTGTCGATGATCAAGGCGGTACGGGCCGCTGGCGTCCGCACGCCGGCGATCTTTTTGACCTCGGTCGGCGGTGTCGACGACCGCGTCGAGGGGCTCGAGGCCGGTGGCGACGATTATCTGGTAAAACCCTTCGCCTTTTCCGAACTGCTCGCCCGCATCAATGCGCTCGGCCGCAGGCCGGCGGCGCAGGAGCAGAAAACAACACTGCGCATCGGCGATCTCGAAATGGACCTGATCCTGCGCCGCGTCACCAGGCAGGGCCAGGCCATCGACCTGCAGCCCCGCGAATTCAGCCTGCTCGAAGTGCTGATGCGCGGCGAAGGCCGTGTCATCACCCGCACCATGCTTCTGGAGCGGGTCTGGGATTTCCATTTCGACCCCAAGACCAGCGTCGTCGAAACCCATATCAGCCGGCTGCGGGCCAAGATCGACAGGCCGTTCGAAACCGCGTTGATCCACACCGTGCGCAACACCGGCTACAGCTTGCACGCGTCGAGTTGAATGGACCATGCTCGATCGCATCTCGCACGTCCGACTGGCTGTCCGTATATAAGCGAAATGTCGATGCTGGACTCTGCAAAGCGATGGGCGCGCGGCATCAAGCGCGACACGGTGGCATTGTGGCTTGCCGCCCGCGATCCCCGTGTGCCTTGGTATGCAAAGGCCGCTGCCGGGGCGGTTGCAGCCTATGCTCTCAGCCCTATCGACCTCATTCCTGATTTTATCCCGGTCATCGGCTATCTGGATGATCTGCTGATCGTCCCGCTCGGCATCATGCTTGCGGTCAAGCTGGTGCCAGCCGATCTCATGCAGGAATTCCGCGATGCGGCCACGCGCCGCGACAGGCCGGTTGGCAAGGCCGGACTGGTCTTCATGATTGCAGTCTGGATATTGGCGGCACTGGCGCTGTTATGGCTGTTCTGGCCGAAGTCCGCCTAGAGCCGGATGATTTCAGGTCGTATCGACCTGAAATCTGAATCCGGCTCTAAATCAAAGGGATAGAGCATGATGTCGCCCGAAAACCGCGTCACACTTTTCGGCATCACGCTCTAGCGCGATGAAGGAAACAAGCGCCAGCCTGCTGCGCAGCACGCCGTTCCGGCTGGCACTCACCTTCGCCTTGCTGTTCGTGCTCGCCTTCATCCTGTCCGGCGCCATCGTCTACCAGCTGATGAGCGCCGATCTTGCCGAGCAGCTGGACCAGTCGGTCAGGGAAACCTATTCGGTCGTCGCGGTGACCTATGCCGAGAACGACCAGGAGGATCTGGTCTCGGCGGTCGACAGCCATGCCGCGCTCAGCCCCAGCAAGGAACAGCTGTTCTCGCTGACCGATGCCGCCGGCAATCATCTGGCCGGGAATTTCACCGCCGCCGATTTGCCCGACGGCTTTTCGGATTTCGCAGTTTCCCTGCCGGGCGTGCCGCCCGGCACCATGTACCGTGCCTGGTCCGGCTCGGTCGGCTCCGACAGCCTGACCGTCGCCTTCTCGCTGTCCGAGATCAAGGAGCTGGAGAGCATCGTTTTGATGAGCTTCGGCTGGGCAACCCTGATCATCTCGGGGCTCGCGGTGGCCGGCGGCGCCTTGCTGGCGTCGCGCGTGCAGCGCCGCCTCGACGGCATCGCCGCCACCATGGATGATGTCTCAAACGGCCGGCTCGATGCCCGCATTCCCCTGCTCGGCAATGGCGACGACATTGATGGCGTGTCCTCACAGGTCAACGCCGCACTCGAACGGCTGGCAGCGCTGGTCGACGGCATGCGCCAGGTCAGCGCCGACATCGCGCATGATCTGAAGACGCCACTGAACCGGCTGCAAATGATTCTGGAGGCGGCCGCCGACAAGACCGCGCGGGGCGAGGCCGTATCCGACGAGTTGACGGAGGCGCGCACGGAAAGCCTGCAGATCAACGAGACCTTCGATGCGCTGTTGCGCATTGCCCAGATCGAGGCCGGCGCCCGCAAGGCGCGCTTCGTCGATCTCGACCTCAACGGCGTCGTCGAAGCCATTGCCGAGATCTATGCCGGCGTTGCCGAGGATGACGGCAAGTCGCTGTCGGCAGACATTGTCCAGAGCGCGCCATGCCTGGTTCATGGCGATCGCGATTTGCTGACGCAACTGTTTGCCAATCTGGTCGAAAACGCCCTGCGCCATTGCCCCGATGGCACGCTCATCAAGCTGATGGTAAGCCGGCAAGGCGATCGCATTGTTGCCGAGATCGCCGACAACGGTCCCGGCATCCCGACCGAGGAGCGCGAAAAAGTGTTCCAGCGGCTCTACCGGCTGGACACGAGCCGCACCACGCCCGGCAGCGGACTCGGCCTCAGCCTGGTGCGGGCCATCGCCGACCTGCATGGCGCTTCCGTCGTGCTTGAGGACCGGCGTCCCGGCCTGGCGGTGGTTGTCGGTTTCCCTGTTGCAGCAAAGGCTTCGCCGGCCTGAGGCCGATTTGGGTACCGGGCTGAACTTATCCATAGCAGTGCAGAGAGTCGTCGACAGCAGCCGTGATCATGTCAGGCGGCTGCGTTGCCCCTGCTCGCCAGTTCGGCGATGACGTCGTCGAGCGTCGTCATCCCTTTGACCGCCGACCGACCGTGCTCGCTGAACTCGATCCATCCTTCGTTGAAGCCGTCGAGCATGCGCATCCGGGGCGATGGATTTCGCGTTCCCTGGGTGCGAAAAATCTGCTCCCAGCTCTCGCGGGGCACCGTCTCGACCCGGACCGTGCGCTCCAGCGCGGTGGCAAAGGCGCGGGCGATATCGTTTGGCGACACGCGCGCGGGCCCCTCCAGCTCGACGACCCGCGTCCCGCTCCACTCCTCCTGGAGAAGCATGGCCGCCAGCCGCCCGACATCTTGCGTCGCCACCATCGCGACCGGTTTGTCCGCCGGCTGCAGGAAGCTGTACAGCACGCCTTCGTCGCGCGCCGAGGCAACGTCCCAGAGCGCGTTCTCCATGAACCAGGCGGGCCTCAGCAAGGTGACCGGAAGCCCAATCTCCCGCAGCGACTGTTCCAGCAGCGTGCGCTGGGTCAGCAGGTTTTCGTGCGGCGCATCCGCGCCGATGGTCGACAGGCAGACAATCTTGCCGGGGCGGGCCTTGGCCAGAGCCGCCGTCACGGCCGCGATGACACGCCTGGCCTCGGGAAAGCCGGGTTCCGGGTCGAACTCGGAGGGCGGCAGGATGAAGACACCCGCGGCACCGCTGAAGGCCGACGTCAGGCTTGCCGCATCGTCCATCTCGGCGAGTGCGATGTCGCAGCCCCGGTCTCGCCACTCATTCGTCTTGGCCGCGTCGCGCAGAACGGCGCGGACGGGCAGGCCCTTGGCGAGCAGGCTGCGCGCAAGCACGCCGCCGACCTTGCCGGTTATACCGGTGATTGCATACATGATGGGTCTCCAGAAGGTTTGTGTTTGTCGTCTGGGCTCAGGCGAGCCCGGCATAGAGGCGGCGCTCGAATTCCCCGTACAGCCCGACGACCCGCTCGTCGTAGAAGGGCAGGACCTGGGTGAAGAGCGCGCCGGTAACGTGCTTGACCGGGTCGAGCCAGAAGTAGCAGTTGAGCAGGCCGGCCCAGGAGATGCTGCCGGCGGAGCGTCCGTTCGGTCCGGGCTGCATATTGATGTCGAAGGACAGGCCCCATTTGTGCTCCTGTCCCGGGAACTGGTCGAAGTTGCGGGAATAGGCGGGCTGCGCCGAGTGCATCTCCTGGACGTTGAGCTCGCCGATCTGGTTCCGCATCATCATGGCGACCGTCTCCGGCCGCAGGATGCGGACGCCATGCAGCGCGCCGCCGTTGAGCAGCGCTTGCAGGAAGGCCATGTAGTCGCGCGGCGTCGAGAAGGCGCCGCCACCGCCCATGAAGAACTCCGGCCGTTGCGGCATCTCGAAAGGCGCCGGCTCGAGCCCGCCATCGGCACGGCGACTGTGAAAGGTGGCGACACGCCGCTTCTGCCCGCTGCCGATCAGAAAGCCTGAATCCTTCATGCCGAGCGGGGCGAAGATGTTCTCGCGGAAATAGATCTCGAGCGACTGGTCCGACACCGCCTCGACCAGCTTGCCGACCCAATCCATGCTGATGCCGTATTCCCACCGCTCGCCGGGCTCAAACTCGAGCGGCGCCGTAAAGGCGGCGTTCCTGCAGGTCGCGATATCAGGCATTCCAGCCACCTTCTCGTAGCGGGTCAGCGCCTCGCTCCAGACCGAGTAGGTGTAGCCGGAGGTGTGCGTCAGCAGATGCCGAACCTTGATCGCCCGCTTGGCCGGCCGCAAACGCGGCGTTCCATCGTCGGCGAAACCTTCGAGGACCTGCGGGTTGGCCAGTTCAGGCAGGTATTTCGGCGCGTCGTCGTCCAGGTGCAGGCGGCCCTGCTCGATCAGCTGCATGCAGGCCGTCGCGGTGAAGGCCTTGGTCATCGACAGCAGCCAGAACACCGTGTCCAGCGTCATCGGCGTGCCCGTCGCGACGTCGGCCTTGCCGAACGCGCCTTCGTAGACCACGCCCTTCGACGTCGCTGCGACAGCGATGACACCGGCCACGTCGTTTCGTGCAACGCCTTCGCGCAAGGCGGCATCGATCGCCTTGAATCGCGCCGGCGGGCCGCCTGAAATTGTCTTGGCCAAGGCAGGGCTGACCGCATCGAGAGCCAGGATGGCTCCCAGCATTCCGCCGCGCTGAAGCATGGTTCTGCGTGTGAGGTCGTTCATTGCTGGCTCCTTTCCGGATCGAAGCAAATACGGCTTGCTCGGTCCGCTCGCGGTGACGCCGCCGTTGTAAGCCGCACTCATGTGTGATTCACGCGCATTAAAGTCAGTGCTATAGTGACTCAAATTCACTGCTCGCCATCGCCGGAAGGGGCAGGCCGGCAACCGGGGGGCGAAGGGAGATCGAATGGCTTTCGACACGCGGCTGCTAACCGGCGTCGGCGTCCTGGCAGCGGTGACCGAGGCCGGGAATTTCGCCCGCGCCGCCGAGATGCTCGGCCTGACGCCGTCGGCGGTCAGCCGGGCCGTCGCGCGTTTGGAGGCGCGGGTCGGCGTGCGGCTGTTCGACCGCAATCCACGCGGGGTCAGCCTCACCGAGGAAGGACGCCGCTTCCACGCTCAGGTGATGCCGCTTCTTGCCGGCCTGGATGAGGCGGCCGCCGAGGCCGCGGGCGCCGCGGCGATCGTACGAGGCCGGCTGCGAGTCTCGGTGGACCCATGGTTCGCGCGCATGGTGCTGGCGCCGAGGCTGCAGCAGTTCCTGGCCCGCTACCCCTTGCTTTCGGTCGATTTCTTCACCAGCAACTACCGTGAGGAGATGATGGCTGGCATCGATGTGGCGGTGCGCTTCGGCCCGCCCGATGCGTCATCTCTCATCGTGCGCAAGCTGCTGGAGACCCGTGTCCTGACGGTTGCCGCGCCGGCCTATCTCGAAAAGCACGGCGAACCGCAATCGCCGCACGACCTCGTTCACCACGAAACAATCCTCTTCCGGGATCCGCAGACCGGCCTGCCGTTTGCCTGGGAGTTCCAGCGCGGCACAGAGGTCAGCGAAGTCAAAGTCTCCAGCCGCCTGGTCATGGATGACCCTTCGGCGGCGATGGCCGCCTGCCTGGCCGGTCAGGGCATCTTCCAGAGCCTCGCGATCGGCCTGGCGCCCTTGCTGTCGCGAGGCGAGCTTGTGCAGATCCTGCCGGAATGGTCGGAAGAACGCTTTCCGCTTTATGCCTATCATCCCTCGCGCCACCTGCCGCCGGCCAAGGTCCGGGCGCTTCTGGACTTTATCCAGGAGATTGCAGCCCTGGCATGATTCCGGGGTGATTTCGCTATCTGACGCCCACCGCACCCCGGCGAAAATCCGACGGCGACATGCCGGCGAGCTTGCGGAAGGATTTGTTGAAAGCACTGAGCGAACCGAAGCCTGAATCCATGGCGACGCGCAGCACATTGGCGTCTTCATGCATCAGCAGTGCCTGCGCGTAGCTCAACCGCAACAGGTTCATATACTCATTGAGCGTCATGCCGGTCGACTTCTTGAAGATGCTCATGGCGTATTTCGGATGGATGTCGGCGGCCGCGGCGATGTCGACGCAGTCGATCTCGTAGAGGAAATTCTCGGCGATGAAGTCGCACATGCGCCCGACATTGCGCAGCGATTGCTGGTCGAACGGGCCGCCGGTTTCCTGGCCGATGGCGGTTTCCGGCACCAGCCGGTAGGGCTCGAACCGCACCCGCTCCAGCCGCAGCAACAGCTCGTTCACGCCATGCTCGGTTATCGCCGGATCGCCGGAGCGGAAGTAGCGGTTCCAACGCTCGAAATTGTGATGATCCGCCGGGTCGGTGGCCGATGTCACCAGCGTTGCGCCCGTCATCAGCCGGTGGCGGATGTCCGTCGGCAGATGCAGACGGAAGAAATGCACCAGCGGCAGATGCGCGCCGGCATAGATGGCGTCGTCGGAGAGATCGTCCATCTGGTGCGGCAGGCCACCCCAGAACAGGCACATGTCGCCGGCGGTCAGCGAAATCTCATGCTCGTTCATGCGGTAGTGCACGCTGCCGCGGACGATGAAATTGACCTCGACCTGGGCATGCCAATGCGGCTTCAGCATCACCAGCGGATGGTTGTGAAACATCTGCAAGGCCATCGGCAGGCCTTCGACGCTGCTGGCGCCAGGCTGGTAAAACGGCCGTTCAGGCATCTTACTTTCCGCCCATCTTTTATTCCCGTTGTCGGGGACAAGCCTTCCGCGCCGCCTAGTCTAGCCATGCTCGCGAAGAGAGAGCAAATGAAATGGGAGGATTTCAATGCGCACGACACTGACCTGTGCCGCGCTGGCGCTTGCCTTGGGCTCCGGCCCGGCCTTGGCGCAGTCTGGCGAAATCACGATCTGGAGCTGGAACATCGCCGCTTCGTCGCTGAAGGCGACGGTCGCCGGCTTCAACAAGCAATATCCCGACGTCAAGGTCACCGTTCAGGACCTCGGCAACCAGCCGACCTATGACAAGTCGATCGCCGGCTGTGCTGCCGGCGGCGTCGGCCTGCCGGATATCGTCTCGGTCGAGAATGGCGAGGCCGAGAACTATTGGACCCAGTTCCCCGACTGTTTCGTCGACCTGCACACGCTGGGCTATACCGCCGACGACGCGAAAAAATTCCCCGATTTCAAGCGCACCGAGCTGGAAGTCGGCGACAAGGCCTATGCCATGCCGTGGGATTCCGGCCCGGTCGCCGCCTTCTACCGCCGCGACTTCTACGAGAAAGCCGGCGTCGATCCGGCCTCGATCAAGACCTGGGACGATTTCATCGCCGCCGGCAAGAAGATCCAGGCCGCCAATCCCGGCGTCACCATGACCAATGCCGATTTCAACGGCGACACCGAATTCTTCCGCATGATCTCCAACGAGCAGGGCTGCGGCTATTTCGCCGAGGACGGGCAGTCGATCACCGTCAACCAGCCGAAATGCGTCGATACGCTGACCAAGATCAAGGACATGAAGGACGCCGGCATCATCTCGTCGGCCGACTGGGGCACCAAGATCACCAACAACACCGCCGGCACCGTCGCCACCCAGGTCTATGGCGGTTGGTATGAGGGCACCATCCGCACCGAATCGGCCGGCGAAAACGGCAAATGGGGCGTCTATCTGATGCCTTCGCTCACCGCCGACGGCCCGCGCGCCGCCAATCTCGGCGGTTCGTCGCTGGCCATCACCTCGGCCTCGAAAAACAAGGAAGCCGCCTACGCCTATCTGAAATACACGCTGGAGACCAACGAAGGCCAGATCACCATGCTGAAGGATTTCGGCCTGGTGCCGTCGCTGATCTCGGCGCTCGACGATCCCTATGTCTCGCAAGGCCTGCCCTATTGGGGCGGCCAGGCGGTGTGGAAGGACATCCTCGCCACGCTGCCCAAAGTGGTGCCGAGCCGCGGCACGCAGTTCCAGAGCGATGCCGAAATCATCATGCGGGCGGTGCAGACCAAATATCTCGGCGGCGGTTATCCCGACGCCAAGGCCGCCCTCGACGACGCCGCCAGCCAGATCGCCTCGGCGACCGGCTTGCCGGTCAAGTAAGCGATCATCTTCCCTTCTCCCCGTCACTATACGGGGAGAAGGTGCCGGCAGGCGGATGAGGGGCAGCGCCGTTCTCGACAGATAACGGCGCAAGACAACAAAGGGAGGAGGAACCATGCGCTACCAGAACGCCACCGCGTATCGCTTCCTCACGCCCTACCTGCTGATCTTCGCCATCTTCTGGGTGTGGCCGATCATCTCCTCGTTCATGATCTCCTTCCAGGCAACGCGCACCGTGCCGTGGCGGTTTGCCCCCACCTTCAACTGGGGTCGCCTGATCGGCGATCCCGCTTTCTTCAACGCGCTGAAGAACACGCTGCTCATCCTCGTCATCCAGGTGCCGGTGATGATCTCGCTGGCCATCGTCATGGCGGTGCTGCTGAACTCGCCGCTGCTTAAAGTCCGCGGTCTCTACCGCTTTGCCTTCTTTGCCCCGGTCGTGGTCGGCGAAGTCGCCTACTCCGCGGTGTTCCGGCTGATGTTCAATCTCGATTTCGGCATCATCAACAAGCTGCTCGCCAGCGTCGGCCTGGCCAAGATCGACTGGTTCTCCAACGTCACCCCGGCCATGGCGCTGATCATGATCGCGGTGACCTGGCGCTGGGCCGGCTACAACGCCATCATCCTGCTCGCCGGCCTGCAGTCGATCCCCGAGGACGTCTATGAGGCAGCGACGCTCGACCGCGTCAGCAAGGTCAAGCAATTCTTCTACATCACCCTGCCGCTGCTCAAGCCCGTCATCGTCTTTTGCGCCGTGCTGTCGATCATCGGCACCATGCAATTGTTCACCGAGCCGTTCCTGATCACCGAGCGCGGCGGGCCGGGCGGCGGCACCGAGACGCTCGGCCTTTTGCTCTACCGCCAGGGCTTTCGCTCGCTCAATTTCGGCTACGCCTCGGCCGTCGCCTACACCATGGCGGGCCTGGCCATCGCCATCACGCTGGTGCAGCTGTGGCTGACAAGAGAGCCGAAATGAGAGGGGAGCCGAAATGAGTTCGCTGTCGCAACGCCGGCTCGGCCGAAGCGTCCTGCTGCATCTGTTCCTGACGCCACTGGCGGTGATCTGGCTGTTTCCGCTGTGGATGATGGTGGTGTTTTCGACCATGCCCGACAACGGCATTTTCAGCCCCGGCATCGAGCTTCTGCCGCACGGCAATTTCGTCGACAATTTCAACAATCTGCAGCGCGACACCAATTTCGTCGGCGCCATCGGCATTTCGGTGGCGGTGGCGGTGACCTACACCTTCTTCTCGGTGCTGCTGACCTCGATGGCCGGCTGGGCGCTGGCCCGCTACCAGTTCTTCGGCAAGGGCGCGGTGGTGGCGATCATCCTCGGCACCATCACGCTGCCCTATGCGGTGGTGCTGATCCCGCAATTCATCATGGTGGCGCGCGACTTCCAGCTCGCCAACACCTGGGTGGCGCTGATCGTGCCGCCTTTGTTCAATTCGCTCGGCGTCCTGTTCATGCGCCAGGCCTTCTCGATGATGCCGCACGATCTGTTCGACGCGGCCCGCGTCGAGGGCGTCAAGGAATGGCGTATCTTCCTGTTCGTCGCTTTGCCCTTGGCGCGACCCATGCTGGCGGCACTCGCCATCATCCTGTTCCTCGCCTCATGGAACAATTACCTCTGGCCGCTTTTGATCAACAGCCAGCCCGGCGCGATGACGGCACCGGTGGCGCTCGGCACGCTGATCGGCCTGACCAAGGTGTCGTGGGGCGGCATCATGGCCGGCGCCGTCATGCTGACCGTGCCGATGCTCGTCGTCTTCGTGCTGCTGCAGCGTCATTTCATCGCCGGCATTGCCGCCGGCGCGGTCAAATAGGGAAGAGCATGGCGGCAGTCACCCTCACCAACGTCCTCAAGCGCTTCGGCTCTTATGAGATCATCCACGGCGCCAACATCGATATCGCCGATGGCGAGTTCGTCGTCTTCGTCGGCCCTTCCGGCTGCGGCAAGTCGACATTGCTGCGGATGATTGCCGGGCTGGAGGATATCAGCGGCGGCGAGATCGCCATTGCCAGCAAGGTGATGAACGATGTCGAGCCGGCCGAGCGCGGCATCGCCATGGTGTTCCAGTCCTACGCGCTCTATCCGCACATGAGCGTGGAGCAGAATCTGAGCTTTGGCCTGAGGATGACCGGCAACCCCAAGCAGGACACCGAGCGGCGGGTGAAACGGGCCTCCGAAATCCTTCGCATCAGCGAGCTGATGGCGCGGCGGCCGAAGCAATTGTCGGGCGGCCAGCGCCAGCGCGTCGCCATCGGCCGCGCCATCGTGCGCGAACCACAAGTGTTCCTGTTCGACGAGCCGCTGAGCAATCTCGACGCCGAACTCAGGGTCCAGATGCGGGTCGAGATCTCGCGCCTGCACAAGGAGCTCGGCACGACGATGATCTACGTCACCCACGACCAGACCGAAGCGATGACCTTAGCCGACCGCATCGTGGTGCTGCGCGGCGGCCATGTCGAGCAGATCGGCCGGCCACTCGACCTCTACGACAATCCCGACAACCAGTTCGTCGCCGGCTTCGTCGGCTCGCCGAAGATGAATTTCATCAAAGGCCGCGTCGTCGGGCGCAACACGAGGAGCGTCACCGTCGAACTGGTGGGCGAGGAAAAGACCCGCATCATGCAGCCGCTGGCCGGCGCCGTGCCGGAAACCGGAGCCAAGGTCATTGTCGGCGTGCGGCCCGAACATTTCGGCAATGGCGGTGAAGGCGATGCCGACCTCACCGTCGGCATCGACGTGGTCGAGCATCTCGGCGGCACCAGCTTCATCTATGCCCGGACCGCCCATGGCGAGGACCTGGTGATCCAGCGCGATGCGGCGAAGGTCCCCGACACCTCGGAGATCACCGTGTCCATCCGCAAATCCTATCTGTTCGACGAAAACGGCCAGCGGCTGCGCTGACCCCTTCCAGCCTCCCAAGGAGAATGACCATGACTTCAACCGCGCCCATCCGTTGGGGAATCCTCGGGCCGGGCAGCATCGCCAAAGCCTTTGCCGGCGGCGTGGCGGGCTCGCGCACCGGCAAGCTGGCAGCACTCGGCGCCCGCAATCCCGGCAAGGAAGGCCTCGCCGAGACGTTTCCCGGCGCCCGTATCCTCGACGGTTACAAGGCGCTGCTCGACGACCCCGAAATCGACGCCGTCTACATCGCCATCCCGCATCCCGGCCATGCCGAATGGGCGATCAAGGCGGCCGAGGCAGGCAAGCATGTGCTGTGCGAAAAGCCGCTGGCGCTGACCGCCTTCGAGGCCGACGCCATGATCCATGCCGCGCGCAAGGCCGGAACCTTCCTCGGCGAAGCCTTCATGTACCGGCTGCACCCGCAGACGCTGAAGCTGGTGGAACTCATCAAGTCCGGCGTCATCGGCGAAGTCAGGATGATCAAATCGAGCTTCGGCTTTGCCATGCCGGGCTTCATGCCGGAACACCGGCTCTATGCCAATGATCTCGCCGGCGGTGGCATTCTCGATGTCGGCGGCTATCCCGTCTCGATGGCGCGGCTGATCGCGGGTGCTGCTGTCGGAAAACCCTTCGCCGACCCCGACAAGGTCGTCGGTACAGCCCATCTAGGGGAGTCCGGCGTTGACGAGTGGGCCTCGGCGTTGCTGCACTTTCCCGGTGGCATCGTCGCCAACGTGTCCTGCAGCATCTCGCTCAACCAGGAGAATGTGCTCTCGATCCTCGGCACCAAAGGCCGCATCGACGTTCCGGATTTCTGGTTCGCCGGCGGCAATCGCGATGTCGGCCTCGGCAAGATCGACGTGATCCACGCTGACGGCACGCTCGAAACCATCAGCGTCAACGAGACGCGCCACCTCTATTCCTTCGAGGTCGATGCCGCCGGCGACGCGATCCTCGCCGGCAAGCAGGAATTTGCCTGGCCGGGCATGTCCTGGGCCGACAGCCTCGGCACGCTGCGCGTCCTCGACAGATGGCGCGCTGCCGTCGGGCTCGAATACGAGATCGAAAAGCCGGCTAAGCGGACCAACACCATTTCCGGCAGGCCACTGCGCACCGACGGCGCCGCCATCGGCAAGCGCAAAATCCCGGGCCTGGCGAAACCGGCCTCCGTGGTGGCGCTCGGCTTCGAGGATTTCCGCACCTTCTCGTCCGGCTCGATCCTGCTCGATGCCTTCTTCGAGGCCGGCGGCAATCTGTTCGACACCGGCTATGTCTACGGCGCCGGCTACACCGAGACGCTGCTCGGCCAGTGGTTGAAGAATCGCGGCGTGCGCGAACAGTCGGTCATCATAGCCAAGGGCGCGCACTCGCCGCTGTGCTATCCCGATGTCATCGGCAAGCAACTCGCCCAGACGCTGGACCGGCTGCAGACCGACCATGTCGACATCTATTTCATGCACCGCGACAATCCCGACGTGCCGGTCGGCGAGTTCGTCGACGCCATGGACGCGGAGGCGAAAGCCGGCCGTATCCGCGGCCTGTTCGGCGGCTCGAACTGGACGATGGCGCGCATGGACGAGGCGATCGCCTATGCCGAGCGCACCGGCAAGCAGAAGCCAGGTGCGCTCTCCAACAATTTCTCGCTGGCCGAGATGCTGGAGCCGATCTGGGCCGGCTGCATCACCTCGTCCACCGACGAGTGGAAAGCCTGGCTGACGAAAAGGCAGATGCCCAACTTCGCCTGGTCGAGCCAAGGCCGCGGTTTCTTCACCGACCGCGCCGGCCGCGACAAGCAGGATAATGAGGAGCTGGTTCGGGTCTGGTACTCCGAGAAAAATTTTGGGCGCCGCGACCGCGCCATCGAGCTGGCCGGTCGGCTCGGCAAAAGCCCGATCCACGTCGCGCTCGCCTACGTGCTGGCGCAGCCCTTCCCGTCCGTGCCCCTGATCGGCCCACGCACGCTGGACGAGCTGGAGGACAGTTTGAAGGCGCTGGATATCAAGCTGTCGCCGGAGGATGTGGCGTGGCTGGATAACGGACCGGAGCGGCGGAGGGCGTAGCAATCAGGCGGGGCAACAGACGTCTCGTTCCTTCGCGCCCCCCTCTGGCCTGCCGGCCATCTCCCCACTTGTGGGGAGATCAGACGTCACCTCGGCTTTCGCCAATCTTCGGCGTTGAAGGAAGGCGCGATCGGCGAAGCTGCCAATCTCCCCCCTCGTGGGGAGATGCCTGGCAAGGCAGAGGGCGCTGTCCCGCCGACGTCTCCACCTCCGAGCGTGCAATCACCGATCAATCCGCGTCGACAAAATTATCGACGACGACGTCCGCTCGACCCCGTCCATCGCTCCGATCTCGTCCAGCAGCGCGTCCAGATCCCGGATCGACGGCGCGTCGACGATGACGATCATGTCGAAATTCCCGCTGACCGAATGCAGCGTCCTGACCGGCGGCAGTGCCTGCAGTGCGCGCACCACCTTGTCGGCGAGCTTGGGCGTGACGGTGAGCAGCACATGCGCCCGGACCAGCCCCTGCTCATAGTCGGGCGCCAGACGAACGCCATAGCCGACAATGATGCCGCGCTGTTCCAGACGCTCGATCCGGCTCTGCACGGTGGTGCGCGATACCCCGAGCTGGCGTGCCAGCTCGGCCGTCGAGGCCCGCGCATTGGCGCGCAGCAGGGAAAGCAGTTTTTGTTCGGCATCGCTGAGCATTTCGACGAACCTTGTCGGCATATCGTTCAGTTGCAGGGTTCGTTTCGAACAATTCCACGCTTCCTTTCGACAGGCAAGCTGCGATTGTTGAAAGCATCGCGTCCGCCGCGCAGCGGTAGGGACAAAGGCTTTCACGAGGGACAAGGTCATGAAGAAAATCATCGTCGTCGGCGCCGGCAAGATCGGCTCGACCATTGCAGGCATGCTCGCCGACACCGGCGACTACCATGTCACCGTCGTCGACCGCGCAGCGGCGCAGCTTGCCGCGGCCGAACTCCCCGCCGGCGTCGAGGCACTGGAGCTCGACATCGCCGCGCCGGGCGCACTCGAGGCAGCCCTTGCCGGCGCTTTCGCCGTGCTGAGCGCCGCTCCGTTCCATCTGACCACGCGCATCGCCGAGGCGGCTGCCGCCACCGGCGTCCACTATCTCGACCTGACCGAGGACGTCGTCTCGACCCGCCGCGTCAAGGAACTTGCGCGTTCGGGCAAGAGCGCCTTCATTCCGCAATGCGGCCTGGCGCCGGGCTTCATCTCGATCGTCGCCAACGATCTCGCCAGCCGTTTCGACACGCTGGAAAGCGTGCGCATGCGCGTCGGCGCGCTGCCGCAATACCCGTCCAACGCGCTGAACTACAATCTGACCTGGAGCACCGACGGCGTCATCAACGAATATTGCGAGCCCTGCGAGGCGATCGTCGAGGGCGAGTTGATCGAAGTGCCGCCGCTGGAAGAGCGCGAGGAGTTTTCGCTCGACGGCGTCACCTACGAGGCCTTCAACACTTCGGGTGGGCTCGGCACCTTGGCCGAGACGCTGAAGGGCAAGGTGCGCACGCTGAACTACCGCACCATCCGCTATCCCGGCCACGCCGCCATCATGAAGGCGCTGCTCAACGATCTCGGCTTGCGCCACCGCCGCGACGTGCTGAAGGACATTTTTGAAAGCGCTTTGCCGGCAACGCTGCAGGACGTGGTCATCGTCTTCGTCACCGTCTCGGGCCGCCGCAACGGCCGCCTGCTGCAGGAAACCTACGCCAACAAGATCTATTCGCAGCGCGTCGGCGACCAGGTCCGCAGCGCCATCCAGATCACCACTGCGTCCGGCATCTGCGCCGTGCTCGACATGCTGGCCGACGGCAGCCTGCCGGCGACCGGTTTCGTCAAGCAGGAAGACATCGCGCTCGACGCATTCCTGGCCAATCGCTTCGGCCGCGCCTATGCCCAGCACGAGATGGTAAGCCGGCTCGCGAGCTGAGCTGCGCCCCTTGCCTTCTCCCCCTGTGGGAGAAGGTGGATTGCCGCGAAGCGGCAAGACGGATGAGGGGTGTCCAGCGGAGTGAGGCGTCGGTGTTCCCTGGAACACCCCTCATCCGTCGCCTTCGGCGACACCTTCTCCCACAAGGGGAGAAGGAAAAAACTGCCCCTCTACTTCCGCAGCAGCATCGGTCGTCCGAGCAGAAACCGGATGAAATTGTCCGCGGTTCGCGGCGCCATGCTGGCCTGCGCCCCCTGTCGTCGGGCGCTTTCCCTTCGCACTGGCACCTTGGTTTCGGCACCCGGCCGGCCGACTGTGAAAGACGGCTCCGCGACCGGCTTTCCCTTCAACACATTGGCGGCGTTGTTGTCATGGATGACGATGCACCATTGCGCGCCCTTCGATGCCGCCACGACGGTGTTGTGGATCGTCGCCATCTTCGCGTGGTGCGCACTGTAGATGCCGCTCATCGACGGCGATCTCTTTTCGACCAGCGTGCCGAAAGCCGAGGTCACGTAGTCGTGGTCCGTATACCAATTGGTCGCCACGTGGAAATTGTGGCCGTGCGGAAAGGCGATATACAGAGGTTGCGTATCCACCGCACCTTTGGCGATCTCCGTGCGCGCGTAGTGGTCGGCCCGCTCCATGAAGGTCGGCGCCAGTGAGTCGTCGCTGTCGAGCCGCGTCAGCGAGACATATTCGGCATCGGTATCGGCCTGGACGAACGCATTGAAGCGATCATTGTGATCCTCGCCGGCCTCGACAAGGATCGGCCTGACGTCGACGCCGGCCACGCAGCGGCACACCGTCCTGACGTAATTCTCGTGCGTGTCGGCATCGAACGCGACCAGGACGGTGAAATCCCTGAGCGATTGGCTTTCAAGGGATGGGGCGCAATAGGTGTCGAACAACGCCAGCCGCTCGACCAGCCACACCGGGTCGAGATTGGCGCGGCCCTTTCCATCCCACTGGCTCGGCTTGAAGCGAGCGGCGATGTTGTAGCGTATGGCGATGTATTTCTTCAGTCCTGTGCCCATGGACAGACACTTAGTACATTCTGCCGATTTGCGACAACCGACGGCTCGTCGCCGGCCGGCGATGCCGCGCTCTTCCCTTCTCCCCTTGTGGGAGAAGGTGGATCGGCGCGATAGCGCCGAGACGGATGAGGGGTGTTCCAGCGGAGTGAGACGTTGGTGCTCCCTGGAACACCCCTCATCCGTCGCCTTCGGCGACACCTTCTCCCACAAGGGGAGAAGGGGGAGTTTTAAATATGCAGCGCGTGGCCCAGCGCCTTCAGCGCTGCTTCCTGGAACCCTTCGCCCTGCGTCGGATGCGCGTGGATGGTGCCAGCGATGTCCTCCAGCCGCGCCCCCATTTCCAGCGCCAGCCCGAACGCCGCCGCCAGCTCCGACACGCCTTGCCCGACCGCCTGGATGCCGAGCACCAGATGATTGTCCGCACGCGCCACGACGCGGACGAGCCCGTCCTCGCCGAGCTTGGTCATCGCCCGGCCATTGGCGGCAAACGGAAACTGACCGATCTTGATCTCGCCGAGCGCCTTGGCCTCTTCCGGCGTCAGCCCGGCGGTGACCAGTTCCGGATCGGTGAAACAGACGGCCGGGATCGAGCGCTTGTCCCAGCTGCGCTTGTGGCCGGTGACGATCTCGGCCACCATTTCGCCCTGCGCCATCGCCCGGTGCGCCAGCATCGGCTCGCCGGTGACGTCGCCAATGGCATAGATGCCGCGCATCGAGGTGCGGCACTGGTCGTCGATCTTGATGAATTTGCCGGCCATGTCGAGGTCGATCTGATCCAGCCCCCAGCCCTCGGTCACCGGCTTGCGGCCGACCGTCACCAGGATCTGGTCCGCAGCAATTTTGGCGCTCTTGCCGTCCGAGGTCTCGACCAACAGCGCGTCGCCCTTGACGCCTTTGGCCTTGGCGCCGAGCATCACTTCGACGCCGAGCTGCCCCAGCCGTTTCACCACGGGCCGGGTGAGTTCTGCGTCATACTGCGCCAGCACGCGCGGCAAGGCCTCGACCACGGTCACCGCAGCGCCCATCTTGGCAAAGGCCATGCCGAGTTCGAGCCCGATATAGCCGCCGCCGACCACGGCGAGTTTCTTTGGCACTTCGCTGAGAGCCAGCGCTTCTGTGGATGAAATCACAGGCCCACCGAACGGCAGGAACGGCAATTCGACCGACGCCGAGCCGGTGGCGATCACCACGGTCTCGGCGCGGATGATCTGCGTGCCGGTCTCGGTTTCGACCGCGACGGTCTTGCCGTCGCGAAACGTCGCCCAGCCATAGACGGTCTTGACCTTGGCCTTCTTGAGCAGGCCGGCGACGCCGCTGGTCAGCCGGCTAACAATGCCGTCCTTCCAGGCGACGGTCTTGCCGAGATCGAGCACCGGTGCCGCGACCGAAATGCCGAGCGGGCTGGTGCCGCCGGCCATGTGCGACACCGCCTCGAATTCCTCCGCCGCATGGATCATCGCCTTGGACGGGATGCAGCCGACATTGAGACAGGTGCCGCCCGGTTTGCCGGCTTCGACGATTACCGTATCGACGCCGAGCTGGCCGGCACGAATGGCGCAGACATAGCCGCCGGGCCCGGCGCCGATGACGAGCAGCTTGCAGGAGATTTCTTTCATGGCGTGACCCTTCGATGCGAGGGAATGTTCCGTCGCGATCCTTCGCGCCCCCCTCTGTCCTGCCGGACATCTCCCCCACGAGGGGGGAGATTGGCAGTTTCGTCGCTTCGCCCGCTCCTCAACCAATGAAGGTTGGCGAAACCCGGCGTGACGTCCAATCTCCCCCCTTGTGGGGGAGATGCCTGGTAAGGCAGAGGGGGGCGCTGTCCCGCCGTCATCTCGGTCGTTCCGCCCCTCAATCCACAAATATCAGCGCCGGCGTTTCCAGCAGCGCCTTGATCCGCTGGATGAACACCGCCGCGTCCCAGCCGTCGACCACCCGGTGGTCGAAGCTCGACGACAGGTTCATCATCTTGCGCGGGATGAACTGGGTGCCGTCCCAGACCGGGCGCACCATCATCTTGTTGACGCCGACGATCGCCACTTCCGGATGATTGATCACCGGCGTCGTCGCCACGCCGCCCATAGCGCCGAGCGAGGTGATGGTGATGGTCGATCCCGACAGCTCGTCACGGCTCGCCGTGCCCGACTTCGCCGCCTCGGCCAGCCGGTTGAGCTCGATAGCGCAATCCCAGAGGTCGCGCGCCTCGGCATGCTTGACCACCGGCACCACCAGCCCCGACGGCGTCTGCGCGGCAATGCCGATATGGACGCCGCCATGCTGGTGGATAATGCCAGCCTCGTCGTCGAACAGCGCGTTGATGTTGGGCTGATCGGCGATCGCCTTGACCATCGCCCGCATCAGGAACGGCAGCAGCGTCAGTTTCGGCCTTTCGACACCCTTGCGCTTTTCCTTGTTGAGCGCGGCGCGCAACTCCTCGAGCGCGGTGACGTCGATCTCCTCGACATAGGTGATGTGCGGGATGCGCGACTTGGCCAGCGACATTTTTTCGGCGATCTTGCGCCTGAGACCAATGACCTTGATGTCCTCGACACTGTCGTTGCGAGCGAGTCCCGAGGCCTTCGCGACCTGTGGGCCGCGCGCCAGGAACGCCTCGATGTCCTCATGGCTTATGCGGCCGGCAGGGCCGGTACCCGAGACCTGGCGCAGATCGATGCCGGCCTCTTTTGCCCTGAGCCGAATGGCGGGCGACGCCAGCGGCCTTTCGCCCTCGGGGCGCGGCGCGCCGGAATTGCTTTTCGCCGCGGCGGCTGGCGCCGGCGCGGCTTTGGCCGCCGGCTCTGCCGGCTTCGGCTTTGGTTCCGGGCGCGCCTCGGGCTTGGTCTCGGCCAGCTTCGTCTCAGCTGGTTTCGCCGGCGCCTCGGCTTTCGCCGTCTCGCCGGCGGCATCCGGCTTCACATTGCCCTCGCCCGCCACCTTCAGCCGCACGATCGGCGAGCCGATCGCCACCGTGTCACCGATCTCGGCACCCAGCCACAGGATCTCGCCATCAACCGGCGAGGGGATCTCCACCGTCGCCTTGTCGGTCATCACGGCGGCAAGCACGCTATCCTCGCGCACGAGATCGCCGACCTTGACGTGCCACTCCACAAGTTCGGCCTCGGCGACGCCTTCGCCGACATCGGGCAGCTTGATGATGTGTTCGCCCATCTTAAGCTCCCATGGTTTCGATAAGCGCGCGGCCGACACGGGCCGGCCCCGGGAAATACTCCCATTCCTGCGCATGCGGGTAGGGCGTGTCCCAACCAGTGACGCGCGCCACCGGCGCTTCGAGATGATAGAAACAATTCTCCTGCACCAGCGCCGAAAGCTCGGCGCCGAAGCCCGAGGTCAGCGTCGCCTCATGCACGACCACGCAGCGGCCGGTTTTCTTGACCGAGGCGACGATGGTGTCGAGGTCGAGCGGCAGCAGCGTCCTGAGATCGATGATCTCGGCATCGATGCCGGTTTCCTCGACCGCCGCCTGCGCGACATAGACCATGGTGCCGTAGGCAAGCACCGTAACGGCCGAGCCCGCCCTGCGTATCGCCGCCTTGCCGAGCGGCACGGTGTAATGGCCATCGGCGACCTCGCCCAGCTCATGCTTCGACCACGGCGTCACCGGCCGGTCGTGATGGCCGTCGAACGGGCCGTTATAGAGCCGCTTCGGCTCCAAAAAAATCACCGGATCAGGGTCCTCGATCGCTGCGATCAGCAGCCCCTTGGCATCATGCGGGTTGGACGGCACCACCGTCTTCAATCCCGACACATGGGTAAACAGCGCTTCCGGACTCTGGCTGTGAGTCTGGCCGCCAAAAATACCGCCGCCGGTCGGCATGCGCACCACGATCGGGCAGGTGAAATCGCCGTTCGAGCGGTAGCGCAGCCTTGCGGCTTCCTGGGTCAGCTGGTCGTAGGCCGGGTACATGTAGTCGGCAAACTGAATTTCCACGCACGGCTTCAACCCGTAGGCCGCCATGCCGATGGCCGAACCGACAATGCCGGATTCGTTAATCGGCGCGTCGAAGCAGCGGCTCTTGCCGTATTTGGCCTGCAGGCCATGGGTGACTCGGAAGACCCCGCCAAAGAAGCCGACATCCTCGCCATAGACAATGACGCGTTCGTCACGTGCCATCGACACATCCATGGCGTCGCGGATCGCCTCGATCATGGTCCGTCTCGGCATGGTCAGACTCCCGCCTGCTGGCGCTGGCGCCGCAGATGCGGCGGCATCTCGGCAAACACGCCCTCGAACATTTCGCGCGTCGACGGCTTGCCGCCGGCATGCAGCGTGCCGTTGCTTTCGGCCTCCTTCTGCGCCGTGATCACCGTTTCCAAGGTTTCGGCTTCCGCCTGGGCATGACGCTCGTCCGACCAGACGCCGCGCTGGATCAGATGGTTCTTCAACCGCACGACCGGATCGCCGAGCGGCCAGGCGTCGGACTCGGTCTTCGGCCGATAGGCCGACGGGTCATCCGAACTCGAATGCGCCCCGGCGCGGTAGGTGACGTACTCGATCAGCGTCGGCCCGAGATTCTTTCGCGCCCGCTCCGCCGCCCATTTGGCCACCGCGTGCACGGCGAGATAATCATTGCCGTCGACGCGCAGCGCCGGAATGCCGAAGCCGAGACCGCGCGCGGCAAAGGTGCCGGAGCCGCCGCGGGCGATGCCCTGAAACGTCGAGATCGCCCACTGGTTGTTGACGACATTCAAAATGACCGGCGCCTTGTAGGTCGAGGCAAACACCAGCGCGGAATGGAAATCGGATTCGGCGGTCGAGCCGTCGCCGATCCACGCCGCCGCGATTTTCGAATCGTTGGAAATCGCCGAGGCCATCGCCCAGCCGACCGCCTGGATGTACTGCGTCGCCAGATTGCCGGAGATCGAGAAGAAACCATGCTCCTTCGACGAGTACATGATCGGCAATTGCCGGCCCTTCAACGGATCGGCCTCGTTGGAGTAGATCTGGTTCATCATCGTGACCATCGGATAGCCGTCGGCAATGAGCAGGCCGGCTTGCCGATAGGTCGGGAAATTCATGTCTCCAGGCATCAGTGCCTTGCGGAAGGCGCAGCTCACCGCCTCTTCGCCGAGATGCTGCATGTAGAACGAGGTCTTGCCCTGGCGCTGCGCCATCTGCATGCGGGCATCGAAACTGCGCAGCGTCATCATGTGGCGCAACCCTTCGAGCAGTTCCTCGTCGGAAAGCAGCCCGGCCCATGGCCCGACCGCCTCGCCATCCCGGTTCAGCACCCGGATGATCGAGAACGCCATGTCGCGGATGGTGCGCGGATCGACATCGATCTCCGGCCGCGGCGCCGAGCCGGCCTTGGGGATCGGCACGTTGGAGAAGTCGGGCGTGCCGCCCGGCCGCACTTCCGGCTCCGGCACATGAAACCGCAACATCCCAGCATCGGTCATGACCATGGTCCTCCCATTTGCCTGGCGCCGATATTTGCACATCCGCGCGCCCCGCACAGCGCCAATTCATCAGGCCCCGCACCCGACTGGGCGTGTCAGCCGGCAAGCGCCCGCAAGATGCAGATATGTCGGCGAAATTTCTTGTCGATGTTTCGGGGCGGGACGCAATTTGGCGCAAGGTTTTGCAGCGTTTCCGGCAGATAACGCACTTCACGACCTTTGGGAGGGAGGGCGCCAAGGTCCGCGAGTTCGCGCCTTTCCTCTCCCCCGTCGATCGGGGGAGAGGTGTCGAGCGAAGCTCGACGGAGTGGGGGTCGACCCTCGGGCGCAAGGCGATGCCTGAGCTAGTGCCCTTCCTATGTCAGTTCGCCGCGATTGCCAGGTGGTTCCCCCACTCCGTCGCTGCTTCGCAGCGCCACCTCTCCCCCCTCCGGAGGGAGAGGAAAGTCGCCAAGGTCGGCAAACTCTTCGGAGAACGTTCACTCCTTGCCCACATCATGCTAACCACCCACCATGGCGCAGAAAAAAGGATACGAGGTCGATTCGTGGCTGGCGAAGCCGGACGCGCGCATCTCGATCGTCCTGCTTTACGGTCCCGACCGCGGCCTCGTCGCCGAGCGCGCAAAGGCCTTTGCCGAAAAAACCGGCCTGCCGCTCGACGACCCATTCTCCGTGGTCCGGCTCGATGGCGCGGAGGTCGATCGCGACCAGGGCCGGCTGCTGGATGAAGCCCGCACCGTGCCCATGTTTTCCGACCGGCGACTTCTATGGGTGCGCAACGCCAGCGGCCAGAAGCCACTGGCCGAGGACGTCAAGGCGCTGACGGCCGAGCCTGCTCGGGACGCCATCATCCTGATCGAGGCCGGTGACCTCAAGAAAGGCGTCGGCCTGCGCGCCATCGTCGAGGCAGCCGACACCGCCATGGCGCTGCCCTGCTACGCCGACGAGGCCCGCGACATCGACAGCGTCATCGACGACGAATTGCGCAAAGCCGGCATGTCGATGGCGCTCGATGCGCGCCAGGCGCTGCGCCGCAATCTCGGCGGCGACCGGCTGGCATCGCGCGGCGAGATCGAAAAGCTGGTGCTTTACGCGCATGGCCAGCGGGAAATCGGCCTCGACGACGTCAGGGCGATGTCCGGCGACGTCTCCGGCGCCTCCTTCGACGATGCCGTCGACGCGGTGCTGGAAGGCAAAGTCGGTGACTTCGACACCGCTTTCACCCGCCACTGCCTGTCCGGCGGTCATCCCTTCCTAGTGCTGTCCTCGGCCATGCGCCAGCTGCAGCAGCTTCAGGTCATGCGCGGCCAGATGGACTCCGCCGGCCGCAACGCCGCCTCTGCCGTGGCGAGCGCGCGGCCACCGGTTTTTTTCACGCGCCGCAAGCTGGTGGAGAAAGCGCTGGAACGCTGGAACATCGACGCGCTCAGCCGCGCGCTGAACCGGTTGCAAACGGCGGTGTTGCAGACAAGGCGGCGGCCGGATCTGTCCGAAGCGCTCGCACGGCAGGCGCTGCTTGGCATTGCCGTGGAAAGTGCGAGATTGGGGCAGAGGTAAGGCGATTGGCCAATCTCCCCCCTTGTGGGGGAGATGGCTGGCAAGCCAGAGGGGGGGCGCTGTCCCGCCGACGTCTCAGCGAACTGCACCAGCATTTCCAGAGAAACATCTAGAGCGGTTCACGACTTGATGGAATCGAAGGGGATTCCCGATTTGTCGGTTTTGTGATTCAAGATGCTGGCTGGAGTGGAGGCCAGCATCTGATGACCCGACCTCTTTCCAATGATCTTCGCGAGCGGGCTGTGGCGGCGGTTTTGAGTGGTGAAAGCCGCCGGTCTGCCGCCAAACGGTTCGGCATTTCGGTTTCGGCCGCGGTGAAGCTGTTGCAGCGCCATGAGACGACCGGCTCGGTGGCACCGGGCAAGATGGGTGGACACGAGCAGGCCTTCGCCAAGATCAAACACTGGATGCGACAAGCCCAGAAGCGAACCGTCGAGGACACTTGGCACCACATCGGCCACCTCGTCGAAACAATCGAACCCGGCGAATGCAAGAACTACTTCGCAAACGCCGGATACGCTTCCATCAAAACGTGAAAGACTCTAGCCAAGTACGGCAAGGTTGGCACTCCTTCGCGCCCCCCTCTGCCCTGCCGGGCATCTCCCCCACAAGGGGGGAGATTGGCCGTTCCCACGCTACAAAAGAAGAGGGCCGGCAACCGCCAGCCCTTCATCTTAAGCCGTAACTTCATTTGCCGGCTAAATACCGTGGCGGCTCAACCGCCTAGCGCTCGTCCTTCAACCGTCGGCACAGCTCGTCCAGCTGCTCCAGGCTGCGGTAGTTCACGCGGATGGCGCCGCCCTTGCCCTTGTGCTCGATGGTCACGATCATGCCGATCGTGTCGGTCATCAGCTTTTCCAGCGCCAGCGTGTCGGCATCCTTGTCCGACCCATTTTGCGCCGGCTTTGCCTTGGGCGGCGTGCCGCCAGCCGGCATCTGCGCCAGTGCTTCGGCCTGGCGCACCGAAAGCCCTTCTTCGACGATCTGCTTGGCAAGGCCGGCCGGATCCTGCGCCGTCACCAGCGTGCGGGCATGGCCGGCCGACAGCGCGCCATCGACCAGCATGTCGCGGATAACGTCGGGCAGCTTCAACAGCCTCAGCGTGTTGGCGACATGGCTGCGGCTCTTGCCGATGACATTGCCGAGATCGGCCTGGGTGTAGCCGTGATCGTCGATCAGCTGCTGGTAGCCCAGCGCTTCCTCGACCGGATTGAGGTCGGTGCGCTGGACGTTTTCGATGATCGCCAGTTCGAGCGCCATGCGGTCGTTGACGTCGCGCACGATGATCGGGATCTCGGTCAGCCCGGCGCGCTGCGCCGCGCGCCAGCGCCGCTCACCGGCGATGATCTCGTAGCGCCCTGCCTGCGTCGGCGACGGCCGCGCCACCACCGGCTGCACCACGCCATGTTCGCGGATCGACTGGGCGAGATCGGTCAGATCGGAATCGCCGAAATGCCGGCGCGGGTTTTTCGGGTTCGGGCTCAGAAACTCGATCGGCACCTTGCCGTCGGCATTCAAGCCCGGCTTTTCCGGCGCCGCCGGGCGATCGATCTCGCCGATCAGCGCCGCCAGTCCCCGCCCCAGTCTCTTTCTCGAAAGGTCTTCGCTCATCTCAATTCCAGGTTTCAGAATCGTTTCGGTATCGAATCGGCTTGTTTTATCAACCACGCCTAATCAAGCGGCGCGCAATTTACGCTCGCGGCGGATCACTTCGGACGCCAGCTGCAGATAGGCCTGGCTGCCCGAGCACTTCAGATCGTAAAGGATCGCCGGCTTGCCGTAGGAAGGCGCCTCGGACACCCGCACATTGCGCGGAATGATGGTCTCGTAGACCTTGTCGCCCATATGCGCCCGTACATCCTGCACAACCTGGTTGGCCAGGTTGTTGCGGCCGTCATACATGGTCAGCACGATACCTTGGATGATCAGGTCGGGATTGATTGTACGGCGCACCTGCTCGACCGTTTCGAGCAACTGGCTGAGACCTTCCAGAGCGAAGAATTCGCATTGCAGCGGCACAAGAACAGAATCGGCTGCCGCCATGGAATTCAACGTCAAAAGGTTGAGCGAGGGCGGGCAGTCGATCAGCACATAGCCGAAGGGCGCACCGCGTTCAGTAGCGGCGCGCACCGCGTTGCGCAGCTTGAGCACCCGGTCTGGCGCGGAAGCGATCTCCATCTCGATGCCAAGCAGGTCGAGCGTCGACGGCACGATCGACAGGCCGGGCACAGCCGTTGGAATGGCGGCGTCTTCCAGGCCAAGTTCGCCGGTCAGCACGTCATAGGATGAGACGGTCCGGTCCTTGCGGTCGATGCCGAGACCTGTCGAGGCATTGCCTTGCGGGTCGAGATCGACGATCAGCACCTTTTCGCCGATCGCGGCCAGCGCCGTGGCCAGATTGATGGCCGTCGTGGTCTTGCCGACACCGCCCTTCTGGTTGGCGACGGTGATGATGCGGGGTCCGGTTTTCATGGGTCTATGCCAAGTATTCATCTTGCGGGTCGCCAAAGGGTCGCCGGCGGTCGCGAAAAGGAAGGTTACGCAGTCCGCAGATCGGCCAATTCGAGGATGACGCCATGGGCGTCGGTCATGCTCGGATGTTCTACCAGATCGAAGGCCCAGCGGTGAGTGCTTTCTTCCACTTCTACGCGGTAATCCCGGCCTTTGTGGAACAGCGCGCGCGACCCCTTGGTCAGCCATGGCGCCGACAGATCGAGCAGTGCGGGCAGCGCGGCTAGTGCTCGTGCCGTGACGATTTCCGGTGCGGAAACAAACGCATAGCTGTCGTCGATGCGTCGCGCGACGACCCGAGCCGGCAAACCGAACTGGCCGATGACCGCTTGCAGGAACGACGCTTTCTTGCGGTTGCTCTCGACCAGATCGATCGACGCGCCATCGCGCTCGACAAGCAGGAAAGCCAGCACCAGACCGGGAAAGCCGCCGCCCGAACCGAGATCGACCCAGCGTTTTGCGTCAGGAGCGATTCGCGCCAGCTGGGCGCTATCCAGAATGTGGCGCCCCCAGACATCGTCCAGCGTCGACGGCGCCGCAAGGTTGATGCTGCGGTTCCATTTTAGAAACAGCTGTTCGAACGCCACCAGGCACTCGAATGTTTCACGTGAAACCGGTCCCGCGGCCTCTTGCAGGCTCGTCCATGAGGCAGCGCTCACGCAACGGCCCTTTGCGCCGCCGATTCGGCGTTGCGGACATGCGCGACGATGATCGCGAGCGCCGCCGGTGTCATGCCTTCCATGCGCTGCGCATCTGCAATCGAGCGCGGCTGCCGCGTCCGCATCTTCTGCTTAAGCTCATTAGAAAGTCCTGGAACATCGGCAAAATCGACAGAGGCGGGGATCAGCCGGCTTTCCTCATGCCGGATCTGCGCGACATCGGCTTGCTGGCGATCGAGATAAACCGAATATTTCGCTTCCGTTTCGAGCCGCTCTGCCGTCTTGGCGTCGATAGCACCAAAGGCCGGTGCGACACGGGCGAGCCAGGCGACATCGACGCCGGGGTAGGCGAGCAGTTCATAGGCCGAGCGGCGCACGCCATCCTTGTTCACCTCAAGCCCATGCCGCGCCGCTTCATTGGGCGTCATGGTCGTTGCCCGGGCGAGGTCGCGTGCCTTATCGAGGCCCTCAGTCACTTGATTGAACCGCTGCATCCGCTGCGACGAAGCAATCCCCAGCCGCATCGCCAGCGGCGTCAGCCGCTCATCGGCGTTGTCGGCCCGCAGCGACAGCCGGAACTCAGCCCGCGAGGTGAACATGCGATAGGGTTCGGCAATACCACGGCTGGTGAGGTCGTCGACCATCACGCCGATATAGGCCTCGGTGCGGCTGAGTACGATCTGGTCGCCGGCGGCCGCCTTGCGCGCCGCGTTCAGCCCGGCAAGCAGGCCTTGCGCGCCGGCTTCTTCATAACCGGTGGTACCGTTGATCTGTCCGGCCAGGAACAGGCCGGCGATCCGCTTGGTCTCCAGCGTCGGTTCGAGCTCGCGCGGATCGACATGGTCGTATTCGATGGCATAGCCGGGCTGCAGCATGGTCGCGCGCTCCAGGCCCGGTATCGTCTTCAGAATCTCGAGTTGCACATCCTCGGGCAGGGAGGTCGAGATGCCGTTGGGGTAGACGGTGTCGTCGTCGAGCCCTTCCGGCTCGAGGAAAATCTGGTGTCCCTCGCGATCGCCGAACTTGACGATCTTGTCCTCGATCGACGGGCAATAGCGTGGTCCGACGCCCTCGATCGAGCCGGAATACATGGCCGAGCGGCCGAGATTGGCGCGGATCAGCTCATGCGTCGCCGGCGTTGTGCGGGTGATGCCGCAATGGATCTGCGGGTTCTGTATCGCATCGGTCAGCAGCGAGAACGGCGAGGGATGTTCGTCCGCCGCCTGGCTTTCCAGCGAAACCCAGTCGATGGTGCGGCCATCCAGCCGCGGCGGTGTTCCGGTCTTCAGCCGCCCGAGCGCAAAGCCGGCGCGGCTCATCGTCGCCGACAGGCCAAGGCTCGCCTGTTCATTCATCCGCCCGCCGACGATCTTCCTTTCGCCAATATGGATGAGGCCGCGCAGGAAGGTGCCAGTGGTCAAAACGACGGCGCCACAGGCCAGCCGCCGGCCATCGGCCAGGAGCACGGCGGCGATCCGTCCATCGTCGATCTCGAAGTCCAGAACCTCGCCTTCGACGACGTCGAGATCGTTCTGCTGCCGAATCGCTTCCTGCATGGCCAGCCGGTACAACTTGCGGTCCGCCTGTGTGCGCGGCCCGCGCACGGCAGGTCCCTTGCGACGATTGAGCAGGCGGAACTGGATGCCGGCGGCATCGGCAACGCGCCCCATCAGCCCGTCCATGGCGTCGATCTCGCGCACCAGATGGCCCTTGCCGAGCCCGCCGATGGCCGGGTTGCAGGACATGACGCCGATCGTGTCGAAGCGCAGCGTCACCAGCGCGGTCCTGGCGCCGGCACGCGCAGCCACACTGGCCGCCTCGCACCCGGCATGGCCGCCGCCCACCACAACCACATCATAGTGATCGATCATTTTCCGTTCCAGATTCAGAGATTGCCCGACACATGTCCCCGAGAGACGGCGCTGTCAAGGATGGAGGGGTGATTCGATATGGTTGACAACGGTCGACGAGGCCGGGTTGCGGTGTTTCACGTGAGTCATGGGCGGTGAGTGTAATCACGCCGATCTACACCGCGCTGACCTCCGACCAAGTTGAGATTCTTTTAGCGCAGCGGCCCGTTTCACGTGAAACAACGACGCCGGCCCAATGTTTCACGTGAGTCGCGATCTGCGCCGCGCTCCGTGTTTCACGTGAGTCACTTCCCGATGCAAAACTGCGAAAAAATCACGTCGAGCAAATCCTCGACATCGACAGCCCCGACGATCCGGCCAAGCCGGTCCGCAGCAAGGCGCAACTCCTCTGCCCGCAGCTCCTGGCCGCGATCCTGCCCTGACACAGCCGAGACCAGAAACCGCGTGGTCTCCTTCAGCAGTTCCACATGGCGCAGCCGCGACGGCAGAATATCGCCGGCATCGCCAATCGCGGCGGCGGCGCGCAGGCCGATCTCGGCCAGTAGATCCTTCAGTCCCGTGCCATCCCTGGTCGAAATGATCGTGTCGTAACCCCCCAATTTTCCTCCGGCCAGATCGGCTTTGGTTCCAATTCTCAGGAGCGGCGCATCGGAACGCACCGCACCGGCATCGACGGGATCGACCATGTCTTCAAGTAGCAAGACGAGGTCGGCACCATGCGCCTTGGCGCGTGCCCTCTCGATGCCGATTGCCTCGACCTTGCCGGGCGCATCACGCAATCCGGCCGTGTCGGTCACCCTGACCCGCACGCCATTAAGATCCAGCACCACCTCGAGCAAATCGCGCGTCGTGCCCGGCTCATCGGTAACAATCGCCGCCTCGCGTCGGGCCAGCGCATTGAACAGACTGGACTTGCCGGCATTCGGCGCGCCGAGGATAACGACCTCGAAACCGTCGCGGATGATCTCGGCGGCATGGAATCCGTCGACATGCTGGCCGATCTCGTCGACCATTACTCTGACATCGGACCAGACCGCATCCGAAACGGAACCCGGCACGTCGTCCTCGTCGGCAAAGTCGATTTCCGCTTCGATCATCGCCCGTGCGTGGATCAATCGCCGCCGCCAACCGAGATAGAGCGCACTCTGCGCTCCCTCGGCATTTTGCACCGCAAAGCGGCGCTGCGCCTCGGTCTCGGCACTGACCAGATCCGCAAGCGCCTCGGTCTCGACCAGGTCGAGCTTGCCGTTGAGAAAGGCGCGCCGCGTGAATTCGCCTGGCTCTGCGTGCCGGACGCCATCAAAACCGGCGATGACCTCCAGCATCTTTCCGGCGACGGCGCGGCCGCCATGGACGTGGAATTCGGCGACATCCTCGCCGGTAAAGCTGTTCGGCCCGGGAAAAAACAACACCAGGCCGTTGTCGATCAACGATCCGTCCGCCGCCCGAAGCTTGCGCAAGGCCGCAACCCGGTCCTTAACCACGCTGCCGGCAGTCGTTTCGATAACGAATCGAGTCTTTGGGCCGGAAATGCGGATGACGGCGATCCCCGCGGGGAGGCGGCCGCTGGACAGCGCTACAATCGAATCGCCTGAAATCATTTGCCCGCTCTTCCGAACCGCCCTAGCTTCCGGTCAACAATTCCGACACCGCCAAACCGAGCTTGCCGCCCGTGACCTTGCCTGCGCAAAACCTGCTTGCCGAAGAAGCCAGCCCCTATCTGCAGCAGCACAGCGGCAATCCCGTGCATTGGCGGGCCTGGTCGCCGGCGGCACTGGCCGAAGCCAAAACATTGCAACGGCCCATTCTGCTCTCAATCGGCTATGCCGCCTGCCATTGGTGCCATGTCATGGCGCATGAAAGTTTCGAGAACGACGCGGTCGCCGCCGTCATGAACCGGCTGTTCGTCAATATCAAGGTCGATCGCGAGGAGCGGCCGGACATCGACCAGATCTATATGGCGGCGCTGTCGTCGATGGGCGAGCAGGGCGGCTGGCCGCTGACCATGTTCCTCAACCCCGACGGCAAGCCGTTCTGGGGCGGCACCTATTTTCCGCGCGAGGCGCGCTATGGCCGTGCCGGCTTCATCCAGGTGATGGAAGCCGTCGACAAGGCTTGGCGCGAGAAGCGGGACAGCCTCGACCAGAGCGCCGACGGCCTGACCAGTCACGTCGAGGCGCGCCTGGCCGGCGTCCACGCCAAGGCCGCGCTCGACAAAGAGACGCTGAGCGATCTTGCCGGCCGCATCGACAGCATGATCGACCGGGATCTCGGGGGCTTAAGCGGCGCGCCGAAGTTTCCCAACGCGCCGTTCATGCAGACGCTCTGGCTATCCTGGCTGCGCGACGGCGTCGCAGCGCACCGTGATGCCGTTTTCATCAGCCTGGAAAAGATGCTGGCCGGCGGCATTTATGACCATGTCGGCGGCGGGCTCAGCCGCTACTCCACCGACGCCGAGTGGCTGGTGCCGCATTTCGAGAAGATGCTCTACGACAACGCGCAGCTCATCCGCCTGTGCAACTGGGCCTATGCAGCGACCGGCAAGGATTTGTTCCGGATACGAATCGAAGAGACGATCGCCTGGCTGCTGCGCGAAATGCGCGTCGATGGCGGCGCTTTCGCTGCCAGCCTCGATGCCGACAGCGACGGCGAGGAGGGGCTCTTCTACACCTGGAGCAAGGGCGAGATCGAGGCCGTTCTTGGGGCCGATTCTACCTTGTTTTTCAAACACTTCATGCTTTCCGCGCCGCATGGCTGGGAAGGCAAGCCAATCATCCATCAGACCGACGCGCAACAAAGCCAAAGCGTGCCCGACAGCGAGCTGCTCGTCCCTTTGAAAGCAAAGCTACTGGCGGCAAGGGAACAGCGCGTGCGTCCGGGCAGGGACGGCAAGGCGCTGACCGATTGGAACGGCCTGATGATTGCGGCCCTTGCCGAAGCCGGCCGCTCGCTGAACCGACGCGACTGGATAGAGGCAGCTGCAAAAGCCTTTGCTCATATTGCCGAGGCAGGCCATGACGGCCGCTTGCCGCACTCCATGCTCGGCGCCAAGAAACTGTTTCCGGCGCTGTCCAGCGACTATGCAGCGATGACCAATGCGGCGATCGCACTGTTCGAAGCCATGGGCGATTCAACCTATGTCGATCGGGCGAGGCAATTCATCGAACAGCTTGACCGCCGGCATCGGGACAACGACGGCACCGGCTACTATTTGACGGCGTCGGACGGCACCGATGTGCCGATCCGCATCCGTGGCGATGTCGACGAAGCGATCTCTTCGGCAACCAGTCAGATTGTCGAAGCGCTGGTTCGCCTGGCGTCGGTCACCGGCGATGTCGATCTGCAGGACAGAGCGTGGCGGGTTGCTGAACACGCCATGGGGCGGGCAGGGCACCAGTCCTATGGCCAGGCCGGCATCGTCAACGCCTGTGCGCTGGCGTTGGAACCATTGAAGCTTGTGCTCGTCGATTCACCAGAGAGTCCAAGCCTCGTTCCGGTTGCGAATCGGAATCCGGACCCGCGTCGTGTCGATATTACTGTCGCGATCGGAACGGAAGCGAATCGACCAACCTTGCCCGGCGGCATCCTGCCGCCAACCGACAAACCCGGCGCATGGCTTTGCACCGGCCAGGTTTGCCTGCCGGTGGTGTCGGATCCACAGGAACTCGAACAGCTGCTGCGGCGCCAGTAGCTCAGCCAGTCCTTCCATCCAAGGCCGAAGGACGCGGCGTTGCGTCAATAGCGGGCGACCGAGGCCTAAGCAGCAAATCCTTGGCCGCGATCACCGCTCCGACCGTGATCAGGATGCAGGCCATGGCGACTGACCAATGAAACACGCCGAAGCCCGCCAGCAGAAGCACGATCACCGAAAACAGCGGCGCGGCATAGGACAAAGCGCCGAGGATCATGATGTCCCCGTGCTTGCAGCCATAATCCCAGGCGTAAAAGCCGGCGCCGAGCGGTATCGCGCCCAGGAGGACGATGGCGCTCCACTGCGTTGCCGACTGCGGCCAGACGGTGGTTTCGAGCGTCAGATGCAGCACGAAAGCGACCGCTGCGGTGATGAAGCAATAGCCCGCCACGACATCGGTCGGCACCTTGCCGAAGCGGCGCGACAGAACCGAATAGCCGGCCCAGATGAAAGCGCAGAACAGCGCGATGACATGGCCCTTCATCACGCCATTGGCCAAGCCGATCGTGCCGCCCCTGGTGATCACAACGATGGCGCCCACGAGGCCAAGCGCGACGCCGGCGACGTGATGGGCCTTTAGCTTCTCTCCGGGCAGGAAGGCGGCAAAGACGACGATCAGCAACGGCCAAAGATAGGCGATCAGGCTGACCTCGACCGGTGGCGCCGACTGGATGGCGAAGAAATAGGCGCAGTGGTAGATGCACAGCCCCGCCGTGCCGAGCGCCCAGACCTGCCATGGCTGGCGCAGCGACCGGATCGCCGACGGACGGACAAGCCAACTCGAGGCGCCGACCATCCCGCCGAGCAGAAACGTCATCGCCGCGAGTTGAAAAGGCGGAACCGGTCCCGCCGCGGTCGAAAGCAGCGCCAGAAATGACCATGTCAGAATGGCCGAAAAGCCGATCAAGGTCGGGATTGTTTTCTTCATGCGGCTTCCGATCTTCGGGGCACGAGTCCTCGCATGAAGGGAGCGATAGAAGTTGCCGCCTATGGCCACTCCGTATCGGGAATGCGACCTGTTCACAGGACAACGAAAAACCCCATCCCGGTTTCCCGGAATGGGGCTTCAATGCATTGACCGGAGTGGGCCGTTCTTACGTGTTCATCGAATCAAAGAAATCGGCGTTGGTCTTGGTCTGCTTCAGCTTGTCGATGAGGAACTCGATCGCGTCGGTTGTTCCCATCGGCGCCAGGATGCGGCGCAGCACGAAGATCTTCTGCAGGTCCTGCTTGGAGACCAGCAGGTCCTCCTTGCGGGTACCGGACTTCAAGATGTCCATGGCCGGATAGATGCGCTTGTCAGCGACCTTGCGGTCGAGCTGGATTTCGCAGTTGCCGGTACCCTTGAACTCTTCGAAGATGACTTCGTCCATGCGGCTGCCGGTGTCGATCAGCGCGGTGGCGATGATGGTCAGCGAACCGCCTTCCTCGATGTTACGGGCGGCACCGAAGAAGCGCTTCGGCCGCTGCAGCGCGTTGGCGTCGACACCGCCGGTCAGCACCTTGCCAGATGACGGCACGACGGTGTTGTAGGCGCGGCCGAGACGGGTGATCGAATCGAGCAGGATGACGACGTCGCGGCCATGTTCGACCAGGCGCTTGGCCTTCTCGATGACCATTTCGGCGACCTGGACGTGACGCACCGCCGGCTCGTCGAAGGTCGAGGAGATGACCTCGCCCTTCACCGAGCGCTGCATGTCGGTCACTTCTTCCGGTCGCTCGTCGATCAGAAGCACGATCAGATAGCATTCCGGATGGTTGGCCGTGATCGAGTGGGCGATGTTCTGCATCAGCACGGTTTTACCGGTACGCGGCTGCGCGTTGATCAGTGCGCGCTGGCCCTTGCCGATCGGCGCCACCAGGTCGATGACGCGCGGCGAGATGTCCTTGCTGGTCGGATTGTCGATCTCCATCTTCAGCCGCTTGGTCGGATAGAGCGGCGTCAGATTGTCGAAGTGAATCTTGTGACGGATCTTTTCGGGATCGTCGAAATTGATGGTGTTGACCTTGAGCAGGGCGAAATAGCGCTCGCCCTCTTTCGGGCTGCGGATCGGCCCTTCGACGGTGTCGCCGGTCTTCAAGGAGAAGCGGCGGATCTGCGAGGGCGAGATGTAAATATCATCGGGACCCGGCAGATAGTTGGCATTGGCGGAGCGCAGGAAGCCGAAGCCGTCCTGCAGCACTTCGACCACACCGTCACCGATGATCTCGATTTCCTGGGCTGCCAGTTTCTTCAGGATGGCAAACATCAGCTCCTGCTTGCGCATGACGCTGGCGTTTTCCACTTCGAGCGATTCGGCATAAGCGATCAGCTCTGGCGGTTTCTTGTTCTTGAACTCTGCGAGTTTCATTTCTTGCATAGACGGACTCTGAGTAGGCTTTTGGAGGGAAATATCGGCTGGATGCGACAAATGCCGGGCGCGGCCGAAAAGCGAAATGGGCGGCGCATGACGGGAAGGAAGACCCGTCTTGTATCGTCGGTCGTTTGAAAGAGCAAGCTGCGTTTTGCGGCGCCGATAAAAGCAATTCCAGGAAAAGTGTTGGCGGTTTTCCCTTGGGAATTGCGTCAAACAAACGCCTAAAACGGCTTGCCGACAACCAGGATCACAATGGCGATCATCAGCAATGTGGGGATCTCGTTGACGATCCGCCAGTGTCTTGCCGGTTTTTCGTTGCGATCCTCGGCGAATTTACGGACAGCGCCCGCCAAATAGCCATGCACGCCGGACAGCAGAAGCACCAAGCCGATCTTGGCGTGCAGCCAGCCGCCGTGAAAGCCAAAAACTTTCCAGGCCATCCAGAGCCCGAACACCCAGGTGACGACCATCGCCGGATTTATGATGCCGCGCAGCAGCCGACGCTCCATCACCTTGAAGGTTTCCGACTGCACCGACCCCTTCTCGGCATCGGCGTGATAAACCAGCAGCCGCGGCAGATAGAGCATGCCCGCCATCCAGGAGATCACGGCGAGGATATGGATCGCCTTCGCCCAGGGGTAGAAGTCCTCAGGGGCGAAAAAAAACAGAAGTGCGGTGAGAACCACCAGGACAACGATGCCAATGGTCATGCGCATCATTGCCTGACCCGTGCTGCCGGCAGCGTTACCCGTATTGTTCGACTGAGCCATCAGCGTGTTGCGCTCCGCACCTGCTTCACCATTGCTTCGACATGCGCCACCGGCGTCTCGGGCGTGATACCGTGGCCGAGATTGAAGATCAGCGGCCCGTCACCCAACGCCTTCAGGATCGCATCGACGCCATCGGACAGCGCCGTGCCGCCAGCCACGAGCCGCAAGGGATCGAGGTTGCCCTGCACGGCGCCACCGGCCTGCAGTGCCTTCGCCGCGTCCAGGGGCACCGTCCAGTCGATCCCTAACCCCGTCACACCGGTCTTCTCACGATAGGTCTGGTAGCGGGCACCGGCACCCTTGGGAAAACCGATGATCGGAACATCGGGGTGAACGGCACGAACCTTCCCGACGATCTCCGCCACCGGCGCAACACAGAATGCTTCGAAAGAAGCATCGTCGAGCACGCCGGACCAGGAATCAAAAATCTGCACCACGTCGGCGCCGGCCTCGATCTGTCGGATCAGATAGGCCGCCGAATGAATGGCAAGCACTTTCAAAAGCTGCTGGAAAGCCGCGGGTTCGCGATAGGCAAACAGCCTCGCCGGCGCCTGGTCGGGTGTGCCGTGGCCGGCAATCATGTAGGTCGCCACCGTCCACGGCGCGCCGCAAAAGCCAATCAGCGTCGTTTCGTCAGGCAGTTTTGCACGCAGCCGGCGAACCGTCTCGTAGACCGGTTCGAGATTCACGTGAAACGTTTCGCTGTTGAGAGCTGAAATCTCCGCCGCCGTGATCGGCGTCAGCAGCGGTCCGCGACCCTCTTCGAAGCGCACGTCACGGCCCAGCGCATGGGGCACGACAAGGATGTCGGAGAACAGGATCGAGGCATCGAAGCCGAAGCGCTCGATCGGCTGCAGCGTCACTTCAACGGCAAGGTCTGGATTGTAGCAGAGATCGAGAAAGGATCCGGCGCGCTTCCTGGTCTCGCGATATTCCGGCAGATAGCGCCCGGCCTGACGCATCATCCAGAGCGGCGGCGGAAAGCGCGCCTCGCCTCTCAGCACGTCCAGCATGATGCGGTTCTCGGGCATTGAGCGCTCTCTTCCCCTGCCTTCTCTATAATTAAATAGTCTATTTCTAGAATCTTCTGATTCTAAGAGTCTGTTGGTTGTGGTGGTTGTCAGCTGTCCCGCTTTGCCCTGGAAAAGGCCAGCCAGCATATTGTCGCGTGCTTCTTCCAGGGGATTGGCGGAGAGTGTGGATGACCAGGATTCCATCACTGGAGTCAATGGCTTGACGCCAGCCTCGCAAAACCAGCTCTGTGGATGAGGCGCTGGCAAAAACGACCGTCCCCAAAATTGTCCCCAGCCGGCCGACGAAGCCGACAGCGCATCGAATTGTGGACAACCCGCCATCTGATACAGTCGCCTCCAGCCGGCCGCTTTCCCGGTCCCTGTTTATCCACACAAGCCCACAGCCTGAGGCCGCCCCCTGTGAACAAACCCCAGAGCTTCTTCCACCTGCACCTGATTTCCGACGCCACCGGCGAAACGCTGCTGGCGGCCGGTCGCGCGGCGTCGGCGCAATACAAGGATGCCCGCGCCATCGAGCACATCTACCCGCTCATCCGCACCGAAAAGCAGGTGGCGAAAGTGTTCGAGGACATCGAGGAGGAACCGGGCATTATTCTTTATACCGTCGTCGACCAGAAGCTGGCGCGCGGCATCGACGAGCGTTGTGCGGCCATGGGTCTGCCTTGCGTCTCGGTGCTGGAGCCGGTGCTGACCGTGTTCCAGTCCTATCTCGGCACGCCGGCCGGCCGGCGCGTCGGTGCCCAGCATGTGCTCGACGCCGACTATTTTCGTCGCATCGATGCGCTGAACTTCACCATGGAGCACGATGACGGCCAGCTGCCGCTCAATATGGACGATGCCGACATCGTGCTGATCGGCATTTCAAGGACATCGAAGACGCCGACCAGCATCTATCTCGCCAACCGCGGCATCAAGACCGCCAACATCCCCATCGTGCTCGGCGTGCCGGTGCCCGAAAGCCTGGTCGCCGCCTCGAAGCCGCTGATCGTCGGGCTCATCGCCACCGCAGAACGCATCTCGCATGTCCGGCAGAACCGCATTCTCGGCAACAGCAGCACTTACGAAGCGACCGATTATGTCGACCGCGCCTCGATCACGGAAGAACTCGCCTATGCCCGCCAGATCTGCACCCGCCACAACTGGCCGATGATCGACGTCAGCCGCCGCTCGATCGAGGAGACGGCAGCGGCCATTGTTGCCCTGCGCGGGAAGAATAGATAGATGGCTGGGTAGTTGAGAGAGCCTTCGCAACGCCGCGATCCTTCACACCCCCCTCTGTCCTGCCGGACATCTCCCCCTCAAGGGGGGAGATTGGCGGTTTCATCGCCTCGCTTGACCTTGCAGCCTTGATAGTTGACGAAAGCGGCTGAGCGCATGATCTCCCCCTTTGAGGGGGAGATGCCCGGTAGGGCAGAGGGGGGTGCTGCCCCGCCAACCTGGCAATCTTCTGCGTTGCGGCGGTTAAACTGGATCAAAAAATGACCGAAAAAATCATCCTCGCCTCCGGCTCCCCGTTCCGAAAAGCCATGCTCATCAATGCCGGCCTCGACATCGAAGCCGTGCCGGCCGACGTCGACGAGCGTGCGCTCGAGGCGCCGTTGCAGGATAGCGGTGTGTCGCCGGAAGATGTCGCTTCAATACTCGCCGAGGCCAAGGCGACCGAGGTCAGTGAGCGCAAACCGGGCGCCTTGGTGCTCGGCTGCGACCAGACGCTGTCGCTTGGCGACGAGGTGTTCCACAAGCCGGCCGACATGGAAGGCGCGCGCCGCCACTTGCTGGCGCTGTCGGGCAAGACGCATCAGCTGAACAGCGCCGCCGTGCTGTGCCGCGATGGCAAGGTGCTGTGGCGCCATGTCGGCATCGCCAGCCTCACCATGCGCAAGCTCGACCCGGCGTTCATCGGCCGTCATCTGGCCCGCGTCGGCGCCAAGGCGCTGGCCAGCGTCGGCGCCTACCAGGTCGAAGGCGAAGGCATTCAGCTGTTCGAAAAGATCGAAGGCGACTATTTCACCATTGTCGGCCTGCCGCTTTTGCCGGTGCTGAAGGAATTGCACGCGCTCGGAGCCATCGATGGTTGAGAAAAAAGCTTTTGTCACCGGCCACCCGATCGCGCATTCGCGCTCGCCCAGGATTCATGGCTATTGGCTGAAGACATACGGCATCGATGGCAGCTACCGCGCCATTGACGTCGCGCCCGCCGATTTTCCAGAGTTTCTCTCATCGCTCCATGCCAATAGCTACCAGGGCGGCAACGTCACCATCCCGCACAAGGAGGTCGCCTTCGCCCGGGTCGAACGCCGCGACGAGGCGGCGGATATGATAGGCGCTGTCAATATGCTGTGGCTGGAAGACGGCGTGCTGTGGGGTGGCAATTCGGACTGGATCGGCTTTGCCGGCAATCTCGACGAGCATGCGCCGGGCTGGGACAGAAACGGTCCGGCCGTGGTGCTCGGCGCCGGCGGCGCCTCGCGCGGAGTCATCCACGCGCTGAAAGTGCGCGGCGTCAGGGATATCCGCATCGTCAACCGCACACTGGCGCGGGCGCAGGAACTGGCGGACCGCTTCGGCGCTGGCATCACGGCGCATGGCGCGATCGGCGAACTGCTTGCCGATGCCGGCCTGCTGATCAACACGACGGCGCTCGGCATGCATGGCGATGCCACGCTGGCCGCCGATCCGGCCGGGCTGCCTGGCCATGCCATCGTTTCCGACATTGTCTATGTGCCACTGGAGACGCCGCTGCTCGCCGCGGCGCGGGCGCGCAATTTGAAGACGGTCGATGGGCTCGGCATGCTGCTGCACCAGGCCGTTCCCGGCTTCGAACGCTGGTTCGGCAAGAAGCCGGAGGTCACGCCGGAGTTGCGGCAGATGATCGTCGCCGACATTGCTGCCAAATGATGGGGTCGCCAAATGATGGGCGCCAAATGATGGGCGCAAAATGATGATCGTGCTCGGCCTCACCGGATCGATCGGCATGGGCAAGTCGACGACGGCCAGGATGTTCAGCGACGCCGGCGTTCCGGTGCATGATTCCGACGAGACTGTGCATCGGCTTTATTCAGGCAAAGCCGCGCCGCTGGTCGAGGCGGCCTTTCCCGGCACCACCATGTCTGGCGTGGTCGACCGCACCAAGCTCGCCGGGCGGGTGCTCGGCGATGCCGCCGCGCTGAAGACATTGGAGACAATCGTCCACCCGCTGGTGCGTGCCGACGCCGATGCCTTCCTGGCCAAACACCGTGCCGCCGGCGCGCCGCTTGTCGTGCTCGACATTCCGCTGCTGTTCGAAACCGGCGGCCGCAACCGCGTCGACAAGGTCGTCGTCGTCACCGCCCCGGCCGACATCCAGCGCGCCCGTGTGCTGGCGCGGCCGGGCATGAGCGAGGAAAAGCTGGCGGCAATCCTGGCCAAGCAGGTACCCGACGCCGAAAAACGCCGCCAGGCCGATTTCGTCATCGACACCGGTGAAGGCATGGACGCAGCCCGCGCAGCGGTCGGCGCCGTTATTGCTGAGCTCTCAGGGCGCTGACGCTTTCCTTCTCCCCTTGTGGGAGAAGGTGTCGCCGAAGGCGACGGATGAGGGGTGTTCCAGAGAACGCCGACGTCTCATTCCGCTGGAACACCCCTCATCCGTCTCGGCGCTATCGCGCCGATCCACCTTCTCCCACAAGGGGAGAAGGGGAAAAGAGGCATTGCCCATTGCCATTTTATTCCCTCGTATGATTCTGCTCTCTTAAGCAGTGAGCTGATTCTATGCGTGAGATCATTTTCGATACCGAAACCACCGGCCTCGACATGCGCGACGACCGCATCATCGAGCTTGGCGGCGTCGAACTGGTCAACCGCTTCCCGACCGGCCGCACCTTCCACAAATTCATCAATCCGCAAGGGCGCGCCGTCCATGTCGAGGCGCAGGCCGTGCACGGCATCAGCGCCGCCGACCTGGTCGGCAAGCCGACCTTTGCCGAAATCGCCGAGGAATGGCTGTCTTTTACCGACGGCGCCAAGCTCGTCGCCCACAACGCCAATTTCGACATCGGCTTCCTCAATACGGAATTCGGCCGGCTCGGCCAGTCGGTCATCGACACCGGGCGCGTCGTCGACACCCTCGCCTTGGCACGGCGCAAGCACCCGATGGGTCCCAATTCGCTCGACGCGCTCTGCCGCCGCTACGGCATCGACAACGGCCACCGCACCAAGCACGGCGCGCTGCTCGATTCCGAGCTCTTGGCCGAGGTCTATATCGAGCTCATCGGCGGCAAGCAGGCTGCGCTCATCCTCGAAACGGTGGCGGTGCAGGTCAATGGCAATGGTGACGTCGCCGACATCGACATCTCAATCGCCGCCAGGCCGATCGCACTGCCGCCGCGCCTGACCGAGGGCGAGCGCGCCGCGCATGCCGGGCTGGTGGCGACGCTCGGTGAAAAGGCGCTGTGGCTGAAGGTGGCGGCGGGGTGAGCAGATCGGGAAGGTAGCGTTCCGTCACACCCCCCTCTGGCCTGCCGGCCATCTCCCCCTCAAGGGGGGAGATTGGCAGCTTCGCCGCTCCGGCTATTCCTGCAACGTCGAAGATTGGCGAAGGTCGCGATGACGGCCATCTCCCCCCTTGAGGGGGAGATGCCTGGCAAGGCAGAGGGGGGTGCTGTCCCGCCAGCATCTCAGTATGCTCGTCTCAAACAAAAAAAGCCCGGCACAAGGCCGGGCTTTTCAATCCATAGTGGCAAGCCTCAGCTCACCTTGACCTTCGATGCGGCCTGGTCCTCAGCCAGCTTCTGCTGGAACATCTGCGCGAAATCGATCGGGTCGAGCATCAGCGGCGGGAAGCCGCCATTGCGGGTGGCTTCGGCGATGATCTGGCGGGCGAACGGGAACAGCAGCCGCGGGCATTCGATGAACAGGATCGGCAGCATGTGTTCCTGCGGGAAGCCGGAGATGGAAAAGACGCCGCCATAGACCAGCTCGACATTGAACAGCACTTCCTGGTCGAAGGACGCCTTGGCGTTCAACGACAAATTGACGTCGAACTGCTTGTCGGACAGCGGGTTGGCGTTGACATTGACGTTGATGGCGATGCCGGGGGCCTTGTCGCGGCCGCGCAGCGAGTTCGGCGCGCCGGGGCTTTCGAAGGACAGGTCCTTCACATACTGGGCAAGCACGTTGAGCGACGGCTGTGCCGTTTCGCCGTTGCCGTTTGCGGCGCCGACCGGCGCGTCATCTTTGCTGGCCATGAGCCTTGATCCTTTTGCCTGGGCAGCAGCGCTGACCGAATTGAAATCGGGCGTTGGCTAGCATGGTCGGCATGACAAGACAAGGTTTTGCCGCCTTCGGGCTCCGGGCATTTGCCTCGGCTCGCGAAAGGCGGCACCGGCGTCCGGAATTCAGGGCCTGACCGCCCTCAAGGCGACTTCAGTCATCCTTCAGCCGCCGCCACGGCGAATTGTGGTCGGGGCCGCGTTTGAAATCATCCTCGCGCGAATAGTCGCCATCGTCGAGATCGATGACCTTGTCGCGCGACCTGCCACGGAAACTGCCGGTGAAATCGGTGGCCACGACGATGCGGCCCTTGAGCCTGCGCCAGGCAAGGTCGCGCACCGGCGGCAGGAACAGCAGCAGGCCGATAATGTCGGTGATGAAGCCGGGGATGATCAAAAGGATCGCGGCAACCACGATCATGGCGCCATGCGCGAGCTGGCGGCTGGGGTCGCCGCCGCCGGCCATCTCGGCGCGTACCCGCGCCATGACACCGAAACCCTGGTGCCGGAGCAGAAGCACGCCGGCAATGCTGGAAGCCAGCACCAGGCCGACTGTCGCCAGCGCCCCGACCTCGCGGCCGACAATGACAAAACCGGCGATTTCCAGCAGGGGCAGCGCAAGCAGGAACAAAGGGAGGAAGGAAATGCGCAAGTCTTGACCGATCGTTTCCATGTTTCGCCGGACGGCGTACAATCGCCGCTGGCACTGAGGCCGTTAGATAGGTATGCCTGCCTTTGATTTGAATGATTGCGCCATGCGTTCTATATGCTTTGCATGTTGAACGCTATGCGACCGCGGCCCGGATTGGCCTGCGGTCCCGGCCGGGTCAGGGATTGATTGGCGAAAGATATGGGATTCTTCGACTTCGGCACCATTTTCTTTCTGATTGCCGCAGTGGTGATCTTCTTCCAGCTGCGCAACGTGCTCGGCCGCCGCACGGGCAGCGAACGTCCGCCTTTCGATCCCTATACGGCCAGCCGCACCGAGAAGGACGCGACCCAGAAACCCGAAAATGTGGTTTCACTGCCGCGCAAGCGCCTGCCGGGCGAAACGGCTGCCGAAACCTATGCAGCCATCGACGCCTTCGCCAAGCCCGACACCGACCTCAACAAAGGCCTGCGCACAATCAAGGACAATGATCCGTCCTTCGAGCCCAAGGGTTTCGTCGACGGCGCCAAGATGGCCTATGAGATGATCGTCATGGCCTATGCCGATGGCGACCGCAAAACGCTGAAGAACCTGTTGTCGCGTGAGGTTTTTGATGGTTTCGTCGCCGCTATCGGCGACCGCGAGGCGAAAGCCGAAAAGATCCAGTCCTCCTTTGTCGGCATCGACAAGGCCGACATCGTCTCGGCCGAGATGAAGGGCGGCGAGGCGCACATCACGCTGCGCATCGTCAGCGAGCTGATCTCGGCGACCCGCGACAAGGCGGGCGCTGTCATCGACGGCGATCCCGAGACGGTGGCCGAGGTCAAGGACGTCTGGACCTTCGCCCGCGACACACGCTCGCGCGATCCGAACTGGAAGCTGGTCGCCACCGAGGAAGAAGACTGAATCTTTGCATGTCGCCCAAAGTGGGCAGCGGTTTTGGGATAGCGACATGCAGGCAAACATGGCCAGTGGCGAGGCTGAGGTGTCGCTATCGCCGCTTTTCGTCGAAAAGTCCTTCGACGATCTTCCCGGCTGGGGCGCGGACGATCACCTCTCCGCTTATGAGGCCTTTCGCCGTTCGGCCTTCCATGTCCTGAACAAGCCTTATCGCACCGGCTCGCTTGGCGTCCGGTTCGAGGCTTTTGCCGGCGCCTATGACGAGGCGCGCTCCGTTTCGCTACCGAATCGGAACGGCGCTCGTGCGTTTTTCGAGCGCCATTTCATTCCGGCCCAGGTTCAGGCCGAGAATGCCGGCCTGGTCACCGGCTTCTACGAGCCGGAGGTCGAGGCCTCGCCGGTGCGCACGGATCAATTCACGGTGCCGCTGCTGGCGCGACCGGCAGATCTCGTCGACATTGATGACGCCAACCGCCCCGAGGACATGGACGAATACCTGGCCTTCGCCCGCGACACGCCGCAGGGGCTGGTGGAATATCTTGATCGCGGCGCTATCGAGCGCGGCGCGCTGGCCGGGAAAGGCCTGGAAATCGCCTGGCTTGCGGAAAAAGTCGATGCGTTCTTCATCCATGTGCAGGGCGCGGCCAGGCTGAAGATGACCGACGGCCGGCTCTGTCGTGTCACATATGCCGCCAAATCCGGCCAACGTTTCACCGGTCCGGGCAAGATTCTCGCCGAGATCGGCGAGATCCCGCTGGAAAAAGTGACGATGCAGTCGATCCGCGCCTGGTTCCGGGCGCATCCCGACCGTATCGACAAGATCCTCTGGCAGAACCGCTCCTACATCTTCTTTCGCGAAGCGGCGGTCGACGATGCGACGCTCGGTCCTATCGCCGCCGCCAAGGTGCCGCTGACCCCGGGCCGTTCGCTCGCCGTCGACCGGCTGCTGCACACTTTCGGCACGCCCTTCTACATAAACGCGCCGTCGCTGACCGCCTTCGACCAGAAACCGTTCCGGCGGCTGATGATCGCGCAGGATACCGGCTCGGCCATCACTGGACCGGCGCGCGGCGATCTCTTCGCCGGTTCCGGCGACGCGGCCGGCGAGATCGCCGGGGTCGTGCGCAATTCGGCCGATTTCTATGCGCTGGTGCCGCGTGGCCTCGTTTCGGGGTCGAATCGATGAGCCGGCGCCCCGATAAGCTCAGCGAAGACGACCGGGTGCTTTGGAACCTGGTGGCGCGCACGGCGCGGCCGTTGAAGGGCAGGATGGCGGTCGACATTCCCGACATCGTCGTCGACCCCAAGCCGGTGCAGGTGCCGGCCGTCGTCAGCGCTGTCGTCGCCGCCAAGCCGAAGGCACAGCATGTTTCGCATGCGCTGGACGAGCCGACGCTGGACAGGCTGAAGAAGGGCAGGTTGCCGATCGAAGGCCGCGTCGACCTGCATGGCATGACGCAGGATGAGGCCTATTCGTTGCTGTTTTCGTTCCTGCACCGGGCGCATGCCGGCGGCATCCGCTATGTCCTGATCATTACGGGAAAAGGTTCGTCCTCGGGCGGCGATGGCGTCTTGCGGCGCGCCGTGCCTGCCTGGCTGTCGACGCCCGCCTTTCGGCCGCTGGTTTCCAGCCACGACCATGCCGCCCGCAACCATGGCGGTTCGGGCGCACTATACGTTCGGCTCAGGCGAGTTCGCGGATGACGCCGTTCGGGGAAAAGATTCGCGCGCTGAGAATCGAGCGCGGTGTCCGCCAGAAGGACATGGCCGAGGCGATCGGCGTCAGCGCGGCCTATCTGTCGGCGTTGGAACATGGCCGCCGCGGCGCTCCGACCTGGACGCTCATCCAGAAAATCATCGGCTATTTCAATGTCATCTGGGACGATGCCGAAGAGCTGGCGCGGCTGGCCGAGGCCTCGCATCCGCGGGTAAAGCTCGACACGTCGGGGCTCAGCCCTGCGGCGACGGAACTCGCCAATCTGCTGGCCGAAAACATCGAGAAGCTGGACGAAGCCGAGCTTCGCCGCATCACCGCGTCGATCCGGGCAGCACTTGGACGGCGGGCGTAGCTTGGCGTTGACGCGTCGCGGGCGCGAGTTCCTCTCGTGCCACATTCACTTCATCTGAAAGCGATGCCCGCCGGCGGATTGCCAGCGGGCATATGGCGAGATTACTTCGCGCCAGCCTGGCCGCCACGGCCGCCAGTACTGCCATGTTCGCCATGGTCGCGGCCCTTGCCCAGGCAGCTCACGTCGCCGGCGCCGCAGCAGCGGTTGCTCCACAGGTCGTTGGTCGACGTCTTGGCGCAGCTCGGGATGTTCTGGTCGGCCAAAGCCGATCCGGCCAACGACGATACCGCGACGGCGGCGAGGAAGGTGTTACGCAGAAAAGCAGTCATTTGAAGTCTCCTTGGTTGGATTGGTTGGGTTCGTTTACGGCTGTGTGTCGCTGGCGGAGACGGTTTGGTTCACGGAGGTTGCGAAATTTTTTTGGAAAGGCGGTTCGGGGGTGCGCGGTTGGCAACGCTGGCGCCGCCCCTCATCCGCCTGCCGGCACCTTCTCCCCGTATAGTGACGGGGAGAAGGGGGCGGGCCGCAGCCTCGGCGCGCCCTTTCGATGGTTGGCGAAATCGTACGCGACGGCGTTCTTTCTCCCCGTCGCTATACGGGGAGAAATGCCCGGCAGGGCAATGAGGGGCGGCGCCAACCTATTGTGTTAAAGCGACTAAGGCGTATCGAAGCGGCCGCGCGCAGCAGCCTGTTCGAAAACCGTCGTGTCCGTATTACTGGACCGCGCCTACCAGCACTTGCTGGCCACCGCGGATCGAGACCCAGCGGCCGGTGTTGTCGATCGCCTGCCGCTTGAGGAAGCGGTAGCCGGTGGCGTCCCAGATCTTCACCTTGTCGGTGAGATTGTCGAGGACGTAGTCACCCTTGTCGGTGCGCACCGTCAGCACCGCATGGCCTTCGCCGTCCGGCTTGCGCACGACGGTGATCAGGAGATCAGCCAGCGACACGCCCGAGCGGAAGAGCTGGCGGCGCTTTTCCAGCACATAGTCCTCGCAGTCGCCGACGCCCTTGTCGGGATAGGCCCAGACTTCGTCCTTGCCGTAAATGTCGTAGTCGCTCATCGGCTTGACGGCGGCGTTGACCCTGGCGGTGACGCTGATCAGCTTGCGCATGAAGGCATCGGTCATCGCGGCGGGAACGAGATTGCTCGGCCGGATCGAACATTCGCCCGGATGCGCCTTGCAGAAATCATAGTGGCCGATCGGTTGCGACGTCATGCCGCCGGTTGCCATGGCGCCGCCCGCCAATGCCGGCGCCCCCCAGCATCCCAAAACCGCAAGCCCTGTTGCCGCACACAAGCGCAGCGTCCGTGCCATCGCTGAGGAAGTCATTGTCCCCGTTCGCCCTTGTTGTTAACGAAAGGTTAAAGGGGATTTACAGTCCGTGTCAATTATGGGGGGAGAGAGATTCATCGGCATGGTTACCCGCGCCCGCCCAACAGCGTCTATTGTGCAACAGAACGCCTCTAGCGTGCAAAGTCGCCCCGCTGTTGCAGGCAATGCACGCCACAGCTGTATCGAGCCTCAGCCCTTGGCGGAGCGAACCAGCCTCGGTTTGACCGCCACGCGGTTCTGGCGGCCGTAGCTGGTGATGAAATCGACGATGCGCGGCACGATTTCCGAGCGGAAGCGCGAACCGTTGAAGACGCCGTAATGGCCGACGGCCGGCTGCATGTAGTGGGCATGCCGGTCGGCCGGGATGTTGGGGCAGAGGTCGTGCGCGGCCTGGGTCTGGCCGAGGCCGGAAATGTCGTCGTTCTCGCCTTCGACCGTAAACAGCGCGACGTTGCGGATCGCCTTGGTGTCGACGATTTCGCCGCGATGCATCATCTCGCCCTTGGGCAGAGCGTGGCGCACGAACACCGTGTCGACGGTCTGCAGATAGAACTCCGCCGTCAGGTCCATAACCGCCAGATATTCGTCGTAGAAGTCGCGGTGCTTCTCGGCATTGTCGCCGTCATGCTTGACCAGGTGCATGAAGAAGTCTTTGTGGGCAATGATGTGGCGGTCGAGGTTCATGCTCATGAAGCCCGACAGCTGCAGGAAGCCCGGATAGACCTCGCGGCCGAAGCCCGGCACCGGCCACGGTGCGTTCATGATGACATTGTCGCGGAACCAGTCGATGCCCTTTTCCTTGGCCAGAAGGTTGACGGCGGTCGGGTTGCGACGGGTGTCGATCGGCCCGCCCATCAACGTCATGGTCGAGGGCACGAACGGATCGCCGTGCTTTTCCATCAGCGCCACCGCCGCCAGCACCGGCACCGAAGGCTGGCACACCGCCATAACATGGGTGTCCGGCCCCAGCGCATGCAGCATGCCGATGATGTAGTCGATGTAGTCGTCGAGGTCGAAATGGCCGTCGGTCACCGGCACCATGCGGGCATCGACCCAGTCGGTGATGTGCACGTCGGCATAGGGCAGCATCGCCTCGACCGTGCCGCGCAGCAGCGTCGCGTAATGGCCCGACATCGGCGCCACGATCAAAAGCTTTGGGTCGGCCTTGCGCCCGGCAGGCACGGACCGTTCGAAGCGGGTGAGGTTGCAGAACGGCCGCGACCACACCGTTTTTTCGTTGACCTCGACGCTCTTCCAGTCGACCACGGTCTTGGTCAGGTCGAAATGCGGCTTGCCGTAACGGCGCGTCGTGCGCTCGAACAATTCGGCGGTCGCAGCCACCGAGCGGCCCCACGGCGTGTGCGAAAACGGGTTGAGCGGATTGGTGTAGAACAGCCGCACCGCATCGGCATAGAGCCGCGCGGGCTGCAGGGCGGCATGGTTCATTTCATAGAGCTGGTAGAACATCAGGTACTCCGCAGCTGCCGTGACTGAAGGACGACGAGCAGCGCCGAGCCTTGAATGTCTCGCGCGGAGGTTAACAAGATATTGCTGCGATGCAATACGTCACGTGGCGTGACATATGCCATTCTTTGGTCCAAGGCCTTGAGAATCCGCTTTGAACAGAGGCAGCCGGCTCAATGTGCAGCTGCGAAAGCCAGGACTGGCGGGTCAGCATGGCAGGACGAGTCCGGCCCCCGATGGGCCGGACACGGCAGGATCAGACGCGCGCCATGCAGACGGAGGTATGGCCCGAGCCGATGAAGCCGAGCTGGCCGGCGGCGCCCTTCGACAGGTCGAGCACGCGCCCCTTTATGAATGGGCCACGGTCGTTGATGCGCACGACGACGCTGCGGCCATTGTTCTGGTTGGTCACCTTCAGCCTGGTGCCGAAGGGCAGGCTGCGGTGCGCGGCGGTCATTGCCGACGGGTTCATGCGCTCGCCATTGGCGGTCCGGGAGTGCAGCGCGTACCAGGAAGCACGGCCGCATTGGCCGGCGGCGGAGGAGGCGGACACGCCGACCATCAGGCCAGCCGCTATCGTTACCGCGACAAGCGCGGTCTGGTTTATTTTCTTCATGTTGGGGGATTGGCTCCGTTCTTGGACAGACCCCAGCCGTTAAGTGTCGAATAAGGCAGGAAATGCGGCAGGTATCTGGCGGTTCCGTGGCACTGGCACACGTTTGGAGTCACTGGGAAACAGTTTGTCAGGGGTTTTTCGCGATGCACTGGCGTATTTCAGGCGGCTTTCGCGGCGATCTTGCAGATACCTTCAGCAAGATAAGGCGTTATTATACAAGTAAAAACACGCGCGACTGGACCTCTTCCTTTCGCTCTTTCATCACGGCCATGGCGCAGTTGACGATCGACTTGGGAAAGGAATCTCGGCGATGAGACTGTTCAGATATCTGCTGGCCCTGATTGTGCTCGCCATCGGCGCGCTGTGGTCGCTGCAGGGCATAGGCGTGGTCGGCGGCAGCTTCATGACCGGCCAGTCGCAATGGCTCTATATCGGCATCGTCACCATGATGCTCGGCCTGCTGGGCCTGGCGTGGGCGAGCCGTTCGCGCATCTGACGAGCAGCCGCCGGCCGATCCTGGTCAAGGAACTAGCCGAACAGCTGATCCAAAATCCTGCCCTCCAGGCGGGCGAGCTCGACGGAGCCGCGCCAGCGCGGCCGCGCCACCGGCACCTCGAGGTCGAGCGCGATCCGGCCTTCGCTGATCACCACCACCCGGTCGGCGAGCGCCACCGCCTCGGCGACATCATGCGTGACCAGCACGGCGGTGAATTTCTGCTCGAGCCAGATGCGCTCCAGAAGCTGCTGCATTTCGATCCGGGTCAGCGCGTCGAGCGCGCCGAGCGGCTCGTCGAGCGCCAGTATCTGCGGCTGGCCGATCAGCGCGCGCGCCAGCGCCACGCGCTGCTTCTGGCCGCCGGACAGCACAGAGGGCCATTCGTCGGCCCGGTCTGCGAGGCCGACCTCACCCAGAATAGCGAGCGCGCGCCGCCTGGCTTCCGCGCCGGCGGCAATGCCGGTCAGCCCGACCTCGACATTTTTGACCACGCTGGCCCAGGGCAGCAGCCGTGGCTCCTGGAACATGAAGCGTGTGCGGCTCTCTTCCCCGGCGCCGGCCTTTGCTTCCGGCCCGAATATCAGGGATCCGGCGGTCGGCCGGTCGAGTCCGGCCAGCAGCCGCAAAAGCGTGCTCTTGCCGCAGCCGCTCTTGCCGATGACGGCGACAAACTGTCCGACCGGCACGTCGATATCGATGCCGTCGAGCACGACCTTGTCGCCAAAACGCTTCTCCACGCCCTTGAAGGCGAAGGCGCGCGGGCTTTCGACTGACACCGCCGGCCGTGTCGGTATCGGGGCGGCGACGAAGGAGCGGACGGCGGCGAGGCTGGCGGCGGGCATCGATACCTCAGGCGTTCTGGAAGGCGGGATGCCAGCCGAGCGACAGCCGCTCGAGCAGGCGGGCGAGGCTGTCGGCGAGCTTGCCGAGCAGCGCATAGATCAGGATCGACAGCACGACGACATCGATGAGCAGGAATTCGCGTGCCTGCATGGCCATGTAGCCAAGGCCGGAACTGGCCGAGATGGTCTCCGCCACGATCAGCGTCAGCCACATGATGCCCAAGGCATAGCGCAGGCCGACGAAGATCGCCGGCAGTGCGCCGGGCAGGATGACGCACAGGAAAAGCGCGCGCCGGTCCATGCCGTAGACCCGGCCCATTTCGACCAGCTGCGGGTCGACGCTCTGGATGCCGAGCAGCGTGTTGACATAGATCGGGAAGAACACGCCGAGTGCCACCAGGAACAGTTTGGCTTCCTCGTCGATGCCGAACCACAGGATGACCAGCGGGATCAGCGCCAGATGCGGGATGTTGCGGATCATCTGCAGCGTCGTGTCGGTCAGGCCGCGGCTCAGCGCCGAAAGCCCGTTGGCAAGGCCGAGCGCAAAGCCGATCGAGCCGCCGACGGCAAAGCCGGCCAGCGCGCGCAGCGTGCTGACGCCGATGTTTTGGATCAGCTCGCCCGACAGCGTCAGCCGCCAGAAGGCTTCGGCCACCGCACTCGGTGCCGGCAGCACATTGGCCGGCATGACGCCCACGCGGCTGGCGGCTTCCCAGCCAACGATCACCAGCGCCGGCAACAGCCAACCGATGCCGTTCTGTTTGACGCGTTGAGTCAGTGTCATGACGAGGCCTGCAGGCGGTTCGCGCCATGGAAGCCGACCGCGAACTCGTTGGCGATGTTCTCATGCGCCTGCGCCCGTTTGGTCCCGAGCCCAAGCCGCGGGAACAGAAGCTCGGCGACGCGGTAGGCTTCCTCGAGATGCGGGTAGCCGGAGCCGATGATGGTGTCGATGCCGATCGCCTGGTACTCGCGGATGCGTTCGACGATCTGCTCCGGCGAGCCGACCAGCGCGGTGCCGGCGCCGCCGCGCACCAGCCCGACGCCGGCCCACAGATTGGGCGACACCACCAGCCGGTCGCGGCGGCCGCCATGCAGTTCTGCCATGCGCCGCTGGCCGACCGAATCCATCTCCTTGGTGAAGCGGGCCTGGGCGTTTTCGATTTGCGCATCGGTGACGTGGCTGATCAGCCGGTCGGCAGCGCGCCAGGCCTCTTCCTCGGTCTCGCGCACAATGAAATGCAGCCTGATGCCGAAACGCAGTTTTCTGCCGCGCCGTTCGGCCTTCTTGCGCGCAGCAGCCAGCTTCTCGGCGACCTGCGCCGGCGGCTCGCCCCAGGTCAGATACATGTCGACGAGATCGGCGGCGAGCTCCTGGCCCGCATCCGACGATCCGCCGAAATAGAGCGGCGGCCGCTCCTGGCTCGGCAACAGGTCGAGGCGGCCATTGTCGACGCGGTAGTATTTGCCGTTGAAATTGACGCTCTGGCCCGACACCAGCGCGCGCCAGATGGTCAGGAATTCCTGCGCCTGGGCATAGCGCTCGTCATGCGGCAGGAAGACGCCGTCGCCGGCGAGTTCGGTCGGATTGCCGCCGACCACGACATTGAGCAGCAGCCGGCCATTGCTCAGCCGGTCGAGCGCCGCCGTCTGGCGCGCCGCGAAGGTCGGCAGCGTCACGCCGGGCCGCAGCGCCACCAGGAATTTGAGCTTTTCCGTCAGCGCCGCAAGGCCGGAGGCGGTGATCCAGGAATCCTCGCAATTCTGCCCGGTCGGCAGCAGCACGCCGGGAAAGCCGAGCCGGTCGACCGCTTGCGCGATCTCTTTGAAATAGGCGAACTCGGGCGGCCGCTGCTGCTGCTCGGAACCGAGATAGGAGCCGTCGCCATGCGTCGGGATGAACCAGAAGAAATCGAGTGGCCCGGCTTGCGGATTGGCTTGAGCGGTCATGGCAAGATCCTTGAAGCGGAAACGGCAAAGGTGCCGGACGTTTCCGCCCGGCGCCGCGCGAGAAAAATCAGTTGCCGGGCGCGGTCCACACGGCGTCGGAGATGCGCACCGCATTCGGGATCAGCCCGAGCTTGTAGAAGCGGTCGGCGGTCGCCTGCTGGCCCGCGATGACCTCGTCGGTGATCGGGAAGATGCCGAACTTGGTGCGGTTGGCGGCGATCGTCTGCGCGTCGAGCGGCACGCCGGTCACTTCATGCAGGGCGGCGGCCACCTTGTCGCGGTTCGCGTCCGCCCATTTCGCCGCGACGCCAAGCGCGGCTATCGTCGTGGTGATGGCCTCCGGATGCGCCTTGGCAAAATCCTTGTTGGCGAGGAAATAGGTGTTCACCTTGAGCATCTCGCTGGAGCGCGTCAGCACGCGCGGCTGGTAGCGCGTCTCGGCGATGGCGAAGAACGGATCCCAGACAGCCCAGGCATCGATCTGGTCACTGGCGAAGGCTGCCGCAGCATCGGCCGGGCTGAGGTAGACCGGCGTAATCTGGTCGAAGGGAATGCTTGCCTTTTCGAGCGCCGCGACAAGCAGATTGTGGGCGCTGGTACCCTTCCCGACGCCGATCCGCTTGCCCTTGAGATCGGCGAGCGACTGGATCGGCGATGCCGGCTTGACGAAGATCGCTTCGCCGTCACCATTGGCCGGAAGTGCGGCGGCATAGACGATGTTGGCGCCGGCCGACTGGCCGAAGATCGGCGGCGCGTCGCCGGTCCAGCCGACATCGATGGCGCCGACATTGAGTGCTTCGACCAGCGGCGGGCCGGCGGTGAATTCGACCCACTTCACCGCGACACCCTTGTCGCTCAGCGCCTTCTCGATCACCTGCTGCTGCCGGGCGATGACCGGCAGGCCGGTCTTCTGGTAGCCGATGTTGAGCTGCTTGAGCTCCTGCGCCGAGGCGCTAAACGACAAGGCGGCGCTCGCCGCCAAAAGGCCGAGGCCGACAACGCGTCTGGTCAGGCTGAACATGATCCCTCGCTGCGAATGGGCGCCGGGAAAACCCGCGCGGCCGGTTGATTGAGGGGTTAGGCTAGGTAAGTCTATAAATTTAGTAGAGAAACGATTTTGCGAGTTGGATCCGAGAAGAGGAACCATTTTCCATGCTTGGGC
>NZ_JACDTY010000014.1 GCF_013520985.1 Mesorhizobium neociceri | reverse complement strand
GAGATGACTCATGCACATTTCCGGAACCCGCAGGATCTGGCGATCCTCGTCAACGCACTGCGCCAGGCAGGCCTACCCCAATGGCGCTTCGGCTTTACCCCGGACGAACGCGACCGGTTGAAGGGCGCTGAGATCGCGTCCCTCGTCATTGGCCATACACTGCAAGGCCAGATCGAACCCGGTCTCCAACCAGCCTTCCTTCAGATCGGGAGCGACGGCAAGGCGGCTTTCCGCTCGACGACGCGGCTGGTCACCGAAACCGTCTACGTCGATGGCGATCTCTTGTGCGAGCAGAGCGAGAACCTGTTCGGGCGTCCCGACTGCGGTCCCGTCTACAGACGCAACGACACTGCCGGCAAAGGCTACTCCTATGCCAATACAAGCAAGGTGTTTCACTTCACGGTCGTCCAGTAGGCGAACCTGGTCTCAGTGATACTTGTCGAGCTCCAAATTGGCCGCGACCTTCGGCCAGTTGGCATCGGCTCTCGGTATTTCTTCAGCCGCATGCGCGGCGAAATCGTCCGCATTGCGTACGTCGTAGATCAGGTAGAGTTTGCCGTCGATAATCTTGAATGCTTCCGGATCGACATTGACCGTGACCCCTCCGCCCACGACTTCGCCGGCACAGTAGCCGCCATATTGAGGAGCGTACTTGACCGGTTCGCTCATGAACATTTCCTGGTGTTTCTTGCTGGCGAAATGCCAAGGTGTCCCCAGCCATTCATAAGTGAATTCTTCGGAGCCCTTCACGGCCTTGCCGTCAGTGAAGTAAGCGACCGTGTCGTAGCCCATGATCGCCACACCGCCGAAATAGCCGGTGTTTACCGAATCGTCGGCCCAGGCCGATCCCGCGCCGGCGACCGCAGCTACCGCGACCAGGGCAGCCGCCCCCAAATTCCGAACCAGTCGTGACTTGATCATCGTGCTCATCTGCATCCTCCGTTAATCGTGGATCTCGGCGCACTTCGCCGCGTTCGCCTCGCCAAGGATTTTGGCTTGGCAGGTAGCACCATGGCGTTTGAACAGTCGTAAGATATCCGTGTTGCCCTTCCAGAATGCGCGCGTTGTCGGCATGTAGCCATGACCCTCGGGATGGTTCACATCGGCACCTTTCGCGATAAGGAATTCGGCCAGTTCAACGTGGTTTTCCTCGCCGGCCACCAGCAACGGCGTTGCACCCGCCTTGTTGGCGGCATCGTCGAGCACCGCGCCTTTTTCCAGCAACAGCTTGGCGATCGGCAGGCTGCCCGAGAAGGCCGCCGCATGAAGCGGGGTGAAGCCGCCCGAGTTACGCGCCATGACGTCGGCGCCCTTGCTCACCAGGAATTCGGCGATTTCCGGCTGGTTGTCGAGCGCTGCAGCGATGAGGAGGGTTGCCTGGTCGCGTGCCCGGCTGTCGACGTCGGCACCGCCTGCCAGGGCTTGCTCCACGGCACCCTTGTCGCCGGCGGCGATGGAGTCGAACAATTGCTCACCTGCGGCTGCAGTTGTAGCCGCCAATACCAGCATTCCAAGTGCCAGCAGTCCGCGCATGACGCAGGGGTAGCATATATTAGCTTGGAATCATACAAGCTGCGTTGGGCCTATCGGGGCAGATGCTGGCGGACGGCGCGGTCGGGCTGGCTTGAGACGCAATGTGCTCCAGGGTCGTCACCGCCAAGCGGCAAATCAGGGCGGGAGCCGCCACATTCGCACACGACCTGTGCCGCGCAATTCCGTTTCCCCGAGTGGGTCGAAAGCAAACTTTGGTCCAAGCAGTTGGTGCGTTGCGTCCGAAATACGGATTTCATCTGGCTCCGCGGACGTTTGAATACGTGAGGCGAGATTAACGGTCTCGCCCCACAGGTCATAAGCGAACCGCCTCTTGCCTATGACGCCGGCGACGATTGGTCCTGAGTGAATTCCAATTCTGAGTCTTATCGGCTCTCCTGCGAAGCGTTCGCGCTTGACCGCCTTGCGCAGCTCAATTGCATAGCGCGCGAGGGCTCCTGCATGATCGGATCGCGCGGTGGGCAGGCCGGCGACCACCATCACACAATCGCCGATTGTCTTGATCTTTTCGCAGCCGTATCGTTCGGAAAGCCGATCCGCCGCCTTGAAGAAGTAATTCAAAATAGCGAGCGTCGTCACGGCTCCGACGCTCCGCGCTCTTTCCGTAAAACCGACGATGTCGGCAAAAAGCACACTCACCTCCGCGTGGTTGTCAGCAATTTTCTTGTGCGCTTTTAACCGCTCCGCGATCGACGCCGGAAGAATGTTGAGGAGCAGGGCTTCGGCGCGCTGGTATTCACGCGCCAATCCCTCCTGGCTCTTCCTCAACGCCTCGTTCGCCGATTGTAATTTCTCGTTGAGTTGACGCTCCCTCTCTTGCAGGAGGGTCATTTCGTAAGCCTTCTGTTGAAGCCGCTGCCTGTTGTCGCGTTCGGCGGAGGCGTCAAGAAAGACCAGCCACACGCAGTCGTTGTCAGCAAAAAAATGAAGGTCCGCGACACGCCCGCTGGGCAGTTCGACCATGGGGATATGAAACGGAAGCTCCGGGCAAGGCAGAAAACCTTCCATGAACTCAAGCTGCTCGGCAACAGGCTTGCCAATGCGAAGCGATGAGAGTCCGTGATGTTCAACATTACCGCCCTTCGCAGCTACGCAAAACTGGGCGTCGATTTTCAGATATGCGACAGAGCGCCCTTCATAGAAGAAATTGAAAATCCAATTTCCGACTTCTTTTGGCAATCCATGCATGGTCTATTTTGTGACCATCAAAGCAAGTTGATGAAACGCATCATCAACATGCTCACCCGTGAGCGCGCTTGTTAGATAGATTTGCCACCCACGCTGCCTCAGCTCGTCAATCTCACTATCCGATATTGCCCACCGATCGGCCAGATCGGATTTGTTGATCAGCAATATAAACGGCATGGCGCCGAATTCTGCCTCGACCCGTTCGCGCAGCGTGAGCGCCACGGCAAGAGTGGCGGCGCGGGTTCCATCGACGACAAGCACGAGCCCGGTTGCACCTCGAACATAGCTGACGCGGAACGAGCCGATATCGTCTTCGCCGGCCAAATCCCACAAAATCAGATCCACGGTTTTGTCCGGCAGTGCGACGCTCTTCTTGTCGATTTTCACTCCCACCGTGGTCAAGTAGGTTTCTGAGAAGATGCTTTGCACAAACCTGCGAACCAGACTCGTCTTCCCGACAGCGAACCCGCCGAGCATGCAGATCTTTTTTTGCAACATTTCAGGCCCCACTAGTCCAGGTTTACAGTAATCGAAACCCGGCGATTGGTGGAGCTCCCAGCCAGACTATTTTCAGGTACCAGCGGCTCAAACGTGCCCGCGCCCCGAACCAGCAGCAATTCCGGAGCGACGCCGCGCTTGTTGAGAAGCGCACGAACTGTCTCGGCGCGAGCCGCGCTGATCGACGCGTTGGCCGTCTCACGCCCGGTGGTGTCCGAATGGCCGGTCAACATGAACCGCGCTGTTACGCCTGACTTGCGGGCATTTTGGGCGAATACCTTTATTTGATCCGCCAACCTGTCGAGAACCGGCGTCTGCTCTGGTCCTGGCACAACTTTGCCGGAAGAGAAGAAGATATCGGTCGTCTGGATGGCTTCTCTCAAATAGTTAAGTTCTGCAAGGTTCAGCTCGCTCAGCTGCGAGACATCCAGAACCACTCCGTCCGCCGAAAGCTGTTCGGCGGCGGCCTGCGCCCGGTTGATCCAGCCGGCAGGAGCCTCACCCACGGCAACGATGCGACCCTGGACGATCGAAAGCTGAACCGACTTCGGCGGGTTCAGCGACGCCGTCAGCCGCTTGACCACGAACTTCGGATCAAGGCTCTGATAGAATTGCCACTGTGCATGAACGCGGGCAGGATCAACGTCCGTTCCGGACAGCAGAGCTTGCGGGTCGGCGGCAAGCGGGTCTCTCAGACCAGAAATGTAGAAATGTCCGCCCCTCGCCGTTTGTTGGGCGACGATGATTCCCGGTTGGGCCTCAAGTCGCGACACATAATACTGCCAGTGCTCCGCGGAGCGTGCTTCGGGGCTCACATCACGAACCATGGAGATGTCGAATTCCGGCCCGCCTGCCGAAAGCTGTCGGGCCGCTGCGCGCGCCCGATCTATCCAGGTGTCGGGAGCCTCACCCTTGGCAACGATGCGACCATTGACGATCGAAAGTCGCACCGTATCCGGCGGATACAGCGACGCCGTCAGCCGCTTCAACACGAACTCCGGCTCAAGGCTCTGATAGAATTGCCACTGCGAATGAACCCGGGCGGGATCGACCTCAGTTCCAGACAACAGCGACTGCGGGTCGGCGCCAAGCGGGTCTCTCAGGCCAGCAATATAGAATTGGCCGTCGCGTATCTTTTGTTCTGCAACGATGATGCCCGGCTGGGTCTCCAGTCGTGACACGTAAGCCTGCCAGCGCTCCGCCTGGCGCACTTCAGGGCTTACATCACGGACCTTGGAGATGTCGAATTCCGGTCCGCCTGCCGAAAGCTGTCGGGCCGCTGCGCGCGCCCGATCTATCCAGGTGTCGGGAGCCTCACCTTCGGCAACGATGCGATCATTGGCGATCGAAAGTCGTACTGTCTCAGGCGGAACCAGCGACGCCGTCAGCCGCTTCAAGACGAACTCGGGTTCAAGGCTCTCATAGAATTGCCACTGCGAATGAACCTGGGCGGGATCGACCTCAGTTCCGGACAACAGCGACTGCGGGTCGGCGGCAAGCGGGTCTCTCAGGCCGGCAATATAGAATTGGCCATCGCGTACCTGTTGTTCGGCAACGATGATGCCCGGCTGGGCCTCCAGTCGCGACACGTAAGCCTGCCAGCGCGATACATAAGCCTGCCAGCGCTGTGCTGATTGCCAGGAAAGAAAGTACCAACCGCCTGCCAGACTCAAAAGCACCAGGGCAACGGCCGCCACCAGCCACGGAAATCCCTCGTTTGATTCCTCCTGCTTGAGCTCGACGCAGGTCTGCAACTGCGCCTCTACGCTGGCCAACTGCGAACCGTCGCCGTCAAACTGCTCTAAAGCCTGCGAGGACTCCTCATGGATGCGAAGCAATACATCGCGAACTATTTCATGCAATCCCTCTGGCGGATTTCCCCGGATCACCGAAACCAGGGTCGCAAACGGTCCAACTTCAGACCAGAGACGAAGCTCGCCAAAACGGATTGTGTCCAGGCCGCTCTGCTCTTTCTCGTTAAACGAGTCCTTCACAAAATCCTGAATTGCACTAAGCATCGAAGAAATAAGCTGAGGGTCCTCGCTCGTCGCGTTATCGGCCGTTACATGCGCTATCAAAAGACCGGAATTGCGATGAATGAGGAAGGCATGTTCTATACGATAGACAAGAGAGTGCTTCAGAACAACTTCTGAGAAGCTTGCTCCCGTTCTCCAGGCCTCAAATCTCCACTTGAGACCATGCCAGGTAAATATATGCCTTAAAGTTTCATTCAGCGACTGAAAGGTCTGGTCGATCTTTTCCCCGATCGACTTGCGAATTGCCGGCAGAAACACCGGGTATAATATATCCGTAAGCGTACGCGGGCTCTTCTGGATCGACCGCTGCACAGCCCTTTCGACAGCTGGCGCAAGCGCCTCGCCGAGTTGCGCATGAGACGCTCGTGCGGCCGCACTGGGAAGAACGTCGCCCACTGCTGTCGCAAGCTGCTCCGGTTCGTCCAGCAGATGCGTAACTCGTGAAAGCTCCGAGATTTCGCGGCTGACCAGCAACTGGCGCAGCGTTTCCATGCGAGGATCGGCGGTTGGAACTCCGTCGAAACGCGCACGGTAGTCCGGATCAACGTTCCGGGCAATTTCGATCAAAAGACGAGCCAGAGCCTCGCGATCAACCTCTGTATCGTTCGAGGCTGTTCTTTGCGGTAGGTTGAGTGGGTCGACGGTTGACGTCAAGGTCCCATCAACTCGCTTTCCAGCTACGGTCCGAATTGCTCTTGCTGCCGACGGGATCCTGATTCAGACATTTTGCTACCTCGACAAACAGGCCAGCCAAAAGATTTCGGTCGGTCTTGACGTTGCTGAGATCGGCAAACATTTTCTCGATCAGCATCTGAACGCTTTCAATCTTCTGCTTGATTTCCTCACGCAGCGAATGATCGTTTCGATTTATCCGGTCCGCAACGTCGCGCTCAAGCGCGCTCAGTTGATCCGACAACGCGCGCACCTGCTTTTCAAGCGCCTGGTTTTGCTCGCGAAGATTCCGGTCAATCTCCTTGTCGGCGTCGGCTCGCGAATCTTTTTCGTTCCGCAACTGCCCCGCAAGCGAATCGACCTGCTTCTTTGCGTTCGACTCGTACATCTCAAGATTGCGCTTGGCTTCGGATTCGACATCCTTGAAGCGCTGCAAGACCCGCTCTTCAAGCTTGGAGAAACGGCGGTCATAGTCCTGCATCTGGTTGCCGAACAGCAGGTCACGTATCTTGTCGACACCTACGGCGTCGGGCCCCCCGTTCTCGCGAGCCTGGACTCCCATGAAGTTCAGCCCGTTTCCTTCTGCGTTAGCTATCAGATTTGCGTCCGCCTTCTTTTCTGAAGAAACGGTATTCGTAGATTCCTTTGCCATGCTTCTGCCCTTCCATTTGAACACCTGCCACGGTGCAAAACCCCATAAAAAACAGAGCATGTCAGCAAAATACCCGGCTCGCAAGCCGGTATCTCTTGACTTAAGTTGATTCATGAGGCAGCCGACTGCCGCGTCGCCGAGTCAGCAACGGACGTTTGGGCGTGGCCATTTCAAATGGCGGCGGCGGCAACTGCAATATTGCGCTCAATATTGCTCGATAAGGAGCGCGTCACCAATTATACGGCAACATAGCGGGCGTTTCCGGTCTGGCTTTTTCCAGGAGCTAGTCGACGCGCGCGGCTCTGCTAGTTCGAAAAGCTCACGCTCACGCCGCGTTGCCGAAAATAAGCCTGCATCAACTTGCGGCCCTGGCGGTTGTTCTGCGCCAACTTGGTCGGATCGAACACCGCCTGTTTTGTCCCTTCTCGAGCCAGCGCCGCCTTGAGCGTGGCGATATGGACGTCGATGTCGGCATTGTCGGCCCGCAGCGAGGCATAAATGCTCTCGGTCGCCTGGGCCACGGTCGGTTCGCTCACAGCTGTCGTCCTTTGGTTGATTGAGCGGCGGCTTAACACAGATTCGCGGCTCCGCCGATACCGGGTGGACTTCCGTCCATCGAAGGCGAATGGCCGTATTGCCAACCCTGTCAAAGTCGAAAGTCCGACCCGCTGCCCCTGTAGAGCTTGACGAAAATCGGTGCGCCTGTTTGAGAGCGGAGGATCGAGACATCGATTCCTGGGGAGATGGGCAAGGGTGGGCAAACCGTGAAGCGCGTTCTTCGGATGCTTGCCGCGGTGATCATGGCGTCCGGGGTGGCCGGCTGCACAAGCGTTTCCTACTACGCGCAGTCGCTGGAGGGCCATGTGCAGATCATGGCCGCGCGCAGGAATGTCGGGAAACTCATCCATGATCCTTCGACGCCTGAGGCATTGCGCGCCAAGCTGACGTCGGCGAGCGCCATAAGACGGTTTGCGACGGATGAACTGGCATTGCCCGACAACAGCAGCTACCGCAGCTATGTCGACATCCATCGGGACGCCGTGACCTGGGCGGTTTTTGCCGCGCCGCAATTCTCGCTCGCGCCACAAATATGGTGCTTTCCGGTTTTCGGCTGCGTTCCATACCGGGGTTACTTCTCCCGGAAATCCGCGACCGAGAGCGCTGTCGAGCTTCATAGGCTGGGGCTGGACGTCTATGTCACGGGCGTCACCGCCTATTCCACACTGGGCTGGTCCAGTGACCCGCTGCTAAGCACCATGCTGCGTCAGGACGACACCTATCTCGCAAGCCTTGTTTTTCACGAGTTGGCGCATCAGCGCCTGTATGTGGATGGCGATTCCGCATTCAACGAGGCGTTCGCAGTTGCCGTCGAAACCAGCGGCGTCAGGAAATGGCTCCGCGCCGCCGGCGATCGGGCCGGGTTGCGCCGCTACGAAGCCGATCGCAAGCGCAGCGCCGATTTTATCGGGCTGGTGTCGAAAACGCGCGACGAGTTAAGGCAGATCTATGAAAGTCCCCGCTCGCCGGAGCAGATGGCGGCCGCCAAAGCAGCCACGATCGACAGGCTGCGGATGCGCTACCGGCAGATGCGTAATAAAAACTGGGCTGGATACCGGGGATACGACGCATGGTTCGATTCCCCGATCAACAATGCAAAGCTTGCCGCGACTGCCGTCTACGGTGAACAGGTTCCGGCCTTTCTTCGCTTGTTCGACTTGTGTTCGGGCGATTATCCAAGGTTCTACGCTTCTGTCCGGCGGATCGCCGATTTGCCGAAATCTTCCCGCGCCGAAGCGCTTGAGGCTGCCGATACGTGCAATTGACTTGAACAAGCACGGGACCAGGCCTCTGCAATGCTCGATGTCAGATGGGGCCGGGAGCAGTCGGTCCGCTTGCGATGCAGTGAAGAACGATAGCAGACGTTCAACCTCCAAGGGTGGACGTCGTGTGATATGATCCCGAAACGAGCATCGCATGCAGTGACAGCCACGTGGCTGGTCTTGGTTGAAATTCGCCGGATTGGACCAGAATGCGCATGTCGTATATGGTCGAGCGCGCCAAAACCCGTGAAAGGTCGACGCCCGTCTCGCAGGCGGATGGTCTCCCCGATTGAGCGCGACCGTGAAGGTAGTCACGAGCTACCGGAGTCCGCCATGCTCGATCAGGACGTGTCTCACGACGTGATTGCGTTTTTCGGCCCTTTTCGCTTGAGCGTCTCTGAGAGACTGCTCGCAAGAGGCGGGGAGCCTGTCGCGATTGGCGGGCGGGCGTTGGATATCCTCATCGTTCTGGTGGAGCACGCCGGGGAAGTCCTGAGCAGCAAGGAGCTGCTCAAGCGCGTTTGGCCCGACGTGATTGTTGAGGAGGGAAGTCTCCGGGTACACCTCTCCAATCTTCGCAAGGCTTTGGGTGACGGGAAAGATGGCAACCGATACATCGCCAATGTGGCCGGACGTGGTTACAGTTTCGTAGCGCCGGTGCAGAGCTCCGCTCGCATGATCCCCAATCCGCCCAGCGCGGGAGCCGGTCGGCCCAAAAGGCTGCCGCCGCGACTTGAAAGGATGATCGGGCGCGAAGAAACAGTTGCCGCCTTGTCCTCTCTCCTTTCGGAGCGGCGGTTCGTCAATGTGGTCGGGCCGGGAGGCATGGGTAAGACGACCGTCGCGGTTGCGATAGCCCACTCCTTGCGCGGCGCGTTTGCCGATCAGATCTATTTTCTCGATCTCGGCGCGCTGCGAGATGCATCCCTCGTCGCCGGCGCTGTGACGTCAACGTTGGGTTTGAGCAGTCAGGCGACACAGGACCCGGTTTCTGCTCTGGTTGCCTTTCTGGTCGACAAGCCGACTCTTCTCGTCCTCGACAGTTGCGAGCATGTGATCGATGCCGTCGCCGCGCTGACTGAGCGTCTCTTTGCCGAGATCCCTCTTATGCACCTGTTGACTACCAGCCGCGAGGCCCTGCGTGTCGAGGGCGAGAATGTGCATCTGCTGACGCCCCTTGAAGGGCCGCCCGAAGACAGTGGGTTGACCGCTGCGCAGGCACTTGCCGCGCCGGCTGTGCAGCTCTTCATGGAACGCGCCGTCGCGGGCGGCCTTGGTGCCGAACTCAGCGATGCCGACGCGCCGATCCTGGCGGCGATATGCCGCCGGCTTGACGGGATAGCATTAGCAATCGAACTCGCTGCCGGCCGCGTGGGTACCTACGGAATTCACGGAACCGCTGAACTGCTTGATGATCGCTTCAAGCTTCTATGGCACGGCCGGCGAAGCGCTATTCCGCGTCATCAAACGCTTCAGGCAATGTTCGACTGGAGCTACAACCTGCTCTCCCCGTACGAACAGGCGATCCTGCGCCGGTTGTCCGTATTCGTCGGCCCTTTCACGCTCAACGATGCCATAGCAATCGCGTCGGACGGTGAAGCCGATGCGCCAGCGGTGGCAGACGCCGTCGAGAGCCTGGTCAACAAGTCGCTTATCAGGATGTCCGAGTTGGCGGGATCGACTTACCACCGGCTCCTCGATACCAGCCGAGTGTATGCGGCAGCCAAGCTTGCCGAAACCGGCGATGGCGCAGCGCTGTCGAGGCGACATGCGCATCACTATGCCGATCGCTTCAAGCCCGACTCAACAAGAGCAACCGCGTTCGGAACCCGCGACGTGTCCGCTTACGAGCCGCATATGGGCAATATCCGAGCGGCACTTGAGTGGAGCTTTTCCGAGGTCGGCGAGGCCCGGAATGGTGTCCAACTCGCAGCCGGAGTCGCGCCTTTATTCTTGGGCTTTTCACTTCTGGGGGAGTGCGAGCAGTGGTGCGAGCGGGGCTTGTCCGCGTTAGGAGAAGCGGATCGGGGTACGGAGCGCGAATTGGCGCTTCAAGCAGCACTGGCGATCTCGTCGATGTTCACACGTGGCAACAGCGACGGTGTGCGACGGGCGATCGAGCGGGGCATTGGATTGGCGGAGGCGTTGCGGGACGGCCAGTACAAGTTGCATCTGCTGGCCGGGCTGAACATCTTTCTTACTCGCGTCGGAGACTTTCGCGGCGCCCTCGCCTGCGCCGAGCGGAGCGTGCTCGTTGCAGCAGAGCTGGGGGAGAAGTCAGGGATTATTGTGGCCGAGTGGATGCTCGGCGTATCGCATCACCTTGTCGGAAACCAGGCGGCGTCACAGCGACACAGCGAGCGTGGGCTGGAGTTGGAAGCAGAAGCGGGCAGCGTTCAGGTCGACTTCTTCGGCTATGACCACAGGGTGCGTGCGCTGATAGCGCTGGCGCGGGCCTTGTGGTTGCGAGGCATGCCGGAGAAAGCGCTCAGAATAGCGGATCAAGCCGTCGAAGAGGCGATGAAACGCGAGCATCCGGTCGCAGTTTGCATGTCGCTTGTTTACACCGTGCCGGTCTACCTCTGGAGCGGTGACTTTGAACGCGCAGCTCAATGGATCGAACGTGTTCTAGCCTATGCAACGAAGTATTCCCTGGCTCCCTATCACGCCATGGGACTTGCTTTGAAGGGCGAACTCATGATCTTGCAAGGCGAGCCGGCCGAGGGCGTGCAATTGCTCCGTAGCGCTGTCGCGACGCTGAGTGCTGAGCGGTTCAATATCCTGGCGACGGCCTTCCTCCGAGCGCTTGCCGAGGGCATGATGCGCTGCGGCCAGCTCGATGAGGCTGCCGCCACGATCGACCGGGCCCTTGCCTTGTCGGACCAGGCCGGCGAGACGTATGATCGTCCGGATCTGCTGCGTGTGCGGGCCGAAATTCGCCTGGCATATTCTTCGCCCGATGTGAGTACGGCTGAGGACTCGCTGCTTCAAGCGATCTACTGGGCAGGTAAGCAATCGGCGATGGCGTGGGAGTTGAGGGCAGCCGTACCGCTGGCCAGGATGTGGCAGCAACAAGGTCAGGCAGACCGTGCCCGGGATTTGCTCGGCAGGCTCCTTCAGCGGTTCGGCGAAGGCGTGCAAACCGCGGATGCAAATGCGGCGAGCGCCCTGCTCGCCGAATTGAACAGCATATCCGCAAATGCACCAGCCCCCAGCGCAACTACTCTTAACAACGCATAACGCGCAATTCCCTTCCCTTCGAGCGAACATGCCCCTGCGGCATGCGATCTGCTTGACCGCGTCCGAACAAATTGGTTCGACAATGGAGGATGTCATGTCATCAAAATCACTGTCGCCTACGCGGCGCGAGCTGCTTGCAGCGTCGGCTGCGGCCGGCGTCATCAGCACGCTTCCGGGTACGCTGCTCGCAGCGGCTGGTAACGACTCGGTCCGCCCTTTCACGGTCGGCTTCCCGCGGGAGGAGATCGATGAGCTACGTCGGCGAATTGCATCGACCCGATGGCCTGAGCGGGAAACAGTTGCGGATGCATCGCAAGGCGTGCGACTCGCGACCACGCAGAAACTCGCGCGCTACTGGGCAACAGACTACGACTGGAGCAGGTGCGAGGCGCAACTCGCCGGCTTGCCGAATTTCATCACCGAGATTGACGGCCTCGACATTCATTTTATTCACGTGCGTTCGAAGCACGAAAACGCGTTGCCGGTCATCGTCACGCATGGCTGGCCTGGGTCGGTCGTCGAGCAATTGAAGATCATCGATCCGCTCGTCAATCCCACGGCGCATGGAGGGACTGCTGCGGATGCTTTCGACGTGGTGATCCCGTCGATGCCGGGTTACGGCTTCTCCGGAAAGCCAACGACGCCCGGTTGGGGGCCTGATCATATCGCACGCGCATGGGTCGTGCTGATGAAGCGGCTTGGCTACTCGAGATTTGTGGCGCAGGGCGGCGATTGGGGTGCGATTGTCGTCGATCTCATGGGCGTGCAGGCAGCCCCGGAATTGCTCGCCATTCACACCAATATGCCCGGCATCTTTCCGGCCGAGATCGACGGAGCGGCTTTTTCCGGCGCGGCGGCGCCAGCGGATCTCTCAGCCGATGAGAAGCTCGCCTACGACCGTTTGCAGTTCGTCTATCAAAAGGGAATCGCCTACGGCTTCCAGATGGGTCTGCGGCCGCAGACATTGTACGGAATCGCGGATTCACCCGTCGGCCTGGCGGCCTATTTCCTCGATCACGATGCGCGCAGCTATGAGCTCATTGCGCGCGTGTTTGACGGGCAGTCCGAGGGCCTTACACGCGACGACATCCTCGACAACATAACGATCACGTGGCTGACGAACACTGCACTTTCCGGCGCCCGCCTCTACTGGGAATATTGGGGCAAAGGGTATTTCAATGCCAAAGGCGTCTCCATCCCGGTTGCCGTGAGCGTCTTCCCAGACGAACTCTATCCAGCCCCGCGGAGCTGGACGGAGCAGGCCTATCCCAAGCTCATCCACTACAACAAACTCCCCAAGGGCGGACACTTTGCCGCCTGGGAACAACCCAAGTTGTTTTGCGACGAACTGAGGGCCGGGTTCCGTTCGCTGCGTCGGTCGATCTGAAGCGAGCGGGCGGTACGCCGCCCGCTCTTTCTAGCGTGGACCGGGACATTGACCGGTCCACCGCACACTAACTCGGCACGAACCAGGAGATTGTTATGAACAGAATTCCACAGCGCGGCGAAGCCGCAATCGCGACACCCGCAGTGCGGGGAGTAGACATAAGGCTCGAGGTCGCGGTCATTCCCGTTTCGGATGTCGACCGTGCCAAGCACTTCTATGGCGGCTTGGGTTGGCGACTGGACGCCGACCTCACAGGCGACGGATTTCGTGTCATCCAGTTCACGCCTCCGGGCTCCCCGTGTTCGGTAGTCTTCGGCTCAAGGACCACAACGGAGCCCTATGCCCGGCTCGAACTCGATGTCCTCAAAAGCGCTGGCGAGCTCGTCGTGTCGGACATCGAGGTAGCGCGCGCCGAACTCGCCAATCTCGGCGTCGACGTGAGCGAAGTATTCCACTATGCCGGCAGTGCAGGCCGTGTCAGCGGTCCGGACCCCGAACGGCGCAGCTACTTGTCGTGGGCATCCTTCAGCGACCCGGCCGGAAATATCTGGATGTTGCAGGAGGTCACTGCGCGAGCGCCCGGCCGCGTCGAGACTGGCGAAACCACATTTGGCTCGTCGGCCGAGCTCGCGGCCGCGCTCCGGCGTGCGTCTGTGGCCCATGGTGAGCACGAGAAGCGGACAGGCGGACAGCGTGATGAGAATTGGCCGGACTGGTACGCGCAGCACATGGCGGCGGAGAAGGCAGGCAAGGAGTTGCCTCTATAAGACGGGCCGTCGGTTGGTTTGAACCAAAGGAGCGGCATGGCTCTCATCGTCGCCAATGGGCCGCTTCTGCCTGACGATCAGCCGAGCGACAGTTCCTTCGTCTGGTGTCTCAGCACGAGGCCGACCGCGCCCAGCAGTGAATCGTTTTCGGTATGCTTGCCAACGATTATGCGCGTGCGCAGGGCCGGGGCGATATCGCGGGACTTGATGAGCGTGTGGCGTTCATAGGACGCGATCAGCGGCGTCAACAGAATGTCGCCTGCCAAAGCCATGTGGCCGCCGATGATGATGAGCGGCGGATTGAGCACCGAGCCGATCAAGCCGAGACCCCGGCCGGCGATCTCGGCGGTATCCTCGATCATCCGCAACGCCCTGACATCGCCCTGCTCGGCCATGGTGATGACATCGTCCATGGTGACTTGCCGCCGCACGACACGCGAAATCTGTTCCAGCGGCCGGGTAAAACTCGCATAGAGCTCCAGGCATCCGCGATTGCCGCACCGGCAAAGATCGCCGCCGGGATCGATGCTGATGTGCCCGAATTCGCCGGCGCCGCCGGCGATGCCCGTCACCAGCCGGCCATTCTGGACAATGGCCCCACCAACACCCAGATCGATCTTGAACAGCACGAAATCGTCCTGGCCGACGGCAGCACCCCACATCAGTTCCGCAATAGCCGAGCAGTTGCTCTCGTTGTCGGCGAAGATCGGCTGTTCCAGGACGGGTCCGAACACATCCCGTATATTGACGCCGGCCCATGTTGGAACCATGCTCGCGCGCAGCACCACTCCATCGCGGCTGACAGGGCCGGAGACGGAGACACCAACCCCCAGGAGTCCCGCCACCGGCAGACCGTTTTCCTTGTAAGATTGGGCAATTGCCGATTTGACCATCTGGGCAGCCTGTTGCGGCTGGTAGTCCAGAGCCATTGGGATAGTTTGTTCGGCAATGACGGAATGCGAGACATCGGCGACGATGAGCCGTATCTGCTGAAGAGCCAGGTGAATTCCGACGCAGGTGCCCGCTGTCGGATTGAGCGTCACGGCCGCAGCCGGCCTGCCGATACCTCTGATGCCATCGTTGCTGGTCGGAGCTTCGATCACCATCCCCGACTTTCTCAGGCCGTTGAGCGCGGTTGACACCGTCGAGCGCGCCAGACCGGTGATGCGTGCGATCTGCGACGCCGAGAGTACGCCGCGCTCGCTCAGGCAGCGCACGATCATGCTCTCCGGCGACGCGGACGGTCTGTCGATCAGCCAGGTTCTAAGCGAAGGTTTTGTCATGGATCAACATAAACATCGTTGACTGATAGTTCCAATATGTCATCTTGGAAAGAATTCGAGATTAACGCATCTCGCTGGCGGCGGCTTCAAACCGCGGCCATAAGCGGTCGGGACGAACCGTGCAACCATATGTGGGAGTGAAACCATGAAATCCGCCATGACCGCCTTCGCGGTCGCTGCTGCTGCGTGCACTCTTGTCGCCGGAGCAGCCTTCGCCGAGCCCAAGACGAACCTTTTGCACCAATGGTCGACCGGATCGGACGCCCAGGCGATCGCCAAGCTCGGCGAGATGTTCACCGCCAAGGGCGGCAAATGGGAGCAGACCTCGATCGCCGGTCACACGGCCAATACGCTGGCCAAGCTGCGTGCCGACGTGATCGCCGGCAATGCGCCGCCTGCCGTGCAGCTCAAAGGCCCGGAAATCGCCGAGTGGAACGAGACCGGCATGACCGCCGATCTCGACGAGCTGGCGGCGTCGGAAGGATGGGAGAAAGTGGTGGCGCCGGAACTGCTTCCGGTGATGAAGCCGACCGGCAAATGGGTTGCCGCTCCCATGAACATCCACCGTATCAACTGGCTCTGGGCCTCGCCGAAGGTCATGCAGGCCGCCGGCGTCACGGAAATGCCGAAGACCTGGGCCGAGTTCAATGCCGCCTGCGACAAGATCGTCGCCTCGGGCAAGATCTGCATCTCGCATTCGACCGCCGACTGGACGGATTCGACGGTGTTCGAGGTTGTGCTCTACGGCCAGGACATCGATCTCTATCGCAAGGCGTTCGTCCAGGGCGATGTCGAATCCATGCGCAGCCCGGGGATGGTCAAGGCCTTCGAGCAGATGCGTCTGATGACGAGCAAGTACATGGATCCGGGCATGGTTGGCCGCGACTGGGATTCGATGTCGGCGCTCGTCGGCAAGGGCGACGCGGCGTTCCACATCATGGGCGACTGGACGATCGGCCTGCTGACCGCCGCCGGCTTCAAGGAAGGCACCGACTATGTCTGCGCCCAGGCGCCGACCGATTGGGGCAAACCCGGCTTCATCCTCAACTCGGACTCGGTCGTGTTCTTCAAGCAGAAGGACCAGGATTACATTGACGGCCAGAAACTGCTTGCCAGCCTGATCCTGTCGGCCGACTTCCAGACGGTCTTCAACCAGGCCAAGGGCTCGATCCCCGCACGCCTGGATATCGATCTGTCGAAGGGCTTCAATCCGTGCCAGCAGATCTCGCAGAAGGATTTGCAGGCTTCGATCAAGGAAGGCACACTGGTCCGCTCGATGGCGCACAACATGACCATCCCGCAGAAGATGCGCGGCGCGATCATGGACTCCATCACCGAGTTCGTGGCGACGCCCGACATGTCAGCCGAGGACGGCGCCAATGCGATGGCCGACGCGGCAGAAGCACAGAAGTAGACGGGAGTGGCCGGGCGCAATTTCCATCCGCACCCGGCCATCTTCCATCCCGGTCCGCGCCCTGCCAGTCCCGTGCTCTGAATGTCCAATCACGACCTGATCCTGTCGGTCCCAGCGCCCGCCCGCCCCTGGCGGGAGCGGCTGGGCTCCGCAGTGCCCTTGCTGGTGCTCGGCCCATCGCTTGTGGCGAGCTTCGTCTACGTCTTCGTGTTCACCGGCTGGACGCTCTACATCTCACTGTCGAACTCCTCGCTGCTGCCGACCTACGGCTTCGTCGGCCTGGACAACTACGCGTCACTCTGGGCGAACCGGCGCTGGAACATCGCCTACACCAACCTCTTCTTCTTCAGCGGTTTCTACATTGTCGGCTCGATGGCCGTGGGACTGCTGCTGGCGATCCTGATCGACCAGCGGGTGCGCGGCGAAGCGGCCTGGCGCACCATCTTCCTCTATCCGCTGGCGGTCTCCTTCATCGTCACCGGCACGGTCTGGAGCTGGCTCTACAACCCGGTCGACGGCATCCAGGCGCTGGTGCGCGGTTTCGGCTGGACGAATTTCAGTTTCGCACTCGCCAGCGACCGGCATTATGCGATCTACGCAGTGATCATCACCGGCGTCTGGCAGGCCTCGGGCTTTGCCATGGCGCTCTTCCTGGCCGGTCTGCGCTCGGTGGATCAGGACCTCGTCAAGGCCGCGCAGATCGATGGCGCATCAGCCTTCCGCATCTATCGCAAAGTGCTGCTGCCGACGATCGCGCCGATTTTCCTGGCGGTCGCCGTCATCCAGATCCAGTTCGCCATCAAGACCTTCGACCTGGTGGCGGCCCTCACCAAAGGCGGCCCGGGAATCTCGACCACCTTCCCGGCCATCTATGTCTATGACCTGATGTTCCAACGCGGCCAGATCGGCGAAGGTGCTGCTGCGGCCATCATGATGCTTGCCGCTCTTGCCGTGGTGCTGGTGCCCTATTCGTTCTGGGTGGTCTGGCGCCGGCGCAAGGAAGCCGGCCATGGCTGACGTCTCACTGGACCAGTCGCTCGATCATCGCGCCGCCACGGTTGCGGCGCGCAGGCATTTCCTCACCCGCTTCGTCATCTACGGGCTGCTGGTGATCTTTGCGGCGATCTACCTGATCCCGTTGCTGGTCGTGGTGCTGAATTCATTCCGCGACCAGCAAGAGATCGCGCGCAACGGGTTGATCTCGCTGCCACGCAGCTTCCGCCTCGAAGCCTGGGGCCAGGCCTGGAGCAGCTATTGCATCGGCGGCACCTGCGAGGGCATGCAGCGCAACTTCTACAACTCCCTGAAAATGACGATCCCGGCGACGATCATCTCGACGTCGGTCGGCGCGATGAACGGCTACATCCTGTCGAAATGGCGCTTCAGGGGTTCGGAAGCGCTGTTCACCTGCATGCTGCTCGGTGTCTTCATTCCAGGCCAGATTTCGTTGATGCCGTGGGCGTTCATCCTCGGCAATCTGGGCCTCAGCAATTCGGTCTACGGGCTCGTCCTCATCCACGTAATCCAGGGCATTTCGTTCACCACTTTGTTTTGCCGCAACTACTATGTCAGCATCCCCGACGATCTCATCAAGGCGGCGCGCATCGACGGCGCGGGCTTCTGGCGCATCTTCCGCAAGATCATTCTTCCCCTCTCCTCGCCGATCCTGATCGTCACCGTGATCTGGCAATTCACCGGCATCTGGAACGAATATCTGTTCGGCGTCGTCTTCACCTCCGGGCAGCAGCAGCCGATCACGGCCGCGCTCGTCGCGCTGACGGCGAGCGGCACGAATGTACGCGCCTACGATGTCATGAGCGCCGCTGTGCTGATCGGCGCGCTGCCGCCGCTGCTGATCTATCTCTTCGGCGGCAAGTATTTCGTCCGCGGCCTGACCCAAGGTGCGATCAAGTGAGCCGCGATCAAATGAGGCGCGATCAAATGAGCGGAGCGTGTCTCATGTCGCCGATCGCCCCGTCCCGGAAGAAGAGCATCGCATGTCGACATTGACCATCCGATCCCTGCGCAAGAATTTTGGCGCGGTCGAGGTGCTGAAGGGCATCGATCTCGAGGCGCAGAACGGCGAGTTCATCGCGCTGGTCGGACCGTCCGGCTGCGGCAAGTCCACCTTGCTGGCGATGATCGCCGGGCTGGAATCTGTTACCTCCGGCGAGATCCGCATCGACGGAAGGCTGGTCAATTCGGTGGCACCGAAGGACCGCGACATCGCCATGGTGTTCCAGTCCTACGCGCTCTACCCGACGATGACGGTGCGCGAGAACATCACCTTCGGCATGGAAAGCCGCCGCGTGCCGAAGCCGCAGCAGGACGAGGCGGTCAAGCGGGTTGCCGCTTTCCTGCAGATCGAGCCGCTGCTTGGGCGCAAGCCCGGACAGCTCTCGGGCGGCCAGCGCCAGCGCGTCGCGATGGGCCGGGCGCTGGTGCGTGATCCGAAACTGTTCCTGTTCGACGAGCCGCTCTCCAATCTCGACGCCAAGCTGCGCGTCGACATGCGCACCGAAATCAAGAAGCTGCATCACCGCGTCGGCAAGACGACGGTCTACGTCACCCACGATCAGGTCGAGGCGATGACGCTAGCATCGCGCATCGCCGTGATGCATCAGGGCGAGGTCCAGCAATTCGACGAGCCGGCCACGATCTACAACCGTCCGGCCAACATGTTTGTTGCCGGCTTCATGGGTTCGCCGGCGATGAATTTTCTGCCGGCCGAACTGAGCGAACAAGGCGGTCGCCCCGTCGTTGCCTTGCAGAGCGCCGATGGCAAGACGGCCAGCCTGCCGATCGTCCAGGCGCTTCCATCCACTACACCGCGACAGCTCGTGCTCGGCATCCGGCCGGAGCACATCTACCGCTTCGATCCCGATCTTGCGCGCCGCAAACCAGGCATCGCGCAAATCGATGCCGTGGTCGAACTGGTCGAGCCGACAGGTGCCGAAACCATGGCCGTCCTGCGCCTGGGCGGCAAGGAGATCACCGGTCGTTTTGACCCCGACGGCACGCCACGGATGGGTGAGACGGTGACGCTCGGCATCGACATGGCGCGTGCGTGCCTGTTCGACCCGACGACCCAACGCCTGATCTGACCTGATCTGAAAGAGTTCCGCCTTGTCCTTCGCCACCTATCCGAGCCTGACTGAGCGTGTCGTGCTGATCACCGGCGGCGCGTCGGGCATCGGCGCCGACACGGTCCGCGCCTTTGCCGCCAATGGCGCTCGCGTCGCGTTTTTCGATCTGCAGCAGGAGGCCGGCGATGCGCTTGCGCGCGAACTCGCCGCCACGGCGCCGCAAGCGCCGCTGTTCCTGCGCTGCGACGTGACCGACATCCCTGCCCTCCAGGCCGCGATCGCCACGGTGCGCGACCGCCTCGGACCCGTCGCGGTGCTGGTCAACAACGCCGCCGACGACAATCGCCGCTCTGTCGCCGACATCACGCAGGCGACCTGGGACCACGCCCAGGACGTCAACCTCAGGCACCACTTCTTTGCCGCCCAGGCGGTGCATGCGCACATGAAGGAATTGGGCTTTGGTTCGATCGTCAATTTTTCCTCGATCGCCTGGCGTTTCGGCGCGGCGGAGATGGCGCCCTATGCGGCGGCCAAGGCTGCGGTGATCGGGTTGACCTTCGCGCTGGCGCAGGCGTTTGGCCCCGACAACATCCGCGTCAACGCCATCGAGCCGGGCGCCGTCATCACCGACCGGCAACGGCAGCTCTGGTTCAAGACTCAAGGTGCGGTCGACAAGGTCGTGCAGCGCCAGATGATCCGCAGGGTCCTGCTCGGCGAGGAGATTGCGCGCACGGTGCTGTTTCTTGCCGCCGACGACAGCCGCATGATCACCAAGCAGTCGATCACCGTGGATGCCGGCCTGCGATGACAAAGGATCGCTTCATGCTCGAGGTCGGCCTGAACCCCTACGGCCTGACCTATCATCTCGGCCTCCAGGGCCGCGGCACGCCACGCGCCAATCCCCAGCCTGCGGGGCTGGAAGGGTTCATCGCGCTGGCGACCGAACTCGGCGCACAGGTGCTGGAGATCTGGGTGCCATGGCTGACGGAACTTTCCGACGAAGCGGTGATCGCGCTGCGCGAACGGCTCGCCGGCCTTGGCATCACACCGATCGTCAGCGGCGGCCTTCTCGTGGGTGAACCGCTTGACGATGCATTTCGGGCCGCACGCCTGCTCGAGGCCAAGATCATCCGGACGGCGCTGACGCCGGTTCTCTGTGGCGACCGCAACGCCGCCGGCGAAAAATGGAGCGAGTACGCCGGCATCATTCGAGAGCGATTGAGAGAGTGGGGTGCCCGCGCGATCGCCGAGGGCTATGTCGTTGCCATCGAAAACCACCAGGATTTCACCAGCGGGGAAATCGTCGATTTCTGTGACCTTGGCGGCGAAGGCGTCGGCGTCACCTTCGACACCGGCAACACATTCCCGGTCGGCGAAGCGCCGCTCGATTTTACGCGGCGGATCGCACCTTACGTCCGCCATGTCCACCTCAAGGATTACCGCGTGCAGTTCACGAGCGAGGGCTACCGGCTGGTCCGTTGTGCCATCGGCGATGGTGCGGTGCCGTTTGCCGAGCTGTTTGCAATTCTCGACCAACACCACGATCGCATCACCGCCGTTCTCGAACCGGGCGCATTGGAGGCGCGGCATGTCCGGTTTCTTCGCGACGACTGGTGGCACGGCTATCCCGAGAAGACGGCACGCGAATTTGCAGCCTGCCTGGCGGCGGCGCAGCGCAACCGGCTGCCCGACGATGCCGACTACCGCACCCCCTGGGAGCGCGAAGACGACGTTTCACTGGTTTCCTATGAGCTCGACATGATCCGGCGCAGCGCCGCCAACATGCGCAACCTTGGTTTAGCGGAGAAGATCTGATGACGATACGTGAACTCGATGGATTGACCGCCTTCGTCACCGGCTCCGGCCGTGGCCTCGGCCGCGTCATGGCCGAGCGCCTGGCGGAACTCGGCGCCAATGTCGCGATCCACGACATGGATGAAACAGCGCCGGCCAAATATGGCGAGTTCGCCAATCTCGGCGAAGTGGTCGAGCGCCTGAAGCGGCATGGGACGAAGGTCACGTCGGTGACCGGCAACATCGGCGACCAGAAGGCGGTGGCCGAGATGAAGCGCAAGATCGAGGCCGATCTCGGCGACGTGCATGTGCTGGTCAATTGTGCCGGCGGCGACATCGGCGCCAAGGGCGGCAAGCCGAACCCGAACAACGCGCTGGACATCGAACTGGACGACATCCGCGTGCTCACCGAGAACAATCTGATCGGCACGATGCTGGTCTGCCAGGCCTTCGTGCCGCCCATGAAGCAGCGCGGCGGCGGCTCCGTCGTCAACATCGCGTCGGCGGCCGCACATCTCGGCTGCTCGCCCGAGGTCGTCTACTCCACGTTGAAGGCCGCGGTCGTGCATTACACGCGCTGCCTCGCCAAGGAACTGATCGACGACGGCGTGCGCATCAATGCGGTCAGCCCCGGCGCCACCAAGACGGCCCGCTTCCAGGCGACCCGCGTGGTCGATCCGGAGCGCATGGATTCGAGCAGGAGATCGCTGAACCGCTATGCCGAGCCGGAAGAGATCGCCGAGGCGGTGGCCTTTCTCGCCGGCCCCCGCGCGCGCTTCATCAACGGCCAGGTCCTCCGCGTCGATGGCGGGTTTACGATCTTTCCGGGGTGAAGGGCCGTCGCCCGGCTGCCGAATGAACTGATGCCCATCGATTGCGCAGAACGGTCCCACCACCGCATCGGCCCCTTGGGTATGGACGAATCCACTCATGCGCAATATGGATGGGGATATGGTCTGCCGTGGCGCTTTCGCGCTGAGGCAGGCGACGTTCGTTCAATGACGCTGCGCCGGGCGCCTTTGACGCCGCCCTGCAAAAGTGTCGACATCGGGGGACCTGGTCATGACTGACGACAACAAGCCGGCCGCAGACGTTACCAAGGATTGGCAAGCATCGCAGGGCCAGAAGGCCGGCGCCACGCGGCTGCGCCTTTTTGCAGCGCTCTCGTGGATCATTGCCATTGGCGGCGAGATCGCCGGGATTGTCTTGCTCTACAAGCACAAGTTCGACCACGGAAACCTGCCGCTGCTGATCGGCATTCTGGTCGGCATCGCGATATTTGCCATCGCCGGCAGCCTGCTTTGGAAGGCGGCCAACAGGAAGGACCCGGCTCGCGCATCCGACACATTCAGGTTCTTCGTCCAGAACCAGCTCGGCGCGATCATCACGCTGATTGCCTTCCTGCCGCTGGTTCTGCTGATCCTCAACGACAAGAACATGGACCCGAAGAGCAAGAAAGTTGCCGGCGGCATCGGCGCCGTGCTGGCCGTGGTTGCGACGCTGATCGGGGTCAGCTACCAGCCCCCATCGGTCGAGCAGTACACGCAGGACATGAACGCGTGCGCGACCCAGATCAAGGCGGGGCAGCCGACCACAGCCTGTTCGCCCGAAGTCGCCGCCCAGGCGCAGGCGATCGCCACCGACTCCACCACGGTGGCTGACGCAACGAAGGACGCGGCACACCCCGCCGGCCAGGATGTCGTGTACTGGATCGCGCCTGAAAACGGCGCCGCGAAGTCCGACACGGAGCATGTCTTCCACCTCTGCGCGGCCGTGAGCCCGCTAAAGGACAAGACCGTGAACAGCGGCTCGGTGACGGAAGCCTACGCCCAGAACGCCATCCGCATCACCAAGCAGATCGAGATGGAACAGAAGCAGTGCGGGTTTACAACCACGCCGTGAACCGGCCAGCGTTCTGGCGTGCCGAGGGGAGTGCGCCAAAGCGGACCAGACTGTAGTTGTCTAGCGTTGACGTGCGGCTCCCAGGCACGGAATGCTTACTTGCAGAGCTGAACGCAACGTAGGCAGGCGGCGGCTCGCTAAATCCCTGGCAGTGGCGTTCCCACATCCGATGACATGGTCGCGAAAGCTAACTGTTCCTTATGGGGCTTCGTAGAGTTCCAGCGGCAATCCATCTGGGTCTCTGAAAAAGGTAAACCGTTGGTCTGTATATGGGTCGATGCGGATTGGCTCAACGGCAACGCCGGCGGCTTCCAGGCGCACAATCACGGGATCAAGATTCGCCACGGCAAATGCCAGATGTCTCAGGCCTGTCGCCTCTGGATGGGACGGCCGCATCACTGGTGCGGGGAAGGAGAACAATTCCAGCTGGACGGACCCGATCCGCAGATCCGCCTTCCATGACTGCCGTTCTTCCCGATAGACCTCCCGGATCAGTTCGAGGCCGAGGAGTTCGACGTAGAACCGTCGCGACCGGTCGTAGTCGGTGCAGATGAGCGCGACGTGGTGAATGGCGTTCAGCATGCTACGAACTCTAGCCAAGCCGGCATTTGAGGCCAAGGTTACAATCGGGTATGCGGCACTTTGTTGATGTTCGCGAGGGTCGCCTCGTCCATACGGATTTCATCTGCGTACATCTCTGAAGGCTGCAAATTGAAATATCTAAGAATCCCGCGAGACAAGTTGGAGGCCTGGATTAGCCGGAGTCTAGGTCAGAAGGCTTGCAAACTGGTGGGCACCTGGTAGCGAGAGGACAAGGTGGCCAGTCCGCCTCACCTCTTCTTCCGCATCAACATCGAGAAGATCACTGGTCGTCGTGCCCTCGTCTGACCGGCCCAGCCTCTTTCATGATGACCTCGCGATGCGGATAGGGGATGCTTATGCCGTTTGCCTTGAACGTGTCCCACAGCGCCAGCAGCACCTTGCCGCGCACGTTGGTCAGGCCTTGCTGTGGGTCGCGGATCCAGAAGCGCAGGACGAAGTTCAGCGAGGAGTCGCCGAAGTCCGTCAGCCAGCAGACAGGCCGCCGGTCAGCCTCAACCCGGCCGACGCTGATCGCGGCCTCTATCGCCAGTTCGCTGACCTTGTGCGGATCGGCGTCGTAGGAGACGCCGAAGTTCACGTCGAGGCGCACGAGGTTGTCGCTGAACGACCAGTTGATGACCCTCTGGGTGATGAAGTCCTCGTTGGGGATCAGAAATTCGCGACCGTCGCGCGTCACCACTGAGACGAAGCGCCCCCGCAATTCGCGGATCCAGCCGAAGGTGCCTTCGAGCGAAATCGTGTCGCCCGGCTTGATCGACTTGTCGAGCAGGATGATCACACCGGAGACGAAATTCGAAACAACCTTCTGCAGCCCGAAAGCGAGACCGACGCCAACGGCGCCGGAAAACACCGTCAGCGCCGTCAGGTCGAGACCGACGGCGGAAAGCGCCACGGCGCCGGCCACCAGCACGAGGCCGATCTTTGCGACCTTGCCGACGAGGACGCGGATCGATGGTGTCAGTTCCTCGGAGAGGCGAGGCGGCCGCCTTCCTCGACAGCCTGGCAATCCCTCTGGGCGCGGTTCGTACCATGCGAGGCGATTTGATTGTGGATGCGCTGGATGACGGTGTCAGCTTTTGGGAATCGGCGCCGGTGATTTCAACGTCCGAGATAGGGCGCCAAGCATCCGTCCACGATCCGGCGTTCAAATGTCGGTAGCAGGTCGAAGCGTGCGTGAAACCTTGCCAGGCTGATAAAAGCAACGACCGGCTCAGGAGTAACTGTTGGAACAACTGTGACGGGATTGCTACAGTATTTTAATGCCCTGCGTGTAAGGTAGGACCCGGTTGGGGTGATTCATGTTCAAGATTTTCTATGCATCCGTTGCGCTCGTGGCCATCGTCGCGCCAGCCAAGGCGCAAGATGGCAATTGGACCGGCTACTATGCCGGTGCGGAGATCGGTGCCGGATTTTCGCACCCAGGCTTCAGCGGTGGTGGCGTCGTCAGCGGTTCGGACTTCAACGACACTGCGTTTGTCGGCGGCGTTTTCGTCGGTCACGATTGGCAGTCCGGCCAGTTTGTCTACGGCGGTGTGGCGAGTTTTGACTTCCTCGGGTTTCACGAAAAGACGGGCGAAGATCCGATATTTGGCGGCAAGACAAATTCGTATTCTTATGATCTCGATTGGGTTGCCTCGGCCAGAGCACGCGCAGGATTTCTGGCTTCGGACCAGTTGTTGTTATACGGGACCGCGGGTGTTGCGGTCACGCGCGTCAAGACGTCATTTGATTTCTTTTTAGGCGGCGCGGACAGCTCAAACAAGACACGTGTCGGCGGCGCATTTGGCGCGGGTTTTGAATACGCCTTCGCTCCAAAGTGGTCTTTCAAAACGGAATACATCGAATATCTGTTTGACAAGGTCGAGGTAGCGAACTCGGTTGATTTCAAACCACGGCTCGGGACCCTGAATCTTGGGATTTCCTACCGATTCTAGCTCTGCTTACGACCAAAAGATCTCGCGGTTTCGCGGACGAAATCCCTGGTCAGTCCGGGTCCTTCGAATTTGGGAAGCCTGGCCACAGCGCGCACCCGGCTCTTGAACTCATCGATCGTGAGCGCGAAGATCAGCTGGTCGAGCCTTTGGCCTGTCCCGGCATCGAGACGGTGGGACCGCAGTTCACCCTCTTGCCTCAACATTCCAAGTCGGCATGCGGTAACCGCCGCTTGATTGCGGGACAGTGGCTCAAACATCAACTTTTGCATCCCACGTTCGACAAACATGTGCCAGATCAGGAGCGTGACTGCTTCGAACGAAATTTGGAGCCGTCGATGGGCGGTGTCCCCGACGATGAGGTGCAATGATCCGATACGGTGCCTCTGGTCGATCTCCGCCATGATCAAGCCGATCGGCTCGTCGTTGAGCATGCGAATCGCCAGCAAGTTACGCCGTATGTTGTCAAAGCTGCCGACGTAGGAGCGAAACGAATCCAGGCCCATTGTCGTGCCGGGCATATTTAACCCGGCGGCGACGGCTGGATCGCCAAGCCAGCGTGTGAACCGTTCATTCACCTCGCCTTGTCGTAGCGTGCGAATCCGACAATGTTCGCCGAATCGGTCAACCAGTATCGATCGTGGAGCAGCGTTTATTGGCGGAAAGCCTGTGCGCTGGCCAGGTAGAGGCATCTTGGGCATTTGCGGACTCACCTCCCGTTCAAATATGCACTGACTGAGAATTCGAGACGGCGCGCGGCCCTGCTAGTCCGAAAACCTTACGCTCACGCCGCGCTGCCGAAATAAGCCTGCATCAATTTGCGGCCGAGCGGTTGTTCTGCGCCAACTTGGTCGGATCGAACACCGCCTGTTTTATCCCTTCTCGTGCCAGCGCCGCCTTAAGCGTCGCGACATGGGTGTCGATGTCCGCACGGAGCGAGGCATAGATACTTCCGGTCGCCTGGGTCGGTTCGCTCACATCTGTCGTCCTTTGGTTGGTTGGGGCGGCGGCTTAACACAGATTCGCGGCTGCGCCGATACCGATGAGACCGTCAGTGCACAGCGCCTGTACCGCAAACACAACAAGGCCCCTTCCGGGGCCTTGCGTATCAACCTCCGTGGCGGACTCTCTCCGCCCCTCACTTCCCCATCGGGGGCTCTGTCGCCAAGTTGTATGTCACGTGCGCACTTCACAAGCCACCCCGGCCATAGCGCCAATGCCAAGCATGCACTAACATTCCAGCTCGACCCCGTTGGGGCTGGCCAGTGATCTGTTCAAAGGGAAGTACCCATGACCAATCATTGCTGTGGACCGGGCTATGCTTCTCCAGCCGAGGCGATGACGGCACCTCGCGAAAAGCTGCTCTATACGATTGCCATCTACACCGGCACGGGCATTCAGAAGCCGGACTATCTGTGCACCATCGATGTCGACCCGGAGAGTTCGACCTACAGCCAGGTGATTTCGCGTTTGCAAATGCCGGGCATTGGCGATGAGCTTCATCACTCGGGCTGGAATGCCTGTTCGTCGTGCCATGGCGACGCGAGCATGGAGCGGAAATATCTGATCGTGCCGGGTGTGCGCTCGTCAAATCTGCATATTGTCGATTGCGGTACCGATCCGCGCAGCCCGACACTGTTCAAGGTGATAGACGGCGCTGAAATCAAAGCCAGGACCAACCTGTCGGCGCCACACACGGTGCATTGCCTCGGCTCGGACATCATCGTTTCCATGCTTGGTGACGCCCAGGGCAATGCCCCCGGCGGCTATTTGCAACTCAGCAAGGAGTTCGAGGTTGTCGGCCGCTGGGAAAACTCCATGGGCAGTATCAAGTTTGGTTATGATTTCTGGTACCAGCCGCGACACAACGTGATGGTCAGCTCGGAATGGGCCGCGCCCAATACCTTCATGCCCGGCTTTGACCTGGAAGAGGTTGGTCATCTGAAATATGGCCGGGAGATCCATTTCTGGGATTTTGAAAAGAAGGAGCCAAAGCAAACATTCTATCTCGGTGAAGATGGCTTGATCCCACTGGAAGTGCGATTCCATCATAACCCCGACAGCAGTCACGGCTTTGTTGGCGCGGCCCTTTCCGCAAACATCATCCATTGGTGGAAGGACGCGGCGGGTGACTGGCAATGGGAAAAAATTGTCGATGTCGGCAATGAGCCGCATCCCGAATGGCCGATACCAATACCGGGCGTGATCTCGGTCATTCTGCTCAGCATGGACGATAGATACCTCTATCTGTGCAACTGGTTGCATGGCGACATTCGTCAATACGACATCTCGGACCCTCACGACGCCAAGCTTACCGGACAAGTGTGGATGGGCGGACTTCTCGGCCGTGCGCCTGAGGTCAATGGCGTGAAAGTGACTGGCGGGCCGCAGATGATACAGCTCAGCCTCGACGGCAAGCGCCTCTATGTGACGACCTCGCTGTTCTCGACCTGGGACAATCAGTTCTATCCGGAGATCCGCACCAATGGCGGATGCATGCTGATGGTCAATTGCGACACGGAAAACGGCGGCATGGAAATCGATCCGCTATTCGTTGTTGATTTTGGCAAGGAACCAAATGGACCAAGCCGCTGCCACGAAACCCGTTATCCCGGCGGTGATTGCACGAGTGACATCTGGGTATGACCAGCTTCACCATCACTCTCGCCAATCAAGGCGGTGCGGCCTTTGACGTCGACCGGCGCAAGCCCCTCTTGCAAAGCTTGCGCGAGCAGGGCGTGGATCTGCCGTATGGGTGCAAATATGGCGGCTGCATTACCTGTGCTGCCAAGATGATCAGCGGCAAGGTCGATCAAAAGGCACAGCGGGCGCTGAACAACCGCCAGATCAACAATGGCTACATAATCCTCTGCGTCGCCCGCCCGATGAGCGACTGCACGCTGGAGGTCGGCGTTGAGAGCCACGACAAGCTCTATCGCAACCCCTTCCTTGACCCGCTGGCCGCTCATGAATTGAAAGCCGATATTGCGACCCCGTTGGAAGCAAAGAAATGACCCATATGAATCATGATGAGCCCTATTCCGAGGCTTATCTGCAAGACATTCTGAAATCGGTCAAAACCATCGCGATGGTAGGGGCGAGCCCCGACAAGACCAAGTTTTCCTACGGCGTTCTCAGGGTCCTGCACGAAACCGGCTATGACATGATCCCGGTCAACCCCAGTTCCGGTCTGGATGAGATTCGGGGGCTCAAGGTGTACCCATCACTAGCGGCCATCGACCGGCCCGTCGATATGGTCGAGGTTTTTCGCCGCTCCGAAGATCTGTTGGAAGTTGCACAGGAGGCCATCGCAATCAATGCCAAGGTTCTGTGGGGTCAGATCGGGGTGCGCGATGACGCTGCCGCCCGGTTGGCGGAAGAAGCGGGCTTGAAAGTGGTGATGAACCGCTGTCCCAAGATCGAATTGTTCCGCCCGTTCTGGAAGCCGAAGCTGCACCTGGGAATATGACTGCAGTGTGTCGGAATTCGGCGTTGCCGCAGCAAGGCGTGTCGACCGAGTATGACCTGAACCGGTCATTGCTAGCCCGACTTTCGTTCTCAAGGACGTCTGGCGCAACATGCGCTCATGACCCGGATGAGACCTTACAGCCCGTTGCCAGACGGGCCAGTAAGGACATGGCCGGTCTTCCTGAAAACTTTCATTTCTTCAAGGGCTGCCACCTGAGCCATCGATAGGCGTGGCTACGATCAGGCATTCGTGGTATATTTTGCCGGCTTGAAAGCATGACGCATGCTGCGTTTGCCTTGGGAGATGCCAAATGCGCATGCCCTTGCTCTTCATTCCACTATTGCTTGCACACATCCCGATTGCGTCGCATGCCGCCGACATTCACGACGCCGCCATAAACGGCGATGTCGCGGGGATCGCGGCGGCGCTCAATGCAGGCGCCGGCATAGATGAGAGTGATGGGACCGCAACGCCGCTCTACTTTGCGGTCTGGATGGGCCATATCGAAGCGGCAAAACTGCTCATAGAACGTGGTGCCGACGTCAACGCCCAGACGACTTTGGGTCCCCCGCTGATGATGGCTGTGGGGCCAGGCAAGATCGATCTGTTAAATCTGTTGCTGGAGCGGGGTGCAGATCCAAATTCCGACCGTGGCGGCGAATTCGCCCTTCATGTCGCCGTCACTCTCGATTGTTTCGACTGCGTGAAGGCACTGGTCGAGGCCGGCGCGGACGTGAATGCGAAGGCAATGGACGGCAAGACGCCCCTCCATCTGGCAAAAAGCAGGGGGCAACGCGAAGTTGCCGACTATCTCTTGTCGCACGGCGTCGTCTTGCCAACACCAGCCCCAATCTCGATGAAGTTGGCTTCTGCCGATGTCGAGAAAGGCCGAACCTACTTCACCGGCCGGTGTACCAATTGCCACAACGTCGAGCCACAGGGCGGGAACAAAATAGGACCGAACTTGTGGAGCGTCGTCGGCCGCGACAAGGCATCCATGGCAAATATGCGTTACTCCGACACCTTGCTGGGCTGGGAGGGTGTATGGACGTACGAGGATCTGAACAGATATCTCTTCGCGCCCATGCTCACCACGCCGGGCGTCAAGATGGAGACGCCTGGTGTCCCGGACGACACCGAACGGGTCAACCTGATCGCCTACTTGCGCACACTCAGCGACCAGCCGATCCCGCTGCCCTGAATCGATGGTATCTTGTGTAACTACTGCTACGGGCCTGCCTCGGCTAGCCGATTGAATTTTGCCTGAGGTACGATGCCAGATGGTCGCTGAGATCGCGTGCGTCGTCGCCGGCACCGTCGATCAGCGCGGACTTGCGGCGGCGCAGAAACTGCATCCCCATCAGGTACAGGCCCGGATGTTCCGCAACACCGCCGTCGTGGCGGACGTGGCCCTTGCGGTCGAGGACCGGCAGCTCCAGCCAGGAGTAGTCCGGCCGGTAGCCGGTGGCCCAGATGATCGTCCTGATCGTACCTCCGGCGAGATCGAGGCCGAGCGGCGGGTTTTCCTCGACACGGGTCGGCGGCAGGCGATCCGGCGGCCCGACCGTAGCGTCCAGCCCGTTGGCGCGCGCCCATTCGTCGATGAGGTCGAGCAGCCGGGCCATCTTGAGATCGGAAAGCGCGCACATGTTGCGCAACGACCCGGCAAACTGGGCCTTGCCGTCTTCGGTGATGCCAGCGAGACGGCCGATGAGCCTGACGCCGAGGTCGACCAGCGCATTTAGGTCGAGGGTGGTGCGGTCGGGCGTGCCGGCAAGCTGCAGCGAGGGAACCCGTCGCGCCCGCCTGATGTCGTCTACCTCGTCGTAGCGCTCGTCGAGCACGCCGGCAGCGTCCATCCACCATTCCAGGTCCTTGCCGCGATAGACGCGGGGCGCCCTTATGTGCTCGCCCACCGACAGGGTCACTTGACGCCCCGAACGCTGCAGCTCCAGTGCGATCTGGGTGCCGCTGGCCGACGCGCCCGCCACCAGCACACCACCGTCGGCGACCTGACCCGGATTGCGGTAGGACTGCGTCGTCAGCATGGCGACCGACGGCGGCACGCGGACGGCGAAATCGGGCAGGCGCGCGATGTTGCACGCGCCCGACGCCAGCACGACGGTCCGACACCGCCACTCGCCGCGATCGGTGCGCACGAGATATCCCGCTCCGTCACTGCGAACCGAGGTAACGGTCGTATGTGTCCTGACCGGAGCCGAGACCGCCTTGGCATAGTTGCCGAGAAAGTCGATCACCTCAGGCATCGTCCGGTAGCCGTCGGGGTCGTCGCCGTCGTAGCGGAAGCCCGGCAGCCGGCTCTGCCAGTTCGGGGTGAGCAGCCGCAGCGAATCCCATCGCTCGGTGCGCCACGTATGGGCGATCTCGCCGCGCTCCAGCAGCACATGGTCGATGGAGCGCTCCGCGAGGCAGCGGCTCATCGCGAGCCCCGCGTGCCCTGCACCGACGATCACTGTGGTGACGGAACTAATCGCGCCCTCTATCAGGAGAGTCTACGGCTCGAAGTGCCTCTCAATTCACCACGACCGTGACGTTCGTCGGATTGGTGACAATGTCATAGACCGCCGACCGCTTCTGCGACTGAGCGACGATAGCCTCGATGTCCTCGCGCTTGGCGTCGGCGTCGATGTTGTATTTCACCGTGATACCGCTGAAGCCGTTGCGCACGTCGCTGTCGATGCCGAGTATGCCGGCGATATCCATGTCGCCTTCGATGGTCGCCTTCACCGACTTCAACTGGATGTTCCGGTTCTGGGCAACCGCGGCGATGCCGGCGGTCAGGCAACTCGCCAGTCCGACCAGCACGTATTCGACAGGCGTGGCGCCCTTGTCCTGGGAAGCGAAGACCTCCGGATGGTCTGCGTCGAATGTGAAGGTGGTCTTGCGATGCTGATCTTCGCCGAGACCGTAGAAGCTCTCGACCGACGAGTGGCTGTGGGTGCCATCCTTCCATTCGCAGGCCGCACGCCACTTGAACTGCGCCGCCTCCGGGGCGTTGGTAAGTGCTTCTCGTGCGCCGAGCAGCGCCTCTACGTTAACGCCGTTGTTTGCCTGTACTTCGGAAGCCATAATTAATATCCTCCCTACCTTGCACTGGCTCAAAAACCCGACCGATCTCACTGACCTCCCGATCAGATTTCACCATGGCGCGGCATGCTATGGGTCGGGAAGCGTTTCTTCAAGTTGTTTCCGCAGCGGAATGTTCGCCCTCGTGTACCGAGTTGCGCCTTTGCAGGCTCTGGCGCGACCACGACCTTCAGCGTGGTCAATTGCAGTGTCTGCTTCCGGGCGGAGGCAAAGTTCGCCTCTGTGGCCGACATGAGGCGCAAAGCTGCCGTTCTTCGGCATGGCCAGCGTTGCCCCAAAACAAACAAGGCCCTCTGCGCGGCCGTCAGCCCGCTGAAGGACAAGACCGTCAACAGCGGCTCGGTGACGGACGCCCAGAACGCCATCACCAAGCAGATCGAGATGGAACAGAAGCAGTGCGGGTTCACGACCACGCCGTGAATGAGCCTGCGGTTTGGCGCGCGCAGCCGGGTGCGCCTGGGGCATTGCGGCCTAGGCGGTCGGCAACCCCGACTATCTTGGCGGCTTCGATCCGAAAAGAGGGCCTGTGCCTGCAGTGCCGCGAACGAATCTCTCGCGGTTGAACTGCCGCCGTGGCTTTGTGAGACCGTCTTCCTATCAGGTACCGCTATTCAATGGGAGGTTCCTGACACTGCAATGGCCCGATGCCCATGTGCAATCGTCCTCCTTACGTCCTCCCTCGAAAGGCAGTCACGAAGCACGTCGGCTCCCCTGAATGAGGTAACCAGCCCATCCCCATCTTTTCGCCCCTCTTCCGTAATGAGCCTGTCAAAGCCTTGGTCTGTGAGATGGCGCTCGATGAATGATTTGAGCTTGGGCCCCGGTTCCAAGTTCCAGAGCAGCAGACGGCGGACTGCTCGGTAGAGACTACCCGTGACGGACGGATTGGGCTCTAAGCTGATTTCAATCCGCCCGCTACGCAGATGGTCGAGATAACTGTCGGAGCATATAATCCTGCGCTCCTTCAGGTCGTAAAGGATCGCGTCGCAGTCGAAGAAGGTGCAGTGGGCTATGTCTTCGAGTTTGTGAACGCTAGCGTGCCCCGCTCTCCTAGCCCAAGTCGTTTCCAGCGCCCAGAAATCGAGCTTCCAGCCTTCGGCGTAGAACGAGAAGCCACCATATTTGTTGGGTTCCGCTCTGTGTTGTCGGGCGAATCTAGCTACGGCTTCCACATCGCCTTCGATCACTAGGTCGACGTCCGAGTGGAAAGCTTGGCGCCCAGCGCGCGCAAAATCCCTGACCATGCCGCCTACGATGGCAACACGATCGAACTGAAAGAAGAGCCTCGTCAGTACGCGTCGCAGTCTTACGTTGGGTTCCGACGCTTCCCTCCATAGGAAATCGTCTATCCGCCGCTTGATAGCGCGCTTGTCCGTAGCGACCTTCACCCGGGTATTTGCCTTACCTGTGTCCATAGCTTCAACGCAAAGGAATCCGTCATCCCCGACACCATGTCTGTTAGGAGCCTCAGCTCCCTGTATCGGATGGCGGCCGAATCCATTGTATCATAATTCGGCCGGGATGCCTCCTCGATATAGTTCGGGCTAATTAGGGACCAGCCGTATTTCGCTACCGCGCTCGTGCGCCGAGACGAAATATCCAGGAAGTCCTTCCTCTCAGATATGGCGCGCCAGAAGAACGACATCAAGCCGTCAAGAGCGGAAGCGCCGATGGCTTCCACCTTCAAGACCGCAGGGTTGCTAAACGCATGCTTTTTAGCAACGTCCTTCAGCGCTTCGCAAAGAGGTATCGCATCCATCAGCGGCTTCTCATGCCTGAACGCGAAAATCGCTTCGGACGCGTCGAGGAAGGCAGTGCTTGCGCCTTGAATTAGTTCCTCGATGAGGAAGGCCCGAAGATAGCCGATCTTAATGTCTCGGGCGACGTCAGCATCACGACCACCATTGTGGACCTTCTTGAATCGGATGTCCGCTTCGGCAACCGCCCGAGACCCGCTGCTCCTGTTATCGTGCATGAGGATCGTCAGAACGTCGTCAGGCGATATGATCTTCTTCTTCATGACGTCATCTACGTCGAGGATGCTGTAAGCGATGTCATCGCAGGCCTCCATAATCCAGGTAAGCGGATGCCTCTGCCCCTCCGAGAGCCCGGTCTTCGCCCTCACGTCTCGAACGATGTCCCTCTCGGACTCGAAGTATCCCAACTTCTTGTTGGACGCGTGGGTCTCGTCGAGGTTCCCAGCGCTGACCGGATACTTGAGGAGTGCCGCTAGCGTACCTGCGGTCAGATCAAGTCCGACGCGGTCTACGTGGGTCTGCAGCCTGGTTACCAATCGAAGTCCTTGCGGGTTTCCGTCGAACTTGAGGAACTCGTTGTGCAAGGCTTCTACAACCTTTTCCTTGTCGAGCTTCTTCGATCCCTGTTCGGGGCTGCGGTTGTCAAAAATCCACTCCTCTCGGGCCTTGAACCAATTACCGATGGCGGCCTCACCCTGATGCCCAAACGGAGGATTGCCGAGATCATGTGCAAGGCCGATCGAAGACAGAATTGGCTCAACGACATCATGCAAATCCGCGCCGAAAATGTCCGTTCTTTCACCTGCAATCCGCGCGCCTATCGACCGCGCCAAGTTCGCCACTTCGTGCGAATGCGTGAGCCGGGTGCGGACCCCATCGTTGTCATCCATCGGCCAGACTTGCGTCTTGTCTGCTAGCCGCCGGACGGGCGTGGAGAAAAGAAGACGATCATAGTCCTGCTGGAAGGACGATCTCCAGCCGCGCGGATCTCCGTCTGATGAATCTTTCACGCGAAGGCGGCGCGCTGACCAGATCAGGTTCATCATTGACTCCCAGGGTTCTGGGAAGTGCATAGTAGTTGTGGCCCACAAATGAAAGCTCGGCGCGCTGCGATATGACAGGATAGGGATGACGAGGCATGGACGCTAATTATGAAAATAAAAGTCCGAAAGCCGTCTAAAAACGAGCTTAGCGATCGAGGTTTTGCCGACGCATACCGACAACAATGCAATAAGATTGCGAGCACCTCGCAAATGCGAGGATGGCCGGTGCCGGGCAACTTCATCGAAAATAATGGTGTGTATTATCGGAATTAATACTTGATAAGGGTGGTTCGCTGAAGGTAGTCTATTGCAAAACTTGTGGAGGGATTGATGGGCAGCAGTGGATCAGGGCACCTTAGCGACTATTCTGGCAAACCAAAAACGGAGTCCGGCAGTGGATCGTCCGGCGGTTCCAGTGGCTCAGATAAGTGCGGTGAAGCATTCACCGCGAGCCTCGAAGATGTAGCAAGCCACGACTACTACGTGAATCACGGCTCCGCACCTGCGGTTGGCACCCCGCTTACGGTTGAAGTCAGGGGTCGGGTGGTAGCTGTTTCAGGTACGGAGTCGGTTGGATCGCTACCCACGCGGTTCAACTATCTTGCACGTTGTCTGCAGGACGGCTTCACATATACGGGTATCGTGACCGCATCCTCAAACGGTACCAATCCTCAAGTACAAGCCGATTTTGTGGCCGGCTAGATGCCAGGGACCATACTGATCGGTGAGGTCACGGTTGACTTCACAATGCCGACGCGCGCCACCGACGCAAAGGTGCGACTTGGCGGCGTCGTACATGCAGCACGAGGCTTGTGGGCTAGTGGCCAAGACTACGCCGTCGGGGCATTCTGCCCGGCGTACCTGGTCGAACAAGCGCAGAATTACCTGACCCAGCACGGGTGTCGGGATTTTGTCCTCCTCGGGGAGGTAACCGGTGCACCCAACGTAATCGCAATTGCTGACGTAAGAGAGGTAGGGCACCAAGGGTACGAAGACATCCTGCGTGGCGAGAGAAAAATTGTTCTAAGCGGCGACCACATCGATTTGAAGCGGTTCGACACCATCGTCATCTTCCCAGGAAGCTACGATTTGGAAGGTGTGATCAATCAACTCAGGCCAGGTGCTCGCGTCACGATTGATGCCGCCTACGATGTAGATGGCGCGGACACTCTCAGCTCGCTTACGGGTCGTATCGACTCTATAGTAATCTCGACATCCTCAGACTTGTTCGCAAAGCTTGCATCGAGCGAAATCACTCCGTTATTAGATTTGGCTAAGAGCGTTGGAGCAAAGCATCTGCTCCTGAAAGAGAACCGCGGAGGCAGTAGGCTATTCGACCTCGGAACCGATCGTATCGAGTATATTACCGCTACACTAGACGTCACGACGAACTCGGTGGGTGTTGGAGACGTCTTCACCGCAGTATTTGGTAGTTTCGACGGCAGCGCCAGGGACGCTGCTTGGCGGGGCATGCAAGTTGCGACGGTCTATTCTCAGACTACATGGCCGGACGATCTTCAACGCGACGTCAAGCGAGAACTCCGGATGCCAGTTGAGGTCGTTCGCGAATTAGGCGGCGTCACTTTACCGTGGCATGCGCGTCCGGGTCTGCAGATTTACCTAGCCGCACCAGATTTCTCATACAAAGATCACAAAGAGATCAGCGCTGCAGTTGCGGCGCTCGAATACCATAATTTCCGAGTTAGAAGGCCAGTCAAGGAGAACGGAGAAGCCGACCGCGAAGCACCCGTCGAGTCCCTCTCGTCCTACTACTTTAATGATGTTCAGTTGCTCCGAGAATGTGCAGCAGTTTTTGCGATACCGATCGAACGGGATCCAGGAACACTGGTCGAGATTGGCCTTGCAATAGAGATGGGAAAGCCAGTCGTTACCTTCGACCCTCGCGAAGAGAACCGGAACACAATGGTAATTATGGGAAGTGCCGCTTATTCATTCGATCTCGACGTTTGTTTAAACGGCATGTTTGATACCTTATCGAAGCTCCAGAGGGACGACACTCGTAAATGACCAAGAAAGTGATGCTTCTCGCATCGGGTGGCTTGGACTCAACGACCGTTGCTTTCGGGCTGCATGCGGAAGGAACGGACGTGACCCCGCTATTCTTCGACTACGGGCAACACTGCGTCGAGACCGAGTGGAGCCGGGTGAATGAAGTTCTACCCGCAGATATGAAGCGCCCTGAGCGTGTTGACCTTTCGGACCTTTTTCGTGGATCGAAATCGCGACTGATCGTTGAGGCCGACCTCTGGAAGGACAATGTCCGCGATGATGACCTTTACATCCCTTATCGTACCCTTTTGTTCTACGCTGCTGCTGCTGCAAGAGGGCAAACACTCGGTATCCTCGATGTCTACACGGGCTTCATCAATAGCAACCACGCCAAGGAAATCGACTGTACCGCCGAGTTTATGAATAAGCTTGACGGCCTCACCGACGCCATCGGACCGGTGCGGTTTACGTCACCCTTTCGATACTCATCAAAGACAGAAGTCGCCCAAGAGGCCATTCGCCTCGGAGTTCCCATCGGTAGGACATTCTCCTGCCAAGCATCTAGCAAGCTGCCCTGCGGAGCTTGCCCAAACTGTGTGGAGCGCCTAGGAGCGCTTCAGCAAACGGGACTACTATAGTGACTCGATCTCCGCCGGACCGGCTTGAACTTTTGAAGGCGGCACGCCGTGTAGCGGACTTGGCATCAACGCAAGGCGTCCCAACTACCTATGATGTGCGACGCACAACTTATGAACACGCCGGAGCCCTTCTCGCGGATGCCGTGCTACAGGCGGGGCTTAGCTACCGTTCGGTGGTCATGCCGCGCGTTGGGCGTATTCTGAAAGAGTTTCCGGATGCGGATCGAGTAAGTGCGCTCATCTGTCTCGTTAAGAAGGGCTGCACTGCGCATCTCCTCGACTGGCAGCACTCGACCAAGGTGGAGCGCTTCGAGCATCTGGTCGTATTTCTCCATAAGGCAAAAATGGACACCACAGAGGACATTCGCACGGCGCTCAAATCTGACGCGTTCTGCGCCGACCTCCTATTGTTGGATGGAGTAGGTCCTAAGACGATCGACTACATGGCTTGCCTGGTAGGGATCGAGTCGATTGCTGTTGATCGTCACATCAGAACTTTTGCTGCGCGAGCGGGAGTCAATAACGGCGACTACGACTTCCTGAAGAACGCGTTCTGCTACGCAGCCGATCTACTTTCCATTTCTCGGCGAGAATTCGACGCATGGGTGTGGTCCCGCGAAGCTCGACAAGAGTCGCCACAGTTGACTCTCGTCTTCTAATAGGATCACGCGGCGGGGTATCTCCTATCGGTCAACCCAGCCTTTTGTCGGCCATTAGTTCCCGAACAAGCAAGGCCCCTCACGGGGCCTTGCACATCAACCTCAATGCCGGGCTCTACCCGCCCCTCACTTCCCCATCATCTGCTTAGCATTCTCAGCCGTGATCGCAGTCGTTTCCACCGTCACGGTCGTGTCCACCGACGTCGCGCAGTCGAGCAGGATCTTTTTCGACATCTCGATCGCTTCCTTGGCACCCGTCGGGTAGGTGAAGGTCGCGGCCCAGTCGCCTTTGGCGACGGCCTCGATGCCGCCGGCCGGGCCAGGCAGGCCGTCGGTGCCGATGATCTTGACGTCCTTGCCCGCGCCCTTGGCGGCGAGCAGCGCGCCGGCGGCCATCATGTCGTTGGAGGCGTAGAGCACCTTGATGTCGGGGTGCGCCTGCAGCATGGCGGCGAAGGCGACCTGGGCTTTGTCCGGCACCCAGTCGGCGGCCTGCTCGGCCACGATCTGGATCTTCGCATTCCCCTTCACGCCTTCCTTGAAGCCATTCAGCCGCTCCACCGCCGGCGTCGAGCTCGGCAGGCCCTCCAGCACCGCTGCCTCGCCGCCATCGGGCAGCAGGGTCTTGGCGGTATATTTGCCGGCTTCCTCGGCGATCTTGAAATTGTCGCCGCCGATGAAGGCGGTGTAGTCCTTGCCAGGGTCGCCGACCGTCTTGCGGTCGAGCTCGATGACCGGGATGCCGGCATCCATGGCGCGCTTCACCGCCGGCGTCAGCGGCGCAGCCTCGAAGGGCGAGATCAGCAGGATGTCGACCTTCTGGGTGATGAAATTGTCGACCTGCGAGGTCTGCGTGTTGACGTTGCCGGCGCCGTCGGCGATCTGCAGCGTGAAGCCAGGCACTTCCTTGGCCGCCGCCTCCAGCTCGTCATTGACGTGCTGGCGGTAGGGCTCGGCATTGTTGGCCTGCGAAAAGCCGATGATGAACTGGCCGTCCTTGGCGCATGCTTTCACCATCGGGTCGGCGGCATAGGCAGAGCCTGCAATGCACAGGCCGGCGCCGGCCAGAAGCACGGCCTTGAGGGTCGATGCTCTTGTAGTCGTTGTCATTACTCTCTCCTCCTCGTCGGGCCGGGGGGCCAGACCTTGGTTGACGTTTCGCCGTCTCCTCCTAACGACCCAAACCCTCGCGGCGGCGAACGAGGGATTGAAGCACTGCCGCCAGAACGATGATCGCGGCTGTCGCGAGCAGCTGCATGGCGGGCGTGATGTTGTTGAGCTGCAGGATGTTGGCGAGTGCGCCCAGCATGATGGTGCCGGCGACGGTGCCAACCATGGAGCCGGCGCCGCCGAACAGGCTGGTGCCGCCGATGACCACGGCGGCGATGGCTGTCAGCTCATAGCCCATGCCGTCATTGGCGCTGCCGAAATTGAACTGGCCGGCATGCACGATGCCGGCGAGCGCCGCAGCAAAACCAGTGATGGCATAGACCGAAATTTTCACCATCGACACCGGCACGCCGGAAATGCGCGCGGCGCGCTCATTGCCGCCGACGGCAAAGACATAGCGGCCGAAGCGCGTGGTGTTGAGGACGATGGTGGCGATCGCCGCAAAGACGATGAAGACCAGCGTGGCCACCGGCACGGTGTTGTTGAACAGGCGCTCGCCCAGCACGGCGAAGACCGGCGGCGCCAGGCCCGGCCCGTCGCCATAGGAGATGTTGATGTACTGATTGCCGGAGACAACCAGCGCCAGGCCGCGCGCGGCCTGCAGGCCGGCCAGGGTGACGATGAACGGTTCGAGCCGGAAGCGGGTGGAGATGGTGCCCTGTATGGCGCCGAAGACGATGCCCAGGGCGAGCACGGCAAGAATGGTGGGTATGAGGCCGAACCCGCCGGAGATCATCATCGAGGCGGTGACGACACTGGAGAGGCCCAGCACCGCGCCGACCGAAAGGTCGATGCCGGCGGTGATGATGACGAAGGTCATGCCGATGGCGATGATGCCGGTCTCCGACACGGCGCGCACGATGTTGGCGATGTTGTCGGGATTGAGGAACAGGATTTCGCCATGGCGGCGCGGCGAGAAGATGATGCCGCCGATCGCCACCAGCACCAGGCCGATCAGGCTCTGGAAGCGCACGATGAGCGCCAGCGGGTCGCGATGTTTTTGGGGCGCCGCCGTCACTGGGCTCGCTGCCACGGAAATCTTGTCCTCAGACATCAGGCCTCCCTGCCGTTGGCCGCGGCCAGCACCGTGTGCTCGTCGACGCCGCCCATGAATTCCGCCACATTGCGCCCCTGGCGCAGCACCACGATGCGGTCGCACAGGCCGATCAGCTCCGGCATTTCGCTGGACGCCACCAATATGCCGAGCCCTTGTGCCGCGAGCGCCCGCAGCCGTGCGTAAATCTCGCCCTTGGCGCCGACATCGACGCCGCGTGTCGGCTCGTCGAGCAAAAGCAGGCGCGGGTTGCCGAGGATTTCTTTCGCCAGCACCACCTTCTGCTGGTTGCCGCCCGACAACGCGCCGACCGCGATATCCGGGTTCTTCGGGCGGATATCGAACTGGCCGAAAGATTGTTTGACCGCCTCGGCCTGCCGGCTTGGCGACATCAGGCCTGCCGGCGAGATGCGACGGATGACCGACATGACAAGATTGAGGCCAACGGCCATGCGCAGCATCAGGCCTGAGCCCCTGCGGTCGTCGGTTACGAAGGCGATGCCCGCGTGGCGGGCAGCGCTGATGGAATCAAGCTTTACCGGCCGGCCCGATATGGCGACCTCGCCTTCCCAGCGGCCGGACAGGCCGGTGCCGTAGAGCGCGGACAACAGCTCGGTGCGCCCTGCCCCCATGATGCCGGCGAGACCGACGATCTCGCCTTCATGGACATCGAGCGACACGCCTATCGGCGCCTGCCAGCCGGCGCTGTCGCGGGCGAGCCGGAAGCTCGCATCGCGCAGGCTGAGCAGCGGTTTTCCTGCGGCCTTGGAACGCTGGGGATAGAGCTCGTCGAGCGGACGCCCGACCAGCAGCCGCACCAGTTCGGCCTGCGGCGCGTGTGGCTCGGTGATGCCGGCAACGCGGCCATCGCGCATCACCGTCACCCGGTCGGCAATACCCGGCACTTCCTCCAGCCGGTGCGAGATGTAGACGATGCCGACGCCTGTGGCGGCGAGCTTGCGCATGATGTCGAACAGCCGCTCGACCTCGCCGACAGTGAGTGCCGCCGTCGGCTCGTCCATGATCAGCACGCGCGAGGCGTAGGACAGCGCCTTGACGATCGCCACCACTTGCCGCTGGCCGATCGACAGGTCCGCCACCATCGCCCCTGGATCGATGGCGATCTCGATCGCTTCCAGCCGCTTCTTCGCCTCGCGGCGCATCGCCGGCACGTCGAGGAAGCCGCCCGGACGCATCAGCTCGCGGCCGAGGAAGAGATTGGCCGCGACGTCGAGCGACGGCACCAGGTCGAGCTCCTGGAAGATGGTGGCGATGCCCGCGGCTTGCGCCTCGCGCGGGTTGTTGAAGCGCACCGGTTTGCCGTCGATCTCGATCGTGCCTTCGTCCGGCATGTAGACGCCCGACAAAAGGTTCATCAGCGTCGACTTGCCGGCGCCGTTCTCGCCGAGCAAAGCGTGGATCTCGCCCGCCTTGAGGTCGAAGTCGACACCGCGCAACGCCTGCACGCCGCCGAAGCGTTTGACGGCGCCGGTCATCACCAGAAGCGGCGCGCTCATTTCGGCCTCCCGCAGGAGGCGCGCGCCTGCAGCGTCGCCTGCAGCCGCACCGAGCGCGGCGCGGACGCGGTCGACGCGATGCGGGCGCTGAGCAGCGCCGCCGCCTGGCGGCCGATCTCGGTGCAGGGCTGCTCGATCAGCGTCAGCCTGGGCTCGAAACAGTCGGCCCATTCGAAATCGTCGAAGCCGACCAGCGACAGATCGCGCGGGATGATTAGACCCTTTTCGCGGATGGCGCGGACGGCTCCGATCGTCGTCATGTTGTTGCCGGTGACCAATGCTGTTGGCGGCTGAGGCAGCGACAGGATGGCGTGGGTGGATGCGGTCGCCGCCGCCGTGTCGACATTCTCCGGCGAGACATAGTGCGGCAGGCTCTCAAGTCCATTGGCGGCGAGCGAAGCGTGGAACGCCTCGATGCGCTCGCGCGTCGTCGCCAGTCCGGGCTGGCCGGCGATATAGCCGATGCGCTTATGGCCGAAGGAAGCGACATGGTCGATCAGCGCGCGCATCGCGGTGTCGTTCTCGACGCCGATCTGGTCGAAGCGGTCATCGGCGAAACGGTCGATCAAAACGCACGGCACTTTTTTGTCGGCGAGATAGTCGATGGCCCGTTGCGGCGAGCCCGACGGCGCCAGGATGACACCGTCGACGCGGCGCTGGTGGAAGGCGCGCACCACTTGCAGTTCGCGGTCGGGGTCTTCCTGCGTGTCGGAGAGAAAGACCATCAGGCCGAGGCGCGCGCATTCGGCCTCGACCGCACAGATGATGTCGGTGAAATAGGGATTGGAGATCGCCGAGATCGCCAGGCCGACACTGTTGGTGGTCGATGCTTTCAGCGACCGCGCCAGCTCGTTGGGCTGATAGCCCATGGCGGCAATGGCGTCGTTGATCAGCTTCGCCTTCTCCAGCGAAACGAAGCGCGTGTTGTTGACGACATGCGAAACAGTCGACACCGACACGCCGGCGCGCCGCGCCACCTCAGCCATTGTCGGCAAGACAATTCAGCGCCTGCAAGCGCTCCTCCCTATGCGTTTCCCGTCCGCTCTGATGGCGGATTTTCGGGGAGCTTAGGGTGATCGAAACGTTTGCGCAATCGATTCGATGGAAATTTTTGCAGACGCTGCGCTCTTACCTTCTCCCCTTGTGGGAGAAGGTGGATCGGCGCTTTAGCGCCGAGACGGATGAGGGGTGTTCCAGCGAAGTGAGGCGTTGGTGTTCCTGCTGCCAGGGAGCGAATGCAGATGTGTGCGTCAAGCTGGAGCACCCCTCATCCGACCTCGCTTCGCGAGGCCACCTTCTCCCACAAGGGGAGAAGGTAAAGCGCTCAGCCTTCAGCGTCCCGCATACTCCGCCACCAGCCCCTCATACTCCTCGAACGCCGGCAGCGCAGCGTAGCTGTGCACCGCCGGCGTCTCCGCCCAGGGCAGTTTCTCGCTGGTCCATGTCTCGATGAACGGCGTGAACCAGCCGGGTTCGTCGAGCATGGTCGGACGCAGATTGACGAACCAGTCGAGCTCTTCGGGCCGCGTAAACATCCAGCTCATGCAATGCGGGCAGAAATAGTGGCGCGAGGCGCCGTGCAGCCCGCCGATCACCGGCTCGCCCTGCGTGATTTCGAACCCATCCGAGGGAATGGCGGCGCTCAGCGAATAGGCGCTGGCCGACATGCGCTGGCAGCCGGTGCAATGGCAGGCCATGGTCAAAAGCGGTGCGGCGGAGATCTTGAGCCGCACACGTCCGCAGCGGCAGCCGCCTTCGGCCGGCAAGGTCAGGGTTGGCAAGACAACTCTCCCAGTCTTCCGTGCGGTTGGCGTGCGTCAGGCTTCGGTCAGCGCCTGCGTCGTCACCAGCGTGGCGCCGTCCTTAGCAAAGGCCGCATTGTGTCGAGCGATGATCTCGGCGGCGGTTGCGTCGAGCGTGTCCAGCGTCGAATGCGCGTCGGAAACCACGATGACGGCGAGGCCTTCGGCCAAGGCGCCCTTGACGGTGCCAGCGATGCAGAAATCGGTTTGGGCGCCGGCGAGCACGACCTCGCCAGCCCCCTGCCCGGCCACCCACGCGCCAAGCTCGGCATTCGAGAAGGCATTGCGGACGGTCTTGGAGAATGTCGGCTCGTCCTTGGCCTGGCCGAGTTCCGGCCATACCGGCCAGCCCGGCTCGCCCGGCGCCAGCGGATCGCCGGCCGGCCCGTCATGCCTGATGAAAGCGACCTTGCGGCCCTCGCGTCGCGCCCAGTCGATCAGCGAACGGGTGCGCTCGGCGATACCCGGCGCATCGTGGATCGGCGGCTCGACGCGCCCGTCGAACATGTTGGTCTGGAGATCGATGACGATGAGGGGAGCGGGAGCTTTTGACATGGCGCGAAGATAGCGCGCGAGGGAGATGGGTCAAGCGGTGGAGTTGCCGATCTCCCCCCTCGAGGGGGGAGATCAGCTATTTCGCCGCCTCACCCGATTCCACCAGTCACCACATAACCACCAGCGGTTCGCCCATCCTCCAGCCGCACGATGACGGTGACGATCGAACCGTAGGCGCCGCGCCAGACGCTGTGGGATCTTTCATGTTCGACTGCTGGCACCAGGATGCTGCCGTAAAGGCGGCCGCCGCGTTGCTGTATGGCGACGGGTTCGCCATTGACATGGACCTTGACGCCAACCGTTTCCGGGTCGATCGCAGCATCGAGTTCGACCGTTACGACGATCTCGGCCTGGTCTCCCCGAAGCCTCGTCTCGGCGGCAAGTGTGAGCGTCAACGGCGGCGTATCGCTGGCCCGCGAGCCACCGCGTTCCGCAAACACATCATCCGCCAGCGCCGGCGTGCGCGGCGGGCTGGTGCGGCGTTGGGTGGCGCGCTCGTAGTCGCCGGCCAAGCGTAGCAGGTTCACATCGTCATAGGCCTTGCCGGCAAACGTCAGCCCGACCGGCATGCCGATATCGGCCATCGTGCCCATCGGCACGGTGACGGTGGGGATGCCGAGATGGCGCCACACCAGATTGCCGTTGGCAACCCAGGTACCATTGCGCCAGGCAAGGTCCGCCGCAGCCTCGTCGACATCTGCATCGGCCGGTCCAACATCGGCGACCGCCGGCAGCACCACCGCGTCGAGCCGGTTCTCGTCCAGCCAGTCCTCGAAATCCAGGCGCCGCGTTGCCTCTAGTCCCTTCAGCCCGTCTTCCATCTCGGGAATGTCGCGGAAGGGCGTCACGCCCTGTTTCGCACGGGTGACATAGTCGGCGAGATCGAAACCGTCATTGCCATAGCGGTCGGGCAGCGTGCCCGGCGGCTGCGGGAAAATTTTTGGGCCGTCGACCGAAGCCAGATCAGGGATGGCGGGATCGGCATTGGCGCGCAGAAAATCGTCCCAGCCCCAGATGCAGAGATCCCAGATTTCGCGCTCGGCGAAGGCTTCCGGCACCAGCCCGCGCTCGACCATGTTTTGCGCACCCGGGCGGTCGCGTTCGTAATTGGAGACGACGGGGAAATCGACCTCGACCACTTCGGCGCCGAGTTTTTCGAGATCGCCCGCCGCCTGCCGCCAAAGGTCGAGCACCGAGGCGCAGGTCTCGATGGGCTTTGTCGCCTCGCCATCGCGGCCGATATACATTTTCGGCACGCCGAGACGCTTGCCCTTCAGCGAGCCTTCCAGTTTGAGCGCGGCGTAGCGTGGCGGCCTGAGATCGGCGCTTTTCGGGATCGGCACCCAGGGCTGCACGCGCCAGAAATCGCCGCGCGTCTCGTCATCGTCGGCGACGATCATGTCGAGCAGTCCGAGCATGTCGGCCATGCCGCGCGTGTGTGGCACCACCACATCCATGGTCGGCACCAGCGGCCAGTTGCCCCTGACCGAAATGACACCGCGCGACGGTGTGTAGGCGACCAGCGCATTGTTCGAGGCCGGCGCCCGCCCCGACGACCACGTCTCCTCGCCCAGCCCAAAGGCAGCGAAGCTGGCGGCAGTCGCCGTGCCCGAACCGTTGGACGAGCCGGAGGCGAAGGCGGCGGTCAGGTAATCGGCATTGTAGGGGCTTTCAGCGCGGCCATAGACGCCGCGCTGCATGCCGCCATTGGCCATAGGCGGCATGTTGGTCAGCCCGATCAGCACCGCGCCGCCGACCCTGAGGCACGCGATGGTAAAGGCGTCCTCATTGGCGACGAGATGCTCGAAGGCCGGCGAGCCGGCCGCCACCGTCATGCCCTTGACCTTGTAACTGTCCTTGGCAGTGTAAGGGATGCCGTCGAGCGGCCCGAGCACAGCACCATTGCGGCGGCGCAGATCGGAGGCGGCTGCCTCCTCGAACATTTTGGCATTGAGCACGGGCACGGCATTCAGCGCAATGCCATGGCGGTCGTAATGCGCAATGCGCCGCAGATATGCGCCGACCAGCTCGACGCTAGTGACAGTGCCCGCCTCCAACGCATGGCGCAGGTCGGTGATCGAGGCTTCGACGAGGTGTAGGTCGGGCATGGTATACTCAAGGTGCAGCGGCACAAGAGTCTTGGCATCGGGCGATGCAAGTGTCACGCCTCAAACGGCGGCATGACAACGAAGCTGCTGATCTCCCCCCTCGTGGGGGAGATGGCCGGCAGGCCAGAGGGGGGCGCTGTCCCGCCAGCCTCTCGATAAAACCGGATAACGTCACATCGAAATTGCATGTCGGATAGCGCGAAACTTCATCGGAGGTCGCGATCCTTCGCGCCCCCCTCTGTCCTGCCGGACATCTCCCCCACAAGGGGGGAGATCGGCAGCGTCGCCAACCCGGTTTCAGTTCCTCAGCGCCTGCGCCGGCGATTGCCGATAGGCGAGGATCGACGGCACCACCGCGGCTAGGCCCGCCACGACAAGCAGGATCAGCACTGAGCGCATATCCTCGATGCGGAACGTCACCGGCATAGCGAAACCGCTGGTCTCGGCCATCGCATGCGCGATCGTCCGGGCTGCCAGATAGCCGAAGAGGAAGCCGAGCAGGACGCCGGCGCCGACGATGACGAACGTTTCCACCCAGACGATCCCAAACACCACCTGGCGCGGCGCTCCGAAGGCGCGCAAGGCGCCGATCTGGTGCCGTCGCTGCAGAACATGGACGATGACGACCAGAAGGATTGCCGCCGCGACGAGGAACTGCGCGCCGGCCGCCACCACGGACAGGATGCGCCGGGCATCGCCGAGCGTACCGTAAAGCCGGGTCAGCACTTCGCCGGGAAAGACCGCCAGCGTGCGGTCGCTGCGATATTGCTGGCGTAGCTTGTAGGCGTCGGCGATGGTGTGCGGCTTCACCAGGACGGCCGGCAGGCCAGGCGCCGAAGGATCGAGAACGGCTTCGGGGTTGATCGGCGTATCGAAACCGTGCAGCTCAGTCCCGTCTTTTGCGTCAACCTGCTCGACAAGTGCTGCTATTCCAGCGCGGCCATTCTCGTGTTTATGAACATGCCACACCGCCTCTATCGGAACGATGATCGCCCGGTCCCAGGCCGTGCCGGTGGGGCTGAGACGGCCGACAATCGTATAGGTGAAATCATTGTGGATTTCGGTTGCCGCATGCAGCTGTCCGTGCGCGGGATGAAAGCGGGCGCCGACGCTTTTGGGCACGGAGGCGCCGACCAGCGCATCGCCAAGTCGCGTAAATGTGCGGCCTTCGGAGACACCGCCCAATCCGTCGACCAGCGCCTGTGTGGTTCCGACGATCGGAAAGTTTTCGACGAAATCACCGAAACCGACCGGCGCCGCCCAGGCCACCCGCTTGTCCCTGACGAGACCGGACAGCACATCGCCCGGCATCAGCGACAGCGGTGCCGCCTGCAGAAACACCGAGGACAGCACCAATTGCGTTTCGCTGCCGGGCGCGCCGATCACGAGGTCGAAGGCATCAGCCGCCTGCGCGCTGCCCAGCCGCAGCGCCCGCTCACTGAGCGTCACCGCAACGCCGAGCGCGGTGGCAAGCGCGATCAGCAGCGCCACGGCGGCCACGCCGATCCAGTGTCGCCTCAGATCCGCGGCGATGAAGCGGAGCATCGGTACTTCCTTTTTTCCAAATTTTCAAAGGCGAGCTCAGAAAGCTTCATCGCGCTCGGCCATCTCCTGCAACGCGCCGGTATCGCGCGTCACCTGACCGGCTTCCAAACGGATCATCCGATCCAGCCTTTCTATGAGCCGTTTTTCATGACTCGCGACGATGAGGGTGGTTCCCGCCTCGCCGGCCAATTGCAGCAATAGGTTCGCCACCGCAATTCCGGCATCCGCGTCGAGGCTGGCGGTCGGCTCGTCGGCGACGACAATGGCCGGTCTTGTGACCAGCGCCCGGGCAACGGCGACCCGCTGCATCTGCCCGCGCGACATGGTCTCGACCGGCTGTCCCGGACGCGAGATTTCGACCCGTTCGAGCAGCCGCAATCCTTCCGCCTTCAACTCGGCCACCGGGCGGACCCTCGACAATCGGCCGGGCAACAGCACGTTTTCCAGCGCCGACAGGCCGGGGCAGAGGTAGAACTCCTGCATGACCAGGCCGACATGGGCGGAACGCCAGCGGTCGCGCCTGGCTTCGGAGAGGCTGGAAAGCTCGGTATCGCTCCAGCGCACCGAACCGTGGCGTGTCCTTTCCAACCCGGTCACGATGTTGATGAACGTCGTCTTGCCCGATCCCGAAGGCCCGGTCACGGCGACTTTTTCGCCGGGCCTGATGTCCAGCGCAGGCACGGCCAGCGCCGGCTTCTCAAGGTCGCGGAAGGAGACCCGCAAATCGCGCATGGACAGGCCGAGCATGATCGCTACGCCCGCTGGAAATGCGCGTCGACGATGCGCAAAAGGCTGACGAAGCCGGTTTCCGGATCGGTCCACGAGCCGACTTCCAGTCTGCCTCCCACTTCAATGAGGGCGTTGGCCTGTTCGAAGGTTTGCGCCTGGTCAAGATAGATGACGACGATGTTGTCCGGCCAGTCGGCGTCGGACGAGCAGAACGGACACAGCGCCATCGGTATCTCGGTCAGGACGAAGAATTTCGCCTCGGCCTTGAGCGGCGGCGCCATGAAACCCTGCATGGTGACGTTCTGGCCGGCAAGCATCTTGACCTTGTCGGAAAAGCTCATGCCGAGCACGCCGATCTTGGCGTAGAGGTCATCGAAGGTGAGCGGCGAGGACGCGGCCGACGCGCCGCGCAGAGCCGCCGCAAGACAGAGCGTAGCCGAACCGAGCAGCATGCCGCGACGGGTGATCGGTCTGCACTCCATGATTGCCATTCCCTTGTCGACCGGCACGGGCACCGTCAGCGCCCGAACCATCGTCCCTGCCCGCTCCATCCGCAAGCGCCGGATGGAGCCGCCGGGATCATCATAGACTGCGCGGCTCAGTTCGTCGCCGGCGCCAGTCCGAGCGCATCGGCAAGGACCTTGTAGACGTCGCTCTCCTCCATGTAGCCCTTGAACCCTTCCGCGCCTGGGCCGGTGGCCTGCAACACGACGTCATCGACGGCATGGACCGCGCTATCGGCCGACTTCGGCAGATTGCCGATGCGCAGCACGGCGCCGGGCACGTCCTTGTACTTCTCGTTGGCGACATACTGCTTGCTCTCGTTCTGCACCGCCGGCACGAACGGGCCGTCGAGCTTCGGGCGGAACGTCTCGTAGTAGTCCGGGAAGTTGGCGCCGAAGATTGCCAGGCGGCGCGAGACATCGACGCTATCGGGGTAGCCGTCGTTGTTCTTGTCCTCGTAGTTCGGGAAGCCGGCGTCGGCGTAGGTGCCGACCTTGTCGCGCATGTCGGGGCCTGGCTTGTTGTCGTCGATGGTGCCGACGATGGAGACGCTGTGGGTATGGTCGCCGGTGACGACGATCATCGTATCGGGATGGGTCTTGGCGAATTCCACGGCGGCTCCAACTGCCTTGTCGAACTCGATGACCTCGACCATGGAGCGCTCCCAGTCCATCGGATGCGACATCTTGTCGATCGAGGCGCCTTCGACCATCAGGAAGAAGCCTTCCGGATTCTTCGACAGTTCGCCGAGCGCAACATTGGTCATTTCGACCAGACCCGGCTGATTGGGGAAGGTTTCCACGGTGCCCTTCTTAAGGAAATCGCGGTCGAGCGTGACATCCATGTTGCCGGTGTGGAACAGGCCGAGGATCTTGCCGGTGTTGGTCTTGGACGCGGCCTCGAGTTCGGTCTTGTCGGTGGCAAGCGCGTATCCGGCATCGCGGAATTTCGCGATGTAGTCGGTGTCGTCCTTGCGCTTGGAGCCAGCCGTGCTCTGCGGCAGGAAATAGGCGGAGCCGCCGCCGAGAATGATTTCGGGCTGCGTCTGGTAGAACATGCCGACGATGTCGGCCTTGTCGCCGCGGCTGCGGGTATGAGAGACGACTGCTGCCGGGGTGGCGTCCTCGACCTCGGCCGTCGAGACGACGCCGATCGACTTCTTGCCGGTGCGCCGCAAAGCCTCGGCGATGGTCTCGACCTTCGGGTCATCCTGGCTCGGCTTGGTGCGGTCGGCATAGACGCCGAGCGCGTTCACCGCCGTCTTGTGACCGGTCATGTAGGCCGACATGGTGTTGGCGCTGTCGGTGGCGATGGCGTTGGTCGACGACGTGCCGATAAAGGCCATATGGTCGAGATCGTCCATGTTGAGCCGGCCGTTCGCCTTGCCTTCGGTCATGCCCTTGGACATGATCCGCGCGCCGGTGCGGTGCGCAACCGACATGCCGTCGCCGAGCAGGAAGATGACGTTCCTGGCGCGCGGCGTCGCAGAGGTTCCGAACACCTCCCATTTGACGGACTTGGTCTCATCGCCGGCCTTGGCTTCGATCTCATAGGTGCCGGGCTGGGCGATGCTGGCGGCGCGGATCAAAATGGCGGAGGCATCGACCCCCTCTTCCTTCTCCACGAACTCGACCTTCTTGCCGAGGACCTCTTCGACCGGCTTGCCGTTGATCGTCACCGTGACTTGGTCTGGGGTGACGACCTTGTCGAACTCGACCTTCAGGTCGAAGGGAGATTGGGCGAGGATCGTGGCGCGGTCGAGAGGATAGATCGTGGCTGCACCAGCAGCGCTGGCAAGACTTGTCGTAACGGCAAGCGCGATGAGGGGGCGAAGCATAAGTGACCTCCAAAATTGACTGATAAAAGACAGTTTTTGGTATCCGCTGCCGATGTCCGTTATATGACACGACCTTGCCTGGACCGCTCACATTTCTGCGCCATCCGGAGCCGGTCCAGGCTCGGGATTGAACGAAGCTGCCGATGCGGCGCTCACTTGGTCGCCGGCTATCGCCAGCGTTGCTTGAGCACTCAGCTCATAGCGTCTTGCTGTCGAACTGGCCGTTTTCCTTCATCAGGTCGAGAAAGGTCTTGGCGCTGGAATTACCGTGGGCCGCAGCCTTGAGAAACCATTTGCCAGCTTCCTCGTAGTTTGGCTTCCCACCGATGCCGCGGTAATAGAGCGAGCCCAGACTGAACTCGGCATCGACATTGCCGGCCCTTGCTGCTTCCAGCCACCAGGACTCAGCAGCCTTGTCGTCTCTTGTAATGCCTACGCCGTTGGCCGAGGCATAGGCCAAACTGAGCTGGGCATCGACATTTCCCTGCCGCGCCGCCTTGAACCACCAGGCCGCCGCATCCGCACCGCTTTGCGCAACGCCGACACCCTCGGAATAGGCTGTGCCCAGCGCTTTCTGCGCGAAGGCATTGCCCTGGTCGGCGGCTTTGCGCCAGAGCCCTGCCGCCTGAACGGGGTCCTTCGTTACTCCCATACCATCCCAATACAGCCCACCGAGAGCGACCTGCGCAAGGTCATTGCCCTTGTCGGCCGCCTTGCTCAGCCAGTCGAATGCCTGCCTCTCATCCTTCCCAACGCCTTGCCCGTCCCGATACACGACCCCGACATTGTACTGCGCGACCACATGACCTTTGAGGGCGGCCTTCATCCACCATTGGAAGGCAAGATCATTGTCTTGCGCAACGCCGTGGCCCTCGTGGTAAAAGACGCCAAGCAGGTACTGAGCGTCGGCATTTCCACCGTCGGAAGCCTTTTGTGCCCAAGTCGCGGCCAACGCATCGTCCCGCCCGACGCCTTCGCCGAGGGAATACGCCCGGGCCAGATTGGCACCGGCTTCGGCATTCCCCGCTTCCGCGGCCTTGCGCCACCAATAGACCGCCTGGTCGGCGCTCTTCGCGACGCCTTGGCCCATCGAATAATATCCGCCCAGATTCGACTGAGCGAACACAAAGCCCTGATTGGCAGCCTTGTTCATCCACGCAAATGTCTGGCTGTCGTCCCTGGCTGTTCCTTTTCCCTGACCATATGCAGCCGCCACCGCGTATTGGGCTTCCGCCAGACCGGCGGTTGCGGCCTTCATCCACCATTCGAATGCAAGACGGTCATCCTGACCAACGCCGTGCCCCCGCGAATACAAGGTGCCCAGCAGGGCCTGGGCATTCGGCTCGCCGGCATCGGCCGCCTTTTTCACCCACATTACGGCGGCCTGATCATCCTTCGTGCGGCCTTGACCGAGATAGTAGGCACGGCCGAGACAGAAAGCGGCCTCCGCGTTTCCTTGATCAGCCGCCTTGCGCCACCAGGAGACAGCCTGCTCATAGCTTTGCGCAACGCCGCGGCCCTGCGCATACAGGACGCCGACGGTGTACTGACCATTCGCATTGCCCGTGTCGGCTGACTGCCGGGAGAACTTCAACGCCAGTTGATCGTTTCTTTCGACCCCTTGGCCGTTGAAATAGGCTTGGCCGAGAGAATATGCGGCTTCCCCGCTCCCCTTATCGGCCGCCTTGCGCCACCAATAGAGAGCCTGCTCATAACTTTGCGCCACCCCCTGGCCTTGCCAGTACAAGACACCGAGTTGGTACTGCCCATTGATGTTGCCTTTGTCGGCGGCCTTTCGTGAAAAACTCTCGGCAAGCCGACTGTCCTTTTCGACGCCCCTGCCGGCAAAGTAGGCTTGACCCAGCGCGGCTATAGCTTCCGCATTGCCGCCATCGGCGGATTTCTTCCACCAATACACCGCCTGGCCGTCATTTTGCGCCACGCCCTCGCCGCGCCAGTACAGCGCGCCAAGTTGGCCTTGTGCGTCGACATTGCCAGCGTCCGCCATGACCTTCATTTGACGGAATACCTCGGCATAATCCTTTGCCTGGAGAGCCGCTGCACCCTTTTGTGCCGCCGACCACTGCGCATAGTAATTTCGGACAGGACCGAGCAGCACAAAAACGGCCAGCAACCCCAGAACGACGGTGAGGACCCCTCGGCGACGCGACTTGGGCGGGCTGTAGACAGGTGTATCCACTTTGGGCGGCCAGTCGTTGTTGCTCACGGTCCCCAATCCATTTGCAGCCACCAGTAATCCTTAGCGCAAGCCAGGCTGTTCTGGAATATCCAAAGCATTGGACGTCGCGCTACTGCGGCGCGCCGGCGAACAGTATCTCGCTATCGCCGCCCGTCGCCGGCCAGTCCCTGATGGTGTGGTCGTCGCCGCCGGTGAGCAGCGTGCCGTCGGGGGCGAAGGCGACGGCGTAGATCGGGCCGGTGCGGCTGTCGAACATGGCGATTTGGTTGCCGGTGTCGACGTCCCACAGTCGCGCCGTGCCGTCGAGCGAGCCGGAGGCCAGGCGCTTGCCGTCGGCCGACAGCGCGAGCGTGTAGACCGTGCCTTCGTGGCCTTCGAAGCGGCGCAGTTCCCTAAAGGTGTCGAGGTCCCAGAGCTTGATCGTGTAGTCGCCGCTGCCGGTGATGGCGTGATGGCCGTCGGCGGTGAAGACGGCGCCGTAAGTGCCCTGTTCGTGACCGTGCCAGCTGCGCAATTGCTTGCCGCTTTCGACGTCCCAGTATTTCAGCGTGCCGTCGAGGGAGCCGCTGAGCGCGCGCGTGCCGTCGGGCGAGATGGCCACCGTGCTGATCGGCCAGTCATGTCCGGTCATCACATGCAGCGCTGACTTGTTCACCAGGTCCCAGACGATGACGTTGCCGGTGTCGTGGCCGCTGACGGCGCGTTTACCGTCCCGGCTGATCGCCAGTTTTCGGACACCGCCATTCGCGCCCGACGAGAAGACATGAAGCACCGCGCCGTCGGCGAGCTTTCGCAACACGATCTCGCCATCGTCGCCGGCGGTCAGCGCGGTGGCGCCGTCGGGCATGAACAGCGCCGTGCGCGCCATGTCCTTGTGCTCGCCGAGGTTGCGGATCAGCCGCTTGCCGGCGATATCCCAGAGCTTGATCATGTGGTCGGTGCTGGCACTCATGATGTCGCGGCCATCGGCAGACACGGCGAGCCAGACGACGGCATCGCGGTGGCCGTCGGGCTCAGTCGGCAATGGTGGCTCGGCGGGCGGCAATGGCGCGACGGTTTCGGGCGGAGCCGGAAGCGCGGCCTGGGGTGGCATGGCCGGAGCCGGCGGCGGAGCAGCTTCCGGTGGCGGGGCAGCCGGGGCAACAGCGACCTCGGGTGGCTGCGCCGGTATGGGCGGCGGCGCTGGCTGCGCCGGCTCCGGCGGTTTGGCTGCCTGCACCGGCGGAGCTGGCGGCGTCGCCAAGTCCGGCGGGACCCCGGCGACATCCTGGCCTTTCGGCCCGGCTTTGGGTTCGTTCGGGGCGGCTACCTCAGCGCCCGGGCCGGATGCGCGCAGCGGACCGAACTGGTCGGCCAGCAACGCCAGAACGACAATCGCTGGCAGAACCAGGAAGGTTCTCCGCAGCCGTGGCCTGCCGGGGTTTTGCACCTCGGCCGCCCGACCGAACAGCGGTGTTCCGGACGGCTGGTTCGGACGTCCCGGCAACAGGCCGGCAAAGAACAACAGCGCCCCGATCACACAGACCGCGCCGGCCGCGAACAAGGCAACCAGGTGCACGGAGGCAAAGGATGCCGCGATGCTCGCATCGCCCTGCGCCAGACGCTGTATGGCGAAGCAGACCACGCCGATAGCCAGCGAGAGCAGTCCAAGCAGCCTGTCAGCGCCCCTGTTCATCGACTCTTCCCCCGGGCTGCAAGCTTTGCGGCCGCCCATTCACGAAACTGGCAATGAAACGCGTAGCGCAAAATGTCATGCATGAAAGTGGCTGACATCACGCAGCTACTTCAGTTCCACCCATACCGGCGCGTGGTCGCTGGCGCCGTCCGCACCGCGAACATCGCGATCGATGCCGGTGGCAGTGAGGCGGCGCGCCAGTTTCTTCGACAGCAATATGTGATCGAGTCTCAAGCCGGCATCGCGCGGCCAGCGGTTGCGGCGGTAATCCCAGAATGTGTAGAGCGTTTCCTTGGGATGCTTCTTGCGCAGCGCATCCGTCCAGCCCTGCTCAAGCAGCCGCTGGAACGACGCCCGGCTTTCGGGCTGGACCAGCGCGTTGTCGTCATAGGAGCGGGTGGCGTAGATGTCGCGCGGCTCGGGCACGATGTTGTAGTCGCCGACCAGCGCCACCGGCAGGCCGGTGTCGAACAGCTGTTCGGCATGCGCTTCCAGCCGTTCATGCCACGCCAGCTTGTACTGGAATTTCGGCCCCGGCTGCGGATTGCCGTTGGGCGCATAGAGGCAGGCGATGACGACACCATCGACGGCCGCCTCGATGTAGCGGCTCTGCCTGTCGGCGTCGTCGCCAGGCAGCGCGTCCGCGGTCAGCACCGGCTCGGATCCTCGCGCGAGTATGGCGACGCCATTCCAGGTCGGCTCGCCCTTCCACACCGCGCCATAGCCGGCATCGGCCAGGGCCGTGCGCGGAAACTGCATGTCGCGCGCCTTCAACTCCTGCAGGCAGACGACGTCGGGTTTTGCGACCGCCAGCCAGGCCAGCAGGTTTTGCAGCCGGCTGTTGATGTTGTTGATATTGAAGGAGGCGATTTTCATAGAGAATACCGGGCACGCCTTTCGCTTCGTCATCCTCGGGCTTGACCCGAGGATCCATGCCGGGACGCCTGCCATGGAACGCGGCGAGGCAGAATTCTGCTTCGTAGCTGCGCTCGAAAGTCACGGCATGGATCCCAGGGTCTGCGCCGCGTCGCTTCGCTCCTTGCTTCGCCCTAGGATGACGAAGGCAATGGCCGCGCCGTCCACGCCTTCACCGTCTCGGCCAGCGTCTTCAGATGATCCGCCGTCGAAAACCCCGACAGCGCCTTGCGTGGTTTCAGATCGTGGTCGCCATCCTCCAGCCAGATCACTTCGATGGCGTCGGACAGCGCGTAGGTGGCGACCTCTTTCCTGGTGCCGAACTCGTCGCGCGTGCCCTGGAAGATCAGTGTCGGTGTCTTGAGATCGGCGAGATGTTTTGTCCTGAGCTGCTCGGGCTTGGCCGGCGGATGGAAGGGATAGCCGAGACAGATCAGCCCGGCGATCTCGCCCTTGGCGAACATCTCGTCGGCGACCATCGAGGCCACGCGCCCGCCCATCGACTTGCCGCCGATGATGAGCGGCCCGGTGACGCCCCTCGCCCGGAGATCGGCGATGGCCTTGATGTATTCCGGGTTCACCGTCTCGGCGCGTGGCGGCGGCTTGCGATGGCCGTAGCGGCGAGCGGCCATGTAGTGGAACTCGAAACGCGCAACCTGGAAGCCGGCAGCCGCCAGCGCCTTGGCCGTAGCGGTCATCGAGGGAGAATCCATCGACGCGCCGGCGCCATGCGCGAGCAGGATGGTGACGGGAGCGGTGTCGAAGCCGTCGAAGAGGAACGTGGTCATGGAGACTCCAACGTTGGTGACCCCTTCTCCCCTTGTGGGAGAAGGTGGCCGAGCGCAGCTCGGTCGGATGAGGGGTGTTCCAGGGAACGCCTGCATCTCATTCCTTCCAACACCCCTCAACCGTCTCGGCGCTGCGCGCCGATCCACCTTCTCCCACAAGGGGAGAAGGCAAGAACTCACCCCGCCGTGCGCGTCATCTGCAGATCGACGAACTGTATCCCCTTGGCCGCCATCCGCGCCCATTCGGACTCAGCGTCGAGTTCGAGATAGCGCACCCAGTTGCGGCGCGCTTCAGCCAGATTGCCGGCGTCGAACTCGAGCCTTGCGAGGTTGAACACCGGATCGGCATAGCCCTTGTCGAGCGCAATGGCCTTTTGCAGGTGCCGGCGCGCCGAAGCCACCTTGCCCTGATCGCTCATCAGTCCGGCGAGATTGAACCATGCCTCGACGAAGGCCGGATCGAGTTTGATCGCCCTTGCATAGTCATGCGCCGCGTCGGCCACGCGGCCGGCGCCGCGCAGGCAGTTGGCGCGGTTGAAGGCGGCAATGGCGTCACTCGGATCGATGCTGAGGCAGCGCTGGTAAAGCGCCGCTGCCTGCTCGTGGTCGCCCTGCTCTTCCGCGCTTTCCGCCTCGGCGAACAAGTCCTCCAGCGTGTCATCGCCGGCTGCACTGCCGAGATCGAACAGCAGCTGGCCGTCGAGCTCGCTCTGGCCGCCTTCGAGATAGATCGCATCCGGCCGGCCATGCTGCGAGCCGACATTGAGTGATTTGGCGGTGAGCGAGGCGACCGGGCCGGAGCGATGCACGGAGCGCGCGATGGCGCCCCATGAAGCGCCGCCGGCGACCAGTCCGGCATATTTGCGGGCGAGGATCAGGTCGCGGAAGGAATAGGGTTCGCCATCATGCTCGAAGGCGTCGAACAGGCTGAGCAGGTCGAGATCAGCGCCCGACAGCTTGGACTGGTCGATGAGCGACTGCCTGGACAGCGAAGACGTTTCGGGCGCCTTTATCAGGCCGAGCAGACGCAGGAAGCCATTTTCGCTGAGAAGTGTGCGGCCGGCGGCGCGCTCGGCGATAACGCGGCGCTCGATCTCGGCATCGCCGGTCTTCGCCATGCCGGCCTTGGCAAGCAGCGTGCGCCCGAACGCGACATGGCTGGTGCGCCTGGTGACGCCGCGCCGCAACTGGCCGTGCCGGCGCTCGACCTCGCGCGCGGCCAGCCGCAGCGGGAACGCCACCAGCGCGCCGATGGTGCCGAAGACGGCGCCGGAGGTTATGCCGGTGGGCGCCGTCACCCCTTGCTCTTGCCGACGGCCTTGAGCAAATTGGCCTTCAACGGATTTTCCTTGGCCGCGCCTGCCTTGGCTTTGGCGGCGGGCTTTTCAGCCTCGTCGGCCTTGCTCTTCGACTTGGCCGGCGGCTTGGCCGATTGCGAGAGGCTCGCCTTCAGCGCATCCATCAGGTTGATGACATTGCCGCGTTCGGGAGCCGCCGCAATGATCGGCTTGTGCCCCTTCAGCTTCTCTCGGATCATCTGCATCAGCGCGATCTCGTAGCGGTCCTCGTAGTTCTTCGGGTCGAAGGTGGTTTCCTTCTGCTTGATCAGCGCTTCGGCCAATTGCAGCATTTCAGCGTCGGGCTTGCCGGCCGGGATGTTGCCGAAATATTCAGCTGTGCCACGCACTTCGTTCGGGTTCCTCAAGGTGCAGACGAACATGCCGTTCTCGCGCGAACCGATCGTCACCACCCGCTCGCGGCTGGACAGGACAAGGCGGGCAATGGCGAGCTTGCCGGACTTGCGCATGGCTTCACGCAGCACGGCGAAGGTTTCCTCGGCCATGGCGCCATCCGGAGCCATGTAGTACGGCGCATCCTGGTAGATGACGTCGACCTCGTCTTCGTCGACAAAGGCCTCGATGTTCATCGTGTGGTTGGATTCGATGCGCACCGCTTCGAGGTCGGCATCATCGATGATGATGTACTGCTTGTCCTCGTACTCGTAACCCTTGACCAGATCCGAACGCTCGACCAACCCCAGTTCGGGGTCGACCGGCTTCATGTTGATGCGGTTGTGGGTCTTCTTGTGCAGCTGATTGAACGAGATGCGCTCGCTGGTCGTCGTTGCCGGATAAAGCCGGACCGGACAGCTGACGAGGCTGAGCTTGAGGTAACCTTTCCAACTTGCCCTGGGCGCCATGAACTCTCTCCTACGCGGCCATGCACTGACATTTCAGATTGAGCATGATCTTATCCGAAAACCGGTTCCCACTTTTCGGGATCATGCTCTCTGCAGCGCTTCGTCCGAAGGACGAATGGCGCTGCGAAAATCCTACACTGGCCCCAAACATACCGGCAAATTCCTGACGAAACCTTCCAGGCAGGTTGGAGGGGCTGTTGCTAGAGAATAGTTCAAATTGTTCGCATGGTCGATGGAATTGGAATCGGCCCAGCAAAACTTGGGTTCTCGCCCCTGCCGAGCGGGGAGAGGAACCTAGGTCTTGAAAGCAGGCAAATCCCTGGCGAAATCCTCCATGTCCGCCCAGGGATCGCCCGACGTCGCCAACAGGCCCGGCAGCGAGGAATAGTTCAGATCCTGCGGCGCATCGATGGTCTCCAGGTCGCTCCAGCTTACCGGTGTCGAGGCGGGGAGATTGGTGCGGGCACGCAGCGAATAGGGGGCGGCGGAGGTGTGGCCACGGGCGTTGCGGTGATAGTCGATGAAGATGCGGCGCTTGCGATTTTCCTTGCCCATGGTGGTGGTGAAAGTGTCGGGCGCGCTGGCCGCCAGCTGGGTGGAGATGGCGCTGGTCGCCTGGTGCAGCTTCTTCCAGTTCTGCTTTTGCGTCACCGGCACCGTGATGTGGATGCCACTGCCGCCAGACGTCTTGGCGAACGGCACCAGGCCGAGCCCTTCCAACTGGCCCTTGATGTGGACGGCGGCCTCCACCACTTCGCGCCAGGCGATACCCTCCCCCGGATCGAGGTCGAAGACGATCAGATCGGGCTTGTCGAGACTGGTGCGGTGGGTGCCCCAGGTGTGGAACTCGACGACGCCGAACTGGGCCAGCGCCAGATAGCCTTTTGCGCCTTCGACCGACAGGAAGGATTTGGTTTCGCCCTCGGAATTGACGGTATCGAACGTCACCACCGAGGGCGGCATGCCGGTGAAGGCGTGGCGCTGGAAGAAACAATCCTTCGGCAGGCCGGTCGGACAGCGCACCAGCGACACCGGGCGACCCATAATGTGCGGCAGCATGAAGTCGCCGACCAGCGCGTAATAGACGGCGATGTCGAGCTTGGTCGGTCCGGTCTTGCCGAACAGCCGCCGCTCCGGATTGGTCACCCAGATGGTGGCGAGATCGGCCTCGGCGATCAGCCGCTTGCGCTTGGGTGATACCGGCGTCGACAGGCCGACATCGCGCAGGCCACGGAACACGCCATGGCGCAGCGAATTGTCCGCCGTGCGGTTGGCGTAGTGGATGCGGGCCGACAGCAGCGGCCGCACCCATTTCATCTCGCGCATGATCTCGCGCGGCACGCCTTCGGGCGCCGTCGCGCCGTCGCGCAGCGGCTCCAGCCGCGCCAGCAATTCGGCTGCCGTCGCTGCGTCGAAGCCGGTGCCCACCTTGCCGCGATAGTGCAGTTCGCCATTCTCGAATTCGGCCATGCCGAGCGCGGCCAGTCCTTCGGCGGCGTCGGAGATGGTGTAGCCGGCTATGACGAAATCGCCCTTCTGCAGCGCCTTGACCTTGGTCCAGCTCTTGGTGCGGCCGCTCTGGTAAATGGCGTTGGCGCGCTTGGAGACGACGCCTTCCAGCCCGAGTTCGGTCGCCTGATCGTAAAGCCCCTGCCCGTCGCCCTCGACATGATCGCTCAACTGAATGGCGGAGTTGGCGCCGGCGCCGGCGAGAAGCTCGGCGAGCAGGGCTTTGCGTTTTAAGAGCGGCGCCTTGCGCAAGTCCCAGCCGTCGAGATGCGGGAGGTCGAAAGCGTAGAAATGCAACTTGCTGCCGGCGCCCGCCGACAGGGCATCCTGCAGCAGCGCGAAACGGGAAATGCCCTTCTCGTCCAGCACCATGATCTCACCGTCGATGATCGCCTGGCTGAGCGGCAGCCGCGAGAAGGCTTGCGGCAGGTCGCCATAGCGTTTCGTCCAGTCGATGCCACCACGCGTGATCAGCCGGACCTCGCCATCGATGATATGCGCCATGGTGCGATAGCCGTCGAACTTGATTTCATGCAGCCAGAGTTCGCCTGTGTCTTCCACCGGCCCGCCCGGTGGCTTCGGCACCTGGGTTGCAAGTTGAGGCTCGATGCGTGACGGTGGATCGCCCCTCACAGCGCCGGGCAACGCGCCGGGTTTCAGCGTGCCGGGTCTGGGCGGCAGGCGCGCCGGCTTCTTCGGCGGCGCCACCAACTCCTCGATGCGCTTGCCGGATTTCACGCTTTCCGGCCGCGCTTCGAGGATATCGAGCTCGGTGTCGGAAGCGAGGTCGCGCTCCTTGAACAAGAGCCAGTTTTTCTTGTTCTCGTCCTCGCCGGGCTTTGGTTTCAGACGCGTCAGCATCCAGCCACCAGTGAGTTTTTCGCCGGCCAGCCGGAACTTGAAGGCGCCGGTCCTCAGACTTTTTTCGACATCGTCCATCGGCGCCCAGGTGCCGGTGTCCCAGACGATCATCGGCCCGCCGCCATATTCGCCTTCGGGAATGACGCCTTCGAAGTCGATATATTCGAGCGGATGATCCTCGGTCTCGACGGCGAGGCGCTTGTCGGCCGGGTTGAGTGACGGCCCGCGCGGCACCGCCCAGCTTTTCAGCACGCCGCCGACCTGCAGGCGCAAATCGTAATGGTCGGCGGTGGCGTGATGCTTGTGAACGACGAAGCGATTGCCATCGCCTGAAATGAACCCGCCCGCCGGTTCCGGCGTCTTCGAAAATTCGCGCTTGGCGCGATAGGCTTTGAGCTTGGGCGGGGTGGTCATGTCCGCATGCTAGGCGGGATGCGGCAACTGCTCAATCGATGGCAGCTCAATCGTCGGTGGCCGGCGTCAGGTCGAGCTCGGCCGGCGAAAGGCCGCCCTGAAGCTGGCTCAGCCGGAATTCATCGACCCAATAGGCCTCGCCGTCGACCAGCACGCGGGCCGAGTAGACGCCGCCGGAAAAGCTTTGCGCGGTGACGTACACCTTGTGGCGGTCGAGCGCCTTGCGCACCGCGGCGCGCTTGGAATTCTGGCTGGTGACGGAACTGGCCATGGCTCACTCATACACAAGCGCCGCAAGACATGGCGGCCCTATTAGGATGCTGGAGATCGGGTGCTCTGTCAATTTTGACCGCCTGCGGGCATGACGACCGGCGGCAGTAAAAAGCCCGCTACCTCTAGGCAACGGGCTTTGCAGTGACTGCGATCGTGGCTAGAACGTCGAAGGAAGCTGGAGCGCAATGGCGCGCGAGAGCTGCTGACGCCTGTTCAGCGTCGGCTTTTCATAAATTTTCTTCATCGATATCCCCATAGCCCCAATGGCCGCCGGCACGGGGCGCTTCTAACCGGGCTTTGTCAAGCCAAGCCCTTATTCCGCCGCCAGCTGGGAGCGTCCCCGCACCGTACTGCGATAGACGTTCGGGGCGCTGCCGGTGACACGCTTGAAGGCGTTGGAAAAAGCGCTGTCGGAGGTGTAGCCGAGCCGGCGGGCGAGGCCAGAGACGGCGAGGGTGTCCTCGCGCAGCGCCCGTTCGGCGAGCCGCATGCGCCATTGCGTGAGATAGGCGAGCGGCGCGACGCCGGCACGCATGGGTGGCGTCTATTGCGAAAACGTCGACATCGCGCCGGTCCGAAAACAAGATGACGGCGTGCTGCCAGGGCGGCGCCCGCCTGACCGGGACGCTGGGCGTGATGCCCTATGCGGTCGACGCGCAATCTGCCGAGCGACTATGGAAACGGAGCGAGCGGCTCCTATAATTCCATTTATCCTCCCGGAGATCAAAGACAATGACCTTGAGAACCCGCAAACTCGGCAGCCAAGGGCTGCAAGTGTCGGCGATCGGCCTCGGCTGCATGGGTATGAGCCAATCCTACGGCCCGGCCGACGAGGCGGAATCGATCGCCACCTTGCACCGCGCCATCGAACTCGGCTGCACCTTCCTCGACACGGCCGAAGTCTACGGCGCCTATGCCAATGAAGAATTGCTCGGGCGGGCGCTGAAGGGCCGGCGTGACAAGGTTACGCTTGCCACCAAATTCGGCTTCCGCATCGAAAACGGCAGACAGGTCGGCCCGGAGCGCGACAGCCGGCCGGCGCATATCCGCGAGGCGCTGGAGGGCTCGCTGAAGCGGCTCGGCACCGACCATGTCGACCTCTACTACCAGCACCGCGTCGATCCGGCGGTGCCTATGGAAGACGTTGCCGGCATGATCGGCAAGCTGGTCGCCGAGGGCAAGGTGCGCTTCTTCGGCCTGTCGGAGGCGGGCGCAGCCAACATCCGCCGCGCGCATGCCGTGCATCCGGTGTCGGCGCTGCAGAGCGAATATTCGCTGTGGGAGCGCAATCTGGAGCCGGAGATCATCCCGCTGCTCAAACAGCTCGGCATCGGCCTGGTGCCGTTCGCGCCGCTCGGCCGCGGTTTCCTCGCCGGCGACGTCAAGCGCGCCGAGGATTATCCGGAAGGCGATTTCCGGCGCGGCGACCCGCGCTACCAGGGCGCCAATTTCGACGCCAATGTCGCGGCAGCGGCCACAGTGCAGGAAGTGGCGAGCGCCAAGGGGGTGAAACCCGCACAGATCGCGCTGGCCTGGGTGCTGCAGAAGGGCAATGACTTCGGCATCGACATCGTGCCCATCCCCGGCACCAAACGGCGAAAGTACCTGGAGGAGAACGTCGCGGCGGCCGCGCTGAAGCTCGATGCCGCCGAGATGGCCGCGCTCCATGCAGCACTTGCGCCCGGAAAGGTCTCAGGCCCGCGCTACAATGAGCGGGTCATGACGACGATCGACAGGTAGAGGCGCAGTCCCACCCGTTCTTGCGTAATCGATTTTCCTTGGCTAGCATCCCGCCGTCGGCGCCGGGCGGAGGAGACGTTGCGGCGGACCGGCTGGAGCGCCGTCGCGTCCCTTTGGGCGCTCACAGGACACTCCATTTTTGAATCGACGCAAGATGGTCCCGAACCGCTCCCGGTTCGGGGGTCCTGCGCTTTGTGGAGGATACCAGATGAACAGACGTGAATTCCTGCTGTCGACCGTGGCGACCGGCGCAATGGCGCTGGCCGCGCCCACGGCCTTCGCCGCCGACAAGCTGACCATACTGGGTTCGGTGCCCAATCTCGGCTTTCCGTTCTTCGTGCACATGCTGAACGAGATCAAGGCGGAGGCGCAGGCGCAGGGCGTCAACCTGACCGAAAGCGATGGCCAGAACTCGGCGCCGAAGCAGACCGCCGATATCGAGGCGGCACTGGTGCAGAAGGTCAACGCCATCGTCATCTCGCCGCTTGACGTCAACGCGCTGGCGCCGGCGATCGAGGAAGCAGTCAAGGCCGGCGTTCCCGTGGTCACCATCGACCGCCGCGTCGATGGTGTCGAAGGCATTCTCGCCCATGTCGGCGCCGACAACGTCAAGGGCGGCGAGGCCGAGGCACAGGCCATGGTGGCGGCGTTCCCGAATGGCGCCAAGCTGTTCCATCTGCAGGGTCAGCCGGGCGCCGGTCCGGCGATTGACCGCAACAAGGGCGTGCACAACGTGCTCGATCCGCTCAAGGACAAATACCAGATCATCTTCGAGCAGACCGCCAACTTCGCCCGCGCCGAAGCGCTGTCGGTGACCGAGGCCGGCCTTGCCGCCAACGGCAAGCCGGACGCCATCATCTGCGCCAATGACGACATGGCGCTCGGCGCGCTCGAGGCATGTGCTGCGCGCAACTTCAACGACGTCAAGATCTACGGTTTTGACGCGCTGCCGGAAGCACTCGTCGCCGTGCGTGACGGCAAGCTCGCCGGCACGGTCGAACAGTTCCCCGGCCAGCAGTCGCGCACCGCGGTGCAGATCGCGGTCGCCTTCGCCAGGGACAAGACCGAGCCGAAGGAGAAGCTGGTGCTGTTGACGCCGATCGTGATCGGCAAGGACAATCTCGACAAGGCGGAGAGGCTGAACGAGACGAAGTAGGGCGCTCGACGGCCGCTAGTTGGCGAGGCCGGCGGGACAGCACCCCCTCTGGCCTGCCGGCCATCTCCCCCTCACGGGGGGAGATTGAGCGTTCGACCGCTTTCGCCAACCTCCAGCGTTGCAGGAAAACGCGCCGGCAGGGACGCTGCCAATCTCCCCCCTTTTGAGGGGGAGATGTCCGGCAGGACAGAGGGGGGTGTTCAAGCTCGGCATTGGAGGCCGCATGAACTGCATTGAGGAAGCAACCTTTGTCTATGGCTGAAGCCGCCGCATCATCGCCCCCGCTCCTCGTCGTCGAAGGCGTGACCAAGCACTTTTCCGGCGTCACCGCGCTCAGCGACGTCTCGCTCGAGGTCTGGCCGGGCGAGATCCTCGGCCTGCTCGGCGAGAACGGCGCCGGCAAGTCGACGCTGTTGAAAATCCTGTCCGGCGTGATGCCGCCGTCGAGCGGCCGCATCGTCTTCGACGGCGCCGACTACGCGCCCTCCAGCCCGCAGGACGCCAAGCGCCATGGCATCGTCACCATCTACCAGGAACTCAGCCTGATCCCGACGTTGGCGGTGGCGGAAAACATTTTTATCGGCCGCGCGCCGCTCGGGCCGCTCGGGCTGGTCAGCTGGCGCAAGATGGAGGACGCCTCGCGCGCGATCATCGCTCGCGTCGGCCTCGCCATCGATCCGTCGACGCCGGTGTCGTCGCTGTCGGTGGCCGAGCAGCAGCTGGTCGAGATCGCCCGTGCTTTGTCGCTGAAAAGCCGCCTCATCATCATGGACGAGCCGACCTCGGCGCTGACCGAGACCGAGGTGCAGAAGCTGATGTCGATCATGGACCGGCTGCGCCAGGACGGCGTCGCCATCATGTTCGTCACCCATCGGCTGGAAGAGGCGTCGGCTATCTGCGACCGCATGACCGTGCTGCGCGACGGCAGGCTGGCCGGCCATCTCGACCGCGACGGCCAGCCGATCAAGATTCCGAAAATCATCGAGAAGATGGTCGGCCGCGCCGCATCCGAACTCTACGCGCGACCGACGCAGCGCGATGTTGCCGGCGCGGTCAGGCTCTCGGTGCGCGGCTTGCGGACAGTGCGCGATCCGCTGGCGCCGCATGCCATCGTGCTCGAAGGCGTCGATCTCGACCTCAAGGCCGGCGAAATCCTTGGCGTCGCCGGCCTCGTCGGCTCCGGCCGCACCGAGCTTGCCCGCGCCATTTTCGGCGCCGACCGCATCGCTGCCGGCACGATTGCGCTCGACGGCCAGCCGATCGCGCCAGCTTCGCCCGCCGATGCCATCAAACTCGGCATCGGCCTAGTGCCGGAAGACCGCAAGCACCAGGCGATCTTTGCAGCACTTGGCATCCTCAACAATTTCTCCATCGCCTCGCTTGGCCGCTACAGCAATGGCGCCGGCTTCATGGCCGAGCGGCGCGAGCGCGAGGCGCTGGCTGGCTACCGCAAGGCGCTGTCGATCCGCATGGCCTCGCCCGAACAGGCGATCGAGGGCCTGTCGGGCGGTAACCAGCAAAAGGTCATCCTGGCCCGCTGGCTGGCGCGCGACCCAAAGGTGCTGATCGTCGACGAGCCGACGCGCGGCGTCGATGTCGGCGCCAAGGCCGAAGTGCACCAGATCCTGGTGCAATTGGCAGCTCGCGGCATCGCCATCATGATGATCTCGTCGGAACTGCCGGAAGTGCTGGCGGTGTCGGACCGGATCGTCACCATGCGGCGCGGCCGCATCACCGGCGAGATGCCGGGCGTCGAGGCGACCGAGGAAAAACTGATGGAACTGATGGCGCTCGACCGGAAGCAGGAAGCGACGCAATGACCAGCACCACCGAACAGACCGGGCGTAGCGGCATCAACGTCGCGCGGCTTCTGATGAGCTTTGGGCCGCTGATGTTCCTGGCGGTGCTGATCATCATCTTCACCGTCTTGAAGCCGAGCTTCATCGACCCGATCAACCTGTTCAACATTTTGCGACAGATCTCGATCACCGGGCTGATCGCGCTCGGCATGACCTTTGTCATCCTCACCGCCGGCATCGATCTCTCGGTCGGCTCGTTGCTCGCCTTCTGCGGCATGGTGGCGGCGGTGGTGGCCAAGGGCGGCGCCGCCAACACGCTGTCGCTGTCGACCTCGGGGACTCAGGGATATGGCTGGTTCGCCGCCCTGCTTGCCGCCGTCATCGTCGGGGCGCTCGCCGGTGGTATGCAAGGCTTCGCCATCACCCGGCTGAAAGTGCCGCCTTTCGTCGTCACGCTGGGCGGGCTGACGGTGTTTCGCGGCCTTACGCTGACCATCTCCAATGGCGGCCCGATCTCCGGCTTCGACGCCTCGATGCGCTGGTTCGGTACGGGTTTGATCGGGCCGGTGCCGGTGCCGGCGATCATCTTCGCGGTCGCCGCGATCCTGTGCCACATCGTGCTGCGCTACACGCGCTACGGCCGCGCCGTCTATGCCGTCGGCGGCAATGCCGAAGCGGCAAGGCTGTCGGGTCTGCGCGTCGACCGCATCCTGATCTCGGTCTATGTCATCGTCGGCTTCTTCGCCGGGCTGGCCGCCTTCGTGCTGTCGGCAAGACTGAACTCCTCCGAGGCCGTCGCCGGCATCGGCTACGAACTGACGGTGATTTCCGCCGTCGTCATCGGCGGCACTTCGCTGTTCGGCGGCATCGGCTCGGTCGGCGGCACGGTGGTCGGCGCGGCGCTGATCGGTGTGCTGCAGAACGGGCTGCAGTTCAACAATGTCTCGTCCTACACGCAAAGCATCGTCATCGGACTGATCCTGATCCTGGCGGTGGCCTTCGACCGCTGGCTGAAGTCGCGGGTCAGGCGGTAAGGGTTCGGCGATGGTTCAGATCAGGGCGATGACCGGGAAGGATGTGGCGGCGGTGTCGCGGCTGTTGGGCGAGTCCTGGCGGCGCACCTATTCACCGATCATGGGACCCGAGACCACCGCGCAGCTTTCCGACGACAAGCATGCGCCCGAGCGGCTGGCGGCCGAATTGCTGGATGACAACAAGATGTCGTTCGTGGCCGAGCGGCCGGACGGTTCGATCGCAGGCTATGCGATGGCGGCGATGGACGATCGGGGCGACGTCCTGCTCGACCGGCTGCATATCGACAAGACCGAGTTCGGCAGCGGGCTCGCCACCGACCTGCTGCACGCCGTGCTCGCCGCCCATGCCGGCATTCCCAGCATTGCGCTGGAGGTAATCGAAGGCAACGACCGGGCGATCGCCTTCTACCGGAAGCATGGCTTCGAAGTGGTCGAGCACCGGCCTGCCGCGCACGGCGTCGGCGGCCACGCCTCGCTGATCATGCGCCGGTTGCTGTCGAGGGCGTGACGAGGGAGTGCAGAGGTGAAGAAGTGAGGAGTAACAAGGCGTGGACCGGGTACCCTCCCCACTCCCTACCCCCCAGTCCCTACTCCCTACTGCCTACTCCGCCGCCGCTTGCCGGCCGTCCTCATCCTCCGGCATGTCGAGGATCTCGATCAGCCGCGCCACTTTCGTTCCCGGCAAGGGGCGGCCCTCGTTGAGCAGCGCCTCGTCGGCACCGAGCCAGGCGAAGGCCTCGCGCAGTTCTTCAAGGCTGGCGCCGGTCAGCGCGATGTCGGCAATGACCGCCTCGTCTACCGGCCCCAACACCGAAATGATGTCGTCGCGTGTCATGATGACCTCCATGCAAAGGTGCCGGCCTGTCGTCGAGATGCACTCAGCCATAGACCGGCATCGGGAATAAAATCTGCTGCTGGATGGTATCTGGGTCTTGACTTCAGGCCGACAACCTCCAGATCGACATTTGTCGGTTTGCCGAACGGAACCGGCACAGGGAGCGCCGGCTCTTTGGCCGCCCTGCTTCGAACCCGGAGCGATGGCACGGTTCGACTTGAGAGTCTGCGGATCCAGGCTGAACACACGGATGCGGGGTTGCCGGCATCGCCTTATGTGACCAGTCGAGAAAAGGAGACCAATAAAATGGCTATTCGTGATCTCATACCCTGGGGCCGGGAAGGCAGTCAGGCCCCGAACTTCTATCGCGAAGGCGAGCGCGATCCCTTCATGACCTTGCATCGCGAGATGAACCGCCTGTTTGATGATGCGTTGCGCGGCTTCGACACACGACTGCCGTCGCTCGGCCGGGCCCTTGGCGCAAATGCCAACTGGCCGAGCTTGGAAATCTCCGACGGCGAAACCGAAATCCGCGTGACCGCCGAAATCCCGGGCATGGAGGAAAAGGATGTCGAGGTGATGCTCGATGACGGGATGCTGACGCTGCGCGGCGAAAGGCACGCCGAGACCGAGGACAACGACAAGCAGTTCTCCGAGCGCTTCTACGGCCGCTTCGAGCGGCGCATCCCGCTCGGTACCGAAGTCGAGGAAGACAAGGTCCGCGCCGCTTTCCACAATGGTGTGCTCACCGTGACGTTGCCCAAAACCCAGCGAGCCCAGGCCAGATCCAGGCGCATTCCGATCGGTGGCGACAAAGCCGGAACCGGCAAGAGCAAGCACTGACAATATCGACGCCGGGCGCCTCGCGCGCCCGGCTGCTCACGCGCCGGAATGCGGGTCGATCGCGTAGGGATGCACGGGGTAGCCCGGACCGATAGCCTCCTGCACGCGGCCGGTCCAGGCAAAGAATCCCGGATAGTCGGTCAACAGGAAGCCGCAATCCTGCGCCCGATGGCCATAGGCATAGACGGCGATATCCGCGATCGTGAAATCGTCGCCGGCAAGGAAGGGCGTGTCGGCCAGGCTGCGCTCCAGCGCGGCGAGCGTGCGGGCGCCGGCCTCGCGCTTGGCAGGGACCATCGCTTGATTGCGCTCCAGCCTTCCCGTCAATGTCCAGAAACGCAGCGAGCCGATGACCGGCTCGACATGATATTGCTCGAAGAACAGCCATTGCATGATTTTGGCGTTGGTGTAGCGGTCGGCCGGCAGCAACGGCGTGTCCTCGGCGAGATAGATCAGGATCGCATTCGATTCAGCGATCGCGCGGCCATCCTCCAGTTCGAGCACCGGGACGGCGCCGGCCGGGTTGAGCTTCAGAAAGGCGTCGGTGTGGCTCTCGCCCTCGAAGATCGAGACCATGCGGCTGTTGTACGGGATCTTGAGCAGCCCGAGCAGGACCCGGACTTTCCAGCCATTTTGCGACGGCAGATAATCGTGAAGCGTAAGCATGGTCGTCCTTTCGCAGCGGTCGCAGTCGGATTTGCACACTGCCACAGTACGCGCCACCCGATTCTTGCGGTGATGGACACGCTCCGGTTCAGGCCGAACTGCGCAGCATCAACTCGGCGTTGAGCAGGATGCGGCCGTTTGCCGGTTTGGCCGCCGGGGATTTTTCATCCAGCCGCTCCAGCAGAAGTTCGATCGCCAGCCGGCCGATCTCGTTGTAGTTCTGCGCCACCGTCGTGATCGGTGGGCAGGCATAGCGCGACAGCGGATGGTCGTCGTGCCCGGCGACCCTGAGGTCGCAATCCGCGCCATGACCGACCTTCAGACCGAGCTGATAGGCGGCGGCAAGCACGCCGAAGGCAACACGGTCGTTGGCGCAAAGCACGGTCTTCGTCGGGAAGCCTTGCCCCTTCAGGATGCGCAAAGCTTCATCGTAACCGAATTTCTCGAAATCCCACGACTGCGCGTCGGCAACAGGCGCGATGCTCGGCGTCATCTTCAATTGGTGCATGGCCTCGACATAAGCATCCTGCCGCGCCGAGGCGTTGTTGTTGACCAGCGGCATGGCGAAGTAGCAGGGCGGCTCGCCGGATCTGCAGAGATAGTCGACGATCAGCCTGAAGCTCTGCCTGTTGTCGGTGCCGACGAATGACGAGGTCTCGTCAAGCGGCGAGTCGACATAGATCAGCGGGATGCTCGATCCGAGTTCGGCCAGGATCCGGTGGTGCGACTGCACGCCGAGTGGCGCGATGATGGCGCCGGCAATGTTCATCGACTTGAAGGTCTGGATCGCCTGGTCTTCCATTTCGGCACGTCCGTCGGACGACAGCACAAACGCCAAGAAGCCGGCTTCGTTGGCGATCCGCTCGATGCGGCGCGTCAGTGCCATGTAGAACGGATCGGTCGAATTCGGAATGATGACGCCCAAAATGTTGCTGCGGCGGCGGTTGAGATTGACGGCGAACATGCTCGGCCGGAAGTCGGATTTCTTCAGCGCCGCCTCAATTGTGCCGCGCGTGTTTTTCCGCACCGAGCTAGGGTCGTTGAAATATTTGGAAACCGTGGTGCGAGACAAGCCGACAAAGGCCGAGAAGTCCTCCATCGTCCTGATCGTCTTTGCCATCCATGGGCTCCCTGTTCGAACTGCCGTCGCCACTGTCTACTTGAGTCACCTTTTCGCGGAAAGGAGGAGGACCGTTCTTTCCGGGCGCATGAGCAAGCTTGCTGCTCCATGGGCGTGGCCGCCCTGCCTTGATTTATGACTCCGCGGAAAACTGTACTTTCATCGTCGTTGGGTCGCCGCCGGCTTTGGCGAAAAACGGCAGCAGTTCGGCAAGCGGCAACTGGTGGCTGACAAGCCGCGCCATCGTGCCATCGTCGTGTTTGAGAATATCGAGCGCCTGCGGAATGTTGCGGTTGAGCGAATGCGACCCCGCCAATCGGATCTGGCGGCGGAATATCTCGAACGGTGCGACCGATATCCTGGCATCGGGGGCGCAGACGCCGAAGACGAGCGCGGTGCCGCCATCGGAGGTGAAGCCGATCATGCCCTCGACCACCTTGGCGACGCCGGTGGCGTCGGCGACGAAATCGAAGCCCCGCGCCCGTGCCGAGAGAGCCTGCGATCCCGACACCAACGGTTCCAGCCCGAGCGTTTCGGCAAAGGCGAGGCGTTGTTCGCTGATGTCGGCGACCGCCACATTCTTGACGCCCTTGGCCCTGAGCGAGAGGGCAAGCAACAAGCCGATCGGCCCGGCGCCGAAGACCAGCGCGTTGTTGGGCGCGTTCTTGCCGGCCTCGAGCCCAGCGGCACCGAGACCGTTGAGGACACAGGCGAGCGGTTCGGCAAGGGCTGCCGTGGCGAAACCGAGATCGCCGATCCCATGCAGATGGTCGACGGCAACCAAGCTGAATTCGGCAAAGCCGCCATCGGCGGTGACACCATAGGCTTTCAGGCTGACGCACAGATTGGTGAGGCCTTTCCTGCAGGCGGGACAATGCCCGCACGGAATGTTTGGATCGACGGCGACCCGGTCGCCGGGCCTGACGGTGGTGACATCGTCGGCGACCACTTCCACCGTGCCGGCATATTCATGACCGGGAACCAGCGGAAACGCCCCCTCCCCGTAGCGGCCATGCAGGACCTCGATGTCGGTGTGGCAAAGCCCGGCGGCGCGGACCCGTACCAGAACGTGCCCCGGCTTGATCTTTGGCAGGTCCAGCTCCGCCATGCCGGCAACGCCTGCGGCGGTAAATCGGATGGCCTTCATTTCAGTCTCCCTTGGCGATGCGGCTCAGAGAGCGCTTCAGCTCATCCAGTTGCCGCCATCGACGTTGTAGGTCTGCGCCAGAATGTAATCGCTGTCGGACGAGGCCAGGAAGCGGCGAGCCCGGCAATATCCTCGGGCTGCGCAAAGCGGCCGATCGGGACCGACTTCGCGACAGCGGCCTTCTTCTCGCCGGGCTTCAGGCCCTCCCAGCGGGCGAAGTGGGCGTCGACGACATCCCAATGCTCGCCGTCGACGACGCCGGGCGCGATGGCATTGACGTTGATGCCGTGCTTGACCAGCGCCAATGCCGCCGACTGCGTCGCCGAGATAATCGCTGCCTTGGAGGCGCAGTAAAGCGTCACCAGCGCCTCGCCGCGGCGGCCGGCCTGGCTCGCCATGTTGATGATCTTGCCGCCGCGGCCGCGCGCGATCATCACATTGGCCACCGCCTTCATCATGAACAGCGGCCCCTTGAGATTGATAGCGAACACCCTGTCGTAGCTCGCTTCGGTGATCTCGGTGATCGGCGCCATGTCGAAGATGGCCGCATTGTTGACGAGGATGTCGATACCGCCGAAATCGTGATCGACCTCGGCGACGATCCTGTCGATCGCTGCGAGGTCAGTGACGTCAAGCTTGATGGCGCTGGCCGAAGCACCGATCGCGGCGGCCGCCCGCGTCGCACGCTCGATGTCGATATCGGCAATCACCACGGTGGCGCCTTCGCGCGCATAGGCTTGCGCGAAGCCGAGGCCAATGCCGCGCGCACCGCCGGTTATCAGGGCAATCTTGTTCTTCAATCTCATTTCAATTTTTTCCGCGTTTCTCGAAAAGATGTACCGCCAAATGGCGGCTTTCGTCGCCTGCAAGGAAAGCACGGACCCGCTGTGGACGGGTCCGTGCATCCTCCGGGCCTGCTGCAACGGGAGGTTTTTTAGGCCCGGATCACCAGGGACGGCACACGCACGGTCCCTGGCTTGAACGCGCCTATTTGATGTAGCCAGCCTCGGTCATCGTCTTCTCCACCGAGGCCTGGGCGCCGCTCAGCACATCATCGACCGACTGCTGGCCGGTGACCGCTGCGGCAATCGCCTGACCGACCTCAGTTCCGATGCCCTGGAACTCAGGAATGGCGACGAACTGGATGCCGGTATAGGGAACCGGGTCCTTGGTCTGTTTGGTCGGATCGGCGGATTCGATCGCCGAAAGCACCGTCGCGGCGAAGGGCGCTGCCTTCTGGTAGTCGGCGCTGGCATAGGTGGACTTGCGCGTTCCAGGGGGTGCCGCAACCCAGCCTTCCGTCTCACCGACGCGCTGGACATAGGCTTTCGAAGTCGCCCATTTGACGAAGGACTTTGCTGTATCCGCTTTCTTGGTCGAGGTCGGGATGGCGAGGCTCCATGCCCAGCCCCAGGCCGAGCCGTTGGGCGTCACCGCCACCGGCGCCTTGGCGAAGGCGACCTTGTCGGCAACCTGGCTTTGCTTCGGATCATAGACGCGACCCGCCGCGGACGTGGCGTCGATCCACATGGCGCAATGGCCGGAGGCGAACAAGGTCTGGTTCTCGTTGAAACCGTTGGAGCTGATGCCCGGAGGTCCATCCTTCTTCATGGTGTCGACATACCAGCCGATCGCCTTCTTCCACTCAGGTGAATTGAGCTGCGGCTTCCAGTCCATGTCGAACCAGCGGCCGCCGAACGTGTTCACCAGCGTGCCGAGGAATGCCATGTTCTCGCCCCAGCCCGGCTTGCCGCGCAAGCACAGACCATACTGTTCCTTCGACTTGTCGGTGAGCTTGTCGGCGAATTCCGTGATCTGGTCATAGGTCGGCTGCTCCGGCATCTTCAGGCCGGCTGCGTCGAAAAGATCCTTGCGGTAGAGTGTAAACGAGCTTTCGGCATAGAAGGGCACGGCGTAGAGGTTGCCGTCGACCGTCAGGCCACTGCGGACCGGCGCGATCAGATCGTCATAGTCGTAGTCGGCGCCGAGATCGTTGAGCGGCGTCAGCCAGCCGCTCTTACCCCAGATCGGCGTCTCATAGCCGCCGATGGTCAGCACGTCGAACTGTCCGCCCTTGGTGGCGATGTCCGTGGTGACCCGCTCGCGCAGCACGTTTTCTTCGAGCACCACCCAGTTGACCTTGTTGCCTGTCGCCTTCTCCCATTCGGGCGACAGCTTCTGCATGATGATCATGTCGCCATTGTTGACAGTCGCAACCGTGATCTCCTCGGACAGGGCGGCACCCGCTGTCAGCGCCAAAGCAGCGACCGACAGGCCAAGAATTCCCATACGCTTACCAATTGGCATTTCGTCTCCTCCTTTACGAATGCGCATGTGTAAGTGAACATGCGTGCATATTTTATTGCGCTTGAAGACCGTCAAGTCAAGCCACGCTAGGCCTGATATTTGGTGTCTGGCCCAGGCTCGGCGCTTGACGACCCCGCCGTATGGCGCACTGTAAAGGCCGCACGCGCAGTAGATAAAGTGTACGTACGTGTAGTTTATGTTGACTTCGCGCTCGGCGCGATTTACCTCGGCTACAGCCGGGAGCTATCGTACGACCCGCACGCCGCCAGTGTCCCGTTCCGGCGGGGAGAGAAGGAATTGTAAGCATGAGCCTTTCGCGCCGCAGCGAGATCGCCGCCGAGGCCGTGGGGCCAACGATTGTCGCCGGCGAAATCCTGGTCGAGATCATGGCGACCGAACGGGGCTTTGGCTTCCTCGAACCGCAGACGCTGACAGGGCCATTCCCTAGCGGCGCACCGGCGATCTTCATCGACCAGGTCGGCAGGCTGGGCGGCGGCGCCGGCATCATCGGCTGCGTCGGCCGCGACGATTTCGGCACGCTCAATCTGGAAAGACTGAAGCGAGACGGCGTCGACGTCGCTGCCGTCGATATAAGCGACCGCTTCCCGACCGGATGTGCCTTCGTGCGCTATAGGCCCGATGGCGGCCGCGACTTCGTCTACAACATCGCCGAATCCGCCGCCGGCCAGATCCATCTCACCACCGCCGCACGCGTTCTGGCGGACAAAGCCGGCCATCTGCACATTATGGGATCGACGCTGTCGATTGCCGGGCTGAAGGAAATCGTCGCCTATGCTGGCAAGGCGGTGCGGGCGCGCGGCGGCTCGACCTCCTTCGACCCCAACATGCGCAAGGAGCTGATCGCCGGCGCCGATGGCGCGCTGTTTTCGGCGCTGGTCGACGATGCCGACCTGCTGCTGCCGTCCGGCGACGAATTGCTGGCGGCTGCAGGCATCGACGACGAGCAACAGGCGGTGACGGCGCTGTTTGCCCGGGGCGTCGGCGAGATCGTGCTGAAGCGCGGTGCTGACGGCTCTTCCTGGTTCGGCGCCGATGGCGCAAGGATCGACTGCGCCGGCTTTCTGGTCGAAGAAGTCGACCCGACCGGAGCCGGCGATTGTTTCGGCGCCACCTATCTGACCTGCCGCCGCCAGGGAATGGAGCCCGGCAAGGCCCTGCTCTATGCCAATGCCGCCGGCGCCCGCAACGTCACCCGGCGCGGCCCGATGGAAGGCGTTGCAGGCTTCGACGTGCTTGACCAATTCATCGCCGGCACTGCGAGGCGGACATGAGCCCGCTTGCAGGCCTCGCTACTGCCCACCGAAACGGAACGCCCTACGGCATCACCTCGATCTGCTCTGCGCATCCGCTGGTGATCCAGACGGCAATACGGCGCGCCGCCGCAAGCAAAGAGAAATACCTGCTGATCGAGGCGACCTGCAACCAGGTCAACCAGTTCGGCGGCTATACCGGCATGACGCCGGAAATGTTCGTGGCCTTCGTGCTGGAGATCGCCGGCAAGGGGCTGGACGCCTCGCGCATCATCTTCGGCGGCGATCATTTGGGACCGAACCCGTGGCGCGGCGAGCCGGCGGCGCAGGCGATGGACAAGGCCGAGGCGATGGTCAGCGCCTATGTCAAAGCCGGCTTCAGCAAGATCCATCTCGACGCCTCGATGGGATGCGCCGGCGAGCCGGCGGCGCTCGATGACGAGCTCATTGCCACACGCGCGGCGCGGCTGGCCCAAGCGGCCGAAACGGCGGCGAGAGCAATCGGTAGCGCGTTGCCGGTCTACATCATCGGCACCGAAGTGCCCGCCCCCGGAGGCGTCGATCACGCGATTAATGATCTGAAGCCGACCGAAGCGGCAGCGGCGCGGCGCACGATCGACGTTCACCGCGACATCTTTGCCCGCGAAGGCCTGACGGATGCCTTTGCGCGTGTCCTCGCCGTCGTGGTGCAGCCCGGCGTGGAATTCGGCAGCCAGAACGTGGTCACCTACAATCCCGAAAAATCGCAAGGCCTGACCGGGCTGCTCGATGAGCAACCCTCGCTCGTCTACGAGGCGCATTCGACCGATTACCAGAGTCGCGCGGCGCTGACGGCGCTTGTCGCCAACGGCTTTCCTATCCTCAAGGTCGGCCCAGGCCTGACATTCGCCTTGCGCGAGGCACTTTACGGCCTCGACCTGATCGCCTCCGAAATGGTTGCCGACTATGGCGACAGATCGCTTGCCCGGACGATGGAGCGCGTGATGGTGGCCGCTCCTGGGCACTGGCACAATCACTACCACGGCAGCGAAGCGGACCTCTATTTGCAGCGGCACTACAGCTACAGCGACCGCATCCGCTACTATTGGAGCAACCCCATTGCTGTTGCCGCCGTCGATCGGTTGCGCAGGGCGCTGGACGGCGTCGCCATTCCTGAAACGCTGATGCGGCAGTTTCTGCCGACGCTGCCGGCCAGGCTCGGACCGGCAGGCAATCCGGAGGCGATTTTCCATGCGGCGATCGGTGCGGTGCTGGCGGACTACGACGCTGCCTGCCGTGGCGGTTGAACCCGGTAACCCATCCCGCCGTCGCTTGCCACAGGGCTTGTCACGCCCGCCGTTCGCCCGGCGCCACCGGCACGAGCAGTCGCGCGTTTCAGCCGCCGGTCATCACGGAGAGCCGAGGGACTTGAGGTAGGCGATGATGTCCGCGCGGTCCGATGCCTTGGACACCGCAATTGTCATTGATGTGCCCGGTATTGCCTTGGCGGGCGCTGTCAGGAAGCCATCGAGTGTCTGTTCGTCCCAAGGCTTTGCATAGGCGATCATTGCTTTCGAATAGCGGAAGTTTGGCGCTGTCCCCGCTGGCCGTCCAAATACACCAGCCAGTCCTGGACCGACCTTGTTCTGGTCCGTTGCGGCGTGACAGGCCGCACAACGGCTGAACAGCGTCTTTCCGTGATCGGCATTTCCGTGGGCCGCAGCTGTGGAAACGATGGCCGCCGACAGTATGAGAGCGAGCGACAAGGGATGGCGCATTGCTATTCTCCAGCGGGTTGCTTCAAGCCGATTTCAGTTGCTCGGTGTCGATCGGCAGTTTGCGCAGCCGTATGCCCGTGGCGGCGAAGATGGCGTTGGTCACGGCCGGAACGATGGCCGACGTTCCGGCCTCGCCCATTCCGCCTGGAGGCTCCGTGCTGCCGACGATGTGCACCTCGACCGCCGGCGCCTCGTTCATGCGAAGGATCTGGTAGGTGTCGAAATTGCTTTGCTCGACACGTCCGTCCTTGAGCGAAATCTCGCCATAGAGCGACGCCGTGATGCCGAACATGATCGCGCCCTGGATCTGCGCCCGGACGGTATCTGGATTGACAGCGGTGCCGCAATCGACAGCACAGACGACACGCCGGACATGAACCGTGCCGTCCTTCGACACCTCGACTTCGGCGATCTGCGCCATATAGGTGGCGAAGACAAACTGCAGGGACACGCCCCGGCCAACCCGTTCCGGCAGGGGCTGTCCCCAGCCGGCCTTTTCAGCGGCCAGTTCGAGGACGGCCTTGGCACGCGGCGCGTTGTCGAGCAGAGCCAATCGATAGGCGACAGGATCGTGCCTGGCCGCAGCCGCCAGCTCGTCCATGAAGCTTTCGGTCACGAAAACATTGTGCGACGGCCCGACGCTGCGCCAGAAGGCAGTCGGAATACCCGCGGGTTCCACCTGCAGATACTCGACATGCGTATTCGCCAGACCATAGGCGAGATTGATCGCACCGTCGGTAGTGTCGGGGTCGAGACCATTGTTGAACGCAGGCGGCAGCCAGCGCGCGATGATCGACGAACCGGCGAAGCGATGGTTCCAGGCGATCGGCTTTCCCTTGCTGTCGAGGCCAGCCGATATTCGGTCGAAGAAATAGGGCCGGTACATATCGTGCTGGATATCCTCCTCGCGCGTCCAGACGACCTTCACCGGGCCGTCGACATGCTTGGCGATCTCGACGGCGCGCGTGACGCCATCGACCTCCAGGCGGCGCCCGAAGCCACCGCCGATCAGATGATTGTGGACGACAACCTTGTCCAGCGGCAGGCCGGCGGCTTCTGCCGCTGCTGCCTGGGCTCGGGCAAGGACCTGGCTGCCGACCCAGATCTCGCAGCCATCCTTGCGAACATGGACGGTGCAGTTCATCGGCTCCATGGCAGCGTGCGCGAGGAACGGAACCTGGTAGATCGCCTCGACCTTGGTGGCGGCGCCCGACAGGGCGGCGTCGACATCGCCGATATTCTCCGCAACCGGCCCCGCATTCAGCGTCGCCCTTTCGAGCTCGCCCACGATCGCGTCGGTGCCGAGCTTGGCGTGCGGTCCGTCATCCCATTCGATCGCCAGCGCCTCCAGCCCTTTCTTGGCAGCGCCCATATGGTCGGCCACGACCGCGACGGCGTCATCGAGCCGCACGATCTGGCGCACGCCCTTGACCGCCTTGGCTGCCGCGTCATCCACGCTCTTCACACGGCCGCCGAAGACCGGCGATTGCGCCAGCGTGGCGATCTTGACGCCCGGCGGCCGGGCATCGATGCCATAGACGGCCGTCCCATTGACCTTGGCCGGTGCGTCCAGACGCTTGGCTGGGGTGCCGATGAGCCTGAATTCCTCCGGTCGCTTGAGCGCCACGGTTTCGGGAGCGGGAACGGGTATGCGGGCGGCGTCAGCGGCAAGGTCACCATAGCTGGCACGCCTGCCCGTCGGCGCGTGAACTACTTCCCCGCCTTGCGCGCTGCACGATGCCGGATCGACATTCCAGCGCTTTGCCGCAGCTTGTACCAACATGGTCCTCGCCGTCGCACCAGCCTCGCGCATGGGCTGCCACGCCGCGCGTATCGCGTTCGAATTGCCGGTTGCCTGTATCCCGCCCAGTGCCGGATTTCCGTAGAGCTTTTCGTTGGGCGGCGCATGTTCCAGCCGCACCTCGCTCAGATCCACCTCCAGTTCTTCGGCGATCAGCATCGGAATGGCGGTGTAGGTTCCCTGGCCCATCTCGACATAGGGCATGGTCAGGACAATCTGCCCGTCGCCTGGGATGTGGATGAACGCATTGGGCGCGAAGCCTTCGGCGTCGGCTGCCTGGGCGTCGCCGCTCGCGAATGGCAGGTTCAGGCTCAGCATCAGACCGCCGCCCGCGGCCGCTCCTGCCTGCAGGAACCTGCGCCGGGAGAGACCGTCCGCCCATGGCGACCTATCCGTGACGGCGCCTTCGGAAATCAGCTTGTGGAGCATCATCGTCAACCTCCCTGCCCGTTCGATTGCGTGGCTTGCTTGATCGCTTCGCGGATGCGCACATAAGTCCCGCAGCGGCAGATGTTGCCGGACATCGCGTCGTCGATGTCGGCATCGGTCGGATGCGGGTTGCTGGCAATGAGCGCCGCGGCTGACATGATCTGGCCGGACTGGCAGTAGCCGCATTGCACCACTTCCCGGTCGAGCCAGGCCTTCTGGATTTCGGCGCCCGCCGCCGTCGCGCCGATTGCTTCGATCGTCGTGATCGCAGAGGTGCCAATGCTGTCGATCGACGTGATGCACGAACGGGTGGCGACGCCGTCGATATGCACTGTGCAGGCGCCGCAGAGCGCCGCGCCGCAACCGAACTTCGTCCCGGTCATGCCGAGCACGTCGCGCAACACCCACAAGAGTGGAATGTCACCTTCGACATCGACCGCCCGGTCGACGCCGTTGACCTTGATTGTGAGGGCCATAGTTTCCTCCATGCCATACGGGGGGATTCAGTGCCCGCGAACTCACCCGCCACCTTGCCGGGCAGCCTTTTTGATCGAAGATTTGCGGTCGAGAGCGTTGCGACCGGCTAGCGCAGCAGAAGCCGTCAGCTCATGGGTCGGCTGGTTCAAGATGGCCGAGGTTGTATCGGCGGGCCGGCACAGCCGTCGAAAGCTTCTCGAGCGACATCGCACGGCGCGCCGTCTCGAATGCATCCCACTGAACCTTGTCAGCCAGGGAGGGAATCGTGACGATCTCTCCCTGGTCGAGCCCGGCAAGGGCGGCGTCGACCATATCCTCCGCCGACATCACGATCTTGGTCGGCAGGTTCTTGATCGGAAGTCCGGCGATATCCCAGAATTCCGTCGCCGTCGTCCCGGGCAGGACCGCCTGGATACGCACGCCCTTGTCTGCCAGTTCATGGTGCAGGGATTGGCTGAGAGCCAGCACGAAGGCTTTGCTGGCGCCGTAGACGCCGTTCAGTGTTTCCGGCGAAATCGCCACGATCGAAGCGATGTTGATGATGGTGCCGCCGCCTCGCGCGACGAAGCCGGGTGCCGCGGCGTAGGTCAGCCGGGTAAGCGCGCTGACATTGAGCTGGATCATCTCCTCCATCTTCTTGACGTCTGAATTTAGCAGCGGTGTCGTCGCGCCGACGCCGGCATTGTTCACCAGCATGGCAGTGCCTGCATCCGAACGCAGGACCTTCTCGATCCCGGCCAGTTCCTGACTGTCGTTGAGATCGGCTGCGATCGTCTCGACCGATCGGCCTGTCTCGTCTTTCAGGCGTTGGGCCAACACCGCGAGCCGGCTCCCGTTGCGGGCAACAAGGATCAGGTCATAGCCGCGTCTGGCCAGACGGTCGGCATAGACCGCGCCAATGCCTGAGGAGGCGCCGGTAATCAGCGCCGTGCCCTTGCTTTCAGTAGCGCTCATATTTTGTCTCCCTGTCTTCCAACGAGCCGTCGGTGTTTGCCGGGGGAGATTAGGCTTGTGACGACGAGGCCCAAATGTCATATAACCGACGTTTTAGGACATTGTGCGAGGGTCCCCATGCAACGCATCGGCTTCGTCGTCTCCCCCGGTTTCCGGGTGATGAGCTTTGCGGTGGCCTCGGCGTTCGAATTTGCGAATTTCGAAATGGGTGAGCCTGTCTATGAGGTGCACCTGCTGTCCGAGACCGGCGGTTCGGTCCGCACCTCGCTTGGCATGAGCGTCGCCACGGAGCCGTTCGGCGCTGCGAATTTCGATACGCTGATTTTCGGCCGCGGCACCGAAGCGCCAACGCCGGGCCTGATCGAATTTGCGCGGCAAGCGCCCGCGCGATGCCGGCGGATTGCGGCGACCTGCCTCGGCGCCTTCATTCTCGCCGAGGCGGGTCTGCTCGACGGCCGTCGCGCGACCACGCACTGGAACCGCGCCCGCGACTTGCAGGCCCGGTTTCCGAAAGTGAAGGTGGAGGAAGACCGTATCTTCATCGTCGACGGCCAGGTATGGACCTCAGCCGGAATGACCGCCGGGATCGACCTGGCGCTGGCGATGGTCGAACAGGATCTCGGCGCAGACGTTGCTCGTGCGGTTGCCAGGCAACTGGTCGTCTATCACCGGCGCGCCGGTGGTCAGTCGCAGCATTCGGCCCTGTTGGCGCTGGCGCCCAAGTCCGACCGTATCCAGAACGCCTTGGCCTATGCCAAGCGCAATCTCGATACGCCGCTGACGGTCGGCGAGCTTGCCGAGGCGGCGCATCTCAGCCCGCGCCAGTTCAGCCGTGCCTTTCGTGCCGAAACCGGCCAATCGCCGGCCAAGGCGGTCGAGAATTTGCGGGTCGAGGCCGCCCGGCTGATGATGGAGCAGAGCCGCCATTCCATCGACATTATTGCCCGGCAAACGGGCTTTGCCGATCGTGACCGCATGCGCCGCGCCTTCCTGCGCGCCTTCGGACAGCCCCCTCAGGTGATCCGGCGCAACGCCCGTGCGGAGCTGGTGGCCTGAATGCCACGATGCGCTTCCCCACGCTCATGATGCGTCCGATCGGAAAGCTTCGCTTGGTCATGAGACCCGGCATTCTGTTCGCCCTGCTGGCGGCCTTGCTCGTTGCCACGCCGGCGCGCGCCGACTGGAAGCCGGTCGAGAAGGTCGAAACCTATGCCATATCAGGGCAGAGCGGCCCCGATCTCTATGCCTCGATCGGCGAAGCGGGGCCGTTGCTCGGCAAGGGCCGGGTCATTGCGCACACCAATTTCAAGCTGACCTGGACCAGGGACTACAAGCCGCAAGGTGGCGCCTGCGTGCTTAAATCGGCGCGGCCGAAACTCATCATCACCTACACCTTGCCCAAGCCGGCCGCGCCGCTGGCCCCTGCCGTGCAGAAGAGCTGGGAGATTTTCGCCGCCGGGCTCGCCGCCCATGAAAAGGTGCATGGCGCGGCCATCGTCGAGATGGTGCGCAAGATCGAAGCGATAAGTGTCGGCTTGACTGTCGCGGACGACCCCGGCTGCAGCAAGATCAGGACCGAACTGACCCGGCAACTCGCCGAAATCTCGCTGGCGCAGCGGCAGGCCAGCCGGGACTTCGACAAGGTCGAATTCGGTCCCGGCGGCAATCTGCGGCAGCTGGTCTTTAATCTGATGACCGGGAAATAGAGCCCATCGCGAACCGATTCAGGATGGCGCTCTATCTCTCTGTTTGACCACGATCTTTCGCGATCTGGCGATCACGCCTTGAGCCGCCTTGATCAGATGGCGCGGATGATGCCGCCGTCGACGCGGATGTTCTGGCCGGTGATATAGCCGGCGCCTTCAGATGCGAGGAAGGCGATGGTGGCGGCGACTTCCTCCGAAGTGCCGTAGCGCTGCATCGGCACGCTGTCGCGGCGCTCCTCGGTGGCCGGCAGGCTGTCGATCCAGCCGGGCAGCACATTGTTCATGCGCACATTGTCGGCGGCGTAGGTGTTGGCGAATATCTTGGTGTAGGCGGCAAGGCCGGCGCGGAACACGGCGGAGGTCGGGAACATCGGGCTCGGCTCGACCACCCAGGCCGTCGAAATGTTGATGATGGCGCCGGCCTTCTGCTTGACCATCTGCGGCGCCACGATGCGCACCGGCCGGATGACGTTGAGCAGGTAGACGTCCATGCCGGTGTGCCATTGTTCGTCTGATATCTCGAGGATCGGCGCGCGTGGCCCATGGCCGCCGCTGTTGACCAGCACGTCGATGCGGCCGTAGCGCTCGAGCGTCAGGTCGGCGAGGCGCTGCAGATCGTCATTCGACTGGTTGGAACCGGTGACGCCGAGGCCGTCAAGCTCCTTGGCCAGCGCCTCGCCCTTGCCGGAGGACGACAGGATCGCAACCTTGAAACCGTCCGCCGCCAGGCGCTTGGCCGCTGCCGCGCCCATGCCGCTGCCACCAGCGACGACCACTGCCACTTTTTCTACACTCATGAAGATTTTCCTTCGCGGGTTGGCGGGACTCTGAAAGCCCATGTTTCCGACGTTCGAGCAATGCTATAACTGGTTTTGCTCTCTGGTTCGAACCAGAAAGCCTGAAATCAAGCTGTAGAAAAACTCCTGCATGCCCGAAGCCTTCCTGAGCCTGCCGCCGTTGAATGCGCTGCGCGCCTTCGAGGCCGCCGCGCGCCATCTCAACTTCCGCATCGCCGCCGAGGAACTGAACGTGACGCAAGGGGCGGTGGCGCAGCATATACGCGGGCTGGAAGCCGATCTCGGCACAAAACTGTTCGAGCGGCTGCCGCGCGGCCTGGCACTGACCGACGAGGGCCGCGCCTACGTGCCGAACATCCGCCGCGCCTTCGACCTGATCTCGGAGGCCACCTTGCTGCTGCGGCCCGAACCGGCGCGGCTGACCATCAGCGTCACGCCGAGCTTTGCCACCAAATGGCTGATCCCGAAACTGCCGGAGTTCGTGGCGCACAATCCGCTGGTCGACCTCAGGATTCTCGCCAGCGAAAGCCTGTCGAGTTTTCAGGCCGATGGCGTCGACATTGCGGTCAGGCAAGGCCGCCCGCCCTTCGGTGCCGGCCTGATGGTCGACCTTTTGTTTCCGCAGCAGATCGTCGCCATCTGCAGCCCTGCCCTGCTGCCGGCCGGTGAAAACGAGATCGTGCCGACCGACATCCAGCACCACGTGCTTTTGCACGACGCGCACAATCTATGGCCGGAGTTCATGGAAAAGGCACTCGGCCTGAAGATGGCCACAGAGGCAAAACGCATGCGCTTCAATCAGACCAGCCTGGCGATCGACGCGGCCATTGCCGGCCAGGGCATCGCGCTGGCCAGCCGCTTCCTCGTCGCAGCCGACATTGCCGCCGGCCGGCTGGTGCAGCCGCTCGATGCAGAGATGCGCGGCACGCAGGATTTCTATGTCGTGGTGCCTCGCAAACAACGGCACCCCGAGCCGACGCAAGCGGTGCGGCAATGGCTGCTGGATGAGGGGGCGGTGAAAGATAGCTGATCTCCCCCCTTGCGGGGGAGATTGGCAGCTTGGCCGACAGCGCTTCTTTCACCCACGCCGCGCAATGTCGGCCGCCACTGCAATCGCCTCGCGGCCGATTTCCCGCAACAGACCGGTGACCGGGTTGTAGAAGCCGACGAGGTAGAGGCCGAGCTGCGAGGCGCGGGCGTTGACGCCGCTGCGTTCCGGCTGCAGTTCGGCTGGAACGAATTTCTCGTAGCCCGGTCGGTAGCCGGTGGCGAGGATGACCGCGTCGAAGTTCTCCCGCCTGCCATCGGTAAACTCCGCGCCGTGTTCGGCGAAGCGCGCGATGTCGGGAGCGATCTTGATGGCGCCTTTGGTGATCGCGTCCACCGTGCCGACATCGATGACCGGGATGCGCCCGACCTCGTCGATCTGCTGCAGGATGCCTTGCCTGGGCCGGACGATGCCGTATTTGTCGAGCTTGCCCAGGGCGAAATCGAGAATGATCGGGAACATCCAGTCGTTCAGCGCCTGCGGCATTGGCCGGCTGGCGATGCCGACCATCTGGATCGGCACGCCGAACAGTTGGCGCGGTACGATGTGGACGCCCTTGCGCACCGAAATGGTAGGCTTGGCGCCGCTTTCGGCGAGGTCGAGCGCGATCTCGGCGCCGGTGTTGCCCATGCCGACGATCAGCACCGAGCGGCCGACAAAGGGTGCGGCTTGCGTATAGTCGGCGCTGTGCAGGACCTCGCCCCTGAAGTCCTCGATGGCGGCAAGCTTGGGAACGATCGGCTCTGCATTGTTGCCGCTGGCAATGACGACATGGCGCGCTGTCAGGCTATCCGATTCCGCCTCGACCAGAAAACCGCTGTCGTCGCGGCGAATGGATCTCACCGTCACGCCGAAGCGCGGGCGCAGATCGAATTTTTGCGCGTAGTCGTCGAGGTAACGGACCACCAGTTCGCGCGGCACGTAGCGCGGATAGTCCCTGGGAAATGGCTGGAACGGCAGCGAAGAGAACGACTTGACCGTATGCAGATGCAGCCGACGATAGTGCCGCCGCCAGGCGGGCGCCACCTCCCGGGCTTTTTCGAGGATGACGAAATTCACCCCTGCCCGCTTCAGGCAGGCGCCGACCGCAAGGCCGGCCGGGCCGGCGCCGACAATGACGACAGTGGTGTCCAAGCGATTCTCCTCCCGCCGGCTGGCTAAAGCTATGCGCGGAGGCACAGGCGGGACAAGTGGGGGCGCCTTCCCTTCTCCCCTTGTGGGAGAAGGTGGATCGGCGCGATAGCGCCGAGACGGATGAGGGGTGTTCCAGCGGAGTGAGGCCTTGGCGTTCCCTGGAACAACCCCTCATCCGTCGCCTTCGGCGACACCTTCTCCCACAAGGGCAGAAGGGGGAGCGAACTTCTCACCCCCTCCTGAGCATCCCGGCCTTGGCCAGCGTCTCCATGCCATCGCAGAGATGTTTCTTCAGCACACGCACGGCTTCCGCCGCGTCGCGCTTGCGGCAGGCGGCGAGCAGTTCGCGGTGTTCGGCCTGCGAGACGCCGCGATAGTCGAGGCTGGACAGGAGCATGCGGACATAACGGTCGGCGGCATTGTGGTGCGCTTCGATCAGGCCGAGCAGCCGGGCGTTGCCGCAGGCGCTGTAGAGCGCCAGGTGGAAGGTCCGGTTCAGCGCACCCCAACGGGCGACATCAGGCTCGGCGTCGATGCGGGCGAGCACCTGCGCTGCCTCGTCGAGCTTTTCACTGCCAAGCGTTGGGACAGACAGGCTGAGCGCCTGGCTTTCGAGCAGGTCGCGCAACGCAAAGATCTCCCTGATCTCGGTGGCGTCCATACGGGCGACATGCGCGCCCTTGGTCGGGTGGATCTGCACGATGCCTTCGGCCTCGAGCTGGCGCAGCGCGTCGCGGATCGGCATGCGGCTGAAGCCGAAGCGCAGCGCAAGGTCGTCCTGGCGGAGCGCCGTGCCGTCCGCCAGGCTGCCATCGGCGATCGCCTCGCGCAGCACATTGGCAACTTGTTCGGCCACCGTCTGCGGCCGCTGCATTTCGGCAAATCCACGCATGCGATCCCCTCCTGCCAGCTGCTTCAGCGGCTTCTGCCGCCAACGTCATGGGCGCTGCCCTTCATCCGCCTGCCGGCGCTAGACGTTCGAAAGCCAGGCGATTGGCTCTTCATCCGTACGCGTACACTCCCAGATTGTGACGGAGAGAAGGCCAAAGCTCCTGCCCCAGCGCTCGCTCCCCAATTCTTCACGGGAGAGGTAAACGGCAGCGCCGACGACAACCTTACACAACAAACATGAGCTTGCGCGAATATATGTATTTCGTATACTGGTATACGAGACACATAGGGAGGAGATCGTGGCGCAAACCGCTTCCGCCATTGGCACCCCGGTCGACGCTATCGTCATCGGCGGCGGCATCGCCGGCTGCACGCTGGCCTGGGAACTGGCGTCCAGAGGCGTCAAGACGCTGATCCTGGAGCAGACCCTGATCGCGGCCGAATCCTCAGGGCGCAACACTGGCACCTTGCTCAGTGGGCCGCAGCCGGAGGTGGTCGAAATGCTCGATGCCTGCGCCGCGATCTATCAGGAGCTTGCCGCCGGCCCGGTGCCGTTCGAGTTCGCGCGGATCGGCCATCTCTTGATCTCGGAAGACGAGCAAAGCTTCGACGCGGCGGCCGCTGTTGCCGAGCGCTACCGCGCCGCCGGGGTCACGATGGACAGGATCAGCGGCGCGGATCTGGCGCGCGAGTACAAGCGCATCGGCTTCAACGTCGCTGGCGGCTACCATGTCGGCCGCGCCTGGACGCTGGAGCCGATGGGCGCAACGCATGCCTTCGCGCACGCGGCGCGCGAGGCGGGCGCCAAAATCCGCACCGGCCTGCGCGTCGCCCAGATTTTTTCGCGCAACGGCAAGGTCGAGGGTGTGCTGACCGACCAGGGCATCATCCCGGCCGATCTGGTTTTCATCGCTAATGGCCTGTGGATGTCCGACCTGCTCCGGCGCACCATCGGCGATGGACCGTTGCCCGGCCTGCCCTTCACCGCCGGCCGCGGCTGGCTGATCCAGCTCGGCAAGCTCGATTTCGAGTTGCCGTGGATCGTCGAGGAACTGACATGGCCGGACCAGGAGGAACTCGGGCGGCGCATGAGCCTGTCGGGCCTCGCCGATGTCGCGGCCCAGCGCGACGACCAGCCGGCGGTGGAGGCGATCTGCCTCAACCCGATGCGCGGCGGCGACGCCAGGCTCGGCGCCTCGCTGCAGCCGGCCTTTCGCGATCTGGTGCGCAACACCGATATGGCTGCCCGCATCGCGGCGCGCACACTGCGCATGCTGCCCGGTCTCGGCTCGCCCCGGGTGACGAATGTCTATCCCGGCAACCGCCCGATGCTGTCGGACGGGTTGCCCGTCGCCGGCCGGACTGCGGTCGAAGGGCTGTACTTGCATGGCGGAATGGGCTCGATCGGCATGCACGCTGCCCCCGCCACCGCGCGCTGGCTGGCAGAGGCTGTGCTTTCAGGCGACGGCAATCCGCAGCAGGCATGGCTCAGGCCACAGCGATTTGCGGGATGGGGCTGACCGGTCTTCACAACTGGCGAATCTCAGTCGAGCTTCGCCAGCTTTGCCGCATGACGGATGGTCTTGGCAGCATCCGGGTTGGCTATGGGATATCCGGCGATGAAGCGTTCGACCGAAAACTCGGGAAATTCGGCGCGCAGACGCGCCGCCACGGCGGCAGCCTGCGACGCCTCCCCAACCACCGCGTGCGCCAACGCCAGGAACATCAGCAAATCGGGGGAATCCGGCGCGCCCCGGCGCAGCGATGCGATGGCCTCGCGATGCCTGCCGCCGCCGAACAGGATGCGGCCCTGCATACCGAAATACCAGGACGGCGCCAGCGGATTGAGGCGCATGGCGCGCTCCATGAGCGACATCGCTTCGGTCGGATCGCCAACCACCAGCGCCCTGCTGCCGGCCAGCAGCGCCAGCGTGTCGGCATGGTTGGAACCGTATTCGAACGCGCGCCGGAATGCGCGTTCCGCCGCCTCGAGGTCGCCCAGGCATGCCATGAGATCGCCAAGGCAAGCCTGGGCGCTGCTATCCATCGGGTCGAGCCGGACCGCATTTTCGACGGCCGCCCGCCATCTTTCGATCGCTCCCTTCAAATCGCCATCGAGACCGTGACAGCACTGGATCGAATAGGCGTAGGCGAGCTCGGCCCAGCCCCTGGCAAAGCTGGCGTCGAGCTCGAGCGCGCGTGAAAGCAGCCGTATGGCCTCGGCATTGCCGGCGCGGCTGAACGTGTTGTGATGTTCGACGCCGAGCAAATAGAGGTCATAGGCGCGCAAGCTGGCGGGCGGCCTGCGACGGATTTCATTGCGGCCGATGGTGGCCAGCGCTCCATAACTGCCGGCGACCGCATTGATGACGCTTTCGGTCAGGCTGTCCTGCAGACTGAACACGTCCTCGATCGGGCGGTCGAAGCGATCGCTCCACAGGCTGACGCCGTTCAGCGCATCGGCCAGTTCGACGGTCAGGCGGATGCGATGGTCGTCGGCGCGCAACTGGCCGGACACGATATAGGTGGCGCCAAGCGCCTTGCTGTCGGCGGCGAAATCAGCAGGTATGCTGCCCAGCGCTTTCATGGTGTGAAAACCAATGACCGGCAGATCCCCGTAACGCGCAAGATCGATGGTGATGTCGGATGACAGGCCATCGGCGAAGCGGCCCCAGCGTTCTTCCGGGCTCAGGCTTTCTATCGGGAATATGGCAAGGATCGGCAGCCCGTCCGGTGGATAAGAGGCCGGTTGCGCGACGGAGCCGACCGCAAAATGCGAAGCGAGCGCGATCTTGTTGCGGACGCCAAGCTTTTCGTAGACCGCGGCAAGATGGGTGCGGACCGTCGAAGGCGCGATGAACAGCGCCTCGCCGATCTCGCGATAGGTCAGGCCCGAGGCAAATTTCTCCGCCACCGCGCGCTCGCGGTCCGATAACGCGTCAGCCGGTGAAGACGTCGCGATGCGGTTCATCGGGAATGAGTCCTGCCATCGGATCGGCGCGGTTTCAACCGCGACTGCTGCAAAATACTACAAATGCATGATCCCAAACACCGCATCTGACCGATGGTGAGCCTGCTCGTCGAAGTCCAGATTCCGAGCATGTCCCGCAGATCGGGAAAGCCATGCCAAAGGAGATGAGATCCATGCTGACGAACATATCCGATGTCGATGGCGCGATACGCTTCGACGCCAGCGAAACAGAGGCGAAATTGGCTGCAGGCGCGAAAAACCGGCTCAGCTTGTGGGGCCTGATCAAGGCCTGGGACGACCGTGCCTACTACCGCCGCCAACTGGCACGAATGGCCGGAGATACACCCGAACTGATCGACGACATCGGGCTGACGATGAAGGAGGTAGAGGCCGAGATCGCCAAGCCGTTCTGGCGCCGCTGAGCCACAGGCATCGCGAAAAGGAAGCTAGGGCTGCGCCCTAGCCGATATGCTCGGCCCGCAGCTTCTTCTTCATCTGCTCAAGGGCTACCTCACCGCCTGCGGCCAACTCGTCGGCGATCCTGGCCAGTTCGTTATCGGCCTTGCGGTATTTGCTGCCCCAGGCGCCGAGCGTCGACAGCACCGGCAACAGGTCGATGCCCGCCTCGGTCAGCCGGTAGATCGCCTTGAGCTTGTGCGTGGGGTCGTCGCTTTTGGTGACGATGCCCTCGTCCTGCAAGGTCTGCAGCCGCTCGGCCAGCGTGCGCGACGAGATGCCCTCGTCGGACTGCAAAAACTCCCGGAAGTGCGTCTTCCCCGCGAAAATCATGTCGCGAACGATCAGCAGCGTCCAGCGGTCGCCAAGCAATTCGAGCGACAGGCTCATGGGACAGCCGGATCTTTCCCTGGTCGACATTTCTATGGTTCCATTTTTAAATCACTTTACTATTGACATCATTTTCTCCTTGCGTCAATGGTTTCAAAAGTAAAGCATTTTTCAAGCACTCAGATCGAGCGAGGAGAACGACGATGAGGAAGCTGATCCTGCAAATGCAGATGTCTGTCGACGGTTTTGTCGGCGCTGCCGGCAACGAACACTGGCAGCTCTGGGAATGGGGCGACAACTGCCCGTGGGACGACGAATTGAAGCAGGATTTCAACGCGGTGTTTGCCGGCATCGACACCATTCTGCTCAGCCGCAAGATGGCCGAAGAAGGCTACCTCAGCCATTGGGGCAATGCGGCGAAAAACTATCCGCGCGATCCCTTCTATGCTTTCGCGCAGCGTATCGTCGAGGCGCGCAAGGTGGTGCTGACTGACAAGCTCGCGGCTTCGCGGTGGGAGCGCACGATGCTTGCCAGCGGCGACCTGCCGCGCGAGGTCAAAGTGCTGAAAGCCGAGGGCGGCGGCAACATGGCGGTGTTCGGCGGCGCCGGCTTTGCCTCGGCGCTGATTGCCGCGGGGCTGATCGACGAATTCCAGCTGTTCATCAATCCGGCGGCGCTCGGCGACGGCGAGCGGATTTTCGACCGCGGCGGCTTCAGGCAACTGCGCCTCGTCGGCTCGAAAGCCTATGCCTGCGGCATGGTGGTGAACCGTTACGCCCCGGCTTGACCTAGAGCAATTCCAGGAAAGGTTTGAACGGTTTTCCCGGGAAAAGCGCGTCGCGCTTTCCGTTGGGAATTGCGTTAGTCAAAGAGACAAGCGGCTCAATTATTGAATCGATGAACCGCTGCAACTTTTTGTTTTCACATACGGAAAGCCGCTTCGCGGTTTCCTTGGGATTGCCTAGAAATTAATCTCGACCGAAGCGGCACTGCGCTTTGCCGGCCCGTGAAACACCGCCTCGATGTTGTTGCCGTCGGGGTCAAGCAGGAAGGCGGCGTAGTAACCGGGATGGTAGGGCCGCTCGCCCGGCGCGCCGTTGTCGGTGCCGCCGGTATCAAGGCCGGCCGTGTAAAAGGCATCGACCATGGCGTTGTCCCTGGCCTGGAAGGCCAGATGATGGCGCCCGGTCAGTTGCCCCCTCGCCGCCCGGCTATCGAGGCTGGAGATGAACAGCTCGTCGGCCCAGAAATAGTCCTCCGCCTCGCCGCCGATCGGAATGCCGAGCACTGCAAAAACGGCTTCGTAGAAGCGCCGGCTGGCCTGCAGGTCTTTGACCACCAGCTGGATGTGGTCGATGAGGCGGCCGCGATGCAGCTCCATGAGCGATCTCTCCCGTTTACGAGATCACAAACCTAGTGCCGCAGAATGGCTCGTCAATTCGGCTGTGTATTTTGTCGGCGCGTCGCAGCCCTTGCGCCGCCTGCTTTTGCGGCCTCCGGATGGACTTCCATGCAAACCGGATAAAAAATGCAACCGGATTGTCGGATTCGAAATCCCGCCAACGTCCTTCGGACGCAAGTGGCGTGACGAGGCTGGAAAAAATCGCGCCGCATCGAACCGATTTCGGGAGAAGACCATGAACAATTCCTACCGTTGGGTCATCGTCGCGGCTGGCGCGTTGATGACCTGTGTGGCGCTCGGCGCGATGTTTTCGCTGGCGATCTTTCTCGAGCCGATGGCGCTCGACACCAACTGGTCGCGCACCGGCATTTCCAGCGCCATGACGCTGAACTTTCTGGTGATGGGCGCCGGCGGTTTCGCCTGGGGCGCCATCTATGACCGCGTCGGCGCCCGACCCGTCGTCCTTGCCGGCGCGGTGCTGCTTGGCCTGTCGCTGGTGGTGGCAAGCCGCGCCCAATCGCTGCTGGTCTTCCAGCTGAGCTATGGCGTCATCGTCGGCCTCGCGGCCAGCGCCTTCTTCGCGCCGATGATCGCGCTGACCACCGCCTGGTTCGACACCCATCGCAGCCTTGCCGTGTCGCTTGTCTCGGCCGGCATGGGCGTGGCGCCGATGACCATCTCGCCCTTCGCGCGCTGGCTGATCACGGCCTATGACTGGCGCACGGCGATGTTCGACATCGGCGTGATGGCTTGGGTGCTGTTGCTGCCGGCCGTCTTGCTGGTGCGCCAGCCGTCAGCGGCGGTCGCGGCATCGGATGGCAGCGCGCCGACGCTTGCCGCCGATCCCGGAATGAGCGTCGGCCAGGCGTTGCGCTCGCCGCAATTCCTGGTGCTGGGCATGACCTTTTTCGCCTGCTGCGCGGCGCATTCGGGGCCGATCTTCCACATGGTGAGCTATGCCATGGCCTGCGGCGTGGCGCCGATGGCGGCGGTGTCGATCTACAGCGTCGAGGGCCTTGCCGGCCTTGGCGGGCGCGTGCTCTACGGCGTTCTCGGCGACAGGCTGGGCGCCAAGCCGGTGCTGATCGTGGGCCTCGTCATCCAGGCGGTGGTGATTGCCGCCTATCTCGCCGTCGGCAATCTCGAGCAGTTCTATCTCCTGGCCATCATCTTCGGCGCCACCTATGGCGGCGTCATGCCGCTCTATGCGGTGCTGGCGCGCGACTATTTCGGACCGCGCATCATCGGCACGGTGCTTGGCGCCGCCACGATGCTGTCCAGCCTCGGCATGTCGTTCGGACCGCTCGCCGGCGGCATGATCTTCGACGCCTATGCCAGCTACTCCTGGCTGTTCATCGGCTCGGCGCTGATTGGCCTGGGTGCTGCCGGCATCGCCATCGCCTTCCCGCCGCAGCCCGGCCGGGAGCGGCTGCAAGCGGCTTGAAGTCCCTGGTTTCCGCCCTGGCGGCGCGGAAATCTGTTTGCCCGATGCATGCGAATATGAAAGGCTTCCGACCGAAGATACCGCACGCCGGCCAGGCCGGCGTGCGGTCTTGGCCAAGTCTGTTCACGGAGGCAGTTGCAGTGGGCCTGGAAGCCGAGGACGCGAAAGGCTGGTCGACCCTGTTGGGTGCGGCGGAGAAAGGCGACATCGAGACCCTCCGCGCCGAGCTGGCTGCCGGGGCCGACATCAACCAGACGGATGAGGGCGGCTGGTCGGCATTGCATCTGGCGGCCCACAACGCCCGCGGCCCGGTGCTCGAAGCGCTGATTTCGCATCCGCAGATCAACGTGAATTCCAGGAACAAGTGGAAGAGCACGCCGCTCAGCCTCGCCGCGGCCAAGGGACACCACGCCGCCGTGACGGCGCTGGTCAAGCATCCCGACATCGATATCGACGCGCGCGCCGACTACTATGGCCGGACAGCGCTGATCGAGGCGGCAAGGACCGGGCATCTGGATATCGTCAAGCTGCTCGTCGAACACGGCGCCGACGTCAATGCGGCCGACAAGACCGGCCGCAACAGCGCGCTCATCGAGGCGATCAAGGGGCGGCACTATGACGTGGCGCAATATCTGCTGGAAACGAGGAAGGTGAACTTCCTCAACAAGGACATGCGGCTCAATGCCTTGATCTGGGCCGGCAGCACCCGCAATGCCGAGCTTATCGAGAAGCTGGAAGCCGCGATCCACGCTTTCTTCGAAGGCAAGTAAGCGCGTCAGATCGCTCCGGCACATTTCTCCCAGCGCGACAGATCACGGCCTAGATCGGTGACAAAGCGATCCCTTCGACAGCCAGTATGCGTGTCCTGGCGCTGCGAAAGCGGATCTCCTTCAAACGCTCGTATTCCGGCGAGTCATACCAGGCCGAAAGCGATGCCATGTCGGGAAATTCGATGATGACGAGGCGGTGCGGGTGCCAGTCGCCCTCGAACACCTTGGTCGCGCCGCCGCGCGCGAGATAGCGGCCGCCGTAGCGCTCCTCGGTGGCCGGAACCTCACGCCTGTATTGATCGAATACGGCCGCGTCGGTGATATCGACATCGGCGATAAGATAGGCCGCCATCGGCGTTCTCCCTTCTCAAATTGTCTTCCACATCATCAGGATCGGAACCGGCGCGCCGCCGCTGTCGTCGAAGATCTTTTTCCCGGGCTGGTAGCCGCAGGCCCGATAGAGCGGCTCTCCGGCCATTGTTGCTCCGAGCTCGACACGACGAAAGCCTTCGTCCCTTGCCGCACTTTCGCAAATGGCGAGGATAAGGCGGCCAATGCCGCGCCGCACGAAATCGGGATGCGTATACATCGCCCTGACGCGCGCCGCGTCCTTGGCGGGATCGAGCAGCGCCGCGTTGCGTTCGGGCGACTGATCGCCGCCATACATAGTCGCGCGCCGGCTCCAGCCACCGCAGCCAGCAAGAGCCCCACCGCAGGTCACGACAAAATAGGTTCCATCATCGATTAGCTGCGTGTCCAGGCCCATGATCGTACGGCTGGATTCGATCTGGGCGTCGTCGAGGAAGGGTTTCTGCAGCTCGGCAATCGCCAGCGCCATCAGCGCCGAAATCCCCGCCATGTCGTCGCGTGTCGCTGTCCGGTACTGCAACTCCTGGCCAACCATCAGGGAAATCCCAAAGACCGTCGACAATCGCAATAATATATTAGAACTTGCTCATACTGAAGCTGAATTCGGAAAACGGAGCTGCCAGAATTTGGGTTCCCCACCCTATGGAAGCAGGAGAGGAACCTGGCGTCAAACGCCGCCGGCCTCCACCGTTATTGCGACCACCCAGCGGTGCTTGCCGATCTTGCGGGCGCGCTGAAAACCTTGGCGTTCGAACATCGCCAGCGTGCCATTGTGCAGGAAGGCGCCAGCGACCGAGCGGCCTTCCGCATCCTCGGGATAGCTTTCCACCGTGCCGCCGCCGAGGCGGGCGATCTCGGCGAGCGCGCCGGCAAGTGCTGCCGCCGCCACACCCTTGCCGCGATAGGCCTTGTCGGAGAAGAAGCAGGTGATGCGCCAGTCCGGCAGGCTCGTCAGCCCTTCCTCATAGGCGCGCCGGTGCTTTATACGCGGCAGCTCCTGCGTCGGGCCGAACTGGCACCAGCCGACACAGGCCGCGCCATCGAAAACGAGGGCCGCATGTGCATGGCCCTCGCGGACCCGGGCCTCCTTCTCGGCGCGGTTCCCTGCGGCGCCGACGCCTTTGGCGTGGAAGGCCATGCACCAGCAGCCGCCCCAGACGCCATTGTGCCGCTCGACCAGCGTGGCGAACTGCGGCCAGGTGTTTTCGTCGAGGGGTTTTGCGCTGAAGCTCATCGTGACCTCTCCGACACCGAGGATAACCAATCGGGAGAGATTTTGAAGCTTGGCCGCTTGCTATCATAATGGCATCGCGATTGCTTTGCGCGGAAGCCTCACCCGGTTCCCGTGCCAGACCGCAGCGCCTCGCGATCCTCGTCGTCCCGACGCAGCCTGGAATCGGAGATCAGCACCACCGGGCATTGGCAGCGCTGCAGCACGCCGGTGGTCGTCTCGCCGAAGATGAGTTCCTCGCCGGTGCGCCGCGCCACGCCCATGACGATCAACGCCGCCCCCCTGCCCGCCTGGCGGGCAATGGCATCGGCGGCGGCGGCCCGGCTGCGGATGGCCGTCTCGATCTCGACGCCGTAGCGGTCGGCAAGTGCTACGATATCCTTCAACACCGCCTCCCTGCGGCGATGCGAGACCGTGTCGCGCGGCTCGTCGCGGCCGACGCGCGCGACATAGAGCATCTTGACCGGCGCACCGGTTACGGCTGCGATGGCCAGCGCCAATTCGGCGCCGCGGCGCGCGATCGCGGTGCCGTTGACCGGCACCAGGATCTTGCCGGTTCCGGGGCCTAGCCTTGGCATCTGGCGGCCGGCGCCGGCCGGTTTCAGCACCAGGCAGAGCGGCCCCTCGAAGGCGCCGGCGATCTCGTTGAGGCGGCGTGTGAAGCCGCCCTTCGAGGTGACCGCGCGGCCGAGCCCGATCAGCAGCAGCCCGTAGCCCTTGCGCGCCTCCCTGGCGACCATTTCGGCTGAAAGTTCGACCTCATGGCGGCGCGTGACGAGCGCCGCGCGAGCCGGCTCCTCGTCCGAACTCCTGGCGGCCTCGCGGCTGTCCTCGGCGCCCTTATCGAGTGGTTCCACGTTGGGCTCGGCGTCTTCGCTCTCGCCGCGGGCATGCAACACCGTCGTCGGCCTGCCCGCGCCGATAACGCCGGCGAGGTACGCAGCGAAGCGGCCGATAACGCCCTCGTCGGTCACCACCAGCAGCCGCTCCAGATTGGCGATGAAGCCGCGCTGGTCGATCTCCTCGCGCTCCAGCCGCTTCTTTTCGTTCTCGCCCATCGGCAGGCGGCCAAGCGCCCATCGCAAGGTCGGCGGCATGGCGAGGGTGGTAATGACGGCCATGGTGACGATCATGGTGAAGAGGGTGTGCGAGAGCACGCCGATCGACAGGCCGATCGAGGCGACGATGACCTCGGTCGAGCCGCGCGCATTCATGCCGCAACCAACGGCGATGCCTTCCCTGCGGCTCATGCCGGCAAGCTCGGCGCCGATGAAGGCGCCGGCGAATTTGCCGAAGCTGGCGATCGCGACCAGCGCCACGGTGAGCAGCGCCAGCTGCGGGTCGACAAGCACGGTGAGGTCGGCAGAAAGGCCGGCGACGCCGAAGAACACCGGCATGAACAGCGCTGTGATGACGCCACGCAACTGCCCCTCGATGTGGCGCGACAGGATCGGCGACTCGCCGACCAATATGCCGGCGACGAAAGCTCCGAGCACGGTGTGGACGCCGATCAAATCGGTGATCAATGCCATCGCGCCCATGATGGCGAGGATGACGGTGACGACGGCGTATTCGCTGCGGAACGTGTCGTTGGTCCAGCGGATGGCATCGAAAACGATGCGGCGGCCGAGCGTGAAGGAAAACGCCATGAAGGCGCCGACGCCGACAATGGTGAAGACAAGGCTGCCGAGCTCGATGCGCCCCTTGGTGGCGATGCCGATGGTGATGGCGATGATCACCCAGCCGATCGTGTCCTCGATGATGGCCGACGAGACGATGATCTGGCCGAGGTCGCGGCGCATGAAGTTCATCTCGCGCACCACCATGGCGACGATCTTGACCGAGGAGATCGACAGCGCCGTGCCGAGGAAAAGGCCGGCGACGATGCGCTCGGTTCCCTCGGCCAGCAGCGTGGCCGGCATGAACTGGGCGGCGGCGAAGCCGAGCGCGAAAGGCACGGCGACACCAGCGGCGGAGATGGAAAAACAGGCGCGTCCGACACGGCGCACCAGCCGCAGATCCGTCTCCATGCCGGTAAGCAGCAAAAGCATCAATACGCCGAGCTGTGCGATGGCGTTGATCATGCTCTTCTGCGCGGCGTCGCCTGAAAAGATCACGCGTTCTGCTTCCGGCCATAGCCAGCCGAGCAGCGACGGCCCAAGCAGGATGCCGCCGATGAGCTGGCCCATCACCGCCGGCTGGCCGAGGCGCTCCAGCAACTCGCCAATGCCGCGGCCGACCAGCAGGACATGCGCCTCTCATTCTGCCCGAAATAACGGTTACATGCGACATCGATTGCACGGTCGCGCGCGGCCGGCGGCACTGCGACAATTCGATTCAAATGCGGCTGTGGATGTTTGCTTTCGGGTAAAGCGAGTCGCACATGTTCGGCGCACGGCGGGCAATAAGGAGAAGCTAATGAAAAGCGACTTTGCCGCCGCCCGGCTGCATCTGGAGCGGGCCTGCCACTATCTGCGAGGCGACGACGAAACGAGCAGCGAGGCCCTTGCGGCGCTCGACCTGTTGATCGAGGCGATCGTTGCGGCCCAGTACACACGGCCGGCGGAGGTGGTGGATTTTCCACGGTCGGCAAGGCTGCGGTAGTCCCACGAAGAGGCCGCTTCGGGTAGGAGCGGCCTCGGCATGCCATCGGCTGACGAGCCGGCAATCGCCTGTCTTTAATCGCGTTCGACGGGACAAGGTTCGGGCTCGCCGTTAGCACGTTGATAAGCATTTGGTAATAAAAGACAGACAATGAAATACAGGCTCGATCCAGCGTATAGGATGCCGGTATCCTCGGCGGATTCGTGTCATGCGCATTAGAAGCCAGATCATCCTCAGCATGGTGAGCGCCGCGGCCTTGATCGGGCTGGTTGGCGGCGTTGCCATTTTTACGCAGAAAGCAGCGACCAACTCGCTGGGATTGACCGAAGCGACCAACGTCGCGCGCGAACTGGCCGACACCATCGTCTTCAAATCATCCGACGGTTCGCCTTCGCTGCTCGAGCGGCCTGACGCGCTGCGCGAATTCCTGGAGTTGCAGCACCATCGCTCGCTCAGGGATTTCCTGGTCGTCGACCGCAACAAGGTCCTCCTCGCCCATGCCGCCGACGAGGAACACACGATCGGCGAGAAGTTCGATCACGACCCCAATAACGAAGTCGGCCAGACCCTGGCGGACGGCGTCCCGCGCAAGTTTTCCGATGCCCATGAGGCAAACGAGATACTTGCCGTTCCGATACAGAATGCCGAGGGTGCGATCGCCGGCGCCGTGCTGCTGGAATACGATCCCCTGCTGCGCGCCGCCGAACAGCGCACCAACGACATGCTCTGGCTGGTTGGCCTCAGCGCGGCGGCCGCAATGCTGGTAGCGACGGCATTCGCATGGCTGCTGCTCAACCGTTTCGGCGCCGGCCTTTCCGACATGATGCGAGGCATGCAATCGCTGGCAAAAGGCGATGCCATGACGCGCATAGATCACACCCGCAAGGACGAGTTCGGGCAATTGGCGCACGGCTTCAACATGATGGCCGACCAGCTTGCCTCCGCAAAAGCTCACACCGAGGACATCGTCGAGACGGCGGCCGAAGGTATTGCCGTGCTGGACGCCGATGGCCGCGTCGCCAGCGTCAATCCCGCGGCGGCGGCGATGATCGGACGGCGCGCCGACAAGATCGTCGGGCAGGACTGGGCCTCGGTGATGACAATGCGTGATCCCAGAGGCGGTGAGTTCGCCGGCGGCGCGTCGCCTGTCGAGCAGGCCTTGACCACCGGCCGCCAGCACCAAAGCGAAGTGCGCCTGGCCAAGTCGGATGGCTCGCATGTGCCGGTGATCGCGAGCTGCAGTCCGCTCAGCAGGTCCGACGGCGGTCTCGTGCTGACGCTGAGCGACATCAGCGAGCTGCGCCGCGCCGAGGGGGTGGTCAACGAGCGTGCCGATCAGCTTGCGGTGCTCAACCGTGAGCTGCACGAGAAGTCGGAGACCACGACCCGTCTGGTCAAGCTTGGGGAGCTGCTGCAGGCCTGCGTGACTTTCCCCGAAGCGTTTTCAGTGGTCGGCACCGCCATGGCCGAGTTCCTTGGTGGCCTGAGCGGAACCGTCCACTTGACCAGTGCCTCGCGCAACCTGGTCGAGGAAATGGCGCATTGGGGCGATATTCGGTCGAGCGTCGGGCAATTTGCGCCGGAAGACTGCTGGGCCCTGAGACGCGGCCAGGAGCATGTCGCCGGCCCTGGCATGCTGACGCCGCGCTGCGCCCATATCACCGAGAACGGCAAGAAGGGCTATGTCTGCATGCCGCTGGCGGCGCAAGGCGAGACGCTGGGCATCCTGCATCTGTGCGAGCCGAATGCGGCCGAGAGACCGCAGTGGCTGGCTGAACGGCAACAGATCCTGCGCGGCGTCGTCGACACGCTGGCATTGGCGCTGGCCAATCTTCGGCTGCGCGAGACGCTCAGGCAGCAATCGATCCGCGATCCGAACACCGGCCTGTTCAACCGGCGCTATCTCGAGGAAACGAGCAGCCGCGAACTGCGCCGGATGGAACGCTCGGCCCAGCCGCTGACGATCCTCATGCTCGACGTCGATCACTTCAAGCAGTTCAACGACACGTTCGGGCACGAAGCAGGCGACCTCGTCTTGAAGCAGGTCGCCGCGACATTGATCGAGCACGCCAGGGACAGCGATGTCGTGTCGCGCTACGGCGGCGAGGAATTCGCCATCGTCATGCCGGGATGCTCGCTCGAGGAAGGCGCCGAACGGGCGGAAGCGCTGCGCCAGGCTATCAGGCAGCTTCACCTGACGCATCGCGGCCGCACGCTGGGCACCGTGACGGTCTCGTTCGGGGTCGCCGCCTACCCCGAGCATGGAGCGGGCTGGGCTGAAATCACCAATGCCGCCGATCATGCGCTTTATGAGGCCAAGGGCGAAGGACGCGACCGCGTCGTCGTCGCCAAGAGCGGCGCGCCCGGCGAGCGGCCCGCGATCCAGCTGGTATCGGCCGCGAAAGCGAGTGTGGACATCAAGGGCTAGGCTTTCGCCCGATCAGCTATGTGCTTAGCGGAAAGCATGTGAGATGGTGATGTACGCATAACCTCACTGGAGGCCGATGCACTCGCGCCTGTGTCGGCGCGGTCATGGTCGGTGCGAGCGTTGCCACTACTGATTGCTGAACCGGTGCGATCCGCATGACGCAACTCACATCCACCCTCACCTGTCCGAATTGCGGGCATCAAGCCAGCGAGACGATGCCGGTCGATGCTTGCCAGTTCTTTTACGAATGCAGACGCTGCGGGACGTTGCTCCGGCTGAAGGCGGGATACTGTTGCGTTTTCTGCTCGTACGGAGATGTGCCGTGTCCGCCGGTCCAGGAGGCGCGTGCCGGAGGACCGCCGGCGTCGTGCGGCGGCAAGGATTGTCAGGGTTGACGAGTTCACGCCAAGCGAAGCCGAGCGGCCGTGATGTCGCAGCAGCTGGCGATCACGGGCTTGGGACTTGCAAAAGCCGCGCTTTGCGGTCAGCCTAAAGGGATGGTGGCCCGGCTTTCGCCAAAACATCTGCTCGTCATGCTGCTCGCGGTCTTTCTGACCGCCGGGTTCAGCCTGTCCGCCGCTCAAGCCAGCGCCATGTCCGCAACGATGACAATGACAGCCGACGACAGCATGGCGATGCCCGCCGGTGCAGGCATGGGCAAGATGGCCGATGTCGGCATGAAGGGCGACTGCAAGGCCTGCCTCAAGGATGCCGGTGACAATGGCAATCCGATGCACTGTTCGCCGACCTGCATCGCGCCCGTGTTTGCGGTGCTGCCGCAGGGCCTTGCCATGACGACAGCTCCCCGCTTGCGGCAGCCGGCAGCGCTGCCCACACCGTTCCCGTACGGGCGAAGTTCCCTGCCCGACCCATACCCTCCCAGACCCAGCGCCTGACGCCGATTCAGCCGTCTTACGGCTGACCCCGGCGCCTGATCGCCTGCGCGCGCAAGAAGCGCCGCGGGCACGCATGGCAATCCAGTTCGATGTCGGCATGCCCGCCATCGATCGAGATCGCAAAGGGTTGAAGGGTGAATTACGATTTCCATTATTCCATATCGCGCCGCGGGCTTCTCGCGGCAGTGGCGGGCGCTGCCGTGTCCGCTTCGCTGCGTCCCGCGCGCGCCTCGGCCGTGGACCAACGCCAGATCAAGGTTGCGCCGGGCCAGGCGCCGTTGAACGGCGTCGACGGCCAATCTACCGCTGTCTGGACCTACAACGGCATCGTCCCCGGGCCGGCGCTGCGGCTGCGGCAGGGCGAGCCCGTCCGCATCACCATCGAGAACGGGTTGGATGAGGACACAACGGTTCATTGGCACGGCATCCGCTTGCCGAACGCCATGGACGGTGTGCCCGGCCTGACCCAATCGCCCATCAAGCCGGAAACAAGCTTCATCTACGAGTTCACGCCGCCAGACGCGGGCACCTTCTGGTACCACCCGCATGCCGACAGCCTGGTGCAACTCGGCCGCGGTCTTGCCGGCCCGCTCATCGTCGAGGAGGCCGAGCCCGTCGCCGTCGACCGCGACCTGCTCTGGTTGCTGCAAGATTGGCGACTCGCCGCCGACGGCCAGATCGCCGGCGGCTTCGGCAGCGCCATGGATGCGTCGATGTCCGGCCGCGTCGGCAACCTCATCACCATCAACGGCACCGCGCCGGGCGATCAGAATGTGAGGGCGGGCGAGCGCGTCAGGCTGCGGCTCGCCAATGCCTCGCTGGCCCGCATGATGGCGCTTCGCTTCGAAGGCCACCGCCCGGTCGTCGTCGCGGTCGACGGCCAGCCCTGCGACCCGCATGAGCCGGAGGACGGCCGCCTGGTGCTGGCGCCGGCCATGCGCATCGACATCGTTCTCGACTTGCAAGGTGACCCCGGCAGCAGCCACGCGGTCATAGACGACTTCTATGACGGCCTTGCCTATACGCTGACCAATCTCGCCTATGACAAAGCGGCGCCGTTGCGCGCCCATCCTCTCGACGCGCCTGTCGGCCTGCCGCGCAATCCGCTACCCGCGCCGGACCTCGCGAACGCCGTGCACCAAGAGATCATGCTGCAGGGCGGCATGATGGGCGGCGGCAAGCTGAAGGGCGTCGGCGGCATGATGGGCATGGGAATGCCCGGCATGAACGGGGGTGCCGCCTGGGCGATCAACGGCATGTCGATGACCGGCGACGGCCACGCCGGCATGGCGCCGCAGTTCACGCTCGAACGGAGCGCCACCTGCCACCTCACCATCCGCAACGAGACCGCCTGGTGGCATCCCATGCACATCCACGGCTTCAGCATGCTGGTGCTGTCGCGCAACGGCGCGGCCGTGCCACACCGGCAATGGCAGGACACGGTGCTGCTCGCCCCCAAGGACACGATCGAATGCGCCTTCGTCGCCGACAATCCCGGCGACTGGATGCTGCACTGCCATGTCGCCGACCACCAGATGGCCGGCCTGATGACCGTGCTCCGCGTCAAATGAAGTTGAACCGCTTACCCAAAGGAGACTGAAATGAAACTGATCTATCGCCTAGTCGCCCTCACCGCCCTTGTCGCAACGCCCCTGCCCGCAGTCGCGGCGACGATCCAGGCGGTCATGTACAAGAACCCGCAATGCAGCTGCTGCGAATCCTACGCCAACTACCTTGAGCACAACGGATTCAAAGTGGACATCAAGCCGGTCAACAATCTGTCGCAGATCAGCAGCGATGCAGGTGTGCCCGCCGACCTTGAGGGCTGCCACACGCTGATGGTTGACGGCTACGTCGTCGACGGTCTGGTGCCGGTCGACATCGTCAAGAAGCTGTTGACCGAACGGCCCGCCATCACCGGCATCACGCTGGCCGGCATGCCGACAGGCGCCCCCGGCATGGGCGGCGAAAAGGATGGCACCTGGACGATCTACGCCTTCACCAAGGACGGCAAGGCGCCAACCGTCTACGCGACGGAGTGAGAGCCCGATGGTCATAAGCAGAGTAACGATGGCGATATTCGGCGCGTTGCTCGCCGCGGCGCTGCCCGCTTCTGCGGCGGAGGCGCCGCAGAACTTTGCGGTTGTCGACACGCCCGCTGCAGTGCCTGAGATCGGCTTCACGGACGCCGCCGGCCAGCCGAGAACGCTGGCCGATTATTCCGGCAGGGTGGTGCTGCTCAACATCTGGGCGACATGGTGCGCGCCTTGCCGCAAGGAAATGCCGACGCTCGACCGGCTGCAGGCAAAACTCGGCGGACAGGGCTTCGAGGTCGTCGCGCTGTCGATGGACAGGAAGGGCCCCGACGCCGTCAAGAAATTCTTTACCGAGATCGGCATAGAGCACCTTGAAGTCAACATCGACACTTCGGCCAAGGCCATGTTCACGCTCGGCGCGGTGGGCCTGCCGATGACTTTGCTGATCGACCGTGACGGCAAGGAAATCGGCCGGCTGATCGGGTCGGCCGAATGGGATGCGCCCGATATGGTCGACTTCATCCGCGGCCGCATCGCCGCCAACCCGGAAAGGAAATGAGCGATGCACATCCAATCGAGTTGGAACGAATGGACGCGTGTGCTGCTGGTCGCGCTCGCGGCGCTGGTCGCTGGCTTCACTCACGGTGCTCGGGCGCACTCGCTCGACGATGTCGACGCCATGCTGCAGAACGACGAGAAATATTTCCAGCCGATCGACAAGCCTGCGCCCGATTTCACGCTGCGTACCGCCGACGGTCGCACCGTGCGACCGGCCGATCTCCTCGGCAATGTCGTCGTGCTTCATTTCATCTACACATCGTGCCCAGACGTGTGCCCGCTCCATACCGAGAAGATCGCCGAGATCCAGAAGATGGTGAATGGCGCGCCGATGAAGGATCAGGTTACCTTCGTGACCATCACCACCGACCCTACAAAGGATACGCCAGATGTGCTCAATGCGTACGGACCGGCGCATGGACTCGACCCGGCCAACTGGCTGTTCCTGACCACGACCCCCGATCAGCCGGAGGATGCGACCCGCAAGCTGGCGGAAGCCTTCGGTCACAAGTTCAGCATGACCGATGACGGCTACCAGATGCATGGCATCGTCACCCATGTGATCGACAAGGAAGGACGCTGGCGGGCGAATTTCCACGGCCTGAACTTCGCGCCCGTCAATCTCGTCACCTTTGTCAACGCGCTGACCAACAATGTCGAGCGCCCGCACGCCGAGCCGGACGAAGGCTGGCTGGCGAAGTTGAGGGACCTGTTTTGAGGCGAGAGCACCGGGCAACTGCGAGAAAAGGAGAAAGGCACATGTTCATCAGGCCAAGACAGGCAAGCCCTTCCCGTGGCGGCATCCTCTGCACGCTCCTTATTGCCACGCTGACAGGTTGGCTACTGCTCAATCCGGGTTTGCAAGGCATATCGGCGCGTGCGGCCGGCGAGATGTCCCAGGACCAGCTCGATCAGCAAATCCATGACTACATCCTGGCGCATCCTGAGGTTCTCATGCAAGCACTGCAAAGCCTGGACCAGCGTCAGCGTGAAGCAGAGGCGGCCCAGGCAAAGCAGGTGCTGGCGTCGCGCGCCGACGACATCTTCCGCGACAAGCAAAGCCCCGTCGGCGGCAACGCGCAGGGCGACGTCACCCTGGTCGAATTCTTCGACTACAATTGCCCCTATTGCCGGCAGATGGCGCCGATCATGGAACAGGCCGCAGCCGACGATCCGCAGCTCAAAATCGTCTACAAGGAATTTCCCATTCTCGGTCCGGATTCCCTGTTCGCGGCCAAGGCAGCGCTGGCGGCGCAACTTCAAGGCAAATATGGCGCTTTTCACAAGGCGCTAATCGGTGCGCGGACCAGGGTGACCGAGGCGGCCGTACTCAGGATCGCCGGCGAGGTCGGGCTCGACGTCGAGCGCATGAAGACCGACATGCAGCAGCCCGACATCCAAACATTGATCGACCGCAACACGGAGTTGGCCCAGGCGCTGAGGATCACCGGAACGCCGGGCTTCGTCGTCGGCGATCAGATTTTTCCGGGTGCTACCGATCTTGAGACGATGAAGAAACTGATCCGGCAGGCAAGGAGCGGCAAATGACGGCGAACCCAAACCGGCGAACGGTCGTTCTCGGCGCAATCGGCGCCGCCACGGCCCTTGGCCTATTCGAGGACGAGGCTATGGCTACGGACGACCTGGCGGCCCGTTTCAAGGATCTCAGCCAGAACGGCAACAGCACCTGTTCGGCCAAGTTTACAGAGTCGATCGCGACCCTGCCTGCGATGTCACGGATTACAGGCTCATGTTGCAGCCCGATGGAAATGAAACGATATGCCGACCAGGTGAACGGCCTGGCCAAATACCGCGACATCGCGATGATCCCGAGCGATCCCTATGTCATTCCGGCGGGCATCGCTCAGAAGATGATGCCTTACTACGACCTGAACCTCAGCGGCGACGAGCAGATGGCCTACGACTACGCAATGGCCAATTCCGAGGAGAAAGGCCCGTGCTGCTGTCCATGCTGGCGCTGGAAGGTGTATGGCGGACTGGCGAAATACCTGATCCACGAGCACGGCTTCACCGGCAAGCAGATCGTGGATGTGTGGGACTTTCCGACGGCTGCGGCGGAGGGATGTAACTCGGAAGACCATCCCTAGCAGACGGAATTGGCGGCTGCGATCTGAAAAGCGAGGCGGACCGCTGTCACGGTACTGGCTCGCGCTTCCGGAATCCTCTGCGGCCTATTTGCGTCTGTGCTAAAATATTTTGATCACGCACTTTCGTGCGTGGCTAATACAATGGGAGGATGCGATGAAAACCATGAATCGCAGGTCTGCAATTGCTCTCGGTGTGACGGCTGCCGCGGTATCGCCCTTGTTCGCCCTGGCGGCATCTGCAAAGACCAAGAAATACGGCCCGAAGGAAGGCAAGGAGATTGCGCCCGGCGTCAGAGTGGTGGAGGTCGGCACCGGGAACGCCGACATTCCCGCTTACAAGAGCATCGCGATTGTCGATGTAGTGTTTCAGCCGGGAGCACACGCGCCTCAAACCGTTATGGACAACGACATGGTGTGCACCATTACTTCCGGCGCATTCACCATTAAGAAGGCGGACAAGGAATTCAAGCTCAAGACGGGCGACATGTACACTTGCGCCAAGGGCAAAACTGACGAGGCGACGAATACGAGCAAGGAGGTCGGCGTGCATCGGATCGCCGTCCTGATACCTGCCTAGAGAAATGATTTCTCGGCTACGAACGGGAGCCGGCGGGCACAGGGCCTGCCGGCCGCCGGGCGGCAAACTTCGCACTGTTTCGTCCGTGTTCGCGCTTCTAAGCCCTCCCCCCAGCGCAGTAGCCGCATTGGCTGGCCCTGTCGCCATCCTTCGGCGGCGAGCCTGCCATCTTTTCGACCCGCTGCCACAGGCGGAGGCGAATTGACTGGTTTCATTGCGATGACAGCGCTGCCGATATATCGTCTCTCGCCGTCACGCGTGGCCATCAGGGCCATTGGAGCCGTGCCAGGCTCGCGAATGACGCCCGGCAATGCGGAAATCGCCTTCCTCGAAGTAACTGGCCTTCAGCCATGTGGTCGACGGTCCGCTCCGGTAGCGGCTGTCGGCGCGCTTCGAGATGATGCCCTCAAGCCCCATCTTGTCGATGGTGCGGAGGATCGCCAGTGTATCTCCGTCGAAATGCTCGCTGTACCGGATCTTGCCGGCGCCAGGCTCAACCAGTTGCCACAGCGCCTGCTTGCGCTGCAGCAGGGGCAAGGGAGCAAGATTGCGTCCATCGAGATGGAGGATGTCGAACGCCACGAACACCAGCCGGCTCGGCTCATTCCAGATCGCGGTTTCCAGCGCAGGGCAATCGGGAGCGCCCCGCTCGCCCGCTACAATGACCTCGCCATCGAGAATGGCAGCCCTGCATGGCAGCTCGACTGCCAGCGCGATGGGCCAGTATTTTGCCGTCCAGTCATGGCCGTTCTTGCTGAAAAGACGCACGCCGCCTTGATCGATGATGAGCTGCGTCCGATAGCCGTCGAACTTGACCTCGTGAACCCATCCCTCATCTTCGGGCGGTTGCTCGACCAGAGTCGGAATCTGCGGCGGAATGAACTCCAGCCGGCCGCCGCTGACCTTGCCACGCTTACTCAATGACGGACACCTTTGACCGCGTAGCGGGAGGCGTTGCCGGCACAGGCAGCGACACCCCAGCTATCTGGACGCCTGCCGCCTGTGCCGAGCCCCCGCCAGACCCATTGCGAACATCTACGGACGAGGCCGGAATGTCGTTAGCTTCGCATCCAGATACTTATCCTTGCGTACATATCTCGCTCTCGGTGCGGCGCTCTGGTCCGTCCCTGGCTGGCCCACGCTGTTTCAGGTTGCCGCCAGCCCACGTTCGCGCCGATGGCGGCATCGCCGCCCGGCTCGACCATCGCCGATCCCGTACTCAGCTTCCGAGCGATCTGAGCCAACCTTCAAAGGAAGAGGCCTTCTCGTGCCCAGCAGGCGAAACAGAGTTGGCGGAGCGCGGCAACACCACAGTGGTGCGGCCTTCGCGGGGGCTGTAACCGAATTCCTTGCTGAATGCCCGGCTGAAATTAGCGGCTGAACTAAACCCGAAGGCTTCGGCAATTTCAACGATGCGCCGGCTGTCCGCCGGATCGCTAAGCGCAATATGGGCTGCCAGAAGCCGGCGGCTTTGTATGTAATGGAGAACACCACCGCTTGGTTCGAATAACTGATAGAGACGAGAGCGCGATACGCCCAGCGCCCGGCACATTGAATCCGGTGTCAGATGAGGCGTATCCAGATTGTTTTGGACGTATCGGCGCGCTCGCTCCATCAGCGCGACACCCGCCAGTTGTTCGGCGGCGGCAGCATGTTCCGCCGGCGGCGCGAGGCAGGCAATGATCATGCTGCGTGTTGCGTGCACGATGCGGGGCAGATCTTCGGCCGTGAGACTGCGCAGTCTTGCTTCGATGCTGTTGACGTAGTCAACCAAGAGGCTGGCAAAGTTGCCGATCAGACTTGAATTGTTCTTCGCGTCGAGGGTTGCGGCCACATCAGAGAACAAATCACGCGGCAGATAGAGAAAGAGACTTTCGGAGTCCGTTGTCCTCCCGCGAAACGGATAGCCAAGCGACCTGATCTCCAATTTGCCCGGCTGGCCTTCTGCAACGCGGCGATCGACCTCCGTCCACGACCGGCCAGTACGTGGCAAGGCGATATACCAGTGATCGATCGAACTGGACCGAAGCTTGGCGGCAGAACGGATGTAACTATGTGCCGGAGCGTGCTGTTGGACGATCAGCATGCCACCGAGGTTCCAAGCCGTGTGGTCGGCGGGAAAGCCATCGTCCGGCGACTTGTCATCCGGCAACTTGACCTCGACAAGCGGAGCCATGTGCGCTTGCCAGGTGGCGAATTGATCCTCTGGTGCCAGTTCGAGCGTTGAAAAGGACAAAGGCTGGAGCGCCGGCCCGAGTGGCGAAGCTGACTCGTTATGAGGTTGAGCTTCGCGCGGCCAACGACGTCGATCACGCTCCGGCGGCTGCTTCGCAGGGGTCTTGCCTTGCCTTTTTGCGTCCATCGCGTGGTGCCATATCCGAATCGGCTATGCCCATGCCCCTCGCAATCATGTGGTCTATCTCGGGTATCTGGCAAGGCTTTGAGGCCGATATCGACAAACCAGCCGGATCAAGCCGTTCGGTGACCACAGCCGAAACTGCTGCCGACGGCAGCGGAACTCGCGTCGACAGAGCAGGCGATCACCCTGGCTACAGCAAGAAATGCATTCCGAGATAAGTTTCTGGATGCGACGCTAACGACACTCTTCAGCCGGCTGCATATATAATTGAGCATTGTGGAAGCGTAGTTGGGGAGACCGTCGAAATGAACGCAAAGCTCAACAGCGAAGCTCGTCGCAAGATAATTCTTGACGGATACATTAACAACGAGCCGTTGAAGGATATTGCGGCCAAGATCGGATGCTCACTGGCAAGTTTGAAGGTCACAGCCAGTAAAATCGGCTGCACTCGAACTCCGAAGGAGGCGGCCGATTTTAGGCGTGGCTTTCATATCCCGGAAAACAAGCGACATGATTACTACCAGCTGATGAACATTGGTCAGTATAAAGCTCGTGAATGCGCGCAAATTTTGGGACTTCTGACCGTTCAATCGTCAGGAAACGAGTAAACTCACAGCAATACACTGTCGACGATATTATCGCTGGAGCATTCCATCGCCTCAGCGGCTCGTCGGGCAGCGGGCCCTGAAAGGTTCGCACAAATGCCGCGTGGGCGCTTCAACCGCACCTGCCTCAGCCCCCACGATCTGGCTATTTGCGAACACGTGTTCGATCAGGTCTGCGCGGATGAACATCTCAACCCCTTGGGCCCGGACGCCGAAATCCTGGCGGTGATGGTTGTGGCCATTTTTCGAAATGCTCGCACCAGCGAGCGCGAACTGCTGGAAGCAGTCAGGTCTCGTCGGCAAAAGGTCGCGGGAAGCGACCCTTAGCGCACCGCATTCGATCGCGTAGCCGGGCGGGCCTGGCTGAGCGCATAAGCCCCTCCAAGGAAAGAGGCTGGAACGTTTCGGCCCGCCGCGCGTTGCGTCTATTGGGGTGAAGGCCGGCTTGTTTCGGCCGGCCATGGCGTTAGGGAGGCGCGTGGCGGGGAATGTCGCAGGTCAAGACCGTGAAGCCCGACGAGGCGGCGGCGCCGCCGCGGGTGTCGGATGCGTTTGCGCTGAAGCTCACCTCATCGGAACTCGCGACCACCATGTCACATTTCCACCGCGCAGAAATCGCCCGCATGGCTGGCTGGCGCGACCGGCTGGACCGCACCAGCAACTGGGCAATCACTGTCGTCGCCGCCATGCTCTCTGTCTCGCTATCGACGCCAAGCGCCCATCACGGCGTGCTGCTGTTTGCCATGCTCTTGATCACGCTGCTTCTGTGGATCGAGGCGCGGCGCTACCGCTTCTTCGACGTCTACCGGGCCAGGGTACGCCAGTTCGAGCGCTACTATTTCGCCCAAATCTTCTCGCCGCAGCCTGACTACGCCTCCAACTGGCTGGCCATCGTTGGTGAAGGCCTGCGATCGCCGCGCTTTCTGATCTCGCAGCGCGCGGCTCTGGTGCGCCGACTGCGCCGCACATACATTTTTATGTACACGATCCTGATGCTGGCCTGGGTGCTGAAGATCACAACGCCCAGCCTGCAGCGCGAAGGATCGCCGATCGGCTTCGGCGCGTCATTCCTCGACGCCGCGCGCGTGGCGCAGCTGGGCCCGGTCCCGGGCATCTATGTGGTGTGCATGGTCGGGTTGTTCTATGTCGGCCTGCTCGCCGCCGCCTTCCTCATTTCAAGCGACGAGGGCGAGCTGTCGCATGGCACCGTGCATGTCTGAGCATGGTTCCGAAAAGCGCAACCGGCACCCCGCGCTAACGCGCCGACCCCGCCGCTGCATCCGCTGCACGTGCGATTATTTCGCCGAAGGCCAACGAAGGTTGGGCTCAGCCGCGATGGCGCAGTGCATCGACCAGCAGCGAGAAGGCAGGCGTCGCCTGGCGGCGGCTGGGGTAATAGAGATGGTAGCCGGGAAAGGGCGGGCACCAGTCGGCCAGCACCCGCAGCAGGCGGCCGTCGGCCAGATGCGCCGTCACCTGCTCCTCCGGCAGATAGGCAAGGCCGAGGCCGGCCAGCACCGCGTTCATGCGCAGCGCGCCTGTGTTGAACACCAACTGGCCCTCGACACGCACTTTCAGCTCACGTCCGGCCTTTTCGAATTCCCAGGCATAGAGCCCGCCATAGGTCGGCAGGCGCAGATTGATGCAATTGTGGTCCGTCAGGTCCTGCGGCGTGCGTGGCTTTGGCCGCGTGGCAAAGTAGGCTGGCGAACCGACCACCGCCATGCGCATGTCGGGGCCGATGCGGACCGCGATCATGTCGCGCGCTACCTGTTCGCCAAGCCGCACGCCGGCGTCGTAGCGCTCGGCAACGATGTCGGTCAGGCTGTAGTCGACAATGATCTCGACCCGGATGTCGGGATAGTCGGGCAGGAATCTTTCCAAGGCCGGCCACAGGATCGCATCGGCCGAATGCTCGCCGGCGGTGATGCGGATGGTGCCGGCGGGTTTTTCGCGCAGTTCGCTGAGCGCGGCGAGTTCGGTTTCGATCTCGTCCAGCCTCGGGCCTATCGTGCGCACCAGGCGCTCGCCGGCCTCGGTCGGCGACACGCTGCGCGTGGTGCGGGTCAGAAGCCGCACGCCGAGCCGCTCCTCCAGCGCGCGCAATGTGTGGCTTAGCGCCGATTGCGAGACGCCAAGCTTGGCCGCAGCCTTGGTGAAACTCCTCTCGCGCGCGACAGCGAGGAAGGCGGTGAGCTCATTCAGGTTGTCTCGCGGCATTGATGAACTCTCCTCATAGGTACATGCCGGATATAGCACCTAATCGCGAATAATCGCAGGCCCTAGATAGGCTCCATCACAAATCGGGCAGCGTCGCGCGCCAGCAAAGACGGCGGCCATCTCCGCTGGCATCGAAAAGGAACAGAGCCATGGACATCAAGCGAAGCGGCTCGCAGCCCTCGGCCAAAGGCCCTGCCGACTATTTTACGGGATCGGTGCGTATCGATGCACCGTTCAAGGGCAGCGAGCCTGCCCGGGTCGGCGGCGCCACCGTGACCTTCGAGCCCGGCGCGCGCACCGCCTGGCATACGCATCCACTCGGCCAGACACTGATCGTGCTTTCAGGGGCCGGCCTGGTGCAGCGCGAAGGCGGGCCGATCGAAGACATCCGTCCCGGCGACATCGTCTGGTTCGCGCCTGGCGAGAAGCACTGGCATGGTGCGGCGCCAACCACGGCGATGAGCCACATCGCCATCGCCGAAGCGCTCGACGGCAAGGTCGTCGACTGGATGGAGAAAGTCACCGACGAACAATACGGAGTTAAGCCATCATGACCGATGCACCAGCGGTTCCCAAAAATCCGTTCTCCGATATCGCGCCCGCCCTCGGCAAATATACCGACAAGGTGCTGTTCGGCGACGTCTGGAAGCGTCCCGGCCTGTCGCCGCGCGACCGCAGCCTCATCACTGTCGCCAGCCTGATCTCGGGCTACCGTATCAATGAAATGCCGGGGCACATGAAGCGAGCGCTCGACAACGGCGTGACCCGGGACGAGCTCATCGAAACCATCACCCATCTCGCCTTCTACGCCGGATGGCCGACGGCAGCCACGGCTGTGGGCATTGCCCGCAAGGTCTTCGAACAGGCCGACACCGAAAGAAGGGGATGAGGACATGACGTGGTCGAAAAATGAGCTCGCCAAGATTGGAGCGAGCGACGATCTGCACATATCGCCGCTGCGCGATGACGGCGTGACCCTTGGCACGCCAACCTGGATCTGGTCGGTCGTGACCGACGGCGAACTCTATGTGCGCGGCTACAATGGCCAGGCATCGCGCTGGTACCAGGCCGCGATCAGGCAAAAGGCCGGTCGCATAAGCGCCGCCGGTATGACCAGGGACGTCGGCTTCGAGTCGGTCGACGAAGCTATCAACGACCGCGTCGACGATGCCTACCGGGCGAAATACGCAGCGAGCCCTTATCTCGCGCCGATGATTGCGGCGCGCGCCCGCGCCGCAACGGTGCGGATCACACCGAAGGAGAATTGAGATGCAAAAACGCACACTTGGAAACAGCGGTCTGGAAGTCTCGGCCATCGGTCTCGGCTGCATGGGGATGAGCCAGTCCTACGGGCAGCCGATGGAGACGGCGGATGCGGTCCGCCTGATCCGCGCGGCGTTCGAGCGCGGCATCACTTTCTTCGACACCGCCGAGGTCTATGGGCCGTTCAAGAACGAAGAGGTCGTCGGCGAGGCGTTGCAGCCGATCCGCGACCAGGTGGTGATCGCCACCAAATTCGGCATCGACATTGCAGGCACCGCCGGGCACAGCGGCATGGACAGCAGGCCGGAGCACATACGCGACGTCGTCGAGGCTTCGCTCAAGCGATTGAGGACCGATCGCATCGACCTCCTCTACCAGCACCGCGTCGACCCGATCGTACCAATCGAAGATGTGGCGGGCACGGTGAAGGAGCTGATCAGCCAAGGCAAGGTCAAGCATTTCGGCCTCTCGGAGGCCGGCGTACGCACCATCCGTCGCGCGCATGCGGTGCAGCCGGTCGCAGCCCTGCAGAGCGAATACTCGCTATGGTGGCGCGAGCCGGAAGAGGCGATCCTGCCGGTGCTGGAGGAGCTGGGGATCGGCTTCGTGCCGTTCAGCCCCTTGGGCAAGGGCTTTCTCACCGGCGCCATCCGCGCCGACACGACGTTCCACAGTAACGATTTCCGCAACACGGTCCCGCGTTTTGCGGCGGAGGCCCGCAAGGCCAATCAGGTTCTGGTCGATGCGATCGGCGCGATCGCGACCGAGAAGAAGGCGACCCCGGCGCAGGTCGCGCTTGCCTGGCTGCTGGCGCAAAAAGCCTGGATCGTTCCGATCCCCGGCACAACGAAGCTCAACCGCGTCGAGGAGAACATCGGCTCGGCTGCCGTTGCGCTGACGGTGGACGATCTTGCCAACATCGAAAACGCGGTCTCGGCGATTGCCGTGCAGGGAGAGCGCTATTCTCCGCAGCAGGCGGCAAGGATCGACCGCTGATCGCGACGAAATCAGAAGGGTAGAGTCATGGCACAAGGTATCGAAAACAAGGTCGTCGTCATCACCGGCGCCAGCAGCGGGCTTGGCGAAGCCGCCGCACGGCTGCTGGCGAAAGAAGGCGCGAAACTCGTGCTGGGCGCGCGACGTCTCGATCGCTTGCAGGCGCTGGCAACTGAGCTTTCACTCGGCAAGGACGCTATCCTGCAGACCGACGTCACCGATGTCGATCAGGTCCGGCGTCTCGTCAACCATGCGGTGAAGGTGCATGGCCGGGTCGACGTCATCATCAACAATGCCGGGCTGATGCCGCACTCACCGCTGGAGCGCGGCAAAGTCGAGGACTGGGACCGGATGATCGACGTCAACATCAAGGGCGTGCTCTATGGCATCGCCGCTGCCCTACCGCACATGAAGACGCAGAAGAGCGGCCACATCATCAACGTTTCGTCGGTCGCCGGCCATAAGGTCGGGCCGGGCGGCGCGGTCTATGCCGCCACCAAGCATGCGGTGCGCGTCATCTCGGAAGGGCTGCGCCAGGAGGTGAAGCCCTACAACATCCGCACCACCATCATTTCGCCAGGTGCGGTGGCGACGGAATTGCCGGACAGCGTCACCGAGGCCGATGTCGCAGAAGGCGTGCGCGCGCTTTACGACCGGGTGGCCATCCCGGCCGATTCCTTCGCCCGAACGGTGGTGTTTGCCATGAGCCAGCCCGACGACGTCGACATCAACGAGATCCTGTTCCGGCCGACGGCGCAGGAGTATTAGGGCCGCTGCCTTGCTCAGCGCCGCCGGTCAGCCCAAATTGCGCCTGAAATTCCCTGGTGTCGTTGCGATTGGGATAGGGCTGGTCCGGCACTGGAACGCGCAGATGCGCGCACAGCGTGTCCCAGCCGTCGCCCAGTTTGTGGACCAGCAGCCGCTCCGGCGGCACTGACGTCATGACCGCGGCGACGTTGGCTTCATAGAGGGCAATCGCGGTCGCGCCATCATGTGCCTTGCCGCCGAAGACTTGCTTGGCGATCAAGGAAATGCCCAGCGCCTCCTCATCCCTCAGCTGGCTGATGCCGGCCAGGATGGTCTTCTCGAAACTCTGCCACCAGCTTTCCGGCGAGCGCCAGGTGAGGATGACCGAGGCGTCGGGATAGACCTCGATCAGCTCGCGCCAGTAATGCGCCGACGGCCAGTCCATGCAGGAGGCATAGCCGGCAAACAGTTCGCTCCAGTCGGGCGCAGCACCCTTCACCAGCGCGCGCCAGAGCCGCTTCTGCCCCTCATTGGCGATGACTTCGGACATATGATGACAGGGACCCAGGCCGAGGATGGTCAGCGCTTCGCGCATCGAATCCGTGCCGGTACGGCCAAAGCCCGCTCCGATCACCTTGATCGACATTTTTTCCTCCCTGGGTTGAACCGGCCGAGGTGGGCCGCGACCCGTAAGCGGTTTCCCCTCGGGATCGGCGAGGCTGCCGCGGAGCCCGATGTCACCAGTTGCTAGGGCGGCCTAAAAGCCCTTGCCATATCTTGATCAGTCTTGCAGCCAACCCGTCCGCATTCCCCTCAGTCGCTTCCTCGCTGGTTTCGGCAGGTCTGCGCGCTTGCAAATACTGCAGGAGCAGCGGCCGGTCTATCTTGCCGGTCGGCGTCAACGGCAATGTTTCAATCGCGTGGATACGGGCTGGAATCTTCCATTGCGGCAGGATCGGCCGCAATCCGGCCCTCAGGACCTCGGCTCGAAACAATGCGCCCTGCTTCATGACCACGAACGCAGCAAGCTGGTGTGCATCCTGGCGAAGCTCGGTGACGACAGCGGCTTCCCTGACGGTTGGAAGCAGCATGAATGCCTGCTCGATTTCCCGCGTTTCGACGCGGTAGCCGCGCACCTTCACCTGGTCGTCTCGGCGCCCAATGAATTCGAAACTGCCATCGCCCGACAAACGCCCGATGTCACCGGTGTGGAACAGATGCTGGTCGGGAAAATCGGGATCGTTGCGGAAATACTTCGCCGTTTCGGACGCCTGCCGCCAATAGCCGTGAGCCAGAAACGCGCTGCGAACGACGAGTTCGCCAACGCTTCCCTGTTCGACCGGCTGGCCTTGTTCATCGACGATCAGGAGAAACTTGTCAGCGACCGCGCGCGGCGGCGGTACGGTGCCTGGCGCAAGTGTCTCGCCCGGAGCCACCGATGCCACGGCAATATGGCCGGCTTCGGTGGAGGAGAAGCGATGGCGCAAGGCGCAGGACCTGGAGAAGCGATGGCGCCATTGCTCGATATCGGAGCCAATGACGGTTTGACCTGCCAGCGCCACCAGCCGGACCGAGGGGTGCAGGCCGCTGCCCTCGATCATCTCAAGATATTTGCGAAACAGCATGACGGGCGGATGAAGCAGCGTGATGCGACGCGCGTCGATCCACGCTCCGAGGTCGCCGAGGCCACGCGATGCGGCATCGTAGAGTTCCAGCGTGGCGCCGTTGAGCAGTGCTCCGAAGACGTCGGCCTCCGATGAGGCGAAGCTGCAATAGGTCAGAAGCGACTGCCGGTCCGTCGCGTTCACCCCGTCATATCGAGCACAAAGCCAGGCCCGATGCAGCACCGCGCGATGGCTCTTCACCACACCTTTTGGCCGCCCGGTGCTTCCCGAGGTGTAAAAGATCCCGGCGGGGTCGCCAGGGGCGACCGCAACATGCAGTGCATCCGCGGAGAAACGCGCGTCGATGTCATCGAGCAGGAGAAGCCGGCTGTCGTCATCGACCAGCTCGCGCGCAGCGGTTGCGTGCGCCGCATCGGCAAGCAGCAGATCCGGCGCTGCGTCGCTGACGATGTCACGCTGGGCGTTTGGCGGCATTGCGGGGTGGATGCAAAGGAACGCCTTTGCCGCCTTCAGCGCCGCCAGCGCGCAGATCACCATCTCAGGCGAATGGTCGACGAGATAGGCGACACATCCGCGCCCCTGCTGCGTGCGGTCGAGGATCGCCCGGGCCAACTGATTGGCGCGCTGTTCAACATCGCCATATGTCCACGGCCGGACGCCGCCGATCGCCACGTGCGTGGCATGTTCGCGCACCACTTTGTCGAAGCGTGCCGGGATGCTCTGATCCAGCTCGGCCCGGTCGAACGCCATCGCCGGCTCAGCCATGGCTCTCGGCGAGCTGGTTTTCGCTGACGACATCCAGTTCGGCGTCGAGCCCGGCCCTGCGGGCGTAGGCGACGAGCGCCCTGTAGGTCGATGGGCGCAATCGCACACCTTCGCTCAGGCTCTGCTGGCGGGTGCGCAATTCCATCTCGCCGGGAACCAGGATTTCGCTGGCGTCTTCGGCGCGCTCGCCGTTCCTGGTCTGCTCGATCAGCCGATCGACACGCCGGGTGAAATCCGATGCCGGCATGAACCGCTCCGGATCGAGCGCCATGAAGAAATGGCCGTAATTGGGAGCGCCCTCACGCAACCTGTCCTGATGGTGGTCGGCGCCAAAACCGGCACCGCTGAGCACGCCGGCAAGCACCTCCATGACCAAGGCCAGGCCATACCCCTTGTGGCCGCCGATCGGCACGCCGAGCCCGGCGGCGAGATCGCCGAGGTCCGTCGAAGGACGCCCGAAACGGTCGAGGATCCAGCCTGCGGGCAACGGACTGCCTTCGGCAACCGACAGGCCGATCTTGCCGCGCGGCGCAACGCTCATGGCGACATCGAGAAGGATCGGGAAATGCCGCCCTGCGGGAATGCCGACGCCGAGCGGATTGTTGCCGAATGTCGGCGTGACGCCGCCCGTCGGCGCCAGGATCAGCGGTCCATTGGTTGTGCACAGACCGACCAGGCCTTTCCTGGCCGCTTGCCAGACATAGTGGCCGGCGGCGCCGAAATGGTTGGAGCGGCGCACACTGACAATGCCGACGCCGTCCTTGCTTGCCTTTTCGATGGCGAGGTCCATTGCCACCGTGCTGACCCACTGGCCCGGACCGTTGTCGCCATCGATGCGCGCGATGGTGGCGCTCTCATGCTCGATGCGGATTTGCGGCCGCGGGTTGATCTTGCCCGCAGCAATCCGCGAGGCATAGCGCGGGATGCTGACCATGTCGTGCGTCGGCTGTCCGCGCAGGCTTGCCTCGAGCTGCACTTCGGTGACGATCTCCGCACCCCTAGGGGTCAATCCGGCCCGTGTCAGTGCTTCGCGGCCGTAGGCGCGAAGGCTTTCGATCGTCACCAGGATTTTCGCTGGATTTGTGGCTGTTGCCGGGACCGTCGCGACTGCCTTTCCCAGGCTCGCCCGAGCAATGGCGCGCGCCAGATCGGCGATCGTCTGGTGCTGGTAGAGCTGACGCAACTCGACGCCCAGACCGGCTTTGCCGGCTTCGACGACTATGTTGATACTGAGGATGGAATTGCCGCCGAGGTCGAAGAAGTTGTCGTGCAGCCCAACCTCGTCCAGCCGCAGGACTTTTTTCCAGACCTGCGCCAGTATTGTCTCGGCGCCGGCCTGGCCCACCCCGCGTGGTTCGGTCTGGCTCGTGGGGAGCATGCCTTCACTCGACCGGGCCAGCGCCTCAATTTGCCTGGCGATCGCGACCCGCCGGTCGATCTTGCCGTTCGGCAGGCGCGGCAAGCGGTCCACAACGACAATGCGCTGAGGCAGCATGTAGTGCGGCAGCTGCTGGCGCAGAAATTCGCGCAGCCGCCGGGACAAAGCGGGCGTTTGCGCATCATCAGGCTCCTTGGCCGCAACGAAAGCGACCAGGCGTTTGCCATCGCCCAGATCATCATCTTCCTCGACAACACCGACGAGACACTCGCGCACCTCCGGATGCGCATGGATCGCGGCCTCGATCTCCCCTGGTTCGATGCGGAAGCCGCGAACTTTGACCTGTTCGTCGGCGCGTCCGGCTATTTCGATTATCCCGTCCGGCCGATAACGCGCCAGATCGCCGGTTCGCTGCAGCCAATCGCCATCGTCCGCGCTGAACGGGTTCGGCACGAAATTATTGGCCTCGAGATGATTGATGTAGCCGCGGCCTATGCTGGCGCCGCCGACATACAGCTCGCCGCTGATGCCAACCGGAACCGGGCTGAGGGACGCGTCCAGCACATAGGCCTGCGTGTTGGCGATCGGCCGGCCGATCGGCACCATCGCCGCCGCCTCGCCTTCGATCGGAATGGGATGGACGGTCACGATCCCCGTCGTTTCGGTCTGGCCGAACATGTTGATGAATTGCGTCCCCGTCTTGCAGAGGCGCCGCCATTTTTCGACCAGCGTGCTGGACAAAGGCTCGCTGGCCGACAGCATCAGCCGCAGCCGATTGTCGAGCAGTCTTGCCCGCACGAATTGGTCGAGCGACATCAAGACCTGCAGGCAACCAGCCGAGAAGGATGGGACAAGATCCAGCACCGTCACGCGCTGGCGGCGCACCGTCTCGAACAGCAAGTGCGGGTCAGCTATCTCCTGGGCCGAGGCGATGGACACTGCCGCGCCGCATGACAGCGGGACGGCAAACTGCCGTATCGAAGAGGAAAACGAAAAAGAGGCAGTGTGCAGATAGATGTCGTCCGGACGAATGGCGACAGCGCGAACCATCGCCTGAGCATAGTGACCGACGTTGGCCTGCGTGATCATCACGCCCTTTGGTTTACCGGTAGAGCCCGACGTATAGATCACGTAAGCCAGTGCATCTGCCATCGGGGTGATACCGGGATTGCCAGGGTCCTGCACGGCGACAGATGGCTGGCAGGCGTCGATGCAGATGGTCTGCACCGTTGCCGCGCTGAATGTCGGCAAAAGCGCAGTTTCCGTTATGAGCAGCGCCGCCCCTGCATCGCGCAACATAAAGGCAATGCGTTCCGGCGGATGGTCGGGGTCGAGCGGCAGAAATGCACCGCCCGCCTTCCATACACCCAGCAACACGGCCAGCGTCTCGGCAGACCTCGGCAGGCAGATCGCGGTCAATGTCTCGCTGACTACACCACAGCTGCGAAAATAATGGGCGAAGCGGTTGGAACGCTCGTTGAGCTCGCGGTAGGTAAACTGCCGATCCTGATCGAGCACGGCGACGGAGCCGGGTGTAAGTCCAACCTGCGCCTCGAACAGCCTGACATAATCCTGCCCCAGCAGCTCGCCTGCATCCGTGCGGTTCCACTCGATCACGATCTGGCGACGGTCGATCTCGGGCAACAGCGGCAGTTGCGACAGTCTTTGCCCGGGATCGCTTGCTATGCCTTCGAGCAAAGCCTGGAACTGACGGGACAGCCGCTCGATCGTGGCCGGCTCGTACAGATCGGCGTTGAATTGCCAGGTCGCGGCCATCCCCTGCGGAGTTTCCGACAGGTACAGCGTGAGGTCGAATTTCGCCGCTACCTTGTCGATGCGCAGCGGCCGCGCCGCGAGGCCCGGCGCGAGATCGAAGGCAGATCCCGCTGAGTTGTCGATTGGCTGAAATGGCGCATCCGGAACATTCTGAAACGCGAACATGATCTGGAACACCGGGGGGTGGCCAGGATCGCGCCGGATCTTCAGCTGCTCGACGATGCGTTCGAGCGCGACGTCCTGGTGCGCATAAGCGCCGAGCGCCGTCGATCGGATGCGGCCGAGCAATTCAACAAAGGAGGGGTCGCCGGCAAGCGTCGTGCGCAACACCAGCGTGTTGGCGAAAAACCCGATCAGCTGTTCCAGTTCCCTCCTCGGACGATTGGCGATCGGCACGCCGATGATGCAATCGTGCTGGTCGTTGTGGCGAAAGAGCAATGTCTTGAACGCCGCCAGAAAAATCATGAAGGGGGTCGCATCATGGCTGCGACCGAGGGCCTTCAACCGGTCCGTCGTCTGGCGGTCGATCTTCGTTTGCAGCGTGCCGCCGCGATAGGATTGGGTCGCCGGGCGAGACCGGTCGCTTGGCAGCGTGCAGGCCGGTGGCAACCCCTCGAGCCGACGGGTCCAATAACCGGTTTGACGCTCGATCTCCGCTGTCTCGATGCCGCGTTGCTGCCAGGAGGCGAAGTCGCCGTATTGAAGCGGCAGTTCCTCCAGCGGCGATGCCCGCTCGTCACGAAATGCTTGGTAGAGCTGCTTCAGTTCGGCATGCAAGACGCCGGTCGACCAGCCGTCGAAGATGATGTGATGCATCGTCAGAAGCAGCGCATGTTCTTCAGGTGCCAGCCGGATCAGGCTGGCGCGAAACAGTGGGCCTTGCGCCAGATCGAATGGTTCGGCGCTATCCTCGCCGGCAAGGCGCGTTGCCTCGGCGGCGGCTGCATCCATCCCGAGGCCGGTCAGGTCGATCGTCGCCATGCTGGTTTGCCGAAATTCGGAAACCAGTTGCACCGGCTCGCCGTCGCGCATGTGAAAGGTGGTGCGCAAGATGTCGTGCCGTCGGCGAATTTCATCGAGCGCCAACACCAGTGCGCGCTGGTCGAGCGCACCTGTCAGCCACAGTGAGACCGACGTGTTGTAGGCGCCGCCGGCGCCCATCCGGTCGAGAAAATAGACGCGTTGCTGTGCGGATGCGAGCGGCGCGGACGCCCCATCGGGACGGTGGGGAATGCGCGCGCCGGATGCAGACGCCGATCCTTGTTCCAGCCGCGCCGCGCCGTCCGCGACGAGATTGGCCATCTCTTCGCCGATGCGCTGCGACAGCCGCGCGATCGTCGGGCTGTCAAACATGCAATCGACCGGCAATTCGACCTGGAAGATCGACCGCAGTCGGGCGAGAACCTGCATCGCGGTCAACGAATGGCCGCCGAGATCGAAGAAGTCGTCATGGATGCCAGGCGGCTCGCTTCCCAGCACTTCGGCCAGAACCGCCGCCACCCGGCGCTCGGTGGCAGTGCGGGGAGCAACCGGCTCGCCGGCTTGCGACCGATCGGATTGACCGTTCTGCGGAGCCAGCGCCAGGGCCAGATGCCGGCGATTGAGCTTTCCATTGGCATCGACAGGCAGTTCACCCACCAGAACGATGCGCTGCGGCACCTTCGAGCCAGCCAGCCGCTTGGCGACAAAGCCACGGATCTGCCGAGCCGACGCCTCCTGCCCGGGTTTGAGCACGATAGCCGCTTCTATGGTCTCGCCGAGCACCAGATGCGGGACGCCGAAAACAACCGCCTGTTCGATCGCCGGATGGTCGAGCAAGACCTGCTCCACCAGCGTCGGCGATATCTTTTCGCCGCCGCGATTGATGGTGTCCTTCAACCGGCCGGTGACGAACAGATAGGCTTCGGCATCGAGATGGCCCATATCGCCTGTCCGCAGCCAGCCATCGACAAACGCGGTTTCGTTGGCGGCAAGGTCGCCATCGTAGCCGTGCATGACATTGGCGCCGCGAATGACCACCTCGCCACTGGCGCCGGGCGGCAGGAGATGCCCGGCCTCATCCATGATGGCGACTTCCGGACCCGCGGCCTTGCCGACGGAGCCAGGCTTGCGTTCGAAAGGAGGAAGGCGATTGCTCGCAATCTGCGGCGCCGCCTCGGTCATCCCATAGGCCTCGACGAACGGTACGTCGAACACGGCTTCGATATCCGCGATCAATTGCGACGGCATGGGTGCCGAAGCCGAGCGAACGAAGCGCAAGCCGCTTTGGCGCTGGTCGGTGCGACACAGATGGATCTGATCGAGGACCGCGCGATGAATGGTCGGCGACGCCGAATACCAGCTTGGCCTGAACTCGCCGAGACAACCGAAGAAGCTGTCGACGGAAAAACCGGCCATGCTGATGTAGCAGCCGCCTGAAACCAACGACGCCAGAAGGGAGCTGATGCCGTGGATATGAAACAGCGGCATCACACCCAGGCAGCGGTCGTCATGCCCAAGGCCCAGCGCCGCGGCGATGTCCTGTGCCGAAACGCAGAGGTTTCGCTGGCTCAGCGGCACCAGCTTGGGGCGCGCCGACGTGCCCGACGTGAACAGCAGCAGCGCGGCATCGTCCGGCGTTGCTGCACCCTGTGGTGCTGACAACGGCTGATCGTCGCCATGCGCCCCACCCTCGCCCTGCAGCGAGAAAAGCCCGGCCACCAAGCCGGGCTCGGCAAGCAGGTGCAGGATGCGCATGTTCAGCGACGCCGCGACGTCAAGCAGCGGCGATTGCCAGCCATGCGGCACGATCAGCACCCTGGCACGCAGCGCGGCCAGCTGTGCTTCAAGCTCATAGACGGGCCATCCGGGGTTCAGAGGAGCGCATGCCGCATTGGCGGCAACCGTCACGATCGCTACCGCGGCTTGCGCGCCCTCTGGCAGCAGCAAGGCGACGCGGTCCGACGGCCCGACGCCTTCCAGCGCCAGCCTTTCGCCGACATAACGAATCTGGCGCCCCAACCCTTCATAGGTGAGAGGCGCACAGCCCGTGGCCACCAGAGCCACCTGCTGCGATCGCGCATGCCGGTCCACATGGCCACGTATCGTGTCCATCAGATCCCGGTTCCGGGATCGATGTTGATCAGAAATAACCACCCGTTCAGTCCAAAGAGCCCATGCTGGGTTCAGTGAGTGCTTGCTGACAGCATGGCTGTCAATGCGCGGCGACCTCGAAACATGAGAACAACGTCCCGTGAACACTGTCGAAGCGGCCTTCGAAACAAATGTTGCCGACCACCGCGAGGCGGTCTGATGGAACGATCCTGGCTTGGGCAGTGCGATTGTCCACATCCAGTTCGACACAAACGTCCTGAAACGTCAAAAATTGCCGATGGAGTGGAAAGTGCATTTTGTAGAAGGCTTCCTTGATCACGAACAGCAGCTTTGGCAGGTCGTAGCCCAGCTGCTTTTCAATAGCTTGCCGCTGTTCCAGCTCCGAGGCTCGCGACACCAGCTTTGTCAACTCGTCCGACAGCGAAGAATCGTCCTCGATGTCGATGCCGATCCCAGTCCAGTCGGCGGAAAGCCCGACGGCGACAGCGCACAGGCTATTTGTATGGGAAATCGAGCCGGCAATAGCTGTCGGCCAGACCGGGACCCGATCAGGCCCTACCGGGATGATGCAGGCGGGAATGCCCAAAGCTTGTAAAGCCTGCCTTGCGTAGATGCGCCCGGCACGAAACTCGCGGCGCCGCGCCGGCACGATGTTGCCCAGGGATTGTTCTTCGGCGACCGACAAGTCCTGGTCGGCGATGTCGAGATCGCCGCCTTCGACGACAACGCCATCGGAAACCAGCCGCCGAATGGCTGCCACCACATCGGCCGGCAACCGGTTGCTACGGACTTCCGGCTCGCTCGGCAACGCCACTCCCTCGTCGGCTGCGATGCTTGTTGCGCACCTCGCCGCGCCATCGTGAACACGTCACCATCATCCGCGCAAGACGGTCACGCTCCCAAGATATCAGTCTCGCGGCATGGCGTACAAAGTGACGGCGTCGGGTGCCTGTCCGATATGCGGCCGCCAACGATATGTCGTCCCTTGCGCAAAGTTCGGGTTGACCGCCGTGGGGCGCGCGGCGACTATCCCTGCAACGTGCAGGAGGACATGCAATGGACGAACCCGATCGCTGGCGGCACATGGCGAGTGCGCCCAAGGACGGCAGCCGCATCCTGGTCACGGTGCGGCCGTCGGAGCAGGGCCCGGCCGAGGTCGACCTCGCCTATTGGTCGCGCGCCGACCAGTTCGGCACGGAAGGCTGGCGCTCTTCCGATTCGTCTCCGGGGCGGGTGATCGAATATCCCGAACCGGAGCTGAAATGCTGGATGCCGCTGCCGACGGCCAATCTGAGCCGGGCTTCCATGCCCAGCCCGTGGGAAGGCGAAGACGTCCTTCTGCTCGATGGGTCGGGAATATGATGACGGCAGGACGACCGTAGGAAATACGCTGCCGGCCTTATGCTCTGCCGGCCTCACCTGGGCCGACGCACCGCCCGCACCATGCCGCCGGGGCCGCTGCCGCAGAAAAAGCGGTCGCCGCCGTCGGATTCGAGCCCCGACACGCCCTTCCCCGCCGGCATGTCGAGCCGCTCCAGCACCTTTCCGGTTTGCGGGTCGACCCGGCGCACGTCGCTCTGGTCACCTTCCCAGGTGCCGTGCCACAGCTCGCCATCCACCCAGGTCACCCCGGTGACGAAGCGGTTGGATTCGATGGTGCGCAGGATTTTCCCGGTCTCGGGATCGATCTGGTGAATCTTGCGCGCCCGGTTCTCCCCTACCCAGAGCGTGCCTTCAGCCCAGGTCATGCCGGAGTCGCGACCGCCGCCGGGCGCCGGAATGGTGGCCAGCACCTTGCCAGTGTCGGGATCGATCTTCTGGATGCGATCCCCGGCCAGTTGAAACAGATGCCGGCCATCATAGGCGGTGCCGGCGTGGGCAGCGACATCGATCGAGCGTTTTGTTTCACCGCTTACCGGATCGAAAGCCGTCAGCTTGTCGCCGTCGGCAAACCAGACATTTTGTCCGTCGAAGCTCACGCCATGCACCGTATCGACATCAGGAAAAGGTCCGTATTCGCGCAGGATTTCGGCGGCTGAATGTTTCATGTCCTGGTCCTCGATCATGGTCACCGAACCTTCCCTAGCCGTTCGGCAGCGGCGCCGGGAGTAACAAGGTGGTCGTGAAACCAGCCACCGGCGGTGTCATCCAGCGGCGCGCGCGGCCGTGACCGAACGACTGCACCTTGCCGGTCTCGGCGAGCTGTTCGAGCGCCCGCTGTACGCTGCGCTGGCCGGCGCCGAGCGCCAATGCCAGCGCCGAGCTTGCCCACGATTCGCCATCGGCCAGGAAGGCCAGCACCGCCGCGTGCCGCTCCTCGATCGGCCGCGCCAGCACCGCCACCGCGACGGCCTGACGCGGCGCCAGCGCAAAACCTTGGCTCGTCGCCTCGATGCCGGCCAGCTGCAGCAACTCGGCGCGCAGCCGGCCGATCTCGACCCGCAGCCTGGCCCGGTGCGATTCATCCGCGTGCCTGCCGCCAAAGGCGCGGGCAATCAGCGTCGCCCGTGGCACATCCGCCGGCCAGGCTTCGGCGAGCGCACGTGCGAGCGCAAACAGCACCGGCCGCGTGGCCAGAGAGACAGCGATTTCCTGCTTGCGCACGACATAACGGAACGTATCGACGACCAGCGCCGGTGACGCCACCAGCGCCTCGACCTCCTCGAGCAGCAGCGGGCGTTCGGCGCCAGCCGCGATCAATCGCGCCGCCGGCGTCTCGAGTGACAGAAAGGCGCTGTCGACCTCGGCCAGGAGGCCCGGAATGCCGGCTCGGCGGGCGGCATGGCGCGCCCATTCCAATGCCTGGCGCGCGGCTTTCGTCTTGAGACGCCGCATGGCGATGCCGGCAACGGCCAATTCATGCGCGGCGCGTGAGGCCGGCGGAAGCGGCGCCGGATCGAGCCCGGCCAGCACGTCTTCAGCCTCGTCGAGGCGGCCAATCAAAAGCAGGCGGCGCACCTTGAGATGCCCGGCATGCGCGGCGTTCAGCCGGTCACCATGCTTTTCCAATGTCGCCCGCGCCGCATCGAGCGCCTTGGCCGGCCAGCCGAGGTCCCGCGAGACCAGCGCGATCTCGGCCTCGGCGACGACGCATCTGGCGCGCGCCACCGGCTCTTTTGGGCCGAAGGCGCGGCCGGCCCGACGCAGCAGTGCCTTGGCGCGGTCGAGATCGCCGAGCTGCGCCATCGCAATGCCGCGCAACGCCAGCGCCGGCGCATCCTCGCGCAAGGCGACGCGGTCGAGCGCGCCGAGCGGATCGCCCGCGGCCAGCGCCAGCCCTGCCGCGGTGATCAGCGAGTCCATTCAAATCCTGTCACACTTGTAACTCCCACCCCCGCCGGTCATGGCCCTAACTTAAGTCACTGCCGCCAAGCAGCAAGCCGGGGACGGCAACCTAGCCATCTGGGCTGGCAGGAGACACTCGGGCTGCCGTTGACGCCAATATCGGCATTCACTAGCCTGAGCATCTCAGATGGTATTTTTAAGCTTCTCATAAGGGAAAACTGACAATGCCTGCTTCCGAGGATCTTGAGCAAACTGCGCGGCCCCGCCACCCCTGCTGCGGTGGGCCTCCGTCAAATCCCGTCACATTTGTAACTCCGCCCTCGCCGCCTCGCGGCCCTACCCTACCTCACGATCAGCAGACAACGACGCGCCGCAACGGCGTAATGACTGGCAAAGGAGACGAGCAATGACCAAGCACGTGGCAATGAAGACCCCACCGGTCGTTTCAAGGCAGGAATGGGAAGCCGAGCGCGAAAAGATGCTGGTGAAGGAGAAGGCGACGATGCGCGCCAGGGACGCGCTGTCGGCCGAGCGCCGGCGCATGCCGTGGATGGAAGTGGACAAGACCTATGTGTTCGAAGGCCCCAACGGCAAGGCAAGCCTGCTCGACCTGTTCGAGGGCCGACGCCAATTGATCGTCTACCGCGCCTTCTACGAACCCGGCGTCTATGGCTGGCCCGAACATGCCTGCCGCGGCTGTTCGCTCGGCGCCGACCAGGTCGGCCATCTCGCCCATCTCAACGCCCGCAACACCACGCTTGCCTATGCTTCGCGCGCGCCGCAGGCCGACATTGTCAGCCTGAAGCAGCGGATGGGCTGGGAGATGCCCTGGTACACAATCACCGACAGCTTCGACAAGGATTTCGGCGTCGACGAATGGCACGGCCACAACGTCTTCATCCAGGACGGCAAAAAGGTGTATCGCACCTACTTCATCAACAGCCGCGGCGACGAGCGGATGGGCACGGTCTGGAGCTATCTCGACGCCACGCCGCTCGGCCGCCAGGAAGTCTGGGAGGATTCACCCGAAGGCTATCCGCAAACCGAGCTCTACGGCTGGTGGAACTGGCACGACAATTACGATGCCGGACCCGACAAGACCTGGGAAAAAGTGTCCGCCGCAGGCGAAGCCGCGTTCCGGGACAAGGACGGCAAGTAGGACTATCCAGCTTGGGTTCCTCGCCCCGCAGGGCGAGGAACCAAGTCCCAGCCATTGACCATCGAGGATGAGAACCATGAGCGACATCGGCATTGGCGCTGGCAGTGAGATCCCTCAAACCACTGGTGCGGCCCCGCTCGGCATCGCCGACTGGCTGTGCCTCGCCGCGGCGCCGACTTTTGCTGTGATGGCGCTGCTCACCTGCATTCACACTGGCGTCGGCGTCATGTCGTGCTTGGGCGCCGATGCCTCCCTGCTCACCGGCATGCCGGTGATGTATCTCTTGATGAGCGCCTTCCATCTGGCGCCATGGTTGCGCGTGATTTCCGGCCGGCCGGTCCGGCAATAGTCCGGCTCGCCACTGCCATTCCAACCGCACGCCGGAGACAGACAATGAGGCTGGTCAGGCTGAGAGCGCCGGGCGGGTTGGACAGGCTCGACCTGGTCGAGGAGGATCAGCCCCGGCGTGGACCAGGTGAGGTGCTGGTCAGGATCCGCGCCTGCTCGCTCAACATGCGCGACGATTTCGCGGTGCAAGGCAAGGTGCCTCTCGCCGATGGGCGCGTGCCGCTGTCGGACGGCGCCGGCGAGGTGATTGCCGTCGGCGACGGCGTCTATGCGTTCAAGTCAGGAGACCACGTCGTCAGCACCTTCTACCCCTGGTGGCTGGGCGGCGATATGACGCCCGATACGAGGCGCGACATTCCGGGAGACAGTTTCGACGGCTTTGCCGGCGAATATGTGTGCATGCCGGCGCAGGCCTTCACCAAGGCACCGGCGGGCTACACGCATCTCGAGGCGGCAACGCTCACCTGCACGGGCGTCACCGCCTGGCGAGGCCTGGTGACCTGCGGCAAGGTGAAGCCCGGCGACACGGTGCTGATCCTCGGCACCGGCAGCGTGTCGCTGTTTGCGCTGCAATTTGCCAAGGCCGCCGGCGCCCGGGTCATCGCCACGTCGTCCGACGAAAAAAAGCTGGAGAAGCTGAGACGCCTCGGCGCCGACAGCGTCATCAACTACAAGGCGGTGCCGGACTGGGGCGGCATGGCCAGGGATCTGACGGACGGACGCGGCGTCGATCATGTGATCGAGGTCGGCGGGCCCGCCACGCTGACGCAGTCGATAGCGGCCTGCCGCACAGGCGGGCACATCGCGCTCATCGGCGTCCTGACCGGTTTTGCAGTTGAGGTCTCGATCCCGGCGCTGTTTTCTAACCAGATCCGCATCAGCGGGATTTCCATCGGCAGCAAAGCCGACCAGGAAGACATGATCCGGGCGATAGAGGTCAACCGCCTGAGGCCCGTCATCGACAGCAGCTTTCCGCTGCAGGACATCGCCGCGGCGTTCAGGCACTACGAAGCGCAAAAGCATTTCGGCAAGGTCTGCCTGGAGCTTTGAGTTCCCTCAGGCGCGCTGAAGGTCGAACACCCGGTTGACACACCCGGCGCATTCAGCACGTCGCTTCAAACTGTGAGACTTGTCACATACCCGACCTTGAAGCGCGTGCTACTTGCACCCTGCGGTCAGTCGGCGCGGAAAAGAATCACCTGCTATGGTCTGGCGGTGACGGGCCTTTCACTTTATCCTGTTGCAGGTTGCATACCCGTCAACAGACCTTGATGCCGCAAGCGGTGTTCTCGTCGGCGTCAGGCAGCGGCCAGGGGTTTTGCCATGCTCCGACTTTGCGGATTCATCGTGGCCTTCATCCTCGTTAGCCTCACAACCTTTGAGGCTTGCGCCGATCGAAGGGTCGCTCTCGTCATCGGCAATTCCAAATATCGCGACATCCCGGCACTGAAGAACCCGGCCAAGGATGCCGAGGATGTGTCGGCCACGTTCCGGCTGGCCGGCTTCGAGGTTTTCGTCGCTGAGAATCTCACCAAACAGCAGTTCGAAGGCCAGTTCCGGGACTATCTGGCTGCCGTCGACGGCGCCGATCTCGCCGTCGTCTATTATTCCGGCCACGGCTTTCAGATCGGCGGCGAGAATTTCCTGATACCGGTCGACGCCTCGTTGAAAAAGGCGGCCGACATCGAGGTCCAGGCCATCAAGCTCAACGATGTGCTGGAGCAGTTGCGCTCGAAGTCGAAGATCCAGGTGATCATCCTCGATGCCTGCCGCAACAACCCCTTCCCGCGCAACAATTACTGGCTGCGTGACCAGCTTGTCACCGCCGGCAACACCGGGCTGGCGCAGGTGCGCAGCTCGCTCAACACGCTGATTGCCTTCGCCACCGAACCGGGCGCGGTCGCCTATGACGGCAGCGGCGACCTCAGCCCGTTTTCATCGGCGTTTTCGCGGCGCGCGCTGGCGCCGAACCAGGAGATACGCACGGTCATGTCGGCGGTGCGCCGCGATGTCGTGGAGGCCACCAATGGTATGCAGGTGCCTTGGGAAAATTCCTCGCTGATCGACGACGTGGTGCTCGTGCGCCGCAGTAACCGGCCTTCGCTGCCGCCAGTGCTGGAGAAGGTGGTGCTGTCGGGGGTCGGTCCCGTGGCGCTTGGCCTGCCGGAGCCGGTCGATGTCGATGGTGGCACGGTCAGCGTCAGCATCGAAAGGCCGCCCGCAATGGGCCGGCTGATGCTGGACGGCAAGGACGTCGCGGTGGGCGAACCGATCGCGGGCAAGGACCTGCCGCGCCTGCAAATGGATGTCCCCAAGGGAACCGCCACGCAGGACGAGGTGGATATGCTGGCCTATGCCACGCACGACAATTGGGGCGGCGGAAGCCAGGGCATATTGGTATTCCGCGTCAAGAGCGGCGAAGGTGCCGCGGGCCAGCAGATCATGGCTTCGCTCGAGGCCGAGCAGAAGCAGCTGGTGCTGGAGCGCGGCATCCACATCACCGGTGCCGCCGAAGCGATCGAGAATCGCAAGATCGATATTCCCGTCGGCGTCGGCCCGGTTGCGCTCAATCTGGATTTCCCGACCGACGATCCGGCGGTCAGTCTGAAGGTCTCGGGGTATCCGGCAACGGGAACGCTGTCGCTGCCGGATCGAACCTTGTCGCCGCAATCCAGCCTTCTGGCCGGTGAAGTCGACCATCTTCGCTACGAGCCGCAGATCGGCGCCGGCGCGCCGGTCGAGGTCGGTTTCGAAATCCGCGCCGACAGCAGCTCGGCCAAGCCCGCGACGATGAAGCTGTCGCCGACGGTAGATGCTTGCGATACCGCCGCCGGCGAACCTCTCGACCTGCAAGGGGTGGTGCCCGGCCTGCTGCCGAACGAGATCGGCGCCGGTGCGGTGGCGGCCTGCGAGGCCGCTGTGAAAACCTATCCCGACGTCGCCCGCTTCCGCTACGAGCTCGGCCGCGCGCTGCTTGCGGCCGGCAGGGTTGCCGAGGCCAGAACAGCCATTGAGGACGCCGCCAAGAAAGGGCACGTACGCGCTGTCTTCGAACTAGGCTATCTCAACGCAACGGGAACCGGGACGGCCATCGACCGCACCCAGGCCAACGCTCTCTACAAGGCTGCCGCCGACAAGGGCGATCCCTACGGTATGACATCCTGGGGCCGCGCCCTGTTCAATGGCTATGGCGTCAATCGCGATACGGCCAAGGGCCTCGACCTGCTGCTCAAGGCGGCGGCCATGGGGCACACCTATGCCATGAACGATCTTGCCGCGATCTTCACCGAGGGCCGCAATGGAGTGCCTGCCGATCCGGCCCGCGCCGTCGCCTTCCTGCAGGCGGGCGTGCAGCGCCAGGACATGTATTCGATGAACCTGCTCGGCCGCAATTACCTCGCCGGCCAGGGCATCGACAAGGATCCGAAAACGGCGCAGGCACTGTTCCAGCAGGCCACCGATCTTGGCCAGCCCTACGCTCCGGGCAGTCTCGCCCGCATGTACAGGGATGGCGTGGGCGTGCGCCAGGATCCGGCGGAAGCGCAAAGACTGTTCGAACTGGCGACCACGCGCGGCGATCCGTCCAGCGCCTATGATCGCGCGGCGCTCGAAATGGCGAAAGGCGACACGGCCGATCAGGCTGTCGCGGTGCGTTTCCTGGCATTCGCCGTCGCCCTCGACCTGCGCAAGGAGCTTCCGGACGCCAAAAAGGGCCTGGCGCAGTTCGGGACGAAGCCGAAAACGGCAGCCCTGGACGCGCTGCGTCAAGAGCTCAAGTCGAAGACCCCCCTGTCCGGTTCGCTGGACACGCAACTGGTCAATGCGGCCCGGGGGGTCTGGGACGAAGCCAATCCGCGTCGGGACTTGTTTTGAACAATGGAGGCTATGGTGGGCAAGGCATTGAAGCAGGCATTCATCGGGACAATTTTCTCCGGCGTTCTGGCCGGGCTCATGGGCTGCACCTCGATGTCGCCGATGTTTGAGCCGGCGCCGCCGGTGGAACATCGTAAGGTGGTTCGCGTAGCGCCCCAGCCGAAGGTGGTCCGATACAAGAAGGCGACCACCAGCAAAGTGGTGAAGCCGGCCGAGGAGACCCCACAAAAGCCGCCTGTGATTCCCACTCTCGGCGGCAGCGGAGGCGGTGGCGGTGGCGGTGGTTGGGGGGGATGAGAGCAGGCCTGAGCAAAGGCAACGCCAGGGCCGCCCCTGGTGAGGCGGGTAGCGCGTCTGCCCTCCCTAACCGCAATCGACCGGAGACTGCACATCAGAAGTGGCTAATTGACAGCCCGGGAGAAACGGCGCTCACTGGCTCGCGCAGGTAGACCGCAGCAAGCGGGCAATTGCGACTCGCGGCGTCACCTCGGGAGGATGCCATGCCGACTGTAATTGGCCATCACAACATCTCGAAAGACACCAAGCATTGGCTCAATTCACCGAAGCGCCAGGAGCTTTTCGGTTCACTCGGGATCACCAACGTCCGCACCTTCGTCGATCCGCAGAACCCGAAACGGGTCGCGATCATGATGGACGTTCCGGACATGGATAAGCTCGCGGCAATGATGCAGAGCAAGGCGGCCGCGGATGCGATGGCTCACGATGGCGTGGTGCCGGAGTCGCTGGTGATCCTTGTGGAGACGAAGGGATAGGCGGAGAGCGCCCTGCGCTTCGAGCGCCGCGTTCAACGACCCCAGAGCGTCTTGCTGAATTGCGAATGAGCCTTCGACAGCGTCAAGCCGATGCCGTCGATCAGTTGAACCGCATTTTTCGCTGCACGAGCGGCGAGCACATGGGCACGGTCCACGGCGGCCGACAGGTCGAATCTGCGAACGGCAGATGCCCGCCAGGCCTGTTGCTTTTCGAGATAGCCGGCCAGCGCAATATCATGACGCTGTGGCGCGCCTTGCCCTTGCTGATCGTGAGTGGGGTCGTCATGCCAGATGGGCCATTCGGTCGAGCCGGGGTGATGCACGGTGTCCTCCTGCGAAAAGAGATCCAGTGCGGACAATCTCCTCAAGCGTCGTGAGAAACGCGTGGGAGCCGGCGTGATGGAATCGTGAAAAGCGCCTCGGCAGCGGAATAAGTGTTGAAATGGAGTAAGCTTGAGCGGATCGTCGTCACGCTGTGACCGTGGCGGATCCGATGACCGGGCCTTATCTTCACCTTTTGGGTGGTTTCGACTTTGCCGGGGCCGCGGTTCCGGCTATCAGCCGCAAGGCGCGTGCGATGGTTGCCTATCTCGCACTACAGTCGGGGCATTCGCAGTCGCGCGAGAAGCTGGCGACCCTGCTCTGGGGCATCAACAGCGAGGCGCAGGCGCGAATGAGCCTGCGCCAAGCGGTATCGTCCGTCAGGAAGGCCATGCAGGCATGCGGCGGCGGCCGCTTCCTCACCGACGGCGACAGCGTCGCTCTGCATCTCGATGGCCTTGATTTCGATGTCGCGCGGTTCGAGGCGCTGGCCGCAAGCCCGGCACCCGAAGACCTTGAACTGGCGCTCAATGTCTACCGCGGCGACCTGCTCGACGGCTTCGGCCTAAAGGAGGAGCCGTTCGAGGACTGGCTGAGGATCGAACGCGAGCGGCTGCGGGCTTTGGCCGTGGCCGCTCTCGACAGGCTCGTCGCGCACTATGCCGCGACGAACGATCCTGCCGCATGCGTGCGTGCGGCGACGCGCCTGCTGGCCATGGAGCCGCTGAGGGAGGACGTCCACCGCGCCCTGATGCGCGCCTATGCGGCGCAAGGCAGGACCAATCTCGCGCTGAAGCAATATGAGCACTGCCGCACAGCACTTCAACGCGATCTCAAGCTGCAGCCGGAGCCGGAGACGCGGCAATTGTTCGAGACGCTGCGGACACGCCGCACGATAGCGCCGGCACGGCCACCCACGACCGATGCGGATGACGCTTCCGGCTTCAGCCACCAACTGGCGCGCCCCCCGACCCACTATGTCAAATCGGCCGGGATCAACATCGCTTATCAGGTGACCGGCGACGGGCCGGTCGACCTGATCCATGTGCCGGGATGGGTCTCCAACCTCGACCATGCCTGGGCCTCGCCGCGGCTTTCGCACGTGCACCGGCGGCTCGGCACGTTCTCGCGCCTGATCCGCATGGACAAGCGCGGCACCGGGCTCTCGGACCGCAATGTCGGTCTGCCGACGCTGGAAGAGCGGATGGAAGATGTGCGGGCAGTGCTGGATGCGGTCGGCTCGAAGCGCACGGTGCTGTTGGGCACTTCCGAGGGCGGCCCGATGTGCATGCTGTTCGCGGCGACCTATCCCGAGCGCACCGCGGCACTCGTGCTCAATGGGGCCTACGCCCGCGGCAGATGGTCGAAAGACTATCCCTGGGCGAAGACAAGCGAGCAGGTGGAAGAAGATCTGACGCTCGTCGAGAGAGAGTGGGGAGCGGCGGCGGATATGAGCAATGCGGCGCCCAGTCTGATGAGCGACACGTTCGAGACGGAATGGTTCGCCGCCTATCTCAGGAATTCCGCCTCGCCCGCAGACGCGATCGCGCTGTGGCGCTGGGGAACCGAAATCGATGTTCGCGACATTCTGCCTGCCATCCATGTTCCGACGCTGATCGTGCAGGCGACCGGCGACCGCTGGGTAAAGCGGGAAGAAGGACGCTACCTGGCGACACATATCGAAGGCGCCAGATACGTCGAGTTCGCCGGCCGCGACCACGTGATCTGGGGCGAGAACTCCGATCGTCTTGTCGACGAAATCCAGGCTTTCGTCACCGGCGCCTTGCCGGCGGCTCCGAACGAACGCGTGCTGGTGTCGGTGCTGTCCATGGCGTTCGATCGACCAACCTCAGCCAAAGATCGGATCGAACGGCACGAAGAGGAAATCCGCGGGCAATTGCTCGCTGCCGGAGGCAGGGAAATCAAGCGATCGGGCAGCAGGCTGGTCGCCGTGTTCCAGCGGCCGACGCGATTGATCCAATGCGCGATCGCGATCCGCCATCGCCTGGGGCAATCCGGTCTCGATGTCCGTTCAGCCGTGCATATCGGCGAATGCGAGCAGCGCGGCGATGACTTTTCCGGCATCGCCGTCGAACTGTCCTGGCGGCTGCTCGACCACGCGCGGCCAGGCGAGATCATCGTGTCGCGCACGGTGCGCGATCTGGTGGTCGGCTCCGGCCTGACATTCGAGGAGCGTGGCGAAATGCAAGCCAGCGGCCTGCCCGGCGCGCTTCAGTTCTTTTCGGTGGATGGTACGCATTCGGCTTGAGCCGCCAATCGCAAGAGCCGACAGTCGTCAGCTAGGTGGCGAAAGATGATCGCGAAGGCGAAGCAGGCGGAGTTGAACTTCCGGCATGTCGAGCAGAAACGGCCCGCCACCCGGGCTACAGCTCGCGAGATCTACGACGGCGCTTTGAGCAAACTCGTCGTCGGGATAGGCCTCATCGAGCAGCACTTCCAGGCTGTTGGCGGCAGTCAGGCTGGTGTCTTCTCCGTTAATGAACCTCGTCAGTGCCAAGGTGAGTTTGTCCACGAAGTCACCTCTTCCCTGCCCCAAATTCCGACCCGACGATTAGAGCGATACCGGCCTCCGCCAGCGGTTGCACAGGCATAGGGCGGTTGCGCGCAGATAGATGCCGACCGGCGTGTACACAAATCCCGATGACGTCAACTACTGCTATCCAATTGTTGCTAACGGAAGCGTTGGCTCAGTACATACGCTAGTCTGCCGAGAGCCTATATTCGAACGCCTCCAATGGCAGCACCGTCGCTTCGTCCAGACGCTTCTTTACTTCGGTACCACCAGGAAAACCCTTCAACATATTAAGGTAATTTCGAACCGCACCGTTGATACCAGCCAAACAAGTCTTCGATTTGACCCAGTTTTGAGGGCTAAAAACACGATTTGCAGGTTGCGTTTCGTTTGCCGCTGCTTCAAGGGCCATGTTCAAGCAAGTTCCTGCGATGCGAACAATTTCTTCAGTCATGCTGCAGCGCGTAGCCAACTCTAGAGACTTACTTGCGCTAGGTACGCGATCTGACTGATTACTCGAGATTGAGAATATCACCGCTACTGCATAGAGGTGATGATAGGGAGCATAGGCCTTCATTGCCAAAAGGCTCTCGTTGAGCATAAGCGGGTTATCCGGCACCCACGCCGCCTGAACTTCATTCATCCAGTCGTTCAGCGCAAATACATTTTCTGGGGGATAATCCTTGTTTTTAAATAAAGTTTCAAAATACTTATCAAATATCTTCGTCTCGCCATACGAAAGGTTAGGGCGGAGCGTCTGCCACGCGACGAGATTCTTGGCGAAAGACGAAAGTTCGATAATATGCTTTCTGCTCTTATCAGCAGGAGCTATTTCACCGCGCTTTGTGATGAAATAGCCGGTCGGATACCGCAACTCATACGCCTTCTTGATGGCAAGGACGCGTTTGTCGTTGCTGCGAAGGTCACGCGCCTTCACCGCGCTCTGTGAGTTGGTGTAGATTGAAATCTTGTCGGCCCGGTCGCGCTGAGGTATCTCATAGAAACGGAATAGGATGAACGCATCATCGACCTTCTTTACGGTTTCACTGCAAGAAAGGATCGTGTTTAAAGATTGGCAACCGTTAACGATACTCAATCCCCTTAACGATAACGTATCACCCTCCAAGTTTATCTTGTTGCACAGCGCGGTTACGCCATTATGGAAGAAAAAGAAATCACTGCGCTTATCGCCCAAAATTGTGTTGCGAATTCCTTTATTGACGACGTTGCTTGATCCAAGGCTCTGGCGCACATTTTTTTGGAAAAGGGTCCCGTCCTTGATACCCGGGAGCTTCACGCATTCCTTGAGGGGTAAGGCCGCGATGAGTACGGGCGTCCCCGCGATTTCGTGGTACATGTGCTTCACGCCTGCGAGCGAGAGCTTATAGCTGATGCTAGGGTTTTCTGCTTCAATGGCGTAGTCGTAGCGTCGCCTCAATTCGTCGGCGTCAATGACGTGAATACTTGCGTCAAAGGCCTCATTTTCACTGAGTTTCGCCAATTCCTCTTGGAACGCCTTGAGATCGTGTTGCGCCGCCGCGGTTAGTCTGCCCGTGGTAATCAATTCAAAGGATACTTCATAATCCTCCTCCAATGCCGCTGCTAACTCGGGAAGCTTGCGGGCAAGTTTCTGGTTGGCTACGTTCTGGAGCCGTGCAAGGTCCTTAATCTGAAGCCATGACGACAGAACTTCGCGTAACGGCTCCGCATCGACCGTTTCAGCTTGAATGAATTTGCCCTGTACGATGCGAACCAAGGATTTGTCGTCGTCTACAATAAGCGCATCAATTTGCTTGTCGTCAGCCCCATCAGTAATGTCGTCTCGAGTTTCGTTCATATCGCGGAACAGAATGTTTCGAAGATACCATGCAACGAATCGCTGCCCATCATTGGGAAACTTCTGCTGAAAATAATCGGACGTAATCTGCTTCTGAATAAGGTCGTACATGGCCCCCCCAAGGCGCAAACTTTCACGAGCAGCATATCACTGAGAATAGGAGGCCTTCCACTCCGCTCTCCGACTTCCTAACTACTTTTGTGCGCACTATTCCGCTTGGCAAATTCATCGCAAAGATAGCGCTACCATATGGACTATTTGAAACCGCTGTCGACGAACGGATAGTGCGAACCGCGCCACAGCGCCCTTCGGTGGCTTCACTTTTGCGAAGACTTCCTTCCTTCTTACCCACCACCCTTCCCTGCCCCAAACCGCAACCCGTCCATCAGCAGCTTGACCAGCCGGCGCGAGCGGTCGCGCCAGTCCTTGGTGTCGGGGGCCGAGTAGATGCCCCCGAGTGCATGCAGCACATCGGAGGCGTCGATGTCGCTGCGGATCGAGCCTTCGGCCACCGCCGCCTCGACCAGTTGCCGCAAGGCCAGCGACACCCGGCCCGACATGTCGGAAAACACGGCGGAATTGGTGTTGAACAGGATGCGCAGGCTGGCGGCCAGGCCGCGCTTGGTGGCGATGTAATCGACGAAGCGCTGCATCCACTGTTCCAGCGCCACATCGGCCGGATGGTGGCTGGCTAGGTCATCGGCAGCCGCGCAGAGCGCCTCGACTTCACGCCGATAGACCACTTCGACCAGATGCTCGCGGGTCGGAAAATGCCGGTAGAGCGTGCCGATGCCGACACCGGCCTTGCGCGCGATCTCCTCCAGCGAAGCATCGACGCCCTGCTCGGCAAACGCCGTCGCCGCCACCTCGACCAGCCGGTCACGGTTGCGCTGCGCGTCGGCGCGCAGCGGCTTTGGCGCTGCGGCTTCGCGTGGACCTTGGGCGGTTGCCGTCTGCTGGTCGTCCAATTTTTTCTCCACTGTCGGCATATGGGGGCTTGAACCCAGAGGGGTAAGCCCCCACGTAAATAAACGGAGGCGCCTCCGCTTTAGTGGAGCAGCCTTATCATATAATCAGGGGAGCCGGTATGTCACGTGCTGAGAGTGTGAAGACTGAAGCATCCCCTGCCCGCTGGAGAGTCGGGGCGCCAAAGCTGCCAATCTCCCCCCTCGTGGGGGAGATGTCCGGCAGGACAGAGGGGGGCGCTGCCCCACGAGCCTATCAGATCCTGACCAACCCCTACTCGGAAAAGGTTTATTTCGAAGCATGTAAATCGGGAACGTCGCATTCCTTCGCGCCCCCCTCTGCCCTGCCGGGCATCTCCCCCACAAGGGGGGAGATTAGGCGCACCCTCGCCTCTTCTCTTGCCCTCACCCGCCCAAGCCCCATTTCATCCCCTAGCGTCAAGCAACTGGAGCCAGACGCCTCATGATCGACCAAACCAAATCCACCACCATCCCCCTCCATCTCACCATCAACGGACACCGTCACGAACTCGAGGTCGAGCCGCGTGTCACCCTGCTCGACGCCTTGCGTGATCGCCTCGACCTGACCGGCACCAAGAAGGGCTGTGACCACGGCCAGTGCGGTGCCTGCACTGTCCATGTCGACGGCGAGCGCGTGCTTGCCTGCCTGACACTTGCCGCACAAGTCGAAGGCCGCTCGATCACCACCATCGAAGGGCTGGCCGGAGCCGACGGTACGCTCAGTGCCGTGCAGGCGGCTTTCCTCGAACAGGACGCCTTCCAGTGCGGCTATTGCACGCCCGGACAGATCATGTCGGCGGTGGCCTGCATCCGCGAGGGCCATGCCGGTTCCGACGAGGAGATCCGCGAATACATGGCCGGCAATCTCTGCCGCTGCGGCGCCTATCCGAACATCGTCGCCGCCGTGCGCCAGGCGGCCCTGGAGGTGGCATCATGAGGGATTTTTCCTACGTTCGCGCCGACAGCATCGAGGCCGCGCGCAAGGCGGCGGCGCTTCCCGGCGCCATGCTGCTTGCCGGCGGCACGACGCTGGTCGACCTCGCCAAATGCGGCGTCGCCCAGCCTGAGACCGTGGTCGACATCACCCATCTCAAGGGGCTGGACACAATCAGCGTCGATGCAACTCATGCCACGCTCGGCGCGCTGGCGAAAATGAGCCATGTCGCCGACCATGCCGGGATCAAGAGCCATTTTCCCGCCGTCTCGGAGGCGCTGTGGCAGGCGGCTTCGGCGCAGCTGCGCAACATGGCGACCGTCGGTGGCAATCTGATGCAGCGCACGCGCTGCCCCTATTTCCGCGATCCCTCGAACTTTTCCGCCTGCAACAAGCGTGAGCCCGGCAGCGGCTGCTCGGCGATCGGCGGCGTGACGCGGGGCCACGCCGTGCTCGGCACCAGCCGGGCCTGCATCGCCATGTATCCGGGCGACCTGGCCACCGCGCTCGTCGCCTTCGATGCGACGGTCCATCTCGGCCAGCGCGTGCTCAAGGTCGACGATTTCTTCCTGCAGCCGGGCGACACGCCTGAGCGCGAGCATGACATCCGCGCCGGCGAGATGATCACTGCGATCGAGATCCCCGGTTCGGCCGCCGCGCGGCGCTCGACCTATCTCAAGGTGCGTGACCGCCAGTCCTACGAGTTCGCCGCGGCAAGTGCCGCTGTCGGGCTGGAGCTGGAAACCGATGGCCGCACCATCCGCGACCTGCGCGTCGCGCTCGGCGGCGTCGCCACAAAACCGTGGCGGGCGCGCGCCGTGGAAGAGGCGCTGAAAGGCAAGGTCCTGGACGAAGACGCCGTGCGCAAGGCGAGCGGGCTCGCCATGGAAGGCGCCGTCGACCATGGCGCCAACCACTACAAGATCGAGCTCGCGCCGCGCGTCGTCGCGCGCGCCATCCTCAAACTGGGAGAGACGGCATGACCGCTCACAACATCAGACATGCCAATACAAGACATGCCGATTCGAGACATGGCGACGCCTCCGACGGCGCGGTCGGCGGACGGCTGTCGCGCGTCGACGGCCCGGCCAAGATCACGGGTGCTGCCAAATACGCCTTCGAGCAGCAGCTCGACGGGCTGGCGCATGCGGTGATGGTCGAGGCCACCATCGCCGCCGGCACGGTGCGCGCGATCGACACACGGGCCGCGGAGACCGCGCCGGGCGTGCTTCTGGTGCTGACGCCCGACACCATCATGGAGATCAAGGGCGCGTCGGACTGGCTCGGCAATCCGCCAACGCAGAAGACATACTCACCGCTCGCCCGCACGGTCACGTATTCCGGCCAGCATATAGCTGCCGTCGTGGCCGAGACCTTCGAGCAGGCGGTCGCCGCCGCAGCCCTGGTCGAGGTCAGCTATGACGAGACGCCGGCCATCGTCGACCTCAGCGATCCCAAGGCCGGCGACGGCATCCCGATCGATGCCATGACCAAGGAATGGGGCGACGCCGAAGCGGCGTTCGCCGCCGCACCGCTGCGCATCTGCGCCGCCTACAACACGCAGCGCGAATACCAGGCGGCGATGGAGCCGCATGGGCTGATCGCGCGCTGGCAGGGCGAAGAGCTCACCATCTGGGAGCCCAGCCAGTGGCTGGACGGCATGGCGCGCACCTATGCCGAATGGTTCGGCGTGCCGTTCGAGAATGTGCGGCTGGTCTCGCCCTATATTGGCGGCGGCTTCGGCTCGAAGGCGCTGGCGCTCGCCCACAGCGCGGTGGCGGCGGCCTCGGCGAAAATGCTCGGACGGCCGGTGAAGCTGGTGCTGACAAGGCCGCAGAACTTCACCTCCTATGGTGGCCGCGCCGCCACCCGCCAGACGGTGACGATCGGCGCCGGCCGTGACGGCAAGATACAGTCGATCGTGCATCGCGGCGTCAACGAGACCGCGATCGACGGCATGTGGGTCGAGCCGCTCGCCTCTGTCACTTCGATCATGTACGCCACGCCGAACTTCTCCTCGAAGCAGAATGTCGTGCGGGTGAATACGGTGGTGCCGGGCGCCAAGCGGGCGCCCGGCGAAAACCCCAGCGCCTTTGGCATCGAAAGCGCCATCGACGAGCTCGCCCATGAGCTCGGCATCGATCCGCTGGAGATGCGGCTGATCAACTATGCCGAAGAGGATCCGGAAGTGAACAAACCCTGGTCGACCCGGCAGTTGCGCGAGGCTTTTGCAGCCGGCGCCGAGCGCTTCGGCTGGGCCAGGCGCACGCCCAAACCGCGCTCGATGCGCGACGGCAAGCAGCTCATCGGCTGGGGCGTGGCGGCCGGCACCTATCCGGTGCGGCGCGCCTATGGCGAGGCTGTTGTGCGCATCCTCGCCGACGGTTCGGTCGAGGTCGAAAGCTCCTCGATCGACATGGGCCAGGGCACCTACACGATCCTGGCACAGACGGCGGCCGAGACGGTCGGCGTGCCGGCCGACGATGTCGTGGTGAAGCTTGGCGATTCCCGGTATCCCCGCGCCGGCGTCGCCGGCGGGTCGCGACTGGCCGGCGTCATGACGGGCGCGGTCTACAAAGCCGCGACATCGGCGCTCGACCAGTTGGTCGGGCTCGCGATCAGCGATCCGCGCTCGCCCTTCCATGCGCTGCAGGCCAACACTTTGGTCGTCGCCAATGGCCGCATCACCGCGCCGCGCGGCGACGGTCCCGATGTCTCGGTCGCCGAGCTGCTCGCCAGCGTCGGCCGCGACCGCATCGAAGCCACAGGCGACACCATGCCGGCGAACTCAACCGCCGAAGATCGCTACAAGAACTACACCACCATCGCCACGTCGGTGCCCCACACCGAGGGTGACTATTCCCGCCATTCCTGGTGCGCGCATTTCATCGAGGTGCGCGTCGACGAGGATTTCGGCACGGTGCGCGTGTCGCGCGTCGTGTCGGCGCTCGATTCCGGCCGGCTCTACAATCCCAAGCTCGCAGAAAGCCAGTGGAAGGGCGGCATCATCATGGGCATCGGCCAGGCGCTGCTTGAAGAAGGCATCGTCGACCGCAGGCATGGCCGCATCGTCAACAACAACCTCGCCGACTATCTGGTGCCGACCAATGCCGACATCCCTGACATCGAGGTGATCTCGGTCGGCATTCCCGACCTGCACTCCTCGGTGCTCGGCGGCAAGGGTGTGGGTGAGCTAGCCATCGTCGGCGTCGCGCCGGCGATCGCCAACGCGGTGTTCCATGCAACGGGCAAGAGAGTGCGGGATTTGCCGATCACGCTGGAGAAGTTGATTTAGGTTGAGGTATTTCGTCCGCATTGTGGAGCAGATGCGCTTCAAGCAACCAAAACCCCGGGGCGCACCCGGGGTTTTGTTCAGTCCGTCAGATCAGAACTTGTAGCTGAGGCCAGCCCGGACATCGTGCGTCTGCAGATCGACGCTCGTCGCCGTGGGAAGACCGGCTGCTATCGAGAGAGCCTGGCTGCCGAAGTCGGAGTAGCGATATTCGACCCGCGCGATCCACCTGTCGGTGAAGGCGTGCTCGACGCCGGCTCCAACCGTCCAGCCGATATGGGTCTCGTCGTGGAATGGTATTTCAATGGCGCCGCCGCCGCCACCGACGCCGATCGCAGTCACTTCATACTTTGCCGCAGCCACGCCGGCAGCGATGTAGGGCAAAGTCCGATCGAAAGCGTAGCCCGCTCGCAGCCGCGCCGCACCCGACCACTTTAGTTCGCTCTTAAGCAATGTACTGAAACCACCGCCGCCACCGGCATCGAGGGGCATCACTCCATCTGCCTTATTATACGTAAGGTCAGCCTCGGCGCCGATGACGAAGCGGTTCGCCATTTCGTAATTGGCGCCGATATGGATACCGCCAATAAAACCGTCTGGATCGAGGGGAAGGTTGAGGTCGGTGGCCCCACCGATGCCGCCGCCGGCGATGAAGAAATCGGATCTTCCGGCTGCATAGCCGATGTGAACGCCGGCATAGAGGCCGGTCCAGTCGTAGGCGGAGGCAACAGGCGAGGTTTCACCGATGTCCGCCGCGCACGCCATGCCGACAGGCGCGAGAATGATAGCTGTCGCGAGAAGAATTGTTTTCATTGTCAATTTGCTGCCTCAGAAATGTTGCGTTCCCCGCCGCGGAAATGCTTCGCGGAGATCCAGCTGTTGTCGACGCCCCGGTGTTGCATTGTCCGTCGGCCGCGTCTTGGGCTGAGCCGCACCCGAATTGTCGTGGAGCGCGCCGCAGCACTTTCTCGGCCGGTGTGGCCATTCAGCCGCAGTCGATTGTCGCGCCATGCATTTGGCGGGACTCGTGGCCGGTAAGACTACCTGGCGCCGCTCGGCGTCGAGCCGAAGCGGCGGCGGAAGCAGCGATTGAAATAGGAGACATCGGAGAAGCCGCTGAGCAATGCGATCTCGCTGATCCGCATCTGGTCGTTGCGCCTGTCGGAGAGCATTCTATGGGCTCTCTGCAAGCGCGATTCGAGAATGCGCTCGGCAAAACTCATCCCGGTTTCCTGCAGGAGATCATGGACATAGCGCACGGAGAGCCGCAGTTGCTGGGCAACGCTCTGGGCCGAAATGGCGGGATCGGCGAAATTGTTCCGCATTTTTTGCAGGATGGCCTGGAGCCTTGCAGCGCGTAGGCCGCGCAACCCAGCCAGCTCGGCGTTTTCGCCTTTCGCGCCGGTCGCAAGGCCGATCAGATCGACGACCGTTTCGGTGGCATGGGTGACAAGATCGGGCGAGACCAAGGCGGGGCCTGCTTCCAGAAAGCGGCAATAGCGCTTGAGCATATCGAGCGCCTCATTGTCGGCTCCGATGGTCAACGCCAGCCGGTCGTCGACATGGGCGAAGGCTTTCTCCAGTACGTCGCGGGGGACCACCACATTCGCCCAGATATTCTTGTCGCCGCCGGTCATTTGCAGCGCTTCCGAAGCCGAGACCAGCGCTGCTTCGCCCTTGCCGACATGATAGTCGCGACCGACCTGGGTGCCACTCAGTATCGTATCGCCATTGTTGACCAGCAGCAGATAGCCGTCACGGCCGTCGGCGGCGATGTTGCTCGCCCTGCGGCTGGCATGCTTGATCGTCCCGGCCATCTGGCCGAGCACCAGCGGCCCGACGGGCGTGGCTTCCATTGCCGCTTCGAACGGCAGATTGCCGGAAATGGCATATTCCACCGACCATATCTCCGCGACATGGATGTCCTGCCAGAGCGCGAACCGTGCCTGGTGGCCGAGCTGCGGAGGCAGGTCGGCCGATGAGAAGACGTTCTTTTTCAAGGGCAACTGGGCCTTTTCTGCGCGCGCGTCTTCACTTGGCAGTTCTATGTATTTTACCAGTCCACCGCTTGTCCAGAGCGAGCAATATTTATGCCGCGTGCGGCAATTTCACTGCTGTTCTAGACAATAATTCGCCCGAACTTTATCGGTATGCCCAGCAGAATTTCCAAAATACTCGGAAATACCGGTGGGAATCAGCGCGGTGGACCGCGCCTGGGATGGGTAGGACTGCCAATTTCCCTCACAAAAAACGCCACCCTCGGCTCCTCCTTGGCGCGCCGCAGCCGCTACGCCTCGGCCTGCTGGCAGGGGGCGGCCAGGCGCAAACCTCACCCTTCCATCACCACTCCAAGGCAAACACCAGCTTGCCGAAGTGCAGGCCGCCGGCGGCCATGTGGGTGTAGGCTTCGGACGCTTCATGCTGTGAAAACACCTTGTCGACGACCGGTTCGATCCCGGCGGCGCCGATGGCGCGGGTGGCGTCCTTGAGGTCCGACACCGACCCGGTGTTGTTGCCGATCACCTTCAGCGCCTTGATGATGATCGGCAGCAGGTTGACGGTCGCCTCGGCGCCGGTGACGAAGCCGATGGTGAACAGCGTGCCGCCAGGCGCCGTGGCGTTGACGGCGCGGGCGAAGGTGGCGGTGCCGCCGGTCTCGACGACGAGGTCGGCGCCGAGGCCGTCGGTCAGTTCCAGCACCTTGCCGTCCCAATCCGGGGTCGCGCGGTAATTGATCAGGTGATCGGCGCCGAGCGCCTTGGCGCGCTCCAGCTTCTCGTCCGACGAGGAGGTGATGATGACGGTGGCGCCGGCCGCCTTGGCAAGCTGCAGGGTGACGATCGAGACACCGCCGGTGCCGAGCAGCACGACCACCGAGCCCGGCCCGATATCGGCGGCGCGGACGGCGTTCCATGCGGTGGTGCCGGCGATCGGCAGCGTGGAGGCTGCCTCGAAGGAGAGATACGCCGGGATCGGCACGATCGAATTGGCCGGCAACGCGACATATTCGGCGAGCGATCCGGGCAGCGAGACGCCACGCATCTCTCTCATCTCGTAAGGACGCGGCCGGCCGCCGATCCAGCGCGGCTTGGCATGGGCGACGACGCGATCGCCGACGGCGTATTTGGTGACGCCCTCGCCGAGCGCGACGATCTCGCCGGCGCCGTCGGCGATGGGAATGAGCGGGAAGCTCGGGCCGGGATAATTGCCGCTCGCCACCGCGACATCGACGAAGTTCAGGCTCGCCGCGCGCTGGCGGATCAGCACCTCGCCGCGCTGCGGCTCGGGGGTGGCGACAGAGGCGGCGCGGAAGGCGTCCAGCCTGGGCTGGCTGAGTTCGATGGCTTTCATGGTTTCACTCCGGTGAGACGATTGATGGGTTGAGTGAAGCTAACTGCTGCGCTATTCCTCGATAATCCTTGGTTTTTACATTTGAGTATTGCGTATTATGCCGCAATCCTATGAGCCGGCCACGCTTGCCGAAATGGCGGCCTTCGCTGCCATCGCCGAGGCGCGCTCCTTTACCAGGGCGGCGGCACGGGTTGGGCGCGACGCCACCATCCTGTCGCGCCGCCTGCAATCGCTGGAAGAGCGGCTCGGTGTCAGGCTGCTTCACCGCACGACGCGCAGCGTGTCGCTGACCGAGGCGGGCGCGGAGTTCCTGGTGCGCGTGCGCGCCATCCTCGCTTCGGTCGACGAGGCAGAGGCGGCCGCGTCCGCGCATGCCGGCGGCGGGCCGCGCGGCCTGCTCAGGCTGGCGCTGCCCGGTACGTTCGGGCGCATGTGGATCGGGCCGCTGCTGCCTGAATTCCTCGCCGAATTCCCCGATGTGCGCATCGAGGCCGAGTTCTCCAACCGCTTCGCCGATCTCGTCACCGAGAATTTCGACGTCGCCGTGCGGCTCGGCGCGCTGGAGGATTCGCGCCTGGTGGCGCGCAAGGTAGCGACGCGGCGCCGGCTGCTGTGCGCCGCGCCCGCCTATCTCGCCCGCCATGGCAGGCCGGAAACCCCCCAAGCATTGCTCGAACATTCCTGCCTGGGCTTCAGCGGGTTCCAGAGCTTCCCGGCCTGGGAGATGACTGACCGCGAGGGCCACCGTGTGCGCGTCGAGGTGTCGGGGCCGCTCGTCACCGACGATGCCGAGGTGCTGGTCGAGGCCGCCGTGCAAGGCGTCGGCCTGATGATGAGCACCGACTGGCTGGTCGGGCGCGAGCTCGCCGACGGACGGCTGGTGCCGATCCTGGAGGATTGGACGCTGGCCGACGAAGGCGCGGTCTACGTCGTCATGCCGTCAACCAAGGGCCAAGCCGCCAAGACCCGCGCGTTCGCCGACTGGATCGGCAAGCGCTTTTCGCCGGAGCCGCCGTGGAGGGCGTGAAGTTGCCGCAACGCTCCCGCTCCTCCCCTACTTCCCCTGCCCCTTCATGAACTGGCTCAGCAGGTCCACCGGCAGCGGGAACACCACCGTGGACGAGCGCTCGCCGGCGATATCGTGCAGGGCTTCGAAATAGCGGAGTTGCATGGCCTGCGGCTCGGCCGCCAGCATCCGGCCCGCCTCGACCAGCTTGGCCGCCGCCTGTTGCTCGCCATCGGCGTTGATCACCTTCGCGCGCCGCAGCCGTTCGGCCTCGGCCTGCTTGGCGATGGCGCGGATCATGCTCTCGTTGAGATCGACATGCTTGATCTCGACATTGGAGACCTTGATGCCCCAGGCATCGGTCCGCTGATCGAGGATCTCCTGGATATCGCTGTTGAGCTTGTCACGTTCAGCCAGCATTTCATCGAGCTCGTGCTTGCCGAGTACCGAGCGCAGTGTGGTCTGCGCCAGCTGGTTGGTCGCGGCCATGAAGTCCTCGACCTGGATGATCGCCCGCTCGGCGTCGACGATGCGAAAATAGAGCACCGCGTTCACCTTGACCGAGACGTTGTCGCGCGAGATCACGTCCTGCGGCGGCACGTCCTGGACCACCACCCGTAGATCGACCTTCACCATCTGCTGCACGAAGGGGACCAGGATGATGAGGCCGGGCCCCTTGACCCCGGTGAAGCGGCCGAGCGTGAAGACCACGCCGCGCTGGTATTCCCTCAGGATGCGAATGGCCGCGGACAGGAACATGACCACGACAAGCGCCAGAACGAGATAGGCCACATAACCGATGCTCATTGCCTTGCTCCATCATCAGAACATGCCGCCCAAAAAGTGCGCAGCGGTTTGGGACATGCTCAAAACAAAGACTCACCTCCGGCGCCGTACCGTCAGCACGAGGTCCTTGACCTCGGCCACCTCGACGCTGTCGCCCGGCGCAAGGGGTTCGTCGGCCTTCGCCCGCCAGCGCTCGCCCTGGGCCAGCACATGGCCCTCGCCTTGCGACCAGTCGAGGATCTCGGCCGGCAGTCCGTGCATGGCCTGCGCGCCAACGCGCGGAAGGCTCCTGCGCGCCGTCCACAGATAGCTGCCGGTCAGCAGCGCCAAGCCAAGCGTCAAGGCAGCGGCGGCGCCGATGACGGCCCACGACATCGCGAAGCCGGGGCCTTCGACCTTGAGCAGCATGGCTGCCCCCAGCAGAAAGGCGCTCACGCCTCCCAGCCCGAGCACCACGGTGGGGTTGAAGGCCTCGACGATGAGGAAGGCGATGCCGAGCAGCATCAAGGCAAGGCCGGTATAGTTGACCGGCAACAGATTGAGTGCATAGAGCCCGAGCACGAGGCAGATCGTGCCGATCACGCCCGGCGCGACCGCGCCCGGGCTGGTGAACTCGAAGACGATGCCGTAGACGCCGACCAGCATCAGGACGACGGCGATGTTGGGATCGGTGATGACGGCGAGAAGCCGGATGAACCAGCCGGGGTCGAGCGTCTCGACCGGCAGCCCTTTCGTCGCCAGTACCTGCTTCTTGCCTGACACCTCGACCGTCCGCCCGTCGGCCAGCTGCAGCAGTTCGGTCGTGTCGCGGGCGACGAAGTCGATGACATGTTCCTGCAGCGCCGCATTGGCCGAGAGGCTCGCCGCCTCTCGCACAGCCTTTTCGCCCCAGTCGGCATTGCGCCCGCGCAGTTCGGCCAGCGAACGGATCAAGGCAACCGCGTCATTGGTCACCTTGGCCATCATTGCATCGCCCTCCGGCGGTGGTCCGGTGGCGTTCTTCTGGTCCTTGCCGGTGTCCTTGTCGCCGCCGGGACCGGGAAGAGATGGCAGCGGCCCGCCGAGTTCGATCGGCGTTGCCGCCCCCAAATTGGTGCCGGGCGCCATCGCCGCCACATGGGTCGCGTAAAGGATGTAGGTGCCGGCGCTGGCCGCATGGCCGCCGGCCGGCGCGACATAGCCGATGACGGGAACCGGCGAGGCGAGGATGTCGGCGATCATCTCGCGCATCGAGGTGACCAGCCCGCCGGGTGTGTCGAGCTGAAGGATGAGGACCTCGGCGTCCCGCTTGGCGGCGACATCAAGCGCCTCCTCAAGCTGCCTGGTGCTTGCCGGACCGATGGCGCCGTCTATCTCGACGCTCAACGCAACCCTCTCCCGGCCGCTCGCCTCTCCGGTTGCGGTAGAGGGACAAACGACCACAGCGGCCACGAAAGCCGCGGCAAGAAGGGCTACATGCGCGAGTTTCACGCTCAAAGCTCCATGGATTCAATATGGGTTGTATTTTGGCGAAGTCCATGAGGAGGCATTGGCGAGACGGTTGAGCGCGCAATCTCCCCCCTCGTGGGGGAGATGGCCGGCAGGCCAGAGGGGGCTGTCCCCCGCACATTTCAACAAATTGCAACTGCGCCCTACGTCAGGTCGTCGCAGAAAAGTAACTGATAGGCCGGCATTCCTTCGCGCCCCCTCTTCCGGGCATCTCCCCCACGAGGGGGGAGATTGCGCGCTCAGCCGTTTTCGCCAATTATCAGCGTAACGGCACGGCATCACTTATTCGGTGCTGCGGATGCCTCGGTGGCCTGGGAGGCAATCATGAGAGGCAGATTGACGAAACTCATCGTGGTCGTCGCGGCCGCACTGCAGGCCATGCAGCCGGCATTTGCGGCGCCGTGCGGCTGGACCGCGAAGATGGAGGAAGACGAAGGCGGCAGCGTGCTGACGGCCTCGGTGTGCGGCGGGCCGAAAGCCGATGCGCATCTGATGTTGGTCTGTTTCGACAAGCCGATGCTGAGCTACGATCTCGGCGCCGCCAGCCAGCAGCTGGAGCCCGGCATCAGCGCTTCCTTCACCTTCAAGGGCGGCGACAAGACCGTGACCAAAAAGCTCGACCTCGAGGCGATGTATAATTATTTCACGCTGGAATTGTCAGGCGCGACCGACCCCCTGCTCGCTTTGCTGCGCGGCAAGGGCGACGTCACGGTTACGGCCGACAAATATGGCGAGAACAGCTTTCCGCTGACCGGCTCGAGTGCCGCCATTGGCAAGGTGCTGGCGCAGTGCGGCAAAGGTTCAGCCGGCGACGCAGACTGAAGCCTCCCCTACTTTCGACCGCGCAGCCGGTCGCGCGCCTCCATCAGGGCGAAGCCAAGCAGGTTTTCGCCGCGCCACAACAGCGGATTGCCCGCGCGCTCGTCATCGGCGGCCAGGCCAATGCCCCAGATCCGGTCGACCGGGCTCGCTTCGACCAACACCTGATCGCCGGTCGAAAGCAGAAACGCGCCGAGCGCCTCGTGCTGGCGGAATTTCTCAAAACTCCCCTCGGTGACGAGGCGGTATTTCTCCGCATCCCACCGCGCCGCATCGAAGCGGCTGACTTGCCGTCCGAGCTGCTTGGCCTGCCTGGGGCTGCCCGCGCTGAGGATCTGCGTTGCCGTCTGATCGTCGCCGAACAGGCGCGCCTTGCCGGCCATCATCCAGTGTTCGGCCGTCGGATAGGTCAAGCCATCGACGCTGAACGGCGCCGGCCACCACTGGCTGAGGCAGGACGTGGTGATGCGTCCGTCCTTCGACGGCTGGTGTCCCCAGAAGAACAGCAGCTTCGCGCGGGATTTTGCGCGGAAGGCTGCTTCGAGCCACGAACGGTCGTAGGTCATGGGAGCGCCTTTGAGTCCTCGGATATTTGACCCATGTCCGCGACCAATCGAATTCGCTAAAACCGAGTCTGACGAGAAATCTGGATACAACAGAATGAACATTCCGGACAGCATGAAGGCCGAGCTGGGAGCCAGGAACAATGGCGACGGCATCGATTTGCAAGGCTGGGTTTGCTGCGAGGGCCGATTTGCGCTCGCGGTAGGATACAGCACCGTCTTCTGGCCGGAGTTCACAGAGTTCGAAGGCTACGTGCTGATAAAAGGGTTCAGCGAGGAGGGTCTGAGAAGTTTCGAACACAACCCCAAGGCCACACGAGAATCCGTCGAAGCGGTGATGAACCACCTGCACATAGCCGACATTCAGGCCTACGCCACCGCCGACATCTCGCGCGACAAGCTGGTGTTCCTCGGCTCGATCCTCAAGGAGATCTACCAGGCCAAGCTGCAGTGGCAGTTTCCGAACCGAAGGTTTGTCGTCGAGTTTTTCACTCCCGATTCCGAAGACCTGCCCGATTCCGAAGATCTGTATGACTATCAGCTGACTTTCTGGCAGGCAGATCAAGAGCAGCAAAGTCAAAGTGTGTGACCTTGGCCCCAATTCATCAAGCTGTGTAGATCGGATTTGAAGGCGCCACCTCGCCCTCGCCGGTGTAGAACCCCTCCCCGCCCCTTGCGTCTCACCCCGCGATTGACCAATCTCGCCGACACTGTCATGAGCCGCGGTCGGGGGGATCGCATATGCCTACGCTCTATGCACTGAAACCGGCCTTTCAGGCCAGGTTGCGGCCGCTGGCCGACCGGCTGGCCGGCGCCGGCGTCACCGCCAACCAGATCACGCTTCTCGCCGCCGCGCTGTCCATCGCCACCGGCCTGGTGGTCGTCGCCCTTGCCGGCTATCCCTTGGTTTTCCTTTTGATGCCGGTGGTGCTGTTCGTGCGCATGGCGCTCAACGCCATTGACGGGATGCTGGCCAGGGAACATGCACAGGCCTCAAAGCTCGGCATGTATCTCAACGAACTCTGCGACGTCGTCTCCGACCTGGCGCTGATCCTGGCCTTTGCCACGCTGTTCCCGGCCTGGGGCGTCGTCGCCTTCGCCATTGCCGCCATGCTTGTAGAGTTCGCCGGCGTGCTCGGTGTCGCCGCCGGCAGCGGGCGCAACTATGCCGGGCCGTTCGGCAAGAGCGACCGGGCGCTGGCGCTCGGCGTCATCGCCTTCCTCATCGCCTGCGGCCTATGGGTCGACGCGATCGCGCCCTTTGTGTTTCCGGTCTTGGCTACACTGTCCGTGGTAACCGCCATCAACCGGATACGCGGCGGCCTTAGAGCGGGCGGCACCTGATGCCGAAGCGTCAGCAGCCCGACCGCCAGGGGGAAACCATGATCCACCAGACCATCGCCGCAGCAGCACCGGCAACCCTCGAGCGCGTGGCGCAAGAGCGCACCTTCAAAACTCACGACGGCACCGAGATCTTCTACCGATGCTGGCCGGCTCTTGGGCCGACGCCCAAGGGCGCGATCCTGCTATTCCACCGCGGTCACGAGCATGGCGGCCGCATGGCGCATCTGGTCGACGAACTCGCCATGCCCGATCATGCCTTCTACGCCTGGGACGCGCGCGGCAATGGCCGCTCCGCCGGCGAACGCGGCTATGCCCCATCCTTTGCCGCCCTGGTGCGCGACATCGACTGCCTGGTGCGAGAGATCGGCCGGGATGGTTTTGGCCAGCACGACATCGCACTGATTGCGCAATCCTTCGGCGCGGTTCTCGCCGCCGCCTGGGTGCATGACTATGCGCCCGACATCCGCGCGCTGGTGGTGGCTTCGCCGGCCTTTTCGGTGAAACTCTACGTGCCCTTCGCCAAGGAGGGCATTGCACTGTGGCAGAAGCTCAAGGGCCGCTTCTTCGTCAATTCCTACGTCAAGGCAAAGTTCCTGACGCATGATGCCGAGCGCATCGCTTCCTTCGATGCCGATCCGCTGATCACCCGGCCGATCGCGTCCAACATCCTGGTCGAACTCTATGACCACGCCGCCCGCATCGTCGCGGACGCCCGCGCCATCACCGTGCCGACGCAGTTGCTGATCTCTGGTAGCGATTGGGTGGTGCGGCACGCACCGCAGCACGAATTCTTCGTCAATCTTGGTAGCAGCGCCAAGGAGCGGCATGTGCTGCCCGGCTTCTTCCACGACACGCTGGGCGAGCGCGATCGTAAGCAGGCGCTCGACCTGATCCGGCCGTTCCTCGAAAAGCAGTTCGCAGCGCCGGAGAAGACGATCGACCTGACCTCAGCCGACCGCGTCGGCTACACCCGCGACGAGGCCGAGAAGCTGGCCTCGCCGCTGGCGCTGCTGTCGCCAAAAGGCCTTTACTGGGCGATGAGCCGCGCCTCGATCCGCATAGGCGCCTGGCTGTCGTCGGGCATGAAGACGGGCATTGCCACCGGCTTCGATTCCGGCTCGACGCTCGACTATGTCTACGAGAACGAGGCGCGCGGCACCGGCTTCATCGGCCGCATGATCGACCGCACCTTCCTCGACGCTATCGGCTGGCGTGGCATCCGCCAACGCAAGCTGCATCTGGAAGAGCTGATCGGCAACGCCGTCGCCAGCCTGAAGGCTGGCGGCCGCCCCGTCCACATGCTCGACATCGCCGCCGGCCATGGCCGCTATGTGCTCGATGCCGTCGCCAAATGCGCCGAACCGCCGGCGAGCGTGCGCCTGCAGGACTATTCCGAGCTCAATGTCGGACTGGGCTCGAAACTCATCGCCGAGCGGAATCTGCCGACCAGCGTGACCTTCCACCGGGCCGACGCCTTCGATGCCAAAATGCTGGCCGGGCTGAGGCCGGCGCCGGACCTCGCCATCGTCTCCGGCCTCTACGAATTGTTCGCTGACAATACGATGATTTCGCGCTCGCTCGGTGGACTGGCCAGCGCCATGCAGCCCGGCAGCCTGCTGATCTACACCAACCAGCCATGGCATCCGCAGCTGGAGATGATCGCGCGCAGCCTGACCTCGCATCGCGGCGGCCAGGCCTGGGTGATGCGGCGGCGCACGCAAGGCGAGATGGACCAGCTGGTGACGGCGGCCGGTTTCGAGAAGATCGACCAGCGCATCGACCAATGGGGCATCTTCACCGTTTCAGTCGCACGGCGCGTCTGAAACGATGGCCCTGCCTGCCACCGACCCTGCCCCTGCCCCGTCGCGGGAACCTTATTCCGGTATCGTGCTGAGGGCCGCCCTTTGGCTGGCCCTGCTGGCGCCGTTCTTCTATTCGACCTATGGCTTTGCCAACTGGCTGGCATCGCGGCGCGGTCATGTCGGCAGCATCGTATTTGCCTGGGAACATGCCATCCCGTTCCTCGCCTGGACGATCGTGCCCTACTGGTCGATCAATCTTTTCTACGGCCTGTCGCTGCTACTCAACACGAGCAGGCGCGGCGTCGACCGTCTCGCCGGCCGCTATCTCACGGCACAGATCATTGCCGTCATCTGCTTCATCCTGTTTCCGCTGACGGCGACCTTCGTACGGCCGACAACCACCGGCCTGCCGGGTTTTCTCTTCGCGGTGCTCGGCGGTTTCGACAAACCGTTCAACCAGGCGCCATCCCTGCACATCGCACTCCTGATGATCATCTGGGATCACTGGCGTCACGTTATCGCACGCCACCGTCTCGGCGCCATTCTCGGACCCGTCTGGCACGTCTGGTGCTTTCTCATCGGCGCTTCGGTGATGACGACCTGGCAGCATCATTTCATCGACATTCCGACCGGCGTGCTGCTAGGTCTTTTTGCGCTGTGGCTGTTTCCGGGCAAGGGCGAATTGCCTTTCTGGGGCTTCCGACCGACCACCGACCCAAAGGCGCGCCGACTGGCGGGATATTATGCGCTCGGTGCCGCCCTCGCCCTGGCGGCCGCTGCCGCGGGCGCCTTCTTCTCCGCCGTCTCGCTCATCCTGCTATGGCCGTCGCTCGCGTTGGCCATCGTCGCCTTCGCCTATGCCGGGGCCGGCGCCAAAGTGTTCCAGAAGGCAGCCGATGGCAGCGTCTCGCTTGCCAGCCGCATCCTGCTCCTGCCCTACCGGCTTGGCGCCCGGATCAATGTGTGGGCATGGACCCGCCGACTGACGCCGCAAGCAGAGATCACCGACGGCGTTTTCTTCGGCCGGTTTCCCACCGCCGGCGAAGCCAACCGCTTCGGCACGGTGATCGACCTTGCCGGCGAGCTGGAACGGCCACGCGGCGTGACCTGCCGCTGGATCAGCTATGCCGTGCTCGACCTCGTGGAGCCGCCGCATGATCGGCTGGAGCGGGCGGTGGCGGCGATCGAGCTGGCGCGCCGGCGCGGCACCGTGCTGGTCTGCTGCGCGCTCGGCTTCCAGCGCAGCGCCGCCATCATCGCCGACTGGCTGGTGGTGACCGGGCGCGCGCACACAGCCGCACAGGCGCGCAAGAAACTCGCCGCTTCGGGCAGGCCTGTGCATCTTCACAGCGGGCTGGAAGAACCAACATGAGTGGACCGGCATGAACGACGAGGCCTATCACGACAAGGTAGAGGCTTTCGCCGCCGGGCTGATGGTGCAGGCGGTGTGGCCGATCCTGCTGGTGGTGGCCGCCGTGATGGCGGCGCCGGTCATCGGCCTGGTGACCGGACCGCAGACGACCGCGCTGTCGGCGGCGGCCTGGCTGGTCGCGGCGGCGAGTGCCATGATCACGCTGGCTCTTTCGGCGTTGCTTTTATTCGACGCGCTGCTGTTCCGGCTGATGGCCAGCCACGCCAGCGAAGCCGCCGGCGGCGCCGTGGTCGACGATGTACTGGCGCGCATGCGCCTGAAGCCCACCCCTGCCGGCGGCCGCTCGCTCGACCATCGCATGGCAGGCACACGCCGCCTGCTGACAAGGCAGCGCATGGCGCTCGCCGTGTTTGTGGCGGCATCCCTTTTCGCAGCGTTTGTTTGAGCCATGACAAAACTTCACCTGCGCGCCAACACCTTCACCTTGCTGCAGACGGTGACCTCGGTCGGCCTGTCGGCGGCGGCCTGGGTGGTGACCGGTGTGCGGCCAATCTGGAACGGCAGCCAGCCTTCGGAGCGGCAGCGCATCTACTTTGCCAACCATGCCAGCCATGGCGATTTCATCCTGTTGTCGGCCTGCCTTAGCGAGAAGGTGCGCGCACGTACGCATGCCGTCGCGGCGGCCGAATATTGGGGCAAGTCGCGGCTGCGCCGGTTCATCGCCGAGGACATGCTGTCTTCCGTGCTCATCCACCGGCAGTGGACCGACGAGACGCAGAACCCGATCTCGATCATGCTGTCGGTGCTCGATGACGGCCATTCGCTGATCCTGTTTCCGGAGGGCACACGCAACACGACGGAGGCGGATCTGCTGCCGTTCCGCTCCGGTCTCTACAATCTGTCGATGGCGCGACCCGACGTCGAACTCATCCCGTGCTGGATCGAGAACATGTCGCGCGTGCTGCCCAAGGGGCAGTTCCTGCCGGTGCCGCTTCTGTGCCGCGTCGTCTTCGGCCCGCCGGTGGCGATAAGTCCCGGCGAAGAGCGCCGCGCTTTCCTTGAGCGCGCGCGCCAGACGCTGCTGTCGCTCGATCCGCGCCCCGATCGAGACGACTAGCCATGACTACACAAGAGACTTCGCATGACACTGCCGCCAATGCATGAAACCGTCATCCTGCTGGTCGGCCTGGTCGGCGTGCTGACAACGGCGAGCATCGTTGCCGGCATCCTATCGTGGCGGGCGCCGAAGCCGCTGCCCTCGACGCTCGTCAACCTCAACCAGCGCATCAACGCCTGGTGGGTGATGGTGGTGGCGATCACTGTCGCGTTCTTCTTCGGCCGCACCGGCATGACCATCCTGTTTGCGCTGATCTCGTTTGCAGCGCTGCGCGAATTCGTGACGCTGACGCACAGCCGGCGCAGCGATCACTGGGTGCTGCTCGGCATGTTCGGCATCATCATCCCCTTCCAGTACTGGCTGGTGTGGACCGCCTGGTATGGGCTGTTCACCATCTTCATCCCGGTCTACTGCTTCCTCTTGATGCCGGCGATCACGGCGCTCAACGGCGACACCGAGCGCTTCCTTGAGCGCGTGTCGGCGCAGCAATGGGCGGTCATGATCTCCGTCTACTGCGTCAGCCATGTTCCGGCGCTGCTGACGCTCAACGTGCCCGAAGGTCGCAATCTCCTGCTCATCGCCTTCCTGATCATCACCGTGCAAGGCAGCGACGTGCTGCAATACATTTTCGGCAAGCTGTTCGGCCGGCATCTGCTGTCGCCCTCCGTCTCGCCGTCAAAGACCTGGGAAGGGCTGATCGGCGGACTGGTCGCGTCGAGCCTGCTCGGTGCGTTGTTGTCGTTCCTGACGCCGTTCTCGCCGCTGGCGGCGGCAGGCGTCGCCTTCATCGCCTGCCTGATGGGATTTCTCGGCGGGCTGGTCGCGTCGGCCATCAAGCGCGACCAGGGCGTCAAGGACTGGGGCCATTTGATCGAGGGCCATGGCGGCATGATGGACCGCGCCGACAGCCTGGTCTTTGCCGCCCCCGTGTTCTTCCACATCGTCCGCTATTTCTGGACGGTGTGAGGGGGAGCTTGGTTTGCCGACACCGAAATCGGAGAGTTGTTACCGCTCTCGCGAAAGCGGTAACAACTATGATGGCGCCAAACGCTGGAATGTGTTATTACCCTTTTCGCGAAAACGGTAACAACGCGCATGCAGCAGATTCCTCTGACTTACCAGACACTCTATTCGGAGCTCGCACAGCGATCGCTCGACGCCTCCTTTACGACGGAGTTCAACATCGACGGCAGGTTTGTCGCCGCCGAGGTGAAAGGACGCCGCTATTGGTATTTTGACGTACCCAATTCTGGCGGCAACAAGACACGGACATATGTCGGCCCGGTCGACGATCCTGAAATCACCAAGAGGGTCGAAAATTTCAAAGACCTGAAAGCCGATATGAGAGAGCGGCGAAAACTGGTTTCGACGCTCGTCCGCGAGGCCTATTTGCCGCGACCAGAAGGCAAGACCGGTGATGTTGTACGGGCACTTGCCGAAGCAGGCTTCTTCCGGCTCCGCGGAGTTCTGATAGGCACCGTCGCCTATCAATGCTATCCAGCCGTCCTTGGTGTTCGCCTGCCGAGTACATCGATGGTCACAGGCGATGCTGACTTCGCGCAGTTTCATTCGATTTCGGTGGCCGTTGACGACAAGATGCCGCCTGTGCTCGATACGCTGAAGACCGTCGATCCGACATTCCGGGAAATTCCACATCAGGCCGACGGTCGCTTCACCACAAAATATTCGTCTCGGTCGGGATACAAGGTCGAGTTCCTGACACCGAATACCGGTTCGGCCGACTACGAGAGTCATCCGACACCCATGCCCGCGCTTGGCGGCGCATCAGCGCAGCCCCTGCGGTTTCTCGATTTCCTGATACATCAGCCCATCCGGGCAGTTCTCCTTCACGGGGCCGGCATACCAGTGAACGTACCGGCGCCCGAACGATACGCCATCCACAAGCTCATCGTCGCCAGCCGCCGTCGGACGGACAAGGATGGTACCGCAAAAAGCCGTAAGGATAAGATCCAGGCCGCCACCATTATGGAAGCTATGATCGAACAACGGCAAACAGAGGACCTTGCCGACGCTTTCATGGAGGCATCCGACCGCGGTCCCGCGTGGAAGGAGGCCATTCGAAGAAGCTTGTCCGAGATCGACGATCGCGAGAGAGACACGGTTCAGGCAGCACTTGCCCGCGGCATCCAAAAGCTGGGGAGAGACCCTGCGGAATTTGACTTCGGAGGCGCAGCGGCCACCCCAAAACCGTAGAGCTCTGCGATGGCAGGGTTACTGGACCGTCATCAGGTCTAGTATTCCCGCCGCTCAATCGCGGATCGCGCGTCCCGCCTGCTGCAGCAGTTCGAAGGCTGCGAAGCGTCTGTCGTGCCACGGCACGAGATTGCCGCCGGCCGGGCGATAGATGTCGCCGATGCGCGACATTGCAGTCATCGCCGCGATCACGTCGGGATATTTTTGCGCCGCCACCGCCGCCAATATGGCCGAGCCGAGCAGCACAGGTTCGGGCGAGGTCGAGCCGGCCACGGTCAGCCCCGTCGTGTCGGCCAGCAGCTGGCGCACCAGTTCGCTTTGCGCCGCGCCGCCGCTGACCACGATGGTGTCGATGGCGATGCCTTTGTTGGCCATCGCCGCAAGGATCTGGCGCACGCCATAGCCGATGCCCAGCAGGCCGGCGACATAGAGCGCGACGAGACTGTCGAGTGACGTGTCCATGCCCAGTCCGGCGATGAGCGCCTTGGCCTCGGGGTCGGCGAAGGGCGAGCGGTTGCCGAGGAATTCCGGCACGACATGCAGCCCTTCGGCAAGGTGCGCTGCCGAGGATATGTCGGCCGCGTGCTTTGTCGCTTGTTGGCCAAGCCAGGCCGCGAGGCTGAGCCCTTCCGCTTTGGCTTTCGCGGCGGCTTCTGCTGCGGCCGGATGCAAACCGATGAGATGGTCGATCGCGGCACCTGCCGCTGACTGGCCGCCTTCGTTGAGCCAGAGCCCCGGCACCATCGAGGAGAAGTACGGACCCCAGACGCCGGGCACGAAGGCCGGTTCGCTGGTGCTGGCCATGGTGCAGGCCGAGGTGCCGAAGACATAGGCCATGCGCGACTGCAGCGTGCCGACGGAGCCCTGGCCGCCGACCGTTCCGACGCCACCGGCATGCGCATCGATCAGGCCGGCTGCGACCGGCGTTCCCGGCAGCAGGCCGAGATCGGCGGCGGCCGCTTCGGTCAGGCCCTTCGCCAGCGCGGTGCCGCCCTCGACCACTTCGGTGCCGATTCGGACAAAGCCTTCGTCGGCTAGCGCGCCCAAGCCAATGGCACGGAAATAGGCGTCGTCCCAGCGCCGCTCATGGCCGAGATAGGTCCATTTGCAAGTGAGCGTGCAGATCGAGCGGGCCAGGCTGCCGGTCGAGCGCCAGGTCAGATAGTCGGTGAGGTCGAAGAAATGCTCGGCTGCAGCGAAGGTGGCGGGCAGGTTCTCGCGCAGCCACAACAGCTTAGGCGTTTCCATCTCCGGCGAGATGGTGCCGCCGACATAGTCGAGCACGGCGTGCTTGCCGTCATTGATGCGCTGCGCCTGTTCGAGCGCGCGGTGATCCATCCAGACGATGATGTTGCGCTGGCTGTCGCCGGACCGGCCAACCGGCAAAGGCGCGCCCCCCTGCCCGACGACGACCAGCGAGCAGGTGGCGTCGAAACCTATGCCGGCAATGTCACGTCCGGCGAGCCCTGACTTCGTCACGGCCTCGCGCACACTGGCGCACACCGCGCGCCAGATGTCCTCGCTCGACTGCTCGGCGATTTCACCGGGCTCGAGGAAAAGCGCGATGTCTCGCTTCGCCGAGGCGAGCATGGTGCCCTTGATATCGAACACCCCCGCCCTGGCGCTGCCGGTGCCGACGTCGATGCCGAGGAAGTGGGGCATGGGGAGAACCTCAAGGAATTGGCGAATAGCGAATAGCGAATAGCGAATAGCGAATAGCGAATAGAAATTGCGCCCCTATTCGCTATTCGCTACTCCCTATTCGCTCTTTCACAAATCATTGCTCTGCGGCAGGATCACCAGATCCCTAATGGTGACATTCCGTGGCCGCGTCAGCATGAACATCACGGCTTCGGCGACCTCGACCGGCTGAATCAGGCCGCCCTTGGTCAGTTCATCATCAAGCTTATCCTTCGGCCAATCGCTGATCAGCGCCGTCACCACCGGCCCCGGCTGCACCGCGCCGACGCGCAGGCCGTGCGGGGCGACCTGCCGGCGCACGGTGTGGACGAAGGCCTGCACGGCATGCTTGGAGGCGGTGTAGATCGGCTCCCAGACCACCGGCACCAGCCCGGCGATCGAAGAGGTGACGATGATGTCGCCGGTCTTGCGTTCGACCATATGCGGCAACACGGCGTGCACCGAGCGGAACACCGCGTTGATGTTGAGGTTCAGCACGCGGTCCCACACATCGGGATCGCCGTCGAGCACCGGGCCGCCGACATAGGCGCCGGCATTGGCGTGGAAGATGTCGAGCTGGCCGGCCTTCTCCAGGATTTGCGGCATCATCGTGGCGACGCTGGCCGGCTTCATCAGATCGATCACCAGCGGGATAGCGTTGGGGCCGAGCTCGGCGCAAACGCTCTTCAATGCGTCTTCGGCGCGATCGACGAGCACGACGCGGACGCCGGCGGCAATCAGCGCTCTCGCGCATTCCAGCCCGATGCCCGACGCAGCGCCGGTGATCGCCGCGACTTTTCCACTCAAATCCTGAGCCATTTTATCCTCGAATTATGATTGCGTTCAGGCGCGGCCGTGGGAAACCCGCGAGCGGCGTGCCAGGGAGTCGACGATGACCGCGATCGCCAGCACGGCGCCGGTGATCATGTAGCGAAGCGACGATGACAGATCGAGCAAGGTCAGTCCGCTGGCGATCGACTGGATGACGATGATGCCGAGCAGCGCGGAGTAGGCGCTGCCGCGGCCGCCGAACAGGCTGGTGCCGCCGATGACAGCCGCCGCGATGGCATTGAGGTTGACGTCGCCGGTGCCGGCCTGCTGGCTGGCAGAGGCAAGGCGTGCCGCCGACAGCACGCCGCCGAGGGCGGCAAACATCGAGCACATGACGAAAGCACTGAGATAGATGGAGCGGACCTTGATGCCGGCGCGGCGCGCCGCTTCGCGGTTGCCGCCGACAGCAGTCATCGAGCGGCCCCATTGGGTGCGGGTCAGCGCATAGTTCATCGCCACCACCAGCCCGACGAACAGGCCGAACATCCACGGTATGCCGCGCGCCTGGTTGAGATAGCCGACAATCAGCTCTAGCAGGATGGTCAAGGCGGCGACGCGCACGATGAGACCGCCGACCGACGGCGCCGACAGATTGACGGCGCGACGGCGGCTGACGGTGCGCAGGCCGGTGATCAGCATGACGATGCCGGGAACAGCGGCCAGCGCATAGGACAGCCAGTCCGGCATGACCAGCAGCTGGCCGAAATTCACCAGGTTCGAGCCATAGGGCAGATTGATCGAGCCGGTAGAGCCAAGAATATAGAGCTGCAGGCCGAGAACGGCGAGCAGGCCGGCCAGCGTCGAGACGAAGCTCGGCATGCCGAGCCGGTTGAACAGCAAGGCATAGAGCGCGCCGATGAAGCCACCGACGGCGAGCGCGGCGACAATGGCGAGCGCCACCGGCCAGCCCTGGTTGACCCACAGCGTGCCGACCATGGCCGAGGCAAAGCCACTGATCGAGCCGACCGAAAGGTCGATCTCGCCGACCATCAGCACGCAGACGATGCCGAGCGCGATGACGCCGACGGTCGAGCAGTCGAACAGCAGATTGACGAGGTTGCTCGACGAGACGAACACCGGATTAAGCGCAGTGAACACGCTCCAGATGATGACCAGGCCGACGATCACCGGCAACGAGCCGAGGTCGCCGGAGCGGACGCGGTCGAAGAAGGCGCTGATCGCGCCACCGACCCCGGCCTGGTGCTTGACGCGCACGTCGCTGCGGTCGAGCGCCGTCGACGCGGAGGTGTCCTGCTTGGGCTCCGAGCTCATGGCCGCTGCTCCTGTGATTGCGCCTGTGCTGCCTTGCGCCGTTCGGCGCGGCGCGACACCGCATTGTTGGCGGCGCCGGTGATGGCGCTGACCAGTTCCTGGTTCGAAGCGTCGGGTTCGAAGACGCCGTTGTTGCGGCCGAGTCTGAGCACGACAATGCGGTCGGCGACGGCGCGCACGTCTTCCATATTGTGGCTGATCATCAGCACACCGAGACCGCGTTCACGGACCCGGTCGATGAGGTTCAGCACCTCCGCCGTCTGGGCGACGCCAAGGGCGGCGGTCGGCTCGTCGAGCAGGATGACCTTGGGATCGAGCAGCAGCGAGCGGGCGATTGCCACCGTCTGGCGCTGGCCGCCGGACAGCGAGGCAACAGCTTCGCGCACGCTTGGAATGCGCGCCGACAATTCGTTGAGCAGCGTCCAGGCGCGGATCTCCATCGCCACCTCGTCCAGCCGCAGCGGGTTGAGCTCCTTGCCGAGAAAGATGTTGGCGACGACATCGAGGTTCTCGCACAGCGCCAGATCCTGGAAGACGGTGGCGATGCCGAGCGTCAGCGCAGCGCTCGGGTCGGGCATGGTCACTTGCTTGCCGCGGAAATCGATGGTGCCCGAACTCGGCTGGTGGACGCCGGCCAGGATCTTGACCAGCGTCGACTTGCCGGCGCCATTGTCGCCGACCAGCGCCACCACCTCGCCGGCATGGACATCGAGATCGATATCGGTGAGCGCCGAAACGGCGCCGAAATTCTTCGAGATGCCGCGCAGGCTGAGCACCAGCTCGCCTGCCGAAACCGGTCCGTCAGAGATGTCAGACATTGTGGCAAACCTTTCCGGATGACCGGTCAAGAGTGACTGCGAACTTCCGGCCGCCGCAAGGGCGGCCGGAAGGCAGGATCAGGATAGTCCGATCAGTTGGTGATGCCGAGCTTCTTGCAGCCTTCGGCGTAACGATCGACGCAAAGCTCTTCGGCGGTGTTGATCTTCTTGTCGATGATCTCGGCCTTGAGGTTTTCCTGCGTCACCACCGCCGGCGTGAACAGCTGCGAGGGGGTGTCGTAGAGGGTCATTTCGGCCTTCGGCGTCTCGCCCGAGAGGAGCTGGACGGCGACGTTGGCGGCAGCCGCGGCCACGATCTCGCTCGGCTTGGAGATGGTGTTGTACTGGTCGCCGGCGATGATCAGCTGCAGTGCGGCGATGGTCGCGTCATTGCCGGTGACCGGCGGCACCGGATCGACGCCGGCAGCCTTGAAGGCGGCGATGGCGCCACCGCCGGTGCCGTCATTGGCGGCGACAACGCCGACGATCTGCGTGGAAAAGCGGGTGATCTGGCCGCTTGCCCATTGCTGCGCCTTCGGCGGCGCCCATTCCGGCGTGTCGAATTCGGCCAGGATCTTGTAGCCGCTGTTGTCGAGGCTGGAATGAATGCCCTTCTTGATCAGGCCGGCGGCCGCGTCGGTGGGCGAGCCGTTGATCTGCAGCAGGCCGCCGCTGGCCGGATCGACCTTCAGCGCCTTGAGGTGTTCGACCAGCGAGTCGGCAATGGCCTTGCCGATGCCTTCATTGTTGAACGAGACGTAGAAGTCGGCCGGTGCTGTCGGGATCGGGCGGTCATAGGCGATGACCTTGACGCCCTGGCTCTGCGCCAGCTTGACCAGCGAGGCGGCGGCTGTGGAGTCGACCGGGTCGAGCACGATCGCCTTGGCGCCCTGCGAGATCACAGAATTGAACTGCTGCTGCTGGCGCGAGGCGTCGGCATCGGCGTTCTGGTAGATCACCTTGCAGCCGGGGCAGAGCTTTTTCATCTCGGCGGCAAAGCCGGGATAGTCGTGCTGCTCGTAGCGCGTCGACGCCTGGTCGGGCATCAGGAAGGCGACCGTGGCGTCGGTAACAGGGGCGGCAAAAGCGGCGGTGCCGCCGAGAAGCGAAAGCGCCAGCGCTGCGGCACCGGCTGATTTCCAAGCAAATCTGGTCATTCTGATATCTCCGTTTCAAGGAATGTTTCACGAAGCCCTGCCACCACATGGCGCGCCGGGCCTTGACTGCAAGTCGAACTGTTGCGAGGAATGACGACGCACTTGATCCGTGCTGCGCATCCTCTTGATATCGCTGGATTTCAGGACAAGCGATCTCCAGCACGGGGCACCTCCAACGCACCCCGCGTCCTTTCTTCCCAAAATGTCTAAAGCTCCTCCCGGTCCTCCCTGTTAGGCGGCAATCTCCGCACTGATGTTTTCCGCCAGCAAGGCCCTGAAGCGCGAAGGCGACATGCCTTTCTGCGTCAGGAACTGGCGGTTGAAATTCGAGATGTTGTTGTAGCCGGCGGCGTAGCAGATCTCGGTGATCGGCATGTCGGCCTCGCTCATCAGCAACTGGCAGGCGAGGTTGATGCGCAGCCGGTTGACATACTGCACCAGCGCCATGCCGGTGTGGCGGCGGAAGCTGCGCGAAAACGCGCTGGGGCTGCGCCCGGCAATTGCCGCCAAATCGCTTTCGCTGAATGGCTCGGTCAGATTGGCGTTGATGTAAGCAAGCGCCTTGTTGACGCCGGCCGACATGAAGCCGGAGGGATCGGGCAGATAGCTGGCGCTGGTCAGCGTCCGCACATCGGCGGCGCGGCTCAAAATGTCGATGAGCTCCATGAACAGCGCAATGCGGCGCACGCCTTGCGCCTCGACCAGTTCGGCCAGCACAGGTGCGGCGAGTTCAGCGGTGGCCGTGGAGAACAGCGCGCCGCGGCGGCTGAGCTCGAGAATGTTTTCACAACCGGCAAGTTCTGGCAGCGCGGTGGTGGCGTCGGCGATGAACTCTTGCGAGAATTGCACGACGCGGCCACGCAGCGGCACACTGGTGCCGGCCGGCACGTCGCTTACCCAGTTGTGCGGCAGGTTCGGACCGGTGAGAACGAGATTGCCGGGCTCGAACTCGCCGATGAAGTCACCGACGAAATAATGACCTGTGGTCGCGACGACGTGATGGATTTCGTATTCGGGATGGAAGTGCCAGCGCACGGTATGGAAGGGATAGCCGTGGGCCCAGGCCTTGAACGACTCGCCACGTCTGATCTGGACGACTTCCAAGTCCGGATTCATCTTGGTTCCTCCCGGCGCCGGTCCGGTCATGCGACCAGTTGCAGTGCCCTCTCCCGCAGGCCGCGTTTGCCGCTCTCTGCAGTGATCAAAGCTTAGGCGGCAATCCTTGCCGCCGCCACCACGGTGTGTCCACCTCACTGATACTTTTTTGACATTTTTGCGGTCAAGGCAACGCAGTTGCGAACAGGGCGGCGTTTCCTGCGGCGCACCTGCGCCCCGGCAAGTGGTCCCCTACTCCGGCACTCCGAGGCTTCTCAGAGCTTTTTCGTGTCGGTCGAGAATTTCAACTCTAAAGGGCATCGAGTCGCGAACCGCCCGTAAGGTGAGTTCCGGATATTCGTGGCGACAACGCGCCATATGCTGCTGGGCCTCGTCAAGGCGTCCCGCTTCGACAAGGGCCGGGATCAGCGTACGCAGAATCCACAACGCATTCGGATGCTCCGCCAGGACACGCAAATACAGGTCCGCCGCCTGACCGGGCCGCCGAGCGCTGAAATGCACGACAGCCATGCCCAAATGGCAGGTATAAACCATGGGATCGAACGGCCCCAATCGCAACGACCGCTCGAAGCATTCGACCGCCCGCTCGACCTCGTCTCTGTAGGCTGCAACCCAGCCGCTCCTGTTCCAGGCGAAGGCCGAATTGGGATCGATCGAACACGCCTTTTCAAGCAGCGCGCCCGCAGTGACGAAATTGCTCGACACGGTGTGGGCAGCGCCGAGCACGGCGAGGGAAAATGGATCGTCACCGTTGAGTTCGGCAGATCGCTCCGCCAGCTCCAGCGCACGGCGCCGGTCGGCCTCCGGCGAGGTCGACCAACTGTAGATTCTGCGCTGCGCATGGCACCAGGACAGCAGCGACAGGGCCAGCGGATAGTCGGGATCGCCCAGCAAAGCCTTCTCTAGCGCCTCGATGGCGATCGCGTTGTCCTGGCGGCCGAGCGCCCAGACATGCGGCAGGGCGCGCATCACGAGATCGTAGGTCTGCAGGTCGCCCGGCCGCTTGCGGCGCACACGCTCGATTTCCGCCATCTGGATCGACGGCAGAATGGCGCCCGCGACACCCGCCGTCACGTTGTCCTGCAGCGCAAACGCTTCCGCGATGTCACCCTTGAAGCCTTCCGCCCAGATCAGGCTGCCGGTCTCTGCCTCGACCAGCCTGGCCGAGATTCGGAGCTGATCGAGTTGCCGACGCACGCTTCCTTCCAGCACGTAGCGCACGCCGAGCTCGCGGCCGATGCGCGGCAGGTCGAGCGCCTGGCCGCGGTAGGCAAAGGCCGAGTTGCGCGACATGACGAACAGTCCGCGAATGCGCGCCAGCGCCGCCGTGATCTCCTCCACCGTGCCGTCGGCGAGGTAGGATTGCTCCGGGTCCGACGACAGGTTCTCGAACGGAAGCACGACGATCGACGGCTTGTCGGGGAGCTGAGGCGACGGACGCATATCGACAGATTGCGATCCCTCCAGTACTTCGCCGGGTAACATGTAGCCACGGCGCGGCATGGTGCGGATCAGCGTCTGCTCCTTGTCGCCCAGTGCGCGCCGGATATCGCTGATGCATTGCGTGAGCGAATCTTCGGTGACGATCACGTCGCTCCACACCGCACGCAGAAGCTCGTCCTTCGACACCATCCTGCCGAAGTTGCGGATAAGAAAAATCAACAGATCGAGCGATTTCGGCCGCAACGCGATCTCGCCAGAACCGTCGCGCAACACGCCGGCGCGCGTGTCGAGGCTGAAGCCTGCGAAGCGGTAGATCGGCTGTGGCTCAGCGTTCATTGCGACTGTCTGCTCCCCCGCAATTTTCAGGACTACGTCAGCATTCTTTCAGGCCGCTTTCCGGACACGCGTTTCGAAGAGGCGCAATCTCGCACTCAACGATGAAGGTGGCAAGAAACCGAAGCCGCAACAGGAGGCAACCATGTCCAGCACGGAGACAAACGCCATGACGACGACCGATCATTTCATCGGTGCCGAAGCCGGCTACGCGCGGCGCCCTTCCTTCTCCCTGTTTTTCCGGCTCTACGCGGCGGCGAAATGGGCGCTGCTGTGGTTGCCGCGCTTCTGGAAGGCGCGCAGCCAGCTCGCATTTCTGGCCGCCATGAGCGAATGCGAGCGTCGCGATATCGGTCTCACCGGCTGCGATGTCGAGAACGCCCTCGCCTTGCCCGTAGACCGCGATCCGACAGAGGTCCTGGCGCAGGTGGTGGCAGATCGCCGCCTTCGCCGCGAACGGTGAGGCATCGGCTCACGGTCAGGCGCCCCAGACGACCGCTTGTTCGTGGCGCTTGATGAGGTGTTTCAAATTGTCGAAGCTCTGGCGGATGTGCTTGGCGAACGCATCGACGGCAGGCGCGCGCGGCGTGTCGGCGCGCCTCAGCAGGCCGAGCGCGCGCTCGGGATGTGGGATGGCCACTGGCAGTGCGGTGATCGACTTATCCTTGCGAAAGGCAAAGACCACGCTGTGCGGCAGTACGGTCAGCGCATCGGTTTCCTTCATGTAGTTGATGGCGCTGGTCAGCGAACCGCCGGAATAGCGGATTTTGATCTCGGTGGCGCCAAGCGACAGAAGCAGGCTGCGCAGATCCTCCAGCAGTGGGCTGCCGGGCGGCGGCGCGATCCAGGGATAGTCGAGCAGGTCGCTGGTCCTCAGCTTACGCCGCAGCAACAGCGGATGCGTGGCGCGGCAGGCGACGACATTGCGGCCCGGCAGGATCTCGCGGAACTCCATCCCCGACCCCTCCTCTAGAATGTCGATGGGGCAGACGGCAAGGTCGATACGGTCGGCATTGATGGCGGCGCGCAGGTCGGAGAGATAGCCATAGCTCTGGTCGACGCGGACATCCGGGTAGGCATTCTGGAAGTCGGCGATCATGCCGGAGATCAATGCATCCATGAAGAACGGCGTGCCGCCGACCCGCACCACGCCGGAGCGGCCTTGGCTGAAATTGGCGACGATGTCGGATGCCTTGCGCGACGCTGCCAGCATCACCTGGCCATGATCGGCAAGCGCCCGGCCAAGGGGCGTCGGCTGCAAGGGACGGCGCCCCTTGAGGAACAGCGGTTCGCCCAGTCGCTTCTCCAGCATCGACAAAGTGCGCGACACCGCCGGCTGCGACAGGCCGACAAGGGCCGCACCCTCGGTAACGCCGCCGGCCTGCACCACGGCGGCCAGTTGGATCAGATGCCTTTCATCGATCTTCATAACGATATGGTATATTAAATCGGGCAGAAATCATCATCTTTGTGTTTGGCCTGCGTTAGTGTTCCCTCGTGAGATGAAAAACGGGGAGGAACATGTCGCAGTCCGGCATACCGTCGTTCAACGAGGCCAACTCCGCGGAGATGGTTGCCCAGCGGCTGTTGAAGGCGAAGGCCGGGCCGTTGCCGCGCTTTCTGGCGACCGTGGTCGACCATCTCCACCAGATCGTCCGGGAAACCCGGCCGACCGCGGCGGACTGGCGCCAGGCGATCGCCTTCCTCACCGAAATCGGCCATGCCAGCGACGACAAGCGGCAGGAATGGGTCCTGCTGTCCGACCTGCTCGGCGTCACCGCACTGGTCGAGGAGATCAACTCCCGCCGCCCGAACGGCGCGACACCCAACACCGGACGCGGTCCCTTCTATCGCGCCGATGCCCCAAGGCTGGCTCTCGGCGCCGACATTTCACTCGACGGTATCGGCAAACCACTGACCGTGACGGGGCGGGTAACCGACCTCGACGGATTGCCGATCGCCGGCGCGACGGTCGAGACGTGGCAAGCCAACGCGCAAGGCTTTTATGAAAACCAGCAGCCCGACCTGCAGCCTGAATTCAACCTGCGCGGCGTCTTCACCACCGACAAGGATGGCTGCTTCAACTACCGAACCGTCAAGCCCGCCGGCTACGGCGTGCCCGACGACGGACCGGTCGGACAGATGCTCGGGCAGTTGAACTATCCGCTCAGCCGACCGTCGCACATTCACTTCCTGATCCGCGCCGACAATTTCGAGACGCTGACGACGCAAGTGTTCGAGCGCGGCGATCCGCGCCTCGACGAAGATGCGCTGTTCGGCGTCAAGCCGGAACTGGTCGGCGATTTCAAGTGCACCGCAGGCAAAGGTGGCGAGAGCTGGTCGCTCGATTTTGGCTTCGTCATGGTGATGGCGCGCAAGGGGAGCCGGGCGGCATGACAAGGACGTTCACCTATTCCGGCAGTCCGGCGCATATCGTCTTCGGCAATGGCGCGTCGACCGAGGTCGGCACCTGGATCGAAAAGCTCGGCTGCAAGCGCGCGCTGGTGTTGTCGACACCGCACCAGGCGGCCGATGGCGAAGCGCTGGCGAAGAGGCTTGGACCGCTGGCGGCGGGGACGTTTTCAGGCGCCGCCATGCACACGCCGGTCGAGGTCACCGAAGCAGCCATGAGCAAGGCGCAAGAGGTCAAAGCCGACTGCGTCGTTGCGCTCGGCGGCGGCTCGACCACGGGGCTGGGCAAGGCAATCGCCTATCGCACCGACCTGCCGCAGATCGTCATCCCGACCACCTATGCCGGCTCCGAAGTGACGCCGATCCTCGGCCAGACCGAGAACGGCGAAAAGACCACGGTGCGTGACGCAAAGATCCTGCCGGAAGTGGTGATCTACGATCCGGAACTGACCATCGGCCTGCCGGTGGCGATGTCCGTCACCTCTGGCCTCAATGCCATGGCGCACGCGGCGGAAGCGCTCTACGCGCGGGACCGCAATCCGATTTCGACCTTGATGGCGACCGAAGGGCTGCGTGCGCTGAAGGCGGCGCTGCCGGTGTTGATCAAGGAGCCGAAAAATCTCGACGCGCGTGGCGATGCGCTCTACGGCGCCTGGCTGTGTGGCACCGTGCTTGGCACCGTCGGCATGGCGCTGCACCACAAGATCTGCCACACGCTGGGCGGCTCCTTCGACATGCCGCATGCGGAGACGCATGCGGTGATGCTGCCGCACACGATCGGCTTCAACGCCGTCGCCGTGCCCGACCTGCTCAAGCCTGTCGCCGACATTTTTGGCGGCAGCGCCGGCGGCGGTCTGCATGATTTCGCGAAGTCCGTTAGCGCGCCGCTGACACTGAAAGAGCTCGGTCTCAAACAGAGCGATCTCGACCGCGCCGCCGAGATCGCGACCAAGAACCCATACTGGAATCCGCGGCCTTTCGATCGCGCCGCAATCCGCGCCCTGTTGCAGGACGCGTGGGAGGGAAGACGTCCGCAGAACTGACGGCAACAAGGGAGGAACAAAAATGATTACCAGACGCGAATTCATCCGCAACACAGCCGCCACCGGCTTGCTCGCCGGCACATCGGGCATCGCCATGCCGGCGATCGCCCAGAATGCACCGATCAAGCTCGGCTATGTCAGCCCGCAATCCGGCCCGCTGGCCGCCTTCGCCGAGGCCGATAAATTCATCATCGACGGCTTTCTCGCCGCCACCAAGGCCGCCGGCCTCAACTATGAGGTCGTGGTCAAGGACAGCCAGTCCAATCCCAACCGCGCGGCGGAAGTCGCCAAGGAACTGATCGTCAACGACAAGGTCAATTTGATGCTTGTCGCCTCGACGCCGGAGACCACCAATCCGGTCGCCACAACCTGCGAGGCGGAGGAAGTGCCGTGCCTGTCGACCGTGGCGCCGTGGCAGCCCTGGTTCATCGGCCAGCAAGGCAATCCCGGCGACCCCGCCTCGTGGAAGCCATTCAATTACGCCTACCATTTCTTCTGGGGGCTGGAGGACGTCATTGCCGTCTTCACCAACATGTGGGCGCAGGTCGAGACCAACAAAAAGGTCGGCGGCCTGTTCCCCAATGACGGCGACGGCAACGCCTGGGGCGACGGCACGGTCGGCTTCCCGCCGGTGCTGGCCAAGGGCGGCTACGGGCTGACCGACACCGGCCGCTACCAGAACCTGACCGATGACTTTTCGGCGCAGATCAACGCCTTCAAGGGTGCGTCCTGCGAGATCATCACCGGCGTGATGATCCCGCCCGATTTCACCACCTTCTGGAACCAGGCCAAGCAGCAGGGTTTTGCGCCCAAGGTGGCGTCGATCGGCAAGGCGCTTCTGTTCCCACAGTCGGTCGAGGCGCTCGGCAAGTCCGGCCACAATCTGTCGTCGGAAGTCTGGTGGACGCCGAACCATCCGTTCAAATCATCGCTGACCGGCGAAAGCTCGGCGCAGGTCGCCGAAGGCTTCACCAAAGCCACCGGCCGGCAATGGACGCAGCCGATCGGCTTTGTCCATGCGCTGTTCGAGATCGCCGTCGATGTCATGAAGCGGGCCGGTGAACCCGGCGACGGCGACAAGGTGGCGGCGGCGATCGCCGCGACCAAGCTCGACACAGTGGTCGGACCGATCGCCTGGGACGGCGCCAACCTGCCGCCCTTCGCCGCCAAGAACATTGCCAAGACGCCGCTGGTCGGCGGCCAGTGGCGGCTGAAGGATGGCGGCGGCTACGATCTCGTCATCACCGACAACAAGACCGCGCCGAACATTCCTACCGGCGGGACGATGGAAGCGATTGCCTAGGCCATGCCTATCCTCGCGCTCGCCAATGTCTCGAAACGCTTCGGCGCCCTCACGGTCGCCGACGCGGTTTCGTTCGAGCTTGGCGAGGGCGAGGCGCTTGGCATTATCGGCCCGAATGGCGCCGGCAAATCGACGCTGTTCAACCTGATCACCGGCAACATTTCGGCCGATGCCGGCGCCATCACCTTCGATGGCCACGACGTGACGAGACTGCCGCCGATGCAGCGCTGCCTTGCCGGCGTCGGCCGGTCGTTCCAGATTCCGCAGCCTTTCGAGAAACTGACCGTGTTCGAAAACCTGCTGGTCGCCGGCGCCTTCGGGGCGCGCAAGACCGAAGCCGAGGTTAGCGAGCGCTGCGCCGAGATCCTGGTCGAGACCGGGCTGATCGACCGTGCCAACCATCCCGCCGGCGGCTTGAGCCTCTTGCAGCGCAAGCGGCTGGAACTTGCCCGCGCCCTGGCGACCGAACCAAGACTGCTGCTGCTGGACGAGATCGCCGGCGGCTTGACCGAAGGCGAATGCGGCATGCTGGTCGACACCATCAGAGGCATCCACAAAGGCGGCATGTCGATCATCTGGATCGAGCATGTGCTGCATGCGCTGAACTCGGTGGTCGAGCGGCTGCTGGTTCTGAACTTTGGCAAGATCATCGGCATGGGCGCGCCGGATGCCGTCATGGCGTCGCATGAGGTCCGCGAGATCTATCTCGGGATCGAAGTCTGATGGCGCTGCTCGAGACCAAAAATCTCACCGCGCGCTATGGCGATTTCCAGGCGCTGTTCGGCGTCGACATCGCGCTCGACCAAGGTGAGACCATCGCGATCATCGGCGCCAATGGCGCCGGCAAGACGACGCTGATGCGCTCGATTGCGGGCATATTGGCGAACCTGCCGGACGCCGTGCTCTTCGACGGCGCGGAGATCGGCGCCCTGCCCGCGCCCGACATCGTTGCGCGCGGCATTGCCATGGTGCCGGAAGGGCGCAAACTCTTCCCCTCGCTCAGCGTCGAGGAGAACCTGCTCATTGGCCGCTATGGCCGCGCGGTCGAGGGATATTGGCGCCTCGACACCGTCTACGATCTCTTCCCGATCCTGAAGGAGAGACGCCACAATCCGGGCACGGCGCTGTCCGGCGGCCAGCAGCAGATGGTGGCGATCGGCCGGGCGCTGATGTCCAATCCGCGTGTGCTTCTGTGCGACGAGATCAGCCTTGGCCTGGCGCCGGTCGTGATCAGGGATATCTACGCCGCCTTTCCGCGCATCCGCCAAGCCGGCGCCTCGATCGTCGTGGTCGAGCAGGACATCGGCCAGGCGCTGAAGGTCGCCGACCGCGTCTACTGCATGATGGAAGGGCGGATCACGCTGTCGGGCACGCCGGCTGTACTGACGCGTGAAAAGATTCACGGCGCCTATTTCGGGGTGGCCTGACATGGCGTGGCTCGACACCATCATCCAGGGCATTCTGCTCGGCGGGCTCTACGCGCTCTTCGCGGCGGGGTTGAGCCTTGTCTTCGGCATCATGCGGCTGGTCAACCTGGCGCATGGCGACCTCATCGTGCTCGCCGCCTTCCTGATCCTGATGCTGGTCTCGGCGCTCGGGCTCAATCCGTTCGCGGCAGCCCTGGTGGCGATGCCTGCGATGTTCGCCATCGGCTGGGCGCTGCAGTTCTTCCTGCTCAACCGGACGCTGGGCACCGATATCCTGCCGCCGCTGCTGGTCACCTTCGGCCTGTCGATCGTCATCCAGAATGGCCTGCTCGAAGGCTTTTCCGCCGACAGCCGGCGCATCTCCATTGGTGGATTGGAATCGGCCTCGGTTGCGCTAGGCCCGATCAGTGTCGGCGTCATGCCGCTGTTGACCCTGGCCTCGGCCATCGCCGTGATCATCGGGCTGAACCAGCTGTTCTATCGTACCTCGCTCGGCCGCGCCTTTCGCGCCACCTCCGACGATCCGGTCACGGCCGGGCTGATGGGCATTCAGCCGAAGCGGATTTTTGCCACCGCCACCGGTATCGCCATGGTGGTGGTGACCATCGCCGCTCTCTATCTCGGCACGCGCGCCAATTTCGATCCGACCATCGGACCGGCGCGGCTGATCTACGCCTTTGAGGCGGTCATCATAGGCGGCCTCGGTTCGCTGTGGGGCACCCTTGCCGGTGGCATCGTCATCGGCATCGCCCAGACCTTTGGCGCCGCCATCAACCCGGAATGGCAGATCCTGGCCGGGCATCTGGCTTTCCTGCTGGTGCTGCTGGTCAGGCCGCGCGGGCTGTTTCCGCGGGCGGTGGATTAGGAGGCGGGCAATGATTGTGCTCTACGGCGCCCCCCTCTGTCCTGCCGGACATCTCCCCCGCGAGGGGGGAGATTGTGCTCTCGCCTCTGCTTTCGCCAACCTTCACCGTCGCAAGATGAGCGCCTGGGCTGGAACTGCCAATCTCCCCCCGTGTGGGGGAGATGTCCGGCAGGACAGAGGGGGGCGCGAAGGAATGCGAGCGTGCGCATGACCGACACCGCCGTCACACTCTGGAGAGTCGAAACCAAGACCAAGGCGTCGGCGACCTTCGCCATCGTCGCCGGGCTCATCATCGTGCTCGCCTTCGCCGCGCCGCTCTTTGCCTCGCGCAGCGTGCAGCAGGATCTGTTCTTCATCCTCACCATGCTGGTGCTGGCGCAGAACTGGAACCTGCTCGCCGGCTATGCCGGACTGGTCTCGGTGGGACAGCAGGCCTTTGTCGGTTTCGGCGCCTACGCCATGTTCGCTCTCGTCATCCTTGGCGGGCTCGACCCGCTGATCGCTATCCTGCTTGCCGGCATTGCAAGCGCCTTGCTCGCCGTCCCGACCGCCTTCTTCCTGTTTCGCCTGCAGGGCGCCTATTTCGCCATCGGCAGCTGGGTCATCGCCGAAGTGGTACGGCTGGCGCTGGCGCAATGGAAGATGCTGGGCGGCGGCACCGGCACCTCTTTGCCGCGCGAAGCGACCCGCGACATGCCGGCGCTGAAACTGGTCGGCGATCTCTTCGGCGTCAAATCCTCGGGCGCCGGCGATATCCTGACCTACTGGCTGGCGCTGCTGCTTGCCATCGCCACGATCGGCCTCGTCTATCGGCTGCTGCGCTCGAAGCAAGGACTGGGGCTCGCCGCCGTGCGCGACAACCAGGAAGCGGCGCGCTCTGTCGGCGTCGACGCCCGCCGCATGAAGACCTTGGTCTATCTCGCTGCCGCCTTCGGTACCGGCCTCTGCGGCGCGCTGATTTATGTACAGAAGGCTCGCATTTCACCCGACGCCGCTTTCTCCGTCGTCGACTGGACGGCCTATGTCATCTTCATCGTCGTCATCGGCGGCATCGGCACCATCGAAGGGCCGATCGTCGGCGTCATCGTCTTCTACATCCTGCAGAACCTGCTCGCCGACTACGGCTCCTGGTATCTGCTGATCCTTGGACTGATCGGCATCGTCATCATGCTGTTTGCGCCGCGCGGCCTGTGGGGCCTGTTTGCCGAGCGCACCGGCATCCAGCTTTTTCCGGTCCGCCGCCGATTGACCGGCGGACCAGTACCATCAAGCAAAAAGGGAGGGCCGCATGGCTGACATTTCTACCGACGTGCTGACCATCGGCACCGGGCCGGCCGGCTCGGCCACCGCGGCGCTGCTTTCGACCTATGGTGTCGAGAACATGGTCATCAACCGGTATCGCTGGCTGGCGGCGACGCCGCGCGCCCACATCACCAACCAGCGCACCATGGAGGTGCTGCGCGACCTCGGCAGGGATGTCGAGGACGAGGCCTATATGCACGCCACCGAACAGGATCTGATGGGCGAAAACGTGTTCTGCACCTCGCTTGCCGGCGAGGAGATCGGCCGCATGCGCAGCTGGGGCAAGCACCCGCTGTCCCGCGCCGAACATCTACTCTCCTCGCCCGCGCACATGAACGATTTGCCGCAGACCTTCATGGAGCCGCTGCTGTTCAAGACGGCGTGTTCGCGCGGCACGCAATCGCGCATGTCGATGGAGTATCTCTCGCATGTGCAGGATGCCGACGGCGTCACGACGACCTGCCGCGATCGGCTGACCGGCAAGGACATCACCATCCGCTCAAAGTATCTGGTCGGCGCCGACGGCGGCAATTCGCTGGTCGCCGAACATGCGGGCCTGCCCTTCGAGGGCAAGATGGGCGTCGGCGGCTCGATGAACATCCTGTTTAGGGCGGACCTGTCGAGATACGTCGCCCACCGCCCGTCGGTGCTCTACTGGGTGGTGCAGCCGGGCGCCGATGTCGGCGGCATCGGCATGGGCCTGGTGCGCATGATCCGGCCATGGAACGAGTGGCTGATCGTCTGGGGCTACGACATCAACCAGCCGGCCCCCAAGGTGGACGATGCCTTCGCCAAAAAGGTCGCGCGCGACCTGGTCGGCGATCCCGACCTCGAAATCGAGGTCCAGTCGGTGTCGACCTGGACCGTCAACAACATGTACGCCACGCAGACCTCCAAGGGCCGTGTGTTTTGCATGGGCGATGCCATCCATCGCCATCCGCCATCGAATGGGCTGGGATCCAACACCTCGATCCAGGACGGGTTCAACCTCGCCTGGAAGCTCGCCCATGTCATCAATGGCAAGGCCGGCCCAAAACTGCTCGACAGCTATTCGCAGGAACGCGCGCCTGTGGCCAAACAGATCGTCACCCGCGCCAACAAGTCGATCGAGGAATTCGGCCCGATCTTCAAGGCGCTCGGCCTGCTCGATTCCATCGACCCGGTGAAGATGCAGTCGAACATGGACGCGCGCTGCGACAACACGCCGGCGGCCGAGGCGCAGCGGGCAAAAATCCGCGAGACCATCGCCGCCAAGGTTTATGAATTCGACGCCCATGGCGTCGAGATGAACCAGCGCTATATCTCGAACGCCATCATCACCGACGGCCAGAAGGAGCCGGCCTTCGCGAAGGATGCCGAGTTGCACCATCAGCCCACGAGTTGGCCAGGCGCCCGGTTGCCGCATGTCTGGGTGCATTCTGACAAGGGCGACAAGGTCTCGACGCTCGACCTGACCGGCCATGGCAAATTTACCGTGCTGACCGGCATTGGCGGCCAGGGCTGGCTTGATGCCGCCAAGACAGTCGGCAAGGAACTGGGCATCGACATTGCAAGCCATCTCGTCGGCCCGCGCCAGCCCTGGCAGGATTTCTCCGGCGACTGGGCGCGCGCCCGCGAAATCCGCGACAGCGGCGTGCTTTTGGTGCGACCGGACCAGCATGTCGGCTGGCGCAAGGATGCGATCAGCGACGATCCGACAGCGGATCTGCGCAAAGCCCTGACATCAATCCTGGACAGGTGAGAGATATGGAAGCGCACGAAAAAGGCTTCTTCACCGAGGCGAATTCGGTCGAGGTCGTCACCGGCCGCAACAAGAACGCCAAAGACGCGCGGCTGAAAGCGGTGATGGAGGTCATCACGCGCAAACTGCATGAGGCGGTCAAGGAGATCGAGCCGACGCAGGACGAATGGTTCGAGGCCATTTTGTTTTTGACCAGAACCGGCCAGCTCTCCACTGAATGGCGGCAGGAGTTCATCCTGTTGTCGGACGTGCTGGGTGTCTCGATGCTGGTCGACGCCATCAACAACCGCAAACCTTCAGGCGCATCGGAATCGACAGTGCTCGGCCCCTTCCACATCGCCGATGCGCCGGAGCTGCCGATGGGCGCCAATATCTGCCTCGACCAGAAGGGCGAGGATATGTTCATCCATGGCCGCATCTTCGACACCGAAGGCAAACCGATCGCCGACGCCGTGCTCGATGTCTGGCAGGCCAATGACGAGGGTTTTTACGACGTGCAGCAAAAGGGTATCCAGCCAGACTTCAACCTGCGCGGCGTCTTCCGCACCGGCGCCGACGGACGCTACTGGTTCCGCGCGGTAAAACCGAAATTCTACCCGATCCCGGCTGACGGCACGGTCGGCAAACTGCTCGACGCTCTTGGCCGCCACCCATACCGCCCGGCGCATCTCCACTACATCTTGAAGGCCGACGGGTTCGAGACGTTGACCACCCACATCTTCGACCCCGACGATCCCTACATCAATTCGGACGCTGTGTTCGGCGTGAAGGAAAGCCTGCTCGCCGAGTTCAAGCGCGTCGACGATCCGACGCGCGCCAAGGACCTCGAATTCGCCGGCCCGTTCTGGGAGGTCGAGCACGATTTCGTGCTGGCGAGAGGCTAACTCCAGCCGTTGATCTCGGGCCGGGACCGTGCGCCGAGCCCCACCCCCTTCGTGCATCGCCGACAGACATGAGCGGCCCCGCCAGATCGGCGTGGGCCGCTCACACTTTTGTGCGCGAGAAAAAGTTCGCCGCTCAAAAAACCCATTGACACCGACCGTATTTTCGACGCAAACGTTATATTGTTACTGTTATAAAATTACACCACCGCCTCTCCGGCGACCTACCTTCCAGACTGCAAGGAGACCACGGATGCGTTCCCTTCCCTTTCTCGCCGCGCTGCTGGTTGCGGTGCCGCTTTTGACCGGCACGGCTGCCCGCGCTGAAGACAAGATGACCATCGTGGCGGCCGAGAATTTCTATGGCGACCTTGCCCGCCAGATCGGCGGCAGCAACGTCACCGTCACCAGCATCCTGGCCAATCCCGATGACGATCCGCATCTGTTCGAGACCAGCCCGTCGACGGCGCGCACCATCGCCGATGCCAAGATCATCATCTACAACGGCGCCGACTACGATCCGTGGATGGACAAGCTGCTGTCGGCCTCAACCAGCAAGGACCGCACGACCATCATTGCCGCCGACCTGATCGGCAAGAAGTCGGGCGACAATCCGCATCTGTGGTACGACCCGGCGACGCTGCCGGCCATCGCCAAGACACTGACCGCCGATCTGTCGAAGCGCGATCCGGCCAACGCCGCGCACTACGAGGCGAACCTGAAGGCATTCCAGACGTCCCTCGAGGCCATTGACAAGGAAATCGCCGACGTCAAAAAGACCTATGCCGGCACCGAGGTGACCGCCACCGAGCCTGTGTTCGGCTACATGGCGGAAGCGCTCGGCCTCAAGATGCTGAACTATGATTTCCAGGTGGCCTTGATGAACGACGCCGAGCCGAGCGCCACCCAGGTGGCGGCATTCGAAAACAGCCTGAAGGACGGCTCGGCCAAGATCCTGTTCTACAATTCGCAGGTGACCGACGAGGCAACGACAAGGCTGCTCGACATCGCCAAGCAAAACAAGGTCACCGTCATCGGCGTTACCGAGACGGAACCGGCGGGACAGACGATCCAGACCTGGTTCGGCGGCCAGATCGACGCGGTCCAGAAGGCGCTCGTCGCCCGCACACAATGAACGTGACTGCCAGTGAACCTGATTGCCAACGAACGTGACTGAATGAACGCAATTGAATTCGACAAGGTCACACTGACCTATGGGGGACGCCGGGTTTTATCCGACGTCTCCTTTTCGATTCCGCAAGGCGCTTTTGTCGGCCTGCTCGGCGCCAATGGCGCCGGCAAGACGACGATGCTGCGCGCCATCCTCGGCCTGATAAAGCCGGCCGGCGGCGCCATCTCGGTGCTCGGCAAACCGCCAACGCGCGGCAATGCTGATATCGGCTACATGCCGCAGGCGCGCCGCGCGCTCAACGATGTCGGTATCAGCGGGCTCGACTTTGTGCTGAGCGCCGCCGGTGGGCATCGCTGGGGCTGGCCGGTTGCATCGGCCGCCGAGAAGGAAGCCGCCTGGAAGGCGCTCGAAGCGATCGGCGCCACCGACCTTGCGCGCCGGCCGCTGGCCGAACTTTCCGGCGGCGAGCGCCAGCGCATCCTGATCGCGCAATCGCTGATCGGCGATCCGCAATTGCTTCTGCTCGACGAACCGCTGATCAGCCTGGACGCGGCGCATCAGCGCGCGATCATCGATCTGGTGCACGAGATCGGCGAGCGGCTGGGCATTGCGGTGCTGTTCTGCTCTCACGAGATCAACCCACTGCTGCGCGCCGTCGACCGCGTGCTCTATCTCGGCAATGGCAAGGCTGCGATCGGCTCCGTCGACGAGGTCATCAGCGGCCCGGTGCTGTCGAAACTTTACGGCACCCACATCAATGTGGTGCGGGTCGCCGGCCGCATCTTCGTGATGGCCGACGACGTCGAACTGGAGAGCGGAGCGCATGTCCACGATCTTTGACTATGAATTCATGCGCAACGCCTTCTATGCCTGCACCATTGTCGGCATCGTTTCCGGCGCGGTCGGCTATTTCCTCGTGCTCAGGGGCCAGACCTTCGCCGGCCATGCGCTCGCCCATGTCGGCTTTCCCGGTGCCACCGGCGCCGGCCTGATCGGCCTGTCGCCGTTCTTCGGCCTCACCGTGTTCACCATCGTTGCCGGCATCGGCATCGGCCTGCTCGGCGAACGCGCGCATCGCGACGTCGCCATCGGTATCGTGCTGACGCTGTCGCTCGGTCTTGGCTTGCTGTTCCTGCATTTCTACACCGCCTTCGCCTCGCAGGCGACCAACGTGCTGTTCGGCAATGTGCTGGGAATCAGCCTGCGCACCGTCATCGTTCTGGCGGTGCTGGCGGTGGCGATCCTCGCGGCTCTGGTGCTGATCGCGCGGCCGCTGCTGTTTGCCAGCCTGCAGCCGGAACTTGCCGAAGCGCGTGGCGTGCCGATCAACCTCGTCTCGACCCTCTTCATGGTGCTGGTCGCCGTCGCCACATCCGAAGCGGTGCAGATCGTCGGCGTGCTGCTGGTATTTGCGCTGATGGTAGCGCCCGCCGCCACCGCGCTCAGGCTGACCAGCGGCGTCGCCGCCGGCGTGCTGACCTCGATCGCGCTTGCCGTCGTCATTGCCTGGATCAGCCTGTCGCTCGCCTTCCTGACCGACTGGCCGACAAGCTTCTGGATCACGGCGCTGGGCGCTGCGGCCTATGTCGTCAGCGGCATGGCTCGGCGCTCCGCCGCGGCGCCAAGGGCGAGATTGGCAGATGGCAATCCCTGATTGCAATGCCGGATGGCGGGCCGGCCAGACCGGCTGGCAAAGCCCAGAACGGACGTTGGGGAATTACACCCAAAAAAAGTCAGGTTGAAAACCAGCCTCCTGAAACGTTTCAGCCGGGAAAGGCAAATCGATTCAAGCGCCTAGATCGCGACCGGTATGACGCCGGCGGCTCCGCTCCGAAGCCGCGAGAAAGCCCGGAAAACCGCTATTTACAACGATTTTTATGACGGCGAACAGCGCATCGGTGGCGCGTCGGAAAGCCTCTTGCATTGGTAAAAACCGGCGCTCCGGTGCCCCTTTGGGCGGCGTTGACAGACCGCGGGGTTGCATGCGTATACCAAGTCATAGGTCACGCCATGGTCGTGGCGGTTGAGACGGGGCTGGGGGGTTTCGTTACAACAGCATTGACGGCCCGGCGCCGGACGGGCGGCATGCACTCAGCAGAGTGCGCCGCTCGCTCTTGGCTTACAATCAGCAAGGTCGCCCGGCGCGGTGCGGCGATCCTGGCAGGCGACCTCATCGACTAAAGCAGACGCAATTCCGGACGGAAAACCGTTTCACACTTTTCCTGGAATTGCTTTTAGGCACCGCAGAACGCCATCGTCTCGGCTCTTCGATCTGCATCGGTTCGAAGCGAACGGGTGACGCCCCCTTTAACCGATATTCGCTTCGCTACGTCCTCTTCTCCTCACCGGGTGAGGGGGACGCTGGCGATTTTTAGGCCCGAGGCGCCAGCAGCGTCCCCGCCTCATGCGACCCTGACGACGTCGATCAAGAAACCTTGACGACGAAGTGCTTGGTCACCGGCTCGATGATCTTCCAGGTGCCCTTGAAATCGGCTTCGACGACAAAGGCATCGCCGGGGCCAACCTCGACCGGCGTGCCGCCATCAGGCGTGATGATGATGCGGCCGGCGATCATGTGCACGAACTCATAGTCGGTGTAGGTGGCATGGTAGGTGCCGGGCGATGCCCGCCAGGTGCCTGACATCACCTTGCCGTCGGCGGTGGTGTGCTGCACGGCGGTCTGCATGGTCGGCCTGCCCTCGACAACGATCCAGCCCGGCAGGTCTTCGCCATCGGCATGCTCGACAGCGCCGAATTTGAGGATGGTGGTGTTGGTCATGGGATGGCTCCGTTTGAACTGCATTGGCTGCCGGTTGGATAGCCGATGCGCATGACAGGGGCAACGCAAGGGCCGACCGCAAATGTCGGAGATTGGCGAAGGTGGCGATGAGAGCGTCCTTCTCCCCGTTCACGGGGAGAAGATGGCGGCAGCCAGATGAGGGGCGGCGCGAACGCTCGTCATTCTGCCAATTTCGCAAGAGATAAACAGGGCGCAGGCCATACTGGAACCGCGTCGGCGCTGCCCCTCATCCGCCTGCCGGCACCTTCTCCCCGTGAACGGGGAGAAGGAAGAATCTCCCCTTATGTTGCACTGCGTTAGATTTGTTGCATTGCGATATCGGCGCATGGGGTCGACCCTTGGCCAGGGTGGGTTTTAAACGAACTACACGAGGTTTCGATCGTGTCAGCATCGTTCCGGCCTGATATCGAAGGGTTGCGTGCACTGGCGGTGGCGGGCGTGATCGCCTTCCATTTCGGCTTCACCGGGCTGCCTGGCGGCTTCACCGGCGTCGACATCTTCTTCGTCATCTCGGGCTATCTGATCACCCGCCATCTGCTCGCCGAAATCACCGAGACCGGCCGGCTGGACCTGTGGCGCTTCTACGCCAGGCGCGCGCGGCGGCTTTTGCCGGCGTCGTTGTTCGTCATCCTGGCTACGCTCGTCGCCGGCGCCTTCATCCTGTCGCCGGAGGAACAGTCGCTCTATTCCAAGGGCGCCATGTTCGCCTCGGCCTACATGATCAATTTGTGGCTGATCCGCTGGTCTTTCGACTATTTCGCGGCCGATGCGACCACCAACCCTTTCATCCATTTCTGGTCGCTGTCGGTGGAGGAACAGTTCTATCTCGCCTGGCCGGCGCTGCTGCTGCTGGCGGCGTGGCTGCGCCCCGGCAAGCGCGGCGCAATCCTGGTGATCGGGCTGGCTGGACTTGTGTCATTCGCTGTCTGTGCCTGGCTTACCACCATGGCGCAGCCCTGGGCCTTCTATTTCTCGCCGCTGCGCGCCTGGGAGTTCGCCGCCGGCGGACTGGCGACCATGGTGCCGCAGACATTCTGGCGTGAGCGCCCGCAGCTCGCCGCGCCGCTGGCATGGCTCGGCCTGGCGCTGATTGCCGGTGCCTATCTCTCCTTCACCGAGGACGCCCCCTTTCCCGGCTTCATGGCGCTGATGCCGGTGGCCGGCACCGTGCTGTTGCTGCTGGCGGGAGCGGCCGGCGTCAGGAATGGCCCCAGTGCCGTCCTGGCGCTGCCGCCCCTGCAGTGGGTCGGCAAGCTCTCCTACTCGCTCTATCTCTGGCACTGGCCAGTGATCGTCTATGCCTCGATGCTGGTGCCCGAACTGTCACCGCTCGAGCGACTCGGCTGCCTGGCGCTGACGCTGGCGCTGTCGGTCTTCACCTACCATGTCATCGAGAACCCGATCCGCCGCAGTGGCTGGCTGATGGCCAGTGCGGCGCGGGCGCTGGTGCCGGCCGTCCTCCTCACCGGCACCGGCGTCGCAGCCGCCTACGCCAACGCCAGGCTTGCCGTCAGCGATCTCGATCCGCAGCAGCGCAGCATTGCCGTTAGCGCCGCGCGACCTTCCACCGCACGCGCGGCCGGCTGTATTCTTTCCTATGAGACAGTGACGCCAAAAGCCTGCGTGTTCGGCAACAAGGACGCCGGGCGCTCGATTGCGCTGTTCGGCGACTCGCATGCCGACCACTGGTCGACGCCGCTGATCGAGGCGGCAGAGAAGAACGACACCAAGGTCGTCACCTGGCTCAAATCCGGCTGCCGCGCCTCGCGGCTGACGGTATGGGCGACCAAGCTGAAGCGCAATTATACCGAATGCGATCAATGGCGCGCGCAGTCGATCCGGCAGATCATCGCCGCGCGGCCGAACCTGGTGGTGATCTCGGAGATCGCGCTGGTCAGCCTGGACAAGATGTCAGCCGGCACGCAGGCGCCCAAAAGCCAGGATACAGATGGGCGCGCCGGCCTGCACGCGACGCTCACCGCGTTCAGCCAGGCCGGGCTGAAGGTTGCCGTGATCCGCGACGTGCCGTTCAACGACGATCACGTCGACACCTGCGTGTCGCGCGCGCTGTGGCGCGGGCAGAGGCCGTCGCTGTGCGACCAGAAGCGGGCAGACGCCGCCAACGACTCTAGCGCGGCGATAGAGCGCGACATCGTGCGTGCCGTGCCCGGCGCCAGCTACATCGACCTGACCAACCAGTTCTGCGACGCCAAAACCTGCCACGTCTTCATCAACGGCAAGATCGCCTACCGCGACCAGCACCACCTGGCGACGCCGTTCGCGGAGACGCTGGAACCGGCGGTGGAGAAGGCGGTGGTTGAGAGGGTGGTGAGGAGGTAGGGAATCTGAGAGCCGGCCGCTCAGTTGATGCGAGCTAAGCCACAAACACATCAGCTCGATGATGAGCCAGGTAACTCTGCTGTGGCGGAGCAAAGGCTTCGGTGCGCCAGACGGCCGGAGCTTCGGAAAAGCCAAAACTCTGCATCACCAACTGCTCGAACCCCAGGCGCCGCAAATCTGCTTTGTCGACTCGCGGAGAAATAAGAACCTCACCGCCATCTTCAAAACTGATGAACCCACGATCGAACAGATGATCGGCGTCCGGTGTGAGTAGTAGGCCGTTCATGCCGTCGAGCCGTTCTTGCGCAGATGAACATAAACGCCAGGGTTTGATATGGCTTGCAATCAAGAGTGAGGGGTTGATGACACCGGTAAGACGGCAAGAGGGCTCCACCGCCTCAACATTCGCGCGAAACTTACCTTGGCCGCGACGAGCTTGAATGACGCTCGTCTTTACAGTGTCCTCGAGTTGGAGGTCTTCTCGGATGCGGCGCTCAACGGCGTCCTCTAAAATTTCGTTGACGACTTCGAAAGTGAGACTGTTCGCGCCACCACGCCTCAAAGCTTCGCGGTTGAATGCTGTACCCGCGACAATGGTGTGAAACGCCTCTTGCGATACGCTCGCGAGATAGGCGTTCTGACGGCCTGATCCGGAGTTTGGGTCGATGGGCGAGTACCGCTCCGGTAGAAGCGGACCCAACTCGCCAATCATGTCCGTCGGGCGCACTGTCGGCAGGAGCGGTGCCCAATACACTGGAAGAAGCCAACCTTCCTGGTTCCAATTAGCCCCTGTGTTTTTGAACTCAATTGGTTTTGGTGCCGTGAATGCGAATTCTGTTACCCGGCCAACGTAACGCACGGCTTGATCGAAAAAGGACAAAACGAGGTCGCCGGGCGACGCCCGACGCATATTTTTGTAGAACTCGCTGCGTGCCCCATTCTTTTGAGTTTTGGGCGACCAGAGATATTGCCCGTCGATCTCCTGGCGGGCGGTCTGACTGTGATTAACCCACCAAAACTGCGACATCGTTTGGAATGCGTTGAATTAATTGTCGTCGGCAGAATACGTTCTATTCTAGTGCTTTTCTGTCTTCAAGGAACCCGCAACAGCTGCCGCCCCTCACCCGCCCCTCCCCACCATCC
>NZ_JACDTY010000013.1 GCF_013520985.1 Mesorhizobium neociceri | reverse complement strand
AATAAGTTTATCCACGGACGGTCTCCCTTGTTTGAGATTTGCAACGACCTCATTCTGGCACATTGCGATGCCGTCGGGGGCCGTCCACCCCAACACGGACTTAAGTACGCTCCGCTCCGGTTCTCGGAATCCACCATTCTCGACTCGGCCTGGACCTGAATCTCGACACACCCTGGCGCGTTTACCACGCCTGCGCGCAGGTCATTTTGCCGGCGCGACATTTGCCCGAAGTGCTGCCAGCACCTCGGCGAACTCCGCCAGCCTGTCGTCCGGCAATCCCGCGCGCAGCCGCTTGTCGAAGATGAGAGCCGCCGCGCGCAGTCTCAGGAACATCGCTTCGCCGGCCTCAGTCAGTTCGACCAGGTGAACCCGGCGGTTGTCCGGGTCGCGGCGGCGCGTCAGTAGGCCTTGCGCCTCCATGGCGTTGAGATGGTGGGTCAGCGTGGCGCCCTGAATGCCGATCATGCCGGCAAGCTCGCGCTGATTGGCAAGCTCGCTCGACTTGACCGAAAGCAAGGTCAGCCACACCGGCAGCGTGCCGCCGGCCTTGACCAAAGCGGCGTCAAAAGCCTGCGCCACCAGCTTGGAGGTACGCGAGAGATTCATGCCGACGGGCGGGCGGTCAAAGGGAGTCATGAGCCGACAGTAGAACAAGGCACCGAGTGAGGGAACGCAGCACTATTCATTGACATCAAATCATTCGATACCTAACTATCATGCCTGTCGATCTACGAAGGCGTGTTATCCTGCATTCGACAGGGACCCGAGGGACAGGCGGCGGGCAAGGAGGAAACGGTCATGCAATATGTCTACATCGCCATTATCGGCCTTCATGTCATGGCCGGCGTGTTCTGGGCCGGCACCACCATCACGCTTGCCCGCGACCCCGAGATCAAGGCGGAGCGCTTCATCGAGCCGCAAATGGGCTCGGCGGGCGTGGTGTTCGTGACCGGCGCACTGCTCTGGTATTTCTTCCACGGCGCCTATTTCGGCTCAATGGAGATGGTACTGGCGCTGGGCATCCTGGCCGCCTTCGCGGCTGCCGGCGTTCTCAGCGTCGTGGTTCGCAAGACCAGCCGGCAGCTTGCGGGCGCGGACGCCGCCACGGAGAGGGCTTTGCGCGCCAAAATGGCTGGCGGCGAGCGGATCGCCGCCTGGCTGCTCGTGCTCACCGTACTTTGCATGGCGACCGCCAGGATGATTTGAGCCCTGCCGCGCGTTTGTCTCCCGGTTGAAAGCATTCCGCATCGTACGTCGCCTGGCTCCCGGCCGGTTGCGTACGCGGCGCGCAGCTCGGACGGATGTGCAAGGTGGCTCTCCGCACAGAGGTTTGGCTGCGCGCCACCCATCAGGCGCCGACTGCCATCGACCCTTGATCACCGCAGATGCTCAAAGAATGCGGGCAGAAAACCACCCTTAAGCTCAGACTAATACTTCCACGGTCGACAATTTCGGTGTAGATTTCCAATTGGTCTTGTCAGGCAATTGGTCTCTACCTCTGCAATGCAGCAACCAACCCGGCTCGCGGTTTGGACCTCCTGATTTGACCTTGAGAGGCAGGGCTCTTCTTAACAATGTAGAGATAACGGGTGACGGTGCTTGCATGGCGCCAAAATCAAGGGGGACATCATGGCAAAGAAAATCAGCACTGTGGGCGTGGACTTCATCAAGAAGTGGGAGGCTTTTGTCGCCTTCATCTATGACGACCTGGTAAAGCCGACCAAGGAATGGAAGGGCGGACCGGCCAAAGGCACGCTCACCATCGGTTATGGACACACCAAGGCGGCCGCGGACCCGATCAAGATGGTGCTGGGTCTGAAGATCGCCGAAGCCAAGGCCACAAACATTCTGGAAAACGATCTCGGTCCGGCCGTGGACGCGGTGAACGCAGCGGTCAAGGTGCCATTGACGCAGCACCAGTTCGACGCCCTGGTCTCGTTCAAGTTCAACACCGGCAGGCTGGCAGGGACCGGTCTGTTGAACCGCATCAACGAGAACAAGTTCGATCAGGTGCCGACCGAGTTCATGAAATGGGTCAAGTCCAAGGGCAAGATTCTGGCAGGGTTGAAGAACCGCCGGAAGGGTGAGATCGACCTTTGGAACAAGCCGTAAGGGGCTTGTAAAGCCTAAACCCGCAAGCCGAACCGGATGCCGTCATAGATGGCGGCGTGGATGTTGCGCGAGGCGACCGCATCGCCGATGCGCAACAGCACGAAGCCGCCTTCGGGATTGCGTGAGGGGAAGATATCGCCGCCGCCGACCAGCCGCTCGTAATCAACCGCGCCGCCATTCTTCGACAGCGGCTTCAGCGCGAGATAGAGATCATCGAGCGGGGCCGTGCCATGCTCGACCACCACCTGGTCGACCCGCCTTTCGCCGCGCCAGCCATCGGCAAAGTCGGAGGCTAATTCGGCGACAAGCTGGTTGCCCTCACGCCGCACCGAGCGCAGCCTGGTGTTGATGGTGATGGTGACGCCCTTTTCCTGAAAGGCGCGCATGTAGGGCACGTGGTTCATGCCGCCCATTTCCGGGGCGAAGAAACGTTCCGGCGAAACCAGCTCCAGCTTTGACCCGGCATTGGCGATCAGCTCCGCCGCGCCCATGCCCTGATGGCCGCCATTGTCGTCAAAGAGCAGCACATTCTCAGCCGGCTTGACGCTGCCGGCCATGATGTCCCAACTCGATGTCACGAGATTGTCGCCTGATGTCAGCGGCGGGTTTTGCGGCAGGCCGCCGGTGGCGACCACCACAACATCGGGCGACAGCGCCAGCACGTCGTCCTGCTCCGCCCAGGTATCGTAGCGGATCTCGACGCCGAGCCGGTCGAGCTCGGCCAGCCGCCAGTCGATGATGCCGATCAGCTCCTTGCGGCGCGGGTTCTGCGTCGCCAACCGAACCTGGCCGCCAGCCTGACCGGAGGCTTCGAGCACGGTGACATGGTGGCCGCGTTCAGCCATGACGCGGGCCGCCTCCAGCCCGCCGACGCCAGCACCGACGACCACCACTTTGCGTTTGGCGCCTTCCGTCCTGGCGATGATGTGCGGAATTTCGGCCTCGCGACCGGTCGCCGCATTGTGGACACACAGCGCTTCGCCGCCTTCATAGATGCGGTCGAGGCAATAGGTGGCGCCGACGCAAGGGCGGATCTCGTGTTCGCGACCTTCCATGACCTTCTTGATGATGTGCGGATCGGCGATATGGGCGCGGGTCATGCCGACCATGTCGAGTTTTCCCGTCGCGATGGCATGGCGCGCAGTGGCAACGTCGGAAATCCGCGCCGCGTGGAAGGTCGGGAACTTCGTCGCCGCCCTCACCTCACCGGCGAAATCGAGATGCGGTGAGGAACGCATGCCGGTGACCGGGATGACCTTGGTGAGCGCCGCGTCGGTCTCGATCGAGCCGCGGATGATGTTGAGGAAATCGACCTTGCCGGAGCCAGCCAGCCGCCGGGCGATCTCGATGCCCTCCGCCTTCGACAGGCCTTTTTCGAAATCCTCGTCGGCCACCATGCGGATGCCGACGACAAACTTGTCGCCGACCGCTGCCCGCACCGCATCCAGCACCATGTCGGTGAAGCGCAGCCGGTTGTCGAGCGAACCACCGAACTCGTCGTCGCGGTGGTTGGTCGCCGGCGACCAGAAGCCATCCATCAGATGACCGTAGGATTCGAACTCGATACCGTCGAGACCGGCGGCCTGGCAGCGCTGCGCGGCCGACGCATAGTCGGCGACGATGCGCTCGATGTCCCAGTCCTCTATGGTCTTGGGGAAGGCGCGATGCGCCGGCTCGCGCACCGGCGAGGCCGACAGCACCGGCAGCCAGTCGGCCTTGTTCCAGCCGGTGCGGCGGCCGAGATGGGTGATCTGGATCATCACCTTGCAGTCATGCTCGTGGCAGGCATCCGCGAGCTCGGCCAGCCACGGCACGATGCGGTCGTCATAGACATGCAGATTGCCGAAGGCAGCGGGACTGTCACGCGAGACGATGGCCGAGCCTGCGGTCATGGTCAGCGCCATGCCGCCCTTGGCCTTTTCGGCGTGGTAGAGCCGATAGCGCTGTTTCGGCATGCCGTCCTCGGAATAGGCCGGCTCATGGCTGGTCGACATCACCCGGTTCTTCAGCGTCAGATGCTTGAGCTGGTAGGGCTGGAGAAGCGGATCGTTGCTGGTCATCGTCTTCCTGTTGTCTTAATTTGTGCTAATGAGCGGCGAAAATTGAAAGAGACCCCGCCCATGATCGATACCAAAACCCTCACCCAGCTCGGCGCCCATGTCGAGCCGCCACAGAGCCCAGAAACTGCGGTCCTGGAGACCGTGCCGTTCCAGCGCGGCGACGGGCCGCCGGCGATCGTGCGCTTCACCTGCCCGGAGTTCACTTCGCTCTGCCCGGTCACCGGACAGCCGGATTTCGCCCATATCGTCATCGACTACGCACCCGATGCGGCGCTGGTGGAATCGAAGTCGCTCAAGCTGTTCATGACCTCGTTTCGCAACCATGGCGCTTTCCATGAAGACTGCACCGTGATGATCGGCCGCCGCATTGTGGCGGCTACCAAGCCGCTGTGGTTGCGTATAGGCGGCTATTGGTATCCGCGTGGCGGCATTCCGATCGATGTCTTCTGGCAGACCGGCGCGTCGCCGGAAGGCGCCTGGCTGCCCGACACCGGTGTTGCCCCTTATCGCGGACGCGGCTGAGCAGGCGTCAGCCATTGTCGGTACTCGTCCGGCAAAGCTTTGTGGCAAGGAAGGGAAGGACCGCGTCGCGATAGCGTGGCTGGTTGTAGCGCAGCAGGTCGACATGGCCTGCTCCTTCGAACCAGACCAGTTGTGAGCCTGCGGCGGCATTCTGCAGCGCCAGCACCTGCCCACGATCGATGAAGGGATCGGTGCTGCCCGCAAGCAGCATCAGCGGCTTGCCGATCTTGCCGAGGCGCTCGACCGGCCTGACGCCGTCGACGCTCAGGCCGAGACGGAGCGGCATCTGCGCCAAAAGCACATCGGCCTGCAAACCGCGCCAGACGTGGAAAGGCATGCGCCATGCCGTCGTCTCTCGCAGTGTCGCGTAAAGTTGCTCCAGCACATAAGCGTCGGCAGCCGCTTGCTGTGCTGCAAAGACGAAAGCGGCGGCGCCAAGCGAGGAGCCGACCGCGCCAAGCTTCTGGCCGGGGAAACGTTGCCGTGCAAACGCGATGATGCGGGCGGCGTCCTGCCCTTCTGAATAACCGAAGCCCTGGATGGCGCCGCCGCTCTCGCCATGCCCCGACAGGTCGAACAGGACGACGGAATAGCCAGCATCGAACAAAAGTTTCGCTCTTTGAACCAGGGCCAGCCTGTTGGCGCCGCGCCCGTGCAGCAGGACGATGGCACCGCAACTACCCTTTCGATCAGCCACCCAGCCGACCAACTCGGGCGCATCGGCCTGATCGAGCACGACGCGCTCGACGGGCAGGTCACCCGGCGCCACCAGAGCTTGTCGGGGCGCGCGGGCGATCAGCATCGTGCCGATGTGCCAGTCGAGGCCGCAGCCGGCAGCGCCCAACCCGACCAGCGCGATCGCCAGCAAAACGCGAAGCTTCATTGCAGCTCACCCGGAAGCGATCGGCGGCTCATTCGCACTGGTACTGGCTGAGCGCCCATTCGCCGGTCACCGAGAGCAGGTCGGATATCTTCCAGTCGCCATCGACCTTCTTCAGTTTCCACTCCAGCCGATGCTGATTGCCTTCGACGACGAAGGCCACCACCACCTTGGCTTGATCGCCGTTGACGGCCTCGATGCTCTTCAGGCTCTTGTCGATTGCCAGCTTGTCGTAATCGGCATTGTCGAGCGCCATGTTGGGGTCGAGGCATTCGCCCTGGCCCGACGCCCGCAGCGCATCGCTCTTATCGAGTACGGTCTTGGCCGGATCGACGAAGTTCTTGCGCTGGGTCGGATCGAGCTCCAGCCCGAGATGTTCGTAGAACGGCTTGACCACAGCTGTCGGCGAGCCTGGCAGGACGGGCGCGGCCGGCTGGGATGGCGGCCATGCCAGGGGTGGCGTTGCGGGTTCCACTGCATTGCCAGGTGGATTTGCGGGCGGCGCGCCGCCGCCCGGCACTGTCTCGGCCGGGGCATTTGCAGGTGGCGGACCGAGCAGCCCCTGACCGGCAGCCGTGTTCAATCCTGCCAGCAGGCACACAGTCAGCAAAGTTCGAAGACGGCTACGGGCCATCACGCATCACTCCAGGCCCCGATCGGCCATGTACTGGCCGAAACGTCCAGCCATGTCATCGGCGCCTGGCGGCAAAGATGCAGAATTTGAGGAAGCTAACAAGCCCCTCGATTGCTTGCTTCGCGCGGGTGGTCCCGCGCGAAGTGCTGCAATGTGCAACCTATTTCTGCGCAATGGTTGGCGGGTTCGGACCGTCAGCCGTGTTGCCGTTGAGCTGGTTAGTGCCATAGGACGAAATGACACCGCCATTGACGATGGCCGTGCCCGTCGTATTGCCGGAGATCGTCGACCTGCCGACCCGGATGGTGGCGTTGGCGCCGTCGACACGCAGGCCGCCTGCCGCTCCGTTGTTGGCCACGGCAACGCCGTCAACCATGATATTGATCGCAGGCCCACCGACCGGATTCAAGATGCTGATGCCGGCATTGGTGTTGCCCGACACGCTGCTATCCACGATCGTCGTGTTGGAACCGCCCGTGTTGCTGGTGCCGTCAGCCTTCACACCGGCAAGGTTGTTGTTCTCGATCGTCGAATTGTCGATGATGACCTTGGCCACACCGGCTCCGGTCGGCTGGATATGAACGCCGTCCGTGCCGTTGTCGGTGATGAAGCTGTTGGTGATATAGAGTTCAGACGTGCCCGACGGTGCGAAGAAAACGCCGTTGCCGTTCGGCGCAGCGGCGCTGCTGCCGCGAATGACGCAATCCTCGATGTGCAAGGCGGCGCCGGCGAGAAAGCGGATGCCATTGATTCCGGGCGATGCCGTCGCTGTGTCGATATCGAGACCGCGCAGAACGACGACGTCGGTCGCCAACGCGTTGATGGTCACTTGCGTCCCCGCATTCGATATGCCTGCCTCGACATCCTCGCAAGCGATCGTTATCGACTTGGTGATCGTCACCGCGCCAAACCCACCCGGGTCGATGCAGTTGATTTCGCCGCCGGCAGCCGTTTTCGAGATCGCGCCGGCGAAAGTCTTGCAAGGTGCAGTGCGGCTGCACGGATTGACATCGTCGCCAACGCCGGAAACCCATGTCCTGGGCGCCTGCGCGGATGCCGGCGAAGTGACGCAAGTCACCAACAAAGCGACAAGAATGGAATAGATTACATACGATATGCCTTTCATATTCAAGCCCTCCTAAATGAAAGAAACATTATTTAGCAATCAAGCAGCATAATCTAGCGCAGTTGCTTTTTGGGTGCAACTACAGATATAGTGAATCCTGTGTGAGCCATTTCACAGACGGATAGTCTTGACGACAGCACCTAATTTATTTCTCCATGGAACGATGCCGTGGTGCGACTAAAGATACGGTGCGACGGCCGCGTTCTATTTTTCGGCTGCCGTCCGAAGCCCTTCCGCTGGCAGGAACGGCGGAAGACAAACAAAAACAGTTGCGCTCCCGCGAATTGCCCGCGCAACAATCCAGTGTTCGGTATCGGAAGCTCAGTGATGGACGCGGTTACCGCGCCTGTTCCAGAAATGTGAAACGGTCAGGCTCGGCGGCTTTGCCGTGGCCGTCCGTCGGCAACCGCACCAGAACAATGCGGTTGGCCGGCCTCCCCGTCAGATGCACCCTGCCTTCTGGATCACCATCGACAGAAACGGCAAGCCAGCGGAGCACGGCATCACTCCGGCGCTTTGTCGGGCATGCATTCGAGCGCGCTCAGCGTCCAGTTGCTGGTCTTGGAGCTGATATCGGCGACCTTCCATTTGCCGTCGATTTTCTTCAGCGACCACAGCATTTCGCGTTTGGACTCATCGCCTTCCGCAAAAAGGCTGAAGGTGGCGGTGACTTCGGCCGTATCGCCGTTGACGGTCTCGGCCAGCTTCAATGTCTTGGCAATCGTCTTCTGGTCGAAATCCTGGGCGTCGAGGCCGGGATCGAAGTCGAGACAGGCCACCTCATCGGGCTTGTTCTTCTGCGCCTGGTCGTTGAGGTCGAACAGCTTGGTCACCGGCTCGGTGAAGCGGTCGCGGTATTTGGCGTCCCCTTCGAATTTCACTTCAGGCACATAAAAGAACTTCACGGCGTTCGAAGCCGGTCCGGCCAGCGCGGCGGCGGGCAAAGCGATCGAAAGGGCAGCGGCCAGCACTATCGGTCTCATGCAGGTGTCTCCGGATGTTCGGCGGCAAGTTGGCAATACCACACATCCTGCATATCGGCTTTTTTGCGGCTCATGAAGTCCTGGCGTGCACAGTCTCAGCCGTCCAGCCAGACGTTCTGCAGGTCCATCTCGAAGGTCTGGTGGACGCCGTAGTTCTTCACTTTCTTGTTCATGTGGCTGTAGAGCTTCTGCCAGAACGGCTGAATGATGACGCCGGAATCCTGCAGGATCTGCTCGACATCCTTCATCACCTCGCGCCGCTTCTCCACGTCGATGAGCGAAAGCGCCTGCTTCAGCTTGGCGTCAAAGTCCGGGTTGGAATAGGCCGATTCATTCCAGGCCTCGCCGGTGCGGTAACCCAGCGCCAGCACCTGGACGCCGAGCGGGCGCATGTACCAGATCGTCATCGAGTACGGATATTTCGTCCAGTCGTTCCAGAAAGTCGAGCCCGGCAACACCGAGCGCTTCACCTTGATGCCGGCGTCGCGCAACTGGCCGGCAATCGCGTCGCCGGTATTCTTCTGCCAATCGTCCTCGACGGTGATCAACTCGTGCTCGAAATCGGCCTGCCCGGCGTCCGCCATCAGCTTCTTGGCGCCGGCGGCGTCGCGTGTCTTCTTGGGCAGCGCAAAGTATTCCGGATGGATGGGGCTGACATGGTGGTTTTCGCCAACCGTGCCGCGGCCGTTATAGCCGAGTTGCAAGACCGTATTGTTGTCGACCGCCATCTGTAGCGCATTGCGCACGCGCTGGTCGTCATAGGGCTTGTGGGTGATGTTGGTGCGCGCAACCAGCGTGGTCGCGGTTGCGACCTCGGACTTCTGCAGGCCCATCTTGTCGAGAATGTCGATGAAGTCGGACGGCGTTTCGAAATTGAGGTCGATCTCGCCGGAATCGAAGGCGTTCACCGAGGCGTTGAAGTCGGTGCCGTAGTCGATGAATTCGACGCTGTCGAGCGGCGCTTCGCCGCCCCACCATTTGCCGTTTTCGCGGCGCTTGACCACCGCCTTCTGGCCGACATCGTAAGACACCAGCTCGAAAGGTCCGGTACCGATCGGCTTCTTGATCGGGTCGGCGCCGTCGGCATCGAAATTGCGGTGGACGACGAGCGCAGGATAGTCGGTGAGGTTGGGGATCAGCGAGATGTCGGGTTCGGCAAGCGCCAGCTTGACCGAGAAGTCGTCGACCTTGGTGATCGCCCCTTCCCTCGCCTTGCCGGTCTTGGTGTCGATCAGCCCGCCGACACGTGCGGCCATCGAATTGCCGGCGACGTTCTTCTCGCACCAGCGGGTCAGATTGAAGACCACGTCATCGGCGTTGAAGGCGTCGCCGTTGTTCCAGGTGATGCCTTTGCGCACATGCAGCGTGTATCCGGTGGCGTCGTCATTGACGTCCCAGCTCTCCAGCAGCACCGGCTCGAAGGCGAATTCCCTGGTGTAACGGACCAGCGGCTCCAGCCAGCAGCGCGAGATGTTGGCGAGTTCCACCCAGTCATAGGTGCGGGGATCCTTCTGCGCCTTCACCGACATCGAGATGTGCAGCGTGCCGCCCTTCTTCGGCTCCTCGGCAAAGGCCTGCCCCGGCGCGGCGAGGCCGATCATGCCGTAGGCAAAAGCCGTCGAGGCGCCGAAAGCGCTTGCCAATGCCAGAAACTCGCGCCGGTCCATCCGGCCCGCACGCGTCTCTTGCGCCATCGCCTCGATGGTATCAGGCACGCGATCGCCGTTGCTTGTGAAGAGTGCCATTTTTTCCTCCGCTTTTCGCATTGTCCGACGAGTGGCGTTGTTCGCCCTTCTAGATGTTCAGTACCAGGCGTCCGCCATCTCGATCTTTTTACGGCCCATGAACTCCTGCAGCGCCTCGTCAATTGCCTCGTCCAGCGGTGGCGCCTGGTATTCGGCCAGCGCCTTTTTCCAGCGCCGGTTGGCGCGGATGGCGGCATCTTCCGATCCGGCCGCCTCCCATTTCTCGTAGGGCTCATTGTCGGCGATCTCGGAATCCCAGAACGCCGTCTCGTAATTGGCCAGGGTGTGGGCCGACCCGAAGAAATGGCTGCCCGGCCCGACTTCCCTGAAAGCGTCGAGCGCCAGCTGGTTGTCGTCGATCTTCACCCCGTCGAGATAGGTGTGCAGCGCGCCGCAGAAATCGGCATCCATGACGAATTTTTCGTAGGACATCGACAGCAAGCCATCGAGGAAACCAGCCGAGTGCAGGATAAAATTGGCGCCGCAATGCACCGCCGCCAGCATCGACATGGTGCCTTCGTTCATGGCATGCGCATCGGGCAGTTTCGAGGTGGTGAAATTGCCAGAGCATCTAAGCGGCAGGTTCAGCCGGCGCGCCAGTTGCCCGATGACCATGGAGCCGATCGCCGGCTCCGGTGTGCCGAAGGTCGGCGAGCCCGAGCGCAGCGACATCGAGGACAGGAAATTGCCGAAAATGACCGGTGCGCCCGGCCTTTCAAGCTGGGTGAGCGCGCAGCCGGCCATGGTTTCAGCCAGCGACTGGGCGATGGCGCCGGCATTGGTGACCGGGCCCATGGCACCGCCAAGGATGAACGGCACGATGACTGCCGCCTGGTTGGCACGCGCATAGGCGCGCAGCGCCGTCGTCATCGTCGCGTCCCAGACCAGTGGCGAGTTGACGTTGACATTGCCGAGGATGACGCAGTTTTCGTCGACAAAGTCCCGACCGAAAACGATGCGCGCCATGTCGATCGAATCCTCGGCGCGGCTCTCTGCCGTCACCGAGCCCATGAAGCCGCGGTCGGAATATTTGATGTGGCTGTAGACCATGTCGAGATGGCGCTTGTTGACCGGCACATCGACAGGTTCGCAGATGGTGCCACCGGAATGGTGTAGCCAGGGCGAGGATTGCGCCAGCTTCACGAAATTGCGGAAATCTTCGATCGTGCCGTAGCGGCGGCCCTTGTCGATATCCATGACGAAGGGCGAGCCATAGGCCGGCGAGAAGACGACGCTCTTGCCGCCGATCTCGACAGAATTGGCCGGGTTGCGTGCATGCTGGGTGAAGCTCGCCGGCGCCGTCTTTAGGATCTCGCGCAGCATGCCCGGCTCGAACTTGACCAGCACACCGTCAATATCGGCCCCTGCCCGTTTCCAGTGCGCAAGCGCTGCCGGATCGTCGCGGAATTCGATGCCGATCTCGGCCAGTATCCGGTCGGCGGTCGCCTCTATGCGCAGCAGGTTCTCCTCCGACAGGATGTCGTAGGTCGGGATGTTGCGGACGATATACGGGCGGCTGAGCCCTTCCGAACCGTGCGAACGCAATTCGCGCCTGGCAATGCGGCCACCGCCACGTTCGCGGCGTTTGGCTGGTTCGATCACAACATCGGCCGGCGCGTTCATCAGACCTCCCTTTTTCCCTTGTAAGATAATCTACCCAGACGAATTTCCGCTGTGACGCTGGAAAATCCTGATCTCTTGTATAAGCTGAGCTTATGCGAAGCCTGCGCCACCTCCTGCCTTCGGCCGGCAGCTTGATCGTCTTTGAGGCGGCCGGCCGGCTGTCGAGCTTCACCGCCGCCGGGCGCGAGCTCGGCATGACGCAGGCCGCCGTCTCCTATGCGGTGCGCGGGCTGGAGGAACAGCTCGGCGCAAAGCTGTTCCAGCGCCGCCATCGCCAGGTCATTCTGACGGAAGCCGGCGAGCGGTTCCACGCCGACGTCTCGCTCGGCCTCTCGCACATCCGCAAATCGGCGGAGGATCTGCGCATGCAGGTGACCGGCGGCCACGTCACGCTTGCCGCCTCGACCGCCTTCGGCTCGTTCTGGATGATGCCGCGCCTGCAGCAGTTCCGCGACGAACTGCCGGGCATCGACCTGCGCATCCAGACCGCCGACCGCGACCTCGACATCATCGCCGAAGGCATTCCGCTTGCGGTGCGCGGCGGCGAACCGCGCGACTGGGCCGATTATCATTCGCTGCCGCTGGCCGACGAGGAGATCTTCCCGGTCGTTGGCGCCAGCTACCTCGCGAAGTTCGGCATGCCGAAAACTGTGGCGGAGCTGGCCACGCATCGCCTGATCCATCTCGAGGAGCCCTACCGCGAGGCGGCAAGCTGGGACGAATGGTTCCGGTCGGCCGGAGGCAGCCTCGACAACACCGCGCGCGGCCTGCGCATCAACGATTACGGCCTGGTGATCCAGGGCGTCATGGAGGGCCAGGGCATCGCGCTCGGCTGGCGGCATCTGGCCGAGCGGCTGTTGGCCACGGGGCTGCTGGTGCCGGTGACCGACCATGTGCTGAAGACCGGCAAGGCGTTCTACGTCGTCTGGCCGAAGAACCGCGAGCTCAGCGAGAATGCGCGGAAAGTCAGGGATTGGCTGGCGGCGCAGGCTTGAGTTTCGCATATCTGGTGCAAGGCAAAGCTGGCGCTCTACGGCGCCCCCCTCTGGCCTGCCGGCCATCTCCCCCACTTGGGGGGAGATCAGCTAGCGCACCCGCTTTCGCCAATCTCAAACGTTGCAGGAAGCCGCCGGCGGTGAAGCTGCCAATCTCACCCCTCGTGGGGGAGATGTCCGGCAGGACAGAGGGGGGCGCGAAGGATTGCGGCGAACAACATTAATTGCACCCCTCGCCCGCCACCTTCGAATCCGCCTATAGTACCCCCCATGCCCATTCGCCAGCTTTCCGAAACGATGATCAACCAGATCGCCGCCGGCGAAGTCATCGAGCGTCCGGCGAGCGTGGTGAAGGAACTGGTCGAGAACGCGCTCGATGCTGGCGCCACACGAGTCGAGGTGGTCACAGCCGGCGGCGGACTGAACCTGATTCGCGTCACCGATGACGGCTTCGGCATCCCACAACAGGAGCTGGCGCTGGCCATCGCGCGCCACTGCACGTCCAAGCTTGCCGACAACATTCACGACATCCGCTCGCTCGGTTTTCGCGGCGAAGCGCTGCCCTCGATCGGCTCCGTGTCGCGGCTGTCGATCCGCTCGCGCACAGCCGCCGGCGACGCTGCCGCAGAAATCGGTATCGAGGGCGGCCGGGTTTCGGCCATCAAACCGGCGGCGGCCAACCGCGGCACCACGGTCGAGGTGCGCGACCTGTTCTTCGCAACGCCGGCAAGGCTCAAATTCATGAAAGGCGAGCGGGCGGAAAGCTCGGCCACCAGCGATGTGGTCAAGCGCATCGCCATCGCCTTCCCCGCCGTGCGCCTCACGCTGGCCGGGTCCGACCGCTCGACGCTGGAATTGCCGGCGACCGACGACAGCGCGGAGGGCAGCCTGCGCCGCGTCGCCCAGGTGATGGGCGCCGAGTTCCCCGACAATTCCATCGCCATCGATGCCAGCCGTGACGGCGTGCACCTGACCGGCCATGTCTCGATCCCGTCCTTCACCCGCGCCAACGCGCTGCAGCAATATGCCTATGTCAACGGCCGCCCGGTGCGCGACAAGCTGATCGCCGGCGCCATTCGCGGCGCCTTCGCCGACGTGCTGCCGCGCGACCGGCATGCTGTCACGGTGCTGTTCCTGACGCTCGATCCGGCAACCGTCGACGTCAACGTCCACCCGGCCAAGGCCGATGTGCGCTTCCGCGACCCAGGCCTGGTGCGCGGGCTGATCGTCGGCGCCATCCGCGAGGCGCTCGCCAATTCCGGCATACGCGCCGCCACGAGCGGAGCCGCGGGCATGATGGCGGCGTTCCGGCCCGGAGCCGCCTCCTATGCCCATGCCGGACCAGCCAACGGCCATCGCAGCTATGACGCTGCCTACCGGGCGTCGGGTTTTGCCGGCTTCGACCGCTCGCCGCAGCGGCCGCTGGATATGGGCTTTGATGGCGCTGGCTTCGGCGAAAACGAGCAGGCGGCTTTCGATGCCGGCCCGCTCGCCAGCGCCGACGCGCGTGCCGGCACGGCCGAACCGGCAGAGACGCTGCTCGGCACGGTGCTGGGCGCCGCCCGCGCGCAGGTGCACGAGAACTATATCGTGGCGCAGACCCGGGATTCGCTTGTCATCGTCGACCAGCATGCGGCGCATGAGCGGCTTGTCTACGAAGCGCTGAAGAATGCGCTGCATTCACGCGCAGTGCCGTCGCAGATGCTGCTGTTGCCGGAGATCGTCGACCTGCCGGAGGAAGATGCCGAGCGGCTGGCCCTTCATTCCGAGACGCTAGCCCGCTTCGGCCTCGGCATCGAACGCTTCGGCCCCGGTGCGGTGGCGGTGCGCGAGACGCCGTCCATGCTGGGCGAGACCAATGTCCAGCAGCTGGTGCGTGATCTCGCCGATGAGATCGCCGACAACGACACGGTCGAGACGCTGAAAGAGCGCCTGGACAAGATTGCCGCCACCATGGCCTGCCACGGTTCGGTACGCTCCGGCCGCCTGCTCAAACCCGAGGAGATGAACGCGCTGCTGCGCCAGATGGAGGCAACGCCGGGGTCCGGCACCTGCAACCACGGCCGCCCGACCTATATCGAGCTCAAGCTCGCCGATATCGAACGGCTGTTCGGGCGGCGATAAGTCCGTGAGCGGCGAGTCGACGGTCCGGTTCCGGTTCGAAGCCGAAGTGATCCACTGGCGGGGTCCGTCGCCATACTTCTTCGCGCCAATCCCCGAGCAGTATGGCGAAGAGATCAAAAAGGTCGCGAAGTTCGCGACCTATGGCTGGGGGGTGATACCTGTCGAGGCGACTATTGACGGCTTCATGTTCGGCACATCGCTGTTTCCCAAGGACGGAAGCTATCTTTTGCCTTTGAAGGACGACGTCCGGCGTAAGTGCAATCTAACGGCAGGCGATTCGATTTCCGCTTCCGTGGCGATATACCTTCGCGGACGATAACGACGCGGCCCGTGGGCGGTTATGTCCGTAGGGGTCGACTCACTTCCTCAAACGGTACTTCTTGGTCTTGCGGTCAAAGACATAGTCCTCTTCATAGCCGGCGCGGCCATCGTAGAAATTCACGGATATGATGTCCTTGCCTCGCTCAACACTCTTCTGCACGTTCCAGAAGATGGGTGTCATCAGCATGCCCGCATTGCAGAGGTCGCCGCCGAATTTGATGGTCTGCACGACCTTCTGCCGTTTCTTGTTGATGATCTGCATCTTCGTCATGCAGATTGCGTCGTCGGTTTTCGTGTAGATCCCGGCAAACCTGTTGGTGGCCGTCTGCGCCCAGAAAGGAATCTCGACGGTTCCTTCGACCTTCCCCTCCCCGGTATCGTCCAGGCCCGCGACCTTCCTGAGACTGACCGGAAATTTGTCCGCGCCCTTGCTCCAATTGCCTGTCAGGCTACCGTCGCCGAGCTCAAGGGAAAACGGGCATCCGGTGGTGTCGACAGGGGTTTTGGAGCCCATGACGATGACGCGCTCGAACTCCTTGTCATCGGCAATCTCGCAAAGCGCGAGGCTGGTACCAGTGGCTTTGCCGTAGAGTGCGATCGGACTTTGCTTGGCGTCGTAGAAGAAACTGCCCTGGACAGTGATGCCGCTGCCGAAACTGTAGGTCTGTAGGGAGAGGTGGACGGGGTTGGGACCGATGGACCCTTCGTAGTTTTCCACGTGATACCAACCCGCCATGGCGTTGCTGCCTAACAGCAGCAAGCAAAATACGGCCGATACGAACTGCCTGACCATCCCGACCCCCCCCCCGGTGAATTTCAACGCACCATAGCCACCCGGTTGGGTCCTGTCTGCACCGCAGCAGCGGTCGGCCATTTCGTGCGCTGAGAAATACCGGTGCGGCTCTCACTATGATTCGGGAAAGGCGTCCAACCCTCTGATCTAACGCTTCAAATTCACCACGATGACGCCGCCGAGCGCCAGCGCACCGCCGATTATGCCGAGCAGCGTCGGCACTTCGCCCAGCCAGAAGAAGCCGATCAGCGCCGACATGGGCGAGACCAGATAGAGGAAGTTCGAAGCGCGCGCCGCCGGGAGACGTGACAGAGCGGTTGCCCAGGCGGCATAGGCGATCAGGCTGGGCACGATGCCGAGAAAGATCACTGCGCCGAGACCGGCTGTGTTGGCGACCGCTGCCTGCGCAAAGCCGCTTGGCAGAAAGGGTGCCAGGCAAAGAGCACCAAGGATCATGTTCGAGGCCGAAATGGTCAGCGGGTGATGGCGGGCAAAGAGCGGCTTCTGGACGATCGTGTTGACGGCCGAGCACAGCGCGGAGCCAAGAACCAGCAGCGCGCCGGTGTCGAAATGCAGGCCATTGCCGTCGGCGACCGCAATGATGCCGATGCCGGCGAAAGAAATGGCCGTGCCGAACCAGGCCCAGCCGGAGAAGCGCTCGCCGAGCAAGGCCATTGCCATAATAGCGGTGAAGATCGGGCTGACATTGATGATGAAACCCGCGGCACCTGCCGAAACCGTCAGTTCGCCGTAGTTGAGCATGACGGTATAGAGCGCGACGAAGATGGCGCCGCCAAAGGCGAGACGCCACAACTCGTCGAGCCTCGGCAGCGCCGGGCGCTTGACGGCAAGAAAGATCGCCGCCGGCACCGCGGCAATGGCAAAGCGCAGCGCACCGAGTTCCAGCGGCCCAAAGGCGGCGAGTCCGGCACGGATCGCGGGAAAGGCCGAGGCCCAGCCGACCACCGTCAACGCCACGGCGATGGCTGCTGTGGTGTCCATCCGCTGTGTCGGATTCGACGTGCTGGTCGTTGCGCTCATCTCATTGTCCTCGGATTTGCTCGTGTTGAAAGGCAGAAAGCGCCCTTTCGGGACCGTTGACAAACGATCAAATCGAGGATCACCTGTGACTATGGATCACAGCTCAGACACAATGGTGCCGCTCGAGACATTGCGCGCCTTCGATGCGGCGGCGCGCACCGGGAGCTTTTCGGCCGCGGCCGAAAAACTCAACATCACCCATGGCGCCGTCAGCCGGCAGATCGCCAAGCTGGAGGACTGGCTGGGTCTGAAAGTGTTCGACCGCGGGGCGCGCGGCGTCTCGCTGACCATCGAGGGCAACCGCCTGCATCTGCGCACGGCGGAAGCCTTTGCGCTGATCTCCACCCATTCCGACCGCTGGGTCGAGCCGCGCGGCACAGCCGTGGTGCGGCTGACCTCGATCCCCTCGGTCAGCGGGCTGTGGCTGATGCCGCGCATGGCGGCGCTGGAGAACAATCCCACCAAGCTGCGCATCGTACTCGACGTCGACATCCGCCAGGCCGACCTTGCCGATGAAGGCATCGACCTGTCGATCCGTTGCGGCCGCGGCGGCATTCCAGGCCGGATCTCGGTGAAACTGTTCGAGGAGCATGTGTTTCCCGTTGCCGCCCCCGGCCTTGCCCGCGAGATCGGCCGCGGCGACCCTGCCCGGCTGCTCAAATTTCCGCTGATCAACGATTCCGACGCTTCGGCCTGGCGCGCCTGGTTTGCGGCGCAAGGCATGGATTACCGCCCGCGGCCGCAAGACCGCCGCTTCGAGGACTACAATCTGGTGCTCGATGCCGCCGCCTATGGGCTCGGCATCGCATTGGCGCGACCGCCACTGACCGGGCATCAGCTGGAGGCGGGCCGCATCGTTGCCGTCGACGAGCGCACCGCGCTCAACCCGGTGTCATACTGGCTCGACCGGCCGCTGGGTCGGCCGCGCACGGCTGCCGCCGAACTTTCGCGCCGCATCGCCGTCGAGGCGGGACTGGCGATGGACAAGATGGAAGCGTTCCTCGAAGCCGAGCGCTAGGATCAATCGTTCGGCACTCAGCGAAGCAGCAGCAGAACGAACCCGACAATCGCGACCGCCAGAAACCCGGCCGCCAGTGCCATCAGGCCGACACGCATATGCTGCCTGTCTTCGGGCTGGACCGCGTCATGCGGCCGAGACGTCACCTGCCCTCGTTTTGCCGCAGCGTCGATGCCAGAGGCGCGGCGCTGCGGCGAAACTTCAGAGACGAGAAAGGCAAGCCATGGCAGGCCTGCGGGTTTTGCAGCGGCGCCATCGTCGGCCCTTGCCAACGGCACAGGCAGACCGCGCTGTGCGTCATCGTTTGCCGGCGTGGCCGCCACGGCCCGTGTCGGCCGCCCCGCATCGTCTGGCGCCTCGGCGCCCGGTTCGGCAATTGCCAGATAGGCCAGCAGGATTTCGGCGGATCCTGTCTGCTGCCCCCTTGCGGCGGCGGACAATTGTGCCTGGAGCGCCAGCACCGCTGCAGGCTGAACAGCCCGGCCGGACGGCGCCGGTGGCTGCGCCAGCGCCTTGATAAGCGCCGTTTTCGCCGGGTCGGCCTTCGCCGACGGCACCGCCGCCAATATCATGGCTTCGCGCAGCAGAGCTGTCAGGCGGGCGGATGAAACGTCCATGCCGGTCCCATGAGAATGGTTTGCGGCGCGACAATAGAGCCTCAGCATTGCGTCAAGCTTGACCTTGCCGGCAATTTATGGCGATGAAATCAGCATGAAGTCAGGCACCACCCCATGATGAACCGTTTCGAAGGCCCTGGCGGCAAGGAAGCCCGGATTCGCTATCTCGACGGCGACTTCCAGGTCACCAGCCCCGGCGCATTCGTGCGCTGCGCGGTGACCGGCGAGAGCATTCCGCTGGACGAGCTGAAATACTGGAGCGTCGCCAGGCAGGAGCCCTATGTCAGCGCCGCCGCCTCGCTGCGCCGCGAGATCGAAACGCATCCGGAACTGCGCAGCCGGCGCTAGCGCCGATCAGCTCCGCAGCCTGCGCTGGCGCCAGGCATCCAGTGTCTCGTCGATGATGCGCTCCGGCACATTGTCGAGCTCGAACATGGCGTCGATCTCCAGCACGTCGAGTTGGTCAAGGAATTCGGCCGGGGCAGCGCCATGACGCAGCCGGGCGGCGTCCTTGGCGGTGGTGACGAGGCCCAGTCCCTCGCGGCGCGCGGTTGCCGCCAGTTCGGCAAGTTCATCAGGGGCATAGAAGTGATGGTCAGGAAACGAACGCGTCAGCGCCACCTCCGCGCCGGTGCCGCGCAGCGTCTCGAAGAATTTTTCGGGATGACCGATGCCGGCAAAGGCCAGGAAACGCCGGCCGGCGAAGCGTTCCTTGGCACCGGGTTCGGCACGCGCCTCGAAGATCGGCCGGCCGGCGCGCGCCGCCTGGCGCACGACCTGGTCGGCGGCGGTGCCCTCGCCCATCTTCAACAGCCCGTCGGTGAAGACCAGCTGGTCGACGACATTGGCTCGCAGCGGCCCGCCCGGAATGACACGGCCATTGCCGATACCGTAGCGGGCGTCGACGACCACCAGCGCATAATCGATATGGATGCGCGCGCTCTGAAAACCGTCATCCATGATCAGGAAATCGCAGCCATGGGCTTCCATGAGCAGTTTGGCGCCGGCGGCGCGGTTGGGACTTACCGCGACAGGCGCATGTTCGGCCAAAAGCAGCGGCTCGTCGCCGACATGCTTGGCGGCGTCGTGACTGATATCGACGACATGCGGCTGCGCGAACGAGCCGCCATGGCCGCGCGACAGGAAGCCGGGATTGAGTTGCATGCGCCTGGCCTGCTTTGCCAGAGCGATGGCGACCGGCGTCTTGCCGCTGCCGCCGACGGTGAAATTGCCGACGCAAAGCACTGGCGCGTCGATCTTTTCTCGCGGCGCGTGGCGCATGCGGCGGCCGGCGACCATGCTATAGACTGCCGACAGCGGCGACAGCGCAAAGACCCGCCAGTCCGGCGCTTCCCACCAGAAAGGTGGTGCTTCGGAGGCCACTCTATCGCCCGTCGGCGCCCTTCAGGCGCGATTTGACGATCAGCGGCTGGATGTAAGGCTCGAGCGACTTCAGCGTGTGCGCCAGCGCACCGCGCATCTGGTCAACGGTGGCGGCACCGGCCGCCATCATCTCATGGCGGGCGACTTCATTGCTCAACAGGAAATTGACGGCGCCGGCCAGCATGTCGCGGTCGCGCACCAGCTTGGCGCCGCCGCTGTCGAGCAGGCGCTGATAGGCTTCACGGAAGTTCTGGACGTTGCGGCCGGCAAGCACAGCGGTGTCGAGCATGGCCGGCTCCAGCGGGTTCTGGCCGCCTTCCGAGGTCAGCGAGCGGCCGACAAAGGCGATTTCCGTCAGCCGGAGATAAAGCCCCATCTCGCCGATCGTGTCGCCGAGCAGGATATCGGTGTCGGCGGTGATCCTGTCGCCCTTGCTACGCCGCGCCAGCTTCAGGCCCATGCCGGAAATCTGTGCGGCCAGCGCCTCGGCGCGGTCGGGATGGCGCGGGACGATGATCGTCAGCAGGCCGTGATGGCGTTTGTAGAGCGTGGCGTGGACCTCGGCGGCGACCACCTCTTCGCCGTCATGGGTCGAGATCGCCGCCCAGGTCGGGCGGCCGGCGATCTGGCGCTTCAGCGTCGCCAGCGCCCTCTCGTCAACCGGCGGCGGCAAGGTGTCGACCTTGAGGTTGCCCGATACGGTGACCGGCCGGGCGCCAAGGGCGCGAAACCGCTCGCCGTCGACATCCGACTGGGCAACGACATGGGCGAGGTTCTCGAACAGCGCCTCGGCGATGTTGGCGCGCTTCTTCCAGGATTTGAACGAGCGGTCTGACAGCCGGCCATTGACCAGAACCTGCGGCACGCGGCGGGCGCCGAGTTCAAGGATGGTCATCGGCCAGATCTCGGATTCGGCGATGATGGCCAGATCCGGCCGCCAGTGGTCGAGGAAGCGGCTGACCGCCGGTTTGAGGTCGAGCGGCACATATTGGTGGATGATGCGGTCGCCGAGCCGTTCGTCGGCGACCTGCGCCGAGGTCACAGTGCCCGTCGTCAGCACGATGTTGACGCCATAGTCGAGGATGCTTTGCACCAGGGGCACGACCGCAATGGTCTCGCCGACGCTTGCCGCGTGGATCCAGATCACCGGCCCTTCAGGCCGTGGTCGCCCGGCAACGCCATAGCGCTCGCGGCTGCGGCTGCGGTCTTCCTTGCCCTGCGACGTCCGCCAGGCCACATAAGGCCCGATCAACGGATAGGCGACGGCCCCCGCGAAGCGGTACGCCGTCAGGAAGGCGCGCGCCCAGCGCTCACTCATGGATGCCGTCCACGAGGCGATAGGCCTCAGCGGTTGCGGCATTGAGGGCGGTCGTGACTTCCTGGCGCTTGCGCTCCATTTCAGACTCATCGGCATCCGCCGCCACGAAGATCGGCGTGCCGATGGTAACAGCGGAACGGCCGAATGGCAGGTTGATGGTGGTTTTGTCCCAGCTCTTTTCCAGCACCTTGCGGCGGCTGGTGGCGATAGCGACCGGCAGGAGCGGCCGACCCGAGAGGCGCGCCAGAAGAACGATACCAAGCCCTGCGTCGCGCGGCGTGCCGTGGGGAATGTCGGCGATCATGGCAACGTTCTTGCCGGCGACGAGCGACTTTTTAAGGGCGATGAGCGCCTTGGCGCCGCCCTTGTCGAGATGCTTCGTGCTTTCACGCCCGCCCGAACCGCGTACGGCCTCGATGCCAAACTTCTCCAGCATCAGTGCATTGAGCTCTGCATCGGCGCTGCGCGACACCATGGCGACCAGCGGCTTACGCTTGGGATAATAGGCCGGCGTCAGCAGGTGCTGGCCGTGCCAAAGCGCGATGATACCGGGTTCGAACTCCGAATAGCCACCGGCCGAAAAGCGTGCCGATCCGGTGACCAGCGGACTGGTTATGCGAACCAGCCGCACGTACTGGGCGAGCAGACTGGCAATGGCGTTTTTGACGAATCGCGACTGTGCAAGCGGTTCGCGAATCTTGCGCCAGAACGCCTTGGTCGTACGACTGCGGCCCCTACCCGTGGGCGCGGCTTCATTCGCTGGCCCTTTCGCCAGATCATGATCCATCGAAGTCAACCGACCGCCTTATTTTCGGGGTCGAGCAACCGATGCAGATGAACGACGAAATAGCGCATATGGGCATTGTCCACGCTGGCTTGCGCCTTGGCTTTCCACGCGGTGTGCGCGGTTTGGTAATCCGGATAGACGCCGACAATGTCGAGCGCGTCGAGATCGCGGAACTCGGTGCCGCCCAGCTTCTTCAGCTCGCCGCCGAACACCAGGTGCAAAAGCTGTTTCTTTCCGTCTTCCGCGGCCATTTCGGTCCTTCACATATTGTGAGTTTGTGACAGGTCTAGACCAAAGCCGTCGACTTTGGAACCGTCGATCACGCTTCCGTACCGGCAATGACGCCGGCAAGCACGGTGAGCAGCTCGCCACTGCCGGCGACCAAGGCTCCGTGACGGATCACCTCGCCGGCATAAAGCGGCGCGCGGCCTTGTCCGTCGAGCACGGCGCCGCCGGCCTCGCGCAAGATGAGATCGGCTGCGGCAATATCCCAGTCATGCGCGTTGGGCTTGACGAAGGTGGCGTCGAGCGCGCCGTTGGCGACCATCGCCAGCCGGTAGGCGAGCGAGGGAATATGGGCCGCGCGCTGCACCCGACCCTGCCATGCCGCCGGCATCAGGTCGATCAGTTGCTTCAGCCCGCCGATCTCGACCGTCTCGCCCAAGCGACGCACGGCAATGGGCTTGCCGTTAAGGAATGCACCCTGGCCGGGCAGCGCCCAATAGGTTTCGTCCTTGGCCGGACATTCGAGCACACCGGCAAGCGTGCGGCCATCCTCGACCACGGCGACGCTGACGCACCAGGAGCGCAGGCCTTCGAGGAAGCCGCGCGTGCCGTCGATGGGATCGACGACAAAGGTGCGCCGCGCCAGAAGCCGCGCCGGATCATCGGTCGTTTCCTCCGACAGCCAGCCATAGTCCGGCCGCGCCGCAAGCAGGGTTTCGCGCAGATAGGCATCCGCCGCGTGGTCGGCCTCGCTGACCGGCGAGGTGCCACCCTTCATCCACACTTGCGGATTCTTGCCGAAATAACGCATGGCGATCACACCCGCCTCGCGGGCAGCGTCGCGCAAAAGCTCAAGGTCTTCTGCTGCCGATATGACCGGGTCAGGCGCCGGCAAGGGTCATGCCTTCGATCAGCAGCGTCGGTGCGGCGGTGCCGAAATTGCGGTCGAGGTCGCTCGCCGGCACCATGTTGAGGAACATCGCCTTCAGATTGGAGGCGATGGTCACCTCGGCCACCGGATAGGCAAGCTCGCCATTGTCGATCCAGAAGCCCGACGCGCCGCGGCTATATTCGCCGGTCACCATGTCGACGCCCTGGCCGAACACTTCGGTGACGTAAAAGCCTGATTTCAGCGACTTGATCAGATCTTCCGGCGTCCTGTCGCCCGGCTCGATGGCGAGATTGGTCGATGATGGCGATACCGAAGAGCCGCTGCGCGCACCGCGTCCGTTGGTGGTCAGTCCCAATTCCCGCGCCGCGGACGTCGACAGGAACCAGTGCTTCAGCACGCCGTTTTCGACCATCAGCAGCTTTTCGCCTTCGACGCCTTCGCCGTCGAAAGGACGCGAGGCCTGGCCGCGGCGCCGCAGCGGCTCGTCGGTGACGGTTATGTCAGCCGACGCAACCTGCTTGCTCATCATCTCGCGCAAAAAACTGGTCTTGCGCGCCACCGAAGCGCCGTTGATGGCGCCGGCAAGATGGCCGGCAATGCCGCGCGCGACGCGCGGATCGAACACCACGTTGACCGGACCGGTCGCCGCCTTGCGGGCACCGAGGCGGCGCACTGCGCGCTCGCCAGCCTTGCGGCCGATCAGTTCCGGGGCGTCGAGATCGGAAAAATGCTGGTGCGAGGAATATTCATAGTCGCGCTCCATGCCGGTGCCCTCGCCGGCGATAACGCTGGCCGAGCGCGAGAAGCGCGAGGCGACATAGTGGCCGACGAAGCCGTTCGAGGTGGCGAGCACCAGCCCGCCCAGGCCAGCGCTGGCGCCACTGCCGGCTGAATTGGTGACGCCCTTGACGGCAAGGGCTGCTTCTTCGGCGGCCAGGGCCGCTTCCTTCAACTGATCGGCCGAAACCTCGGTGGCGTCGAACAGATCGAGGTCGCGCACCTTACCAACCAGCAAAGCCGGATCGGCAAGACCCTGATAGGGATCCTCGGGCGAGACTTTGGCCATCGCCACCGCGCGCTCGGCCAATGCCTTGGGGTCCGACGCCGCTGTCGCGGACACGCTCGCCACCCGTTTGCCGACAAAGACGCGCAGCGAGACATCGTCGCCTTCGGAGGATTCCGTGTTCTCAACCTTGCCCAGCCGCACCGACACACCGGTCGAGCGGCCGCGCACGGCAACCGCATCAGCGGCGTCGGCGCCGGCCCGTTTGGCAGCCTCGACCAGAGCCGCGACGCGGTCGGTCAATTTCGCTGCCTCTGATGTATCGGTCATGCGCATGGTCCTGGCTTCAAGCCGCCCCGGGCGGTCGCGACTGCTGCACCATCTATTGTCCCGCTGCGGCTTGTGCAATGGCGCACCGGTAATTGCGCCGCTGCGGCATAGCGCCCGAGCGAACCGCGAAAGCCAACCGCGGCGACCGCCACAGACGCGCGGCTTGACCGGTTTGTGAGGCTTAACCAAGGCCGATTTCTGTCGCCGATTTCTGTCAAAGAGTGGCGACCGGCGTCCAGATCACATCGTCGATCCGGGTTGCCCCCGTCGCCAGCATCACCAGCCGGTCGAAGCCGAGCGCCGAGCCGCTGGCCTGTGGCATGAGGGCAAGGGCGGCGAGAAAATCCTCATCGAGCGGATAGCGCTCGCCATAGACGCGCTCCTTCTCGTCCATCTCGGCGGCGAAGCGCCGGCGTTGTTCGGCTGCGTCGGTCAGCTCGCCGAAAGCATTCGCGAGCTCGACGCCGCAGCAATAGAGCTCGAAGCGTTCGGCGACGCGTGGATCCTCGGCACTCGGCCGGGCGAGCGCGGCCTCCGAGATCGGATAGCCGTAGAGGATGGTCGCCCGCCCCTGCCCCAGCACCGGCTCGACCTTTTCGACCATCACGCGGCTGAACAGATCGGCCCAATTGTCATCCTCAGCCGTGCGCAGGCCGGCCTTGACCAAGGCTTGATGGAGCGCGCCACGGTCAGTGCTGCCATCGGCGGCCACGGTGGCGAGAAGGTCGATGCCGGCATAGCGTGCAAAAGCCTCCGCGACGCTCAGCCGTTCCGGCTCAGCGAACGGGTCGGCCTCGCGGCCGCGAAAGCGGAAGGTTTTCGCGCTGGCCCGTTCGGCGGCCAGCGTGAGCAGGTCGGCGCAATCGGCCATCAGGCTCTCATAGGTTTCGCCGACCCGGTACCATTCGAGCATGGTGAATTCCGGATGGTGCAAAGGGCCGCGCTCGCGGTTGCGCCAGACGGGGCCGAGGCTGAAGATTCGCCTTTCACCTGCGGCAAGCAGCTTCTTGCTGGCGAATTCCGGCGAGGTATGGAGATAAAGCGGCCGGCGCGCGCCGTCGGCGCCGATCGCCTCGGTGGCGAAGGCCGAAAGATGCGCCTCATTGCCGGGCGAGATTTGCAGGGCCGCCGTCTCGACCTCGATGAAGTCGCGCTCGCCGAACCAGGCGCGCATGGCGGCCGCGATGCCGTTGCGCGCGATCAGCCGCGGTCGACGGTCCGCGTGAACATCCGGCGTCCACCAGGGCGAAGCCTCGGTCATGGCTTTGCCGGGCAACGGAATTGCTGACAGGGCTGGCGGTTCGGGCCAAGATGCGCTACGGCGACGGCTCTCGCAGCCGATTTGCGCCGAACAATCGTTTCAGGCCAACGAAGTCTAGGATTGAAAACCGTGGTGAAGGTCATCGCCAGTTCCCTGCGTAAAGGCAATGTCGTCGACAAGGACGGCAAGCTTTACGTGATCCTCTTTGCCGAAAACATCCACCCTGGCAAGGGCACGCCGGTCACCCAGCTCGACATGCGCCGCATCTCCGACGGGGTGAAAGTTTCGGAGCGCTACCGCACCACCGAACAGGTCGAGCGCGCCTATGTCGAGGACCGCGAGCACACCTTCCTTTACGCCGATGGCGAAGGCTATCACTTCATGAACCCGGAGAGTTACGACCAGGTCGCGGTATCGGAAAGCGTGGTCGGTGACATGGCGCCTTACCTGCTCGAAGGCATGGCGGTGCAGATCTCGCAGTTCAACGGTATCGCGATTGCCCTGGTGCTGCCGCAGCGCGCCACATTCGAGGTGGTCGAGACCGAGCCGACGACCAAGGGACAGACGGCATCTTCGTCCTATAAGCCGGCCGTGCTGTCCAACGGCGTGCGCACGGCTGTTCCCCCGCACATCGCCCCCGGCACCCGCGTGGTGGTGATGACGGCCGATGGCTCTTACGTGGAGCGGGCGAAGGACTGAGGCGCGAGCGCCTCAACCCTGTCTAATCCCTTGCATTGCCTTCTGCGGCCGCTGGCTCGATAGTCCTGCCGATGTGGCAGACCTTCGTGACCTACTGGCCTCTGATCCTCGTGATCATTCCGATGCTGATGGCCGCCATCGGCATCGTCCACGCCATCATGACCAAGGAAGACGTCCGCGCCGCCACCGGCTGGGTCGGCGTGATGCTTTTGTCGCCTTTCCTTGGCGCGATCATCTATGCCATTGCCGGCATCAACCGCATCCGCCGGGCTACAATCAGCGCCATGCGGCCCTTGGCCGGTGAAGCCGAGACGGCCAAACACGACCGCGACATTGCGCTCGAAGCGCTCATCTCGGCTGAATTCGGCCAGCGCTTTGCCGGCCTGAAGACACTGGGCGACCGGGTGGCGCGGCGCGGCCTGCTTTCGGGCAACGCAATCACCATCCTGAGGACAGGCGACGCCGCCTACGCAGCAATGTGCGGCGCGATCGACGGCGCACAACGCAGTATCCTGCTCGAAACCTACATCTTCGACAATGACAAGGTCGGGCAACGTTTCGTCGAATGCCTGGCCGGCGCGGTCCGGCGCGGCGTCACCGTGCGCGTGCTGATCGATGCCGTCGGGGTGCGCTATTCCGTGCCCAGCATTCTTACGACTCTCCGAGAAGCCGGCGTCACCGTCGACCTCTTCAACGGCAACATCGTCATGGGCCTGAGACTTCCCTATGCGAATCTGAGAACCCACAGAAAGATCCTGGTCGTCGACGGTGCGGTGGCATTCACAGGGGGCATGAACATCCGCAAGGGATTCTCGGCCGAATTCGTGGGAAACGCCAGCTCGGCGGATACGCATTTCCAGGTTACCGGGCCGGTCGTGGCCGACCTGTTTGCGGTTGCCGCCGAAGACTGGCGCTTTGCCGGCAACGAAGCCCTCAAGGACGAAGTCTGGCATGTCGAAAAATCCTCGCCGCCGCCCGGTCAGCCGATCCTGGTGCGGGCGGTGGCGTCGGGACCGGACGCCAGCATCGAAACCAACCACAAGCTGCTGATGGGGGCGTTCTCCGTCGCCCGCAAATCGATCCGCATCATGTCGCCCTATTTCCTGCCGGACCGGGAATTCATCAGCGCGCTGACCACGGCGGCGCGACGCGGCGTCGAGATCGACATCGTCGTACCGGCGGTCAACAATCTCTTCCTCGTCGGCCGCGCCATGACGGCGCAATACGACCAGGTGCTGAAGCATTATTGCCGTGTCTGGCGCCATGAAGGATCGTTCGACCACTCGAAGCTGATCTCGGTCGATGGCGTGTGGGCCTATGTCGGCTCCTCCAACCTCGACGCCCGGTCACTGCGACTGAATTTCGAGATCGACCTGGAGGTGCTGGATACCGGTTTTGCCACCGAGATCGAAACGCGCATCGGAGCGGCAATCGCTTCCGCCAAACCCGTCACACTCGCAACTTTGAAAGCGCGGCCATTTGTCATTCGCGTCTTCGACCGGTTGTTATGGCTGGGATCGCCCTATCTTTAGAATCAGGACATCGAGCAGTAGCCATGGACATAAACGGACGCAGCCTTCCAGAGACCGTGCTCCTGTCGATCCGCGGCAGGAAAGCGCGCAAGGCGAACGCGACGCCGCGCAAGCGCGTCGACGGCGCCCAGATGGTGGTCGCCTCCTACAATGTCCACAAGTGCATCGGCACCGACCGCAGATTCGATCCTGAACGCACCGCCCGCGTCATCCGCGAGATCGGCCCCGATGTCATCGCTTTGCAGGAGGCCGACAACCGCTTCGGCGACCGCGCCGGGCTGCTCGATCTTGCCCGGATCGAACACGAAACCGGGCTGGTGCCGGTGCCGGTTTCCGGAAACGGCAAGGGCCATGGCTGGCGCGGCAATGTGCTGTTGTTCAAGCGCGGCACGGTGCGCGACGTGCATCAGATCAAGCTGCCTGGACTGGAGCCGCGCGGCGCGCTGGTGGCCGAGATCGACCTCGACGAAACGCGCACGCTGCGCGTCATTGCCGCCCATCTCGGCCTGCTGCGCCGCTCTCGCTCCGAGCAGGCCCGCGTCGTGCTCGACATTATGAGCAGCCAGGATGAAAGGCCGACCTTGCTGCTCGGCGACCTCAACGAATGGCGGCTGGGCAACCGCTCGGCGCTGAAGACGCTGCACGCCACCTTTGGCTTCACCCCGGCGGCCGTGCCGACTTTCCCCTCCGGCCTGCCGGTGCTGGCGCTCGACCGCATCATGGCCAACCGGCACGGCATGGTCTCGTCGGTGGAAGCCCATGACACACCGCTATCGCGAGTGGCGTCGGATCACCTGCCGCTTACGGCTTTTGTGAGTTTGTAACGCGGTTGCTTCCGCCGGAGTTTAGACCGAATGGAAGTAGATGTAAGTTCCACGCTTATCCTGTAATCAGAAGTTCGGTTGATTGCGATCTATAAGCAGCCTTGCCTGCGATGACACTATAACGTGATAGCTGGCGATGCCGTCCGAATCCTGAATACAGATCCCTAATGCTCTCGTGGTCCGCATTTGTCATTGCGAATGCGACACCGCGTTTATGAGCACGCAACAAGGCGTCTCTTAATCGGATCTGATCGCTCCAAGCAAATATATTCTGATTATATTTAACGAATCCGTTCATGTTGTGCCGAACTGTGTAAGGCGGATCTACAAATACAAAATCTCCCGCTTCTGCCTCGTCAATAGCTTCCTCAAAGTCCCTATGTTTTAGATGCGTCCCTTGCAACGCGCTTGACCAAGCTGGAAAATCATCTGCATCGAAGATCACGGTTTGCTTTGTGCCGATAGGCACGTTGAAATTTCCTTTTAGATTTTCACGATAAAGGCCGTTCCAACACGTCCTATTGAGATAAAGAAATTGCGCCGCCCGAGTGATAGATGTCCCTAACTGCTTGGAGCGCAGTTCGTAGTAGTAGCCCGTCGAATGGGCTTCAGCGTGCGTCTGCATGAGCGCTTCAAATGGATTCAGATTGTCTCTGATCACCACAAAAAGCTCGATCAGCCGCCAATTGCAGTCGCTGAGAACCGCGTTTTTAGGTTGATTCTCAAAGAACACTGCGCCGCCACCCAAAAATGGCTCCACGTACCGACCACTGAAACTCGGAAGCGAAAACTGCCCGCTTTCAAATAGCCAACGTTTGCCCCCTGCCCATTTCAGAAACGGCTTCAGCGCTTGCTGTGTCATGCTTGAACCTTCGGATGCACTTCAGTTCGCAGCCATTCCACAAATTCTAGATCTTCACCAGTATAAGTCTTAAGTTGATTCTTATGCGCTGCAATATTCCTCAGTTCATTAAATGTATTTATCCATGAAATATAGTATTTCTGCCCAGAACGTTCGCTAGGGAGAGGATTCTTGAACACGTGCTCGAAATGATCCCAGTTGTTCTGCTGCTTCACAATTTCTGCGAGGTCAACAATGTTCAGGTAAGCCTCCTTAGGTTTACGCCGCGCCTTGTCCCTTTGCTGCGCTTCAAAAGCGTTGCGACGAATGCGCTCACTGTCAACACCGATCTCCCAGAACGCCTGTTCATCACTCGCAAGGCGATGAGTGCCATGAACCTTTTTCAACGTGTCGATCACATAGTTGGTCAAGCGCTCAGCCAGTTTCATGAGGAACTGATTTACCTCATCAATCTTCTCCGACGTGCTTTGCTCAACCCACCGCTGGAACTCTTCCGAGCCGAAATCGCTATGGGTCTCCGTCAGGATCTGCATAAGATGATAGGTGTACTCTTTGACGCCGCCTTCTCCGAACCTTCGGGCAAACCTGGTTCGAACTTCATCGTCAGAGGCTTTCTTTATAAAATTGAAAACAGGCTTGCAGAACTCCTTGATTTTATCTGCAAAATCCTCTGGCTTCATCATCGGAAAGTCCAAAGACTTCTTGTGTGAAAGATAAAGCGCCACCTCGGAAATCACGCTCAAATGGGCACGAATCCCCGGATTCACGGCGATATATGCATCGCGCCCAGCCTCCCACCGCGACGGATTCGCGACTCGCACCTCCTCGAAATAGGCGCTTAGAACGCTTGAGGCCCGCTTTATCGTATCTTCATCGGTGGCGCCCGACAGCATCCCGGGAGCAAGCGTCTTGCCCGCAAGCTTGCCGATGAGCGCAGATCGGCGCAGGCCGTTTACGGCTTCTGATATAGTAAGGTTCTGGTTCGGCTCGGGTGGCACCCCGTGGATGGCAAAGCGTCTTGCTAGCGGGCTTGTCTTGTCTGTATTCAACATTCTGACAACGGCCGAACCAAGCGCAGACAGTGCTGTTGAAGGATCGCTGTCCCCCATCCGGATGTCGGCCAGCAAGCTAACCAGCAGGCTCTTCGGAACACTCTTCTGTTTATGGTTGATCGTAATGAAAAGATCCGCCTCCTTTTGGACAGCCATCTTTTCAAAAGCCAGCACGAAAAGGCTTTGATCTAAATATTCGTCATCCAGATGCGAAAACCCATATAGTCGGTGCTGGCCATCAATTATCCAAGCCGAGCGGTATTTTGAAGGCAATGTAATCCACCCGAATTTAACATTCGGATCGGTATTCTCTGCGTTCGATATCTGATCAAATCGCGGAGCGTCTGAGAAATTGACTAGAATGTTTGTGGGGAAAAAGCCACCCTTCTGAATAAAGGCACCAATTTCCTTGATCCGCCCAGAAGATATCATACGCTGGTATGCTGGGCGCCCATCCGGATGGTTCAATGCTTGGTGGTTGATGAAGGCAATCTTCAGCAGGTTCCGAGGTGTCGTAACAAAGCTATAAAACAATTCGCCGCCAATTTTACCTCGGATCGCCGGCAACTTGACATCAGAAAGCCCTGGAACTTTCTGACCTTTAAGAAACTCGCCAAGAATTTGATACCTCCCAGCCGGCCCCATATGCTTAACAAAAGTTTCAAAATACTGAAGCTCATTCTCCGTTATAATCTTAACATCGTGAGCATCAGCGCGTTCGATATCCTGAGTTGACCAAAGTATATTGTTGGTAACGTACACCCAAATTATTTTTGGCTTCGCCTTACCCTTGGAATGCCTGCTGATAGAGTCCCTAAAGTACTGCTGTAACGAAATTGTCTCTTGAATGTCCTTCTGCAGTGAGCGTCGTCCACGCTCTGATCTTGACTTGCATTCAATTACGAGCGCGGTCTCGCTATCCTCCGCATAGACATCAATCTGCTTCTTTCCGACCGAGTCGTCGCCCCTTGTGAAGGTGATTTTGAAACTGTCACCGTTGAGGCTTCGATATCCCATAGAGTAAAGCAGGCACCAGACACGATCTTCCAACCTTTTGTCATGCCCTTTGTCACGCTTCAGCCGCGTAGCTCGCTTGCCTGCGCGTTGTACCGCCCATCCTTTGGCCTCTTCAGCAGGAACGTCGGCAGGATGCACACTTTTAAGGGCACTGGCATTCCTGCGCCTGCGATATTCCGCGGCAAGTTCAGTCACGTCACTAAGCAGTGGCGACAGAAAATTAGTCTTGCTGTCTTCAACTTCTAAGGATGGAATTTCTTCAGCCTGGGAGGCAATCGTCATGAAATTACGTTGAGATTCGTGGTTGCCGCATCGCTTAGTAGAGAGCTCGCCTGCTCCTAAATTGTCAAGACTATCACGAGGTGTGCGAGGTAGGTACACAAGCTATATTGTAGCCAGTATCCTCTCCTTGGCGGCGGTGCGATCCCTTGCCCCCGTCGCCACCTTCGGCCCATCCTTGGCCGTCTCGCTACCGGTGTTTCTCATTCCAATGTCGATCGGCAGCAGAGCCTACTGGAATTTCACGGAGTGTGTCGCATCCGCCTAGCGCCGTCCGTCCTCTGGCCACAGAAAGGAGAACGCCATGCGGAAACTGATCGTCACCGAATTCATCAGCGTCGACGGCATAGCCGAGGTCGAGAAGCTGCCCAAAGTGACCTGGAACGACGAGATGCAAAGGTTCAAGGAGGATGAGCTTGCCGATAGCGGCGCCATGCTTCTGGGGCGCACGACCTATGAGATTTTTGCCGGCTCGTGGCCGAGCGAAACCGGCGATTTTGCCGACCGGTTCAACGCGCTGCCGAAATATGTCGCTTCCACCAGCCTGAAAGCACTGGACTGGAAGCCGGCGGAGCTGCTGCAAGGGTCGCTGCCGGAAGCAGTCCGGGCGCTGAAGCAAGGTAGCGGCGGCAACATCTATGTGCATGGCAGCCTCAGCGTCGCGCAGGAATTGCTGCGCCATGGCCTGGTCGACCGCGTCAGGTTGCTGAGCTACCCCGGCTCCGTCGGTGAGGGCAAGAAGCTGTTCCCGTCCGATATGCCAGTGGCGCTGGAGCCGGTCTCGGCCCTCACGTTCGGCAATGGCGTGGTGGCGCTGGAATATACGGCTGGGAAGGTGTGACAGCTAATCTCCCCCCTCGTGGGGGTTGAGGAGTGGTCCGCGAAGCGGACGGAAAGCCAATTGCTTGGCTTTCCGAACGACGAACGCCCGGCAGGGCAGAGGGGGGCGCGAAGGAACGCCAGCGTTCGGGTTCGACCGACGAAAGCCGACAAAACGGCGTGGCGCCCAAATGGAAGTTCGTTGACAGGCTGGCGGGACAGCGCCCCCCTCTGGCCTGCCGGCCATCTCCCCCACAAGGGGGGAGATCAGCAGCCTCCCTCACCCAGCCTTCTTTCCCCGTTTGCCTTTGGTGGCAGCGCCCTCCCTGGCCTCCACCACCCTTTCCACCTCGCGCTTCAGCTCGTCCTTGATCTCTTCCGTCTCGGCCATGAGCGTGTCGATCTTCATGAAATCGAGCACGCGGTATTTCGACACCGGCGGGCGGATCAATATGTCGGGGGGGCGCTGGTTCAGCTTGTGGGCGATGATCGACTGCATCATCAATTGCGTGGCGCCGTACATCAGGTCGACGGTGGTCGGGTGCTTGCGCTCGGCTTCGCTGGGCGCGCCGACGACGTCGATGGCGATGATGATGTCGGCGGCACGTTCGATGAGATCGAACGGCACGGGATTGTAGATGCCGCCGTCGATCAGCACGCGGTCGTCGCGCGTTACCGGGCGGAATACGGCGGGGATGGCGGCCGAAGCGGCCAAGGCCGAATGCAGGTCGCCATCGTCGAAGACAGCCAGCTTGTGGCCGAAATAGTCGGTCGCCGTCACCTTGAGCGGGATCTTCAGTTCGGCGAAGGTTTCGGGAATGGCTTCGGGCAGGAAGGCCTTCAGGATGCGCTCGATGTTGAACTGGCTGACGCGGATGCCGCCCTGCATGGCCTCGGCGATTGTGCCCGGCCGCGAGCGCCACATGCGTGCCGCGACCTCGGCGCGGCGGCCAAGGATCGAGCGGGCATAGTCCTCGATGTCCTTGCCGCTCATGCCCGAGGCCATGCCGGCGCCCATGATGGCGCCGATCGAGGAGCCGGCGATGGCCACCGGCTTGATGCCGAGTTCGTCCAGCGCCTCGACGATGTGGATGTGGGCAAGGCCGCGGGCGCCGCCGCCGCCAAAGGCGATGCCGAAGGTGGGACCTGTCATTTGGCCTCCAGCTTCGGGCCGATGCTCATGATCGCGGGCTCAGGCGTCAGCAGCTTCTTCGCCGCCGCCTTAACCTGATCGAGCGTCACGCCGTTGATCAGCGCCGCACGGCGCTGCATGTAATCGATGCCAAGATTGTCGAGCTGCAACTCCACGAGCGTCGAGGCAATGGCGCTGGAGGAATCCAGATTGCTGATAGCATAGGCGCCGACCATGTATTTCTTGGTTGCGTCCAGTTCGGCCTCGGTCGGGCCCTCCCCGGCCATCTTCTTGACGACATCCTTGACGATGCCGAGCGTCTCGGCCGCGCGGTCCGAACGCGTCGCCGTGGTGATGATCAGCGCGTTGGAATGCTGGTGATCGACCAGGTTGGAATCGACGCTGTAGGCCAGACCGCGCTTTTCGCGCACCTCGTCATAGAGGCGAGAGGTGAAGGTGCCACCACCGAGAATCTGGTTCATCAGCACCGCGGCGAAGAAATCCGGCGCATCGCGCTTCACGCCGGGATAGGCAAACTGCAGCGAGGTCTGCGGCAGGTCGTAGTCGACCTCCAGCTGCTGGCCGAGTTTCAGCTCGGTATCGGCAACCGGTTGCAGCAACTGCTTTTCCGGCAGGCCGCCGAAGACGTCATCGAGCTTCTGTTTCAGTGTCGCGGCGTCGATGTCGCCAACCACCGCAACATGCAGGCCGTTGCGGGCGAAATTGGCCTTGTGGAAGGCAGCCAGATCCGCCGCCGTGATGGTGGCAATACTGTCCTTGGTGCCCTGGTCGGGCCTGGAATAGGGATGGTCGCCATAGATGGCGCGCAGCCATTTGGTCTGCGCGACGGTGTTGGGGTCGCGCTCACTGGCGATGATGCCGGAGAGGATCTGGGAGCGGATGCGGTCTATCGGCGCCTGGTCGAAGCGTGGGCTGGTGACCGCCAGCCTGAGCAGGTCGAAGGCCGCATCCTTCTGGTCGGCCAGCATGCGCATCGAGCCATAGGTGCCGTCGCGTGCCGCGTCGAAGCCCATTTCGGCGCCGGCATCGTCAAGCCTGGTCTGAAAGGCCTCGCTGTCGAGGTCGCCGGCGCCCTCGTCGAACAGGCCGGTCATCAGATTGACCAACCCTTCCCGCCCCGCCGGATCCTGCGTCGAGCCGCCATCGAAGACGAAGCGAATGGCAATGATCGGAATCGAGTGATCCTCGACCAGCCAGGCGTTGATGCCCTTGGAGGACGTCACCTGCTGGATGTCCATCGCGCGCGCGGCAAGCGCCGGCAGGACGAGGAAAAGGATGGAGAGGAACAAAGTGGCGGAGGCGCGGAGCGCCTTACCTTCTCCCCGCCAGGCTCCCCCTTCTCCCCTTGTGGGAGAAGGTGGCCGAGCGAAGCTCGGTCGGATGAGGGGTGTTCCAGCTTGGCGACGACGGCGATCCTTCACGCGCCCCTCATCCGTCTCGGCGCTGCGCGCCGATCCACCTTCTCCCACAAGGGGAGAAGGTAAGTGGCGCACAACGCGAGAAGGCAACACAGCGCTATGCAGGCTCATCATCAATTCCCCGCCTGCTGCTGCGGCAAGAGATAGCCGGTGGTCGAACGGTCGAGCAGCAAATAGCGTGCGGCGACCGCCTTGATCTCGTCGGCGGTGACCTTGCGGATGCGGTCCGGCCATTCTTCGACATCCCTAACGTTGCCGCCGGTGGCGAGCTCGGCGCCGTAGAGATTGGCCATCTCGTCCTGCTTGTCGCGGGCGAAGATCAGGGCCCTGATATAGCGGGCCTTGGCCTTCTCCAGCTCGTCAGCAGTGACGCCGTCCTTGACGATGCGGGCGATCTCGGCGTCGACCGCTGCCTCGACGTCGCTCAGCTTGGCGTCGCCGCGCGGCGCGCCATAGACGGTGAAATTGGTGGCGTCGAGCATGGTGCCCTGGAAGAAGGCGCCGGTCCCCGATGCGATGCCTTGCTTGACCACGAGCTGCTGGTAGAGCCGGCTGCGGGTGCCGCCGCCAAGGATCTCTCCCAAAAGGTCGAGCGCCTCGGCCTCGCCGGGTTTTGCCGTGTGGTAGGACGGAACCACCCATTGCGTCGAAAAGCTCGGCACCGAAACGCGCGCATCGGTGAGCGTCACCGTGCGCCTGGTGTTCTGCTCCGGCTCGACCGGGCGGATGCGCGGGGGCAGATCCGGGCCGCGCGCGACCTTGCCATAGGTCCTTTCGGCCAGTGTCTTCACTATATCCGGATCGACATCGCCGGCCACGATCAGCACGGCATTGTTGGGCCGATAGTACTTGTCATAGAAAGCAACCGCATCGGTGCGGTTCAGCTGTTCCATCTCCTGCATCCAGCCGATCACCGGAATGCGGTAGGGCTGGTTCTGCCAGAGCGTTGCATCGACCTCTTCGTCGAGCACGGCCTCGGGATTGCTGTCTATGCGCGAGCGGCGCTCTTCCAGGATCACGTCGCGCTCGGTCTTGATGACCTCGTCGGTCAGGATGAGGTTACGCATGCGGTCGGCCTCGAAGCTCATCATCAGCTCGAGCGCCGAGGGCGTCACTGTCTCATGGAAGGCGGTGTAGTCATAGGACGTGAAGGCGTTGTTGGAGCCGCCTATGTCCGAAATGGCGCGGTCGAACTCGCCCGCGGCGTGGTTGGTCGTGGCCTTGAACATCAGATGTTCGAAGAAATGCGCAATGCCGGATTTGCCTGCCGGCTCGTCGGCGCTGCCGATCTTGTACCACACCATATGAGTGACGATGGGGGCGCGATGATCGGGGATAACGACCACTTCCATGCCGTTGTCGAGCAGGAAGTTCGCCACCTTGCCGTCGTCCGCGGCCAAGGCCGGGCCGGCCATGGTCAACGCGGTGGCGAGCAACGCTCTCCGCAGCCATTCAGTATGAAGTGTCATTGATGGCTCCGGTTGTTATCGCGCGAGGATAGGCAGGTTGGCCATGGAGGCAAAGTGAATTGTGCGTCATTTTGAAGGCGCTGTTTCTTCCTTCTCCCCTTGTGGGAGAAGGTGGATCGACGCGCAGCGCCGAGACGGATGAGGGGTGCCGGAAGAAATTCAACGAAGGAAAATGTAAGCGATTTTCGACACTTAACCTCCAAAGCAGCGATCCTTCCAACACCCCTCATCCGACCGAGCTTCGCTCGGCCACCTTCTCCCACAAGGGGAGAAGGGGGAGCCTAATCACCCAGCCTCGATGAACCGGATCACCGTCTCGCCGTAGTTGCGCTCGTCAACCACCGAGAATTCGGGCCCAACCTCGAAGGGCGCCGAGGCGGCTTCCTCGACCACGCAGAGCGCGCCGTGCAGCAACCAGCCGCCATCCCTGGCCGAACGCAAGGCGCGCTCGCCAAGGCCCTTGCCATAGGGCGGATCGGCGAAGATCAGGCCGAATGCCGCAAGCGTACCGGCCTCGCCCAAGGCCGACGCGTCGCGGCGAAAGATCTTGGTGCGTCCGGTGAGGCCAAAGGCTTCGACATTGGTACGGATCAGGCCGCGTCCTTCCGCCGATTCTTCGATGAAGACGCCATAGGAAGCGCCGCGCGACAGCGCTTCGAGGCCGAGCGCGCCGGTGCCGGCGAACAGGTCGAGCACGCGCGCGCCCTCGAGCTTGTCGGCGAAGCGGTGCGCCAGCACGTTGAAGACGGCCTCGCGGGCGCGGTCGGTGGTCGGACGAATGGCGTGGTCGCGAGGCGTCGCCAGCGGACGCCCGCGAAATTGGCCGCCGACGATTCTCATTTAGGTCCGGGTCTCATCTGGTCCGGGGACCCTTGGGACCATTGCGCGGCCGCTCACCGCCCCGACCGCCATCCGGGCGCTCGCCGCGTGGCTTGCCGAACGGCTTGGCGCCAGCCGGCTTGCCATAGGATGGCTTGAACGAGGCCTTGCGCGCCTTGGCGTCGGCCGCCTTGGCGGCGTCGGCTTCCGCCCTGCCCTTGCCGATCGGACGCGCGCCCGGCGCCATCCAGACATTGGCCTTGCGCTGGCCCGGCGGCTCGATCGGCCGCTGCTCGCGCTCAGGCTTCTTGCCGCCGCGCGGCTTGTCGCCAAAGCCACCACGGGGTTTGTCGCCGAAGCCGCCGCGGGGTTTGTCACCGAAATCGCCACGTGGCTTATCGCGAAACTCGCTTCGCTCGGGTCTCGCGCCGCGCTCGCCAAAGCTCTTTGCCGGCGCAGCGCCTCTTTCGGGGCTGGTCGACAGCTTGCCCAGCGCTTCGTCGCGGCTGCCCTCGCGGCGCTTACGGTTCTTGATCAGACCGCCTTCGCCGATCGGTCGGCGGTCGCCCTCGCGGGTGAATTTCGGCCGCTCCGGCTCCACTTCGCGCTCGCGCCGCACCGGCTGGTTGGAAAACGGCTTGATGATCTCGGCGTCGAAATTGGCGCCGGATTCCTCGACCAGGCGCTCGCCGAGCTGGTCGCGCAAGACGCGGCCCTTGATCTCCAGCACATGGCCTTCGGCGAGGTCGTCGAGCTGGAACGGCCCATAGGAGATGCGGATCAGCCGCGTCACGTCGAGGCCGAGCGAACCAAGGATGTTTTTCACTTCACGATTCTTGCCCTCGCGCAGGCCGATCGTCAGCCAGGCGTTGGTGCCTTGCTCACGGTCCAGCGTCGCTTCGATGGCGCCGTAGAAGACACCGTCGACGGCAATGCCTTCACGCAGGCCTGCGAGCACGCTTTCCTCGACCTTGCCATGAACGCGCACGCGGTAACGGCGCAGCCAACCAGTGGCAGGCAGTTCGAGCACGCGCGACAGCCCGCCATCATTTGTGAGCAGCAGCAGGCCCTCGGTGTTGATGTCGAGCCGACCGATGGTCATCAGCCGCGGCAATTCGGCCGGCAGCACGTCGAACACGGTCTTGCGTCCCTCGGGGTCGCGGTTGGTGGTGACGACCCCGGCCGGCTTGTGGAACAGGAACAGCCTTGTGCGCTCGATCGGCGGGATTTCCATGCCGTCGAGATGGATGATGTCGCCGGGCATCACGTTGAAGGCCGGCGAGGTCAAAGCCCGGTTGTTGACCTTGACGCGGCCCGCCGCGATCAGATCCTCGGCGTCGCGCCGCGACGCAAGGCCGGCGCGGGCCAGCCGCTTGGCGATGCGCTCGCCGGCTTCTTCCGCTTCCGCGGCGCGCGGGCGCGGCTTGAAGCCGCCGCCAGATCCACCTTGCGGCCGGTCACCGCCGAAATCGCGCTTGGGGCGATCCGCGAAGTCACGCTTGGGACGATCGCTGAAGTCACGCTTGGGACGATCTCCGGCGTCGCGCTGCGGGCGATCGCCAAAATCGCGCTTTGGCCGGTCGAAACGCTTTTCGCCTTCGGCGGAAGCGGGCCGATCGCCGCGCGGTGCGTAGGGCTTGCGCGGACCTTCGCGCTTCTCATAGGGCTTGCCTTCAGGGCGCGGCCCTTTGCTGAACGGTCGGTCGCCGCTCTTGAAGTCGCGCTTCGGCCGCTCGCCATCGGCCGCCATCGGCCGGTCGCCGCGCGGCGCATAGGGCTTGCGCGGCCCTTCGCGCTTTTCATACGGCTTGCGTTCACCCTCGGCCGCCATAGGGCGATCGCCACGCGGTGCGTAGGGTTTGCGCGGCCCTTCGCGCTTTTCGAAAGGCTTGCCTTCCGGGCGTGGTCCCTTGCTGAACGGCCGGTCGCCGCTCTTGAAGTCGCGCTTCGGCCGCTCGCCTTCAGCCGCTGCCGGCCGGGCGCCGCGCGGCGAGTAGGGTTTCTTGGCCCCGAAGGAAGGCTTGCCGCCTTTTCCGGCGGCGCCATCACGGCGCGGCCCCGCGGCTCTCGGGCCGCTTTTGCCCGAGCCTTTGTGTCGCGGAGATTTCTTGTCGTTGTCGTCCATGTGGCCTTTGTCCGTTTGCGCTGCTACAGCGTGGCGCATCCTCTGGGGCGCGCAACGAACGCTATAGCACTTTGATGTGGCGCATGATCATTTCCGAAAATCGAGTCCGACGTTCGGGTTGACGCGCTCCATAACAGGATCACCGCTAAGTGGCGAGGAGATAATCAGGATGGAAACCGCGTGAAGCGGCCGGATTTCATGGCGCTGGCGCTGAAAGAGGCGAAAGCCGCCGCCTTGCGTGGCGAAGTTCCCGTCGGCGCTGTCATCGCCAGCGGCGATACGGTGGTGGCATCCGCCGGCAACCGCACCCGCGAACTTGCCGATCCGACGGCGCATGCCGAAATGCTGGCGATCCGCGCGGCCTGCCAGAAGCTCTCCAGCGAGCGGCTGACCGGCCACGACCTTTATGTGACGCTGGAGCCCTGCGCCATGTGCGCCGGCGCCATTTCCTTCGCCAGGCTGCGCCGGCTGTATTTTGGCGCGGTTGACGAGAAGGGCGGCGCGGTGGTCAACGGCGTGCGCTTCTTCGCCTCCCCGACCTGCCACCATACGCCCGATATCTATCCGGGCATCGCCGAGGCCGATGCAGCCTCGCTGCTCAAGGAATTCTTCAGGGAAAGGCGGGAACCGTAGAACGCCAGAGACTGCTTCGAAATTCGCTCGGATGAGTCATATGGTGGTGGTTTCAAGAACCGGAGCGCAGCGGACATTGTGGTCCGTGAGCACCGGAAGCGCAGAAAACGCCATCAGATGGCCGCCGGAGTAGAATTTCCAAGCGGTCTCCTACCAGGAGGGCAGCCAGTCGAACAGCCCGCCGCTCTTGCTCTTGGCGGCAGCCTCCTTCTTGAGGCGGCGTTCCTTCTTGTATTCATCCTCGCCGAGCTCGCCCTGAGGCGCGGTGTCGGCGGCGGCGCGATAGGCCAGAGGCGGCTCGCTCAGATATTTGCGGCTGTTGGGATCGCCCTGCTTGCCCTCTGCCGTGCGGCGCTGGATCTCGGCGGCGCGGCCCTTGTCCGAATCCGCCGGCGACCAGCGCGGCGGGTGGCTCGAAGCTGAATCCGCCATCGCCTTCTTCACCGCGGCCGGATCGGTCTGCACATCGTCGACGATCTGTGACTGATAGGACGGATCATCCTGGTGGGCGGTGGCGTCTGCACGCAGGCGGGCGCGGCGCTGCTCGGGCGATTCGGGCCAATCGGTGCTCGCCGTCTCGATGCTTTCCTGCGGTGCCGGCAGCACTTCCTTCTGCCCCGGTGCGGGCTTCACCAGCTCCGGACGCGGCTTGTAGTCAATCTGTTGCTTGCGCTTTGGCGAGACCGCGAAGGCGCCGGACAGGTCGCCGACAAGCTGCTCGCCAGCGGTCTTGTCGGTGCCGTAGGTGGGCGAACTCATGCAGCCGGACAGAGCGAGGCCGGACGCGACAAGCGGCGCCAGCAGCGCAACGCGCACGGAAGTTCTGTCGGTCATGCCAAAAAGTCCCACTCTAGACAGCCTCTTGATCGTCACCGGCCAAAGGTCCGGTCCCCATCGTCCACGCTCTTGCGACGGAAATCCGGCGACAATTTGTCTTCCGGAGTTTCGCGTGTTTACCTCAACCACCCGTTAAGGGCAACGCGCGGGCGGTTTCCGCCCACGCGGCGTGGCTTTTGTGCACCGGCTTATGCACTCACAAACGTCCCAGAGCCTGCAGTTCATGCAGCACGGCGGCATCGCGGGCCGAAACATCGGGGAATTCGGCGTCCTGCCCGACATCGGCCGTATAGCGCCACGAGCGCGCGCATTTGACCAGGCCGCGGTCCTCGGCTTTTTCGACCACCACGGCGACACCTTTGACATCGTCGAGCGCAAAGGCGCCTTCCGGCGCCTTGCCATGGGCGATGACGAGATCGCTGGTGATCGCCATCTCGGCCATGTCGACATCGGCGATTGCGGCTTCAAGTGCGGCATCGTCGAGGGTCACGACCGGTACCGCTTCCAGCGATGAGCCGATGACCTTCTGGGCCCGGGCGATCTCGAGCGCACCGGTGACGACACGGCGGACCTGCCGCACCTTGCGCCATTTCTCCGCCAGCGCCTCGTTCTTCCAGTTGGCCGGAATCTCAGGGAACTGGTCGAGATGCAGCGAGACCGCATCGGGATGACGGTCGAGCCAGGCTTCTTCCATGGTGAAAGGCAGCATCGGCGCCAGCCATTTCACCAGGCAGTCGAAGAGGTGTCGCACCACTTGCACAGAGGCCTTGCGCTTCACGCTGGAGGGCCCGTCGCAATAAAGCGCGTCCTTCCTGATGTCGAAATAGAAGGCCGACAGCTCGACCACCATGAAGTCGAGCAAAGTGCGGGTGATGCGCTTGAACTCGAACGCGTCGTAACCCGAGCGCACGACCTCATCGAGCTCGGCCAGCCGGTGCAGCATCAGCCGCTCCAGCTCCGGCATCTTTTCCAGCGGTACCTCTTCGCCATCGTCATGGGCGAGCGTGCCCAGCATCCAGCGGATGGTGTTGCGGAGCTTGCGGTAGGCGTCGATGTTGGTCTGCAGCACGTTCTTGCCGAGCCGCTGGTCTTCCCAATAGTCTGTCGTCACCACCCACAACCGCAGGATGTCGGCGCCGGACTGTTTGATGACGTCCTGCGGCACCACCGTGTTGCCAAGCGACTTCGACATCTTGCGCCCCTCCTCGTCCATGGTGAAGCCATGGGTGACGACGGTGTCGTAGGGCGCCCTGCCCCTGGTGCCGCAGCTTTCGAGCAGCGAGGAGTGAAACCAGCCGCGATGCTGGTCGGAGCCTTCGAGATAAACGTCGGCCGGCCATTTCAGGTCCGGACGATCTTCCAGCGTGAAGACATGCGTCGAGCCCGAATCGAACCAGACGTCGAGAATGTCCATCACCTGCTTCCATTTGGAGGCATCGTGATTGCCGAGGAAACGCTCCTTGGCGCCGGCAGCGAACCAGGCGTCGGCGCCTTCCCGTTCGAAAGCGTCCATGATGCGCTGGTTGACGGCTTCGTCCTTCAGCACATTGCCGTCCTCGTCGGCAAAGACGGCGATCGGCACGCCCCAGGCGCGCTGGCGCGACAGCACCCAGTCAGGACGCTCCTCGATCATGGCGCGGATGCGGTTCTGGCCGGCCGCCGGCACGAAACGGGTGTCGTCGATCGCCTTCAGCGCGCGGCTGCGCAGCGTGGTGCCGTCGCCGAGTTCCTTGTCCATATAGACGAACCATTGCGGCGTGTTGCGGAAGATGATCGGCTTCTTCGAGCGCCACGAGTGCGGGTAGCTGTGCTTCAGCCGGCCGCGCGCAAAAAGTGCGTTGCGCTTGATCAGTTCGTCGATGACCGCCTGGTTGGCATTGCCCTTCTTGCCGTTGTCGTCGATGACGCGCGCAGGTCCGCCTTCGCGGTCTGGACCGAAGCCCGGCGCGTCCTTGGTGAAGAAGCCGGCATCGTCGACCGGGAACGGGATCGCCGTGTCGATGCCGCGCTTGAGCAGCTCGGCCATCGCATCCGTCCAGGCGTCGAAATCCTCGCGGCCGTGGCTGGGGGCGGTATGCACGAAGCCGGTTCCGGCATCGTCGGTGACGTGTTCGCCGGCGATCATCGGCACCGGGTATTCATAACCGCCGCCAAGACCCTGGAACGGATGGGAAAGCGTAAGGCTTCCAAGCTGTTCGGCCGAAACGCTATGAAGGCGATTCAAGGTGATTTTCGCCTTGGCCGCCGAGTCTTCGGCCAGCGCGTCGGCGAAGATCAGCTTCTCGCCCGGTTGCGGGCCGAACGCGTTCTCCGCTGCCGTGACGTCATAGAGCCCGTAGGCGACGCGCGGCGAATAGCTGACGGCGCGGTTGCCGGGGATTGTCCAGGGCGTCGTCGTCCAGATGACGACATGGGCCTCCAGCAGGTCCAGCGACGCCTCGGTGAGCTTGGGATCCAGTGCCGGCTGCCCAGCCTCGAGGCTGGCAACAGGAAACTTCACCCAGATCATGTCGCTCTCGTAGTCCTGGTACTCGACCTCGGCCTCGGCCAGCGCCGTGCGCTCGACCACGCTCCACATCACCGGCTTGGAGCCGCGGTAGAGCTGGCCCGACATGGCGAACTTCAGCAATTCGCCGGCGATGCGCGCCTCGGCATGGAAGGCCATCGTCGTATAGGGATTGTCGAAATCGCCGACGACGCCGAGCCGCTGGAACTCGCCGCCTTGCACCGAGATCCAGTGCGCGGCGAATTCCCTGCATTCCTTGCGGAATTCGTTGACCGGCACCTCGTCCTTGTTCTTGCCCTTGGCGCGGTACTGTTCCTCGATCTTCCATTCGATCGGCAGGCCGTGGCAATCCCAGCCCGGCACATAGTTGGAGTCATAGCCGCGCATCTGGAACGAGCGGGTGATGACGTCCTTGAGGATCTTGTTCAGCGCATGGCCGATATGGATGTTGCCGTTGGCGTAGGGCGGGCCGTCATGCAGGACGTATTTTTCGCGACCGGCTGCGTCTTCGCGCAGCTTGGCGTAGAGGTCCATGTCCTGCCAGCGCTTGACCAGCAGCGGTTCCTTCTCCGGCAAGCCGGCGCGCATCGGGAAATCCGTCTGCGGCAGATAAAGCGTCTTGGAATAGTCGATCGTTTCAACAGTGTCGGTCATTGGTCTGCCATGTGCATTGCCCGGCGGAAGCTCGGGCGTGAAGTCTTCGGTGACGCATATCAGTTTCCCAAAACCGGACCCACTTTTGGGCGATATGCTTTGATGTTCTGGAAACAGCGCGAGGGGCGCGCAGAAACTCCCGGCGGCTCCGGCGGCGCTCAGGCCACCCGGAACACCGGGCCTGTAATTCGTATCGCAATCGCGAAAAGGCGCGAAAAGCTGGTCATGGCTGGGCTTTTAGCCGATGCCACGGCAGGAATAAAGCGCGTAAATCGCCTACATTGAAAAGTTGAAACGGTAGGTGGTCGAGACGCCGACCGTGAATTGGTCGCGCTGGCCGCGCTCCTTGACCAGGCTGGAATCGGCGGCCGGGCCCATCAGGCGCGCATATTCGCCGAACAGGCTGGCGGTCATCGGCTCGGTTACCTTCCAGGTGATGGCGCCGCCGAGGCCGGTCGATTTCAGGCCGCCGCCTGGATGGTATTCGCTGAGGCCCGAGGCCGCAGCCTCCTTGGCGTTGACGCCGTAATAAGAGTCGAAATAGCCCGATGAGGCAAAGGACACGCGCGGGCCGCCCGAAATCCTGACCGTCGGCGTGATATCGTAGAAGGCATCGGCGGCGATGTCGGCGACAAAGCCGTCATGGGCACGGATGCCGTGGCGCAGTTCGGCGCGGGCGCGCAGCCAGTCCGTCGGGTAGAATTCGAAGAAACCGCCGACTTCACCGCCCCAACGCACCGGATCGAGGCCTTTCAGCTCATCCTTGCTGCTGCGGGAAAACAGGAACTTTCCGGTCAGGCCGGCGCGGACGCCCCCATCATCGATCAGCGCCAGCGAAATGTTGTCATTGCGCGAGGTGAAGCGGGCAGCGGGGCCGACCTTGCCCAGCGAGATGATCGGCGTGGCGCTGAGCAGAAGGCTGTTGGAGCCCTCGAATTTCGGCGCGACCATCCCGCTGGCGCCAAGCGTCAGATACCAGTCACCCGAGAGCCAGCCGAAGGTGCCCTCGCCCGCATCGGCGGCAGATACCGTGAGCAGCCCGGAGGCGAGAAGCAGTGGAATCGTCCGGACAATACGCATCGTCACCCCTTACGCGAAAGGCGCCGGCATGAACACCCGGCGGTGCCCAAGCCATGGCGCCGTTTCGGTAAAATTTGACTTAAAATCAGTAACATTGCCGCCGGTGATTGTTTTAACCCGGACCGTTTTGCGCCATGAACGCAGCACGCACTGGAGCGCGATCCTGGCGACCTACCGCCACTCAAAGCCCAACTCCCGGCCACCGCGACCTATGCGAGGGTGTTTCTGGGCTTTCTCATCTGGGGTGAAACCGCGCCGCCTGTAATCCGCACTTTCCTGGCGATCCACGGCCTTGCGGGTAGGACCATCATTCCGTTTGTCACGCATGGCGGCTTCGGGCTCGGCCACAGCCAGACTATTCTGGCCAGCCACGCCCCTCGGGCGCGCCTGATGGAAGGCTTCTCGATGCAGGCGCCGCAAGAGCGCCAGACCATCGAGCGTGTCACCAGCTGGTTGGACACGCTGAAGGTCAAATAGTCGGTTATTCGTCAAGGGATGGCGGGAGTCCCTTTTGAAGTCACTGCAAGCCTACGCAGCCTGGACGATCTCGACCAATTCAACGTCGAACACCAGATCCTTTCCGGCCAAAGGATGATTGCCGTCGAGCTTGACGCTGGCGTCGTTCACGTCGACCACCGTCACCGGCATGGGGCTGCCATCGCGGGTTCTGACCTGCAATCGAGTACCGACATCGACGTTGATGTTATCTGGCACGCGGGCGCGGTCGATGGTCATGACCGCTTCGGGGCGGTGGGGACCATAGGCGGCTTCGGCGGGTACGGTGACGGTGCTTTTCGCGCCGACCTCCATGCCCTCGACATGCGTTTCAAGGCCGGGGATCACTTGCCCTTCCCCCAGCGTGAATTGCAGCGGTTCGCGGCCGGAAGCATCGAATTGAGTGCCGTCGGCCAGACGTCCAGTATAATTGATGCGCACGGTGTCGCCATTCTTGGCCTGTGTCATGGCAGTCATCCTTCGGGAGTTTTGAGGGACCGACCAGAGTTCATGGTCCCGTTCTCGATCATCCACGCACTAAGTGCGCGGCGCGAAACTCTAAAACTAGGGCGTTGGCTGCCGATGTAAACCCGCCGGTTGAGCTGCGAGCGGTCGGCCGTCGACAAAACGGCCCTATGCAACATGGTTGGGTGTGGCCGCCGGCAGCCTGCTTGCTGGACTGGCAAGGCCATCGGCGTTAACCTCCACGCAGCTTGATGCACGGCGACTCCCGAGGAGATGCGGCTATGACCCTGCACGGTGACACCCTGAACGACGCGATCGGCCGGACACGAGACAAATGGGGGTGGTTCGTCGCGCTCGGCGTCGTGCTGCTCATCTTCGGCGGCATTGCCTTCGGCAATCTGTTCATCGCCACCGTCGCCTCGGTCTATGTCGTGGGATGGCTGATGCTGATGGCCGGCATTATCGAGATCGTGCATGCCTTCGGCGTCAAGACCTGGAGCCGCTTCTTCTATTGGCTGCTCAGCGGCCTGCTTTATGCGGTTGCCGGCTTCTTTGCCTTCGACAATCCGCTGTTGGCATCGACGGTGCTGACCCTCCTGCTGGCGGTGGCGCTGGTCGCTTCAGGCGCGCTCAGGGCCTGGGTCGGCTACAGCCACCGACCGGAGAATGGCTGGGGCTGGGTCGTCGCGGCCGGTCTGATCAGCGTGCTGGCGGGCCTGACCATCGCCATGGGCTGGCCGGTCAACAGCCTATGGGTGCTCGGCCTGTTCCTGGCCATCGACCTGATCTTCCAGGGCTGGAGCTTCATCGCCCTCGGACTTGCGTTGAAGAAGTAGGGCCTTGAAGAGGTAAGCGGCCGGAAGCTCAAAAAGCGATCGCGCTGTCCAGCTGCGACAGCGGCCTGACACCGGCAAGCAGCGCGCGCGCTTCCGTCTCGTCGCGCTTGATTTGCGCCACAAGCGCGTCGAGCCCGTCGAACTTCACCTCGGGGCGCAAGAAGCCGAAGAACGAGACTTCGCAGATCTCGCCATAGAGATCGCCGGAGAAGTCGAAGACAAAGGTTTCGAGCAGCGGCGCGCCATTGTCGTCGACGGTCGGGCGGCGGCCGAAGCTGGCGACACCGTCGTGGAGCGTACCATCGGCGCGGCGGAAGCGGACGGCATAAATCCCCTCCTTTAGGGTCGCTTCGGGCGAAAGCCTCATGTTGGCTGTCGGGAAGCCGAGCGTGCGGCCGAGCTGCTGGCCACCGATGACTTCGCTCTCGACGGTGAAGCGGTAGCCAAGCAGGCCGGCGGCCTCGGCGACTTCGCCCTCACACAACAATGCGCGGATGCGGCTCGACGACACCACCTCGGCGCCTTCGTCGCGAAAAGCGTCGACCAGGGTGACGCCGAAACCATGGCGCTCGCCCGCCGCCATCAGAAAGGCGGGGCCGCCTTGCCGGTCCTTGCCGAAGTGGAAATCGAAGCCGGTGACGGCATGGGTGATGCCGAGGTTCGTCTCCAGCACATCAGTCACGAATGCCTCGGCCGACAGGCTGGCAAAGGCGCGCGTGAATGGCTGTTCGACGAGTGCTGCAAAGCCCAGATGCGACAACAGCCGCGCCTTCATCGGCGGCGGCGTCAGCACGAACAACGGCATATCGGGCCTGAACACCTTGCGCGGGTGCGGCTCGAAGGTCAGCACCAGCGCCGGCACACCGCGCCGCATGGCTTCGCCAAGCGCGCGTTCGAGCACGGCCTGGTGGCCGCGATGAACGCCGTCGAAATTGCCTATCGCCACCACGCCGCCACGCAAATGCGTCGGCAGCGGCACAGTCGCGGAAATATGCTCGAAGGCTGCGCTCATGGAAGCGACCCTACCGCAGTCTCGGAATGACCGCGACCGGCCGGTAGCCGTGCTTTTGCAGAAAGGCTGCAAGCCTGGCGGGGTCCGGCTGCATGGGATCGCCATAGTCGCGCGCGTGAATGCCGCCAGAGACGTAAAGCACGTCTATCCCATTGTCGGCGGCGCCCTTGACGTCGGTCATCATGCCATCGCCGATGGCCAGCACCTCCGAGCGCTCGACGTTACGGCCAAGAAGCAGGGCGACCTCCCGCATTGCTGCGTCATAGACCGGCGCGTAGGGTTTTCCGGCGATCAGCGTGCGGCCACCGAGCTGAGCATAATCGCGCGCCAATGCGCCCGCACACCAGATCATGCGCTCGCCGCGCTCGACCACGATGTCGGGATTGGCGCAGATGAAAGGCAGGTTCCTGGCGCGTACCCGGCGCAGCAGTTCGGCGTAATCCTCAGGTGTTTCCACCTCGTCGTCGAACAGGCCGGTGCAGACGACGCCGGAGGCCTCGAACTCTTCGACAAGATCGACGTCGAGACCGTCATAGAGGGTGAAGTCGCGGTCGGCGCCGATATGGAAGATTTTTCGCGGGCCGTCGGCGATGAGGTCGCGGGTCACATCGCCTGACGTGACGACACGGTCGTAGGCAACGGTAGGAACGCCGATCGCATTCATCTGCGCCACCACATCGGCATTGCGGCGCGGTGAATTGGTGATCAGGACAACCGGAACCTTCGCAGCACGCGCAGCGGCAAGCGCCTCGGTAGCCGCCGGGAAATGCCATTCGCCATTGTGGATTACGCCCCAGACATCGCACAGGATGGCCGAGTAGGCTCCCGACAAATCCGCGAGCGAGCCGATGATGTCAGGCGAATCCGCCATGCCGTTTTCCTGATGTGACGATCGTTGCGAGAGCTGCGGCCGACGGTCCGCCGCAACCGGCCCCGCATTAACCGAAGCGTTTCATCTTGTCACCAGCTTTCGGCGTTTTCGACGCCGTCGCGCCATGGCTTGATGGCGGTTGCATCTCGCAGAAAGCGCCCTCTCCCCAAGCTTCGGTCGATCGAAAAATGTCGCATCGCCGATCACCAGGGCCGAGTGGTTAACGAGCCTTGAAAAGATGGGCCGATCTTGAACGCATTTCAGCAACCTGAAATTTAACGATTTGTGGGCATCTTCGCGCCGATATTCGACATTTTGGGTCCTGGCAGGGGTGCTGAAGGCATGATCCGCAGATTTCTAAGCGACAGAGGCGGCAACTATGCCTTGATGACAGTGATCACCATGGTGCCCTTGATGGGCGCCCTGGCGCTCGCCATCGACTACACCGAGCTGATCCGCCAGCGCCAGGACACGCTGAACGCGCTCGATGCCGCAGGCATCGCCACTGCCCAGCAGATCGTCTCCGGCGCGACCGACGATGCGGCCAAGGCCTATGCCAAGGATTTCTTCGAGGCCAATCTCGGCCACGTCCAACCGGCCAATACGGCGCTGACCGTGACGCTTCCCAAAGACAACACCGGCGGCGGCACGCTGGTTCTGCAAGCCGCCCTGACGTACAAGCCGTACTTCGTGCCGGTGGCAGCCATTCTGCTTGGCAAGTCGTCCGGCAACACCAACGTCAATTTCACCGCCAGATCAGAGATCCGCCTCAAGAACTCGCTGGAAGTGGCGCTGGTGCTCGACAATTCCGGCTCGATGACCGAACTGGGACACGGCTCGAGCCAGGTGCGGTTCGACCTGTTGAAGAGTGCCGCCAAGCAGCTGGTCGACCAGCTTGCCGGCCAGGCACAGCTGATGAAACAGGTCAACAAGCCGGTCCAGTTCAGCCTGGTGCCGTTCGCAGCCTCGGTCAATGTCGGTCCGACGAACGCCAACGCCCCTTGGATGGACACGACGGGCGTCTCACCTCTCGATCATGAGAATCTCGACTGGTCAACGCTCACTTCGTCTGTCCTCCCAAATCAGTACGCGGTGCAGTCCGGCAGCTACTATTACGCGAAGGGCTCGGCCTGGGATGCGACGCAGCTGAACCAGGTGCTGACGCGCTTTTCGATCTATAAATCGATGAAGCGCATTTCGTCGTGCACCAAAAACTCGAGTAATGTCTGCACGTCCAACATAGTCTACGCACCGATTGCGACCTGGGGCGGCTGCGTCGAATCCCGTCCCTATCCTTACAACATACAGGACACGGCTGCTTCGACCACGACGCCGGCGACCATGTTCGTGCCGATGTTCGCGCCTGACGAGACCGACAATGTAGACAGCAATTCACGGCCGGCGAACAACAACTGGCACCTCGACGTGACGACAAGCAGCAACAACGCGACGCGGCAGAAGTACATGCCAAAATATTTCACTCCGGGCACCAAGGTGACGCCGGCCTACGGCTCCAATACCGGGCCAAATACCAGCTGCAGCACGACCGCGATCACGCCTTTGACCGACGTATCGGTCGCGGCCGGCCAAACGGCGGTCAAGGCAGCCATCGACGCCATGGTCGACGTCGGCGCCACCAATGTGCCGGAAGGCATGGCCTGGGGCTGGCGGGCCCTTTCCAGCACCGCACCCTTCACCGAAGGCCGGTCCGAATCCGAAAAGGGCAACGACAAGGTGCTGATCGTGCTGACCGACGGCGCCAATACCTATTACACGCCGACCTCGGTAACAGCGCAGTCCTACTCAGGCACCAACTACCTGCAGGGCGGCAACGACCTCGCCGGCAGCAAGGCCATCTATTCGTCTCTCGGGTACCTCACCTATCCCGGCCAAACCAAGCCGTTCGGCAGCACCTATACCTACGGCCGCCCGTTCCTTGGAACCAGTAGCAGCGTTACCAAGACCGACTATTCGAATGCCAATTACACCAAGGCGATGAACGAGCACTTCGCCACGCTTTGCACCAATGCAAAGGACGCCGGCATGATCGTCATGACGATCGCGCTGGACCTCGACGCCACCAAAACGACTGAAGCGGCACAGATGGCCGCCTTGAAGACCTGCTCATCGGATTCGCGCTTCCGCAAGGATTCGGCCGGCAATCCGCTCAAGCTGTTCTGGAACTCGACCGGCGCCACATTGTCGGACGATTTCAAGGAAATCGGCAACGAACTGTCCAACCTGCGCATCGTCAGCTGATCGGCGCTCCTCAAAGAACCAAGCGCCCTGCCCTCGGCGGGGCGCTTCGCATATGGCGGCCGCCGACGCCACGAGGCATTGGTTAGCGCTTGGTGAAGCGCTGGCCGCGCAATCGAGCGGTTTCCCAAACCCGTCCTTCAGCGTTTTGTGAAAGTGTGGCGGCATTGAAGAATCCGCAGGCGGGGCCGCTTACATCACATGCGCAAATTCTGGCGTGACTTCTGGCGCGACCGGCGCGGCAATTATGCTCTCATGACCGTTCTGGCCATGGTGCCGCTGATGGGTGGCGTGGCGATGGCCGTCGACTTCAGCGGCTTGGTCAGCGAGAAGCAGAAGGTGGTCAACGCGCTCGACGCCGCCAACTTCGCCACCGCGCGCCGGCTGGTGGAAGGCGCCACCGACGACCAGTTGCGGGCCTATGCACTCGACTTCTTCAAGGCGAATCTCAACAGCGTCGACCCCGCCAACACGACGCTCGACGTCACGCTGCCCAGCAGCACGGCCGGCGGCGGCATCGTCAAGCTTTGCGCCAGCCTGGTCTACAAGCCCTATTTCCTGCCGGCAGCGTCGATGTTGATCGGCAAGACGTCAGGCGACATCGACTACTCCGTGTGCTCGCAGGTGCGATTGAAGAACACACTGGAAGTGGCCATGGTGCTCGACAATTCAGGCTCGATGTCGATCAACGGCACCGGCGCCGGACAAAAGCGCATCGACCTTCTCAAGCAGGCCGCCAAGCAACTGGTCGACACGCTCGCCGCACAGGCAGCGATGATCAAGCAGATCGACAAGCCGGTCCAGTTCAGCCTGGTGCCGTTCGCCGCATCGGTCAATGTCGGCGCCAGCAACGACAACGCGTCATGGATCGACGCCTACGGGCTGTCGCCCATCCATAATGAGAACTTCGACTGGTCGACGCTGAACGCCGCTGACAAATATGCCCAGAAGATCGGTGGCATCTGGTACAAGAAAGGCACTGGCTGGGGCGAGCAGGAGGGGCAGATGCTGACCCGCTTCTCGCTTTATCGCGACATGAAGGTGGTCACCAGCCACGAGCGCATCGTCGGCAGCAAACGCGTGGTCTGCGACAAATACCGTGCCAATCATACATGCTCGGAGAGCCACGACGAATACGACTACAACGACACATACGGACCGTTCGCCAGCTGGCAGGGCTGCGTCGAAGTCCGTCCCTATCCCTATAATGTCAACGACGCGCCGGCCTCCGGCGGACCGAACAATACCGGCACCGGCGTCGGCGACCCCGCCACCATGTTCGTGCCGATGTTTGCGCCGGACGAGCCGGGCAACCACTGGTATATCACGCAGGATCCTGACGAGGTGGCTCCCAAGACCTATGGCGCGGTCAACAGCTGGTGGAACGACGATCCGTCGAGCACCACCGGCAAGACCAGGCAGTCCAACATGGCCAAGTATTTCCAGCCGCGGCCAATCAATGCGCCGGTACTGGCCAAGGGCGCCGGGCCAAACTACAGCTGCACCACGACGCCGATCACGCCGCTGACCGACGTCACCAACGCCACCGGGCTGACCACGATCAAGGCCGCAATCGACCTGATGGCGCCCAACGGCAACACCAATGTGCCGGAAGGCATGGCCTGGGGCTGGCGCACCGTCTCCAGCACCGAGCCCTTCACCGAGGGACGCCCGGAGACCGAGCGTGGCAACGACAAGGTGGTCATCGTGCTCACCGACGGCGAGAACACCTATTCGACGGCGAACTCCGACCCCGCCGGCAACAAGTCGACCTATGCCGGCTATGGCTATACCGGCGTCGGCTACAACGGCACCGCGGTCACCCGCCTGTTCGGCGGCACGTCGAGCGCCATCGGCCAGCTCAACTATTCGTCGAGCAACTACACCGCCGCGCTCAACGAGCAGATGGCGACGTTGTGCAACAACGCCAAGGCGGCCAACATCATGGTGATGACGGTGGCGCTCGACATGTCGACGACCGACGCCGGCGACAAGAGCGCGATGGACGCGCTGAAGACGTGTTCGTCCGACTCGCGCTTCCGCAAGGATCCGACCGACCCGAGCAAGCCTGCGAAACTGTTCTGGAATGCCACGGGCGCCACGCTGTCTGACAATTTCAAGGAAATCGCCAACGAACTGTCGAACCTGCGTGTGGTGAGCTGAGGCGCTTTCGCAGGTTTTCGACCTTGGCGTAACGGTCGGCGTCGCCAAGCCCTTGCGCGCGAGTATCCGGCGAGGCAAAGGTCAAGCGCTTCCCGGAGATGCCTTCATGCCCGAAACCGCCAACCATCTCGCCTTCGCGCTGGTCTGCCTCGGCATGGTGCTGACGCCCGGGCCGAACATGATCTACCTGATCTCGCGTTCGCTGTCGCAAGGCCCGAAGGCCGGGCTGATCTCGCTCGGCGGCGTGGCGGTCGGCTTTCTGTTCTATGTCGTATCGGCCGCCCTTGGGATCACCGCGCTGCTGCTTGCCGTGCCGTTCGCCTATGACGCGCTGCGCATTGCCGGCGCGCTCTATCTGCTATGGCTCGCCTGGCAAGCGGTGCGGCCCGGCGGGCGCTCGCCGTTCCAGGTGCGCGAACTGCCGAAGGACAGGCCGCGCAAGCTGTTCGCCATGGGGCTGATGACCAATCTCCTCAACCCCAAAGTGGCGGTGCTCTATCTGTCGCTGCTGCCGCAGTTCATCTCGCTGGACAAGGGCCATGTGCTGTCGCAGCTTCTGGTGCTCGGCGCCACGCAGATTTCGATCAGCCTGACCGTCAACGCCATCATCGCGGTGACGGCCGGTTCAATCGCCACCTTCCTCGCCGGACGGCCGCTATGGATGGTCATCCAGCGCTGGATGATGGGCACGGTGCTTGCCGCGCTGGCGCTGAAAATGGCGACCGACGCGCAACGCTAGGGTGCGTTGCCATCCAGGTGATGCCGGCCTGACCTGGATCTCAACACACCCTACGGCTGGGTGACGCTACATCGGCCGCCGTGTCTGTTGCGCGCGCTCCGGCTCCACCACCTTGCGATAGAGGTGCCAGGTGGCATGGCCAAGCACCGGCATGACCACGGCGAGCCCGGCAAACAGCGGGATCGATCCGATCACCAGCAGCACGGCGACGACCAGCCCCCACAGCAGCATCGGCAACGGATTTGCCATCACCGCGCGCGCCGAGGTCTCGATCGCCGACACGGCGCCGACGTCGCGGTCGAGCAGCAGCGGGAAGGCAACCACCGTCGTCGCCAGCACGATCACGGCAAAGATGAAACCGGCGGCATTGCCGAACAGGATCAGCGTCCAGCCCTTGCTGGTCGTCAGCAACTCGCTCAGAAATCCGGCGATCGAAGCCGGGGGCTGATCGCCGAACAGGCTGGTGTAAATCGACTGTGCGGTGAACATCCACAACAGGAACAGCACCAACAGCATGGCGCCGATGACCGCGATCGACGGCAATGCCGGCGAGCGACGCACGTCAAGCGCGTGCCGCCAGGAGGTGTCCATGCCGAGTTCGCGCCGGCGGCTGATCTCGTAGAGGCCGATTGCCGCGAACGGGCCGACCAGGGCGAAGCCCGACATCAGCGGATAGATCAGCTGGATGGCGTTGGAGCCGGAGGTCCACCGCGTCAGGATCAGGCCGACGACGGGATAGATCAGGCAGAGGAACACGTAATGCGAAGGCTTGGCCCAGAAATCGTCGAGACCGAGCTTGAGCGCATCCCAGAGGTCCGCGGTGGTGATATGGCGCACCCTGGGCTGCACATGCAGTCCGTGCGCGTCCGCCATGACATGAAAGCCGGCCATAACCTTCCTCCCGGGTGTCGGGGCGGTCACCGCCTGGATGGCCGCCCGCAGCTGCCACTTCAAGAACGCCGGCATTGTAGCCGATATTCCGGGAAAAGTCGCCGCATCACGCGATTTTCATCGGCGCCCCGGGCCGATCGCCTGACGCGGCGCGTTGAAGACCGCCTCGATGAATCCATCCGTTGCGATTTTCGCAGCCCTGCCCGGCAAAAGCCATGATCGCCGCTAAGTCAGACAGGCATGACACTGATCGACACCACCAATCACCCGCTCACGCAACCCCACTCGGGCGAAATGGGTGTAAAGCCAAACAGGCGCTTGCTGCTGATCGGCTTTGCAGCCATGGCCGGCCTCGCCGCTTGCAGCACGGTCTCGGTGCCGACCGGCGAAGGCGCCGGTGTCTCGTCCTCCGCCACCGCGACACTGGCCGGCATCCGCGCCTCGGCCGGGTTGCCGGCGCTGGTGGCGGACACGCTACTCGAGCAGGCCGCGCTCCAGCAGGCCGGCTATATGGCCTCGCGCGAACGCATGAGCCACACGACAGGCTGGGGCAAGGATTTCGCGTCACGGATGAAGGACAATGGCGTGCGCGGCGCCGCCGCCGAGAACATCGCCGAGGGCCGGTTCGACCAGCAGAAACTGTTCGACATCTGGATGCATTCGGCCGGCCACCGCCGCAACATGCTCGATCCGGATTTCAGCCGCTTCGGCCTGGCCTATGTGCGCGACGGACGCGACGGCGCCATCCGCTACTGGAGCCTGGTGCTGGGACGGTAAGCGCCTGCGGCTACCGACGCCAACTCATCGTCAGCCTTTGGCGATGACCTCGCCGACATCGCCGGCCGGCAGCGGTTCGCTGAAATAATTGCCCTGCATTTCGTCGCAATTGTTCTTGCGCAGGAAGACGACCTGGTCTTCCGTCTCGACGCCTTCGGCAAGGACCCTCAGGTTCAGCTTTTGACCCAATGAGATGACGGCGCTGGTAACCGCCTGATCGTTCTCGTCGGTCGCGAGGTCGTCAATAAAGGATTTGTCGATCTTCAGTCGCTGCACCGGAAAGGTCTTGAGCGCGCTGAGGCTGGAATAGCCGGTTCCGAAATCGTCGATCGATATCTGCACACCGAGCTGTTGCAGTCCGTTCATCGTTGCGACTGCCAGATCGAAATCCTGCATGATCAGGCTTTCGGTCACCTCGAGCTCGAGATACCTGGCCTCCAGGCCGCTTTCCTTCAATGCGTTGACGACGCGGTCGATCAGGTTCTTCTCCCTGAACTGCCGCGCCGACACGTTGACGCAGACGGTGACGGGCGGCAGACCGGCGCGCTGCCAGGCTTTGTTTTGCCGGCAGGCTTCGTGCAGGATCCAGTCGCCGATCGGCACGATCAGGCCGGTCTCCTCGGCAGTCGGGATGAACATCATTGGCGACACCACGCCTCGCGCCGGGTGGTTCCAGCGCACCAACGCTTCGACGGCCAGGATCTGACCCGACCGCAGATCGACCTGCGGCTGGTAGAGCAGCGCGAATTCCGAACGGGCGAGCGCGTTTCGCAATTCCTCCTGAAGCAGGAATTTTTCGTGTGCGCTTGAGTTGAACTCGGGGGCATAGAACTGGAAATTGTCGCTGCCGAATTCCTTGGCGCGAGACATGGCGGCATCGGCATTGGCCAACAGCTTATCCGGGCTTGTCCCGTCCTTCGGGTAATTTGCGATGCCGATGCTGGCCGTTAATCGCAGGCGGTGCTCGGCGAAAGGAACCGGCTCGGCAATCGCATCCCTGATCGTCTGCAGGGTTTCCGAAATGACATCGACATTGGTGGGCTGATCGAACAGGACGATGACAAATTCGTCGCCGCCTACCCGCACGACGGTGTCGGTTGCCTTCACGCATCCAACCAGACGGCTGGCGACAGTCTTGAGGAGTTCGTCGCCGGCATTGTGGCCCAACGTATCGTTCACCAGTTTGAAATTGTCGAGATCGATGAACACCACCGTCACCCAACGATTGTATCGCTGCGCGTAGAGGACCGCCTGGGAAAGCCGATCCTCCAGCAAAGCGCGATTGGGCAGCCCGGTCAGCGCATCATGGTTGGCCATGAAGTGGATCTGGTCTTCGGCCCGTTTGCGCTCGATAGCGATACCGGCAATGTGGGTGGTGAATTCGATCAGGCGGGTCTCGGCCTCGGTCGGCTCGCGTACGCTCATCGAATACATGGCAAAGACGCCTAGCACGACGCCCTGATGCGACAGGATCGGGGTCGACCAGCACGAACGGTAGCCATAAGGCGCCGCGAGTTCGCGGTAATCCTCCCAGAGCGGATCTTGCAGGATGTCGGCGACGATGACCGGTTCGCGCCGGTAGGCAGCGGTTCCGCACGACCCTGTCTTGGGGCCGATGGCAGATCCATCGATGGCGCTCATATAGGCCTTGGCCAGGCTCGGCGCCGCACCGTGCCGCAAATGCATGCCATCCTTGTCGAGCAGCAGGACGGAACCGAATATCCCCTTCAGTTGGGACTCGACCAGGCGCATCAGGCTGTCGAGCACGTTCTCGAGCGGTGCGCTCGTTGCAATCATCTCCAGGATGTTTGCCTGTCCGCCGCGCAGGACATCCGCCTGCTTGCGGGCGGTGATGTCGCGGGCGATGCCAACCAGACCGAAAATTTCGTTTTGAGCATTGCGCAACGGCACTTTGGTCGAGGAGAGCCATTTTACGGTGCCTGACGCATCGACGACGAACTCTTCCGCGTCGATCAAGGGTTGTCCGCTTTCGAGCACCGACTGTTCGACTTGCCGAAATCTCTGCGCAACCTCCGGGGGATGGATATCGAAATCGGTCAGGCCGATCATGTCGGCGGTCTTGTCGCGGCCACTGTCAGTCGCAAGTGCGCTGTTGACGACCATGAAGCGGCTTTGCGTATCCTTGACCCAGAGATAATTGGGCACCCAGTCGATCAGTGCCTGCAACGAGATAAGCTCGTCGACGATCTGTCTATTGGCGATGAGATCGGTAATGTCGTCATGCGTGGCTACCCAGCTGCCGTCGGGCATTGACTGGTTATAAATCTGGATGGTCCGGCCGTCGGGGAGTTTGGCGGTCCAGATTCTTGGAGCCTTGCCTGAATTGACCGATCTCGCCATCGCCAGATAGGCGTCGGTGGCCAGCGCCGCCGTGCCGGCAGCGGCGCGGCGCTCGACGATTTCACTCAGCGTAAGGCCGGGGCGCACCTGCTCAGGTGCGAGGCGGTAGATTTCCGCATAACGGCGATTGCTCAGGATCAGCCGCTCGTCGCGGTCGAAAAAGCAGATGCCTTGCGAAATGTTTTCGATCACCGTCTCGAAGCGCAGCGCCTGTGCTTCGAGTGCCGTGATCGTCGCCCGGAGGTCCCGCTCCAGCGACGCATAGGAAACATCGGCCAGTTTTGCCAACGCGGCCAAGCCGACAGGCTCAGTCGTTTCTGCTGATTTCCTGGATGATTTCGTAGCCAAACAGACCTTCTCCCAGCTGGGTCTGAAAGAACGCAACGATCATTTATGTGCCATGCGACAGTCTGTTGATAGTGTTGGATATGTACTAATAGCATATAAACCGGACCGAAATCAGACGCGAAGGTTTCTGGTTACCTGAAACTTAAACGCCAGTTTCAAATCGCCATCGGCGCTGCAGAATCGATATTCTCCGATATCTGGAGAGTTTTGCGACCATCTCGGCAATCGCCTCGATCTTGCCTATTCGCAGGCGCGGCCACGGTGGCGTCATCTGCCGTCGGCAAATATCGGCGGACGTCTCAATCCATATGTGCTGCCGGCGCCGCACCAGCTGCCGGGGCCGTCTTCGGCTTGCGCAGCAGAAACACAAACGGGATGGCAATCAGCGTCATCATCATCAGTATTTTGAAGTCGTTGACGTAGGAGATCATCATCGACTGGATGTTGACCATGCGGTCCATCTGCGAAAGCGCCATCGGATCGCCGCTTGCCGCGGCCGGCGAGGCCGCCCACAGATTTGGGTTGAACGGATTGATGAAGGCCGACAGCTCGGTGTGATTGACCTGCGTGTTGCGCACCAGCAGAACCGTCACCACCGACACGCCGATCGAGGAACCCAGATTGCGCACCAGGCTGAACAGCGCCGTGGCGTCGGTGCGGAAGCGCACGTCGAGCGTGGCGAAGGCCACCGTCGACAACGGCACGAACACCATGCCCATGCCCAGGCCCTGGATGACGCCGGAGCTGAGTATCAGCCAATTGTCCATCTGCGGCGTGAAGCCTGCCATCGTATAGAGCGATTGCGCGGTGAGCAAAAAGCCGATGACGACGAGAATCCTGGCGTCGATCTTGCTCATGAGCCGCCCGACGACAAGCATCGAAATCATCGTGCCGACACCGCGCGGCCCCAAGACGACACCGATGGTGACGGTCGGATAGCCGAAGATGGTCGACAGCATCGGCGGCAGCAGCGACATCGAAGCCAGGATCAGCACGCCCATGACGAAGATGAAGGCCAGCCCGGTGACGAAGTTGCGGTCGAGGAAAATCTTGGGGTCGATGAAAGGGCGCTCCGCCGTCACCGTGTGGATGATGAACACCCAGAAGCCGGTGATCGAAAGGCCAAGCTCGATCCAGATTTCGACCGAGGAAAACCAGTCGACCTCGCCGCCGCGGTCGAGCAGCAGCTGCAGCGCGCCGACCCCGAGCGATATCATGGCGAAGCCGAAGAAATCGAAACTGCGCACCCGCCGGGCCACGGCCGGCAGATAGGCGGCCATGCCGAGGAAGGCGACGATGCCTACCGGCAGGTTGATGAAGAACACCCAGCGCCAGTTAAAATTCTCGGTCAGCCAACCGCCAAGCGTCGGGCCCAGGATCGGCCCCAGCATGATGCCAGCGCCCCAGATGGCCATCGCCTGGCCGTGGCGCTCCCTGGGGTTGATGTCGAGCAAGAAGGTCTGCGACAGCGGCACGATCGCAGCGCCGAACACGCCCTGCATCAGCCGGAAGAACACGATGCTCTCCAGGCTCCAGGCGATGCCGCACAGCATCGAGAACACGGTGAAGCCGACAACCGCCGCCAGGAACAGTTCCTTGCGGCCGAAGCGGTCGGCCAGCCAGCCGGTCACCGGCGTCATGATGGCGGCGGCGACGATGTAGGAGGTCAGTACCCAGTTGATGTTGTCGGGCGAGGCGCCGAGGTCGCCGGTCATGGTCGGCAGCGCGACATTGGCGATGGTGGTGTCGAGCGCCTGCATGACCGTCGCCAACATCAACGCCACGGTGATCAGGCCGCGATGCGGCACTTCCTTGAACGGCTCTGGCGTGCTCATGATGCGGAACTTCCGACAGGTAACAAAAACGTGTACACTAGGCTTCCGGGCGGCGAGGCCTTCTCTGGTGAAGAGACCCTCATCGCGGTGGGACGCGATCTATCGATGTGGGGGTTACATCGACCGAACGTCTCAACACATCAGGCGCTTGCCGCCCGGAAATCCAAGGACCGAAGGATCGGTGTCGAGAGAGTCAGGCTACGGTCAGGCCGCGATGCGGCCCGGTCCAACCCCACCCCTCGCGCAACCTGCCATCGGACCAATCCTGTCATTTCAACTCGCCTGAGCGAGCATTCTGCCCGGCCGTGATCCTGCTTTTCAGCATCACGGTCCACTCACAGTCTATTGTGCCTCACCCGCGGTGGCGTGGCCGAAGATGGCCGGCAATCCGCGGGCAACGCCGGTATCCACCGTAACCGAGGCGCTCATGCCGGTGCGCAGCGCCATTTTGGCGTCGGCATCGGTGAGTTCCAGGCGCACCGGAATGCGCTGCGTGACTTTCACCCAGTTGCCGGTGGCGTTCTGGGCCGGCAACAACGAAAACTCCGCGCCGGTGCCGGCGCCGATCGCCTTGACGGTGGCCTCGAAGGTGCGCCCCGGATAAGTGTCGACCACGATCTCGGCCTTCTGGCCTGTTTTCATGTGGGTAAGCTGGGTTTCCTTGAAATTGGCATCGATCCAGGTGTCGCCTGTCTCGACCAACGCAAACAACGGCGTGCCGGAACCGACATACTGACCGACCTTGAAAGAAGAGGCCTGGCTGACGACGCCGTCCGCCGGCGCCTTGACCGTGGTCTGCGCCAGATCGTAGGCGGCTTTGTCGCGCGCGGCGAGTGCGGCCATCACCGTCGGGTGCTTGTCGGTCTCGATATCGGGATTGCCGGCGAGAGCGGCCTTGGCGCTGATGATGCCCTGCTCGGCCACGGCCAGCTGCTGCCTGGCCTTGTCGAGATCGTTCTTGGCCTGATCCAGCGAGGATTTGGCGTTGATGCCCTTCTGGGCAAGGTCGGCGGCGCGATCATACTGCGACTGCGCGTAGTCGACTTCGCTGGCGTCGGACCTCTCCTGCGCCATCGCCTGGCTGTAGGCCGCGCGCAGCTGTTCGATGCCGACGCGCGCGACCGCAACCGCCGCGTCGGCCTGGGCCAATGCGATCCGGTAGGGCTCGGGGTCGATGGCAAACAGCATATCACCCTGCTTGACCAGCTGGTTGTCCGAGATGTCGACCTGAACGATGCGCCCGGCCGTATCCGAGGCGATCGACACCTTGGCCTGCTGCAAATTGGCGTTCTCGGTCTCCTGATAGCGGCCGCCGGTCACCCAGACATAGCCGCCGCCAATAGCCAGGGCCGCCGGCAGGACGATCATTAGAAGCAAGCGGCCGAGGCGGCGCGGCTTTTTCGCAGCGACCGGGGCCGGCGCCGCCAACGGTGCGACCGCCACAGGCGCGGCTACCGGCTGCGGCTGCGGCGGCGCTTCCACATCGAGCTTGGTGACATTGTCGTCTAACTTGGCTGCCGCGTTCATGCCGCTGCCCCTTCCGTACTCTTCAGAGCCGACGTCTCGCCGTCCGCGAGGTTCCGAACGATGGTGTCCAGCGCCCGGATCAGGACGCGGCGATCTTCCGGTGAAACGCCGACCAGCGACTCCTCATAGACCTCGCCGGCCAGGCTTTTGACCTCTGCATAGGCGGCGCTTGCCTTGGCGGTCGGGAAGATCATATGCACGCGGCGATCGGCGGCATCGGCGCGGCGTTCGATCCAGCCGCCCTCCTCCATCCGGTCAACGAGGCGCGAGACGCTGATCGGCTCGATTTCAAGCAGTTCGGCAAGCCGCGCCTGACTGATGCCCTCTTCCTTGGCGACGCGGACCATCAGCCGCCATTGCGCTGACGAAAGCCCGAGCCCGCTAGCGCGCGTCTCGAAGCGCTTGCGCAGCAGGCGCTGCACGTCGTGGATCAAAAAGCCCAATCTATCTATGCCGTCGGAAACCATGAGCGGTATATATAATAAGCGTGCTTACTATTCAAGATACCGTGTTGCGCCAGAGCCGGCAAACGGGGATGGCAGCCCATGCGAGGAGATCATGGTTGCCGATGAACAACGTCGAGTGCCCTGGGTAAGCGTCTCGGGCGCCGTCTGTGGCCGCCGCAGCGCAACGGCCGACAAACGGGAACGGTTCAGGACGACGAGTGCCTATTTCCCCAAAACCCTGTTCCGCCCTTCCCAAGAACGGCCCCTCCTTTGCCTCTAATGGCAGGCGCCTCGGTGGTCGTTCCCATGTGGAGCGAATCTGACTGAGGGGATTGAATGAACGGAGCGGATCAATGGAACCCTTGAACTATGCGGTCATCGGCGGGGGCATAGGCGGCATTGCGGCCGCGCGGCAGCTCTGCGCCATGAACCCCAGCGCCCGGATCGCGATCTTCGAAAGCACACGTGAGGTCGGCGGCAGGCTGCGCTCGAAAATGCTTGCGGGCGACGCCGACGTCGTCGAACTTGGCGGAACCCGCTTCAATCCTCGCCTTCACCGCCGGGTGAATGAGCTCGTCACCGAGACGGGACTGAAAACCAAGCCATTCTCATACGATTTCGCGCCGATCCAGAACGGGCTGCACCAGCACGCCAAAGAGCTGCTCGCCTCCATCTGCGGCGAACTTCGCGATATCCATGACGGCCTCGACGCCAACGACAGGCAGAGGCTTTCCTTCACGCAAGCTGCGTTGCCGGCCCTCGGCGAAAGCCGTCTTGCCTGTCTCATCGATCTCGCCGGTTATGATGTGACCAGCCATCCGAGCATCCCTTTCGAGGTCGGCTACGGCTTCCTCAGCCATGTTCCGGAAACCAGCGCCCTCTTTGGCCAACCGGCGCAGGACTGGCGCTGCCTGACGGACGGTTTCCAGGCGCTGCCGCGCGCCATGCACGCGTCCCTGCCCGGCAATTGCTCGACCGAGTTCGACCATCGGCTGGTGGAGATCGCAGCCGTTCAAGGACGCTCCGGATACAGGCTGACGCTGGAAAGCCCCGAGAGCACGAGAGTGGTGCTCGCCGAAAAGGTGCTAATGGCAATGCCGATGCAAAGCCTCGGCAGCATCAGCGGCGTGCCGCTCGCCGCCGCTGTCCGAGATCGCATCAAGCCAGTGCCGCTGATCAAGGCCTATTTCGAATATTCCGAGCGCTGGTGGACGAAGCTCGGACTTGAGGGGCGCTGCTTTTCGACCGCTTCCGCGTTCCGCAAAATCTACTTCCCCGACCATGGCCGCCACCTCTGGGTCTATTGCGACAGCCAGAGCGCCTCCCGGTTGCGCGACGCGTTCGCCGACCGCAACGAAGTTTGTGAGGCGTTTTCCGAGACTTTGGCTGATGTCCTGCCATTTGCCGCGCAGGATATTCCGGCCCCGAGCGGACAGGGCTTTGCCTACTGGCCGGAAGGCATTGCCTTCTGGGACAGCGGACTGAATATGCTGCCCGGTCCGTTCTGGTCCGTCGGGAAAGACTTTTGCGTCTGCTCGGATCTGTTCACCGCCGATCTGGGCTGGGTCGAGGGCGCCGTCGCGAGCGCCGAACGTGCCGCGACCTTTTTGGCCCGCGGATCCATGCGGACATGCAAGGCAGGCGTTTCGGCGGCAGCCTGCTGAGCAGCGGCTCTCCGCGATGCATGTTGGAAGGGAGCGCCCTCGGCGCCGATTTTACGACAGGCGCAATTTCAATCAAACTGGCCTCGCGGAAAGACGGCAACATGGTGCCGCCAAATGCGAGGAGCCATGAGCCCGACAGAGAAAGCGCTGTGGTTTGTCGAGAGCCATCTGCCGGACGCGATCTCGCTTGACGATGTCGCGCACAGCAGTGGCGTCTCGCGCTTTCATGTGACGCGCGCCTTTGGCGCCGCCACCGGCCGTTCGGTGATGGGCTATATGCGCGCGCGCCGGCTGACCGAAGCGGCGCGCAAGCTGGCCGCCGGCGCGCCCGACATTCTCAGCCTCGCGCTCGATGCCGGCTACGCCTCACATGAGGCCTTCACCCGTGCCTTCCGCGACCAGTTCGGCACGACGCCAGAACTGGTGCGCGCGCAGGGCAGCCTCAGCAATCTCGATCTTGTGGAGCCGATCCTGATGGACCAGTCCTTCCTCGCCTCACTGCCGCCGCCGCGCTTCGAGACCGGCCGTCCCTTCCTCATCGCTGGCCTCGGCGAACGCTACAGCTGCGAATCAAGCGCTGCCATCCCGATGCAATGGCAGCGCTTCGGCCCTTATATCGGCAACATTCCGGGCGAAACCGGCGATGTCGCCTATGGCGTCTGCATCAACGGCGACGATGCCGGCAATTTCGACTACATCGCCGGCGTCGAGGTGCTGGATTTCTCCGACCTGCCGAAGGAACTTTCGCGGGTGCGGGTGCCGGCGCAGAAATACGCCGTCTTCAGCCATGCCGAGCACGTCTCGACCATCCGCCGCACCGTCAACACGATCTGGAACAAATGGCTGCCAGCCTCCGGGCACGATATAGCGGACGGCCCCGAATTCGAGCGCTACGGGCCGGAGTTCGATCCGCGCAGCGGCAATGGCGGGCTGGAGATCTGGATCCCGGTCAAGGGGTAGAACGGGAATACTCGACGGTGACAATTCTCAGTTATCAGTCTGGGTCATGATATATCTTTCAGCGAACCAGAACGAAGTGCGCGATGCCCCAAGCAGCCAACGTTCCCGATCTTGAAGCGATCATCACCAAACTGGGCAAGCTTCAGGCCGCGCTAGCAGGGGGGCTGTCCCGCGAGCGCTGCCTGCGCCGGTGGAGTGAGTTCATCCGGGAACGTGATGGACATCGATGCGTAGATTGCCATTCGCGCCGCCGCCTATCCGCCCACCATATCTGTCGCAAATCGTTCTCACGGATGCACAATTTCAAACAGGCAATGGCATAACGCTTTGTAGCGCCTGTCATAGAGAGATGCACCGGGGCTTCAATGCTCGCCCGGACCTGTCATTGCCGGTGGACGCACAAGGTGGTGAGAAGCTTGCCACGATGGAGCGACTCTACAGCATCCTTACGGACGATGCTGTAGAGCGGGGGCTGATGCGGGACCAGTTCTATTTCCTCAGCGACGAGTTGCTTGCAACCTTCAAAAGAATGCAGGGCTACGATCCCGCCACCTATTTTCCCGGATCGTGTATCGAGCAAGCCTACCTGATCTTGGCCGAGAGCGAATTCGGCTCGCGCCGCGCGATGGCAGAGGCTAACGGCGTGCCTATTACCGACAAGCCGCTTCTTCCGGGCGGACTATATCTCGTCCTCACGGACCGAGACGGGCAGCCGACCAAAAGCCTCATCGTCCAGACTTACATGCCGCGTTCCAAGCCAACGACGGACTAGCGGAAGCCTACAGCTCAAGATTCCAGTTCTGGCCGACCAGATCCTTGCCGAAGGCGTGATGGCGCTCTTCGTCGGCCCGCTTGAAGCCTGCACTCTCATAGATGTGGCGGGCGGCGGTAAGGATGTCGTTGGTCCACAGGGTCAGCGTCTTGTACCCCTTGGCGCGGGCAAAGCCGATGCACTCCTCGACCAGCCGCTTGCCGATGCCGAGGCCGCGCGCCGACGGCTCGACATAGAGCAGGCGCAGCTTCGCCACATCGTCCGACTTGCGCACGACGAAGACCGAGCCGACCACCTCGCCTTGCCGTTCGGCAATCCAGCTGCGCTCCCATTTTGGATCGAAGGATTTTACGAAGGCGCCGAGGATTTCGGCGACCAGCGCCTCATAGGTTTCGTCCCAGCCATAGTCCTGCGCATAGATCTGTCCCTGGCGGCGGACGATCCAGCCGATGTCGCCGACCTGCAAGGGCCGCAGCATATAGGGGATTTTGGGCTCCGGGCTCTCGCCCAGGAGCTGCTGCACCGTCTGCATGGCCTTTACCAGCCGGTCCTGTTCGGCAGCGGGAAGCCGTTCCAGCAAGGCGGCGACCTGATCGTGCGAACCCCGATCCAGCGGCGCGAAGGCCTCCCGCCCCGCCGACGTCAGCGTGATCGACGATTGCCGCGCATCCGACGCCAGCGCCGTGCGCGAAATCAGCTGCAAGTGCTCGAACTTCTTCAGCAGTCGGCTGACATAACCGGCATCGAGGCCGAGATCGCGAATGAGATCGGTGGCCGTCAGGCCATCGCGATGCGCCAGTTCATAAAGCACCCGCGCCTCGGTCAGCGAGAAGGCGCTTTTCAGCAGGCCTTCGTCCAGCAGGCCGATCTGGCGGGTGTAGAAGCGGTTGAAAGCCCGCACCGCGTCGATGCGTTCCTTGCCGGGTTGATGATGGATCGTCATGGGCAATCTCCTGCTCCAGGACGATCGATCATTTATTTGACTTAGTCAAGTATCCCAGCTTGACGCTCACGCCATCGTGTCTTCGGCGATGGCGCGGCGGCGGCGCGCGACCAGGATGAACAGGCCAAGCATGACGACGCTGGCCGCGGCACTGGCGGCGGCGAATTCCGGCACCGGTCGGAAATCCTTGCCGTCGATCAGGAGCGATGCCGCGATCGGCCCGATGGCCAGACCGAAGAGCTGGGCGGCCGGCACCAGAAGCACGGCCGTGCGCGTCTCGTCGGCAGTGATCGCCAGCCGGATCTGATAGGGCACGATGAACAGAAGAATGAAGCCTATGACCAGAGCGGCGGCCCAGAACATCGCCAGGTCGGGACTGCCGGCGAGTACCGCCGAACAAGCGACGGCGACCAAGCCGATCGCCACGATGGCGATGCGGTAGTCGATGCGCGCCTCGAAGACGGTTGCCGTCATTGCGCCAAGGACCTGGACCGCAAGGCTGGCCGAGACAATCAGGCCGACGGTGCGTCCGTCGATGCCGTATTGTGCGCCGAGCGGCTCGAGAAAAGCCCAGACCGAGCCGAAGAACATGAAGTAGCAGAAGACGCACAGCAGAGCGGTGAGCGAAGGAACGGTCAGCACATTGCTGAATTGTTCCTCCTTGGGCAGCTCGGCATAGCTATCCGGGACAATGAAGGCGACCGCCATCGAAACGATGCAGACGACAGCAAGGACGATGAAGCCGCCCGCCGATCCGGCGGCCGGGATCACGTAAAGTGCCAGCAAAAGAGCCAGCCCGCATTGCGCCAGGGTCTGGATGGTGACGAAATAGCCGCCGATACGCTCGGCCCGGCGCGAGCGGGCGATCAGTTCGGTGGCGACCGCCACAAGGCCACCTTCGGCAAGACCGGCCACGGCGCGGGCGGCGATCAGCGAGTTCGGGCTGACCGCATAAGCGGTTGCCCAGTTTGCCAGCGCCAGCAGGACCAGAAGGATCGCACTCTTCCAGCGCATATTGTGGGCGGACAGCATCATCGCCACCACGGCCGAACCGACGCCGATGGCGATCATCTCCGCCGTGGCGACCAGAGCGAGTTCGTCGCCGCTGACATGTCCTTCCGTGTAGAGCGCGCCAAGCAGCACCGGCTGCAGGCCGAGGATAAGCAGGCCGACCGAACCGATCCACAGCGCCGAGGCCAGTTGCGCGGCGGTCGGATTGCCGACCAGCCAGTCAACGTTTCCGGCATCGGCGTTACGAACAGAAGTCACGGGCGCCTCCCAACGTCCTTGCCTGACGGCAAAAAAACTGACAATCTGTCAGTATTTAGAAACTGATACTCGATCATATTCGTTTGTCAATCACTGGTGAGGCTCGGCATTAGCAAGGCTAGGGATCGAATTGGCGATCGAGAGGGTGGCGGCATGAACGAAGCAATGAGAACGGCGACCGAGCCGAGGCGCAGGCCGAAGCAGGACCGCAGCCGCGAGCGCATCGACGCCATCCTGTCGACGACCATGCGGCTGATCGGCGAAAAGGGCATCGACGCCGTCACCATGAAGGAAGTCGGCGCGCTGGCCGGCGGGCCGATCGCCACCGTCTATCATTACTTCCCCAACAAGTCGGCGATCCTGGCGATGCTCTACGAGCGTTTCTCCGAAGTGAGCCGCGCCCGGCTTGCGGTGATCGTTGCCGACATCGGCGGGCTGAATGACGTCATCGCCGCCGCCGACAGGCTGCTCGACGATTACTATGAACGCGTCGCCGGCGACCCCGCGATCCAGGACCTGCAGAACGCCATCCAGGCCGACAAGGCGCTGCAAAATCTCGACATCGCCGAAACCCAGCAGCAGGCGAGGATGTTTTGTGACCATGTCGAGGCGTTTCTCGCGCCGGAGCGGCGCGGAGAGTTCGGCCGCATGGTTTTCCTGATCTTCCAGCTTGCGGGAGGAGTCGTGCGCATGGCGCTGACCCAGGATGAAGCGGAAAGCCGCCATACGATCGAGGACTACCGGTCGATCATCCATACGCAGTTGCGCCAGTTTCTCTAGGCGACGAGTCTATCCCACCCGGTGCATGAGGCCCTCGAAGCCGTCGGCCAGGTGGGCAGCGCCGGCCGCAAACATTTTCACCAGATTCTTGGGACGGCCCGGGGTCTTGTTGGCGTCGAGCAGGATGGCCCTGCCCTCATGCATGACGAAATCGAATTTGCCATAGTCGAAGCCGAGTTCTCGTCGCCGCTCGCGGATCTCGTCAGGAACTGAGACAGGCTCGCGTCGGATTGTTTCAGATGCCTTGACCAGGCCGTTTGGTGAGATGTAGCGGGTGCAGCGCTCGCTCTCCCCGCAAAACACCCAGAACCGCATTGCGAAGCCATCGGGTTCCCGTTCGGCAATGAACTTTTCCACGACCAGATCGTCGTCGCCGAAGATTCCATCCGGGACGTCGCCAAGAGACCCGTAGACCTCATAGGGCTGCGGCCCCTGCACATCAGGAAAAGGCGGTTTCTTGCCCGCGCGTCTGGACCGCCGATTGAGGAACGTCTCCGGAATGCCTTGATTGTTGAGATTGGTTTTGACGATGACCGGGCCCTGCCAAGTGTCGTCATGCTCTAGCAACGCGCCGCTGACCCGTCGCTTGGAGATGTCGGCCGTTGCGAGATTGAGGCAGAATGGAAAGCCCCGTGCATAGTCGAGATAGTCTGCCGGTGTGACCGTTGCATCGACATGCAGAATTGCAATGTCGGCACCGTGCGTCCTGGCCGGGCCTTGCTGGATCCGAACCGAATGGCCGCGCCTTTTCAGTTCTTCGAGAAATATCGAAAAGCATATATGGGCTCGACCTGCGCAGTAAGAGGTTGCGGCCGCTCTGGAACCGATCGTGCTCATGCGTTACGACGACAATTCGTGCCACCGGCTGCCTTTTGATTTCCTGCAATTTTCTAATAGGCGACTGTGAACACCAAAAGCCAGAAGTCTCGGACTCTGGAAAGGCAGCATGACAAACCATTGGGACAATTATCACCGTCACTGGAGGCTTCTGGACGCGCCACTTCGGCCGACCCCGGAAACCATTGACATATTCGAGCGCGAACTCAGCCTGGCAAATGCTGATGTCCTGCTCATGGGGGTGACGCCGGAACTTGCCGTGCTCGGCAGATCGATGCTGGCGGTCGACCAGTCGGCGGCCATGATTTCGGGCGTATGGGCCGGCGACAATGCATCGCGCAGGGCGATGGCCGGAAACTGGCTGGATTTGCCCGTTGCCAGCGCCAGCACCGAGGCAGTCATTGGCGACGGATGCCTGTCCGCTGTTGCCTCGAAGGCGGCACGCGATCGCCTGCACAGCGAAATCGCCAGGGTCTTGAATTCAGGCGGGCGGGCCGCGATCCGCGTTTTCGCGGCCCCGGAAACGACCGAGGACCTGGCTGATATCGAAGCCCAGGTGCTGGCCGGCGCAATCGAGAATTTCCATGTGCTCAAATGGCGGATCGCCATGGCGTCCACCACACGCAGCCCGGATTTCGCAATCAAGGTGCGGGCAATTCGCGACGCATTCGACGGCTTGTTCCCCGACCGCGAGGCCCTTGCAACACGGACCGGATGGAGTATGGCGTCGATCAACACGATCGACGTCTACGCTGGCTCCGACATAAGCTACAGCTTCGCGCCGCTGGCCGTGCTGGTCGATGAGGCGAGCGGCTGGTTCGGCGAAGTGCGCGTCGTGCCGAGCGGCACCTATCCCCTGGCGGAACGATGCCCGCTGCTGGTGCTTGAATCGCCGAGGCGTCGCTAGGCTTCCCGTCGGACAACGGCAGGGCTCCAATTAGAGCAAATTGAGCCCACCGTTCGCCTTGACTCTCGAAAGCCACGCGCCTATTTCAGCGCCACGTTAGCACTCACCCTAAGCGAGTGCTAACTCATGTCCGGCACCGCCGGATGGAGGAACTGTTCTCACCGTTCTCATTCGAGGAAGAAAAAATGGCAAAGTCGAAGTTCCGCCCGCTTCATGACCGCGTGGTCGTACGCCGGGTCGAATCCGAATCCAAGACCGCCGGCGGGATCATCATCCCGGATACGGCAAAGGAAAAGCCGCAGGAAGGCGAGATCATCGCCGTCGGCTCCGGCGCTCGTGACGAAGCTGGCAAGCTGGTCCCGCTGGACGTCAAGGCTGGCGACCGCATCCTGTTCGGCAAGTGGTCGGGCACCGAAGTCAAGCTCAATGGCGAAGACCTTCTGATCATGAAGGAATCCGACATTATGGGCATCATCGGCTGATTATCGGCCTCACCGTCAACTGAATTCCGGGCTTGATCGCAAGCCCTTGCCAGGAGCTAAAAATGGCTGCCAAAGACGTAAAATTCTCCCGCGACGCCCGTGAGCGCATGCTGCGCGGCGTCAACATCCTCGCCGACGCGGTGAAGGTCACGCTCGGCCCCAAGGGCCGCAACGTCGTCATCGACAAGTCGTTCGGCGCCCCGCGCATCACCAAGGACGGCGTCACCGTCGCCAAGGAAATCGAACTTGAAGACAAGTTCGAAAACATGGGCGCGCAGATGGTCCGCGAAGTTGCTTCGAAGACCAACGACATCGCCGGCGACGGCACCACGACCGCGACCGTTCTGGCGCAGTCGATCGTCCAGGAAGGCCACAAGGCCGTTGCCGCCGGCATGAACCCGATGGACCTGAAGCGCGGCATCGATCTGGCCGTGACCGAAGTCGTCGCGGCTCTCGGCAAGGCTGCCAAGAAGATCAAGACCTCCGAGGAAGTTGCCCAGGTCGGCACGATCTCGGCCAATGGCGACGAGTCGGTTGGCGCCATGATCGCCGAAGCGATGCAGAAGGTCGGCAACGAAGGCGTCATCACGGTTGAAGAAGCCAAGACCGCCGAGACCGAACTGGAAGTCGTCGAAGGCATGCAGTTCGACCGCGGCTACCTCTCGCCCTACTTCGTCACCAATGCCGACAAGATGGTTGCCGAGCTCGAGGACGTCTACATCCTCCTGCACGAGAAGAAGCTCTCCAACCTCCAGGCCATGCTGCCGGTTCTCGAAGCCGTCGTGCAGACCTCCAAGCCGCTGCTCATCATCTCGGAAGACGTCGAAGGCGAGGCCCTGGCCACGCTGGTCGTCAACAAGCTGCGCGGTGGCCTGAAGATCGCTGCCGTCAAGGCGCCGGGCTTCGGTGATCGCCGCAAGGCCATGCTGGAAGACATCGCTATCCTCACCGGTGGCCAGGTCATCTCGGAAGACCTCGGCATCAAGCTCGAGAACGTCGGCCTCAACATGCTCGGCCGCGCCAAGAAGGTGTCGATCTCCAAGGAGAACACCACCATCGTCGACGGCGCCGGCAAGAAGGCCGAGATCCAGGGCCGCGTTGCCCAGATCAAGCAGCAGATCGAAGAGACCACGTCGGACTACGACAAGGAGAAGCTGCAGGAACGTCTCGCCAAGCTGGCGGGCGGCGTTGCGGTGATCCGCGTCGGCGGCGCGACGGAAGTCGAAGTCAAGGAAAAGAAGGACCGCGTTGACGATGCGCTGAACGCGACCCGCGCGGCCGTCGAAGAAGGCATCGTTGCAGGCGGCGGCGTCGCCCTGCTGCGCGCTTCGGCCAACATCAAGGTCACCGGCGTCAATGCCGACCAGGCTGCCGGCATCAACATCGTTCGTCGCGCGCTGCAGGCTCCGGCCCGCCAGATCGCTTCGAACGCAGGTGCTGAAGCTTCGATCGTTGCCGGCAAGATCCTCGACAACAAGGGCGCGACCTACGGCTACAACGCCCAGACCGGCGAGTATGGCGACATGATCGCCATGGGCATCGTCGACCCGGTCAAGGTCGTTCGCACGGCTCTCCAGGACGCGGCTTCGGTCGCTGGCCTGCTCGTCACCACCGAAGCCATGATCGCGGAGGCTCCGAAGAAGGAGTCGGCTGGCGGCGGCATGCCTGGCGGCATGGGCGGCGGCGGCATGGGCGGCATGGGCGGCATGGATTTCTAATCCAACCCCTATCAACCTTCAGATACGGAAAGGGCGCCGAAAGGCGCCCTTTTTGTTTTGAGGTCGAGCTGTCAGGCCTCAGGCGGTTGCACCGGCGTGACGCCGCGTTTCTCCGCCGGCCAGCACTGCGGTTTCGATCAGGGCCGCCACCTCGTCGGCCACCACCAGCACCGGGGCGCGGTCGCGAGTGGCTCGGGCGATCACCATCAGCCCTTCCAGCGACGATTCGACCAGCAGCGCCAGGGCATGCGCGCGGTGCTCGGGCACCCCTGCCCTGACAAAGGCCTGTTGCAGCAAGCCGATCCATTGCCCGAAAGCCGACCGGCAGAGTTCCGCCAGTTCCGGCACGTCTTTGGGTGAATCCAGCACCACCGGCGCAATCGGACAGCCCAGCGAAAAATCATTGTCCTCCAGCATGCGCCCGACCGAATGGTAGATGTGGCGAACGGCCACCGCCGGATCGTTCTCGGCGGCCAACGTCTCGCCCAGCCTTTTCGTCACGTCGGCGACGCTGTCGCGCGTCACCTCGATGACCAGCTGGTCCTTGCCACCCGGAAAATGAAAGTAGAGCGAGCCACGCGGCGCGCCGCTGGCGCCCAGAATGTCGTTGAGCGAGGTGCCGTGATAGCCGCGCTGCCTGAGCAGCAGCGCGGTCGTCTCGAGTATGCGGGTTCGGGTGTCGTTCGCCATGTCAGCCTCTGTCAGCAGCGGCCATTATAGGGCTTGCAAAAAATATGACAACCGGTCTACATAATATATAGATCGGTCTATAGATTTTTCGTTTCGACCTATTATTGCCCTCAACCTTGACTTGGGAGAATCCAATGACCATCCGTGAAGCTTCCGCCGAATGGCAAGGCACGCTGAAGGAAGGCGGCGGCCGCTTGCGGCTCGGCAGCGGCGTCTTCGAAGGCGCCTATTCCTTCCCGTCGCGCTTTGAGAACGGTCCAGGCACCAACCCGGAAGAGCTGATCGCGGCAGCCCATGCCGGCTGCTTCTCGATGGCGCTGACCTTCATCCTCGGCCAGGAAGGCTATGTCGCCCGGAACATTCGCACCGTCGCCAAGGTGCATCTCGGCGCGACCGCCGCCGGGCCGACCATCACCCGCATCGAGCTCGAAACCGAGGCGGAGGTCGCCGATCTCTCGGCAGACGAGTTCGAGCGCCTTGCGCAATCGGCCAAGGCGGGCTGCCTCCTCTCACGGGCGCTGGCCGGCGTTTCCTGCATAAATCTCAAGGCAGGGCTCATCGCCAGCGCCGCCCCTGCCGAACATTGAACATCAGGAGGCAAAGATGAAACAGGATAGTGTCGTGACAATTCACGCGGACGAACAATCCAGGCAGACTGCCGAGATCATGCGGCGCTTCAACGATGTGTTCCAGCACCGTGATCCGGCTGCGCTTGCCGAGCTGGTGGCCGACGACTGTGTGATCGAAAACACCGTGCCGGCGCCGGATGGCGCCCGCCATGCCGGCAAGGATGCCTGTGTCGGCCTGTGGTCGGCGATCGCAACGCAGGCCGGCACAAGCTTCGACCTCGAGGAAACTTTCGTCGCCGGCGAGCGGGCGACGATCCGCTGGCGCTACTTCATGGCCGACGGCAATTCCATCCGCGGCGTCAACCTGATGCGCGTTGCGGATGGGCGGATCGTCGAGGCGATGGGCTACGTCAAGGGATAGGCCTTACCCGATGCGGCACCATACGCGGATTGATCCGGAATCTCGCCCGGCAGGGCAGAGATTCCGGCTGTTGTCCCGTCAATGGACGACCCTTTGCAGCTTCACCGTCGTCTTGGGGCTGTTCTGGATGGTCTGGAAGATCACGCAGTAGCGGTCGGTGAGCTCAAGCAGCTGGTCAAGCTGGCTCTGCGAAGCATCGGTATCGATGTCGAACCGCAAGCGGATTTCCTTGAAGCCGACCGGCACGCCTTCTGTGACACCGAGCGTGCCGCGAAGATCGACGTCACCTTCCGCGGAGACTTCCGCAGACCTGATCGGAATTTCCAGCACGGCCGCGGCCGCCCGCATCGAGACGCCGGCGCAGGCGATCAGCGCCTCAAGCAACATGTCGCCCGAGCAGAGCTCCTGACCGCTGCCGCCGGCCATCGGATGGATACCGGCAAGCGCCAGTCCACGCCCGGTCTCGACCTTGCAGGTTACGGTGGAGGCGTCAGCGACACCCCTGGCCTTCAAGGTGAGAAACGCGGCCTTCGCATCTTTGCGATAAAGATCCTTGATCGGTTCCTGCGTGGCGCGGAATGTTGCGATTTCCATGATAATCTCCTGTGGTGAATTGTAGTTGTCAAAATGGCGAGCAGTGGCCGGCCTTACTCCGGCACGGCGATGCCGGAGCCGCCGAGTTCCGCGGGAAAATCCCTGAGCTTGGGCAGTCCGTCCTTCATCGGCAGCACCGTCTCGGCATAGTTGACGTGAACCCCAGGCGTGAATTTCACGCCCGGTATCGTTGCGGCATAGACGTCGACCAGGCCAAGCGGCGGATGATCGGTCATCAGATGACCACCGCATTTCGTGCAGAACTGGCGATCGCTCATTTCGGTTTTCTCGAAGCCGGACAGGAACTCCGCCCCCTTGGTGACCTTGACGTTCTGAGGCTTCCACAGCGTGAAGGCGTTCACGGGAGATGCCGACCACGATCGACAGGAACTGCAATGGCAATAGCCCATTGCCTCGGCGGACCCGTGCACTTCGATTTCCACGGCGCCGCAGAAACACCCGCCCTTATGTACCGTCATGACTTTTGTCCTTGGTTGGTTTCGACTGCGCTCGGCGTCCGCGTTCGGCAGCGCTTGAGCACCAGTGGGGTGTAAGGCTTTCGCCTGCGAACTGAATGATACGGCGTCCGCCTTGCTTGACAGCGCGTCCGGAACTGGAAAGGGATGTCGCACCGGCACCGCCCTCCGCGGTGCGGGTGCGCAGGGATGGGTGCGGGACGAAACGGAATGGCCGGGGATGCTCTGTCTGACCTGTTAAGGACGGTACGGCTTACCGGCGCGACGTTTTTCGACATTGAAGGACACGAGCCGTGGGCCGTCTGTTCGCCGGCGCCGTCGTCCATCTTGCCGAAGATCCTGCCCGGCGCCGACCATCTGATCTCCTACCATGTGGTGACGGCCGGCCGCTGCTTCGCCCGCATCGTCGGCCAGGAAGCGATCGCGCTGGAGGCCGGCGAAGTCGTCGTCTTCACCAGGAGCGACCCGCACATCATGTCGAGCAATCCGGCGCTGCGCGCCGATCCGCCGACAGCCGATGTGCTCGACATCGCGACCGCCGGCCGGATGCCGTTTTACATCAACTGCGCCGGCGACGGCGCGACCTCGGCCAGGCTGGTCTGCGGTTATCTCGCCTGCGACGCGCAGCCGTTCAATCCCCTGCTCGAGGCGTTGCCGCCGGTGATCAAGGCCGGAGATGTAAAAGGCGATGGCGGCTGGCTCGGCCAGTTCATCAATCTGGCTGTCACGGAAGTGGCGGAAAAGCGCGCCGGCAGCGAAACGGTGCTCACCAAGCTCAGCGAACTGATGTTCGTCGACGTGCTGCGCCGCTACGTGGAATCGCTGCCGCCGCAACATACGGGCTGGCTGGCTGGCCTACGCGATCCGCATCTGGCGAAGGCCTTGGCGCTGATCCACGACCGGCCGGCGCATAACTGGACGGTGGAGGGGCTGGCGAAGGACTCCGCACTGTCGCGCACCGTGCTCGCCGAACGCTTCACCCGGCTCGTCGGCATGCCGCCGATGCACTATCTCGCCAAATGGCGCATGCAGATCGCTTCGGAACTGCTCAGCGCCGGCAACAGCAACATGGCAAGCATCGCGGCCGAAATCGGCTACGAATCCGAGGCGGCGTTCAGCCGCGCCTTCAAGAAGATGATCGGCGTTCCACCCTCGGCCTGGCGTCTGGGCATCCGGACGGGGTCCGGAAGCGACGAGGCGTAACAGGCCGAGGGGCTGGCAGCTCCAGCTTCTAACGATCAGCCAGCGCCAGCTTGGCGCCGAGCATGACGAAGGCGCCGGCAAAGGTGCGGCGCATCCAGGTCAACACCATCGGCCGCGACACGACATGGCTGCGGATCGAGGCGGCAAAGATGCCGTAACCGACGAACACGACGAAGGTCAGCAGCATGAAGACGCTGCTCAGTTCCAACATCTTGGCGAATGCGTTCGGTTCGGTAGTGCTGACGAATTGCGGCAGGAAGGCGAAGAAGAAGATCGACAGCTTTGGGTTGAGGATGTTGATCAGGATGCCGGAGCTGATGACCTTGGCGGCCGAGCGGGGTGCTACGTTTTCATCGACACTCAAGCCGCCCTTCTCCTTCAGCGTGTTCCAGGCCATGTAGAGGAGATAGGCAACGCCGAGATACTTCAGGGTCTCGAAGGCGACAGCACTTGTGTGCAGCAGCGCCGCCAGGCCGGTGATGGCGGCAGCCATATGCGGGATGATGCCGAGCGTGCAGCCAAAAGCGGCAATGATCGAGGCGCGCACGCCGCGCGAGAGCCCGGCGCTCAGCGTGTAGAGAACGCCAGTGCCGGGCGAAGCCACGACGATCAGCGACGTCAACAGGAATTCGATGCTCATGGATCCTCCAACGCCCTGCCCGGCGTGGAAGCTATCGGGTGATGTGGGATGAGGCAAGCGGCGGTGAGAGTAATCTCCCCCCATGTGGGGGAGATGGCCGGCAGGCCAGAGGGGGGCGCGAAGGATCGCCTGCGCCACTGTCTTCCGATCGTTCGAAAGCCCTCAATCGTCCGCCCAGAACTATGGCTGAGAGGCCGGCGGGACAGCGCCCCCCTCTGCCCTGCCGGACGTTCGTCGCTCGCAAAGCCAAGCAATTGGCTTTGCGTCCGCTACGCGGAGCGCTCCTCAACCCCCACATGGGGGGAGATTGGCAGTTCGAGCGGCATCCCGTGCGCCTTGCGCGCCATCAGGCAATCGTCGCCGCCGGGCATGCAGGCGCGGCAGACGTCGGGGCGGATCTCGTAAATGCCGCAGGCCGTGTGCTTGCCGACCTCGCCGGTCAGCGCCGTACAGCGCACGCCATCGCAGCGCATGCCGGACAGGTCGGCCGACACGAATTTTTCCGGTATCCGGTCGAGCTGCGCATCGTCCTCTGTCGAGAAGCGTGGCCATTCGGCGGAGTAGGAACAGCAGGCGCCGCAGCTCTGGCAGTCGAAGATTGCGACCGCGCCCTTATCGCCAGACAAGAAGTCTGGTGCGTCAGCCAGCTCGGCGGGCGCGACGGCGGGATGACCGGTAGCTTGCGGCAAGGCGCTATTTCTTCTTGCCTGCCTTGCCCTTCGGCGCGTCCGCCTGCGACTTGAACAGGTCGGTCGCGGTTTCGGCGGCCTCAGCAGCCTTCGGCGCGGCGGCGGGTTTGGCAGGCTTTGCAGCGGCAGCCGGCGCTGCAGGCTGGTCCTTGGTGGAGAATTTTATGGCCATGTCAGTCCTCGTCGGAAAAACGCGATGATGGTGCGCGCGGATTGCGCAAGCGGCCGATCAGCGCCGAGACCGCCGTGATGTTCATTTCCTCGGGCGACCAGTTCCTCGCCTCGGCGATGTGGTGCGCCGCAAGCTCGCGATGCGTGCTGCCGCTGTAGGCGGCATCCTGGTAGGTCACACGCTCCTGGGTCTTTTTGTCCTCGCGGACATATTCGACCAGATAGTTCGGGGCTTCGGCACGGCCGCGCACGCCGACACGCACCTGCGCATCGCCATGGGCACGCTTGCAGCGCTCAAGCTTTTCCAGCACACGCCGGACGTATTCGACCGGCTTGTCCAGGCCTGCGACCATGGACGCAATGGTCGCATCGGCATCGATCGGCGTTGGCGGTACGCGCTTGGTTGCCATCAGCGTTTGCCTGCCCGCTTCGGCAACGCCGCAAGGGCCGCGGCCGCGGCCATCTCGTCGGCTTCCTTTTCCTTGCGCAGTTCGCGCAGGCGCGCGGTCTTGGCTTCGCGCGCCTCGCTGACGGCATCACGCTCGGACAGGATGCGGTTGAGCGACATCGACTGGGTTTGCGTCTTGCTGAACAGCGAGCCGGCCTGGTCGGCGGTCTTCGATTGAGTGGTCAAAACTTTCTCCTGTCGGGAGCCTTGCGCCGATCGGGCGAGACCGGTCTGCGGTCACGACCAAAGCAATATGGCATCGGGCAATACGGGCGGTTCAGATTGCTGGAGCGTCCCTTAGCACGTTCCGGCCGGCGTGCAGCGCACTTTTAGCGGCATGACACGCAAAATGAAAAAGGCCAGGCACCGCCTGACCTTCCATGGAAGCGCCGCGCATCCAGTTGGATGCGCAAGGCACTCCTTTCAGCCTTTCATCGGTGCCAGTACATCCGTGGTCACCGGAAGGCCGAATTTCTTGATCAGGCCGCCTTCAACTGATCGGCGGACATCTTGCCCGACTTGTTGTCGCGGGTCATCTCGTAGCCGAGCTTCTGGCCCTCGACGATATCACGCATGCCGGCGCGCTCTACGGCCGAGATGTGGACGAAAACGTCGGCGGAGCCGTCGTCAGGCTGAATAAAACCAAAACCTTTGGTGGCGTTGAACCATTTCACTGTGCCGGTGGCCATGAAGAATCCTTTCCCTGGCAAATATTCGTTAACCGTCGTGCGAATGCACAACGGTTTTTGTCTCGATTTTTGATGGGGAAGTTCGTCAAAGGCGCGCGTGCGTGCGCGGATAACAAAAGTCGGTCAAACAAATATCGACATGTTTCTTCTAGACTTCTTTTGGCGTCGAGTCAATTTCTGGTTTCTCCGCAGGTAGAATTCAACCTGGGGATGCCGGTGCATGAGGCCTCAACTGACGAGCTGGCGGAGCGCAAGGCGGGCGTAAAAAAATTCACCGGGCGCGGAACCAATCGCAAGCCGGCGCATTTCTATGGTGTCAGCAATTTTAGAGAGCGATCTCAGGACTGCTGGCAAAAGGACGCCTCCCGCACGATAAAAGGTGCGAGGGGCGTTCTTGTTTGTGCCAGGCCTTTGTTCGGCTGCGTTCCGCCGCCTGTCTTACACTCTCTCCCGGATCATCGTGATCGCCCGCGGCCGGACAGAGTTCGCTTGCAGCGGCACCGGGCGGCGGGCGATGCGGTAGACCGCTGCCGGTGGAATGTTCCTCAGCGTACGCCCCATGCGCGTCGCTTCGAGACCGAGCCCTTCCAGCAGGCCGCCGGGGACCGGGCAGCGCGGGCCGTAGGTGAACTGATAGAAGCAGCCGTCGTCGCGCAGATGCGAGAACGATCCGGCAAGGATCGCCGACACCGTCTTTGCCGGCATGGACAACAGCGGCAGACCGCTGACCACCGCGCCGGCCTGCGCGGACTGCGTCCCGATTGCGTCGCCGATGTCGGCCGCGTCGATACGCAGCAGGCGGGCTCGCGGAAAGCGCTGGGCAAGCATGGCAGCGAACTCCGCGCCCTTCTCGACCAGGATCAGTCTGTCCTCGCTGACGCCCTGCCGGATCAGGGCCTGGGTGAACACGCCCGTCCCCGGCCCCAGTTCGATAACCGATCCTGTCGACGCGGTGATCTCGGAAACCATCAGCCTTGCCAGAGCAGCACTCGACGGCGTGATCGAGGCAACACGCAGCGGATCGAACATCCAGGCGCGGAAAAAGCGAAGGATGTCAGAGGGCATGCGCCGCCCCCGGGTTTGCCAGGTTGAAGCGGACGCCGGTCAGATCCTCGGAGAGCTGCCACAGTCTTTTGGCGAGATCTGGGTCGCTTGCCGCGTCGACCGGCTGGACAATTGTCGGATAGCCGCTCTTTTCACCCCTGCCATCCGGTCCGATGAACTGCCCGCTTGCTGCCGCCGGTGCGGTTGCCGCGTAGAGCTGGTTGAGCGCGCCCATCGCCACGTCCTGCGCGAAGAAGCGGTTGCCGAAGCGCATGAACAGTTTGAGGATGCCGGTCGGGCCGCTCAGTTGCAGATTGGTGGCGGAATAGCCAGGATGGGCAAGCAGGCTGCGCACCGGCAGGCCCACGGCCTCCAGGCGCCGGTCGAGTTCCAGCGCGAACAGCACATTGGCGAATTTCGACTGGGCATAAAACGACATGCGGCCATAGTTTCGCGCGCCGACAAGGTCGTCGAAATGGATATTTCCGCGCTTGTGCAGGTCGGAACTGACGGTGACCACCCGTCCGTCGCTGCTCTGCGCCAAGCGGTCGATCAGCAGTGCCGTCAGCACGAAATGGGCGAGATGATTGACGCCGAACTGCAACTCGTACCCCTGGCGGGTCAGACTGCGCGGCGGCATCATGACGCCGGCATTGTTGACCAGCACATCGACGGCCAATCCATCTGCGATGATATCAGCGGCAAAACGCTTCACATCGTCGAGATCGGCAAGATCGAGCTTCCGCAATTCGAGCGAGCCGCGGATACGCTCGGCTTCGATACGGGCTTTCGCGGCCCGGCCCTTTTCTTCGTCGCGCGCGGTCATCACGACATGGGCGCCGTGGCGCGCAAGTTCCAGCGCCGTCTGGAAACCGAGACCGCTGTTGGCGCCAGTGACGATGATGGTTCGGCCGAACTGGTCAGGAATATCGGCGGCTGTCCAGCGACTTGGTGCAGGAGGATCATTGACGGCGGCATGCGGGATTGTCGACAAGGCAGCGGACGAGGGCTGGGTAGACAGGCGATTGGTGGATAAGGACTGGGTAGACATTGGGGGGATGTCTCCTGGGGTTGATCGTGCGGCGGTCATCTTAACAGTGTTAAGTGACAAATAGCGCAAAATCTGTACACTGTAAAGATTGGGTGCGGGAGAAATCAAATGGCTGTCGAAACGACGCGTGAAGCCTATCACCATGGCGATCTCAGGGATGCCCTGATCAAGGCGACGGACACCATCCTGGCCGAGCGCGGCCTCGAAGGTTTTACCCTGCGCGAGGCGGCGCGGCGCGCGCATGTGTCGCCTGCAGCCCCAGCGCATCATTTCGGCAGCTCCGCCGGGCTGCTGACCGAAGTCGCCATTCTCGGCTTTGAGGAACTCGCCCGCCATATCGAGGTTGAAGGGTCGGCTAAGAGCGCGACCGCGCGGCTGAAACAGCAGGCGGCCGGCTATGTACGCTTTGCCCTCGCCTATCCCGGCCGCTTCCAGCTGATGTTCCGGTATGACCTTCTGCTGCCCGATGACGCGCGGCTGGCGGCTGCGTCCGAACTGGCCAAGGTACCGATCGCGCGCACGATCCTTGCCTTGCGCGGGCTGCCCGAGGATGCCGAGCTTGACGCGCCAACGAGCGCCACGATGCTGGCAGCCTGGTCAACCGTGCACGGCTTTGCCCATCTGGCGCTCAGCGGCAAGTTTTCGAAGCTCACACCGGAGGCGAAATCCCAGCATCTGCTCGACGAGCTTTTGCCGCAGATGCTGGACATATTGTGGCCGGAGCCGAAACGCTAACCCACGCTAGAGCGTTTCACCGTTTCACGGAAACGGCGAACCGCTCTATCTCTTTGTTTTTCCGCAATTTCCGGACGGAAAACCGCTCACACTTTTCCTGGAATTGCTCTAGCGGTCTACAGGATCGCGCTGATCAGCGGCAGGATCTCGTAGCGGAAACCGCGGCCCGACCTTGACACCGGATCGCCGTCGGTAACCGCCCTCGCCTCGGCTTCGCTGCCGACGCGCAGGATCAGCAGCCCCCAGGGGCCGGCCGGGTCGGCGACCGGGCCAGCCAAAATCATGGTGCCCTCGCGCAGCTTGCCGCGCAAATAGTCGGCATGCCGGCCCATCAGTTCCCGCTCCTCCTCCGTGATGGTGAAGGCGAAGTCCGGCCGAGGCGGGATCAGCCGGCAATGGAAGATTGATGGCGCCCTGATTTTGCGCGGTCCGTCATTGCTGGCCATCGGTCTCTCCCCTAGAGCGTTTCACCGTTTCACGGAAACGGCGAACCGCTCTATCTCTTTTTTACGCAATTCCGGACGGAAAACCGCTCACACTTTTCCTGGAATTGCTCTCGGGATGTCGTCAGTCGACCTATTCGTCCGGGCCGGGTTCCGGCCACGTCTCCTTCGCCGCCTCGGCATACCAGTGCCGCATCGCCGGCGTTGCCAGCACGGCATCGACATAGGCGCGCGTATCAGGCGCCAGTTCGCCGCCATAGGTGTCGAAGCGGGTGACGACCGGCGCGTACATAGCGTCGGCTGCGGTGAAATGGCCGAACAGGAACGGGCCGCCCTCGCCATATTGTTCCCGGCACTGGCGCCAGATCGTTTCGATCCGCGCCCGTTGCAATTCGCCTTCGGCGTCGAGCGGCTTGTGGCCCTTTGGCCGGCGCAAATTCATCGGCCAGCCATAGCGCACCTCGCGAAAGCCGGAATGCATCTCGGTCGCCACCGAGCGCGCCATGGCGCGGGCGCCGATATCCTGCGGCCAAAGTTTTTTCTCCGGAAACAGGTCGGCCAGATATTCAAGGATGGCAAGGGTTTCCCAGACGATCCTGCCATTGTGAATCAGCACCGGCACGAGGCCGGTCGGCGACACTTTCGCCAGATTGGCAAAGGTCTCGGGCGTGCGCAGGCGCACGAAGCCTTCCTCGAACGGGATCTCCAAATGCTTCATCGCCACCCATGGCCTCAGCGACCAGGACGAAAAGCATTTGTTGGCGATGATGAGGTTGAATTCAGCCAAGACGGTCTCCCCCGGAAATTTTCGCCACACTAGCCACTGGATACGACGGCGGCAAAGCGTTTCGGCGACCATATAAGCGACCAAAGCGACGATGGCCTGTCGCCAAGGGAACCTAAGCCACGCCTGCCCGTTTGCCTCCTGCAAATGAAATCCCAGGAGATGCAAAGATGGTGAACAAGGATCAGGTTGCCGGCGTGGCCAAACAGGTCAAGGGCTCGGTCAAGCAGGCCGCCGGCAAGGCGACCGGCAACAGGCAGACCGAGGCCGAGGGCACGGCCGACAAGATCGCCGGCAAGGTGCAGAAAGCCTATGGCGATGTGAAGGAAAAGGTCAAGAAGGCGTTCTGATCGGGCGTTCGCCCATCACACTGCAGGGAGGCGGCTTAGGCTGCCTTCTTTAAGGCTTGGCACTGGCGGCTTTCATGAGTCGCGCCGCGCCTTCACTCTCGCTCTGCACGAAGCGCACGAATTCGGGCTGCGTCATGCTCATTGGCTCACCCCCGTGTCCAGCGATCCACTCGCGCAGGTCAGGCTCAGTGAGCACGCGCCCGATGTCATTCGCAAGCGTCTCCACCACGCCGGTCGGAGAGCCAGCCGGCGCCCACATCCCATACCAGATCGGGAAGTCGAAGCTGGCGACGCTCGCCTCCGCGATCGTCGGCACCTCCGGGAGCAAGGTCGAGCGCGTCGCTGTACTCACGCCCAGCGCAACGAGCGTGCCGTCGCGAATGTGGGGCAGGGCAAGAGAGATTGGCACCAAATAGTAAGTGAAGCGCCTCGCTATCGCGTTAGCGATGGTATCGGCATTCGAATCGTTCGGCGAGGAAGGCACGTGCAGCGCCTTGATTCCCGCCGCTTGATTGAATTTCTCGACTCCAACATGTGTGCCGGTTCCTATGCCGGTCGATCCAAACTTGAGCTCACCTGGCTTCGCCTTCGCCGCCGCAATGAGCTCGCCGACGGTGGTCACGCCAGTCGCTCTGCCTGCGACGAGTGCGTAGGCTTGCCTCGTGAGCGGAACGATCGGAATGAAATCCTTCAATGGATCATACGGGAGGTCCTTCAGGAGCGCTGCACCATATGCCTGAGCGTTGGTGTTTATCAGCAGCGTGTAGCCGTCGGCCGGTGACTTCGCGACCTGTGCGGGGCCTGCAGTGGCTCCTGCACCTGGGATGTTCTCCACTGTCACCGGTTGGCCCCACAGCGCAGAAAGCTTCGGGGCCAGGGCGCGAGCCAACAGGTCCGGCCCGCCGCCCGCCCCGAACGGGTCAATTATGCGTACCGGCTTGGCCGGATAGACTCGTGTGGACGCGGCCAGATTTGCTGTGCTTTTCATCGTGTCCTCATGTGCCTTTAAACGTGGGCACCAAGTGTTAGAATCTATCCACTAGAAGTCCCTGGAGAAAGCGTTGGTGAAAGCGACTTCGCCCTGGTCGCCGGTAGCCTCGCCCAGCACGACGTCCATGCTGTCACTGGTCACCCGCCCCAGCGCAAACCCGCCCATATAGGCGGCTTTCGGCTTGAACAGATCGACCCCGCCGCTGCGGTATATCATCGGCACCTCATGCTGGTGGCCGTGAAAGATGGCGACGACATTGTAGCCCTTCAGCGCCGCGAGCAGCGCCTGCCGGTCGGCCTCGCTCCACCAGTGCGGCGCGCCCGAGCCGCCGTCGTCGTAGGTGCGCTTGGCCGAATCCCAGCGTTCGACCGAAAAAGTGTCCCAGCCATAGTGCTGGAACAGGATGACGGGACGGCCGTCCGCGGCGTAGGTCGCCAGATCCTGCTTCAGCCATGGCAGGCTGCTCACCGCGCCATGGCCGATGTCGCCGGCAAAACGGTGCGTCTGGATCAGATGCAGGCCGCCCCAATCCCAGGAATAGCAGTCGGTGTCGACATCGTATTCGGTGGCCGGCACCGGCGGCTTGAAGAACACGCCAGGGCGGTGGTTGACCTCGACATAGTCGCGCAATTCACGCCGGTACCAGTCGACATGCGGCGGCGAACCGTTCTGGTCGAGATCGTGATTGCCGAGCCCGACATAGACGGGCATGTGCACGCGGTCCGGGCCGACGCCCTGGCTGTAGCGCTGGCTGAACTGCAAAAGCTGCGTGCCTTCGCTGGGCTCGGTGATCTGGCCGCCGCCATCGTCGGTGATGTCGCCGCCGACAACGAGGCCGAGCGGCGCACCGATGCGACTGCCGGCCGAACGCAGGCCGGTCGCAACGCCGTCGATCTCGGCCGGCCATTGCCGGTCGGCCAACCCATTGAGGGCCGCGACATTGCGCAACAGCGCGGCGTCCGTTTTGCCTTCCTGCAGGCAATTGGGGCTCAAGCCGCTCGCCATACGGCAGGCATGGACATCGGCGATGAACAAGAAGGTGGCGTCGATGGGCTGGATGCGCTTTCCGGTTTGGCCGAGAGCGGCGCGCGGCAGCAGGCCAGCCATGGCAAGGCCGGCTGCCTGTGCGAGGAAATTGCGCCGGGTGGAGATGCGATTCATGGTGTGAGTTTCAGCACAGCCAGCGCCCTGCCGTCCAGTTGCCACGCGTGGCAGGTCGACACGGCATTGTGGCTCTGGCATTTTTCCGCGCCGGTGCTCAGTGGGCGGGCAAAGGAGGATTTCATGAAAATTGCTTCGATAGGCATGGTGCTGGCTGGGTTGCTGCCGGCGGGTGCGGTGCATGCCGCCGATTGCGTCGACGCAAAATCGGCCAAGGCCGGCTTCGTTCTGGAAATGCCCGGCATCCGCAGCGAGTTTCGGCCGGTGGCCGGCGGCATGGTCTCCGTCGCCAACACTTACGAATCGCAATCGCCGCAGACACAGTTCCTGTTCGGCGGCCTGGTCGAAGTGTTTCGCGACAGCGATACCGGGCGGGTGGCGACGATCCCGTTTTCCGATCTGCGAAAACTGTTTCCGCTGAAGACAGGGGCAAAGAGCACGATAGAATTCGTCGAGCTGTCGCCGAACAAGCAACCGAAGAGCACCAAGACGCTGAGCCTGGTCGTCAAGGGCAAGGAGACGTTCAGCGTCGGCGGCTGCAAATACAACGTGCTGGCGGTCAAGGAGACCTTCAAGAACGGTGCCGGCGAGACGTTGGACACGTTCACCGCGCTTTATGCGCCCGATCTGCAAGCGTCTGTCGCCCGGCGTTACGATGAAGGCACCAGCGCGGAATCGGTAAACGGCTACACGACGATCAAGCCGCTTGCCAACTAGGGCGCGGCCTTCCCCTCAAGGTTTTCCCGGCCGCAGCAGGATTCTGCGACGTCGCTTCGCTCCGAATGGCGGCGTTGGGCTGCCCTCAAGTTCGGCCAGGCAATCGCGCAGCACGCTCGCATCCTGTGCCGTCTTGGCCATCGACATGGCGCCGGAATAAGCGGCGATGGCGAGTGCCGCAAAACGCTCGGGATCAGTGCCCTGCTCTCTTCCCGCCTGCTGGTCGGCCCTGATCTTGTCGGCGATCGCCTGACGCCATCCTGCAAAGATGCCGGCCAAAGCGAGGCGGAAATCCGGATCGGCGAGCGACAATTCATGCGCCAGATTGTTGAGCGGACAGCCGCGGACGAAGCCTTGCCGCTCCAGTTCGGCCGCCACCGCCTCGAACACCGCGCGCACGCCCTCGCGCGCCGAGCCTGCTGCCCGTACCGGGCTGATCCAGGTCTCGTCCAAGGCCGCTGCCACCCGCTCCTCTATCACCGCCAAGGCGAGCGCCTTCTTGGTTGGAAAGTGATGATGCAGCGCGCCGCCGGTGACCCCGGCGGTAGCCATCAGTTCGCCAAGGGCGGATGCATGATAGCCGCGCGCCTGGAACGACGCTTCGGCGACATCGAGCACCTTGTTACGAAGGCCTTCCGGATCGTTGGTGCGTTTTCGCGGCGGCCCTTTTGCGGCCCGGGCAATCTCTGCTGACATTTGAAAACGATAGCAGATTGACAAAACAGGACAACCGGTCTGTTTTATAAACCGGATGATCATCCTGTTTTGGAGACGACACAATGACCGTGCCCCGCAACGTGCCCGCAATGGCCAGTCTGCTCGCCTCACCAGTCGTCGAGTTGCGGCAATACACGCTAAAACCCGGCCGGCGCGAGACGCTGATCGACATCTTCGACAGGCGGTTCATCGATGGCCAGGAAGACGCCGGGATAACCATCATCGGCCAATTCCGCGACTTCGACCGGCCCGACATGTTCGTCTGGCTGCGCGGTTTTGACGACATGGAAGCGCGAAAGGAGGCGCTCACCGCCTTCTATGACGGGCCGGTGTGGACGGCGCACCGCGACGCCGCCAATGCGACGATGATCGATTCCGACGATGTGCTGCTCTTGAAGCCGGCATGGCCAGCCGCCGGTTTCGACCTGTCGGGCTCGCTGCGGGACGCCTTGCCTGCGGATGGAAAGCCGAGCGCGGACAATCACTTGACCGGCATCGTTGTCATCCAGATTCATCATCTGCGGCCTGACGCCGAGGCCGATTTCGCCGGCGACTTCGAAACAGACGTCGTTCCGATCCTTACGGCCGCCGGCGGACGGTTGCTTGGCGCCTTCATCACCGAGCACGCCGAAAACAGCTTTCCCCGCCTGCCGGTGCGCTTGGGCGAAAACGTCTTCATCGCCGTGACGGGTTTCGACAGTCTTGAGGCGCATGGTCGCCACGAAGCAGCGCTTGCCGCCTCGCCCCGGTGGCAACTGTTTTGGCAAGCGGCCGATATGACCAGGCCGACCGAAACCTTGCGCCTGTCGCCGACGTCGCAGTCGTTGTTGCGATAACTGGATTTGTACGCCGCCAACCGAAGTTCATACTGAGCGATAGGCCGGCGGCTTGACCGCCCTCGCCGATCGGCATTGCTTTCGTGATCCAACAGCGAGAGCGTTCGATGCGACTTCACGGCAAACGGGCATTGGTGACCGGCGGTTCGGATGGCATCGGCCTGGCCATATCGGACGCCTTCTTGCGCGAAGGCGCCGACGTGCTGATCGTTGGCCGCGACACCGGAAAGCTCGACGCGGCGCGCCAGAAACTGGCGGCTGCAGGCAGTGTGGGGACCCAGTCGGCCGATCTTTCGACCGCTTCCGGCATCGACGCCGTGGTCGAGCGCATGAAAGCAACCGGCCCGCTCGATATCCTAGTCAACAATGCCGGCGTCGCCTATCTGGTGCCGTTCGAGACCGTCACCGAGGACCAGTTCCAGCAGTCCTTCGCGCTCAATGTGACGGCGGCGTTCTTCCTCACCCAGCGGCTGCTGCCACATTTCGGCGCCAACGCCTCGGTCATCAACATCTCATCCTACTTCGCCAACAAGATGATCCCGAAGCGGCCGTCGAGCCTCTATTCTCTGTCCAAGGGCGCGCTGAATTCGCTGACCAAGTCGCTCGCTTTCGAGCTTGGCCCGCGTGGCATCAGGGTCAATGCGATCGCGCCCGGCACGGTCGACACCACCATGCGGCGCAAGTCGATCGAAAACCTGCCGGCGGCAGCGCAAGCCGAGCTCAAGGCCTATGTCGAGCGCAGCTATCCGCTTGGCCGCATCGGCCAGACCAGGGATCTCGCCGGCATTGCGGTCTATCTCGCCAGCGACGAGGCTGCGTGGACCAGCGGCGGGATTTTTGCCGTCGACGGAGGCTATACGGCTGGGTGAAGAACGATCCACAGCAGGCGAATGGGCACAGGCGCGACATCCATCTCAGGGCGGCGATGACCGATTCGCCACCCTGGATGATCGATCAGCGCTGGCCGCCTGAGACGGTAATTCTCTCTCCGGTCATCCAGGACGACTGATCGGACGCCAGAAACAGTGCGACCCGGGCGATGTCGTCAGGTTGGCCCAGTCGGCCCATGGGAATGCCGACCACAATGACCTTCTCGTATTCGGTGCCGACCGCGCCCATCGCCGTCAGACCTTCCGTGGCGGTGGCGCCGGGGGCGATCGAGTTGACGCGGATCTTCCTGCCGGAGAGTTCGTTGGCAAGCGCCTTGGTTACCGCGTCCACTGCGCTCTTGGATGCGGAATAGACGACCGAATTTGGCACCGGGTTGACGCTCGATATGGTGCTGAGATTGATGACGCTGCCGCCCGACGGCCCGAAATTCCAGACGGCCTCCTGAGTGGTCAGGATCGTTCCCAAGACATTGGTATCGAACTGGCGATGGAATTCGGCCTCGGTCACCGCCTCGAGCGGCTGGAACTGGAAGACGCCGGCATTGTTGACGAGGATGTCGAGTGGCCCGAACGCATCGCTTGCCTGCTTGAACAGGCGCTTCACGTCACCCGACCTGGCGACGTCCGCCTGGATGGAGACCGCCTTGCCGCCATCCCGGACAATGGCTTGCACGACCCGATCGGCGTCGGCTTTGCTGCTGGCGTAATTGACCACCACGGCAGCGCCCGCGGCACCGAATTGCCGGGCGATGGCTGCGCCAATACCTTTGGACGCGCCGGTAACGATGGCGACCTTACCCTTGAGTTCATTCATGATTCTTCTCCTGTTGCCGCCACTTGTGGAACTTGGCTGATGCGGTGATGGGGAGATAGGCGATGTCTGAAATAATAGGTATTGCCGTCGAACCCATATGATATATACGTTTTTCGTATGACTGATCGGCTGCAGCAACTCGCGCTTTTCGTGAGAACCGTAGAAACCGGCAGCTTTTCAAAAACTGGCCGCGAGTTGGGGCTGTCGCAACCGTCGGTGTCGCGCGCGATCGCGGCACTCGAAGAGCGTCTAGGGGTGAAACTCCTCCTGCGCACAACCCGTCGGATAACCGCGACTGATGCCGGACTGGCCCTGCTGATCCGTGCGAGGGAGGCGATCGGAAGCATCGACGATGCGGAAAATGCGGCACGTGGCGCAGACAGCCTTTCCGGCGTGCTGCGGGTTGCTCTGCCGACCGCTTACGGCGTACGCGAGATCGTCCCGTTGCTGCCGGCGTTCCTCGAACGCCACCCTGCGCTGAAGATCAACCTTATGATGTCCGATCGCTACGAAGACCTCATCGCCGAGGGTGCAGATCTGGCGTTGCGGCTCGGCAGGCAGCCGGACTCAAGCTTCGTCACGCACAGGCTGGCGACCACGCGGCGCCTGCTTGTCGCTTCGCCGGATTACCTCATGCGTCGCGGAACACCGCGAACGGTCGCCGAACTCGCGGCGCACCATTGCCTCGGCGGCCCTGCGGACCTCGATCGAGGGGTCTGGACATTTCACAAGAACGGCAAGGTGGAAAGCGTGACTGTCGACAACCGCATCTGGACCGGATCGGGCTCCGGCGTGGTTGCCTGTGCCGTGGCCGGGTTGGGGATTGCCGTCAGTTCGCGTTGGATGTGCGGCGACGAATTACGGGCAAGCAGCCTCGTCGAGGTCCTTGGCGATCAGATACTCGATTCGATCGACGCTTTCGTGGTCTTCCCGGCCGGACGGCGACCATCGCAAAAGGCGCGCACCTTCAGCGACTATCTGTCGGAAGCCCTGACCAGACGATATACGGAAGGGTAAGGGAAGGAACGCACCTTCAACCGATTTGCACCCGACCCGACCGCAATCTCTGCTTGAAGGCCATTGTGCAACACGATACGCCGTTGCCGAATTCGATCGTCGGAGGGACACGTGACCGCTGCCAAGACCAGAACCGAAACCGACACGTTCGGCCCCATCGAGGTCGCCGCCGACCGTTATTGGGGCGCGCAGGCGCAGCGTTCCCTCGGCAATTTCAAGATCGGCTGGGAAAAGCAGCCGGCCTCGATCGTGCGCGCGCTGGGCATCGTCAAGCGGGCGGCGGCCGAAGCCAATATGGAGCTGAAGCGGCTCGATCCCTCAATCGGCAGGGTGATCATCGAGGCAGCGCAAGAGGTCATCGACGGCAAGCTCAACGACCATTTCCCGCTGGTGGTCTGGCAGACCGGCTCGGGCACGCAGTCCAACATGAACGCCAATGAGGTGATTTCCAACCGAGCGATCGAATTGCTGGGCGGCGTCATGGGCTCGAAGAAGCCGGTGCACCCCAACGACCACGTCAATATGAGCCAGTCGTCGAACGACACCTATCCGACGGCCATGCACATCGCCTGCGCCGAGCGGATCGTGCACGACCTGTTGCCGGCGCTGAAGCATTTGCATGCCGCGCTCGAGACCAAGACCAAGGCTTTCGCCCACATCATCAAGATCGGCCGCACCCACACGCAGGACGCCACCCCCCTTACCCTGGGCCAGGAATTTTCGGGCTATGCCGCGCAGGTCGCCTCGTCAATCAAGCGCATCGAGATGACGCTGCCCGGCCTGCAGGAACTGGCGCAGGGCGGCACCGCGGTCGGCACCGGCCTTAACGCGCCGGTCGGCTTCGCCGAAAAGGTGGCGGCGCGCATCGCTGACATCACCGGCATCGCCTTCGTCACCGCGCCGAACAAGTTCGAAGCGCTTGCCGCGCATGATTCCATGGTATTCTCGCATGGCGCCATCAACGCGGCTGCCGCAGCGCTGTTCAAGGTCGCCAACGACATCCGCTTCCTCGGTTCCGGCCCGCGCTCCGGCCTCGGCGAACTGTCGCTGCCGGAAAACGAGCCGGGCTCCTCGATCATGCCGGGCAAGGTCAACCCGACCCAGTGCGAGGCGATGACGCAGGTCTGCGTCCAGGTGTTCGGCAACAATGCATCGCTGACCTTCGCCGGCAGCCAGGGCCACTTCGAGCTCAACGTCTACAACCCGCTGATGGCCTACAACTTCCTGCAATCGGTGCAGCTGCTGGCTGACGCGTCGATCTCCTTTACCGACAATTGCGTCGTCGGCATCGAGGCACGCGAAGACAACATCAAGGCGGCGCTCGATCGTTCGCTGATGCTGGTGACCGCACTTGCGCCCACAATCGGCTACGACAATGCCGCCAAGATCGCCAAGACCGCGCACAAGAAAGGCACGACCTTGCGCGAGGAAGCGCTGGCCACCGGGTTGGTCAGCGCGGCCGATTATGACCGGCTGGTGCGGCCCGAGGATATGACGCATCCGGGATAAACAAATTCCAGGAAAAGCGCTTAGCGCTTTCCCTTTGGAACTGCGTCGACCAGAACCCGGAAATTTGGCGGCGGGAAAATTTACTGCCGTCAAACGCCCGATCCGACACGAATTTTGCGCCTTTTTGCCGATCCCTGAAATGTACACTCTGTGAACAATGCGTCGCCGAACTAGTGGCTTTGGTGAACAGTCGGCTTGGTCTATCTGACAGGGCATCAACCCTTTTCGGAGAGCCCACCATGTCCATCAACACTTCCACCGCAGGCGCCGGCACCGCGTCCAACAGCTCCACCACCATCCTGCTCGGCCGCATCCTGCTCGCCGCCATCTTCCTGCTTTCCGGCTTCGGCAAGCTCACCGCCATTTCCGGCACCGCCGGCTATTTCGGCGCCATGGGTCTGCCGGTGCCGACCGTAACGGCCATTGTCGTCGGCCTGATCGAGTTGCTCGGTGGCCTTGCCATCCTCGTTGGTTTCCAGACCCGCATCGCCGCCTGGGTGCTCGCCATCTTCACCATCGCAACGGCCCTTGTGGCCCATACCGGCTGGGCCGACCAAAATCAGATGATCCATTTCCTGAAGAACGTCGCCATCACTGGCGGTTTCCTTCTGCTGGCTTCCTCGGGCCCCGGCGCCTACTCGATAGACGCCAAGCGCGGCTGAGCTTTCCCCTCCCAAGCCTGAAAAAAGCGGTGTGGAATTTTCCACGCCGCTTTTTCGTTGTCTGTCTAAACGCACGCACGCGCCCCTGCTAGGATCGGGATCAGAACAGCCGGCGAACAGACAACGGAGATGACCATGCCCCGCGACGCATTGCTTCTGCTTTCCCGGCTGCTGCTCGCCGCCCTATTCATCCCATCCGGTTATCATGCGCTTGCCGACATTGCCGGCACATCTGGCTATTTCGCCGGCCTCGGCATGCCGCTGCCGACGCTTGCCGCCTCGGGAACGGGCCTGTTCGAGCTGATCGCCGGTTTCCTGGTCCTAGTCGGCTTTCAGACGCCGGTCGTTGCGATGCTTCTTGCCGCCTTCTGCATCGTCGCGGGCGCCATTGGCCATTACGGCCAGGGCGGCGACGATCCAATGCTCGTCTTCATGCACCAGCAGATGCTGATGAAGGATATAGCCATCGCCGGCGGCTTCCTGGCGCTGGCCATGGCTGGTGCCGGCGCCTGGTCGATCGACGGGCGGATGGCTGCGGGCCGTGCCTGAGCAGTCTGCCGGCTCGGGCCGAAGACTACTTCACCGAGACGCTCTGACCGCCTTCAACCGCCAGCACCAGCCGGCGGTTGGTGACCCGCGCCAGTTGCGCCAGGCGTCCGGCCGGGCGTTCGCCGTAGAGATCGGAGAGCGAAGCCGGCAGCACCAACGCCAGCGGGCCATTGCCGCGGTTTTCCCATTTCAGCCTCGGCATGACGCCTGGCATTGCCGCAGTCAGCAGGTAGACGACGCGCAGCATCGCCGCCAGCACGCGGGCGCGCTCGAGATAGCGAGGCGTCGCCAGCGCGCGGAGTTCCGGCGCCGCATCGTTGAACACACCCTCGTGGCGAAACAGGCCGACCAGCGCCAGGAAGGCGCGGCCGGGGTGATCGACGCCGATGAAGGAGGCGTGGGCGATGATGTTGAGCGACTGCTTGCCACGATATTCCGGATGCGCGCGCCAGCCAATATCGGCCAGCAGGCAGGCGGCGTGGCGATAACGCGCCTCATCCTCGGTCTCGTCGATGCCGAAGGCGGCAAAGGCCTTGCCCGTCCATTCGACAAGCTCATGCGCATGAGTGGTCGAGCGCGAGCGCAGCTGGGCCAACTCCTCCGACGCCGAGATCAGTGGATCGGCCTTCTGCTCGGCCGCACCCAGCAGCGAATAGAGAAAGCCCTCGCGCACGCCGAGCGCAGAGACGATGATCTTCGACGGCTGCATCGCCGCCATAATTTCCTGCAGCACGATGGCACCATAGGGCAGCAACGAGCGGCGGTTCTTGGAGACGCCCTCGATGCCCCTGACCTTTTCGATCTCGCCTTTCGCAACCTGCTTGAGGAAGTTCGCCGCGCTGTCGGCGCTGATTTCGTAGTGGTGCATGACACCGAGCGGATAGGTGCTCATTTCCATATGCAGCCGGGCGAGATTTCGCCAAGTGCCGCCGACGGTGTAGAAGGGCCTGCCCTGGCCGCCCTTCAAGAGCTTTGCCCGCGCCAGCTGTTCGCGCGCAATCTTTGCCGCCTGGGCGAGCGAATTCTTCGCCATGTCCTGCAGCCGCAAGCCGCCCAGCGGCAGCGTGATGCCGTCGCCGATCGCCTCGCCATTGATGTCGATCAGCTCGAGGCTGCCGCCGCCAAGGTCGCCGGCAATGCCGTTGGCCGGGTGGAAGCCCGAAATGACGCCGAGCGCCGAATAGTGCGCTTCCTGGCGACCGCTCAGCACCCGGATCTCGGTCTTGAGCACGTCTTCGGCGCGGTGAATGAAGTCGGGGCCGTTGACCGCCTCGCGAGCGGCAGCGGTGGCAAGCACATATATATGCTCGGCGCCAACTTGATCCGAAAGGGCGCGGAATCGCCGAAACTCCTCCATCGAGCGCGTTACCGCCTCGGGATCGAGCTTGCCGGTCGAAACGATGCCGCGGCCGAGGCCGGCCAGCATCTTTTCGTTGAACAGCGTGGTCGGCGAACGCGCCAGCCCTTCATAGATGACCAGGCGGATCGAGTTCGAGCCGATGTCGATGATGGACAGCGGTCGGCGATCCTGAAGCCGGCCCTGGGAAGTTGCAATCATCAGCCGGACGCTGCAGCGTTTTTCTTGCGGCGCTTGAACTGCGCGATGCGCTTGGGCGCATGCGACTTCAGCGCATCGCCCCGTCCGGACAGGCTAGGATTGGTCATGAAATATTCCTGCGCGTTGAACGGTTCCTCACCCTCCTCCAGCACGACGCGCCGGGAGGTTCCGTCAGCCAATACGTCGAAACTTTGCTGGTTGTCCATGATGTTGCCCAGCATGATCTGGCCAAGTATCTGTTCATGCACTGTTGGATTGGTGATCGGCACCATGGTCTCGACGCGGCGGTCGAGATTGCGCGGCATCAGGTCGGCCGACGAGATGTAGACGATCGCCTCGTCCGAGGGCAGGCCATGGCCGTTGCCGAAGCAGTAGATGCGGCTGTGTTCAAGAAAGCGGCCGACAATCGACTTGACCCGGATGTTTTCCGACAGGCCGGGCACCTGTGGCCTGAGGCAGCAAATGCCGCGCACGACGAGATCGATCTCGACGCCGGCGCGGCTGGCATCATAGAGCGCGTCGATGATGTTCGGGTCGACGAGCGCGTTCATCTTCATCCAGATACGCGCCGGCCGGCCCGCCAGCGCATGGGCGATCTCGTCGGCAATGTGTTTCAGGATGCGGCTGCGCAGCGTGAACGGCGAGATGGCGATCCGCATCTCATCGGTCGGCTCGGCATAGCCGGTGATGAAGTTGAACAGCTGGGCGACATCGCGCGCAATCGTCGGATCGGTGGTGAAGAAGGACAGGTCGGTGTAGATGCGCGCGGTGACCGGATGGTAGTTGCCGGTGCCCAGATGCACATAGTTGCGCAGCTTGCCGTCCTCGCGCCGCACCACCAGCGACATTTTCGCATGGGTCTTCAACTCGAGGAAGCCGAACACGACCTGGACGCCAGCGCGTTCGAGGTCGCGCGCCCAGCGGATATTGGCTTCCTCGTCGAAGCGCGCCTTGAGCTCGACAAGCGCCGTCACCGACTTGCCGGCCTCGGCCGCATCGACCAGCGCGCGCACGATCGGGCTGTCATTGGAGGTGCGATAAAGCGTCTGCTTGATCGCCACCACTTCAGGGTCGGCCATCGCCTGGCGCAGGAACTGCACCACCACGTCGAAGGATTCATAGGGGTGGTGGACGACGATGTCCTTCTCGCGGATGGCCGCGAAACAATCGCCGCCATGCTCGCGGATGCGCTCGGGAAAGCGCGGATTGTAGGGCCTGAACTTGAGGTCGTCGCGCGGCACGGCGACAATCTCGGAAATCTGGCTGAGCGCCAGCGGGCCGGTCAGAACGCTGATGCGGCTCGAAGAGACGCCAAGCTCGCCGGCAACGAATTCGCGCAATTCGCCGGGCATCAACTTGTCGAATTCGATGCGGATGACCGAACCGCGGCGGCGGCGCTTCAGCGCCGTTTCGAACAGGCGCACGAGGTCCTCGGACTCCTCCTCGACCTCGATGTCGCTGTCCCGGATGATGCGGAAGGTGCCGGAGCCCTTGACCTCATAGCCGGGGAACAGCTTGCCGATATAGAGGCCGACCGCCTCCTCGAGCGGAATGAAGCGGACATGCTGCTTACGGTCGGGCAGGCGGATGAAGCGCTTCAGCGCCACCGGCAGGCGCAGAAGCGCGCTCATCTCCTCGCCGTTCTTGCGATGGCGCAATTGCAGCGCCATCGAGAAGCCGAGATTGGGAATGAACGGGAACGGATGCGCCGGGTCGATCGACAGCGGGGTCAGCACCGGGAACACCTGGTCCTGGAAATGGTCTTCGAGCCAGACCTTCTCATCCTTGGTCAGTGCATCGCGGGTGATGCTCTCAATGCCTTCCTTGTTGAGCAGCAGCATCAGCGCCGACAGGCTGTTTTGCTGGTCCTCCTGCAGCCGCTCGACCTCGCGCAGCAATTGTTCGAGCTGCTGCTCGGGCGTGCGGCCGTCGGGGCTCTTGAGCGCGATGCCTTCGCGAACCTGGCCGGCAAGACCGGCGACGCGGACCATGAAGAATTCATCGAGATTGGCGGCCGAGATCGACAGGAAGCGGACCCGCTCGAGCAGCGGATGGTGCTCGTTCTGCGATTCCTCGAGAACGCGCCGGTTGAACTGCAGCCAGGAGAATTCGCGGTTGACGAAACGGTCGGGATTGCCGCCCTCGGGGCTTGCCACCTCGACATTAATGAATTCGCTCTGCACCGGCTTCAGTTCATTCATGGTTTCCTGCCCGCAACCCGTTCCCTTGGAGCGCTGCACATGCCGAGATGGCCATGGACGCTCTAACATGCCTTTGTGACGCATAATCCGTCGCGGAGTAGCTCAGCTTCCGGGGTCATGCGCTTAACCGGCTTAACTTATCCTCTGACAGGGTTTTACGACAGTTTCATTTCATCGATCTTGCAAACAGAGCTGTTATGATCCAGATGCAGACGAGACTGCGTTAAGGAGACGATGATGGCAGGCGGTTCCATTCCCCATTTCCAGAACGATGCAGGCCATCCGGCCATCGACATCGGTGTCAGGGAATTCATGTGCACCGGCGCCAACCCACCCTTCGACCATCCGCATGTGTTCCTCGACATGGGCGACGACAATGAAAAGGTCTGCCCCTATTGCTCGACACTCTACCGCTATTCGGCGAAGCTGAGGGCGACGGAAACGGTGCCGGCCGGCTGCATTTACATCGACCAGGCCGCCTGATCCTTTCGCGGCAAGCCCGATGGAAGACATCAGGTCCCGGCAGGTCATAATCGCCGGGGCCGGCGTCGCCGGGTTGACGGCTGCCCTTGCCTTCGCCGAACGCGGATATCCCGTAAAACTCTTCGAACAGGCGTCGCGCCTCGAAGCGGCCGGCGCAGGCATCCAGCTTTCGCCCAACGCAACACGCATTCTTCGAAAACTCCGCGTGCTCGACCGGCTGCTGCCGGCGGCCTTGCGACCGGAAGCGGTGGTGCTCAAGGACGCAGCGACGCTGCGCGAACTGGCGCGGGTGCCACTTGGGCAAGTCGCAGAAGTGCGCTGGCAGGCGCCCTATCTCGTAGCCCACCGCGCCGATCTGCAGGCAGCGCTGCTGGCGCAGGCCGCTGACCGGCCGGAGATTGAGCTTGTCACAGGTGCCCGGGTGACCGATATCGCCACCAACGCGCAAGATGTTGCCGTGACCGCCGAAGCGGATGGCCGCGCGGTCGAGGCGCGTGGCCGGCTCCTGGTTGGCGCCGACGGTGTCTGGTCGTCGGTTCGGGCGCAGCTCACGGGCTTCGGCAAAAGCCGCTTCTCGGGCGAACTCGCCTGGCGGGCCACGATCGCGACCGAGAGTGCCGCCGGAGAGGCCTTTGCGGCCATCGGCGCCGCCGACTGCGTCACCACGTTCCTGCATCCCGGCTTCCACATGGTCGCCTATCCCGTCAGCAAGGGCCGCGCCTTCAATCTCGCCGCCTTCACCAAGGGCGAGCGTATAGCCGAAGGCTGGTCGGGCCGTGCCGATCCCGCCATCCTCAGTACCGCCCTGCGCTACACCGCGCCGGGCCTGGCGAAGCTTGTGGCGCTGGCCGGCCCCTGGACGGCCTTTCCAATCCACACCGTCGAACAAGCGCGGTGGACGAGCTCGCAGGGCATTGCCCTGATCGGCGACGCCGCGCATGCGATGACGCCGTTTGCGGCGCAAGGTGCCGCCATGGCGATAGAGGATGCCGTGACGCTGGCTGACGTCATTGCCGATTTCCCCGCCGATCCGGCGAAAAGCCTTCAAATCTGGGAAAACCTGCGGCGGCCACGGGTCGCCAAGGCCGCCCGTCGCGGCGCCGTCAACCGCCTGGCCTGGCACGCCGCCGGTCCGGTGGCGATCGCCCGCAACCTGTTCCTGGCAATCCGCTCGCCTGAAAAGCTCGCAACCGATCTCGACTGGCTCTACGGCTGGGAGCCGCAGAAAATCATTCGGCGCTGAGCGGCGCCGGGATGCCGTTTTTGCCTAGTTGTAAAGCCGCATCGACAGGCCGAGCGAGGCCGGCAGTGGGTTCCACCAGCCGGTGCGCAGGCCAGCGGTGCGCAGACCCGCCGCCGTCCAGGTGTTGCAGCCGACCAACGCGTTGAAATGGCCGTTCGCCTCGAAGAAGCGGTCGAAGCGGGAATAGGCGGCATTCTCGATGACAACCGGACCGTTCGGCCCTTGCTGGAAGCTCGCGTCGATGTAATCAAGCAGTGCTGCAAAACGCCCCTCATCGATGTCGAAGCCGGTGACGTCGGGATGCGGCTCGGCGATGGCGCCGGCGATATCCACATGCATGACCGAGGCGTCCAGCGTCAGCGCCTTGAGCACAGGCACTGCTTTCAGCTCAGACCAGCTCGGCGTCTCCAGATAGAAGGCGCGGCCGCCCCAGCCGAAGACGATGTAGCGCACCTCAGGAGCGTCCGCGGGGATGCCGGCATCGACCAGGAAGCGGAAGCGTTGGCGTACCTCGTCGTCGACGGGAATGGCGATGTCGGTGTGGATCGGATTCTTCAGCACCAGAATGTGGCGTGTGCCCTCACCCGCCGCCGATGCCGGCCAGAGCGGGCGCGGCACCAACGTGCCGAGCGTGGTGGCAAGCACGACCGCGACAACCAGCATGGCCAGGAAACGCAGGGCTTTTCTCATGCGGTCTCCCGGCGTCATCGTCCGGCCCCAAAAAAGCAAAAAAGCCCGGCCGCATTGCGGCTGGGCTCTTTTTGTTTGCATCGAAACGATCAGTGCAGGATCTGCGACAGGAACAGCTTCGTACGCTCGTGGCGCGGATGGTCGAAGAACTCGGCCGGCGTGTTCTGTTCCACGATCTGGCCCTGATCCATGAAGATCACCCGATTGGCGACCTTGCGGGCAAAGCCCATTTCGTGGGTGACGCAGAGCATCGTCATGCCTTCCTCGGCGAGACCCACCATCGTCTCCAGAACTTCCTTGATCATTTCGGGATCGAGCGCCGAGGTCGGCTCATCGAAGAGCATGATGCGCGGGTTCATGCACAGCGAGCGCGCAATCGCCACGCGCTGCTGCTGGCCGCCGGACAGCTGGCCCGGATATTTGTTGGCCTGTTCGGGGATTTTCACGCGCTTGAGGAAGTGCATGGCGATTTCCTCGGCCTGCTTCTTCGGCGTCTTGCGCACCCAGATCGGCGCCAGCGTGCAGTTCTCCAGGATGGTCAGGTGCGGGAACAGGTTGAAGTGCTGGAACACCATGCCGACCTCGCGGCGCACCTCGTCGATCTTCTTCAAATCGTTGGTCAGTTCCTTGCCGTCGACGATGATCTTGCCCTTCTGGTGTTCCTCCAGCCGGTTGATGCAGCGGATCATCGTCGATTTGCCGGAGCCGGATGGACCGCAGATGACGATGCGCTCGCCGCGCATCACCTTCAGATTGATGTCCTTCAGCACATGGAACTCGCCATACCATTTGTGCATGCCGATAATGTCGATGGCGACATCGGTGGTCGAGATGTGCATCTTCTTGGCATCGACCTTGATCTCTTCGGCGCTGACGGCGTTTTCTATGACCATGGCAGGTTCCCCTTTTTGTTCTTAGCGTTTGTGGCCGGTGTCGAGCCGGCGTTCCGTATACATGGAATAGCGCGACATGCCGAAGCAGAACAGCCAGAAGACAAAGGCTGCAAAGATCAGGCCGGACTTGGTGGTCTGCGGCGTCGCCCAGCTGGGATCGGAGAAGTTCTGCTTGACGACACCAAGCAGGTCGAACATCGAGATGATGATAACCAGGCTGGTGTCCTTGAACATGCCGATGAAGGTGTTGACGATGCCGGGAATGACCAGCTTCAGCGCCTGCGGCAGCACGATCAGAACCATCTTCTGCCAGTAGCCGAGGCCAAGCGAATCCGCACCCTCATACTGACCCTTGGGGATCGCCTGCAGGCCGCCGCGCACCACTTCGGCCATATAGGCAGCAGCAAACAGCGAAACGCCGATCAATGCCCTGAGATACTTGTCGAAGGAAACGCCGGCGGGCAGGAACAGCGGCAGCATGACGCTGGCGAAGAACAGCACGGTGATCAGCGGAATGCCGCGAACGAATTCGATGAAGACCACGCACAGTGTCTTGACGATCGGCATCTTGGAGCGCCGGCCAAGGGCCAGCACGATGCCCATCGGCAGCGACACGGCGATGCCGACGAAAGACAGGCTCAGCGTCACCAGCAGGCCGCCCCACAACTGCGTCTCGACATGCGGCAGGCCGAACATGCCGCCGACCAGCAGCACGAAGGCAACGATCGGCAGCACCAGGAAGAGCAGGATGGCGTTCAGCCCCTTGCGCGGCACGCGCGGGATCAGCAGCGGCACCAGCAGCGCCACGAACAGGATGGCGACCAGGATCGGCCGCCAGCGCTCTTCTATGGGATAGCGGCCGAGCATGAACTGGCCGAACTTGGCGTTGACGAAGGCCCAGCAGGCGCCGGACCAGCCGTCCGGCTGAATGCCGCCTTGCGCCGCCGTGGCGCATACCGTGCGGTCCGCTCCCACCCATTGGGCGCTGATGAAGGCCCAGTTGATGATTGGCGGCAGGATCAGCACGACCAGCGCGATGCCCAGGACGGTCAGGATGATGTCGCCCACAGAGCCGACCAGGTTCTTGCGAACCCAGGCCAAGGGGCCGCGCACTCCGGCCGGCGCCTGTTGCGCCAGTGCCATTTCGGTCCGCACCCAGGCGGTATCATGTTCCTGCATGGCCGTTACCTCTCCACCAGCGCCATTCTGGCGTTGACCACGTTCATGACTGCCGAGGTCACCAGGCTGATGACGAGATAGACGACCATCATGATCAGAACGCCCTCGACCGCCTGGCCCGTCTGGTTCAGCACCGTGCCGGCTGTCGCCGTCAGGTCGGGATAACCGATGGCGATGGCCAGCGACGAGTTCTTGGTCAGGTTGAGATACTGGCTGGTCAGCGGCGGGATGACGATGCGCATGGCTTGCGGAACGACGACAAGCCGCAGGATCGATCCCGGCCGCATCCCCAGCGCTCCCGCCGCCTCGGTCTGGCCCTTGCTGACACCGAGAATGCCGGCGCGCACGATCTCGGCGATGAAAGCCGCCGTGTAGCAGGACAACGCCAGATAGAGCGAAAGGAACTCCGGCTTGACCTGGAAACCGCCGGTCAGGTTGAAAGTCGATTGCTTCGGGAAATCGAAGGTCAGCGGAAAACCGCTCAGCACGTAGGCGAGCAGCGGCAGGCCGATGATCAGCGCCAGCGAGGTCCAGAACACTGGAAACTGTTGACCGGTCGCCATCTGCCGCTGGCGCGCCGTGCGAGCGACGAACCACGCCAGGGCGATACCGACAAGCAAAGCGACGAAGATCAGCCAGGAGCCGTCGCCCCAGACAGCGCGTGGAAAATAGAAGCCGCGCTGGTTGAGAAAAGAGCCGAACGGCAGGTTGATGCTTTCGCGCACCACGGGCAAGACCGCCAGCACGCCGGAATACCAGAAGAAGATCACCAGCAGCGGCGGGATGTTGCGGAAGACCTCGACATAGACCGTGCAGATCTTGCGGATCAGCCAGTTGTGCGACAAACGGCCGATACCAACAATGAAGCCGATGATGGTCGCGGTGATGATGCCGGCAACGGCGACGATGAGGGTGTTGATCAGTCCGACGACAATAGCACGCCCATAAGTGCTGTCCGAGCTATAAGCGATGGCGCTTTCAGAGATGTCGAAGCCGGCGCGGTTCTTCAGGAAGCCGAAACCGGAGGCAATGTGCAGGCGCTGCAGGTTCTCGATGACGTTGTGGACGATCCACCAGACGCCCGCCACCAGCAAGATGACGACAACCGCCTGGAAGAAAATCCCGCGGACTTTCGGATCGTTGATAAAGGAACCTCGGCTCGGTTCCTCGCGAAGAACTTCCTGCGACGCCATTGGACCATCCCCTGGAAAGAGAAACCGGAAGGCAGACGATCTGCCTTCCGGATCACATTTCGATCAGCGGATCGGTGGCGCGTATTGCAGGCCGCCCTTGGTCCACAGCGCATTGATGCCGCGCGCAATCTTCAGCGGGCTGCCCGTGCCGACATTGCGCTCGAACATCTCACCGTAATTGCCGACTGCCTTGACGATGTTGACGACCCAGTCATTGCTCACGCCAAGGTCGGTGCCGATCTTGGTTTCAGCTTCCTGACCGAGCACGCGCTTGATCTCCGGGCTATCCGAGGTCTTCATCTCTTCGACATTGGCCTGGGTGATGCCCAGTTCCTCGGCCTGCAACAGCGCGAAGTAGGTCCACTTGACGATGTGGTACCACTGGTCGTCACCCTGGCGCACGGCCGGGCCGAGCGGCTCCTTGGAGATGATCTCGGGCAGCACGACATGATCGGCCGGCGCGCTGAGCGTCAGGCGGATGCCGTAGAGGCCCGACTGGTCGGTGGTGTAGACATCGCAGCGGCCGGCGTCATAGGCGGCGTTGACCTCTTCCAGCTTTTCGAAGACGACCGGATTGTATTCCATCTTGTTCGCCTTGAAGTAGTCGGCGAGGTTGAGCTCGGTGGTGGTGCCGCTCTGCACGCAGACCGCCGCGCCCGAAAGCTGCAGCGCCGAATTGACGCCCGGCAACTTCTTGGCGTTGATCATGAAGCCCTGGCCGTCATAATAGGTGACGCCGACGAAGTTCAGGCCAAGCGCGGTATCGCGATTGATGGTCCAGGTGGTGTTGCGCGATAGGATGTCGACTTCGCCCGATTGCAGCGCGGTGAAGCGCTCCTTGGCGCTGAGCGGGGTGAACTTGACCTTGGTGCCGTCACCGAAGACGGCGGCCGCGACAGCGCGGCAGAAATCAGCATCGATGCCTTTCCAATCGCCCTTGTCGTCCGGCGCCGAGAACCCGGCCAGACCGGTCGAGACGCCGCACTGGATGAAGCCTTTCGCCTTGACGTCGTCGAGCGTGCTCGCCGACGCGGCTGACGCCATAAATCCGAGAGCGGCAGCGCCAAGAATGCCAATTGCAATGTGTTTCATAACCCACAGACCCTTTTCTGTTTTCAGGTAAACCCTGATCCTCAGGCAAATCCTGATCTTTTTCCCGTGTGAACCCGGCTCCCATCCGGTGCATTCCGGAACCCCGCGTCGTAACCGACGCCCGGCCCCTCCCATTCACGAACTGCATCGAAGGCGATTATTCCTGTGAGGTCAAGGGAAATGACCGATTCACGACAGCTTTGAAAACCAATTGCCGCAAATGCCTGAATTGCAGACAACAGCGTCATGAAAGCAGCAAGCCGCGCAAACAAAACCGGCAAAGTCCATCGACACTAATCCGCATCCGCCGGCGAAATCCGCGGCCCTGGATTACCAGGCATCCCAGACTGTTCATGGGGGAATTGGCCTATGCAAAGGGCGTCGCCTGGCGGGCGCCCGGCTGTTGCGCGACCCATGCCGCCGCACTATGGCTAGCGCTTTCACCACAAGGCGAACAGCTATGGCGACAGACGGCGGCGAACTGGGCATCAACACGCGGCTCGCCCATTCAGGCAACAACCCGCACGACTATTTCGGCTTCGTCAATCCGCCGGTCGTGCATGCCTCGACCGTGCTTTACCCCAATGCAGCGACAATGGCGGCCCGCAGCCAGAAATACACCTACGGCACCCGCGGCACGCCGACGACCGACGCGCTGGCGCATGCGATCGACGCGTTGGAAGGCTCGGCCGGCACCATCTTGGTACCGTCGGGCCTGGCGGCGGTGACGATCCCGTTGCTGGCGTTCCTGTCGGCGGGCGATCACATCCTGATCGTCGATTCGGTCTATCACCCGACCCGCAATTTCGCCGACACGATGTTGAAGCGGCTGGACGTCGAGGTCGAGTATTACGATCCATATACCGGCGCCGGCATCGCCAGGCTGATCAAGCCGAACACCAAAGTCGTGCTCACGGAATCGCCGGCCTCCAACACCTTCGAGGTGCAGGACGTCCCGGCCATTGCCAAGGCGGCGCACGCGGCCGGCGCTATCGTCATGATGGACAACACCTGGGCGACGCCGCTCTATTTCCGCCCGCTCGACCACGGCGTCGATATCTCGATCCATGCGGCGACGAAGTACCCTGCCGGTCATTCCGATGTGCTGATGGGAACGGTGTCGGCCAATGCCGATTGTTGGAAACAGCTTTGCGAGACATTCTACACGATGGGTTGCTGCGCCGGCCCCGACGACGTCTACCAGGTGCTGCGAGGCCTGCGCACGATGGGCGTGCGGCTCGATCACCATCAAAAGAGCGCGCTTGCCATCGCCAGTTGGCTGGAAGGCCAGCCCGGCGTGGCGCGCGTGCTGCACCCGGCGCTCCCCAGCCATCCCGACCATGCCGTGTGGAAGCGCGATTTTTCCGGCTCGAGCGGCATCTTTTCCATTGTGCTCAGGGGCGGCGGCCAGAAACAGCAGCACGCCTTCCTCGATGCGCTGAAGATCTTCGGCCTCGGCTATTCATGGGGCGGCTATGAGAGCCTTGCCGTCCCGGTCTTCCTCGGCGATCGCACCGTCGCCAAAGGCCCCTATGACGGGCCGCTGATCCGCCTGCAGATCGGGCTCGAGAATGTCGAGGACCTCAAGGCCGATATCCTGCGCGGACTGGCCGCTGCGGCTGCTGCGGTATGAACCGCAACCTACCAAGCTGAATCCGCAAACCGGCACAAAGGCCTGAAAAGACTGGCTGGAAGCTTTGTGAGACGCCCGATGTCGCAAAGCCGCTCATCGCTTGACCACGCGCAATGTTATTTCCCAAGTGCGCGCTTTTTCGGATCGGTTTGACTTTCAAAGTCGGCGATCCGGCATCATTGCAGGGTGCTTCGAGCTGCAATTCCAGCCATCCCGAGCTTGCCATGGCCTTTCGTCTCTTTGTCCCCATTCTCGCCGGCGCGACGCTGCGCGAGCGCCTCATCGCCTGTATCGGCGCGATGATCGGCATTGCGCTGACCGGGGCGATCGGCGCGCTGGTGCTCGGCAACGGCCCGCATGTGCCTCTGCTGGTGGCGCCGATGGGCGCGTCGGCGGTGCTGCTGTTTGCGGTGCCCGCGAGCCCGCTGGCGCAGCCATGGTCGATCATCGGCGGCAACACCATATCCGCGCTGATCGGCGTGATCGTTGCGCATTTCGTGCATGAGCCGGCTCTCGCCACGGGCATAGCCGGGCGCTGGCGATCGCCGCCATGTCGTTCACGCGTTGCCTGCATCCGCCGGGCGGAGCCGCCACGCTGACCGCCGTGCTCGGCGGACCAGCCGTGACCAGCGCCGGCTTCCTGTTTCCCTTCGTGCCGGTGGCGCTGAACTCGATCATTCTGGTCGCGCTCGGCTACGCTTTCCATAGGCTGTCGCGACGCAGCTACCCGCACCGGCCCTCTCCTGTCGCCAACAGCCACGGAACGGCCGACCCGCCGGCGGTGCAGCGCGTCGGCTTCCAGCCCGAGGATATCGATGCCGCGCTCGGCGCACTGGACGAGAGCTTCGATATCGATCGCGGCGATCTCGAACTGCTGCTGCGCCAGGTCGAATTGCAGGCCATGGTCCGCTCGCACCGGACGTTGCTGTGCGCCGACATCATGTCGCGCGATGTGGTGTCGGTGCCTGAGCATGCTTCCGCCGACCAGGCGCGACAGCAACTCCTCGATCACAACGTCCGCACCTTGCCGGTTGTCGACGCAGAGGCAAGGCTAGTCGGCGCCGTCGGCCTGCGCGAATTGACGAGAGCCACCGAAACGGTAAGAGGCGTGATGTCGAACGCCGGCACCGCCTCCCCCGACACACCGGCGATGAGCCTGCTGCCCATACTCACCGACGGGCGCAGCCATGCCGTGGTCATTGTTGACGGCGAGTGGCACATTCTCGGTCTGATCACGCAGACGGATCTCCTGGCAGTAGCGGCGCGAATACAAACGACGCCTCTGGTGACCGCCTAGCGGCGGCGCTGGCCCGCCTTGCTCGCCTAGCGCTGGCGAGATCGCCGAACGGGCTGCCACCACGTCAGTCCCGTTTCGTGCCGTCCTGCGCAAGCAGCCAGTCGATCATCTGTGCGGCTTGCGCGGGCGGACGGTCCGGCGCCAGGATGGACAGGCTGAGGCCGGTGGCGACGCGCCTCGGGAACGGCGCCACCAGCGAACCGGCGGCAAGTGCGCGCGACACCAGCGCCTCATGCCCCATCAGCACGCCGGCGCCATCGATCGCCGCCTGCAGGGCCATGCTGTAGAGCGAAAACTCGGAGCCGGTGTCGATCGATGGCCCCTTCACGCCAGCAGCCTCGAACCACAGGCTCCAGTCGCCGGTCCAGGTGGTGTCCCAAAGCAGAAGCTGCGACGACAGATCGGCCGGCGTTTTCAACTGCTGCGCCAAGGCTGGCGCGCAGACCGGAAAGATGGCGTCGTCGCAGAGCTTGAACGCGCGGCTGCCGGCCGGGGCATGCCTGGTCAGGAAGATGGCGAGGTCGAACGGTTCGCGCCTGAAGTCCGGCGGCTCCTCCAGTGTATGAATGGATGGGCGAAGCGCCGGAAGAGCTGTGCGCAGCGCCGGCAGGCGCGGCGCAAGCCAAAGCTGGGCGATCGACGGCAGCGCGGCGATGCTGACCTGCGGCCTCGGCGCCGAGATGCGCAGCTCCTGAACGGCAAGGCCCATGGCGTCGAATGCCGTGGAGAAGGCCGGCAGCGCCGCGCGGCCGGCCTCGGTCAGATGCAACCCCTGTGCATGGCGCGCGAACAGCGGCGAGCCCAGCCATGCCTCGAGTGCCTTGACCTGATGCGATACGGCCGCAGGCGTGACGCCGAGCTCGTCGGCAGCCTTGGCAAAGCTTTGATGACGGGCGGCCGCCTCAAAAGCCCGCAAGCTGTTGAGCGGTGGCATTCGGGGTCGAGGCGGATTGACGGCCATCGTCCGGCTCCCTGGGGCATCGGCGACCGGTGCCCCAGACGCCGATGCAAGGTTCTATTCGAGGGCCCTCTCTACTTAAGGGCCACTGGGGTCAGCTTGCCGTTGACCTCCCGCCACTCGAATACGACGAAGCCCGGCTGCTTGATATCCCCCTTGCCGTCATAGGAGATCGAACCGAGCACGGTCGAGATGCTGGCGCCGGAATGGAGATAGTCGGACGCGGCCTTGGGATCGTCGGCCTTGGCCTTGGCGATCGCCTCGGCGATGATCTGCGTCGCGGCATAGGCATAAAGCGTCACCGCCTCAGTCGGCACGTTCTTGGCTTTCAGGTCGGCAACGGCGTCCTTGGCCTCGGCGAAGGTGGCAGGGTCCGGGAACGACGTCATCAGGGTTCCGGCAGCGCCGTCGCCGCCGATGGCGCCGAACTCGCTGTTGGAGATGCCGTCGCCGCCCATCAGGATCGTGGCGGCGCCCTGGTCGTGCATCTGCCTGACGATCAGCCCAGCCTCGGTGTGCTGGCCGCCATAGTAGACGAGGTCCGCGCCCGACTGCTTGATCTTGGCGACGAGCGAGGCGTAATCCTTCTCGCCGGGGTTGATCTCCTCGTGCAGGACTTCCTGGCCGCCGCCGGCATTGTAGGCCTTGGCCATCTCGTCGGCGAGGCCCTTGCCCGCCGTCGACTTGTCGTCGACGATCGCGACCTTCTTGTCCTTGAAGCGTTCGAGCACGAATTTGGCGGCGATGATGCCTTGCTGGTCGTCGCGGCCGCAGGCCCTGAAGGCGTTCCACAGACCGCGCTCGGTCACCATCGGATTGGTGGCCGTCGGCGTGACGAACAGAACGCCGTTTTCGGCGTAGACTTCGGAAGCCGGAATGGTGACGCCGGAATTGTAGTGGCCGACGACATAGTGGACGCCGTCGGCAATGAATTTGTTGGCGACGGAGACGCCCTGCTTCGGGTCGGAGACATCGTCGCCAATCGAGACGGCAAGTTTCTGGCCGAGCACACCGCCATTGGCGTTGATGCGCTCGACCGCGGTTTCGACGCCGATGCGATACTGTTCGCCATAGGCGGCGTTCGGTCCCGACATCGGACCGGCCACCCCCAGCACGATATCTGCCCTTGCAACACCGACGGCGGCGGCCGTCATCAGGGCAGCAGTCATCATCCGCAAGATCATGCGCATTTTATTCCCCTTTGTTTTTGAGAAAGCGGGCTTTGCCCGCGGGTTCAGGCGGTCAGTTCACGAAATGCATTTTCTGGAACCGGCGCCGGAATAGCGTCACATCGGCTGCGACCGCTTCGCTGGCGTCGTTGCCGCGCAGCCCCCTGGCGATGAGGGCGGCCAGTTCGGGCATATCGTCTTCGGTCATGCCCCAGCGCACGATCTCCGGCGTGCCGAAGCGCAGGCCGTTCATGTCGCCCTCGACCGCGTCGATTGGCAAGCCGATGCCGCAGGTCAGAATGTTGGCCCGCCGCAGTTTCTTTGCCGCCGCCTGGCCGCCGCCGAATTCGGCGGCCGCAATGGCGAACTGGTGCGAGGTCGTATGGCCCTTGCTCGTCGAGAAGACCGGCAGGCCGCGATCCGCGAGTTCGCTCGCCAATGCCTTGGCCGTCCCCGCCATAGTGGCCGCGTAAGCCTTGCCGTGGTCTTTCCAGTCGAGCAGCGTGATGGCCAAGGCAGCCGATTTGGCGGCATCGAAATTCGCCGTCATGCCGGGAAAGGCGATCCTGTCCAGCTTCTCGGCGACGTCGGCGTCGTTGGTCACGATCAGGCCCGAAGGCGGTCCGCCAAGGCTTTTATAGGTGCTCATCGTCATCAGATGGGCGCCCTCTTCCAGCGGCTGCTGCCAAGCGTGCCCGGCGATCATCCCACAAAGATGCGCCGCATCGAAGAGCACCAGCGCGCCGACCTCGTCGGCGATCGCGCGGATCTCGCGGATGGGATGCGGCAGAAGGTTGAGGCTGCTGCCGATCGTGATCATCTTCGGCCGGACCGAGCGGGCGAGCTCGCGCAGCTTTGCGACATCGACCGTATAGCCATCTGCATCGACGGGCGCGGCATGGATGTCTAGTCCATAGAGCCCGGCGCAGCCCGCCATGTGATGCGTGACATGGCCGCCAATGGCAGGCGAAGGCACAATGATCGCGTCCCCCGGCCGTGCTGCGACCATGAAGGCGTAGAGGTTGGCGATGGCGCCCGACGGCACGCGGATTTCGGCATATTTGGCGCCGAAGATTTCAGCCGCGAGCTCGGCCGCGATGACCTCGACCTGCTCGACGCCTTCCAGTCCCATCTCATATTTGTCGCCGGGATAACCGAGCGACGGGCGGGAACCGAGGCCGGACGCAAGCGCCGCCTCGGCCTTCGGATTCATCACATTGGTTGCCGGGTTGAGGTTGATGCAGTCGGCCTCATGGATCGACCGGTTGAGCGCGATGCCGCTCTCGATCACGCCAAGCACGGCCGCGCTCCGCTGTTCGCTTGTCGTCCTGGCGAGTTGCTGCGCGAAGTCGTCGCAATGCAAGGGAACCCAGGACCTGCGAGCAAGAGCGACCATTTCCGCCTCCGATCTGCCAACCGCCGATACCGGCATTGGATGAGGTATGGTGGCTTTGGCAGCTGGCCCGACGCAAACGAGTAGTTCTAGCGCCTAGGCTTAGAAAAACGAGGTCTATCGGTGCCCCGTTCGACCCGTCATCCCGATTTCGATCGCGGTGTAGATCGCTGCGGAGCGCCATCCTGCCCGGCGTGGTCGAGCCGCAGCGAAGCCGACCTTGCCTCGTCCGGCCGCGTGATATGGGTCCATGAGCCATCATAAGCGGGCCTGCGTCGTTCGATCCATGCGTCGAGCCCTTCGCGCAGGTCGGCGGTCGGCGCCATGCTGGCGAACTGCTCGGCCTCGACCAGCAACCCCTCCGCTATGTTGTGGTTGAGGCCGCGCGCCACTGCGGTGAGGATTGAGGCAATTGCCGCCGGGGAGTGCGCGACGATGCGTCGGGCGAGATCGAGCGCGGCCGGCATCAGATTCTCGTGCGACACCACCTGGTTGACGAGGCCGAGTTCGAGGGCGCGCGGCGGCGGGAACCAATCACCGGTCAACAGCAGTTCGAGCGCCCGCTTCCGCCCGGCCAGTCTCGGAAGCCGCTGCGTGCCGCCGAAAGTAGGCGGCATTGCGAGACTGATCTCAGGCTTGGCGAACAAGGCGCGGTCGCTGGCGATGGCGAGCGGCACTGCTTCGGTGATCTCGCAGCCGCCGCCGAAGGCGATACCGTTGACGGCGGCGATGACGGGTTTGCGAAACGCTTCCAGCCTTGCCGTCAGCCGCTGTCCGCGCATGACGAAGTCGCGCAGCGCGACATCGGCGCCGCGGGCCACACTGGCAGAGAATTCATGGATGTCGCCGCCGGCGGAGAAGGCGCGATCTCCTGCCCCGGTGAGGATGATGGCGCGGATGGCATCGTCTGTCTCGATCGCATCCAGGAGCACAAGCAGGCGATCGATCAGCGCATAGTTCAAGGCGTTGAGTTTTTCGGGGCGATTGAGTGTGAGGATGGCGATTCCGTTGCGGGCCTCGGTGAGCACAAGCTCGGTCATGTCTCTTCCCTTTCCTGCGTTTATCGTCGGAAAGGATCAGGCTTTCGATTGTATGTATATTCACTAGTCGGTATACTTGACGGATGAGCGAAGCACCGATCCCTACCCGCAAACGCATTGTCGATGCCGCGACGAAGCTGTTCTATGCCGAGGGGATCGGCCGCGTCAGCGTCGATGCGGTGGCTGAAAAAGCCGGGCTGACCAAGCGCACGCTCTACTATCACTTCAAGAGCAAGGACGATCTGATCGCCGCCTATCTCGACGGCCGCGACCAGCCGAACATCAGGCAGATGGCCGGCTGGTTCGATGCGGCCGAGGGCGATGTCGAGCGCAAGGTCGAGGCGATCTTCATCAATCTGGCGCGTGTGGCGCGGCATCCCAAATGGAAAGGCTGCGGCTTCCTGCGGACGGCAGCCGAACTCGCTTCGATGCCCGGACACCCGGCGGTCAAGGCGGGGTCACGGCACAAGAAGAATTTCGAGACCTGGCTGGCCAGTGAACTCTCCGGCCACGGCGTCGGCGAGCCGCAGACCTTGGCGCGCGAAATCGTGCTTTTGATGGACGGCGCCTTTTCGATCATGCTGATCCACCGCAACCCCGATTATGTCGAGGCGGCCGGACGTGCGGCTGCAACGCTGGTTCGGGCAAGGCTGGTCGAGGGGACTGCCCCCTAAAAGCCAGCCGCCAGCCAGGCCGTGCCGGCGGCAAGCGTCAGCAGCGTCAGCGGCAGACCGACCTTGAAGAAGGCCGAGAAGGATAGCTGCGTGCCGGCCGCCCGCGCCTGCTCTGCGACGATCAAATTAGCGACCGAGCCGAGCAAAGTGAAGTTGCCGGCCAGCGTCGAACTCATCGCCACCACCAGCCAGGCGCGCCCGGGGTTTTCAAGGCCAGATATGAACGGCCTCAACGCCAGCACCGCCGGAACATTGCTCATGATGTTGGAAAGCACAGCGGTAAAGCCGGACAGCCGCCAGACGTCGTCCAGTCCAAGGTTCTTGGCCGAGGCGATGATATCCGGCGTCAGCAGCGTCTTTTCAGCTCCGGCGACGACGATGAACAGGCCGGCGAACATGAACAGCAGCGGGCCGTCGATCTCGCGGTAGATGCGCGCCGGCTTGATGGCGCGGGTGACGAGCAGGATGGCGCCGCCGATCAGTGCTGCCTTGGCGACCGGAACGCCGGCGAAGAATGCGACCGCCAGGCCAATGCAGACAACCACTGCCTTCAGCACCTGCCCGGGCAGCATGCGGCCGCGATAGACTTCCGGGCTGAGCTCGGCACTGCGCGCGAATTCGGCCCGGTAGACGATGCGCACGATGACGATGACGGCGACGAGGCCGAACAGGGCAACCGGCGCAAGTGCTGCCGAAAAGGCCGGATAGGAAATTCCCGACAGCGCACCGATGACCATGTTCTGCGGGTTGCCGGTGATGGTAGCGACGCTGCCGCAATTGGACGCGGTGGCGGTAGCGATCAGATAGGGAATGGGATTGCGGTTGATGACACGGGTGACGTGGACGACGATCGGCGCCATCACCAGGCAGATCGCGTCGTTGACCAGAAACGCCGACAGGATGCCGGTCAGGAGCGTCACCATCACCAGAAGCATGAACGGCGCGTGCGCGTGCTCGATTGCGTAAGCGCCAAGCGCCCGGAAGGCGCCTGACACCTTCAGATGCGCCACCACGATCATCATGCCGAGCAGTAGCGTGATGGTGTCAAAATTGATGGCGCGATAGGCGTCTTCCATACTGAGCGCGCCGATAGCGATCATCGCCGCACCGCCGAGCAAGGCGATCCCTGCCCGGTCGAGACGCAGGCCCGGGATGCGGCCGATCGCGACGCCGGCATAGGTCAGGATGAGGATCAGCAATGCCGCCGCGCCCATCAATGTCATTGGCAGACCATCCCTGTTCAAACGAACCGACGCCGGAATGGATTGTTCCCGCTCAGCATCTGCCCCGCAGCTTTAACGCCGCTCCGGCAAAGCGAAAGCGCCTGTGACGATCCGGATGTGAAAATCGGTGGGCAAATCGCGGGCCGACCAACGCCGGGAGCGGCCGGAACATTATCCTGACACGGCCGAGATTGTGAATGAGACAAGCGCAGTGGCCTGCCGTGGCCTGACATTGCCGCTCGCGAAACTGCGCTGTTGCCAAGGTCGTGGTTCATATAATTAAATTCTAATTTAGGCTTTCCGGGTATGGATAGCTTAGCTGTATTTCGGCCTCGGGGTTTTCAGATGGTCCAGGTCCTTGAGAGGGAATGCCGTGTTTCGGAGAACGAGACCTTGCTGGCGCGCCCGTTGGAATGTCCGCGCTGCCAAGGAGCCCGCAAGGTCTTTGTTTGCGCCCGGTGGATGAGTTCGAACGGCCATTGCTGCCCCGGAGGAACGCACCGGCTCAGCTGCCCAGGCCACAGTGTCGTGTGCCTGGAGTGCGGCGGACGAGAATCTTGAGCTGATCTGAAAATGATGCCGACAAGATTGGTGTGAGACGTCCAGCATGTCCCGGTTCGACGTGCCGGTGCGCAAATGTCCCGGAAACGAAAAAAGCCCGCCCCGGCGGACCGGAGCGGGCTTGCAATCATAGCGGTAAGTATCCTGCCGAGCGGGCCGCATGCGTTTTCCCGCCACACGGTCGCACATAAATTGATAGCGGGCATTTCCAGACGAAGCGATTATTGGCCAGTCGCCGCCGAATTATTCGCCCGGCGATACGTCGCCATTCGCACTGCTGCTCAGAATTCCAAAGTCCTGAGACTTTGTTCCCTGGCCAGCTGTCAGAAATCCATCCGCGTCCAGGCCGCGCCGCAGCAGTTCCCGCACCGCCGCGGACCGGCTTGGCATGCGCCTTTCGAAGCGCCAGTTCTCCAAGGCAGCCAATTCCTCAGCTGTCAGCATGATCTGCAGTCGCTCGGGTCGTTCCAGTTCGGCCATTTGCGCCTCCAACCGCCAGGACCAAAAATACGACGAGTTAGTATGTATCTCAATAACAGTATAGTTAGGAGTCTCAGCGTTTCGCGTCAAGGGCTGTCGATAGGTAAGTCACATACAAGACCAACGATGCGGATGAAGCGTCGATTGCACAACTCACGCCATCTACTAACTAATTGATTTATTTGATAATATTTCAGATTCTTCTTGCCATCCGGAAACCGCTGGCGCATCTTGTTCACAAGGGACGAACCGCTCCTGAAAGGGAGGTTTCCATGCGCTACGGATATTCGGCTCGGCTACGAGAGGATCTCAATTCCCGGGTCCTGGCGGCCCTACGCTCCCACGGAATGGTCAATATCGCCCTGGTTGCCGAGGAGGTGCGATTGGCTAACCTGGACGAGAACATCGCCCTTGAAGACGTCGAGCGGCTTGTGATGCAGACAGCCCAACTCTACGGCGCGGTGATGGAATTGGATGGCCTGATCGCCGTTGAGGCAGGAAGATTGACTTCGCTTGCCGACAATCAGCACGAAATGCTTGGCATTGACAGTTTCGACACCATAGGTGGCCAAACCGCGCGCCCTCCCCTGCAGGGATAGTCCCGGGAGGACGCTATCCGCTTCACGTCCCTTCAATCGACTCGAAATCCGCGAAAGAGGCCTGGACGGAGCGCAGCGGCGCTTGGAGCGTCCAGACGACGCCTTGTTCCCCAAATTCCAGTTGTCCGGTGCCGCTAAGCGCTTGTGGCGCAACCCGCTTGAGCACGACGGAGCCAAAACCGCGGTGCATGGTCCCGCTGATGCCCGGCCCATCCAACTCCCGCCAGGTCAAGCGAAAGGCGTCGGTGCGGTCGGTTGCCGGGGCCGTATCCCATTCGATTTCGACTCGTCCGCCGTGACGCGACAGCGCTCCATACTTTGCCGAATTGGTGGCCAGTTCGTGGAAGGCGATGCCGAGATATTGCACGGCATTTGGTTGAAGTATGATCACCGGCCCGGCCACCGACAGACGGTCCTGCGCTGCAAAGGCTTTGAGTTGCGCCTTGATCAGGTCGCCAATGGTCGCACCGCGCCACTCGGCATCGACCAGGAGATCGTGGGATTGCGAAAGCGCCGAGATGCGCTCTCGCACCTGTTCGAGGAATGTCGCTGGCGTGCCCGCCGATCTGCTGGTTTCGCGGATCATCGAGATGATGACCGAATATTGGTTCTTCACCCGATGGTTGACTTCGCGCATGAGCAGACGGATGCGTCGCTCGCTCTCCTTGTGGGGGCTGATGTCGCGCGCGATCTTGGAAGCGCCGACGATCCGCCCGATGCCATCGCGGATCGGTGAGACGGTCAGCGAGACCGGGACGAGGCTGCCGTCCTTGCGCAGGCGCATGGTTTCGTATGACGGCACACGCTCGCCGGCGCGTATTCGCGAGATGATCGAGGCCTCCTCGCCGAGGCGCTCGGGTGGAATAAGCATCGTTACCGGTCGGCCCACTGCCTCGGCGGGTGTGTAGCCGAACAAATGTTCGGCTGCATCGTTCCAACTGGTGATGATGCCGTTGATGTCTTTCGAAACGATCGCGTCCATGGACGATTCGACAATTGCAGCAAGTCGCATTCGCGCCTCGTCGGCCTGCGTCTGCGTGCGCAGGTCAAGCAGCGTGTTGATGGCGCCGAGAATTTCGCCCGACTTGTCGCGAAGCAGGCGTGGGTGAGCTCTGAACGGAACAAGTTCGCCGTCCGGTCGCTCGGCAATCGCCTGATCCCACGGGATATCGCGTCCTTCAAGCATGGAGATCGCCATTGGGCACTCGCCATGCGCCATCGGCCGGCCGTCGAGATGGCGCAGCTTCCAGCAGCCGCACCAAAGGTCTCGGCCTATTACCGGACGGTGCCCCCACAGATCAGCCGCTGCCTCGTTGAAGAATGTGATGCGACCCTGTTTGTCGACTGTGTAGACGGCAACGGGCAACGCCTCCATCACATGGGCAGAGGAGATTCCTGGAATTCCAGGCTCCAGCTGTCGGACGACATCAGCATATTCCCCTGCCACGAATTCCCCTACCGCTCCATTTTTGCAGCTCGCTGCGGTAGCTGAAATGCACGTGCGAGCTTTCGGTTCCCGTCGCACCCTTTGTGCGACGGTTGTTCTCCCGACGAGAAAGGCTATTCCCTACGCGGGACGCCGATCCTGGGGCTTGCGCAAATGCCAACAAAGCGAAGCGCAACTCAGGTCATTTTTGCCGGAACCTTCGCCAACCCGAGCGGTTCTCCCCTTAGTCGCAGCGCGACGAATTTCGACAAATGGAGAAAGACCATGTTCATGAAAATCCTTGCGGCTTCAGCCCTTACGATCGGTCTGGCGACCTCGGCGATGGCGCAGAGCACGGGTGGTACGAACGCTGGCAGCGACAAGACCGGCAGCGGCAAGTCCGTTGTCGTAACGCCCAATCCGGCCGATCCCAATGCTGTTGACCCGAGCGCTACCTACAGCACGGACGGCACCAATGGTGCGATGAATTCGAACGCGGATGAAAACTGCGCCGCCAGCCCGCAGGGCGCTCAGCCGGATGCGAGCACGAAGTCGCCTGGAACCGTGTCGCCAACGGTGAACGACAACCACTGCGGCAAGTAAGCTGCGATTGCCGACCGCAGTTTCGCGGCCTTGCTGTTAACCGGTCAGCTTCGCACCGACAGGAACCAATCAACGGCCGGAGCGTTTGCCGCTGCGTACCTTTTTTCAGACCTAGCCAAACGGAGTGAGGGACATGGCTTCATCGGTACTTATCGGCATCCTGATCACCTTTCTGGTGATCATCCTGGTGCTCTATCTCGTCCAGCGCCTGCCTCTCGACGGTCGTACGAGACAGATCGCGCAGATCGTCGTCATCATTATCGGCATCATTTCGCTGCTGAAATATCTAGCGGTGTTCTAGTATAAGGACCGCTATGAGATTCCACAGGCTCGCATGGATCGTCGGAACAGCGTTGGTTGCAGTAACAACCACGGCCTACGCTCGTCCGGACACGCGCAGGATGACCTGCGAGGAGACACAGCGCCTGATCCAGAGCCATCGCTCGGCCGTGCTGACGACAGGCCGAAACACTTACGATCGCTACGTTCGTCAATTTGGCAATGACTGCGACTGGCCGGATGTGCCGGTCGCCGACACGGTTCCAACACGTGATGGACAATGCCGCGTCTATTGGTGCCGGGAGCCGGTGTTCGACCTCCCGAACTGACAGAACCAACTGGGGTGCTGACGGCGCCAGCAAATGCACTCCGCGCGACGACGTGGAACCCTTGCGCTTCGCGTGAATTGATTCTGCGCATGGCGCTGCGAGGCGTTAGCGGTGTGATGCCCAACAAGACGGAGGAGCGGTCATGGCCAATGATACAAGGCGAAGCGGCAGCTGCCTTTGCGGCGGCATCCAGTTTTCGGTGACGGGAGATCCCTATCGGGTTGGCCTCTGCCATTGCAAGGACTGCCGCAAGGCGAGCGGGTCGACTTTTTCGGCATTCGCGGTGTGGCCGCTCGAGGCGTTTGAAACGGCGGGTATCGTCAGTACCTATGGCGACAGAAGCTTTTGTCCAACCTGTGGCGGCCGGGTCCCTTTGGTTCGTGAGAATGAGGTGGAGGTGACGATTGGCAGCCTCGATGAGGTCCCCACCGAAGGATTGGAGCCCAGCTATGAACTCTGGGTCAACCGCCGTGAACACTGGTTACAGCCTTTGCCCGGTGCCCGGCAGTTCGAGCATGACCGTGTGGATGACGGGGCGAAAAATGATGGCCTGACAGCCGATCTGATTTCTGAAGGGGCCGAGACACAGTCGAGCAACTTGCCGCGACGCAAGTCGGCATAGTGCAAGCGCTGCGGACGGCCTTGGCCAGTCGAAGGCTGGAATTCGTTTCCTGAACACCGCCCGATGCGACAAGGCCGGTTTCGACAACATTTCACCAGGCGGAAGCCAAACGCAAAAAAAGCCCGCCTTGGCGTTAAGCCGAAGGCGGGCGGTAGATTGTCTGGCTTGTGCTGCCGGTTGCCACGGAACCATGGTTGCCCCATGCCTAACTCGAGGCTCGGTGTCTTTTGTAGCCGGCGATCGATTTACCACGGCGGCTGTGGGTAGCTGGAATTCGTCTTGCGGTTGCAGAGCGGTGCTGGTTTTGTTTAAAAACGAGAGCTTAAGACCACGTAATATCGTTACGTCAACTATGCTGTCCAAGTATGTTTTGGCGTGACATAAGGAAATCTTGCCGCCTCGTACAAAAGGACAAGTTTGTTTATTTCCTTTTTTGCCACATAGTGTAGCGAATCTTGAAGCCGAATGGGGCGGTTTTCATGCAGCTAGCGCTTAGGCAGGGTCGCGGTCCGCACGTGCAATATCCACCGATTGATGGGTTCTGGACCTGGGACATCAAGCGCAACCGTGTTTACGGCGATGCCAATCTTTCCGACTATTTCGGGCTGACGCTCGAAGAGTTCTCGCATGGCGTATCCATGGAAAGATGCATGCAGAGCATCGACGCCGAAGATCGGCTCCGGGTGCATACCGCGATCCGCAAGGCGGTGGAGCGGAGAGCGGGGTTCAGGGAAATCTATCACGTCCGCTCAGACAAGATGGGGATTCGCAGGATCCTGGCGGTTGGCCAATGCTGTGTAGACGGTCAGGGAGAAGCAGCCTTGTACCCCGGCTGGTTCATCGATCTGACCCACAACATCGATTCGGGGGAGACAGCGCTTCGCGAGGTCCGCCGCCATATCGAGCAGGCCAAGGAGATTTCACAATCGATGGGGCAGGACCTGCTGTTCTACCTTCTCGAAAATGCCCAGGAAGAGGCGCAGCAACGCCTTGACGGCAGGGTGATGAGGCGCAAATCGGCTTGGAGCAGATCTTGTTAGCTTTTGCGGGAAACCTTGCCGCGGCCGCGGAGTTCAGCCGTCACCATGCGGGCAAAATGGTTTTGAGGCGAGCGGCGCTCCAGCAGGCTGGCGCGCTCAAGAGCAGCGTCGCCGTAAAACGCGACCAACACCGTCGCGGCGCTGGCGGCGTCGACCCTGAGCCGGCCAAGATCGGCGTGACCGTCCCGACTGGACGATACGCTGCCGGCAATGACATCCAGCATGGCCTGCAACTTGTCGGGGAAACTGCCCTCGTCTTCGTGCATCGTCGCGGTCCGATTGGCGGCGTAAAATATCGACATTTTCGCAAAAAATGCAATAGGGTCGTTGATCAAGCGCTAATACAACCTGATACAGCTCCAACGTGAGCTTCACCGCAATCTTCATGCAAGCATAGTCAGCGCAAAGTTCATGCGCAGACATTGGGGGCACCGATGGACCAGCCGAGCAAGATGGAGAACCTGCAGTTCGCGCAAGGGATACTGCGGGAACTTCGGCAGAAAGCCGAAGCCGACGGCGAGAAGCTTCTGACCTATCTCATCGATATGGCTTACCTTGAAGCCAGCGATCGCATTCGCGCGCATTGGGTCGGCAACCACGAGCCCGAAAGCCGCAGGGCCAAGGGGTAAAGCCGAAACGGAGCGATGGCGGCGCGCTCATCGGCGCGTTTTGGATCAGGCGCCCGAGGCCGTCCAGACCACCGTCAGCTGTGAATACCGGCTGAAAGGCCAGCCAGCGCCTCCCTCACCCGGGTTTCGCTGATCCCGCGCGTATCCTTGACCCAGCTGGGCGTTGAGAGCGGCGGCTCGATAAAGCGAACATGGTTGTTTACGGGACCGTGGACGTAGGGGCGATTTAGCCCGTAGATGAGCGCACATGGGACGTTCAGGGCAGCGGCAGCGTGGGAAATGCCGCCGTCAACGCCGAGGAACATGGTCGACGCAGCGATCTGGCACATCGCGTCAGCAATCGACGGGGTCGAGGTGAAGTCGATTGCCTCAGGAATGGCGGCGCGGATTTTTGCGGCGCCGGCGCGCTCGCGCGGTCCGCCGACAATCCAGATTGCCCAGCCGCGATCACGATGGTCCCGGGCGACCGAAATGAAGCGCTCGATGGGCCACGAGCGGAAATTCTCGATGTCGGCCGTATAGAGCGCCAGCGCCGGCTGGCCGGCATCGATCTTCTGGCGCTGGCGCCATTCGTCCAGCTCGACCGGATCGACCACAAGCCGGGGCGCGGGCCATTCCGTGCTCGCAGCCGGCTTGTCGCCAAGAGAGGCTATCGAGCAGACCTCCTCGAAGAGTCGCGTCTTGCGCGGGCCGAAAGCCCACAGATGTGCCAACCAGCCGACGGGGAAGCGATTGAGGAGGCCGAATTGCAACTCCTGCGGATAGCCGATGCGCTCCTCAATGCCGGCCATGAACGCCATCAGCGCCGCCTTGGTGCTGCTGGTCATCAGATAGGCCGTGCGATAGTTCTCCTTGCGCAGCTCGCGGACGAGGCGGCCGCGCTCCGCAAAACCGGGCCGCTGATGACGCTTGGCAAGCGCCCAACCTTTCCGGACATGCGGCATCAGGCGCGCCAGCGGCGCGGCGACCGGCGAGGTGACGACATCTATGGGGCGACCAGGAAATCGCTCGGCAATGATCTGGATGGCGGAGTGGCAACGGACGAAGTCGCCGACTGCCGGAAAGCCGACGAAGAGGATTGGATCGGTGGTCGTCAAGGAAGCGCTTCGCCGTCAAGGATGCGGGCATAGAGATCCAGATAGCTACGCGCCGCTTTCTGGATCGGAAATCGCGTCGCGGCCGATTCGCGGCATTGCTGAGGCGTAAGGTCGGCGACCGCTTCGAACGCGGCCGCAAATTCATCATCGGTTTCAAAGAAGCGTCCGCTGTCGGCATCGACGGTTTCGGGCAACGCGCCTCGCGGAGTCGTCAGCACCGGAGTGCCGCACAGCATGGCTTCGACCGGTGCGTTGCCGAACGGCTCCTCCCAGGCGATCGGGTTGAGGAAGGCTCGCGCTTCGCCGAGAAGGCGAAGCTTGGGCTCGCCGTCAACGATGCCGTGGAAATGGTATCGGCTGCCAAGGCTCTTGAAAAACAAACCTTCGCGGCGGGTCTGGCTTCGGCCCAGCAGCTTCCAACGCGAACCACCGGCGATATCGAGACCGAAGTCGAACTTTTTGGCGAGATCGACGGCGCGGTTGAGGCCTTTGCTCGATCGCGCAATGCCGGCGAGAAACAGCAGGCGGTCGCCCTTTGCCGCCGACAAACGATAGTCGTCTACCGGAAAGCCATTGTAGACAAAGGTTTTGCGGCCATGCTGGTGGGCATGATTGGCGCTGATAAAGCTCCAGTTCGCAACCGGCATGGGCTGATCCGGCATAAAGCCGCGCTGGGTATTCAGCGTTGGAAATGGCACCTCGACGGGCCAGCTGTGTGTGTGGACGATTTGCGTGTCGTGCGGAATGGCCGCCCGGCATTCGGCATCGGTCGAAGCGTGCCGTACTTCGAAGAGCGAGTGGCTGGAACCAGGACCGGCGATCACCACGACATGATGGCCGAGACGAACCAGTTCCGTTGCCAGCCATTCGACCTGACGCTGAATCCCGCCGTAACCCCGACAGGGGATTACGCCCTTCAAAACGAGCGTCACCCGCATTGACCTGCCTCACAATCCGCTCAAAGACGGTTCAGTTGCGTCACGGGCTGGGCATTGTCAAGGTCGCGCCGGAATCGCGAAAAGCCGCGCCCGCTGTCAGCATTGCGCCCTTATCACCGGGTTACGGAATCGTTAATCAGCACTTGCTACTATGCCCAATGACCAAGAATCTCGGCAATGCATCCAGGAGCATCCCCAGGCAACAGCCTAAGAACTCCGCTCTTGGTCGGCTGGCGCCTGCCCTGTTTCCCCTCGTGGTCGTTGCGCTTGGATACATGATCGGCCGGCAATTCTTCGGCTTCTAGGCGAGCCTCTCCGGATGCGCTCGCGGTGGAAACGCCACGAACAAACGCAAAAAACGCCACACCCTTTCGGGTGCGGCGTTCTGAACCGATACCGGTATCGGCCGGTTATGACTGTGTTACGAAACGGCCTTTTCGCGGACCGGAAGCTTCCAGCCTGGCCTGACAAAATGGCAGGTGTAGCCGTTGGGATATTTCTCGAGATAGTCCTGATGCTCGGGCTCCGCTTCCCAGAAATCACCGACCGGAGCCAGCTCGGTGACGACCTTGCCCGGCCATAGCCCGGAAGCATTGACATCGGCAATGGTGTCTTCGGCGACGCGCTTCTGCTCGTCACTGGTATAGAAGATCGCCGAGCGGTAGCTCATTCCGACATCGTTGCCCTGGCGGTTCCTGGTGGTCGGATCATGGATCTGGAAAAAGGATTCGAGCAGCGTGCGAAAGCTGATCCTGGCCGGATCGAAAATGATCTCGATGGCTTCGGCATGGGTGCCATGGTTGCGGTAGGTGGCATTGGGCACATCGCCGCCGCTGTAGCCGACGCGGGTCGAGATCACGCCGGGATAGCGCCGGATCAGATCCTGCATGCCCCAGAAACAGCCGCCGGCAAGGACTGCACGTTCGGTGGACGTCGCCATATGATACCTCCTTTGGATTGCTCCTTAAGTAGGCATTGTTGCTGGCTTCTTCCAGCACCTCAAGCATCACTCGTTGCCGGCTGGGCCGAACCGCCGCACGATCACCTCGAAGACGATGTCGGAAATCCACATGGCCGAGACGCCGATCAGGAAGGCGGCGGCGAGCGTCGTAGTGTCGTCGGCCGAATTTGGAATAGGCATGCCTGTCGCCTTGAACCAGGCGACGGCGGGCAGCGTCAGATAGGCCGCAGCCAGCGCCCCACAGATCGGCGAAGCGATCATTTCGCGCAGCTTGTAGCGATGGCGCGACAGCGCCCGCAGCACGCCGCCGGCCAGTCCGGCGGCGACGACGGGCCCCTTGATGCCAAGCATATCGAAAAGGTCGTGCATCATGGCCTCCATCCGCAAAGCTTTTGTCCCTTGCGGTTGTGCGCCAAGAGCGCCCGCGCCTCGGCGTCCGAGAGCGCATCGACGGCTTTGGATGACAGGCGCAGCGGGCTCGAGACCGTGCAGAAGCCGCCAGAAGCAGTCGTACAGCCGGCCAGCGCCACAAGCAGCGCAAGCATCAGTCCCTTGCCCATGATTTCAGCTCCTTTCGAACAGCGTCCGCCGGCAATGCGCCGATATCGTTCTGTACCTTGTCGGCAACAGCGCGCGCCGCGGCTTCAGCGGCCGCCTGTTTGGTGCGTTCGGCCCTGGCCCCGGCCAGGCGCTGGTGAAAGCCCCAGCAAAGGGCGGCGATGACGGATGCGAAGAAGCCCAGCAGCGCTTTGTTGCCGAGCAGGAAGGCGAGAAGCGCGCTCACAGCAGCCACCCGGCGATCAGCCCTGCCGCAAAGCCGATGGCATAGGGTTTGGCGGCTTCGAGATAGGCGATGAGCAGTTGTTGCAGCCCTTCCATGTCAGTGCTCCCAGTCGAATTTGCGGGAAAGCCAGTGCCAGGTCTCGGCGACCGAGGCGATGGCAAGACCGGCGGCGATCTCCAGACCGGCCTCAATGTCGGGGTCGGAAGAAAATGCCGCCGCGTCGTCGGCGCCGAGCAGGCCACGCGCGACCAGAACGCCTGCGCCGTAACGCAGGCCGATGCGGATGAAGACGGCGATCATGTCGAACTCCTTGCGAGAATGGATTTCAGGATCTGAAGCAGCGTGTGCCAGAACGGCAGGCGTTCGACGGGAGGCGCAATGGGAGCCTCGGAGGGGGCAGGCGATGGCGTGGTGCCGGGTGCGGGGGACGGCTCGAGCGGATGTCGTGAGCCCGATGAATCCGACGAAGGTGCCGGGGCGGGCTGAGGGGCAGACATCAACAGCGCCTGGGAACGGACCGACCGGACGCGGTCGCTCCAGCCCTTGCCGAAAACCGGCCAGGTCGGCAGCCGCCGCAGGAATGCCAGGCGAGCGTCGCAGAGGTCGTCGATGACGGCACCCGATGGCCTGGCGCCGACAGCCCTGAGCGTGGCCGGGCCGATCCTGCCGTCCTGCGCCGCGCCCACCGCCGCCTGCAGATATTTCGCAGCCCTGCCCGGCCCGCTGTTCACAGCGAAGTCGAACACGGCATAGTCGACGCCGCCGGGAAGTTCCGCGCCGGCCACGGCGTCCCAATAGAAACGGCGATAGACCGTCGCCACCTGCTCGCCGCTAATCTCTCGCAGATCGGCCTTGCTGGCATCCGCCTTCACATAGCGGCGGAAGTTGACCAGCGTCACGCCCTTCATGGTGGCGCCGCCCGGATCGGCCGGATTGTCGGACCAGCCACCTTCCGATTTGAGGACGAGCGCAAGCGCCCGCGCGAAATTGCGGTCCATGGATGCTCCTTTCCGCCCTCGAGGACAGTTGGTGGAGAGTTATGTGGATGGTAGGAGCGACCTCGGCCTCAGGCCGGAAGTGTCATGCTTGCCTTCGCGGCAAAGCCCAGAGCGTGAACACTGCGCGCTCTAAGAGACGACCCGTGGCGCCAAAGTCAATTCCAGCTATTCGCTTTCGCAACCGGATCGCCGTGGCCCCGTCAGAGTAATATCCAGGTCGCTCACCGGCCCGCCGAAAGCCAGCCTTCCAATAAAACTGGAGCGCCCGAAGATTGTCGGCCCGTACTTCCATTTGCAGCAGCCGATATCCTCGACGTGCCGCCTCGTGCTCGGCCGCCGCCAGCAGCCGCGTGCCGAAACCCTTCGCGCGCGCGGTCTCCGAAACCGCGATAGTGGCAAGATGTACCGTTGGCTTTCCAGGGCGGAAACGGATTACGCAAAACCCAGCCACATCTTCATTGAAAACAACAACGATGACTTTGCCATCTGCGATGTAGCGATCAAGTTTCGCTCGACCGAGCCAATCGGTCTTGAAAGCCGTTGCCTCTATACTGACAACGGCGTCAAGATCGCTACTTTCCGCAGCTCGGATAATCACGCCCACTCTCTTCTAGCCCACTCCCACCGTTTAGTATGCTCCCAGCAGGCTCGTCTAGATAGTTGTGAAACGCCGCTTGAGTGCTAAGCGCAGCGCGTCAAATTCTGCCTGTGACAGCATCTTGTTGAACATGACAAAGCCGTAGAACCTCCGCCCGCTACCCCAGCTTATGCCCATCGTCGCAGTGGCGGAGGCATTCGAAGTGGATGGCGTCCAGCTGGGTGAGGTGTACGTGTTGGTCTCATAGGTTCCGTTCACGTACCCTACGAATGTCCGGCTGGTGTTGGATGTATGCGTGTAGCCAACTCCAACCATCAGCATGGTGTTGGTGGCCATGGGTGAGCCGCTAGTTAGCACGTTGGTCCCGACACTGGCAGACCCATTGCCGATGGTGAAACCCGGCCGGTTTGCCGTCGTATAGACACTTATGCCAACCGCCGTGTTGTTGGATGCGAACGCACCGGATTGAGTGACAAGAGTAGGACCGTAAGCTGACGTAAAATACTCCACAAAGACAATGGACCATGCCGCACTAGCTATATGCAGCCCGTTGAACCAACTATCGTTGGCGGATGCTTTGGTGAGCCCATCTCCGCCGTCAGACGAAAAGTAGGTATTGGCATCCTCTGACCCAATAGTCCCGTTGAACGCCGGGTCCGCCGCGTCACTTCCTGAGCCAGATCCGAGGTAGAAGTCCCTGCCGTTCCCGCTGATGTCCTTGAGCGTTTGGGTTGAGCCCTGTGGCCAGCTAGTGGCCGCGCCGGGATCAAGGCAAAGCTGTAAGTTGGGCAGTAACCCTACCGACGTGACCATGCTCCGCAACGACTTCGATTGCGATGCGGGCAGAGGCGCGAAGCCGGGCAGAGCGGCCCGCTTGATATCTGATGCGCAGCGAATGATCGCCGGCTGAGGCGGGAGCCAAAGCCTGGAAACTGGAGGCAGATCGATCGGCATTTCAGATCTCTAAGCCGAGAACAGACTTAAGCTCGCTCAATGACAGGTTGTAGCTTAACAACATCGCCGTCGCCTTCTCATCAGCTGTTGGAGGCGGCGGCGGTGGCGGCACGTCCTCTGTCTCAAAGACTTGCCGGATATGCCCCTCCGCCTCGACATAGGACGGTGCACCGACTGTTTGCTCGCCCTCAGGAACCTCGAAGGGCAGGGCGATGTCGCCACCGGTCGCCTGCACCTCTTCCAGTGTCCAGATGCCTTGGTCGTACAATCCGCGCAGGCTGTCACCGTTCATCTGGATTTCGACGGGATACGGATCGCAGGGTGTATCAACCTGACGGCCATCGCCATAGACGGCGGTATAGGTGCTGACCATCTGGGTGACGATGGACGAGCCGTGCCACTCCTGCCAGACGTCATCGATCTTTCGAACGAGAATAGACATTGCAAAGCTCCTTTAGGTGCGGATCACGCCGGTGATGACGAGACGGCTGGTTGTATCGACGAAGCCGACGAGAAAGACGGTTTCGCTCGTGGTGACGGTAATCGGAAAGGCTTCGACGCCGGTGGCAACGACAAAGTTTGCGCTGACGGTCAACGTTCGTGACGATGTCACCGCCGTGACTTTCAGCACAAAGCCAAAGAGCTGATTGGCATTCGTCGGGTTGCCAAGGGTGGCGTTGGTGGACAGCGCCACCGAGCCATTGTTCCCGAGCGACATATCCCAAGCCACTGTCGTGCCCGACGTCAGCGTCTGGTATGCGACGGTCGATTTGAGCGCCGCCGCCGTCAACAGCTTGCTCGCGGTCCCCAACTGGAATTCGCTATTCGAGGCGATGGCGGCAGAAGCGACCATGGCATAGGTGAGCATGCCGGCCGGTACCATGCCAGCAGTCAACTGGCCGAAGCCCAGCGCTGAGGAAGCTCGCCGCAGCAAAGTGTCATCCGAGCCGGCGATGATGTCTGCGCGAGCGCCTGAAGAGTTGGAAGCTCGACCGAGCAATGTAAGCGCCGCCGCATCGACCAGCGTGTTGAGTGCGGTGCTGTTGGTTGGAGGACCGAAGGTGCCGGTGAAGGATGCGTTCGCCTTCGGCGCAAGGCTCGACACCGCAACCCCACTGTCCTTCCCCACCTTGCCCGTCGTGCCGGCGAAAGTGACAATGTTGTCGATCACCGAAGACGCGGGCCCCGTGAAATCTCCCGCCCCTGTCCCGTCGGCGCCCTTGTCGCCGGCGCGGTCGAACATCAGCCAGATGCCGTTGGCCGTCGTCGGCAAAGTTCCGGCGCCGCTGACATAGGTGAGCGTCAGCTTGCGGTAGCCTGTGCCATCCACCACCGCGCCGCTGACATTGTAGACATATGAGATGGCGGCGGAGGCTTTCGAGCGCAGGGTCAGCTGGCCCTTGATGAGATTGGTACTGTCGTCGAAAGCATCGAGGATACCGCTCACCGTGGCGCCGCCGGCATCGAGATTGTCGATATAGGCCGCGGTCGCCGAGGCGGCGCTCACATTGTTCAGCCGCAAGGTGCCGTTGCCCGGATCGGCGTCGGCCGTGGTCGTGGAAAAGGTATAGCCGAGTGCGGCCACCGAGGTTGACGCCGCCGTTGCGCTGGTTGCGGCATTGGTGGCAGAGGTCGCGGCATTGGTGGCCGAGGTGGAGGCCGCGCTGGCCGAGCCCGAGGCAGCACTCGCCGAACCGGCTGCAGCTGTGGCCGAGTTGCCGGCGTTGGTCGCGCTGGTCGCCGCGCCCGATGCCGAGCCGGAAGCCGCCGTCGCCGAATTGCCGGCATTGGTGGCGCTGGTCGCGGCCGTCGTGGCGGAGCCCGCCGCTGCCGTGGCCGAGCCGGAAGCGGCGGTGGCCGACGTGCCGGCGTTGGTGGCGCTGGTAGCGGCAGCGTTCTTGGAGGTCAACGCCGCAGCGGCGCTGGCCGCCGCCGCGCTGGCCGCGTCCACTGCATCGCCCAACGTGTCCTCCGAAAGGTAAAAGGCGATCGTGATCGCGTCGGTGCCGATCACCGGGTCGAGCGTTTCGAAGACATAGACGAAGTCGGCCGAGACGGCGCCCTGCTGCACATGCACGGTGGTGCCCTTCTGCAAGGTGCGGGCCGAGCGGGCATCGGCGGCGCGAAACCACGCGCCTTCGCTGGCGGTGTAGATACCGTTGTCGCGGGCATCGGCCTGGTTCTTGACCAGCACACGGTCGCCGATCTCGGCCGGCACACCGTCGATGGTCTGCAGGCCGTAAAGGGTGATGTTGCCGGTCGTCGCCAGGCGAACGGGTTCGCGTTCGCCGGTCAACAAGCGAACGGCGGCAGTTGCAGGTCGGGCCATAAGGCTTGCTCCATGAAAAAAGCCCCGCGAAAGCGAGGCTTGAAGGTTTTGGGTCAGTTGGCGGACTGGCTAAATGGAATGATCGTCCGATCCGTTCCGGATTTCTCTTCCTCCTAAGCCGAGGCTTCGGGCTCCCGCTCGGCTTGAGCCGACGTGACCTTGATACATTTGGGTATTTATAGGTCATTTATTGGGTAGAAGCGTTAACGAGCGGGCAGGTCGATGATTACCGAAAAACTATCGAATTACGGTGACAGTGCACTCTTCTCCATTTGTCAGGTTGAGAGGTTCCGCTCTGCCTCACACCAGGGTGCGGCCACTAAAAGTGCACTGTCACCGTAATCGCAGTGCTCCTTGCACCCTATTCCCCGTTTCGTGCCGCCTTTTCCAGTGCCGCCTTACGCTGAATTTCGATAGTTCGATTCCAGAAGCGCACCGCTTCAAAATGCTCTTGTCTGGTCAACCAGATCTTGTTCTCCAAACTAACTGGATCGCCGCCAACCGCAATCGGTTTGATCTCGAACAGTTCCATGCCCTTGGAGCGCGAATCTGTATCTTGGACTTTCATTTCAAGTCCTTCAGCGTACTAAATAGACCGGCGAGGTCTCGCGCTATCGCGTCGGCGGATTGCCGTTCCATAGGTATAAACGGGATGCGCACGATTGGCATTTCCACATCGTTGGTGTCGAAGCCATAGGCTTCCCCTCCTCCGTTCGATGCGAACAAGAGGATGCCTGGTGCGTATTTTTCAACCTCATATTCTCGATTGAATTCTACCAACTCTTCGGCTTTGAAAAGAATTATATAGCTGTCGCCGATGAAGCCTTCACCTCCATTATGCTTCCTAAGGAAATTGGTGTAATCCTTGGGCAGCGTCACTCCCAGGTTTGCGGACAGGCCATCGACAACTGCGGCTTCAGCCGGTGGATCGAAACGTCCCTCAATTAGACTATATTCCACTGCTATTCTCCTATGTCTTTCGAATTACGGAGACAGTGCACTCTTCTCCATTTGTCAGGTTCAGAGGTTCCGCTCTGCCTCACACCAGGGTGCGGGCTACTAAAAGTGCACTGTCACCGTAATCGGGGCTGTCGCTGGTGGAATTCCTCGGAGGTGGTCACTTCCGCCTCGGCAAATTTCGCACCAGAAATGCCAATTTTGAGCAACCCTCGCTTGGCTTCGTCGGTCACGAGGAAACAGGGAAAGGTGGTCACGATAGAGTCACCAAACCATCCCTCCACCTGATAGACAAGTTTGCTCACGACAGGCGGATGAACGCTTCTATCCATGACGGTGCCACGACCTATTCCGCCCGCGGCGTCTGGTTCAATTTCAAAGTATCTCGTCATTCACCTACCGGAGGTCAAATAAGGAAATTGTTGGTACCTTGGCACAAGTTGCATCACCCGGGTTCTTGGGCGTGATCACTGGCAAAGCTTTGCCCGGTCTGGCTGATATATTGTTTATCAAATCCATCGCACGCTTCTTGGCATCACCCTTGAAGCAGCGGCAGAATCCTCTCATCGAGGAACTTGAGGCGGCCAGCCAACATCTCGGCGTTGGCGGGAGTGGCATCGACATTGACTGGAATCAATTTCGCCACGAACTTTCCCTGACGCGCGGCCTCAACCCAGTCTTCAAGCGCACCGATGTAGCCATCCAGAGCCTCGAACGGGGTCCTGGTGTCGTCGGCCGGGATATATGTCAGCGGCACGTCGCCGACGATCACCCAAATCCATCCAGGTATGTCCGGCCTCCCAGGCTCGATCTCGAACAGAAAGATGTAGATGATGCCTTCGGCGCCGTAGCCGAGATACTCGCCCTTGATGGACAAAACCCAATCGAAGAATTCGAGGTGTTCGCGAGCCTCAACGCGGGCAGAGTCAAGTTCGCTTTCACCCGTGCTGACATTCACCGGCGGCAATCGCACGACACTCGCGAGGTCTGGTTTGGCTTCGTTGGCCAACAGCCAACTCCCGTGAAACAGTGCTTGAAGGTCAGCAGCCGCGCGCCGTCAGATCGCAGGCTTGCTCAGCTGGCGACGGGCGCGAACGAAATCTACAATGAGCCAGATCAGTTGGGCAACGATGTAGACGGTGCTGTAGGACCAGTTCGGAGCCCCAGTATCCGAGTGGCCGTAAGCGGAGGCGGTACAGCTGAGCCCTCCCGAAATGACGTGCACCAGCAAGAGGCGCAAAAGGCCGCCGTTCCAGCGCTTAGTGATCCACAGCAGCAAGCGGCTCACAAGAAATGTCGGAACCAGCGCACCGAAAAGTGCCGCAGCATAACCTGCACCCATGTAACCCCCTAGCAGCACGCTGCGCTATTTAGTGACTTCCATCACTCGCGTAAGTAGATCGGCCGGCGCTTCTCAGCCACCCCTGAGATTTACCGGCGTCCCCGGCGGAAGCCCTTTCACCTTGGCGATGACCTGGCCCATAATGTGCCAGTAGACTTCCAGATCCGTCAATTCCTGGTTTGAGATGTCATCCTCTCCCCCAAGGAATAGCGGTTTCTTATAGCCAATGCACTGATCAAAGGCAGGCTGCGCGCCGCCAGCCGGAAGCCAGTCCTCGACGTATATGTTGGCCGTCAGCGCAGCATCGGGATTTTCAATGAGCAGCGCATCGTGGAACGATTCGATATTCGCAGGAACCTCAAGTATTTCGGCTGTCCCGGGCTCAAACATGAGAACACCGGGTTGCCCTTCCTCCAACCGCTGCGTGTCGAGCGCAAACGCGGTGCCCTGCCAGTCATAACCAAAGCACCTGATCCGCCCGGCGGCCTCGGGAAAACCGAGGTTGACCCTCGCGTTCCAGGCTGGGAGGTCCTGTGCCCTGATGATGCGATACATGCCTTGCTTAAATGAAGCACCGCCGAAGCTGGTGAGCAATTCATTCAGCCCCGATATGCCCGAATCCGGAAGAGGATTTCCGTCCGTCGGCACCCTGCTTTCGATGGGGAAATTTTGTTGGAATGTCTCGAACATCAGCGCTCTCCAATCGTGACTTTATTTATGGCAGTTCCAATAGGTAAGTCTTTTATTTGATTCCATATCTGCGCACCCAGACTTCGATTGACGCTCGAATCCAATACGGCAAAATTGGATAAGACATGAGCCCCTCCCAATTGCAGGTCAATGACATGGTCAATGTCGTTGCCGAATGGGATTAAAGAACCTGCCTTCTTAAAGATTTTTCTGGCGGATTTCCCTATGCGAACCGCACGGCTAACCACAGTGGCAGCTTCCGTCAACATCTTCACTTTGATATCTGCAGCCGCCCGCTGTGCCGCGTTCCAATGAGGCATATAGGTAAGATGCAGGTCGTGGCCAGCGGAGGCCCCATTGGTTGTAGCAAGGCCCGGCACCGGGCTAGTTGGGTCCCCCGCTGGTGAACTTGAACTAGCCTCTAGGGTCGGAGGATCTGAAGTAAGCTCCGTCGCTGTTCGGTCACCAATTGGTTCGCGAGAAAACGAACGTCGCTTTATCCACTCTGCGGCTTGGCGATAAACGGCACCAAGGCCTTCTCCAACAACGTTGCTACCAGCCCCTCCAAGGAAACCGAAAGCTGTTCCAGTTCCGATGGATTCGTCACGGCCGGCGGCTTCCACGGCGCCATACCCAGCCCCCTCAGCGGCCACAAGGCCAGTGCGGGCAAGGAGGCCAGACAACCCCTTCATAGTGGCCGTGCCGAGCCTACCGCTGAGGGTGATGCCGGCCTCTCCGAGACCCCGGCCGGTCAGATAGGCGCCAACCAACTCCGCCGCGGTACCCGCCGACCCAGCTCGATCCCGCGCATTTTGTGTCCAGGCACGCTCAGACGCGAGTTCTTCCTCGTAGCTGCTCCCCGAGATTAGCGAGTTCATCGTAGCGGCGAATTTGTCCGCGTATCCAAATGTCATCCCGTCCGCCATCAGACGAACGGTGTCATCGAGCGCTACCAGTGGCTTCAAAGGCAGCGGTAGGGCATCAAAAGCCGCCAGATTTCGGCTCACACGCTCCTCTGCCGATATCGGAGCTGAATTGTTTGCGATGCTTCGCCCTATTCGAGACTGGTTCTCGCCGGTCAGTTGAAGCGCCATGGCTGCCTGAACACCCGGATCCGAGGTGCCTGCGAACAGATCGCGCAGGATCACGTCTCGTTCGCGTTGTGGCACCCTGTCATCGTTCAAGGTGTCGACCAGGTCTTTGACGACAGACATTGGCAGCGGCTGGATCTTCTTGATCCCAAGCTGCAACTGCACCGCGACAGAGCGGGCCACCGCCTTCTGATAAGCAGCTGGATCGTAACTGTCCTTGCTCGATATCGCGTTCCAGTCGGCATCCGATGCCTGGTCGATTTTGCGGACAAAATCGGCGGGATCGGCGGCGCGAGCCTGCAAAACCTGCCTGGCTGCGGACGTGGTTATCTCAAACTGCGCCTGATCCTGCTCCGGGGTCGCACTGCCTGGCTTGGGCCTGGCCGCGAGCACTTTCGTCTCGATGGCGTCCTCAGGCATTCTGACCATCTCGAATGCCTGAGTGCCAGCCTTGAACGTGCGATCGACCCCAAGAGACTGCTTTCCACCCTCCTCGACACCATAGACCGCAGTGAGGTCTTCATCGTCCGGCTTCTTTCCTGAATAGGAGCCGGTATACATGAGGGCGCTCGGCGCATTCTGGTAGGCGAGTTGGACATTGGTGCGCGCGTCGAAGAGCTGCTCCGTCATCGCGACCTGGGCCTTCTGGCCAAGATCCTGCAGATCATTCGGTGGCAGGTCAGCAATCCATGGAGCCGCCGCCCAGACGAGCTCGCCGTCGGCTTGCCTGGAGGCCTGCGTCGTTTTTACGTTCGACGTCGGTTTGCCGACGGTGTCACCCTGTGCCGAGGCGCCCATTTTGCTGTCGGACCATGCGCGGGTGTCGGCGACGGTCTTGCCGGCGAGGAAAGGATTGGCGCGCACTGCGTCCTGGCCGACAACGCTGGCGATCGGGACCCCCGGATCGGCCTTCAGCACACTCACGGCGCCAGCCGAGCCGAGGAAATGCGCGAGATAGAGGTTACCCGGTGTGGTCGGAATTCCACGGTTGGTCAGGTACTCGGCATTGTCGCGCGTCAGTGCAGCCGTCATCTGCCTGCCAAGCTCAGCGTCGCCTTTCAGCGCGATAATCTCGGATGCACTTTTGCCAGCAGCGATGTCGGGGCGGTGCGAGCGAACAGTCTGCACCCATGTCGAGTCGAGGAACTGCCCGACGCCTGAAGCGGACGAATTGGGATTTTTTTCCGCGGCATTGCCGCCACTTTCGACACCGATGATCTTGTCCACGACCGTATCGACGGCAGGTTTCGCACCCGTCACCGCACCCAGCATCTCGGCAGCGCGCTTCGGGTTCTGAGCGATTATCGCCTGGACGAGCGCCTTCGCCGTGTTGGTGCGCCAGGCGGCTTCGGCGGCTTGCCTGGCAAGCGGGTTGCCGATCTTGGCGATCAGGTCGAAGCCGCTCTGCCGGATCGCCTCGAAATTTGCGGTGTCGTTCGGGTCGCTCTGTGCGATGGCGCTGGTGGACATGTTGTCGACCTTGGTCCACTCGGCCATCTCGTAGTCGTCGCGTTTCGCCTGCTGCCGCCGCGCCATGCGCAGCGAACCCGCAGCGCGCAGCGCTTCCTTCTGCTTGGCAAAGTTGGCGCGCTTGCTCTCGGGCATGTTGGGCAAGGCATTGCCGAACAGCGTGTCGAACAGGCCGGGCTTGACCACCTTGCCGGTGTGCGGGTCGACCTGCCCGTACATGGCATCATGCAGACCGCTGCCATCGGCCGAGGCGTTCGCCGTCACCTGGTCTTCCGCCTGTGCAATCTGGCCGTCGAACCGGCGGCGTGCGAGGTCGGCGTCGAACGCCTCCTGCCGCTCTTTCATCTGCCGGTAGTGCTCGGCGAGAGCGGAAAGCTCGTCGCCAAAACCCTGCATCGCCCTGCCGACGGGAGATCCCTCGGGATAGGAAACGACATTGCCGGTATCGAGCCGGCGCTGGGCAAGTTGGAGAGGTATGGTCGCCATTTAATTGTTCCCCGCCCACGGCGCCCTGAGCGGCGAACTGCCGAAGATCACGGAGCGCGTCGGCACCGTGCTGGCGGCCATGCTCGACGTTGGGCTTTTCGTCGGGTCGTAGAGCCCGGAGAGACCCGACACGAGGCTGCTGCCGGCCTTGAAGATCGACGCCGTCACCGCCTGCTTGCCGGAGAAGCGTGAGATGGCGGCCTGGGTGTTCAGATTGTTCTGGCGCAGTTGCGATCCGTACTGGATCGTCTTGAGGTCGAGCTGGCCTTGCCTGGCATTCGCCGCCAGCACCTCGGTCGGCGAGCCGGCAATGCCGACGCCGGACGCGCCGGCCTGGGCGCGCGCCTGCGCCTGCAGCAGATCCTGCTTGCGGCGCTCCTGGCCCTGTTCGAAGGCAGCACTTTGCGCATCGGCCTGCGCCTGCTGTTCATAGGCCTTGGCCTGATAGTCGGCCATCTGCTTCGACTGCTGGCCCTCGACCAGCGCGCCGCCGACGGACAAAGCGGTCCCTGCCAGTCCGAGAAGAGCAAGTGTGCACATGGTCAGCCTCGTTCGCTCAGGGTTTTGCTTGCGGCAATGAATTTGGTTTTGACGCCGGCGACCGGCGCGCCAAGTTGAGGGCGCGGGTCGAGCGCGCCGCCGGGGGCGAGCAAGGACAAAAGCAGCCGGTCGGCATGGAGCCCGGCGCGGCTGAGGCGGGCGGGTGCTGCGGCGCGTGCGACGGCCATGGCGGCGCGGCGGGTCGCGGTGAGGTTTACCTTCAGCTCGGCGACGCCGGCGGCGTCGAACAGGCCGTTGGCGGTGGCGATGGCGCGGACAAGCGCATCGGCCTCGAACAGTTCCTGGCGAAGCTGCTCGACCAGCCGGCGCGCGCTTCGCCAACGCTCGGTCAGGGTGGCGGCCTTGGCCGCGATCTCGTCGCCAAGAGCGGCAATGTCGGCGCGAGCTTCGCTCTCGGCGGCTTCGATGCGGCGCGTGTCGGCGACGCAGATGGTCTTTTCCAGCACGGTGATGACGTCGTTGCAGGCATCGAGCGCGGCGCGCGCAGCGGCAAGGTCGCCGTCGCCGAAGACCGCCCGGTCCTCGGCCTGCTCCAGCTCGCGCCTGTGGGCGACGGCATGGTTGATGTCGGTATCGAGCAAGGCGATGACAGCTGCAAAATCGGCAGCCGTCCGCGCCTTGCCGAGGGCTTCGGCATGGGTCATTGGGGTGGGTTCCTTGTGAGGAGGGATGGGCGCGACAGCGAAGCTGCCGATCTCCCCACTAGAGGGGGAGATGCCCGGCAGGGCAGAGGGGGGCGCCGTGGAGCGCCGGGCTTTGCTTAGCTGCGCTCAGATGATTCTCTGCAGAATTCGGCGTGAGGAAGCAGTTGCGATTAAGCGGATATCTCGGCGGGACAGCGCCCCCCTCTGTCCTGCCAGACATCTCCCCCTCAAGGGTGGAGATTGGCCGTCACGTCGGCCTTCGCAAATCTCCAATGCTGCAGAAAGAGCGCCAACCGCTGAGCCGCTATCTCACCTACGGCTCGGCATCGAACACCGGCGTAAACGCCCGGATCGTGCAGGGCGTCGGATTGACGTGGCGAATCCTGACCCTGCCCTGCCCTTCCCAACTGTCGTCGACCGGCACATCGACATTACCGGTGTAAAGCTTCGCCTTGCCGTCCGGCGCGACGATGCTTGGCATGCGCACGCTCTCCCAGCGGCCGCGGATGAAGGATTGCACCTGCAACCCCGTCGTGTCGGTCTCGAGCAGCGACAGGATGACTTTCGCCACCTTCTTGCGGCGACCGATAACGGAACCGTCCTGGCCGCCAACATCGAGCTCCAGCGTGTTTGCCTCGGACTGGAAGGGCAGCCCAACCTGCCACTTCGCTGCCGTGGCGCCGCCGGGCAGCGTTACCTGGCCGGAAGCGACGGGCAGGCCGCGATAGACTGTGCCGCCGGCCAGCACGTCGACCAGCTGGCCGTTGAGATGGCCGAGCCCGGAGACGACGTTGACGGCCGCACCCGAATAGGTCAGCCCGCAGTCGACCTGGAAAGCATCCTCCAGCAGGCCATATTCGAACGGCGTGGTCATGATTTCGATGTAGCGCCTGGTGACCCCGCCAATGGTGCGCTTGACGACCAGCCAGATGTCGTCGACGCCGTTCTGGCCGGGGGTCACCACCGCACTCTCGACGATCGGCCACCCCGAACCAGCGAAGGTGCCGCCGAAGCGATGGCGGTGCATGCCGCGCACCTCCTGGCTCGGCTGATGGGTGTAGCCGCCGAGCTCACCGTTCTCGAGCGGGAACCACAGCACCGGGTCGGGATCGGTCTGGAAGGCCAGTTCGACCACGCCCTGCTTGGGGATGTGCTCGGAAATCTGGCCGATGTCGTCGGAGGTGAATTTGCTGGTCGAGGTCTGCGTCAGTTCGGCGATCGATTTGCGCGAGCGGGTGACATAGAGGAAGGATTGCCCCGCATCGACCGGGCGGATACGGGCGCAGCCGAAGGTGCGCGAGCGGCGGTTCTTGAACGAAGACGGCGTCAGCGCCTCGTCGAGGCCGGAGCCCGATAGCGCGCGGATACCGCCTGAGGTGCCGATCAAAAGCGCGCCGTCGGAATCGGCGATCCAGACGATATCGTTGGCCTGGCCGCCGCCGGCCTGGATGAACTCAAGCGCATCGTCATCCTTTTCGCCGAGCGCGAAATTGTCGAAGTCGCCGGTCGCCGATGCATAGACCGAGAAGCGCCGGCTGAAGGCCAATCGCTCCTCATAGAGCGAGCCCGCCTCGACATATTTGCCAGGCACGAAAGTGCCGAGCCGCCAGCGCGTGACCGGATTGGTGTTGGGCAGCGCATGGCCGTAGAGGATGATCTTGACCACGGTCGTGCTGGTGCGGCTGGTGATCTTGGCCCAGCGCCACAGACCATCGGCGCCGAGCAGGCGCACGGCGCGGCCGACATCGGTGGTCTGAAAGCCGGCGCCGCCATTGATGCCAACGGCCGAGGACGCGGTGAGATCGAAGGGAATCTGGTCAGTAGCGGCAATGTGGAAGGCGATCTCGGCGAGATAGGTGTTGTTGGCATCGTCGCCGCCGCCGCCGGAAAAGACGAACTGGTGGTATTCGTAGGCGTTTGCGTTGGTGAACTCGTAGTAGCGGGTTTCGCCGTTGCCCCAGCCGGCTTCGCCGGTCCTGGTGTCGAGCGTCACCCAGTTGGTGCCGTCGTTCGAGCCCTGGATTTCCCAGGCCGTCGCATAGTCGAAGGCACGGGTCGCCTGGTTGGCGGCCGTGACCCAATAGGCGTCGACCACACGCTGGGCGCCGCCGGCGTTGCGAAAGCGGACATAGCCGTCGCCGCCGCCGGAGATCAGGATATTCTGGGTCTTGTCGCGGTCGAATATCGCCCAGGCATTGGCGCTGCCGCCACCATCCGAAGCGGTACCGCTGGGCGTGGTGTTGCTGGTCATGTCGGGCGTGAGATGGCCGGTATCGGACGGCGTCAGCGTGGTGCTGGTTGTATTGATGTCGTCATAAGGGCCGTCGAGGAATTCGAAGTCGGTCAGCGCCCATGCCGTGTGCGCGGTGCGCGTCAGCACCTTGGGCGGATAGTTCCTGTGCGTGATCCACATCTGGTCGGCCGACTGCACATAGGCGAGGTCGAACAGATCGGCTTCGAGATAGGGCGAGGCCACCTCGACGGTCCCGACGCGTGCGCCATAGGCATAAACGCGGATGTAGAGGTCGCCGAATTCGAGGCAGTAGGCCTGTTCGGAGGAAAAGATGAAGGGGATGGCGCGCGTCTTCCTGGCCGAGTTCTTCACCTCGTTGACGAAATAGCTGCCGCCGCGGGCGCGGATGCCGCCATGCGGCAGCGTGACGAAGTTCTCGCATTTCGCCAACGCGGCGCGATAGAAATCGAGCGAAGCGCGCGCGTGCAGCCTGGGCGAAATCTCGCCACGCGTAAAAACGTCCTGGATCGGGTAAAGCGCGGTCATCGGCCAAACACCCTGAAGTCGCCGCGCTGCTGCGCCCATGAGTCGGTGTAAAGCCGGCCGCCGCGCTGGACGGCGTTGGCGGCAAAGGCGGCGTCGAGCGCGCGGTCATAGGCCGAACGGGCGATGTCGATCATGCCGGCCTTGTGGGTCAAGGGATGCGCGATCTTGATGGCGAGGGCTGCCACCAACACTTCGGTGAACAGGGCGTCCCAGTCATTGGGGTCGGTGAGATTGGCGATGTAGCGGATGATCAGCGGCCCGGACTGGTCGCAATAGATCAGTCCGGCTTCCTGGCGCCAGGAGACCGGCACGCCGTCCGGCTCGCCATTTGCCGTCTGCGGCAGCGGACGCAGACAATCGGCGGGCAGTTCATAGGCGAAATTCAAAGTGCAATCGCCGCTGCCGGTGTCGGCGCCTGCGACGCTGGCGGCGAGGATCGCGAACACCCAGGCGTGCCTGATGAGTTCCGCTTCCCGCGTCAGGTCGAAATGCAGGTTCAAGAGACGCGCCGCCTTGACGTCCTGATCGAGACTGTCGATCGGCGCCTCGTCGAGGACGGCGAGCGCCATGTTGGCGATGTCGAGCGGGGTGACGGCCATGGTCAGGCCTCCGTGATGGGTGGATGGGTGAAGTGCGGATACGCAAATCGCTGTGATTAGCGCTCTACGGCGCCCCCCTCTGTCCTGCCGGACATCTCCCCCACGAGGGGGGAGGTTGGCAGCTTCGCCGACGCTGCTCTTTCTTCAACGCTGGAGATTGGCGAAAGCCGGCGCCATAGCCGATCTCCCCCCAAGTGGGGGAGATGTCCGGCAGGACAGAGGGGGGCGCGAAGGAACGCTGCCTGGAAGGAGGCGGGGCCTCGGCCCCGCCTCTCGCGAGCAAGCGCTCAGGCCTCGCTCGTCTTCAGCGCGATGAACGTCATGTTCTTGACGCTGGACGCCGTGCGGTCCCAGTTCGCCGCGAGCGCCAGTTCGGCGTCGGTGGCGAATTCGCCGGCCGAGGACGCATCGAGGAAGCGGGTGCCGGGCACGTGCGGCACGAAATGCCGGCGGCCGACCATTTCGGTAACGCCGCCGCCATGGCCTTGGCGCGGCTTGCGGTCGAACTCCAGCGGCCCGCCTTCGGTGTTGACCGGCAGCTCGTTCCACAGGATCGCCTTGTCCTTGAACATGAAGGCGGTGTAGACGCCGGCAGCCACCGGAATGTCGTCATCGACCACGCAGCGCAGCCCCATGTAATAGGGGATGAGCGGACCGCCCTGCTCGGACGACGGTACATAGTCGATGAGGTCGGCGAGCTTCAGCGCCTTCATCTGTTTCGAATGCATCCAGATCGTCTTGAATTTGTCGGCACGGTCGCCCATCAGATAGGCGGCTTCGATGATGTCGGTGTCGACGATGGAAGCGCCGGTGACGCGCACCAGGTCGCCGGCATCATTGGCGATGTTGTCGGCCACGACCCCCTTGAGGATGCCGAGCAAGGTCAGCTTGTTGGCGCGCTGCCAGTACTCGGTCTGGCGCTTGACGATCAGCTTCTGCGGATCGTCGCCGGCCAGGATCGAGGTCAGGTCCGGAACGCCCCAGGCCTGGGCGCGGACATTGCGGGCGGCGACCTCGCGGCGGGCGCCGATCTTCTTCATCTCGATGGAATCGGCCGGATCGTCATTGACCGGTTCGGACGGATCGTTGCCGAGATCCTTCCAGCCGGGCATGTCGACGGAGCGGCCGCCCATCGACAGCTTGGCGGTGATGGCCGGATCGTTGAACAGGATGCCGGCCTGGAAGATTTCCAGCGACTGGACATGCTCCTCGAACGAGTACTGGGCATAAACGGACGGAACGATCGCGTCCGCGATGCGGGTATAGGCGTCTGCCATTTTTCACTTCCTTTGAGGTTGGGTTGGTGGCGGGTAGCTCGGGATCAGAGCGGGTTGTTCGGCATCCATAGATCCGGGTTTTCACCCGCTTCCCGCGCGAGCCGCCGGGCGCGGGCGGGGTCGCTTTTGACAAGGGCTGATATCGCCGAAATGTTGCGGTCACCAGTTGCGTTGCGTTTGAACGGATTGCCGCCACTCAAAGCCGTACCGCCGTCGATCGTGTCTTCCCTGAACATCGCCTCGCCGACGGCGTGGAACGCCTTGGCGATCTGCGGATCGGTCAACGCCCCGTCAGGCAGAAGGATGCCCTTGGCCTTGTAGGCATCGACCAGGCCGAGCTTCTTCATCGCCCGGTTGGCGACCTCCAGCTTCTGGCGAAAGCCATCGCTGTCGGTCGGTCCCCAGTCGCGCACGAGATCGTCGTGAGTGGCCTCGACCGAGCGGGCAAGCGCGACTTCCTGGCGCGCGGCCTGCTCGGCCATGTAGCCGACGAAGCGGTCGTGATAGGCCTGCGCCACCTTGGGCGTGGCGCCGGCCTCGACCGCCCAGGCCTTGGACGCCTGGGCAAGCTCGTCCGAATAGGCGAAGTTTTCAGGCAGGCCATCCGGTCGCCTGTACTCGACCTTGTCGGGCGATGTCAGCGGACGCATGGTCTCGGGCAGCCGGGCATGAAATTTCTGCCAGTCTTCCGGGGATGCGTCGGCGGCGGGAATGCGCAGGCTTTCGCCCTGCTGCCGCTCCAGCTCCGCATAGGAGTTGAAAACCCGATCGAGGTTTTCGGCCTTGGTCCAGCCCTTGGCTTCAGCGAGCTTGCGGTTGCCTTCGGAAAGACCGTCAAACCAACTTTTGGCCGGAGGCGCGGCGGACCCGTTATTCGCACCTGCCGGTGGCCGTACTGGGTTGCCCGCCGGCTGCGCACGCGCCGCCACGGACCCGGCGTCTGCCAGATCTGTCATGTTGTTTTCCTTGTGTTGAGGTTCTGGAGTTGTCGTTGGTAAGGCGCCGGCGGCGAAGCTACCGATCTCCCCCACTTGGGGGGAGATTAGCAGTTTCAACGCCTACGCGTTATCGCCCCAGTTCTCCCACAGCAGCGTGATCGTTCCCGTCACCGCCAGCGTGCCGTCGGCATCGATGTCCGTGCCGGTGGCAAAAGCGAGGTTGAGGTAGAGGTCGACCGGCGTCACCGTGCCGTCCAGCGTCACAGCGGCAGCGACATCGGCGGTCGAAGCCGTGGACAGCGTCGCACCCACGCCGTCCAGCGTACGGGCCGTGGAAGCCAGCACATTCACCATGGGGCCGGAAAGCGTCGCGCTCGATGCCGCGGCGGAGCCGAGCGACCAGGTCAGCGCGGCATTGTCGTTGATGGTCGACGCGCGCGGCGTAGGCACGGCGAATTGCAGCCTGGCCGTTCCGCCCTTGATGCGTACCTTGCCGTCGACGAAATCGAACAGTTTCTGGCTGGCATAGGCCAGCGCGTCAGCCACCGGCACCTGCATGCCGGCAAGGGTTAAGACGGTGCGGTACGATCCGCCCTGCCCTGTGGTTACGGCCTTGAGGCCGAATTTGGGCGGGGCAAGTCCGGCCTCGCGTGATGCGGCACGCGACAGCGTCCGGGGAAGACCTCGGGTCATGGCATTTCTCCAATCTTTAGGGGGAATTTTCTCGACTTATGAGTCAAACTACAGATGGACAGTCAGGCCAATTGTGTGTATCTATACACAACATGAAGAGTGCCGATGTCATCGACAGGTTGCTGGCGGATGGCTGGTACGAGGTGGCCCGGAAAGGCAGTCACGCCCAGTTCAAGCACCCGACCAGGCCGGGCCGGGTGACGGTTCCGCATCCCAAGCGCGATATTCCAATCGGCACGCTGAAAAGCATCGAAAAGCAATCCGGCCTGAAGCTGAGGTAAGGGCAATGCGTCACTACATCGGACTGATCCACAAGGAAGCGGACAGCGACTTCGGCGTGTCCTTTCCCGATTTTCCGGGCGTGATCACTGCCGGCATCAGCCTGGACGACGCCCGCGGCATGGCCGAGGAGGCACTGGCCTTCCATGTCGAGGGTCTGGTCGAGGATGGCGAAGCCATTCCTGAGCCATCGTCCCTGGAAGATGTCATGTCGGACAAGGACAATCTCAGCGGTGTCGCCATCCTGGTTGCCCTGAAAGCCGAGGCAACCAAGGTGGTGCGCGTCAACGTCACCATCCCCGAAGATGTCCTTAGCCAGATCGATCAATATGCAGAACGCCATGGCTACAGCCGGTCTGGATTTCTGACCGCCGCCGCGAAAAAGGCGATGCGCAACGAGGCGGCGTAGCTGCTTCTCAAACGGATTCAAGCCGAGGCGCTATCGTTTTGTTCGCGCAAGGCGTTTCCGCTTTGGCGACCATCATCTTCAAGGCCTGAGAAACCATGTCTCATTTCGTGAGCCGGCGTGCCGCCGTTTGGCCGCAATGCGCCAGCAACTGGCAACCATTCGCTCCAATCCGCGTTTGGGGCTTCAAAGGAGTTCCAAGATGATCATCAGACAAGCCATTGCCGCCGTGCTCATGACTGCCGCTCTGGCAGGCTGCGCGACACAGACCGAACAGCAGCAGAGGGCAACCACCGGCGCGCTCATCGGCGGCGGTGTCGGCGCGCTGGCCGGCCAGGCGCTGGGCGGCAACACCGAAAGCACGGTCGTGGGCGCCGCCGGCGGCGCCCTGCTCGGCGCCGTCATCGGCCAGTCGACCACGCCGCAGCGCCGCGGCGAACAGCTCTGCCGCTACCAGGACCGCCGCGGCCGCATCTACACCGCGCCCTGCGACGACCGGTACTACAACGGCGATTATTGAGGACTGGCGCCCCCTTCTCCCCGCTCACGGGGAGAAGGTCCCGGCAGGGGGATGAAGGGCAGCGCGACATTCCTCGATGCTGGGCGTCCCATATTAGTTCCACTGCCTCGCTTAACGAGTGTACTCCTGCACTCTCATTGAATATTTTTCACCGCAAATGGGTATCAACTCAGTTGCAATCTGGTCCTGCTCGCGATGCTTGCGCAGATATCGCAACCGTTTTCGCTGGGCCGGTGTCATGTAGCCATCCCCGATCTCGGCCAGAATGCGCTCTTCTTCGGTTGGCACCCTGTCCAGCCCGTATGGCAGCCCGAGTTCGACGCGCAAGGCCGCCCCTGCCGGCGTATGTTCCCCCATAACGCTTCGCTCCATCTCATCGAGATCGAGGGTTTCATGGAAAGAAGGAAACCAGCGCACCTCCCATCCCAGGCGGCGGTGCACTTCCTCCTGAATCTGTGCGCGCTGGTCGGCCTTGGCTTGTAGCGCCGGCTTCTCCGCTGGATCGCAGGTCCTCAGGCGCCAAACCCAGGCGGCCTGTACGAAGTCCCAGCTGTAAGCGAGCCGCGCGTCCTCGCTCACCGGTTCGTCTTTCTTCGACTTCTTCTTAGCCATGCCGCCCTATCCGACACTTAGTAAGTGAGACCAAAGCATGATCAAATCAATCTCAAGTTGCAATCCCCCTCAATTGGCCTGATCGGAACTTAATGCAAGCTGGCTCCAAAGTCGCCCGCCGCAGAAATCTATCACCGATCTGATCCTTTTATATATTAAATGGCTTATCTCATGGGAGAGATTGTCACCAACTTCCCCCGATCCGATAGATCACCCCTAAGAACTATCCGCAAATTTCCAGTTTCTGGATTTATTCCAATACCTCCCACAGGGAACGCTTCTGGATCTTTTGCTATCTCTCGCAATTCCGCCGGCGTTTTAGTTTCTATTTCCGACACGCCCATGCTGTTCGCCAGCGACCTGAATTGATCAAAATTCAATCCTTTGTCGGCCCCTTTGTATTTTCGTCTTCCAGCGGTAAGCCGAGCAGCGAGACGATCGCCGGCGGTATCAACAAAAAGCAAGCCAGTCTCGAGATCATAATCAGGAATAGCCGGGTAGTCCCATCCAAATGGACGCTTCTGTTTCGCCGGTACATCCATAGGCGTCAGTGCCATATCTGCAGATCCTTTCTCCGCCGTCGGCTGAACTGGCGCCGCTTTCCCGCTGCCTGACGTCTCCACGGGAGTTTGGCCGGACGCAGCTTCCGGGACTAAGGTATCTGTCACCTCAGGACGCGCGAGGTGTTTGGTGGCGATGGTGTTTTCGGCGCGTTCCGCCGCCACGGCGCCAATCCGCTCAATCGCACGCGGTATTGCGCTCTCGACGGCTCTACCAACCCCGGGCATCGGTATCGCCCAGCCCAATGCGTCATCTATCTGACGCATCATCACCTTCTCGGTATTGTTTGAAGGCTCGTAGTAGGCACCCTTGTAATCTGGAGGGCTGATCGTTCCTCCGGACATGCCGTAGGCAACCCAATCGTTTGCGTTGGCTACACCAATCCCGACATTGGCTATCTTCTTGCCAAGGGCTTTGGCGTCAGCTCGAAACACCTCGCCCGCTGAAAGGCCAGGCTTGCCGCCGGGGAGTATCCCGCCCAGGCCGGCATCATCCAATTCCCGGACCAGAGCTGCTCGCGCGACTGGATCTTTCGTGCGCGCGAACAACTCGCTTGCCTTGGCGTAGTTGTCCATGAAGTCCACGCTTCCGCTGTCGCGCTGTTCGGCAAGCTTGAGCAGGTTGGAAAACGGTATGGGCTGAAGATTTTCATCTTCGATGCCCAATGCTTTTTGCTGGGCGACGGACAAGGCTATCGTCTGATCGTAAAGGTCAGGATCGTAGCTCCCCGGATTCGAAGGCTCATTGCCAAACACGGCTTCCCAGCCTCCGGCGATCTTTGGAGACAATCCGCTGACGTAGTCACCCGAGGCAACCTGCCGCTTCTCAAAGACCAGCTTTGCCGCGACGGCTGTTGTCTCTTGGTTCGCCTGATCCGCTGGTGAAGCGTCCGGCCCCGGCTCGGCATTGACCACGGCGGCATTGATCGCCTGGTTCGACATGGTCCTCATGTCGAAAATCTTCTTCCCGACATCGGCCCGCCATTCGAAAACCTGCCGGCGCCTGTCGCCCTCGTCGAGGCCATAGATGATCCTGTAGGCATCCTTGCCCGGCATTGCGCCGGAATAGGCGCCCGTGCGTGCGATCTCGTCTGGCGCGTCCGCCTCGGCGCGACCGATCGCGACGCGCGTCTCGATGTCCTGAGAGAACTTGGCCACCTTTGCCTTTAGGGCCAGCGCTTCCTGTTCCTGTTGCGGAAGGTCGTCCCTGAACGCCTGTGCGATGCGTTCATCCGGAGTCTGCGTGCCAACGCGGCCTTCTTTTCCGCCGGCCATCGTTGGGCCATCCGACAAGAAACGGCCCTGCGCGCTATCGCCGGCGGTCTCGCTGCCGGCGGCCGGCATGCCGACACCAAATATCGCCAGCGCGCGTTTCGGATCCTTGGCAATCAACGCCTCGAACCGCACCTTGGCGGCGGTGCTGAACCAGTCTTTCACCAGCTGTTGCCGGATCCCCGGATCGACCCCCATCTTGTCGATGAGGTCGAGCCCGTCCTGTCTGGCCGCTTCGAAGGTGACGTGGTCGCCGGGGTTGGCCTTGCCGATGGCGATGGCGTTGGTTTGCAGCGCCGTGTCGACTTGTGCCCGTTCATAGTCCTTGCGGCGCTGGAGCTGCTGCATCGCCGTGCGCGCCGAGCCTGCCGCGCGCAGCGCTTCTCTGCGCTCGGCAAGGCCAGGGCGCAGATCGGCTGGGGACTGATCCAGGAAACTATCAAACAGCGTGTCGAACTGGCCGGCCTTCACCGCTTGGCCGGTGTGCGGATCGACCGCTCCGTAGACGGCCTCGTGCAGGCCAGCGCCGTCGGCCGAGGCGCCCGCCACGGCCTCGGCTTCGGCCCTGGCAATCTCGCCGCTCAGCCTGCGGGCTGCAATCTCGGTGTCGAAGGCCTGCTGCTGCGCCTGGCGCTGCTCGTGGCGTACGGCCACCTCTTGCCAGTAGCCGTCGAGCTGTTGCGCCGCTCCGCTCACCGGCGAGGCATCGGCATCGCGTCGGCGCTGGGCAACTGAGAGGGGGATGATGTGTACCATTGGCTGTTCCCTGCCCAACCGGCTTTGAACAAAAGCGCGCGCGGCGGTGGTCACGGCACGGCCGGGTCGCACGCACGCGGGCTGTCGCGTTCGCGGGTTTGTCGGATCGGGCGTTTTTTAGGAACCAGCGAGACGCTCGACAGCAAGGCCGGCAGGCCAGAGGGGGGTGCCTCGCGCCTCCGGTTCGCCCTACCCCTCCTCCGCCCTCGCCGCTTTCTCCAGCGCCGCCAGCTGCGCCTCGTCCAGCGTCAGAAACCCCATGATGTGCTGCACCACTTCGGCGCGCGCATTGCTCAAGGCACTGTGCAGCTCGAAGCCAGCGGGCGTCCTGGTCCTGGCCATCCATTCGCCATAGGACGGGCGGCGGTAGTAGCCGACGGTTGCCGCGAGATCGGCCAGCACCATTTCGCCGTCCTCGCCGGAGAAGACCCTGAGGTAAGCCTTGGTCAGCGCGTCGCGCGCCTTGGCGGGACCGCCGGCTTGTCCCGAACGGGCGAAGCGTTTGCCGCTCATGCGCCCTGCCCCGGCGCGGCCGGCACGGCCGTCGCTTGCCCGCCTGCTTCACCAGCCGGCGCCTGTCCGCCGAGCAGTCCCTGCAGACCGTCGAGCAGGCCGCTGTCGCGTGCCTGCACTGCCGCCGGCACGGCATCCTTGGCGACCTTGCCGGCGGAGGCGATCGCCGCCATGCCGGCCTGCGCGGTCTGCGCCTTGGCTCTCGCATCGCGCAGACCGTCCACCTCCTCCTTGCGGCGAAAGATGCGCTGCGGGCTGCGGCCGGCGCTTTGCACGATCTTCAGCGCTTCGTCGCCATCGATATTGTCCATGATGCCGGGATCGAACTGCGCCATCTGCATGGCCGTCGTCACCACCTGGATGGTGTCGCGCGCTTCGGCCGAACGCCTGAGCACATCGAGCGGGCCGGTGAAGGTCGGCCGCACCGCCTTGCCGGCGAGGCTTTCCGGCGGCGCGAAGCGGCTGTCCTCGTCATAGAGGCCCTTGTCCTCGAGAATGCCGAGCTCGCGGTCGAGATTGCTGGCAAAACCCGCCTGGATGATCGAGCCCGAGGGGCCGAGCAGCGCGCCCTTTTCCTCCTGGCGGATCAAGGCTTCGGTCGCCGTCATCTGCGGGTTCTGCACCAGCGTCTGGAACAGGTTGACGAACATCATGTCGCGGATTTCCTCCGCCCGGCTGGCCGCATAATTGAAGGCATAGGTCGGGTTCTGTCCGGTCGCGATCGGCTGGATCAGCGGCCTTCCATTGTCGTCGATCAGGCCCGGATAATTCTCGCCGGGGTTGAGCACCGGCACATAGTCCAGCCTGGCCTTCGACGCCGTGGCCGGATCGGTGATCTGCTGCAGCGCGCGCAGGCCGGAGCGGCGCACGGCGTTTTCCTCGCGCACCGTGGTCAGCGCCTCGATGGTCGGCGAGATGCCATAGGGATCGCCCTCGTAGCGGCGCCAGTTGAAGGTCGACACCGGGAAGGAACGAAAGCCGCTTTCCCTGACGATCTCTTCCTCGTCCTCGATGACGTGATAGGAAGCGAATGCCGTATCGAGATACTGGTAGGCGCCCGACAGTCGGTACATCTTGCGCTCGTCGCGCGGCTGGATGCACTGGATCAGCGAGATCTTGGTCTCGCATTTGGCGGGATCGTCGACCAGCATTTTGATCCGCGCCGGCAGTTTGTCGTAGCCCAGCAGCTGCGCCGCCTGCCTTGCCGTGCGCTCATAGCGGCGGTGGAAAATATCGACCTGGCCCCAGCGGTTGCGGGCAAGATAACCCTCGACGACGGGGATCGAGGCATAGCGGATCAGTGTGCCGCCAAAGCCTTCCTCGGCATAAAGATAGGCGGGACCATAGCGCACGACATTGCGCAGGCAGGCCTGCGTTGCCGGCACGAAGTTGGAGTTGGCGGAATAGCGCAGAGCAAACAGGAAATCGCGCAAGCCCTCCGCCCATTCCTTTTCCTCGTCGGTCTCCTCGTCGTTCATTTCGGCGGTGGTCAGCCCGTGCCATTTTTCCGACTGCGGAATGATCAGGCTTTCCAGCCCGGCGGCCAGCCGGTTGGCGGCCGAGTTGATGGTGTTGGCGTAGACGCGAGAACCGCGCCGCTCCTGCCGCTCGGCCTGCGAGTCCGGCCCGCCGGTCCTGGGGCCGCTCCAGACGTCGGGCGCATCGGGATCGCAGAATTCCGCCACCTGCTCCCACACCGCCTCATATTGGCAGCGCTCGGTTTCGAGCTCGGACTGGCGGGACAGGATATCGCGGGCGCGGGAATCGGTCATGAGGGGCTCACTTGTTTGGCGCGGATGCGGGAGCTGCCAATCTCCCCCCTCGTGGGGGAGATGTCCGGCAGGACAGAGGGGGGCGCGAAGGATCGCCGGCGTTTCAGATTGATGGCAGAGAGCCAGCAGAGGGTGACGCCCAGGAGTTGCTCGACGGGTCGGAGGGACAGCGCCCCCCTCTGCCCTGCCGGGCATCTCCCCCACGAGGGGGGAGATCAGCTCTCTGTCATCTTTTGCCCACTTGGCAGTGATACGAAACGTCCACGGCGGGTCTAGGAGGAGGTCGACGTGACAATGACGTTAAGCCTTGCCGGCACTTTGAAAACCCGCGGCAAACAGGCGGCGAAGTGGCTCATCGGCTACGATTCCCGCAACTGGCTGCGCATCAGGCAGATCGAGGCGTTCACCGCTTTCCTGGAAACGGACGGCCGCAAGTCTTTGGCGGTGATCGAGATCTCGCCGGGCTGGAACCGTTACTGGAAGACGCTGTGCTCCGACTATCGCTCGGTCGACTTTCCCGAATTCGACATCTGCAAGGACCGCAGTGACCGGCAATATCCCATCGTCATCGCCGACCAGGTGCTGGAGCATGTGCAGCGACCGATTGCGGCGGCCGGGAATATCCATGCCATGACCAGGCCAGGCGGCTGGGCGATGGTGGCGACACCCTTCCTGTTCAGGGTGCACGCCAGGCCGCACGACTACAACCGCTGGACGCCCACCGGCCTGAAGCAGCTGATGGTCGAAGGCGGTTTTGCCGAAGCCGACGTGCAAACCTATGGCTGGGGCAACAAGGCCTGCGCCAAGGCGCATATTGGCGGACCGGTGCGGGCCTATGGTCTGTGGCGGGATCTCAGCAATGACGAGGAATACCCGCTGATGGTGTGGGCGTTCGCGAAGAAGGGGTGACGTGGCGTCCTTCCCTTCTCCCCTTGTGGGAGAAGGTGGCCGAGCGAAGCTCGGTCGGATGAGGGGTGTTCCAGCTTGGCGACTTCGTCTGTCCAGCGACAAGGCGCGGCGACAAGATAACCAGCGCCTTATTCCGTCCAACACCCCTCATCCGTCTCGGCGCTACGCGCCGATCCACCTTCTCCCACAAGGGGAGAAGGTAAGAGCGCTCACCCGCGCCGCTTCAGCAGCCGCGCATGCTTTCGCCAATACCACCACGCCAGCACGCGCTTCCTGAAACTGCGCTTCATCGCGGTCATGGTCATACCCCCAAAAGCACGCGGCGCTGGCCGGTGAGATCGCCGGGCGCGAGGTCGGTTTTTACCGTTGCCGCCGTGCCCTGGCGCTGTTCGAGTTCAGCCCGCAAGGCTGTCTCGCGCGCCTGCACGTCCTTGTCGGCAATGGTCGGGGTCGGTGGCAGCGGCTTCAGCGCCGGCGGCTTTTGAAAGAGACACATGGTTCCAGCCTTCTCTTGTCCAGTCATAGAGGAAAAAATCTTCGCCGTTGCGGCCGTACCCCGGCAGCCGGCAGCGTTGGGTGGCGCCGAGCCGGTCGAGCCAGCGCAGCGCGAGGTGATTGGCGGCCAGCGCCCGCGCCTCGACCCGCCAGGCGCCGCATGCGGCAACTTGCGGCCCGAGCACGGTGTGAAAGTACTGGGTAATGCCCGGCACGCAGCGCTTCATGCGGCGCGTACCCCAGCTCCAGGCGATCCACAGGCCGCTGCGCTGCTCGGCAGCGCCGAAGCCAGCCTCCGGATTGCCGTCGAGCTCGGCGACCCAGGCAAACCCCTGCAGCGCGGTGAGCGCCAGCAGCGCCGGCGACCAATGGTCAAGCTGGCAGTCGATCTCGGCCCGGTCCTGCGGGCGCAGATTGGCGGCGATGTAGGAGAGGTCGCGCAGCGTGGCTGGGATGATGCGAAGGGTCATGCAGTGGCTCGAGCCATGGGAGTTCGCTCCCGCTGTTGGGCCGGGGAGAGCCGCGGCCTTGACCGGCCCTCTTGCCGATGACCTATTTCGGATAGCGAAACTAACAATTGGGCGACTGGAGGAGACGGGCGAATGGACATTCGATCGACACTGAGGGAGCTATGCGATGCCTTCAACGCGCACGACCTCGATCGCATCATGGCGTTCTTTGCCGACGACTGCGTCCTGGAGATGCCGAGGGGAAACAACCCCTGGGGCTCGCGCTTCGAGGGCAAGCGGAACGTGCGCGACGCGCTGGCGACACGCTTCGAAGGCCTGCCCGATGTCCACTACGGCGACGGCGAGCATTTCGTCGATGCGGCTGCCGATACCGGCATGTCCAAATGGATGCTGACCGGCACCACCCGCGAGGGCGTGAAAAAGGAGGTCCGAGGTTGCGACTTTTACACGTTCCGCGACGGCAAGGTGATCCGCAAGGATTCTTACTGGAAGATCGTGGAGTAACCCACGGCGTCAATTCGCGGGATCGCAGCAATGCGGTCTCGACGCAAAAGCTGATTACGTCAGCGCCACCAAGTCCGGCGACCACTGGTCGAACTGACAATCGATCTCGGCCCGGTCCTCAGCGCACAGATTGGCAGCGATGTAGCTGAGGTAGCGCAGGGTTGCGTGAATGATCTGGACCGTCAAGGCCAGAGGCATGGAAGAGCTCTCCCTTGCGTAGCGGCGAAACGTGCTTATCAGCTAAAAGGACAAAGTGTTTCGTGGAGAGCATCCGTGCGGTTCAAGAGAACCGCTCGGTGGCTTGAGGATTGACGATCAGAGCGTGGATTTCAGGTATCCAACGTCAAGAAACCATGCCCCGCAGGTGGACAAACCCTAGTGATGAATAGCGTAGTTCTCGCGTATATCTCTCACCAGCGGTTCGATCTGATCGATCGTGTAAAATCTCACATGGTGGCGCTCCATCTGCGCCGAAACCATATCTAAGAATGCCGAATCCTGGCTGTCACCTTCATCACCAATCACCACCAGTTGCTTGCGATTAGCTAGAGCCGTTTCTTGATAGAGTAGTTCACCTTCAATCATATGCGGACTTGCCCGGTTGAGAGCTTTGTCAGGATCACCAGCCAGAGACACCGCATCAATCAGATTGAATGAACCATTCTGATAGGCGAACGGCGCCTCAATCTTCACGCCTCCAGGCAAATGAACCGGCTCCGGCTTCAAAAGGAGTTTGTCAACGCCGCACATTTTAAAAGCGTGCGCAAGTTTGGTGGATGGCCGCTGTCCTCTCCTGACATTGGGCACATCGCCGACCAATCGCTGAAAGAGATCCTCGATCAACTCCACTGGGTTTTTGACTAGGATTGAGCGGACTGGCGACAGGCGAACCTTACCAGATCTCAGCGCGACAAATTGCTCGATCCGTTCTTTGCTCCAACCAGAGCCAAATTCTAGCTTAATTCGGCTCTCCATTGACTCCTGCAAAAACTTGAAATGATTACCTAAATGCACGTTGAATGCCTTTTCAGCGCGCCGGGGCCGTTGGCTAAATTTAGCGAGCACGTACGGCTCCGCACTGGCGAAAAGGATAACGCCAATGTTCACGAACTCCGCGCGCTCGGGGAACTCCGAGTACTGCACGAGCGAGTAGTATCCTTGCGATTCACGCATCACTGGACCAATCCTGGGATCTCTGGTGCATCCACCAATCTCGCAGATATGGTGTTCATCACAAAACCGGCGCGGTCACAAATCAAATCGACAAGTGACTTTGCGGCATTGAGACCCAAGCCCCATTCTGCAGGTACGGAGTTAACAACTTCGACCACGAAATTGCGTTGTAATTGCGCCAGTTTATGAGTGGCTTGGGTGACAGACCGGGCATCGATGTAAGAATCGAACTCAGGAAATTTCCCATACACCTTGGGGTCAGTTACCCAATCGGCTGGTGCCGGACCAGTAGGAAAATCGACATCATCGCCGATAAAGCAATTCGAATGATCTATCGGAACGAGGTCGTATTTTCGACCGCCAGGGGTCCTCACATAGAGGAGGTTTTCGGAGTTGGCTTCGCCATCCAGGAAACGATCCCAATTTCGAATCCACGTGTCGAATACGACTAGTCGCGCTATGTCGCCCGGGTCACGGAGACGGGAGGGGAAAGTGTCTTGGCCATCGCGTGGAGTTCCGTCCACCGCATAAGAGAAGAATAAAGGAGGCAGCATCGCGACCCCATTCTTGGGCATGATTATGTCGATCGACATTTGTCGGATTATGGCAAATGGAGGAATCTTCAGTCCGAACCATGTCGCCAACTCGGCTGCCACCAATTCGGAGATGAGCGCAGCAGCACCCATCGGGTTTCCGAGCGATTTTAAGAAACCCTCTCCCTTGTCAGTAGCCACCCGCACCGGACTTGTACTTGACTGAAATGCCTCTATTTCCCGCTGAATCTCGGTCGGCTGGCAAGCTATTCCGCACGCAAGCATACCCACCCCACAAATAGACTGCTCCGTAATCCCATAAAGAGCCGACTGTCAAAAAGCGAGTCGTGGGTGCGCTAGCATAGTGAACTGTTTTTACTGCTGGATTGTTATTTACCTCCCCAGAGACACCGCCAACCATTTCGACGTCGCCGCCAATTTTTCCTATCAACCGTCCTGACCTTCACCGCCCCTATCGAAACGCCCCCAGCGGATCGCTCTGCCCCACCGGCCGTCGCGCCGCCTTGAACTCCGCCGGATCGACCAACGCTTCCCTCAGCATCATCACGCCATAACGCGTCGCGGCCATCAGATCGTCCCGCAGCTTTACAACCTGGCCGTCCTTGCGGTGGTAGAGGCGGAATTCCTCGAACCAGGGCAGCAGCGTCGAGAACACCTTGAAGCGGCCGGACTCCATGCGGTCGAGCATCTCCATCAGGCCGGCCTCGACCGAGACCGAGCCGTCGGCAAAGCGGGCGTGGCCCGACAGCATGTTCAGCCCGTGCGCGGTGTATTGTCTGGCGAGCGCGGTGCCCGCCCCTTCCAGCGTTTCGCGGCGGCCGTCGCGCGGCCAGGCCCAGGGCAGCCACTCGCCCCACGGCTTCAGCGCCAGCACCTGCATGGCCGGTGTCTGCTGCGAGGCGCGGGCAGCCTTGGTGACGTAGACGACATCGGCCTCCGTGTCCCAGGCGAGTTCGACCGCGGCCGAGGGGTGGTCCCAACCAAAATCGAGCGCGCCTAGGCGCGGCCAGTAGCGCGGCAGCCGGAACGGCTCGCAGGCGATCAGCTGTTCGGAAATCGGAAAGATGCGGCCGGAGCCGAGAACCGGAATGCCCTTGGCCCTGGCCTCGCGCTCATGCTCGGGATAAGCGGCAATGATCGCGGCGCGCTCGTCTGGCGAATAGTGCTCGGCATCGTCGATGGTCATGAAGGTGACGTGACGGGACATGCCTCACCTCGGTCATTGATGGCCAGGAAGGGTCAAACCAATCTTGCCGGAGCTGCGTCCGTCAGTCGGCGGCCAATGGTATTCTCAACGGGACGCTAATATACGTAGACGTTCCAACGAGCAGCGCCTGCCAGATGCTTGAGGAATGCCATGCGAAGATTCATCTTCACGGCGATGTGTATCGCCGCCGCGACGGCCGCCAGCGCCCACGATTGGTACGAAGACAGGATTGACCCACAGACGAAATTCAAGTGTTGCGGCGGCACTGATTGCCGCGCCATACCTCAGTCTTCGGTGCTGTCCAGGATCGACGGTGGTTACATCTATTTGCCGCATAATTTCATCATCCCACCGGACCGTGTGCAGGACTCCCCAGACGGCCAATTCCATATCTGCGAAAGTACCTACGTCATAACCAATCAGCTGTATTTGCGTTGCTTCTTTGCACCTCGCGTAAAGGTCTCTCTACTTCTTCCGCATTGAGTTAGATGCCGAGCGTCGCTGCGGCAGCACCGGCGTCCTCCCTTGCGGGCGGCTCTACTTCAACCCCCCGCCCTGCCCTCCACCTCCTGCGCCGACAAAAACCGCAGCACCACATCCGACATTCCGAGCAGCGGCGTGAACGTCACGATCGTGATGCCGCCCGTGGCGTTGGTGCGGGTCAGGCCTTCGGAATAGATATCCAGCGGCGGCTCTTCGTCGAACCAGACGCCGTGCAGGGTTTCGCCCTGCCACTTTTCGCGGCCCTTCTCATAGCTCTTGAACGACAGCACGGATTCATCGGCCTGCACGTCGCCGCCGCCGCCCCAGCGCACCACGACGCTGTCGAGCGCACCCGGCGCGCCGCGGCCCATGGTGGTGTGCAAAATGGCGTCGGCCGGGATCATGCCGGTGCCCCAGGCGGCCTGCTGCTGCGGCGGGCCGACCAGCACGCGCTGCGGATTGTCGCGCGTGCCCTCGCCGGTCACCCCGGTCGCCCATAGCCGCACGGCGCTGTCGAAGGTCTTGCCTTGCCACCACCAGGGATAGCGGCCGGTGAGATGCATGGCCCATTCGGCGCCGCCGGCCCTGGTCTTGCCGAGCTGGTTGCCGGCCATGAACAGCCGCTCGCGGTTCAACGCTCCCGCCGCGTGGAATTCAGCCTGTCTGGGATAAGGCCGGTAGGCGGCGAGCTGGTTACTCCTGCGCCTGCGGTCCAGCTCCTGCAGCAGCGCCAGATAGTGGCGCCGCGCCGATCGGCTTGTCGCCGAACGGCCCGAGGACGGCTTCGAGGCCGCGGATACGGCGGCGGATTTCGTCATCACTCAAGACTTCCAGATTGTCGGTGGAGACATGCAGGTCCTTGGCCAGATCCTTGGGCAGCACCGATTGCACGATCTTCAGATACTGATCGGGCTTGTCGGCCCGGACCGTGGCAATGACACCGGCGCCATGGGCGCGGAAATCGGCGCGCACCGCGTCGAGAAAATCATCGCCAAGCGTCTTCTTCGTCCACTTCGTTGTGGCAGGGGCGCCGGCGGGCGCTTTGCGGCTAGGGCGCGCACGCGGCGCCGTCCGGTCAGCCATGATCCGGGATCCCGGCAGGCTCTGCCGTGGGCTGCTTCACCGGCCTTGCCCGCTTGATCTTGCCGGCCTTGCGTCGGGCCGGCTTTGCTCTTGATCGTTTTTGCGTGGCCTTGCTGGCAGCGGCATCGGCCGGCGCGTAGCCCTTTTCGGCAGGCGCGGCTTTCAGCCTTGCCCTGGCAAGACCGATCGCCCGGCCGTCGGGCGCACCGCGCGGAAATCCGAAGCCGCCGATCGCATCGACGGGACCGCCGCGGATCATGCCGATCAGCACGCCTGGCACGACCGACTCGATGCGGCCGATACGCGCCTGCGGGGTAGCGCCTTCGAACACGCCGATGGCGCTGACGAGCTCGCGGCCGTCATCGTCGGTGATGATGGTGGCATAGCGGTTGGACATGGGGTCCTCGAGGATAGTGCGAAATGGGGTCGCTAGTTTGACCGGAGGATAGCGTTCCTTCACGCCCCCCTCTGTCCTACCGGACATCTCCCCCACTTGGGGGGAGATTGGCGGCATCACGGCCGCGCCCCGCCTTCCGGTGTTTGATGATTGGCGAAAGCCGTCGTGACATCCGATCTCCCCCCGTGTGGGGGAGATGTCCGGCAGGACAGAGGGGGGCGCTGTCCCGCCAACATTCGATATCGGCACCTTGCGGGCAGTCAGAAAAACAAAACCCGCCTCGGCGGCGGGTTGTTGGCGCAAATCAGCACCATGGAGAAATAATACGATAGTTGCCCTCATCCGTCAACAGGAAATAAGAAACAATTCCTACATCAGCCAGAGACTCAGCGATGTTAGCGCTACCATACTCGGCGTCAAGTCATATGCATATGTTCTAAAGTGCCATGCCGCCGGCGGGTTTTGTCTGATAATTTGTTCTTTGGCATCAAGGGGGTAACAGAAACCATGTCTGACGACAAAATCCGAAATATAAATTTGACCGCCGACATCGTCGCGGCCTTCGTGCGCAACAATTCAGTGCCTCCTGAAAGTCTGCCGGCGTTGATCGAGAGCGTCAATTCCGCCCTGGCGGCCGTGGACAATCCGGTTGCTCCCCCGCAACCGGCACCCGAGCCCGCCGTCAGCCGCAAGCGCTCGGTGACGCCGAACTTCATCTTCTGCCTCGAGGATGGCAAAAAGTTCAGGTCGCTGCGGCGCCATCTCGGCTCCGCCCATGGCATGACGCCGGAGGCCTATCGCACCAAATGGGACCTGCCCGGCGACTATCCGATGACGGCGCCCAGCTACGCCGCCAAGCGATCCGAGCTGGCAAAGGAGTTCGGGCTCGGCATCAGAACAGAGGCGCCGGCCGCCAAAGCCGCGGCCAAGCGCAAGACCAAGGCGTAACGCGACGCCCCTCTGCGCCGTTCGCCTGCCGGAGCACGATCATGGTGGCCGGAGAGCCCGATGACGTTCGTGTCGAACGCGTTGGCCGCCGCCAATGGGCGGTGCTGGTTGCCGAGAATGGCACGGTGACCCAACAACTGTTCGAGGCCCAGGCAGCGGCCGAGGATTTTGCCGATGGCGAGCGGACAAGGCTCGGCCTGCCCGCCAGGCCGCCAGCGGGGGATTCGCTGGCCTGAGCGCGATGACCTTCAACTGGCTACGGGATATCGCCGGAAACGAAAAACCCGCCTTGCGGCGGGTCGCTGGCGCAAATCAGCACCATGGTCAAATCATAGCATAACCGCCCTCATCCGGCAATCGCAGCGGATCGCAACACGCAGCCTTCGACAGGGATCGACCGACTGGTCATTAGCTGGCTCTTATGGAATCATTCCGCTCCGACTCGGGGAGAATGCAGCATGGACAAACCAGCCATGGCATCCGTGTTCAGGCTGCGGCATGCGCCAGCCACTGTTTCGGGCGTTCGCAGTGTCGGCCAGGGCCAGGCCGATCCCGTCATCAGCAGAAGACCGCTCGGCGAGGCGATCCGCTTCGTCATCGACGCCCACCCCCACTACGACATCAGCGCCGTGTCGATCGCCTATGGCGATGGCTCGGCCCTGGGCAGCAGGGAGGTCAAGGCCCTGTGGGCCGAATATGGCCGCCGGTGGATGGAGGAATAGCGCGCGGCCTCCCCGGCATTCGCCTGTCCGGATCGTAATACAGGCTCATGCGTTGAGCCTGTGCCAATGGGAGCAACAGCTATGAACGTCGCCAATCTGCAACTCGAAGGCCTGTTGATGGCCGTCGCCTCGATCAACCAGGTGCTGGTGCGCAAGGGCGTGCTTACGGTCGAGGAGATCGACATCGCGCTGCGCAAGGCCGAGGCCATCGAAACCGGCGAGGAACGGTCCGGCGGCATGTCGGAGTCGAGCCGCGATGCCGTCAATTTCCCGATCCGGCTCCTGGAGCTGGCCAATCAGTGCCAGCCGGAGACGGACATGCCGTCCTTCTCGAAGCTGGCGCGCATGGTCGGCCAGATGAAGGAACCCTACAACGACCAGATGTGAGGCTGGACGGCCTCACGCCCTGCCGAGCTTCGACGCCAGCACGCTGCCCGGGCCGTGCACGGCGGCAAACAGCAGGCCGGCGGCGAACGGGAAATGCGACATGAAGGCGCCGAACTCGGCCTGGTTGCCGGCCCAGTGCGACGGACCGTGGAAGGCAAAGCCGAGGAAGACCACGTAGACGGCGGCGACCAGGGCCGCCGGCGTGAAGAACGCGCCGGTCAGGAAGGCGATCACCAGCAGCGTTTCAAGGATCGCGGCGCACCAGGCCAGAAACAGCGGGAACGGGAAGCCGGCAGCGGCGATGTAGCCGGCGGTCATGTTCATATCCATGAACTTGAAGGCCACCCCCATCGCGAACATGGCGGCCAGGATCAGGCGAGCGATGAGAATGGCGGCGGTCTGCCACGGCGATTGAACGGTTTCCATAATGTCCTCCAAGATTTGTAACGGGTTTCGCTCCAAGGACGAGCGACACGCCGCCGATCCGACATCATCCGGCAAAAATTCCTTCCCGGCAAAGCAGGGCGCTGATTTTCTCGCCCCACAAATGTGGTGAGAGGTGGCGCGGCAGCGCCGCAACGACCCCTAATAAAATCCGTCCAGCAATTTCTTTTCGGAGCACTGTATGTGGGTGTCAGGAGGGCTCATCGTCGTTTCGTTTATGTCCGAGGTATCGACCTTGTCCAGCAACCTTCCAAAGCAGACGTCGAAATTGTCGACGCCCTGCTCGAGTCCCGGCGGTGTATTTCTGCACGTTTCGAAGGACGGAGCGTAGTACCTGCTTTCCTTGTTCGAAATCAGGTGCTGAATCCAGGCCTCAACCACCGCCAACGGAAGAAACAGCGAATCCTGTTCGTATTGGTTTTCCAGTTTCTGAAGTGCATTGACGCTGAGAATTTGCCCGTGCCGATAGGCAAGAACCGCGTACTTGAAAGCGATTTCACTGTCTTCGAGATCGCCGGCAGGCTGCCAAGGGTGCTCGCCCGCAACGGCAGAAGAAGACAGGAGCATATACGGCTGGATCTTGTCGTTGCCGCGATTTTTCCAAACTAACCGCCAAGCGCCGTCGCAATCCTTGGCAGCGAAGAGGCTTCCCAACTTTGCCTGCATCGTCTCGAAAGTCTCTTCCGACCTCGTCTCGGCAGATGAGGTCGTAGTGGCTAACGCCGCGAGCAAGATGGCTGTCGCAAGAACACGTTTTGCAGGCATCCCCTTCACCACCCTTTTCGCTCTATTGGATTTATCAAGAACTCAAAGAGACAAGAACAAATTGACCCAGCCGTCTTATACCCCGACGACAAAGCAGCATGCTCTCAGGTAAATACAGTTACTTTATGTCGACAGGCTCCAGCCTCCCTCGCCTCACTGCCGCGATGCCGCCGCGCCGAACTGCAGCCGCGAGCAAGCCTTCGCTAGCACCCAAGTCCCGACCCACCTCGCTCAGAGCTTCGCCATCAGCTCCCGTCCCAACCGCTTCTGCGGCTCTGCCCTTAACACCACATTGGTCGTCACCGCACCGTAGCGGCCGATGGCGTCGACGATGCTTTCGAGGTCGGGCGGCGACGGGACGACGACCTTGACGAGAAAGCAGTCCTCGCCGGTCACCCGCAACACCTCGACCACTTCCGGCATGGCAGAAAATTTCTTCAGGCAGGTCTGGATGTGCTCATGCGTGGTGCGCAGGCGGATCATGGCCATGGTGCCGAGACCAAGGGCGGCGGGATCGATCGCCGCCCGGTAGCCGGCGATGATGCCGCGCTCCTCCAGCCGCTTCACCCTTTCCGAGGTGGCGGGCTGGGACAGGCCGACGCGGCGGCCGAGTTCGGAAATGCCGATGCGCCCATCCTCCTGCATGATCTCGATGATCGCCATGTCGGTGGGATCGAGCCGCGGCCGATAATCGCCATTTGCCATGAGCACCTTCAATCCATCGGAATTCTTCTCCGCTTTCCGATGATCTCTCATTCCATCAATGAGGAGAAGACCTAGAATTGGCGCTATCTCTGGCGAACAGACAGGACTTTCCATGACCGACTTCATCATTCTGCCGGGCAGCGGCGGATCGGGCGAGGCCCATTGGCAGACGCGCTGGCAGCAGGCCAATCCGGCGATGCGCCGCTTCAGCCCGGCGAGCTGGGACCTGCCGGATTTCGACGACTGGGTGGCAGCGCTGGACATCGCGGTGTCACAGGCAACAACGCCGCCGGTGCTGATCGCCCACAGCCTCAGTTGCCTGCTGGTGGCGCATTGGCAGGCTGTGTCGCGGCTGAAGGTTAGCGGCGCGTTCCTGGTTGCGGTTCCCGATCCGGCATCGCCCGTCTATCCCGCCTACGCGACCCCCTTCGCCGATACGCCTCGCCAGGCGCTTCGCTTTCCCTCTTTGGTCGTCGCCAGCACGGACGACCCCTATGACCCGCATGGCTATGCCAGCGCGAAGGCCGGGCAATGGGGCAGCGCGCTGCATATTGCCGGGCCGCTCGGCCACATCAACGGCGACAGCGGCCTCGACGACTGGCCGGAAGGAATGGCGCTGCTTATGGCTTTCGTCAGAAGCATCGAATGAAGGGCGATTGTCGAGCATCGGCTGACGCCGGCGGCCGCTCGTCTTCGCACAATGTCCTGAATTCAGGTGGCTAGAAGTCCCTCACGCGCAGGGCCCTGCCCCTGCTGCTCTTTCCGCTGCCGCTCGGCGTCGGCTTTGCGCTTCGGGCAATCCTCGTAGTCATGCTCGCGCGAACCGCAATAGGAGCAGCATTTTGCCGGCGTGTCGGAGTGGAGCATCGAGGCCATTCCCAAGAATGCACGAAAAACTTTCCGGTTGCAGCAATTCGTGAAGCCGCTCCGGTCATAGCCCTGTGCCCCGATAGTCCAAGGAGCCCGCCGCTCCCGCGCCGGGCCCCCCGCTTACCCTGCCATCACCGGTCACGCATGCGCGTGCGGGTGACGGAAGTCCCAGACCGCCCAGGCCGACGCGGCAACCACCAGCACGCCGAGGACGACATGCGTCGCCATCGCGTTGGTGCTGGCCATGAAGCCAAGCAGCCAGGGCGAAACGATCAGCCAAAGCCCGATGACGAGGTTCACCCACTCTTCCCATTCGGCGAACACCGAAAGCGTCGCGAGAGCCAGGCCGCCGAGCACGAAGCCGGCAATCCAGGCGTTCCACGCAGGCGTGGTTTCAGCGGTAAAACCGATGATCCAGGGTGAGATGAACAGGCAGATCGCAAGGACCAGATTGATCCAATCCTGGCCCTTTCTTCCTTCCATCAGTTTCATTGCCATGACAACCTCCATGAATGAAGCTTGACAAAAGCACTGCGTTTCGCGTGCACCGCACGCTTAGTCATTGATATAATTACGCTTCAATGGACCTTCAAGGGCGCGGCCCCGGCGCCACTGTCCGGTGGAGTTGCAGCTGCGTCGGCGCCGCCGGGCGTCGGTCGCCGACGGGGCCTGTCGCATCGCCTTGCCTACCATCACGTGGCACAATATCGAACTTTTGCATTGGCAAACAAGGACACTATATTAGCTAACTATTGATTTAGCGCTTGCGAAGCCATGGCCAAGAAGAAATCCAGACCGGTATTGCCCGGCATGTCGGCGGTCTCCCAGGCGGAAGCCTATGAGGAGGCGAGCTATTTTGCGCGCAAATGCGGCCTGACCCGGGACGAAGCGCTGAGGATGATGCGCGAGGCGCAAGGCTCGCTGAGCATGGCGAAGGCGGCCGCCGGCCGGCGGAACAAGTAGCCGAGCCCGCTCCCGCCTGCCCTCCTCCTCAAAAGCGGGGAGATTGCAGCTTCAGCGGCGTAGATCAGTCGTCGCCGTCGCCGCTATCGCCGCCACCGTCACCGCCCCCATCGCCACCGCCGCCGCCGTCATGGCCATCATGGCCATCGCCATCGTGATCGCCGCCCTGATGATCGCCATCTTCGTGATCGCCTTCATCGTCACCCTGGTCGCCCTGGTGCGAGCCGCTGTCGACGCCGTCGTCATCGTGATCGCCTTCGTCATTTTCAACGGCGGCGTGATCGCCCTCATGGCTGGCGGTGGCGCCCTGGTCGTCTTCGTCCGATACGGGCGCCGTCACTTGGTCGCCATGATCCGAGAACTCGCCTGCGAACGATTGCCCCGCTGCCAGAGCGCCAAGCAGGCTGACCGAAGCCACCGCTACCAGCAGAGGAAAAGCTTTCATCGTCGTCTCCCATCCGGCACACCTGGCCGCCATTGTCGATGGCGGATCATTGGCCGACCGGATTACGACGCCCTTAAATGAGTGATTGCAATTTTAGCAGTTGCTTATTTTTCTATTCGGCGATGCGTCAAACAGGGTCGCCAGCCATCCGCGCCATGGGTCGAGCTACGAAGCGAAATTCCGAAGCGTTCGAGAAAGCCCGACAGAAGGGATTACGCTGGCCGCCTCTTCGGCGAAGCCCCCTGTCCGCTCGCCCTTGCGACGATCGCTTCCCAGCGGTTCCGGCCGGCAAGCAACATGTAGCGTACCAAGCCTGCAACCACTCTGCGATTTCCTCGTTTATGGCGATCCCGTTTTGCAGAGGCCATCCATGGAATCGATATCAACAAACATTCTGGTCCTGGGCGCCGCTGCCTTTCTGGTCGCGCCTTTCGCCGGGCTTTTGTGGCGGACGCGGGAATGGTTTGGATGGTGAGTTTCCGATGAGCAGATTTCTGCCCCTGACGATCAAATTCGTGGATTGCAGTTCGATGACGGTGTCGTCGATCGCCGACGCCAGGAAGGCGCTGGGCGGGACATGGAAGAACAAGGAAGCGGCGGCCTACAAGGCGGCCGTCAGGCTGGTGGATGACGCGTTGAACGGCACTTGCCGCCCCGACATCGCCTTTGCCGCTTTCAAGAATGCGGCCGCCCAACAGGGCTTGCTGAAGCCTTCGAAGCCAAGCGCTGCTCTTTCCATACTCGACGAACTGGCGTCGCCGGACGGAGCCAAGGGCCAGCCAAAAGCCGGCTGACCGGTTGCCCTCGGCCGTCGACATCTCCGAATGCGGACATCCTATCTCGGCTCGCGTTCGGCGCCTGTTCTGGAGCTGAACACTGCGACGTCATCGGCCACCGCATGGAACCACTTGCCCTCCCCTCAGTTTCCTAAGGGCCAGCGGCAGCCGCCGCCGGCAGGACGGTCCTGAGTGGAGTCAAGCAACAATGTCCCTGCAAAAGCTTCATCCCGAGCAAGTCGACGAGACGCGCCGGCAAGCCTATTCGACCTTCGCCCCGGTGCTCGTCAGTTTCCTGGCCAAGCGGCTGGCGCGTTGCCAGGGGACCAAGGAACTGGGCGATGTGGAAAAGTCGCTGATACGTCTGATCGAAGGCTCCGAGGTCGATGAACCGCAAGCCGAGGCGATGAAGGAGTTCACCATCGAGCTGGTGGTGTCGACGATGAAGGAGGCCCGCGATCACCCAGACAGCAAGAGCGATGTCGAGGCCGTTGGCGAGCGCCGCGCCGAAGGCCGTTCCGAGAATCCCGATACGCTCGAGGAGCAGCTGCAATCGGGCCTCGAGGACAGCTTTCCCGCCAGCGATCCTCCGGCCGTCGTCTCGACCTCCATTTCGGGCGGTTCGAAGGACCTTGTCGGTACCGACGAGGTGCTGCGCCGCAAGAAGGAGGCAGCACAGCGAAAGCAGGAAAAGGCCGACGCCGGTTGAGCTGCGGAATACCGCGTCAGCCGAACCGCTTGCGCTGCGCCCCGGCACTCGCCCTTGCGACGATCGCCTCCAGCGGCTCCGGCCGGTGCAGCAGGAACCCCTGGCCGTAGGCGACGCCCATGCCTTCAAGGATTTCGAGCGCGGCTTGCTGCTCGATCTTCTCGGCCACCACGGAGCAGCCGAGGCTTCTGGCAATGCCTGATATCGCCGAGACGATCTCGCGGTCAAAACTGTTCTGGGCGATGTTTTCGATGAAGGAACCGTCGATCTTGATCTGATCGACGGGAAAGCGGCGCAAATATTCGAACGAGCTCATGCCGGCGCCAAAATCGTCGAGACTGACGCGGCACTTCCGCTCGCGCGCCTTGCGCACGAACTGTTCGGCGGCATCGAAATTGGTGACGGCGGCGGTCTCCGTGATCTCGAAGCCGATGCCGGAATGCGGCGCCCCGGTCTCGGCGATGACGGTGTCGACGAAATCCCATAGCAGCGGGTCGCTCAGCGTCTGCGCCGACAGGTTGAAGCCGAGCGTGATGGCGCCCGATTTCATGGCCGGGCCATGCCGCGACAGTGCGGTCTTGATGATCCAGCGGTCGAGTCGCGAGGCAATGCCGAAGCGCTCGGCGACCGGAATGAACTCGCCCGGCGGGATCAGCTTGCCATTGCGCCCGACAATCCGCGCCAGCACTTCGACATGACGGCTCTCCCGCCAGGGTTTCCCAAGCAGATGGATCTCCTGGCCGAACAGTTTCAGCCGTCCGTCATCCATCGCGTCAACCGTATCGGCGGCGACACGCGCGGCGTTGAGGCCGCCGGAACCCGATGCCGCGTCGGCCGAAAACACCGCGAAACGGTTGCGCCCGGCCGCCTTGGCCGCGTAGCAGGCGTCGTCGGCGCAGGCCAGCGCATCGGCCACCGTCGTGGTGGTGTCGTCGACGAAGGCGATGCCGATGCTGGCCGCGAGCTTGCGCGACGTCGCCGGCAGGCCGAGGTCGGCGTCGCGGACCGCCGCAAGAATGGCGCCGGCTAGCGCCTCGGCCGCGGCCGGCTGGCAATTGGGAACCAGCAGCGCGAACTCGTCGCCGCCTAGGCGCGCGGCTCGGGCCGATGCCGGCAGGCAGCCCAGTATGCCGGCGGCGACGCCCTTCAGCGCCAGGTCGCCGGCGGCGTGACCGGCAAAGTCGTTGAGCGCCTTGAAGTAGTCGAGATCGACATAGAACACCGCCAGCGGCAGAAGCCGCTCCGTGGTGATGTGTTCGGCCAGCAGCCGGTCGAAGGCGGCGCGATTGAACAGGCCGGTCAGCGCATCGTGGTGAGCGGCATAGGCGAGTTCGCGTTCGCGCTTCTTGTCCTCGGTGATGTCGCGCACGGTGCCGAGAATCTGGCCCGCAGAGTCCGGGGCTGCGATGAAGCGCACCAGCGATTCGACATGACGGATTTCGCCGTCTCGCCGGATGATGCGGTATTGCGAGGCAACGACGCCGTCTGACGCAAGCGGCGCCAGATGGGCGCGCTCGGTGGCGACTTTGTCGTCAGGGTGCAGATAGGTGTGCCAGAGATCGGCGGTCACCTCGTCGGTGTCGGCGACGAGGCCGAAGATTTCCCTGGTGCGGGCGTCCCAATAGCTCTTGTTGGCGTCGATATCGTGATGCCAGATGCCGGTGCCGCTGGCCGCCAAGGCCAGGCGAAAACGCACATTGACCCGCTCCAGTTCGGCTTCGGCTTCTTTCTGCCGGCTGATGTCGGTCTGGACGCCCATCAGCCTGACCGGCTTGCCTGTCTCGTCGCGCTCGACAATGCCGCCGCGGTCCAGCACCCAGATCCAGTGGCCGTCCTTGTGCTTCAGGCGCAGCTCGGTCTCGATCGATGCGGTCAGGCCGGCAATGTGGCGCTCGCCGCTGGCCAGCGCCCGCTCGCGGTCGTCGGGATGCGTCAGCTTCAGCCAGAGATCGCTGGTGTCGGCAAGCTCGCCATCCTCATAGCCGAGCATGTGCGACCAGGTTGGCGAATAGAAGCAGTCGCCGCTCAAAATATCCCAGTCCCATACGCCGAGATGAGCGCATTCGAGCGCCAGCGCCCAGAACTCGCCGTTGCGTCTTTTCTCTTCAGCCATGTCCTGGTTTCGTCCACCCCATCGCTGCCATTATGCACGGAAGCAGACAAGAAACCGTTACCGGATGCGTGCCCGCACGAGGCGCAAAGCCTGCAATCGGCTCGTATCATGCCGTGTGTCATCGAGCGATCGGGGTTCCTCATGCCATGGGCGCCCTGATTGGAGCCGCCCGGCCCGGCCCGGGTTCGACGATCCTTATCGCGCGGCGGCGCGCATTGTCCTCGAGCAGGCCGCGCAGTTCGTCACGGCCGCGCGCGATGCGCGACATCAGAGTGCCGGCCGGTACGCCGAGCATCTCGGCGGCCTCGGCATAGGAGAAGCCCTCGATGGCGACCATGGTCAGGGCGGCGCGCCGGTCGGGACTGATCGCCTGCAGCGCGTCGATGATCTCGCGGGCGGCGACGTTCTCCAACTGATCGGCGGGCGAGGCCTGCACCTCGCCGGCTTCCAGCGGCAGCATCGAGGCCTCGCCACGCCGGTTCACCTTGCGCATCTGGTCGATGAACAGATGATGCATGATCGTGAACAGCCATTTTCGCGGGCTCTCTCCCGTCTGCCAGTTGTCCAGCCGCAGCAGCGCCCGTTCCAGGCAGTCCTGGACGAGATCGTCGGCGGAATCGCGATCGCGCAGCAGCGAGCGCGCATAGCGGCGCAGACGCGGGATTTCGTCGAGGATGGCTCTCTGCTTTTCGTCCATGACCTTTTGTCTTCGTTTCGGCATGCCGTTGCCGCAAAACCGCTGCGCCCTCGGGCGACGGCAGCTTTGGCTGGCCTGAAAATTCCTCTGTTCATGCAATGTCGTTGGCTCCAAAAACGCGGCGCACTTTTGGGCGACAGTCATGACGCGCTCAGCGCGATGCGGCGTCGATGGTGACCCGGTCGGGATAGAAGGCGCCGTGGTCGCGAATCCCGGCCATCTCGTCGAATGGCTGTTCGTAGGCCCACATCGCATCCTTGCCCGCCTCGCCCGCCGGCAGCACGTTCCAGTAACTGGCATCGCCCTTGTAGGGGCACAGCGTCGACAGCTCCGTCTTCCTGAGCTTGCGGAAGTCGATGTCCTCGAACGGGATGTAGAAGCTGAAGAGATGGGGCGGCTCGATCACCATTTTGGCTTTCGCCGAGGACGCGATGATGGTGCCGTTGGCAAACACGACGACGCGTCCCTTGAAGGGCTCGACGGTGATCACCTTGCCCGGATTGCGCCTGAAGCCCGGTGACGGGTTCGCGTGCTGATCCATGGCCATTCTCCTTATCCCGTTGGTTCGAAAATCTTGAAGGCAGGACTTCAGCTCAGAGCTCGCCGGCCGACGGCGCGGCCACCGCTGTCACGGAGGACAGCTTCTGGCGCTTTTCGAGGCTTGGCTTTTCATAGGTCTTCTTCATCGTCTTTCCTTTTTCTCGACGTCTGGCAGTCGGTGCGCGCCGCTACCGGTGTGCGATCATGGCTCCAAGGGACAACAGGCGCATCTCCCGCCCGGCGGATGCGCTCCCCAAGGAAACCGGGGCGAGCGTGGCAACAATGATTCGCATGTTGTCCCCGCGATCCGACGGCGGTGGATTTATCTCAGCCGGGACGGCGATGCTTGGGCTGGGCGGAACACGGTTTTGGGGAATGCGGCCCTCGCATCACAGGCTTGGGCAGGCCGGAACAGCGTTTTGGGCCATGCGGACCAGCGGCGCGGCGAGGGCGACGGCCGCTTGGCGTCGGTATACGCCGCGAAATAATCGATAATAATAGTCGACAGATAAAATTCTATCAAATTAAGATGATCTAGCTTGGATCTTCGCCTTTTCAGCCAAGCAACTAAAATAAATTATCGATGGATGAATTTTCACTTCTGGAAAATGTCGATTTTACACCTATTAACCAAATCTTAACCAAAATCACCTGATGTACCTTGAAGTTATTCATCTATGGGAATCCGAATCTAAGTTGGATTAATCATTGCGCAGCTCGCTTTGACATTACCGATATCGTTGATGTCATTGCGGAGTATGCAGCGGGAGGAGCTGCAGGGGTGAAATCCGGGTCAGGACCGTTTGCGAGGAACAGTCTGCCCGACGGAGGGACATTCGCATGAGATTGCTGAAATACGCGTTGCTGGCGGGAGCGTCGCTGCTTCCAACCCTGCCCGCGATCGCCGCCACCGCGTCCGGCAACATGACGGTACGCATCACCATTATCGACGAATGCAAGGTGCAGACGGCAAGCGATCTTGATTTCGGCACGCACGGTGTCATCGATGCGAATGTCGACCAGACAAGCACCATTGGCGTGCAATGCACGACCGGCAAGACCTACGATGTGGGCCTGGGTGTCGGGCTTGGCGCGGGCGCGACCACCGCGGTCCGCAAGATGACCGGACCGGCGTCGGCGACAATCAACTACACGATCTACAGGGAAAGCACCCGCACGCAGCTCTGGGGGACAACGATTCCCACCGAAACGGTTTCGGGAACCGGCAATGGCAGCGTGCAGAACATCACGGTCTATGGCCGTGTTCCAACGCAAACGACGCCGGCGGCAGGCGTCTACACCGACACCGTTGCGATCACCGTAACCTACTGACCAACGACGCTAATACGAGGACGACATGCGATCCATGCTTTCATGCATTGGCGCCACGGCTGTTCTGTTGCTGTGCGCCGGTCTCTCACACGCCGCTTCGCTCAGAGTGGCGCCGACGGGTCTCGAACTGATCGCTCCTGACGCCTCGGCGGTTCTCAACCTCAGCAACGATGACACCGAGCGGCCGATCAATGTGCAGATCAGGGTCTTCGCATGGAGCCAGTCCGGCGGCATCGAGACGCTGACGCCAACCACGGTCGTGGTCGCCAGCCCGCCATCAACCAAGCTCGGACCCAACGCCCAATACGTGGTTCGCGTCGTGCGCGTCTCGAAGGCGCCGGTGCGGGCCGAAGAGAGCTACCGCGTCATCGTCGACGAACTGCCGGACCCCTCGCGCAAGAGGGCCGGTACGGTCGCGCTTGCGCTGCGCTATTCGGTGCCGGTGTTTTTCCGCAACGCCGACGCAGCCGCGCCGGCGATCGCGTGGAGCCTTTCGCGCAATGGCGGAAGCCTGATGCTCACCGCCAGCAACAGCGGCGAGAGCCGCTTTCGCCTGTCCAACCTGATGCTGACCCAGGGCGGCAAGAAGCTCGGCAACCGAAACGGGCTTGTCGGCTATGTGCTGGGCGGCGCGACCATGCAGTGGCCGATCGGCAGCAGCAAATCACTGTCCGCGGGCTCCGTGCTTTTGAAGGCACAGAGCGATCTTGGACCCTTCGATGCCAAAGTTGCCGTCAAGGGCCGCTAGCACCGCGATTATCGTAGCGCTGGCGACTTTCACACCTTGCCCGGCAGTGAACTCGCAAGAGCTGCCGGCCGTGACGAACCCCGAAAAGCTTGATCCCGTTCTGCCTGCCGGCCGCAGCCTCTATCTGGAGGTTTTCATCAACGACGCCTCTACGAAACTGATCGGCAATTTCACCGAAATGCCGGATGGCGGCCTGGCGGCGACGCCGCAAGAGCTGAAGGAAGTCGGGCTGAAGTCGCCGGAGGGTGCTGCCGACGCTGGCGGCCTGGTCAGGCTCGACCAGCTGGCGGACGTGTCGTTCCAGATCGACGAGGCGGCGCAGCGCCTCTACGTCACCGCCGCCAATGACAGCCGCGAGGCGCGCATCGTCGATCTCGGCTTGCGCCTGCAGGACCGGCCGGCGCCGCAATCGGGCTACGGCGCGGTGCTCAACTACTCGCTTTTTGCCAGCTCCAACACACTGTTCGACGGCGACAACGAACTGTTCCAGGGCATCTCGGGCGGCTTCGACACGCGTGTTTTCAGCCCTTATGGAACGCTCGGCCAGTCGTTCATCGCCGGCTATTCCGACGGCAGGTTCGGCGGCTTCACGCGGCTCAACACGACCTGGAGCTATTCAGACCCCGACCGGCTGATGACCTACCGGGCCGGCGACTTCGTCTCCGGTGGCCTGTCGTGGACGCGGCCCGTCTATCTCGGCGGCATCCAGGCGCAGCGCAATTTCAGCCTGCGTTCGGATCTGGTGACATTGCCGCTGCCGTCCTTCGGCGGCACGGCGGCGGTGCCGTCGACACTCGAAGTCTATACGCAAAACGTGCGCACCTATTCCGGCGACATCCAGCCCGGGCCGTTCCAGGTCACCAATCTGCCGGTGTTCACCGGCGCCGGGCAGGCGCAGGTGGTGCTGCGCGACAGCCTCGGCCGCGAGACCACCGCCACCTTGCCGTTCTATGCCTCCAACATGCTGCTGCGCCAGGGATTGCTCGATTTTTCCGTCGAGGCGGGCATGGCGCGGCGCAATTTCGGCATCGCCTCCGACGATTATGACGGCCGCATCATGGGCGTCGCCACGGCGCGCTATGGCCAGAGCGACCAGCTGACGCTGGAAGCCCATGCCGAGGGCGGCGCGGACCTGATCAATGGCGGCATTGGCGCTGCCTTTCCGCTGGGCCCCTATGGTGCGGCGTCGGCGGCCGTGGCGGGCAGCCATCATGACGGGCGCACCGGCTCGCTGGTCGATGCCAGCGTCGAATTCGGCTATGACGGCTGGGCGGTCAACGCGCACATGCAGCGGGCTTTCGGCGGCTATGAAGACATCGCCTCGGTGACGGCGCAGCCGGTTCTCGACCCCGACGACTTCGCCCGTTTCAGCGCCGGCGTGCCGCGCGCGATCGACCAGGTGACGCTCAGCGTGCCGATGCCGATCGATTTCTCCAGCCTCAACCTCTCCTACACCCATTTGAAGAGCGCCGAAGGTGAGACCAGCCAGATCGTCGGCCTGTCCTACAGCCAGTCGATCTTCAAGCGCAGCACGCTCTACGCCACGGCCTTTGCCGATCTCGACGACGACAGCAGCTACGGCGTGTTCGCCGGGCTTTCGATCCCGTTCAACGACGACATCACAGCCTCGACAGGCGTTGAGCAAGGGCCTGACGGCTTCAATGTCGTTGCCGACCTAGCCAAGTCCGAACAGGCGGAGGTCGGCAGTATCGGCTGGCGGCTGCGCACGTCGGAAGGTGAAACGCCCAACCGCTCGGCATCGGTCAGCTATCGGGCGCTGTTTGCGCGCCTGGCGGCCGCCGCCCAGCAGTTCGACAAGGATTTTCGCGTGACCGGGCAGATGGACGGTGCCATCGCGGTCGCCGGCGGCGGCGTGTTCGCCACCAACCGCATCGACGATGCCTTTGCCGTCGTCGATGTCGGCACGCCTGACGTCGAGGTGCTGCATCAGAACAGGCCGGTCGGAAAGACCGACAGCAAAGGCCGCATCCTGGTCACCGGTCTCAATTCCTATGAGCTGAACACGGTCTCCATCGACCCGAAGAATCTGCCCGTCGATGCCGATGTTCCGACCACCAAGGAGACCGTCGTCCCGGCCGACCGCAACGGCGTGGTGCTGAAGTTCGGCGTATCGGAGGCGGCGCAGGCAGCCCTGGTGACCCTGGTCGATGCGAGCGGAACGCCGCTCGAAGCCGGACTGCCGGGACGCCTCGACGGCGGCGCGGAAGACTTCGTCGTCGGCTATGACGGGCAGGCCTACATCAAGGGCCTCGCCCGGCAGAATTCAGTGCTGGTCGATCGCGGCGACGGCAGTTCGTGCCGGGCAAATTTCCCCTTCGAGGCGGTGCGCGGCCGCCAAGTGACGATCAAGGACGTGGTGTGCCAATGACAATGCCAGGCCAAATGCTGCGCGCCGCAATCGTTGCCATGCTGGTGGCGATGTTGCCATCGCTGGCCCGCGCGCAGAGCTGCAGTTTTAGCGTCACCAACATCAATTTCGGTCTCATTGACACGCTGTCAGCCACCGCTGCCACCGCGACGGCGACGTTGAACATCAATTGCACCGGTGGCGTGTTGCGCATCCTGGTCTGCCCGCATATCGGCGCCGGCAGCGGGGGTGCGACGTCGGCAGCAGCCAGGCAGATGGTGAGCGGCGCCAACAGCCTCAACTACCAGCTCTATTCGGACCCCGGAATGAGCGTCGTGTGGGGTTCCTATGCCTGGCCCTATGCATCACGCCCACCGGTCATCGCGCTGCCCGTTCTGATCGGCAACGCATCAGGCACCGCAACGATCTATGGCCGGGTGACAGGCGGTCAGTCGACGGTTCCGCCCGGCACCTATCTGTCGACGTTTTCCGGCAGCCAGCTCGAGTTTCGCTACCAGAACGACCTGCTCGGCAACAGCTGCAACACCGGGTTCGGCTTTACGGCGCCGTCTCCGACGTTCACCGTCAATGCCACGGTGCCGGCCAATTGCCTGGTCGCCACCCAGAACATCGATTTCGGCCCCAAGGGCGTGCTCGACGCCAATGTCGACGCCACCGGCCAGGTTTCGGTTACCTGCACCCCGTCGACCGCCTATACGGTCTCGCTGAATGGCGGCACGACAGGCGGCACGCCGACCAACCGCAAGATGTCGAAGGGCGCCGAACGGGTCACCTACGGCCTCTACAAGGACCTGGCGCGGACGCAGCCCTGGGGCGATGCGGGAACGCCGGGAAGCACCGTCGCCGGCACAGGGACCGGCGCGGCGCAGCCGCTTACCGTCTACGGTCGCGTGCCACCGCAGACCACACCCTCGGCTGGCGTCTATACCGACACGGTGGTGGTGACCATAACCTATTGAGCGCGGCCGCCCTCGCCGCCGGCCGGCGCCAGAAACCGCGCGTAGATTTCGCCGACGATGCCGCGGCGAAAGACCAGCACGCAGATCATGAAGATCAGCCCGGTGGCGATGGTCACCGGGAAGCCGGAGGTGGCGAGCGTGTTTTCCAGGCCGACGACGAGGCCGGCGCCGACGACAGGACCGACCATGGTGCCGATGCCGCCGAGCAGCGTCATCAGGATCACCTCGCCCGACATCTGCCAGGTGACGTCGGTCAGCGTGGCGAACTGGAAGACGATCGCCTTGGTGGCGCCGGCAAGCCCGGCGAGCGCCGCCGACATGACGAAGGCGGCGAGCTTGTAGCGGCCGACCGAATAGCCGAGCGAGATGGCGCGGTTCTCGTTCTCGCGGATCGAGCGCAGGATCATGCCGAAGGGCGAGTTGACGATGCGCCAGACGGCGAAGACGCCGAGGAGAAAAACGGCGAGCACGAAGAAATACATGTTGAGCGTGACGTTGAGATCGACGATGCCGAACAGCGTGCCGCGCGGCACGCCCTGAATGCCGTCCTCGCCTTCGGTGAACGGCGCCTGGACGCAGAAGAAATAAAACATCTGCGCCAGCGCCAGCGTGATCATCGAGAAATAGATGCCTTGCCGGCGGATGGCGAGGAAGCCCATGACCAGCCCGAGCACAGCCGCACCGGCGGTGCCGAGCAGGATGCCGGCTTCCGGTGGCCAGCCCCATGCCTTGACGGCGTAGGCGCAGAAATAGGCGGCGGCGCCGTAGAAGGTGGCATGGCCGAAGGACAGAAGCCCGGTGTAGCCGAGCAGCAGGTTGAAGGCACAGGCAAACAGCGCGAAGCACAGCATCTTCATCAGGAAGATCGGGTAGACGAAGAAGGGCGCGGCGACGAGCGCCAGTATGGCCAATGCTATCAGTACCCGCTCAAGCCGAACGGAAGCGGCGGTGCGCTGCTCGTGAAGGGTCGCCTCGCTCATCTCAGGCATCCCTTCCGAACAGGCCGGCGGGGCGCAAGAGCAGCACGATCGCCATGATGACGAAGACGACGAGGTTCGACGCCTCGGGATAAAATACCTTGGTCAGGCCTTCGGCGAGGCCGAGCATGTAGCCGGTGACGATGGCACCGAGGATCGAGCCCATGCCGCCGACCACGACGACGGCGAAGACAACGATGATCAGATCGGAGCCCATCAGCGGGCTGACTTGGTAGACCGGCGCGGCGAGGATACCGGCGAGACCGGCAAGGGCTGCGCCGAGCCCATAGGTGAGCGTCAGGAGCAACGGCACGTTGACGCCGAAGGCCTGCACGAGCTCAGGGTTTTCAGTCGCGGCGCGTAGGTAGGAACCGAGCCTGGTCTTTTCGATCAACAGCCAGGTGCCGATGCAGACGATGAGCGAGGCCACCACCACCCAGCCGCGATAGTTGGGCAGGAACATGAAGCCGAGATTGGTGCCGCCGGCGAGCCGCGGCGGCACGGCGTAAGGATTGCCTGACACACCGTAGTAGAACCGGAACACGCCTTCGATGACCAGCGCCAGGCCGAAGGTGAAGAGCAGGCCGTAGAGCGGATCGAGGCGGTAGAGCCGCGACAGCGCCAGGCGCTCCACCGCCATGCCGAACACGCCGACGACGAGCGGCACCAGGATCAGTGCTGGCCAATAGCCGATGCCGAGATGGACGAGCAGCAGATAGCCGATGAAGGCGCCGAACATGTAGAGCGCGCCATGGGCGAAATTGATGATGCGCAACAGGCCGAAGATGACGGCCAGCCCAAGGCTCAGCATGGCGTAGAAGGAGCCGTTGATCAGCCCGACCAGCATCTGGCCGAGCAAAGCCTGGACGGGGATGCCGAAGATCATCGTCATGGCGTCATACCCCCAACACCTCGTGCAGCTGTTGCGTGTGAGCAGAAAGCTCGCTTACGGCAAAACCCTCCACCACCTTGCCATGCTCCATCAGATAGAAGCGGTCGGCGATGCGGGCTGCGAAGCGGAAATTCTGCTCGACCAGCAGGATGGTCATGCCGCGCTTTTTCAAGGTCGCCAGCAATTCGCCGATGCGCTGGATGATGACCGGCGCCAAGCCCTCGGTCGGTTCGTCGAGCAGCAGCATCTGAACTCCGGTCCGCAGGATGCGGGCGATGGCCAGCATCTGTTGTTCGCCGCCGGAGAGTTTTGTGCCGGGGCTGTTGCGACGCTCCTTGAGGTTCGGGAAGAGGTCGAAGATTTCCTCGACACTCATGCCGCCCCTGGCCACCACCGGCGGCAGGATCAGGTTCTCATCGACCGTCAGCGTGGCGAAGATGCCGCGTTCCTCCGGCACGAAGCCGATGCCGCGATGAGCAACGCGGTGCAGCGGCAGGCGCATCAGGTCGCTGCCGTCGAAGGTGACGCTGCCGCTGCGCTTGCGGACCAGCCCCATGATGGCGCGCAAGGTGGTGGTCTTGCCGACGCCGTTGCGGCCGAGCAGCGTTACTGTCTCGCCGCGAAATACGTCGAGGTTCACGCCGTGCAGCGCATGGCCCTCGCCATACCAGGCATGCAGATCGCGCACGGCGAGCAGCGGCTCACTCATGCTCGGTCCCCATGTAGGCGATGCGGACGCGCTCGTCCTTGCTCACCGTTGCGTAGTCGCCGGCGGCGAGCACCTGTCCGCGCTGCATGACGGTGATCCAGTCGCAGAGATCGGCAACGACGGTAAGATTGTGCTCGACCATCAGCACGGCGCGGTCTTTTGCCAGCGAGCGGATGATGCCGGAGATGGTGCCGACATCCTCGTGCCCCATGCCGGCCATCGGCTCGTCGAGCAAAAGCACTTTCGGATCGAGCGCCAGCGTGGTGGCGATCTCGAGCACGCGCTTCCTGCCATAGGAAAGATCGCCGGCCAGACGATGCGCGACATCGTCGAGGCCGACGATGGCGAGAAGCTCGCGCGCCCGCGGCGTCAGTTCGTCGAGTGCCGACAGCGAGCGCCAGAATTGGAAGCCCAGCCGGCTCGGCCGCTGCAGGGCGACGCGGACATTGTCCAGCACGCTCAGATGCGGAAAGATCGCCGAGATCTGGAACGAGCGGACGAGGCCCATGCGCGCCACCTTGGCCGGCGCGGTGCGGGTGATGTCGTTGCCCAGCAATTCGATCCTGCCGCTGCTCGGCTGCAGGAACTTGGTCAGCAGGTTGAAAATCGTCGTCTTGCCGGCACCGTTCGGCCCAATCAACGCATGGATCTGGCCGTGGTGGACGTCGAGATCGACATTGTTGACGGCGACGAAACCGGCGAAGTCACGCCTGAGGCCGCGGGCGGAAAGCACCACCCGCGGCGTGTCCTTTGTGCCGTCCGACTGGGCGGCTACAGCTTCTACCGTCGTCACTTGGTGACGAGCGGGCAGCCGCTGTCTTCGGCCTTGATGAAGGCCTTGTCGCCCGGAATGGTCGCCAGATAGGTGTAGTAGTCCCAGTCCTTCTTGCTCTCTTCGGGCTTCTTGACCTGGTAGAGATACATATCGTGCACCATCGCGCCGTCGGCCTGCACTTTGCCGTTGGCGGTGAAGACGTCGTCGACCGGCAATTCATGCAGCTGCTTGGCGACAGCTTCGGTCTCGTCGGTGCCGGCCTTGTCGATGGCCTTCAGATATTGCAGCACCGCCGAATAGGTGCCGGCCTGGACCATGTTGGGCATGCGGTTGGTGCGCTTGAAGAAGCGGTCGGCGAAGTCGCGGCTCTTGTCGTCGCGGTCCCAGTAATAGCCTTCGGTGAGCACGACGCCCTGGGCGGCCTGCAGGCCGAGCCCATGCACTTCGGCAAGGGTGAACAGAAGTGCAGCCAGCCGCTGGCCGCCGGCGACGATGCCGAACTCGGCCGCCTGCTTGATGGTATTGGACGTGTCGAGACCGGCATTGGCAAGGCCGATGACCTTGGCGCCGGAGGACTGCGCCTGCAGCAGGAAGGAGGAATAGTCCGTCGAGCCGAGGGGATAGCGCACTTCGCCGAGCACCTTGCCGCCGCTTGATTCAACCAGCTTTGCGGTCTGTTCCTTCAGCGAATAGCCGAAGGCATAGTCGACGGTGATGAAATACCAGCTGTCGCCGCCCTGCTGCACCAGCGCGCCACCGGTGCCGACCGCCTGGGAGTGGGTGTCGTAGACCCAGTGGAAGCCGTACGGCGAACACTGCTTGCCGGTCAGGTCTGCCGATGCGGCGCCGGTGACGATGTCGATCTTCTTCTTTTCCTTGGACAGCCCCTGGACGGCGAGCGCCACCGAGGAGGTCGTCAGTTCCATGATCGCGTCGACCTGCTCGGTGTCGTACCACTGGCGCGCGATGTTGGAGGCGATGTCGGGCTTGTTCTGGTGGTCAGCGTTGACGATCTCGATCGGCGCGCCCTGGACCTTGCCGCCGAAATCCTCGACTGCCATCTTGGCGGCCTCGACCGACCATTTGCCGCCGAAATCGGCATAGACACCCGACTGGTCGTTGAGAATGCCGATCTTGACCTTGCCGTCGGAAATTTCGCCGGCCGCCGCCGGCATCGCAGTCGCCGCAAGCAGCGCGGCGGAGACGAGATAGAATGCTTTCACAGGTGGTTCCTCCCTTGTGGCCGACGCCGGGAAACGCGGCCGCCTTGCAATGGTTCAACAGTTCCGTCCGATTCTCGCTGAAATTCGGGCCGTCGCGCCCGCCACTTCTCCTCTTGGCAACCCCTCCGCCCTGGGTGCGCCGGGAAGGTAGCATCACATTTCGCAAGGCGAGAATGCTATTTTCTTAGCATGGCGTGCGGGCCAAATGGGAAGGCCTGGTCAGCCAATCACCAAGGCAGCCTTTTGCCGTCGCGGAAGAAGCCGCCGGTCGGGCCGTCATCCGGCAAGGTCGCGGCCCAGACGATGCCGGCGGCACCTTGCGCCACCGGGCGTCCGCCGGGACCGCCCATATCGGTCGCCACCCAGCCGGGGCAGATGGCGTTGACCAGCACGCCGGCGCCGCGCAATTCGGCCGCCAGGATGCAGGTCAGCGCGTTGAGCGTCGCCTTGGTCGTTGAATAGGCCGGCGCGCCGGCGCCCATCGAGGCGAGCGAACCGCCCTCGGACGAGACGTTGATCATCCGGCCATGGCCGGAGGCGCTGAGCAGCGGCGCGCAGGCGGCAGCTATGCGCCAGGCGCCGAAGACATTGGTCTCGAAAGCCTCGCGGATCACCGTCCAGTCGGGCTTCAGCGCCCGCGCACGCGGGTCGTAGTGGATGGCGGCATTGTTGACGAGCATGTCGAGCCGGGCGAAACGGCGCTCGATCTCGGCTGCAGCGAGTGCTGCCGCGTGGGGTGACGCGACATCCAACGCGATGGCCTCTACCTTGCCGCCCAGTTGTCTCGCCGCCGCCTCGCCCTTGGCGAGATCGCGTGAGCCGAGCAGCACGGTGAAGCCAAGCGCCGCGAGCTGGCGCCCGGTCTCGAGGCCAATGCCGCGATTGCCGCCGGTGACGAGTGCGACCTTGCCGGAGTGGGGTGTGGTGGTGGTCATCGCCCGGTCCTCAGTCACTTCTTGCCTTGCGGATAGATCGTCTCGCCGCGCTTCAGCATCTCGACGAAAGCCTCGATCTTCTTCCTGCGCCCGGCCTCGGTCTTCATGTTGTGGGTGCGGAAAGCGAGCGAGAAGCGGTTCTGGGCGCTGAGTTTTGCCAGCATCTCTTTCGCCTTGGGCTCGGCGTCGATGGCAGCCTGCAGATCGTCGGGGATCTTCATGTCCTTGCCTGAGCCATAAGCGCGGTCCCAACGGCCGTCGGCCTTAGCCGCCTCGACCTGCCGCAACCCATGTTCGGTCATGCGGCCCTCCTCGACCAGCCGGGCGACGTTGTCGATGTTGATCTTGCTCCAGATGCTCTTTTTGCCGCGCGGCGTGTAGCGCTGCAGAAAGCTCTTCTCGTCGAGCGACTTGCGCACCGCATCGATCCAGCCGAAGCACAGCACCACGTCGATAGCCTGCTTGGGCGTGATTGAAGGCAGGCCCGAGCCGACCTTGTGGACCTTGATCCAGACCTCGGTTTCACCGGCGTGGTTCTCCCGCAGCCAGGCGTAAAAACTTTCCGGATCGGGGAATTCGCGAACCTTGTCCGGATCGACCTTGATCGGCGCCATCATCACCTCGTTTGTTTCCCGGCTGTATCAGTTGTCGATGCCAATTCTGTCAGCAGCGTTGACAAGGCAAGGGACCGGACTTCGCATCGGCGCTAATCTGGCGTCGCGGAAACTCGTTCGTAGCGGCGCAGGGATATCAACTCCGGCCGGCCGCCACCACCGGTTTCAGTTGGTTTGCGAACGGACCCGCGGCCCCCTTTGCGTCTTCCGAAGGAGGCTTGCGCCTGAGCTGACGCCCATGGCAGTTTCCCGACTGGTCGAGCCGGGCAAGGCAGACTGCAACTCGGGGGATATGCCATGCGTTCGCTGTTGTTCTGCCTGGCGCTTTTGCTGCCGGCTTCGGCACTCGCCGACCCCATCGAAAGCCAAAAGATCATCACCGCGGCCACCGGCGACTGGAACGGCGACGGCGCCATCGACCTGGCGATGATCGTCGAGACAGAACCCGGCGTTGCCATGGATATGCGGTTTTTTCTCAGGGACAAGGATCACAATTTCCTCAAGCCCGCCGGCATCGTGCAGGAGCAAATGTATGGCGAATGGAACGGCTACGACCGGCCGGGCTATGAGGCGTCCTACATCGAGCCGGAGCTGACCGCGCTGCCGAACGGCTCGATCAAGCTCTATATACCGGCGATACCGATCGATGGCGCGAAGACTGACCAGACGCTGACCATCGCCTGGCGCAACGGCGCCTTCGTCGTCGCCGGCTTTGCCTATGATTATCACGACTACATGAAAGACAATGTCGCCAGCGACTGCGATTACAATTTGCTGACCGGCAAGGGCAAAAGCAGCAAGATGCAGCCGGACGGCACAAGCGTGCACAAGGTCGTGTCGGTGAAAGGCAAGGTCGTCCCGTTCGCCGAGTGGGACAGCGGAGCCAGCTTTACCGATTGCGGGGCGTGAGCAGGCGCCCGGTGGCGGCCCTTCCCGCCATGACGTAGCTTGCGCAAAACCTGCTATCCCACTGTTTTCGTTCCGGACATCTCACCCCTTGGGAACCGCCGCGAGCTTCTTGCCTTCTCCCCTTGTGGGAGAAGGTGGATCGGCGCGCAGCGCCGAGACGGATGGGGGGTGTTCCAGCGGAGTGAGGCGCTGGCGTTCCCTGGAACACCCCTCATCCGTCGCCTTCGGCGACACCTTCTCCCACAAGGGGAGAAGGGAAAAGCCTACTGCAAATGCGGCTTCTTCAAAAAACTGTTGCGGTCGGCGGATTTTACCCTGAGCCAGGTTTCGCGGCCGTCGCGCACAACCCTTAGCGGGATCTCCGACCCTGCCGGGTTCTGCCATAGCTTGCGGTAGAAATCGGCGAGACCGTCGACCTCGCCGTCGCGCACGTCGGAGATGATGTCGCCCTGGCGCAGGCCCGCCTTGGCGGCGGGGCCGCCTTCGGCGACGCTCATCACCACGACCGCACCGTTGCTCTCGGCCGAGAAGGCGCCGAGCCACGGGCGCGGCGGCTTCGCCACCTGGCCGCGCGTCAACAGGTCGTCAAGGATCGGCGTCAGAAGGTTGATCGGCACGACCATGTTGATATCGGCGACCTCGCCGTTGCGGCTCATCTGCAGCAGCAGCGAGCCGATGCCGAGCAGGCTGCCGTCCTGGCCGATCAACGCCGCGCCGCCCCAGGACGGATGCGCCGGTGCGATGAAGATCGCCTCGTCGAGCAGATACTCCCAATAGCCGGCGAATTCCTGCTTGGTGACGATGTGCGCCTTGACCGCGCGGCCGGTGCCGTCGGCAAACACCACGGGATCGCCGACCTTGGCCTTTTCGGCATCGCCGAGCGCTACCGCCGGCAGGCCGAGCGGCGCCAGCGCCTGCACCAGGCCAAAACCGGTTTCCTGGTCGTAAGCCAGCGCATGTGCCGGCACGACACGGCCATCCTGATCGGTCAGCCAGACTTCTTCCGCCTCGGTGATGAGATAGCCGATCGTGAGCACCAGCCCGTCGCCGCGAATGACGACGCCGCTGCCTTCCCGGCGCGTCCCCAGTGCGTTCGCCGTGAAGGCGTCGTCGGGAACCGTGGCGCGCACGGCGACGACCGAACGCAAGAGCGGGGAAACGGGATCTATGGGCATGCTTTCATCCTGGCGGGCGGGGATTACCCTCTATAGGTATGCCGCGCTGCACGAGACGCAAGGGGGCTTCTCCTTCTCCCCCTGTGGGAGAAGGTGGATCGGCGCGATAGCGCCGAGACGGTTGAGGGGTGTTCCAGCGGAGTGAGGCGTCGGCGCTCCCTGGAACACCCCTCATCCGTCCGAGCTTCGCTCGGCCACCTTCCCCCACAAGGGGGGAAGGAAGAGGTTCACATTGATAATAGTTCAACGGAAGTTGAACCTTTCTGAATTGCACCTATCTCTGTCAGTACTTAGCTTCGAGTCGACTTTTTTCCGCCGTCAGTCTCGCGCCTGTCGCGGAAGCCGTTTCCGCCCCGCCAAATTCAAGGAATTTCTCGCATGACCGAATACACCCCACCGAAAGTCTGGAGCTGGAAGAAACCCAATGGCGGTACGTTCGCCAGCATCAACCGGCCGATCGCCGGCCCGACGCATGACAAGGTGCTGCCGGTCGGCAAGCATCCGCTGCAGCTCTACTCGCTGGCGACGCCGAACGGCGTCAAGGTGACTGTCATGCTGGAGGAGCTCTTGGCGCTCGGCCACAGGGGCGCCGAATACGACGCCTGGCTGATCCGCATCAACGATGGCGACCAGTTCGGCTCGGGCTTTGTCGACATCAATCCCAATTCCAAGATCCCGGCGCTGCTGGACCGCAGCGGCAAGACGCCGGTTCGCGTGTTTGAATCCGGCTCGATCCTTTTGTACCTGGCCGAAAAGTTCGGTGAGTTCCTGCCGACAGAACAGCCGGCGCGCGCGGAAACCTTGTCCTGGCTGTTCTGGCAGATGGGGTCGGCACCCTATCTCGGCGGCGGCTTTGGTCATTTCTATGCCTATGCGCCGGAGAAATTCGAATACGCCATCGACCGCTTTTCCATGGAGACCAAGCGCCAGCTCGACGTGCTCGACCGGCGGCTGGCAGAGACCGAATATCTCGGCGGCGCCGGCTATTCGATCGCCGACATGGCGGTGTGGCCCTGGTATGGCGGGCTGGCGCTCGGCCGCATGTACAATGATTCCGCCGAATTCCTGTCGGTGCAGGACTACAAACATGTGCAGCGCTGGGCCAAGGCGATCGACGCCCGCCCGACGGTGCAGCGCGGCCGCATGGTCAACCGCGCCTTCGGCGATCCGGCGATGCAGCTGCACGAACGCCACGACGGCGGCGATTTCGAGACGAGAACGCAGGACAAGCTGGTGGCGGCGGGGTGAGACGCTGAAGCTGCCGATCTCCCCCCATGTGGGGGAGATGGCCGGCAGGCCAGAGGGGGGCACGAAGAAACGCGACCTCCCGTTAGACCTGCAATTGGCCTAGGCAAGCTGTAGTAGATCGTCGCAATAGAAATCTGGAAATGCCGGCGGGACAGCGCCCCCCTCTGCCCTGCCGGGCATCTCCCCCACGAGGGGGGAGATTAGCTAACCCTTCATCAACTTCGCCAACCTCGGCACGCCCTCGCCCACCGCGCGCTCATCGGCCAGCGTAAAGCTCATCCGCATCGTGTTGCGGCCTGTGCCGTCGGCGTGGAAAGCATTGCCCGGCACGAACGCCACGCGGGCTTCCTTGACCGAGCGGGCGAGCAGCGCCGTGGCGTCACTCCCCTCAGGCAGCGTCAGCCAGACGAACATGCCGCCTTCGGGGCGGCTCCAGCTCACACCGTCTGGCATTTCGGCCTCCAGCGCGGCAAGCAGAGCATCGCGGCGACCGCGGTAGGCGCCGATCAGCTTTTCCACCTGGCCGTCGTACACGGCCTCGGAGACGCGGTGCATGACCAGCTGGTTGATCGACGGGCTGTGCAGGTCCGAGGCCTGCTTCATCAGCACCAGGCGCTCGACGACGCGGCGCGGCGCGCAGACCCAGCCGACGCGCATGCCCGGCGACAGAATCTTGGAGAACGAACCGCAATAGAGCGTGCGGGCGTTTTCGATGCCGCCCGAGCGTTCGCAGTCGAGCGCCAGGATCGGCGGCTCGCCCTCGCCGTCATAGCGCAGGGCGCGATAGGCGGCGTCCTCGATGACGGCGATGTCGAGCTCACCGGCAAGATCGAGCACCGCCTCGCGTTGCGCGCGGTTCAGCGTCTCGCCGGTCGGGTTGGCAAAATCCGGAACGAGATAAGCGAATTTCACCTTGCCGCCAGCAGCTAGAGCCGCCGCCTGGTAGGCGGCCGGCGTCATGTTGCCGCCATCCGGTGTCAGCCGGTCGTAGCGCGGCTCATAGGCATTGAAGGCCTGCAGCGCGCCGAGATAGGTCGGCCACGTCACCAGCGCCGTATCGCCGGGCGACAGAAACAGTTTGCCGAGATAATCCAGCGCCTGCTGCGAACCGGAGGTGATGAAGATGTTGTGCTCATCGCAGGCGATGCCGAGCTTGCCCATCTGGCCGGCCAGCCAGCGCCGCAGCGGCAGATAGCCTTCCGAGACCTGGTATTGCAGTGCTGTGCCCGCGTCCGGGCCGCCCAGCACCGAGGCATAGGCATCGGCGATGGCTTGCGACGGAAACAAAGCCGGGTCGGGAATGCCGCCAGCAAACGAGATGATGTCGGGCTGGTCGAGCAGTTTCAGCAGCTCGCGGATTTCCGACGCCTTCATGCGCGAGGCGCGCGACGCCAACAGGTCCATCAAACTCAAGAGCCCACCTCCCCTGGATGTTGCCGGGTTGTCCAGCGCAATTTAGGTCAATCTACCTGACCTATTATCAGGCTCGCCGTTCCGCTGGAATAGCCAGAATGCCATTCCGCGTGGCCCAAGCGAAAAGCAAAGACATTTTTATCGCCGCGCGTGGAAAATTGTTGCGCGTCCAAAGGCGCGGATGCAACCTCATTCCTGGCTGGCCGAACAAAAAGAGACCGGTCTAAGGGGGATGCAGAATGACGCTCAAGCTCATCGGGGCCGGCTTCGGCCGCACCGGCACGTGGTCGACCTTTGCCGCGCTGAACAGGCTCGGCTTTCCCAGCTACCACATGCAGGAAGTCATCATCAACAAAGCCAACAAGGGTCATCTCGATTTCTGGCGCAAGGTGGCGAACAGTCCGCCCGGCAGCCAGCATGACTGGAACCGGGTGTTCGCCAATTACACTGCGACCGTCGACAATCCCGGCTGCTGCGTGTGGCAGGAATTGATGGCCGCCTATCCCGACGCCAAGGTGCTGCTCACCCTGCACCCGCGCGGCGCCGAAGCCTGGTACGAAAGCACCATCGACACGATCTACTTCACCAAGAATGTCTGGCAGTTCAAGATCCTGGAATGGCTGACGCCGTTCGGCCGGAAATTCGGCGACATGTCGAGCAAACTGGTCTGGGGCCGCACGCTGGCCGGCGTGATGGACGACCGCGCCAAGGCGATCGCACGCTACAACGCCTATACCGAGGAAGTGAAGGCGGCGGTGCCGCCGGAAAAGCTGCTTGTGTTCAAGGTCAGCGACGGCTGGGCGCCGCTCTGCGACTTCGTCGGCGTCGCGCTGCCCAACGAACCCTTCCCCAACCTCAACGACCGCGAAAGCATCAAGAAGATCATCCGCGACATCATCAAGGGCAGCTACATCATGCTGGGGCTGTCGATCGCGGCGATCGTGGTTGTGCTGGCGGCACTGTGGTGGTGGCTGGGGTAGCGGCCAACCAGAGCCGTCAGATTCCAGCTACTTACGCGTGAGCCAATCCAGCAGGTCGGTCTCGACGTCTTCTTGGCCGGTCAGGTCGCGAACCAGCGAGGCGGCAAGCGCACGCCACCGCTCTTCCGGAACGTTGCCTTCCACGACCGATTTGATGAAGGCAGAGCGCAGGATGTCGCAATCGAAGGCGGATACATCGAAAAGCACTTCTGCCATTTCGGTTTTCCCCGTACATCAGGGGCGGGAGCTTGTCGAATTCTCAAGCGCCAGCGCCCCATACAATGACCGACGACATCAGATTCATACTCCGGCCAAGCCACGATTCAACACGATTCGACTGTACGTTTTTTACCAAACAGCGGCGCCTCGTTGCCCACTGTTTGGCCAATGCTAGATATGCCGGGCGGCCTCTCCCCAGATGGCCGCAAATGGCCGGCGCGGGCTCAGGCAACATGCTTCACCGGCATTCGCGCCGGCCATTTTCAGCCTGAGACTGCGCCAAGCTTACCCAACAACCGGTCGTATTCTGCCTCCGCCTGGCCGTAGAACCCGTCGGCGACAGCGATCAGCCCGTCCCTGTCGCGAATGACAATCTCGCCGCGCCTGGACCGGATCAGGCCGCGCCCTTCCAGGATCTGCAAGCCGATGGTGACGCCCGGACGCCTGACGCCGAGCATCACGGACAGGAATTCATGGGTGATCAGGATCTGGTCGCCGACGACCCTGTCGTCACACATCAGGAGCCATCTGGCCAGCCGATCCTCAAGCTTGGCGCGGGCATTGCTCAGCGCCGTGGATTTGGTCTGGCTGTGCAGATAATGGGCATAGCGCAGCAGGAAGGCGCGAAGCGTCGGGCTTTTCTGCAGCGCTGCCTTGAACGGCTCAAGATCGATGCAGACCGCCTCGCCCGGCATCTGCATATAGCAATCATGGGGCGCCCAATCGGCGCCCATCACCAAAGCCGTGCCCGACATGCCTTCGTGACCTATGATGCCGACCTCGGTATCCATTCCCGGCCGGTTCCTCGCCACCACCGAGGCGAGGCCGCTTTCCAGGAAGCAGACCGATTTGATCGGCTCTCCCGCCATTTCGAGCGGGACTTTGAGGTCGAGCACACGATGGTGCAAATGTGGTGCAAGCAATGCGAAGTCAGCCGGGTTCATACGGCGCAAAAGGCCGCTTTTCTCCTTACTGACCGACTGGTCCATCGCTCTCTCCCGTCAAGGGCAAGAGCACATGTAATCTCCCAGCCGTCGGCGCCCTGGCTAAATGCAACGGTCATTGGACGATAGCTGACTCGAAATCAGCCATTGTACTTCGTACAAAACCGACAAATCAGGGGGCGACGCCCCATAAATCCATCCGGCATCTTTTCCGGATCAGCGCTTTGAGCGGTCAGCCGCAGCCATGCGCGCTTCCCGCAGGATCGACGCGCGATCGTTGCCGATCAGCGAAGCGATCTCTTGTATCTGCTGCTCGGAGGCCCCGGTTTCCCGCGCCAAAGCCGCGAGGGCTTCAGTGCTCAGGCCGGACTGTCTTGGTTGCTCCACCATGACGCCAATGCCTCCTGTCGGGGCGGAGTGCGATGGTCGCTCCCAAGCGCCGGCGCCCGTTTTCAGTGGCCGACGATTTCGCCACTGTACGCTTTCGGACGGTCCATAGCGAGCGATTATATTAGCGGCGCTGGAAATGTGTAATGGAGCGCGGCGAGCCCGCCTTCCCTTTGCCATGGCCGCGATGCAGCGTGTGCGATTTCGGCGCCGCAACCATTGCTGCGCCTAGAATGGCAGGCGTATCTCATCGATCGCCTTCGACTCTGTCCAGCCAATGTCCTTCTGGATCTCCGTCGGCAACGCATTCAGTGCACGCACGGTCTTCCTGTGCTTGCTGGCGCGCGCGAAGGCGGCGCGAATTCTGGTGAGACTTTCAAACATCGGTAACCCCTATGCAGCAGCAGAGCGCTGCCCCGGGCACGCTCTTGAACCGGTTCTGTAACCGATCGATTGCGCGGCAACGGTGAAACGCTTCACGTAGCGATGCCGGCCGGAAACATTTGTATGCAAATTAATTTCCGGCCATCGCATATGGGTTTTGTGAAGAGCGAGCAGTTGGCACTATGGTTGCCGAGGGCGAGAACCTTGACGGCGCAAGTAGCGGCAGTCTGTAGTCGCGGCAGGCTCGGCCGACGGAGGAAATACCACCATGGAGAAGATCATTCTCGACTGCGACCCTGGGCATGATGACGCTATCGCCATCCTGCTTGCGGCAGGCAATCCGAACATCGATCTCCTCGGCATCACCACGGTTTCGGGCAACCACAATGTCGAGAACACCACGCGCAACGCGCTTTCGGTCTGCACCGCCTATGGCATCAAGGTGCCGGTGGCGAAAGGCTCTCCCGGCCCGCTGCTCATCGACCAGGTGCTGGCCATCGAGATCCACGGCGAGACCGGGCTCGACGGCCCCGTGCTGCCGCCCGCATCGTTCGAGCTCGACAAGCGCCATGCCGTCGACTTCATCATCGACACGGTCATGGCGCATGAGCCGAAGACGGTCACGCTGGTGCCGGTCGGTCCCTACACCAACATCGCGCTTGCCGTTCGCAAGGACCCGCGCATCGTCAGCCGAGCGAAGCGGGTCGTCGCCATGGGCGGCGCCTATACCAGGGGCAACATTACGCCTGCGGCGGAGTTCAACATCTATGGCGATCCGGAAGCCGCCGACGTGGTGTTCCGGGCCAACTGGGACGTCACCATGGTCGGGCTCGACCTGACGCACCAGGCGCTCGCCACCAAAGAACTTCAGGACCGGGTGCGCGCCGTCGGTGGCCCGATGGCCAAGTTCATCCTCGATATCTGGGAATTCATCGCGACCACGCATGGCGGCCTGCTGCAGATCGAGTATCCCGCCGTGCATGACGCATGCTGCGTCGCGGCCATGATCGACCCGACCGTCTTCACCACGGAGAAGGCCGATATCCGCGTCGAGCTTGCCGGACGTTGGACCAAGGGCATGACGGTCTGCAATTTCGAGAAGATGGGCGGCATGCACCATTTCGGCGGCACGGCGAGCGAGCAGACCGACTTCCGCCACACCGTGGCGATGAAACTCGACCATCCGAAATTCTGCGATCTGATTGTGGATGCGCTGGAGCGGCTGGTGAAGGCCAAGAGGTGAGGTGCCAGGCAGACGGCCCCCGGAGCATGTCAAAGAGCGGCGGTGACATCCGTCGGCAACGCTAGCCTGCAGACTCCGTGAAACTGGTTTCCCTGAACGGTTCCCCAAGAGAACGAAAATATTAAACTGGCCGCGAGCGTAACGTTTTTTACCTGTCACCGAAACAACAAGGGGGAGATTCATCCCCTTTTCGGAAAAGGTAGGAGAATAAATCATGCTGAAATCCATCCTTGCAGCAGCTGCTTTGGCAGTGGTCGTCGCTCAACCGGCGTTCGCAGACGATGCGATGATGAAATGCGACGACGCATCGATGATGAAGATGCAGGCCGACATGGACGCCATGACCGGCGACGCCATGAAGAAGGAAACGGCCATGAAGGAAATGGACATGGCAAAGGAGGCCATGAAGGCCAACAAGGCCGACGATTGCGTGATGCACCTGGATATGGCCATGAAGGCAATGAAGAAGGGCTGACAGGCCAGCCATCGACGAGACGAGGCCTGTTCGCGGGCCTCGTCTTTTTCAAGGAGGGTCGCATACCGAGGCTCGCCAGACGCCATCACTTGGGCCGTGCGCCGGTGCCCTGCATCGCCTGCCGCGAAGAAACCCAGCCTATAGCTTGCTGAAAAAGCCGGACAGAATATTCGGCCCCACCTCGCCCGGCCGCAGCCTGATCCCGTCCTCGAAGCCATTCAGCGTCACGCATTCGAAGCCATGGTCAGCGAGCAGCGCCACCAGCGAGTCCCGGTCGAAATGGTGCAGGTGCTCGTTGGGCAGACGCATGCGCCACGTCTCAAACCACGCGTCGCCATCGGCGCCGAGCTCACGCCAGCGGCAATAGGGCACGGCGATGGCCAGATGGCGGGTCTGAAGGCGGGCGAGAAAACTCAGGTCAGGGATGTGCTCGAGCACGTCGAACATGGCGACGAGATCCCACGCGCCGGCAAGCGCCTGCTCCCAATCGACAAAACGGACGCCCTTGGGCAGCGGAAACCTGGTGATGTCGCAGCCGGCGCAGTCGGCAACTCCGGTAATCTTGGCGGCTTCGATAAATGTGCCGGTACCATATCCAATCTCGAGCACCGACCGCGGTATCTCACCGGTGATCCCCAGCACCCAGCCAAATCGCTGATAGCCGAGCTTGATCGTGCGGTCGCTCAGATCCTCGTAATAGGACATGTATTGCTTGTCGTATTTGATCGGCGTGACGTCGATCTGGTGGATCACCCCAAACCGGTCGACCTCGTAATTGTCTAGCATTGGCGTACGGCCCCCTGGGAGTGCGAAGCCTTACATGGTGGAGCTGAACGCAAAGTAAGTGGCCAGAGGGGGTACGTGGTTGCATTGACCGCTGCCCCAAGGGTGCCGAGCGTGCTCGCAATCAAAGTAGTACTAGAATACGCTCGTCGGCGAAGCTTTGACCAGGGAGGCGGGACACCCGCACATGGAGCGACGGCTCACCGCAATCCTTGCCGCCGATGTGGTCGGATACAGCACGCTCATGGGCGAGGACGAGGTCGGTACGCTCGAGCGGTTGAAAAGTTGCCGTCGCGAACTGGTCGATCCTGCGATCAAGGAATTCCACGGGCGCATGGTCAAACTCATGGGCGACGGCGCGCTCGTCGAGTTCGCCAGCGTCGTCGATGCCGTCCAGTGCGCTGCCGCGATTCAGCGCCGGATGGCTGTCCGAGACCAGGGCACCTCCGACCCCCGCCCCATCAGGTTTCGCATCGGCGTCAATCTTGGCGATGTCATCGTCGAGGAAAATGACATCTACGGCGATGGCGTCAACATCGCCGCGCGCCTCGAGGCTATGGCCGAGCCAGGCGGAGTCTGCATCTCCGGAACCGCATTCGATCATGCCGTCCACAAGGTTGATGTCGGCTTTGCCAGCCTTGGCGAGCAGCGCCTCAAGAACATCGCCGATCCGGTTCGCGCGTATCGGCTGCTGCTCGATCCCGCGGCCTCGGGCAAGGTCGTGACCGCGCCACACCGGCCGGGTCCGCGCGTCATGATCCTGGCAGGCGCCGCCGCCCTGACGATTGCCGTGCTTGCCGGCATTTTCGCATGGCAGACGTTCTCGGTGCCATCGCGGCCATCGGTTGCCGTGCTGCCGTTTGCAAACCTCGGCGGTGATCCGAGCCAGGACTATTTCGCTGACGGCATCACCGAGGATCTGATCACCGACCTCACCAAGCTTTCCGGTCTCGACGTCATCGCGCGCAACTCGGTGTTTGCCTACAAGAACAAGCCTGCAGCGCTGGCGGACGTCGCGCGCGACCTTGGCGTCCGCTTCGTCGTCGAAGGCAGCGTCCGCCGCACCGGCGAGCAGATACGCCTCAATGCCCAGCTCATCGATGTGACAACCGGCGACAATCTGTGGGCCAACCGGTTCGACCGTGGCATGGCCGGCGTGTTTGCCGTCCAGGACGAGATGAGCGGGGAGATCGCCAAAGCGCTCGGCATCCAGGCTTCCGCAGCGGAGAGCGAACGCA
>NZ_JACDTY010000012.1 GCF_013520985.1 Mesorhizobium neociceri | reverse complement strand
CTCGCGAAGATCATTGGAAAGAGGTCGGGTCATCAGATGCTGGCCTCCACTCCAGCCAGCATCTTGAATCACAAAACCGACAAATCGGGAATCCCCTTCGATTCCATCAAGTCGTGAACCGCTCTAGCACGCGAGGCCGAGGCCATCCGCGTCTGTTGAAAAAGCGATCAGCAGGCAACCGCCTGTTTTAGCATGCCGCCGATTCCAGCTTCAGCCCAGATCGACAAGCGCCTGCGCCTTATGCGCTGCCTCGACCACGGCCAGCGCGGTCATGTTGACCACGCCGCGCGAGGTCACCGACGGCGTCAATATATGCGCCGGCTTGTCGGTGCCGAGCAGGATCGGCCCCACATGCAGCGCGTCCATCATGGCGCGCAAAGCCGTCAGGGTGATGTTGGCCGAATCGAGGTTCGGGAAGACCAGCAAATTGGCCTCACCCTTCAGACGTGAGTGCGGATAGACGCGCCGGCGCAGATGCTCCGACAGTGCGGTATCGGCATGCATCTCGCCGTCGCACTGCAAAGCGGGCGCGATGCGGCCGAGGATTTCCGCCGCGCGGCGCATCTTCAGCGCGCTCGGCGAATCACGCGAGCCGAAATCCGAATGCGACAGGAGTGCCGCCTTCGGCTCGATGCCGAAGCGCTGGATTTCCTCCGCCGCCAGCACGGTGATTTCGGCGATCTCCTCCGCCGTCGGGTCGACCGAGACGTGGGTGTCGGTGAGGAAGATGATCCCGCGTTGCGAGATCAGCATGGAAAACGTCGACAGGTCATAATGCTTGATCCCGGCGCGCGGTCCGACGATCAACGTCACATTGCGCAGATGCCGCTCGAAGCGCCCTTCGAGGCCGCAGACCATGGCATCGGCATCGCCGCGTTTCAGCGCAAGTGCCGCGATCACCGTGTTGTCGGTGCGCACCATGGTGCGGGCGGCTTCCGTCGTCACGCCACGCCGGCCTGCAAGCTCGATCAGGAGGTTGACATAGTGGCGGTAGCGCGGATCATCTTCGGGATTGATCAGGCCGAAATCGACGCCCGGCTTGATGCGCAGACCGTAGCGTTTCAGCCGCATCTCAAGGACCTGCGGCCGGCCGATCAGGATCGGCTCGGCTATGCCTTCCTCAAGCACGACCTGGGCAGCGCGAAGCACGCGCTCGTCCTCGCCGTCGGCATAAATCACGCGCTTGGCGCTGGAAGCCTTGGCCGAGGAGAACACCGGCTTCATCACCACGCCGGAGCGGAAGACGAAACGGTTGAGCTTGTCGATATAGGCGGTGAAGTCGCTGATCGGCCTCGTCGCGACACCGGTGTCGCAGGCCGCCTTGGCGACGGCCGGGGCGATGCGCAGGATAAGGCGCGGATCGAAGGGCGAGGGGATCAGGAACTCGGGTCCGAACACCGGCGTCTCGCCGGAATAGGCGCGCGCGGCGACATCCGAAGGTTCTTCGCGGGCAAGGGCAGCGATCGCCCGCACCGCGGCCATCTTCATCTCCTCGTTGATGGCGCTGGCGCCGCAATCAAGCGCGCCGCGAAAGATGTAAGGAAAACACAGCACATTGTTGACTTGATTGGGAAAATCGGAGCGCCCGGTGCAGATCATGGCGTCCGGGCGCGCGGCCCTTGCCACTTCCGGCATGATCTCGGGATTGGGATTGGCCAGCGCCAGGATCAGCGGCTTCGGCGCCATGTGCTGCAGCAGGTCCGGTTTCAGCACGGCGGCGGCGGAGAGGCCGAGGAAGACGTCGGCGCCGGGGATGACGTCGGCGAGCGTGCGCGCTTCCGTCTCCTTCACATACGGGTCTTTCCAGCGATCCATCTCCTCGACGCGGCCCTTATGAGCGACGCCGAAACGGTCGGTGACCCAGATGTTTTCGAGTCTTGCGCCGAGCGAGACGAGGAGATTGAGGCAGGCGAGCGCCGCGGCGCCGGCGCCGGAGGTAACGATCTTGATGTCCGAGATTGTCTTGCCGGCAAATTCCAGGCCGTTTAGCACGGCCGCGGCAACGATGATTGCCGTGCCATGCTGGTCGTCATGGAAGACGGGAATCGCCATGCGGGCTTTGAGCCGCTCCTCCACCTCGAAGCATTCCGGCGCCTTGATATCCTCGAGGTTGATGCCGCCGAAAGTCGGCTCGAGCGCCGAGATCGTCTCGACCATGCGATCGATCCCGGGCGCATCGATCTCGATGTCGAAGACATCGATCCCGGCGAATTTCTTGAACAGCACCGCCTTGCCTTCCATCACCGGCTTGGAGGCGAGCGGGCCGATATTGCCCAGCCCAAGCACAGCGGAGCCGTCGGAGACGACGCCGACCAGGTTGGCGCGTGCGGTGTAGTCGGCGGCGGTCGCCGGGTCGTCGCGGATCTCGAGGCAGGGGGCGGCGACACCTGGCGAATAGGCAAGCGCCAGGTCGCGCTGGTTGCCGAGCGGCTTCGTCGCCTGGATTTCGAACTTTCCCGGGGTTGGATGCTTGTGGAAGAAGAGGGCGGCCTCATCGAGGTCGGACCGGACCGTTTTCTTGTTCTCGCCGTCCATTCCGCCGCTCCCTCTGTTCAGTTCTCTCAAGCCTTGCCGCATGCGGCAACGATTCTTCGCCTGGCGGTCAGAGCCGGCTGAATCCGGTTCTTGGACACGGCCCGTTCAGACCGATTCTCGATCGATTCGGCTATGTTCCAGCGATCACCTGACAGAGCGGATGCAGCGAGGATCCAGGAATTCACTTCAGCTTCACAACGATCCCTGCGGGCGACAGATAGAGTTTCAGTCCAGCCGTGGTTGAATGGAAATGCACGATAACGCCATTCTGATTTTCGAGCGCCACAACGCTGCCTCCGCCTGCGAGTGTCGCACCCGAGCCGGCCGCGATATAGGTTCCCGCGAGATCTTCGGCCGTCTTCAGATTGTAAACAGTTCCTGCGCCGTCAATTCGCTCGGCGCCGATATCGATGAAGGTCAATCCGGAAACGGTGAAAGGATAGCATTTACCCTCGAAGTCCAGGGTTCCGCCACCCCAGGTGTAGCCAGCGCCAGCAGCCGCGCTGTCACCCAAAAATCTCATCGTCGCATCGGCGGCCCCCTGAGTCCTTTCCTCTGTCGCAGCGAAGGAAAGCCCGACCAGTGAAAGCAGCGTCAGGAACATGAGACCACGTCGTTTCATGCGAGTTTTCCCTTTGGCAGCTATCGAACTCTGGCATCTGAAGAACCGGTGAACTCGAGCAGCATGTTCGTGATTGTCACGTATTTTGCGCGATCCAGTTCCAAAGACAGCGGGAGCAAGCTGGACGAGCCTCTAGGCCCAACCAAGCAAGCACCCCCTCCAGTCCCCGGGGCGAGCAAACCGCCTCGAGATCGGCCACCACGTCGAAGACTGCCCTTGATCTGCGTGAGGCCGTCGCGACCGCCTTGGTTTGTGGATGCTTGAAACTTCGGCCTGCCCGCCTGTACATCCGAGAGCCAGCCGGGTGTTCGCCCGCAATGCTGCGATCGTTCCCAGCGACAGGTCGTTGCCGACCGCCTTTGCTTTTGAGGATGGATTCTGGGCCTGTTTCGGCGATTGCACCCGACGCGACTTCGACAAGAGCTCCTGTCGACTGCTTGCCCGCCTTCCGGTGACGGCGCGGGTTGATCGATGGCTTTGGCATGGTCTAACGCTGGGAAGTGGACAGTTTCGACGACTCTCGGTATTGCCCATTTCGTAATCCCTGGTCGAAGATGGTGCCTAGCGTACGCATACTTTTCTGTATTGCGCTACCGCAGCATTGCCGATAGTAAGCAAAGCCGCAAGTGTCGTTTCCGGATCATCGTCTTATCTGCTGTTTCTTCTAAGAACGGCGTTCCAGACTGCGGTGGATGAGAGCAATTTACCTTCAAATTCCAGTCGAGTATATCAACACGATGACAATTTAATTGTTAAGAGTTTTAAAAACGCGCGGCACACTGATGTCACAATGTCGAAACATGTGTGACGGCGCCTGCCGGACAGGCCGACTATGCCGGTGAGCGGCACACACCGTCGCGGACTGATCCGCGCGGCCCGGGTTGAGCGCCGAAAGCACCGGGCCTCTGCGCCCGCTCTGACGTTTCCAACCTCTTGCCGATGCCTGATCGCAGCAGGTCGTGCGTAGGATACGTTTTAGTTTCTGCTCCGCGACATGATCATTGGTCCGGCTTAACACGACAGCGGAAGAGGCCAATGACCCCCACAAAGCTACTGATTGGGCAGACCGCCGTTGTATTCGCCATCGTCACTCTCGGCGTATGGACGGCAACGCAATGGTGCGCCCACATGCTGGCCTACCAGACGCCTCTCGGCGCACCATGGTTTATCCTCGCCGGATGGCCAATCTACAGGCCGTGGAAATTGTTCGAATGGTGGTTCCATTTCGATGCCTATGCGCCAGACGTCTTCGACAAGGCAGGTATGCTCGCCGGCGCCAGTGGGTTCATGGGATGTGCTGCAGCGGTCGCCGGGTCGCTGTGGCGGTCGCGACAGCGTGGGTTGGTCACCACCTACGGCTCTTCACATTGGGCCGCTATCCGGGAGGTCGAGAACGCGGGCCTGTTTCGGCCGACCGGCATTTTCCTCGGCAAGCTGAAGGATCGCTACCTGCGCCATGACGGCCCGGAGCACGTCATGGCCTTCGCGCCGACGCGTTCGGGCAAGGGCGTCGGACTGGTTGTTCCAACGCTTCTTTCCTGGACCGGATCGGCTGTCATTCATGACATCAAGGGCGAGAATTGGCAGCTAACCTCCGGCTGGCGCTCGAAGTTCTCATACTGCCTTCTGTTCGATCCGACGGATGCAAGATCAGCCCGCTACAACCCGCTGCTGGAAGTCCGCAAGGGCGCAAACGAAGTGCGCGACGTCCAGAACATTGCCGACATTCTTGTCGACCCGGAAGGCGCGCTGGAGCGGCGAAATCATTGGGAGAAGACCAGTCATTCGCTGCTCGTCGGCGCCATTTTGCACGTGCTCTATGCCGAGGAAGAAAAGACGCTATCCCGCGTCGCCACCTTCTTGTCGGACCCGCAACGTTCGTTTGCCGCAACGCTTCAGCGCATGATGACCACCAACCACCTCGGCCCGGCGGATAAGCCTCAGGTCCATCCTGTTGTCGCTTCTGCCGCGCGCGAGGTGCTTAATAAATCAGAGAATGAGCGTTCAGGCGTTCTTTCGACCGCGATGTCGTTTCTTGGGCTCTACCGCGATCCGACGGTGTCGGCGGCAACATCGGCCTGCGACTGGCGAATTGCCGACCTCATGGCTGCCGAGCGGCCGCTATCGCTCTATCTCGTCGTGCCGCCATCGGACATCTCGCGTACCAAGCCGTTGATGCGACTGGTTCTCAATCAGATCGGTCGGCGACTGACGGAGCGCCTGGAGGGCGATCCAAAGAAGAGCCGCAAGCATCAGCTTCTTATGATGCTGGACGAATTTCCGGCGCTCGGGCGGCTGGACTTCTTCGAGACTGCGCTCGCCTTCATGGCCGGTTACGGCATCCGCGCCTGTCTGATCGCGCAGTCCTTGAACCAGATCTCGAAGGCCTATGGCGAGAACAACGCCATCCTGGACAATTGCCACGTGCGAATTGCATTTTCTTCCAATGACGAGCGGACTGCCAAGCGTATTTCCGACGCTCTTGGCACTGCGACGGAACTCAGATCCATGCGCAATTATGCCGGCCACCGGCTTGCCCCCTGGCTGTCTCATGTCATGGTCAGTCGACAGGAGACCGCGCGCCCGCTCTTGACTCCCGGCGAGGTGATGCAGTTGCCGAATTCCGATGAGCTGGTGCTGATATCGGGGTTGGCTCCAATCCGCGCTAAGAAGCTGCGCTACTACGAGGACCAGAATTTCACCGAACGGGTGCTACCTTCGCCGGTGCTGCTCGACGGTTCCAATGTGGACTGCCCTGCGTCGTGTGCGAACGACTGGACTGGCCAGGTGCGGGGCGTTGACCGTCGTCTAGCTTCAGACGACGAGATTGCCGCCGCGGCAATCGGGGACGAGGGAGGTTTCCAGCAGCAACGTCATCCAGGTCTGGCCGAAGAACAGCCCGTCGTCCCCCAGGGGCCCGATCAGGACGACCTCTTCAAGCCCGTTGACGATGATAGCGAGACGGTAGCCGATAAGCGCGTCATGGACCGGATCTCGACTGCCTCGCGCGCCTACGGCATCAACGAGACAACGGGCAACGCCAAGGACATCGTGCCCGGCTTCTGAAGGCATTCAAAGGCAGAGCGCATCTCAGCGTAGTTAAGGGCCATAACAGATTTCTGGTGTTCGGCCGATGCTTGTTCCCGTCGCCGGCGCGCCAAGCGCTGGCCCGTGGAACGAGCCGCATGAAGCCCCACCGCATTCGACATCAGTTTTTGCTTGAGCCAGAGCTCAGCAAGAAACTGGATAACCTAAGCCGCGATCCCTCGACCACCAAGTCCGCGATCGTTGCGAAGGCGGTCGAGGCGTACATCGAACGGCGTGGCGAGATCGAGCTCGACCGGCGCTACGGCGTGAGGCTCGACCGTCTTTCGCGCGAACTCGCTCATGTCAGGCGCGATGGCGAGATGATCCTGGAGAGCCTCGCGCTCTTCATCCGCTTTTCGATCACGCTCCACGCTCACACGCCGATCCCGGACAGGGCAACGCAGGCCATCGCTCAGGAGCGTTTCGATAAATTCGTTGAGCAGGTCGGCCGCCAAATCGCTTCCGGCAAACGATCGCTTGGCAAAGACGGTGGCGGGGGAGGGGAAGGATGAGCTCCCACCCAGAGGCTAACCATCGCCGCCGCGCCATGCTGCGCACCGCCATGGGGCCGGCGATCACTGAGGCGCTTGCCGATCCGGCTGTGATCGAGGTGATGGTCAATCCCGACGGCGCGCTGAGGCTCGACCGGTTGGGCGAAGGCCGGATCGAAACCGGCGTGCACATGCACCCTTCCGAGGCGGAACGCATAATCCGCGTCGTCGCCTCCCACGTCCGTGCCGAGGTGCATGCCGACAACCCGATTGTCAGTGCCGAGCTGCCCTCGGGCGAGCGCTTCGAAGGGCTGTTGCCGCCAGTCGTCTTGGCGCCATGCTTTGCCATCCGCAAGCCTGCGGCAAAACTCTACACGCTGGCCAACTATGTTGCCGATCGCATCATGCTTCCGGGGCAGGCTGATGCATTGAGGAAGGCAGTGCGCGAGCGGCGCAACATCCTGGTTGCCGGCGGTACGTCCTCGGGCAAGACGACGCTTGCCAATGCGCTGCTGGCCGAAGTTGCCGAATGTGACGAACGGGTAATCCTGATCGAGGATACGCGCGAACTGCAATGCGCAGCAAAGGACTGTGTTGCCTTGAGGACGAGGCGGGGTGCGGTGACGCTTGCCGACCTCGTACGCTCGACGCTGCGGCTCAGGCCCGATCGGATCATCGTCGGCGAAGTGAGGGGCGCCGAAGCCCTCGACATGCTTAAGGCATGGAACACCGGGCACCCCGGCGGCATTGCCACCGTGCACGCCAATTCGGCGCGCTCTGCCCTCTACCGCATTGAGCAGCTCGCCCAGGAAACCGTCGTCACCGTCCCCCGCCGCCTCATCGCCGATGCCATCGGTCTGATTGTCTTCATCGCCGGACGCGGATCCTCGCGCCACATTGATGCGATTGCCGAGGTCACTGGTCTCGATGGCAGCGGCGACTACGCCGTCACCCAACTCACGCTTCCGCAACTTCAACAGCTTTGAAAGGTCACTTCATGCGCAAGAAGCTTCGCTTTCTTTCGTCCGCCGCGCTCACGTTTGTTCTCACTGCCCCGGCTTATGCGGCCGGCTCCGGCATGCCGTGGGAACAGCCACTACAGCAGATCCTGGAATCGGTGCAGGGACCGGTCGCCAAGATCGTCGCGGTGATCATCATCATCACCACCGGCCTGACGCTCGCCTTCGGCGACACGGCAGGCGGTTTCCGCCGGCTTATCCAGATCGTGTTCGGGCTGTCGATCGCCTTTGCTGCATCGAGCTTCTTTCTATCCTTCTTCTCCTTCGGTGGTGGAGCGCTCGTCTGATGGCCCCCGGAGAGCAGCATATCGAAGGCTTCGAGGTACCGGTTCACCGGGCATTGACCGAGCCGATCCTATTGGGCGGCGCACCGCGAGCGGTGGCGATCCTTAGTGGCACAGTGGCCGCGGCAATCGGCGTTGGCCTGCAGCAATGGATCGCAGGGCTGATGCTCTGGATTGCCGGCCACACGATCGCGGTTTTTGCAGCGAGGCGCGATCCGGAATTCGCCAGTGTGCTTATCCGCCACCTTCGCCAGAAGGGGTGGCTGGCATGCTGAACCTTTCGGAATACCGCAGCAAAGCCGACAGGCTTGCCGACCACCTGTCTTGGGCCGCGCTGGTCGCGCCCGGCATCGTGCTCAACAAGGATGGCAGCTTTCAGCGGACGTTCCGGTTCCGCGGCCCGGATCTCGAAAGCGCGACGGAAGCCGAACTCGTAGGTGTTTGCTCGCGGGCAAACAATGCGCTCAGACGGCTCGGCTCCGGCTGGGCACTCTTCTTCGAAGCCGAGCGCACCGAAGCGCGGGGCTATCCGAGCTCTACTTTTCCCGACGCGGCGTCGTGGCTGGTCGATGAAGAGCGGCGTGCGGCCTTCGAGGGCAAGGTCGCGCACTTCGAGAGCCGTTATCACCTGACCTTGCTGTTCATGCCGCCACCGGACAGCCAGGCCCGGGCGGAAAACGCGCTCGTCGACTCGCGTCGTGCGGAAGGGGAAAGAGACTGGCCCCAGGAGCTGGCGCGGTTCCGTGACGAGACCGACCGTGTGCTGGACCTCCTGTCGGGCTTCATGCCCGAAGTGCGCGTGCTCGACGATGCCGAGACGCTGACCTATCTGCACGGCACCGTCTCGACCCGCCGCCACCCAGTCGCCGTTCCGGAAACGCCGATGTATTTGGATGGCATCCTGGTTGACGCGTCGCTTACCGGCGGCCTGGAACCGATGCTGGGTGAACAGCATCTGCGCACACTCACCGTTCTCGGCTTTCCCAATGTCACGCGGCCCGGAATCCTCGACGCGCTGAACCACCAGGATTTTGCCTATCGCTGGATGACGCGCTTCATCCCGCTCGACAAGACGGAAGCCACGAAGACGCTCACGCGGTTGCGCCGGCAGTGGTTTGCCAAGCGCAAATCGATCACGGCCATCCTGCGCGAGGTCGTGACGAACGAAGCCGTTCCTCTCGTGGACAGCGACGCCGATAATAAGGCGCTCGATGCCGATGCCGCCCTTCAGGCTTTGGGCGGCGATCATGTCGGCTTCGGCTATCTCACCACGACCGTGACGGTGTGGCACGAGGATCGCCAAGCCGCGGCGGAGAAACTTCGCGCGGTCGAGCGCATCATCAATGGCCTCGGCTTCACCACGATCCGTGAAAGCGTCAATGCAGTCGAAGCGTGGCTCGGCTCATTGCCCGGTCATGTCTATGCCAATGTGCGCCAACCGCTCCTCCACACGCTAAACCTTGCCCATCTCATGCCGCTATCATCGGTGTGGGCCGGTCCGACCTCGAACGAGCATCTGACCAAGGTCACACGGACAGAGGCCCCGCCGCTTCTCTTTGCAGAGACCAGCGGGTCGACGCCGTTCCGGCTTTCCACCCATGTGGACGATGTCGGCCACATGCTCATCGTTGGACCGACCGGTGCCGGCAAGTCGGTTCTGCTCACCTTAATTGCTCTGCAGTTCCGACGCTATGCCGACGCGCAAGTTTATCTCTTCGACAAGGGCAATTCGGCCCGCGCGGCAACGCTTGCCATGGGCGGAGAACACCATGCCTTGGGTGCCGACGGTGCGCTTGCCTTCCAGCCCCTGCGCAAGATCAGCGACCCCGCTACCCGAAGCTGGGCGGCGGAATGGATCACCGGCTTGATTGCTCATGAGAACGTCACCGTCACGCCAGAGGTGAAGGAGGCAATCTGGTCGGCGCTCACCAGCCTTGCCACCGCGCCGGCGCAAGAGCGAACGCTCACCGGCCTCGCGGTGCTGCTTCAGTCCAACGCGCTGAAGTTGGCGCTCATGCCCTACACGCTCGACGGTCCTTTCGGCCGGCTGCTCGACGCGGATGATGATCGGCTCGCCAACTCGGACGTGCAGTGCTTCGAGACCGAGGAACTGATGCATGAGGAAAGCGCTGTCCTGCCGGTGCTGACTTATCTGTTCCATCGCCTCGAGGAGCGGTTCGACGGGCGGCCGACGCTGCTCATGCTCGATGAGGCCTGGATCTATCTTGACAATCCGCTGTTTGCCGCCCGCATCCGCGAATGGCTGAAGGTGCTGCGAAAGAAGAACGTGTCCGTAATCTTCGCCACGCAGTCGCTTGCCGACATCGCTGGCTCGTCAATCGCGCCCGCAATCATCGAGAGCTGCCCGCAGCGCATTTTTCTTCCCAACGATCGTGCCGTGGAACCGCAGGCTCGGGCAGCCTATGAGCGCTTTGGGCTGAACGAACGGCAGATCGAACTGATCGCGCGCGCCACGCCGAAGCGGCAATACTATCTGCAGTCGCGCCGCGGCAACCGGCTCTTCGAGCTGGGCTTAGGCCCAATCACGCTTGCGCTTTGCGGCGCCTCCGATCCAGCCACGCAGACCCTCATCGACAGGATCCTGTCCGAACACGGGGAGGAGAGCTTCGCTTCCCGCTTCCTGAGCGCGCGCGGCCTCGATTGGGCTGCCGAGCTTTTCCAGCAATTCCCCCAGCCAGACAAGGAGCAATCATCATGATGGGACGCCGCTTTTTTTCCAGCCTGATCACCGTTTCGCTAATCGCCAAACCATTGGCCGACTATGTTCAGCCGGCCTACGCGCTTATCGTGTTCGATCCATCAAACTATACGCAGAACGTGCTCTCGGCGGCGCGCGCATTGGAGCAGATCAACAACCAGATCCAGTCGCTGCAGAACCAGGCGACCATGCTGCAGAACATGGCGCGCAACCTTCAGAGCCTGGATTTCTCTTCGGTAGGCCAGCTTACCGGTGCGCTCCATCGTATCGATGGCTTGATGGACCAGGCGAGTGGCCTGAGCTTCGATCTCGACAAGCTCCAGGACCAGTGGCGCCAGCAATATCCGGATAGCTACGATGCCACGATCAAGATCAACGATGTTGCTAGCGCCGCGCGCGAGCGTTGGCAGAGCGCCATGCAGGCGTTCCGACAGACCATGCGTGTCCAGTCGCAGATCGTCGAGAATGTCCGCGGCGATGGCGACCTGCTCGCCGACCTCGTCAACCGCAGCCAAGGTGCGGCAGGTGCCCTTCAGGCGAGCCAAGCCACCAATCAGCTGATCGCGCTTTCGACCAAGCAGCAGATGCAGATCCAGACGCTGCTCGCGACGCAGTTTCGTGCTGAGGCCGAGGATGCGGCGCGCAAGGCGCAGTCCGAGGAAACAGCCCGCCAGACGACGAAGCGCTTCCTGGGCACCGGCACAGCCTACCCCGGCAACTGATCTTCATTTTCATCACCACGAGGACGGCGGCGGCATGAACGACCTTGGGGTCATCGATCGCTTCATGGAGACCTTTATCCGCTATATCGATAGCGGGTTCGGTCTGCTCTCTGGCGACGTCGCCTTCCTCACCACCACCCTGATCAGCATTGACATCGCGCTCGCCGGCCTGGCCTGGGCGCTCGGGGGCGAACCCAACATTTTCGGCCGGCTCATCCGCAAGGTGCTCTATGTCGGCGTCTTCGCCTTCATCCTGAACAACTTCAAGAACCTCGCGGATATCATCTATCGCTCCTTTGCCGGCCTCGGCATCAACGCCTCCTCCGGCAATGTGTCCGCCGACAATCTCCTGCATCCTGGCCGTATTGCGGCGACCGGTTTCGAGGGCGCCTGGCCACTTCTCGATCAGGCGAGCCAGCTTCTTGGTTTTCCCGAAATCTTCGGCAACGCGCTCACCATCTTCGTGCTGCTCGTGGCCTGGTTCCTGGTCATCATCGCCTTCTTCATTCTTTCCATCCAGCTCTTCATCACAATTCTGGAGTTCAAGCTCACCACGCTGGCAGGCTTTACCCTGGTCCCCTTTGCGCTCTGGAACCGGTCGGCGTTCTTGGCCGAGCGCGTGCTCGGCAATGTCATCTCGTCGGGCATTAAGGTGATGGTGCTTGCCGTCATTGTCGGCATCGGCTCCACGCTCTTCGGTGAGTTCGCTTCCGCGCTGCAAGGCAAGGAGCCGGATTTGGCCGCGGCCATGTCACAGGTGCTAGGTGCGCTGGCGCTGCTTGGTCTTGGCATCTTCGGACCTGGGATCGCTTCGGGCCTTGTTTCCGGCGCGCCGCAGCTTGGCGCTGGCGCCGCACTGGGCACCACCGCGGCCGGCGCCGGTGCATCGTTCGTTGCCGGAGGCGCTGCGTTTGCTGGCACGCGCACGGCAGCCAACGGAGGTCTCGCCGCAGTCCGAGCCGGCACAACCATGGGCTCGGCAGCTTCCTCGGCATGGCAGTTGGGACGTGCAACCTCACCTCACTCCGGCGTCTCCGGCGTAGCTTCCGGAATGCACGGCGTGGCGGGTGCCGCCGGCGGCGCCGCGATGCGGGCAGCGCGATCGGCTGCGCAAACGTTCGGACGCAACGCCGATGCAGGGCGCGAAGCCGCTTGGACCGCGACTGGCGGTGCGCCGACCGCGTCCATGACCGGAAGCCCAGCTGGCACGGCCGCCGATGCCGCGCCCGGCTGGGCCAGGCGCCTGCGTTCCGAACAGACCGCCCGTGCGCATCGCCACACCGCCATGCAGGCCGTCCGTGATGGCGACAGGCCGGGCGGCAGCGCCAATCCCTCTCTCAACGACAAGGACGACTAGATGCTCTTCAAGCGACCCGTTCAGCGTTACGGCAAGACGCCCGAGCCCGTAACACCTTACCAGAAGGCCGGCCAGCTCTGGGACGAGCGCATCGGCTCATCTCGGGTGCAGGCTCGGAATTGGCGGCTGATGGCACTTGGCTGCTTGGCTTTGGCAACAGGACTCTCCGGCGGACTTGCATGGCAGTCGATGCAAAGCCGTGTCGTGCCTTACGTCGTCGAGGTCGACCGCTTCGGTGAGGCGCGCGCCGTTGCGCCGGCAGTCCGGGATTACGAGCCATCCGATGCCCAGATCGCCTGGCATCTGGGCCGTTTCATCCAGAATGTCCGTTCGCTCTCCACCGATCCGGTGCTGGTGCGGCAGAACTGGCTGGCAGCTTACGACTTTGCCACCGACCGCGCAGCGCTCTTCCTCAACGAGTACGCCAAGGCGAACGATCCCTTCGGTCAGATCGGTACGCGCAGCGTCTCGGTGCAGGTGACCAGCGTGGTTAGAGCCTCCGAAAGCTCATTCCAGGTCAAGTGGACCGAGCAAGTCTTTGAGCGCGGCAGCCTGGTCAGTACGACGCGCTGGACAGCGATTCTCACCATCGCGATTCGCCCGCCGAGCAATACTGATCAGCTACGCAAGAATCCGCTCGGCGTCTTCATCAACGCCATCGACTGGTCGCGCGAGCTCGACAGCGTCGCGCCGCCGTCCGTTTCCCCCAAGGAGCCTGCCAATGAAAAGTAGAAAGCCATCGCTCCGTGCGGTGCTGATCCTGTCGGCGTCTGCAGCAGTTCTTTCCGCCTGCGCATCGAAGCCGGTGCCGCCGCCTGAGATTTCCTACGACGCAGCCGACTTCAAACCGGCTGCGATCGAGAAGCCGCCGGAGAAGCCGGTCAAGATCGTCGAGGTGCCAAAGCCGTTGCCGCTTCCCGGCCAGTTACAGTCCGATCCGGCTAAGGTCACAGCCGACGACAAGCTCTCTCCTGAAGAACGCGTCGCCGATGCCAACAGGGCGGCCACCCAGCAACCCACCAAGTACGGGTATGTTAATGCGGTCCAGGTCTATCCCTTCACCGATGGCGCGCTTTACCAGCTCTATGCCGCGCCGGAGCGCGTCAGCGATATCGCTCTGCAACCGGGCGAGAAACTGACAGCCGTGTCGGCTGGTGACACGGTGCGCTGGGTCATCGGCGACACCGTCAGCGGCGCCGCTGACAACCAGCGCACCCATGTGCTGGTAAAACCCTTCGCGCCGGGGATTGCCACCAATCTCGTCATCACGACGGACCGGCGCGCCTACCACCTGCAACTTCAAAGCACCGAGAAGACCTCAATGGCCGCGATCTCTTGGACATACAGTGAAGACCAGATCATTGCGCTCCGTCAGCGCAACGCTCGCGCCGATGCGGCTATGCCTGCCGCGTCGAATGTGGCGCTCGAGAACCTTCGCTTCCGCTACTCTATTAGCGGCGACACACCGCCCTGGAGGCCGACGCGCGTTTTCGACGACGGCACCAAGGTCTATATCGAGTTCCCGCGCCGCATCGATCAGGGCGAGGCGCCACCTCTCTTCATCGTTGGTGCTGACGGCAACAACCAGCTCGTCAACTACCGAATGCGGGGCAACTATTTCATCGTCGATCGTCTGTTTGCCGCCGCCGAACTGCGTCTGGGGACCAAGCAACAGCAGGTGGTGCGCATAACAAGGACCGACGGCCGGCAGCCGGCGCGGCACATGGCACTCTTTTCGCGTGTTGGCAGGTGAGGGGGAGCTCATGGCCGATACGTCCCGCCCCAGTACCTTTCCAAAACTCGATCCCGAGCAGCTGCAGTTGCGAGCCTCGCCCCGCCGTGCTGTGCGCTTCAGACGTAGCGTGATCATCGCTATCGCTGCACTCGGATCTGGTGCCGTGTTTGGTGTCACTATGATCGCGCTTAAAGGATCCGCCCTGCACATCAAGGATCTGGCGGAAGACCGGTACAATACCGAGCGCAAGCCAACCGCTGAGGCGCTTGATAACCTGCCCATGGACTATTCCGAGATCAAGCCGAAACCTCCCGTGCTTGGACCCCCGCTGCCTGGTGATCTCGGCCGCCCGATCCTTGAACGTCAGCGACAGCTCGGTATCGCGCCGGGGCAGGAGGCTTCCGCCGAGGAGCAGCGGCTTGCCCAGCAGGCGATCGCGGCGCGCGAGTCGCAAATCTTGTTCCGGATTGACAGTCGACCCAGACAGATAGATATCACCGGCGGCGGGCAGGGTGCGCAGCAGCCGTTTGAGGCGCTCCCGCAAGCCGATACGGCACGCGCGTCCGTTGCGCCGGCCGAGGGCGACCAGAACAACCAGCAGCGCAAGCTCGACTTTCTTAGCCAGCGGAACACCGGCGGCATTTACAATCCGCATGCCCTGCAGACGCCTGCCTCTCCATATCAGCTGATGGCCGGCAGCGTGATCGCGGCAAGTCTCGTCACCGGGATCAATTCCGATTTGCCCGGCCTTGTCGTCGCACAGGTCACCGAGAACGTGCACGACACCGTCACAGGCCACACTCTGCTCATTCCGCAGGGCTCACGACTAATCGGCACCTATGACAGCGTTGTAGCCTTTGGGCAAAGACGCGCCCTGCTGCTATGGCAGCGAATAATGATGCCCGACGGTTCCTCCATCGAAATTGACAATCTGCCCGCCACCGACACTGCGGGCTATGCTGGGCTTGAGGACAAGGTGGATTTCCACACCTGGCAGCTGATCAAGGGTGTTGCGCTTGCGACCTTGCTTGGCGTGGGCACCGAATTGAGCCTCGGAGACGACGAAAGCGATCTGGTGAAGGCAATCCGCGAATCTGCCCAGCAGAACGTCAGCCGAGCCGGGCAACGGGTCGCCGAAAAGAACCTCAACGTCCAACCGACCATCACCGTCCGCCCTGGTTGGCCGCTGCGCGTCATCGTGCACAAGGATCTTGTGCTGCGACCCTACAGACCTTGAAAAGGGGCAATTATGGCCAATCTGAAGCTTGGAAAGCTTCCGAACCGGACGCCTTCCAAATCACCATCACTGTTAGCGCCGACTTATATCAAGAGCTCCAGGACTATGCCGCGCTTTACCGTCAGACGTACGGCGAGTCTGAGACGGTAGCTGAGCTCATTCCATTTATGCTGGCCGGGTTCCTCGAAGGCGACCGAGCGTTTGCTAAGGCCAGGAAGGAAGGCCTCCCAGGCCCTGGCGCGTCGGAGAAGTCCCGGCGCCAGTCGGAGTCGGGCTCAGGTTGAACCAAAACTGGTAGGCCTAGGAATTGCGCGTTCTCACTGCTTGTCGAACAACGCGATCATCCTATTCTGGGACGAAGGGCTTATGTCTGCGCCGGCCCCGACAGCTTCGCCGTTTCTTGCAATCCGGCGCTAGATCCGTATCAGCACTGACGCCAGCAACGGCGCGGTCTCGGCGCTGTGATTCCCGTTCATGCTGACATTGAAGCGGCGCGGTCCGGCGCGCGCCAGGCGCTGGCATCCGCGCAAGCTGCTTGAGGGCTTGCCGTGAAGGAAGCGTCGCGGCTGCTTGAAGCGGCGCCAGGCATCAAGTACAAGGCCGCCCTCGGGTGGCGGCAAATGGTTGCGCTACAGCTGATCAGCCTATCGTACGGGCAGCAGGCTCTTGAACTTGTGACGAGGTGAACTGCCATATCCCGATTTGGCTGCGAAATTTCGGGTGGCCATTCCAATTTCAGGTGGCCATTCCATGGAAAGGCCGATCCGGTCGACATCCATTGATTTGATCTGCTGGGAGCGCCAGGTCGGGAGGACATCTTCCGATTCAGGTGTCCCTGCTGTTGTTGGAGGTGTCTATGAACGACTTGCGCATTCCCGAGACAGTGTTAACGGCTGTGTCAGAGGGGACCCACATCATCCGCGCCTATCGTGAGCACCTTGGATATTCCATCGAGGACCTGGCGGTGACGTCTGGGCTAGCCGCTGAGGAAATTCAAAATATGGAGTCCGGTATGAGGTACAACAAGGGCTATCGGGATCGCATCACGAGATCGCTCTCCCTGCCAGCAGGAATTCTTGAACCTGCGTCGGCCATATCGACGCTGCGTGATGAGTGTGTCAGCGAGCTGTTCCGTTGATGTGCGGATCGTGCCCGACATCGAAACATATTGATGCTGTAAAATCGGGAAGCGGCGCAGGTATTTGGCGATCTTTGGATCGAAGATCCCCACCCGGCCGCGTTGGATCGACGGCGTCATCTTCATGTCTGATGTGTGCGTCAGCACCGTTCCACGCGAATGGCCGTTGCGGCGATTGACCTGTCCCTCGGCGTTCTTGTCCCCGGAACATTGGCCGGGTGCTCTGCCGGTCAGGTTAAGGACAGCCTAGGCGGCGATCAATCGACCTGGTGGATAGTACCCACATATTCGATACCTACTATGAAACTCTGAATGGAATCGATCACGTGCATTGCTTAGCAAATTGCGCCAAGCGGTGAACAACGTATCGATTCACTTCAAACCGCCATCACGCAATTCTGCTGCCGCTGTTCTCTGAGCTTGCAGGATGAATTCAGTCATTTCCAAGGGGACCAGTTGATGCAGGATGCAGTTTATCAGTTGTTGAGCCGCGAGATGATCACGGAGGATCCTTGGCGACTGGACGGCAATCCTTTCGAGCAAAGACGCTACGACGAAATGCTTCGACTGTCGCTCTCGGAGGGACCTATTAGCAATGCGCTCGAGGTCGGATGCGCGGCGGGAGCTTTCACAGCCAAACTAGCCCCGCACTGTCAACGGCTCACCGTCATCGATGTCTTGCCGCGGGCAATTGCTCGAGCCCGCCAACGGCTGAAAAAGCGTTTGCACATCACTTGGATAGTTTCCGACGTCCTCGAATTCTCGACCAAGGAAAGATTCGATCTGATCGTGGTAGCCGAAGTTCTCTACTATCTAGGCGGTATTCCGGAAATACGTGCCGCTGTCGGCTCCTTGGTGGGACTACTTGCGGCGGGTGGGCACCTGGTATTCGGATCGGCGCACGATGCCAACTGCCGGCGTTGGGGCCACGTTGCTGGGGCCGAAACGGCAATCGATATTTTCAGCGAAAAACTGGCTGAGGTCGACCGGTTACGGTGTAGCGGCAAATCGGTGAATGAAGAGTGCCTGCTCACTCGCTTTCGCAAATCCGTATCGATCTCCGGATGTCGCGGCCATAGGCCGTTTTGACCGGCAAATCTCAACCACTGCGACCAACATGCTGTGCTGATCGTAGGCGGTGACGAATGTGTCTGCATCGACGTGTCGTGGCATGGACACTCGCCTGGTAGCTGCGCAACAGCACCGAGGGTGCCACAGGCCGGGCTCTCGCCACAGTATCTATAACGCCATCGAGGGGAGCGCTCACGAGCAGCTTCGCTGCCGCCGAGCACACCACCCTGCGGTACGACGCAATGATTGCTTGTGTATTCCGGTGCCCGCAAGGGGGTGTTCGCCTCAAGGCCGGGATGGGCGGGACAACACGGCAGTTACGACCGGATAATGGAGTCGTCTGTAGTTCATACGCAATCGACCGTAACGGCTGCCGACCGTCTCTGCTGATCAGACTGCCGAGGAGTGCCTCCCCGTTCCGCCTTCGAAAAATTCGTCGAACTTGGCCGCGATGCTTCGGACGAACGGGCGGCTTTCAGCCGGCACGACGAAATATTCGCCATCAAGTTCAAGCAATGGAACTGAATTATATAAACCCACGGAGCTTGCCTGACGGAGAAGCTTATGGCCCGCTTCGCCGAAGCGCTGTAGCAGATCGATGGCCGAGAACTTGAAATCGCACATCAGCCGCTCGATGATCCAGCCTCGGACGCGATCGTCGTCGGACAGCGCGATGCCGCGCACAACGGCCAATCCTCTATCTCCTATCATTCGAGCATACGCGGCCGTTGAAGGCGTGTTCTGCGCGTAACCTTGGCGAAGCTGGCTGATGGATGAAGGGCCAAGGCCGATTAATATCTCGCAGCGGTCCTCCGTGTAGCCCTGAAAGTTGCGATGCAGAGTCCCTGTGCGCGCCGCACGTGCCAGCGCGTCCCCAGGTTTGGCGAAATGGTCAATCCCGATTGTCTCGTATCCCTTGCCCACAATGGCTCGTGCAGCGAGTTGCGATTGGGCAAACCGCTCCGTGGCGACCGGCAACCATGCCTCGTCGATTATGATCTGGTGTTTCTTGAACCACGGCACGTGGGCGTAGCCGAACAGAGCTATCCTGTCCGGTTCCAAGGTCAACGCCTGCGCCACGGTGGAACTGAGGCTGTCCTGGGTTTGGTGCGGCAGGCCATAGAGCAGGTCCAGATTGACCGATCGGACGCCGCGACAACGAACGCCATCTACCACTATCTTGGTCTGCGAAAAGCTTTGCTCGCGGTTGATCGCCCTTTGCACTTTCGGATCGAAATCCTGTACCCCGAGGCTCGCCCGCGTCATGCCGATTTTGGCGAGCCCGTCGAGGCGTGCATCGTCCATGTCGTTGGGGTTAATCTCGACGGTGATCTCTACGTCCGGTAAAAAATCGAAGCTATTGCGCAAAGCCCTTGTCAGAGCAACCATGTCATCGGGGTTCAGGATCGTCGGCGAACCGCCACCGAAGTGAATTGCACGCACCAGCGCCTTTCCGCTGACAAGACCGGCAATCGTCGCGATCTCGGCATATAGTGAAGGCAGATAGTCGCTCACCTGCTCATAGCGGCGCGTCTGTTTGGTATGGCACGCACAGAACCAGCACAGTTTGGCGCAATAGGGAATGTGAAGATAGAGCGAGATCTCGGCACCGCCTTCGAGCGCCGCCAGCCAGCTGCGGTAGACGGCAGCATCGATGGCCGGATGGAAGTGCGGCGCGGTGGGGTAACTGGTGTAGCGAGGGACATTCTCGCCAAGCCTTGCAGCTAATTCCGATTGCATGTCGCGGTCCACTGTGTTTGCGCGGTCGCAAGCCTAGATGCATCGACAAGCCGAAGCCCTGATTTCGGTCAAGCCAGCACGGACAAACTGCCGCAAGGATTTCTCTACCCCAGATTGCTATCCTGCTCGTATTTGGAATCGGCAGAGCGAGCGTAATGACAGTAGGACAGAACATTCACAGTTCCCCCATTCCGGTTCTTTGCCATTCTTGCGAGGCCCGGCATAGCGGTGTCTGCGGTGCGCTCGATCCCGATCAGTTGGTCAGATTCGCGGAAACTACGACGAGGCACAAGATCGAGCCAGGAGGCGCACTAATTGGCGACGCCGAGCCCGTCTACAGCTATTCGAACCTGCTTTCAGGCGTGGTGAAGCTGACGAAGACCCTTTCGGATGGTCGCCAGCAGATCGTCGGTCTGCAATTTTCACCCGATTTTCTGGGACGACCCTTCAAGCTGGAAAGCGCGATCAATGCGGAAGCAGCAACTTCTGTGACGCTGTGCTCGTTTCCGAGAGCGGCCGTCGAACGAATGATGAAGGAGTCTCCGGAACTTGAGCATCGGCTGTTCAAGCAGACGCTGAACGAGTTAGACGATGCGCGTGAATTGATGGTGACTCTTGGACGCAAGACCGCACCGGAGAAAGTGGCGAGCTTTTTGCTCATGATCGGCCGGAATATGCATTCCGGTGTTGATTCTGCGGAACGGCCGACGTGCTTTGATCTGCCGCTGACTCGGGCTGAAATTTCTGATTTCCTTGGGCTTACGAACGAGACCGTGAGCCGCCAGCTGACTCGACTGCGGGCGGATGGCGTGATCCGGATCGAAAACAAGCGTCATGTGACGGTGGACAGCATGAGCCGCCTGGAACAGCGCTGCGGCGGGCGAGTGGCGCCACTGTGAGCTCTTTGCACGAGGCCTAACCGGGGGTGCCGGCGTCGGCTACTCCGATGCGCGGCAGGATATGCTCGCGTTCAAATGCGATGTGTCGCCGCAATCCTTCGAAAAAACCGCGTAGCATGAAGCCGATAGCTTCCGCGCTTTCTATCGGATCACCCTTACCGATCGCCAGGAGTGTTTCGGCCAGCTCGCCGGCGAAGCATTGATCCTTGATGTGCTCGAGGCGCAACCGGCCGGTAGTGCCAAGGTCAACCTCAGCTGAGGTCAAGCAGGCCTTATACGCGGGGAAAATCACAGTCTCCTCGAAGTTATGAATGTCTCGGAGCAGCGGAACGATCGCGTTGGCCGTTCCGAGCCATCTGGCGCAGTCGACGTTCGGCAAACCATCGGCAATGCTTTCCAGAGCGCTGCAGAGCCTCAGCTTTTCCAAATGGGCAAGGTTCATCAGATCGCCCGGAGCCATCTCCGCACGCGCTCGGACCGACGATGCCAGGGTTGTCCATGAGCGCGGGAGCCCGTTCTGCGTTTTCTGGTTCAATCGCCATCTCCTCATCGCACTGAGTTCTCGATATTGGCCGAAGTAAAATCGCACGGCCCTGACATAGGTCAGGGCGAGCAAGGCAGAGGCTGCGCAATAAAATGCATTGCGGACGTGGCGTCCGCCGGACTCGAGATCGGGATTGCGATGAAATTCGGCACAGAGATCGTCGTGCTTGGCTTTTTTGCTTTTGCGGCGTTGGTGGCTGCCGGCTTCGGCGTCGATGGACCTTTCCGCCAGCACATGTGGGTGCTGTTTTTCGCCCTGACTGGCTTTACCGCCATCTTGATGCGCAACACCGAGTTGAAGCCGGTAGCTCCGGTCGACCCTTCCGCTTACATGGATGGGCCGATCCGCTATGGCGCCGTCGCCACCATGTTCTGGGGTGTGGTCGGTATGCTGGTCGGCGTGGTCATCGCACTGCAGCTGGCCTACCCGGATCTCAACATCCAGCCCTGGTTCAATTTCGGACGCTTGCGGCCGCTGCACACTTCCGGCGTCGTCTTCGCCTTCGGCGGCAACGCGCTGCTGTGCACGTCATTATACGTCGTGCAACGCACCTGTCGCGCCCGCCTCTTCGGCGGTGATCTCGCCTGGTTTGTCTTTTGGGGCTACCAGCTTTTCATCGTCATGGCCGCGACCGGTTACCTGCTCGGCATCACCGAGAGCCGCGAATACGCCGAACCTGAATGGTATGTCGACATCTGGCTGACCATCGTCTGGGTCGCTTACCTCATCCTATTCCTCGGCACCATCCTGAAGCGCAAGGAACCGCACATCTACGTCGCCAACTGGTTCTACCTGTCCTTCATCGTGACCATCGCGATGCTACACGTGGTCAACAATCTATCGATGCCGGTCTCTTTTCTAGGTTCTAAGAGCTACTCAGCGTTTTCAGGGGTCCAGGATGCGTTGACGCAGTGGTGGTACGGACACAATGCAGTCGGCTTCTTTCTCACCGCCGGCTTCCTCGGCATGATGTATTATTTCGTGCCCAAGCAGGCCAATCGGCCTGTCTATTCCTACCGCCTGTCAATAATCCACTTCTGGGCGCTGATCTTTCTCTACATCTGGGCCGGGCCGCATCACCTTCACTACACGGCCTTACCCGACTGGGCGCAGACGCTGGGCATGGTGTTTTCGATCATGTTGTGGATGCCCTCATGGGGCGGCATGATCAACGGCCTGATGACGCTCTCTGGCGCTTGGGACAAGATCCGCACCGATCCGATCATCCGCATGATGGTCGCGGCCATCGCCTTCTACGGCATGTCGACTTTTGAAGGCCCGGTGATGGCGATCAAGGCAGTCAATTCGCTGTCGCACTACACCGACTGGACTATCGGTCACGTCCATTCGGGCGCGCTCGGCTGGGTAGGAATGATCTCGTTCGGCGCGATTTACTACATGGTGCCGAAGCTCTGGAACCGCGAGCGGCTCTATTCGCTGCGGCTGGTTACCTGGCACTTCTGGCTGGCGACGTTCGGCATCGTCGTCTACGCCGCCGCCATGTGGGTATCCGGCATCATGCAGGGGCTGATGTGGCGCGAATACGACGAGCAGGGTCTCCTGGTTTATTCCTTCGCCGAGACGGTGGCCGCCATGCACCTCTACTACGTGATGCGCGCTATCGGTGGCGCCATGTATCTGTCCGGCGCCCTAATCATGGCCTGGAACATCGCCATGACCATCCTCGGATACCGACGCGAGGAGCAGCCGATGCCAGGTTCCCTTGCAGGCCTCCGAGTTGCGCGATCGGGAGCCAGAAGATGAGATTGATAGATAGACACGCCATCATCGAGAAGAACGCCACGCTTCTTCTCGTAGGCTCCCTTCTTGTGGTGACCGTCGGCGGCATCGTAGAGATCGCACCGCTCTTCTATCTCGACAACACGATCGAGAAGGTCGACGGGATGCGTCCCTACTCGCCACTCGAGCTCGTTGGGCGCAACATCTATGTGCGCGAGGGCTGCTACCTCTGCCACAGCCAGATGATCAGGCCGTTCCGCGACGAGGTGGAGCGGTACGGCCATTACAGCCTGGCGGCCGAGTCAATGTACGATCACCCGTTCCAATGGGGATCCAAGCGCACTGGGCCGGACCTCGCACGCGTCGGCGATCGCTACTCGAACGCTTGGCATGTCGCGCATCTTTCGGACCCGCGTTCCGTGGTGCCGGAATCGATCATGCCAAGCTATGGGTTTTTGAAAGACACCCCGATCGAGGTGAAGGATTTCTCTACGAACCTGGTCGCCAACCGGCGTGTCGGTGTCCCCTACGACGATGACATGATCGCGCATGCCAACGCCGATTTGATGGCCCAGGCTGATCCCAATGCTGACCCGACCGGCCTCGAGGCCCGTTATCCAAAAGCCAAGATCGGAGACTTCGACAACAACCCGCAACAGGTGACCGAGATGGATGCCCTCGTGGCCTATCTCCAGATGCTCGGCACGCTGGTCGATTACAAAAACTACAAGGAAACCACCGGCTACCGCTGAGGAGTTTTATCCATGGATTACAATTTGATGCGGGAGTTTGCTGACAGCTGGGGCTTGGTCGCCATGGCACTTTTCTTTGTCGGAGCAATCGCCTTCGCGCTCCGCCCCGGCAGCGTCGAGTTGGCCGATGAAGCCGCGCGAATTCCGCTTCAGGACGAGTGATCATGAGCGACGAGCAGATCGATGATATCTCTGGCGTGTCGACCACCGGCCACGAATGGGACGGCATCCGGGAGCTGAACAACCCGCTTCCGCGCTGGTGGATAACCACCTTCTACGTAACGATTGCCTGGGCGATCGGCTACACCATCGCCTATCCGGCATGGCCATTGCTGCACTCGGCGACAAAGGGTGTGCTGGGCTATTCGAGCCGCAACGGGGTCAACAATGAGCTGGCGGCGGCGGAAGCGGGGAAGGGAAAATATGTCGCTGCGATAGAATCGAAAAGTCTCCCTGAGATCGCCGCGGACGACGCCCTACGTGAATTCGCCATCGCAGCCGGCGGCGCCGCGTACAAGGTCAACTGCACTCAGTGCCATGGCTCCGGCGCGCAGGGCTCCAAGGGCTTTCCCAACCTCAACGACGACGACTGGCTGTGGGGCGGCAAGGCCGAGCAGATCGAGCAGACGATTATGCATGGCATTCGCTTCGCGTCAGATCCAGACACGCGCCTGTCGGAAATGCCGGCCTTTGGCGACCTCATCACCGCCGACCAGATCGCACAGGTCAGCGCCTACGTCGCCAGCCTCTCCGGCAAAGTTAAAGATGCAAGCCTAATCGAACCAGGCTCCAAGGTTTTCGCGGAAAATTGCGTCGCCTGCCATGGCGACAATGCGAAGGGGAACAGGGAATTCGGCGCCCCTGACCTGACCGACTCTATCTGGCTCTACGGAGGCGGCGAGACGGCCATCGCCGCGCAGGTCCGGGGACCCAAGCATGGTGTGATGCCGGCATGGCTTGGACGTCTGGGCGAAGCCAAAGTCAAGGAACTTGCACTCTATGTCCATTCGCTTGGCGGCGGAGAATAGGAACGGAAGCCCTATTCTCGGCCTTCCCCTGCCAAGCGACGGGGCCCGGCGAAAGCCGGGCCTCGACACCGTCAGGCTGGACCCTGCCTCAACGGCGAGGACCGCCTCAAAAACAAAGGTGTTCGACAGGCGGGCTCTGACATGGCTGGGGAGTGGAGACGCACGTGGGTGAAACGCGGATAGGACGGCTGGAAGCGTCGCCAGCCAATCCCTCCAAGACGCGCCCGACGCGTTACGCTGCGCGCAAGAAGATCTTCCCCAAGCGCACCTCGGGCAACTTTCGCCACTTTAAATGGCTGGTGATGGCGATCACGCTTGGCATCTATTACCTGACACCCTGGTTGCGATGGAATCGCGGGCCGTTCGCCCCGGATCAAGCCGTGCTGGTCGATCTTGCGAACAGCCGTTTCTACTTCTTCTTGATCGAGATATGGCCACAGGAGTTCTACTACGTCTCCGGCCTTCTGGTCATGGCCGGAATCGGCCTTTTCCTGATTACCTCGACCGTCGGCCGTGCATGGTGCGGCTATACCTGCCCGCAGACCGTGTGGGTGGACCTGTTTCTCGTTGTGGAGCGGGCGATCGAAGGCGATCGCAACGCCCGCATGAAGCTCGACGCCCATCCATGGACGGCGCGCAAACTGGTGCTACGCGCAACCAAGCACGCTATCTGGCTGATCATCGCAGTAGCCACCGGCGGCGCATGGATCTTCTATTTCGCCGACGCGCCGATGCTGATCGGCCAAGTCTTCACCGGCGCCGCCGCTCCGGCCGCCTACGTCACCATCGCTGTGCTGACGGCGACCACCTACACATTCGGCGGGCTGATGCGCGAGCAGGTCTGCACCTACATGTGCCCTTGGCCGCGCATCCAGGCTGCCATGCTCGACGAGAATTCGCTTACCGTGACCTATAACGACTGGCGCGGCGAGCCTCGTTCGCGCCACGCCAAGAAGGCCTTGCCCGCGGGGCAGCCGGTCGGCGACTGCGTTGACTGCAACGCCTGTGTCGCCGCCTGTCCAATGGGGATCGACATCCGCGACGGCCAGCAGCTCGAATGCATCACCTGCGCGCTCTGCATCGACGCTTGCAAGGACGTCATGGACAAGCTCGGCAAGGAGCACGGGCTGATCTCCTATGCGACATTGTCCGACTACAGCGCCAATATGGCGGTGGCAACAGCGGGCGGTTCCTCCACAGTGAATCCTTCCCTTGTCAGGACGGATGAAGGCAAATTTTCCGACAGCTTGGCGCATTTCCATATTCGCAAGATTTTTCGGCTGCGCACCTTCATCTATCTCGGCGCCTGGTCGGCGGTCGGGCTCGCACTGGTCTATTCGCTGCTGACCCGCGAGCGGCTCGAGCTGAATGTCCTGCATGACCGCAACCCGCAATTTGTGACGCTCTCCGACGGGTCAATCCGCAACGGATACACCGTCAAGCTGCTCAACATGATCCCCGAGCCGAGGACGATCGTCGTCACGATACAGGGCCTGCCGGGAGCCGAAATGAGCGTCGTTGGTATTGATCTTCCGGCAGGCCGGTCCTTCGCCGTTCCAGTCGAACCCGACCGCCTGAAGATGCTGAAGATTTTTGTGCGCCAACCGGCGGACCGGCTCGGAGGCGCAGCCCAAACGTTCAAATTCCGCGCCGAGGACAAGGCGAGTTTCGAGGCGGACGAATACACCGCCACTTTCAGCACCCCGGAGATCGCCAGATGAGCGTCAACACGCAACGAAGCTGGGAATTCACCGGCAGACACATGTTAACCACCATTCTCGCCTTTTTTGGTGTGGTCATCGCCGTCAATCTGACTATGGCGACACTCGCCAGCAGGAGCTGGTCCGGCCTCATAGTTGAGGACAGCTATGTAGCTAGTCAGCAGTTCAACGAAGAAGCGAGGAAAGGACGGGCGCAAGCGGCGCTCGGTTGGACCGGCAAGCTGACCGTCGCCTCCGGCGAAGTCCGCTACAGCCTTGCAGACAGCAAAGGCAAGCCGGTGCCGCTGCACGGCGTCAAGGTGCTGTTCCGCCACCCGGCCTACGAAGCCGAGGATGAAGCCCTGACACTTGCCGCGTCGTCCGGGGGCACTTCCGGGAACACCGAAGAATTTGCCGCCCGGCACACGCCAAGGAACGGCGTCTGGATCGTCGAGATCGATGCCGACGCAGGCCTGGCTTCGCCGTTCCGCGACGTTCGTCGCGTCATGATCTCGAACGGGGTCCTGCAATGAGCTGCTGCGCGCCCGGAGCAGAAATGGCGTTGGAAGTCGCCGACGCGGCATCGGCTTTGCCCTCCATTCACGAAATCAAGCTGGCCAGCCGCGCGTTGGGCGGAGACATTCACCAGACGGATTTGTCGGTGCCGGCTGTCCATTGCGGGGGCTGCATCCAGACGATCGAGGCGGCGCTCGCCAAGCTCGAAAACGTCGAAATGGCCCGCGTCAACCTCTCGACGAAACGCGTGTCGGTCCGCTGGCAAGGCGACGAGGTCCCACCTTTCTTCGCCACGCTTTCACGGCTGGGCTACCAGGCACACCTGTTCGACCCGGAAATCCATGAGAAGGACAAGACTCTCTCGGAGCTGATCCGCGCCGTCGCCGTCGCGGGCTTCGCGGCGGGCAACATCATGCTGCTGTCGGTGTCGGTCTGGTCCGGCGCCGAAGGCGCGACGCGGGATCTGTTTCACTGGATATCCGCGCTGATCGCCATCCCGGCGCTCGCCTTCGCCGGCGGCATCTACTTTCGTTCCGCGGCCAACGCGCTGCGCCATGGCCGGATGAACATGGACGTGCCGATCGCGGTGGGTGTTTCGCTCGCCTACGCGATGAGCCTCTATGAAACGATCAATCACGGCGAGCACGCCTATTTTGACGCTTCGGTATCGCTGCTTTTCTTCCTGTTGATCGGCCGCACGCTGGACCACGTTATGCGTGAGCGGGCGCGAACCGCGGTCAATGGCCTGTCGCGGCTTGTCGCACGGGGTTCCATTGTCCTGCGGGACGACGGCACGCGCGAATACGTGCCCGTCGCCGAGCTCATGCCGGGAATGCGCCTTCTCATCGCGGCCGGGGAACGGATACCGGTCGACGGCGATATCATCAGCGGGAATTCCGACCTGGATTGCTCGATCGTCTCCGGCGAGAGCGCTCCCAAAACCGTGAGTGCCGGCACCCATGTCCAGGCCGGCACGCTGAACCTGACGGGTCCTCTGACGATGCAGGCAACCGCCGCCGCGAAGGATTCCTTCCTGGCGGAAATGGTCCGGCTGATGGAGGCCGCAGAGGGAGGCCGCTCGCGCTACAGGAGGATTGCGGACCGGATATCGGCGCTCTATGCGCCCGTGGTCCATCTGGCGGCCTTTGCCACGTTCCTCGGCTGGATGATCGCGTCCGGCGATTGGTACCGCGCCATCACCGTCGCCATCGCCGTGCTCATCATCACTTGCCCCTGCGCCCTCGGCCTTGCCGTGCCGATTGTCCAGGTCATGGCGGCCCGGCGCCTGTTCGAGGCCGGAGTCATGGTCAAGGACGGCTCGGCTCTGGAGCGTCTCGCCGCAATCGACTCCGCCGTGTTCGACAAGACCGGTACGCTGACCCTAGGATTGCCCAGACTCGTCAATGTGGCAGCAATCGATCCGGCCATGCTGGCCATCGCGGCCGACATGGCTGCGCATTCCCGCCACCCTTTTTCAAAGACGCTGGCCGGCCTTGGGGGTTTTGCGGGTCAGCCAAAACTTGAGTCCGTCAGTGAGTACCCCGGATGCGGGATCGAAGGCACCGCTGCGGGCAGCACGTGGCGGCTTGGCCGACGCGGATGGGCGGCGTGGAAAGCTCGAATCAGCGGCAAAGGCACAAATGGCGGAACGGTTTTGACGAAAGACGGGGTCATAGTTGCGTCGTTTGTTTTCGAGGATGCGCTGCGCGCTGACGCCAGGGCAGCCATATTGAAGTTGAACGAGCAAGAGGTGTCGGTGCAAATGCTGTCGGGCGATACCGCAGCCGCCTGCCGTGAGGTTGCAAACCTGTTAGATATCCGCCGCTTCGTCCCGGACCTCCTGCCATCCGGCAAGGTTGAGCGCATCGAAACGCTGGCGACGGCCGGACACAAGGTTCTGATGGTCGGCGACGGACTCAATGATACGCCCGCCCTGGGCGCGGCTCACGTCTCGATCGCTCCGGCCAGCGCAGCCGAGATTGGTCGCAATGCCGCGGATTTCGTCTTCCTGCGCGAAAGCCTTCTCGCAGTATCCCTTGCTCTGGAGGTCTCGCGGAAGGCGGGAGGGCTGATTCGCCAAAACATCGCCGTCGCAATTCTCTACAATACCATCGCTGTACCAGTCGCTATTCTAGGGCACGTCACTCCGCTTATCGCGGCGATTGCCATGTCTGCGTCATCACTGCTGGTGATCGGGAATGCATTGCGCCTGGAAGGCTTTGTTCGGGACGCACCAACGAAAACTGTTCCCAATGATGGACGCTCCAACAGTAGCGGATTGGCACAGTTGTAATGACGACGCTAGCGTATCTGATACCTGTGGCTTTGCTCCTCGGCGGGCTTGGGCTGTCTGGCTTCCTATGGGCCTTGAAAAGCGGTCAATACGAGGATCTCGACGGGGCAGCAGAGCGTATCCTTATCGACCAGGGCGACAAGCCGGAACGCTGAATAAGCCGCTGTGCAGGCGGCCGTGCGGATGCCGGCCGTAAGCCGAGTCGTCCGGAACAACTGCTGAGGTAGCCAGCTTCACCTGGCCGCCGCTGACGCTGATCTGTGAAAGGCATCTGTCGCTCGAAGAATTACGTCGCCCATCCGCCCCAATATGCAGGCGGGTGATCCTCGAACCGCGGTCGCCGGAATTGTCGTGCCGATTGACCCAGATCAGGGTTATCTGCTCAGCGGTGTGGTTTCATCGGCCAGTCTTCCAAGGGGTGAAAGCATGCCTCCGTCGATGAATCGCACCGCCGAACGCCTCGGCGATCGGTCTGGATCAAGACCGGCACGAAGGGCGGCCAGGGCCACAAGTGGACCGAGGCGTGGGTGCGCGAGGCGGCGGCCGGATTCTTGTGAGCAAACGCCGAACGCGACCTTCGGCGGCAACGATCAGATCGCCCGGGGCGCGTGCGACTCGCTCTGCGAGATTGGCTCGCTAATACATGCCGACGTAGCCCTCGCTAGTTTTGAGAACATTGTGGCCCTTGCGGCGCGTCCGCAGCTGACAACCGTCGATTTGAACCTAAAGGGGCTCGGACGCGAGGCTGCTGACCGCGTGCTCAAGATTATCGCGGGACGGCAGCAGAGCGGCGTCAGGCGCTGGCCATGTTCGCTGGTCCTGGCCGGCATCGTCGCAGCCATGAACTCGCTAGTGCACTTCGTTGCAGGAACGGATGCGTCCGAATGAACGAGTTCAAGCCAGTTCGGTTTGTCGATTTGGCGCTGGAGGGGCAATTTTGGCGCGAACGGCTAGAGACGGTGCTGACACGTACCATCCCCAGCCAGCACGTCCAGCTTGGCAAGCACGGTATTTTGCAGTCCCTGACCCTGCCGAACCGCCCGCCGTCGTTCCGAGACAATGGGCATGATTTCGTGCAGCTGTTCTGGGACTCCGACGTCGGCAAGTGGATCGAAGCGGCATCCTATGCGCTGTCACACAGGAGCGACGCCGACATGGTGGCCAGGATCGAAAAGATCGTCGACGATCTCGAAAAAGCGCAGGCTCCCGACGGCTATCTGAACTGCTGGTACTTGCAGCGCGACCCAGACAAGCGCTGGACGAACCTACGCGACAATCACGAACTCTATAATCTTGGACATTTGCTCGAAGGCGGCATCGCCTACTTCGTTGCGACTGGCCAGCGCCGGCTCCTCTGCATCCTCGAGCGCTATGTCGACCATGTGCGCAAGACATTCGGCCCGAACCCCGGCCAGAAGCGCGGCTATTGCGGCCATCAGGAGATAGAGCTGGCTCTCGTTAAGCTCTATCGCTTGACGGGAGAGAGAAAGCATCTCGACCTCGCAGCCTATTTCATCAATGAGCGCGGGCGCCAGCCGCACTACTTCGATCAGGAAGCAGTTGCGCGCGGGGAGAGTCCGCAGGATTTCTGGGTGGAGAGATTTGAGTACAGCCAATCGCATAAGCCGGTGCGCGAGCAGACAATTGTGGTTGGACATGCCGTCCGCGCCATGTACATGTTTTCTGCCATGGCCGACCTCGCGGCGGAACTGAATGACGACAGCCTAAAGAAAGCATGCGAGCTGCTCTGGGCTGACGTCATGTCCTCAAAGATCTATATTACTTCCGGCTTGGGTCCGGCCGGCGGGAATGAAGGCTTTACCGAGGCCCATGACTTGCCGAACGATACGGCCTATGCCGAGACCTGCGCTTCTGTAGCGCTGATTTTCTGGGCCCATCGTATGCTGCATTTCGATCTCGACGGCCGCTACGCCGACGTTATGGAACGGGCGTTGTTTAACGGCGCGCTGACCGGCCTGTCGCGCGATGGCCGGCACTATTTTTATACCAATCCGCTGGACAGCGATGGACGACACAGCCGATGGGCCTGGCACACATGTCCATGCTGCACGATGAATTTGTCGCGTCTGATCGCTTCGGTCGGAGGCTATTTTGTCTCGGCCAGCGAAGACGCAATTGCCTTCCATCTCTACGGCGGCATTTCGACGAACATCCAGCTCGCTGGAGCAAATGTGTTCCTGCGGGAAACCAGCGCCTATCCACTATCCGGCTCGATCAGAATAGAGGTCAGCCCTGACGCGGCGGCTGAGTTCACCGTCAAGCTGCGCATTCCCGGCTGGGCGCATGAAGCCAAAGCCTCGGTCGGGGGACATGTGGTCGACGTGACTGCATGCACCAGAAACGGCTATCTTGTGATCTCGAGGCTATGGACTCGAGGAGACATAATCGCCCTCGACCTACCGATGGCTCCCGAGCGCATCTATGCTCATCCGTTGGTCAAGCAGGATATCGGCCGGGTGGCGCTCAAGCGCGGACCATTGGTTTATTGCGTTGAAGAGGTCGACAATCCCGGGTCGCGCGTGCAGCAGCTCAAGCTGCCGCGAGAGGCCAAGATCGAAACCGTCGAACGGGGCGATCTTTTCGACGGCGTGGTCACGCTGACTGCCTCCGCGCAGCGCGTCGAAGACCAAAGCTGGGGAGACAGCCTGTACAGGAATGCGCCCCCCATCGCTTCGGACTACCAGCTAACTGCCCTGCCATACTATCTCTGGAACAATCGGGCGAAAGGCTCGATGCAAGTGTGGCTGCTGGAAAGCTGAATGGCCGACGTGAGAAACCCGCTGGCTGGATGGCTCTATAATCAGGTGAGCGGATCAAAGGCCAGGTTCGATCAGCCGCTGCACTTTTTCACGAGACTACCTGTTCGGTTCCCGATTGATGCGGATCTTCCTCCCCAGTCTGGTGAGCCGCAGGCGAAGCACTGGATCGCGCGGTGGCGACGGCGGCATTGCCGGGTCCGGCCGCCTCGGTACCAGTCCTCAATCCCGCCAATCGCAATGCGCTGGGCGGCAAAAACGAACTGCTGACGCTGGAGAACATGCTGCTGCGGCAGCAACATGAGCAGCAACAGCTCGCGCCAACCATCGTGAGATCGCGCGCGGCAACCGCCCCGTCGACCGCTCACTTACCAGCTACAGCGGTCGGGCAACGGCATTGTTAGCGTGTGCCGCTGATGAGGCGCTTGCCACTTATTGGTGACTTTGGCTCGTGCGCGCCGCGCTTAATCAAGCATCAAAGGCGTTTTTGATTTCGCGATTGGTGCTTCAGCACTGGAGAGCCGACAGAATGGCGACACGCTGATGGCCGGCTCCGACAACAGCTTCGACATCATTGTCGTTGGCGCGGGGCCGGTTGGACTTTCCTTCGCCGCATCGCTTGCCCGGAGCAAACTCAAAGTGGCACTTGTTGAAGCGCAGGCTCGGGAAAAACTCGAGAATCCGGCGTTCGACGGTCGCGAGATCGCGCTGACCCATGCCTCGATCAGAATCCTTCGGGAGCTCGGCGCCTGGGATATCATTCCCGCTTCGGACAAATCACCACTTCAAGGCGCACGCGTCCTCAACGGATCGAGCGCTTTCGCTCTGCGTTTCGATTCCCTCAGCGGATCTGGGCAGCCATTGGGAGTCCTCGTCCCAAATTGCCGGATTCGGGATGCCCTTTTCAAAATCATCTGCTTGCAGGATCATGCCCGTTTGCTCTGCGGCCATTCGGTCGTGAATGCGACAAACAGCAACCAAGGAGCAGTCATAACACTCTCCAATGGCAGGCAGTTGACAGCTCGGCTCCTCGTTGCTGCGGATTCGCGTCTGTCCACCACACGCGACCTGCTGAGTATCGATGCCGATGTTAATTGGCTTGGCCATTCGATGCTGATTTGCCGGGTGAGCCACGAGCGCGCCCACCACCAGATCGCAATCGAATGGTTCGATCACCATCAGACGATAGCGATGCTGCCCCTTGCGGAAGGGGTGTCGTCGCTGCTGCTCACGTTGAGCACAAACGAGGCTGATAGACTACTTGCCTTCGACGACGATCTATTCCTTGCGGAATTGACGAAGCGGTGTGGACGGCGCCTTGGAAACTTGGCTTTGGCAAGCGACCGCCATAGGTATCCGCTCGTCACGACATGGGCGCACAGATTCTGCGCTCCGAGCGTCGCGCTCATAGGCGACGCAGCGATTGGCATGCATCCGGTGACCGCGCATGGGTTTAACATCGGCCTCTGCAGCCAGAAGCAACTCGCCTACAGAATCTTGACAGCATATCGCGATGGTCGAGACATCGCCGATCCCGACATGCTGCGCAGATACGAAAGCTATTTACGACTGTCGGCCGGGCCGCTTTACCATGCCACGAACATACTTGTGGGCCTCTACTCGAGCGAGCGTCCAGCGGCACGGCTTGCAAGACATTTAGGGCTTCGTTTCGCCCAACATCTTCCACTTGTCCGCCACGGCATTTCGGCCATGCTCAAGCGATGAAACCATAAAAGCAGCTTTGGGAGTTTGGCCCGGATATATTGCGATGAGCCGTCATTCCCCGGAGCATCTACCAAACCTTGGCCTGGATAGCCTTTCCGATCTCAATAGCGCTTCCAATTACATCGATAGGTCCGTCATACCTTGTCGCGTTTTCGGGCATGCCCCGCTTGGGTGGCGCCTCGGGCGTAAGGACCATTGAGAGTCCCCCAGAGGCATTGATCGCCGCCAGCCCTCGCGATCCATCATCGAGAGAACCAGACAACACGACACCGATTGTGGGGCTCTGGTCGTGCTCTGACACCGACCTAAAGAGGTCGACCGTACGATTGCGGTGCAGGCGACGAGGATCGTCCACAAGTAAGCCGAAGCTGTTTGCAGCTAACAGCAGGTGATCCGCGGGCTCGCGACATATACGGTTCCAACTTGAAACTTCGCCCCACTGTAGGCCACACGCACCGGCATCGCCGACGCACGGTCGAGAATACTTGCCAAGTGGGTCGGCCGATCCTAAGGGCGATGCAACACCACGAGCACAACCGCGTTCAGCGCACCGAGAGCTGGCCGAGAACCATTTTGACGTCCTTCAGGTCCTCACTTCCGGAAGCGCCGATCGCCACAATCCAGGGGCCGTTTGCCAGTGTGCTCATTGACCTCTTGTGGATTCTGCACCAGGTCGCCTGCAGAACCCTCTCCGGTGGCGGTTAAGGCCGGAAGCGGCACCTACAGCATCTGCGTGACCACTGGTTTGGCTCACAATGCTGCGGGCTGAAGGCCCGCTCCGGAAAATCCGCCCTTTGAAGCTGCCAGTCCGTTTCCAGTCCTAAAGGCTGTCGGACAGCAATGCGCCCGTCTCAGTCATTCAGACGGTGGGAAACCTTGAACCTAAAGCGGACACCTTCGCCGCCTCCGGCCATCGCATCGTTTGGCTCGGAGGCGGCGAGACCAGCCGCTCCTTCGTCGGCGCGATGACGCGGCAAGCGGGGGCGAAGCTCCGAAATCGACAGGGGTCATCACCACATGGGCCGAAACCGCGATGCGGGTTCGGTGGCGAGGACAATGGACGCGCCATATAGCCCGGCCGGCAACCACTCACATATAGAAGCGATAAGACGGATTGGGTGCCTGGTTGTCAGAGAGCTCCGTCATCAGCATCCCGACCTTTCGGGCAAAGGAAACGGTGATCGGATGACGACCTATGCCCTCGCTCGAATTCCAGTTCATTTTTGTGAGGGCGAGAATTTCCCTCGCCCGCTGGTGCATATCGGTGACGCCGCAGGAGCCGATCTGCAACGGCGCCGGGATATGCGGACCGGGATATTCGTCCCACCACGGCACATAGCCGCTGGTGAAAAGATACGTCTCGTCGCCAACCGTGCACATCGTCCCGCGCCAGGGCTCCTGCATCCCCTTTCGGATCAGCCGGAAGGCGGTGCTGCGCATCCAGACAAGATCGCATACCGGAACCCGTGATTCCGCCGCGCCGCGGAAACCGTCCTCTTCTTCGGGCTCATAAAGGCTCGTCTTGTGAACGACGACACGCGCCGGTTTGACCCCCGCCTGTGCTTCGTACTTGTCGAGCACGTCATTCATCAGGGCGGCGGCCTGGGCCTGATTGAGATAGGGCTGCCGATTGCGGCGCTGCTCGTGCGGCAGCGTCGCACCCTTCAGCGCGAAGGGCTCGATCTCGTTGGAAAAGACCTGCGCCACGCTGGCATAGACGACGTCACCTTCGCGGCGCTTGAGATGGTGAAAGGAAATGCCGATGAAGCAGGTGTTGGCGGGCAACGAGGCGGGGCGCCAGGGCTCGTGACCGGCTTTGTAAAAGAGCGAGGTCGCCAAATTCCAGGCCCGCGTCGCGGTGCTTTGCCCCTCATTGTCGGGACGGATGAAGGTATCCCGTCGCATGATCTGCACGGGGACGGGATTTTGATGCGTCATGATGCGTGCTTTGAGCGCGCGGTAGAAGGAGCGAAAGAGCAGATCCTCTGCCTGAGTGCGTAGATCCTCGGCCGCCTTGAGCTCTTCGGGGGTCGGCTGGAAGAGCGATAGCTGGTCCTGCTCCTCTTCGCGCTGCAGCCGCTCCAGCGCTTCGCGCTCCTGTGCGGAAAGTTTCGGGTTCGACATGCGCAGATCGGCCGCCTCATCGGGCAGGCATACGATGATGCAATCGGGCCGCACGTCTCCGAAAAGGCTTTGGATGCGGGCATCGAAGAGGTCAAGCAATTCCTCGAATTTGGTCGCGATCGAAGATTGATTGAGCGCCAGCGCGAGACGTTCCGAATCAAGCGGCCGCACGAAACGATCTTCAACGATGAATTTGGCGCGGAACGCCTTTTCCGCGCCCGGCCAGTTGCGATAGCGGTGCGCGCTCTTTTCCCGTGCGATGGCGACGCCATTCAGTTTGGGGAGCCAGCGTTTTGCCAGCGCCACATCTTCCGGCGCGCCGACTAGCCCGATGCGGATGTCCTTGATCGCCGCGGAATCCTTTGCGCCGGCCTTCGCCAGCACGCTGCGGGGCTCAACCCCCGTCTGGCCGTCGCCGAAGAGCAATTGCGGCTCAGGCAGACATTCGATCTTGATCGTCGGTATCATCGTCCATCAATCCTATCTCCGGCACTTCCACTTTCAGGAAGGAAGCTGCCAACAGCAAGTTATCGACCTGCCGGTCGCCGATATTAATCGTCTCGCCGCCGCGGCCGAGAAAGCTTTCCCAGAAGGCGAGATCGGCCTCGACATTCTTGTTGCGGTCGAACTTGATCCGGCTTGTCGCCCTGGAGGTGCGGGCAAAAGAGGGCAGCGGCGTTTTGCCGTTGCGGCCGGTGAACATGTAAAATGGCTTGATGCGCACGCTCCAGAGCCCGCCAAGATCGACGATCTCGTAGCCGATCCCCTCGTTTTCAAACCAGGTCCGCGGCCCCTCTCCGCGCTTCTTCGCGACATCGCGGCGGTTTCCCTTACGCTGCGGGCCGTTCCAGACGATCGTGCGATTCTCGCCATTGAGCGCATGGAAAAACGCCCGGTGCCTACGCCCTTCTTCGAGAATCAGGCCATCGGCCGCGAATCCTTTAAGGTATCGCTCCCAGTGCTTGCGCAGTAGCCAGGACAATACGCGATTGGCGTCGGGACTCTCCTCGATGGTCTTGCGGTCCACGCTGACGCACGCCTCCCGGTCGACGATCGGAGCCAGGAGCGTAGTGAGGATCGGCAAGGGCACGAAGCTCCATAGTTCGGAGCCTCGGACAATGAAGGTTCCACACTCCGAGACATCCAGATCACGCGGACGCTCGCGCCACGGCACGGTGAGCTGGGCGATCGAGATGGTGTCGGGGATCACCGTGAACGGCAGGGAATTGAGCACATAGACGCCGATGGGAATGTTGTGCCGCGCGATCGTCTGCGAGCCTGCGGACGCCAGCGGCGGCACGATGCGGGCTTCGAATCTGTCCGACCGGGCGTGATGATAGAATGTCGAGGCGCCGCCGGACTCGGTCATCATCTGGCCGACATCGATGAGCCCCGTACCGGCCCGCTCCATCGCGCTGATGCCGAAGAAGATGTCGCAAAGGGCGGGGTTGCGTTGTTCGGTGATGCTCTCCGAGAGCACAAAGCGGCCATCCGTTTCGACCGCCACCCGGCCGGCGATCCTGTGCGGCAGCGCCCCCGGATTAGCGAACACGATCTCCGCGCCGGGACGCATGTCCACGGTCGCAGGCTCGGCGAGCGCATAGTCGCGGTGGACGAGCATATTGACCAGCAGCTCGACGAGCGCACGCGGCGGATAGGCCCGCTGTTCGCCATGTTGCCGCCGGCCTTTCACCTTGAGCAGCGGGTTGACATCCTCGGCATCGAACCGCTCCAGCAGGCGGCGATGCTGGCTGATCAGGTTGCCCTCATAAAGCTCGCGCTTCTTTCCTCCTTCGGTGAGGGTGACGACGGCGTGCGGAAAGAATTCGTGCGGGGCCTTGCCGAACAGCAGCAATGCTCCGGCGGTCACCTTGTTGGCGCCGTCCTGGGACAGGAGCAGTCCCTGCTCGCGCATCAGGCTGAACATCGTCTCGCGCGTAACGGGGGCGCGTTTGAGCTTCTTGCAGTAATCGGTCAGAACCGAAAGCACGAAATCAAGGTCGAGGTCGTCCAGCGACGCATCCTCGATGATCCGCTCATCAAACGAGCGGAGCGCCGGAACGGCCGGCTGCCGGGTACCGGCCGCGCGAAAATGGTCGTAGTCGGCCAGTTCCTGAGCAAGATCGGCGAACAGCTCGTCAAATCCGTCGATCGATACAAAGGTGAGATTCGAGCCGAGGCGGCGCGCCAGCGCCTCCACATGCGGGTGCGGCGTGTCACCGTGGCGCAGGCACCAGTAGATGCCCCTCGGAAAATCCAGCCGGCCCTGTTTCACCTGCCCGAAGATGCCTTCCATGATCGAGGGCTCGGCGCCGCGGTAGCCGACAACGATGATCGGCGAGGCATCGAGCAAGGGGCGAAGCAGCGAGACAAGGGCGGGATCGGCGGCGCCGACTTCGCCCGCGACATTCTTGTCCGAATAGTGCTCCGCGCGGCCGTGCAGCCAGACGACCTGGCATTTGTTGAAGATGTCGAACTGCGCCGTGTCGCCGGGGCTGCGGTTCACCTCGTTGATCTGACGGATATGCGGCTGGCGCTCTCTCAGAGCGTCGGGAAGGCAGGGGTCGAAATTGGTCGTCGTGATCGTGCTGACCAGGCCGCGCATGACAAAATCGGCGATCGTCCTGTAGCCGGTGCTGATGCCGTTGGCAGGCTGCATGAGGTCGACCAGCACCCGCTTGCGGAATTCCGCCGGCGTCAGCAGGTGCTCCACCGCCAGCGGGAAGTTTTCCGCGAGACGATCCGCGCCGTGAATGAACCAGGGGAAGTTTTGCAGCCAGGGCTCCCATTCGGTCGGCTTGACCCGTTCGGGCGGCCGGACTCCCGCAAGCTCGCGCTCGGAAAAAACCCGGCGCGCGATCTGCTTCACGGCTTCCGCGGCTGTGGGGACGCCGGAGCGAAAGGAAGCGCCTGCGCCCAAAAGCAGGACCGGGCAGCGCTCCTCCGTCGTGCGGAAAAGCGGTGCCAGGATGGAAATAGCCTGTCTGTTGTTACCCATGAGAGACTCCGAAGCCATAATGTACCCGCTTTGTTCTGATTCCCCAAGGGCAGATGCAGCGGATTCTTCGAGTATCCACCGCCCGGTCTCGCCCGATCAGTAGTCCATGTTCGCGTGGGTGACGGCGCGCGACATGCCCCTTCTGATCGCTGTTATCCATCCTCGCGCTGACACAGAGCCGCTCCGGCGGGTTTTTTGCTGGCAGAGATGAAACGTGCTTATTGTAGCGGCACCTTCCCAGGGGTGAGACGACAATGTTTGGGAAAAAGGATCTCGATTCAGGCGCAGCGGTAACGGCGGCACTCGCTGCCTACAAGGAGTCTTACCAGGCATCGTTGCGACACGGTCCAAATCCGCAGGCCGCCGAGGCAAAGGCCCTCATTCATCAGGCGAAAAAAATCGCATCGGATTCGGGGCTGTCTCGCGCTTTGGTCAGGGTATTGCTTGATGAAGTAAAATACTGGCCCTCATGGTCTCAGAGGCCCGAATTTAGAGATTACCTGAATTTTGATGCGCAGGAGGTGGTTGCCACCAAGGCAGACCTTGGTGAGCGCAAATCGGAATCCAGGATTGATTTTTCTTACAAAGGCAAGCGCTATGGGTTGGTTTTTCACGACTTAGGGTGGAGCTACCACGATGATGCGTTTCATCATGGACGCGTCGAATTCTATGCGGACGAGAAACTGGTTTTAGGGCTCAACATCGCCGACGACATGAACCCTCACTACTCGCAGTGGAATGACTTCGACCTCAACGCCCTTCGCCTTGGGGAGTGGACAAAAGCTCTGATCGAAATCGAAGCTGACATCGAACAAAATAAACAGCGAAAAAGGGGCAGCGACGAGAACAGCGCGGCCATCGAAAAGGCTCGCAACATCGAGCTGTGAAGGACGCGCTGAGGCATCTCACCGTCGATAGCACCGGGGGGAAGTGACAATGGATGTTGAGGATGAAGTGGCGTGGCAGGAGGCCATTTCGCTGGTGAAGTGCCCAGTTGATTGGGTTGCTGAAACTGATTTTGGTGATGAAGAGCATGGCTCAGTTGGCCGCTTAGAATTCGAGTGGGCAAGGGCAGTCGATGCAGTCGCCGTCACTGGGATCGAGAGCCAACTTGCCATGGATTATTACCTTTATCGAACTTTCCTGATGGAGCCTGATTGGGACGGGGCTTTAATCAACCTAAGGGAGCGCCGACCGGAGGCTGTACGCCTTTACATGGAAGGCATCGGTAGGATGGCTGGACTGATATTTCTCTCACCTTCCTACAACGGAAAACACTTTGTTCCCAACGTCGAGCCGACCGCGGTCGTGGAGAGATCGAAGAATGGGCCATCCCTATTTTTCAAAGACTATGACCCGCAAGCTCTTAAGTCATCTTTTTGGATTTGGTTTGAGAGCGTTTTCGATGTGGACGAGGACCGTCGCTACGAAAAAGACGACCAGTTGACTTTTCGTAGCGCTGAGCATTTTCCGTTATGGTCGGATTTCCTGGCCAAGCACCAGGTCCGTATCGCCTTTGACACCATGCTACCGATCGGCGCCGTCAAGGGTGAGATCGTCCAGCACGTTGCGATGGACATCGCAATTGATATGCGGACGGGACATTCCTACCCGGTAACAGAGGCCGAAGCCGCCGTCATTATGAAGGGGCTTTGGAGCCAGCCCGTAAAACTCTCCTGATAGACATTCACGCCCGCTAATGGAACCTGAGCAACTCCGTGCTATTGAATCGGCCGGGCTTGTCGGTCGGGTGAAGCACCTACGCAGGGAAGAGACTTTGCGCCATGCCTCGCTCTCGAAGCAGACTCATCGGAAGAAGATGGAGAACAGAGCGATGGGTGAAACACGGCCGCTGATGACCGTAAGCATCAACGAGGCGGTTACAAAAATCCATGTCACGATAGCCGGGCGGGAAAATTCATTAGGCTACGACTATTGGGGAGAGGGTGATCGTCAGTCGGAGATCGCTAAGGCACACCTCGATGCGAGGCGATGGGCCGAATACTATCACGCCAAAATGGTGGAGCGGTACAGCTAGATGGGCAGCCTTCCGCTGGCGATCCATTGGGAGCGCCTTGTCCTACCTACCGTCCGCGGCTTTGCCGACGCCGAGAACTTGCTGCAGGGTTATGCTCTTTCGGCCGATGATGTCGAACTCGTTCGTGACACGAGTTATGAGGTGCTGCGGTTGGGCATGGCTGGAGCGATCTTCATGTATCATTTCTCCGAGGTTGCTTTGGAGCGTGATGCTCTCGCGGGGAAAATTCCATCGGGTGCAACAAAGAAGGACGTATGGCAACTCGTTGCTAACAACGCTGTCGCAGCAAATGGAGATCCTCGGCCTGACGATCAGAAGGTTCTCGGTGAAGTTGCTGACGCGATCAAACATGCCGAATTGACGTCCAATCAAATTCTTCATGTCGCCAAGAAGAGCCGTGTCATCGAGATTTCACACGACGCGCCGACGCTTTTTCCGGAAGGACAGCCTGCAGGCGTCCCTCAGGTGATCATTCCCACTCAATCCGGCTCGCGCTCGCTTCGCGCCCTTTTCGAGAATGTCGCTCGCGCCTGGCATACAATTTTGGGCCTGCCCGTGATCTAAGGTCGGCCCATCTGTTCGGTATTGGCGAACTCAAAGACCGAGGAGGCATGATCTAATATCTGGGCTACTCGTATGGAAGCTCCCCAAAAAGGCCGATCATTAGATCGCCGCTTAACATTTTGAACGGAATCTCGACGTATTGACTTGGATGCCTTGGCTTCGCTCGACCATCGTTCGGCGCGTTTCTCGTATGCCCTTTTACTTGCTCACCATTTTCCTTGATGAACGGCAAAATGACCAATCGACCATGATTGGTTGAAAGGATGGTTCCCTCGGTCCAGAGGGTCGTCCCATCCTCAGACTGTCCATTGTTGGTAGTCTTCACGTGCCAGCCGACCTGCCCGTTTTCCTCGTACCAAAACACGACACCATTGCCGACAAGCACCCGCTCACCGCGGGCAAGGGCCTCGTCTAGCAGGCGACGCACGCTGGACAGCTGCAATAACTGATTGGCGCGAGGGAGGAGCATCTGCCGAATCTTGGCCTTCACCTCGCCCCAATGCTTCGTCGGGTTGAGGTCAAATCCAGATGCAATCTTTGAGCGTTCAATGAGCATAGCTCCGCGCTTGTGAAGGCTGCCATTTGCCAGCACGTCCCAAGTGCCGTCGTAGCTTTTCCCCATCGCGATCCGTTCATGAAGCTGTCCAACACGAGCGCCTGTCACATATGGAAACTCGGCAAGTGCGGCAGCCAAAGGCTGCCGGAACGGCTCGGCCTTTTCTGTCAGTTTCAGGTTGGACGCCTGGGGTACCGGTGTCCCGCTCTTGCGGCGCCTTGCCTCCGCAAGCATTTGGATCTCCTCAGATCGCAAGCGCTCCTTTGCCTGCAGAGCCTTTGAGGCCTTGAGTTGTAGCGACCGCCGCAATTCTTCCTGGATTGAGCTCAGTCGGAGCTCCGAGGCGTAGCGCGCATTGGTGCTAGCAGCTGCCGTGAAGGCAGCGTCGACATCTGAGAAGATGTCCAGTTTGACACCTCCGCTAGGAGTGGGAACCCTTCGGTCGCGCCACTTTGGAGCACCGGTTTTGCCCACCGCAAGCTCTTCCATCTGCCAAATGCCGAGTAGCGGCTCATAGCTTGGCCAGACTGCCAAGATAGTGTCGAAATCCCGCTTACTCTCGCCCCACTTCATCGCTGGTTCCCTCGCGCAGTTTAAGCAGGGGTTGAATACGCCAATTCGAAGGCTCATCGAACTGAAATTCGATCGGGAAGAATGTATAGGAACAGATTTCGCTGCTTTCGGACATAAATTCAGCTGCTTCCTAGGCGTGAACTCCGACTTCGCGTAGAAGCGGACATTCGTGCTGAGCGGGACCGGATGGCGACTGGGTGGACTGCGTCGACTATCTGCTATTCCAGTCCTTGGCCTGTCTGCCGGACTATGGTCTCCAAACGTGCGAACCGCTGATCTTGGACCGCTTGTGGCCAAGCCGTTCGAATCGCGATCAGGCACTTCCGCAGTTCATTCGCAACCCACATCTGCTCAACGGGGACGATGAAATCAAGAAACGCCAGCGCATCCTGGGGAAACGTCCCACAGTGACCGCTTTCTGAGAGGAGATTCAAGATGTAGTCGGAATGCTGCACTGGCAAGAGCCAACCACGAAGCGTTCGTAAGGCGTCAGGAAACGCACCTCCTGCGGCTATGACAAGTTGCGCGAGCTTCTCGGAGACTTGCGGCGTCCGGATGTCATGGGATTTCGGCCAGATGCTGCCGAGATAGGGTTTCACTCTGTTCTGCCAGTATTCGACGCGGCGGTCCGCAGCACCCTGCAAGCCATCAACAAGCGTCTGCGCGGCACGCACCAGGCCTTCTTCCGGCAAGGCGGCGGTGGCCGTCCGAAGGTCGACGTTGGTGAAGATGCCCCCTTCGTCGAGGGCGACAACAGTGAGAAGTGCCGCGTATTGCTCCGCGATTTGCGCGAGAACGTTGTAATGGCGCGCCGTTTCTAGGAACTGATCTTTGATGGCCTCCAGCAAAGGGCGGTAAAAACGGGGCGACCACAAATACCCGGTCCAGGCAAGCAGTGCCGTCTGTGCCGAGCGATGCCAATCGAATTGCGGCAGTAAAAAGCGCGTCGTCCACGCGCGGTCGACCCGAAACAGCGTTATCGTATTTGTGCCGAGCAAAATACTCCCATGCCGGAAGGCGGGAACGGACTCATCGCAGAGGCGCGTGAGTATCTCGGCGACCTCACCGACGAGCCCCTGATTGTCCTCAAGGCCACCCGCATACCAATAATCGAGGACGGCTTCCGTCGTCATGCCAACGGGATGGTTGATTGCAACGGTTATGGCGTCGTTGCCGTCTTCGATCTCCTCTTCGCGGCGAATGTTCATGATGCGCCGAACCAGCGTGAAGAACGGTTCACGTTGTTCGCCGATGGATTTTGCGGCCGCTTTCAGCCACCACGCAATCGCATGGTCAATCTCTTCAATCACGGCGTCCGGAGCGCCAGCGAGCGGGATCGCGGCGCAACGCCATGAGCGCTCGGAGAGCTCCGCCTCTGACCATGCCTGAAGGGCCTGCCTCCAACGACGCGTTAGCCATTCTCCGCGCCGAGCGAGGTGCAACAACGCCGCCGCCGTTCTCTTGAAATCCTTCCGGCAGCGTTCTCGCCAATCATCTTCACGATCGAAATCATCAACCTCGCCGTTCTCGCGCAACCATACGACCAGCTCCTTGACAGTCGAAGGAGTCGCAGAATGTGTACGCCAGGAACCGCCACTTCCCATCCAGACAGGAAACTCGGCCTTCTCGTCCGCCGGCGTCCATTGCGGATACGTCCGCGCCAAATCCTCTAGGAGAGCCGTCGCTTCGAGAATCAAATCTCCGCCCGCCTCCCGCATGGCGGTCAGCCGGACCCATATCTCGCGATCAAAGACGCGGCGCAGCGTCTCCGGCTCACGGCCCTCTGCGAACATGCGGGCTGGAGGGCCGAGCATGATGGCGCGCTGCAGCCTTTCAGTGTCCAATGCCGGCAAGCTTGGCGCCAACGCCACGAGTAGGCGCATGGCTTCGCGATGCGTCTCGATCGACCAGAGCCACCACGCATTGTCCGACAGCAACTGATCGACCGCCTCGGAGGAGGGAAAGAGGTCGCGCCGTTCTGCTATTGCGAAAAGGGCCAGGCGCCTGAAAACCGGATAGGGAAGCTCGAGCCAGCGATGCACTTCCCGAACTGCGCGCGGCGGCGAGGAGTATGCGGCGGCCAGCCAAGCGTCGCGGGCGAGTTCGATCAGCGCAGTCCAATCACGGTATTTGCGGTTCTGTGGATGGTCGCTGATCGAGGGCTGCTGCCAATATGAGCGATCCGAGATTTCATCCGCGGCCTGCAATTCCCGCATGATGTCCATAGCGTCCAGAAGCAGTTCGGTCGCGTCGTTGAGCAGTACGGGGAGCGCTGCCTGCCATTCGGGGCTTTTGCCGATGTCCCGAAGCGCGGAATGCACATAATCCGCGGCGAGGACCAGTTCCCATTCGACAAGCTGATCGGGACGCCGACTTGTCGCAGCAACGCCGGCGTCACCTTCCGCTTCCTCCGACATCCGGTATGACGGCCGTATCTGAACCCGCGGCGAGAGGATCTCGCGAAGCTGCATCCGCAGTAACGCCGTGAGTCCGGAGCGTTTGAGGCGCTTGATCCAGGAATACAAATCAAAGTGCCTGGAACTGTCGGACACGCGGCCCGAGAGAACAATGCGCCACAATGCTTCCATCGCCGGCGACGGCGGTCTTTGGCCCAGTTCGTTCTCGAGAAAGAACCGGAAATGATCATCCACGCTGCCGCCCTGGTTGACGACCCAGAGCAGGAGTTCCGGATTGTCGAGATGGCGAGCAAGCCAGCGCGCAATATAAGGCATCACCTTGTCCCACCGCGAGAACACGCGATCGGTGCGGTGGACCAGCCGCATCCACGGTGACCGGGTGTAGGACGCCGGCCGGGCAATTAGGCTGTAGGCAAGCTTCTTGTCCTCGGCGTCGTCGGCGGCAATGCCGAACCGGGCAAGATCGCGGTGCCCGAAGCGATCTTCGGCGAGCGCATGAAGCCATTCAATGGATGGGAGCGGATTGTGATCCGCCAGCGCCTTTGCCGGCAGGCCGCTCTCGTCACACAAGGCCCAAAGCATCCGTCCAACGAAATTGTCCTGGCGTGTGCTGCCCATCGGTCTCAGTGTTGCATAGCGTGAGACGATGGCCTCCTTTCCGCGGACGCCATCACGATAGGTCTCAGCCCAGGCATGAAGGGTCCGGTGCAGCAGCGCATGATGATTGTGGTTCCTGTAGAGGATGGGAGTGACGTTCTTGGCTACCCATTCTGCTTCCGCTTCCGCTTCCCTACCGCGAATGTGATTGCCGAACGCAAAGACCGAGATAGGAGCCTCGCCGAGCAAACGGTCAGCGGCTAGGGCATCCATCATGTAACGCATCACAGGATCGTTGATGCTGTATCCAACGAAGCAGACGGTGTGGTTCCGAAAGAGCTCGCTGACGAAACGGGCGGCCCATCGCTCAGTTAGATAGGCAAGGCCAAAATCGCCGCTCGATATCACCAGACGGTCGAGGTCAGACTGTGTTGGGTTTTCCGGCAAGCGACCGTGAAGATAGACAACACCGTCCCATCTCTTTTTCGGCACGGGCAGAAGTGGCGCTGCGAAGTCGCCCAATGTGATGCCAAGGCGGCTCATGGCTGCGGTGAAGAGCGAATCGAAGTTCGTCGTGATGAGGCGCGACTGACCAGCCCGGTTCTTGGCTAGCGTAAGAAGGGCTTCGTGAGTCTTTGTAGCGCTGGGCAAAGTCAGGTCAGGCGCTAGAACCCGCTCGAGGGCACGACGAACAGCGGATCGGCCATCGACCACCCTGTTTTCGAGGAGGCCGATGGTCGTATCATACTGGCCGCTTTCCAAGGCAATGCGCTCGACGGCATTGGGGACCTCGCCGAGATCATCGTAGATCTTCTCAACGAGGCCTTGAAATCCTGGGAGCCGAGCCGGGTAGGAAATGCCAGCGCCGCAGAAAAACACCACTCGCCCGTCTTCATGAGCCTGCAGCAACGGCTCGGGAACATCTGGCCCATTCTTAATGAATTGCATGTTTGCAAGCCCCTCATACTGCGCAGCTTCAGGCAATATATCGTGGGCAGCAAGCACATTGAGCCGATTGTCCCCTTAGAAATAGCAACATCAGATGGAGCCAGTGTGGTGTGATCAGACAACGCCTATGGACCCGGGTAACAGGGTCGCATCTCTCGTCGGCAGCGCTCAACAAACGTCGGCTTCCTCGGTCAAATCCAGCAAACCGGACGGTCTTCTCCCGTGGAGGTTTTTCGATGCGGGCCGCAGCGCAACGTTTGCCGCTGGCATTGGCGGCCCGCGTTGACAAACGGCCGAAGGAGGAAGCCGCGGGAGCCGCGCGGGACCTATGGAGAAAGCGCGCGGCCGCGGGTGTGTGTTGAGGAGTTCGGCGCTGACGGCGGAAGCAAACGGGCCGGCCTGAGAGCGTGCGATGGCCTGATCGGCAGCAGATTTGACGGTCTCCTTCCTGACGGTTTCGACCGTTTTGCGGTGCTCAGCCTTATGTGGTGCAAACCGATGCCCTCCCGGAATGCCGTGTCTTTCCGGGTCAGCCCTGGCCGATATGAGGGGCGGTTCGTCATGCTGCCTGCTCCCGTGGTGGCGCACGGGATCTGGGCCTCTGGCCGCGGCGGAAGATCTCGATGATGCGCATGGGGCCGCCGCAGGCTGGGCATGGCTCTCTCAGCGTGAGCGGGATGATCTCGGCGCTTGGCACTTCATCCTGGACGACGGTCTCCGCCCCAAGCAATGTGCGGATCTTCGCGATATTGGCCTTGCGCCCCGCGCCGGCCAGCAGGCCGTAATGGCGGATTCGGTGGAATCCGTCGGGCAGGACGTGGATCAGGAAACGGCGGATGAACTGACCAGTGGCGAGTCGCATGACCTTTTGCCGGTTGCCAGTCTTGATGCGGTAGTCCTTCCAGCGGAAGGTGACCGTCTCAGCATCGGCGCTGATCAGGCGGCTGTTCGAGATGGCCACGCGATGGGTGTAGCGGCTGAGATAGGCTAGCACGGACTCGGGCCCGCCGAAGGGAGGCTTGGTGTAGACCACCCATTCGGATTTGCGGAAGGGGGCAAGCCAGGCGCCGAAGGCGTCCGCCTCTGTCAATCCTGTCAGATCCCCGAAGAAGCTCAGTTCACCTGCGCGATGCAGAGCTATCAGCCCTTCCAGGAATAATCGCCGGAACAGACGAGACAGAACCTTCACGGGCAGAAAGAAGCCGGGTCGGCAGCCAATCCAGCGCGTGCCATCCGGCGACAGCCCACCGCCGGGCACGATGATGTGGACGTGCGGGTGATGGGTGAGCGCCGAGCCCCAGGTATGCAGCACGCTGGTCATGCCGATGCGGGCGCCAAGATGGCGCGGATTTGCGGCGATGGTGGTCAGCGTCTGCGCGGAAGCCTGGAACAGGAGGTCATAGACCGACTTCTTGTTCCAATAGGCGATCTGCGCGATCTGTGCGGGGATGGTGAAGACAACATGGAAATACTCGACCGGCAGCAGGTCTTCGGCACGGGCGGCCATCCAGTCGCGCGCAGCCGGTCCTTGGCACTTCGGGCAGTGCCTATTTTTGCAGGAATTGTAGGCGATATGCTGGTGGCCGCATTTGGCGCAGGCAGCCACATGCCCGCCGAGCACCTCGGTCCGGCAGGCCTCGATCGCCGACATGACCTTGAGCTGGCTCAGACTGACATGCCCGGCATTGGCCTGCCGCCACGCAGGCCCATGGGCGCGGAAGATGTCAGCGATCTCCAGCTTTGGCCGGGACACCCGGCCCGTGCCTCACTCCAACCTGAGGGTCTGATCCTGCAACTGCTTCAGGCGCTCGAACGGGCTAACAATGTTGCGGATCGTCTTGGTGGCGACATGGGCATAGCGGGCGGTCGTGCTCAGTTTGGCGTGGCCGAGCAGCCGCGAGTCATAATGCTCACTTTCTATGTCATTGAAAATCAAAGCGTTGTTGAGCCGGATCGGCTGTTAGCGGACGCTGCGGGGCACTCTGCATGCGATAGGCGGCGATATCCGCCGCCTTGAACGCCCAAGGCGCGCCATAACAAATTTGCCGCCCTGTGATGATGCCGAGGCGGGCCATGCGCAGCGCCGTCATCACGCTCACATCCATGATTTGCGCGGCCGCTTCAAGCGTAATCTCGTCTCGCTCAGCCCATTCGCTCGCGCGGTGCACGGCAATGCCGTAATGGCTGCGGAACGAACAGACCCGCGCCTGGGTCCAGCCATTGCCTCGCCCGGTCGGCTTACCGGCGCGATTGAGGAGCCGCGCGATCTGGCGGTCGGGCATTAGGCGCGCCAGCTCGCGGACCAGCGTCAAAGTATCTGCGGGGACTGTCCAGCGATGCTTGCCGGCGGCGTTTATCTTGAGCTTCAATGCCGTGTGGTCCCCTCCCTGCCAATGCAGGACCAACTCGATGACGCCACCTTCGATGCGAACGACGATCTCCTTCAAGGCTGCACGAACAATCCTCTTACGCGTCGCAGATGTTGCTGCCGGGTGTGACCAGGCGAGATCCAGATCGGCGCCGAGCCGCATCAGCTGGTCCCGTTCCTTCTCTCCCAGCGGAGATGGTGTTCTCGCCTCGAGTGCGGCAATCTCGCCATCGATCTGGTGCACGGCTTCAAGCGCCTTGTTCCAGCGGCGCTCCAGCTCGCCAGCGACCAGACGATTGGCAGGGTCGACAGCATCGTATTGCTGACGCGCATGGGCTGCCTCGTAACGCGCGCGCTCCAGAGCCAGCTCGAGCTGCCGCTGGGCGGCCGACGTCTCGCTCGCTTGAGCCTCGAGCGCCTTGGTTGCGGCGTCGACACCGAGCGGCTTCAAGGCGCCAAGAACTGCGGCGCCGACGGCCTGATCGGCGCGGAAGCCGCCGAACGAGATGCACCGCTTGGTGCCATGATTGACGAGCGCACCCTCGCAGTGATAGCGCCCCGCCTTGCCGCCATAGGCGACATACATCTTGCGCCCGCAATGGCCGCAGCGCAGAAGCCCCGCAAGAAGCAATCCCCCGCGCCGCACCGCTCCTCTGGCGGTGGCGCTGCCTTTGCCGGTCGCGTTATTAGCAATCACCTGTTGGTTGCTCTCGAACTCGCTCCACGTGATGTAGCCTTCGTGCTGGTCCTTAAGCAGGACGTCCCATTCCATCTGAGGACGCCGCAGCCCGCGCCGCACGCGCTTGCGGCCCTCCTCAATGACGACCTTGCTTGTCGTGCGCCCGAAAGCATAGGCACCCGCATAGACGGGGTTGGTCAGAACGTTGTGCACAGTATTGTAGAGCGGCAGCTTCCAGGCGATGAGGCGCCCCTCTAAATCATGCGACTTAACGGGCAATGCGACGCCTTCGTCTCTTAGCCACACATGGACCTGCCGCACGCTCTGCAGCTCGGCAAACTTCGCGAACACCAGCCTCAACGCGTCCTGCACGCGCTGGTCTGGGTCCTTTTCGATCCGCTCGCGCCCGGTCTTCACATAGCCGGCGGCGACACCGAGGAACAGCGCGCCCCGGCGGGCTTTCTGCTTCAGTGCCTCCTGCGAGCGCTGACGGAACAGCGACAACTCGAGCTCGCTCATCGTGCCTTTCATGCCAAGCAATAGCCGATCATTGGGATGGCGAGGATCGTAGATTCCGTCCTCGTCGACGATGACGGTCCCGACCAATCCACAGAACTCGATCAGCGTATGCCAGTCGCGGCCGTTGCGCGCCAACCGAGAGGCCTCGATCGCGAACACAGCGCCGGCATGCCCTTCGCAGATCGCCCCCAGGAGCCGCTCGAAACCTGGTCGATTGATGCCGCCGCCCGAGCGGCCGAGATCATCGTCGATGACTTCGATTGTGGCCCAGCCGAACTGCCGAGCGCGATCGGCGAGCCCGTATTGCCGGCGCCGGCTCTCCTGATTGTGCGTAAGCTGATCGGCCGTCGACTGACGGACATAGACGAAGGCGCTGCGCGCAAGATGCTCAGCCGTGATCTTGGTCATTTGCGATCTCCCCGTTTGCCAGTGCCATCGCGATCTCGCGCAGCAGGGTCTCCACCAGCATCGCTAACTCGGTCTTCTGGGCGAGTGTCAGCACAACGCTTGGCTCGCCCACTTCGAACAGGCTTGGTTGGGGGCTTTCGAATTGGCGCTTCATTCGGGTCTTTCTCCGTCGTTGAGTCGGACTGGAGAAATCCTAAAAGCGCATCGATCTCGGCGCGCAGAAATTGCAAGGCCCCAAGGGAAAACCGCGGCTCAGCCGATAGCTTGACGTGTGTCGCCGCCTCGCGCGTCATCCACGCCGGTATGGAGGCAAGGGAGCCGTCAGGCTGAGGAATGACCACCAACTCGGTTCCACGGTAGGCATAGCGCCTCAGAATGAGCACCGTCTCACCGCAGCGCGGATGAAATGGATAGTAAATCCGCCCTTCCTCGGGCTGTTGGCGGGCAGTTTGTCGTTGTTTTGAGCAGAACCTGAATCACCCGCACATCGGTGTTTGCCTCCAGGAGATGCGTGGCGAAGGAGTGGCGCAAGGTGTGCAACGTAGCCGGCTTGGCGATGCCCGCCGTATGCCTGGCCGAGGTGAAGGCCCGATTGAGCTGGCGCGGCGAGATCGGATTGATCTTCGGCTTGCCCGGAAACAGCCATCCCTGCGGACGCGCCTCGCGCCAGTACTCGCGCAGCAGATCCAACAAGGCTGGCGACAGCATGGCCTTGCGATCCTTGCCGCCCTTGCCCTCTTCGACGTGGATCAACATGCGATCGCTGTCGATATCGGTGACCCTGAGGTTGCAGACCTCTGACGCCCGCAAGCCAGCACCGTAGCTGATGCCAAGCGCCGCGCGATACTTCAGCCCGGGCCCGGGAACCGCGGCCATCAGCTCGGCGATCTCCTCGACGCTCAAGACGACAGGCAGCTTCCGCGGGTTGCGCTGGAACTGCATATGCCGCTTCATCTCTTCGCGCCCGCAGGTGACGCCGAAGAAAAACCGCAGCGCGACGATCCGGGCGTTGAACATCGAGGGCGTCACCCCGGCATTCGTCATGTGCAACTGATAGGCGCGCAGGTCGTCGGGTGTCGCGGTGTCTGGTGATCGCCTCAGAAACCCGGCGAAGTCTTTGATGGCCCGGATATGGGCCTCCTGGGCTTTGTCGCCCATTCCACGGATGCGCATGTCTTCGATCATGCGCGCGCGCAGTGGAGTGGTCCTTTCCTCCGTCACGGGAACCTCCTGTCTGATGATTGAGAACACCCCAATCGTCAGGCCAGGAACCCCGAGTCACAAAAAACCACGGTCGATCAGTAGGCGCACCGCCTGTTACAAGCGCCATTGCCGCGCGAGCGGCTTAGTCCATCGGCCCCAGCGCGGTCATTAGCGAACTTGCGACCAATGGTCTGGATTCGTATATGGTCAGATTGGTGAAGTCCGCCATTGCTGGTGGACCAAAGGGCAAGCGATGCATTACCAAATCAAATGGCACCCTGTCCTGTCTCCGGTTTTGCACACCAAGTCCGCTGGATCCGCTGCTTGATGCGCATAATCCCTCGGTGTGGCGCCGGAAAGGCGCTGACGGAAATGATGCAGTCGAAAGTGTGCATGCCGCGACAGCGACTACATTGTTGTAGCCTTTTCAACAGCGTGCGAAACGGACGGTATTTGGGACGGTATTGTGGAATAAGGTAACAAACAGAGCCGAGAAAAATCAATAGCTTATTATTCTCGTTGATCATTGAGTGGGAATGAGGGTTAGCGTAGTCCGGCGTAGTTTTTCGCAGAAAAAACAACGATTTGCGGTTCATCTCATTTACAATCGGACCTACATCATCAACTGAAGCCATCGACTACTTAAGTCACTGATTTTTTTGACACCTCCAAACCAGGGCCACGCTGGACGTGAAGGCTGGCAGATTTATTTGACGGTACTTTTGACGGCACTTTTCATACGCGGCTCAACGTCCGAGAAAAGTACCGTCACGGATTTTTCGGACATGACGGTACTTTTTTCAGGCCAACATTTTGAAATATATAAAGAAAATCGCCCGGGGATAACGTTTTCACGCTGACGGTACTTTAGCATGTTCCGGCATCGGCCAAGGCCATTTGTGGACGCGGGCGAAGCTCGTGACACGGTAGTTGAGCTAATTGTCCCTTCAGATGCGGCCTTTGCCGGTCGAGCCGTCCCGAGCCCAGGTCTCGGCGATTGGTCAGCGGCGTCGGGTCCGCCGAGGGCCACACATTCCTGGAACGTCATTATCCAGTTTTGGGGCTGGATTTTGATATTGTGCCGCATGTCGGCCGTTGCGATCAGCTTGCCGTTGCGCGGAAGCAGACCGTGGGCGACTAGTGAGAAGGCCGCCGCAGCGCTCGGGCCGCTCATCAGCGGGAATACGCGTATTTGACAGTCGTACGTGTGTCGCTGGTGGCGTGCCTTCTGCTTTTCGACGTTATGGCGAAGGATCACCCAAATCGATAGCCGGAACGTGCTGGGCCGATAGTCATTCCACCTTGTCACGCAGGGGCGTCGTGCGTTTCGACCGGCGGAACTTCCTTACCAAATGGACCGTCTCGGCGTCGACCGTGACGCGGCCGAGCGCCTGTACCGTGACCCGGCCTAGATCGTCGTCAACGTGCACGACCTCACCCTCGAATCTCATCTTGTCCCCTGGCTTGGCCTCGGCGTCGATGATCGAATAGGGGAAATTGGCGGTGGGGATATGGAGCGCCACGCGCTCCTCGATGCGTTTGCCCACAATGGCAACGATTGCCACCTTGTCGCCGATGTTGATTTCCCGAGCCATGGATAGGATTCTGGCGCGGTCCAACGGTTCGTCAAGGGGTTGCTAATATACGGCTTTCAAGGGGCTTTATCCTTATGCTTTTCTCTGCCGGCGGCGCCACATTCTATTGTCGGTGGCGAGACCGCTATCACCTTCAGGGCGGGCTAGTGATGGAGTGCCTTCCAAGGTGAAGATAATTCCGGCGTCCTCAAACGCATGGCGCATGGCCGCGATGTTGTGGGGACGCGGTTCCCTATAGCCGTTCTCAAAATCGCTGATCGTCATTTCGCTAAGATTGGCCTTTGCGGCAAGGCGCACTCGCGACCAGTTCAGTAGGGCGCGTGCTGCTCTTGATTGATCTGCTGAGAGTAGGTTTCGGCTGTCCATAAGATTTGAACATTCGATATGGCTAATATGTTCCCTCGACTATCTGCGATGATCGGAGGCCTAGCCTTGCCTATAAGTCACGACTTATGCAATATCCGCCACGTCGACGAGGGCGCGTCATGCTGGCAAGGACGGTTCATTCCTGCGATATCCACGCCATAGCCCGCATGGGTCAAGCTTCACGACAGCGCCGATAATCGGTCGAGCGGCCGCAAGCCGGAGCACTGCTATTGCAAGCCGACGGTGCGCGCGATCGGGCGCCGGCATGGCGAGCAGCACCTGGCCGTTTTGCTCAAACTCATCAACTCCACTGGCAACGGCCACGACCTTCATGCTGCGACCCTGCAGGCTGTCTCGGCGGTGCTCCTGACAGGCGAGGTGGAACTCAACGCCAATCTCTTCCTGGCCATGGATGAGATAGACCTGGGCAGGCTCAGGGCAGCCGCCAAGGCGCTGCCGGGCTTCAACAGCCGACGTGATGGCCGGCGCACTGCTGGCGCTTCTCACAGGCCCCGCAATCGCGAGGCGCGCGGCATGTTAGCCCGAACACCTTTCACCGAGATCGAGGGCGTCGGCACCTATCGCTTGCCGAACCAATGGCAGGCGCATCGGCTACGGCGCCTTCGCGGTGATGACCGGCAGACCGCTGTCCTGGCCGTAGGATGCGGAATGACCGTTCGGCAATTCAGCAAGCTGCCTGCCGGGCTCCAGGCTGAAGTGCACAAGGCCTACCTTGCACTGATGTCGCCGAGCAATCTCGCGCCTCTGGCAGATCCCGCGCCGGCCGACACCCGAGCAATTCCCCGCGGCCACCTGTCGATGGATCAGAAGCTCGCCATCGGGCGCTGGCTGCTCCACAACAAGACCACGTTGCCGCGTGGTCATTTTGGGCCATGGGTGGAAGCAGGAAGGCCTATCGCGGTCCATGGCGCTGGCCACAGGCGAGCGTCAGGACGCGCGAGAGGCTTCGTCGGCGTAGGAAACCCGGGCGCTTGGCAGGCCTATTGCGCCCTCTGTCTCTTGGCTTGTGCGGCAATAGCGCAGAGGAAAGCCAATGCGGCAGCGTCGCATGCCGTCCGCGACGGTCCTTTGGCGAAAAGCACGGCGTCCGCAATTGGGATCGTAAGGCCGTACTTTTGGGCGAAAGAGGTGATTTCGTACGGCTGATCGTCAGATGAATGGCGGATGTCGAATTCGAAATCCATTGTCTAGTTCCTCCCAGTTCCCGACCCTTCCCCTCTTGGCTCGATGCAAGAATTAAACTACCGACGCATCGCGCGAGTCCAGCAATTGGAAATTGTGTAAAACGATACACTTTCCAGTCGCGCCAACATTGGCTTGCCAGCGCCTTCGAGATCAGGAATATAATCCTCCCGTTGCGGCGACCCTGCAACGGAGATCGCCATGCCCCACACCCTCGCCAATACCCTGACCGCGAATCCATCTATGTCAACTGCGGGCATCCGATGTGTTGCCGGTCGACCAAGCTCGATGTCCAGGCATTGATTGACCGGCTCGGCCCGGATCATGGTTCCATGCATTGGGATCTGTTCGAGCTGTTCGGCCGTTCGGCCGTTCCGCTTGCAAGGCCGCCGGCCGCCACCGCCGGCCGGTGTTTTTCACCTGCATTCCCGATTATGAGGGCCTCAACAGGGCTCGCAATCGCGATTGGAAGCCAACTTTCGGCAAACGCTAGGCTGGCTTCTGTCGACGGGTGACTCTCGGCCGGTGGTAACGCGCTGTGGCTCGCCTAACCCGCCATTATTTTTTGGAACCGTCGTTTCGCTGCGATGTTAGCTGACCGAAGGGACGTTCAAATATGGAGTTGGTTATGAAAGGACTTCTTTTCGCCGCAGCCATTGCGGCTTTGTCAACGGGGTTCGCCTTTGCACAATCGACCACCACAGGTGGATCCTCAACAACGACAGGCGGATCATCGACAACGACAACCACGACGATGCCGAGCGGTGCGACTGATCAGGGAACGGACTCGACCACCACGAGCGGCACGAACTCGAACTCGGCCAAGAACTGCGCACCGGGTCAACAGACTGGTAGCGCCAAACAATCCGCGCCCGGCCAGCAGGATACTGACGCCAAGTCGGCTGCTCCTGGCCAGATGAAAACGACCACGGAAGATTGCTAAGCCGGCCGAAGAGGGCACAAATGCGGGCCGTCGATCAGTCGGCGCGCGTCATCGGTCCTTTGTCCTTCGCCATGGCGCGGGTGCTACATCTCATTGGAGCCGATGACACCAGGTTCGCCTTCAGAGAGGTTAGTTCGGGACGGCCCTCCGGCGGTAAATACTACGCCAGCCAACTCAAACGCATGAAGTAGGGCGGCCAGCTTCGTGGGACGCAGGATCCTAAGCCCGTTTTCAAAGTCGCGTATTGTCCCTTCGCTAAAACCGCACTTGGAAGCGAGCCGCACCTGAGACCAGTTCAATAGCGCCCGTGCCGCCCGCGACAGCTCTGGTGTCATCACAGCGCTTTCGCCTCGCGCTTTGCGACCGCGGTGGCCGACGCTATGGTTCATAATATCGTCGACCATGACCGTTCCTCCTCACAGAGAACAGCTGCTGTCAACGAACGTTCCATCTCGCTTATACAAGAGATAGCTAACGGAACCGAAACAGTGCGATATTGAATCAAATTCGATGTTGCGTGGGGTTCCGATGCGTAAGCCTGCGGCCGGGACCGGCTGTCGTTTATTCAGCCGCTGATGCCCACCCTGGTTGTGAAACCGCCGGAGGGCGATGGCTGGATTCACGAAGTGAAGTTCGACGGCTACCGGTCGCAGATCGTGCGGGATGCCGGCGGTGTGGGCATCTTCACGCGCCGCGGGCTCGACTGGACGTCGAAGTACCGCGAACTCGCAAAGGCCGCGGGGGGGCGAGCCGGCCTTCGCCCTGATGGCAGATCGAGCAACCGGGCAGTATGTCGGCTCGGCCTTCATCAACTCGCGCGGGTGCGATCCGAGACCGATTGTGGAAGCGGGTCCAGGAACACGCCGGGCCGGCGCCTAAGGGCATGAAGCGGCCGGCGACGCAGTGGGTGAAGCCCGGCCTGGTAGGTCGTGTGAAGCACTTGTGCGGCGAAGAAGATCTGCGCCACGCCTCGCTGCAGGATTTCAGGGAAGAATGAGCAAGCGGGGAAGCGATTTTCTCTATCATTGGATATCGGATCATCTGCAGGACGATCCGATCAGCGACCCTGTGCTGATGGTGATCGATATGGCTGTGGAAGCAAAACAGGCAGCGCAAACCCAAGGCATTCCGGGCCAAGAGATCGATGAAGAGATCGGCACGATGTTCCAAGTCCTCATGCAGGAGTTGCGCGAATAGGGTCACTCCGGAACGTAAGTGATCGACAAGGTTTGTGCTTGCGGCAGGCGCAGTCCCTCACTTTCGCTTGCCGCAGGTCTGGCTCAAAGGCTAGATCGACCCGCCGCTGCCGTGAATGGGGCGGCGGGTTTCTGTGGAACCGATGGATGATACTCGCGAGAAGGACCGCTGAAATGGCCGACGCGGTATTGCCCGGTGAGACAACAGTGAAACCCGCGCCGGCCACTGCGGTATACGGGACCCGCTTGGGGAAAATTAGCGCCCTCTGAACGAGCCGCAACGATTGGTTAAGAACGTACATTGAATCCTGATTGAAGCCACCTCTGGGCGCATTAGATCCCCAAGGGTCACCGGCGACGTATGGGCATCGGTGCTTGGGAGTTCGTTGAGCTTCCGCCCGTGATGGGAGGTTGGCATCATGACCCAGCCGAGTATAACGGCTTCCGACTGCGATGTCCTGCGCGGCGCCTTCGTAAAATCCGTCATCGAAAAGAACATCCCAGAGGACCGATGGCGTGATGAGGCTGCGCTTTTGATCCGCGACTATACAGATAGCGATGACGTCGATCCCTACTTGCTGGAATGGATCATTCGGACTGGCACTATCTAGGCCACAGGCGGCCGCGCTTCGGACGAGGGGTTCAGGGCAGCGGGATCGGCTTGTCGCTGAGCGTGCGCAAGTAGGCGATCAGGTTGACCCGTTCAGTCTCGTCCGGAACACCAGGGGTCTCCATCTTAACGCCCGGCGTGGTGAGCATGGGCCCGAAGAGATATCTGTTCAGGTCCTCGTACGTCCATACACCCTCCCAGCCCAGCAAGGTGTCGGAGTAACGCATATTTGCCATGGATGCCTTGTCGCGGCCGACGACGCCCCACAAGTTGGGTCCCGTCTTGGTCCCTCCCTGTGCCTCGGCATTGTGGCAACCGTGACAAACATGGGTGAAGTAGGTTCGGCCTTTCTCAACATCGGCAGAAGCCAATTTCATTGAGATCGGGGCTGGTGTTGGCAAGACGACGCCGTGCGACATGAGATAGTCGGCAACTTCGCGTTGCCCCTTGAATTTTGCCAGATGGAGCGGTGTCTTGCCGTCCTTTGTCTTCGCATTCACATCGGCGCCGGCCTCGACCAGTGCCTTAACGCAATCGAGGCACGCGGATCGGACGGCAATGTGGAGGACGGCCTCGCGGCCGCGCTGCGCATTAGGATTTGCGCCCGCGTCCAGCAGCAGTTTGATCAAATCGATCCTCCGTTTTGCCAAAGCCAGCATGAGGACAGGACCCAAGAGCGGCTCCGGGGCGGCGTTAACGTCGGCACCCCGTTCAATGAGCAGTTTTGCCGCCGCAAAATGACCGCCCTTGACCGCAAGATAGAGTGGTGTCGTGCGCCCGTCGCTCTGATCGACGGCGGCACCAGCGTCGAGCGCTGCCGTAATCGCCGCGACATCGCCCTTCGTGGCGGCGTCGTGGATGGCGGAGGCGTGCGATACATTTGGAAAGTGTAAAAGCACTACTAGGATGAAAAGCAAAACGTCGCGCATTCGGCACCCCTGTGTCAAACCGGAGGACGTGGCACGCTGCGAGAACGTATGAGGCTAGTGCGAATGCTTAATCGCGGCAAGGTATTTCAGCAACTGCTAACGGAATGGAAACGGTTCCCCCGCGCGAGGCCCGCCTTTAGTCAAGCGTTTGCTAATATTCGTCCGGAGGCGCAAAGTTTCTGAAACATGAAGTTCTTTTTGATCGCGCTCGCCATCGCTCACAGCTGGTATACCGGCTACCACGATCCGGTTACCGGCTATGAATGCTGCGACGATAAAAAAGATTGTCGGGTCATCAGCCCTCGATATGTCGAGCCGCTGCCCGGCGGCGGTTTTAATATCCGCACGGGGTCCAAAACCCGATATTTCATCCCCAAGAACCGCGTCATCGAGAGCGAGGACAGCCAATATCACATCTGCACGTCCCCACCGCATTTGACTATCCGCTGCTTCTTTGCACCACACACAGAGGCGAGCCGATAGCGCGAGGAGCGCCGGAGCCGAGGCGGCGATGAAGTGTACGGAAATAACCATCCGGTGGGAGGGCGGAACGAACACCGACCAATCGCCGTTTGTTGTGCTGGCCGGCGTCTTTGTAAACCCCCATTGGCTTACCGGCCATCCTGTGTACAAGGCCCGCTGCTGCCCCCGGCAGCGGGCTGCCTTTTATCCAAATCGGCGGCGAGTGCTTCGAGGGCCTTAACATCGCTGTCATAGGAGGAGGCGTAAGCGGGATATCGAACTCGCTGCTGGCGATAGAACTCTAGCCATTTCGGCAATTCGGAAATCGGGAACGTCCCGCGCCATTGGTCTTTCACACTCAGCCGGGCTCGTCATCCGAGTTGCGCGATGCCGTCTGTGCATCGTTTGCCATTGCTGACGACGTCTTGTGATCTGCCAAGGCCCATTGATGCGGTTCAGGAGCATAAACCTGCGCCCTACGGAAATTGACGATCAATAATTCATCCTGCGTTGCCCGAGATCGCGGTGCCAAGCGGCGAGCCCCGGAGGAACAAAAAATATCGTCCGGAATTGGGAGAGGAGGATCGGAGGATCGAGCCATGCCAAGCAAGGAAGAGCGCATCAAACAGCGAGCCTATGAGATCTGGGAGCGCGAAGGCCATCCGGCTGGACGCGACCAGGAACACTGGGACCAGGCCGTACAGGAAATAGAGGCTGAAGGTCCGGAAGCCAAGCGCACGGCGGTCCCACCCGAATCCGGCGGCGGCGCCTCCAAGGGCTCGAATGGTTGAAGGCTGATCGCGCCAGGCAACCAAAATACCGGCGCCTCGTTTGTGGAACAGCAAGCAGAGGAGGCTTCGATGATGAGAGTTCCATCGTGTCTGATCCTGGCTGCGGGTCTTGCGCTCGCTGCGTGCGACAACAGCACCCAGCCGACAAAAGCCAATACCGACACGGTCAACAAGAACCCGCCCCTGGAGCAAGACGTCAGGCCGAAATCCACGACCGGCGGCGATCAACCAGTTGCGCCGCCTCAACGCAAATAACCGCGGTCTCGACAGATCGGATCGACGAGCGGTTTTCGTAATCAGCAAGGAGCATTCGAAATGCAAACGTCAGCGGCAACTTCAGATCTTCGCCATCGCCAACTCGCGATAGAGCCGTTCGACGGCACGGTGACGGTGCGGTTCTCCGACGCCATAGTCGCGGCCACCGAACGGGCAAAGGTGCTTCGGGAAGAAGGGCATGATCCCGTGCTCTATATCCCCTTCGAGGATATCTATTTCGAACTTTTCGAAAAGACGAACACGGTAACCAAATCCCCGCTGAAGGGCACGGCGAGCTATTGGCGCGTCCACGCCGTCGGAAGTTCGGCCGACGATTTTATGTGGGCCTACGAGACGCCGAATAGCGCGGCGCGGGCTATTGCGCGCCACGGCGCTTTCGATCCTGCAAAGGCGCGCATTGACGTCGAACCCGCAGAGGACAAGCGGCACACGCCCCACGTGATCGAGTAGGGCCGAGCTACTCGCGCGGGAATTCCTCATCGAGGATGCGCAAGCCCTCTTCGTATTTGGTCGCCGATGCCCCGATCTGCCGCGACTGCCAGATATTGTCTTCCAGGTCGGCGCGCTTCACCGGCAGCGCCAGTTTGTTCGATGCAGCCCGCCGCACGAAGGCGAAATAATCCTCGCCATCCCGGCGCGACATGGCATCGACGGCTGAAGCAATTGCCGTGCTGAAGCCGGCATCCTCAAGCCTGGCTCGGTTCCAGCCTTCGCCCTTTTCGAGCACATCGTGAAGATAGGCGACGGACTTCTGGTCAATGGTTTCGACAGCATCGGCGACACGACGGCAATGCTCGACAAAGGGCCGCCCGGTCTTGTCGTGCTGGCCTGCGTGAACCTCTTCGGCTATCTTTGCGGCCCGATAGAAAATACTCATCCGCCTCCCTTCCGATTTGCGACGTGGCCTCACCGGCGCTCTTCGGTATCGCGATGCGGCAGATCCATGCCGCAGCAGACCCAGCCAAGCCGTTGCCTTGAGCCGTAATTGTAGCGTGGCTCCAGATGCTCCGGCTCGTCGAACGTGCCGACATGCCGCGCGGTTTCGCCGGGTGAAGCGTCATAGCCAAGGCTGAGCGGCGTCCCGCAGTCGGAGCAGAACCCTCGCTCAGCAATCGGCGACGATCGGCGAAATGTCGGCATTGCGGCAGTCCAGTTCAGGCTTTCAGTTGGCACCCACGCCAGCACCGCGAATGCGCTGCCTGTCGCCCGCCGGCACATGTCGCAATGGCAGTAGTGAACTCTCGGTTCGCTCCCGACGCTGAAGCGAACCTTGCCGCAGAGACAGCCGCCACTCAGTTCCATCCTCGCACCAATTCCGCCAGCCCTTAGTCTGGCAAACGATTCAAGATGTGCACGCGAACCTCCAGTCTGATCTTCAGGAAACGTCGCCTTGCGAGGTCGGTTCCTGCCATCAGGAACGAGTTCCCGCAGGCAGCGTTCCTGAGACGACTGCGGGTTATGGCCGGCACTGCCGCCTGAGGAGAGTTACGATGTCGATGCCGGGTTTGGCATATGGGCCGTTGGGCGATCGGTGCGCGCATATCTGTGTCGACATGCAGCGTCTGTTTGCCGAACCTTCGCAATGGGCGACGCCCTGGATTACGCGCGTCCTTCCGCAAATCGAAAGGCTGGTCCAACGGCGCGCGGCGCAGACGCTGTTTACACGCTTTCTGCCAGCTAAAGAGCCGGGGCAGGGAGTTGGAACATGGAAGCGCTACTATGAGCGCTGGGCCTCGATGACCGTCGAAAATGTCGGCTCCGAAATGGTAGAACTTCTCCCGGCGTTGGCCATCTATTGTCCGCCGGCGCAGATCATCGACAAGCACATCTATTCACCCTGGTTCGAAGGCCATCTCAGAGCCGCTCTGGTCGAGCGTGGGGCCGACACGCTTGTCATCACCGGTGGCGAAACCGATGTGTGCGTTCTGGCCACCGTGCTCGGCGCCATCGATTTCGGCTATCGCGTGGTTCTTGTCACCGACGCGCTATGCAGTTCTTCCGACGCGACGCATGACGCGCTGCTGACCGTCTATCACCAGCGCTTCGCGCAACAGGTCGAGACGGTCGAGATGGAGACGGTTCTCTCAAGCTGGGGTTGAAGTCAGCCGCTGATTGCCAGGCACCGGGGTCAGGCGTCTTCAGGCGTCTAGATCAATCAAAGCCGCGCCGATTTCAGGACGCTTGCGGCGGCGCAGATGGCCGGGCGCTTCGACCAGAGTGATTTCCAGCGTCGGGCGAACGATGCCTTCGAGAAAATGCCCGCCTTTCGTGGAGCCGTCGCTCAATCCCAGCACGGCGTGGATGTGCAGGCTGGGCTTGCCGTCATCGCCGAGTGCGACATCGCCGATCGCGCTCAGCACCTCGCATTGCTCGTTCAGGGGGATCTTGCGGTAGGTCTTCGCGTCAAAATCGAACCAGCCGACGACAGCTCCTTCGAAAGCTCCGATAGCGGTCAAGGAAGCGCCGTCGACGCCATGCTCTCTCGCAAAAGCCGTCAGCGTTTCAAACGCTTCCTCGCCTGGGTCAAGCACGATGACAAACGTCCGTTGGCCGGCGCTCTCGTTGACGAGCCGGGATTTCATCAGTGACGTTCCGTCGCTTCAATGTGCGTGGTGTCCGGCGTTGCGCTTGCGCGTTGCCGCAGCCTTCCTGGCCGACTCCGACCGGCTTGCGGCTGATCGCGACGCCGATGCCTTGCCGCCAATCCTGCCGCCCTTGTGCGCTGCCGGATTGCCGGTGTGCTCGCCGCGGCCGGAGCCGCCTTCCTTCTTGCCGCCGCCATCGTCCTTGTTGACGGTCGCCCATGCACGGCGCTCGGCCTCCTTCTCGGAGACGCCGCGCTTCTCGTAGCCTTCGGCAATATGATCGGCCTTGCGTTCCTGCTTGTCGGTGTATTTCGATTTGTCGCCACGTGGCATCCCTGCTTTCTCCTCTTCGACAGAGTTTGAACGTCGAATAGTGCGCAGGGTTCCAACGGAAATTCATAACCGCATCGCAAGCTATGTCCGGGCTACGCTTCAAGATGGGGGCGAGGCTTTTCAGGGCTTGGAGAGCGCAGCAGCAAGGCAAGGGGAACGATCAATGCCGTGATGACGGCGCAATAGCGGAACACGTCGACATAGGCGAGCAGCGACGCCTGGCGTGCGATCAACCGGCCGACCCAGCCGATGGCCTGCTGCTTGGCCTGGAGCATGGTCGAGCCCTGCGCGACAAAATACTCAGTCACCTGTTGCAGCGTCTGCTGGTAAGCCGGCGAAGATTGCGCGGTATGACCGACAAGGTGTGGCTGATGCAGCTGGGTGTTCTGGGCGATCACGGTGTTGGGCAGCGACACGCCTATGCTGCCGCCGATGTTGCGGGCGACGTTGATCAGAGCAGACGCCTGATTGGTCTGCTGCGGCGCCAGCCCGACATAGGCGGCGGTGGAAATGGGTATGAACAGGAGTCCGATCATCAGGTAGATGCGGGCAACGCAAAGAAGCTGAAGCTGGCGTCGGGTGTAAGTGACGTCATAGCCAAGCAGATCAACTGCCCGGCGATCGACGGCATCCTTGAGGAAGCCAATGATGTCAGCGGTGACGTTGACGACAAAGGGGTTCTCGATGCGGCGCTGATTGCGTCGGCACAGGCAGTCGAGCACTACGAGATGACACGCTATGGCACGCTCATCGCGTGGGCCAAGCAGCTCGATCGCTCAGACTGCGCCAACGTCTTGGCCAAGAACCTGAAGGAGGAACAGGCGGCCGACCGCAAGCTTACCGAAATGGCCGACCGCAAGATCAACCTGCAAGCAGCCGAATAGGGCTAAGACCGGGCTGGCCGGCGGGAAGGGCCGTCGGCCAGATGCCGTCAAGCAGCCATCGCACAGTTGTCAGCGAGACGGGTCGACGCCCAAAGCCGCCGACTGTTTTCGCAGCGCCGCACGGTAATCCTGCACAGGCTTGGCGGGGTCCGCGGCTTCGATCCAGATGCGGTATCCGACATAAGCGAGCGCCAGGGTGAAAATCAGACGGCCCATCCATCCTACTCCTAGGTCTTTTCAGTCTCAGTAGCCGCCGACCACCGGCAGGATTTCGCCGGTGATGTAGCTGGAGCACTGGGGCGAGGCGAGGAATACGTAGGCCGGCGCAAGTTCTTCCGGTTGCGCCGGACGCTTCATCGGCGTGTCCGCGCCGAATTTCGAGACTTCGCCGGCTTCCTTGTCCGACGGGTTGAGCGGCGTCCACACAGGGCCCGGCGCCACCGCATTGACCCTTATGCCCTTCTCGATAAGATTGCCCGAGAGGGCTCGTGTGAAGGCATGAATGCCGCCTTTGGTCATCGAATAATCGACCAACGCCTTCGAGCCATCGATGCCCGTCACCGAGCCGGTGTTGATGATCGCCGAACCCGGTCGCATATGCGGCACCGCTTCCTGCGCCATGTGAAAATAGCCGTAGAGATTTGTCTTCAGTGTCGTGTCGAAATGCTCCTCGGTCAGCTCAGCGAAATCGGTGGAGTGGATCTGGAACGCGGCGTTGTTGACCAGCACGTCGATGCGGCCGAATTTCTCAACCGCGACCGCCACGGCATTGCGGCAATGCTCGCGTTCACTGACATCGGCCTTTATCAGGATGCAGCGCCTGCCTTCCATCTCCACGGCAGCCTTCGTGGCTTCGGCATCCTTATCTTCGGAGAGATAGACGATCGCGATGTCGGCGCCTTCCCGCGCGAAAAATAGCGCGACGGAACGGCCGATGCCTGAATCGCCGCCAGTGATCAGCGCTGTCTTGCCGTCCAGTTTTTTGGAGCCGATGTAGAATGGCGCATCGTAGAGCGGCGCCGGCTCGATTGCCCATTCATGCCCAGGTTTCGGCTGATGCTGTTCGGGGAAGGGCGGCTCCGGATAGTCGCGCGCGCCGGCCTGCATCGCTCCCTGCTGCTTGCCATTGCCTTTCGATTTGTCCTTGGCGTCAATTCCGCGCTGGATATGGCGCTGCTTGGCGGCTTCGCCCGTGGTTTCAGATTTCATCGACATCATCGTCTCCTCGGTTGGAGAACGAACAACGCATGGCGAACAAAAAGGTGGCGCAAGCTCTTTGAAAGACGCGATTATGCAGTGCGACCGCCATGGTCGATATGGACTCCGAAGTCACCCATCGCGGAGCGTCCCGGTTGGCCGCTTGCGGTGGACGTGCTTGGGCAGGTCCGCGGCGGCCAGCGCCTACCCGATCCCGTTGTTGCCGGTGCCAGCAGTCTGGCCCACGCCACCCCGCTGTGTCTGCCAAGGATGCCAGCACCAGCAAAGCCTATCGCGGGATCAACGTACTTATCCTGTGGGGCGCAATAAGCGGACGCCGGTGTCCGGTATTTTGTCATATTTCGTGATTTGCGCGATATCGCCGACGGGGCTCTGATGTGTGCAGGCCTTTCTGGCTTCAGGCACGTGGCGAAAAGGGCGAGGGGTGTGAAAGGTGGCCAAGCATGGCCGATACGAACACTATTGTCTTGAACGGTGACTATGGCTACCACCAATATAAAGTATCCGGTCTGCCCGCCGACACCATAATCGATGCCACCAGCGCCTCGTGGATCGTCGCCAATCAGGGAAGCCCCACCAACCTCTATCCCTTCGCGGTCGTCAACCCCGGCGACAACCTCCTGGCTTTCGGCGGCACGATCAACGGCACGGTCTCCCAAACCGGCGACTGGGAGAACATCTACGTCAACTCCGCCGCAGTCCGTATAAATTCAGCCCACAGCTTTACGATCGACGACTGGACAATCACCCAGCCTTGGGATGGCATCCGTGTCGGCGGCACCGGCACCTTCCTCATCGAAGACTCCTATGTCGGCAACTCACGAGACGACGCGGTCGAGGACGACGACGTGATCGGCGGCACCATCCGGGATTCCCTGTTCGATCACGTGTTTTCCGGAGTGAGCCTTGGCGACGGTGAATTTGATGGGTCTGACAACACGGTCACCATGGATGGCATGCTTCTGGGCATGGGAGAGTACCTTCGCAAAGGCGTGATTACCCACGGTTCGCCATTCAAACTCGACAATGGCACAGGCGCTAACGATATCACGCCCAGCCTGCACTTTATCGACTGTGTGGTGGCGATCACCGACGTTCACCACAACGGCCAGGCGCGGCTGCAGCATGCCTGGGACAAGACGGTCGAGTCGCACGACAATTACTATCTCAACCTCTCTGACACGCCGCTGCCGGCGGATTATCCAATGCCGCCCGCCGGCTGGACGGTCCTTCAAGGTCAGGCGGCCCGCGATTACTGGGCCAACGCCAAGGCGGCCTGGCATGCAGCCCATGACGGGACCGACCCGATACCGTCACCTCCGATCCCGCCGACCGAACCGACCCACGGTACGAGCGGGAACGATACTTTTGTCGGCACTGGCGCGGCCGATACCTTTGATGCCCTGGCTGGCAACGATACACTGCGGGGCCTGGGTGGCAACGACATGCTGACCGGTGGCGCCGGCAAGGACACCTTCGTGTTTGATACGGCCTATGGGCCTGGCAATGTCGATACACTCACCGACTTCCATGCGGCCGATGACTCGCTTTATCTCGACAACGCCGTCTTCACCAGGCTCGGCGCCGGTTCCTTGTCCAGCCCGACGCAGGTGAACTCGTCGTATTTCGAGTTGCGCGAACACGCCACCAGCCACAACGATTACCTGCTCTATAACCGGGCCACGGGCGTTCTGTCCTATGATCCCGACGGCTCGAAATCGACCCCGCAAGTGGAAATCGCCCACCTAGAGCCCGGGGCGGCGCTGACCTATCACGACGTGTTCGTCGTTTGATCGCTCATGCGATCGCACATGGCACAATGAAGCGCGAGCGCGTCACCGGTGTTCCTGCTGCGACTGACAGCGATCAGAAATGGCGGCGGATAGCGCGCATCTAGTTGCCGGTGGCGGGTTTCGCGATGTGGGCTTGCCTGCGCTCAAACGGTTCCCAGGTCGCAACGGTGCATAAGTAGTTCGGACCGTGAGTATCGAGGCAGGCGCCGATGATGACGCCAGCGGTGAAAAGAACTCGCCCTTTTTGCGGTGGGACGTGGGTCTGTTCGAGCGTCGGCAGCGGCGGAGCAATGCCCAGTATTAGTCAAAATTTGGCAATCGCGATTGTCTGTCGAGAAACCGCCTACCCGGCCTTGTCAGCGCGTCGTGGCGCGATAATTTTTGTTGAGAAGGGGACTTCGATCAAAAGGAGCCGACCATGAAACACCAAACCATAAGCCAACTGCAGACAATCGCAGAAGTGGAACCCTTGTCGACATACCCGATCATGACCCGGCAACAGCGCATCGAGCGCTGGGCGAAGTTGCTGGAAGAACATCCCGGGCGATGCTTGGGAGCGCTGACTGGCACCGAGCATCTGAAGTGGCAAGCCCGCGACGCAGCACGCAGTGAGGGCTCGCCAATCACAGTGGCCTTCGAGGATCCGGTACTGCGTGCGGTCGGCCTGAAGGATGACACCTATGGGGAAGCAAAGCGCTTCTTCGAACTGTCTGACTGGGAATTGCACGACATCGTCTGCAGTTGCCATGTCGGGACCACGATAAAAGGGCAATGGGCTGCCGCTAGAGTCCGCCGGACAATCGCTGGGAACAGGTTTCTCAAATGGCTCAGGGAGAGACTGTGACACTGAGGTCGCCTAGAGCGGCGACAACGATTGCATCGGTAAGAGCCCATGACACCCGGCTTCTGCCGCCTGTCGTCAGATGCCGCCACTGTCATGTTGATCTTCGGCAATGTCGCGCTCGTTCAGCCAGTGCTCTAGGGCGTCTACCATCTCTTCGGCCGATTTGCCGAGTGTCTTGAGATGGATCTCCGGTTTTTCCGGGGCTTCATACGGTGAATCGATGCCGGTGAAATTCTTGATCTCGCCATTCAGCGCCCGAGCGTAAAGGCCCTTGGGGTCGCGCCGGGCGCATTCCTCGAAGGGCGTATCGACGAACACCTCGATGAATTCTCCGTCGGCCATCAGCTCGCGCGCCATGCGCCGCTCGGCGCTGAAGGGCGAGATGAAGGAGACGATGACGATCAGCCCGGCATCGGCCATCAAACCCGCCACTTCGGCGACGCGGCGGATGTTTTCGACGCGGTCAGCATCGGTGAAGCCGAGATCGCGGTTGAGGCCGTGGCGGACATTGTCGCCGTCAAGAATGTAGGTGTGGCGCCCCGAGGCGAACAGCTTCTTCTCGAGCAGGTTGGCGATGGTCGACTTGCCCGAACCGGAAAGCCCGGTGAACCAGAACACGGCCGGGCGCTGGCTTTTCAGGTCGGAGCGGCCGCGCTTGCCGACATCGAGCGACTGCCAGTGGATGTTTTCGGCGCGGCGCAACGTATGCAGGATCATGCCGGCGCCGACGGTGGCGTTGGTGATGCGGTCGATGAGGATGAAGGCGCCGGTGGTACGGTTGTCGGCGAAAGTGTCGAAGGCGATCGGCGTCCGCGTCGAGATGTTGCAGATGCCGACTTCATTCATGTCGAGCGACTTGGCCGCTTCATGGGCAAAGTTGTTGACGTTGATGCGGTATTTCAGGTCGGTGACGGTGGCGCTGGTCTGGTCGGTCTCGGTGCGCAAGATGTAGGACCTGCCGGGCAGCAGCGCATGTTCGTCGAACCAGACGATGTTGGCGGCGAACTGGTCGGCGACCTGCGGCCGTGCGGCCGGCGGAACCAGCATGTTGCCGCGTGATATCTCGACCTCGTCGTCAAGGACGAGTGTGATAGCCTGGCCGGCAGCCGCCTGGATGAGATCGCCGCTATACGAGATGATCCGCTTGACGCGCGAGGATTTGCCGGACTTGGCGACAACAACCTCGTCGCCGGGCGCAACCGAGCCGGAGGCGATCGTGCCGGCAAAGCCGCGGAAATCGAGATTGGGTCGATTGACGTACTGGACCGGGAAACGGAACGGCAGCTCGACCATCGCTTCGTCGACCGACACGGTTTCGAGATGCTCGATCAGCGTCGGGCCAGGATACCATTCCATGCTTTCCGATGGGCGACTGACATTGTCGCCATAACGGGCCGACATCGGGATCGGCACGATCGTCTGGAAGCCGAGTTCTTGCGAGAACTGGCGGTAATCCTCGACGATGCGGTCGAACACCGCCTGATCGAACCCGACGAGGTCGATCTTGTTGACGGCAAGCACGATGTGGCGAATGCCGAGCAGCGAGGCGATGATCGAATGGCGCCTGGTCTGGCGCAGCACGCCCTGGCGCGCATCGATCAGCACGATGGCGAGATCGGCGGTCGAAGCGCCGGTCGCCATGTTGCGGGTGTATTGTTCGTGGCCAGGTGTGTCGGCGACGATGAATTTGCGCTTGGGCGTGGCGAAGAAGCGGTAGGCGACGTCGATGGTGATGCCCTGCTCGCGCTCGGCCTCGAGACCGTCGACCAAAAGCGCGAAGTCGATGTCGTCGCCGGTGGTGCCGTGCTTGCGGGAATCGCGCTCGAGCGCGGCGAGCTGATCTTCGAAGATCTGCCTGGTGTCGGACAGAAGGCGGCCGATCAGCGTCGATTTGCCGTCATCGACCGCACCGCAGGTCAGGAAGCGCAGCAGCGACTTCTTCTCTTGCGCCGCCAGATAGTCGCGGACGCCATCGGTGGGGGCGAGGCTCTTTGCCATCTGGCGCACGGCTAAAAATATCCCTCTCGCTTCTCGTCGAGGCGCAATTTCATGCGCTCGTCATCTCTGGGGATTAGCCATCGCGTTCCACCACCAGCAGTACCTCGGTGAATAGCGCTTGCTGCGGTGGAACAAGGACAGGTTAAGGATCGACGTCTGGCGGCTCTCATCCACGGCAAGCCGGCGCGCGATGCAATCCGAAAGGCGGCCCTGCAATATACCAAGCGATCCGCTTTGGTCCCTGATGGACATGGTCATCTCCAAGCCTATCACTGGCTCTTCATAACCCTCCTGCTCGCCGCTGTCTTCTCACGATCCGCGCTTCCGGGAGATCAGGCAAGAGCGCGTCCGTGAAATGGTCCATGCAATGGGTCAGGTCCGCAAGGCTTCTGTTCACGAAGGCCCTGGTGGGGCGCCATCCCGAGCCAATGACGCTGAGACTATCGTTGCTGCCAGCTCTGATGTGAAGCCCGTCCGCCGTGGGGCCAAATGCGACCCGTTATGGGTCAGTACGCCTGGCACCGCAATTGCATTGATAGGTTGTGTGGGCTGGGCGAGGCCCGTCGTTTCGCAAATGGGGCGGCGGGCCTTTAGTCAACGAGGACTTCGATGGAGCGGCCCGGCCCCCATTGTTGGGATGGGGCGAGGACACCGGGCCTAACCGACGGGCAGTTTGTGAGAAACGGCGCCGGGGGCTGGGGGATTATATGCGATCATGCTAGATATGTGCAAAGCATACGAACGAGGTACGAGAGCAACATTTCGGGGGTCAACCGGAGACCGATACACCGGTGGCGACGACGTCGTTATTCGAGAAGCCGCACTAGTGGCGGTCTCCCGGCCAGCTTAGACTAGGAGCTTTTCCGGTGCTCGGCGCATATCTCCTTTTGACCTACGACGAATAAGGTTCGAGCAGCAAGGGATACGCCTAAGGGGTAGTGTCTCAGTTTGAAATTTGAGGCTTGGCTGGCTTGCCCGGCGAGAGCGCGACGTCAAGCAACGCTGCCGGTGCACCCAACCCTTTCACAGCCATATGCAAGGCCACTGTGGCGGCTGCTAGGTGATCTTCTGGCTTGCCGTTGTCGTTGGCGAGATCAGCGGGAACTGGCGGCTTCATGGGGCGAGTATGAGCCAAATCTAGCATCCTGGCTACGTCGCACGATCCATTCCACCAAGTCAGGATCGACCGTCTCAATCCCGGTGAGATCACGGATCATCTGCGCCGCGTATTCGCGCCACTCATCCTCGGGAATATTATCTTCAAAGACGGAATTTTTGAAGGCACTGCGCAGCACGTCGCAGTCGAAAGCCGATACCGAAACAGCCAGCTTATCCATGGTGCAACCTCCCATCCAAGGGCTGGAAACAAAATGGTGACTGGCGGATTCATAATCTCTCCCTTGGCCTTTTCAAGGGATTGCAGTGTACGATTTTTACCAAACTACAGGGAAGCTGGTTAGCCTCGCGCCTTGTAAGGCCATTGAGATAGGCGCGGTGGCCGTCCGTCGTAAGCTGGACGCGGTTGGCAAGACGGTCCTTCACGTCTTCCATGAAGGCCAGCGCATACTCGCCATCGCGACCGCCGACGAGCCAGTGAGACACTACCGCCTAATGGAGTGTGTGGACCGGCAGCGGTCAGTGCGGTTTTCTAAATTGCGGCCCGCTTCCTCCGAATCGCAAGTTTGCACCTCTCAGGTCGAGACAATTCCGCATGCACTTTTTGGTGTGGCGCCAGGCCTGTACAATTCCAGGCTGTGGGAGGGTAAATATATTAGCTAGCTAAGATATAATTACAAATTGTTAACCAGGATTAATGCGTCTTTTCCACAGCATCGTAGTATGCCTTCCAGGTTGGGTTACCTCTAAAGGGCAGGGAAGCCATACGTCCGTGCGTTGGGCGGCGTATGTCCTACTCCTTAAATCCATTCCTAAGACCTAAGCAGCCTGACACACGATAAACGAGCGTATCAGTTCACGCTGACAAGCTTTTGCGAGGGCTAAACCAAAAGGAGAAAGGCAAAGTCAGCGGCGGAGAGGAGCAGGTAAGTCGATGGCACACCCCCAAACTTCCGATTTTTCGAATGACGCGACAAGACCGTTACACAACGGGCAAATGCCGGGCGCAAATGGCCTTCGCAAGTCCGATCTCGAAGACGGACATCGAGGCGAAGGTCTTGTCATGATTGTCGACAAGCGAGCACTTGAGCGTGAATGCCTTGCCCGTGGCCTTGTCGAACACAATCCCACTTTGCGCGTTAGCGCGGTAGGTTCGCTCGACGAAATCCAGCACATTGCCGGGGAAGCGGAGCCGTCTGCGATCCTCGTCATCCTTGGTTCCAGAAAGGTCTCCGACCAGAGTGGTCGGGCGGAACTTGCGCACTTCATTGCCGAGATTGGCGCCGTACCTGTAATCGTCGTGGTGGATTCCGACGAGCCCGCGGAGGTTCTCGCCGCACTCGAATGCGGCGCCCGTGGCTACATTCCCACAAGCGTGACGGTGAAGGTCGCTGCCGAGGCCATTGGTCTCGCTCGCGCCGGAGGAATCTTTGTACCCGCCAGCTGCGTGCTGGCGCTCCGAGAGATCATCCACTCGTCCGCAAACGGTGCCCGTCCGCTCGCCGGTATGTTCACCATACGCGAGGCGGCGGTCGTAGAGGCGCTCAAGAAAGGCAAAGCGAACAAGATAATTGCCTACGAACTCAACCTCTGTGAGAGCACCGTCAAGGTCCACATCCGTAATATCATGAAAAAACTGAAGGCTACGAACCGCACGGAGGTAGCGTACAAACTTAGACAGATGTTGCTTTGAAGGCTGCCTCGATCGGTCCATGCCTGGACGGCTCTAGCAATACAACTGCTGGATGCGTAAACGGCGGGACTAGCGGTTCGCCGTTCTGATCTAACCGAAGGTCGATCGTCTCGTCCGAGCCTTTTCGCGAGACAGGCACTCTCGGCGGGTGTTTAGGCACGTTCCCGGCCAACCGTCGCGGACTCTGCCTTCACCAGGAATCCAACGCTGTCCCCTCCGAGCTCCGCGCCCCGATATGCGGCTTCGGCGGCCTTCAGCCCACCCGTCAGTCTGCGGACCATTGGAGCCGGTCCGAGTACGTCAAGTGGAAGGCCTAGCTGACCACTGGTGGGCCGCTTCGGTGGCCAGATCCTGAGGCCGAAATAGCTGGCGGCCGAACGATCGATGCCGCCACTGAACTGCACCAGCAGCGCTTGGCGCGAGTTCTGGGCAATACGGCCGAGGCTGTTGATGTCCATTGGTGGTTTGTCGGACGGCCTCATCGCGACCACGATCACATCCCATGCATCGTCGGTCAGGAGCACGGGATGGGAAAAAACACTTACTCTCGCCCCACCCTCGCGTAACGTATGCTCAAGGGATGGTGCACAGGGCGTGTCGCTGACGATGGCGATCCTCGCGGCACGTTGATCGACACCGGCATCGCCGAGCAAGATGCAGCACAACCGTGCAAATTCCGGCAGCAAGTCTATAGCTGGGTGGCTGAGATTGGGAGCCGCAACCTTGATGCCGGCCTCGTCACAGGCGTCGAAGTCCACAACGCCCGGCCGAAGCTCCCATGGTTCAGCCATCAGCGAAACAACCGCATGCGAGGGCAAGAGTTCGATGAGCGATCTCGAAATCGGCCCGACCTGGAGACTGTAGGTAACGATGTCGACGTCCTGCCATTTGCGGCTGTCGATGCGATTCGTCACTTCAACGCGTTCGGCGACCTTGGCGTGTTTGGCAAATGCCAACGTCGCGTGTGCAGTTGCCGCGAAGCTCGGATGTCTGGAGGAGATGCGGGTGAGCGCAACGACACGGCTGGCATTGGCGAGCGCCGCCACTGTGGCGGTCACCGCTTGGTGTCCTGTCGTAGCGCCAACGACCACGGTGAGGCCAGAAAGATCGAGATCAAGCGAGGCTATTTGCTTGCGCACGATAGCAAGTACTCCGGCAATGTCGATTTCCGCAACATCACCAGCAAACGACTTTGCGGGAAAATCACGTGATGAAGGCATCAAGCTGGGCACCACTTTGCGCGCTTCCAATATCAGATAGGCCGGCGATATCCTTTGAGCGACCAACTGCCTGCCGGGTCTCGCCTCAAGTGCGATGCATGTGCACTTCCTGCATTGCATTGAGGGACGCCTGAGCGGCCCTGCGCATTTGGCAAACGTGGTCCCTTATATCCTATCCTTGCCAGAGCGTGGCGGCCTGAACTTGGTTGGCGCTTTGACCTTATGGTCGCCGAACGAATTAGAATGCAGGCTCCTGCAATACTGCCGAACCTGCCGATCTGCTACTGCAGCAAATGGATGCAGGTGATACGCCGTTTGATCAGAAGGCTTACCGACGTACGCCGCCGACGCGCCTATCAGGCAAAGGGGTAACGAGCGCAGGGTATGACGCTACCTCCTTTGCTTCTCTTGCCGACAATGACAAGCCGCAGTGAAGTGGGCCAACATCAGCAGCATTTCTTGGTAAAAACCCGTGACAATCAGCGCATTCGACATAAAGCGCCGCAGGCCCGGCATCCGCATCGGACAAACCCTCCGTCCACTTGGAGGCCGGCGCAAGAGGATGATGGACATGACTGTCGCATTGATTGCGCTTGTTCTCGCTGCTCCGGTGATGCTGACGGTTGCCCTTTTGATATTGGTGACCGACGGGGGGCCGGCGGTGTTCTCACACACTCGAGTCGGGTTCAACGGCAAGCGTTTCGCCTGCTACAAGTTCAGGACCATGGTGGCCAACTCGGAGCGCGTTCTGGCCGACTATCTCGCGAGCAATCCCGAAGCCGCCAAGGAGTGGGAGCAGAATTGGAAATTCAAGAACGATCCGCGCATCACATTCCTGGGGCACATTCTCAGGAAGTCGAGCCTGGATGAGCTGCCTCAACTCATCAACGTGCTGCGCGGCGAGATGAGTTGCGTCGGCCCTCGTCCGGTCGTTCCCGACGAACTACAACGCTACGGCTCCTGTGCGATCGATTATCTAAAAACCCGGCCCGGGCTAACCGGCCTGTGGCAGGTGACGGGCAGAGACGCAATGGATTATCCCAGTCGTGTCTCTATCGACAGCCGCTATGTGCGGGAATGGTCCCTTTGGGCCGACGTCGTCATTCTCCTCCGGACTGTCTTCGCCGTGATGAAATTCGACCGTGCGTCTTGATTAAAGTGCATGGCGAATTCTTGCCCTGATGCATGTCGTTGCCATCGCGAACAGATGCGGCGCCGGGCGCGAAGAAATCGCAGCTGCTGACCGTCACTGCTTACGTGACATGTCACGGCGCCACATGGCCGCAAGGAAGAGGCCGAGCAAATAGGCGCACTGCAGAACCACAACGAGAAGTAGGATTGAAACCAGGCGGTGCCAATCAAATACACTGCCGATGCCACCTGCAACGGCACCGCCCACGACAGTCACCGCGGTCATGATAATGAGCGCAGCTGCTCGAAAACGAAATCCCAGCAAAATGCCGATCACACCGACGGCGACAAGGCCCCAAAGCACGGCGATCTCCTATGGGTGGAAGACTCAGTGTGCCATGTCCAAGTCTCCCACATCTGCGAATCGGCACCAACACTCAATCCGGCTGCACAGTCTCGCCGAAGCTCAATCAAGTGGCGGAAATCGCTGCAACTCCGCCGCTTTGCACAAAAGGCGTAGAGCACCCTGTCCAAATGCCCCCATTTCGCTCATTTCCTTGTCCACCCGCCGAGCCTACGCTGCTTGTAAATAGGTATGCGGAGATTCACCCGCCATGCGGCAGCATGCAATCAAATATAATCCGCGCAGGAAACGCTGAGCCTGTGTTTATCGGTGTTGCTACTCAGGACAACAAGGCGCTGGACGTTGCGCGTCGGGGCAGCGCTGTGTCGGCGCGAAGTTCCCGCACAATGCTTTCAGTGTGACATCTCATCTATGCTGCAGGCTTCTGTTCTTTTGCTGATCGTGTCCATCTGGTTCCCTGGCGCAACGCGGATTGCCGGAACGGATGGCTCGCTTTCCTTCCTGCTGGCTCTGTTCTGCGCCATCGCAAGCATTGTTGCCTATGCCGAAACGGCGCGACGGCTCCACCGGACCGAAGCGGCCTTGGCGACTGCGGTGCTGACGATATCTGCTTTCATCATCATTCTGTCCCTGCTGTCGATGCTCTACGCAGACAATCCGCTCAGGACGATGCGTGCGGTTTTCGCACAAGTGTTTGGTTTCGCTATTATTCCAGCAGTCGCAGCGATCTCCACGAGACCAAAGGGTCTCGTGGCAGTCGACAGGGTTGTGATGACGATAGTCATCATGAGCGTTGTAACATCCTGCCTTGTCGCAATCGGACTGGGCGATGCCAGATTCGCCGATCGGGCCGAAGGCTATTTCAAGCATTCGAACCAGCTCGGGATCGCCTTGTCGGCCGGTCTGCCGCTTATCGCCGCAAAGATGGTCTCATCTCGCAAGCATCGAGTTCTTCTCTTGGGCTGCCTAGTTGCGGTGCTCTTGGGTTTGGTGAAATCGGGTTCAAAGACAAACTTCGTTCTCGGTGTGGCGGGACTCGGTGCATTCTTCGGATTATACAGTATATATCTGATCAGAAGAAAGAAGAGTCCGATAAAAATAATCGTCGGAACCGTTGCCGCTCCGATATTGCTCCAAGTGAGCCTGATGGCATTGCAGTCCCTGAACCCACGGGCTTACAACCTGCTGGCCCTTCAACTTTCCGGAGGCGAGGCGCATTCGGTGGTATCGCGGCAGCGCCTGTGGTCGATATCGATAGATCTCGGCCTGTCGCATCCGTTCATGGGAGTGGGGGCAGGGCAGCCGGTGGGCGATATCGCTCCCCATAGCCACAATTTGTTCATCGACTTCTTCAGAACACTGGGAATGCCTGGACTCGCGTTGGTGTCGATCATGGTTCTCGTTGTCTTGGCATATCTGGTCAGCGCCGTCCTCTGCACATTGTTCGGCAATGACAGGGGCGACCAGGCGACGGAAGTGAATGTGATGGTGCTCGGAGCGTCGGTTTCCCTGTGGAACTACATCGTCGCAAACCAGATGAGCGATTCCTTCGGTCCGTCAACGGCGGCTTTCTTCTGGCTGCCGTTGGCTTTGCTCATCTTCTACCGCGGCATGCAACGATCACTGCAGACCGGTCTTGAGCGTCCACAGTTGTACCCGGTGACCGGGTCCCAGCTGTTTCAACATTGAGCTTTTCAATCTCCCGAAAAATCAACTTTACCACCTGAATCCAATGACTACGCACACAGTTGGTGATCTGGCGGCAGGCTTGCCGCCAAGCGTCGAACCATGCGCGCTTCAAACAGACATTCGATTTGTGGAGTTCTTTGGTCTCCCCGGAATTGGAAAGACAACCGCATCCACCCTGTTGGCGAACGGCTTGCGTCGGTGCGGTCCGTTGGTGGGTGATGCGCGAATAGCGTGGCAGACAAGAAATTTCATCGGCCGCCAGATTTATAGGATCGGTATTGTTGCACCAAGATTTAAGGATCGTGAGTTTCGCTCCCTGTTCGCGCGCATTGCACGCTTTGTCATCGAAAGCGGGCAATCATCAATTGTCGATGCAGCCAGAGTCATCTGGAATCTTTCGTTTCTGGTTGCCTATGTGCAAAGCGAGAGAGCAGAAAAGAATACCATTACTATTATGGATCAGGGTCTGTTGCAGGGGTTCTTGTCCATTTTGCTCAAGAGCGGGCATCGGGCAACATCGGAGAAGTGGCTTGATATTCTGTTCGCCATTGGCGTGCACGACATAGCTTTTGTCCATCTGCGCGGCGAGGTCGGCGTGGCACGAGATCGACTTCAGAAAAGGGGCGATCGGTCCTCGCGGATGCAAAGGGCATCTCCTGACCGCGACTTTGATCTCTGGTCGACAGCGGACCGTGCTTGCCGCGAGATTGCGGCCGATCTTGAGGGGGGGATGGGAACGGAAGATCACGCCGGCGTACTGGCGGCGGTCGTCGTGGAAAGGTTTGCATCACCCGAAGACGTCGCCGAAAGGGTTCTCGATGCTGTGCTTCTGGCCTGCCTCGAAAGGCATCGGCTGTGCGATTCGGTAGGTCAATGAGCAGGAGCATGGATCGCCGTTTATTCATGGGCGTCGCCGGCTTATATCCTGTGATCGCCCTGTTGCCGAGCTCGTTCCAAGCGCAAGGCGGACAGACGCCGCAAGGCAACGAGATCGTTCTGGCAGGTGAGTATGGCTTCGAACAGCAATCGATACGGAATCTCCAGCCGGGAGCAACTATCGACGCTCGCAATGCTGCTTTCACACTTGCCAACAGCAGAAACAACGATCCCAGCGCGATGATGGGCTGCGACGAGGGGCCGTTGCCGGTCAATCGCTATCCCGTCGTCATCCGCAACTGTCCCGGCGTTCACTTTGTCGGCGGCCGCTTCGACGGCCAGGTGCCGCTAACGTCTGATTGGCGGGACACCTACTGCAACAGCGCGGCTCTGCTTGTCAGGGACGGAACCACCGACGCGACAATAGAGGGTGTCCGTGCGCGCCGCTGCTGGGATGGCATTCGTTTTGCCGAGCACGCTGACGGCTTTCGCCTAAAGGGGTGCTGGCTCAGCGAAATCAGGGATGACGCGGTGGAGAACGACTATCTCCTCAGCGGCATCATTGAAGACTGCCTGTTCGACGGATGTTTCTCCGGGATCAGCCTGGATCCTGCGTCAAACGAACGAGACGGAACAGAGGAAACCGTGCGGATCGAGGGATCCTTAATCCGTATGCACGCCTTTCTCTCCAAGGGCGAAATCACACATCAGGCGCCGATCAAGGCTGTCGATCAGTCACCCAGGTTGAGGATCACCGAATCGGTTTTTGCATTGGCTGCGGCCAACATGCGTGGGTTCCGGCGCCTGGAAAGAACATGGCGGCTGACGATTGAAAGCCGGGACAACGTGTTGCTGTGGCTGCCCGACGAGCCAATCCCCTCCGCATTGCCGCTGCCGCCGTCTGGTTTCAAATTGCTGACGGGCGCCGACGCCCGCAAACATTGGAACAAGGCGCATTTACAGTGGATCGTGGCGCACCAGGACGTGGTTCGGTTCTCCGACGAAATGCTGTGAGAAGTCGCAGCCGTCGGCAATGATCATCCGAACTGCGAAGTCTTGTGGCGCTCGCATGCTACCTGCTTTGCAACAACAGCTTGGACCATCACCGCGATGAACCAGCACGAGGCGATTGACAGAAGCGTGGCGTCAGGCCCCGCCGATCACAGTCCTGGGACGTTTGTGATGCGGGGGCGGTTGGCACGCGTCAGGGGACAGAACCTCCTATTCAGTTCACCCCAGCAGGCCATTTTCGCCGTCAACGATACGGCTGCCGACATCTGGCGCTCTCTGGAAGAAGGCATGCCACCGCAAGCCATCTCGGCCGAGATGGCGCGCAGTGGCGTTAGTAGACTTGAGGCAAACAGGCATGTCGAGACTGCGCTGGAGGATTGGCAGCGGCTGAACCTGATACGGCGCTTCGCGCCTTCGTCTGCTTCTTCAGCTCAAAAGGCCGTGAGCCAGGTGGTCTCCGTTGCAGGCCTCAACATACGCATCGTCTATCCGGCAGCCTGCGCCTTTCCCGCGATCACCGTGTTTCAGCACCTTGAGGTCAAAAGAGAGACTGCCGACGTTCTACTCGAGGTGGTCGGGCACGGGGGGAGAGTCCATCTGTTGCGGGATGGCGAGTGGATTTTGTCCTGCTCGCTCGACGAATTACCCGTCATGCTGAAGGGGCAATTGCTGACCGAGGTTCTGGATTACGGCGCCTATGAACTTGCTCTCCATGCGGCAGCGCTTTTCAGAAACGAACACATCGTCCTTCTTTGTGGCGATCCAGGCGCCGGCAAGACAACGCTGACCTTGGCATTGGTCCATGCCGGATTTGGCTTTGCCGCCGATGATGTGACGCTGCTGGACTCTATGGGGCATGGCATTGGCCTTCCGTTTGCCCCGGCAGTCAAGGCGGGATCATGGCCGTTGCTGTCCGAATACTGCCCCGGCCTCGCTGCCGTTCCAGTCTGTCGCCGCCCAGATCGCAGGCGTGTACGGTTTGCCGTGCCCAAGGCGTTCGTGCCCTTGCCTCCTGATCCCCTCCCCATCGGCCGTGTGGTCCTGCTCCGTCGAGGTCGCGACTCGAAAGCTAGCCTGGAGCCGGTCGATCCAGCTCACGCATTGCGCGGCCTTCTCAACGGCGCGCTTGCACCCGGCGGAGAGCTGAGCGGCACAGCGTTTGACGTCCTGGTCCAACTCATCGGATCGGCGGAAACCTATTGCCTGACCTATTCGAGGCTTGATGATGCGGTGCAACTGATCACGAAAGCATGCCGGTGATGAGCAGGGGCAATGCGCTTGAGGCGTTGATCGCCGGACTGCGCGGTAGTCCGACCGACCGCACCGATTGGCGGGCCGTGATTGCTCTAGCCAATCACACTCTGCTCACACCCGATTTGTTCTCGTCCCTCGCGCAATCCGGACACACCCACTACCTTCCGGAGGACGTGCGCGAGTACCTTCAGTTCGTTCACGACTGCAATCGCGAACGGAACCTGCGCTTGCGTACCCAACTGCGTGAAGCCGTTGCGGCCCTCAACCGCCGCGACGTCGTTCCGTTCCTGCTCAAGGGCGCCATTCCCCTGTTCCTTTCGCCGGCCGGCCGGGTTCCCAGCAGGATGACGAGTGACCTGGATCTAGCCGTTGACTCCCCCGAAGAGGCGATCGCCCGAGCCTGTCTTGAAGAACTTGGCTACGTCGATGTGGCGGGCGCTCGAGGCATGGCCCGCCAGCAGGACGCCGGCATGCTGGAGCTCCGGACGAGCCGGGCGAACGGCCTTGAACCGCCCAAGCTCGTCCAGCGAGACGGCCTTCGGGTAAAAATTCCGCCCGCTCAGTCTCGCGCCCTGCACTGGATGGTGCACGACCTTCTCAAGGAGGGAGATTATTGGCGCGGAAGGATAGATCTCAGACACCTTCATGATCTGGCCAGATTGGCGGAAAGCGACGGCGTGGACTGGACGGCACTGCAGGCATCCATGTCGGATCGAAGCGCCCGCAATGCGCTCGACACCCAGCTGCTGGCCCTGCACCATTTCTTCGGGACCAGAATCCCGGCAAAATGTGCACAACGCCCAATGGTCCGTTTCCAGCACTGGAGGCGCATCTTCACGGCGACCCACCCCATCATCGGCGCCCCGCTGCGCCTGGCCGGCAATTTGATGTGGGGCACATGGCGGTTTTCACGTGACTACGGTTTGGCGCGACGTGGACCGTCCGACCTCTTGCGTCGCATCGCTCGCACGCTCTTCAACCCTCGTACCAAAATCTAAGCCTTTTGGGGAACTAGTACCCCCGTATCAGCGAGCCTAAGGTGAAAGCTGTGAATTTGAGAAAGTTTGTGAAGAGGTCTGACATGTCAACTGAAAGCACAAAACGCTCGGAACGGACGCCGGAAACCCTGGTCTCGGAGGCTCAAGCGCGCCGTGAATTTCTCAAGAAGGCGGGGCGTTTTGCAGCGGTTACGCCGCCGGCAGTGACGCTCTTGCTCGGCACAAGCTTGAACTCCAGGGCGATTGCCAAATCGGGCGGATCAAAACCGGGCAATGGTTGGGGAGACAAGAACCATATTCACGTTGGCCCTCCCGGCCAGGCGTAAGCTCCTGCAGCATCGTGGTCGCTGAAAACAGCGTCTTGAGGACATAGGGCTCCAGCCTTTTCATTTGGAAGCCCGGACCGCTCGCGGTACGCCAGAGTGCCGCGAGCGGTCCGGGCTTCTCTTTGTCGGCTCGGACCAGCCTCACATTGCATTGGCATCATCCCGAACTGCAATCAGCGCGGCTTTCGGCCGGCGTGACGTGCGCACCGAGGGATTGAGCCATCGCGCCGTGCCGGTTCAGACGAGCCAATCATTAAAATGGAATTCATAGATCTTGCCGTCGTTCTCGGTTGGGTTCGTGTCATTGTCCACGCCCCGATCGACGATATAGAGGCTCATATGGTGGGTCGGATCGTCGCTGCTCGGCGCCAGCGCCAATCCGGCCGGTTTTTTCGCGTGGGCCGAGGAGATATCGAGTGTACCCAACAGATCCCCTGTCGTTGTAACCATTGCCACTGACTTGGCCGACTGAATGTAATAGAGGAGATCGTTGCCCGGGTCATACGCGATGCTTGCGTCACCTGGGGTTCCCAGCGCAGAAGCAGAAAAACTCGTCACGATGTCATCGCCGCCCGTACTCGCGACGCCGTCGAATTTGCCGTTCTGACCCGGTGCGACGGTGTAGATGTTGTGCGTTGTGCCATCCGCGACATACAGGACGCCACGTTTGGTATCATAGGCAACGCTTTCCGGATCCGTGCTGCCGAATGCCGACGTCCTGAACGAGGTCACGATGTCGTCGGGCGTATTGTAAAGTCCGTCATTGCCGGGGTTCAGTTCGTACACGCTCTTCGTCCCGGTATCGTCCGCGAAGAAGAGATGGTGGTTAGCAGGATTATAAGCGATCCCGGCGGGCTCGTCGGAGAAATTGACGGTTGTGAGTGTTCCCACCAGATTGCCGCTCAGAGTCGTTTGGTAGACATTCTTACCGGTAAAAATGGACATCTCCTCCACTTCGCTGTCGGCAACAAGCAGCGTGCCCAAGTGGGAGATATAGACGATATCAGTGGGGTCGGGGCTCGGCGGCGACCACAGCGAAGTCGCGATAGTATGTGCCAGGGTCACCGACGTCGGCAGCTGGTGGGCCATGATGTTGACGTTGAAGGCATGGGTATCGATGCTGCCATCGGACGAGGTGGCCGTGACGGTGAGGGCGACTGACGGCTCGGACGTCGCGTTGAGGGTGCCGGTACCCGAACGCGTTATGACACCCGTGCTGGCATTGATGGCGAAGCGCGAGTCGCCGATGCTATAGGTGACCGTCGAGCCGGCATCGGGATCCGTGGCTGCGGCGGTAATCCCGATCGCCGTGCCGACGGCGGCGTCCTGGGCAATCTGGTTGCCGGCGGGGTTGGCATCCGCCGAAATGTTGAAGGCGACCGGCTCGGGGCTGTTGAGGACGGCGAGGCTGAAGACCCGGTTGGCGGTGCTTCCATCGGACGAGGTTGCCGTCACTGTCAGATTGATCGACGACTGGGTCTCAAAGTCGAGCGCGCCGGTGGCTGAGCGCGTGATGACGCCGCTGCTGGAATTGATGGCGAAGCGAGAGTCATTGATGCTGTAGGTAACGGTCGAGCCGGCATCGGGATCCGTGGCCGAGGCGGTGATTCCGGTGGGTGCACCTGCCGCGGCAAGCTCGGCGATCTGGTTGGCGGCGGGATTGGCATCCGGCGAGGAGTTGAAGGCGACCGGCTCAGGGCTGTTGAGGACGGCGAGGCTGAAGGCCCGGTTCGCAGTGCTTCCGTCGGACGAGGTTGCCGTCACTGTCAGATTGATCGACGGCTGGGTCTCAAAGTCGAGCGTGCCGGTGGTTGAGCGCGTGATGACGCCGCTGCTGGCGTCGATGGTGAAGCGCGAGTCATTGATGCTGTAAGTGACGGTCGAGCCGGCATCGGGATCCGTGGCCGAGGCGGTGATTCCGGTGGATGCACCTGCCGCGGCAAGTTCGGCGATCTGGTTGGCGGCGGCGTTGGCGTCGGGAGGTGCGTTGAAGGCCACCGGCAGCTGGTTGGCCGTGACGTCGACGTTGAAGGCATGGGTATCGATGCTGCCATCGGACGAGGTGGCCGTGACGGTGAGGGCGATCGACGGCTCCGACGTCGCGTTGAGCGTGCCGGTACTCGAGCGCGTGATGACACCGGTGCTGGCATTGATGGCGAAGCGAGAGTCGTCGATGCTGTAGGTGACGGTCGAGCCGGCGTCGGGATCCGTCGCTGCGGCGGTGATCCCGATCGCCGTGCCGGCGGCGGCGTTCTGGCCAATCTGGTTGGCGGCGGGGTTGGCGTCCGGCGAGGAATTGAAGGCGACCGGCTCAGGGCTGTTGAGGACGGCGAGGGTGAAGACCTGGTTGGCGGTGCCTCCGTCGGAGGAGGTTGCCGTCACTGTCAGATTGATCGACGGCTGGGTCTCAAAGTCGAGCGTGCCGGTGGCTGAGCGCGTGATGACGCCGCTGCTGGCGTCGATGGCGAAGCGTGAATCGTTGAGACTATAGGTGACGGTCGAGCCGGCATCGGGATCCGTGGCGGAGGCGGTGATCCCGGTGGGTACACCTGCCGCGGCAAGCTCGGCGATCTGGTTGGCGGCGGCGTCGGCGTCGGCCGGGGTGTTGAAGGCCACCGGAGCGCCGGATGCAGGCAGCAGATATTCGATGTGCAGCAGCGGAGCGCCGGTCGGCGAATATTCGTAGGAATCGGCCGTGCGCGTCCCGGTGCCGGTGACTATAAATGCCATGTCGTTGAGCGCCGCCCAGCCCGAGCGGTTGACGATCTCCTGCACGATCGTCGACAGGTCGGGCGAGCGCTCGGCCAAGCCGTGGGCGCCGACCGTGGTCCACGGGTCCGGCGTCCAGGCGGCGGACGCGTCCGTCGTCGCGCGTGAGGACACGTTGAAGCTGACGCTGGTGAAGGCGCTCGCGTCGTCGCCATCTTCGCCCTTGATCAGCAGCGAGGTCGCGCCGGTCTTTACCTCATTGGCCTGGAACTGGATGTAGGCGCTGGTGATGATGGCGCCTTGCGGTATGTCGATGCCGGTGAAGCGGATGCCTACCGTCTGGCGGGTGCTGCTGTCATAGCCCAGTTCCAGATCGTTGGTGTTGGTTGAGATCGCGCCCGAGCCCTTCTGCTCGACATCGTCGCCGGCGCTCGCCACCCTTGTCTCGAAGATCGGGTCGATCGCATTAGAGCTGGCAGCGAGGAGGCTGCTGGTGGTGACCGTGGCGCGCGTCGAGCCCGTGCCGATGTCAGCAACTGCCTCAGGGATAGTGGTGGTGGAGGTCAGCAAGCTGTCGGCGTGACCCTTTTCCACATTGTGCCACAACCCAGAGGCCTTCGCCGCAAGCCTGTCGAGAAGCGTGCTGTCCAGATGAATGCCAAGTCTGGCTGTCGCCTCGGTGAGGCCAGTCGGTTTCAATCCGCCCTCGCTCCCCCATGCCGGCGTGATCTGATGCTCGGAGACGAGATCGAGCTGTTTTGCGGCGGGATCAAAGCTGGTGGTGTGATTGCCCTTGCCGGTTTCGGCAGCGAGCCCATCGCCAAGCTCGGAGAGTACGTGCGGAGTCTCGCTGCCGCTCGCTGATCCGGTAGGCTGGGTCCAATTGTCTATGTTCGGCCAGTCGAAGGCGTCGATGCCGAACTCCGTCGTCAAGAGTTTCGCGTCACCCCAGGGAAGCTCAGGCAGTTTAGCCATGTTGGATTTCCTTTTCGCATTTCTCTCGATTAAATCCGGAATTGCGACGTGCCCGACAGGGCGTCAGCTCCGATACCCAGATCGAGCATGGCGACGGTAACGCAGCGCACGAAAGCCGCGGCCCAAATGTTCTGTCGTTGACTAGTCAGTTGCCTTCTTCATCCTGGGCCAGGCGGGCGCCACCGCGGCGAGCAAGCGCAGCAGTGATTGCCCGTCCCGCCCAAGAAACAGCGAGGGCAGGATCCAGCACAGCAGCAAGCCCCCGGCAGATGCCAGCAATGCCGTATCGATGAGCAGGGGAAGAGGAGATAGATGGAACTCGCGCAGCCATTCCACCAGTGCCCAGACGCCGGTTCCAACAGCGCCCGCGAGCGCGAGCCCGGGCAGGTGTGCCGCAAGGAAGTCCCCCCACGTCATCCCCGTCACGCGGAGGCTCAACTGTGCCATGAGCAAGAAGTTGATCCCGAAGGCCGCGCCGACGCCGAACGCCACGCCCTCTATGCCCCAGAATTGCCCTATGAGGGAGCCGGCGAAGACGCCGATGGTGAACACCGCCTGGCGCCAGGCGCGAGCGTAGACCGTTCCTGTTGCGCGCGAGACGGAATCGCTAAGCTTGTAGCTCGTGCGGAACAGCATGCTGAACGCAAGAATCCGGAGCGGGTCGACTACCCCTACCCATCCCCGTCCGAGAATGACCGCAACCAACTCCGGCGCGACGATCGCCACGACCACACTGGCCGGCAGGACAAGCAGAGCGCAACCCGCGACTGCGCTGCGATAGGCACGAGCAAGCCGCGCGGGCTGCTCCTGGACCAGCGCCATGGTCGGGAACAGCACCCGATCGAGAACCTGACCGACGATGACCGCGGGCGTCGTCATCAGTTGTGACGACAGGCCGTACAGTCCAAGCGCATCGGCGCCGAGCCAGCGGCCCACGACAAGCCTGTCCGCTTGGGTGGCCAGGTAATTGCATACCCGGGCAATGGTGAAGCCGCTTCCGAAATAGAGCAGTTCGGTGATGGCGCGCCGCTCCAGCAAAGGCCGCATCGAATGCGGTTGGCCAGCAAGCAGCACGACCATGCGGATGGATTGCTGGATCAGGAGCGCGCCGACAAGGGCCCAGATGCCGAAGCCGAGCCAAGCCAGAAGCGGACCGGCAACGACGTAGCCCGTCGCGAAGGCGCAGGCATCGACGAGCGCCAGCCAGCGGAATCGCAGCGCGCGCTGGGCCGCGGCCAATGCGACCATGGAAGCCCCTTGGAAAAGGAACACGAAGCAGATGGCACGAACGACGGGAGCCAGATCGGCGAGCCGAAGGAGGCCGGCAATTGCCGGTGCCATCGCCCAGACCAACGCGGACACAAACAGGCCGAGGAGGCACGACAAGGTGAACCCCACCCGAATATGCCGCTCTTCCAGCACAGGTCGTTGGACGATCGCGGGGGTAATGCCAAGTCCCTGGAAGATCGCCGAAAACTTGATGACGATCAGCGCTGCGGAGTAAAGACCGAACTCATTGGGCGATAGCAGCCGGGCCAGAATGAGAAGAGCGACAAGCTCCGCGACCGCGAGGGCACCCATGGACAAGGACGTCCAGAACATGCCCACGACACTTTGTTTTGCCAGCCCGCGCCTGTTGTTGCTCACGTCTGTCTTCACTCCTCGGCCGACCCAAACAGGGACCATTGCGTCGACCCTGGATTCGCTGAGCGACGGCTCGGCGACGCGCCAGCAACGTCACGATCGCATTGGTCATGTGGCGGCTCGGCCGCCGTGCCGACCGCCCGCGCCTTACGCGCCTCACCTATTGAAGAAGCGACGGAATTTCGTAGCGATAGAATTCCATCTCATCCCGGACCTCTGGTATGATCGCCGTCAGGTCTTTCTTTTCGAGGCGGAGCCACTTCTGCTGGCGGCCCGGGTCGATCATCTCCTTGGCCTTGCGAGCGATATCGTCGGTGCAATTCAGCCCGCAATGTTCATAGATGCGGCGCAAGACCAACTCGGGATCCTGTATCAAATCCTCATAGCGAAAGGACAGCACGCGGCCGTTGCCCAGCCTGGCGAGATCTTCTCGAGCCCTTCGATTGCCACGCGCCCACTGGCGCGCGATCACCGTCAACTTTTCATGCTCCTTCAGATCCCGATCTATTCCATTGTAACGTGGCCCATAGATCGAGGTGTATTTCCTCCCAAGCAGTCTTTTCGTGACCATCTGTTTTATAACATCTTTTGCGTAATAATGGATCTGTGTGACAGGAGTTATTTTCAAGAGGCGTATTAGTCCCTTGATAGACTTTGCTCGCTGCCACTTAAGCTCCATCGAGCTTATGTACGAAAATGGGTTCCTCGTAATATAGAGAAATATAGCCTCCGGAAAAATCCCGTGCACAAACGGCACGCGCAAGACGTTGGCAGGCGTGTTTTCCATGATTTGCCGGTCACCGTGCCGCGACTGATAGTCGAGGAACCGGCCGCGAATGTAACGAGCGACCCTATCGGTGGCATCGGTTTCGACGAATTCGTCATGACGCCGCGCCGGATCGGCGTATAGCCACAAGGTTTTTGGCTCGTACCAGGTAACGATGTCGGGGTGCAGCCCGATCAATTTTTGTGCAATTGTGGTCCCCGACCGATAGTTGCCGATCAGAAAAATCGGAGGTTTCAGCTCTTTTTCCGTCATCACAAGTCTCCGTCGCTAAAGGGTGAGCCATGATTGCGCCGATCCGCACGACAAGCTGGGGATTGCACCCGCGATGCGCGATCGGACGATGGGAAGGCGGCGCCGGGCGCGACGTAACGTCGACATGGGAATTCGGCCGCCGGAGGCAGTTCCCCACGACTGCCAGTGCTGTCCCAAAGATCATGTCAAAGTTCTGACGATGAGATTCTTACCCCGGCTAAGGCGGGGCCGGGCCAGGTCGGTCGATCAAGGCGCGAAGCAAGAATGTTGCGGAGCGACGACGGCAGGCCTGCAGCAAGCCCGTGTTCGATGGAGCGGACACCCCGTTGGTGCTATTGGCCGACAATGCTTGGCTGAAGTGCCGGGCCTTCAGCATTAGGTGCCGCCATTGTTCCGGACGTGTCCGGTGCGTAGAACCCCTTGTTGGCCACGATCGAAACCTCGATGACGTCGCCAGCTCTGACTTCCGTATTTTCATCGGCGACGATGTCGTGGGCGACTTTCTGGTCGCGCCTGAAAATCGAAATCTTCACCGAGCCTTGCAGGTCGTCGAAGGTCCTCTGTTCGCCATATGTGAAGATAAAGAGAAGCTTATCAGCAACATACCTTATCTGACTTTGAATTTTTCCCAGCTCGACCTGCGTATCCTGCGTTTGCGAGATCAAGTCCATTTCATAACTCTGCTTCTTTTTTCTCAGCTCACTCTCCGAGTTCAGCATCGCCTGCCGCGCCTGCTCCTGCTGCAGTTCGGTCTGCGCAAGTTCGGCGCGATAGCTCGTATGGGCTCTTTCCGCCGTCATGACATTCGAGTTGGTTACCAGACCTTTTTCCCGCAGCGACCGGGCAGACTGCAGTTCCTCGAGTTGAAGGTTGGCGGTCTTTTCCCTCTCTTTTCGCGTGGCAGCGACCATATCTGCTTCCTTCCTGGCCCGATCCAGCGAGACTTCGAAGAAGGAAACGTCATCCCGATATGCGGTAAGGCGAGCGTCCAGTTGCGCTTGTTCGGACGCAATGATGTCGGCAATCAAGTGTCCGCCAAACTCGACCGGCGGATCCGCCGGCGCAACGAAGGATTTGTCCGCCCGGCTTTCCGCCTGAAGCCGGGCGAGCCGAACCTTCAGACGATATTCTTCGATCGCCAGACCTGCGCGTGCGCTGCGCAGATCAGCTATTTGCAGGGCCGGCTCCGTGTTTCCCACGACGGTGGCCCGAAAGCCGCCGGCTATGGTGAGCGCATGCCGAACCGTAATTCCGGGTTGAAACGGGTACGATCCGGGATGAGCCACCGTTCCGGAAATAAAGAATGGCCGGTACTGACCGATCTCCACTCTCACGAACGGCTCGAGGATGAGCTTCTGCTGCTGAAATGCACGCTGAATGGCCTGCGAAAGGGCAACGGCGGTGATGCCGCGCGCCTGAATATCACCCAACATGGGAAGTGATATCGAGCCCCGATCATCGACCACGACGTCCAGCGGATAGGATTCCTCGCCAATCACGGATACACGCAGGACGTCACCGGTGTCGAATGTATATCCATCCGCACAGGCTGCATCTGCGGTGAGCAGAAAAAAGGCAATGGCGAGACCACAAATCATTGCCAGCATGCGGCCGGCCACAGGTTCAAATCCGGGAAAAAGCCGTCGGCCCCAATCCTTCATTCGCAAAAGCTTGGAAGGAAATTGCTGGTCAGCACGCAAACGCATCGTCGTACTCCGGTTGTCTTGCCTGCCGTCAGGACCAATCGACATTCGTCGACCGGAGCGTGACAGCAGGTGTTCGTTAGGTTCGAGCAGTAAGCCTTGGAAATCTGTGCTCCTTCGAAGGAGCAAAAGGGATCAAAATCCGAGCAGTCCTAAGGGTTGCTTGGCGAGGCCATCGCGAATTCGCGTCTCGGTTGGCCTTGCGGATGAAAGGGCTGATTCAAGAACGGATTGATAAATCAACTCGACCCTATCGCACATGGCATCCAGCCCCCAGGATGAAAGGTCGGTGAGTTTCGCGCCATCAGCCAGTCGAGCGCGGCAGTGCTCATTTTGGAGAAGGTCGGCGATCGCAGCCGCTGCGGCGCCAACGTCTTCCCCGGGCGTCACAATTCCATTCACGCCATGCTTCACAACCTCTTCCACTCCTGGCAGATGCGAGACCACACTGGCTCGACCGCCCGCCAGATACTGCATCATGACGCGAGGCAGTCCTTCTCGCATCGACGTCAGCACACACACGTCCGCTAGACTGATCAGCCGCTCAGGCTCGCTATGGTATCCGATCATGCGAATGTTGTTTGCGAACGGGGATCGTTCAATCGCCGATTCAATAGCGGATCGCGCCGGCCCCTCACCGGCCAGGATCAGTCGCACATTGGGAATCCGGTCGACGACTTGCCCAAATGTTTCAATGAACTCTACATGGCGTTTTCTCGGCTCCAGTGCAGCCAGCATCAGGACTACTGGTGGCTTTGGCTCTCCGGCGGTCGTCCCCAGAAGCAGATAGGGGTCTTGCGGCCATTGCGCGTTCGCGAAGCGCGCCAGATCGAAGCCGGAGTGGACGACATGGTGCTGATCGGCGCTGCCCAGATGATTGGCGATGCAGATGTCGCGCATAGCCTGACTGACATCGATGAAAGCCTGTGTGAACTTCGCGGCCAGGCGTTCGGCGCCCAGAAATATCAGCCTCTGCGCGCGGCCCACATGCACGAAAGGCAAAATGTGCACGCCATGGATGATGCAAGGGATATTGGCTTCCCTGGCGGCAAGCCGGCCGACGATACCGGCTTTGCTTTGATGTGTGTGCACGATGTCAGGCCGCCAATCGCGCATAAGGCGAGTGAGTTGCCCGAATGCAGAAACGTCTTGGGATGGTGAAATCGAATTGATGAGTTTTTCCAGAGTCACCACTCTGACGGCTCCGGCAACCGATGCCCGCAACCTCGGGTCATACTCGTCGCCGTGAACCAAAAGCACCTCGTGGCCATGCCGCGCCTGAGCTAGGCAGCAGGCCAATGTGTTCTCTTCGGAACCTGCCCGAAGCAGTCTGGTGAGCACATGAACGATCTTCATTTGCTTATACCTCAGGGGACATGAAATCCGGGGCGCATCCGGGTGAAAGGGCGAGCGCAAAATCAGATTTCACGCGGCCGCATCGACGTCCGACAGCGACCTCGGCGCCGGCACTTCTGCGCTGTTCGCCGCTGGCCGGTCGCGCTCGAACTGTTCGGTGCCGGGCAAGGCATGCAGCCAGGTTTCGCGTCTTGCGGTCCACAATTCATATTCGGGTACGAGATCGGTCGGCGCGACGTCGAGGCTGCCGATCATCACCTCGGCCTCGTTGTCGTCGACCCGGGCGACGCGGCCGCCGCAGGTCGGGCAAAAGCTGCGCATGCCATAGGAGCTGACGAGGCCCGTCTTCTCGAAGGCCTCGCGCGGCCAGATGGCAAAGGCCGAATAGGCCGAGCCGCCGGCCTTGCGGCAATCCTTGCAATGGCAAAGACCAATGCGGAGCGGCGGACCGCGGACCGAGAACTGCACGCCGCCGCACAGGCAACTGCCGGTCCTGCGTATGGTGTCGAACATGGCAACCTCCGTCATTGCGTGGAGCTGCGGCCGGATGGGACAGGTGCTCGTCCGAAGCAGAGCCATATTGGCTCGTTCGAGTCGGAGCCCCGTGCTGATCCCGGGATGAAACAGGCTCTGTCAGCGCGCCGCCATCGAGCGCGAGCGTTCGGCGGTCTTTCCCCCGCCTGGCAGGGAACACCTGTCGATTCGCGATGGCGGAAGGCCGTGCGTCAGGGGCTGTTGGAGATGGATACTGGCCGATGAGCCGGCCGCCCTGCCTCTCACAACGACAGCCAGATATGCCTGAACAGTTCGCGGCCGACCGCCTCGATGCCAGCGCTTGCGTCAATGGTTCGGATGGTCTTGTCCTTGGCTCGCAGCTCCGCCATCAGCGACAGCCGCGCATCGAAGGCTTCTTTCCTGATTTCTCCCGGCTTTCGCTGCTCGGAGACGGCAAAATCGGAAACGAGGTGCAAAGTGAGGTGTGGCCGGCATTCCGCCATCTTCTGATAGAGCCTCTGCTCAAGCCGGGCGAGAGCTGACAAGCCAGGGACGGAGAACAGGTGCGGTGGGATGGTTGGCCCGTCCAGATATCCCCTGCCGAGCGCTTGCGGCCACCTGTCGCAAATGACGATCAGGCCGCGCGTCGCCCATCGATGTGCACGTTTCACGACAGCGTATCGCTCAAACGCGATCAAAACTGCCCACAATGCCAGCGCGGCGGCAGCAACTCCTCCCTTCGACCAATTTCGGCTAGCGGAATTGTTGCCACCTTGCTGGGCCAAGGACTTAAGGCGGCGTCTATGGGGAAAAACCAGGGTCTGCAACGCCTTGCGAAGCCACCACCCATTGCCGTCTCCGGTCCCGACATATGCTTGCGCACACCCGAATTTCCATCGAAATATCTGTGTCAGCCGATCAACCTGAGTGCTCTTTCCCATGCCATCAGGTCCTATGAGCGCCACTACAAAGCCACCAGCCGCAGGCCGTCTCTTTGGTGGAAATCTGCCGGGCATCAATCGCTGAAGGGATCTCAATGCGAGATACGAGGTCTTGCGGGCCAGATGAACGCCGGCGTCGGCTACTCCGTAGCGTCCCGTGAAACCGCACATTTCCCGGATTGAACGCCGCAGCCTGGAAAGATCTCCACGGTGGGCGAGCAAACTGTCGGTGCTTTGCAGGAACCTGCAGCTCGCCGATCTCCCGCCGCCAAACGTGTATTCCACGACATGCAAGCCATGCTCGCCCGACAAAAATGGCAGACGTGCAAATTGGTCCTTCCAACCATCCCCAACGGTGATCCATTGCCTCCACGGCGGCCCCCAGGCCCTAAAGGCGAAGCGTGCAATTGCTATTCGAATCTCGTCTTCGGGAGAGACGACGGGGACCGCTACGCCGTCGACACAAATCGTCTCCCATCGCGTAATCGCCGCATAGTCGAATACGGGATAGCGCTTACGAAACTCCCAGCCGACCCGGACGCCGATATGCATGTCGAGATGGAGATAGCGGCCATGCGAAAAGTCGGGCAGGAACCAGTCCTCTCGGCCGGCGCAGACATTGTCGTAGCAGGACAGGCTCACGCCGCGACAGCCGTGCAGCTTGCTCACGATCGAGCAGAAGGCTGGGTAGTCGTGTTTGTCCAGAAGGACATCCAGATCGTCCCGGCCCGCAAGCCCATATTGCAGGGATGCGAGATCCTGAATTATTCCGTACTTCAGACCGCCCTCATTGAATGCTCGAAACAATTCTGTGGCGATCGGCAGGGACGGCACCGTCTTGAGGGGCAGGAAGGGGGCGCTTCCGTCGGTATGTGTAAGACCTGCATCTGCTCTGCTGCCCGACGGGCTTGCGCCAACCACCCTGGCTGGCGCTGGAACACTCGCCCCCGGCGTCAACGCTTCGGTCAGCATGCTTGCCTTGGCCTCTGGAGCCCAGCGACGATACTGTTGCGGCTGCAGGCCATTCCGAGGCGCTCCAGGGTCTGCGGGACGGTGGCTTCCGGGTTTGGATTTCCGTGAAAGTTGCAAGGGGTTTCCCCAGTTGATCGCGTCGAGAGTCAATCGCTCATCGTCGCCGGAAAGTCGTCGAATTGGCGCCATATCCATCCATTGGCGGCTGACTGGTGGGACGTAGCGTCCAATGTTCTCAATGCCGGCCTGAAGGCTGGGATGTCGGCTTTTGCAAGCTGCCGCATCGAGGGTGAATTGGGTGCCAATTCGTCCCTCCTTGCCCAATGGTCTCGGCATCTTCGACATAAAAATTGTTAGGTGAAAACTAACGCATAGAATTCAAGCAATTGCTGAAAGTTTATCCCGGTCGATCGTAATTGGAATCGACCGGTTCATAATATCGAGGAGAATTCTGACTGCTCCAGCACTTCCGACATGATCAAGAACGCCAAGCTGGTCCGAAAACGGTCCGTCTATGATCCTAACTCTTTGACCCGGCCTCAATAGAATGTCCGGGTGCAAAATACCGTCGTCATCGGTTGCTGAGATCAAAGACTCAATCACGCCATATGGCGCCGGTATCGGCATTCCTTTGCTCATCACGAGCTTTCGGACGCCGACGGTCGAGTTGATCGGGTACCAACTCTGCTGATGAACAGCCAGCGAGACGAACAGATAGCAGTCGAAATAGGCACTGGAGACGGTTCTGACAATGCGAGCATGGCGAACGGTTCGTCTTCGCTTGGGCAGATAGGTTTGGAAGTTTTGCGACAACAGGTGCCGCTCCGCCAAGCTCTCCGAATGTTGGTGCGTCTGGACCACGCACCAGCGCGCGGCGTCCCCGTCGTGAATTCTCCCGATCGGCTCAAGAGAGCCACTATGAGATAGGTCAGCGTGCTGCATGGCGAAATATTTTCTCTAGTTGAGATAGTAACTGTCAGAAACACTACTTTCCAAGGACGTGTAGCGGCCATATTTCGGCAGCTTTGGTTCCTCCACCATTGTCAAGGCGATGCCGGCAATCTTGGACCGGCCGCCAAGATGGCGAATTCCTTCGGCAACGGCCTCGCGCGAGGTTTCACGCCACTTCACGACAAAGAGGACTTTGTCGACATACCTCGCCAGGATCGAGGCATCGGCCGCAGGTCCAACAGGTGGTGCGTCAATGATCACCGTGTCGAATCTCCCGCGAAGCTCGTTGAGGACCGAGCGCATTCGCACGGAAGCAAGAAGGGCAGGCGGGTTCCGGGTCCTTGTGCCGGCAGGGAGGAGGGAAATCCCCGAGCGTTCGTCCCGATGAATTGCGTTTGCAGCCCTCATCGGCAAAGTCAGAACGTCGACCAACCCGACCTTATCCGCCATGCCGAAGAAGGCCGTGGCAGCAGAAAGCCGCAAGTCCGCATCGACGACCAGAACCCGTTCGCCGTCGGCGGCCGCGGAGCAAGCCAGGCTCAATACCAGGGTTGTCTTTCCTTCGCCGGGCATCGCCGATGTCACCAGCATGAGGCGGGGGGATCGGACCAGTTCCGGTGTCGCCTCGATGCCCAGACGAAGCCGCCGCACGGCTTCGCTATACCTGGACAGTGGTCTGCGTTCGAGATAGGCCACAGGCTGGGCTTGCGACTGGGCGTCTCTCGACCAGCCCGACATCCTTGGCATGGACGCAAGAACCGGAACGGCCAACTCGTCCTCTATCTGCTTCTTTGCCATGAAGCCGGAAGCGAAAAGTTCACGAAGAACGGCGCCGGCGCCCCCGACGAAGAAGCCGAGGACAAGTCCCAGGGCCGCAAAGAGAGGCCTGTTCGGGAAGCTCGGCGAATCCGGAACACCCGCGTCGGTGATCACACGTACGCCGCTGTTGAGGAGGGTGGACTTCTCCTCGGTGAGCTTGGCGCGTGACAGGAATGTCTCAAAGAGTTCTTTGTTCGCGGCGGCAATCCTCTCCAGGTCGCGCAACTGGACGCCGACCTGACCTTCGATTTCGGACCGGTTGGATACCGAATCCAAGGCTCGAGCCAGAGAAGCTTCCCGGGCCTCTGCGGCATCGACTTCATTCTTCAGATTGCCAATGAGACGCTGTACTTCGGCGGCGATCTGTCCCTCGATGTCGCGGCGCTCTGCCTGAGCCGTCATGACATCCGGATGCCGATCGCCATATTTCAATTTGAGGTCGGCTTCCCGTCGTGTCACTCCAGAGAGCTGAGCCCGAAGTGCGCTGATCACCACGGATTGCAGTACGTCCGGTATCGACTGGATGTCGCCTCCGCTAGTCTGCAATTTGTCAACTTGTTGAAATTGTGCCCGTTTCTCTGACAGTTCGGCGCGCGCGTTAATCAACGCGATATTCAATTCGGACAGCTGCTGGTCAGTCAAACTGCCTGCTGGCGTCGCCAACAAATTGTGATCGATCCGAAACTTCTGGACGGCTTGTTCCGAAACGCTCAGTTCCGCTCGCAGAGATGCGGCCCGCTCACTGAGCCATGTGGACGCTTTCCTGGCCCCTTCGTAGCGCGACCTTACGCGATCAGCGAGATAGGCCTGGGATATTGCGTTCGCCAGGGAGGCTGCTTTTCCCGGGTCGTAAGCGGTCACTGAAATCTCAATGACATCCGCCATCCCGACACGCGACACTCCGAGCGCGCCTTGCAGCCATCCTAATGCCCCCAACCCGATCTTGGGATCCTCCGGCAGCTTTTCGCTGTCGACGACCTTCTGAAGGAGCGATGCGGATCTCAGAACCGCAATCTGACTTTCGATGAATGTCGAATTGTCGGCGAAATCAGAATTGGAATAATCCTGCGGAGTCATATAGTCGATCGGGGAATCGAGTAAGATTTGTGCAGCCCCTGTATACGATGGCGGAAGCACATAGGCGGCAACCACAAATATGCCGAAGGTGACCGCTGCAATGCTGCACACGAGCTTCCATCGGCGGAGGAAGAAATCAAGGATCTCCCTGACGTCCAATGGTAGCAACTCTCGGGTTATGATCGGATTGTCCATTGGACTTGCCATTTCCGAATCCTTGCGATCAGCAGCACAACTCCGCCCCTCCAGCGTCGGCTGAATTTGCTTCACGTCAAAATAATTCGGGCAACCGCCTGTTTAAGCGCAATGAAAACACCTAACAGGGTTGGTCCCCGCCATTCGGTATGTCCAAATCGCTCCCGCCCGACGACCGGTAGCATCGCCGGCCAGTCCGAAACATAACAGCTTCGCGAACATCGTCGCCATTACCATTATTGAGTAGTAAATCGGCTAAAGGTCGATCTGGTCTACCCGACAAGCCTTTCAGACCTTAGGACATTCGCCGGGACATCTGTCGCTCTTCCGGGAGGTCTGGAACGCTACCACCGACCGCGATCAGGCGCGCGGGAGAGCTTGCGCTCCCAGACGCCAAGCAAGCAGTCGGCCTTCGTCAGAGGTTGATATGGATACTTACAGCGACGTTATTGCGGGGCTTGTGGATTGGGCGGTCAACAGACCGTTGTCCATTCTGATGCTGTCAGCAACCTGGCCGTTGATGCTCCTTCTGAACAAGGGCCGGTTGCTGGGCTATGGGGCCCTTGCCTTTTTTATTGGAGCCGGGGCCTTGATTGTGTTCGGCATCGAACGCCCCGCTGGTGCAGCCGTTGTCGTTTTGGCCTACAGTTTGCTGGTTTCAGTTGCCCTGCTTTCCGCCTGGAAGCGACTTGCCCAAATCGAGACCCGCCTTGCATCGGTCATATCTGCACTCGACGACCTGGAGGTGGCCGAAGAAAGATGGCAGACTTACAACGCCAAGCGTGCGCTGCGGCGCCGGAAGTCGGCAGCCAAGCCGATGGAGCAAATCGTTTCGACCGGCGCGACGGAGGGTCTCGAAAGAGATACCCGGGTGATCGCCGGCCCGCCTTGGCAAGAATTACCGGCTCCCGATCCGCGTGGGGGATTAGCTATTCCGGCTTCAGCGCGAGCCGCAGTACCCGACGGACTTTCAGAAAAGCGTCAAACAGGGCTGCTATCAAGTTGAGCATTCTGTTTGGCGAGGGGTTTTAACAGCTGACGCGATCGCAAAGTAGCGGTGACGTTCGCTGGGCGCAGCCTAGAAAAAAATGTGTTCGAAAGCGTACGATCGGCGCTGTCGGAAGTCCCAGGGCAACCAGCTGAGGGCAATCCCGCAACTAGATCGTAGGGGCCAGCTTCGACCCAGATGACCGAAGCTTGATCGACCTTTATACCAATGATTCAGGCGGTTTGCGCGATCCTCCCGGACGTCGTTGTGTGCCAGGGCGCCACGACGGATGCACCCAAAGCGGTAAGGCCGTACCCAACGGTGGTAGGCAGCGAAGCCATTCGGCTGAAGGATTAGAGGGAACTTTTTGTCCAGTTGATGGTTTGCGTCCTCAGGTTGATCGAAGGGGCGATCATTGGGGGGAGTTATCTGGGCAAAATGGGCTTATCAAAACAGGCTTTTGGATTGGCGAGGGAACCTACGCTTGCCGACGCGAGTTGGGAAAAGGGATTCTCTGTACTGCCGGGCGCTGTGCGCCGCCTCTATCCAGCGAACACGACGATTGTACGCGAGCATCAGGCTAGCTCCCTTATCCTTGTTGTGACTGCGGGATGGGTCGCTTTCTTCAAGACATTGCCGAACGGCTCGCGTCACATCATCGATTTTGCGCTCCCTCGCGAAATTGCCTCGATTGAGTTCAGCGGAGAAGGGGGCGAGACGGTAACGGCTCTTTCCGACGTGACTGCGATAGGGTTGATCGGTCCTGTCCGCACTTGTTTATCACGCTATCCGCAGTCCATTTGCGAGACTATCCTGCTGGCTGAGGCAAGGCGGTATTCCAGGGTTACGGAACATCTGGCCGGAGTCAGTAGAAGGGGACCTGTGCAACGCACGGCTCACTTTCTTCTTGAACTGGCCTGCCGCGCACATCGATCAGCAACGACCTATCCGGACCGTTTTGAATGCCCGCTGACCCAGGCCGAACTGGCCGACGCGTTAGGACTTTCAGCTGTGCATGTAAGTCGCGTGTTGAAGGATTTGCGAGAAAGCGGATTGGCTTCATTCCGTAATGGTGTGGTCGAGTTGCACGACCATGCGGGGCTTATCAAAGCAGCCGGATTTGATCGGTCGTACATCTCGACCTGACGCCAAAGCGCCGTGGGGAACTCGCACGTCGCTACTTTGAAAGTTCGCCGCTCCGCGAGCATGCGTCGAGATCGCAGTCTCCGCGCACGTTCAATCGGAGCAGGCCATGCCGATGGAATATCATGGCAGGTCCATCGTTCGGCGACTGTCATGGCTGGGCGCGGATCATCGGTCACATTCCGCTGCTATGCCGTCACGCTACTGGAGCCTTACGGCTCGTCGAATCCTATCCCTGTTCACTGCCGATTTCGACGCTGTGAATGAGGCGATCGCCGGGATGCAGCAGGACGCCGCGAGACCCGCCCCGCCCAAGGATGTACACGCGCTCTTGCGATACGAACTTTGTGCGCTGCTTCTGCGCCTTACCATCCTGCAGGATCAGCACATGGGGCATTGACGTTATCAGCCACCATCACAGCACCATCTCGTTTTGTGACGACGTGGTGATCCTGAGCGGCGGCCGGGTGAAAAAGCAGGCACCTTTCGGCGCCCTGGCATCGCTCAACATGGACGAGCTTTACCAGCACGAACCGTTCGACTGAGAAGGATCCGGGCCGGCCCGCGATTGCGTCCCGGACGCGTCTGCAGCCTGCCGGCTGAACGTTCCCGCAAGGGTTCGAATCAGAAGACCAGGGGATTGTCGCTTGCACTTTCCGTGATCGCACCAATGCCCTGCAGTGCCGACGCACGCTACCTTGGCTGCGCGGCGGACCTGTCGATCCGCCTGGCCGGTGCCCCATTGGTTTACTCTCCGGGTGAGGTGCCGGCCTCCCATCGTGGCACTGTCGTCCTTGCCACCTCTGGAGCGCGTGCGAAGCGACGTCGCGGACACGCTGGAAAATCAGAAAGCGAGTTACGAAGCGGCGCTGACATTCCTGCGGATGCGCCGCCTGCCCGTTGTCCGTGCTTTCTTCGCCATCAACCCGGCTATCTCGACCACCCCGTCCTCGCGCGGTCTACCGCTGGTGGCCTTATGGAGCCGCTCGTAGGGCAGCAGTTCCTTGATCCGGGCATTGAGTGACACGATTTCGGCTTTGAGATCCTCGCACTCCTGCCTCTGGACGTCGAACTGTATCTGTTCGGATGCCTGTTGCAGCGCAAGCTGTGAAAGATTGGCGTTCACCTTCGAAAGACTCATCTTGTCGTTTTCGTTGTCCTGGGTGAGCGCGGACAACCTTTCATCGGCGATTTTCTTTTCGGCCAGGGTGTCGTTCAATTCGCCCTTGAGCCTGGCGATCTCGTTGGCGGCCTCGCTGTTCTCGTTCGACGTTTGCTCCAGTCGCGATTGCAGATTCTGGATCTCCGATCCCAACCCGCGCATTTCCGCCTGACTGCGAGCCAGCTCGGCTTCCTTGTCGCCTTCCATCAGGCGGGCCGCTTCGGTTGTTTCCGTCAGCTTCGCCTGTGCGGCCTCAAATGCCTTCTGGAGCCGCATCTCTTCTTTCTCGCTCTTGCCGAGCGCGGCCAGCAGCTCCGCAAGCCGCGCCGCTTCGCTGGCATGGATCGTCGAGAGCTCGTCGAGCCTGTGGCGCGCCTGGGATTCCCGCTTCAGCGCCTTGTCGAGCTCGATCGACAGGCTGACATGCTTTTCCCGCAGCATCTTGCTCTCGCGCAAGCGCCTGTTGGCCTCGACCGTCCTGGCGGTCAGCCGCTTGGCGATGTCGCCGAACTCCGCCTCGCGTTTTGCGCTCGCATTGGCTGTCTCCACAAGTTCCAGCCTTGTCGCGGCAAGCGCTGCACGAAGCGCCTCCCGGTCCTGAACCAGGCTTGTCTCGCGCTGTTGCAGCGCTTCGAATGCGCCTTCACGCTCGCGCAGCTTTCTCACCGCGTCGTGCAGCTTTTCCGACAGCGTCCTTTGTTCGGCGGCCAGACCGGCATTTGCAACCTCCAGCTCGTTGGCGCGAAGAATGTCGTTGTGGAGGATGTTGAGGAATTCGCGCGTCAAATGGTGTGAGGTGCCGATCTCCGACAGCTTGTCGTTGATCTCCTCCAGATAGTTCCTGGCGTCATGGAAGAGCCCTTCAAAGGCACTCAATGCCGCCAGTCGGGTCTGGGTATGGGCGGTCAGGCGTGGCGCCGCTTCGGAACTGTCTGCATCGCCCGCACTGTCCGCGTTCGTCGCACCATCGCCATTTGCCGCATCGGCTTGGGGTGGCCCGTCACCAGATCTCGCCGCGGATTCCGGGACATCGTCGCTCTTGGGCGGCATCAACTCTTCGGCGTCGAGACTTGCATCCAGCGCGTCCGCCAAATCGGTCTGCAGGTCCTGAATTGCTTTGTCTACGTCTTCAGCACGCTTGATCAGGCCTCTGAAGTTCATGACCGAACTCCCCTTACGCAAACTCCAACAGGAACTTAACGAATTGCTAATATACCCTTACATCCGCTGATTGCGCAGGGGAAGCCCCCCGTTGCCAGGATCTTTATCCTCGTGATCTGGGCCGAATCTCCGGCAGCGGGGCTTAGGCATTTCGCCCATCAGAACGGGTATCACGCCGGCGCAAGTCCATGAGTTGATCAACAGGTGTGGAGGCCGCCGTTCAAATGCAAAAAATTTTACTTCATCCTAGTTCTTTTGCGTTGTGAGCTCATCCAAGTGGTGGAATGGACTGAATGCCATATGAGGTCGTAGCGTTCCTTTTTGCGCAGGCAGGGGAGCCGTATGATACCGCTACAAATCAAAGAGTTGTTGGAAGTTGGGGTATATCGGCGAACCATTAGGGCACTCGACCACGCCTATAACGTCGACCTGGCAAATGCTTGCACGCCTAGGGAGCGGGAACAGGCGGAGTACCGACATTATTGGGAAACGCTGCTATACTATGAACAGATTGCGGAGATAAAAACGCGGCGACTAGTCCGGAAGGCGGATCGCCTCAATATCCCGATTGGCTACGCGGGCGACAAGGACCCAATGTGGAGGAAATCGTCCCAGCTTAACAGCTGGATCCTGACGCCACTTGGTTACTCTGAAGTCCAAAATATGATCCGCCAAGAATGCAAAGACCGCCGACAGCACGCCACCACCTGGGCTGGCGTGATCGTCGGCCCACTCACCCGGCTAGCATCTGTTTGGCTGGTTGTGCGCGGGCAGTAAGCCGTACAGGGGGCGCATGGCCTCCAGGTCTAGCCCAGCATGAAGGCGCATATCGCTGCCGGGTACGTGGCGCGCCTGTGGCTGAACCAGAGCTCGCCCAGACATCGTACATCGTGGGCTGAAATTCGAATGTCCGAACGCCGGCTTGGAGCAATGCGCCCCAGAAGTAGCGCGAGCTCGATTCAGCCGGCAAGGGAGGCAAAAGTGTCGCGGGCGAGTGCGGGAGCAACTCCGGGCAGGACGGTTGGGATCCTCAACACCCTAGCGTCTTGTCTCCGTGGCACTGACGTGAACGCAACTCCTCTACGGGTGCTATCGCAACGTGATGCTCATGCTTTGTGATCTTCAGCAGAGTCGCAAGGGCTTCACCATGATGTGAGGCCTCAGCTGCGCTGGCTGTCTCACCATGGCTATCAAAAGATGCGCAACCGATAGCGTGACCAACCCGCATGATATATAAAACTTGTCTAATATGATCGCTTGTCCGAGGGGCAAGTTCGGGATGCCCAATTATTCGAACAGAACGGTGCTATCGAGAAGCGTGGCCGAAATGGGCCTCTTCTCCGCGGTGATGAACACCCTGGTGTTGATTCTGCCCCTCTACATGTTGCAGGTATATGATCGGGTTTTGCCTGCAGCCAATCTGGACACTCTCACCTACCTGACCTTACTTGCGCTTTCGTCGCTCTTGCTCTTCGGAGTGCTCGAAGTCGTTCGGGGGATATACGCGAGCCGGCTCGCCGCGCGGCTCGATGTTGCGTTTGGTGCATCGTCTTTTCTCGCCGCAATGAGCGGCCCCCGAGCTGGGCTCGGCGATGTCCAGGCCTTACGCGACTTGGCCACCCTGCGGGTGTTCATCGCTTCACGAACCATTTTCTTTCTCTTCGACCTTCCCTTCGGGCCGATCTTCGTGGGCCTCCTCTATTTCATCCACCCGTTGCTCTTCCTTGTAACGGTAATCGGAGCGGTTCTCATGGTGTCCATTGCCGTGCTGAATCAGGTCGCGAGTTCGCGGCCCGGCAACGAGGCGGCGGAGAATCTCAGTGCCTCAATGAATTCGGCGCAGGCCTTCGCGCGAAACTTCGAAACGGTCCGTGCACTCGGCATGGTGTCCAACGCGATAGAGTTCTGGGGCGCCCGTTTTTCCGGCTCGCTGCACGCCTCGGATCGGCTCGCTCGCATCAACGCATTTTATGGCGGTGTATCTCGCACCACGCGATCGGTACTGCAAATCGCGATACTAGGCGTCGGCGCTTATCTGGTTCTGCACAACGAGATGACCGCCGGGATGATATTTGCGTCCTCGATGATTTCCGCGCGCGCTTTGCAACCTCTTGATCAAATCGTTGGAAGCTGGCGGCAGATCACCGACGCCAATCTTGCATGGAAGAGGCTTTCGGCTTCCCGATCCGGGCCGGACAAGCAGGAAAGCATAGCATTGCCCGCCCCTGAAGGAGCGTTGAGCGCGGATCAGATAGTTTATCATCTTCCTGGATCGGCCGACGGCGCGCTGCCGCTCATAAAGCGGGTGACCTTCGAGGTCCCCGCTGGGGAAACCGTCGCAATCGTCGGCCCAAGCCAAGCCGGAAAATCGACGCTGGCGCGCCTTATCGTCGGTGCCATTCAACCCCGTTCTGGCGCGATCCGCATCGATGGCGGCGATATTCGAAACTGGAATCCCGAGCAGCTCGGCCGGCATATGGGCTACCTTCCGCAGGATGTCGAACTCTTCCCAGGAACAATCGCCCAGAACATTGCGCGCTTTGAGCCGGACGCACCTGACGAAAAGTTAGTCCGGGCGGCCCAACAGGCGCAGGTGCATGAGCTCATCCTGGGGCAGAGGAACGGATACTCGACTGTGATCGGCCCCGCTGGCGTTCGCCTCTCAGGCGGTGAGCGTCAACGCATCGGCCTTGCGCGCGCGTTTTACGGCGATCCCAAGATCCTGGTGCTCGATGAGCCCAATGCAAATCTTGACACCTATGGCGAAGCCGCGCTCGAGCGCGCGATCATCCAGGCACGTTCACGAAAAACGACCGTGCTTGTCATCACCCACCGGCCTTCCCTCGCAGCCAAATGCGATCGCATACTTATGCTGCGCAATGGCCAGGTCGAGATCGATGGTTCGACCAAGGCCGTGCTCGACAAACTTGCCGAGCGACAGGGGCAAGCCACATCGCCCGCAGCTTCCCAGTCACGTGACAACGAAGGAGTGGTGCCTTTTCCCGTTACCTACACGCGTGGAGATAAAGGTCGCCAATGACGGTTCGTAGCCAAACCATCCAGACGGGCGCCAATACGTATCGCTGGCAACGTGACGTCGATACACGCACCGATCGGATCACGCTGGCGGGGTATGCAAGCGTGGCCCTTTTCTTGCTCGGCTTCGGATTCTGGGCAGCCACTGCACCGATTGCAGGAGCAACGATCGCGCCAGGCGTGGTAGCAGCGGCAGGGCAAAATGTCATGATCCAGCACCTCGAAGGAGGCGTGGTCAGCAGCATCAAGGTCCGAGAGGGCGACAAGGTCTCAAGAGGCCAGGCCCTGATTGTGCTCGATCCGACGGTAGCGCAGTCCCAGCTCAACCGCGTTCTCAAGCAATGGGTTGCCCAAAAAGCTGACATTGCGCGGCTTGAGGCAGAGCGGGACGGCCTCGAGAAGATTGTCTTGCCCAGCGATCTCGGATCCTATTCAGACGCTTCCGAATACAGCGATGTCTTCGGAGAGCAAAATAAGGAATTTCAGGCTCGGTTGGCGCGCTATGCCGCAGAACAGGGGATTCTGAAGCAAAGGGTAATGGCCCTCCAGGACGCGATTGTCGGGCTAAGGGCTCAAAAGAAGGCAGCGGAAAATCAAATTGCGATCGTCAACGGGGAGACGGAGCGAAAAAAAGACCTGCTGGAAAAAGGACTCACAAATCGTTCGGAATACACCGATCTTCTGCGCAGCACCGCCGAGTTGGTAGGCCAGGCAGGGTCTCTGGAAGCGCAGATCGCTAGCTCGGCGACGCAGACTGTGGAAGCGCGTCAGCAGATTGAACGGCTTACAACCAGCCGGGTCGAGGATGCCGTCATGGAATTGAACAAAGCACGGGCGCAGGTCGCGGATCTCGAGGAACAAATCAACGCTGGCCGATCGGTTCTGGACCGGACGACCATCCGGGCGCCGGTGGACGGCATCATCGTTAGATCGCTCTACAATTCCCAAGGCAGCGTCATCCGTGCTGGGGAGGTTGTGATGGAGCTTCTGCCGACCACGAACGAGTTCATTGTCGAGGCCAGGATAAAGCCCGAAGATATCGACTCAATCCGGGTGGGGCAGGACGCAAATATGATGTTCACGGCGCTCAATGCGCGCACGACGCCGAAAGTGCCCGGAAAGGTGTTCTACATTTCGGCGGACCGGCTGATAACACCCAGCACGGGACTGCCTTACTTCACCGTCCGGCTTAAAATGGCCGACAAGCTGCCGCCGCAGATCAGGCCCGAGCAGATCTATCCAGGCATGCCGGTCGAAACATTCATCTCAACCGGCGAGCGAACGTTTCTGGCTTATCTGACCAAGCCCCTGGTGGATTCGTTCCAGCGCGCCTTCCGGGAGAGGTAGGCCCGCCCGCCTCCTGGATATCGCAAATTTCAGATGTGAAGCGGGCGCCGGATTGATCGGCGCCCGCTCCATGCGATTGCCTTCTGCCCGCCGCCGATTATTACCGAAACCCAGGTCGATACACTGATCGATGCTTTCGAGCGGTCGCTCGCCGCCGCTATGCCGCAGGTTCGGCCGCTGGACTGAGCAAGGTCTGCGATTGCAGGCGGGTCTTGATTTGCCGATCGTCATCGAGCGACGCGGGGGTAGAAGAAGTCAAATCCCTATCCGTGTGGCGGAACCATGCGGAACGCCTCGGGAAGCTTTCTGATTTTGGCCTATCTATATGATGTCCTCCGGGCCTACCATGACCATTGATTTCGCGATGAAAAATGCCCCTATTTGTAGCGGGTGACGGTACTTTTCGAGACGGCAGACACGCCTCGTCGAAAGCCCGAAAAGTGCAAAAATCGTCCGATTGGTCTCGATAGTTGCTGAAACCTCGAAATATTTTTCGTGGCGATTTTCCCTTTAAAATCAAATGCGTAATTTTTTGACGGTTCTGGTGTCGGTCGTTTCGTGGCAATAAGAAATATTTGACAGCAATTTCAATGGGTTATATGCTGTTTGAACAATCGAGTGGGAGTGAGGGGTTAGCGTAGTCTGGAGTGCTCCGGCGTAGTTTTTCGTAGAAAAAACAACGATTTGCAGTTTATCTCATTCACAATCGGATCTACATCATCAACTGAAGCCATTGACTGTCTAAGTCACTGATTTTTTTGACCTCTGCAAACCAGGGGCACGCTGGAATTAAAGGCTAGCAGATCAATTTGACGGTACTTTTTGACGGTACTTTTCATGCGCGGTTCAACATTCGAGAAAAGTACCGTCCCGGATTTTCGGGGTTGACGGTACTTTTCTCAGCCCAACATTCTGAAACATGTAAAGAAAATCGCCCACAGATGACGTTCCGCGCTGACGGTACTTTAGCATGTTCCGGCATGGGCGAAGGCTGGGACGCGGGCGAAGCTCGAGACACGGAAGTCTGTGCTGACGGACAGGGGTAGTGGCGTCGCGGCGTGGGACCGACTGTCTCGCGGCGATCCGTAGACAGCGGCTGGTGTCATTTCCGCTGGCCGCGGTCCTTGATCGGGTTGACGATACTTATGTCGAGGAAGTCTTGTCGGTCACGACAATGCCGTGGTTGGCTACCGCGATGGCGGCGATGATCGTATCGAGCGCACGTCGAGGCGATCCCTCACTCCACCGTCTGCCATCAATTGACCTCGGTCGAGCAAGCACGATTGAAGTCATCGCCCCATCTTGCCCACTGCCGCCTCGCAATGTGCTTCAATCCCGGACCATTGCGAGCAAACTGGCCTCGCAAACCGTCTTTCAAAACCGTCTGATGCGCTGGATGTGAACTGCTTGCGACGAAGGCCAGTTCTTATACCTCGCGACTTGCTGTACGATTTGCCGCGAAACGAACAGCGTTACGAAGAGAGACAACCTATGGGCGTTGGTTTTTTCATTCTTAATTATACCCTTAACTATACATTCTATACTGTGGCCTAGGCTCAGAAGCGGGCCGTCCATTGGGGGGAGTGAAGGCAATATGAAGGGTATGGTGTTCACCGAGTTGCTGGGCTTTGTGGAACAGACTTTTGGGGCGGATGCGGTTGATGACCTCATAGAGGCTTCCGTTCTGCCGAGTGGGGGCGCCTACACCGCGGTGGGTACTTATGACCACAAGGAGATGCAATCTCTCGTCACCACATTGGCCGCGCAAAGCCACACGCCGGCAAACGAGTTGCTGGGTTTATTCGGCCAGCATTTGATCGGGCGGTTCAAGTCTTCGTTCCCGGACTTCTTCAAGACGGCGGCCACCCTCTTTGATTTCCTCGAAAGCATCGATAGGCACATCCATGTGGAGGTGCGTAAGCTCTATCCCGATGCCGAGCTGCCCGAATTTCGGGCCGAGCGCATAGGTGATGGGGCAATGAACCTTGACTATCGCAGCAGCCGTCCCTTCGAGGCGCTTGCCTCCGGCCTCATTCTTGGAGCGGCTCATATCTACGGTGAGACCGTGCGGATAGAGCGAAGCTCCCACGAAAACGGTGGCGAGAAATTCGTTCGTTTTTCGATCCAGAAGACCGGTGCGATAGCTTAAATGCTCTCGGAAACGGATCATTCCGAGGACCGCGTTGCGCGTCTCGAACGGCGTCTCCAACGCGAACGGAAAGCACGCGAAGAGGCCGAATGGCTGCTCGAGGCGAAATCGCTTGAGCTCTACCATGCCAACAGCCACCTGACTGTGCTGGCCAACGATCTCGAAATGCGAGTCCTCGACCGCACGCACGAATTGGAGGTCGCGCGCCAGCAGGCCATGTTCCTCGCGGAGCGCGATCCTTTGACCACGCTCGCCAACCGGTTCAGTTTCGCTCGCGACCTGGACGCGGCTATCCGCGCGGCTCAGCTTCAGGGCGGGTCGGTGCAACTTCTGTTTGTAGATCTCGACCGGTTCAAGGAGATCAACGACAATTACGGTCACGCCGTGGGCGATGCGGTGCTGCTGGGCGTTGCGGACCGGTTGCGGGCAATCTGCAAGGAGCAGGAGGTGGCCGGCCGGCTGGGTGGCGATGAGTTCGGTGTCATCTGCGTGACGCCAATTCATGGCGAACGTGCCCGGGAGATCGCAGCGAAGGTCATGGAGGCCATGAGCGGTCCTATCGATTGTGGCCGGCTGCAATTGGTCGTCAGTTGCTCGGTCGGTTTTGCAAGCTTCCCCCGTGACGCCACCGATTCGCCAACGCTGCAGCGCTTCGCCGATATAGCTCTGTACCGCTCCAAGTCAGCGGGGCGCTCGACATGGATGGAATTTGACGAAACGATGGCGGCCGAGCTTGAGCACCGCCAGGGCCTGGAAACAGAATTGCGCAGCGCCGTAGCGGCGCGAGAGATCGAACCCTGGTATCAGCCGATTATCTCTACCCAGAGCGACAGGATCGTCGGGGTGGAGGCGCTTGCACGATGGCAGCATGCCGAGCGCGGGCTCCTTCTTCCCGGCCTGTTCATCCCGTTGGCTGAGGAAAGTTCGTTGATCGTTGAACTCGGCCAGGCAATGATCGATCGCTGCTGCCAGGAGATGTATCCGCTCATTCGCGAAGGTCGTCTGGACTATGTGTCGGTCAATCTATCGACGCGCCACTTGCGTTCGCCCTCGGTGGTCGAGCAGATCGCCGCGACGTTGGCCAGTCATCGCTTTCCGCCCTCGGCGCTTCAGCTTGAAATCACGGAAAGCCTGCTGCTCATTGATTTCGAGCAGGCGGAGGAGCGGCTTTCACAATTTCGCGCGCTGGGCATCCGAATTGCCCTCGACGATTTCGGAGCGGGCTATTCAAGCCTTTCATACATCAGGCGATTGCCGTTGGATGTTATCAAGATCGATCGCTCCTTTGCCAGGGACATCAGCTCCGACGGACAGGCCGAAGCCGTGGTCAAAGCGATCGTTCAACTCGCACAGGCCCTGAACCTGGGTATCATTGCAGAAGGCATTGAAACCGAAAGCCAGGCGCTCAGGCTGACCAGTTGCGGCTGTTTCGTCCAGCAGGGATATCTGTTTGGCAGGCCGATGCCCTTGCGTGAGACCAAGCAATATCTTGAGGCCGGTTTGAATCCGATGCATACCACCCAAAGAAAGCCCGCGTCCCGGGCGTGAGTACGATCGTAGATCGATTACGGCACCTTCTTGAACAAATCCTGGAAGATGAGCTGGCCCCAAGTGCGGCCGCGTGCGTGCACCAGCGCGCCACCCTCGTTGAGCTTTCCCAGCTTGACGGGTGCGAACCCGAGTTGTTTGGCTAAGGCCGCCACGGGAGCGATCGCATCCTCGTCGTCGCTCGACAGAAAGACGACCCGGTGCCCGCCCTCGACGATCGGATCGGCAGCCAGGGTGGCTGCAATCAAGTGATTGAAGCCTTTCACGAACTTGGCGCCGGTGAACGCCTTCGCGACGAAGGCGGAGGACGGGAGGCCGTCCAGTTCTTCAGGGACAGGAAACGCGTTCGTCGCGTCGATGACCGTCTTGCCTTCCCAGCTCGGCAGGGCTTGCGCAACCTCGCGATGCTCCCCGAAAGGGACCGCCAAGATGATTGTGTCGGCCTCGAGTGCTTCCCGTAGCGACTTGGCGACGACCGTGGGTCCAATCGCCCGAGCCTGCGGCGCCAACGCCTCGGGCGGCCGGCGGCTCGCGACGGTCACGTCGATATTTTTACGGGCGAAGGCGTGGGCGAGGGCCTGGCCTATCTTACCGAATCCTACAATCGCATAGCTCATAATACTTCTCCGATCCGTGTTGATATTGATTCCCCGGTCGTTCAGATGGCCGAGAAGCCGCCGTCGACAGACAACTCCACCCCATTCACGAAGCTCGAATCGTCTGAAGCAAGAAACAGCGCGGCCGCCGCAATTTCCTCAGGACGCCCCATCTTTCCCCGCGGGATCAGGGATTCGAACATCTGCTTCGCCTCTTCGGTGAGAACTTGGTCCTGCATCGGTGTGGCGATCGGCCCTGGGTGCAGTACGTTCACCCGGATATTCCTGCCCTTCAGTTCGTTGAGCCACCCGCGTGCGAATGCGTGCAACGCCGCCTTGCTCGCCGCATAGACGCTGTAACCAGGAAAACCTTTGATCGAAGCAACTGACCCGGTCATGAAGATCGATCCGCCATCGTTGAACAGCGGCAACGCCTTCTGAACCGTAAACAGCGTGCCGCGCGTATTCAGGCCGAAGGCCGCATCGAAATGCTGCTCGGTAATCTCGCCCAGTGGGACGGCTTCGCCCGTGCCGGCGCTCGCGTACAGGACATCGATCTTGCCCTTTTCCCGCTTGACCGTGTCGAACAGGCGGTCGAGGTCGTCGAGATTGGACGCGTCGCCGCGCACGCCGGTCACGTTCCGGCCGATCAGCTCGACGGCCTCGTCCAGCGCCTCCTGTCTCCGGCCCGTGATGAAAACATAGGCGCCTTCTTCAACGAACCGCTTGGCGCTCGCCAGCGCCATACCGCTGGAGCCACCCGTGATGACTGCAACCTTACCGTTTAGCTTTCCCATGACCGTTCCTTTCAGGCTCTGTCGTTGATCGTTCGGGGAAGTCCCCCGAGAGCCTCGAAGTAGGTTCGCCGCGGCCAGGCGTTGAGTGCGGAAGCGCGCACATCGGTGGTGCGAAATCGATCCGGCTGGACGGCTGACGCAGCCGCGACAATCGGCGTCCGCCGCTCGGAATTGCGCCGCGCTTGTCGGGATAGGCTATGATGATCGCCCCGCGCCACCCACATACGAGATGCTGTTTGATGTGTTGGACACGGGCATTGGAAGGCGCACCGGACGGTGCGGGATTGCACCATGATCGACTGGGATGACGTTCGCTACTTTCTTGCCGTCGCACGCGGAGGCTCGGTGCGGGCTGCCGCCGCGCACCTCGGGGTGAATCATTCAACCGTGCTGCGGCGCATCGCCCAGCTCGAGGAACGCCTCGGGGCGCAGATGTTCGAAAAGCTGCCTTCGGGCTACCGCCTGACGGCTGCGGGCGAGGAGGTCCTCGAGCTCGCGAACCAGATGGAAGCGTCGTCGCACCAGCTGGAGACGCGCGTCTTCGGCCGCGACCAGAGCGTGCGCGGGCTTCTGCGGGTAACGTTGGCTCCGCCCCTCGCGACACATTTGCTCATGCCGGACTTCGCCGATTTCGCGCGTCTGCATCCCGACATCGAGATGGAAATCCTGTCGTCCGGCGAGCTGGCAAATCTGACCAACCGAGAGGCCGACGTGGCGATCCGCGTCGTCTACGACCGCAAAACCCTGCCGCTCAATCTTCACGGCCTGAAGGGACCGGAGGTGTTCGGCGGCGTCTACATGTCCCGCGATCGACTAGCCGCGTGGCGTGCGGGCGCGCCTGATCCCATCCGGTGGATCGTCATAAGCATTCATGGCATTCCGGATTGGGCCAGCGAGGGTGAGGTTCGCACCACGGGGGTTCCATTCAGGACCACGGACGCCGAGGCGCAGATCGTTGCTGTACGGCAAGGGCTCGGGATCACGACACTGCCGTGCTTCGTCGGAGATGCCGACCCCCTACTGGTGAGGGTGCCGGGCACCGACCTGCACATGTACGGAACGCTCTGGCTTCTCACGCAGGGGGACACACGCAAGACGAAGCGCGTGCGGCTCTTCACGGAGTTCGTATCCCGCAGGCTCGCCGCTTACGCTCCGCTTCTCGCGGGGCTGTCCATATCGCGCGACTGACGCCCGGCAGGTCGCCGGCGGGCGCCCAGCCTCTTGCAGCCCAAGACGTTGGAGCGCACGCCGCTGGGGCCTCGATCCAGGATAGATGACAACCAACAACCCGCGCGACTGCTTATCGAAGCGCACGCTTCCGTCAGTGCAGGATCTGCGACAGGAACAGCTTTGTGCGCTCATGGCGTTAGTGGCTTGGCCGTCTAATCCAGCCGGTCGCGCAGCATGCTCCAGGGAAGCAGCACGTTCGGTGCGTAGCGCACCACGTCGTGGAACGGGATCGGCGATGGCGGCGCGAAGGGAAGCGGCAAGTCCCGGGCATCCGTTCCGCTCGCCCAGTCCGCCAGCACCTTGCCCATCGCCGTGGTCATGGCGATGCCGCGGCCATTGCAGGCGAAGCCGGCGATCAAGCCCGGGCCGAGGTCGATGAGACGCGGCAGGAAATCCGGTGCCACCGCCGCGACGCCCGTCCAGCTGTAGGCAAGCGGCGGCAGGTCAGGCAAATCGAGATGCCTGGCAAGCCGTCGCCAGACTGTTTGCGGCACGCGCGTATCAGCGCCGGCGCCGACGACATGCATGCCGCCGCTGATCAGCCGGTTCTGGCTGTCGAAGCGGCAGGTGAAGAGGTTACGCCTGGTGTCGCCAATGCCCTGGCCACCGGGCAGCAGGCGGGCGCGTAGGGCGCGCGGCAGCGGCGCGGTGGCGATCTGGAAAACCTTCAGCGGGATATAGGTCCGTGCCAGTGTGGAGTTCAGCGCTCCACCATAGGCGTTGGTGGCGACCACCACCTTGCTCGCCCGCACAGCGCCGGATGCGGTCTTCAGGTCCCAGCCACCTTTTGTCCGATCGATGGAGGCGACGCGCGTCTTCTCGAAGATGCGTGCGCCGGCCTTCTCCGCGGCGTCGGCCAAACCACGCGCATACTCGACCGGATTGAGGACGCCGCCAGATTTGTCCATCCAGCCGCCGGCATAGCCGTTGATACCAGTGAGCTCCGTGACCGCCTTGGCGTCGAGCGTGACAGTCGGCCTGCCACGCGCCGCCCACTGCTCGGCGCGCGATCTTGTCTTTTCCAGTGCGGCAGGCGAATGCGCCGGCTGGATCCAGCCGTTCTGCATCGCGTCGCATTCGATGCCGTGCTGCTTGATCAGGCCGAAGACGAGGTCAGCACTTCCAGCAGCGAAGTCGATCAGCCTTTCGCCGCGCTCGGGTCCGAGTTCGGTGATGATGTCGTTAGGGTCGCGCTTGGCGAAATTCGGCACGACCAAACCGGCATTCCGGCCAGTCGCACCCCAGGCAATGAATTCGGCTTCGAGGACGGCGACCGAAAGCCCTTTCTCGGCTGCGTGCAGTGCCGTCGACAGGCCGGAAAAGCCGCCGCCGATGATCGCGAGGTCGACGTCGAGCCCGCCGTGCAGCGCGCCCCGGTCGCGGCGGTTGCGGCTGACGGCATCCCAGAGCGAAATGCCATGCACCTCTTGCCGGATCATGGCATTCATGATCCGGCCCCGCTCTCGCCGGCCGCCTTCGTCTGTTTGCCGGGCTTCGGCCGCCGTGGCCGGTCGCCGAACAGGCCAGTCGGCCGGATCAGCAGGATGAGGCACAGCATGACGCCGATGGCGACGATCTGCAGCGAGGCGGCGCGCGCCTGCTGTTCGGGTGAAAACAGGATGCTGGTCAGCGTGCCTGACCCCGCCCATATTCCCCACACCAGGATGCTGCCGATGACGGCGCCGAGATTGCTGCCCGAGCCGCCGACGATCAGCATCACCCAGACCTGGAAGGTCAGGATCGGCAGATAATTGTCGGGCGCGATGAAGCCGGTGAAATGCGCCTGCAGCGCACCGGCAAGCGCCATGATGGCGCCGCCGACGGCAAAGGCCTGGACGCGGTAGAAACGTGCGCTCTTGCCCAGCGAGATCGCCGCCCGTTCGTCCTCGCGTAGCGCCTTCAAGACGCGTCCCCACGGGCTGCGCGACAGATGCTCCAGAGCGAGATAGGCGATCAGCGTGACCGCCGAGACGACGGCAAGGTTCGACAGGTTGAACAGCAGCGGCGTCTCGGCAAGGCTGCCGAATGGGCGCGGGATGAAACCGATGCCGAACGGACCGCCGGTCAGTTTCTGGGCGTTGAGCGCGACCAACTGCACGACGACGGCGACGCCGAAAGTGGTGATCGCCAGATAGTCGGATCTCAGACGCAGCGTCGCCATGCCGGTAAGTGCCGCGGCGATGCCGCCAACGACCATGGCGCCCGCCCAGCCGACAAGGATCGGCAGGCCGAAGCCGCCGAGCCGGGCGGCATCGTCCGGTGTGGTCAGCAGCGCCGAGGTATAGGCGCCGATGGCAACGAAGCCGGCGAGGCCGACATTGAACAGCCCGGTCAGCCCCCACTGCAGATTGAGCCCCAGCGTGACCAGCGAAAAGATCAGCGCGGTGGTCAGGAAGAAGGCGCCATAGCCGAGCAGGTCCATCAGCGTTCCCTCACACCAAACAGGCCGATCGGCCGCACGAACAGCACCGCCATCAGGATGATGAAGGAGACGGCGGCACGCCATTCGGCGCCGATCAACTGTACCGCGCCCGCTTCGGCGAGCCCGATGATCAGGCCGCCGAGAACCGCGCCTGGAATGCTTCCGATGCCACCGAGAATGGCGGCCGCAAACATCGGCAGCAGCATGTCGAAGCCCATGAACGGGCGGATCTGCACCAGAATGCCGATCATCACGCCGGCGACGCAGGCAAGCGCCCCGCCGATGACCCAGGTGACGCGCACCACTGAGGCTACGTCGATGCCGACGATGCGGGCCAGTGCGGCGTTCTGGCTCAAGGCCTGCATGGAGCGGCCGGTCTGCGTGCGTGTCATCAGAAGATGCACGCCGAGCACCAGCACAGCGGTCAGCAGCAGAAGCGTGATCTGGTCTGGCGTGATGCGGATGCCGAAGCCGACCGGCATGGCGATCTGGATTGCGCGGCTGAAATAGGTCGGGCGCGAGCTGAAGGTGAATTCGAGCAGGCTGCGCAGCGCCATCGAGGCGCCGAAGCTCGCCATCACCACGATGATGGCTTGGCCCTGCGAGCGCAGCCGCGAAAACAGCACCTTGTCGAGCAGCAGCGCCAGCACGGCGGTGAAGGCCATGCCGACGACCAGTGCAACAAGCAGCGGCCAGCCGAAGGACAGCGGTGCGATCGGCGCTACCTTGCCGAAGGTAGCGCCGATGGCACTGACGACCGCGAGCGTCGCATAGGTCCCCCAGGCCATGAAGTCGCCATGGGCGAAGTTGGAGAAGCGCAGGATCGAATAGGTCAGCGTCACGCCGATGGCGCCGAGGCCGATCATCGAACCGGTCAGCAGTCCGTCGACGACGAATTGCAGGCTCATGCCGCTCCTCCCTTGCTGGCGTGAGAAGGGCGTTGGCCGAGATAGAGTTCGGCGACGACCGGATCGTTCCACAATTCGGACGCCACACCCTCGTGCCGGTCCTTGCCTTCGACCAGCACATAGGCGCGGTCACCGATGGCCAGGGCTGCCTTGGCGTTCTGTTCGACAAGCAGGATGGTGACGCCGGACTTGCGGATGCCGGCCAGCATCTCGAACACCATCGAGACGAATTTTGGCGACAGGCCGGCCGACGGTTCGTCCAGCACCAGCACCTTGGGATGGACGATCAGGGCGCGTGCGACGGCGAGCATCTGCCGCTGTCCGCCCGACAGATTGCCAGCGGTGGTCCGCCGCTGGCGTACGAGGTCGGGAAAGGCGGCATACATTTCCTCGATACGGCCTGGTATTTCGCGCCGCTCGAGAATGCCGCAGGCGACCTTCAGATTGTCCTCGACCGACATCAGCGGAAAGATGTTTTCGGTTTGCGGCACGAAGGCTAGGCCAAGCCTAACCATGGTGTGTGCAGGTGCGGCGGTGATGTCCTTGCCGTCAAGAAACGCCGTGCCGCCGGTGATCGGGACGAGGCCGGCGATCGCCTTGATGAGGCTCGACTTGCCGGCACCGTTGGGACCGAGAACGACGACGATCTCACCCTTGCCGACGGTGATCGAGGCGCCGCGCACGATCGGTACGCCGGGCTCGTAACCGGCTTCGAGATCGCGGACGTCGAGGACGGTCTCGTTCATGTGGCGCCTCCGAGATAGGCCTCGATGACGCGCGGGTCGCGGGCGACCTCTTCCGCCGTGCCTTCGCTGAGCAGCTGACCGCTCGCCATGACGAGGACGCGGTGGCAGAGCCGCGTCACCATGTCGATGTTGTGCTCGATCAGCAGGAAGGTGATGCCGCGCGCGTTGATATCGCGGATGCGGTCGATTATGACTTCGAGCAGCGTCGCGTTGACGCCGGCAGCCGGCTCGTCGAGCAGGATGATCGCCGGGTCGGCAATCATGACGCGAGCGAGTTCGAGCAGCTTGCGCTGGCCGCCGGAAAGCACGCGCGCCGGCTCATGCGCGAGATGGGTGAGGGTGACGAGCTCCAGTAGTTCGAGTGCCTTTGTTCTGGCCGTTCTCTCCTGCGCCGCGACGCGCCACGGCGTGACGAAATTGGCGAGCAGCTTTTCACCGGCCTGGCCCTGTGCCGCCAGCATGATGTTTTCGATCAGCGTCAGATTGGGCAGCGGACGCGGGATCTGAAAGGTGCGGCCAAGGCCGCGACCGATGCGCAGATGAGCGGCTTCACCCGAGACGCGCGTGCCGTTGAGAAGGATATCGCCACTAGTCGGCAATATGCTGCCCGCCAACAGATCGAACATTGTCGTCTTGCCGGCGCCATTCGGTCCGATCAGGCCGAGGATTTCGCCCGCTTTGACATCAAACGAGACATCGTTGACGGCGACGAGGCCACCGAACCGCCTGACGACATTCCTCGCCGACAGAACCGGTGCGCGGATTTCGTCCTGCCGTTCAGCTGTCTCGCTCATGCACCCTCTGGCCGAGCGGTCTTTGCCGCCTTCTGATTTTTTTTTGATTTGTGATCACACTTGCTTTGATCACGCTAATCGGCTTTAATTTTCTCCGCAAGCCGAAAACGGGCCAAGACCGGGAATGCCATGCAAAAGGCTGCCATCGAGCGAAACAACGAAACGATCGCGGCCCAGCTCACGCCGGTCGGCCGCGAGACCGTGCAGGATCGTGTCTACTCGGAGTTGCGTCGGGCCCTGATCGGCGGTCTTTTCGAACCGAGCCAGGTGCTGACCATCCGCGGTCTCGCCGATGCGCTGGTCACCTCGACCATGCCGGTGCGAGAGGCGCTCGGCCGGCTGATCACGGAAAAGGCGCTGGAGGCGCTGCCCAACCGTTCCGTGCGTGTGCCGCCGATCACGCTGGAGCGAATCGACGACCTCCTGCGCGCGCGCTCCCTCATCGAAGGCGAAGCGATCGCGCTTGCCGCCACGCGGATGGGGCCGCGCCAGATCGCCACCATCGAAGCCATGCTTGGCGAGTGGGACGAGATGCGGGCGCTGAAGCACAAGAAGGACATCGACCGCGAAGCGACGCTCAACCAGAGCTTCCATTTCGAGATCTACCGCTGCTGCGGCTCGGCTGTGCTGATCCCGATGATCGAAAGCCTCTGGCTTCAATCGGGACCATGCATACGCGTCGCCATCTACGCGTTTTCTGAAGCCGGCGAGGTCGACACTGCGCACTATCATCGTAGCATCGTCGCGGCTCTTGCCAAACAGGATGCGCAAGCGGCGCGCGAAGCACTGGTGGCAGACATCAGCCGGCCGTTTGCATTCCTGCGCGACAAACTTCAATCCGCCGCCGCGAAGGACCGGACATGACCGGCATCAGGATCACCGAGCCGCGCTCGAAGCTTTTCGTGACGGCGCCGTTGCTGCCCGAAAAGGCGCCGGAAAACGCGGCTTTTCTCCAGGCATACCTCGCCGCCCCGCGCGTCGTCCCGGGCATCCATGCGATGTGGACGGGACCGGAAATCTCGTGCCCGGTTCCGTCAGCCGATCTCGAGGGCCAGGCCTATGCCCAGCCCTTGCCGCCAGAGAATGCGACGCTGACGCCGCAGCCGGGCGATATCGTGCTGTCCTATGTGCCGCCACGCATGTGGGGCGGCAATCCCAATGCCATCTTCGATATCGGCCTGTACTACGGGCAGGGGGCGCGGCTGCTGTTCCCGATCGGCTGGCTGGCCGGCAGCGTGGTGGCGCAAGTGCTTGCCGAAGAGCGCGATCAGTTCGCCGCCGCCTGCGGCGTCATCCGCCGCAACGGCGCCTGTGACGTCACCTTCAGCCTAGTGGAAACCTGACATGGCCGACGACAGTTTCGAGCTTTTCGATCTGCGCGTCGAGGCGGTCATTCCCGAGGGCAAGCCGATCTATTGCGGCGCCCGGGCGGGCGACTATTTCGAGCTCAAGGGTGAGATGCTGTCGCTGCCGCCTGGGCAGGGCTTCTCGATCTATTCGATTGCGGCTGTGTTGCCGCTGCTGGCGGCAAAGCAGCGCCCGACGCACGCAAATGACTGGATGACCTCGGATGCCGAGATCGCCTGTCCCGATCCCAATTGCGCCAGCCGGCTGCGGATCGTCAGGTTGGCCAAGCGGCGGTTCAGCCATGCCGAAACCACGGCCGTGCCGCTTCCGAAGGAGACCGACAAGGGATGAGCGCTAGGACCGTCGAACTCAGCCCCGGCTATACAATCTCGCGCGTCATCCGCGGCGGCTGGCAGCTCGCCGGCGGCCATGGCGCCATCGACCGCAGCCAAGCGGTAACCGACCTGATCGCCACGTTCGATGCCGGCATCTGGACCTATGACTGCGCCGACATCTACACCGGCGTCGAGGAACTGATCGGCGCCGCGCGCCTGCGGCTGGCCAGCGAGCGCGGTCTCGATGTCGCGGCCAGGATGAAGGTGCACACCAAGCTGGTGCCCGACCTCGAACGACTGGCAAGCATCAGCCGCGACTACATCAGGGGCATCGTTGATCAGTCGCTTCGCAGGCTCAAGACCGAGCGGATCGATCTCGTGCAGTTTCACTGGTGGGATTATGACCAGCCTCGTTATGTCGATGCGATGGGTTGGCTCGACGAGCTTCGGCGCGAAGGCAAGGTACGCAATCTCGGCACCACGAACTTCGATACGCCGCGGCTCGCCGAAATCCTTGCCGCGGGGATTCCGCTGGTCAGCCAGCAGCTGCAATACTCGGTGCTCGACCAGCGGCCGGCAAACAGCCTGGCGGGCCTCGCCGCGAAGAACGGTGTCAGCTTCCTCTGCTACGGCTCGGTGGCCGGCGGCTTCCTCAGTGACAAATGGCTCGGCGTGGCCGAGCCGGCCACACCGCTCGAAAACCGCTCGTTGGTCAAATACAAGCTGATCATCGACGATTTCGGTGGCTGGGAGCTGTTTCAGTCCCTGCTCGAGGCACTGAAAGCTGTCGGCGATCGCCACGGCGTCGACATCGCCACCATCGCCTCGGCCTGGGTGCTGGACCAGCCACACGTGGCGGCCGTCATTGTCGGCGCGCGCAACCAGGCGCATGCGCTGGCCAATGCTAAAATCATGGACGTCGCACTCGACGCCGACGATCGCGCGCGGATTGCTGCTGTCATAGCACAAGGCACCGGCCTCGAGGGCGACGTCTACACGCTGGAGCGCGACCGTCATGGCCGCCACGGCTCGATCATGCATTACAACCTCAATGCGGGGAAGAAATGAGCGGCGAACCATCCCTTTTTTCGCGTGCCAGCGCCGAGGTCGTCGATCTGCATCGCTTCTTCGTCGACTGGTTTGCCGCCGCGCGAGCCAACTCCGTGGAGCTCGGCCGCTTCGAAGCTGTCATGGGCGAAGGCTTCGCCATGGTCGCGCCGAATGGCCAGATCCTCGACCGCGACGCGGTTGTCGATCATGTCCGAACAAGTCGCGCCACTTGCGACGACGGTTTTGCCATATCGATCGAGGATATCAGGCCGGGTTGGCAGGACGCGGACACGATCGTCGTCTTCTACATCGAGGCGCAACTGCGCGCCGGCAAGTACAGTCGCCGGCAGTCCAGTGCTGTCTTCACCACCAGTTCATCGGCGCCCAACGGCGTCGAATGGCGGCACCTGCATGAAACCTGGCTGCAGGTGCCGGAAAGCTGAACAGGCTCCAGAGATCAAAATCCAGTCGAGTAACTCAAGGGGAACAACAATGAGAAACACGATACTCCAACTCACGACCGCACTGGCCCTCGTCACGATGGCCGGCGCCGCGCAGGCCGCCGATTGCAAGATCACCGTCGGCCTGGTCATGGAGCTGACCGGCCCTGCCGGCGAGTACGGCCAGGCCGGCGCCAAGTCCGTCGAAATGGCCTTCCGTGACATCAACGAAGCCGGCGGCGTGCGCGGCTGCGATCTCGTGACCGACACGCGCGACAGCCAGAGCCAGGGCAATATCGCGGTCGACGCCGCGACCCAACTGGTGCAGGTCAAGAAGGTGCCGGTGATCATTGGCGGCATCATCTCGTCGGTGTCGATCCCGATCCTGACCTCGGTCACCGGGCCGGCCAAGATCGTCCAGGTGTCGCCGGCTTCGTCCTCGCCGACGCTGACCACGCTCGGCCGTGACGGCAAGACCAACGGCATCTTCTTCCGCACCATCACGTCGGATGCGCTGCAAGGCGTGGCTGCCGCCAAATACGCCATCGACAAGGGCTTCAAGAAGCTGTCGATCATCCACGTCAACAACGACTTCGGCGTCAACATGGTGGCCGAATTCTCGCGTGCCTACAAAGCGCTCGGCGGCACCATCGTCTCCGACACGCCCTACAACGAAAAGCAGTCGAGCTACGCCTCGGAAGTCACAGCCGCAATGGGCGGCGAACCGGACGGGCTCTACCTCGTCAGCACGCCGGTCGACGGCGCAACGGTTGCCCGCACCTGGATTTCGCAGGGCGGCGTGCAGAAATTCCTGCTCAATGACGGCATGAACAGCCCGGACTTTATCGAATCCGTCGGCGCCGACTACCTCAAGGATGCCTATGGCACCTCTTCCGGCACCAGCCCGACGGCCTCCACCGACTACTTCATGAAGAACTACAAGGAATTCTCCGGCATCGAGCCGTCGAACCCGGCAGCCGACCGTTCCTATGATGCCGGCGCCATTGTCGGCCTTGCCATCGCCATTGCCGGCTCCGAGGACCCGGCCAAGATCAAGGACGCGATGTACAAGGCGGTCGACCCGGCCGGCGCGCCGATCTTTGCCGGCAAGGACGAGTTCGCCAAGGCGCTCGGCCTGATCAAGGACGGCAAGCCGATCCGCTATGAAGGCGTCATCGGTCCGGTCGCCTTCGACAAATATGGCGACATCACCGGACCGTTCCGGCTGTGGAAGATCGTCGACGGCAAGGTGACGACCGACGGCGAAATGACGACCGACGACGTCAATGCGTTGCAGGCAAAGCTGCAGTAGGCGCTGATATGCTTGTCCGGCGCGATCCCCATCCGATCCCAGGGAGATCGTTGCCGGACAAGCAGCCGTCACCGAGTCTGCCGTGCACGCGAGCACGCCGGCCCGCGTCGAACCGGTGATCGAGACCAGGTCGAGATACGCGAGATCGCCTCGCCGACTTCGGCGCCATCGCCATTGATGAGATCGTCATAGGCGCGACAGAGAGGTGCCATCCTAAGGTCGACCTCCTCCTCCTCCCACACTATGATCAGACAACGACGCCACCGTCTTCAACGCGCCATCGAGCATGTCGCCTTTCTCGTCCTTCAGCGCGGCCTCGCGCAACCGCCTGATCCAGTCGGCAGCGTCAGCGCGGCCCTTGACCAGATCCAGCGCCGAGAGGACGCGGTCGAATTTCGACTGGGCGCGGACGTGGGTGTCGCTATAGCCCTTGATCAGCCGGCGGCAGTTGAGGATTTCGACGGCCAACGCGTAGTCATGGGGCACGTGGCTGAGCGCCAGGGCATACCAGCGCTCCAGATGTGCCGTCTCGACCTTGTGACGCAGCAGGCGGCGGCGCCATCGGCGCAGTCCGCCGATGAACCAGAGGGCCGCAAAGCCGGCAAAGCTATCGGTCCGGATGTGGCGCCCATGGTTGATGCGGCGATCGAGGAAAGCAGCGAGCTTCGGCCGGTTCTCGATATAGCTGCCGAGCCCCGCCGGCAACGTGCCGCAGAATTCCTGGATGCGCGGATGGAAATATTCGGTCACCTGCAGGACGGAGCCGTCCTTGACGCCCACCTCCTTGCGCACACGCCGGTCACGCGTCGAGCGCGTCTTGAGATCGGCGACGCGGATCATGTCGTCGTAGCATAGAGCGTTGGCCAGATGCTTGGCGGCCGCGATGGACAACGCATGGGAATGGTCGGCGCCATCCAGCGCGACGGCCTTGTCCAGCCGGTCGAGATAGTCGCGCCCATAGGCGATGTCCTGATAGTCGACGACCTTTCTCAAGCCTCGAAGCGCCATGTCGCGCACCGGCAAGGGCATCAGGTCGATGCGGGCGGCCAGCGTCTGCCAGCCATGCAGCAGGTTTTGCGGGCCGTTTACGCGGCCTGCGCCTGAAGCAGATTCGACAATTGCTGGCTCTGCTGGTTCTGGCCCCGGCGCCGCCGTACCGCGGGCGCGGTCAAACGCGGCGCCGAAGGCAGCGAGGCTGGCTTTCACGCCCCGGCCGCCGGCGCCGATCGCCTGCTCATAGCTTTCACGGGCAAACGGCAATGCGTCGGAGCCGGCCAGCGCGCCAAGCAGGCTGGCGGAAATCATCGACCCGTTGTCGGCGGCGATCTTTTCCATGTCGAAGGCGATGAAGCGTTTCGATGCGGCCTCGGCTGTCGCGTTCACCTTGGAGGATGAGGCCCGGCCGTCGCCTGGCTCGATCTTTTCCGACACCGCGGCAATGCGATGCGAAGACGCGATGAGCGTGGTGCGATCGGGCGTGACGAAGCCACGGATGATGGCGCGGCCGGCCTCCATCAGCTCGGCGGCGATCAATATGTCGACGTCGCCTTGCGAAGGCGACAGGGCAAAGACCGGCAGCCGGCCGGTGTTTCGGGCCATTTCGACATAATAGATCGTGGCGCCAGTGCGTTGCGCCACGCCAGCAACCGAGGTCGACTGCGCAATGTAACCACTGCGCTCGGCAACATCGGTGATCCAGTCGGCCAGCACACCGCCGCCTTGGCCGCCGACCGCAAGCACGGCCAGCTTGATGACGCGCTCGTCGTCCTGAGCGCCGGTCCGGGCGCGGAATGGCGGGACAGCGTCAAGCATCGGCAAAGGTCAGGCGCCGGCTTTCGCGGCGGCGTTGCAGCAGGCTGATGGTGGCGCGGCGAGCGCTCTCCAGGAAGCGATCCCAACGGCTCGGATTGTGCACGACATCGGCGCGGTAGAACGACGGGCAGAGAACGGCAGCGTCCGCCACCTCGCCGCAATTGCCGCAGCCGACACAACTCTGGTCGATGGATGCCACCGGATCGTCACGCAGCGGATCGTCGAGCGACTTCACCGACAGTGAGGGGCAGCCGGACAGCCGGATACAGGCGTGGTCGCCGGTGCAGATGTCTTCGTCGACGCCGAATTTCGGCTTCACCACGCGCTCGCCACCCTTGATCGCATTGTCCACCAGCGGCTTTTCGCGGCGCTGGCGGTTGAGCATGCATTCGGACGAGGCGACGATGACCTTGGGACCCTTCTCATCCGTCGTCAGCGCTTCGCGCAGCACGTCCTGCATCTTGCCGACGTCATACGTGCGGTCGATGTGGCGCAGCCATTTGACGCCCATGCCCTTCACCGCCTCGGTGATCGGATGCTTGGTCGACTTGGTCTTGTTGCCCGCGCGCGACGACAGGATGTCCTGCCCGCCGGTGGCGGCGGAGTAAAAATTGTCGACGATGACGATGACGCCGTCGTTCTTGTTGAACACCGCATTGCCGATCGAGGAGGTCAGGCCGTTGTGCCAGAAGCCGCCATCGCCGACGAAGGAGATCGAGCGGCGCTTGGCGTCGGGCGAATTGAAGGCCGAGGCCGAGGCCGGCCCCAGCCCATAGCCCATGGTGGTGGCGCCGAGCTCGAAGGGCGGCATGATCGAGAACAGATGGCAGCCGATGTCGGAGGCGATGTGGTGCTTGCCGAGTTCCTGCTCGATCAGCTTTGTCGCGGCGAAGATCGGCCGCTCCGGGCAACCGATGCAGAAGCCCGGGGGACGACCGGGCACGACATTGATCAGGTCCGCGGTGTCGACGCCGTCGCCGACCTTGTTGGGCGCGCGCACCTCGCCCGGCAGCAGGTGCGGGGCCTCGGCGCGCAGGAAGGCGCCGATGCCGTCGAGCATGACCTGGCCGGTATATTCTCCGGCCATCGGCAGATATTCCTTGCCGACCAGCCTGGTGCCGCGCCCGGCCTTGTGCAGCATGGCGGCAAAGGCTTGCTCGATGTAGTTGGGCTGGCCCTCCTCGACGACGAGCACCGCCTGCTTGCCTTCGCAGAAAGACAGGAACTCATCGTCGATCAGGGGATAGACGGCGTTGAGCACATAGAGCGGCACATCCGTCTCGCCATAGGTGTCGGCAAGGCCAAGCCGCTGCAAGGCACGGATGACTGAATTGTACATGCCGCCCTGCATGACGATGCCGACCGAACCGTGATCCGAGCCGAAGAATTCGTTGATCTTGTTCCTGGCGATGAAATCGACCGCCGCCGGCCAACGTTTCTGCACCTTCTCCTTCTCATGCAGGAAGGAAGCGGGCGGCAGCACGATGCGACCGGTGTCGCGGCGCGGCGCGTCGAGCGCATCGGCCACCGTCATCGGCGGGCGCTTGTTGTCCTTGGCGATGAAGTGACCATGGACATGGCAGCAGCGGATGCGCACCTGCAGCATGACCGGCGTGTTGGACACTTCGGACAGTTCAAAACCGTCCTCCACCGCCTTGACGATCGACGGCAGGTTCGGGCGCGGGTCCAGCAGCCAGACCTGGCTCTTCATGGCGAAGGCATGGCTGCGTTCCTGCATGATCGAGGAGCCCTCGCCATAATCCTCGCCGACGATGATCAGCGCGCCGCCGGTGACGCCGCCGGAGGCGAGGTTGGCCAGTGCGTCGGAAGCGACATTGGTGCCGACGGTCGACTTGAAGGTCGCTGCTCCACGAATGGGGTAATGCACTGAGGCAGCCAGCATGGCGGTGGCGGTCGCTTCCGAGGCGCTGGCCTCGAAATGCACGCCGAGCTCGCCCAGAATGTCCTGCGCGTCGGCCAGCACATCCATCAGATGGCTGATCGGCGCGCCCTGGTAGCCGCCGACGTAGCCGACGCCGCATTGCAGCAGCGCCTTGGTGATGGCGAGAATGCCCTCGCCAGCAAATTCCTCGCCGGCGCCGAGCCTGAGTTTTTCGACTTCCCTGGCAAAAGACCGTTCGGCCATTTTTCCAACCTTCCGTTGCCGGCCGATGCAGCCGGCGCGTACGTCTAGATGTCGTGCTTGCGAATGTTCTTGAGCATTTTCAAAAGCGTCGCGATCAGGGCTGCATATTCCGCATCGTCGATATCGTCGAACATCGCCTCGAAGGCGTCATGCATGGCCGGCCAGGCGCGGGTGAACTCGGCACGGCCCTCGTCGGTCAGGAAGACATGGCGGATGCGGCTGTCTGTGACGCCTTGCTCGCGCCGCACGAAGCCTTGCCCCTCCAGCGTGTCGAGCGTGCGGCTCAAGGTCGACTGCTCGATGACGGTGTAGACCGAGAGGTCGTTGACGGTGACGCCGTCGGTCACCGACAGCACGGCAAGCGTGCGGACCTGCGGGATGGTCAGGCCCTGCTTGCGGAAATCGTCGCGCAAGGTGGCGTTGTAGCGGCCCATGATGCGGTTCATCAGATAGGGTGCGAATTGCTGCAGGCCGATCTGGCCGAGGGTCGAAATGCGCTGGCGCCTTTCCGCGACCTTCTGCTCCATCACAGCCTCCCCGCCAGGAGAAAGCCTGAGCCGCCGCCAAGACCCGCGCCTGGATGGGTGGAGGCGCCGATATGGTAGAGGTTTTTGATGCCGGTCTGATGGTTGCGGCTGGTCTTGAACGGCCGCCACAGGAAAGACTGGTCGATGGTGGACGAACCACCGTAGGGGTCGCCGCCGACCAGATTGATGTTCATCGCTTCGAGATCGGCCGGCGAATAGGCGCGCCGCGCAATCACGCTGTCCTTGAAACCATCGATATGGCTGGCGAGGATGGCTTCGACACGATCCGCATAGGCTTCGCGCAACGCGTCGGTCCATTGTCCGTCAGCGGGTGTCTGCAGCTTGCCGGCAGCGTCGCCCTTGATGTGGCGGGGCGCTTCGGGCAGTTGCAGCCACAGGATCGCCTTGCCTTCCGGGCAGCGAGACGGATCGAGTGCGTGCGGCTGGCCGACACAGATGGTCGGCACTTCCGGCAGCATGCCGCGCGCTGCCTCGTTGCAGGCTTTTGAGACGCCGTCGAGCCCCGGCGTCAGGTGCAGCAGCGCCACCTTGTCCAGGCCATCGCCGCGCCATGCCGGCGGCTTGTGCAGCGCATAGTGAATCTGGAAATTGCCTTTGCCGTAGCGATATTTCTGCGTCGCCTCGACATCGGCTTTGGGAGCATCCGCACCGAGCAGCCGGCCATAGAGCTGCGTCGGCGTGACCGAGCAGATGACGCTCTTGTTGGCAGTGATCGTTTCGCCAGATGCTAGCCGTACGCCGGTCGCGCGGCCACCGCTCTGGACGATCGAGGCGACATCGGCGCCGGTGCGGATGCCGCCACCACGTTCCCGTATCAGAGCTTCGAAGGCGGTGAGCAGGGTCTTTGCCCCGCCCTTGACGATCGGCGCGCCGGCCGCTTCCAGCGCGAAGGCAATGACCTTGGCAATCTGCCCTGAGAAGGCGTCTTCCGGTCCAAGCCCGGCATGCAGCACCCAGGGCGCCCACAACGCGCGGACTGTCTCAGACCGGTAGGTGCTTTCCAGCCAGCTTCGCGCCGGTATCAACGCTTCACCGAGAAACGCAGCAAGACCGCGCGGGCCGCGCCGCCAGGCATCGCCGGCCAGCAGTTTCGCCGTCGGATAGGACCACAGGCTGCCACCGAGCAGGCCGAAAAGCAGGCCGGCATTGCGCTCGATGCCGCCGACATCCTCCGCATGGCTATCGCCATCGCCGGCGGCAATCGCATTGATTGCCGCGACATTGACCGCGCGGTCGGTGGTGAGCACGGCATGGCTGCCGTCCGGTCGCAGCACGCCGGTTGGCGTGCCGGTGTGACAGAACTCCAGCCCATGCCGCGCGAGATCGCCGCCCAATGCTGCAAAGGCCGGCGAGGTGATGAACAGCACGAAGGTTGTCGCCATCACGTCATGGATGAAGCCGGGCGCGGTGATCTCCTCGGTGCGCATGCAGCCGCCGATGCGGTCGTTGCGCTCGAGGACGAGCACACGCGCCCCTTTGCCGCCGAGCATCGCCGCGCAGACCAGCGCGTTGATGCCGCTGCCGACGATGATGTGATCCGGCTGGCTCACCTCAGCGTGCTTTCTTAGCCTTTCGAGACCAGTGCCAGCGCGCGGATCGGGCTGCCGGTGCCATGCTCGATCTTGAGCGGTGCCGCGATCAGGATCGCACCCTTTGGCGGCAGCTGGTCAAGGTTGCAGAGGCTGGCCAGCCCGTAGCGGTTGGCCTTGTGCATCAGTGTGTGCGCCGGGAATGGCGGCTCCATGCCGCCGGCCTTGCCGGCATCGGTGCCGATCGTCTCCGAGCCCCAACCCTTGATGTTCTTGCTGATCAGGAACTGGATGGCTTCGGCCGTCGGGCCAGGCGTGTGCGGGCCGGTCTCGTTGGCGTTGAGGAACTCGGCTTCCGAACCGTTGCGCTTGTACCAGTCGGTGCGCATCACCACCCATTCGCCGGCGTTGATCGCGCCATGCTTGGCTTCCCACGCCTTGATGTGGTCGACGGTGAGCAGGAAATCGTGGTCGGCGGCGGCTTCCTTCGAGCAGTCGATGACATTGACCGGACCGACGAAGTTCTGCGCCGGAATGGTGTCGGTAGCGCCGTCCGGATAGTCCTTGCCGCTGATCCAATGCTGCGGCGCGTCGAAATGCGTGCCCGAATGCTCGCCGAGCTTCAGCCAGTTCCAGGCCCACCACGGGCCGTTCTTGTCGTAGCGGGAGATGTTGTGGATCTCGACCTTCGGCGTGTCCACGGCGAGCTCCGGCGGCAGCTTGATCAGCGGCGTGTCCGGCCCGAGCGGCGCCGACAGGTCGACCACCCTGATGGCGCCTGAGAGCAGCTGGCCGGCGACTTCGCCGAGGAGTTTTTGCGTGTCCATGGTCTGAAGTTCCCTCTTTCTGGTGATGATCAAGGCTCGTCTCGGCCCTTAATATCCTACTAGACGAAAACATATGCATCTGCAATTATCTTTAAGCATAAAGGAAATGGGAACGGGGCGTGAGCGAGTTCGACGCCATCTTTGTCGGGGCGGGCCACAACAGTTTGGCATGCGCCGCGCATCTGGCGCTCAAAGGCTGGAAAACAGCGGTTTTCGAGCGCAGTGCAACAATCGGCGGCGCCGTGCAGACCCGCGAACTAACCCTTCCAGGCTTCCGTCACGATTTCGGCGCGATGAATCTGAGCCTGTTTGCCGGCTCTGCCTTCCACCGGAAATATGCAAATGAATTGAAAGCACAGGGGCTGGAGTTCGCGCCGGTCGCCGACTGTTTCGCCAGCGCCTTCCCGGACGGACGCTGGTTCGGCGTCAGCAATGATCTGGAAAAGACCGCGACGCGCATGGCCACATTCTCCGCCGCCGATGCAACGACATGGCGCAAACTGGTCGTTGCCTTCCCGGCGGAGGCCGAGCATCTGTTCCGGCTGCTGGGCTCGCCAATGAGTGCGCGTGCGCTTGCCGGCACCGCATGGAACCTGTGGCGCAAGAAGGGCATGTCAGGCGCGCTCGACACCGGTCGGCTTTTGCTGTCATCGCCTCGCGCCTGGCTGGAAGAAAACTTCGAGTCCGCGCATGTGCGGGCAACGCTCGCCACCTGGGGCATGCATCTCGACTTCGCACCCGACATCGCCGGCGGCGCTGTGTTCCCCTATCTGGAATCGATGGCCAATCAGAGCTTTGGCATGGTGCTGGGCAAAGGCGGCGCCGACACCATTATCCGGGCGCTGGCAGGTATGGTCACCTCGGCGGGCGGCAAGATCGTCACGGGGTCGGAGGTCACCGAAATTACCGTTTCCGCCGGCAAGGCATCCGGCGTGCGGCTCGCATCCGGTGAGACGCATACGGCAACCAAGGCGGTCATTGCCGGCGTCGCGCCCAGAGCGCTGAGCGGCAAGTTGCTGCCAAACGGTTCCGGCGACGCCGGCTTCGACACGGCGATGCAGAAGTTTCGGCACGCGCCGGGCACGATGATGATCCATCTGGCGCTCGACGACCTGCCGGACTGGCGTTCCGGCGCCGAACTGCGGCAGTTCGCCTACGTGCATCTGTCGCCGTCGCTCGACGCGATGTCGCGTACCTATCAGCAGGCGATGGCGGGCATGCTGCCGGACGAACCGGTGCTGGTCGTCGGCCAGCCGACCGCGATCGATCCGTCGCGCGCGCCGCAAGGCAAGCACATACTGTGGGTTCAGGTGCGCATGCTGCCCGCCGAAATCCTGGGCGACGCGGCCGGCAAGATCGCGCCCGCGCATTGGGATCAGGTCAAGGATGCCTATGCCAAGCGCGTGCTCGACATTATCGAGACCTATGCGCCCGGCCTGCGTACGAAAATCCTCGGCCGTGCAGTGTTTTCGCCCATCGACCTCGAGCGCGAGAATCCGAACCTCGTCGGTGGCGACCAGGTGTGCGGCAGCCACCATCTGGCGCAGAACTTCTTGTTTCGCCCGGCGCGACGCTATGCAGGTTGGAACACGCCGGTCGCCAATCTGCATCTCACGGGCGCCGCCACATGGCCGGGCGCCGGCACCGGCGCGGCCTCGGGCTTTATGCTCGCGCAACAGCTTGGCGGGAGGTAGCTCGGAAGATTTCATGAAGGCGACGAGAGGCAAGGCGCTGCTGCCCACGAAGCCTGAAGCTATGAACTGATAGTGCCGCGCAAAGACAACAAACAACAAGGGGAACGACCATGACAATCAACAGACGCGAATTGCTGGGATACAGTGCCGCAGCACTTGGGGTGGCCGCAGTCGGCCTGCCCCATATCGCCAAGGCGGCCGCCGGCGAGCTGACAATCGCCTACAATGTCAATTTGCCGTCCTGGGACCCGACCACCGGACCCTCGGCGGTCAACCCGACCATTCAGGGTCTCTACCAGTCCGTGTTCGACCAGTTCATTCCGCAGAAGCCGGACCTCTCCTTCGCGCCAGGCCTGCTCACCGAATGGGGCTGGAACGACGACCGCACCAAGGTGACGATGACGGTGCGCGAAGGCGTGACCTGGCATGACGGCTCGCCCTTCACGCCCGAGGATGTCGTCTGGTCGCTGCAGCGGGCGGGCGACGAAAAGACCGGCAACCCGATCCAGTTCGTGTGGAAGAACGTCAGCAACTTCAAGATCGACGGCAACAAGATCACCGGCGACGTCGTGCAGTTCGATCCGGTCTATTTCAAATGGATGTCGTTCCTGACCGGCTACATCCTGCCGAAGGCTTACTATGAGAAGGTCGGCGCCGAAGGCTTCGAGAAGGCGCCGATCGGCACCGGCCCGTACATGGTGGAAAAATTCGAACGCAACGCCTTCCTGCGGCTCAAGGCCAACCCGACCTATTGGGGCGGCAAGCCAGCCTTCGAGAATGTTACGATCAAGTTCGTCACCGACGCGGGAAGCCGCGTGGCCGAGATCGAATCCGGCTCTTCGCAGGTGACGCTCGAAATTCCTTATGAGGAGTATGACCGGCTGATCGCCAAGGACGGGCTTGCCGGCTCGTGCAAGCCCGTTTCCGACATCGGCATGATCTTCTTCAACGACATCGAAGCGATGCTGGACAAGAACGTCCGCCAGGCCGCCGTCATGGCAGTGGACAAGGAGCTCCTGGTCAAGCGGCTGCTGCGCGGCTACGGCCAACCGATCGCTACGCTGGAGACTCCGGAGTACACGGCCTTCGATGCCTCGATCAAGGTCGAGCACAATCCGGAAAAGGCCAAGGAGCTGCTCGCGGCTTCCGGCTATTCGCCCGAAAAACCGGTCAAGTTCACCATCCAGACGACCAAGGGCTTCAAGCCCAAGGACTATGAGATGATCCAGGCGATCGTCGGCATGTGGCGCAAGGTCGGCATCGAGGCGACGATCGAGGTCTACGAGATCGCCAAGCACTATGAGCTGCGCGCCGCCGACAAGTTGGCGCCGGCCGCCTTCTACAATTGGGGCAATGCCATCGGCGACCCGACGACGTCGACCGGTTTTGCCATGTACGGCCCGAGCCCGCACTCGGTGTGGGACAGTCAGGACCTGATCGACATGATCAACCCGCTGTGGGGCGAGAAGGACGAGGCCAAGCGCGTTGCCGGCTGGAAGGCGGTCGACAAATACATCGCCGAGCAGGCCTATGTGCTGCCGCTGATGCAGTATGCGCAGCCGATCGTGCATGCCAAGGGCGTCAACGTGGTGCAGCATGTGTCCGGCGCGCTGCTGCCGGCGCTGATGACTCCGGCCTGATATCGGCTTGTGGGCGCCACTCTTCGCTGAGCGGCCCCCTCATCCGGCCCTACGGGCCACCTTCTCCCCGCTGGGGAGAAGAGACCAGCTCAGCCGTCCGTGACCTCTTCTCCCCCTCGGGGAGAAGGTGGCCGCGAAGCGGACGGATGAGGGGGCTCTTCGTTAGAAACGCACTGGGCCTACACCAGAATGCTCCTGCAAAGATTCCTGATCCGTCTGCTGACGATGCTGATCACGCTGTTCGGCGTGGCTGTCGTCGTCTTCGTCGTGATCCGCGTCGCACCTGGTGACCCGATCGCCATGATGCTGCCGCCCGGCGCGACGGATGCCGACATCGACCGGCTGCGCGCACTCTACGGGCTCGACAAGACCATCGTGCAGCAATTCTTCATCTGGCTGTCCGGTGTCGTCAGGGGCGATTTCGGCACCTCGATTTCGCTCAGGCAAGATGTGCTCGGCCTCGTCTTCAACCGGCTGCCGGCAACGCTGGAACTCGCCATCGTCGCGCTGATCATGGCGGTGGCGCTCGGCGGCACGACGGCCGTCCTCGGTGCGCGCGAGCGCGGCACGGTGGTCGAGGCCGGCATCGATGTCGCCAGCGGTGCCGCCCTTTCGATTCCCGATTTCCTGTGGGGTCTCGTGCTGATCCTGCTGTTTGGCGTGCTGGTGCCGATCTTCGACATTTCCGGCCGGGTGTCGCCGCAACTCGACCTGCCCTTCGTCACCCAGTTCTATTTCTTCGAGAGCATCTTGCGACTGCGCCTCGACCTGACCTGGGACCTTCTGAAGCACATGCTGATGCCGGCAATCGCGCTGGCTCTGCCGCTGGCGGCAATCATCTCGCAGCTGCTGAAACAGTCGCTGAAGGAAGTGCTCGACCTCGACTATGTCGTGTTGGCTCGGGTGAAGGGGTTTTCGGAAACGCAGGTCATCCTGCGCGAGGCGCTGAAGAACGCCGCCTTGCCGACGCTGACCCTGGTGGGGGTGCAGTTCACCTTCCTGATCGGCGGCACGGTCATCGTCGAACGGCTGTTTTCCTATGAAGGCCTCGGCAACATGGCGATCGACGCCGTCATCAACCGCGACCTGCCGCTGATCCAGGGCATCGTGCTGGTGTTCGCGCTGCTGTTTGTGCTGATCAATCTTGCGGTCGACATGATGTACGCGCTGCTCAATCCGAGGCTGCGCCATGGATGAGGCGCGCATTGCCCGACGCAGACTGAGCCCGAGGCTTTGGCTGGCCGGCGGCTGGCTGCTGCTGGCGTTGCTGGCCGCGATCTTCGCGCCGCTGGTGGCGCCGCAGGACCCGCTGGCGCAGGATCTGATGCTGGAGCGGCTGCCACCCTTTTGGCTCGATGGCGCCGAGCCCGGCTATTGGCTGGGCACCGACAGCCTCGGCCGCGACCTGCTGTCACGGCTGATCTTCGGCGGCCGCATCGCCTTCATCGTCGCCTTTGCCGCTGCCATTGCCGCCTGCCTTGTCGGCTCGACGCTCGGGCTGGTCGCCGGCTATTTCGGCGGCTGGGCCGACCGCATCATCTCGCGCATCGTCGACGTCTGGATGGCGTTTCCGCCGGTGCTGTTCGCCATCCTTTTGGTCGCCGTGCTCGGCACCGGCCTGAGCTCCGTCATTCTCGCCATCGGCATCATCGACTGGACGCGCTTTTGCCGGGTGATCCGTGCCGAAGCGATGGGCCAGTCGCGCATGGATTATGTCGAGAACGCCCGCATCGCCGGCTATGGCCGCATCGGCATCATGCTGCGCGAGGTACTGCCCAATGTGGTGCCGTCGATCGTGGCGCTGTTGTCGCTGGAAATGGGCATCGCCGTCATCGTCGAGGCGATCCTGTCCTTCGTCAATCTGTCGATCTCGACCGACGATCCGACCTGGGGCGGCATCATCGCCGAGGGCCGGCTGTCGATCCACCAGGCCTGGTGGGTGCTGGTGTTTCCGCTGATCACACTGATCCTCACCGTGCTGTCGTTCAGTCAGTTCGGCGAGGCGCTGAAGACGCGCTTCGATCCGGTGCTGCGATGAGCGCCTGCCTCGACATCCGCGATTTGAGCGCGGTGCTGCCGAACGGCCAGCGCGTGCTGCGCTCGGTGTCGCTGTCCGTTCAACCCGGCGAGGTGCGAGCACTGGTCGGTGAGAGCGGCGCCGGCAAGACGATGATCGGCAAGGCGGTGCTTGGTGTGCTGCCATCAAGCGTGCGCATCGTCGAAGGCAATATGAAGCTCGAAGGCGAGGACCTCGGCAAGCTGCAGCCCAAGGCAAGGCGCACGCTGATCGGCGCGCGCACGGCGCTGATCCCGCAAGATCCGTTGACTGCGCTCAACCCGTCGCGCCGCATCGGCCCGCAAATGACCGACCGACTGGTGCGCATTCTCGGCTGGGGCGGAGAGAAGGCCGATACGCGCATCCGGCAATTGCTGGACGAAGTGCAGATCCGCGACCCCGACCGGGTGCTGAAGAGCTATCCGCACGAACTGTCCGGCGGCATGCGCCAGCGTGTGCTGATCGCCGCCGCCTTCGCCGCCGAGCCAAGGCTGATCGTTGCCGACGAGCCGACCACCGCGCTCGACGTTACCGTGCAAAAGCAGATCTTGCGCCTGATCGCCGAGTTGCAGCGCGAGCATGGCACCGCGATCCTGTTCGTCACGCACGATCTCGGCGTCGTAGCCAAGATCAGCCAGAAAGTTTCGGTGCTCTATGCCGGCAAGGTGGTGGAAGAGGCTGACACGGCCGCTCTCTTCGCCGCGCCTGAGCATCCCTATACGCGGGCATTGATGGCCGCCACGCCCCGCTACACCGATCCTTTCGCCTCGCTGATGCCGGTGGACGAGACCGTGTTGGCCGGGCTTGCCGCCGAGATCGCCGCGGCAGACCAGGCGTGGAGGCGGCCGCATGGTTGAGCCGCTGTTTTCCGTGCGCGGGCTGAAGGTGGCGCTGCCCGACATGACCCGCAAGCCTGTGATCGGCCGCGCGCCGCTGGCTGAGATTCTGAAAGGCCTGGACTTCGATCTGCCGAGCGGTTCGGTGACCGGCATCGTCGGCGAATCCGGGTCCGGAAAATCGACGCTTGGCCGCGCTTTGGTGCGCCTGCTGGAGCCGAGCGCCGGCAGCATCCGTTTCGAGGGTCGCGACATCACCCATCTGCCGGAGGCGCAACTGCGACCTCAGCGCCGCGACCTGCAGATGATCTTCCAGGACCCGATGTCGTCGCTCAACCCGCGTCGCACCATCGCCAGCATCATTGCCGCGCCGCTCAAGCAGAATGGGCTTGGCGACAGGCTCAAGGAACGCATCGCCGAGGCATTGCATCGCGTCGGCCTGCCGCAAAGCTTCGCCAGCCGCTATCGTCATGAACTGTCGGGTGGCCAGCGCCAGCGCGTCGGCATTGCGCGTGCGTTGGCGCTGTCGCCGAAATTCGTGCTGGCCGACGAGATCGTCTCCGGCCTTGACGTGTCGACGCAGGCGCAGATCCTCACCTTGCTGGAGAAGCTAGCGGCGGAGATGGGGCTGACCGTCGCCTTCATCAGCCACGATCTGTCGGTCATCAGGCGGCTCTGCCAGCAAGTCATCGTCATGCGCGAAGGCAGGATCGTCGAGGCGAGCGCCACCGATGCGCTGTTCGACAATCCCAAGGAGACCTACACGCGCGACCTGCTTGCCGCCATTCCTCTGCCCGAGATCGACGCGGACTGGCTGCGGCCAGCGACGAAAGCGCCGGCATAGGATTCCCGCACGCCGAACCGCGGGCCTCGGACGTGCATGATGGGCAAAATCAGCCCGCGAACGGAGGGTGACATGAACCACGCAACCCGCGGCACGATGCTTGCCGCGATCCTGTTCGGCTCGATGGGAGCGGCCTCGGCCGATGCGATCCCCGGCATGCGCGGCCACGACCACACCGGCATCACCGTGCCCGATATGAAGCAGGCGGTCGACTTCTTCACCGACGTCGTCGGCTGCAAGAAGGCGATGTCGTTCGGTCCGTTCGCTGACGACAAGGGCACCTTCATGCAGGATCTTCTGGGCGTCGATCCGAAGGCTGTCATCGAGCAGGTCACCATGGTTCGTTGCGGCTATGGATCGAACATCGAGCTGTTCAAATACACCGCGCCCGACCAGAAGGATTTGACGCCGAAGAACAGCGATATCGGCGGCTTCCACATTGCCTTGTATGTCGATGATGTCGCCGCGGCGAAAGCCTATCTCGATGGCAAGGGTGTGAAGACGCGTATGGGGCCGCTGCCGGTCAAGGAAGGTCCGGCCGCCGGCCAGACCATCCTCTATTTCCAGGCGCCATGGGGGCTGCAACTGGAGGCGATCAGCTATCCCGACGGGATGGCCTATGAGAAGAGCGCCGACACCGTCCTGTGGAGCCCGAAGAACCCGGACAAGTGATTTCCAGAGCGCGCTTGCGGGACTGGCTCGCAAGCGCGCCACCCGATGTCCAGACAATCATTCGGTACGAAACTTTAAGCTTGAAATATTTTATCTCTAGCGCGATACTTGGGGTGCAGCAAGCGAAGAGGAGATCGCACGGATGAAGGTTGCGGTTCTCGGCGGCGGACCAGCTGGCCTCTACTTTGCCATTTCGATGAAGCTGAGAGACGCCGCGCATGAGGTCACGGTGTTCGAGCGCAACCGCGCCGACGATACGTTCGGCTGGGGCGTCGTGCTGTCGGCCGAAACACTCGACAACCTTGCCAAAAACGACCCGGTCAGCGCTGTCTGGATCAAGAAGCATTTCGCCTATTGGGACGACATCGCCGTCATCCATGACGGCGTGCGAACGGTCTCGTCGGGCCACGGTTTCTGTGGCATCGGCCGCAAACGACTTCTGATCCTGCTGCAGCGGCGCGCGCGCGAACTCGGCGTCAAGCTGATGTTCGAGAGCGATATCGCCGACCCTCAGCCCTACATGGCGTCGCATGATCTGGTTGTTGCCGCCGACGGGCTGAACTCAAGGGCGCGCAACACCTTCGTCGATGTCTTCAAGCCCGACATCGACACCCGCAAATGCAAATTCGTCTGGCTCGGCACCAACCAGAAATTCGACGACGCCTTCACCTTCATCTTCGAGAAGACCGAGCATGGCTGGGTGTGGGCTCACGCCTATCAGTTCGACAGCGAGACGGCGACTTTCATCGTCGAGTGCAGCGAACAGACCTGGGCTGCCTTCGGCTTCGGTGCGATGTCGCAGCAGGAATCCATCGCCATGTGCGAGCGCATCTTTGAGAAGCATCTCGGCGGCCACGCGCTGATGACCAATGCCAATCACATCCGCGGTTCGGCCTGGATCAATTTCCCGCGCGTGCTGTGCGAACGCTGGTCCTACAAGAACCTGGCGCTGATGGGCGACGCGGCGGCCTCGGCGCATTTCTCGATCGGCTCCGGCACCAAGCTTGCATTGGAAAGCGCGGTGGCGCTGGCCGAGTATGTCAAAACCGAACCGGACCTCGACGCCGCCTTCCGTAGATATGAGGACGCCCGCCGCACCGAGGTGTTGAAGCTGCAGTCAGCGGCGCGCAATTCGCTGGAGTGGTTCGAGGAGGTCGAGCGCTATCTCGGCCTCGATCCGGTGCAGTTCAACTATTCGCTGCTGACCCGCTCGCAGCGCATCAGCCACGAGAATTTGCGGCTGCGCGATGCCAAATGGCTTGAAAGCGCCGAGGAATGGTTCCAGCGCCAGGCGGGGGCAGGCGGCAACAGGCAGCGCCGGGCGCCGATGTTCGCCCCATTCAAGCTGCGCGACATGCAGCTCAACAACCGCATGGTCGTTTCGCCGATGGCGCAGTACAAGGCCGTCGATGGCTGTCCGACCGACTGGCATTTCGCCCACTATGCCGAGCGTGCCAAGGGCGGCGCCGGGCTTGTCTATATCGAGATGACCTGCGTCAGCCCGGAAGGGCGCATCACCCCCGGCTGTCCCGGCTTCTATGCGCCCGAACATGAGGTCGCGTGGAAGCGGCTTGTCGATTTTGTCCACACCGAGACCGAGGCGAAAATCTGCGCCCAGGTCGGCCATTCCGGCGCCAAGGGCTCGACCCGTATCGGTTGGGAAGGCACAGACGTGCCGCTCGCCTCGGGCAATTGGCTGGTCATGGCGGCCTCGGCGATTGCATGGTCGCCTGAGAATCAGGTGCCGAAGGCCATGGACCGCGCCGACATGGACAAAGTGCGCGACGAGTTCGTGGCCTCCACCGAGATGGCCGATCGCTGCGGCTTCGACATGCTGGAGATCCATGCCGCGCACGGCTACCTGCTGTCGTCCTTCATCACGCCGGTCACCAACCAGCGCACGGATGACTATGGCGGTTCCCTCAAAAATCGCATGCGCTATCCCCTGGAAATCTTCCATGCGGTGCGCGCCGCCTGGCCGGCGCAAAAGCCGATCTCGGTGCGTATTTCGGCCAATGACTGGGTCGGCATCGAGGGTGTGACGCCGGCCGATGCCGTGCAGATCGCGCGGATGCTGCATGACGCCGGCGTCGACATATGCGACGTCTCGGCAGGCCAGACCTCGATTGCCGCCAAGCCTGTCTATGGCCGCATGTTCCAGACGCCGTTCTCTGACCGCATCCGCAACGAGGTCGGCATGGCGACGATGGCGGTCGGCAACATCTACGAGCCTGACCATGTCAATTCGATCCTGATGGCTGGCCGTGCCGACCTGGTGGCACTGGCGCGGCCGCATCTCGCCGATCCCTACTGGACGCTGCATGCGGCCGTGACGCTCGGCGACCGTGGCGTCAAATGGCCGGATCCCTATCTGCCCGGACGCGACCAGATCTACAGGCTGGCCGAGCGCGATGCAGCGGCGGGGCTGAAAGTATGACGACGGCCTCGGCGATCTCTGGCAAACATGCGCTGGTCACCGGCGGCGGTTCCGGCGTCGGTCGGGCCATCGCACTCGTGCTGGCCGAGGCCGGCATCGAGGTGACCATATGCGGACGGCGCGACGCCGAGCTTGCCAAGGTGGCCGGCGAGAACGATCGCATCCACGCCATGTCAGCCGATGTTACCAACGAGGCGGCGATGACATCGCTCTACGCGCAAGCGCAAGCCCTGCGTGGCCCGTTCGACATCGTCGTCGCCAATGCCGGCATGGCCGGCAGCACGCCGGCGCACAAAACCTCGCTTGCCGACTGGCAGCGTACGCTCGATGTCAATTTGACCGGTGCCTTCCTGACGGTGAAGCCGGCGCTGGCCGGCATGGCCGCGCGCAAGGCAGGCCGGATCGTCTTCGTCGCGTCGACCGCGGGACTGAAAGGCTACGCCTATGTCGCGCCCTATGTGGCGGCCAAGCACGGCGTGGTCGGGCTGATGCGGGCGCTGGCGGCCGAGACGGCGAAGTCCGGCATCACCGTCAACGCCGTGTGTCCGGGCTTCGTCGAGACCGACATGCTGGAAGCATCCGTCCAGCGCATTGTCGAAAAGACCGGTCGTTCGGCTGGCGAGGCGCGGGCGAGCCTTGCCTCGACCAACCCGCAAGGCCGCTTCATCCAGCCGCGAGAAGTTGCCGCGGTGGTGCTTTGGCTGTGCGGTGATGCGGCGGCATCGATCACCGGACAAGCAATTTCGATCTCAGGAGGCGAAACATGGTAGCCGGTCCATTGCCCGCGCCGTCGGGACCCGGCAAGGACCGGCTGCGTCTTTGGATCAGGCTGCTGCGCGCCTCGCGCACGATTGAGGCCGAACTGCGCGAGCGCCTGAAGAAAGAATTCGATACGACGCTGCCGCGTTTCGACGTCATGGCCGCCCTCTTCCGTGCGCCGGAAGGCATGCTGATGAGCGATCTGTCGCGCTTCCTGCTGGTGTCCAACGGCAATGTCACCGGCATTGTCGACCGGCTGGTTTCGGAAGGGTTGGTCGCGCGCGCGCGCCGCAATGGCGATCGCCGCACGTCCATGGTGCGACTGACCGATGAGGGTTCCAAATCCTTCGCCACAATGGCCGCGGCGCATGAAGCTTGGATTGGCGAATTGCTAGGGAAGGTCAGCGAGGAGGATGCCCGCCGGCTGACCGGCATGCTGACCTCGTTCCGCAGCAACTGGGAGGGACGCGAATGACTGCGATGGCCGGCCTCAAGCCGAAGCACTTCCTGTGGGAGGTCGAAGGCAGGATCGCCAGGGTGCGGCTCGACCGGCCGGAGCGCAAGAACCCGCTGACCTTCGACAGCTATGCGGAACTGCGCGACACGTTCCGCGATCTCGTCTATGCCGACGACATCGACGCCGTGGTGTTCCTGTCCAATGGCGGCAACTTCTGCTCGGGCGGCGATGTCCACGACATTATCGGCCCGTTGGTCAAGATGGACATGAAGGAGTTGCTCGCCTTCACCCGCATGACAGGCGATTTCGTCAAGGCAATGCTCAACTGCGGCAAGCCGATCATCGCGGCAATCGACGGTGTCGCGGTCGGCGCCGGCGCCATCATCGCCATGAGCGCCGACATCCGCATCGCCACGCCGGAGGCCAAGACCGCCTTCCTGTTCACCCGCGTCGGCCTTGCGGGCTGCGATATGGGCGCTTGCGCGATCCTGCCGCGCATCATCGGCCAGGGCCGTGCCGCCGAATTGCTCTACACCGGGCGCACGATGACGGCAGCGGAAGGCGAGCGCTGGGGCTTCTACAACAGGTTGGTCGATGCCGCGGCGCTCGAGACCGACGCGCTTGAGATGGCGGCGCGCATCGTCTCTGGCCCGACCTTCGCGCACGGCATCACCAAGACGCAGCTCAACCAGGAATGGTCGATGGGCCTCGACCAGGCGATCGAAGCGGAAGCGCAGGCGCAGGCGATCTGCATGCAGACGCGTGACTTCGAGCGCGCCTACAAGGCCTTCGTGGCCAAGGAAAAACCGGTGTTCGAGGGCAATTGATGGCTGACAAGAGTTTCCTCAACTGGCCGTTTTTCGAAGACCGTCATCGCGAATTGGCCGAAGGGCTGGAAGCATGGTGTGCCAAAAACCTTCCCGTCGATCACCATGACGTCGATGCCGCGTGCCGTGAGCTGGTGGCCAAGCTTGGCCGAGACGGCTGGCTGAAGCCGACGGCGCTCGATACCGACAATCCGGGACCGCTCGATGTCCGCAATCTGTGCATTACGCGCGAGACACTGGCGCGCCATGACGGGTTGGCCGACTTCGCCTTCGCCATGCAGGGGCTCGGCACCGGCGCGCTCAGCCTGTTCGGCACGCCCGACCAGCAGCAATGGCTGGCAAAGACAAGGACCGGCAAGACGATCTCGGCCTTCGCGCTGTCGGAGCCACGCTCCGGGTCGGATGTCGCCAACACCGAAATGACGGCGAGCCGCGATGGCGACTTCTATATCCTCAACGGCGAGAAGACCTGGATTTCCAATGGCGGCATCGCCGATCTCTACGTCGTCTTTGCCCGCACCGGCGAGGCGCTAGGCGCCAAGGGGCTTTCCGCCTTTCTCGTACCGGCTGACACCAAGGGGCTTGGCATTGCCGAGCGCCTCGAAGTGATCGCGCCGCATCCGCTGGCGCGGCTTTCCTTCGACCAGGTCCGAGTGCCGGCTTCGGCGTTGATCGGCAAACCGGGCGACGGCTTCCGCATCGCCATGTCGGTGCTTGACGTGTTCCGCTCGACGGTCGGCGCGGCGGCACTCGGCTTTGCCCGCCGGGCGCTCGACGAAAGCATCAGCAGGGTGGCCGAGCGCAAACTGTTTGGCGCGCCGATGGCGGAACTGCAGATGGTGCAAGGCCATGTCGCCGACATGGCGCTGGACGTGGATGCGGCAGCCCTGCTGGTCTATCGCGCCGCCTGGACCAAGGACATGGGCGCCGCGCGTGTCACCCGCGAGGCGGCGATGGCCAAGCTGTTCGCCACCGACAAGGCGCAAGAGGTGATCGACAAGGCTGTGCAGCTGCATGGCGGCGACGGTGTCCGCAAGGGTCATATCGTCGAGAGCCTGTATCGCGAAATTCGCGCGCTGCGCATCTACGAGGGCGCTTCCGACGTGCAGAAGGTAGTGATCGCGCGGCAGGTGATGGGCGCGGCCTGACGGCGAGATATCGACGGGCATTCGATTTGAGACTTGGTTTTTAGGACTACCGGGGAGGCTTGAAATGCACCAGATTCTGCAGCCGGAAGACTGGGCGAAACCGGTTGGCTACGCCAACGGCGTTGCGGCGCGCGGCAGGCTCGTCTTCGTCGGTGGGCAGGTCGGCTGGAACGGGCAGTGCCAGTTCGAGACCGACGATTTCGCCGGCCAGGTGCGGCAGACGCTGCAAAACATCGTCGCCGTGCTGGCAGAGGCAGGCGCGGAGCCACGCCACATCACCGCGATGACCTGGTATTTCACCGACAAGGCCGAATATCTCGGCAACCTCAAGGGTATCGGCGAAGCCTATCGCGAGGTGATCGGCCGGCATTTCCCGGCAATGGCCGCCATGCAGGTGGTAGCGCTGGTGGAAGATCGCGCCAAGATCGAGATTCAGGCAACGGCTGTTATTCCGGAATAACGAATTCGTTATTCCCGGATTAATCAGCTGCGCAGCCCCGCCTGCTTCAGCAACGGCAACACATGGTCGCAGAAATAGGGCAGCTCCTGCGTGTAGTTGACGAAGGACAGGGCGATGCCTTGATAGCCATGCCCGGCAATGGTGGCCATTTCGGCGGCAATCGTCTCCGGCGTTCCAACCAGCGGGTAGGTACCGGCGCCGCCGGCGAAACGCTGCCGGTAGCGGTCATAGGCATGCGGGTCATGCGACTGCGAGAACTCCTTCTTGCCTGCCATATGGGCATCGACCGCGTCGTGGTCGGCCAGATCGACGGCATAGCGCGTGTAATAGGCCTGCGCCTCCTCCATGGTCGGACGGCAGACGACATGCGCCACCGTGTAGACGCCAACATCGCGGCCGACCTTGTCGGCCCGCTCGCTGATGTCTGCGACATGCTTGCCGGCATCGCTCATCTCGGAAAAGGTAGTGAACAGGTAGTCGCATCGGGCGGCGGCGAAATCCCGGCCCGGGCCGCCGAATGCGGCGTTCATCGTCACCGGGCGCGGAACCTGCAGGCCGGCCGGCCGGCTGACCGCTTCCTTCAGGCGATAATAGATGCCTTCGTAATCGAGCGGCTCGCTCGATGCGTAAAGCTGCTCCAGAACTTCGATCCATTCCGCAGCCTGCTCATAGCCTTTTTCGACCAGCGGCGTGCCGAACATGCCGAATTCCTTCGGGTTCCAGCCGCAGACGATGTTTAAGCCGGCGCGGCCCTGGCTGATATGGTCGACAGTTGCTAGGGCCTTGGCAGCATAGAGCGGATGCACCAGCGGCACATGCACGGTCATGAACAGGCCGATCTGCTCGGTGGCCACCGCCAGAGCTGCTGCCCAGGTGAAGGTCTCGAACGACCATTCGCGCACCTTGTTGCGGCCGCCAAAGCCGCGCCAGCGCGCGATCGGCAGGATAAATTCCAGCCCGGCCCGGTCGGCGATCTGCGCTGCCGTCAAATTGTCCTGCCAGCTTGCCGTCCAGCGTTCCGGCACGTCGGTGATGGCCAGACCGCCATCGGCATTGGTCGAGAAGACGCCGAGCTTCAGTTTGTTCGGGCCGTGCAAGGGATGCGTTTTGATCATCGTGGGAACTCGCGGCGGGAGACCCACACGGTAGGTCCGCGCAAAAATATTTCAAGCCTGAAATAGCTTCGCCTCGCCGTCGTTTGCGGATATGGATTTGCCAGAGCATGGAAAGGGGTTGGAGATGAGCGAGTTCCGTCAGAAGTGCATCGGCAAGACCAACCTCGTCGGCTCTTTCGCTGCCATTCCGCATCCCGTCGCGGTCGAGGTGATGGCGCTCGCGGGCCTCGACTTCCTCTGCATCGACTGGGAACATGCCCAGATTTCGCGCGACACGATCGAGACCATGGTGCGCGCGGCCGACGTCCACCGCGTGCCGGCGATTGTGCGTGTTCCAGGCCATGCGCCGGAAGCCATCCAGGCCGCGCTCGACAGCGGCGCGCAAGGCGTGCTCGTGCCGCGCGTGTCGACTGCCGCCCAGGCTGCAATGGCGGTGAGGGCCTCGCGCTATCCGCCGCTGGGTGAGCGCGGCGTCGGCCCCGGACGGGCTGCAGGCTATGGCTACCGCATTCCCGAATATCTGGCCGCCGCCAATGACAGGATCGTCGTCGCGGTCCAGGTCGAGACATCGGAGGGGCTGGCCAACATCGAGGCGATCGCGGCCATAGATGGCGTCGATGTGATCTTCGTCGGCCCCGGCGATCTCTCCGTGTCGATCGATGCGGTCGGACCGAAAGGCGTGGACAAGCTCAATGAGGCGATCACAAGGATCATCCGCGCGACTGTCGCGCACGGCAGGACATCGGGCATATTTTGCGCCAGCTCACAGACGATAAGCCAGTGGGCCGCGATCGGCGCGAGCTTCTTCATGCTGGCCAGCGACACGATGTTTCTTGGCGCCGGCACAGCGGCCAACTGCACCGCCGCGCGCGCCGAGCTGGGGCGAGGCGGGCGGGACTAGGCAAAAACTTTTTAAGCTTAAAACTTTTTCCTTGAAAAGCGCCGCGCTTTGGATAGCATCCAAGTCGGTAGCGACTGCGGTGCCGGAGGGGCTTGCCGGGCAGTCGTAGTGCTCCGGGTGGGAGGGGTTTCAGTCCTTGTCGTTCATACTGCCCCAGTCATCGTCCAGCGCGCGCTATGCGTTCGACGGCGTGCGCGCCCAGATCCGTGACCTGCACACCGAAAACATCGCCAACCTTGCCGTGCGTGCCCGTGAACTGGGCGACGTGATCGCGCTCTGGTATGGTGAAGGCGACATGGTGACGCCCGCCTTCATCCGCGACGCGGCGAAGGCTGCCTTCGATGAAGGCCAGACGTTCTACGTTCCCAACATGCGCGGGCACGGCCTGCTGAACGAGGCGCTGTCGGAATACCAGACGCGCATTCACGGCCGGTCGATCCCGATTGCGCGCACCACCGTCACGCCGGGCGGCATGCAGGCGCTGTACCTGGCGCTGGAGCTGCTGGTCGATACCGGCAGCAACGTCGTCTATGTCGCGCCGCAATGGCCCAACATTCATAACGCCATCCATTTGATCGGCGGCGAGCCACGGCCGTTTTCGCTCGACTTCAAGGGCGACTGGAAGCTCGATCTCGACCGGCTGTTTGCCACTTGCGACGCGCGTACCCGCGCGATTTTCCTGTCGACGCCGTCCAACCCGACCGGCTGGACCGCGTCGCGCGAGGAGATGCAGGCGCTGCTCGATTTCAGCCGGCGCACCGGCATCTGGATCATTTCCGACGAGGTCTATGGCCGGCTCTATTTCGACGGCGACGTTGCCCCTTCCATCCTGCAGATCGCCGAGGATGGCGACCGGGTGTTGTCGGTCAACAGCTTCTCGAAAGCGTGGGCGATGACCGGCTGGCGCATCGGCTGGCTGACGCATCCGTCGGGGGTGGCCGACCAGCTTGGCGCCATGACGCAGTATATCAACAGCGGCACCGCCGCGCCGATCCAGGCCGGCGCTGTCGCCGCCATCCGCCAGGGCGAGCCGCTGGTCGAGGAGATCAGGCAGCGGATCAAAACCGGCCTCGACCTTGCCTATGACAGGCTGGCCCAGATTCCCGGCATCATCCTGCCGACGAAACCGCGCGGCGGCATGTATGCCTTCTTTGCCATGGACGGCGAAAGCGACGCCCGGCAGGCCTGCGCCAGGATATTGGAGACGGCGCGCGTCGGACTGGCGCCCGGCCACCTCTTTGGAAATTCGGCAGCGGCCTTCCTGCGGATGTGCGTGTGCCGTGAACGCGACCAGATAGCGACCGCGCTCGAGCGCATGGTCGCCGCCATGAATTGACGCCCCGCTGGGAGGTGGGACGGCAACAAACCGTGCGGGAGCAAACCCGCCCGATCAACAACCAGAGGGAACAAAAATGAGCTTCACTCGTCGCAACCTGCTTCTTCTCGCCGCCACGATCGGCATCGCTGCCGGCCCGGCCACCGCCTTTGCCGCCGACGTGCTCAATGTCGGCGCCTATCCGACCAATCCACCCTTCGAATACAAGAACGAGAGCGGCACCTTCGAAGGCTTTGAGGTCGACATCGTCAACGAGGCGGCCAAGCGCATCGGCATGACCACCGACATCGCCGACCTCGGCTTCCAGGCGCTGTTTGCCGCCACCACCTCGAAGCGCATCGACGTTGCCATATCCTCGATCACCATCACGGCCGAACGACTGAAGTCGCAGTCCTTCACGCAGCCCTATTACGATTCCGATATGGGCATCGCCACAAAGACAGACAGCGCGATCAACACCGAGGCCGATCTCAAGGGCAAGATCGTCGGCGTGCTGTCGGGCTCGACCGGCGAAAACTGGGTCAAAGAGCACCAGGCGGCCGACGGCTTCAGCGATGTGAAGGGCTATGACACGCAGCAGAACCTGCTGCTCGACCTCAGCGCCGGCCGCGTCGACGCCGCCGTCAGCGACATTCCGGGCATGGAGTATTCCTTCACCAAGATGAAGGACCTCACCGTGAAGGAGCGCATCAAGACCGGCGAACAGTACGGCCTGATGATGACCAAGGACCACCCGCTGCTCGGCAAGCTGAACGACGCGCTGACCGCGATGAAGAAGGACGGCACGATCGCCGCGATCCACAAGAAGTGGTTCGGCAGCGACGCGCCAGCCGATTCCTCGACCGTGAAGGAAATGCCGCTGCCCAAGGCCTGAGCGGCAATGCACTTAAATCGTGCCGGCTTTCCAGGCCGGCACGATTCATTTCACGCTCCAGCGCCTGCTGCCGCACGGACAGCCTCATCGTAGGCAAGGTCGATTGGTTTTAACTTGAGCATCCTTTGCTCTGGGGTTCGGGAACGCTCCCATGTCGCTGATCGACACCTTCTTCAATCCTGACGTGATCATGTCCAGCCTGCCGGCGCTGCTGCGCGGCTTCCTGAACACGCTGCTGCTCGGCATTTTGAGCATCGGCATCGGCATCCCCATCGGCCTGGTCATCAGCCTGTTGCGGCTCTATGCGCCGAAGCCGGTACGCTGGCTCGCCGTCGGCTACACCGACATCTTCCGCGCGCTGCCGGTGCTGGTCGTGCTGATCCTGATCTACTACGCGCTGCCCTTCCTCGGCATACGTCTGTCCTCCTGGGCCTCCGCCGTGACGGCGTTTGCCTTCATCATGTCGGCCTACTCGGCCGAAGTGTTCCGTTCCGGCATAGAGAGCATTCCGAAAGGCCAATTCGAGGCGTCGCAGGCGCTTGGCCTGCCGTTCCTCTTAACCTTGCGCAAGGTAGTGCTGCCGCAGGCGATCCGTGTGGTCATCCCGCCGATGACCAGCAATTGCGTCTCGATGTTCAAGGACACGTCGCTCGCCTCAACCGTGGCGCTGCCCGAACTCTTGAAGGAAGCGACCAACGCGCAGTCGCTCTACGCCAATCCCTCGCCGCTGATCGGCGCCGCCCTTGTCTATCTCATCTTCCTCTGGCCGATGGTCCGCCTCGTCAGCCTGCTCGAAGACCGCTTCAAAACCGAGAAGACGCGCTGACCTCGCCAACCGATCTCCACCCGCCAAATTCTTCGCAGGAGCGTACCCGTGAACAAGCACCAAACCGACAATGCGAACGCCGCCGCGTTCCCCGTCGACACCATCCGCGCCATGTTTCCCGCCTTGCAGCAGGCCGGCGATTTCATCTTCATGGACAACGCCGCCGGCGCGCAGATTCCGCAGAGCGTGCTCGACGCGGTGACCAACCATCTGGTCTCGCACAATGTGCAGCGCGGTGGCCGCTATGGACGCTCCGTCACAGTCGACCAATCGGTTGCGGATGCCCGGACGAGCGTGGCGCTGCTGATCAACGCCTACAGTCCGTCGGAAATCTGCTTCGGCATGAACGCCACTTCGTTCATCCGTCTGGTCAGTCTCGGCATCGGCCAGATGCTTGCCAAGGACACAGATGGGGCACGCGACGAGATCGTCATCACCGACATGGACCATGACGCCAACATCGCCACCTGGCTGGCGCTGGAGTCCGCCGGAGCCAAGTTCAAGTGGTGGCGCATGCGTGAGGACGGCAATCTGCATGTCGACGATCTCAAGCCGCTGGTTTCGGAGCGCACCCGCCTCGTCGCCTGCACGGTGACCGCGCACTCGATCGGTTCGATCGTCGATGTCGCCTCGGTGGCCAAGATCGCCCACGCTGGCGGCGCCGAAGTGTTCCTCGATTGCGTGCATTACGGACCGCACGGGCTGATCGACGTGCAGGCTTGGGACTGCGATTATCTCGTCTGCTCCGGCTACAAGAATTTCTCGCCGCATATGGGCTTTCTGTGGGGCCGCTTCGAAACGCTGAAGCGGCTGCCGACCTTCCGCGAGGATTTCATCCCCGACGAGCCGCCTTACAAGGTCGAGGCCGGCACCTTCATTTACGAGAACGTCTCGGGCATGGATGCCGCCGTGCAGTACCTGGAACTGATCGGCCGCAATCTGGCGCCCTCCAACAATCGTTCGCGGCGAGACAATATCGTTGCCGGCATGGGTGCCATCCGCGACTACGAAATGCTCTTGGCGCGCGAGATGCTCGCCGTGCTCAAGGGCTGCAATGCTACGATCTACGGCGTCGCCCAGGAAGCCCGCATCAACGAGCGCGTACCGACCTTCTGCTTCAACATCGGCAAGCTGTCGCCGCAGCGGATCGTCGAGGAAATGGCCGACATGCAGATCGGCATCCGCGACGGCCACATGTACGCCCCGCGCCTGATGAAGCGGCTCAACCTGTCGATGGACAGCGGCGCCATCCGCGCCTCGCTGGTCCATTACAACACGGTCGGGGAGGTCAGGCGTTTCGGCGAGGCGCTGCGCGCCATCATTACCAAGCTGTCGTAGCTGGATCTTCAGATGTCTCCGGCGTGGAACATCGGCCCGCCCTTGTGGGCCGGGAAGCCGTAGCCATTGATCATCACCAGATCGATATCGGAGGCACGCGCCGCGATGCCTTCGGCGAGCAACGCCTTGCCCTCGTTGGCCATTGCCGCCAGCAGCCGCGCGACGATCTCGTCGGCCGAAAAGCGGCGAGGCACGATGCCCTTGGCCGCCCGCACGGCCTCGATCAGCGCCGTTACCTGCGGGTCGCTCCTGCGCTCCCCGTCCGAATAATCGTACCAGCCGCGCCCGGTCTTGCGGCCGAAGCGGCCGGCCTCGCACAGCCGGTCGGCGATCTCAACATAACGCGCTTCCGGATCACGCGTGGCCGACTGCCGCTTGCGCCGCGCCCAGGCTATCTCCAGTCCGGCCATATCGTTGACGGCGAAGATCCCCATCGGGAAGCCCCAGGCCTCCAGCGCGGCATCCACCTCATCGGGTGCTGCGCCATCCTCCACCATGAATTCCGCTTCGCGGCGGTAGGCCGAATAGATGCGGTTGCCGATGAAACCCTCGGTAACGCCGCACACGACAGGCAGCTTGCCGAGCTTTCGGACGAAGGCGATCGCCGAGGCGAGCACGTCGGGCGCCGTCGCCGCGCAATCCACCACTTCGGTGAGCCGCATGATGTTGGCCGGGGAGAAAAAATGCAGGCCGACGATCCGCTCGGGCCGGGCGGTTGCCGAGGCGATCTCGTTGGGGTTCAGGTAGCTGGTGTTGGTCGCAAGTATGGCGTCCGGGCGAACGACACGATCAAGCTTCCTGAAGAGTTCGGTTTTTACTGTGAGGTCGTCGAACACCGCCTCGATGACCAGATCGGCCTGCGCCAGCCTGCCGGCGTCACTGGCCGCTTCAAACCGGCTCAGCGCCTCGCTGCGCGCATGATCGGTGAGACGGCCTGATTGGACCGACTTGTCGAGAAGGCCGGCGATACGGTCGTGTCCTCTTGCCGCCGCCTCGTCGGTCTGCTCGATGCCGATCACGCGATAGCCCGCATTCAAGGCCGAGACCGCGATGCCTGCACCCATCAGGCCGGTTCCGACGATACCAACACTCTCGACCTTGCGAGGCGTGACACCCTCCAGCCTGTCGACTTTGCTGGCTTGCCTCTCGGCAAAGAAGACGTGGCGCAACGCTGCCGCCTCGTGGGAATCCCGGAGCCGCAGGAAGGTAGCGCGTTCGTCCGCGAGGCCGTCCTCCAGTCTGGCCATGGACGCAGCCCTGACCAGTCTCACAGCTTCTGCAGGCGCGATCTGTCCACGGCTGCGAGAAAGCACCTTCTTTGCGGCTGCCGCGTCGGCCTCAGCTTGCGAGTGCGGGACGGAAAGCGCGCCCGTGCGCCGCAACGGTTGGTCAACGAGATGACGGGCGGCGTCGAGCGCGCCTTCGGCAAGATCGTCTGCAATGGCATCGATCAGACCGAGAGTGAGGGCTTCGTCGGATGTCACGACGCGACCCGTGCCGATCAGGTCAATTGCGGCGACCGTGCCGATGAGGCGGGGCAGGCGTTGGGTTCCGCCGGCCCCGGGCACGATTCCGAGCTTGACCTCGGGCAGGCCGAAGCTGGCCGCCTTGCTCGCTATGCGGCAGTGGCAGGCCAGCGCAATCTCGCAGCCGCCGCCGAGCGCCGCACCGCCGACTGCCGCAACGACTGGTTTCGCGAAGCTTTCGATTGCTTTGATCACGTCAGGCAGTGTGGGCTCGATAGCGGGCTTGCCGAATTCCTTGATATCGGCGCCGCCGATGAAAGTGCGCCCAATGGCGGTCAGCACCACGGCAGACACTTCATCCGACGCCGCACGCCCGAGCGCAGCCATCAGCCCGGCCCTGACATGGAAGGAGAGCGCGCTGACGGGTGGATTCTCGATCGTGACGATGAGAACGCCATCGACGATCGTGCCTGTGACACTTTCGGAAAATCGTGCTGTGTTCATGGAGTTTTATTCCGGAACGACGGCAAATCTTCCTCCTCCTGCTCTCCCGCCAAATGCCGTGGTGTCTCGGCTCTGACGAATGAAGCGCCATGGATTCTTCATAAAAACTTCAAGCTTAAAATAATCAGAATTCAAAGAACTTCAAGCCTATACCAAGTCGACTGCAAAGGCGTCGCGACCACCTCGTTCGAGCAAAGACCGTCGCCAGTGTCACCTGCCGGGCATTCTGAAGCTTGATCGCCGAGCGACTGCTTACCGTGAGGACCTGCTCTCCGCTTCCATTTCGGCAACATCCTGAAACCGGTCGGCGATGCGGGCGTGCACCCGTCCGCCATTGGCGGCGCCGATGGCAACCAGCACTTCATCGGGGCCCGGCGCATCGGCGATCTGGAAGTTCGCGGTGATGAAATGCGAGCGCCGGCCGTTCTCGCTCTTGTGCATCATCGGCAGCGACATCAGCGCACCGCCCGCGTTTCTGGTGTTGCAGAATTCGAGATAGGTGGTGCCGCCAACCGCGTCGCGAAACAGATTGCCGAAGCGCAGCGTGTGGATCAGGGCCGAGGCGTGTTCGATCTCGCCATTGAGGCCGACCGCGGCAGCCTTGCCGTAGGATTCGATCTCGGCCGGCGGCATCAGGGCGATCAGCCGTCGGGTCAGTTCGGCGCCGAGCTTGGGCGCGACGTCGATGATCTCGGAGCGAAGGTTCTCGACGAAGCCGCGGCCCGCCCACGGGTTCTTCAACACGGCTGCGACGACGATCGATGTGACCGGCTTGCCGGCCGCCTTGCCGCCTTCGATCAGAACCTCGTCGATGAAGGTGCAGATTTTCCTGATTTCCATTCGCTCCAGCGGCCTTTCCTCAAGCAGAATTCAGGGCAGGCTAGGGGAGTGGCCGGCCAGGCGTCTTCCTCTGCTTCGGAGGAAAAACGGGATGTCTCGCTCTCGGAAGACGTGTAGCTTCTCACGGTCGCGAATTGCTTATATCGGCGCGCGGAGCGCCGACAGGAAACAGATTGCCCAGCCGGAAAAAGATCGCAGCGTGAATCACCAGTCGCAAATCCTGTCGTTGCGGGACGCCGCCAGCCTGATCAACTCGGGTGGCGACCTGAGCACCGTGCTGCGCGATCTGGTCTTGGCCGCCTGCCGGCACGCCAAATGGACCATGGGCTCAATCATGAGCATCGATGCGCCGCATGGCCATGCCTATGTCATCGTGCGCCATGACCCGACCTTGATCCAGCGCCCACTGCCCGACCGCTGGGAACTCGCCACCAGCCCGTCGATCATTGCGCTGCAGCGCAACGAGCCGGTCTACATCAGGGATGCCCGGGTTTCGGAGGAGTTTTCCGGTTATCGCAAGGAAGCGTTCGAACGCGACTACCGCAGCGTCCTGGTGATGCCGATGAGTTGCGTCGACGAGGCGGGGCGGCCGATGGTGCTCAGCGTCGTCTCCCGCGAGATCATGGAAGTCACCCCCGATGACCTCGCCTTTATCGGCATGATTGTCCATCTCGGCGAAATCGCGGTCGAAAAACAGCATAAGCTGCGTGAGGAAAAGCGAGCGGCCGAACGGCTGCAGAAAGCCTTGCAGGCCCATACGTCGCTGCTGCAGCAGGCGTTGGCGGAAAGCTCGGTGCCATCGCTTGCCGGCAAGATCGCAGCGCTTGTCCCCAACCCTGTCGTCGTGGTCGATTTCACCGCCAACCTGATCGTTGCCAGCCGCACGCCGAGCGAGAAGCATTTCGACGATGAGGCCTGGCAACTTGCCGCCAACACCAGCCTGCACCGGCAGATCATGAAGGCGGCGCGGTCGGCGGTGGATCGGCCGCAGAACGAGGCCCACACCTTCTTCCTCGACGACGGCACGCGGCGTCTGCGTCTCACCGCCAGGATCGAGCCGCTGAGCGTCGATGCGGAAGCAGTCGGTGCGCTGGTCATTTTCACCATGCAGGAGCCGTTCAGCCAGTTGGACCTGCTCTTGCTCGACAGCGCCAAATTCGCGCTCAGCGTCCAGATGATGCGCAGCTTCATCCGTTTCCGATTCGAAACGCGAACACTGACCGAACTGTTCATGGAGGTTGTCGAGCACCGTTGGCACGACGCCGCCGATGTGATGCAGCGGGCGCAACGGCTTGCCATCGGCCTGGCGTCGCCTCAGCAGATGATCGTCATCGACCTGCCTGAGGCAGCAAAAGGCAGCGCGGGACGTTCCGTAGATCCTCATCATACAGTGATCCGGCTGCTGCAGCAGAATTCGGTCGCAGCCGGCATCATCGTGGTCGACAACGGCCTCGTCTGCCTGATCCCGGCGGAACTGGGCGAGGACAAGGAGCGTGTCGCCAAGCTGCTGCGCAAGATCGCCGAGGAACTGGGGCGCTATTTCGGCCAGGAGCCGTTCGTCGTTCTCTCCGGTCTCTGCTCGAAACTTGCGGACTATCCCGCTGCCTGGGAGCGCTGCCTGCGCATGATCCGCATCGGCCGTTCGTTCGGCCGCACCGGCGTGTTTGCCAGCCAGGATTTCGGTCCGCTGCCAATGCTGGTCGCGGCCGCCGATGTCGAGGACGTGCGCGGTTTCGTGCAGGACAGTATCGGCGCCATCGCCGACCATGATCGCCAGCACGGCACACCCTATATGGAAACGCTGTTTTCATACCTGCGCGAAGGGTGCCGCAGCCAGGCTTGCGCCGACGCCATGGGCCTTCATGTGACCACCTTGCGCTACCGCCTGGCGCGCATCCAGGAACTGTTCGGCGTCGATCTCGATACGCCGGAGCGGCGCTTTGCCTTCGAGCTCGCCATCCGTTTGCGCGAGGTCATCGACAACAGCGCCTCATCAGAAAAATAGCATCATTTTTGGCACCTGCCGCGCAGCCGCTTCCGGACTGGAAAAACGGCCCTGTCGTTTGCGTTGCTGGCCTCCATCTTTGCTAGCAAACACAGCAGCGGCATCGCCGTCCGTTCCTATCAACAGGAGGAAGAACGGCTCGAAACCAGCGGCTAACGTCTCATGCGATCCGAAGAGGAAACACGAGGCGAGATGCTCACGACCCCGCAGCCGACGATTGATCCGATCGCCCTCAGAAGGGCCTTCGGAACCTTCGTGACCGGCGTCACGGTGATCACCACCCGCGACAGCGACGGCACGCCGCGCGGCATGACGGCGAACTCCTTCACGTCCGTGTCGCTCGATCCTCCGCTGCTTCTCGTCTGTGTAGGCAAGGTAGCCGCCAGCTATGCAGCGTTCAACGCGTCCGACTCTTTCGCGGTCAACCTCTTGCATGAGGGACAAACCGACGTCTCGGCGGTTTTCGCCTCGAAGGCGCATGACAAGTTCAGTGCCGTCAGCCATGACCGCGTCCACACCGGTGCGCCCATCCTCAACGGATGCCTGACCTGGTTCGACTGCACCGTGCACAATCGCGTGGATGCCGGCGATCATGTCGTGCTCATAGGTGCTGTGCAGGCCTTCGGCACCAGCCCGTCGGCGCCGCTCGGCTTTTGCCGGGGCCGCTATGCCTCGGTGAAGGATCCGCTGCCGCCGGGCTGGCTTGCGTCCCACTCCATGATCGTTGGCTATCTCATCGAAGCGGATGGAAACATCCTGTTGCGTTCTGATGGCAAGGGCGGCTGGGTGCTGCCGAGCGCCAAGAGCCGCAAGGCGGAAAACGAGCTCAAGCTTGAGGGCGGCGATGCGCTGACGCTGCTGCCGGACGAGACATTCCTCTATTCGGTGTTCGACGTTGCCGACAGCGACCCGGGCTACCTCATCTATCGCGCCCGCCTGTCGGGTGCATCCGCTGCCTTCACCGTGCCAGCGGGGTTCAAGTTCTTCCCGCTGGCCGACCTTCCCTACGACGACATTCCAGCCCGCGAGATCCAGGCGCTGCTGCGCCGCTACAGCCGCGAGCGGCACGACGACCGCTTCAGCATCTACATGGATTCGGGCGATGGCGGCCGTCTCGCCCGCATTGATGGCGGCTCGCAGCCATGGACGCAAAGCCCGCAGGACACTGAGCAGGAAAAGCCATGAAGACATCCGTCAAATCGCTTGAGAATTCACGCCAGCAGCTTTTCATCGGCGGTGGTTTCGTCGCCCCGAAAGCCGGCCAATACATTCCGAGCTACGATCCGACGACCGCCAAGCCGTGGTATGAACTGGCCGAGGCCGACGCCTCCGATGTCGATACCGCTGTGGCCTCCGCGCGCGCTGCCTTTGCCAATCCGGCATGGCGCAGGATGACCCAGACCGACCGCGGCAAGCTTGTTTACCGCCTGGCGCAGCTTGTGCTCGAACATGCCGACGAACTGGCGCTGATCGAGACGCGCGACAATGGCAAGCTCCTCAAGGAGATGCGGGCGCAGATGCGCGCCATGCCGGACTCCTACAGCTATTTCGCGGGGATGGCCGACAAGCTGCTGGGCGACACGATACCCGTCAACAAGCTCGACATGCTCAATTTCAATATGCGCGAACCGCTCGGCGTCGTCGGCATGATCACGCCATGGAATTCGCCGCTGATGCTGCTCACCGGCACGCTGGCGCCTTGCCTTGCAATCGGCAACACCGTCGTCATCAAGCCGTCCGAGCACGCCACCGCCTCGACGCTGGCGCTCGCCGAACTGATCATGGAAGCCGGCTTTCCCTCAGGCGTCGTCAACGTCGTGACCGGCACCGGCGCCAGTGCCGGCGACGCGCTGACGCGTCATCCCGGCATCGCCAAGATCGTCTTCACCGGCAGCACGGCCACCGGCCGGCGCATCGCCACCAACGCGGCCGCCAATCTGGTTTCGTGCCAGATGGAGCTTGGCGGGAAATCGCCCCATGTCGTCTTTGCCGATGTCGACATGGACCATGCCGTCAACGGCGTCGTCTCAGGCATATTCGCCGCCGCCGGCCAGAGCTGCGTTGCCGGATCGCGCTGCTTCGTCGAGGCCAGTGTCTATGACCGGTTCGTCGATGCACTGGTCGAGCGCGCCAAACGCGTGAGGGTCGGCCACCCCCTGAATGACGATACCGACATGGGACCGCTGGCGCTTTCGGCACAGCTTGCCAAGGTCGAGAGCTATGTCGCTTCGGGCGTTTATCAGGGGGCGAGGATCGCGGCCGGTGGCCGCAGGCCTCAATCCGCCGAACTCGCGGAAGGCTGGTATTTCGAGCCGACCGTCATGGTCGATGCCGGCAACGACATGGACTTCATGCAGGAAGAGATTTTCGGGCCGGTCGTCGGCGTCATCCCTTTCTCGTCGGAAGAGGAGATGACCGCGCTCGCCAATGACACGCGCTACGGTTTGTCGTCCGGCATCTGGACCAAGGACATCGACCGCGCGCTGCGCTTTGCCCGCAACGTCGATGCCGGAACCGTCTGGATCAACACCTATCGCGCCTCGTCCTTCATGTCGGCCAATGGCGGCTTCAAGGAGAGCGGCTATGGACGCCGCGGCGGGCTCGACGTGATGGAGGAGTTCTCGCGGTTGAAGAACATCATGATCGACTATTCCGGGGCCATGCAGGATCCGTTCGTCATTCGTCTGCACTGAGCGCTGTCCAAAACCGACCCCAAATCCTGCGGGAGTAGAGAATGAAATTTGCAGTTTCGCTGACCATGGAGCGCTTCTCGCCCGACATGCCGATGTCGAAGGTGAAGAGCAATCTGCTCGAGCTGGCGCAGATGGCCGACGAGGGCGGTTTCGAGACGCTGTGGACGGCAGAGCACCATACGATCGAATGCACCATCTCGCCCAATCCGTTGATGACGCTGACCTGGCTCGCGCAGCACACGCAGCAGATCCGGCTTGGCACCTCGACGCTGGTGGCGCCCTATTGGAGCCCGATCCGGCTGGCCGGCGAAGCGGCGCTCTGCGATCACCTGACCGGCGGCCGGCTGGAGTTCGGCATTGCCCGCGGCTCCTACCAGTATGAGTTCGACCGTATGGCCGGCGGCATGCCGCAGCAGGAGGGCGTCGCCTATCTGAAGGAACTTGTGCCGGCGGTGAAGAGGCTGTGGGCCGAAGACTATGCGCATGACGGCCAGTTCTGGAAATTTCCGCTTGCTGCCGGCGTGCCCAAGCCGCTGCAGACGCCGCATCCGCCGATCTGGGTCGCGGCGCGCGACCCCGGCACTTTTGAATGGGCCGTCGGCACCGGCGCCAACATCCTATCGACGCCGCTGTCGGCGCCCGCCGCCGAGATTGCGGTGCTTGGCGAAAAATTCCGCAAGGCGGTTGCCGACCATCCGGAAGTGCCGCGCCCGCGCCTGATGATGCAGCGCCGCACCTGCATCTACGACAGGCCGGAGGACTGGGAAGTCGCGGTGCGTCACGCCATCGACTATGGGCGCGCCTTCGAAAACCTGTTCCAGAATATCGGCACGGTGAAGAACGGCTTCCCCGAAACCGTTCCCTACGAAAGCGTCAAGGGCAAGGACAATTACAATCCCGAAAGCATCCGCAAGAACCTGATGTTCGGCACGCCCGACGAGATCATCGAGAAGCTTGAGGACTACGAGGCCGCCGGCGTCGACCAGTACTGCCTGGGGCTGACCTTCAACCTGCCATTCGAGCTGCAGAAGAAGACCATCAGGCTGTTCGTCGACGAGGTCATGCCGCACTTCGCGGCACGCAATCGCGCCAAAGCCATCGCGGTGGGACACTGATGGCAATGACGGCCGGCACCTTTGTCCATGGCGATGTCGCGCTCAACTACCGTGTCGACGGCAACGGGCCGCGGAAGCTTGTCTGCATCCATGGCGTCGGCTCCTATCTGGAAGCCTGGGGCGGCGTCGTCGCCCGCCTGCCGGATGAGTTCACGGTGCTGACGTCCGATCTGCGTGGCCACGGCCGCTCGGCCCGCATCAAGGGCCGCTACGAGATCGACGATTTCGTCGGCGATATTCTGGCGCTCGCCAATCATGCTGGCTTTGCGCGCTTTCATCTCGCCGGCTTTTCGCTCGGTGGCCTGATCGCGCAGCGCCTGGCGCTGACGCATCCGGACCGGATCGACCGGCTGGTGCTTTTGTCGACAGTCGCTGGCCGCTTGCCGGAAGAACGACAGGCGGTTCTGGGGCGTCTCGCCGCTTTGACCGCCAGCCAGCCGAGCACGCATCATGCCGCCTCGCTGTCGCGCTGGGTCACCGAGGATTTTCAGGACCGCAATCCGGATGTGATTGCCGAGCTGCGCCGGCGCGACGCCGAAAACGATCCGGCATGCTATGCCGCCGCCTATCGGGTGCTGGCCGAGACCGATTTTGGCGGCATTCTCGACCAGATCAGGGCGCCGACGCTGATCGTCACCGGGGAGGATGATCAGGGATCCAATCCGCGCATGGCGCGCCATATGCATGAGCAGATACGCGGCTCGCGGCTGGAAATCCTGCCGGGCTTGCGCCATTCGATCCTGGTCGAGGCGCCCGAACTGGTCGCCGGCCTGATGGCGGATTTTCTGGCCAACCACTCACAGCGGGCGGAGACACCCGATCATGGATAGCGAGCTGCAAAAGGCCGGCGAGGCGGTCCGTCGTAAAGTTCTTGGCGACGACTATGTCGATCGGGCCATCGGCAATGCCGACGATTTCTCGCGGCCGTTCCAGGACATCCTCAACGAGTATTGCTGGGGCACATGCTGGACCGACGGAGCTCTCGACCTCAAGCAGCGCAGCCTGCTCAATCTCGGCATGCTTGCCGCCTTGGGGCGGATGCATGAATTCGGCGTGCATTTCCATGGTGCGATGCGCAACGGTCTCACCGACGACGAATTGCGGGCGGCGCTGATCCAGATCGCGGTCTATTGCGGCATTCCCGTTGGTGTCGAAGCCTTCCGGGTCGCACGTGCGGTGCGCGACGAAACAAAGGCCGACACGCGATGATACCGGTTTCGAAAGCCGGTGTCGGCTTACCATCGTTCCGAGCAATCGGCGCGACAAACCTCCTCTGCCTCGCCGGAAGACGGCGACAGCGGTCTCATCTCTAAATTAGCAACAACAACAAGGGGAACGGAACACATGAAAACATATCTGAAGCTGACGACGCTGGCGGCCTCGCTGGCCTTGACGCTTGCTGCCCTGCCGGCACAAGCCGGCGCGGTGCTCGACCGTGTGCTGGCGGCCGGCACGCTCAAGGTGGCGACCGATGCCAACTGGGCGCCGCAATCCTTCGTCAATTCCAACAACGAGCTGGACGGCTTCGATGTCGACGTCGCCAAGGAGATCGGCAAGCGCATCGGCGTCAAGGTCGAGTTCGTGACGCCGGGCTGGGACATCATCACCGCCGGCAACTGGGTCGGCCGCTGGGACATGCATGTCGGCTCGATGACGCCGACCAAGAAGCGGGCCGAGATTTTCGATTTCCCGGCGGTCTATTACTACACCCCCGCCGCCGTTGCCGTTCACAAAGACAGCAAGGCTACGTCGCTCAGCGATCTGGACGGCAAGGTCGTCGGCGCGACGACGACATCGACCTTCGAAGCCTATGCCAAGAAGGATCTGACGCTCGACGCCGCCGGCGCGCCGCCCTTCGAATACAAGCTCAACCCCAAGGAAGTGCACTCCTACGAGAGCTCCACCACCGCCTTTGACGACCTGCGGATCGGGGACGGCGTGCGGCTTGACGCCGTCGTGTCGTCGCAGCCCAGCATCGTCGATGCGGTGAAGGCCGGCTATCCGATCAAGCAGATCGGCGAACCGGTGTTCTACGAGCCGCTAGCTGTCGCCATCGAACATGGCGACCCGGAATTCTCGGCCAAGATCGCCGATGCGGTCAAAGCGATGAAGGCCGATGGCACGCTCGGCACGCTCTCCAAGAAATGGTACGGGGTCGACTATTCCATCGTGAGATAGTCTCGACTTTCGCTGGTGGCCCGCTCTAGGCGGGCTGCCGACCATTCGAGGGGGACAGGCTATGCTCTATCCGGATACCGTCGAAGCCGAGATTCTTGTGCACAAACCATGGTTTGTGGCGACGATGTTCGGCGCTGTCTTTGCGATCTTCCTCGCCTTCAACCTGACGTCGACGAGCTTCGGCGAATTGATGCGCCCGGTCATCGGCGAACCGTCGCAGAGCGGCCTCTATGGCCGGTTTGCCATCGCCTTCGTGATCGCGCTTCTGTTCGTCCTCAATGTCGTCCTGATCGGCTTCGCCTCGCTGCGTGTCCAGATCGCCATCGTCTGGTTCGAGCTGCTGCTGCTCTTCCTGGCCTTCTTCGCGACCTTTCACCTAAGCCTGCCCTTCATCTGGGAAAAGCTGCCATTCCTGATTTCCCAGGGCGTGGTGACCACGCTCTACGTCTCGGCAATCTCCATCGTCATTGCGTCTCTCATCGCCATACTGGGCGCCGTCGCCAAGCTCTCCACCAATGGCTTCGCCTATGCGATCGCCAGCTTCTACACCTCGTTCTTTCGCGGCTTGCCGCTGTTGATGCAGGTCTATCTGATCTATCTCGGCCTGCCGCAGCTGGGTTTCGTCGTTGGCGCCGTTCCGGCCGGCATCCTGGCGCTGTCGCTGTGCTATGGCGCCTACATGACCGAGATTTTCCGGTCCGGCATCCAAAGCATCGACCGTGGCCAGTGGGAGGCGTCGCGCTCGATGGGCTTCGGCTTCTCGTTGACCATGCGCCGCATCATCCTGCCGCAGGCGCTGCCCGTCATCATTCCGCCGACTGGCAATCAGTTCATCTCCATGCTCAAGGACAGTTCGCTGGTGTCGGTCATCGGCGTCTGGGAGCTGATGTTCCTTGCCCGCACTCTCGGCCAGAAGACCTTCCAGCATATGGAGATGCTGATCTCGGCCTCCGCCATCTACTGGATGCTGTCGATCTGCCTCGAACTGATCCAGTCCCGCATCGAACGACACTACGCCAGGAGCAAGGTGCGATGAGCGCTGAAGCCATCATTGAAGCCAAGGCTGTTTCCAAATGGTACGGCCAGTTCCACGCACTGAAGGACATCAATCTGACGGTCCACAAGGGCGAGCGCATCGTCATCTGCGGGCCGTCCGGTTCGGGCAAGTCAACGCTGATCCGCTGCTTCAACCGCCTCGAAGCGCACCAGGAAGGCGACATCACCGTGAACGGCATCGAGCTTCATCCGAAGATGAAGAACGTCGCCGACGTGCGCAGCAATGTCGGCATGGTCTTTCAGCACTTCAACCTGTTTCCGCACATGACCGTGCTGATGAACTGCATGGCCGGACCGATGTGGGTCAAAGGCGTTTCCGCGGCCGAAGCGCGCAAGACCGCGCTTCGGTTCCTGGAGCGCGTGCGCATCCCTGAACAGGCAAACAAATTCCCGGTCCAGCTGTCGGGCGGCCAGCAGCAGCGCGTCGCGATCGCACGCAGCCTGTGCATGCAGCCAGCGGTGATGCTGTTCGACGAGCCGACCTCGGCGCTCGATCCCGAAATGGTGTCGGAAGTTCTCGACACCATGACCGGGCTTGCGCGCGACGGCATGACGATGGTCTGCGTCACTCATGAGATGGGCTTTGCCCGCGCGGTCGCCGACCGTATGATCTTCATGGACGCCGGGCAGATTGTCGAAGAGGGTAAACCAGACAGCTTCTTCGGCAATCCCCAACATGCACGGACCAAGCTGTTTCTCAGCCAGATTTTGAAACACTGACCAAGCTACATCGCTTGGTGTTGCCAGCGATGTAACCGAGCGACGGAGCGCGAATAGGGTGGTTTGATCCAACTGACCCGCCATGCCGCATTGCACAATTTTTCCACTTGAGCAGAATGCCGGGCATGGTCCGATCTTCCCTAGCCGTCCTGGTGATCGACGAAAACCGTATCCGCGCCGCGATCATCGAGGCCGGTTTGCGCGAGGCCGGCCATGAGCGGGTCACCGTCGTCCACGACGTGACTGGCATTGCGCGGCGCATCGCCGAGATCGAGCCCGACGTCATCGTCATCGATCTCGAAAACCCGAACCGAGACATGCTGGAAAACATGTTCCAGCTGTCGCGTGCGGTGAAGCGGCCGATCGCCATGTTCGTCGACCGTTCGGACCAGGCCTCGATCGAGGCGGCGGTCGATGCCGGCGTTTCGGCCTATGTCGTCGACGGTCTCAGACAGGAGCGCGTCAAGCCGATCCTCGACATGGCGGTCAGCCGCTTCAACGCTTTCTCGCGCATGGCGCGCGAGCTGGAAGAGGTTCGAGGCGAGCTCGAGAACCGCAAGGTGATCGACCGCGCCAAGGGCATATTGATGAAGTCGCGCGGCCTGACGGAAGAGGCCGCCTACACGCTGCTGCGCAAGACGGCGATGAACCAGAACCGCAAGATCAGCGACATTGCCCACAGCCTGGTGACCGCCGCCGGGTTGCTCGGGCCGTCGGAGGACGAATGAGCATGGACGCCGAGCACCAGATCACCGCCGGCTTTATGCCGCTGTTCGACAGTGCCGTGCTGGTTGCGGCCGGCGAGCTTGGCTTCGCTACACGCGAAGGCATAGATCTCACGCTGCACCGCGAGACCTCCTGGGCCAACATCCGCGACCGCATCGCCATCGGCCACTTCCATCTCGCGCATATGCTGGGACCGATGCCGCTCGCCTGCAATCTCGGGCTGACGCCGCTCGCCTCGGAAACCATCGTGCCGTTCTCGCTCGGGCTCGGCGGCAATTGCGTCACCATCTCCAACGCGGTCTGGGCCGGAATGGTGGCGCATGGCGCAGCGCCTGATCTCGATCCGGCGCGCGCTGGTACCGCCCTTCGCGCGTTCATTCGCGAGCGCGCTGGGGCTGGCCACGATCCGCTGCGCTTTGCCGTGGTGCACCCGCATTCGGGGCATAACTACGAACTGCGCTACTGGCTCGCCGGGTGCGGCATCGATCCGGAGCGCGAGATCGAGATCGTCATCGTGCCGCCGCCCTTCATGGCCGACGCGCTGGCCGCAGGGCGGATCGACGGCTACTGCGTCGGCGAGCCCTGGAACAGCGCCTCTGTCGCTGCCGGCACCGGCCATATCGTCACCGTCAAGGCGCTGCTGTGGCGCAATAGCCCGGAGAAGGTGATCGGTGTACGCAAAGCCTGGGCCGAGCAGTCCCCCGAGGCGCTGGCGGCCCTCTTGCGCGCGCTGCATCACTCGGCGCGCTGGTGCCAGGATCCGGCAAACCACGCCGAATTGGCTGGTGTGATGGCTCAAGCTGGCTTCCTCGGTCTGCCGCCCGCTGTCCAGATGCCGATCCTGACCGGCCATCTCCAATTGGGCGGCGGCGCCGAGCTGGATGTCGACGACTTCTTCCTGCCCTTCGACAAGGCGGCAAATTTTCCGTGGAAGAGCCACGCGCTATGGTTCTACACGCAAATGGTGCGCTGGGGGCATGTGGCGCACACGCCGGAAAACCTCGCTATTGCCCGCGACTGCTACCGTCCCGACCTCTACCGCTCGGCGCTGAAGCCGCTTGGCGTCGCACTTCCCGGTGCCAATGCGAAGGTCGAGGGCGCGCTGAAGATCGCCACAGCTGTCGGTGCGACCGGGGCAGGCCTGGTGCTCGGGCCGGACGGCTTCTTCGACGGCCAGATCTTCGACCCCGATGAGATCGATGCCTATATCGCCAGTCAGAAATCAGGCCTGATCCGAGCCTGATCATTTTCGCGCCATTCTTGTGCATTGCACAAAAAATGTGCGTGCGATTGCTCTAATGAACAATCTTTGACCTGCTCGCCATATTGTCTGGCGTGTCGGCCATTGGCGCATATTGCTGATTCTACTGACTCTTTGCGTTTTACCCTAAACTGGCACGGTTCCTGCTTTGAAATAATCAGGCCCTTCGCGGGTCATGGAACAGGCGTCCAATGGCGGGCGCCACAGGCAAAGCTGCCGCTCAGGTCAAAACGCGATCCCGGATGTACGGACGCGCGAGACCTGAACGGCGGCTTTTTTGTTTTGGGCCAATCGATGGCGCCCTCACGTTCAACCGGAGATCACGATGAAAGAAATGATAGGGAAATGGATCGGGACGGGAACATCGCTCAAGGATGTGACGCGTCGCGATTTTCTTGTCAGCAGTGCCATGACCGCAGGCCTGTTCATAGCGGCTCGCAAGCTCTTCCCCTCGGGCGCCTATGCCGCCACGGCCGCTCCGGAAGTCACCGGCGCCAAGCTCGGCTTCATCGCCCTGACCGATGCCGCACCGCTGATGATCGCCAAGGAGAAGGGGCTGTTCGCCAAATACGGCATGCCCGATGTCGAGGTGCTCAAGCAGGCTTCCTGGGGCGCGACGCGTGACAATCTGATGCTCGGCGGCGCGGCCAACGGCATTGACGGTGCCCACATCCTGACGCCGCTGCCTTACCTGATGCACTCCGGCAAGGTGACGCAAAACAACCAGCCGATGCCAATGGCGATCGTGGCGCGGTTGAACTACGACTGCCAGGGCATTTCGGTGGCGCAGGAATATGCCGGCACCGGTGTCGGCCTCGATGCCTCCAAGCTGAAGGACGCCTTCGCCGCCAAGAAAGCGGCCGGCAAGGAGATCAAGGCCGCCATGACTTTTCCGGGCGGCACCCACGATTTGTGGTTACGCTACTGGCTCGCCGCCGGCGGCATCGATCCCGACAAGGACGTCTCGACCATCGTCGTGCCGCCGCCGCAGATGGTGGCCAACATGAAGGTCGGCAACATGGATGTCTTCTGTGTCGGCGAGCCATGGAACGAGCAGCTCGTCCATCAGGGCGTTGGTTTCACTGCCGCCACCACCGGCGAACTGTGGAAGGGCCATCCCGAAAAGGCGCTCGGCCTGCGCGCCGAATTCATCGACAAATACCCGAACGCCACCAAGGCGATCGTGATGGCCGTCATGGAAGCGCAGCAATGGTGCGAAGCCATGGAGAACAAGGACGAGATGGCCGCCATCATCGGCAAGCGGCAATGGATGAACGTGCCTGTCGCCGACATCATCGGCCGCCTCAAGGGCGACATCAACTACGGCAACGGCCGCGTCGCCTCCGGCACCGACCTCTACATGAAATTCTGGAAGGGTGGCGTCTCCTATCCCTACAAGAGCCACGACAGCTGGTTCCTCGCTGAAAACGTCCGTTGGGGAAAATTCGCGCCGACCACCGACATCAAGGCGCTGGTCGATCAGGTCAACCGCGAGGACATTTGGCGCGAGGCCGCCAAGGACCTCGGCGTCGCAGCGACCGATATCCCGGCATCGTCGTCGCGCGGCGTCGAGACCTTCTTCGACGGCAAGGTCTTCGATCCAGCCAATCCGTCCGCCTATCTCGACAGCCTGAAAATCAAGGCGTCGGCCTAGGCCGGCGCAAACGGTGCCAAGACGCCGTTTGTCGCCCGCACAACGGCGCCTTCGCGCCGTTGTCGCTCTCAACTCCGACTCCGACGCAAGCGGCGTCGGCCGCTTGTCACCAGAGATACCCAAGGAGCTTCCCCAGACATGTCGATCCAGACTATCGAGGACACCAAGGTGAAGGCATTTCCAACGCCCGCCAAGCCGGCCGCGGTGATTGCTTTCACCGCCAAGGCGCGGCGCCGCTTCGACCCGATCGCGATCGCCGGCAGTCTGGCCACCGCCCTGGTGCCGCCGGTCATCGTCATCGCCTTCATGCTGGTCGTCTGGCAGATCGCCTGCTCGTCGCCGACCGCCAGCCTGCCGCCGCCGAGCCAGGTCTGGAACGAGGCCTATGATCTGATCGCCCATCCGTTCTTCAACAATGGCCCGCAGGATATCGGCCTTGCCTGGCGGGTGCTGATTTCGCTGCAGCGCGTCGCCATCGGCTTTGGCCTGGCGGCGATCGTCGGTGTTGCACTCGGCGCGCTGGTCGGACAGTCGATCTGGGCGATGCGTGGCCTCGATCCGGTGTTCCAGATCCTGCGCACCGTGCCGCCGCTGGCCTGGCTGCCGCTGTCGCTGGCGGCTTTCCGCGATTCCAGCCCATCAGCACTGTTCGTTATCTTCATCACTTCGATCTGGCCGATCATCATCAACACCGCCGTCGGTGTGCGCAACATCCCGCAGGATTATCGCAACGTCGCCCGCATCCTGCGGCTCAACCAGTTCGAATTCTTCGTCAAGATCATGGTGCCGGCCGCCGCGCCCTACATTTTCACCGGCCTCAGAATCGGCATCGGCCTGTCCTGGCTCGCCATCGTCGCTGCCGAAATGCTGACCGGCGGTGTCGGCATCGGCTTCTTCATCTGGGACGCCTGGAACTCGTCGCGGCTGCCCGACATCATCGTCGCGCTCGCCTATATCGGGGTCACCGGCTTCTGCCTCGACCGCCTGGTGGCGGCGGTCGGCGCCTTCGTCACCCGCGGCACAACGGCAAAGTGAGGAGAGGGTGATGACCGCCTATCTGAAACTCGACCATATCGACAAATCCTTTACCCGCGGCAGTCAGGTCAGCGAAGTGCTGAAGGACATCAGGCTGACCATCGACAAGGGTGAATTCGTCTCGATCATCGGTCATTCCGGCTGCGGCAAGTCGACCTTGCTCAACCTGATCGCCGGGCTGACCAGGGTCTCCGCCGGTGCCGTGCTGCTCGAAAACAAGGAGGTCGACAGCCCTGGACCCGAACGCGCCGTGGTGTTCCAGAACCATTCGCTGCTGCCATGGCTGACCGTCTACGAGAACATCAGCCTGGCGGTGTCGAAAGTCTTTGGCCGTACGAAGAGCAGAGCCGAACGGCATGACTGGATCATGCGCAATCTCGACCTCGTGCAGATGGCGCATGCCAGGGACAAGCGGCCGGCCGAAATATCGGGCGGCATGAAGCAGCGCGTCGGCATTGCCCGCGCGCTCGCCATGCAACCGAAGATCCTGCTGCTCGACGAACCGTTCGGCGCGCTCGACGCGCTGACCCGCGCCCATCTGCAGGACGCGGTGATGGACATCCATTCCAGGCTTGGCTCGACGACGATCATGATCACCCATGATGTCGACGAGGCGGTGCTGTTGTCCGACCGCATCGTCATGATGACCAACGGTCCGGCGGCGACCATCGGCGAGGTGCTTGCGGTACCGCTGGCGCGGCCACGCCGTCGCGTCGAACTCTCGTCCGACCGCACCTTCCTGCGCTGCCGCGAGGCGGTGCTGAAGTTCCTCTACGAACGCCACCGCTTCGTCGAAGCCGCGGAGTAGCATCATGAGCGAAAAACTCGTCATCATCGGCAACGGCATGGCCCCCGGGCGCATGCTGGAGCACCTCTTCGAGCAGGCGCCCGGGCGCTACCAGGTCACCATCTTCAACGCCGAGCCTAGGGTGAACTACGACCGCATCATGCTGTCGCCGGTGCTGTCCGGCGAAAAGGCCTATGAGGAAATCATCATCCACGGCGACGGCTGGTACATCGCCAACAACATCACCCTCTACAAGGGTCACAAGATCGTTGCCATCGATCGGACGGCCAAGACCGTTACGTCCGATCACGGCGTCATCGAGCCTTACGACAAGCTTGTCATCGCCACCGGCTCGGTGCCGTTCATCATTCCGGTGCCTGGCCATGACCTGCCGGGCGTGCTCACCTATCGCGATCTCGACGATGTGCAGGCGATGATGCTTGCCGCCCAGTCGCGGGCCAAGGCCGTGGTCATCGGCGGCGGCCTGCTCGGGCTGGAGGCAGCGGCCGGGCTGAATGCGCAAGGCATGGACGTCACGGTGCTGCATGTCATGCCGACATTGATGGAGCGTCAGCTCGATCCGGCCGCCGGCTATCTCCTGCAGCGCGCGGTGGAACAGCGCGGCATCAAGGTCATCACCAAGGCCAACACAAAGGCGATCACCGGCAACGGCAAGGTCGGGCAGGTAGAGCTCGCCGACGGCACCGTCATCCCGGCTACGCTGGTGGTCATGGCGGTGGGCATCAGGCCGAATTCGGCATTGGCGAAGGAGGCAGGCATCGCGGTCAATCGTGGCATCGTGGTTGACGCCGGCATGCGCAGCAACGATCCCGATATTTACGCCCTCGGCGAATGCGCCGAGGTCAACGGACAGGTCTATGGCCTGGTCGCGCCGCTCTACGAGATGGCGCGCGTTGCCGCGAGCCAACTGGCCGGAAACGAGGCGGCGGCGTTCGTCCATATGGACACGCCGACCAAGCTCAAGGTCACCGGCATCGATTTGTTCTCGCTCGGCGACTTCGCCGAGGGCGAGGATCGTCAGGAGATCGTGCTGCGCGACGCCGCCGCCGGCGTCTACAAGCGGCTTGTGCTCAAGGACGACCGCATCATCGGCACCGTGCTCTACGGCGAGACAGCGGATGGGGCCTGGTTCAACGACCTCAAGAAAAAGCAGACCGACATATCCGAAATGCGCGACACGCTTATCTTCGGCCAGTCCTACCAGGGGGGTGCCCCGCTGGACCCTATGGCGGCCGTTGCAGCCTTGCCGGATGATGCGGAAATCTGCGGCTGCAACGGCGTCTGCAAGGGCAAGATCACAGGTGCGATCACGGCCAAGGGACTGGCCTCACTCGACGATGTGCGCGCTCACACCAAGGCGTCCGCCTCCTGTGGTTCCTGCACCGGGCTGGTCGAGAAGCTGATGGTGCTGACCATCGGCGACAAATACAATCCGGCCGCCGTACAGCCGATGTGCGGCTGCACCACGCTTGGCCATGACGAGGTGCGCCGGCTGATCATCGCCAAGAGCCTGAAGACCATTCCGGCCGTCATGCAGGAGCTGGAATGGACGACCTCCTGCGGCTGCGCCAAATGCCGGCCGGCGCTCAACTACTACCTCGTCTGTGACTGGCCGGATGACTATGCCGACGACTACCAGTCACGCTTCATCAACGAGCGCGTCCACGCCAACATCCAGAAGGACGGCACCTATTCGGTGGTGCCGCGCATGTGGGGTGGCGTCACCAACGCCGCGGAACTGCGCGCCATCGCCGACGTCGTCGACAAGTTCGAAGTACCGATGGTCAAGGTCACCGGCGGACAGCGCATCGACATGCTGGGCATCCGCAAGGAAGACCTGCCGGCGGTGTGGGCCGATCTCGGCCAGGCCGGCTTCGTCTCCGGTCATGCCTACGCCAAGGGCCTGCGCACGGTGAAGACTTGCGTCGGTTCGGACTGGTGCCGTTTCGGCACGCAGGATTCGACTGGCTTGGGCATCCGTATCGAGAAATTCATGTGGGGCTCGTGGACCCCGGCCAAGGTCAAGATGGCGGTGTCGGGCTGCCCTAGGAATTGCGCCGAGGCGACCTGCAAGGATGTCGGCGTCATCTGCGTCGATAGTGGCTACGAGATCCACTTCGCCGGCGCCGCCGGGCTCGACATCAAGGGTACCGAAGTACTCGGCATGGTCAAGACCGAGGACGAGGCGCTGGAGCATATCGTGGCACTGACGCAGATGTACCGCGAGCAGGGCCGCTATCTCGAGCGCATCTACAAATGGGCCAAGCGCATCGGCATCCCCGAGATCAAGCGCCAGATCATGGACGATGCCGAGAAGCGCCAAGCCTATTACGAGCGCTTCGTTTTTTCCCAGAAATTCGCCCAGGTCGACCCATGGTCGGAACGCGTGTCCGGCAAGGACAAGCACGAGTTCAGGCCGATGGCTTCGGTCGGGTTTGCGCAGGCGGCGGAGTGATGGAGATGAACTGGATATCGATCGGCTCCATCTCGGATATTCCGCGCCGCGGCGCGCGCTGCGTCGCCACGCCGGAAGGCAAGGTTGCCGTGTTCCGCACTCAGGACGATCAGGTCTATGCCATCGACGACCATTGCCCGCACAAGGGCGGGCCGCTCAGCCAGGGCATCGTCCACGGAACGGCGGTGACCTGTCCCTTGCACAATTGGGTGATCTCGCTGGAGACAGGCAAGGCGCTCGGCGCTGATGAGGGTGCGGTGCGCACCATTCCTGTGCGGATTGAGGGCGAGCAGCTGTTCATTGCGCTGGAAGCGCTGGCCAGCCGCGCGGCCTGAATCATGGAGATCGACGCAGCGCGCGAGGTGAGGACCACCTGCCCCTATTGCGGGGTGGGTTGCGGCGTGCTGGCGAAGGTCGCCGCGGACGGGCAAGTGTCGGTCCGCGGCGATCCTGACCACCCGGCGAATTTCGGCCGGCTCTGCTCCAAGGGCTCGGCCCTGGCCGAAACCATCGACCTCGACGGCCGGCTGCTCCATCCGGAGATCAGCGGTCGCCGCGCCGGCTGGAACGAGGCGCTCGATCTCGTCGCTTCGACCTTCTCGCAAACCATCGCCGAGCACGGTCCGGACTCCGTCGCCTTCTATGTCTCCGGCCAGTTGCTGACCGAAGACTACTATGTCGCCAACAAGCTGATGAAGGGCTTTATCGGCTCGGCCAACATCGACACCAATTCGCGGCTGTGTATGGCCTCATCGGTGGCCGGCCACCGCCGCGCCTTCGGCTCCGACACCGTACCGGGAACCTACGAGGATTTCGAGCTCGCCGACCTGATCGTGCTCGTCGGCTCCAACCTCGCCTGGTGCCATCCCGTGCTCTACCAGCGAATCGCCGCAGCGCGGGAAAAGCGGCCCGGCATGAAGATCGTGCTCATCGACCCGCGCCGTACCATGACCGCTGACATCGCCGACCTGCATCTGGCGATCGCACCGGATGGCGACGTCGCCTTGTTCACCGGGCTGCTCGCCTATCTCGGCCAACACAACGCGCTAGACTGCGGCTACATCTCTGCGCACACTGCCGGTTTCGGCCAGGCCCTTTTTGCCGCTTCGAAGCTCGACCTTGCCGGAGTTGCCGCCGCCACTGGCCTCAGCGAGGATGAGCTCACCCGCTTCTACAGCCTGTTCGCGGCCACTGCGAAGACGGTGACGGTCTACAGCCAGGGCGTCAACCAGTCGTCGCAAGGCACCGACAAGGTCAACGCCATCATCAACTGCCATCTCGCGACCGGCCGCATCGGCAAGCCTGGGGCAGGGCCGTTTTCGGTGACCGGCCAGCCAAACGCCATGGGCGGTCGCGAGGTCGGTGGCATGGCCAATATGCTGGCCGCCCATATGGAGATCGAAAACCCTGAGCACCGTGACCGCGTCCAGCGTTTCTGGAATGCGCCGGCCGTCGCGCAAAAGCCCGGCTTGAAGGCGGTCGAGATGTTCCAGGCGCTCGCTGACGGACGCATCAAGGCGCTGTGGATCATGGCCACCAACCCGGTCGATTCGATGCCAGACGCCGATGCTGTGGAAGCGGCGATCAAGGCCTGCCCCTTCGTCGTGGTCTCGGACGTGCTGACAAACACGGACACGGTCCGCCACGCCCATGTCCGGCTGCCCGCCGCCGCCTGGGGCGAAAAGGACGGCACCGTCACCAATTCCGAGCGCCGCATCTCGCGCCAGCGAGCGTTCCTGAACCTGCCCGGAGACGCGCGACCCGACTGGTGGATTGTCGCCGAGGTCGGCAAACGGATGGGTTTTGGCGAAGCGTTTTCTTATTCGTCGCTGGCGGAAATCTTCGCAGAACATGCCGAGCTATCGGGTTTCGAGAATGATGGCGCGCGCGATTTCGATATAGGAGCTTATGCCGGGATCGATGCGGCGGGGTATAGAGAATTGGCCCCGTTCCAGTGGCCGGCGCCGAGTCGACAAGAAAGTGACACTCTGGCTGGATGTAACCCTTCCAGCATCCGCTTCTTCGCCGACGGTAATTTCTACACACCCGACCGCAAGGCGCGCTTCATCGCTATCCGCCCAACCGTCGAGACACGCACCAGCCCGGACTATCCGCTGATCCTCAACACCGGCCGCGTCCGTGACCATTGGCACACCATGACGCGCACAGGCAAAAGCCCGCGGCTGTCCCAGCACATCGCCGAGCCTTTCGTCGAAATCCACCCGGCGGATGCCGGGCATCATGGCATCAGCGACGCCGACATCGTGCGCATTTCCAGCCCGCGCGGCGATGTGCTGGTGCGCGCGCTGGTGACAGCACGCCAGCGCCAGGGCAGCCTGTTTGCGCCGATGCACTGGACCGATCAGTTCGCTGCAAGAGGCCGGCTTGATGTGCTGACCGCCCCGCTGACCGACACGATTTCTGGCCAGCCGGCGCTGAAACATGTGGCCGCCCGCATCGAGAAATTCTCCGCAAAGGCGTTCGGTTTCGCGGTAATGCAACAACTGCCAGTGGCGATTGCCGCAAGCTACTGGGCCGTGGCCAAATGCCGGAGCGGTTGGCGGGTAGAGCTGGCCTTTGCCGATGACGACATCGACTGGGCCGCATTCGCCGGTTCGTTGTTCGGCACGCCACCCGGGGCCGATATTCTTGCCTACCACGATCGCGACGCCGGCCAGCATCGCATCGCTGCCTTCGACGCTGATCGCTTATCGGGAGCGCTGTTCGTCGCGCCCGGCCCGGTCGCCGTGTCGCGCGGATGGGCGGCGGAACAGCTTGAGGAGAACCACCATGGCCAGCGCGAACGATTCCGCATCGTCGCCGGCCGCGCTGGAGCCGAACGGCCAGATGCCGGCGCGATCGTCTGCACCTGTTACGGCATCGGGGCCAACCAGATCGCGACGGCCGCGGCGGCCGGCTGCACGACCATAGATGCCATCGGCGGCGCCCTGAAAGCGGGCACCAATTGCGGTTCCTGCCGGGCTGAGATCAGGGCTATCATCCAGGTCAATCGGGTTCAGGCTGCAGAATAGCTGCAGGTCGCCCGAGGAACGGACCGTCTCGTCGATCTAGTTGGTCTTCAGCTTGCCAACGCGATTTTCAGCGATCCAGCGAGCGGCAAGTACCAGCGCGCCCATACTGAAATCCTTGCCATGCTTGGCCACCATTTCTTCCGAAAGCTCGGCCAGCCGTTCGAAAAATTCGTCCTTGCTCTTGTCCTCGGCGGTGAGTTCGGTCTGCATTTCATCCTCCTGTATCGTGCGGACAGCGTCCGCTATTTGAACATCTGCGCGGGGAAGGTGACGATCGCCGCGATGCCGTCGACGGTGCCCACCGCCAGGTGTCGTCCGTCGCCGGACCAGGCAAGCGCGGTGACCGCGCTGCCCAGCGGCCTGACGAGGAGCTCGTCCCGCGCGCCGATCTGGGCGACTATGATGCGGCCGTTGGCATAACCCGCCGCAATCAGCTTCTTTTCCGGGTGTGCCGCCACCGCCTCGACAAGAACCAGCCCGGCGCGGCCTGTCTCCAGCGCGCCGGAGGTTTCGCCGCCAACCGGCGGCGCCGTCATCGACCAGCCGGCGATCCGGAAGGCGCCCGAGGCAAACAGCGCATTCGCGGGTTGGCTCCAGCACATTGTCCGAACCGGTGATGGAAATCCCGCGACGACGTCCGTTCGGCCATCGGCCAGGCTGACCAGCGCAAACCCTCCTGTTTCGAGCCCGCAGGCCAACCATGTGCCATCGCTGCTCCAGCGGATCGATACCGGGCGTGCTGGGAGGGAGATATCGCGTATCAAGGCAGCTTCGCCTTCGACCGCCCAGATCGACAGCCTTTCACCAACGCCGCAGGCGAGGCGCCGCCCGCCTGGCGAGAAGGCGAGTGCATCTGTTGACAATGCCACACCGCGTCCCAGTTGCACGGCATCGCCTTGGCCACGCGAGAGAAAGACATCATTCCCATTGCTGACGGCTGTCGTGTCCGTCCTTGTGCTGTGGTCGATGGCTACGATCGGTCCATCGATCTTGACCAGGGAGGCCTCGATTTCACCGCCAGCGGTCAGATGCTGCACGTCGCCGCTGGCCGCGCCGACCAGAAAGCCGGAATGTGTGTGGGCGGCGATCGGAACATCCCCATCTCCGAATGCCGCTGTGGCGATCAGCGGCACTGGTGGCTTCTCCCTGGGGCGGATTGTCGTCTGCCCGAGATCATGGCTCACCCTGAGCCGCGATTCCGGCGGCTCGTGATCCGCGATCGTGGCTATGGCGACGGTTCCATCCACCGAGGTGAAGGCGACAGCCGTACCGTCGGTGCTGAAGCGCAGATCGGCGATCGCCGACGGTCGTTGCCAGCTGCGGGCCAGGAGGTCGAACAAGGTCAGGTTCTGCATCGTCTGCTGGTTCATGCTGCCTCTCCCGTCAGTTCTTGTTCGCTGTTGCGACAAGCCGGCGATCAAGCTCCTCGATGTCGGCTTCGACAGCTATGATGCGATCCTCACAAGCCGCGCATGCCTGCACGATTGCCGTCATGCTCTGCTCAGCCTCATGCAAGTCCCGCACCAGTTGCGCATTGGCGCCGCTCCTGCCGATTTCCAGCTCCAGGCGCAGCACGTCCATTTCGATACCGGCGCGTTTCTGGTTGAGCCGCAGTGCTTCCGCGGTAAGCGCCGAGACGCTGGCGACGAGATGGAGCCGGCGAGCGAGCAGCGCGTCGCGCCTGGCCGTTTCGGATCCTTCGGTCATTTTTCGCTTCCCAAAGGCCCGGGCGGTTTTTCAAAAGCGGACAGCAGTTTGGGCAATGCGCCGGCCTGCGACTGGAACTGTTTTTCGGCTGTTTCGATGTGGCTCTTGAGCTGGTCCCAGATGTCGACACGGATCATCGATGTCGTGTCGCCGGTCAGCCGCTCGATCTCGTCGACACGGAACTGACGCGTCAGTGAAACGCCCGAAAACACGAAGTCGCGCAACAGGATCGCGTGGCTTTCGATGAACAGATGGATCATAGGATGCGTCTCCGTGGTGACGCCGCCGGCGGCAAGCTCGGCCCGGATGAAATCCTGGAAATGGCTCTGCAGGCGGTGCTGGCTCTCGCCCATGAAGCGCATGACGAAGACCAGATCGCGGGGCATCAGCTTGACAAGATCGCCGGTGACGCCATCGGCATGGCTGGACATTGGTCCGGTCGGCTCGCTTGCGTCCTTGTCGTTCGGCATTGTTTTTCTCCAGTGCCAGGCTGACCCCAAGGGCCGTCGCCTTCAAATAGTAGAGAAAGACAAAGAGTTAAACAGATAATATGGTTTTTGACATTTTGCTGCGATTGCTAACTAGATATATTGCAGATGCGAATATATGATAAATATTACAGGCGTAAGTTACAATTGTAAAAGAACGTTACAGTTGGACGTAGGATCGCCTGCCGAAAGGGCGGCGGTCTTGTTTTGAATGCCGGTCATGAGCGCTATTTTAAAACTGGCACGACGCTTGCTTTGTTCATTTTCATAAGAAGCCCATCGCGCTTGTCGCGGTGCCAAAAGAACGAAGGAACGGAGGAAGCAGAACCGCTTCGATACGCCCATCGCACATGCGGTAGGCGTCGCGGATCCCTGCCAGACGCCTCGAAACCTTTGCCCCGATCCACTTGAACGGCCGGACCTCGGGTCGCGCCTCGACGCGCAACGCTCTGTCATGCCGATCGCATTCTCACTGGCGGTGCTTTGCCGCTTCATGCCGGGGTCAAGGGACCTGCGGCTCAAACCTGGTGGAGGCTTATGACCATGACGTCTCTGACGCTCAATAAGATTACCTCGCAACGCGGAATTTCCGTGGGCGAGGCAACCAAGAAGATCGCCGATCTCGGCTGGAATCCTTCCTACGTGCAGGAAGCGATGACATTCCCGACCGACTACAAGATCAACAAGACGCCGCGCGACCCGATGAAGCAGGTGCTGCGGTCCTATTTCCCGATGCAGGAAGAGAAGGACAACCGTGTCTACGGCGCACTCGATGCGGCATTGCGCGGTGACATGTTCCGCAACGTCGAGCCGCGTTGGGTCGAGTGGATGAAGCTCTTCCTGGCCATCATTCCGTTCCCGGAAATCTCCGCCGCCCGCTCGATGGCGATGGTCGCCCGCATTGCACCCGGCGAAGAACTCCGGACCGGCTTCACCATGCAGATGATCGACGAGTTCCGTCACTCGACGATCCAGATGAATCTGAAGAAGTGGTACATGGAGAACTATATCGATCCGGCCGGCTTCGACATCACCGAGGAAGCCTTCGGAAAATGCTACGCCACCACCATCGGTCGGCAGTTCGCGGAAGGTTTCATCACCGGCGATACGATGACCGCCGCCTGCATGTACCTGACCGTGGTCGCCGAGACCGCCTTCACCAACACACTGTTCGTCGCCATGCCTTCGGAGGCCGCCCGCAACGGCGACTATGCGCTGCCGACCGTCTTCCTGTCGGTGCAATCCGACGAGAGCCGGCATATCGGCAACGGCCACTCGCTGCTGATGGCGGCGCTCAAGGAGCCGGAGAACCATCTGCTGCTCGAGCGCGACCTGCGCTACGCCTTCTGGCAGAACCACGCCATCGTCGATGCGGCCATCGGCACCTTCATCGAATACGGCACCACCAACCGCGACAAGAACAAGGAGTCCTACGCGGAAATGTGGCACCGCTGGATCTATGAGGACTACTACCGCACTTACATGCTGCCGCTCGAGAAATATGGCATCAAGGTCCATCACGACGATGTCCAGGCAGCCTGGGAGCGCATCACCAAGAAGAATTACGTCCACAAGGTCGGGCAGTTCTTCGCGGTCGGCTGGCCGGTCAATTTCTGGCGCATCGAAGCCCAGACCGACAAGGACTTCGAGTGGTTCGAGCATAAGTATCCAGGCTGGTACGCCGAGTTCGGCGAGTTCTGGAAATGGTACGCCAAGCTCAGCCACAAGGGCGAGAAGGTGCTGCTGTTCAACAGCGACGTCGGCTACGTCTACCCGCACCGCTGCTGGTCGTGCCTCGTTCCCTGCCTGATCCGCGAGGACATGGTGGTCGGCGAGATCAACGGCGAACTCTACACCTTCGCCCACGAACTCGACCGCTGGACCACGATGGTCGCCTTCAACGACGAGTATGAGGGCCGTCCGACGCCCGCCATGGGCCGCTTCAGCGGCAAGCGCGAGTGGGAGACGCTCTATGACGGCTGGGATCTGGCCGATGCCATCAAGGACCTGAACTTCGTCCGCTCCGACGGCAAGACACTGGTTCCGCAGCCACATCTACGCTTCGACGACAAGGAGATGTGGACGCTCGACGATGTGCGCGGCAACACGCTCGGATCGCCGCTCAATGCGCTGCGTGGCATGTCGCCCGCGGACCGCGAGAAGCACCTGGCGGAGTACCGGGCCGGCTTCACCATCAATCCCTGCAACTGATCAGGAAAAAAAGGGGGGCGGGTTCGTCCCGCCCCTTCCTTTCACTGGAGGTCCGTATGTCGGAAACCCACACGGTCAGGCTCAGTCCGGTCGGCGTCGAATTCGAGGTCGAGAACGGCGAAACGGTGCTCAACGCCGCATTTCGCCAGGGCATCGCCCTGCCGCACGGTTGCAAGGAGGGGCAATGCTCGGCCTGCAAAAGCGTGTTGCTCGAAGGCGAAGTCGACATGCTGAAATACTCGACCTTCGCACTGAACGACATGGAGAAGGAAAGCGGCCACGTCCTGTTGTGCCGTTGCATCGCCTACTCCGACCTGGAAGTCGAGCTTCTCAACTACGACGAGGAGATTTTGGCGAAAGCGATCGCCGTGAAAACGTACAAGGGCCGGATTGCTCGCATCGAGCAGCTGACCCACGACATTCGCGGCATCGAGATCGAACTCGGCTCCCCAATGAAGTTCTGGGCGGGGCAATATGTCGACATCACGGTTACCACGCAAAAAGGGGAGACGATTACGCGCTCGTTCTCCATGGCAAATACGCCGGACCAAACCCAAAAACTCTCCTTCATCATCAAAAAATACCCTGAAGGAAAGTTCTCAGGTGAACTCGATTCCGGAGGCATCAGGGCCGGAGCCGAAGTCACCGTCGTCGGACCCTACGGAACCTGTTTCCGCCGCGACGAACGGCAAGGACCCCTGATCCTGGTCGGCGCCGGATCGGGCATGTCGCCGATCTGGTCGATCCTCAACGACCATCTGAAGAGCGGTGAGAAGCGTCCGGTGTATTTCTTCTACGGCGCCCGCACCCGCAACGACCTGTTCTACCTCGACAGGATCGCCGAGCTGGTCGGCAATCATTCCGACGTCACCTTCATTCCCGTGCTGTCGCACGCCAATGACGACGCCGAATGGCAAGGCGAACGCGGCTTCGTTCACCAGAGCGTCGACGCCATGCTCAAGCAACTCGCGGTCGACGGGCAGGGCGATGTCCATGCCTGTGGCCCACCGCCGATGATCGATGCGCTGCAGCCGGTGCTGTTCATGAACGGCTTCGAAACGGAGCGGATATTCTTCGACAAGTTCACCACATCGGCGGGTGCGACGCCGGCCCTTTGAGGGCGGCAACGCGCAAGCCAACCACAACTGCAACAAGGGAGAGAGACTATGCCTGCAACCTCGAGTTCAGTCGGATCCGGAGCCGCCGGTGCTGCGATCTTCGCCGACTCCGACAGCCGGAAATACCGGTATTTCGAGCCGAAAGGCCAGCGTGCAACCCACTATGAGGACATGACGGTCGACGTGCAGCCCGATCCGGAACGCTATTTGATCCAGAACTGGATCATCTCCTTCGCCGACGGCAAGGGCGCCTATGTCAAGCAGAACACTGCCGCCCAGAGTTCCAACTGGCATGCCTTCCGCGCCCCCGACCAGGAATGGGAGCGCACGCACTACCAGCGCCAGTCGAAGATCGAGACGATGGTGCAGAGCGTCATCAACAATGCCCGCAAGTCGGGCGCGCCGAAGACCTTCGACAAAGCCTGGGTCAAGATCCTGCAAACCCAGCTCGGCGCCTGGAAGCATGCCGAATTCGGCCTCGGCACTTCGCTGATGCAGGCGCAGCGTTACGGCTACACCCAGATGATCAACAACGCGACGCTGACCAACTCTTCCTACAAACTCAGGCTTGCCCAGGATATCACGCTCTACCTTGCCGAGATAGGCATGGATCTGCCCGGCTGGGACGACGAGCTCGGCAAGAGGGCCTGGCTCGACGACAAGAACTGGCAAGGCACGCGCGAAGCGGTCGAAACCATCATGGGCGCGACCGACTATCTCGAGCAGTATTTTGCCATCAACATTGTCTTCGAGCCGCTGGTCGGCGAGGTGTTCCGCTCAGGCTTCCTGATGCAGATCGCCGCCGCCAACCATGACTTCATCACGCCGGCGGTGATCTCGGCCGCCGAGGCCGACTACGAGCGCAACCTCGCCAACACGATCGACCTCATCCACATGCTCGCCAATGACGAGAAGCACGGCGCGGCGAACAGGAAGCTCTTCCAGGGCTGGGTCAAGAAACACGGCGCGCTCGCCGACAAGGCAGCCATCGGCCTGCAGCCGATCTGGTCGATGCCGCATTCCAAGCCGGTCGCATTCACTGACGTCCGCGCCAAATCCGAGGAGCGGATTGGCCAGATCCTCGGCGAACTCGGCCTCAAGCGCTGAAACAGGGAGAAATCGTCATGTCATTAGCAGCACGCGACGCAACGCATTCCAACATCTTCAAGGCGATGAAGGACATCACCTTCGAGCAGACGATCTCGCATCAGTGCGGCGTCACCATGAACGACTCGGTCGAAGCTCGCGCCATTGCCGAATTCATGGGCCAGAAGCCCGGTGTCACCATCACCTACCAGCCGGCGCTGATCCGCATCGACGGCGACGGCAAGCTGATCTTCAAGATGGACGCGATCGGCGAATATCTCGGCCGCGAGATTTCGGCCGAGACCTTCGAGGTCAACACCTCCACCCATTACGGCCGCATGGTCCGCGTCGACGACAACACCGTGATCCTGTTCGGCAACATGGACGAGATGTTCGAATACATCGAATAACCGTCAAGGAAACTGGCGCGCCGCAGGTGCGGCGCGCCGAACCGATCAATGCGATTGCTGCGGAGGCAACCATGTACAGAACACCGGAAGGCAAGGACATTTTCGTGGTCGACGGCCACACCCATTTCTGGGACGGCAGCCCGGAAAACCAGAAGAACATCCACGGCAAGCAGTTCATCGAATGCTTCTATGCCTATCACACGGGCTTGAGCCCGAAGGAACAGCTGTGGGAAAAGAGCAAGTTCGAGAAATACAGCGCCGACGATCTCTATCGCGACCTGTTCATCGACGGGCCTGACGATGTGGCAATCGTCCAGTCGACCTACCTCAGGGATTTCTACAAGAACGGCTTCAATACGATCGAGCGCAACGCCGAGGTCGCCAAGCGCTATCCCGAGCGTTTCATCGTCAACGGCGCCTTCGACCCGCGCGACGGCGAGAAGGCGCTGGAATACATCCACTTCCTCAAGGAGACCTACAACGTCAAGGGCGTGAAGATGTACACGGCCGAGTGGAACGGCGCCTCCAAGGGCTGGAAGCTCACCGATCCCGATGCCTACAAATGCTTTGAACTCTGCGACAAGCTCGGCATCAGGAACATCCACGTCCACAAGGGGCCGACGATCATTCCGCTTAGTAAGGATGCCTTCGACGTTCATGACGTCGACCACGCCGCGACGGATTTTCAAAACCTCAATTGGATTGTCGAGCATTGCGGCCTGCCGCGTCTCGACGATTTCTGCTGGATCGCGACGCAGGAAACCAATGTCTATGGCGGCCTGGCGGTGGCGCTGCCCTTCATCCACGCCCGCCCGCGCTATTTCGGTGAGGTCATCGCGGAACTTTTGTTCTGGCTCGGGCCGGAGAAGATCCTGTTCGGCTCCGACTACGCGATCTGGACGCCGCGCTGGCTGGTCGAGAAATTCTGGGCCTACCAGATCCCGCAGGATATCGCCGCCGAACGCGGCGTGCAGCTTACCGACGAGATCAAGGAGAAGATCCTCGGCCTCAATGCCGCGCGTCTCTACAATATCGACGTCGAAGCCAAGAAGAAGGCGCTCGCCAGTTCGCCCTTCAGCATCGCGGCGGAGTAGGAGCCATGGCAACCGCCAGCGTTTCCGGCGACTGCCAGAAGGAACTCTGGCAGCGCCTTGGTGAGGTCAACGACCCGGAACTCGACGAACCCATCACCGAGATGGGCTTCGTCGAGCGGGCTGATGTGACGGTCGATGGCAGCGTGGAGATAGATTTCCGCCTGCCGACCTACTGGTGCTCGCCCAACTTCGCGTTCCTGATGCTGGACGGCGTCCGCAAGGCGCTCGACCAGCTCTCCTGGGCGCCGGCCTATCGCGTCAAACTGCACGACCACATGTTCGCGGAGGAGGTCAATCGCGGCATGGCGGAGGGCAAGACCTTCGGCGACATCTTCGCCGTGCTTGCCGAGGATCAGGATCTCGGTGCCTTGCGTGAAACCTTCGCAATGAAGGCATTCAAGCGGCGCCAGGAAGCGGTTCTGCGCGGCCTCAAGGCGCATGGCCTGACCGATCGCGAAATCCTCGGCATGGATTTGCCGGCCTATGACGTCGCGCGGTTCGAGCCGGGCGAGGCGGCCAAGCAGAAGCCGCGATACCGGGCGGCTCTGCTCGAGCGTTTTCCGGACCGCCGGGCCGATGATCCTGTGTTCGTGACCTGGGACGGGCAGCACATCCCGCACGGCGCGCTCAGCGCCCATCTCGCCGAACTGCGCGGTGTGCGCATCAACATGGAGTTCAACGGCGCACTGTGCCGTGGGCTCAAGCAGACGAGATACAAGGAACTGGATGTGGTCGACGGCGAGCCGACGCTGGTCGATTTCATTCTGGATCGCGTGCCGGCACGAACCGCGCCGACCGCCTGAAGCAGAGCTGACAGCAACGGCCTCCCTCGCACGAGGCCCCCAACCAACAACCCGCCCGTAAGGCGGAAGGAGGAATCATGCCCAAGATAATGCTTCACAATTCGCAGGCCCGTCGTGCTCTCGCCCGCGGCGTTTTCCGGCTCGCCGCCGCCGTCGAGCCGACGCTCGGCCCCAAAGGCATGAACGCCATGATCGATCGGCCGATCGGCACGCCGATGGTGACCCGCGACGGTGTCAGCATCGCTTCCGAGATCGAGCTGCACGACCGTTTCGAAAACATGGGTGCGCAGGTCGTCCGCGAAGTGTCGATGCAGACCAACGAGGTGGCCGGTGACGGCACCACGACGGCCATCGTGCTCGCCAATGCGCTCATCCAGGGTGGTGTCGAGGCGAATGAGCGCGGGGTGAAATCCGTTGATCTGTGCAAGGGCATCGACCTTGCCGTGGCGGCGGTGGTGGCCGCGCTCAAGGCATCGGCCAAACCGGCAAAGGGCAACGGCATCCTGGCGTCGGTCGCCAACATCGCGGCGACCAACACCACACTTGGCGCCCTCGTGGCTGAGGCCCATCAACGCGTTGGGATCGAGGGCGTGATCACCACGGATTTCAGCGTCACCACCGAGACCACGCTCGATGTCGTCGAAGGCATGTCGTTCGAACGCGGCTATCTCTCGCATCACATGGTGACCGACCAGGAGAAGATGGAGGCTGTGCTCGAACGGCCCTACATCCTGATGACCGATCTCAAGATCAAGGAGCCCGGGCAGCTCGATGCGGTTCGCCGCATCGCCGACGAGGATGGCCGGCCGCTGCTGATCGTGTCCGAGGAGATGTCGCCGGAAGTGGTGGTGAGGTTGCTCGGCAAGCAGGGACCGGGACGATACCTCGTTGTCCATCCGCCGGAATATGGCCATTGGCGCAAGGCGATGATGGAAGATCTCGCCATCATCACCGGCGGCAAGGTGATTGCCCGCGATCTTGGCGGTCGGCTCGAGGATATCACCGCCGATGATCTCGGGACCGCCGACCGGGTGAAGACCAGCTCGTCTTACACGTCGATCATTCGCGGTGGCGGCGACCATGCCGCAATCGCCTCGCGCCGCGCCCAGGTGCAGCGGCAGTACGAAGCCTCGCAGCCGAACATTGATCAGGACAAGCTGCGCGAACGCCTGGCCAAGCTCTCCGGCGGCACCGCGATCCTCTATGCCGGCGGTGTCACGCCTGTCGAGCAGAAGCGGACCATCCAGCTGATCGAGGATTCCCTGAATGCGGTGCGTGCCGCATCCGAGGAGGGTGTCGTCGCCGGCGGTGGTTCGGCGCTGGCCCAGATCGCGCCGCTGCTCGACAAGGTGGCGGCCGGCGTCGACGGCGATGTCGCCGAAGGTGTGCGCCTGGTGCGCTCGGTTCTGTCGCGGCCGCTGTGGCGCATCGCCGCCAATGCCGGCGCCGATCCCGAAGCGGTGGTGACCGAGGTCACCCGCATCAACGGCGGCTACGGCTACAACGCGTCGACCGGCGCGTACCAGAACATGTTCGAGGCTGGGATCATCGATCCCGTCCGCGTCACCTACACCGCGCTCGCCAACGCCGCTTCGGTGGCGACGCTGATCCTGACCACCGAAACGCTGATTGGCGACCTTGCCGAGGATGAGGATCCGACGGCCGGGCCGGCGCGTGGTGGCGGTTCCGAAAAGCTCGGCCGCGCCTGAAGCAATCCAGACAATCTCGACCCAGACAATCTCTACATTAAAGGGATACGACGATGAAAGCTGCCAGACTCTACGAATACGATCCCAAGATGAACGTCCGGCTCAAGATCGAGGAGGTCAAGGCGCCGACGATCACCGCGCCCGACGAGGTGATCGTGCGGGTCGGAGCCGCCGGCCTCTGCCGCACCGACCTGCACATCATCGAAGGCGTGTGGAAGCCGACCATGGATCCCGAGGGCACGCTGTTGCCCTACATCATGGGTCACGAAAATGCCGGTTGGGTCGAGGAGGTCGGCAGCGGCGTCAGGTCGGTCAAGCGCGGCGATGCGGTGATCTGCCATCCGTTCCGTTCATGCGGCATCTGCCTCAACTGCCGTCATGGCGAGGACATGTATTGCGACAACGGTCAGTTCCCCGGCCTCGGCATGAATGGTGGCTTCGCCGAGTATTTCATCACCAGCGAGCGTTCGCTGATCAAGCTGAATGCCAACATCACGCCGATCGAGGTGGCGCCGCTGGCCGATGCCGGCATCACCGCCTACCGCGCCGCCAAGCGCGCCGCCAAACTGCTGCGGCCAGGCAGCTACTGCGTGCTGCTCGGCATTGGCGGGCTCGGCCACATCGCGCTGCAATCGCTGCACGCGATTTCGGGCTGCCGCATCATCGCTGTCGACCGCGAGCCGGCGGCGCGGGTGTTGGCCAAGGACCTTGGCGCCGACTTTATCCTCGATGGCGGGCCAAACGTCGTCGAGGAAGTCAGCCAGATCACCGGCGGTGGCGCCCATGTGGTGATCGACTTCGTCGGCGAACTCGGTGTCGAGAACATCTGCTGGAAGATGGTGCGCAAGGGCGGGCAACTGTTCGTCGTCGGCTATGGCGGCAATATCAACGTGCCGACCGCGCATCTCGTCATCGAGGAGATCAACATCGGCGGTAGCCTGGTTGGCAATTTCACCGAGCTTGTCGAACTGATGGAGCTCAACGCCGACGGCAAGGTCAAGATGCACTACACCGAGTACAATCTGGCCAGCATCAACACCGCGCTCGACGATTTCAAGAACCGACGTTTCACCGGCCGCGGCGTCATCGTGCCCTGAAAAGCTTCTGGACTGAACGCGGCACAAACGGGCGTGCCGCGTCATGGCCGATGCCATGTCGTTTGCAGATCGGGAACGTCGGCGAAGCGCGATCCCCATACGAGTTTCCTTGCTTCGTGGTGTTTAAAAACGGGAGGACAACATGGATCTTGTTACGGGACTGGCCGTCGTCATCGGCATTATGGGTGGCATTGCGACATGGGCTGCGATCGCGATCGGCAACCCTTATCTGCTGATCTGGGCAGTGTTCGTCGGCTGGGGAAGTTTCTATCACTGCGGCGGCAAGGAGGCCGGGTTCAAGAACTCGGCGGTGGCAAACCTGTGGGGTGCGATCTGTGCGGCCGGTGCCTTGATTGCGCTGACATCTATCGGCGTTACCGCGATCATGGCCGGCATTTGCGTCGGCATTTCAATTATTGTCCTGATCCTCGCGGCCAAGCTGCCATTGTTGAGCGCCATTCCGTCGGCGGTCTACGGCTACGCAACGACCGCAGCGCTATTTCTGCTCGGTGCCGCCGCCTATGGCGAAGGTGCTGCAGGCATCGTCAAGGTCGCGACGGCCGTGGTGATTTCGCTGATCATCGGCAACGCCCTCGGCTACGCCTCGGAGAAAGTGACCGGTGCTGTCGTGAAGACCTGATCATGCCCCTGACGGTTGCCTGAAGGCAATTTCGGTCGACGATTTTCCCCCAACCGGCGGCGCGAATGCCGCAGGTTTTTTGTGCCGATGATTGAGCCTAGAGGAAGCCGCGCCGGATGCCGTATTGGCCGAGCTTGCGATACAGCGTCGGCCGCGAAATGCCGAGCCTCAGCGCAACCTTGCTGAGATTGCCGCCCTCAGCAGCAAGCGCATTCTTGATCGCCTGGCGTTCCGCATCCTCGAACGAACACACCGGCGCTTCGAGTATGGCTGTGGGATGGTCGTTGTGCATGGCCATGCTGTTGCGATTGCCCGCACTGATTTCTCCGGGAAGGTCCTGCAGTTCGATCGTGCCGCCGCGCGCCATGATGTGCAGGCGCTCGACCAGGTTCTTCAGTTCGCGCACGTTGCCCGGCCAGCGATACGTCAGCAGCGCGTCGAGCGCTTCGTTTGAGAACTCCAGCGGATCGTTGCCTCCCAGCTTCGCGATCTGCCGGTTGAAATGCTCGATCAGCAACAGCACGTCGTCGCCGCGTTCTCGCAGGGGCGGAACATGGATCGAGACCGCACCGATGCGGTAGTAGAGATCGCTGCGGAAACGCCCGGCGGCGACCTCCTGCTTGAGGTCGCGATTGGTCGAGGCGACCAGTCGCACATCCACCGACCGACCCCTGGAGTCGCCGATGCGGTGGACCACTCGCTCCTCCAGGACACGCAACAGGAAGGGCTGGATTTCGAGCGGCAACTCGCCGATCTCGTCAAGACTGAGCACGCCGCCATTGGCAAGTTCGAAGATGCCCGGCTTGCCGTCACGCGAAGCTCCGGTAAAGGCGCCGCCCACATGGCCGAACAACTCGCTGCCGAACAGTTCCTTGGTGATTGCGCCACAGTTCATGGCGATGAACGGGTCGGTTTCGGTGCGCCGGCTGCCGGCATGGACCAGCCGCGCAAACAGCTCTTTTCCAACGCCGGTTTCGCCCTCTATCAGCAGCGAGGTGACACCGTTCGAACCGGCCACCCGGGAGGCGACATCGACGGCAGCCAGCAATTTCTCACTCTCGCCGACGATCATTGCCGCGGCTGCCCGCAGGTGTTTGTTCTCCTGGCGGCGTATCGCCGTCGTGATCGAGACGGCCGGCACCGACGGGAACACCAAAGCCGCGCCACGAAGATCGCCATCAAGCTTCAGTGGCGTGACATGGCAGGACCGCAGATGTACCGGCAGCGCGTTGGCGAGGTCGGTGTCGGAGCCGGAGGCCGGCAGGTTCATGAGCCAACGACCACGCCCTGGTTCCATCGGGCCGTCCATCATCTCTGTCGTGTCGCCATTGGGGACGTTGTTGCAGAAGATCGCACGGCCACGATGATCGACGATCACCAACCCGTCCTTTCGGCGGTAGTTGGGAGCTGAGGAAATAAAGGCCTCTAGCAGGCGCGTGCGTTGCTCCTGCTGCTGCTCGGCCAGCGCCTTCTCGATCTGTCTGGCGGTGGCGGCGACGAGCGCTGTGTTGTGCGGCCGGAAGATCGGCGAATAGCCGGACAGGTCGACAACGCCGATGATCTTGCCATCCAAGGGATCGCGGATCGGCGCGCCGGCGCAGGTCCAGGATTTGATGCCGGCGCAGAAATGTTCAGCCGCGTGGACGAAGATCGGCTCACCAGTCCATAGTGCCGTACCGATGCCGTTGGTTCCGACGGCGTCCTCGTTCCACTTGCCGCCGATGCCCAGATGAATGTCCATGCCGTCATGCAGGGTCTTCTTGTCACCGATGGCATCGATCAACACGCCGTCGCCGTCGGCCAGCACCAGCATCGCGCCTGTCCCGTCCAGCAACTGACCAAGGGAGGCGAACGACCGGCGTGCCGCCGAAAGCAGCTCCGCATTGGCGCGGGTCAGATATTCGATCTCGTCGCGATCACTGCTCAGCGGCGCTTCGATGCCTTGCGCATTGATGCCGCCGGTGGCGCTGCGATACCAGGAATCGTGGATCAGCGAGCGAACGTGGACCGGATCGCGGGCGGATGTCGGCTCGTCGGAAAGAAAACTCTCCCAGGCGCGCATGGTGGCGCGCTCATCATAGTCGATCCTGTCCAGAACCAGTTGTCCGGTGGCCATCGACGCATGCGTCGCAAGGGCATCGGTTTTCATCGGATTGGGGCCGCTCGCGTTTCTCATTCAGTCATCACAGTACCTTTTGAGGTATGCCATTTCTGTATGCCGTCGCGAATTGGACGTGCAGAGCAACGCCCAACAGCCTGCCGTCAGTCGATGCCGAGCTTCGCGCCGATGTCGGCTGCAAGCTGCTCTTCGGTATAAGTCGCGGTCAGCCTGGATCCGTCCAGCCCGGCCAGCGCCTCGGCGATGATTTCGTCAACCGGCGAGAAAAAGCCGTTCTGCTTTGTTGCCAGGACGAAGATCTGCTCGCCATTCCGGTTGCGGACATCGCCGATATGATGAAGCTGGCGGCCGGTGTTCTGATCCTTGGAGATCACACGGCCGTTCATGGTGACGCGAATGGACGGGCTCGCTTCGGCGGCGGTCGCCGCGCTGCCGCCAACATGGATGATCAGCCCTTCAGCCTTCGGTTGCTGGCGTGGCTTCCTGGAGGCGGAATAGCCACCGCCGCTGATCTGGTCGGCAAGGCGAACGATGGTCGAGCGGTTCTGTTCGATCAGCCGCTTGACCTGAACATCCTCGCGCCGCGGGCCGTCCCGCTTGGAGATGATCTCGACCATGAATCCTCCCAGATTCGTTGGCTTGGCAGTGCCCGGGATACGGGTCATTCTTATTTGCAGCGAACCCTACACTGCCATCGCCAGCTTCGCCATTCACAATAGGTAGCGCTGAAATTCATCTCGGTGGTAGCAGGTGGCTGCTACACGGGATTTCCGGCGCTCCATCGTTGGAGCTGGTGGCGGTACTTTCCAACCATACGGCCGATCGCCGTGCAGACGGCGAGAACGGGTTCTTCTCGGACCGGCGCTATCGCGAATTGAGCAGCAGTACGGATGAGGCAAACGTGCTGGCCAAGGCTCTGGGCAATTGGACCGCCCTGCACATTATCGATCGGATATGGGCGGCGCTTGAGAGTTAGTGGTGCAGGTGCGACAATTGAAATCCAGGCTTGTGTTCGACGCCGGATAACAGCGATTCCGCCGACCGGAACATCTCTTCGAATTCCAGTTCGTTTTCAAACACCACGCCGCCGACGCTGATGGCCAGGGTATCCTCGGTTCCTTTCGGCGCGAAATAGGCTTGCGCCACGCGGGTCCGGATACGCTCGCCGATTTCCTTGGCGTCGTCTTCTGTCGCACCGGGCAGAAAGACCCCGAACATGGAGGTTCCGATGCGGCCCACCAGATCTTCCTTGCGCACCGATGACTGGATGGTCGACGCTATGAGCCGCAAGGCCTCGTCACCCCAGCCGAGCCCGAAGCGCAGATTGATGGACCTGATGTGTTCGGGATGAATGACCAGGAAGGCGCCAGATCTTGGACCGGACGATCCCTGCCTGGTTGTTCTCCTGTCGACCATCGACGTGAAGACTGTCCGGTTCAGGCAGCCTGTCAGGCTGTCAAAGGTCGCAGACTTGTTGAGTTCTTTTCGATAATGGCCGAGCTCGATCCGCTGCAGGCCAATGAACAGGAGAAGCGGGCCACCTATGATGACTGGCAACAGGGTCGCTGTGACCATGCTGCGGCCGAACGGCGTCAATGCTTCCGAGAACAGAAGCAGATAGTTTAGGCCAACGGAGAGTAGCAAAATTCCCGCCGATCCCAAGGCGGTCAGCCATGCGACGTTTTTCCATTGCTGGGGCGAGCTATTCGCCATCGGTGTCATCATTCGTCAATCTCCCGCCTGATCGAACTGTCATAGACCAGGGGTGCTGCACATTCAGTTTCGAGGAATCATACAATTTGAGTAATGGCGCAATCGCTTACCATTGGCCCGAAACCTGGCCTTCAAAGCAAGGGCCGCACTGGCAACGGTAGCGAAACCGAATTGTCGGCTATTGCGGCGGGCCGAATATGCCCATCTCAGCATCCTTGGCCACTGCCTCCGCCTTGCCGTAGATGTCACTCGCCAAGGCCGTCGCCCAGCCGTTGGAAACAAGCCAGGCACCGACATCCTGTTTGCCCAAATTGCACGGTGCGGCAATGGCGAAACGATCGATCTCCGGCGGCACGACGCATTTAAGCGCCCGACCGCGCAGCCAGGAATTGAAAGCTGCCCGTGCACGCTGGCCGCAAGGCCAGGCGACGTCGCGAAACAAACAGGTCTTGTCCAGGTCGATGCCCTGGACCCCGCTGATGGCTACCGTGCGTCCCATGGATTCGAAGGTCGCCGACGAGGTGGCAAGCGGTTGGTACAGCAGGACCGCTGGCCAATCCTTTGGCATCCGCATCCCTGCAGGCGAAGCCAGGCCAAGCTCGCTGAGTGGCGGGCGCGGCTCTACCCGCTCGATTTGCGCCAGATCAAGCGGTGGCGGCGCGATAAGGTCCTGAGCAATCTTGCGTGCCCGTCCTCGCCATGGCGTACTGGCGCCGGTCGCAGCCGGTCGCGTTGGCTGGCTATCGTCGATGGATTGACGTGGCGCTGATATCGGTCGGTCGATGGAAAGCAGATCGGCGGCTCGGATGATCAACAAGACCCCGGCCAGGAGCAGCAGGCTTCCGAGCAACACCACCAAGCGATCGCGCCTCAGCCAGCCCATCAGCTCAAGCAGATCCCAAGGCTTCTTGCCCCTCAGTACCCCGACGTCGATTTGGCGACCAGTTTGAGCGCACCTTTTTGAACCTGATAAAAGGGCATGGATCGTTCACTGGAGCCATCCGCCCGAAACCGGAACAAGCCGGTCGATCCGCGAAATCCGCTCCGATTTTCGAGCACCTGCTTGTTGAAGCCGTCGGGGCCGACCGAACTTGCAATCCCCGCTGTCAGGGCGACCATATCATAGGCGTAGGCGACATTGGCGTCGGCCGGATAATTGTAGGTCGTCTTGAAGCGATCGGCGATTGGACCGGTTTCGCTTGGGTCGAGCGTGGCGATGTAGGATCCTTCAAACAGTGGTTCCATCGGATGTTCCAGCCAGCGGTTGGTTCCAACGACGGCGACTGTTTTTCCGGGGATGCCTTTCGATTTGAGCGCCGCAAGAATCTGCGACGGACTATCGTCGCCGCTGGCGATGACGATGGCATCGGGAGCCTCGACCAGTGAGCCCATGTCGTTGACCGCTTTTGTGCCGCCGTCACCGGCCGCATACGGAATGGTGACGGCGAGCGTCGCGCCATAGATGCTGAGGCTGTTGGCGACCCGCTTTTCAACCGCGCCGGCATTCGCGCCGGCCGCGACGAGCAGCACGAACTTCTTTCTGCCTTTGGCCGCCAGGCCGGCTGCGCCCGCGGCCGCGCTGTCGGCCTCGTTGAGACGCACCGCATAGACGCCTGGGCCGCCGGCGAAATTGTCAGCCAGCGCCAGCACCGGCGGGCGCTGCGATCCCGACAGCTTGGCTATGTGCTGAGCGGCCGCGAGCTCGACCGGACCGATGACGATCTTGGTTCCAGTGGTGATCGCCTTCACCGCCAATTCGCTGGCGTGCGCGCTGTCACCCTTGGTGTCCTCGACCGTGACCGTGAGCAGTGCATTGCCAAGATCAGCCATCGCCAGCTTGGTCGCGTCGAGCATCTTTCTGCCGCTTTCGCCGACGTTGCCGGGAGCCGACAAAGGCAGCAGCATGGTAACCTTCGTCGGCCCGGTGCCGAGCGATTGCGTGGCTTGGGCCGGGCTGGCAGCGGCGCCGGCGGCCGGCGCTCCAGGTGCGGCGATCGCCGCCGGATCGAGCGCGTCCGAGACGCTGCCTTTCGACTGGCAGCCCGACACTATGCCGGCGAGCGCAAAGACGATCGCCCACGTCCACGAACGGTGGCGCTGCCGGCCAGATTCCATGATGCCTCCCCATATCCCGCCGGGTGTTTGTTCCGGTCTCATCCCATTCATCTTACGGCAGACTTGCCTCGCCGTCTTTGTAATTGCTGGACCTTGGTTTAGCTGTTGAAGAGTCTTGCCCGGAGCGCCTTGATCACCTTGGCTTGCCCGGCGCTTCGATAGTCGGCGCATTTCATGTATCGCGGCCCGGGCACGAAGAGCCGCCGCACGCAAATCCGCTTCCCCTGGGCAGGGGCGCCGTAATCTCCCGCTGTCGGGAATGCGGAGAACCCGAACGTCGCCACCGGCAGCGGACCGGCAACAGTGACGCCTTCCCTTGCCAATATTGCGCGCGCACGCCGGCAGTAGCGGACCGAAAGTTCGGAGAACCGGGTTTCACCGTGCCCGGCGCGATACTTCATGACGGTGGTGCAAAGATCGCCTGCGGCAAGACTGTTTGCCTGCGCCAGATATCTGACGCCGAGCGCGATGTTGGTGGCCGGCGCGCCAAGTTCCTCGAGCGAACCGCGAAAGCCAAGCATTCGCGCCGTTCCCGGCATCACCTGCATCAAGCCGACTTCGCCATCGGCGCCGTGCACATCGGGATCGAAACCGCTTTCGATCTCGATCACCGCGTGCGCCAGCACTGGCTCCAGGCCGTAAAGCGATGCCTGGCATGTTGCGAATGCCTTGAATGTCTCGCGCGTCCATTCCGGGGCGGCGTCACAGCGGACTGGCCGCGTCAAGGCGGACGGTGGTGGTCTCTCCAGGCCAGGTCGTTCCAGCCAGTTGGCGTGGGCTTGCGTGGCAAACTGGCCAAAACCGATCGATGCGATCGCCGCAGCGATCGCCTTGGTCAATCGTCCGCCGACCATCGCGGTCAGCCAAACGGCGCGGCTCGATCTCTACCGGTCAGTTCATGTACTCGACCATGCGGTCGTGGAAGCACTCGCACTTGTTGAGAGTGTCTTCGTCCTTGTAGTTCGTCTTGAGATAGCCATAGGCCATGCCGCAGGCGACCTTGGCTTCCGATGCCCAGACGAAGGCAGGGCGCGAAGAGTTGATCCATTCCGAGCTGTTGGCGACGGCCACCGACTCGTCCATCAGCTTCACCACCTCGGACTTGAGATCGACGATGTTGTCGTTCAGCACCAGGTTCGACGTGCCGACCGTTCGGCAATAGTCGGCCACTGGCCCCTCGATGATGTCGGCGGCGAAGCCCGTCGATCCAGCCAACAGCAGCGCCGCGGCCGAAGCCAGCAATCTTGCACAACGCTTCATTTAAGTCCCTCTCCAAACTGCGGTTTTATGTTTCGCTAATATGTAGCATGAGAGCACGGCCACGCATAAGTGCTAAATCGTGGCCGTGTGCTGTTGATGTTCTGTGTCGTCGTAGAGGACATTGATCGTGCCGGCGGCAGGCGCATTCTGCAGAACGGCGACATCCACGAAGTTGGCCGCATTGCCCGAGCCGCTGGTATCGACGCTCACGGTGCTGGTCGCGGTGTCGTAGTGCACATAGTCGGCTATGTTGCCGGCCGGCGCCTTGTCGAACAAAGCGCTCAAGTCGATCTTGTCCCCTTCACCGCCATGGTAGTCGGCGATCAGATCCTTGATGTCCAGATTGTCGATCTTGAACGTGTCGGCTCCCGAAGTGCCGGCGATGGCCGTCTGCGCAGGGGCGGCGAGCGAAGTGTCGAGCTCGACCTCGACATAGTTGCCGGTCGTCCCGTCGGCCATCTGGAAGGTTCCATTGCCGGTCACGGCTTGCCCATCGATTTCGCCGATAGCGGAGGCCGTTGTCGTGCTGATCGAAGTAATATCGTTATGAGCAAGGTTAGACAATTCGCCGGCGTCGCTGATGCCGTTGGCGTTGGCGTCCTTCCAGATCAGCAGGCTGTCGAAGGCCGCGTCGTTGTGGTCGATGAGGCCGTCATGGTTGCTGTCGAGCGATGCAAGTGCTGCCGCGCCGCTGGCGAAGTTGCCACCGCCGAAGTTCGGCGTGAACAGTTCGGTGCCATCGTCGATCTTGCCGTCATGGTTGAGGTCGACCGCCAACATGCCATCATGGGATGTGTTCCAGGCGACCTGGTCCTTCGTCCCGTCGCCGTTGAGGTCGAACTGGACGCCGTGATCGACATCGGAGAAGGCAAAGCCGTTATGGTTCAGGTCGAGGATGATGGGATCGATCGACCCTGTGATCAGGGTGTTCAGGTTCGCGATCGTGACCCCCTGGAGATCAACGAGAGTTCCCACGCCGGCACCTGCACCAGTCTGGGTGTAGATAAATGTATGGCTTACCGCCGCTATCGTTGCGGTGAAGGCGAGCGTCGCCCCGGCGTTTCCGATATCCGTTAGCGTCAGATACTGGACAGCCGCCGCCAAGCTTGCGGTGGATGTGACCGCCAATGGCTGGGTGAAGGAGTCGGTCCCGAAGAACGTGGCGATGCCGTTCGTGACCGAATGGGACTGAATCGTGTCCCCGCCGATCGTCAGGGTGGAGTCCCCACCATTGACGTTGCCGCCGGTCGCGGCCACGAGCGTGCCAGGCAGGCTCAACTTGTCGGTCCCGGCGACGAAGTCGGTGATGATGTCGTAGCCTGAGATCGTGCCAGCGTTGCCGGATCCACCGATGACGGGCGTCGAATCGCCGGCCCCGATCACGAAGGTGTCGGCGCCTGCGCCGCCTGTCATCGTGTCCGCGCCCGCAAACCCTTGCAGGATATCGTTGCCTCCGTTGCCATTCAGCGTGTCGCCATTGGCCGTACCCTGCATGGTTTCGGCATCCGCCGTGCCGGTATAGGTAACACCGTTGACAACGTGAACGTCCAGTTGCTGTGCCGTTGACGTATCGCCGTCTGCGTCTTTTACGGTGACGTTGAAGGTCAGATCGGCATTCTGGGCTGTCGTCGTTGTACTGACGAGCCCGATATCGGAAATCTTGAAGCCCAGATCGTTGACATCGGAACTCAAATTTTGCGTCGTGGTGCTCGCTCCGCCGGCGCCGATGGCACCGTTGAGATTGATGGCCGTGCCGGTGATGCCTTCATCGGTCGGTGTGACTTGGGCGCCCACTAGCACGTAGTGCTGACCTGCAGCATTGTAGTCATTCGATTCGATGATCAACAGGCCGTCATTGTTGTCGAGCGTTACGCCCGAGTAGACACCCGGACCAGTGCCCGGGCCCTTGAAGATGTCGCCGTTCTCAACAAACACTGCCTTGGTCGTATAGGTGCCGGCAACTGTATCGTAGAGTTTCAGGATGACGATGAAGTCTTCGGAGTTCCCGATGCCATCGAACTTCAGGAACATCGAACTCACCTGTGCGTCAGGCGTCAAAGCCGTAAATCCCGTCGGGTTCGTGGTGAAGAAGTCCATGTCCATGACTTCTCCCTTGCCCATTGTATCGCCGGCAACGCCGTTTGCCGTGCCCGAGATGGACACGAATGCCGAACTCTGGGTGATCAATTCTCCGTTCACATAGGTAAGCGGATTGCCGTCAATCGAACCCGATTGCAAGTTGTCGACTCCGTTGCCGGAGCCCGGTTCCGCATAGCCGGTGAACTGGATGAACAGGTTTGCATTGACCTGAGCTACCGCCACATCCGGCTGGCTGTTGTCAATCGTCGAGGATCCCGGCTGATAGCCGACGATAGAAGACGAATTGCTCACCGTGCTGATCGTTACCGCAGAAATCGGGTCGACCAGATCCACGGTGTAGGTTCCCGCCACCTTGTCGAAAGTGATGGTGCCCGTTTCCTGAGTGGTCGCCCCACCCGTGAGATAGCTGAAGCTGACGTTGAAGACGGCCTCTGTCGAAGTTTCAGAAGCCCAGGCTACGGTCGGCGTCGTGATCGCGTTTCCAGCCACGGTGCCGGCCAATGTGATGGCGGCAAAGTCAGAATTGACGGCGCTATACGTGGTATGTTCGTCAGCCCCGATCGAGTAATCGAAGACGCCGGTTCCGCTGACGGTCCCGCTGTTGGCAAAATAGAGATCAGTATTGTCGAGAACTGACGGGCTGTCGTCGTCGAAGGTGACGGTCAGCGTGCCCGGTGCCGTCGAGCCGTCGGCGTCGGTGATGACATAGCCCAGATTGACGGTCGCGTCGGTCGCCTCGTTGTTGGGGCCACCCGCATGCAGCACGTTG
>NZ_JACDTY010000011.1 GCF_013520985.1 Mesorhizobium neociceri | reverse complement strand
GGCAGGACAGAGGGGGCGCGAAGGAACGCGATGCTCGATCAGCCTCGCTGCGTTCGTGTGCTAATCACCACCCTTCACTGCGACCAGTACTGCCAGGCCCAGTATAACCCTTCGTCGCGCGGCGGCAGGCGGTCGCGCTCGGCGTCGAGCGGCACTGGCGCCGGCGATTTCGGCTGCGGCTCAAGCCGAGGGTTCTCCCTCCAGGCAAGCAGCCAGTTGCCGAGATGGGCGAACAGCACGGCGGTGGATTGGGTCATGACATCACTCCTTCTGTCCTGCGAAGCGAAAGCGGCCAGTCAAACTGGCGGGCTCTGTAGTCATTCGCGTCCCGCCCACGGAACCAGCTGACGCTCGATCCGGCGGATGATGAATTCCAGCACGAAGGCTATTGTCGCGATCACCAGAATGCCCATCACCACGACATCGGTGACCAGGAACTGCGCCGCCGACTGGATCATGAAGCCGAGGCCGCGTGTCGCCGCCACCAGCTCGGCCGCGACCAGCGTCGACCAGCCGGCGCCGAGCGCGATGCGCAGGCCGGTCAGGATCGACGGCAGCGCGCTGGGCAGGATGACGTGGCGCACCACTTGCGCCCGCGTCGCGCCGAGTGAGCGCGCCGCATTGATGCGCTCCCTTGAGACGCCGCGCACGCCCGAAGCCGTCGACAGCGCCACCGGCGCCAGCATGGCGATGGCGATCACCAGGATTTTTGACGGCTCGCCGATGCCGAACCAGATGATGACCAGCGGCAGATAGGCGAGTGGCGGGATCGGCCGCAGGAATTCGAGCAGCGGGTCGAAGATGCCGCGACCGACCGTCGAGATGCCGATGGCCAGCCCGACCGGCACGCCAATGACGATGGCCGCGAGCAGCGCTGCGAACACACGACCAAGGCTGGCGATGATGTGCTGAAGCAGTGTGGCGTCGACGAAGCCGTCATTGATAACGACGATGAACTTGGTCCACACGGCGGCGGGCGACGGCAGGAACACCGGCGACACGAGTTGCAGGCGGGCGGACAGGGCCCATGCCGCCAGCACGACCAGAATGGTAACGGCGCTGACCACGCGCGATGAAACCGCGCGCCGCTTCCGCGCCGGCCGCGACCACGGCACCGAGATGGCATCGCTCTCGTCGGTTCCAGTGGCCGGCCGCTCGCTGTAGGAGGTGACGCTCATGCCGCCTCTCCTTCGAAGATCGCGTCCGTCAGCTCGCCGCGCGCAGCTGCAAACGCCGGATCAGCCTTGATGCCCCGGATCGGCTCGCCAGAGGCATAGCGCCGGCTGAAGCCGGTCTCGAACGTCCGCACCACGCGGCCCGGCCCCGGCGCCAGCACGACGATGCGTGTGGCCAGCACCAACGCCTCCTCGATGCCGTGCGTGACCATCAGCACGCCAACCTGGGCTGCCGTCCACAAATCGAGCAGCGTCGTCTGCATGCGCTCGCGCGTCAGCGCATCGAGCGCGCCGAGCGGTTCGTCGAGCAGCAAAAATTCCGGTTCGGCGGCGAGCGCGCGGGCGAGGCCGCCGCGCTGGCGCATGCCGCCGGACAATTCCCAGATGCGCTTGTCGCCGGCGCCGCCAAGTTTCACCAGCGCCAGCAATTCGTCGGCGCGGCGCGCCCGTTCGGCCTGCGGCACGCCGCGCAGCCGCAGCGCGAAGGCGACATTCTCGCGCGCCGTCAGCCAGGGAAACAAAGCATCGTTCTGGAACACCACGGCGCGATCGGGGCCTGGGTCGGTGATCGGTGTGCCGCCGATGCGGGCGTTGCCGCGCACCGGTTCGACCAGGCCGGCGGCGACATTGAGCAGCGAGGTCTTGCCGCAGCCGGAGCGGCCGACCAGCACGACGAAATCGCCCTTGGCGACATCGATCGACACGCGTTCGACCGCCGGCGCTGCCTGGCCGTCATAGTGAACCGAGACCTTGTCCAGGATGAGATGGGGGTCCAGAACGAGATGAGGCATGGGATAGCTCCGGAAGAAATCCGCCTGCCCCGAAACCGCTCCTCGTTTGGCGGTTCCGGGACAGGCAACACGCGGCGTCAGGGAAGAAGAAACCGCGCGTGTTCAGAGCAATTCCAGGAAAAGTGTGAAGCGGTTTTCCCGGGAAAAACGCGTAGCGTTTTCCCTAGGGGAATTGCGTGAAAACGAAGATCAGTTCGAAGCCAGGGCTTCGGTCACGTATTTCGACGACACATATTTCGAATAGTCAGGCAGCACGGCGTCGATCTTGCCCTGCTCCTTGAGGAAAGCCGAAGCCGCCTCGATCGCCTTGACCGTGCCGCTGCCGAGGAACTTATCGGAAGCCTGCTCTTCCAGCGTTGGGAAGACGTAGCCCTTCAACAACTGCGGCACCTCTTCCAGCTTGGCGCCGGTGATCTTGGCGATCTTGGCCGCTTCCGGCGACGACACCGACCAGGCGTCGGGCTTGGCCAGGAACTGGGCGTAGGACTCGCCGGTCACCTTGACGAAGTCGCGCACGGCTTCCGGGTTCTTCTCGGCAAAGTCGGTGCGCACGATCCAGGCGTCGAAGGTCGGCGTGCCCCAGGCGGCAACCTGCGAAGAGTCCAGCACCACCTTGCCGGTGGTCTTGATCTGGCCGAGCGCCGGATCCCAGACATAGGCCGCGTCGATGTCGCCGCGGGCGAAAGCGGCGGCGATTTCCGGCGGCCTGAGATTGAGGATCTCGACCGACTTCGGATCGACATTTTCGTGCTTCAGCGCGGCGAGCAGGCTGTAATGCGTGGTCGACACGAACGGCACCGCCACCTTCTTGCCGGCGAGGTCGGCGATCTTCTCGATGCCGGCGCCGTTGCGGGCAACCAGCGCTTCGGATTCGCCAATCAGGCCGACGACGAAGATGGTCTGGATCGGCAGTTCGCGGCTGGCGGCCGCCGCCAGCGGGCTCGAGCCGACATAGCCGATATCGACGGAACCGGAAGCGACAGCGGCGATGACGTCGGCGCCGGAATCGAACTTGCGCCAGTCGATCGTGGCCTTGGTGGCCTTTTCATAGGCGCCGTCGGCCTGCGCTACTTTCGAAGGTTCGACCACCGTCTGGTAGCCGATGGTGATCTTGAGGTCCTGCGCCTGGGCCGGGCCAAGGAAGGCCGCACCCGCCAGGGCTGCCGACGACAGGAGAACGATGCGTCGCGAAATGCTGGACATGAAAGGCTCCATGAAATGAGAAAAACCGGATGCCTGTCCATAGTCAGCTAATTCTATCGTTCTTGTAGAGTTAAATCCTTCCAAGCAAGGCGGGCTTGTTAGAAAAAAGTCACCGGCTGATGCGGCCAGGGAGACATTGATGGTCGGCAGGCCACGTTGAGCGATGGCGGGGACAGTGCCGGATTTTCACCGGCTTCCAATCGGCATCGTTCCGCGGCGTGATGTTGCGGACCGACAGCCGCCAACGCATTGTGATTCTCCACGCGCGATCGTGTAAATGCGGCCAAACCACAAAGCCGGTCGTTTCGGCCGGCCGCCAAGAGGCAGCCTTTTCATGCTCGTACGCCTGACCATGATCTGCAGCGGGGCGACGCCCGCCACGCGCAAGGGGTCGTTCCCCGTCGACGAGGCGCTGGAGCCGCAATCCCTGGCGCTTGCCGCAACGATGACCCTGCGCCGTGCCGACCGGGTCTGGACGAGCCCGGCGCTGCGTGCCCGCCAGACCGCCGAAGCCATGGCGCTCAAACCGTCAGTCGAGGCGCTGCTGGCCGAGCAGGATTTTCGCCACTGGGCCGGCAAGAGTTTCGAGGAAATCCAGGCGCTCGAACCGGCAGGCATCGCGGCCTGGCTCGGCGACACTGAGGCCGCCCCGCATGGCGGCGAGTCGCTGGCCGATGTGGCGCGGCGCACCACGCGCCTCATGGATGGCCTGATCCAGACGAGCGGCCACACCATCGCGGTGACGCATGCCAGCGTCATCCGCGGGGCAATCGTCCACGTCCTCGGAGCGCCGCTTTCGGCCTGCCGCAGGATCGATGTCGAGCCGCTGAGCCTCACCGATTTCCGCAGCGACGGAAGCCGCTGGATGTTGCGCTCGACCGGCGTGCCGGTGGCCGCCAAGGTCGTCCGGTCACGGAGCGGCAAGGTGGCGTCCTGACATTGGAGGGTGGCGAGCCGGTTGTCGGCAGCTGGTGTTTCCGTCGATCCGCCGGCTGCGACCGAAAATTCCCGGCAAAACCCCGAATGCCGCAAATCCATACTGCAAATGGCAGGTGATCTGAAAACGCGTTCCGCGTGTTCAGAGGTAAGTATAGTAATCTTATCGACATTAGGAACTGGAGCAGCCAACGGTCGCGACAATCGCTTGCTGCTGGCTGTGACCTAACGGCACAAAGCCTCGCTAAAGTGGCCTCCGCAGCGTGAAAACGCAGCAAAATCAAGGTTTCTCGGCTTGTACATCATGTCACTAGAATTTATGTCTCAAGGCAGCTTGCACGCGGCGGGGAGGCACGTCAGGCGTTTCGCAACCGATGGTTTTGAACCATCGCCTGACAGGGAAACGTTCGCTCTATGCTCACCAAAAAAGGCAAGTACGGCCTCAAGGCGCTGGTCCATCTCGCGCAATTGCCGGTCGGCCAGCTCGCCTTCGTCGGCGACATCGCCAGCGCCAACAACATCCCGAAGAAATTCCTCGACGCCATTCTGGGCGAATTGCGCAATGCCGGTTTCGTCCAGAGCCGCAAGGGCAAGGAAGGCGGCTATCGCCTGGCGCGCCCGGCCGACGAGATTAAGGTCGGCCATGTCGTGCGGGTGCTTGACGGACCGCTCGCGCCCATCCCTTGCGCCAGCCGCACCCAGTATCAGCGCTGCGAAGACTGCAATGAGGCGACATGCCAAGTCCGACATCTGATGCTCGAGGTCCGGCAGGCCATCGCCGAGGTGCTCGACCAGCGCTCGCTGGCCGAGATGCGCGACATCGTCATCGAAGACCTTACGGTCGCGAGGGACGACCTTCCGTCGACGCAAAAGGTCCTCGCCTGATCCTCAGCGTGCTCGCATGAGCGTCGCGCGCACCAATTCGATCATCATCGTGGGTGGCGGCGCCAGCGGCGTCGTGCTTGCCGCGCATCTCCTGAAATCGGCCAATCCGGATTTGCGCGTCACGCTGATCGAAAAGCGTCCGCATTTCGGCCAGGGCATCGCCTATTCGACGCTGCTGTCGGCGCATGTGCTGAATGTCAGCGCCGCCGGGATGAGCGCCTATGCCGACGATCCCGGCAATTTCTGGCGCTGGCTGCAGGCCGGCGGCCTGGTGAGCCAGGGACAGACGCCGCAGACACCATTCTACGCGCCGCGCAGCGTCTATGCCCGCTACCTCAAGGAACTTTTGGACGAGCTCGAAGCCCGGGAAAAGGAGACCGGCCGGCTGCGGCTGATCCGCGAGGAAAGCCTGTCGATCTCGCCGACATCCTCCGGCGTCGAAGTGGTGCTGGCCAACGGCACCAGCGTCGTCGCGCACCTGGCCGTGCTCGCCACCGGCCATGACGAACAGCCCGGCGCCGGCCAGGGCCATGCCATCCGCATGGGAACCGAGGCCGACACTGCGCTCGATCCCGAAGCCCGCGTGCTGGTGCTGGGCACTGGGCTGAGCATGGTCGACGCCTTCCTGTCGCTCGAACAGCGTGGCCACAAAGGAGAGATCGTCGCCGTGTCCAGGCGTGGCCTGCTGCCGTCGCCGCACCGCAAGGGCAACCCGATAAAGCTCGACGTCGCCGATATCCCGCTCGGCACCCAACTGTCCTATTTCGTTGGCTGGTTCCGCGACCTGATCCGCGAAAACCAGAGAGCCGGCATCGACTGGCGCGACGTCGTCGACGGTCTGCGGCCCTTCAACCAGAAGATCTGGCAGAACTGGCCGTCCTCGGCCAAACGCCGCTTCGTCGAGCACACCAAGGCCTGGTGGGACATTCACCGCCATCGGCTGGCGCCGGAGGTGCATGCCCGCGTCACCGAGGCGGTGCGCACCGGCCGTATCCGTCCCGTTGCCGGCCGCGTCGTCGGCATCGAGGCCGGCGATGGCTTCACCATCGACATCCAGACCCGCCACACAAAGGCGCTGGAGACGCTGGAGGTCGCCCGCATCTACGATTGCACCGGCATCGCTCGGGACATTTCGACTACCTCGAACAGCGTCGTGCGCTCGCTGGTCGATCGCGGCCTGGCGCGGCCCGACCCGCTGCGGCTTGGTCTCGATGTCTCGGCCAAATGCGAGATCATCGCCGGCGACGGCACCGCTTCAGCCAAGATCCTCGCCGTCGGCCCGCTGACCCGCGGCACCTTCTTCGAGATCGATGCCATTCCCGATATTCGCGTCCAGTGCGCGCGGCTGAGCAAGCAATTGCTGGGCTAGAGCGATTCCGGAAAGACTATAAATCTGACAGACGTATTCGGCTCGACCCGAGAGCGCCTTCCACGATCGCACCATGGGCTATCCGGCGGCAGGCAAAAGAATGGCCGGTGCGGGGGATGCTTGGGTTGGAAGCGCACCGCACCGGCCATCGCGGGATTAGGCTTGGATTTGGGATCGTCCCCCCGCTACTGGCCAAGTTACATACATATTAGCCATAGCTCAATTAGGACTGAAGTCCCTGCCGTTGGGGAACGCCTGGACACCATTCCGCGCCGCAACCCAGCCATCTGGCCGGGCAAATTCCGCTTTCGCCGCCGCAAGGCCTTGCCTAAAATCGGCGCATGACCCAACGCGGAAGACTCTATGGCTGCCCGGTCGAGTTCGCGCTCGACGCGCTCGGCGGCAAATGGAAGACGGTGATCATCGCGCGGATCAAGCAAGGGCCGCTGCGCTATTCCGAACTGCGCCGGCTGATCCCCTCGCTCTCCGACAAGATGCTGACGCAGCGCCTGGCCGATCTCGTCGAGATCGGCTTCGTCGTGCTCAAGACGTCGCCCGACGGCAAGGCGCGCTACGTCTTGACCGGGCGCGGTCACGATCTCGCTGGAGCCCTGCAGGCGCTCTATGACTGGGGCAGCGTGCATGGCCGCGCCGAGGGCGTGCGCTTCCGCACCGACATCGACGCCGCCGCCTGACATCAGCCTTATCGCCCGCCGAGCGCGCCGCAAAAGCCGGCGACGTCGGTGATGACGGCTTCGCCGAGGAAACGCAGCGTCGCCATCGAACGGTCGCTGGCTTCCCGATTGCCGAAGCCGCAGGCATCCTCGATCACCACAGCGACAAAACCATTGTCGGTCGCCTGGCGCACGGTCGGCTCGATGCCGATCTCCATGGCGATGCCGGCAAGCGCCACCGCGCGCACCCCGCAATCGCGCAAGGAAAAACTCAGCGAAGTGGAATCGAAGGCCGACATGGTCAGCTTGTCGAACACCGCCTCATCAGTGCGGGGCGCGAGTTCGGGAACAATCTGGGTCGCTTCGGCATCGCGCAGAAACCAGGGCTCGACGGTGTCGGGGCTGTCGCGCCGCTGCCAGGCCATGGCGGTGCGCAATTGCGTGGCGCCCATCCATTTCAGCGGCAGCGACAGATGGCGGGTGAATGCCACCCGCATGCCGGCCGAGCGTGCCGCCTCAAGCACGATGCCGGTGCGCTCGACGATATCGGCCGCGCCGGGCACCTGGCGGCAGATGCCGACCTGCATGTCGTAGACCACCAGCGCCATGCGGCTGGGGTCGCACCATTCCGCCAGGCTGGTCGGGATGTCGATGCCTTCGTTTGAGCGAATCATGCGGCCGTCCGGTCCCAGGGTTGCGTCACGTCGACTGTCGGATCGAACAGATATTCGAGCGGCAACGGCGCAGAGTCAAAGGCCAGGAAAACCCATTCCAGCAGCCCGGCCTTGGACAGCGGAAAGTCGTCGGTGTAGCGCCTGGCTTCCTCGACGCTGTCGAGCTCGAACACGATGATGACGCCGCCGACATCGGCGCGCGCATAATTCTCGCGCACGATACCTGCCTTCCACAGCCGCCAGACATTGGAGACCTCGTCACGCAGATAGGGCTTTAGATCGTCAAGCGTGACGCCGGGCTTGAAATTGTCATAGGCGATGATCTTCATCGAACATGTCCTTGCATTGGCCCCGCAGCCTTTCGGCTAGCACGGTGAAAATGCCGGCGGCAACGAACGAGATGGTGCGTTGAGATCGAGGCCCAGGCCGCGATTGAGGCGTAATCTCCCCCCTCGAGGGGGAGATGGCCGGCAGGCAGAGGGGGTCGGTTCGACCGGACTCGGCCTACCTGCTGCAGAAGGAGGTTAGCGCTCCACGCGAAGCGACCCCCTCTGTCGCCTTCGGCGACATCTTCCCCTCGAGGGGGGAGATCAGCTGCTTGGAATTCCATTCCGCATCTCGCCAGTTGATTGGCACGATCTATCTTCTTTCCGCCTGCAAACGGCTGGAAAAGAAGCTACGCTGCCGCTCTGCCGGCTGAATCAAAGAAGTAGAGCATGATGTCGTCCGAAAACCGCTCCGCACTTTTCGGCATCATGCTCTTGGCGGTCGCTTGATCAAGGGAGCACATCGACATGAGCGAGCACAGAAAAGCTGCGCCAGGCAGTCCGGACGGCGCGTTATCGCGCCTGCGTCCGCCCTACGCCTCGGTGCTCGACCTCATCGGCCAGACGCCGGTGGTCGAGCTGACCAAATTCGACACCGGAAAATGCCGGCTGTTCATCAAGCTTGAAAGCCAGAATCCCGGCGGCTCGATCAAGGACCGCATCGCGCTGTCGATGATCGCGGCGGCCGAGAAAGAGGGTAAGCTGAAGCGTGGCGGCACCATTGTCGAGGCGACCGCCGGCAATACCGGTCTCGGGCTCGCCCAGGTCGGCATCCCCAAGGGCTACCGCATCATCCTCGTCGTGCCCGACAAGATGTCGCGCGAAAAAATCCAGCATCTGCGCGCGCTCGGCGCCGAAGTGCGCATGACGCGCTCCGACGTCGGCAAGGGCCATCCCGAATACTATCAGGACATGGCCGAGAAGATCGTTGCGGAAACGCCCGGCGCTTTCTACGCCAACCAGTTCGCCAACCCGGCCAATCCACTCGCGCATGAGACCACCACCGGGCCGGAAATCTTTTCGCAACTCGAAGGCAATCTTGACGCGGTGGTCGTCGGCGTCGGCTCCGGCGGCACGCTGACCGGGCTTGGCCGCTACTTCGCCAAGGTGTCGCCGAAGACCGAGATGGTGCTGGCCGATCCTGTGGGCTCGGTGCTGGCGCCGCTGATCAAGACCGGCAAGATGGAAGAGGCGGGCAGCTGGACCGTCGAAGGCATCGGCGAGGATTTCGTGCCGCCCAATGCCGATCTGTCGCTGGTCAAGAAGGCCTATTCCATTCCCGACAAGCAAAGCATGCTGGCCGTGCGCGACCTCTTGTCCAAGGAAGGCATTTTGGCCGGCTCCTCCTCGGGCACGTTGCTATCGGCAGCGCTGCGCTATTGCCGCGAGCAGACTGTTGCAAAACGTGTCGTCACCTTCGTCTGCGACAGCGGCAACAAATATCTGTCAAAAGTGTTCGACGATTTCTGGCTGGCCGAACAGGGTCTCGCCGAGCAGGAGCAGCATGGCGATCTGCGCGACCTCGTCATGCGCTCGCACCGCACCGGCGACACCGTCTATGTCGGCCCCGACGAAAGCCTGCTCAACGCCTATGGCCGCATGCGCCGCTCCGATGTCTCGCAGCTGCCGGTGCTGGACGAAGGCAAGCTGGTCGGCATCGTCGACGAAAGCGACATCCTGGCCAAGGTCGACGGCCCCTATGACGGCAGGTGGGACCGCTTCAACGGCCCGGTGCGCACCGCCATGACCTCCAATCTGCACACGCTGCAGGCCAGCCAGACGCTGGATGCGCTGCTGCCGGTGTTCGACCGCAACGAGGTCGCCATCATCTTCGATGGCGACGAGTTCGTCGGCCTGATAACCCGTATCGACCTGATCAACCATTTGAGGCGTGCACGATGACCGCACACACCCCGACGGGCAAAAACCGCCTGGCCTTTTCGACCCGCACCATCCATGGCGGCCAGAGCCACGACCCGCTGACCGGCGCCGTCATGGTGCCGATCTACGCGACCTCGACCTATGGCCAGCAGTCGCCCGGCGTGCACAAGGGCTTTGAATATGCCCGCAGCCAGAACCCGACGCGCTTTGCCTTCGAGCGCGCGGTCGCCGATCTCGAAAGCGGCACCAATGCGTTTGCTTTCGCGTCCGGCCTGGCGGCGATTTCGACCGTGCTGGAGCTGCTCGACAGCGGCGCCCATATCGTCGCCACTGACGACATCTATGGCGGCTCGTTCCGGCTGATGGAGCGGGTGCGCAAGCGCTCGGCCAATCTGCAGGTGAGCTTCGTTGACTTCACCGACCTAGCCGCCGTCGAAGCCGCGATCCGCCCGGAGACCAAACTGCTCTGGGTCGAAACCCCCACCAACCCGCTGCTGCGCATCGTCGACCTCGAAGGCGTCGCTTCGCTGGCCAAACGCAAGGGCGTTCTGACGGTCGCCGACAACACTTTCTGCAGCCCGTACATCCAGCGGCCGCTGGAGCTCGGCATCGACATCGTCGTCCACTCGACGACAAAGTATCTGAACGGCCATTCCGACATGGTCGGCGGCGTCGCCATCGTCGGCGACAACAAGGATCTCGCCGCCCAGCTGAAATTCCTGCAGAACGCCATTGGCGCCATCTCGGGCCCCTTCGACAGCTTTCTGGCGCTGCGTGGCATCAAGACCCTGGCGCTCAGGATGGAGCGTCATTCCGCCAACGGCCTGAAGATCGCGACATGGCTGGAAGCGCGCAAGGATGTGCGCCGCGTCGTCTATCCCGGCCTGCCCAGCCATCCGCAGCATGCGATCGCCAAAAAGCAGATGCACGCGTACGGCGGCATGATCTCGGTCGACCTCGACCGCGACCTCGCCGGCACCAAACGCTTCCTCGAACGCACGCAATTGTTCACGCTGGCCGAAAGCCTCGGCGGCGTCGAAAGCCTGATCGAACACCCGGCCCTGATGACGCATGGCTCCATCCCGGCGGAAAAGCGCGGGGAGATCGGCATATCGGATTCGCTAGTGCGGCTGTCCGCAGGCATCGAGGATGGTGATGATCTGATTGCGGATCTGGAGCAGGCGCTGAGGGGGTAGGCAGCTGTCTGTTTGGTCGCTGAGAACCCGTTGAAGCCGTTGTTTAGGCGTCGTCCGTAGCCAGACGCAAGTCCGCCAGTGAGATCATCAGCGTCATCGGGTCAAGCGGCGAGGGATTGAAGCCGAGCTTTGTGTAAAAGGCCCGCGCGTCCTCGGAAATCGCGTGGACCAGGATGCCTCGTATACCAAGGGTGTTTGCTGCATTCATCACCCGGCGCGCAGCGTCCTGCATGAGCGCCATGCCCAATCCTTGACGCTGATGTGAGGCATCGATGGCAAGGCGAGCAAGAATGGCCACAGGGATCGGGTCCGGCATGTTGCGCCGGAAACGACCAGACGCGTAGCTGGCGGCAACGCCGCCCGACGCCAGTGCATAGTAGGCAACAACTGTATTTCCGTCTCGGCAGGCGACGAACGTACGTGTCGCGCCGCTGTCCTGATTAGCCAGAGCTCGGCGTTTTAGCCAGTCGTCCAGAACCGGCACACCGGACGAAAACGAGGACAGGTCATGGATGCGGTCCAGGGGCTCTGGCGGTCGCAGCGTCATTTCGGCGTCGCGCATTCCTTAATTGTTCGAAAATCAATCCGACTCATTCGCCCGTCTCCCAAGGCAAGCGCGCGTTCATCAGCCTGGACAGGCGCTTGTCAGGCTTGGCCGGTGCATCGAGCAAAGCGAGGAATTCCGCATAGGCTTCCGGCGAGACTTTGATGAGGGTGCGGTCGAGCAGCGTATCCTCGGCCATGCGGCGTGCTGCATCGAGGATGAAATCCGTTCGCGTTTTTCCAAGCGCGCGCGCAGCCTCGTCGATCAGGCCACGCTCTTCGGGCTTGATGCGAATGTTCAGCGTGCTTCGCTTGGAAGCTTCGGTTGGAGATTCGTGCTTCATCGTTTCAGAGTAGCACACTGTAATGACGTTGTCATTATAGTTTCAACTCTGCCCGTCAACACCATCGGAAGTCTTTGCTTATCCCTTCACCGCCATGTCCCGCCCGGGCTCGTCAGCCGACGAAATTCAGGATCCACTGAACACCGTATCTGTCGGTCAGAAGACCAAAGCGTGTGCCCCAGGGCATGGTTGCAAGGGGCGCCCGTAGGCGGCTGCCTTCGGCGAGCCGGCTGAACAGACGCTCGATCTCGTCCAGGCTTTCGCAATCGATGGAAACGGAAAATCCGTTGCCCCTGGATATAGCCGGCACGCGAAGGCGTGTCGGACGCCAAGCATCGGCATGCCCTGTCGTGAAAGCTGGGAATGCATCACCGGCGCGTCAGGCGATTTGGACGGCTGGCCGGTTTCATCCGGATAAGCGTTGAGCATCAGCTCGAGGCAGCGTTCTTTCGGCGGCGAGCTTGGTGCTTCGTTTGTGATGTCCGGAAGTGTCATGCGCGTCATCGTGCCGACGTCATTGCATTTCCGACCCGAGGGGATCGGCCTAAGTCACGGCATTCTCCCTGAACAGCGTCTCAATCAATGGGCACGCCGGCAACGTGCCATCCCCGCACTGCTTGACGACATCTTTGAGGACAAGTTCCATGCGCCTCAGATCGGCAATCTTCGCGCGCACGTCCTCAAGGTGGGTCGCAGCAACCACGCGAGCGTCCGCGCAGGGTTGGTCCCGTTCGTCCACAAGCCGGAGCAGCGCGCGGATTTCGTCAAGTGAGAAGCCCAGTTCGCGCGCCCTCAGAACAAAGCGAATGCGTCGCTCGTGTGTCGTGTCGTAGTTTCGATAGCCGCTTTGCGTGCGCGGCGGCTCTGGAAGAAGGCCGACCTTCTCGTAGTACCGCACCGTCTCCAGATTGGTTCCTGTTCGCCGGGCCACTTCGGCCCTTTGCATACCCTTCACCAAGGCGTGATTGCGCATCTCGAAATTCCTCTTGAGCCTGTAGCCGCTACAGACTGCACATTATTGTGGACACTGGATTTCGGCAATCAGCGAAGGACGCCATGGACACTTCAGCGCTTGGGAAGACACGGTCGGCGTCCGTCGATGAGCTCTCGGGCGGCAGCCAAGTTGCACGGCAACGCCTTGTCATCGTAGGCGGCATACTCGGCGCACTCGCCGCGTCTTCGTGCTGCATCGTGCCACTGGTCCTGTTCAGTCTTGGGGTCGGTGGCGCCTGGATCGGCAACCTCACCGCGCTCGCGCCATACAAACCGCTATTCGTGACGGCAACGGTTGGCGTCCTCGGCTATGGCTTCTACCTCGTTTACTGGGCTCCCGCGCGAGCCTGCGCAGATGGTGCCGCCTGCGCTCGCCCAATACCCAGCCGGTTCGTCAAACTCGCGCTCTGGTCAGCGACGGCGCTTGTCACCGCCGCTTTTGCCTTCGACTACGTCGCGCCCATTCTTCTCGGCGCCTAACAAGGAGATTTGTCCCGTGCAGAACCTTTTGAGCGCCCTGTTGATCGGCGGAATAACCATGACGGCCTCCGCCGCATCCGCTGCCGAGCGCATCGTCACCTTTGGCGTCGATAACATGACCTGCGGCTCTTGCCCCTACATCGTGAAGGCCTCCATGACGTCCGTAGGTGGCGTCCACGATGTCGCCATCTCATTAGAGGCGAAGACCGTGACCGTGACCTTTGACGACACGAGGACGACAGCCGAGGCCATAGGCGCCGCCAGCACAAATGCAGGTTACCCGGCTCATCTCCAACAGGGAAGTTGACGGCCTTCCGCGACCTCCCGAACCTGCTGCACTTCCCCGAACCTGCTGCACTTCAATGAAGGTTTGAACTGATGAGCGACTGCTGTGCACCTAAACCCGCCCCCAATGTTGGTTCAGCAGCTGGTCTGCCCGAGTTTGCTGTACGACCCGGCGTGATGTTTCCCGATTGGTCGGTTGTGGCGTCCCCTGTGGTCCGGAGCGCGCTGCTTGCTATGATCGGTTCGGATCACGTCCTGCACCGCTGGAGCGGCTACTCAGCCGCCGTGGATCGGGTACGCGCCGCGCTGATCCAGTTCTATGCCGACAATGGCCGGGCGCCGACACTGTTCGCGCTTGCGGCGGAAGTCGGGTTGACCGAAATGGCGTTGCAACCGCTCCTCGATGATCTCAGCGAACGCGATCTTGCGGTTCTCGAAGGCGGCCTGATCATCGGCGCCTATCCATTCGCTAGCCGAGATACCGGCCACCAGATCAGGTTGGATGGTAACTCCGTCAACGCGATGCGCGCAGTCGATGCGCTCGGCGTCGGTGCAATGCTTGATCGAGACGTTGAGATCACTTCCCGTTGCTGGCACTGCGGTTCGCCAATAAAGGTCTCCACGCGAGACCGTGGCCGGGCACTCGACGAGGTCAGCCCTCAGTCAGCGGTCGTTTGGCTGAGCGTGCGCTACGAGGGCGGCTGTGCTGCAAATTCGCTCTGTTCGATGACAGCCTTCTTTTGCAGCGACGACCATCTCGCGGCTTGGCGAAGCAAACGACCCGCCGATGAACCGGGATTTCGGCTTTCCATCGAAGAGGCGCTAGAGGCTGGTCGGGCGATCTTCGGGCCGAGCCTGACCGGGCTGCGTTCGCAAGGCGATGCTGTCTCCAGTGCAGCCAAAAATGGTGCCTCGAAACTCGCCACTTTCGGCCGTCGCACCCCGAAGAGCAATGTCTATGACCTTGCCGTCATCGGGGCCGGCTCGGCCGGCTTCTCGGCTGCCATCACCGCCGCTGATCAAGGAGCGCAGGTGGCGCTGATCGGCAGTGGGATCATCGGAGGTACGTGCGTCAACGCCGGCTGCGTTCCATCAAAGACCCTTATCCGGGCTGCGGAGACCCTTCACAACGCACGCGCCGCCGCGCGATTTGCAGGCGTCGCTGCTGACGCTGAGGTCACCGACTGGAGGGCGACCGTCCGTCAAAAGGACGATCTGGTCGGACACTTGCGACAAACGAAGTACGTAGACCTGCTTCCGGCCTACAACGGCATCGCCTATCGCGAGGGGTCGGCGCGCCTCGTCCTCGGCGGAGTGGATGTTGGCGGCACGAGGGTCGCGGCCGACCGGATCATCATCGCGACCGGAGCGCGGCCCAGAGTCCCGAGCATCCCAGGGATTGAAGCTGTGCCCCATCTCACCAGCACGTCGGCTTTGGAGCTTCAGGAGCTGCCGAGAACGCTGCTCGTCGTCGGCGGGGGCTACATCGGTGCCGAACTGGCTCAGTTGTTCGCGCGGGCCGGTGTCAAGATGACGCTCGTCTTTCGCTCACGACTGTTGCCCGAGGCCGAGCCTGAGATCAGCCGGGCACTGACGGGATACCTTGAAGACGAGGGGATCAACATCGTCTCGGCCGTCGCCTACCGTTCGATCCGCACGACAGAGGCCGGTGTTGCACTGTCGGTCGAGCGCGATGGGCAGATTGTGACACTCGACGCCGAGCAAGTTCTCGTCACCACTGGGCGCACACCCAACACTGAGGCGCTCGACCTCACTGGGAACGGTGTCGCTATCATGGCAAACGGTGGCATTGCCGTTGATGACCGCATGCGGACCACCCGCCCCGGCATCTATGCCGCTGGCGACGTGACGGGCCACGATCAGTTCGTCTACATGGCAGCCTATGGCGCCAAGCTCGCTGCCAAGAACGCTCTCAACGGCGACAGCTTGCGGTACGACAATGCAGCGATGCCGGCTGTCGTGTTCAGCGATCCGCAAGTCGCCAGCGTCGGCCTAACCGAAGCCGCCGCGCGTGCCGCAGGACATCATGTCCGGGTCTCGACCATTGCCCTCGACCAAGTGCCGCGTGCGTTGGCCGCACGGGATACCCGAGGGCTCATCAAGCTGGTCGCCGAGGCCGCGACGGGTCGGCTGCTCGGGGCTCACATACTGGCACCCGAGGGCGCTGACAGCATTCAGACCGCAGCCTTGGCGATTGCCTGCCGCCTTACGGTCCGGCAGGTCGCTGACACGATCTTTCCTTACCTGACCACGGTTGAAGGTTTGAAGCTCGCCGCTCTGTCGTTCGACAAGGACGTGGCGAGATTGTCCTGCTGCGCGGGCTGAGGTTCCATCGAGCCGGCGCATACCGGTCACCCAGCAACCACGCAATGGCCTGTAAGCCGACGAAGTTGAGGATCCACTGAACCCCGTGTATCTGTCGCTCAGGCGAAGCGTAGCCCCCAGGGCATGCAAGCCGGCTGAACAGACGCTCGATCCGCCCGTTAACACAATCGGAAGCCTTTGCTTAACCCTTCGCCGCTATGTCCCGCCCGGGGAGGCATGGCGAGAGTGAGTGTGATGGACAACAGCCCGGAAAAGCGCAGCGAATGGCGCGCCATTTTTTATGTGCAGGCCCGCGTGGCCATCCTGTTCGTCCCGGTCGTCGCCAGCCTTCTGATCATTGCCGCACTTGCCGGCAATGAGCGCAACCCCGATGTCGTCGACCGCACCGTCACCGGCTCGGTGAAGTAGCGAAGCAGCCGGCTGACAGCTGGCGCCGCCTCAGAAAAACTTCGGGATCGGGCCGTTCTGCGGCGTCACGTCGCCGTCGATGTCGATGAACACCTCGTCGACAAAGCACCAGGCCCAGCCTTCCGGCGGGTCGTAGCCTTCGATGATCGGGTGCTTGGTGGCGTGAAAATGCTTGGTGGCGTGGCGGTTGGGCGAGTCGTTGCAGCAGCCGACATGGCCGCAGGTGCGGCAGAGCCTGAGATGCACCCACATCGAGCCGCTCTTCAGGCATTCCTCGCAGCCCAGCGCGCTCGGCGTCACCGTCTTGATGTCGCGCGTGTGTTTGCATTCATCCATCATGCTCTCCTGGCCAATTCGGGCCCTGCTGCGTTGGGTCGCGCGAGATAGGCGTGCAAGGCCGCCACCACCTGGGCGCCCTCGCCGACGGCAGCGGCGACCCGTTTGACCGAGCCGGAGCGCACATCGCCGATCGCGAACACGCCGCTGCGGCTGGTTTCCATCAGCCCCGCTGCGACGTCGGCGCCGGTGCGCACGAACCCCTTGGCGTCGAGCGCGACATTGCACTCAGCCAGCCAGTCAGTGTTGGGGTCGGCGCCGATGAACAGGAAGAGATGCTGGATCGGCCGCGTCTCGACGCCGTCGCGGTTGCGCCAGCGCAATCGGGCAAGATTGCCGCCTTCGCCTTCCAGCGCCTCGATCTCGGTCTCCGCCAGCACCTCGATGTTGGGCTGCGCCTCGATGCGCTCGACCAGATAGCGCGACATGGTTTCCCTGAGGCCGCCGCGGCGCGCCAGCATCGTCACCTTGCGCACCTGGCTGGCGAGATAGACCGCCGCCTGCCCCGCCGAATTGCCGGCGCCGACCAGCGCCACCTCCTGTCCGGCGCACAGCCGCGCCTCGATCGGCGAGGCCCAGTAATGCACCGACGTTCCCTCGAACTCGGCCAGATTGGCGATGTCGAGGCGGCGATAGCGCGCCCCGCTGGCGATCACCACCGTGCGCGCGTTGACGCTCTCGCCGTCCCCGACGGCAAGCGTGTAGCCCTCGCTCGCCGCGCCGAGCAGCTTCGCCTCGTCGGGGATCACCATTTCGACGCCGAATTTCTGCGCCTGGTTGTAGGCGCGCGCCATCAGCGCCATGCCGGTGATGCCTGTGGGGAAACCGAGATAGTTCTCGATGCGCGCGGAAGCGCCGGCCTGGCCGCCGAAGGCGCGGCAGTCGAGCACGATGGTCGAAAGCCCTTCCGACGCCGCGTAGACCGCCGCCGCCAGCCCCGCCGGCCCGGCGCCGACAATGGCGACGTCATAGACTATGTCTGGGTCGATCGGCCGCAGCAGGCCGATGCAGCGGGCGAGTTCGGTCTCGCCGGGATTGTGCATCAGTTTGCCGTTGGGACACAGCACGATCGGCAGATGGTGCGGGTCGACATGAAAATGCTCGATCAGGGTTTTCGCGCACGGATCGCTGTCGGAATCGAGCGCCCGGTGCGGCTGGCCGCTGCGGCGGAGAAACCCCTGCAGCCGCAGCGTGTCGCCATTGCCGGCGGGACCGATGACGACCGGCCCGCTGCTGCCGCTTTCCAGGAGACCGACGCGGCGCAGGATCAGCGCCCGCATGACCCGCTCGCCAAGGCTTGCCTCCTGCACCATCAGGTCGCGCAGCCGCTGCGAGGGAATGACGAAAGCCTCGACCGGCTCGATCGCCTCGGCATTGACCAGCGACGGCCGGCTGGAAAGCTGCGCCAGTTCGCCGATGAAGTTGCCCGGACCGTGGGTGACGATGGTCTCGCGCCGGCCGAGCCCAACATCCTGGGTGATGTCGACCGTGCCCGACAGGATGACGATCAGCCCCGGCGCCACAGCGCCGGCGGTGACGATGTGCTCGCCCGCTTCATAGGAAGTGGCCTCGCCGAACCGGCGCATGCGCTCGATATCGGCGTCGCCCAGGATGGGAAACATCTGGTCGCGGCGGGTGACGGCGATCGGCTGGGTGGATGGGGCCATGGCTGCGAGCGTAACGCCACGGCCGCCGGGTTTGAAGCGGTTTGTTGAATGCCTGACCAGGAGGGGAGGTTGTCCGCCTTCAGCTTGGCATTCGTCGTCTTCGGGCGAGCATCCGCTGCCGACGAAGAACCAACGGAGCAGAACCATCGCAACGTCGGCCACTGATCGTCAGACCGAAGTCCTACGCCAATACGACTGAAGCCCCTGAGCAGGAACAAAGGCTTACAGCTGCCGTTGCCTTCCCAGAGACCTCAGGGAGGAAGAAATGGCTGACGGACCAACTGTTGTGAATGCAGGAGGGGGCGCAGGAACGGCAATAGCGATTGTTGTTGCGATCGTCGCAATCCTTGCCCTGCTTTTCGTCACCGGCGTCATCAATCTCAATGGCGGCGACGGAAAAGACATCGACGTGAAAGTCGACGTGCCCAAGATTGAGGCGCCTGCCTCAACGCCAAAGCCGGCGGCTCCAGCCCCGGCTCCCGCCAACGGCGGTTGAGCCGATCGGCTGCGGCTCCAGCGCGGGAGGAGCGCTGGAGCCAGCTTTCACTAGAGCAATTCCAGGAAAAGTGCGTGCGGTTTTCCGTCCGGAATTGCGTGAAAACAAAGAGATAGAGCGGTTCGCCGTTTCCGTGAAACGGTGAAACGCTCTAGGGAACAAGACAATGGATGACCCACACAACAGCGTATCGGAAGCTCGGTGGCTTCTTGCCGTTCCGGCGTCGGTGATCTTTGCGGTCTTGTTGGCCGGCCTGATACTGACCTGAAACACCTTTTCAACGCTGATTGGCGCGCTTGGCGAGCCGGCCGTCAGCTTCAAAGAATTTTGGTCACCAGATTGTCCAGCCTGGAGTTCTCGCGGTAAGCCAATCGCACCACAGCGGCCCCCAAGACCCCGGTAGTGGTGCCGCCGATTACGTCGGTCACGTAGTGGGTGCCGATGTAAATTCTCGACCAGCAAATCAGGAATGCCATGATCATGAATGCCAGCGTCCGGCGCGGCAGAGCTTGCATCGCAAAGGCCGCAACGATCGCAACAGATGCCGTCGCGTGATCGGACGGGAACGACCAGTCGGCGCTGGGCGCGATCAACAGATGCGTCACGCCGGCATCGTAGGGCCGGATCCTGTGCACGAACAGAAGGACGAGTTGGTTGATCGCCAGTCCGAGCAAGAACGCCAGACCGGCCGACAGGGCCGCGTGACGAAGATGGTAACGGTCGGCCTTCGCCCACCATTGCACAACCACAGCCAACACCATGAGCGGAACGCCGATTTGTGAGGCGCCAGTCATTGCTTTATCCAGAACCGGGTGAAGCCCGGCTGCGGCGTTGATCCAGTGGGTGAGAGTTGCATCCATTCTTTGTTGCTTCCGTTGTTGTCGATCGCGAGGTGAATTGTGAAGGCAGTCGACGAACGCCGCATCCATCAGATTTTTGAAGTCAGCGTCTGGCTGAAGGGTGCGCACGCCCTGATCGAATGCGTTGGCGGTGTCCTGCTTTATCTCGTCACCACGGACACCATTGCCTCGTGGGTCAATGCTTTCACCCAAGAGGAGTTGACCGAAGATCCGAACGATTTCATAGCTGGCTATCTGTCGCAGATGGCAAGCCATTTTTCGATCGCCAGCAAGGAGTTCTACGCCTTCTACCTGCTCAGCCACGGCCTGATAAAGCTGCTCTTGGTTATAGGCCTTTTGCGAGGCAAGCTGTGGGCGTATCCGGCCTCCCTCGTCGCGCTAGGCGCATTCATGGTCTACCAAGTCTACCGCTATTCCTACACCCACTCACCGGGCCTGCTCGCACTGACCGTCTTCGATGCGGTCGTCATGGTGCTGATCTGGCACGAATGGGGCGCAATGCGGCGGCACGAGCCAGCATAGCGACGGAGTATCAGCCTCGGCTCTGTTCAATGCGCTGGACCGCAGACCAGAATGGCCCAAGCGGAGCCGACACACCAACGGCCGCTAGCTGATGCGGATGCGTCGCAAAGCCCCGCGCTGAAGGGCAAACAGCGCCGCGACCAGCGCGACGTTTGTCAGGGCGAGCCCGAGCAGTACGGTCAGCAATCCGCGCTCGCCGGTATGTTGCAGGAGCAGCGCGCCGGCGGACGGCGCCGCGGCTTGGGCGATTAGGCTCGGCATGGCGAGCCGGCCCATCAGCTTCGCATAGCCGGTGGCGCCAAACAGGGCGAGCGGCAGCGTGCCGCGCGCGATCGATTCCAGGCCGATGCCGGCGCCGTAGAAAATCAGGGCGACCGGCAGAACCGGCAGGCCGGTCCAGAGCGTCGTCACACCTATGACGACAAACGTCACCGAGGCGAGTTTGGTCCAGATCGGATGGTGATAGCGGGCGATGGCCATCTCGATGGCGCGGGCGCCGACCTGGGAAGGGCCGACCAGCGCGCCGAGGCCGACCGCCGCGCCGAGCGCCAGGCCGGTGGATTGCAGCACGGTCAGCAGATGCACCGAAAGGGTCGACGATATGACGGCCGACAGCGTGATGCTTGCCGCCAGCGTGGCCATCAGGGGCAGGCTGCGCGGCGCCAGACCGGTTTCCGGTGCGGCAGCCGTCTGGGCAGACGCTTCGGCGGGAACGCCGCGCGGCAGGACAAGCAGATAGACGGGCAATGCCACAAGGAGCTGGATTGCCGCGTAGACCAGGCACACGCCACGCCAGCCGAACGCGTCGAGCAGAAACGCCGAAATCGGCCAGCACACCGTGCTGGCGAAACCGCCGAACAGCGTGAGGCTGGTGATGGTCGAGCGGGCGCTGCGCCCATACAGTCTCCCGAGCGTGCTGAAGGCGGCATCATAAAGGCCGGCGCCCATGCCGAAGCCCATGATCAGCCAGCCGGCGACGAAGACGGAAAGGGTCGGCGACGCGGCCACCACCGCCTGGCCAATGCCGAGGCAAACGGCGCTGAAGGCGAGCGTCATGCGGCCACCGTGGCGCTCGATCGCGGCACCGACATGCGGCGATATCAGGCCCGCGACCAGAAGCCCGAGCGACAGGCTGCCGATCACCCAGGGAAATGGCCAGCCGGTCTGAGCCGACACCGCAGGCGCAATGACCGCGGGCAGATAGTAGGAAGAGCCCCACGCCATGATTTGCGTGAGGCCGAGCGCCGAAACGATAACACGTCGACGTGGGATCACAGGCGGTTCCACTCAGGTATGCTCCCGAAAAGTGAGTGGAGCGGCCATCGTCGGTGACTTCACGCGCCCGTCAAAGCCGGTTACTTCTGACCCCTCAAAAGGAAAGACCTGATGCGCATCGCCGTGTTTGATGAGAATGAGGCAAGGCTTCATGTGCGGGCCCTGGCCGAGATGCTGACCCAGAGCGTCGAAGACGGCGCGCTCATTGGCTTCGTGCTCCCTTTTGATGAGCCTCAGGCGCTGACACATTGGGAGGATGTTTTCCGTTCGGTGAGGGAAGGCGAACGGCTCCTCATCTGCGCTGATATCGACGGCCGTGTCGTCGGCACGGTCCAACTCTATCTCTCGCCGGAGCCGAACGCACCACACCGGGCCGAAGTCTACAAACTCCTCGTTCATCGCGACTTCCAGCGGCAAGGCATCGGTCTCGCTCTCATGCAGGCTGTCGAGCGTGAGGCCATGGCTAGAAAACGGTCCTTGCTCCTCCTCGATACGGTCGAGGGCGGGGCAAGCGAGCGACTCTACAGGCGGCTCAACTGGCATGAGGTCGGCTCTGTCCCGCATCACTTTGTCGACCCGCATGGCCAGCCGAAAGTCTCTATCTATTTCATGAAGCATCTGTCGCTTTAGGCCGGTAGGCGACCTTCTCGCCGTCTTCTTTCACGAAGTCCCGAACAGGATTGTCGAGGAGAGGCAGCACGGCTTCGGGCAGCGAGCTCACGCGGCAACGCCGCAACCGCACCCACCCCTACCGACGGCTTTTGCTTCGACATCGGCGACGCAGCAGCCATCCGCCTCCTTTGCGGCCGGACCGCCGCAACAGCCTTTGGACGCAGCGCCAAGTGCAGAAGACGGCACCGTACAGACGCCGGTTTCCGGCAGCACGAGTTGCACTGCATCGGCGGAAACCATGTCGCCGGCAAGAGCGGCGGCGACGGAGCGGACCTGCTCATAGCCCGTCAGCAGCAGGAAGGTCGGCGCCCTGCCATAGCTCTTGATGCCGACCGTATAGAAATCGGGCTCGGGATGGCTGAGCTCGCGGTGGCCATGCGGCGGCACATCACCGCAGGAATGCTCGTTGGGATCGATGAGCGGCCCCAGCGCCTTGACGCCTTCAAGCCACGGATCGAGATCGAGGCGAAGCTCCCTGGTCAGCGAGAGGTCGGGCCGCTGCCCGGTTGCGGCGATGATGCGGTCGACAGGGCCGACCTGGCGCAAGCCGTCTGCGGTCTCGCCTTCGACGATCAGGCGATTTTCATGCGCGCGGATGGCGACGGTCGCAAATCCTGTCACCAGTGAGACGCGGCCGCTTTCCGCCAGTTCGCGAACATCGGCGCCAAGCTCGCCGCGCGCCGGCAAAGCATCGGCATCGCCGCCGCCATAGATGCGCACGAGGTCGGTGCCCCGCGTCACCCAGATGAACGCCGTGCCGAGCTCGGCATCTGCCAGTCTGGCGAGGTCGAGCAAGGCATTGGCAGCCGAGTGCCCCGAACCGGCAACCAGCGTCGTGCGGCCGGAATAAAGAGCGCGGTCACGGCCGAGAATATCGGGGATTCCATAGGCGATACGGCCGGCATTCTCTGCCTCGCCCTCGCCCTCGGCCGCGATTCCGCCAGCGCCGAGCGGATTTGGCATCTGCCAGGTGCCGGATGCATCGATCACGGCGCGGGCGCTGTCTCGCCTTGTGCCATTGGCCGTTTCGACCACCAGCATGAAGGGCCGCGTCCCGCGTGCCTTGCTCAGCACCTTGTCGGCGCCCCAGCGCGAGATGCCAACGACGCGGGCGCCGGTTTCGATTGCCGGCGCCAGTTCCGGCAGCCTGGCAAGTGGTTCCAGGTAGTGCTCGACAAGCTCGCCGGCGGTGGGGAATGCCTCTGGCGCCGGCATGCGCCAGTCATGGGCTTCGAGCAATTTTCTCCCTGCCTGGTCGATGCAGTAGCGCCAGGGCGTGAACACCCTGACATGGCCCCAATCCCGCAGGTTGGACGCAACGCCGCTGCCGGACTCATAGAGCTTCACTGGCAGGCCCTGCTCCAGCAGATGGACGGCTGCCGCCAACCCAACCGGACCGGCGCCGATGACGGCGATGGGTAGATCGCTTTGAGGGGTCATTTTCTATACCTTCCATCCTTCCGGGATTACCGAAATATCAATCAAAAAAATTACGCCGCCGCTTCTCCGGTGGCGGAATTGCAGGTTGCATCGGCACAGCATTCGTCGGCGAGGAAACCGATCAAATCCTGCATGATAGGATAGTTGGCGCGGCAGATCAGCGTCGTCGCCTGTCGTTCCTGAGTCACCAGGCCGGTCAGGATCAGCCGGTGTAGATGATGCGACAGCGTCGAGGCGGCGATGCCGAGACTTTCCTGCAGATAGCCAACCGGCCTCCCCGCAGCGCCGGCCCGAACCAGCGTGCGATAGAGGTTCAGCCTCGTCGGATTACCGAGAGCTTCGAGCTGCTTTGCTGCTTGTTCGAGTTTCATGGAAATACCATTAGACCCAAGGCTTCGTGGTGTCAATTCTATTTCGAATAATGTCGAATTACCCGACACCGCCAACATCAAGCGGCAACGGCTTGGTGGCCACGGCCTCTTCCACAGTCGGTCCCCAAACGACGAGTATGAGACCAATCAGGATGATCATGCCTCCAACTACGACGAGCGGCGTGAGCGCTTCGCCAAGGAGCACATGTGCCGTCAGCATGCCGAAAATCGGCATCAAGAGGATGAACGGGGCAATTTGATCAACGCGGTGCCGGCGAAGCAGGCCATACCAGATCGAATATGCGGCGACGAAACCTCCCAGCGCCAAGACCGCCACCGCACCCCATTGAGATAGCGTGGCCTGGAGCATAGCCGCCTGCTGCCCGCTCTCCAGAACAAGCGACATGATCAGCAGTTGCGGGGCGGCAATTGCCGCCATCATGCCCATCAGGCGCGCGCCCGAATCCTGGGACTTGGTACGGATGATTGCTTGGGCGACACCCCAGCAGAGCGTGCCGAGCACGATCAGCAGGAGGCCACTGGATTCTCCGACGGAGTTAGGCAGCCCGACGACCAGCGCCACGCCTGCCAAGGCAATTATGACACCGGCCAAACGGCGACCACTTGTCTGTTCCTGGCCGACGAGCCAAGCAGCGAGAACCGCAAACGGCACTTGGGATTGAACAGTGAGAATCGCCATGGTGGCAGGGACGCGGGAGATCCCGCTGAAAATAAGCGCGCTTTGCAAGCTGGCGCCGAGTGTCGCTGCGGCGATCACAGCCCATAGCGGTGTTTGCCGCGGCTGCCACGGCCGATACAATGCCAATGCCGTGACGGCATAGACAATGCTCATGAGAAACAGTGGCGGAAAGCGGTCCATAGCCGGCTTCGCCATCGTATAGGCGATTGCCCACAAGACCGGAGGCATGGTCGCAATGAGAGCGTCGCGTGGTCTCATTCGTCGATCCCGCCGCTGGCATGTTGATACTGTCGCATTTCAGGATGCTGATTGTCTGCCTGCTCTGGTGCAGTCGCCGTCCCGTTTGCGCCAGCCACTCGTCTCAAATCGACCGCTGATTTGACTGCTTGGCGACCTCCTCCGCGCTTTCAACCGGCAGTTCTGATCACGCAACGCGCTTGCCGTCAGCATCGACGACGACTTCACCGTCTTCCTTGGTGAAGGGGCCGATATCGGGATTGGGCAAGATGTCCAGCACCGCTTCCGACGGCCGCGCCAAAAGCACGCCGAGTGGCGTCACCACTATTGGTCGGTTGATCAGGATCGGATGCGCCAGCATGAAATCGAGGATCTCGTCGTCGCTCCATTTGGGATCGCCGAGATTAAGTTCGGCATATGGCGTGCCCTTTTCGCGCAACAAGTCGCGCGGCCTCATCCCCATTGCCGCGATCAGTTCGATCAGCTTTTCGCGCGACGGAGGCGTCTTCAGATACTCGATCACCTCCGGCTCCTCGCCGGATTGGCGGATGATGGCCAGCGTGTTGCGCGAGGTACCGCAATCGGGGTTGTGATAGATGGTGATGGTCATTCGGCAGCTTTCATCTCTGGCACGGGTTTCGATTCGGAAAGTAGCCAGCCGGCCAGTGCCATGGCGAGCAGCGCGCCCAGCAGTTCGGCGACGATGAAGGCCGGGACATCGAGCGGCCGGATCCCGGCGAACGTGTTGGAAAACGCGCGCGCAATGGCGACGGCCGGATTGGCAAACGAAGTCGAGGCTGTGAACCAGTAAGCGCCGGTGATGTAGAGCCCGACCAGCCAGGGAATTGCGTCACTGCGAAAGCGCAAGCCAGCAAGGATGGTGAACACCAGGCCGAAGGCGGCCACCAACTCTGCGATCCATTGGCCGCTTCCGGTTCGTACGGTTTCGGAGACCTGCAGGATCGGCAGTTCGAACATCGCATGCGCCAGGAACGTTCCGGCAAGGCCACCCAGAATTTGGGCGAAGACGTAAGCCAACCCTGTGCTGGCTTCGATCTCACGTCGAAGCGCGAACACCAGCGTCACCGCTGGATTGAAATGCGCCCCGGAAATCGGCCCAAGAATGGTGATCAGCACCACCAGCATAGCGCCGGTCGGGATCGTATTGCCGAGGAGCGAAAGCGCCACGTCGTCGGTCAAGCGATCGGCCATGATGCCCGAACCGATAACGGCGGTAACCAGCATGGCGGTGCCGAGCGCTTCGGCGACAAGGCGTCGTGACAAATCAGTGGCCATGCTGTTCAGCCTGCATTGGGGTGATTGCGACCGATCTCATCCAGGCGCTTCTGCAAGGCAAGCTTGTCGAGTGTATTCATCGGCAGGCTTACGAAGATTGAAATCCTGTTATTGAGCATGCGGTAGGCATCGGCGAATGCCAGGTGCTTTTCAGCATCCGTGCCCTCGACGGCTGCGGGATCGGGCACCCCCCAATGCGCCGTGATCGGCTGACCGGGCCATACGGGACAGGATTCATTGGCTGCGTTGTCGCAGACAGTGAAAACGAAATTCATCTCAGGTGCGCCCGGCACCGCAAATTCCGCCCAGTCCTTCGAACGGGCAAAGGAGATATCGTGGTTGACGGTCTTTAGAAGCTGCAACGTATAGGGATGGACCGCACCCTTGGGATGGGAACCGGCAGAAAAGGCCTTGAACCTGCCGGCGCCGACACGGTTCAGGATCGCCTCCGCGAGGATCGACCGCGCCGAATTACCGGTGCACAGAAACAATACGTTGTAAGTCTGATCGCCCATTGCTTCCTCCCCTGGCATTTACCGGCTTAACACTTGCAAGTCACCGCCTGGATTACCGGCTGGCAAAGCTCCGGCGCACCGTTGCAGCAATCCTCCATGAGGTAAGCGAGCAAGTCGCGAAATCCGGTCATGTCGGCGACATAGCGAATGGTGCGCCCCTCGCGCTCGGCGCGGACCAGCCCGGCATGGCCGAGTATTTTCAGATGCGCCGACATGGTGTTCTGGACGATGCTTAAGCGCGATGCGACTTCGCCGGCGGGCACGCCTTCAGCGCCGGCCCGAACCAGCAGCCGGAAAACCTCCAGCCTTGTATCTTGGCCGAGCGCCGCAAGCGCGAGAAGGGCGGTCTGTTTGTCCACGTATCCATAAATCCAGATGTATCGCCGTATAGCCAAGGCGTATGACATCTAGATGACATTCAGGAAACCGGATCGATGGCTGGCTGGACAGCGCTTGGCGAGCACAGACTACATCTGCGACGGCAAGAGATGCGCCTGCAAGCTGGATCACCAAAGCAACGAAAAAGCCCGGACGAACCGGGCTTTTTTGTCAGGCGTCTCAACCACGCTAAGCGGCTCGAGACGGGAATTTGGTGCCCAGAAGAGCCATGCTGCGACTAGCATACGGCAGGCCGCGAAGCCGAGCCAAGCGTGTTGGACCGCTCATCCCTGAGCCAAACGGCCATGCCCATGGCTCCTGTCCGCCAAAGTCTCGATGACCCGGCATTCCGCCACTCGCCCGCAAGCGCACTCATCGACCATGCGTGTCAGTTCCAGTCGCAGGGCGTTCAGGCTCGCGATCCTGCTCTCGACTTCTGCCAGCCGGGCCTTGGCGATCGCATCAGCTGTCGCACAGGATTGGTCCGGGTTGTCTTGAAGCGACAGCAGCGCCCGGATGGCGTCGACCTCGAAGCCCAGCTCGCGGGAGTGCCTGATGAAAGCCAGTCTCGAAACGGCGCCCTTGGCGTAGCGTCTTTGCTGTCCTTCGGTACGCGGTGGCGCCGGCAGCAGGCCGATCTGCTCATAGTAGCGGATGGTGGCGACTTTCACCGCCGTTCGCCGCGAAAGTTCGCCGATTGAGAAATCCATGAAAAACCTCTTGAACCTCTAGTGGCTAGAGGACCTAGGGTGGCCGCAAACATGGAGATTTTCAATGGCGAAAGATTGCTGCGCTCACGAAACAACGGCCTGTGCAGGCCCGCCGCCTCTGGTGCTGCCGGCCAGGATCGACAAGGCGGAGACGGCAAGTCATGGCGCGCCGAATGCCTCGTGCTGCTCTGGTGGTGTGGCCGTCTTCGATGGCATGGACGTTCGTTACAAACGCGTGCTTTGGGCTGTCATTGCGATCAACGGGGCGATGTTCCTTACCGAGATGGTCGCTGGACAGCTCGCCGGATCGCAGGCCCTCAAGGCCGATGCCCTGGACTTCCTGGCCGACACCGTCACCTACGGCCTGAGCCTCGCCGTGATCGGTGCAACCCTGCAAACACGCGCGACCGCGGCCCTGTTCAAGGGGCTGTCGCTGTTCGTCATGGCGCTGTTTGTGTTCGGCTCGACGGTCTACCAGACCTTGATCCACGATGTCCCAAGCGCGGAGGTCATGGGGGTCATCGGCTTCATGGCGCTGGCGGCAAACCTCGGCTCCGTGCTGCTGCTGCGCCCCTATAAGGACGGGGATGCAAATGTCCGCTCGGTCTGGCTTTGCTCGCGCAACGACGCCATTGGCAATGTCGTGGTGATGGCTGCCGCAATAGGGGTTTGGGGCACATCCACCGCCTGGCCGGATCTGGTCGTCGCCGCGCTGATGGCTGGAATATTCCTGACCTCATCCGTCCAGATCCTGCGGCAGGCCTGGGTTGAGTACAGCCTGGGCCGACAGCTTGCTGCCGCGGAATAACAAAAAAGCCCGGACGAACCGGGCTTTTTTCTGAGAAACCATCACCAGTCCTCCTTCGCCAAGGCTTCGGAGGACACTCCTTCGTCTAACGACTTCGGGTGGCCTGCCACCCGAAGCTCGAAGAGCGAAGGGTGGTGCCCAGAAGAGGACTCGAACCTCCACTCCTTGCGGAACACGGACCTGAACCGTGCGCGTCTACCAATTCCGCCATCTGGGCTGGTGCGGGCTCATGTAAGCGGGCAAGCGACGGGTGTCAACGCGCTTTTAGAGCATGATCCCGAAAAGTGGGAACCGGTTTTCGGAAAAGATCATGCTCAATCAAGAAACGCCCGCTTTGGGGCGCCGGCTCAGTTTTCCAGCACGTCCTTCGACGCCACGGTGGAATCGGCGTTGAGCTTGTAGATCACCGGCACGCCGGTGCCGAGTTCGAGCTTGACGATCTCCTCGCCGCTCTTGCCGTCCAGCGCCATGATCAGAGCGCGCAGCGAATTGCCGTGCGCGGCGACGAGCACGGTGCCGCCCCTCAGGACATGCGACTGCATGTCGTGGAGATAGTAGGGCCAGACGCGGGCGCCGGTGTCCTTCAGGCTTTCGCCGCCGGGCGGCGGCACGTCGTAGGAGCGGCGCCAGATGTGCACCTGGTCCTCGCCCCACTTCTTGCGCGCGTCATCCTTGTTGAGGCCGGAGAGGTCGCCATAGTCGCGCTCGTTCAACGCCTGGTCGCGGATCGTCTTCAGGTCGCTCTGGCCGACGGCGTCGAGAATGTGCTGGCAGGTCTTTTGCGCCCGGATCAGCGCCGAGGTGAAGGCGATGTCGAATTTCAGCCCGCGCGCCTTGAGCTTCTGGCCGGCTTCCTTGGCCTCGTTGTGGCCCAGTTCGGTCAGGTCGACATCGCGCCAGCCGGTGAACAGGTTCTTCAGGTTCCATTCGCTCTGGCCGTGGCGCACGAGCACGAGTGTTCCCGACATGTTTGCTCCTTCAAAATTATGGATATCTCAGGCTAAGCCCAGCACGTCCCGCATCGAATACAGTCCAGGCTTCTTCGCGCGCGCCCAGAGTGCCGCCTTGACCGCACCGCGGGCGAAGATCGCGCGGTCCTCGGCATGATGGGAAAGCGTGATGCGCTCGCCGGTTCCGGCCAGGATGACGCTGTGGTCGCCGACCACCGAGCCGCCGCGTAGCGAGGCAAAGCCGATCGTACCGGGCTTGCGCACGCCCGTATGGCCGTCGCGTGACCGCACATCGTTGCCGGCAAGCGAAATGCCGCGTCCCGCCGCCGCCGCTTCGCCGAGCAGAAGTGCGGTGCCCGACGGCGCGTCGACCTTGTGCTTGTGGTGCATTTCGAGGATCTCGATGTCGAAATCGTCGGCGTCGAGCGCCCGCGCCGCCTGTTCCACCAGCACCGCCAGCAAATTGACGCCGAGGCTCATATTGCCGGATTTGACGATCGTCGCATGGCGCGCCGCGGCCTCGATCCTGGCGTTGTCTTCCGCCGAACAACCGGTGGTGCCGATGATATGGGCAATGCGCGCCTGCGCGGCATAGCCGGCGAATTCCACAGTCGCCGCCGGCACGGTGAAATCGAGCACGCCGTCGGCCTTGGCGAACACCGGCAGCGGGTCGTCGCCGATCGTCACATTGATGATGCCGATGCCGGCAAGTTCGCCCGCATCCTTGCCGAGATAGGGCGATCCGGTCCGCTCGACCGCGCCGACTACGCGCGCGCCGGGGATCGAATGGATGGCGCGGATCAGCGTCTGGCCCATGCGGCCGGCCGCCCCCACCACCACCAGGCCCATATCGCCGGTTTCGCTCATACGGTCCTCCCAACCACCTTCTTTCCACGCGAACGCGGCAGCGGAGTTTGGATTGGCTTGGCGTCGTCGACAAGCCCCAGCCCCTTCTTGCCCTGCACCCGGTGGAAGCGGGCATAGACACTGTGCGGATCGGCCATCAGCGACGCATGCGTGCCTTCCTCGACCAGCCGGCCCTGCTCCATGACGATGATGTGGTCGGCATTGACCACGGTCGACAGACGGTGCGCGATGACGATGGTGGTGCGGCCGGCCATGATTTGGGTGAGCGCTTCCTGGACCCGGGCCTCGGCTTCGTTGTCGAGCGCCGAGGTTGCTTCGTCGAGCAACAGGATCGGCGCATTACGCACGATGGCGCGAGCGATCGAGACGCGCTGGCGCTGGCCGCCCGACAACGTCGCGCCGCTTTCGCCGACCGGCGTGTCATAGCCCTGCGGCTGCTGGCGAATGAAGTCGTCGGCCGCGGCTTGGTGTGCCGCCTGTTCGATCTCGGCGTCGGTGGCCGAAAGCCGGCCATAGCGGATGTTGTCGCGGATGGTGCCTTCGAACAGATAGGGTGACTGCGAGACATAGGCGATCGAGCTTCGCAGCGAGTGTTTGGTGACCTTGGAAATGTCCTGGCCGTCGATATCGATCGTGCCGGACTCCACGTCGTAGAAACGCTGCAGCAGCGCCACCAACGTCGTCTTGCCGGCGCCCGAGGCGCCGACGATTGCGGTCATCTTGCCGGCGGCGGCGGTAAAGCTCAGATCCTGCAGCACCGGCACTTCCTCGACATAGCGGAAGGACACGTTGTCGAAGCGTACCGCGCCGGTGGTGAAATGCGCCTCGGCGGCGCCCGGCGCGTCGCTTTGCTTCGGTTCGCGGTCGAGCAGCTCGTAGATCATGCGCGCATTGACCAGCGCGCGCTCCATGCCAATCTGCGTTCGCGCCAGCTTCCTGGCTGGATCGTAGGCAAGGATCAGCGCGGTGATGAATGACAGCACCGAGCCGGGCGGCTGCCCGAGAACGATCGCCCGGTAACCGGAATAGGCGATGACGGCGGTGACGGCGAGGCCGGCGAGCATGTCGGAAATCGGCGACAGCCGCTCCGAGACGCGGGCAATCTTGTTGTTGCGCTGCTCGGCCGTGTCGGCCATGGCGCCGATGTGAGCGGCGAGCGCATCCTCCATGGTGAAGGCCTTGACGATGGCGATACCTTGCGTGGCTTCCTGGATGGCTCCGGTCAGCCGAGAATTGATCAGCACGGATTCGCGCGTGATCCGACGCACGCGACGGGTGAGGTACACGACGGCCCAGATCAGCGGCGGCCCGATCAGCAGCGAGCTCAGCGACAGCACCGGATCCTGGTATATCATGACGCCGAGAAGGGCGATCAGGGTTACCGCGTCGCGGGAGATCGACGTCAATGTCAGGGACAACAGGTCACGAATGCCGCCGACATTCTCGTTGACCTGTGCGGCCAGCCGGCCCGAGCGCGTGTCATTGAAGAAATCGACGCCAAGCTTCATCAGATGATCGAAGATGCGCTTCTGGTAGCGCGCCACCAGATTGTTGCCTATCCTGGCCAGCGCCACCGCCTGGCCGTAACCCGCAAAGCCGCGCACCACGTAGGCTGCCATGAAGCCGGCGCAGATCCAAACGATCGCATCGCCACGCCGCTCGTAGAATATCTCGTCGACGATCGGCGCCATGATCCAGGCCGTGAAGGCCGTCGTGCCCGAAACCAGCAGCAGGCAGATGATGGCAACGACATAGGTCCAGCGATACTCATCGCCATTTTCAGCGAGGATGCGACGAAGGACCGCCGTGACTTCGCTCGGTGTGGCCTTCGCTTTGTTTGGACTTTGGAGTGTCAAATCGGCTGCGCTTCGTCGGTTTCCGCATCGTAAGCGGGCTGGAATTCGGCCCCCCTCTTAGCGCTCCGGCCGTGGCTTGCCTATGGCCAAGGCGGCGAAACTTCGTCGCGGCTCAGTTCACGATTTGGAGTTGGTCGCCACTTTTGCGGGTGCCGATCACGCCCGCCAGCGCCGCCCCTCGGTCTGGACGCCGAACAGCGAGGGGTTGCGGGCATAGGCGGCAAGGCCGGAAAGGGCCGCTAGCGGGTGGGTGATGACATAGACCGGCATCGAGGCCATCAGCGCGCTGTGCGGCGCCTTGTCCTCGAAGGCAGCGCGGAAATTGCCCTCCTTCAGCGCCGGCACGATCTTTTGCGCAATGCCGCCGGTCAAAAACACGCCGCCGCGGCTCATGAACACCAGCGCCAGGTCCCCGGCGGTGCGGCCAAGACAGGTGACGAACAGCGCCAGCGCTTCCTCGGCGACCGTATCGGTCTTGGCCAACGCCGCCCCGGTGATTTCGGCCGGCGTGGTGAACGGCGCCGGCTTGCCGTCGGCCTTGGCCACGGCACGGTAGACATTGACCAGGCCGCGCCCGCACAGGATCTGTTCGCCCGAAATGCGGCCTTCGAGCTTTTCGATATGTGGGAAAACCTCGAAATCGCGCGGCGTTCGCGGGCCGATGTCCATATGGCCGCCTTCGCCTGGCACCGGTATCCAATGGTTGAGGGCATGGACCAGCCCGGCAACGCCGAGTCCGGTGCCGGGGCCAAGCACGACGCGGCCGGCATTCTCCTCCGGCGTGCCGCCGCCGATCTTTTCCATATGCTCTTCGCCGAGCGCAACAACGGCCAGCGCCTGCGCCTCGAAATCGTTGAGCACGACGATATCGCTCAGGCCCAGGTTGGAAAACATCTGCTTCGGCTTCACCACCCAGGGACAATTGGTGAGCGGAATCTCGTCGCCATCGACCGGCCCGGCGATCGCCAGCACCGCCGAATTCGGCCGGATGGACGACCGGTCGAGCACCGCCGCCTGGATCGCCTCGTCGATGGTGTTGAAATTGGCCGTCTGCACGATATGCGGCTCGCCGCCGTCCGAATTCGCGTCGAGCACGATCGAAAAGCGCGCGTTGGTGCCGCCGATGTCGCCGATCAACACTGGAAACCGCAACGCTGCGTCGTCGTCGCCTGACATGCCTTGGTCGTCCCCTTTGTGGCGACGTTGCGCCCGTTTCAATCGATTGACTAGCGCATGACCCGGGAAAGGGGAAGCGTCAGTTCGCCTTTACTGTCCGACGTTTGCCGGCGGTCGTCGCCTCGGCAGGGGAATGCCGATCTCCGGCGTGGCGGTGAAGGCGTTGACTGCGTTTGGCAGTCCGGCCGCGTTGCCGGTGACGGGCGGCAAAGGCGCGTCGGGTTCCGGCGCCCTGGCAGCGATCGGCACGCCGCCGCCGCGATAGGTGACGGCTTCTGCCGAGTCGGCGTCGGGCTGGTCGAGCACGAACCGGCATTGTTTCGGCAGGTTCGCCATCGTCATCAGGTCGCGCGCCTTGGGCGCGTCCGGGTTCTTGTTGGGCCGCCACGGCTCCTCGGTGAACCACCAGGCCAGCGGCTTGCCGCAGCCGTCATCGTCAGGCGTCGCTTCCTGTCCCTTGCAGTTCGGCGAGCCCGGCTGGCAGCCGATGCGGATATGGAAATGATAGTCATGGCCCCAGAACGGCCGGATCTTGCGCAGCCAGGTCCGGTCGCCGGTGACGGTGTCGCACAGTTTCTTCTTTATGCCGGGATTGACCAGGATGCGCTCGACTTCCGGGTAGCTCGCCGCCCGCTTCAACAGTTGCGTGTGCATAGGCTTCCACAGCCGGTCCTTCACCAGATGCGTCTTGTCGTCGACCATCAGCGTGGCGCTGACGTTTTCGCGCTCCTGGGTCGTAAGCTTGCGGTCGGGCATCGGCGTCAGCCAGATGTCGGCATCGAGGCCGATCTGGTGCGAGGCATGGCCGGTCAGCATCGGCCCGCCGCGTGGCTGCGAGATATCGCCGATCAAAAGCCCCGGCCAGCCGTCGGCCGCCGCATCGCGCGACAGTTTCTCGATCAGCGCGATCATCGTCGGATGGCCCCAGCGCCGGTTGCGCGACGGACGCATCACCTCCCAGTTCATGCCATCCATGGGCAGCGCGACGCCGCCGGTGAAGCAGCCCTTGGAATAGAAGCCGAAGGACTGCGCCGCCGCCACCGCCGGCAGCTTCTTGGCGCCGAACAGGTCTTTTGCCCGCGGCTCGGCCGTGATTGCGCCCGCGGCCAGTCCGGCCAGCGCCACGATCGCCAGCGCCGCCGTCAGGAACGGTCGTCTGCCGGGCAAGGATCGCATTGAAATCGTCATGAGCCCCCCTCTCTGCAGCAGGCCGCTGGTCCCACCGAATCATACCACGCTTGGCGCCGCGTTTCGATTATCCACCCTTCATCGGGCTGCGCGGCTCGCCGTCACGCCAGCTGCCGTCGGCCCACATCCGGTCGAATGCCCTGCGGTAATCCGGAAAGCGGAAACGATATCCGGCCGCCTTGATCGCTTTGTTGGCGACGCGCTTGTTCTCGCCATAGAAGGACCGCGCCATGGGCGAAAGTTGGGCGGTCTCGAAAGGAATTTCGGGCGGGGGCTCAACGCCCATCAGCGAAGCGGCATAAGTGACGACATCCTGCGGTGGCGCCGGTTCGTCATCGGTAACGTTGAAAATGCCGCCTGTATTGCCGCCAATGAGATGCCAGAGCGCGCCGGCGATATCGTCGCAATGGATGCGGTTGAACACCTGGTCGGGCTTGACCAGCCGCCTTGCGGTGCCGTTTTCCAGATTGACCAGCGCGTTGCGGCCTGGCCCGTAAATCCCGGAAAGCCGCAGGATCGCCACCGGCTTGCCGATCTCGCGGCCAAGCTCCAGCCAGTCCTGTTCGGCCGCCACCCGCATGGCCGAGCGCTTCGACACGGGCCGGCATGCGGCCGTCTCGTCGACCCAGGCACCATCATAATTGCCGTAGACACCAACGGTCGAGAGATAGCCGATCCATTCAAGCGCCGGCATCGCCGCAATCGCCTGGCGCGCCGCATTCCGCACGGGGTCACCGGCTTCCTCCGGGGCCACCGAGATAACGAGGTGGGTGGTTTTCTCCAGCGCATCGCCGATTTCGCCCGTCAGCGCGCCGTCGAACAGCAGCGGCGCGATGCCTGCCTGGCGCAGCGCTTCGAATTTCTCGGCCGAGCGCGTGGTGCCGAAAATCGGCACGGCATCTGTGTTCGCTCGGGCAAACGCTTTGCCCGAATAGCCGGCGCCGAAGATGAAAATCTGCTTTTCGTTCATGCATGTGCCTCGATAGGCAATGCGGACAGCCATTCGTCGCGCACCGTCGCGTCGATTTCGGTTTTCAAGCAAATCGCGGCCCGTTCGCTGAATTCAGCTTCCGGCACCAGCCGCGCCAGCGCCCACACCGCCGCGCCGCGCACCAGCGGCGACGGATCGCTCAGCAAGGCGCGAACCGGGCCAGCCAGCGAGAAATCACCGGAATTGCCGGCGGCGGTCAGCACGTTGCGGACAAAACGGTCGCGGCCGATGCGCTTGATCGGCGAGCCCGAGAAGAAAGACCGGAACGCCGCGTCGTCCAGTTGCAACAGCTCGGCCAACGGCGGCTCGCGCAAATCCGCGCGGGCTGCAAGCTTCGCCTCCGAGGCGGCGCGTGCGAACTTGTTCCACGGGCAGGCGGCGAGGCAATCGTCGCAGCCATAGATGCGGTTGCCGATCTTTTCGCGGAATTCGCGCGGGATCGGCCCCTTGCTCTCGATGGTGAGATAGGAGATGCAGCGCCTGGCATCAAGCCGGTAGGGCGCCGGAAAGGCATCGGTCGGGCAGGCATCGAGACAGGCGCGGCAGGAGCCGCAATGGTCCTCGTCCGCTTTGTCCGGCGTCAGTTCCGCCGTGGTGAAGATGGTGCCGAGAAACAGCCAGGAGCCGTGCTCGCGGCTGACCAGATTGGTGTGCTTGCCTTGCCAGCCGAGCCCGGCGGCCTCAGCCAGCGGCTTTTCCATCACCGGCGCCGTATCGACAAAAACCTTCACGTCGCCGCCGGCCCGCGCCACGATCTTGCCGGCGATCTCCTTCAGCCGGCCTTTCATCACCTCGTGATAGTCGCGGTTTTGCGCATAGACCGAGATCGCGCCGCGATCGCGCCTTGCCTGCAGCGCACGCGGATCGTGGTCCGGTCCGTAATTCATCGCCAGCACGATGATCGAGTGCACGTCCGGCCACAGCGTCGAGGGTTCGCTGCGGCGTTCGAGCGTTTCGGCAATCCAGGCCATCGAGCCGTGAAACCCGTCGGCGACGAATTCGGCCAATCTGGCCGGCGCCAGCGGGATGGCATCGGGTGTGGTGACGGCGACAGCATCGAAGCCGGCGCGCCGCGCCTCGGCGTCGACCAGCGCGCGCAAGGTTTGGCTTTTAGAAGTCGAGGTCCGCATAATGCGATACCGGCGACAGGCCGCGCACCCGGTCGGAGAGCAGCGGCCTAAACGAGGGCCTGGACTTCACCCGCGTGTACCACTCGCGCGCGGCGGCATGCTCGCGCCAGTCGATCTCGCCGAGATAATCCAGCACCGACAGCGCCGCCGCCGCCGCGAGGTCGGCATAGGTCACCTTGCTGCCGGCCAGCCAGTGGCGGGTGCCGGCCAGCCAATTGGTGTATTTCATATGCTGGCGGATGTTGGCGCGCGCCGCGCGGATCGCCGCCGAATCGGGCGAACCGCCGCCCGCCGTTTCCGGCATCACCGGCTTCAGCACGCGCTCGCGCACCAGATGCCTGGTCACTTCGCCTTCGGCCTTGTTGAGATACCAGTCGGTCAGCCGGCGGATTTCGGCGCGCTGCATCGGGTCTTCGGCAAACAGCCTCTTGTCGCGCTTCAAGACACCGCGCGTCTCGTCGAGATATTCGGCAATGACCATGGCGCCGACGATCGGCACGTCGCCCTCGGCGAGCAGGATCGGCAAGGTGCCGGCCGGGTTCAGCGCCAGAAACTCCTTGCGCCGCGTCCACGGCTTTTCCTCGATCAGCGCCAGCTCCTCGCCATACTCGCCGAAGGCGAGGCGAACGAAGCGGCAAGTGGCGAACATCGGGTGATGGAAAAGCGTCAGCATGGTTCCGCGATAATTCAGCGCACTGGCGAATCGCAGGGCGCACCGGTAAGTCTTGGCGGCCCGTCATGCGGCCGTCACGGTGTTGCGACCTATAGGGGGACTTCCACGCCGTGACAAGCAAGCCATTTGCAAGCCGCTTCCTTCCGTCACTTGAATGCCGAGGTTGCCATGGATAGCCACACCATTGTCGAAGCCCTGCTGCTCGGCCTGCTCGAGGGGCTGACAGAGTTCATCCCGGTGTCCTCCACCGGCCATATCCTGCTCGCCGGCCATTTTCTTGGCTTCCATTCCACCGGCAAGGCCTTCGAGATCCTGATCCAGCTCGGCGCCATCCTGGCGATCCTCAGCGTCTATTTCCGCCGCTTGTGGCAGATGCTGCTCGATCTGCCGCACGACCGGCTGACGCGGCATTTCGTCCTCGGCATCCTGATCGCCTTCCTGCCGGCGGCCGTCATCGGCGCGCTGGCGCATGATTTCATCAAGACGGTGCTGTTCGAATCGCCAAGGCTGATCTGCATCATGCTGATCATCGGCGGCGTCGTGCTGCTGGTCGTCGACCGCATGAAGCTGCAGCCGGTCTACCGCGACGTCGAGCGCTTCCCGACCCGGCTCTATCTGCAGATCGGCCTGTTCCAGTGCCTGTCGTTGATCCCCGGCACGTCGCGCTCCGGTTCGACCATCGTCGGTGCGCTGCTTCTGGGCGTCGACAAGCGCGCGGCGGCGGAATTCTCCTTCTTCCTCGCCATCCCGACCATGGTCGGCGCCTTCGCCTTCGACCTGTTCAAGAACCGCAACGTGCTGACCACCGCCGACCTGCCGATCATCGCCATCGGCTTCGTCGCCGCCTTCGTCACCGCGCTGTTCGTCGTCCGCCTCCTGCTCGATTACGTCTCGCGCAACGGCTACTCGCTGTTCGGCTGGTGGCGCCTGGTGGTGGGTGGCGTCGGGCTGGTGGCGTTGATGGTTTGGGGGTGAGCCCCCTACTCGGTTCGTCGAGTTCCTTCGCGCCCCCCTCTGTCCTGCCGGACATCTCCCCCACGAGGGGGGAGATTAGCGGCCCGGCTGGCGGCGCTTTTCCTGCAACGTCGGTGATTGACGAAAGCCGAGGCGACAGCTGATCTCCCCCCAAGTGGGGGAGATGGCCGGCAGGCCAGAGGGGGGCGCTGTCCCGCTGTCGTCTCGCCGGGATCGCTCAGCGATCCCGCTAATTTCTCCCATAAAATGCATTCTCGACATGCACCGGCCAGCGCCAGGGCAGCACCGCCACCATGTCGAAACGCATCGACAGTTTTCCGTAATCCGGCTGCCGCGACAGCCAGAGGTCGGCCGCGCCCTCGATGCGCCGCTCCGATTCATGACCGATCGCCTCCATGGCCTCCATCAGCGTGCGCCGCGCCTTGACCTCGACGAACAGCACCAGATCCCCGCGCCTGGCGATGAGGTCGATCTCGCCGAAGCGTGTGCGATGGCGGCGCGCGAGTATCCGATAGCCCTTCAGCATCAGCGCCGCTGCCGCCAGCCATTCGCCGCGATGGCCGCGCCGATAGGCCTTTTGGCGGCTGGCGCTTGGGCGCTCAGCCACCTTCGCCTTCTCCAACGGCATCCCTGAGTTCAAGCAACCGTCGGTAGAGGGCTTGTTTCTGCCCGCCAGTCATTTTCGCCGCTTCCGCCGCCGCCTTCGACGCCGGCATTTCGGCGGCCAGCGACAAAAGCAGTCGGTCGATGTCGGCGGGTTCGTCCGCTCTGGCCTGGGCCGGCCCGACGCAGATGACGATCTCGCCCTTCGGCGTGTCGGCCGCCGCATAGTGATCGGCCAGCCCCTGCAACGTTCCGGTGCGCATTTCCTCAAAGGTCTTGGTCAACTCGCGGCCGACGGCGGCTTTCCGCTCACCGCCCAGCTTCTCGACCATGGCGACCAGCGTCTCGGCCAGCCGGCGCGGCGATTCGAAGAAGATCAGCGTTGCGGGAACCGCCCTGAACGTCTCCAGCTTGGTCAGCCGCTGCCCTGATTTCACCGGCAAAAATCCGGCGAACAGGAAGGCGTCGGACGGCAGGCCGGACGCCGTCAGCGCCGCCAGCGGCGCCGACGGTCCGGGGATCGGCACCACGCGCAGGCCGCGCTCCTGCGCCTCACCGACCAGCCGGTAGCCGGGATCGGAGATCAGCGGCGTGCCGGCGTCCGAAATCAGCGCCACACTCTGCCCGGCTTCGAGCGCTGCGATCAGCTTCGGCCCGGCCTCGCCGGCATTGTGTTCGTGATAGGCGGTGGTGCGGCGGCGGATGCCGTAGCGGTCGAGCAGCACGCGCGAGACGCGGGTGTCCTCGCAGGCGACGATGTCGGCGGCGGCCAACGTTTCCAGCGCGCGCAGCGTGATGTCGGAGAGATTGCCGATCGGCGTCGCCACCAGATACAGCGCCGGCTCGAGCGGCCGCGCAGGCATCTCGGTCTGGCCGATCACATAGCTGCGTTTTTCGCCGGTCACCGCTCACATCTCCGTTCAGCCCTGTTTGGCACGGCGCAGGCGTGGTTGCAAAACGCCTGGCGTCCGGGCCCGAACCTCACGTCCCCAAATCTCACGCGGATGTAATCCGGCCGCCATGTCTTTGCCATAGTAGGGAACGAAACCGTGGCCAGCGGATTGAATGCCTGAGTCTCTTGAGGAGGAGGACAGGATGGAAAGCCTGAAACTGCAGGACGTTTTCGAGCCCTATTATGCCGGCCACAAGCGCTTTGCCGCGCCGCGCGACAAAGCCAATCCGCTGAAGCCCGGGACGAGGCTATCCGCAGGGAAGCTGGAAAGCGGCTTCTGCGCCGTGTGCTCGCCGAGGCCCGCACCGAAATCGAGATCGACACCGAAAGCACGACGGAGCACTGACCGGACGATGCCCAACCGCTTCGATATCTTCATCACCCGTCTTGAAACCAAAAGCGCTCGCGAGGGCGCTCCGCCACATCCGATGAACGACCAGCACAGCGTCCGCCGCGACAAGGCCGATGCCAAGCCGGTTCACGCCGGTCAGCCGCTCGCCGAGAAAGATCGCGCCAAACACCGCCACAAGCACGACGCCTGACCTTTCGCAATTGGCGAGAACAATCCTCGAAGGCGGGGCACCCATTCGCGGCGCCTCTCAGCCCAGATATCGCGACACGTTCACTTCCAGCACTCGCACCAGCACCGGATCCATGAATTCGTAATCATCCGGGATGTCGAGGCAGATCACCCGCGCCTTCTTCAGGCTTGCCTTGAATTTCTTCTGCAGCTTGGCGCGGTGCGCCTTTTCCATGACGAATATGATATCGGCCCACGTCACCAGCTCATGCGTCAACGGCGTGTCGGCATCGTGGTTGGTGCCGGCCGAGGCCACCTCGATATCCCTGCGTTTGGAAAACACCTGCTCGGCGGTCGGGCTGCGCAAGCGGTTCTGGCTGCAGACGAACAGCACATTCTTCAAGACTTTTGCTCGAGCATGATCTTATCCGAAAACCGGCTTCCACTTTTCGGGATCATGCTTAGCTATCTCGCCAAATCCGCGACCACGGCGTCGAGCACGATCATGCCGGCCGGCGTGGCGCGCAGCCTGGCATTACCGATCGGCGCCACCAGCCCCTCGTCTTGCAGCACGGTCAGTCGCGCGCTCGACAGGCCGCGCCCGGAAAACGCCTCGTAGCGGGAAAGGTCGATGCCTTCGGCCAGCCGCAGCCCCATCAGCAGGAACTCGTCGGCCTCTTCCGAGCGCGTCAAAACCTCGCCGCCGGTGACGCCATGGCCCTTGGCCTCGACCAGATTGGCCCAGGTCTCCGGCATTCGCTCGGCGATGGTGACCGTGCGATGGCCGTTCTCGATGAAGCGGCCATGCGCGCCCGGCCCGACGCCGACATATTCGCCATAGCGCCAATAGGTCAGATTATGCCGGCTCTCGGCGCCCGGCCTGGCATGGTTGGAGATCTCGTAGGCCGGCAGACCATGCGCTGCGGTGACCTCCTGCGTCAGCGCATAGAGATCGGCCGCCTGGTCATTGTCGGGAATGGTGAATTTGTGCGCCGCGTGCAGCTGATAGAACGGCGTGCCTTCCTCGATGGTCAGCTGGTAGAGCGACAGATGGTCGGCGGCGTGACCGATCGCCTGTTCAAGCTCCGCCTGCCATGCGTCCAGCGTCTGGCCGGGACGGGCGTAGATCAGGTCGAAGGAGAGGCGCGGAAAGATTTCGCGGGCGAGCCCGATCGCATGCAGCGCCTCGTCGACATTGTGCAGCCGGCCGAGAAAGCGCAAATCCTTGTCGTTCAGCGCCTGCACGCCGAGCGACACCCGGTTGACACCGGCGGCGCGATAACCGCGAAAACGCTCGGCCTCGACCGAGGACGGGTTGGCTTCGAGCGTCACCTCGATGCCATCGGGCACCGTCCAGTTCTTCGCCACGGCGTCCAGCACCGCCGCCACCGTCTGCGGCTGCATCAGCGACGGTGTGCCGCCGCCGAGAAAGATGCTGGTCACCTCGCGTGGCCCGGTGCGCTCGCGCATCGTCTTCAGCTCGGTCTCGAAGGCGCGGGCAAAGCGTTCTTGGTCGACCGGCTGGTGGCGGACATGGCTGTTGAAGTCGCAATACGGGCATTTGGCCACGCAGAACGGCCAATGGATGTAGACGCCGAAGCCAGGGGTGCGGTCGGCCAACATCTCAGGCCGAACCAAGTCTGGCGCGGGCGAATTTCTGGAAAGCGCGGGCGCGGTGCGACAGCGCGATTGCCTGGCCGGGCTTCCAGCCATGCTTTTCCTCGGCGCTCATCTCGCCAAAAGTCTTGTCGAAACCGTCTGGCAGGAACACCGGGTCGTAGCCGAAGCCGAGCTCGCCGCGCGGCGGCCACACCAGCGTTCCCTCGGCCTCGCCGCGATAATATTCGGCCTCGCCATCGGGGAAGGCCAGGCAAATGACGGCGACGAAGCGACCCTTGCGCTGCTGAGGTTGGGCGGCGCCGACTTCCTGCAAGGCCACTTCGGTGCGCTGCATGGCCATGCCGAAATCGCGAGCGCCTTCCGGGGTTTCGGCCCAGTTGGCGGTATAGACGCCGGGCGCGCCGTCGAGCGCATCGACACACAGGCCGGAATCGTCCGACAGCGCCGGCAGGCCGGTCGCTTGGGCCGCGGCAAAGGCCTTGATGTAGGCGTTTTCCTCGAAAGTGGTGCCGGTCTCGTCCGGCTCCTGCAGGCCGTATTCCTTGGCCGACTTCGCCTCGAAGCCGAACGGACCCATCAAATCGGCGAATTCGCGTAGCTTGCCCGCATTGTGGCTGGCGACGACGATCTTCTTTCCATCGAGAGAATGCATCAAAGGCCCCAGATCCGTGGCTCGGCGAATTCGATCGAATTGCCCGAGGGGTCGCGTATGTAGATCGAGCGTCCGCCCTGCGGCCATTCGAATTCGCTTTCGACAGCGATGTTCTTCGCCTCAAGCTGTGCCTTCCAGCGCGGGAGGTCATCCGCACTCGCGGCAAAGCAGAGATGGCCCTCGCCGACCGTGCCGTGCGGCGGCACCTTCAGCCGCGCATCCGGCGACGGCGGCACCTTGGTCGCCTCGGCGTTGAAGATCAGCAGCACGCCGGGTCCGCAGCGGAAGAAGAGATGGCGGCCGTCGACCTTGCCGAGGAGGTCGAGGCCGAGGGCGTCCCGGTAGAAGGCTTCGGCGGCCGCGAGGTCTGTGACGTAGAGGGCCGACTCAAGGATAGCAGAGGGCGTCACGAGGCCCCCCCCTCTGTCCTGCCGGACATCTCCCCCTCAAGGGGGGAGATTAGCAGCTTCGTCGCGGCCGCCCATTCTGCAACGTTGGAGATTGGCGAAGGCCGAGATGACATCCAATCTCCCCCCTTGAGGGGGAGATGCCCGGCAGGGCAGAGGGGGGTGTATCGCGCCGACGTCATCGCAGTAAATTCAATCAGGCCACAGCCATCTGCTGCAAACTCACCAGCCTCTGGATGCCCTTCTTGGCCAGGCCCATCAGCTCCGCGAACTGCCCTTCCGAAAACGGCTCGCCCTCGGCGGTGCCCTGGATTTCGACGATGCCGCCCTTGCCGGTCATGACGAAATTGGCGTCGGTGCCGGCGGACGAATCCTCGATATAGTCGAGGTCGATGACCGGCTGGCCGTCATGGATGCCGCAGGAAATCGCCGCGACATGATCCTTCAGCACCTTGGCAACGCTGGCCATCTGCCGTGCTTCCATCCAGCGCAGGCAGTCGTAGAGCGCCACCCAGCCGCCGGTGATCGAGGCCGTGCGGGTGCCGCCATCGGCCTGGATGACGTCGCAGTCGACGGTGATCTGCTGTTCGCCCAGCGCCTGCAGGTCGACAACGGCGCGCAAGCTGCGGCCGATCAGGCGCTGGATTTCCAGCGTGCGGCCACCTTGCTTGCCGGCCGAGGCTTCGCGGCGCATGCGTTCGCCGGTCGAGCGCGGCAGCATGCCGTATTCGGCCGTCACCCAGCCCTTGCCGGAATTGCGCATCCAGCCCGGCACCTTTTCCTCCAGGCTCGCCGTGCAAAGGACATGCGTGTCGCCGAATTTCACCAGGCATGAGCCTTCGGCGTGCTTCGACACGCCGCGCTCGAAGGAGATGGCGCGCATTTCGTCGGCTTGGCGTTTGGAAGGGCGCATCGAGGCCTCTTTCTGTTCTTTTTGCGGTTGCGTCGGCGGCTTGTAGACGCATGCAGGCCATGGCGCAAAGGAAAATGGCCCGGAGTGCATGCGCGGCACAGTGACCGCAAACACGGCACCAGTGACCGCAAGAGCGGCACCTGGCGATCGCAAGAGCGACGCCGGGTTGCGCGGGGGCGATGGAAGTCTATATCCTTGTGGCGGAGGTTTTTGGCTCGAATGACCAAGGCAGTCACCGAACCCAGTATGCTGGCGCCCGCGCTGCAGTCGCTCGACATGCGCTCGCGCGACATTTTTCGGCGCATCGTCGATTCCTATCTGAAGGACGGCGAGCCTGTGGGGTCGCGCAGCCTGTCGCGCATCCTGCCGTCGTCGCTGTCGCCGGCCACCATCCGCAATGTGATGAGCGACCTCGAGCATCTCGGCCTGATCTATGCCCCGCATATCTCCGCCGGGCGCCTGCCGACGCAGACCGGCCTGCGCTTCTTCGTCGATGCCTTCATGGAGCTCGGCGATCTCTCCGACGAGGAGCGCCGCGTCATCGAGGCGCAGGTGCGCGCCTCCGGCTCGGGCGCGACGCTGGAACACATGCTGACCGAGGCCAGCCAGATGTTGTCAGGCATGTCGCGCGGCGCCGGCCTGGTGCTCGCCACCAAGAACGAGGTGGCGCTGAAGCACATCGAGTTCATCCAGCTCGAGCCGACCAAGGCGCTGGCCGTGATGGTGTCGCAGAACGGCGATGTAGAGAACCGCGTCGTCGACCTGCCGGCCGGCATCACCGTCTCGCAGCTGCACGAAGCCTCCAACTTCCTCAACGCCCATATCCGCGGCCGCACGCTGGCCGAGGCGCGCATCGAGATCGCCCGCATCAAGGACGAGACCAGGGCCGCCCTCGACACGCTGTCGCAGGATCTGGTCGAGAAAGGTCTGGCGGTGTGGGCCGGCGCCGACAGCGGCCTGCCGGCGCGCCTTATCGTGCGCGGCCGCGCCAACCTGCTCGAAAACGTCACCGCCCAGGCCGATATCGAACTGCTGCGGCACCTGTTCGAGGATCTGGAGACGCAGGACGGGCTGATCCAGCTGCTCGATCTCGCCGAGGACGGCCCCGGCGTGCGCATCTTCATCGGCTCGGAAAACAAGCTGTTTTCGCTTTCCGGCTCGTCGCTGGTGGTGGCGCCCTACCGCGACAAGGACGCCCGCGTCGTCGGCGCGCTCGGCGTCATCGGCCCGACCAGGCTGAATTATGCCCGCATCGTGCCGATGGTCGACTACACTGCCCAATTGATCACCCGGATGCTGAGATAATTCCAAAGCCGGGATCACCGCAAAGGAGGGCGCAGAATGGCGCTTGAATCGTTCAAGGCCCAGATCAGTATGCTGCTCGAGGAAATGGTCAACCAGCCCGAGGACGAGCACGAAATCCAGGAGCAGCTGCGCGAAAAACTCCGCGAAATGCGCGCCATGGGCCTGCCGCTGCCGGACGATCTCGTGAAGCTGGAAAAGCGTCTCGATGACGATTTGGACGTCGAAGAGGAAAGTTAAGCGGTTCTACCTTGAATCTGTGCCCGTACGCTTCTCTTTTGCGGCACACGCACAATATCTCCTCTGTGCATGACGCGCCGACCGGCGTGAATTCGAGGAGAACAACATGATCCGGATTGCCGGCTTGGCGGGCCTTGCCCTGCTTCTGGCCACCAGTGCCTTTGCGCAGGACCAGCCGTTACTGACCGGCAAAGCCGCCTTCGGCGATTGGAACGCCGACAGACCGGGCGTGCGCCGGCTGATCAAGCCGGATGATCTGCAAAAGCCCTATCTCACCGAATCCGCATCCAACGGCGCCGGCCTCGGCGATCGGCCCGAAAGCGCCAAGCCCGTTCTACCGCCAGGCTTCACGGCCGAATTGATCGCGTCCGGCATCGCCAATCCGCGCGTCGTGCGCGTGGCGCCGAACGGCGATCTGTTCGTCGCCGACAGCGATGCCAACCAGATCCGCGTCTATCGACTGGCCAAGGACAGCGCCAAGCCCGCCGAGGACGGCATTTTCGCCGGCGATCTCAACCAGCCCTATGGGATCGCGTTCTACCCGCCGGGCGACAAGCCGCAATGGATCTATGTCGCCAACAACGACAGCGTGGTCCGCTTCGCCTATCGCGACGGCGACCTGAAAGCCTCAGGCGAGGCGGAGACGATCGTCTCCAACATCCCCTCTGGTGGCCACTGGACCCGCGACATCGCCTTCTCGCCCGACGGCAAGACGCTGTATCTTTCGGTCGGCTCCGGATCGAATGTCGCCGAGGGCATAGAGAAGGAACCGGATGGCGGCCTTGACGCCTGGGCCAAATCCATGCCGCTGGGTACCGCATGGGGCGAGGAGGACGGTCGCGCCGATGTGCTCGCCTTCGAGCCGGACGGCAAGAATGGCCGCATCCTCGCCACCGGTCTGCGCAATTGTTCGGGCATGACCGTGCAGCCGGCAACCGGCGCCCTGTGGTGCGTCGTCAACGAGCGTGACGGGCTGGGTGACAATGTGCCGTTCGAATATGCCACCACGGTCAAGGACGGGGCCTTCTATGGCTGGCCCTGGTACTATATCGGCGCCAATGAGGATCCGCGCCACAAGGGCGCGCGGCCTGACCTCGCCGGCTCGGTCACCGTGCCCGACGTGCTGATGCAGGCGCATTCGGCGCCGCTCAACATCGCCTTCTACGACGGCGGCAACTTTCCGGCAGAGTATAAGGGCGACGCCTTCGTCGCCCTGCACGGCTCATGGAACCGCGGTGTGCGTACCGGCTACAAGGTGGTGCGGCTGAAATTCAGCGATGGCAAGCCGACCGGTGAATATCAGGATTTCATCACCGGCTTCGTCCTCTCCGACGACGCCGTCTGGGGCCGACCGGTCGGCGTCGCGGTGGCCAAGGACGGTGCGCTCATCGTCACCGAGGACGCCAACGGCACGATCTGGCGCATCACTCATGTCGACGGGCCGTCCTGAGCCGGCGAATAGCGCAATTCGGCTCTAGGCACGTCCCGATGTATCACCTTGGGATAGGTGTGAACCACCTCCGCCGATGAAACGCGGTCATCGAAACCGGCATCCCTGAGATTGAAGAGGCCGACCGAGCCGAAGCCCTTCCTGGCGCCTTGCGCGAAGCGGCTGTCACCGAAATCGTGTTCGTAAAGCGTCACCGTGACGTGGCCGGCAGTGAGCTTCGGCACGTAGAGACTGCTGATCGTGTCATTGGCGACGCCCAGCTGGTTGACGTTGAAGCGATAGACGTCCTGCACCATGCGCCGGGCCGCATTGCCATTGATCATCCAGTATTCGCGGCGCGATGCGCGGTTCTGGTCGACAAGCTTGAGCGCTGCCTTGCGGCCAAGCCCGAGCCAGTGCTCGAACACCATCACATTAGCTCCCCACGGATATGGATAGTTGGACTTGTCGATGATGCGCGGCACGCCGGTATCGGGGATCTCATTGGTGTCGACATAGTCCAGCCATTGCAGCTGGAACGACGCTTCTACGCTGAGCGTGGTGTTGCGCGGATCGGAAGCAATGATGCGCCAGTCGGAAACCGGCGGATATTTGGTGTCGAGGTCGATGTAGAATTCGCCCTTGGCAGTGTCGTCGGGGTCGAGCCATTGCGGCCCATCGCGCTCGATCGCCACCAGCCGCACCTTGAAGCGGTTGTTGACGACCAGCGGATAGATCATCGGACGAAAGGCGCTGACGCCGGGATGGGCGTCGTCGTTGAAGTTTCCGGGAAGCGGAACGACATCGCTCGGTCCTTTGTCGAACAGGCTGAAAGCCTGCCGCCCTTCGAACCACAGATACCATTCCAGCTCGTGGACGTGACCGCACGCTTCGGAATAGTTGTTGGGCATCCATTGCATGAGCTGGATGTGAAGTCGTTTCGCTAGCATGGCTGGCTCCTGCCGGTGTAACCGCGCAAGAGCGCAGCTAAGAGGGATTGCAACGTGCGGTGGGCGGACGGGGGATAGCCGCTCTTCGCCGCTGCGTAAGTGAACCATCTCTCGTTTTTGACCGCGCCCTGACGACCGCCCGATCCTGCTGGCGCAATCGAATCCGTTTTACCCTTGGGGGCTTTCATGGCATCAGGGGCCGTTCACGGGGTGCAACCGTCATGACCCTCACCGGCTTTCTCGCCTATAGCGCTGCGTTGGGCATCGCCGCCGCCATTCCCGGCCCCGGCGTCACCGCGCTTGTGGCGCGGGCACTCGGCTCCGGCTTCCGCTCATCGCTGGCCATGTCGTTCGGCCTGATGCTCGGCGACCTCATTTATCTCACTGCCATAGTGCTCGGTCTTGCCTTTGTCGCGCAGACCTTCGGCATGGTCTTTCTCGCCATCAAATGGCTGGGCGTCGCCTATCTCGCCTTCCTCGGCTGGCGTTTCTGGACCGCAGGGATCACGCCCGAGACTGTCGAGGCCAGGAAAGGCAAGGGTGGTCTGGCATCGAGCTTCCTTGCCGGCCTCACGGTCACGCTGGGCAATCCGAAGACGATGATCTTCTACCTCGCCATCACGCCGACCATCGTCGACCTGAAGACCATCACGCTCGCCGACTACGGCATCCTGGTCGCGCTCACCGTCATCGTGCTCTTCGTCGTGCTGGTGCCCTATCTGGCGCTGGCCGCCAAGGCGCGCTGGTTCCTGAAATCGCCACGCGCGCTGAAGGCACTGAACCGCACCGCCGCCGGCTTCATGGTGGGTGCAGCGGCAGCCATTGCGGCCCGCCAATAGATCGGTTTCAGCCAATCCATTCCGCCAATCGGGCCATCCGGGAAATGCGTTTCCGGAGGGCAGGCGTTTTCAGCAAGCGCCCCACTCGATATTTTCGGCCGGCAGCCTATCTTGCGCGATCGAAAGCCCTATTCTGTCCGCCGATGCCAATTGCCTGACTTGGGAGCGAAACCAATGAACAAGCCCGTCTCTTCGCCGCGCGTGCCCGGCCGCGGCCGCGTCTACAATTCGATCACCGAGACGATCGGCGACACGCCGCTGGTGCGGCTCGACAAATTCGCCAAGGAGAAGGGGGTCGTTGCCAACCTTATGGCCAAGCTCGAATTCTTCAACCCGATCGCTTCGGTCAAGGACCGCATCGGCGTTTCGATGATCGAGGCGCTGGAAGCGTCGGGCCGCATCAAGCCCGGCAAGACGACGCTGATCGAGCCGACCTCCGGCAACACCGGCATCGCGCTCGCCTTCGCCGCCGCTGCCAAGGGCTACAAGCTGATCCTGACCATGCCCGAAACCATGTCGGTGGAGCGCCGCAAGATGCTGGCGCTGCTCGGCGCCGAACTGGTGCTGACCGAAGGTCCGAAAGGCATGAAAGGAGCCATCGCCAAGGCCGACGAACTGGCCGCCACCTTGCCTGACGCCGTCATTCCGCAGCAATTCGAAAACCCGGCCAATCCGGAGATCCACCGCCGCACCACCGCCGAGGAGATCTGGAACGACACCGATGGCGGCGTCGACATCTTCGTCGCCGGCATCGGCACCGGCGGCACCATCACCGGCGTCGGCCAGGTGCTGAAGCAGCGCAAGCCTTCGGTGCATGTCGTCGCCGTCGAGCCGGAGGCCTCGCCGGTGCTGTCGGGCGGCCAGCCCGGCCCGCACAAGATCCAGGGCATCGGTGCCGGCTTCGCGCCAAAGATCCTCGACACCTCGATATATGACGAGATCGTCAAGGTCTCCAACGAGGATTCGGTCGCCAATGCCCGCCTCGTCGCCCGCCTCGAAGGCGTGCCGGTCGGCATCTCGTCGGGCGCCGCCCTGCAGGCGGCCATCGTCGTCGGCTCGCGGCCGGAGAACAAGGGCAAGAACCTGGTGGTGATCATCCCGTCCTTCGCCGAGCGCTATCTGTCGACGATTTTGTTCGACGGGCTTGGCGCCTAGTTCCGGCTGAACTTGCTGAAAAAGCGTCCGTGGCGGCGGCGACCCTGCTTGAGCGAGGCCGCTGCTTCCGGTGCGTGAAAGCTGCCGAAGGTGGAGGGACGTTGACCTTCGGCGGCCAGAGGCTCGAGAGATTCGGACCTGATGCATTAGGCGGGGAAGCACGCGCTGATGTCCGCGCTTCATGAAGATCGGAGCCTAGTTCGATTTAATAACCCCGTTCGAGGTCGATCTTGTTGGACAGAGGCTCTCCTCTTGCGACTTGACCGCAGAGATCGGCGGCCTGGTCGATTCCAGAATCCATCCAGAAGCTCGCGACATGAGGTGTGATGGTCACCTTGGGATGAGTCCACAACGGCGATGAAGCTTCCAGCGGTTCACGCTCAAACACGTCAAGACAAGCACCAGAAAGCTGGCCTTCGTCGAGAGCGCGGATCAGGTCGGCTTCGTTGACATGCGCGCCCCTGCCGACATTCACAAGGTAGGCACCTCGCTTCATTTCTCCAAAGGCACTGGCGTTCAGTATCCCACGAGTGTCACCAGTCAGGGGAAGTGAACAGATAACGTAGTCCCGACTTGTGAGTGCGTCCGCAAGCTGGGCACGGCCAATGTAGCTATGTATACCAGGAAGCGTCTTTCGATGCCGAGACCAGACTGCCGTGTCGTAACCCAGGTCCGCAAACAGCTTTGCGGCCCAGCCACCGATCCGGCCCGCACCCAGCACAACAATCTTTGTCTCGGAAATCTTCCGCGGCGCGAGAGGAGTCCAGGACTTGCGGGCTTGCAGACTCATGTAGTCCGCAACATGCCGTTGCTGGCAGAGAACGCGAAGGACGATGTACTGCACCACTTCCGAAGCCTGCTCACGCGTTGCGAGCCTGATAAGCGGAACACCCTTGGGAAAGCTCTGAAGATCAATACCTTCGACACCGGCCCCCAAATAGACGACGGCGCTTAGCCCCGTCATGGCGTCAAAAAAGCCAGGACTGGCGCCCTTGTCGATCAGCACAATATCTATGTCCCTTTTGTTCCCGGCGTCTGGCCAAAGCCTGAACTCCAGCTGCGGCACACGGGTTTTCAACTCAGCAGCCCATACTCGTGCATCAATGTAGTCAGGATACTCATTGACCATCAGAACGGTAATGGGCCCGCCGAACACTTCGCCCCTCCCAGGTTCAGGTAATCAGGCATCCGCCGGATGACCGGTCTGTTGAGGCTGAGGTTTGCGCAGACTGGCACCAGTTGCAATACCAGACCCGGCAGAATGGCGTTTATACGTGTCCGGGCGGCGGCTTCGTTGCGGAGGCCGTACTCGGCCTGAGCGAATTGCCGGCTTCGAGGCTCTATCTCCCGCCGCTCAATTTCGGAGCGCCGCGCGCTTTCCTTGCAGGAAGCGGCGTACAGCCGGGTCGCGCTCGAGGCCGATCGCCCGGTCATAGGCCTCGCTGGCCTGCGGTATGTTGCCGAGCCTGGCCAGCAGACCGGCGCGGGCCGCCCAATAGGGCTGGTAGTCGTCAAGCCGCTTGTCGTCACCCAGCACGTAAAGCGCCGCCAATCCCGCCGCAGCACCTTCGGCCTCGGCAATCGCCACCGCGCGGTTGATCGCCACCACGGGCGAACCGGCAATCACCGACAATGCATCGTAAAGCTCCCGGATTGCCATCCAGTCGGTCCGGCCGGTCAGCCGCCGTGTCGTGTGGGCGGATTGCACGGCCGCCTCAAGCTGGTAGCGGCCGATGACGCCTTTGCCGGCGGCACATCTGAGCAAAGCCTCCGCTTCGTCGATCAAGGCATCGTCCCACAGCGCAAGATCCTGCTCGGCCAGTGGCACATAGTCCCCGGCGGCATTGCGCCGGGCCGCACGCCGCGCTTCGGCAAACAGCATCAGCGCCAGCAGCCCCAGCGCCTCCGGTTCGTCCGGCATCAGCGAGGCGACCAGCCGGCCGAGCCAGATGCCTTCGGTGGCCAGGTTACGCCCTCGCGTTTCGGTGCCGGCCGGGTCGGACCAGCCTTCGGCAAAGGCGGCATAGATCGCCTCCAGCACCGTGTCCAGCCGCTCGCCGAGCTCGGCCCGCTCCGGCACACGGAACGGGATGCTGGTCTCGCGGATGCGGGATTTGGCGCGCACCAGGCGCTGGCTCATCGTCGCCGGCGACACCAGGAAGGCCGAAGCGATCGTTGCCGCATCGAAGCCCAGAACGGTCTGCAGGATTAGCGGTGCCCGCACGCCGGCCTCGATCGCCGGATGGGCGCAGGCAAACATCAGCCGCAGCCGCTCGTCAGGCAGGTCTTCGTCGGTCATGCGCGCCTCCATCTCCTCGGCGATCAGCTTGAGGTGGTCGCGGCCCGCCTCGCTGGTGAGCCGGCGTCTGACCGCGTCGATGCTGCGCCGCCGCGCCACCGCCAGCAACCAGGCTTCCGGCTTTTCCGGCACGCCGGTCCGCGGCCAGCGTTCAAGGGCTGCAGCAAAGGCATCGGCCAGCGCGTCTTCGGCGCCAGCCACGTCGCGCGTGCGCGCGGCGAGATAGGCAACCAGCTTGCCGTAGCTCTGCCGGGCAGCAGCTTCCGCCGCCGCCCGTGCAGTGTCTGGTCTACCGGCTGTCACGCAGTGTATGCTGGCATGTATTCTGCCATCGGCCAGATCGGCCGCACTTCCATCGTGCCGGTGCCGGCACCCGGACAGCGCGCCGCCCACGAGATCGCCGCGTCCATGTCGGGCGCCTCGATCAAATAGTAGCCACCGAGCTGCTCCTTGGTGTCGGCATAGGGGCCATCAATCACATTGGTCTTGCCGCCGGCCACCCGCACAGTGGTCGCTATCTTCGTCGGCTTCAACCGCTCCCCGGCCAAGAACACGCCGGCCTTCTTCATCGCTTCGGTGTAGGCGCCATAGGCGGCGCTCATCTGGATTGCCGCCTCCTTCGGTGCGGCGGCCATTGCGGCTTCGTTTCCATAAATGAGAAGCAGGTACTGCATGGTTATCTCCCGTGTTTTTCAGGGCCGCATCGTTGCGGGCCGAACGTATGTCGCGCGGCCTCACCCGATTTCGACAGGCGCTGGAAAAATCTTCGTCCCTGGCGGCGTATTGCGCAAGGACGCTGGCTTGCCGATGGCGTTAATTGCCCAGCGCGACAGACTCCTGGGGTTGTCTGGAGCCTTGCGAGTCGGCTGGTTCCAGCCAGCCGCGATAGCGCACGATCATGCCGGTGAGCGGATGCGAAATCTCTACATGGAAGCGGAAGCGGCCGTCCTCGACGCTCTCATAGGAGGTCGAGCGCGGGCAGAGCCACATTGGCAGCGGCACGCCGAGAAAGCTCCAGCGGCGTAGCACCAGCGACAACCGGTTGTCTTCGGCAACCAGGGCCATGGCGAAGCTCAGCGGACCGAAGCGCTCGCACAACAGCCGCTGCGACCGGCCTCGGCCGGTGAACTGGTCGCTGGCGAAAGCCTGTGCGCCGAACGTTCGCGTCCAGGTCTCACCATCCTTGCCAGCATCGAAGCGGACATGGACCGGTACGTCGGCACTGGCGGGAGGAAATCCAACCAGCCAGCCAGATAGCCGGCTAAGAATTCCCGCGCCGCGCTCAACGCTGCCGCGTCCTTCGGCTGTTCCCACGCGCTCATGCATGGCGCGGATTTCTTCGGGCAGATCATGCCAGGCGTCGCCGACCACTCCAGGATAAAGCGGCTTTTCGACGTCGGCGGTGTCGTCCCTGAAGCCGGAATGGATCGTCTTGCTGGCAAGCAGTGCCTGATAGTCGTCGAGATCGAGGTCACGCACCGCCGCTCGCGCGCCCGGCACCGGCGCCTGTCCGGCCAGCGTCCTGCGCACCAGCGCCTCGACCGCCATGGCCGGAATCAGCGGCCCGTCATCGCCTTCGGCCAGCAGGTGCCAGGAGCGTTTGACCGGTTCGCCAGCCTTGCCGGTTCCTTCCACCGCGACGAACATGCCGCCGCGATGTTCGCCCCAGCGCAGCCGGTTCGACGCCCAGTGCATCAACGGCGCCAGCGGTAACAGCGACCGCACCGGTCCGATCCGCACCAGCCAGGCAAGGCCGATCAGGGCGCGGTGCAGGATTTCGGGGACCGGCCCGGCACCCATCCAAATGGTTTTGGCCTGCGGCCACAGTTCTTCCAGCGCGCGCAAATCCGGCACGTCGACCAGAGAAAAAAGCGTGCTCTTCAGCGGCAGCTTGCCCGGCGTCGCGATGGTGTAGCGCATCTGCTCGGTGAGCGGATGGCCTTGCGCCTTGTCGCCGTCGCGCTTCAGTTCGACCGGCTGCCCGGCGTAGCCGGCAATGGCGCGGATGACGTTTTCGCCGACGCCGGCATAGGGCGACGGCGCGATACCGCCGCGGATCGTATCGACCCGCGCCATGTCGGCGGAGAGACGACGCACGACCGCCGCGGTCAGCACCGGGAAACTCGACACGCCCGACAGCACGAACAGGCCTGCCTTGCGCGCCGCGTCGTCATACGCGGAGACGCCGGCGACGAAGTCCGACCCATCGGCGAGGTCGAGATAATTGATGCCTTGCGCGATGCAGGCCTCGATCAGCCGGTAGCGGTCCGCGCCATAGGCCTGGAACGGACCGCTGGCATCGACGACGCAATCGGGCTTGAGTGCGCAGAGCTGTGCCGCGAGGTCGCCATCGCGATCGAAGCGCGCCGGCACCAGCTTCGCCGCCGCGCCGGTGCGGGTTTTGCACCAGGCTTCGGCCCTGGCCAGCGAGCGTCCGGCGACGATCAGCGTCAGGCGCGGCTCGCTTCCCAGCAAGTGCACGACGCGGCCGCCGAAAATGCCATAGCCGCCGACGACCAGAAGCCTCATCGTGCTATCGCCTCCATGCCTGTCGTTTTCCCAAAACCGAGGTCACCTTTGGGCATGGGCTTAGCCAATCATCCGCGCACGCATCGCTGCGGACGGGATCTCGCAACTGTCCTTGCTGCCAAAGATGGCGTAGCGGTTTTTGGCGATGCGTTCGTAGAGCCAGTCGCGCAAAGGGCGCGGTATGAGCAGCAGGGCTTTCGCCGCCCGCCATGGCCAGCCGAGCTCGGCCATCACGGCAATGAAACTGTCCAGCCGCATGAAGGGCGCGGCACCGATGAGGACCAGATTGATCTCGTAACTGTCGGTGCGCAGTTCGTATTTGTGGAACAGCGCCTCGCCGAAAGGCAACTGCGCGGTGGCGAAGCGGAAGCCGTTTTTGCGGTCGAGCCTGACCACCGTGCGCACGAAGCCCGAGCACAGCACGCAGACGCCATCGAAAACGATCAACGGTTGGCTGGCATCGAAGGGTTCAGGAGAAGAAGTCACGGGACATCCGGCGGCTCATGTCAGGCGACACTAAGCCTGCCGGCAGCGGGATCAAAGCCGCGGCGTTGTCGCACGGCTTCTCGCGGCCAGCGCGGGGCGCTCGGCGCGATAGGTGGTTGCGCGGTGGTCGGCGCCCGGTCTGCAGATCCGGCTGTCGTGACGGCTTTCGAACGTCATGATCAATGCGCGCCGAGCGAACTGCCACGACGGGCGCAGGCCGGGCCTGGGCCGCGCATGTAGTAGCGCTCCGGCCGATAGGTCGGCGCGATGAACTCGCGGATGGCGGCGGCGTAGCCGGCGATGTGGCCCCAGAATTTCATTTTACTTAAGTCCCTGTCCCGATTTTCGGATGTCCCGTCCGATTGCGGGGATCATAGCGTCGAGGCGTGAATAGTCGGTGAACACGATGTTAATCTTTGGTCGAAAACCCCATGCTTCATGGCCGGAATGCGGCTTTGTCGGGGTCTTTCGGTGTGGCTCGTCGCCATTTCCGGCATTGTGACTTTTGCATCACATATGTTTCGTCTGGATGTCGCTTGGGCGCGGTTCTGTTTCAATTTCGGCGAGCCCTGCGAAATTTCCGTGCGCACGGCTGAAAAGCCCTTAGCAGCGCCCGGAACCGGAACGGGCTTGGCCCGTTCTCGCTTGAATCGCATCGCGCAGGAGTTTTGCCATGGCACCTCGCCCCGCTTGGAAGGGCTATCTGAAACTGTCGCTGGTCACCTGCGCCGTGGAATTGACGAACGTCGTCACCCACACCGAAAAGGTCTCGTTCCGGGTGCTGAACCGCAAGACCGGCAACACGGTCAAGCGCATCTATGTCGATGCCGAAACCGGCAAGCCGCTCGACGAAGGCAACGAGATCAAAGGCTATGAACTGGACGACGGCGATTTCGTCCATATCGAGGAAGACGAGATCGCCGCGGTGCAGATCGAGTCGTCGCACACCATGGCGCTGGACGGCTTCGTCGACAAAGCCTCGATCCAGCAGATCTATCTCGACACGCCCTATTATGTCGCGCCGGCCGACAAGGTGTCGGAGGAAGCCTTTGCCGTCATCCGCGACGCCATGGCTGGCAAGAAGATGGCCGGGCTGGCGCGGATCGTGCTCTACGCCAGAGAACGTCCGGTGGTCATCGAGCCGCTCGGCAAGGGCATGGTGCTGACAACTTTGCGCTATGACAACACGGTGCGCCAGCCGGAGACCGTCTTCGGTGAGATCAAGGCGGTGAAGACCGACCAGGAAATGACCGATCTGGCCGAACTCATCATCGACAAGAAGAAGGCCAAGTTCGATCCGTCGAAATTCGAGGACAAGTATGAGGACGCGCTGCTCGAACTGATCCGCGCCAAGAAGGCCGGCAAGAAGGCGCCGAAGCCACAGGCCGCACCCAAGCCGTCCAACGTGGTCAATCTGTTCGACGCGCTGAAGAAGAGCCTGTCGGATGGCGGCGCGGCGAAAGGCGCGGCCAGCAAGGCCAGGCCGGCGGCCAAACGCGCCAAGGCGAAAGCTGCCGCGCCCAAGCGCAAATCGGCGTGAGGGACGGCGTCCATGGCCAGCCTCGAACAATATCACTCCAAGCGCGATTTCAAGAAAACCGCCGAGCCTGCCGGCAAGGTCACGCGCGGCAAGCACGCCGGTGGCATCTTCGTCGTCCAGAAGCACGACGCGACCAGGCTGCACTACGACTTCCGCCTTGAGCATGACGGCGTCTTGTGGAGCTGGGCGGTGACGCGCGGCCCAAGCCTCGATCCGCACGAAAAGCGGCTGGCCGTGCATGTCGAGGACCACCCGATCGACTATGCACCCTTCGAAGGCACCATCCCCAAGGGCGAGTATGGCGGCGGCACCGTCATCGTCTGGGACGAAGGCACGTGGACGCCCGAGATCGACCCCGCCAAGGCGATGAAGAAAGGCCACATCTCCTTCGAGCTCAAAGGCAAGAAACTAAACGGCCTGTGGCATCTGGTGCGGCTGAAACCGCGCGCGGGAGAAAAGCGCGACAACTGGCTGCTGATCAAATCCGGCGATGCCGCCGCCCGTCCCGGCGAGGACATTCTGAAGGACGCGCCGAAATCGGTGAAATCGGGCCTGACCATCGAGCAGGTCGCGGAAGGCAAGACCGCCGACGGCAAGAAGCCGAAAGTCTGGCACTCCAACAAGCCGGCCACCGCTGGCAAAGCGAAAGCGGCGCGCGGCAAGCGTCTCGATTTCATCGAGCCGCAGCTGGCGACGCTGGAACGCGAGGCGCCGCCGGGAAAGGATTGGCTGCACGAAGTCAAGTTCGACGGCTACCGCATGCAGGCGCAAATCGCCGGCACCGAGGTGCGGCTGCTGACCCGCACCGGCCTCGACTGGACAGAGAAATTCGGCCCTGAGATCGTTGCGGAACTCGCCCAGCTGAAATGCAGCGACGCCATCATCGATGGCGAGATCGTCGTGCTGGCCGACAGCGGCGTTTCTTCCTTCGCGTTGCTGCAGCAGGATCTGTCCGCCAATCGCACCAACCGCTTCACCTACTACGTCTTCGACCTGATGCGGCTCGACGGCAAGGATCTGCGCCGCGAACCGCTGGTCGAGCGCAAGCAGGCTCTGCAGGAGCTTCTTGGCGAGACGGCCGAAAATGCCGCCGTCCGCTTCAGCGATCATTTCGCCGAGCCCGGCAAGATCATGCTGCAGCATGCCTGTCGTATGGGATTGGAAGGCATCGTCTCCAAGCGCGCCGATGCACCCTATCGCGGCGGCCGTGGTCCGAGCTGGGTGAAGTCGAAATGCACGGCGTGCCAGGAGTTTGTCATCGGCGGCTATCTGCCATCGGAAAAGACCGGGCGCGGGTTGCGTTCGCTGCTGGTCGGCTACCATGAAGGCGGCAAGCTCCACTATGCCGGCCGTGTCGGCACCGGTTTTTCGGTCAAGGGGGCCACCGATCTGAAGAAAAAGCTCGATGCGCTGAAGGCCAAATCCTCGCCCTTCGCGGCCGCCGTGCCGAAGGGCAAGGGCCTGGTCTGGGTCAAGCCCGAACTTGTCGGCGAAGTGGAGTTCCGCAGCTGGACGTCGGATCGTATAATACGCCATGCGTCGTTCCAGGGACTGCGCGAGGACAAGCCGGCGGAGGAAGTCGTGCAGGAAAAGCCATCGAAGGCCGACAGCAAGGCAAAGCCGGCGGCAAGCAGCGCCGGCAAGGCTGCCGGGACCAAAGCCGGGGCAATGACCACCAGCGTGAAACTCTCCCATCCCGAAAAGCTGCTGTGGCCCGACGAAAAGATATCGAAGCAGGCCTTGCTCGAGCACTACGCGCTGGTCTGGCCGCGCATGGAGCCGTTTGTCGTCAACCGGCCGCTCAGCCTGGTCAGGGCGCCGGACGGCATTGGCGGACCGCGCTTTTTCCAGAAACACGCCTCGGCCGGCATGAGCGACAAGATCGCCCGCATGAAGGATCCGACCGATGGCGAGGAAATCCTGTTCATCCGGGATTTCGACGGCATCGCCGCTCTGGTCCAGTATGGCGTGGTCGAGGTTCACATCTGGGGCTGCAAGACCGACGAACTGGAAAAGCCGGACCAGATCATCTTCGATCTCGATCCCGACGAGGGCGTCGACGTCAAGGCAGTGCGCGGGGCGGCGCTCGACATCAGAGGCAAGCTCGATGAATTGTCGCTACCGAACTTCGTCAAGCCGTCGGGCGGCAAGGGCTACCACGTGCTGGTGCCGCTGAAACCCTCGGCGGATTGGGAGGCGGTCAAGACGTTCACCCATGATTTCGCCAAGGCGCTGGAGCAGGCCGCGCCCGACCGCTATACGGCAACGCTGTCCAAGAAGGCGCGCACCGGCAAAATCTTCGTCGACTATCTGCGCAACGGCAGGGGCTCGACGACGGTCGCGCCCTATTCTTCCCGCGCCAAGAAGGGGGCGACGGTGTCGATCCCGGTGACGTGGGCGGAGATCGAGACGGGATTGGCGCCGAATTCCTTCCCGATCGGTGGCAAGACGACGTTGAAGCAATTGGAGAAGGCCGATCCGTGGGTGGATTTCTTCAAGCAGGCGAAGGTGCTGAAGCGGGGGTAAGCCAGCCCGGACGTTCACGAACGTAGCGATCCTTCACACCCCCCTCTGTCCTGCCGGACATCTCCCCCTCAAGGGGGGAGATTGGATGTCACCTCGGCTTTCGCTAATCACTGACGCTGCGAGACGGCCGATACCACGAAGCTGCTAATCTCCCCCCTTGAGGGGGAGATGCCCGGCAGGGCAGAGGGGGGGTGCTGTCCCGCCGACGCAGCGAGATCGTCCCCCCGGCAACTACATCAAAAACACCCGCTCAAACGCCTGTTTCCCCGGCGGTGAAAACACCACCGCGCGACTATCCTTCTCGCGCCTTGCCCATTTCTCCGCCAGGATCTTGTCCAGGATCGCCGCGCCCAGCGTTCCCGCAAGGTGCGAGCGGCGTACGCTCCAGTCGAGGCAGGCGCGGCAGACCGGGCGGCGCGGCTTGGCGTCGACATCGATGCCGATGGCCGAAAAATGCGAGGTCGCCGACGGCCCCAGCCTGATCTCGTTCTCGTTGCGCAAAAGGATGTCGCGCGCGACGAGCCGGTCCAGCATCGCCACCGCCTGCTCGCCGGCGAGGTGGTCGTAGCAGACGCGGGCCACGCGCATGGCGCCGTCGCGCGGACCCGGCCGCACCCGCTTGGGGCCGACCGCTTCGGCCACGCCGGTGATCGCCTCGATCATCCCCGCCACCTGCGGCCCGGCGAGGCCGTAATAGCGATGCCGGCCCTGGCTGGCCAAGGTCAGCAGCCCGCCCTCCATCAATTTCGACAGATGCGACGACGCCGTCGGCAGCGACACGCCGGCCTCCAGCGCCAGTTCGCTCGCCGTCAAAGCTGTGCCGCCCATCAGCGCATTGAGCATGTTTGCCCGCGCCGGATCGCCGACCAGGCTGGCGATGCGGGCAATGTCGGGTCCTTCACGCATAGTTAGGTCTCCATCGAAGCATTCTTGTCAGATAATCATTATTGTCAGGCGAGATCAAGGAGAACGCCGATGCCAACCGCTTCCGCCCCACTCGCCGGCCGCCAGCCGTTCCCGTTCGTCACCTGGCTGCATCGGCGGCTGCTCGCCCGCTGGTATGACCGCCATCTGCAGCGGCTCGACCTCGCCGAGGTCGACGATCATCTGCTGCGCGACATTGGCCTGAGCCGTGAGGATGTGCGCCGCGAATGCGCAAAATCGTTCTGGCAGGCCTGACCGCCGGCGCCTTTGCCTAGCAGACCCGGCGGCACAACGTTTCGACGCCGCTCGAACCATTGATGCAGAAACCCAAGGAGATCACCATGACCATCACCTGCTTCATCCGCTATGAGATCGACCCGTTCGGCAAGGCGGCGTTCGAGCAATATGCCAAGGCCTGGGGTCAGGCCATCCCGCGCTGCGGCGCCGATCTGATCGGCTACTACGCACCGCATGAGGGCTCGGCCACCACCGCTTACGCCGCCTACAACATCGACAGCCTGGCCGCCTACGAAGCCTACCGCGCCCGGCTCGCCGCCGATTCCGCCGGCAAGGCGAACTACGAATTCGCCCGCCGGGAAAAGTTCATCTTGAAAGAAGACCGCATCTTCCTGAAGCTGGTGTCGGGGCCGCATGGACCGCTACAGCTGTTCCAGACCGCGGTCAAGGAGGAAGCATGATCGCTGTCATCTTCGAGGTCGAGCCGGCGCCGGGAAAGCGCGATGCGTATCTGGGCATCGCTGCGGAGCTGCGGCCGCTGCTCGACGGCATAGACGGTTTCATCTCGATCGAGCGGTTTCAGAGCCTAGTCGACCCCAACCGCGTCCTGTCGCTGTCCTTCTGGCGCGACGAGGAAGCGGTCAAGGCCTGGCGCAACACCGAGGAGCACCGGCAAGCGCAAAAGGCCGGCCGCGGCGGAATCTTTGCCGGCTACCGGTTAAGGATTGCGCATGTGGTGCGGGACTATGGGCTGACGGAGCGGGATGGAGCGCCGGCGGATAGCAGGGCGGTGAATGGATGAGGCTCCCCCTTCCCCCCTTGTGGGGGAAGGTGTCGCCGAAGGCGACGGATGAGGGGTGTTCCAGAAGACACCAACGTCTCACTCCGCTGGAACACCCCTCATCCGTCTCGGCGCTATCGCGCCGATCCACCTTCTCCCACAGGGGGAGAAGGGAAGAACCTCACGCATTCCCGATCAGCACCCCTGCCGCAAACACCAGCGCGCCGCCCAGCACCACCTGAAACGCCGCGCGCAGGAAGGGGGTTTGCATGTAGCGGTTCTGGACGAAGGCGATTGTCCACAATTCGAAGAACACCACCACGGCGGCAACCGCCGTCGCCGTCCAGAAATGCGGGATGAGATAGGGCAGTGCGTGGCCCAGCCCACCCAGCGTCGTCATGACGCCGACGGTGAGCCCCCGCTTGAGCGGTGAGCCGCGGCCCGACAGTTTGCCGTCGTCGGAAGCGACTTCGGTAAAGCCCATCGAAATGCCGGCGCCGATCGAGGCGGCAAGGCCGACCAGCAGCGTCTGCCAGGTGTCATGCGTGGCGAACGCCGCGGCAAAGATCGGCGCCAGCGTCGACACCGAGCCGTCCATCAGCCCGGCCAGCCCCGGCTGCACATAGGTCAGGATGAACTGGCGCTGCTCGGCGCTTTCCTCTTCGTCCTTCACCTCGCCCGGCACAAGTTTCTGCTCCAGCCGATGCGCCGAATTCTCATGGCTTTGCTCCGCCGCTGCGAGATCGTTGAGCAGTTTTCTGGTCGAGGCGTCGCTGGTGCGCTTGGCCGCTTCGACGTAGAAGCGATAGGCCTGTTGCTCCATTTCTTCGGCCTGGCTGCGCACATGCTCGATGCCCAGCGGCCGCACCAGCCAGTCGGGCTTGCGCTCGTAATAGCCCCTCACATGCTCGCGCCGTATCAGCGGAATGCGCTCGCCGAAACGCTTGCGGTAGAGCTCGATCAGGGAATCGCGATGGCCGTCTTCCTCCTCCGCCATCGCCTCGAACACTTTCGCCGATTGCGGAAAGGTGTCCGCCAGCCCGTCGGCATAGGCGCGGTAGATGCGCCCGTCATCCTCCTCGGACGAAATTGCCAGCGCCAGGATCTCCTGTTCCGACAGCGATTCGAAGGGACGGCGGCCGAAACCGAAGACGCGGGAAAGCATGATAAATTCACCCTAGTTTAGAATAGTTCTAAACTAGGCGCTGTGACGTCGCCGGTCAATTGCCGGTCAAGAAGTGTTGAAGGGCCGGAGCGCGGCGCGCCCTTCATTATCAGCGAATGTTCACCTATATAGGTTGGGACACACGCAAAGCGAAAGGTATCCCAGAGATGACGGCAAAGCCGCACGAGCACTTCGATCCGAAACCCGTCCTCGATCTCATCGCCAGCATCGAGGCCGACCTGCAGCGGCTGAAAGGCCTGGTCGAACAGCAGGTCGAAAAATTCGACCCCGCCAATCCGCACAACAAGGCCCCTGACGGCAAGCTGACCGAAGAGGGCGTCGAGTGCTGCTACCGCATGTTCGACGAAGGCAAGTCGCGCTATTCCGTCGCCCAGCAGATGAAGATCTCCTTCGCCGCCGCCACGCATAGGTTCAATTCCTGGCGCAAGGCGGGTGGGTCGAAGCGGCAAAGGGCGCTGTTAGGGTGATTGGCGAAAGCCAAGGCGAAACCCGATCTCCCCCCTCGTGGGGGAGATGTCCGGCAGGACAGAGGGGGGCGCTGTCCCGCAGACCTCCCCTGCCTAAAGCCTGGGCACCGTCATTCGCTCAGGATGCGCCTCCAAGCCCCGCCGCAATCACAATATGCTGGCAGACATTGTCGATGTCGCGGATGACGTCGTCATTCCAGAACCGCAGCATTGTCCAGCCATCTTGTTCGAGTCGCGCTGTCCGCGTTTCATCACCGGCAGCCACACCCGCATGCTGGGAGCCATCGACTTCGATGACCAGCTTCTTCTCGGGACAAGCGAAGTCGACAATGTAGCCGGCGATGGGAAATTGTCGGCGGAAGCCAAGCCCCATCCAGCCGGTGCGCCCGAAGTTCGTTCCAGAGGTTGAGCTCGGCTGACGTCAGGACTTTGCGCATTGATCTGGCGTTTGCGCGATGTCGAGGCGGCAATGGTGCGTGCGGCATGGGTGGTTGTCTAGGTTGGTACTCTACGGCGCCCCCCTCTGTCCTGCCGGACATCTCCCCCACTTGGGGGGAGGTTGGCTGTACTACCTACGGCACCAAATCAATCTCTTCCGTCTCGCCGCCTTCGCAGGTGTAGCAGCAGTCTTCGCATTTTTCCTTGTTGTTGGGGCCGACGCCCCAGTAGGTTTCCTCGTCGCCGTCGACCCAGGCGCCGTAGCAGATGGACTCGCCTTCGTTGCACGAGACCGGGATCTGCTTGGTCTCGCCATCGTCGAGGTAAAAGTCCTTGCCGTCGCCCGGCCAGACATAGTCGCGGTCCTGGCTGTAGAGCTCGACGCGCATGGCGTTGGGATGGCCGTTCTTGATGGCGAAGGTGATGTCGGCGGCATAGGCCGACGGCGCAAACAGCGCGGCAAGCGAGAGCGCGACGACGATGCGGCGGGTGATGGTGAAAGACATGACGTTCCCCGGATTGAGAATCGGCCCCCTCGGCCGAGAGGGCGAGCATGGCATGATGCGGGGTGACATTGAAGGGTGACGCCTGACTGATTTTGGGGGGATTGGCGGAGGCGAGCGAGCGCTAATCTCCCCCCCTTGAGGGGGAGATGGCCGGCAGGCCAGAGGGGGTTGGTCCGACTGGGCTCGACCTTCCTGCGGCAGATGGAGGTTAGCGCTTCACGCGAGGCGACCCCCTCTGTCGCCTTCGGCGACATCTCCCCCTCGAGGGGGGAGATTAGCGGTTTCGGCGCCTACCCCACAAACCCCACTCTCTTGTGGCTGCCGTCGCAAAACGGCTTGTTGGCCGAATGGCCGCAGCGGCACAGAAAGGCGCGGGTGGTGCGGTCGATCGTGTGGCCGGTGCCGGTGACGATTTCGGCATTGCCCTCGACCTTGAATGGCCCGTTGGTGGTGGGCGTTATGGTCAGCGGGCCATTTCGCGCCTCCAGCGTTGCCGGCGCGTCCTTCAGCGGCGGCTCGCCGGTGGCTGTGAAGCCGGCCTTGATGTGGCTGTTGTCGCAAAATGGCTTGTTCTGCGAGGCGCCGCAGCGGCAGAGCGTGGCGCGAAAGAAGGTCTCGCCGCCGAGCACGATCTCGGCATGCACAGTCAACGGCCCGTTCTCGCGCAGCCGCACGGTGTTGACCACCGGCGGCTTCTCCTGCGGCCCGCCATCCTTCCTCAAATAGCCGATGGCGCCGGACGGACAGTTTTCGGCCAGTGTCACGACTTGCTCGACGCTTGCCGCCTCGGGGTGGATCCACTCGCCGGGCGCATTGGGCACGAAGACATGCGGGTTGCCGAGCACGCAATTGCGCGAATGGATGCAGCGCTTGCCGTTGAAAGTAACGTCGATCTTCTCGCCTTCGACCGTGCCTGCCATGGAACTTTCCTCGTGGTGGGTGACAAGAGGCTAGGGCGATGGCGGCAAGGGCGTCAAGCTCGCCGAGCGTCTCACTCAACCAGATCGATCGTCTCCGTCGTCTTCTCCACGCAGATGAAACAGCAGGTGTCACACGGCTGATCGTTGTCCGGCCCGACGCCGGCGGAAATCGCGTCGTTGCCGTTCACCCAGGCGCCGTAGCAGATGTTTTCGCCCTGGGAACACGAGATCGGCACCGATTTCTGCGAGTTCGGTTCGATCAGAAACACCTGGTCGTCGCCCGGCCACGACATCTTGCGGTCACGGCTGAACAGCTCCACCGCAACAGCCTGGCTGCGCAGGTTCTTGACAAAGAACGCCATGTCGGCGGCATGCGCCGGGGTGGCGATGAGAAGGGCGGCAAGGGTGAGGCGGAGCATGGCGGTGGGGTCCCGAATCGGAGACGCCACGCTCGCACGGTCGGGGGAGAAGCGCCACATGCGAGCGCTTCTTCCTTCTCCCCTTGTGGGAGAAGGTGGATCGGCGCGCAGCGCCGAGACGGTTGAGGGGTGTTCCAGCGGAGTGAGGCGCTGACGTTCCCTGGAACACCCCTCATCCGTCGCCTTCGGCGACACCTTCTCCCACAAGGGGAGAAGGGGGAGCGCCTACGATCCCGGCGCCTTCGTCAGTAACCGTCGGCCGCTCGCGGCAGAAATACAGGATCGCCAGCATCACCGCGATCAGCACGACGGCGTAGTAGACCCCCAGGCGGGCATACGCCTCCGCCTTTTCCAGCGGGAAGGTGCGGCCGTCCCTGGCGGCGCGCGCCACCATCGAGGCGATCAGCGCGTCATGGGAGAACATCTGGTTTATCAACGTCAATGGGATGAACGAGATGAACAGCAGGGCGTTGTAAAACTTCGCCCTTGGCGTGAACCGCAGCAGCATGGCGCCACACCAGCTGCAGACGGCGCTGTAGAGCGCGACCGCCGCAATCTTCAGCGGCGTCTGCTCGACCATGAACAGGAACGGCATGCCGTCATCGCCTTCGGTCAGGTGCAGAGCATACCAGATGCCGGAGAGCACACCGAGCGTGCCGAGCAGCACATTGGCCCATTGACGCTGGCCTTCCGGCTGCTCGTTGAGCGGGTAGGAAAGCAGCCATTCGCCCACCGAGGCGTGCGCCACCCTTACAAGAGCGACCAGGATCACCGAAACGAGCTGCCGCGCCGACCATGACATCGGCTGGCCGAGAACGGCCTCGCCAACATCGGGAAACAACCGGTCGGCCAGAACGACCGCCGCGTTCACCCAGGCGTAGTCGAGGCAGAAGCTGAGGAACGGCAAGAGATATTTGCGCAAATCGAGATCCCCCGCCCCGTCATTTCTGCATGCCCCCTGCTTACTGCCTGGGCCAGACAAGTGTCCAGATCCAGCCGGCAAAAGTCAGCACCAGGAACGGATAGCCGGCGGCGGGCAGCGGCGCCGAGGTCGGCAGCAACGGCGCACCCCACAGCACCATGGCCACGGTCACGACAAACAGGATGGCGGCGACGAGGCCGGTGAGCCGCATCCACAGCGCAAAGGTGTTCGCCGCACCGATCAGGACAAGCGCTGCCGCCCACAGCGAGATGCCGCCGACATAGGAGGGCACGCTGGCCTCCAGCCCCGCCGCATTGCCGGCAAGCAGCAGGCTCTCGCCGGCGAGGAAGGTGAGGAAGCCCGCAGCTATGCAGTCATTGCCCAGCCGCTGGTATTTCATCGTCAGCAGCGCGGTGGCCACCACGAGCGCCACGCCGTCGATCGCCCACAGCGTTTCGCGCAGCGGCGCGCTGGTGACGAAAGTGCCGGCCAGGCCGAAGGCGCCGCCGATGGCGAGGCCGAGAGAGGCGGCGGTGTCTAGAGCGGTGCGCATGTGATGTTTCCCCAGGGTACTTCCGAGCAGAGCGTTGTCCAATGGTGATCCGCGTCAAGATGCAACGTAACTAATTGCAAATACTAGGATATAAATTCTCTTGTGCATGTTCTCGTTTTGTTCCAATGATAAGCCTTGACCGGATTCCGGTCGAACAATCGGCGATGCAGCCCTAAATAGATAAAATGACCGCAGCCAAGCAATTCGATCTTAAGTCTTCTGAGCCCATTTCCCCTTGGTTGGAAATGGGCGCTTACGAGGCCCTGTGGCTGGATCATGCGGCATCATTTAAGTCGATCGCAGACAAGTTTGGCGGCGCACCTTTCGCCGTCCCCTCTGATTTTGTCCCGTATCCCACTGCAATCAAATATGCCGAGCTAGCAGACGAGCAGATCCGGAAATTCAGCTCAGCCCCATATGGCGTCAGGATACACGGCGCTGGTGAATACCCCAGCAAAATTCGAGTGGCGAAACATCCTGTTGAGCTGCTCTATTATCAAGGTTATTGGGCTCTATCGGAGCAACCTTCCGTCGCGGTGGTAGGAACTCGCGAACCCAGTGATGCTGGCATTTTGCAGGCCCGACGAATAGTTGAAGGGTTAATTTCTGAAAAAATTATCCCCGTCTCCGGCTTGGCGAAAGGGATTGATGCAATCGTCCATGAAACAGCAATAGAACTAAAGTTCCCGACAATTGCAGTAGTTGGCACTCCGATTTCTACGTCCTATCCGCGTGAGAATAGAGTTATTCATGAGAAGATATCTCGAGAGCATCTTTTGATATCTCAAGTCCCGGTCGTGGCGTACAAGGCCATGCCTTTGAATAAGACCCGCACCTTTTTCCCTGAACGAAACGTAACGATGAGTGCCTTAACTGATGCGACTGTTATAGTAGAAGCTGGGGAAACCTCTGGGACACTGACGCAAGCACGGGCGGCCTTAGCACAAGGTCGACCGTTATTGATTCTTGAAAGCTGTTTTCGTAGGCCCGATATAACATGGCCCCATAGATTTGAGGAACTCGGCGCGATCCGAGTTTCGGGTATTGAAGATATTTTAGCCAATGTCAGCGCGCTTTACAAAGATCGATGACCTAACACGAGGCGATCACGGCTTCCTAGTGCCGGATGATTACGTCTTATACCTCGGAGAATATACCGCGCACGGAGGCTATAAGTCAGAGACGAATAACCACATTTTAAACTTCAAAATGAGTCCGACGATTCGGGACGAGAATGTCCACCGCTATAAACACAAGGCTCGGTCTACTGATTATTGGGCAGAAAAGCTTCGTAGCGCGGTGCTCAAAGAAAGGTTGCCGAAAATTGCTTGGTGTCCAATTCCGTGTAGCAAGCCTATCGGGCATCCTGCGTATGACGATAGGCTTTTGAGGCTAATCAACAGGAGTTTTGGCGCTCATGCCACGACTATTAATTGTATAATACAACACCAAGAGCGCATTGCGGCTCATGATACTAATCATCGCCCAGACCCTGAAAGCTTGAAGGCAGGTTGGACATTCCAAACCCCTCATCTACCGCAAGCTATTGATACGATAGCTGTATTTGACGATGTGATCGCGAGAGGCGCTTCTTTCAAGGCGGCGCAAGCACTTCTGCACGAGGCTTACCCACATGTTGAAATTAAGGGGGTTTTTCTCGCCCGCGTCGTCCACGATGACGATCAATCGTCACTGTTTGACATTCTTGGGGAGTGATCAACAGCCTCGGTATGCGGCATGGAATAGAGCCTTGACGCACGGCTTCTGATCTTCCGGCTTGTAGCTTCAGGGCCGCGCTGCGCGCGATCAGGTCACCGCACTGCCGTAACCCCCGGGGTGGGACCCGCTGCCTGCGGCAGCTCCCACCCGGATTTGCGCTCGCATCGACCCACCGGGTCGATGCGTCCGGCCGAAGGCCGGACCGCTTAATCCCCCATCTTCAAGGCCTGGATAAACGCCTCCTGCGGGATATCCACCTTGCCGAACTGGCGCATCCGCTTCTTGCCCTCTTTCTGCTTGTCCAGCAGCTTGCGCTTGCGGCTCACGTCGCCGCCATAGCATTTGGCGGTCACGTCCTTGCGCAGCGCCGAGATGGTTTCGCGGGCGATGACCTTGCCGCCGATCGCAGCCTGGACCGGGATCTTGAACAGGTGGTGCGGGATCAGCTCTTTCAGCTTCTCGACCATCTGCCGGCCGCGCTTTTCCGCCGCCGTGCGGTGGACCAGCATCGATAGCGCGTCGACGGGCTCCTCATTGACCAGGATCGACATTTTTACCAGGTCGCCCTCGCGATAGTCGGTCAGATGATAGTCGAAGGAGGCGTAGCCCTTGGAGATCGACTTCAGCCGGTCGTAGAAGTCGAAGACGACCTCGTTGAGCGGCAGATCGTAGGTCAGCATGGCGCGCTTGCCGACATAGGACAGGTCGGCCTGGATGCCGCGCCGGTCCTGGCAGAGTTTTAGAATACCGCCGAGATAGTCGTCGGGGGTGAGGATGGTGGCGCGGATCCAAGGCTCCTCGATGGCGGAGATTTTCACCACGTCGGGCATGTCGGCGGGGTTGTGCAGTTCTCTCATCGAACCGTCATTGAGCAGCAGCCGGTAGACGACGGAGGGCGCGGTGGCGATCAGGTCGAGGTCGAACTCGCGCTCCAGCCGCTCCTGGATGATTTCCAGATGCAGCAGGCCAAGGAAGCCGCAGCGATAGCCGAAGCCGAGCGCCGCACTGGTTTCCATTTCATAGGAGAAGCTGGCGTCGTTGAGGCGCAATTTGCCGACGGCGGCACGCAGATCCTCGAAATCGGCGGCATCGACCGGGAACAGGCCGCAGAACACCACCGGCTGCGCCGGCTTGAAGCCGGGCAAGGCGTGCGCGGTGGCGCGCTTGTCCTCGGTGATGGTGTCGCCGACGCGGGTGTCGGCCACTTCCTTGATCGAGCCGGTGAAGAAGCCGAACTCGCCGGGGCCAAGCTCGTCGACATTGATGCGGGCGGGCGTGAACACGCCGGTGCGCTCGACCAGATATTTGGCGCCGGTGCCCATCATGCGGATGGTCTGGCCCTTCTTCAGCACGCCGTCGATGATGCGCACCAGAACGATGACGCCGAGATAGGCGTCGTACCAGCTGTCGACCAGCATGGCCTTCAGCGGGGCGGTGGCGTCGCCTTCGCGCGGCGGCGGCAATTGGTGGACGATGGCTTCGAGCACATCGGGAATGCCCAAGCCGGTCTTGGCCGAGATCAGCACGGCGTTGGAGGCGTCGATGCCGATGACCTCCTCGACCTGCTCGCGGATGCGCTCTGGCTCGGCGGCCGGCAGGTCGACCTTGTTCAGCACCACGACGATCTCGTGGTTGTTGTCGATGGCCTGGTAGACATTGGCCAGCGTCTGCGCTTCGACGCCCTGTGAGGCGTCGACGACCAGCAACGAGCCCTCGCAGGCGGCGAGCGACCGCGACACTTCATAAGCGAAGTCGACGTGGCCGGGCGTGTCGATGAGGTTGAGGATATAGTCCTCGCCATTGTTGGCGCGGTATTTCAGCCGCACCGTCTGCGCCTTGATGGTGATGCCGCGCTCGCGCTCGATGTCCATCGAGTCCAGCACCTGCTCCTTCATGTCGCGCAGCTCCAGCCCGCCGGTGGACTGGATCAGCCGGTCGGCAAGCGTGGATTTGCCATGGTCGATATGGGCGACGATGGAGAAATTGCGGATGTGGTCGAGAGGCGTGCTCATGGCGCGCGCTTTAGCAGGGGCTGTAAGCAGGGGCAAGCGGGGCGCCCTCTTCCCTTCTCCCCTTGTGGGAGAAGGTGGATCGGCGCGCAGCGCCGAGACGGATGAGGGGTGTTCCAGCGGAGCGAGACGTTGGCTAGTCTGACGCCATGCCGCACCAACCCGTCCCTCCTGCCAAACGCAGCTTCGCCCGTGCGCTGAGGCGCGAGATGACCGAGGCCGAAAGCAAGCTGTGGCACGAACTGCGTGACCGCAGGCTCGACCGGATCAAATTTCGGCGCCAGGCTCCTATCGGAAAGTACGTTGCCGATTTCGTCTGTGTTGAGGCCGGCCTGATCGTCGAGATTGACGGTAGCCAACACGCCGACTCGGAGACTGACCGAATCCGCGCGGCTGAGTTGCATGCGAGAGGTTTTCGCGTGTTGCGCTTCTGGAATGATGATGTGCTGAAGGATTTGGATGCCGTCTGCGATACAGTCATCGCCTATGTAAGGGACACAAACTTGCAGCCGTGGCGGTGATGATTCTCCCTTCTCCCCTTGTGGGAGAAGGTGTCGCCGAAGGCGACGGATGAGGGGTGTTCCAGCGGAGTGAGACGTTGGTGTTCCCTGGAACACCCCTCATCCGTCTCGGCGCTGCGCGCCGATCCACCTTCTCCCACAAGGGGAGAAGGTAAGGGCGCTCCGGCGCCCCAATCACAAACCAGTGAGCGCTGTAACGAAGCCGCTTAGCCGGGCGAAGTGGGGATATGGCCGGCAACGGCCGCCGCAACGGAGACCCCTGATGACTGGATTTAACCTCAAACGCAGCGCGATGCTGGCAGCCGCAGGCGCGGCGCTGATGACGCTTGGCGGCACCGCATTCGCCCAGCCGCTCACCGTGGTCGAATTGTTCACCAGCCAGGGCTGCTCGTCCTGCCCGCCGGCCAATGCCAATCTGATCAGGGTCAAGGACCAGCCCAACGTCCTGGCGCTGTCGTTCAACGTTACCTACTGGGACTATCTCGGCTGGAAGGACACGTTCGGCCGCGAGGAATTCACGCAGCGCCAGGTGCGCTATGAGCCGTCGCTCGGCCGTTCCGGCCCGTTCACGCCGCAGGTCGTGGTCAATGGCGATGCCGATGCGGTGGGTGCCGCACCCGGCGAAATCGAGCAGCTGATTTCCTCTAGCGGCCATACCAAGGGGCCGTCGCTGTCGCTCGATGGCGGCAAGATCACCATCGGCGCCGGTTCCGCACCGGGCGGCAAGGCCGATGTCTGGCTGGTTCGCTACAACAAGGGCGTCATCGAAGTGCCGGTGGCGCGCGGCGAGAACACCGGGCGCACGCTGCCGCATGCCAATGTCGTGCACTCGCTGACCAAGCTCGGCAGCTGGAGCGGCGACGCCACCTCGCTGCCATTGCCGGCAGCCTCCGGCGGCCTCAGCACCGCGGTGCTGGTGCAGTCACCCGGCGGCGGGCCGATCCTGGCCGCGGCCGCCAACTGATTTCTTTTTCACCCAACGCCGCAAAGAGCGGCATAACCGGGCTCGCATCCGCGCGCCCTCTTCAAAGAGGAAATACCATGACCAAGACCCTGACCGCGCTCGCCTTTGCGCTTTCGATGACGGCCTTCGCCGCCGGCGCCCGCGCCGAAGACGCCATGAAGCCGGCCGATCCGATGGCCACCGAGGCGATGAAGCCGGCGGACGCTATGAAGCCTGCGGATGCCATGGCACCGGCGACCGATGCCATGAAGCCCGCCGACCCGATGACGACGAATGCGATGAAGCCCGCGGCCGACGCCATGAAGCCGGCCGATGCAATGGCGCCCGCAACGGATGCGATGAAGCCGGCGGACGCGATGGCGCCTGCGCAATAAGCCGAACCCTCAACCAGCCGGGGGTTGGCGGTTGAGGAGGGAAGCCGGCGCCGGCGCACAGCAAAGTGAGAACCCGGCGGCGGCTTCTTTCGTATATAATGAACAGCAACAAGGGAGATCAGACATGACCGACATTGCAAAGACGAGAACGCCGATCTTCACCAGGAGCGCGCTTGCGGCGCTCATGGTCGCCGCGGCGGCGGCTACCTTCTGGCAGAGCCCGGCGCGCTCGGCCGAGGACGCGGTGGTGATCCCGCCGCCGGCAATGGACGAAAAGGCCGCCGGCGGCAGCGAGACGGCGATCTTTGCCGGCGGCTGCTTCTGGGGCGTGCAGGGCGTCTTCCAGCACGTCAAGGGCGTGACCAAGGCCGTCTCCGGCTACACCGGCGGCGCCAAGGATGACGCCGTCTACGAAACGGTGGGCAGCGGTCGCACCGGCCATGCCGAGTCGGTCGAGATCACCTACGATCCGTCCAAGGTGACCTACGGCCAGCTGCTGCAGGTCTATTTCTCGGTCGCCCACAATCCGACCCAGCTGAACTACCAGGGTCCGGACTCAGGCACCCAGTACCGCTCGACGATCTTTGCCGAGAATGGCGAGCAGCAGAAGATCGCGCAGAGCTACATCGCCCAGCTCGACCAGGCCAAGGTGTTTGACAAGCCGATCGTCACCACGCTGGAAACGGGCAAAACCTTCTATCCGGCCGAAGAGTATCATCAGGATTTTCTGACGCTCAACCCGACCTACCCCTACATCGTCTACAACGACCTGCCCAAGGTGGCCAATTTGAAGTCGCTGTTCCCGGGGCTGTACAGCGAAAAGCCGGTGCTGGTGCTGACGGCAAGCAAGAGCTGAGGGTTGCTTGGGACGGTGCGGAGGGCGGCGACGCCCTCCCGGAGACGCTGGCGGGACAGCACCCCCCTCTGCCCTGCCGGGCATCTCCCCCTCAAGGGGGGAGATTAGCAGCTTAACTGTTCTGCCTCATTACCGCCGTTGGCGATTGGCGAAAGCCGAAGTGCCATCTGATCTCCCCCCTTGAGGGGGAGATGGCCGGCAGGCCAGAGGGGGTGCCTACGCCAGCCGCCGTTAGCGAGCGCCCTCAATCATACGTCAGATCCGTCGCCTTCCCACCAAACACCCGGTACGCATAGAACGAATAGAAAATAATCACCGGCAGCACGACGACCGTGCCGGCGAGGATGATGGCGAGGCTTTCGGTTGCCGACGCCGCCTGCCAGATGGTCAGCTTGTCGGGCACGACGAAGGGGTAGAACGACCACGCCAGCCCGGCAAAGCCGAGCGCGAAGATGGCGGCCAGCGTCAGGAACGGCCGCAGCGCATGGCGGTCGTCGGGCTTGGGCAGATGGAAGGTCTGCCGCCACAGCCACAGGAACAGCAGCGCCGACAGGATCGGCAGCGGCGACAGATAGAGCATTTCCGGCCAGACGAACCATTTGGCGAAAATGCGCGGGCTGGCGAAGGGTGTGGCCAGCGACACCGCCGCCATGCCGAGCGCGGTCACCACCAGCGCTGTGCGCAGCCAGGCGACTGCCTTCTTTTGCAATTCGCCTTCGGTCTTGTAGATGACCCAGGCGGCGCCCATCGCGGCGTAGGCGGCCGACAGACAGAGCGCGACCAGCGCGCCGAAGGCGATGCCGCCAAGGCCGACATCGAGGCCGAGCACATAGACGCCGAGCATATAGCCCTGCGCCAGCGAGGCGATGATGGAGCCGAGGAAGAAGATGCGGTTCCAGCGATGCTTCTTGCCGGCCGGCACCTTGGCGCGGAAATCGAAGGCGACGCCACGCAGGATGAGGCCGACGAGCAGCACGAAGACCGGCAAATAGAGCGCGGTCAGGATGACGCCATGCGCCATCGGGAAGGCGACCAAAAGCAGGCCGACGGCCAGCACCAGCCAGGTCTCGTTGGCGTCCCAGAACGGGCCGATGGCCGCGATCATCGTGTCCTGCTCGGCATCTTCGGCGACCGAAAACAGGATGCCGATGCCGAGATCGAAGCCGTCGAGAATGACGTAGATCAAAATGGCGAGGCCCATCAGGCCGGCGAAGATGAGGGGGAGCGCGGTTGGCCAGTCGAAGCTCATGTCACTCTCCTGCAGCCGGCTGCGACATCGCCGTCTTCATGACGCCCGGTAGCGGCGACGTATCGCCGTCCTTGGCCGCCTTCAGCGCCAGGTGCACCAGCACGCCGAGATAGGCGATCAGCAACAGCACATAGAGGATGAGATAGATCGCCAGCGTCAGCGCGACATGGCTGCCGGCGACCGGGCCGACGGCGTCCGCCGTCTTCAGCACGCCGGTGACCAGCCAGGGCTGGCGGCCGATCTCGGTGGTGTACCAGCCGGCCAGCGTCGCCAGCCAGCCGGATAGCGACATCGGCACCATCAGCATGGCCAGAGGCTTCGGCAGGCTGTGGCGGCGCTTGAGGAAGAAGGTCGCCGACCATGAGACGATGAGCATCAAAATGCCGGTGCCGACCATGATGCGGAAGCCCCAGAACAACGGAAGGACCGGCGGATGGAGGCCGGGATAGTCGTTGAGCCCCGGCACGATGCCGCTGGTCGAGTGCCGCAGCACCAGGCTGGCGCCATCGGGAATGGTGATCTCGAATTTGTTTTCCTTCGCCGCCTCGTCGGGCCACGCGAACAGCACCAGCGGCACGTGCGGGCCGGTGTTCCAGTTGGCCTCCATGGCGGCGATCTTCTGCGGTTGGTGCTCCAGCGTGTTCAGCCCATGCTGGTCGCCGGCAAGGATCTGGATCGGGATCAGGATCGCGGCGGTGAAGACGCCGGTGCGCAGCGCCTTCCACATCGATTCCGAACGGTCGCCGGTGAGATAGCGCAGCGCCGACAGCCCGGCGATCAGGAACGAGACGGTGAGCCCCGAGGCGATCAGCATGTGCACCAGACGGTAAGGCATGGACGGGTTGAAGACGATCGCCCACCAGTCGACGGGATGCGCCTTGCCGTCGATCATCTCGAAGCCGGCCGGCGTCTGCATCCAGGAATTGAGCGCGATGATCCAGAAGGCGGACAAGGTGGTGCCGCCGGCGACCAGCACGGTGGCCAGCGTGTGGACGCGGTTGGAGACGCGGCGGAAGCCGAACAGCATGATGCCGAGGAAGGCCGCTTCGAGGAAGAAGGCGGTGAGGATTTCGTAAGCGAGCAGCGGCCCGGCAATGTTGCCGACATGCTCCATATAGCCCGGCCAGTTGGTGCCGAACTGGAAGCTCATGGTGACGCCCGACACCACGCCCATAGCGAAGGACAGCGCGAACACCTTCACCCAGGTGAAATAGGCGCGCATCCAGGCGGAATCATTGGTGGCATTGTAGCGGAGCTTGAAGAACAGCAGCACCCAGCCAAGCGCAATCGTGATTGTCGGAAACAGGATGTGGAACGAAATGTTCGCCCCGAACTGCATACGCGACAGGATGAGCGGGTCCATGGCGGGCTCCGGCTGCTGTTGTTGGCCGAAGAATAGGCCGCGGACGCGGCGCGGTCAAAGCGGCGTGGCGCCACGCGGGGCGCGTTGTCGCAGCAGACCGGGCCAAACCGTCAGCGTCCCTCGCTACCCTGCCGAAACGGCAAAAAGGGAATGTTTGTCCACAATTGTCAGCAGCGGCATTGACTTCCGGCCGTGCGCACCGACATTCAGCGCAATAAAAATCCCTTTCAGGCAGTCGTTTCCCGCCCCATGTCTTCCACTAATAATTCGCCCTCCATCATTTCGATTTCCGGGGTCACCAAGACCTACGCCACCGGTTTTAAGGCGCTGAAGGAAATCAATCTCGACATCGAACGCGGCGAGATCTTCGCGCTGCTGGGTCCGAACGGCGCCGGCAAGACGACGCTGATCTCGATCGTCTGCGGCATCGTCAACCGCTCGTCCGGCACCGTTACCGTGGATGGCCATGACATCAACCGCGATTACCGCGCCGCGCGCAGCCTGATCGGGCTGGTCCCGCAGGAACTGACCATCGATGCATTCGAGAGCGTCTGGGCAACCGTCAATTACAGCCGCGGCCTGTTCGGCAAGCCGCCGAACCCTGCTTTCGTCGAGAAGGTGCTGCGCGACCTCTCGCTGTGGGACAAGAAGGACGCCAAGGCGATCACGCTGTCGGGCGGCATGAAGCGGCGGCTGATGATCGCCAAGGCGCTGTCGCATGAGCCACGCGTGCTGTTCCTCGATGAGCCGACCGCCGGCGTCGATGTCGAGCTGCGCCAGGACATGTGGGCGATGGTGCGCCGGCTGCGCGACGACGGCGTCACCATCATCCTCACCACGCATTACATCGAAGAGGCCGAGGCGATGGCCGACCGCGTCGGCGTCATCAACCGCGGCGAGATCATCCTGGTCGAGGGCAAGGCCGAGCTGATGCGCAAGCTCGGCCGCAAGCGGTTGGTGCTGGAGCTGCGCTCGCCGCTCACCGCCATTCCCGACGCTTTCTCGCGCTATGCGCTGGAGCTGTCGCCGGATGGCGGGCAGCTGACCTACACCTATGACAATCAGAGCGAACGCCCCGGCGTCGCCTCGCTGCTGCGCGAGCTCGAGGCGGCCGGCATCCAGTTCCGCGACATGGACACGCAAAACAGCTCGCTCGAGGAGATCTTCGTCAATCTGTTGAGGCAAGACCCATGAATTGGCGTGCAGTCCCTAATTTTCGTGCAGTATGGGCGATCTACCGGGTCGAGATGGCGCGTGCGTTCCGCACCGTGCTGCAGAGCATCGTCTCGCCGGTGATCTCGACATCGCTCTATTTCGTCGTCTTCGGCTCGGCGATCGGCTCGCGCATCACCGAGATCGACGGCATCAGCTATGGCGCCTTCATCGTGCCCGGCCTGATCATGCTGTCGCTGTTGACGCAGTCGATCTCCAACGCCTCCTTCGCCATCTATTTCCCGAAATTCGTCGGCTCCATCTATGAGCTTCTGTCCGCGCCGGTGTCCTATCTGGAGATCGTCATCGCCTATGTCGGCGGCGCCGCGACCAAGTCGATCATTCTCGGCCTGATCATCCTGGCGACGGCCTCGCTGTTCGTGCCGCTGCATATCCAGCACCCGGTCTGGATGCTCGCCTTCTTGGTGCTGACCGCGGTGACGTTCAGCCTGTTCGGTTTCATCATCGGCATCTGGGCGAAAAGCTTCGAGCAATTGCAGCTGGTGCCGCTGCTGATCATCACGCCGCTGACCTTCCTCGGCGGCAGCTTCTATTCGATCAACATGCTGCCCGAGGCCTGGCGCACGGTGACGCTGTTCAACCCGGTCGTTTACCTGATCAGCGGCTTCCGCTGGAGTTTTTATGGCAAGTCGGACGTATCGGTCGGCGTCAGCCTCGGCATGACGGTCGTGTTCCTGGCCATCTGCATCGCCATCGTCGCCTGGATCTTCAGGACCGGCTACCGGCTGCGCAACTGAACGGTAGCCGGCAAAGCTCGACGCGGACGGTAGAGGCTAAGGCACATTGGTGATGCTGCCGCTGCCTCTGATCTGCGAACGCTTCATGGATCGGGTGGCCGTAGAGATCGACATCGCCGCTGCCGGAAATCGAGACATCCGCATCCGCCTGCGCGGTCACCTCGGCACTGCTTGGTGGCGTCGGTCAAAATCTACAGTTTTGCTGAGGGCAGATCGGCCGCGTTGGCCGCCACGGATCTTGCTAGATCGCCTTGATCAGGCGCAGCAGTCCCAACATCTCGACCAGCGTCCCCTTTCGGAAGGCGATGTAGGTCGGCTCCTCGACGCCATGGAAGCGGCGCTTGAACGCCGCCTGGCCCTTGAGGTTGAACTTGCTGCGGTTGACCCAGGGCGATTCATAGGCGCGCTCGAAGGCGCTACGCCAGAAGCTCGATTCGGCAAACTCATTGGCCCCGACGTCAAGCATCGGCGACAGGCCGAGCGTGACGACGGAAAGGCCCTCATTGCGAAAACGGTCGACGGCGAATTTGGTCAGCCCGATTTCGGCATGCGGCGAGGCGTCGATGTGCTTGCGCTTGAACGAGGTGGTGTAGCCGATCACCTTGCCGTCCCTGAACAGCGGATCGAAATCGAGCAGAGCGACAAGTTCGCCTTCCGGGCTGTAGAGCACGAAACGGCGCATATCGATGCCGAGATGATCGGCAAAGGGGCGGTTGAGGAAGGCCATCTCCCAGCGCTTGACGATACGGTCGGCCCGCCAGTTCTGCGACAGGCGCTGGACCTCGTCGAGATAGACCGCTCCCTCGCCAAAGGAAAACCCCTTCTTCAGGAGCCAGCGTTCGGAATAGCGCACGGTTTCGTTGCGCTTGCCGGAAAAGTCGTGCGCGGGAAGCTCCAGCCGCGTGTCGATGCCGAGACGGTTGACCTTGTAGCCAAGCCCGGACAGCACGCGCGCCGTCGGTTCGCCGATCTGCACGAACCATGGGCTGTCGGCGGCTTCGACGAAGCGTCTTATGTAGTCGGGTCGGTCCGATGGATGGGCCACCGGGTCGCCGAGCGCGAAATGGTGCTTCATCTTGGTGCCGAAGGCGATATAGCCGTCGGCGTCGCCGAAATACGAGAGCTTTTGCTGCACGGCGGTCGAATAGGCCAGCGAGAAGTCGCCGTGCCGGCGGACCAGCGCCAGCCGCTCGACATGCGTCAAATCCTGGCGCGGCACCTTGGCTGCGGCGCCCTCCAGCAGTCTGTCGAGAAAGATACGCAAGGAGGGCATGGTCGAGCTTCCGCGGGCCGATGATAAACAGAGGCCTGCCCCCAGGGCCTCGAATCAGTCGCATTGACGCGACCTCATTATCGATCATATGGCCGCTGTGCCATATAGGACGGGTCGCCATGGCGCAGCTAAAAGGGAATCTCGACCGAATGGCGGCAACGACAAGCGAAACGATGCCTATCGTCCCGGGGCCGAAAGGACCCGACAAGACGGTGATCGTCATCGGCGCCGGAGCGGCCGGCTTGGCCGCTGCCGACGCGCTTGGCCGGCGCGGCATGGCGGCCGTCGTGCTGGACAAGGAACAGCGGATCGCCGAGCCGTGGCGGCGGCGGCACGAGAAGCTGACCCTCAACACGCATCGCGCGCTGTCGGCGCTGCCCGGCCTTGCCTTTCCGCCGCGCACCGCCGCCTTTCCGAACAAGGATGTCATCGTCGGCTATCTCGAGGATTTTGCCCGCACCCGTGGCATAAGGGTCGAATTCGGCACCGCCGTCGAGCGGATCGAGCGCAGCGGCAGCCACTGGCTCGTCCATACCGGCCAAGGCGTGCTGAGCGCACGTCACGTCATCGTTGCAACAGGTCGTGATCGCTTGCCGTGGACGCCGGACTGGCCCGGCAAGGCGACGTTCACCGGCAAGCTGATCCACGCCGCCGATTTCGGCACCGCGGAGGACTATGCCGGCAAGAAAGTGCTGGTGGCCGGCGCCGGAAATTCCGGCTTCGACGTGCTCAACCACCTTGCCTGCGCCGACACAGAAGCCGTGTGGCTGTCGGCCAGGCAGGGTCCATCGCTGATGCCGAAACGGATCGGCAAGGTTGCCGTGGCGCGCTTCGGCGGCTTCATGGCGATGCTGCCGACGTGGATTGCCGACGCCGTGATCGCCGCGACGCAAAGGCTTGTGTTCGGCGACCTCATCCGCTTCGGCCTGCCGCCGGCGCCGAAGGGCGGCGCCAGCCGGCTCGGCGTCGAGCAGATCGCGATTGCCGTCGACGACGGCGCCGTCGCCGCGCTGAAAGCCGGACGGATTTCGGTGGTGGCGCCGGTGGCGGCCTTCGAAGGCCAGGCCGTGCGGCTGACTGACGGCACGGTGATCTCGCCGGATGTGGTGATCGCGGCGACCGGCTATCGCACCGGGCTGGAAACCATGCTGGGCGATCTCGGCGTGCTCGACGCCAAGGGCGTGCCGAAAGCCAATGGCGGCACGCCGAGCGGCCAGCCCGGCCTGTGGTTCATCGGCATGCGCCCGAGCCTGGCCAGCTATTTCCACAGCGCCGGCCTGCAGGCCGAAGCGATTGCCCGGCGGATCGTCAGAGGGTCGTAGCCCGTCCCTTCGTCATCCACGGGCGAAGCAAGGAGCGAAGCGACGCGGCGCAGACCCGAGGATCCATGCCGCAACACATGAGCGCCGCTGCGGTGCAGGTTCTGCTCCGCTGCACTCCACGGTCAAGGTCACGGAATGGATCCCAGGGTCTTCGCAACGCCGCTACGCGGCTGCTCCGCCCAGGGATGACGAAGCTAAGAGGCTCCGGCCCCCTGATCATGGCAGCCTTGATTCTCTTTTCTTGCCTTATTATATAACATGTAATGAATAACCAGCGGACTCACCCATGGAAGACATCATTCGATCTCTCGGCTACCTCACGCTCGGCAGCAGGCTGAAACGCATCGGCGAGCAACTACAGGCCGATACGCAGCGCATGCTCGATGGCCTGGAGGTGCCGGTGCAGTCGAGCCAGTATCCTCTGCTCGCCGCGCTCGACAGGCTGGGACCACTGCCTGTCGGCGAGCTGGCGCAGTCGCTCGGCATCACCCAGCCGGGCGTGACGCGCAGCGTGGCGCTGCTGGCTGAACTGGGCCTGGTCGAGGTTATCCAGTCGGACGGCGATCAGCGCCGCAGGATGGTCTCACTGACAGGGAATGGTCAGCGTCTGGTCGACAAGGCGAAGCGGGACGTATGGCCTCGCATCGAGAATGCCGTCGCCGACCTGTGCAAAGGCCTAACAGGGCCGCTTCTCGAACAACTCTCGGCAATAGAGGACGGGCTGGAGGCGGCCCCGCTCGATCGTCGTGTGAAACAGGATGCCGTGCGATGAGCCATGTCCTCGACCGTCCCGTCTGGAGCGCGCTAGCCACGCGTCAGCAGGCCTTCGCGCAAGGTGACAAGCTCGCCAGGCGCTATCCCTCATCGATCGTCCCGTTCGCGGCTTCCGGCGCAGATGACGCTGAGAGCCTGCAGGCGCTCGCAAGGCTCGTTGCCGCAGGTGAAAGCGTGTTCATGCTTCAGGCGGATCCCATTGCCCTGCCGCCGGAATTGACCGCGACCGCGACCGCCTTCGGCGTGCAGATGGTCGCCGAGACGCCCTTGCCGGCCGTGTCGGACGAGCGCGTGCAGCAGCTGACGCTGGACGATGCAGCCGAGATGCTCGCTCTGGCGTCGCTGACCAAGCCGGGCCCGTTCACGCTTAAGGCGCTGAGCCTGGGGGAGTTCTGGGGGGTGAAGATCGGCGGCAGACTGGCGGCAATGGCCGGCGAGCGCATGAAGCAGCCCGGCTACAGCGAACTCAGCGGCGTCTGCTCGCATCCGGACTTTCGCGGCGGCGGCCTCGGCAGGCTGCTGTCGGTGTTCGTGTCCAACCGGATCATGGCGCGCGGCGAGGTGCCCTATCTGCACGCCTATGCCAATAATGCCAACGCGATCGGATTGTACGAATCCATCGGCTTCAAGCTGAGGTCAGAGATGAACGTGGCCGTCGTGCAGCGGGCCGGCTAGGCTGCCTTTGCCTCAGGCCGATTTCGGCTCCAACCGGCGGAAACCGACGGTTTCCATAAGCATATCTTCCTCGACCATGCCGGCATTGTGGAGCGCGAGCAGGTTCAGCGCGACTTCCCGCGCCTCGGCCGAATCGGGATGCACGTCGCGCCTGCGGCAGGCCTCGTCGAACACGCGTTGCAGCCTGGCGATGTCGTCAGGCCTGAGCAGGCCACGGTCATAAACAGACTTTGGCATGGCAGCCTCCTCCGGAAGACCTAGAGCGCCACGTTTAAATGTCCAATCTTTCCCGAGGCTTGAGTGAGCCTAGCGGCGCTTCACACGTTCTTTGCCGATGAGGCCGGCAGTTCGGCAAAGCTGCACTGGACCGATCACTGCCGAAGGGCGTCGATTACCTTCGTGTCTGTCTTGCCGGCGCAATTGTCCCACATCACAAGGGATAAGGCGGCCTGATTGAGCGAGCCGAGCTTAGGGTCGTTCTTCATTGCCTCGTGAAACGCCGCCTCCATCGCCACCATCAAATTGTGATCGCTGTCGAGGTACTCTTTGCAGGTCACTTTTGCGGTATCGACTGTGTCCCCGGCGAGGGCCGGAAGTGCAAGTGTGGCGAAAGCGACTGATAGTGCAAAAATGCGAACCATGTATTCCCTCCCCTTGCAAGAACCTCTGCCTCCTTCTTGCCCAAGAGCGAATCTTAGCACATTCCGCAAAATCTCGCCCTTGCTTGACGCGCCGGCGCGCTTGCGAAACAAGGGCTGCCACAACGACAGCGAGGCACAAAAGTGAGTTTCTGGGGACTGGCGCAGCTCGTCATTTCGACGGTGATCTTCCTGCTTGCGGCAACCGCGGCCAAGCAATGGGGGCTGGCGCCGAGCCTCGGCAAGATCGTGGTGACGCTGGCGCTCTATACGCTGGGCAATCTGATCATGCTGCGGCTGGTCCGCGAGTTCGGCATGTCGGTGTCGTTCAGCCTGTCGGCGGTGATCCAGCTTGTATCGGTCAATGTCGTGGCGCTGGTGTTCTTCGGCGAACGCGTCAATGCCTTGCAGGCGACTGGTATCGTGCTGGCCATCGCCGCGGTGGCGCTGATCACGCTCGGGCCCTATCTGCAAGGGCGACTGTAGGACCCCGATGAAGATCTCCTCGAGCACGCTCACCAACTGGTTTGAATTTCCGGTGTTGCTGGCCGGGCTGGTGATCGCCGCCGGGCTTTGGGGATTCGAGGAGCTGATGGAGGTGGCGCGCGACACCACCCCGCATGCTTTCGATACCGAGATCCTGCTCGCCTTTCGCCAGACCGGCCACCCCGATGTCCCGGTTGGACCGCTCTGGCTGGAAGGGGCGATGCGCGACATCACCAGCCTCGGCAGCTCGGCAGTGCTGACGCTGATCGTAACGGCGGTGATCGTCTATCTCCTGCTCATTCGCAAGGCGGGGACGGCGCTGTTCGTCCTGGCGGCGGTCGCCGGCGGGCAGTTGCTGTCGACCTTGCTGAAAGCCGGCATCGACCGGCCACGCCCGGATCTCGTCTCGCACCTCGTCACCGAGACATCGCTGTCGTTTCCGAGCGGCCATGCCATGGTCTCGGCGGTGACCTATCTCACACTCGGCTCGCTGGCGGCGCGCTTCCTGCCGGGGCGCACGACCAAGATCTTCGTGCTCTGCCTCGCGGTGCTGACAACGCTGCTGGTCGGCGTCAGCCGCGTCTATCTCGGCGTCCACTGGCCATCCGACGTGCTGGCTGGCTGGTGCGCCGGCTTTGCCTGGGCGATGCTGTGCTGGCTGGCGGCGCGGCTGCTGCAGCGGCGCAAGGTAGTGGCGAACAGTGACAGCGAGCTTGATGACTGACGCTGCGGAGCGACAATCAGATCAGCCGGTTGATCAGCCCGTGTCCACAGCCTGCCAGCAGAAGAACCGCCGACAGCAAGGCTGCCGATGTCATCAAGGTCTTGAAAATCTTCAACTGATATGTTCCGCCAATGAGAACCAGGGCAGGTGCGTAGCATGCTTATCCTGTTCCCCGCCATCCGGTTCCATCGATGGATCATGTTTAATGTATGCTTTATGATGGTTGAAACATCACAGTGATTGTATTATACGTAGAAACCGCAGACTCAGACGGGGGTTCGGGCCGATGATCACTGCCGCGCAGATGCGCGCCGCGAGGGCGCTGGCCGGCATCGATCAGAAGACGCTCGCCGAGCGCGCCGGGGTTTCGCTTCCGACCATCCAGCGCATGGAAGCGAGCGGTGGCGTGGTCAGGGGCGTGGTCGACACGCTGATGAAGGTCATCCAGGCACTCGACGAGGCCGGGGTGGAACTGATCAGCGAGAACCAGACCAGCGAGCGCGGCGGCCGAGGCGTACGCCTCAAACCGGTCGCGCCGCCGAACCCGCAAGGCTGAGCCGGCATACAGTCGCGACGGCGACCGCGGACAGTCCTGCCGACGATCCCGCCGCCTTCACGCAAGCGGAAGGGCAGTTCATGGATCAGATCCGTCAGGCAGCGCATCGACCGACCCAGCAGCCGGCCCAGAAGTCGGCCCAGAAGTCGGCAAAGCCGACATTTTCCGAGCTGTTCACACCCAAGCTGGTGACGGTCTGGCGGGAGGGTTACCACCTGCCGCAGTTCAAGGCCGACTTCATGGCCGGACTGACCGTCGCCATCGTGGCGTTGCCGCTGTCGATGGCGATTGCGATCGCGTCGGGCGTGACGCCGGAGCGCGGCCTGTTCACGGCAATTGTCGGCGGCTTCATCATCTCGGCGCTCGGCGGCAGCCGCTTCCAGATCGGCGGCCCGGCCGGCGCCTTCATCGTGCTGGTGGCGGCGACGGTGCAGCGCGAAGGCATCGATGGGCTGCTGCTGGCAACGATGATGGCCGGCATCTTCCTGCTCGCCATCGGCTATCTCAGGCTCGGCACCTACATCAAATTCATCCCCTACCCGGTGACGGTCGGCTTCACCGCCGGCATCGCCATCATTATCTTCTCCGGCCAGATCGTCGAACTGTTCGGGCTGACGCTTGCCGGGCCTGAGCCCGGGCCGTTGCTGCCGAAGCTGATGGCGATCGGGCAGGCGGCCGGCACGCTCAACATCTCGGCAACGCTGGTGGCTGTGCTGACCATCGCCACCATTGTCGGCGTGAAGCGTTGGCGACCCGGCTGGCCGGGCATGCTGATCGCCGTCGGGCTGGCCTCGCTTGTCGTGGCGCTGCTTTCCCTGCCGGCGGAAACGATCGGCACCCGCTATGGCGGCATTCCGCGCAGCCTGCCGTTTCCGGCGCTGCCGGCGCTCAGCCTCGACAAGGCGATTGCGGTGCTGCCGGATGCGGTGGCCTTTGCCCTGCTCGGCGCTATCGAATCGCTGCTCTCGGCCGTGGTCGCCGACGGCATGACCGGACGCCGCCACCGTTCCAATTGCGAGCTGGTCGCGCAAGGCTTTGCCAACATCGCGTCTGCCCTGTTCGGCGGCATCTGCGCCACCGGCACCATCGCCCGCACCGCCACCAATGTGCGGGCCGGCGCGCATGGACCGGTTTCGGGCATGCTGCATTCGCTGTTCCTGCTGGTCTTCATGCTGGTGGCCGCGCCACTGGCCAGCTACATCCCGCTTGCCGCCCTTGCCGGCGTGCTGGCGGTGGTGTGCTGGAACATGTTCGAGAAGCAGGCCTTCGCCACGCTGCTGCGCGCTTCGCGCGGCGACGCCCTGGTGCTGATGGCGACCTTCCTGATCGTCGTCTTTCGTGACCTCACCGAAGGCATCGTCGTCGGCTTCGCGCTGGGCTCGATCCTGTTCATCGACCGCATGGCCAAGTCGATCGCCGTGGAGGCGGACCTGCCGCTGGTGCAGGACGATGTCGCCGACAGCAGCGGCGGCGCCTACGATGCCAGCGAGGCGAGTGACGCCGATACCGTCGTCTATCGCATCTCCGGAGCCTTCTTCTTCGGCGCCGCCTCGACCGTCGGCACGGTGCTGGACCGCATAGCCGACCAGCGCAAGAACTTCATCCTCGATTGCTCGGCGGTGCCGTTCTTCGATTCCACCGCGGCCAATGTCATCGGGGGCGCGGCCCACAAGGCGAAGCGCGCCGGGGTGCGCTTTATCATCGCCGGCGCCTCGCCGCAGACGCGGCGCATGCTGATCAACCACGGCGTCAAGCGCCCGCTGGTGACCTATGCCGCCTCGATCGAGGATGCGCGGGCGCAGCTCAAAGCCGCACCCGCTGGCTGAGCCGGCAAGTGTGCGCCGTCAATCTAGGCTCAGCACCGCGATCTCGCCTTCGTTCATCAGCGGCACGAATATCCGCCTGCCGTCTGTGCCGATGTCGGCGCTGCCCGGCTTGAACTGCGCCACAACTTCCGGAACACCGCCACCCTTGTAGCGATAGAGCGTGCCGGTCATGTAGGCGGTGGTGTAGATGCTGTCGCCGATGGCGACGACGCCGTCGAGGTCGGCGAAGTTTTGCGCGCCGGGCAGCGGCGTGACGGCCTTGCTGGCGAGGTCGACCGACAGCAGGCCGCCGGGCTCGGCGGTGCTGAAGTCGGGCTTGATGCCCTTGCCCCAGGACGCCACGATCAGCCGGCCGCCATCGGCGAAGACGCCATTGGGCGCGGCCAGCATCGCGTCCTTCACAAACAGCTCGGGCTTGTCGCCGTCGATGCGGTAGATCGCATCGGCCAGCATGTCGGTGACATAGACCTTGCCCGAACTGTCCGACGTCACGTCGTTGAGGAAGACGGCGCCAGGCACATCGATGGTCGAGACGAGCTTGCCGCTGGCGAGATCGACGACGCGTACCTTGGTGATATCGGCGACGTAGAGCTTGCCGCCGGAGATTGCCGAGCCTTTCGGTGCATCCATGCGGTCGGTCCAGTGTTGGGTGACGATCTTGCCGTCCAGCGACAGCACCGAGAGATAACCGTTGCCGTCGGCCTCGCCGGGATTGCCGACGATGTTGGAGACGATGATGCGGTTGTTGGCGGCGTCGAACAGCGCCGATTCCGGCTGCTGGAAGCCGGAAGCGCGCCAAGTCTCGCCAGCCTCGGCGGTGGATGCAAGCGCGATGCCGAAGGCGGCGACACAAATCGAGGGGATGAGGGTTTTCATGGCGAGGTCTCCTGTGATGACGAGCGGAGAGCTAGAGATTTCGATACTTTTCTGGAAGGCCGATTGCCGCTAGTATCGGAACCCGATACCAAATAGTGCAAAAGAGGTGCATCCCATGAACGGCCTGATCTTCGAGGCGCTGAAGCGGACGCTGAAGGCCAAGGGCGTCACCTATCGCGACCTTGCCGAGCGCATGGGTGTTTCCGAGCCGACGGTGAAGCGCATCTTTCAAGAGCGCAACTGCAAGCTCGACCGGCTGGTCGAAATCTGCGCCGCCGCCGGCGTCGAGCTTGAAAACGTGCTGGGTTCGATGAACAGGGGACCGGGACCGGTCAACCGCATCGCGCCGGAGATCGAGCGCAAGCTCGCCGGCCGGCCGGCGCTGCTGTTCATCTTCGTCATGCTGTCGGAGAAATTCACGCCCGAGGGCGTCATGCGCTCGCAAGGGCTGAGCGAAGCCTCGATGTTCCTTTATCTGCGCGATCTCGAAGCGCTCGGCCTGGTTGCGCTCGGCAGCGGGCTGTCGGCGCGGCTGCTGGTCGACACGCCGATCCACTGGAATTTCGAGGGGCCGCTCAGGCCGTTGTTCGAGATGACCAACAAGAATTTCATCGGCTGGGCGATCACCCATCTGGAGCGGGAAGCGACCTTCGTCTCTTTCTCCAGGCGGATGCGGCCGGAGACGGCGGAGATGGTCAAGCGCGAGGCCGAGGAACTGGCCGATCGCGTCAAGCTACTCGCCCATCACGATCAGCACACGACGCCGGAAGACGGGCTGACCGGCTACAAATGGACGTTTGCCTTCGGCGCAACGCCGTTTCCCGCAATCATGCCGATCGGCCCGCACCCTAGGGATGCCGGGGCGCCCGACCGGCCCGCCGCTCCTGCAAAGGGACGCCGTCCTTTGCCGGCCTGACACGGCCAATCATCCCGAGCAGGATTGCATCCGGCGGCTTGTCGCGCACCACTCCGGCGGCGCCGACTGCCACCATTTTGGTGACCTGAACAGGGAAGCCTCCGCTGATCCTGCTCCGGTTTTCACCATAATCTTTGTCCGGACATTTTTGCTCTTCGCAGCCGCGTTTCAAACATGAAACCGCATTCATGATAGAGTTCGCGCACTGATTTGCCAGTAGAGGGCGGGTTTGCCGAATGCCTGACACGTCCTCGCGAAATCGAAGTGATCCTATGCCGACCGCGCCAACACTTGAACTTCGCCGCTATTCGCGCCTGAAAAATTTGCGGGAGCGCGCAGAACGCCAGGGTGCTGCATTGCAGTTCTGGGCGCGTACGGCATCGCTCGCCGTGATCTCCTGCTTCTTTTCATTGATCAGCCGCTGGGATGCCTCGCTGCTCTTCGTGCTGGCGGGCCTCGTGCTGTTCCAGCTCGTCGGCCTGATCCAGTTTCTCTTTGCGCGCCGTCGCGCCACGGCGCGATGGTGGATCGGGTACCTCGTCGGCACGCTGGACATCATTCTGTTGACCGTTCTGCTGGTAACGCCCAACCCGTTTTCCCAGGAAATCGCGCCGGCCGCGATGCAACTGCGCGAGGGCAGCTTCAAATTCCTGCTGATTTTCGTATGCCTTGGCGCGCTGACCCTTTCGACACGATTGGCGCTCTATCTCGGCGCGCTCGCGGCCTTGACGTGGACGATCGGCGTGGGATGGGTGATTTTTCGTCCGGGAACCGTCATTCCGGCGACGAACCTCTATTCGATGCCGATGACAGAGCGACTGAACCTCTATCTCAACCCCAATTTCGTCGATACATTCGCGCAGGCGACCAACGTGTTGATTGTGCTGATTATCGGCGCGATCATGGCGCTGGTCGTCTCTCGTTCCCGACATCTGTCGGATGACTATGTCAAGGCAGAGCGCGCCCGCGCCAATCTCGCCCGGCATTTTTCGCCCAATGTCGTCGACCAGCTCGCCACCGATGACGAGCCCTTCGGCCCGGTCCGCCGGCAGGATATCGCGGTGCTGTTCGCCGACATCGTCGGCTTCACGCACTATTCCGAGGATCATCCGGCCGAAGCCGTATTCGAACTTCTGCGTCAGTTCCACCGTCGCATGGAGCAGGTCGTTTTCGACCACCATGGCACCGTCGATAACTATATCGGCGATTGCATCATGGCGACATTCGGGGTTCCGCAAGCCAGCCATGACGACGCGACAAGGGCCATCCAGTGCGCCGAAGCGATGATCGCTGCTCTCGAAGACTGGAATGTGCAGAGGGTGTCCAGGGGATACCCGCCGCTGGACGTTCGGATCGGTGCACAATATGGCGCAGTCGTCATCGGCGCGGTCGGCAGCGAGCGCAATCTGTCCTTCGCGGTGGTAGGCGACACCGTCAACGTCGCCAGCCGTTTGCAGGCGCTCTGCCGTGAGCTTCAGGCGAATATTTGCTTTGGGTCACGACTGATTGAGGCCGCGAAGGCGGAATCGCCCGCGACACAGTTGAATGCGCGCGATCATGGACCGGTGAGCATCCGCGGCCGGGACGAACCGGTCCATGTCTGGGTCGAACACAGAGCCGAAAACCAGGGCGCTGTTGCGGTTTCGGCGTGATATAGGCCGCCATGTGGAGCGCCTGAACCTCGGCCGGATAGCGGTAGGCCGCGCCATAGGGCGTGTCGTGACCCAGGCCGAAAGCCATCACGTGTCCGAGGCGATGGCGCCAGCCTTCGCGGCTGCGGCTTCCGTGCTTGCCTTATCCTCCCAGGCCACCGCCCGGTAGTCGAAACCATATTCCAGCGTCGGTTTGACGATGCGGAAGAAGGGCGACAGGTCGAAGTCGCGCGGCGTGTAGAGCGAGTGGTGACGGATGTGCAGGATTTCCCTGCGCATATAGTTCGACTGCGCCGAGGCGCGGCCGGGTGCGCGGGTGATCTCGGGCAGAATCGGATAGCGGATCTCGCCATAGGCCTCGGCAATCAGCGTCGAGCAGATGGCGCGCGTCGGATCGCCGGAACCAAAAGCCAGCATGCGGCGGCGCCAGCGTACCGGCACTGGCGGCGCCGGCAGGAAAAAGCGCAGCATGTCGAAGATGTTCTTGAGGTCGTATTTCAGGCCGAGCTTGCCGATCATGAAGGCGACGACCTTGTCGCGGTCTTCCGGCGTTAGCCCGCTGGCCCGGCAGATGCGCGTGTTGTAGGTGCGGTAGCGCGACAGCGGCACGGCGACACAGCCTTCGCCGAGCGTCACCTCGATCAGGCGGGGACGTTCCGATCCGTCCACCGGTACAGGCAAGGCATCGCCGACATAGAAGGCGGCGTGCGACCATGTCGACTGGGTCAGGTACTTGATGACTGCCGAGATCTTCTGATTGCCCTCGATGAGCAGGATGTCGCCGGGCTCCAGCGCGCGGCGCAGCGTCAAGGCGTCGGACGGCGTGTACGGCTCATAGCCGGAAGATTCATCCTGCAGCCGGCCGGCAAGCCAGCGGCCAAGCCGGTCGAGAAGCCTGTCGCGAGGCGCGGTCATGGTAGAGTGTAACTAGAGCCTGTTCCATTCCGATGGAATCGGTATGGGGCTCTAGCCTTTTGTTTGAGCATGATCTTTTCCGAAAACCGGATGCCACTTTTCGGGATCATGCTCTAGCACGGGCCGGCGGGCGAGGGCCAGCGGCTGTCAGCCGACCGTCGCGTTTGCGTGTTCCTGGGGCGCCGGGCCGGCGAGGTCGTCGCGCGCATTGCGGGCAAGTTTCTTCGTCGAGCGCTTGGGACTGTCGCCGAACAGTTCGGCCGCACCGGCGAGGCAGCTCTTCTTCAGGCTCTTTTCCGAGCGCTTCAAAAGCTTGCCCAGGAGCTTTGTGTCCTGCGCTTCGCCGAGCGCTTCGTCGTCGGCTTCGAGCAGCGCGCGCATGACGAAGACATCGTGCAGTTCGCCGAGATTTTCGCCCAGTTCGTCGACGGCCTTGCGCCGTACCTTGATCGGCGTCGGCCACAGCCGGCCGAGCAGCGACAGATGCATCGAGTGGGTCTTTGCCGCCTTGCGCAGATCGTGGAAATCCTCAGGCGAGCCGCGCGATCCCGCTCTGTCCAGCGCCTTCCTGGCGCGGCGCAAGGTCTTGCGGGCGCCGTCGGCAAGCACGTCAGCGGCATGTTCGGGCAAATCCGGCAGCAGCAGCCGCTCTATTCGGACCAGGCCTTCCTCGCAGGCGGCGGTGGCAGCGCCTATGGCGGCGTCGAGGCCGGCGCCGGCATGGATTTCATGCTGGCGGGAAATGAGCCGGTCGCGCACGCTGTCGAGGCCGCCGCCGGCAACCTGCTCGGGAAAGGCGGCCGCCAGCCGGTCGATGGTCTCGACCAGCGCGGTCGCTTCACGCGGACCGGCAAGCAGGGCCGCCACCTGGCGGTAGCACTGGTTTTCGGTCTGGCAAAATGTTTCGTTTCCGGAATGAACGAGGCGCAGCAAGGCGCGCGCGCTCTTCAGCCGCTTGCGGCATTTGTGCAATGCCTGCTCCGGCCGGTCGTGTGCGACGGCCAGATGCGCAAGCGCCTTGCCGATTTCCTCGCCAAGGATGCGCCTGACCTCGCCGGTCAGCGGCAAGCGCGGGTCGATGCGAAAACTCATGCGGCGATCTCCGGAATCCCCCCAAGGGCGAGCGACGCGTTGTAAAACCTCTGCTCGCCGGTCACTTCGCGGCCGAGCCAATCAGGCAGCATTTCGTCAGGTACATCCTCCGGCGTCTCGAGCTCGGCCACCACCAGGCCAGCAAGAATCCCGCCGAAAACATCGACTTCGTAGAGATAGCCGCGATGCCTAACATGGTGGCGTGTCTTCTCGATGACATGTCCGATGGCGAAGGCCAGCATCTCCTCGGCATCGGCCAGCGGGATCGGATACTCGTATTCGTCGCGCTCGCGGGCACGACTGCCGAATTTGAGCGTCAGTTTCGCCGAAGTGCCGTCGCTGATGCGCACGCGCACGGTGCGGCCAGGTGCTGCGGCAAGGTAGAACTGGCGAATGCGGATATCCGCCTCGGCCAGATTACGCCACTCGGCGCTGGAGACCAGGAACTTGCGTTCGACTTCCTTGCCCATGGCCGCGCACTAAAGCGTTTGCGGCCCGACATGGCAAGCCGGCACAGAGAATCAATTTGACTTTAATCAATCGATTGATTAAAACAGCGAGATGGTCAAACCCGCACCCGAAAAAATGTCCCGCCAGGAAACATCGCCCGCTGAGCAGACGCGCGTGGCGCTGGTGCTGGCCGCGCTCAAACTGTTCGGGCGACAAGGCTTCGACGGTACCTCGACGCGCCAGATCGCGGCGGAGGCCAAGGCTAATATCGGCTCCATCGCTTATCATTTCGGCGGCAAGGAAGGGCTGCGCGCGGCCGCCGCCGACCACATTGTCGAGACCATCCAGGCAATCGCTGGACAAGCAATCGGAACTGTGCCGGCTCCGTCCACGCCGGAAGCTGCCAGGGCGCAGCTGTTCGCGGCGCTGGAACGGATGGTTGGGTTCATCGTCGCAAGTCCCGAGGCCGGCGAGATCGTACAATTTGTACTCCGCGAGCTCTCGCATCCGACGGCGGCGCTCGACCGCATTTATGCCGGCGTGTTCGAGCCGACGCATCGGCGGCTGTGCCAGGTCTGGGAACAGGCGACCGGTGAGCCTGCCGAGAGCGAGGCCACCAAGCTCACGGTTTTCACCCTGATCGGCCAGGTCATCTATTTCCGCATCGGTCGCGAGGCCGTGCTGCGCAGGATGGGCTGGCGCGAGATCGGCGCCGCGGAAGCCGCCAAGGTGGTGGCGGTCGCCACCAACAACCTCGAGGCCATGCTGGACGCACGCAATCCAGCCGCCCGCAAGGAGGGCAAGCGATGAGTTTTCTCTGTTCCCTGCCGCTTGCGGCGCAGTTGTTCGGCGCCTGCGCGCCGGCGGCACCGCTCGCCGTGGGTTATGTCGAGGGCGACTATGTCTTGCTGGCGCCGATCGAGGTGGCGCAGGTCGAGACCGTCACGGTCAAGCGCGGTGACCGTGTCGAGCCCAACACGCCGGTGGTGACGCTGGAAAGCGCCGACGCAAAAATCGCCGTCGCCCAGGCTGAGGCAGCACTCGCCCAGGCGCAGGCGCAGCTTGCCGACCTGCAGGTCGGCAAAAGACCGGAAGAGATCGCCGTGCTGAAGGCCGAGGTCGACATGGCCCGCGCGCAAGCCACCGACGCCAGGCGCCGCTATGACCGCGCCAGCGATCTGTTCAAGCGCGGCACCGGCACGCAGGCCGACTACGACACCGCGTCGGCGACGCTGGAGACGGCCAATGCGCAGGTCGGCCAGGCGGAGGCAAATCTCGCCGTCGGCGGCCTGCCGGCGCGGCCCGAAACCATCAAGGCGGCCGACAACCAGGTCAAGCAGGCGCAGTCGGCGCTGGAACAGGCGCAATGGCGGCTGTCGAAGCGGGTGCTGGCGGCACCTTCGCCCGGCCGCGTCAACGATGTCATCCGCAACCCCGGCGACACTGCCGGGCCGACCGCGCCGGTCATTTCGATGCTGCCGGACGGCGCCGTGAAGCTCAGCGTCTATGTCCCCGAAAGCGCCTTCTCGTCGATCAAGGTCGGCACGCTGCTTTCCGTGCATTGCGATGGCTGCGGCGAGGGCGTGAAGGCGCGCGTCAGCTATGTCTCGCCCGATCCGGAATTCACTCCGCCGGTGATCTATTCGCTCGAGAACCGGCAGAAGCTGGTCTACCTCGTCGAGGCGCGGCCGGAAGGCGATGCACAAGCGCTGCAGCCGGGCCAGATCGTCGATGTCGAGCTGGCGGCCGCAGCAAAATGAACGCCATCGACGTTCATGGCCTGGTCAAGCGCTTTGGCGACAAGACCGTCGTCGACCATGTGACGATGACGGTGGCCGAAGGCGAGATCGTCGGCTTCCTCGGCCCGAACGGCTCCGGCAAGACGACGACCATTCGCATCATGTGCGGCCTGCTGACCCCCGACGAGGGCGAAGGCACGGTGCTGGGTTTCAACATCCACACCGAGTCGCTCCGCATCAAGCGCGAAGTCGGCTACATGACGCAGAAATTCTCGTTCTACGAGGATCTGACGATCAGCGAAAACCTCGAATTCGTGGCGCGGCTCTACAGGCTGAAGCCGGTCGAGGAGCATGTAGCGAAGACGCTGGAAGAGCTCGGCCTGACGACGCGCCGCAACCAGCTCGCCGGCACGCTGTCGGGCGGCTGGAAGCAGCGCCTGGCACTGGCCGCCTGCATCATGCACAAGCCGAAGCTGCTGCTGCTCGACGAGCCGACCGCCGGCGTCGATCCGAAGGCGCGCCGCGAGTTCTGGGACGAGATACATCGCCTCGCCAGCGGCGGGCTGACGGTGCTGGTGTCCACCCACTATATGGACGAGGCCGAGCGCTGCCACCGCATCGGCTATATCTCCTATGGCAAGATGCTGGCCACCGGCACCGTGGACGAGGTGGTGAAGAATGCCGGCCTGACCACCTTCGTGCTGCAGGGGCCACGCCTCGACCAGGTAGCCGATGCGCTCAAGGGGCGGCCCGGCGTCGACCAGGTGGCGCCGTTCGGCGCCACGCTGCATGTCGTCGGCTCCGACAAGGCAAAGCTCGAGAAGGCGCTTGCCGATGTCGAAAAGCAGCACAAGGGCGTGACCGTAAAACCCGGCGAGACCAGCCTCGAGGATGTGTTCATCCAGTTCATGTCCGGCTCGAAGGACAATATGGCATGAACAGCGTCTTCTCCTTCGCCAGGCTCGGTGCGCTGCTGATCAAGGAATTCATCCAGATGCGGCGCGACCGCATCACCTTCGCCATGATGCTGGGCGTGCCGCTTTTACAGCTGGTGCTGTTCGGCTATGCCATCAACAACGATCCCAAAAGCCTGCCTGCCGCACTCGTGGCGACCAGCAACGACCCCTACACCCGCGCCATTGTCGCGGCCCTGCAGACGACCGGCTACTACCGCTTCGACCATGTCGCGCAAAGCGCCGAGGAAGCTGAATTCCTGATGGCGCGCGGCGATGTTGCCTTCGTCGTCACCATCCCTGCCGATTTCGGCCGCCGGGTGGAGCGCGGCGACAACCCGCAAATCCTGATCGAGGCCGACGCCACCGATCCGGCCGCCGCCAGCGGCGCCATCTCGACGCTAAGCAAAGTGGCCAGCCAGGCGCTGCTTCGGGCGCAAGGCATGCAGGAGGCGGCGGCCGAAAACGCCAGGGGCCAGCTCGATGTGGTCGTGCACCAGCGCTACAATCCGGAAGGCGTCTCGCAATACAACATCGTTCCGGGCCTGCTCGGCGTCATCCTGCAGATGACCCTGGTGATGATGACCTCGATCGCGCTGACGCGCGAGACCGAGCGCGGCACGATGGAGAATCTGCTGGCCATGCCGTCCAGCCCGTTCGAGATCATGCTGGGCAAGGTGCTGCCCTATCTGGTGGTCGGCGGCGTCCAGGTGGTCGTGGTGCTGTCGGCGTCGAAGCTTCTGTTCGCCATCCCCTTCGCGGGCTCAATATCGCTGCTGCTTAGCGCCGTGCTGGTGTTCGTGCTGGCGCTGGTGCTGCTCGGCTACACCATCTCGACCATCGCCCGCACGCAGATGCAGGCGCTGCAGCTGACCTTCTTTTTCTTCCTGCCGTCGATCCTGCTGTCCGGCTTCATGTTCCCCTATCGCGGCATGCCGGGCTGGGCGCAGACCTTCGGCGAGATTTTCCCGCTGACGCATTTCCTGCGCATCACCCGCGCGGTGATGCTGAAGGGCGCCGAACTGCCGGCGGTGGCGGGCGAGATCGCCTGGCTGGTCGCTTTCGTGGGCTTGTTTGCCGGCGTCGCGTTGGTGCGGTTCAGGCGGACGTTGGATTAGCTCTCAAGGGTTGAGCGATCTCGGACCGCTGACGAAGGGGCAGCCCCGGACATAAAATCGCAGCGTGCGGTCCGCATCCTTGGCAATGCCGATCCGGATGCCTTGGCCGATGGCGCCGGCTTGATGCTCATCGGTTGCCAGCCATAGCGGGCCTTGCCGGCACAGATCGAGGCCGTCGAGCGAACGATCGATCCGCAACGCCTGGGCGAGCCGTCCCGGTCCGCGTGCCAGGTCGCGCAGACGCTCGACACCCCGGTTCAGCCGCATGATGACAATGCCTTCGAGCGGTTCGAGCGCCCTGATCAGTACGCCGGTGCCGGTCCCGGGTCCCTCGCTCGAAACATTGAGCATCCAGGAGACGCCATAGGCGCGATAGACATAGGCGTGCCCGGCCTCGAGGAACAGCGAACGATTGCGCGGCGTCATCCCACGATAGCCATGGCCGGCAGCGTCGCCGACGACATAGGCTTCGGTCTCGACGATGCGGCCGCTGACGACGCCTTCCGGCAACTCCCGCACCACCAGCCTGCCGATGAGATAGCGGGCGAGATCGGCCGTATCCTCCGGCAGGTCGGCGCGGTCGAGCGGGTGGTAGATGTCGGCCCTGTTGCTACTCATAGGCCTTACCGCCGATTGATATTCAGTGCGCGAAAGAAGCTATTTTCGTATCGGTTGAATTTGACTCGCCCCCATTCGGCGATGACGATCTCTTCGTCGGCAACCGGCCGTATGTAATCCTTTGTCTTCCTGACACCACCGCCCTCCAGGGTCTCGTCGAGATGGGTCATTTTGGGTGTTCCATCAGAAAACCTTAGATACATGTAGGCGAAAATAGCCACATGCCGCTTTCCAATAGAGCCCGTATAAATCTCAATGGCATGAACTGCTGCCTGAACGGCTTCGAAGCATTTCCGCCGTTGCGCTCTTTCGAGTTTGATGAAAAGCAGAAATAGCCTTTTGTCGGCGAGAGTGAGACTGCCATCGTCCGTATTTCTCACGCCATGACCGAGCAGTTTTCGCTTCGTGTGGTGGTAGATTGAAAAACCCATCGTGCACTCGTGTTCGCCCGAACGAAATTACGCGCACCTACCACCTTTGCAAGACGCAGAGCTAAGTGTTCGAGCGAGCTACCTAGGCAGCGAGCGGGCGGTGGCCGGTCATGCTACCGCCGCCGTGTTTCAAGGTATCCGCTCGACCCACTGCCCGCGTGAAGGCCCCGGCTCGAACGGATCGCCGAAATACTGGGTCTCGCGGGCCACCTTGCCATCGAGGAACTCCATGATGCTCACCGTATAGGACGGGATCCCGTCATAGGTCAGGACATATTCGGTGATCCAGAGTTCGCCCGAGCCGGTGATCCGCCGCACGGTAAAGTGCTTTTGGTTCGGCTGCGCGGCGCGCGACGACTGGATGTTGCGCCGGCCGCGAATGCGCTCGCCCGACTGCGGATAGTCGAGCGTCGCGTCTTCGCGATAGATATGATGCTCGGCCTCGAAATCATTGGCATCGGACGCCGCCCAATGGCGATCGAGGGCCGCTCTTATGTCAGCGTCTGCCATATCGGTTCTCAGGCTGCGGCCATGATCTCGGCATAGGTGCTGAAATCGACGTTGCCGCCCGACAGCACCACGGCCACACTTTTGCCCGCCAGCTCGATCTCGCCCGACGAAAGCGCCGCCAGCGCGACGCAGCCGCCGGGCTCGACCACCAGCTTGAGATGGGCCATGGCGTCGCGCATCGCCTGCGCCGCCGCTTTGTCGGAGACGGCGATGGCGCCAGCGAGGTTTTTGCGGTTGATCTCGAAGGTGATGACGCCCGGCTCGGCAACCAGGATAGCGTCGCAGATCGAGCTGTGGCCGGGCTCGTTCGAGACCCGTTTTCCCTCGATCAGCGAACGGCGGGTGTCGTCGAAATGCTCAGGCTCCACTCCCCAGACTGCGGTGGTGGGTGAGGCATCCTTGACGGCGATCGAAATGCCGCTCGACAGGCCGCCGCCGCCACAGGGGATGGCTACCGCGTCGAGGCTGACCCCGAGCGCCTTCGCCTGGCGCATCAGTTCGAGCCCGATCGTGCCCTGGCCGGCGATGATGGCAGGATCGTCGTAAGGCGGCACCAGCACCATGCCCTTGTCGATATAGGGGCGCACCACAGTCATGCGGTCGTCGCGAAAACGGTCGAACGGCACCACTTCGGCGCCCATCTTGCGGACATTGGCGATCTTCATCGCCGGCGCGTCGGCCGGCATGGCGATGACCGCCTTGACGCCGAACATGGCTGCGGAGGCGGCGACGCCTTGCGCGTGGTTGCCTGAGGAGAAAGCGACGACGCCACGGCCGCGCTCTTCCTCGCTCAGCGTCGACAATTTGTTGTAGGCGCCGCGGAACTTGAACGAGCCGGTGCGCTGCAGCGTCTCCGGCTTGAACAGGATGCGCCCGCCGAAGCGCTTGTTGAGTTCCGGCGATTCGATCAAGGGCGTTTCGACGATCAGGCCGGAGAGCCGCGCGGCGGCGGCGTGGATGTCGGCTATGCCGGGGAGGCTGGTCATGGTGAAGTCCTGACAGGGATGAGATCGGCGCATGGTGCACGCAAAGGCAGGCCATGCACCAACGAAAAAATGTGACCGTTACAAAGTTTGGCGGGCATGACTCGCGAGGAGACGGGTCAAACTGGCCCACCTCTCCCGCCTTTATCCGCGGGGCCGTATCAGCTAAGGGCGGGGGAGCAGAATTCCGGACCGCCAGAAAATGACCGCCAAGCCAAAACCCCTGTTCCTCGGTATCGACACCGGCGGCACCTATACCGATGCCGTGCTGTGGTCTGAACAAGGTGGGCCAAAAGGCAAGGTGCTGGCCAAGGCCAAGGCGCTGACCACGCGGCATGACCTTGCCGTCGGCATTTCCGGCGCGGTCGACGCGGTGCTGGAGAAATCCGCGACCGACCCGGCGGCGATCAAGCTGGTGTCGATGTCGACGACGCTCGCCACCAATGCGCTGGTCGAGGGCCAGGGCGGCCGTGTGGCGCTGATCATGATCGGTTTTACCGAGGCCGACCTTGCCCGCGACGGGTTGAAGACCGCGCTCGGCACCGACCCGGTGGTGTTTTGTCCTGGCGGCCATGATGTGCATGGCAATGCGGCCAAGCTCGATCTGTCGGGGTTGGAAGCCGCACTCGCCGAACTCGGCGCCTCGGTGTCGGGCTTTGCTGTCTGCGCCTATTTCGCCACCCGCAATCCGGCGCATGAACTGGCCGCGCGCGACCTCATTCGCGAAAAGACCGGCCTGCCGGTCACCGCCAGCCACGAATTGTCGGCCAAGCTCGGCGGCCCGCGCCGGGCGCTCACCACTTTGCTCAACGCCCGACTGATCTCGATGATCGACCGGCTGGTGGCGGCGACCGAAGGCTTTCTCGAGGTGCGCAAGATCGTAGCGCCGCTGATGGTGGTGCGCGGCGACGGCGCACTGGTCTCGGCGGCCTTTGCCCGCCAGCGGCCGATCGAAACCATTTTGTCCGGTCCGGCCGCCAGCCTCGTCGGCGCCCGCCACATGACGGGCTTGGACAGCGCCATGGTCTCGGACATTGGCGGCACCACCACCGACGTTGCCGTGCTCGACGGCGGCCGGCCCCGACTCGACCCGGAAGGCGCCACCGTCGGCGGCTTCCGCACCATGGTCGAGGCGGTCGCCATGCGCACCTTCGGTCTCGGCGGCGATTCCGAAGTGGCGCTGGAAGACGGCGCGCTCAACCCAAAGATCCTGCTCGGGCCGCGCCGCCTGGTGCCGCTGGCGCTGGCCGGCATGATGCATGGTGTTGCCGTGACCTCGGAGCTCGAACGCCAGCTGCGCGCACCCAATCCCGGCCGCATGGATGGCCGTTTCGCGCTGCGCACCGGCGTGCCGGACAGGCTCGCGGCCGGGCTGACCGCGCCTGAGGCCAAACTCTATGAGCAGATCGGCGCTGTTCCGCTCGCCATCGACAAATTGTTGATCTCGAACGCCCAGAACGCAACGCTGAACCGACTGGTGTCGCGCGGGCTGGTGCATATCTCGGGCTTCACCCCGTCGGACGCCGCCCATGTGCTGGGCAAGCAGGCCAACTGGGATCAGGCGTCCGCCCGGCTCGGCGCCGAGCTCTTCGCCCGCAAGCGCGACGGCCGCGGCCAGAACATCGCCGCCTCTCCCGAGGTGATTTCCGAACGCGTGCTGCTGACGCTGACCCGCTGGTCGGCCGAATACATTCTGGAAACCGCTTTTGCCGAGGACGGGCTCGACGGCGCCGCCACCGTCGCCCATGCGCTGGTGCAGCGCGCCGTCGATGCGCATCCTGGCATCGCGCGCTTAAGCGTCGCGCTTGATCGTCCGGTCATCGGCCTCGGCGCCTCGGCGCCGCTGCACTATGCCGGTCTGCCGCCGCTGATCGGCAATGAGTGCGTGGTGCCGGAAGATACCGACGTCGCCAACGCGCTCGGCGCCGTCGTCGGCCAGGTCCGCGTCTCGGCCGAAGCCCGCGTCAGCCAGCCCAAGGAGGGCCTGTTCCGCCTCGCGTCGGGACAAACCGTGCGCGACTTCACCGACGAAGCGAAGGCGATCGCGGCAGCGGAGGCCGATGTGCGGGCGATTGTTGCGGAACGGGCAAAAGATGCCGGCACGGACAACGCTGAGATTGAAGTTGCCACCGAGTTCCGCGTCTCCACGGTGGAGGCTCAGCGCATGTTCATCGAGGCGCATGTGGTTGCGGTGGCGTCGGGCCGGCCAAGGATTGCGGTGTGAAGATGAGCAATCTCCTCCCTTGTGGGGGAGATGGCCGGCAGGCCAGAGGGGGGCGCTGTCCCGCCAGCCTCTCAACGGGCTCAATCGCACGGCATGGCCGTTTTCGATCTGTTGCTGTGAGGTCGGCGATCCTTCGCGCCCCCCTCTGCCCTGCCGGGCATCTCCCCCACAAGGGGGGAGATCAGCAGCTTCAAAATCCCCACCTTCACCCTAAGCTGAATTGACCCTTCACCCCTGACATGCCAAAGGCCGCAAAGCCTTTCATCTGGAGAAGCCCTGATGACCGATCGCGTCGAGATCGCCGGATTGCGGATTGCCCGCGAACTCAATGACTTTGTCGCCGGCGAAGCGCTACCGGGCACCGGCATTGCGGCCGACGCCTTCTGGAACGGTTTTTCGGCCATCGTGCATGATCTGGCGCCGAAGAACCGGGCGCTGCTGGCCAAACGCGACGCCATGCAGGACAAGCTCGACGCCTGGTACCGCGCCAATGGCGCGCCGATCGACATGGAGGCCTACAAGACCTTCTTGCGTGAGATCGGCTATCTCGTGCCGGAAGGCCCGGCCTTCTCTGTCTCGACCGACAATGTCGACCCCGAGATTGCCGTCGTCGCCGGGCCGCAACTGGTGGTGCCGGTGATGAACGCGCGCTATGCGCTCAACGCCGCCAATGCGCGCTGGGGTTCACTCTATGACGCGCTCTACGGCACCGACGCCATCGCCGAGACCGGCGGCGCCGAAAAGGGCAAGAGCTTCAACCCCGCGCGCGGGGCCAAAGTGGTTGCCTGGGCGAAGAGTTTTCTCGACGATTCCGTGCCGCTCACCTCGGGCAAATGGGCCGGCGTCAACGGGCTGACGGTTTCTGGCAGCACGTTGCGGCTCAGCGCCGGCGCCGGCGGCACCACGCTGGCCAACCCGAAACAGTTTGCCGGCTATCGCGGTGACCCCGCCTACCCGGAAGCCATCCTGCTGGTCCAGAATGGCCTGCACATTGAAATCCTCATCGACCGCGCCAACCAGATCGGCCGCACCGATCCGGCCGGCATTGCCGACGTCATCCTGGAATCGGCGCTGACCACCATCCAGGACTGCGAGGATTCGGTCGCGGCGGTGGATGCCGAGGACAAGGTCGTGGTCTACCGCAACTGGCTCGGCCTGATGAAGGGCGACCTCGCGGAAGAAATCAGCAAGGGCGGCAAGACCTTCACCCGCAAGCTCAACCCGGACCGCGCCTGGACGGCGTCCAATGGCGGCGCGCTGAGCCTGCCCGGCCGCTCGCTGATGCTGGTGCGAAACGTCGGCCACCTGATGACTAATCCCGCCATTCTCGACCGCGACGGCCATGAGGTGCCGGAAGGCATCATGGATGCGGCGCTGACGGCGCTGATCGCGCTGCACGATGTCGGCGCGAGCGGTCGGCGGATGAATTCCCGCGCCGGCTCGATGTATGTGGTGAAGCCGAAGATGCATGGGCCCGAGGAGGTCGCCTTTGCCGTCGAGATTTTCGACCGCGTCGAGGCGCTGCTCGGCATGGCCAAAAACACCATCAAGATGGGCATCATGGACGAGGAGCGGCGCACCACCGTCAACCTCAAGGAGGCGATCCGCGCGGCAAAAGAGCGGGTCGTGTTCATCAACACCGGCTTCCTCGACCGCACCGGCGACGAGATCCACACCTCGATGGAAGCCGGGCCGATGATCCGCAAGGGCGACATGAAGCAGGCCGCCTGGATTTCCGCCTATGAGGCGTGGAATGTCGACACGGGCCTGGAATGCGGGCTGGCCGGCCACGCCCAGATCGGCAAGGGCATGTGGGCGATGCCCGATTTGATGGCGGCGATGCTGGTTGAGAAGATCGCCCATCCCAAGGCCGGCGCCAACACCGCCTGGGTGCCGTCGCCGACGGCGGCGACGCTGCACGCCACCCACTATCACAAGGTCGACGTCCATGCCGTCCAGGCGGCGCTGAAGAGCCGGCCGAAGGCCAGGCTCGATGACATATTGTCGGTGCCGGTGGCGGTGCGGCCGAACTGGACGCCGGACGAAATCCAGCGCGAGCTCGACAACAATGCGCAGGGCATTCTGGGCTATGTCGTGCGCTGGATCGACCAGGGCGTCGGCTGCTCCAAAGTGCCCGACATTAACGATGTCGGCCTGATGGAAGACCGCGCCACGCTGCGCATCTCCTCGCAGCACATCGCCAACTGGCTGCACCACAAGGTCTGCTCGCAGATACAGGTGATGGATTCGCTGCGCCGCATGGCGGCGACGGTAGACCTGCAGAATGTCGGCGATCCGCTCTACCGGCCGATGGCCGCCGACTTCGACACCTCCACCGCCTTCCAGGCCGCCTGCGATCTGGTGTTCAAGGGCCGCGAACAACCCAACGGCTACACCGAGCCGGTGCTGCACGCCCGGCGGCTGGAGCTGAAGGCGAAAGAGCGGAGCTGAACCGAGGGCCGGGCGTGCCGGCGTCCCCCTCCCCCTCGTGGGGAGGGTGGCCCGAAGGGCCGGGTGGGGTCGTGCGTGAAGCGCGCCGGAACCCCTTCCAGACGACACACTCGAAGCAATATCATCGCTGAGCCTCGTCCTCGCTCAGTTTCATAAAGGTCGAGCACTTTTCGGCGACCCCACCCGGCCGCTTCGCGGCCACCCTCCCCTCAAGGGGGAGGGTTACGCCGCCTGCGCCACGCGCTCCGACATCATGCGATAGGAAATCGCCTCGGCCAGGTGGATGCGGCCGACGGTTTCGCTGGCTTCGAGATCGGCCAGCGTGCGCGCCACTTTCAGCACGCGGTGATATGCCCGCGCGGAAAAGCCGAGCTTTTCGCTGGCGTCTCGCAGCAGCGACAGCCCAGCCGCATCCGGCACGGCGATGTCCTCTATGATAGCCGGCGAGCAATGCGCATTGGTGGTCGCGCTGGTGACGCCGAGCCGCTCGAAGCGTTCGCGCTGGATGGTGCGGGCACGGGCCACGCGCTGGGCTACGGCGGCACTTTTCTCCGCCCGGTCCGGGCGGATCAGATCGGCGGCCGAGACTGCCGGCACCTCGATCCTGAGGTCGATGCGGTCGAGCAGCGGGCCTGAGATGCGCGCCTGGTAGTCGGTGCGGCAGCGCTCGCCGCGCAAGCAGCGATAGCCGGGCTCGCCGGCCATGCCGCAGCGGCACGGGTTCATCGCCGCCACCAGCTGGATGCGCGCCGGATAGGTGACGCGGTGGTTGGCGCGCGCGATCATGCAGTCGCCGGTCTCCAGCGGCTGGCGCAGCGCGTCCAGCGTCTGCGGCGTGAATTCGGGAAATTCGTCCAGGAACAGCACGCCGTGATGGGCGAGCGAAACCTCGCCCGGCCTGACCCGCAAGCCGCCGCCGACCATCGCCGCCATCGAGGCTGAATGATGCGGGGCGCGGAACGGCCGCCGGTCGGTGAGCTTGCCTTCGCCGAGCTCGCCGGCCACCGAGGCGATCATCGAGACTTCCAAAAGTTCCTTCGGCGCCAGCGGCGGCAGGATCGACGGCAGCCTTTGCGCCAGCATCGACTTGCCCGAACCTGGAGGTCCGACCATCAGCAGATTGTGGCCGCCAGCGGCTGCTACCTCCAGCGCCCGCTTGGCGCTCTCCTGGCCCTTGATGTCTGAGAGGTCGGGCAGGTCGCGCGCCGAGACATGGATGCCGGGTTCGGGCCGCGACAGCACCTGCGTGCCGCGAAAATGATTGGCAATCGCAATCAGACTGCGCGGCGCCAGAATGTCGAAATCCTTGCCCGCCCAGGCCGCTTCCGGCCCGCAGCCGAAGGGGCAAATCAGGCCCTTGCCCTCCGCATTGGCGCCGATCGCCGCCGGCAGGGCGCCTGCGACCGCGGCAATGGTGCCGTCGAGCGACAATTCGCCGAGCACGACATAGGAGGCCAGCATGTCGCCCGGAATGGCGCCGAGCGCCGCCATCAGGCCGAGCGCGATCGGCAGGTCGTAATGGCTGCCTTCCTTGGGCAGGTCGGCAGGCGCCAGGTTGACCGTGACCTTCTTCGACGGCATCGAGAGGCCCGAGGCATGCAGTGCGGCCTGCACCCGCTCGCGGCTTTCGGCCACCGCCTTGTCGGCCAGACCGACGATCTGCATGCCGACCTTGCCCGGCGCGATCATCACCTGGACATCGACCGGCACGGCCTCGATGCCCTGGAAAGCAACCGTGCGAACCCGCGCCACCATTTTGCCCCACCCCCGGATACCGGCTCGCTCGGGTCTTTGTGGTTCAGGCCACGCGCGATGTCAGGCGAAGACAACCATAGATTTCAGGCTAAGGCAAGAACATTACAGGAACGCAAGTCTCAAATACTCCTTCGGGAATGATCGGATGGAAGGTGCCTCTTCGTCCCCTCGTTCAAAACAGGCTGGCGATGTCGACCGCGAAGCAGCGTTGTAAGTTGAACAAAAACGTGGCGATGATCGCGAAGCCAATTATGCTCGGGAGCACGATATGAGCGATCAAGAGTCGAAACATCAGACAGCTCAGCGTACAGACGTAATCAAGCAGCTTTATCGTGAATACGGAGCGGCGTTGGTAGCAATCATCACGACTGACGTGGACGGCGACGAACACATAGGAACGGCCTTCCACGTGGGCGATGGATCATTCGTCACTGCTCGACACGTACTGGATGGACAAGCCAAATGTCGTGTCGAGTTGGATGGCTATCGAATAAGCCATTTGGGTGGTGACGAAGATTTTGACGAGGAAACGATTGAAGGCTTCGATAAACTGGAGGTGCATGGATTGGGTCACCCGGATCCGATGACGGATGTGGCAGTTTTCTCGATACCCCAGCTCTCCGGCCTACCGGCGGTACCGCTCGGCTCCCACCTCGATGATTGGATCACGGACCATGATTTTGTTCTGAATGAAGTGCTTGTACTTGGCTTCCCCCCGATCCCGCTTTCTAAACGTTCGGTGCTGGTGGCAGCCCGAGGCCAGATCAACGCCGTAATTGATCTAATCAATGTGAATTTCGTTCATTTCATTGTGTCCGTCCCCCCAAAGGGCGGCTTTAGTGGTGGCGTCGTAATGTCCGAATGGGGTTTTGCGCTGGGGGTTGTAACTGCAAGTCTGGTTAAAAACCACTCACCCGAGGAACTCGGTTACTTGACTGTCTTGACGGTCGAACCGATCCTCGAATGTCTGGCTGCTCATGAGCTATTGCCTAGGGCTGTAGCCTTGACCTGGGACGGCTTGTTCACTCGGAAAGTAGCCTACTTCGGCAAGCCGGAGCACAGTTGGGCCCAAGCATGGGTTGAGACCGACAGAGATGGACACAGGACTCGAATGCAGTTGGCTTGCCCAGATGAACGAGTGGCGCGACGCGCACTAGATGCGGCCTTGGCTGCTGTCCCACACGTAAAAACTTCCTACTCGATTGTTGGAAAGGGCGTGCATGAAGTCTCGTTCCATGGCGAGTATGCTAGTCTAGTCGAGCCTTTGAAAACGGCGGCCGATGCGGCTTCAATGATTTTGATTGTGGCTGATTTCTTGCCGGTAGAAAGCCCAAGTGTCATCCACCGAGCGCTAACACGCGACTTTCTAGTGATGAACCTCGATCTTGCATCAAATCTACCTGACGCGTAATGGCTGCGAAGGCAATTGACGACGAGAGGCGGATTACTTCCGCTTCCCTTCCACCGCATCCCAGAACAGGCTGGCAATATCGGCGCCGCCGAAACGTTGCACTTCGCGCACGCCGGTCGGTGAGGTCACGTTGATCTCGGTCATGTAGTCGCCGATGACGTCGATGCCGACCAGGATGAAGCCGCGTTCTTTCAGGGATGGTCCGATGCGGGCGCAGATCTCGCGTTCGCGCTCCGTCAGCTCGGTCTTTTCGGCGCGGCCGCCGACATGCATGTTGGAGCGCGAATCGTGGTCGGCGGGCACGCGGTTGATGGCGCCGACGGCCTCGCCATCGATCAGGATGATGCGCTTGTCGCCCTTGCGCACGTCGTTGAGATAGCGCTGGACGATATAGGGCTCGCGCGACAGCTGGGCGAACATTTCGAGCAGCGAGGCGAGGTTGCGGTCGTCTTCCTTGAGATGGAAGATGCCGGCGCCGCCATTGCCGTAGAGCGGCTTGACGATGATGTCGCCGAATTCCTTGCGGAAGGCGGCGACCTCCTGGGGATCCTTGGTGATCAGCGTTTCCGGCATCAGGTCTGGAAATTCGGTGACGAAGATCTTTTCCGGGCTGTTGCGCACCCAGGCCGGGTCGTTGACGACCAATGTCTTCGGGTGGATGCGCTCCAAAATATGCGTCGTGGTGATGTAGTTCATGTCGAAGGGCGGGTCCTGGCGCAACAGGATCACATCCATCTCCGACAGGTCGGTGCGCACCTTGTCGCCCAGCGTATAGTGATTGCCCTTCTCGTCGCGGAGCTTCATCTCCTCGATGCGGGCAAACACCTTGCCGCCCAGCATCGACAACCGGTCGGGCGTGTAATGGAACAGTTGATGGCCGCGCCGCTGCGCCTCCAGCGACAGCGCAAACGACGTGTCGCCGGCGATCGAGACAGTGGAGACATGGTCCATCTGGACGGCGATTTTCAGGGGCATCTTCTGGTCTCCAGCGGGTCGAGCAAGTCCAGGAAAAGTGCGTAGCGGTTTTCCGTCCGGAATTGCGGCAAGGCAAGCCGCCGATATACGGAACTTGGCGGCTTCTGCCAATCGGCCAGAGCCTACAGCTCTGTAGCGGTTCGCTTGGTGCAAACGCTGGGAGACCGTTTCGAAATTCGCTCTGGCGAGTCAGATGATGGTGTTTTCGCGAACCGGAGCGCAGCGGACGTTTGGGTCCGTGAGCCCGCACATGACCCCGAAATCGATCTCGATTTCGGAAAGGATCATGTGCAAAATCAAAGTGCTACAGCGTCCTTTGCGCGTCCCAAGGACGCGCGGCGCTGTAGGAAGCGCAGAAAACGCCTTCAGATGGCCGCCAGCGTAGAATTTCCAAACGGTCTCAGCGGTCGAAGACCAGCCGGGAGTAACCGAGGAAGGACAGCGCCATCGCCACCAGCGAGGCGATGGCAAGTGCCGCCAGCGGCGGCATTGCCGGCAGCGCGAACAGGATGGCGCAATAGACGAGATAGTTGACGATGCTGGTGGCGATGCCGACGCCGCCATAGCGCGCACCCTCCTGCGCCACGCCGCGACGCGACGGCGAAAACGTCAGGTGCCGGTTGATCTGCCAGGTGACGCACAGCGCAAAGCCGATCGACAGCACGCGCGCGACGAAGGGGCCGAGTGGCGTCACCGCCAAAAGCAGCCAGAGAGCTGCGGCATCGGCAACGAAGCCGACGGCGCCGGCAAAGACGAAGCGGGCGAGCCTGCCCACGGCCTCAGGCGGCCCGGGGCGTCTTGCCCGGTTCGGCTTTCGGGGTTTCGCTCGTGCGCTCGCGTCGTTCGACCCGGCCCGACGGGACCGAGAGATAGAAGATGCGCTTCTGCTCGGCGCGTCCACGCGATACCGAATCCAGGATCAGTCCGGTCACCATCGCAAGCGTCGAAAGCAGCAGCAGGCCGACCGACAGCACCCAGGTCGGCATGCGCGGCACGAGGCCGGTCTGGGCGAATTCGATCAGCACCGGCGTCATCAGGGTAAGGCTCGATGCCATGAAAAATATCGCGAAGGCGCCGAAGAAGCGCAGCGGCTGCGTCTCCTTCATCAGCATGGCGAACATCCACAGGATCCTGGCGCCGTCGCGATAGGTCGACAGCTTCGACGACGATCCCTCCGGCCGGCGGCCATAGTCGAGCGCGATCTCGTTGACCGGCAGTTTTAGCTGCGAGGCATGCACCGACATTTCGGTCTCGATCTCGAAGCCGCCGGAAACGGCGGGGAAGCTTTTGACGAAACGCCTGGAGAAGACGCGGTAGCCGGAGAAGATGTCGGTGAAGTCGGTGCCGAACAGCCGCTTGTAGAGGCTGTTGAAGATGCGGTTGCCGAAGGCATGGCCCGAACGGCCGGCATCGTCGGTGACGCCGCGCCTGGTGCCCACCACCATGTCGCAGCGCTCGGTCTGCAAGATGTTGATCAGTTGCGGCGCATCTTCCGGTGCATAGGTGCCGTCGCCGTCGGCCATCAGATAGATATCGGCATCGATGTCGGCGAACATGCGCCGCACGACATTGCCCTTGCCCTGGCGCGGCTCGCGGATGACGATGGCGCCCGCCGCGCGCGCCTTGAGCGCGGTCAGATCCCTGGAATTGTTATCGTAGACATAGATCGCGGCCGACGGTAGCGTCTCGCGAAACCGCCGCACCACCTCGGCGATGGTCAATTCCTCATTGTAGCAAGGCAGGAGCACGGCAATGGCCGGCTCGTGGCGGACTTCGTGCGGCATTTCCGTCTCCCGATGCCCGGCGGAGCCTCCGGCCGCGCTCAAATGCGGCCTCGCTCAGGCGACTTTACTATTTATTGAAGCTGTTAAGGCTAGGTTTAAGCTGAACGTCTTTCCGACAAAGGCCATGATGATGAACGCAGCCAAGGCGGGTGCTTCCTCCTGGAAGTCCGATATGATGCTGGCGCTGCTTGCCATGCTGGTGGCGCTGGCCGTCAATGCCGCCACCGGCTTTCGCGAGTTGAGCAATGCCGGCGGCGACAATGACAGCCTGCTGCGGCTGGTCGAGGTCCGCGACATGCTGGCCGGACAGGGCTGGTTCGACCTGCATCAGTACAGGATGGGCCTGGAAGGCGGCTTCGTCATGCACTGGTCGCGGCTGGTCGATGCGCCGCTCGCCGCCATCATCCTCGCCGCTTCGGCGCTGACCGGCAGCATGGCCACGGCCGAGGCGATCGCGCAGGTGCTGTGGCCGGCGCTGCTGTTTTGCTTGGCGGTGTTCTTCCTCGCCCGTGCCGCGCGCAGCTTCGCCGGTGCCGGCGCTGTACTGCCGGCCGTCGTCATCGGCGCCGCGGCGCTGCATTTCATCGGCATCTTCTTGCCGGGTGCGCTCGATCATCACAATGTCCAGCTGATGCTGACCATGGCCAGCCTCAGCCTGCTGCTCGAGGCGCCCACGCGCCGCTGGGCGGCGCTGATTTCGGGCCTGTGCGCGGCGCTGACGCTGGCCGTCGGCATGGAAACCGCGCCCTATGTCGCCACCATCGGCGCCTGCATCGCCTTGCTGTTTGTCGTCGATCCCGGCGGCGAACGCCGGATCGCAAGGGATTTCGGTCTGGGCTTTGCCGGGGTTTCGGTGCTCGTCTTCGTCACCACCATCCCGCCATCGGCCTGGGGCCAGGCGCAATGCGATGCCTTCTCGGCCGTGCAATTCGTGGTGGCGGCAATCGCCGGACTGGGCCTTGCCGTCGTGACGTCGCTCAAGGCGTCCAATGGCACGGCCAGCCGCCGCCTGCTCTCGCTCGGCCTGCTCGCGCTTGTGCTGGGCGCCGTTGTCGTGGCGCTGTTTCCGCAATGCCTTGCGGCTCCCTACGCAAACCTCGATCCGCGCCTCAAGGAATTGTGGCTCGACCACATCGACGAGGCGCAGTCGTTGTTCTACATCGCCGTCAACGACCCGGCCTCGGTGGCGGCGCGCTATGTCACACCGCTGGTGGCGATCGCGCTGATGGCGCTTCGCCTGCGCGGACCGTGGCGCCGCGAGGACAGCCTTGTCGGCGCCTTGCTGGTCGTCGCCTTCATCGTTAGCGCCTGGCAGGTCCGCGGCTCGACCTTCTCGATCGCCTTGGCCGTCATCCCGCTGTCGGCCTGGGTCGCAAGCTGGCGCGAGCGGGCGAGGATCAGCCCTTCGCGCAGCGTGTCGCTGCGCATGGCGGCGGTCTGGCTGGTGTCGGTGAATGCCGTCTGGGCCGGCGCTGCCGCCGCGACCACGAGGGTATTCGAGGCCAACAAGGTCTCCGTCGAGGCAAAGGATGCCGAAAGCGATCCGGCCTGCACGCGCAAGGTCTCCTTCGCGGCGTTGGCCGGGCTGCCGGACACCACGGTGCTGGCCATTTCCAATCTCGGCTCGCCGATCCTGACCTATTCCGGGCACCGGGTCTTTGCCGGCCCCTATCATCGCAACATCGCCGGCGACCTGCTTGCGCTCGATGCCTTCCTCGGATCGGCGGACCAGGCGAGGACGATTGCGGCGGATCATCACGTCGGCCTGGTGGCGCTCTGCCGCGGCAGCGCCGAAAGCAAGGTGCTCGCCGCCAAGGCGCCGCAAGGCTTCCTGGCCCAGCTGATGCAGGGAAGCGTCCCCGATTGGCTCGAACCGGTGGCCGAGACGCGCGGAAACCCGGTCGAGCTCTACCGCGTCCGCTAAAGCATCATTCGCCAGCGAAAAATCGATTTCGCGATACGGTTCCTAAACGCTTTGCTGCCAGTCTCAGCGCAAATTTCGCAAGTCAAAAAACAGGGATACCGATGCAAACGACGTTTGGCACCGGGCAGGCAAGCAGGGAAAACACCGATCTGGCGTTCACCGACACGCTGACCGGGCTTGGCAACCATCGCCGCTTCTTCGACAAGGTCGACCGCCTGATCAGCGACCGTGCGGACGATCCCGCGCCTTTCACCGTCGGCATTCTCGACCTCGACGGCTTCAAGCCGATCAACGACCTGTTCGGCCACAAGGCCGGCGACGACATCTTGATCCAGGTGGCGATGCGGTTGCGCGCCTCGATGGACAGCCATTCCACCGTCTGCCGCATCGGCGCCGACGAATTCGCCTTCCTCTATCCGATGGTGTTCTCGGAGGAAGCCGCGGCCGAGAAGTCGCGCATGATGATCGAAATCCTGTCGGCTCCCTACGATGTCGGCGAACGCACCGCCAGGCTCTCGGCCTCGGTCGGCTGCTCACTGTTCTATTCCGGCGACGAAACCACGGAAATCCTCGTCAACAAGGCCGAAACGGCCCTCTACCACGCCAAGCGTTCGGGCCGTGGCCGCGTCGTCGTCTACACACGCGAGATGGAAGAGGCGGCCAAGCGCGTCACCCGCATCGAACAGGCGCTGCGCCGCGCCGTCTCGGCCGGCGAGGTGGAACCCCATTTCCAGCCCATCGTCGATTTGAACACCCGCCGCACCATCGGCTTCGAGACGCTGGCGCGCTGGACCGATCGCGACCTCGGCGTCGTCCCGCCGACCGTGTTCATTCCGATCGCCGAGGAGCGCGGCATCATCGGCCCGCTGTCGCAGCTGGTGTTGCGCAAGGCGACCGAAGCGGCGCGCAGCTGGCCGAAGGACCTGTTCCTGTCCTTCAACCTGTCGCCGTCGCAGCTCGTCGACCAGAACACCGGCCTGCACATACTGTCGATCCTCGACCGCACCGGCTTCGATCCGCGCCGGCTGGAGATCGAGATCACCGAAACCGGCCTGATGAATGATCCGGCCTCGGCGGAGAAGATCGTCGAGGATTTGCGCCGCGTCGGCATTCGTGTCTCGCTCGACGATTTCGGCACCGGCCAGTCCTCGCTCGGCCGCCTGCGCGAATTCCATTTCGACAAGCTCAAGATCGACCGCGCCTTCGTCTCCTCCATCCTCGACGACCGTCCTTCGGAGCACATCATCCGCGCCATTCTCGCTATGTGCGAAGGGCTCGGCATGGATGTCGTCGCCGAAGGCATAGAGGAGGAGGCACAGGCCGACCGCCTCGTCCAGTTCGGCTGCGCCGGCGGCCAGGGCTACCTGTTCGGCAAGCCGGTCGATGCCGACGCCACGCTCGGCTACCTCCGCGATTCCTATCGCGGCGCCCTCTACGCCAAGGCGATCTGACCGGCGGTCTGCCGTGCATCGAGCAAGTCAGCGGTTCCAGGGCGGGCGGGCTTCGTCCGCCATTTTGCGTCCTTTTGTCTGACATAAGCCGAAGATATTAACGTTTTCGCCCTTGCTCCCCGGACTTGGCTGGCTAGGATGCGCGCCGACCGGATCGGGAGTAGGAAAATATGATGCCATCGGCGGATTTTGCCGACCTTAGGGGAGCCTCGGTGTTGATCACCGGTGGCGGTTCCGGAATTGGCGCGGCACTGACCGAAGGTTTTGTGCGTCAAGGCGCCCATGTCGCCTTCATCGACATCGCCGATGGCCCAAGCATGATGCTTGCCGACCGCGTCGAAAAGGCGCTCGGCCGGCGGCCGCTCTACCTCAAGACCGATCTGCGCGATGTCGAGGCGTTGCGTGCTTCTGCGGCCAAGGCGGCTGAGACGCATGGCGACGTCACCGTGCTGGTCAACAATGCCGCGTGGGACGAACGCCACGATGTCGCCGACGTCACCGTCGAATTCTGGGACAACAATCTTGCCGTCAATCTGCGTCCGCATTTCTTCACCGCGCAGGCGGTGGCGCCCGGCATGAAGCGAGCCGGCGGCGGTTCGATCATCAACTTCACCTCGACCTCCTATCTCATCAACCACCCAGATATGCCGGCCTATACCACCGCCAAAGCGGGCATACTCGGCCTGACCAAGGGGCTTGCCGGCAAGCTCGGTGTCGACGGCATCCGGGTCAACGCGATTGCGCCGGGCTGGGTGATCACCGAACGGCAGAAAGAACTCTGGGTCACCGAACAGGGCCTTGCCGCCCATGTCGCCAAGCAATGCATCAAGCAGGTCATGCAGCCCGATGATATCGTCGGCACCGTGCTGTTCCTGGCCTCCGACGCCTCGCGTATGCTGACGGCGCAAATGCTGATCGTCGACGGAGGCTTCCTGTGAGCCCGGCGAACCAGAATCCAATGGGGAAGACGCCGGCCGTCGCCGCCGTCGATTGGGGCACGACCCGCATGCGGGTCTGGCTGGTCGACGCGGCGGGTGGGGTGCTTGCCGAACGCCGCGGCGATGACGGGCTGATCACCGCGCAGCAGAAGGGTTTTGCCACCATCCTCGAAGGCCATCTGGCCGCGCTCGGCGCACCGGCGACGTTGCCCGTCATCATCTGCGGCATGGCCGGCTCGCGCCAGGGCTGGCTGGAGGCGCCTTACGTCACGGTGCCTGCGCCGATCGGCGCCATTCTCGCCGGCGCTGTCCGCATTCCCGGCCAGAGCCGCGACATCCGCATCGTGCCCGGCCTGGCGCAGCGGCTGGCCGATGCGCCGGATGTGATGCGCGGCGAGGAAACCCAGCTTGCCGGCGTCGGTTTGCCGGCTAAGGGACGCCACCTCGTCTGCATGCCCGGCACCCACTCGAAATGGGTTCTGGTCGAGGATGGGGCGGTCGATGGTTTCTGCACCTGGCCGACCGGCGAGCTGTTCTCGGTTCTGGCCCAGCATTCGATCCTGCGCCATTCGCTGGGCGAGAACCCGAAGCCGGTCACCCCGGACAATCCGTTCTTCCAGGACTGGTGCCGCAAGGCTTTGGCCGAAGGTGGCGATGTCACCTCGCGGCTGTTCTCGATCCGCGCCGCGGGCCTGCTGCAGGACCTCAAGGCGGATGAAGCCGCCGCCTGCTTGTCCGGCCTGCTGATTGGTGGCGAGATCGCCTCGGCAGGCCGCCGTCATGGCGAAAGCACCACCGCAATCGTGCTGGTTGCCTCCGGTGCGCTTGCAACTCTCTACCGGCAGGCGCTTGACCTTGCCGGGCTTGCCGTCAGGACGGTCGACGCCGACGAGGCGGTTCGTGCCGGCCTGATCGAAGCGGCGCGCGAAAATGGCATGATCGCCAAATGAACATGACCCACCAGAGCGGAGTGACCGCGTGACCCAGACCGCACCTTTCCCGAAGCTCAAGCGTGGTCTTGTCGCCATTCTGCGCGGGCTAAAGCCCGGCGAGGCTGTCGCCATCGGCCAGGCGCTGTTTGACGCCCGCATTGAAGCCATCGAGGTGCCGCTCAATTCGCCGGAGCCGTTTGTATCGATCGCCAGCATCGTTGCAGCATTGCCCAAAACGGCGCTGGTCGGCGCCGGCACGGTGCTGACGACGGCCGATGTCGATGCGCTGCACAAGGCTGGCGGCAGACTGCTGGTCAGCCCCAACATCGATGCCGGGGTGATGGCCCGCGCCATGCACCATGGCATGGTCACCATGCCTGGCGTGTTCACGCCCACCGAGGCTTTTATGGCGATCCGGCTTGGGGCTTCGGCGCTGAAATTCTTCCCGGCAAGCGTGCTCGGCGCCGGTGGCATCTCGGCAATGCGTGCCGTGCTGCCGGCCGATACCGTGGTGGGCGCCGTCGGCGGCGTTTCTGAGAAAGACTTTGCCGGCTATAAGTCAGCCGGGGTGACCGCTTTCGGTCTCGGCTCCAGCCTGTTCAAACCCGGCATGAGCGTTCACGAGGTGGCCACGCGCGCCCGGGCGGCGGTGGCGGCCTGGGATGCAGCCTTCGGCGGAGAGGCATGATGGAAAACGTTTCGGTTTTCTCGAACCATGTCTGCGAACTCGGCGAGGGCCCGAGCTACGATCCCGCCACCGATACGCTCTACTGGTTCGACATCGTCAACGGGCTCTTGCTTGAGCAGGGTGTCACCTCAGGCGCGCTGAAGGTCCACGAGCTCGGCCAGATGGCCAGCGCCATTGCCATCGTCGACGACGAGCGCCAGCTGATCGCCACCGAGACTGGCCTGCATGTTCGCGACGTGGCGACCGGCACGCTGACGCTGCACACGGCGATCGAGGCCGACAATGCGCTGACGCGCTCCAACGATTCGCGCGTCCACCCTTGCGGCGCCTTCTGGGTCGGCACCATGGCCAAGAACGAGGGCAAGGGTGCCGGCTCGATCTACTGGTTTTTCAAGGGCGAGTTGCGCACGCTTTACACCGGCATCACCGTGTCGAACTCGATTTGTTTCTCGGAGGATGGCACGGTCGCCTACTACACCGACACCGCGACTGGCCTGTTGATGCGCGTCGCCTGCGATCCGGCGACCGGCCTGCCGGTCGGCGAGTCCAAAGTGTTCGTCGACCATCGCTCCTCGAAGGGCTATGTAGACGGCTCGGTCGTCGACCGCGACGGCGTGCTATGGAACGCCGTCTGGGGCGGCAAGGCGGTCAAGGCTTATGCGCCCGACGGCACGCTGCTGCGCGAAATCCCGATGCCGGCGGGGCAGTCCTCGTGTCCGGCCTTTGTCGGCGCCAAGGCCGACCGGCTGGCGGTAACCTCGGCCTGGAAGGGCAAGGACGACAAGCAGCGCAAGCTCGACCCGCAGGCCGGCATGACGTTCCTGCTCGACATCCCGGTCAACGGCCGCTTCGAGCCGCGCGTGCTGATCGCCTGACAGGCGCGCCGGCGCTTCGTTGTCCGGTTGTCACGCAACCGCCCGGCCCGGTCGGTTTCCTGAAAGCCGTTCGCGCCGACCGTGCGATGGTAACCGCTTCTATCGCCGGGAGCCGTCCATTCGATGCCGCACAAAACGCCGACTCTGATCCTCGTCCACGAACCGGAAAAGGCCTGTCTCGACCGGCTGGTCGCCGATGGGTTTGCCGCCGAACGTGCGCTCGAAATCTCGTCCTATCTGGCACAGTCGACCGACCTTGCACCTGAATTCGATGAGCTAGTCGCGGCTTGCAAGCGGCGCGGCCTGGCCTTCCTGCCGGTCGAGCTGGACGACGCGGCAGCGGCGCTGGCCAACGCCGATCCGGCAACCACGTTGGTGTGGACGCTGACCGATGGCATCGCATATTTCCGAGGTGCGGCGGCGCCCGCGCTTGCCCGGCTGAACGGGCTCAGAACCATCGGTGCTCACGATGCACTGTTCGCGCTCTGCCAGGACAAGTTCCGCTCCGGCGCCGTGCTCGGCGCGCTCGGCCTGCCGGTGCCGCAGGCGGGCCTCGCCCGCGATGGCCACTGGTTGGCCGAGCCGCCGCCCTCGGAAGCTGGCTGGTTCGTCAAGCCGAACCGACTCGGCTCCAAGGTCGGCATCTGGCCGGATTCTCGCTGCCATGACCTGTCCCATGCGCTGGAGCTTAGCCAGCGTGTCTATGCCGCCTATCGCGACGATGTCGTCGTCCAGCCCTATGTCGCCGGCCGCAATGTCCGCGCCAGTTTCCTCGGCATTGACCCGGACACTGGCGCGGAAGCGCTCGGCATCGTTTTCGTTGACTCTGGTGGCGATTTTCAGACCATGGCTGACTCGATGGCGCTTTACGGCGACACTGGCGAGGCCGCCAAGGCGGCCGGAAACTACAGCGAGCCGGTGCTGGAGCCGGTCGTCGACACCCAGCCGGGCGCTGCCGCAACCATCCGCCGTATCGCCGAGCGGCTGGTGAGCGGGCTTGGTCTGCGCGACGTGTTTTCCATCGATTTCAGGGTCGAGGCCGACGATCATGTCCACCTCATCGAGTTCGAGGTCTGCCCCGGCCTGCCCTGCTTCGATTTCCGTGCCTATTGCCGGCAGCAATGGGGCATGACACTGGCCGATGCGATGGCGCAGACGGCGGCGAACCGGCTGAGCCGCCGGTCCATCTGAACAGGTCGCGCAAATCAGCTGCGCCTTGACGGTCTCTGCTCCACCTTTAGTCTCGCGTCACAGTCCTTAAGGAAGGTCGCGCGATGAACACGCCAGCCAGCACCCTCCATCATCACATCAGACGCATGGCCGGGCGCGACCCGCATGAGGCGCATCGCGTCGCCACGCCGCTCGAACTGCTGTTCGACCTGACCTTCGTCACCGCCTTCAGCCTTGCCTCGTCGCAACTGGCGCATGCTCTGGCGGAAGGGCACTACGCGGCAGCGCTGCTCGGCTTCGGCTTTGCCAGCTTCGCCATCTGCTGGGCCTGGATCAACTTCTCCTGGTTCTCCTCGGCCTACGACACTGACGACTGGATTTTCCGCCTCGTCACCATGGTGCAGATGATCGGCGTGCTGGTGCTGGCCATCGGCCTGCCACGCATGTTTGCCTCCATCGAGCATGGCGAACACCTCAACAATTCGGTGATGGTGCTGGGCTACGTCATCATGCGCGTTGCCATGATCTTCCAATGGCTGCGCGCGGCGCGGCAGGACCCCGTGCGGCGGCGTTCCTGTCTAACCTACGCCATAGCCATAGCCATCGCCCAGGTCGGCTGGGTGGTACAGATCCTGGTCGATTTCTCGCTGGAGACAAGCCTGGCTTTCGGTGCGATCCTGCTTCTCATCGAGCTTGCCGGGCCGGTGATCGCCGAACGCCGGGATGGTGGCACGCCCTGGCATGCGCACCACGTGGCCGAGCGCTACAGCCTGTTCGCCATCATCGCGCTCGGCGAAGGGGTGGTCGGCACGCTGGCTACGCTGTCCGCCGTGGTCGAGGAGCAGGGCTGGAACCTCGACGCGGCCTTGATCGGCGTTGCCGGAATGGGCCTCACCTTCGGCATGTGGTGGGTCTATTACATGCTGCCTTCGGGGACGGTGCTGCACCAACACCGCAATCGTTCTTTTGTCTGGGGCTATGGCCAGATGCTGATCGTCGCTGCCATCGTCGCCACCGGCGCCGGGCTGCATGTCGCGGCCTATTTCATTGAGCACAAGGCCCATATCGGCCCGGTGGCAACGCTGCTCTGCGTCGCCATTCCGCTAGGCGTGTTCCTGGCGGCGATCTATGCGCTCTACTATTATCTCGTCCAGCGCTTCGATCCCTTCCATGTCTGGCTGCTGGCGGGAACGGCGGCGGTTGTCGCTCTTGCCGTTATCGCAGCACTTGCCGGCATCGACATGGCGGTCTGCCTCATCGTCCTGACGCTGGCGCCGGCCGTCAGCGTGGTCGGCTATGAGATGCTGGGGCACCGCCATCAGGCGGAGGTGTTCGCAGACCAGAAATCGGGGCAGCACTAGGTCAGAGGAATCTCAGATACCCTCGACCAGCACGATCTCACCGTCGGCCACTTTCTGGCGGATGGCGACGGCGCGTTGGTATTCCGGCGAGTGATAGCAATCATGCGCCACCGCCAGCGATTCGAATTCGATAATGACGTTGCGGGCGCGGCCTTGGCCTTCGGCCTTTTCGTGCTCGCCGCCACGTGCCAGGAATTTTGCGCCGAAGCGCTCGAAGGCCAGCTTCGACGCCGCGACATAGTCCTTGTAGCCTTCGGCATCGCGCACATCGACGCGTGCGATCCAGTATCCCTTGGGCATCTTTTTTCTCCTCGTTACGCTGAACGCATCTCTTCCAGAATGGCTTCCGCCGCCGCGCGCCTGTCGCTTGCCGCGACGATCGGCCTGCCGACGACGAGATGGCTGGAGCCGTTGCGGATCGCCTGCGCCGGCGTCACCACGCGCTTCTGGTCGCCATGGTCGCTGCCCTTGGGCCGGATGCCGGGCGTCACCACCGCCAGGTCTGGTCCGACGATGCGGCGCACCGCTTCCGCCTCTTCGGCCGAGCAGACGACGCCGCCCATGCCGGCATGCAGCGCCTGTTCGGCGCGCCGCAGCACCAGCGTGTGCGGGTCGTATTCATAGCCGGCGTCGATCACGTCCTGCTCGTCCATCGAGGTCAGCACGCTGACCGCCAGCAGGCAGAGATCGCTGCCCTTGGCGGCTTCCACCGCGGCACGCATCGCCTTGGGATAGGCGTGGATGGTGAGCATCGTCATGCCCATGCGCACGATGTTCTCGACGCCCTTGGCCACCGTATGGTCGATGTCGAGCAGCTTCATGTCGAGGAAGATCTTGGTCCCGCCGCTGGCCAGCTCCCTGGCGAAGTCGAGCCCGCCGGCAAAGGCCAGCTGATAGCCGATCTTGTAGAAGGAGACGACGCCGTCGAGCGCGCGCACCGCCTCTTCGGCCTCTTTCACCGTCGGCACATCGAGGCCGACGATCAGCCTGTCTCTCATGGTTTGGGCCTGCATGGTCGTCGCGTGGATCATGCCCGGGTCGACAGCATATGCGAGGTTTCGATCAGCGTGCGGCATAGGTGCTCCATCGATTTGTTCAGTCTCTCATCCCTGAAATTGCCGTCGGCGTCGAAGGCGCTGCCGCCATCCGGTACCGAGCATTCCGGCGTCACCACTTCCAGTTGGCAGCGCACCAGCACGGCGCGCAGATGATTGATGCAGCGTATCCCGGCGAAATGTCCGTTGGAAGACGAGCACAGGCCGGCAACCTTGCCGACAAACGGCCTGAACGCGGGGCCGTTTTCCGTACGCACCCGACTCACCCAGTCGATCGTGTTCTTGAGCAGCGGCGGGATCGAGCCATTATACTCGGGCGTCGCGATCAGCAGCCCGTCATGGGCGGCGATCAGCCGGCCAAGCTTCACGGCATTGTCGGGAACGCCTTTTTCCTTTTCGAGATCTTCGTCCAGGATCGGCAGCGGATAGTCGGCCAGCGAAATGCGCGTCACCTCGGCGCCCTGCATGGCCAGCTCCTTCTGCGCCACATCGGCGGTCTTGCCGCTGAAGGCGCCGCTGCGCATCGAGCCGGCGAAGACGAGGATTTTCGGAATCACTGCCATTGGCCAACCTTGTCCCGGGACAGGTACAGCCGCTGACAGCTCAAATCAACGCATCGGCCCAAAAATCGAATCCGATTTTTGGAAAGCACGATGCGTAGATTCAAAACTGTTAGAGCGTACTTTGTGCGTCCGAGCGGACGCACGTCGCTCTAATGTTTCTCGCGCCGGTAGATCCACAACTGCGTCGGCGGGATGTTGCGGAAGATGAAGTCGAAATGCTTGACCGTGTAGTTGCCGCGGCCGGGCGGGATCGGCGACAGCGGCCCGTAGGTCAGCTGCACGATGGGCCGCCCCACCGGGATGCGGTCGAGCAGGCTTTCGATATAGGCGATGCGCTGTGCCACAGGGAAGTTGAGCAGCGGCACACCGGAAACGACGGAATCGAACACCATGTCACGCTTGTCGCCCAGCGTGGCGTTGAGATTGAAGGCGTCGCCCTCGATGACGTTGACGCCGGGATAGAGCTGGCGCAGATGGCGCACGAAATCGGTGGAATATTCGACCGCGTAGAGGTTTTCGGGCTTCACGCCCAAGGCAAGAATTTGGCGGGTGATGACGCCTGTGCCTGGGCCAACCTCGAGCACCGGCAGGCCGGACTTCGGATTGACGATCGAGGCCATCTTGCGGGCGGTGATGGAGCTTGTCGGGACGATCGAGCCGACGGACTTCGGCTTGTCGATCCAGCCTTTGAAGAATTTCAGCTCGTCGTCGAACTTTTCAGCCAGTGCTTTCCGCAATCCGGGACCACGTGCCATGCAAGTTCTCCTCAGCCACCCCCCGAACGCTACTTAGCAGCTAGGTGGGACAAGGCAAGGCGCGATCTGGCATAAGATGTTGATGACGTTCGGGAAGCGTGCCGGGCGCAGCAGTCGTCTGCAACTCTATTGCTTGGAAATCAGCGCTCGCCGAAGGATTCGAAAAAGTCCTTCATGCGGGCGAAAAAGCCGCTCGACTGGGGCGAATTGTCCTTTGACGACAGCTGCTCGAACTCTTCCAAGAGCTCGCGCTGGCGGCGCGACAGGTTCTGCGGTGTCTCGACCGCGGTCTGGATATAGAGGTCGCCGACATTGGGCTGGCGCAGCACCGGCATGCCCTTGCCCTTGAGGCGGAACTGGCGACCGTTCTGCGTGCCTTCGGTCACCTTCACCTTGGTCTGGCTGCCATCCAGCGTCGTCACTTCGAACGAGCCGCCAAGGGCGGCCGTCGTCATCGAGATCGGCACCTTGCAATAGAGGTCGGCTCCGTCGCGCTGGAAGAATTCATGCGGCTTGACCGCCAGGAAAATATAGAGGTCGCCCGACGGGCCGCCGCGCAGGCCCGCTTCGCCCTCATTGGCAAGCCGGATGCGGGTGCCGTCCTCGATGCCGGCCGGAATGTTGACCGACAGCGAGCGCTCTTCGGTGACGCGGCCCTGGCCGGCGCATTTCGGGCACGGGTCCTTGATCGTCTGGCCACGGCCCTGGCATTGCGGGCAGGTGCGCTCGATCGAGAAGAACCCTTGCGTCGCCCGTACCTTGCCGTGGCCATGGCACATCGAACAGGTCACCGGCTGGGTACCGGGCTTGGCGCCGGTCCCGGAGCATTCCGTGCACGAGATCGAGGCCGGTACGCGGATCTGCGCGGTCTTGCCGGCAAATGCTTCTTCCAGCGTGATTTCCATATTGTAGCGCAAATCGGCGCCGCGCTCGCGGCCGCCCGAGGAGCGGCGCTGGCGCCCGCCCATCATGTCGCCGAAAATATCCTCGAAAATGTCGGCGAAACCACCGGCGCCAAAACCTTGTGCGCCGCCATTCATGCCGCCCTGCTCGAAGGCGGCGTGACCGAAACGGTCATAGGCCGCGCGCTTCTGCGGGTCCTTCAGCGTCTCGTAGGCTTCGTTGATTTCCTTGAACTTGTGCTCGCAGGAATGATCGCCGGGATTGCGATCGGGATGGAACTGCATGGCGAGCTTGCGGAAAGCGCTCTTGAGCTCCTTCTCGTCGGCGCCCTTTTGCACGCCCAGCGTCTCGTAGAAATCAGCTTTCATCTTTTCCCGCAGTCCGGATATTCAACGTCTTGATGCATATCGCGTCGTTTGCCGGCACGTTGTGTCGATTTAGGTGCGATGGGGCCGGGATGCCAGTGCCGGCGCGGCTTTGCCGGCATTTTTCTAGCCACGACCACATTTTTCCGGCGAGGGTTGCAAAAAAGCCCGGCTTTGCGCCGGGCTTTTTGCAACCCTTGAAGCGTGCTTAGTATCGACCGTCGAAATAGCCCTTGTAGTTCTTTCTTCGAATCCACTGAAGATCGCCGAGAATCTCGTCAACATAGGATGCATCTTTTGATGCATCTTCGCCGCAGTAGCCTTCTGCCGACCAAGTCTCAAAGTAGACAAGGACGCCAGCAAGGTTCGTCGCGCCGACGTCGTCAGATATGTAGATTCTTCCGTCGGTACTAATTCTCAGCTGCCGCATTTCAGAATCGTCTTTGGAGGCGAGCAAACGACGAACCCCTTCGTGAGTTAAGTCTGACTCAACGAATAAGTTCATATCTCGCCTCCGATAACGTGAGTCAGATCAGGCCGACTTCTTCTTGTCGTCGTCTTCGTCGATTTCTTCGAAATCGGCGTCGACCACGTCGCTATCCTTGGCGGCGTCCGCCTTGGCGTCGGCTTCCGCCGCTTCCTTCTGCGAGGCCTCATACATCGCCTGGCCAAGCTTCATCGAAGCTTCGGCAAGGGTCTGCGACTTGGCTTCGATGTCGGCCGCGTCGTCGCCTTCGGCCGCGGTCTTCAGGGCCGTGATCGCATCCGATATCGCCGTGCGCTCGGTTTCCGAAACCTTGTCGCCATATTCCTTCAGCGACTTCTCGGACGAGTGCACCAGCGCCTCGGCCTGGTTGCGGGCCTCGACCAGCGCACGCCGCTGCTTGTCGGTCTCGGCATTGGCTTCGGCGTCCTTGACCATCTTTTCGATGTCGGCGTCCGAAAGGCCACCCGAGGCCTGGATGCGGATCTGGTGCTCCTTGCCGGTGCCCTTGTCCTTGGCCGACACGTTGACGATGCCGTTGGCGTCGATGTCGAAGGTGACCTCGATCTGTGGCACGCCGCGCGGCGCCGGCGGGATGCCGACCAGGTCGAACTGGCCGAGCGCCTTGTTGTCGGCAGCCATTTCACGCTCGCCCTGGAAGACGCGGATGGTCACGGCCGACTGACTATCTTCAGCGGTCGAGAACACCTGGCTCTTCTTGGTCGGGATGGTCGTGTTGCGTTCGATCAGGCGGGTGAACACGCCACCCAGCGTCTCGATGCCGAGCGACAGCGGGGTCACGTCGAGCAGCAGCACGTCCTTAACGTCGCCCTGCAGCACGCCGGCCTGGATGGCGGCGCCGAGTGCGACGACCTCATCCGGGTTGACGCCCTTGTGCGGCTCCTTGCCGAAGAACTGCTTCACGATCTCCTGGATCTTGGGCATGCGGGTCATGCCGCCGACCAGAACGACCTCATCGATTTCGCCGGCCTTCAGGCCGGCATCCTTGAGCGCCGCCTTGCACGGCTCGATGGTGCGCTGGACGAGGTCGTCGACCAGCTGCTCGAACTTGGCGCGCGTCAGCTTCAGCGTCAGGTGCTTCGGGCCGGTCGCGTCGGCGGTGATGAAGGGCAGGTTGATCTCGGTCTGCGTCGTCGACGACAGCTCGATCTTGGCCTTTTCAGCCGCCTCCTTGAGGCGCTGCAGGGCAAGCTTGTCGTTCTTCAGGTCGATGCCCTGTTCCTTCTTGAACTCGGCCGCCAGGTACTCGACCAGGCGCATGTCGAAATCCTCGCCGCCGAGGAAGGTGTCGCCATTGGTCGACTTCACCTCGAACACGCCGTCGCCGATTTCGAGCACCGAGATGTCGAACGTGCCGCCGCCAAGGTCATAGACGGCAATGGTCTTGCCATCCTTCTTGTCGAGGCCGTAGGCGAGCGCGGCAGCCGTCGGCTCGTTGATGATGCGCAGCACTTCGAGGCCGGCGATCTTGCCGGCGTCCTTGGTGGCCTGACGCTGGGCGTCGTTGAAATAGGCCGGAACGGTGATGACCGCCTTCTCGACCTTCTCGCCGAGATAGGCTTCCGCCGTTTCCTTCATCTTCTGCAGGATCATGGCCGAGATCTGGCTGGGCGACTGCTTCTTGCCGCCGGCCTCGACCCAGGCATCGCCATTGTCGCCCTTGACGATCTTGTAGGGGACAAGCTTCTTGTCCTTCTCCGTCACCGGATCGTCATAGCGGCGGCCGATCAGGCGCTTGACCGCGAAGATGGTGTTTTCAGGATTGGTGACCGCCTGGCGCTTGGCCGGCTGGCCGACGAGACGTTCGCCGTCGCCACTGATGGCGACGATGGAAGGCGTCGTGCGCGCGCCTTCCGCATTCTCGATCACCTTCGGTTCCTTGCCATCCATGATGGCGATACAGGAGTTGGTGGTGCCGAGATCGATACCGATTACTTTTGCCATTTTTCTAGTCTCTCCGCTAAGCAGGCTCTCAGGACCCGTGAAGGCGTTCCGACGAAAGCCCCTGTTCACAAGAAATTCCGCTCCGGCTACCGGCATTCCGGCGCTGGGCGGCTTGGCGCGTATATAAGAACAGGCGGCATCGGGCGCAAGCATTCTGCGCATGGCGTCCACTATGCGTCTCCTGGCGCCGAATCGACCCTCCGTCGGGGAGGAAGCGGCCGAGCGGGCAGCATTATGGCGAAAAGGCCGCTTCTCATCGTTTTTGCCGCAGCTATAGTGCCATATCGTTTGGGGACCTGGATAATGCGTTGGATTTTTGGGCGATTGCTCCCCCTTTTTGCCGTTGCCAGCCTTTCATGGGTCGCTTGCCCGCCGGCCCAGGCGGTCGAATTCCAGACAATCACCATCAAGGTCGGCTATGGCGCAGGGGGCGGCTATGATCAGACATCCAGGCTGATTGCCCGTCATCTCGGCCGGTTTCTGCCCGGAAATCCCAACATCATTGTCCAGAATGTGCCAGGCAGCGGCAGCCTGAAGCTCACCAAGATGGTCGTGGGCAGCGAACCGGCCGATGGCAGCGTCATCGCCTCGGTCAGCGAAGCGATGTTCTACGCCCCGATCCTCGATCCCGAAAATGCCAATTTCGATCCGCTCGCCCTGCAGTGGATCGGTTCGCTGATCAACGACCCGGCCTATTGCCTGACCAGCAAGCAATCCGGCATCGACACGATGGAAAAGTTCCTGCAGTCGGATTTCCTGATCGGAGCGACGGGCAAGAACAGCACGACCTACATCTTCGCCGCCCTGGCCAAGAATGGCATGAAGGCCAGGTACAAGATCGTCACCGGCTTCGACGGCACCGCCGACATCGAACTGGCCATGCGGCGCGGCGAGATTGCCGGCATGTGCGGGGTCTCCAGCTCCCTGCTCAGGAGCGATCGCGCCGCGATCAACATTATCGGCACGTTCGGGCAGGGCGGTTCCGGCGCGACGCCGAGCATTTCGGCAACCATCGCCGACCCGACGGCACGTCAGGCGGCCGATCTCATCGAATCGGCGCTGCATATCCACCATCCGCTCATCGCCCCGCCGGGAACGCCGAAAGAGACCGTGGACGCGCTGCGCAAGGCCTATTCCGCCATGGTTGTGGATGCCGATTTTCTCGCCGATGCCACAAAGCTTGGCGACCTCACCCTCAACCCGACATCCGGCGAAGCGATCAGCCAGCTGGTCGCGCAACAGCTTAAAGCCACGCCTGCGGTCTTCGCCGCTGCCCGGGAACTCGTGAAATAGGCCTGATGTGGATCTGATCCTAACCGCCATTGCGGAGATGGCGCAGCCATTCCGCATGCTCATGCTGGTCATCGGCGTGTTCGCGGGTCTCGTCGTCGGTGTCGTGCCGGGCATTGGCGGCCTGTTCGCCATGGCCCTGCTGATTCCGATGACCTACAATATGGATCCCTACGCCGCCTTCGCGCTGCTGCTCGGCATGGGCTCGGTCACCACCACCTCGGACACTATTCCGGCAATCCTGTTCGGCGTTCCGGGTTCGGTCGGCGCCGCGGCGACCGTGCTTGACGGCCATGCCATGGCCAAGAAGGGCGAGGCGGCGCGCGCTTTCGGCGCCTCCTATTCGGCCTCGATGATCGGCGGCGTGTTCGGCGCGCTGGTGCTGGCGGCGGCAATTCCCGTCATGCGCCCACTGGTGCTCTATCTCAAGACGCCAGATTTCTTCGCCATCTGCGCCTTCGGCCTTTCCATCGTCGCCATCCTCGCCGGCAGCCAGCCGTTGAAGGGCCTGGCGGCGGCGATGCTGGGCATGCTCGCCTCCTTCATCGGCATCGACAGCATTGCCGGCATCGAGCGCTGGAGTTTCGGCCAGATCTACCTTTGGGACGGCTTGCCGATCTCGCTGGTCTTCCTCGGCCTGTTCGGCCTGCCCGAACTCGCCTCGCTGCTGCTGCGCGGCTCGATCCAGGGCAACGCCGAGCGCCCGACTTATGCCGGCATGTGGCAAGGCATCAGGGATACGCTGCGCGAATGGCCGCTGGTGCTGCGCTGCAGCGCCATCGGCTCGCTGCTCGGCGCCGTGCCCGGCATCGGCATCGCCGTGCTCGACTGGATCGCCTATGGCCACGCTTCGCGCCGGCCGGGACCGGGGCCGAAATTCGGCCAGGGCAATGTGCGCGGCGTCATTGCGCCGGAAAGCGCCAACAACGCCAAGGAGGGCGGCTCGCTCATCCCGACCATCGCCTTCGGCGTGCCGGGATCGGCTTCGATGAGCATCCTGCTCGGTGCCTTCGTCATCCACGGCCTTGTCCCCGGTCCGGACATGCTCGGCAAGAACGCCGCGCTCACCATTTCAATGGTGCTCTCCATCGCTGTCGCCAACATCGTCGGCGCCGTCACCTGCCTGTTGTTGACCAGGCAGCTGGCGCGTATCGCTCAAGTGTCGGCAGCGATCCTGGTGCCGCTGGTGGTCACCTTCATCGTCGTCGGCGCCTACCAGACCAATATGAGCGCCTTCGACTTCCTGCTGGTGATGCTGGTCGGCGCGGTCGGCATGGGAATGAAGGAGCTCAACTGGCCGCGTTCGGCCTTTTCGCTGGGCTTCGTGCTCGGCCCCAGTCTCGAAAACTATTTCTTCCTCGCCTACCAGATTTCCGGCTGGTCGTGGCTGAAACAGCCGCTGGTGCTCATCCTGCTTGGCCTCGCCATTGCCGGCGTGGTCAGGCAGACGGTGTCCTGGATCAAGGCGCGCGGCAGCACCGGCGCCCTGCCGCCGGTGCTGCCCGACATCGCCGCCAGCAGCGCGCTGACCCTGCTGGGCCTGGCGGGCGTGATCACGGCGATGCTCGATTTTCCCTTCGAAGCCGCCATCTTCCCGGCCATCACCGCCGGCCTTCTGACGCTGTTTTCCCTGCTGACGACCGTCCAGACCGTGCTGCGCTGGCGAAAGCCGGTCTCCCCCGGAGCCGGCATGACGCCGGCCGGCGAATGGCAGCCTTCCGACGGGCCGGCCCTGAAGGGCAATCTCACCGTGCTTGGTCTTTGCCTGGCGCTCGCCTTTCTGGTCCTGCTGGCGGGGCATCTCGCGGCCACCTTCGTCTTTGTTGCCGGCGGCATCTGGATGCTCGGGTCACGGTCGCCGAAAATGGCGCTGGCTGTCGCCGCCGGCGCAACGCTCTGCATCTACGCGGTGTTCGATCTCCTGGCCTCGCAGCCCTGGCCGGCGCCCTGGCTGGCCGGTCTTTTCAAAGCCTTCTGAGGAACAGCCGCCGCTCATCCCGGTGGCGAAGCGGCGAGCCTTATTTCGTGCAGGTGCTTCCCATCGACTTCCCCGCCGCTATGATATTGCCGGGTTTTTTGGGGGTACGACATGAACTGTCCGACGGTTGCGCGGTTGCCGCGCGCGTTTCTTCTCGGCTTTGTCTGGATGCTCGCCGCCTTGACGGCAGCGCAAGCCGTCGAGTTCAAGACGATCACCATCAAGGTAGGCTATGGCGCGGGTGGAAACTACGATCTGTCGTCGCGTCTTATCGCGCGCCATCTCGGCCGCTTCCTGCCTGGCCACCCCGATATCATCGTCCAGAACGTGCCCGGCGGCGGCAGTCTCAAGCTGACCAAGATGATGCTGGGCAGCGAACCCGCCGATGGCAGCGTCATCGCCTCGGTCAGCGAAGCCATGCCGTTCGCGCCGACATTCGATCCTGCCAACGCCAATTTCGACCCGCTCACCATGCAATGGATCGGCGCGCTGTCGTCCGAGCCTTGCCTTTGCGTCACCAGCAAGGCCTCGGGCATCGACACGGTGGAAAAATTCCTGACCCAGGAGTTCCTGATCGGCGCCTCCGGCAAGAACAGCCTGAGCTACATCGCCGCGGCTATGGTGAAGAACGGCCTCAACGCCAAATTCGGCATCGTCACCGGCTTCGAGGGATCGGCCGACATCCTCGTCGCCAGCCAGCGCGGCGAAGTCGCGGGTCTTTGCGCACTGCCCTATTACGGCATTGCCGACAAACTCGACCAGTTCAACATCCTCGGCACGATCGGTCCGGGTACCGTCGCGGCTGCGCCGACGCTTCCGCATTTCTCCGACCAGATCAAGGACCCGTTGACGCGCAGGGCAGCCCAGTTCATCGAGTTCTCGCGCGGCTTCTATCTGCCCTTGATGGCGCCGCCCGGCATTCCGCGCGATACGCTCGACGCTTTGCGCAAGGCTTATGTCGAGATGAGCAAGGATCCGGATTTCCTGGCCGATGCCGCCAAAATGGGCGGCATCACCGTCGACATCACGCCGGGCGAGGAAATAGCCACGCAGGTGGCGCAGGAGCTCAAGGCGGATCCGGCGGTGTTCGAGGCAGCCAGAGACCTTTTGAAGTAAAACGCTATTGTTTGGCGGCAGCCGGCGACAGAGTCTCGACAAGGCGGCGGCGCAGCAGTTTGCCATTGTCGCTGTAGGGTAGCGACGGCACCAGCCGGACCTCGCGCGGCCGACGGTCAGGCGAGATGTTGGCGCGCAGGAAGGCTTCGAACTCGGCCACGCTGCCCTGATCGGCGACGATGAAGGCGGCGATCTCCTGGCCCATCGTCGCGTCGGGAAAGCCGGCGACCGCGACATCCCTGACCTTGGGATGGGTGCGGATCAGCTTCTCCAATTCTTGCGGCGCGACATTGACGCCGCCGCGCACGATCATGTCGGCTTCGCGGTCGACGATGGTCAGGAAGCCGTCCTCGTCGACAAAGCCGATGTCGCCGGGAATGCCCCAGCCGTCGCCCATGACCTTGGGGTCGACGAACGGCTTGTTGCCTGCCGACACCACCGCCGAAACCATCGTCGACGTCCACGCCTTGATCAGTCCGCTCTCGCCCTTGCCAAGCACGCGCCCGTCCGCATCGAGAATTTCGACACGCACATCGGCAAACGGACGCCCGGCAGTGCTGGGCTTGGCCAGCACATCGGCACCCGACAGCGTCGTGATGCCGCCGGTCAGGCTCGACGCATAATTTATGCGATATCCCGGCGAAAGATTGCGGTAGGCCGCCAGCTTGTCTTCGACGGTTGCCGGCCCGCCGATGCTGAAAAGCACCGCAAGGTCCGGCAGCGGTCGGGTCGAGCGTTCGCCCACTTCGCGCACCAGCCGCGTGATAACCGGCGGCGGCAATGCCGATCCGCTGGCCTGAAACGATAGCAGACCCTCGATCAGTTCGGACGGCGTGAACAGCGGCGGAAAGAAGTTGATCGTCCCGCCATGGCGCAGATAGCTGAACACCTGATGGCGCGTTGCCGAATAGGACATCACCATCGGGGTCAGCAGGCGCATGACGGTCCCGGTCAATCCGCGCCGGTGCCCGGTCACGCGCCCGGCGGCCGGACGCCGCATAGGCCAGCATCAGCGCGCCCGATGCGTTGCGGAAGAAGACGCCGCCTTCTGCCATGATCAGGCCGACGAGCACGGCGACATGGCTGGTCTCCGCGCGGTTCGACAGCCCGGTCCCGACCGATCCTTCGCTCAAGCCGGCGGTACTGGCCTTGATCGGCCGGCCGTTGACGAAGCCGCCGCCGCCGCGACGGCCGTGGAAGGTCTCGCCGGTCGACGGCTCGTGGATGACGCCGACGACGGCCTCGCCGTCTCTGGCGCAGGCGATCACCACGCACCAGGCCGGAATGCCGCGCACGAAATTCGCCGTGCCGTCGATTGGGTCGACGACCCAGACATGACCCGTCGATCCGGCAACCGCATCATGTTCCTCGCCGACGATGCCATCCTGCGGATAGGCGGCGGCGATTGCCGCGCGGATGAACAGTTCCACCTCGCGGTCGCCATCGGAAACCAGGTCCTGATGGCCTTTGCTCTCGATGGTCAGGTTTTCGAGGTCGCGAAAGTATTTCAGGCCGAGTTCGCCGGCGCGGCGCGCCAGATCGATGGCGAAACGCATGCGCTGGTCGAGATCATGGGTCACGGCAAGACTCTTGGCTGAGGAAGGCGACTCTTGGCTGAGAAAGGCGCCTGCCCTTAGCAGACGCACATGTCAGGCAAAAGCGGCTCCATCCTTTTTGTTTTTACGCAATTCCGGACGGAAAACCGTTTCACACTTTTCCTGGAATTGCTCAGGCGGCCTGCGACAGCGATTTATGCGCCTCGGCCAGGATCTCGAAGGAACGCACACGGGCTGCATGATCAAAGATCTGCGCCGTCACCATCAGCTCGTCGGCGCCGGTGCGGCGCACGAAGGCGTCGATGCCTTGCCGAACGGTTTCGGGCGAACCGACGACGGCGCAGGACAGCGCCTGCGAAAGCATGGTCTTCGCCATCGGCTCCAAGGTCTGGTCATAACCCTCGACCGGCGGCGGCAAGCGCCCCGGCCGCCCGGTGCGCAGATTGACGAAGGCCTGCTGCAGCGAGGTGAACAGCAGTTTTGCCTCTGCGTCGGCCGGTGCGGCGAAAACGTTGAGGCCGAGCATCACATAGGGCTTGTCCAGCTGTTCCGACGGCTGGAAGCGCGAGCGGTAGATCTCCAGCGCATGGTCGAGCTCGGCCGGCGCGAAATGCGAGGCGAAGGCATAGGGCAGGCCAAGCATGGCGGCGAGCTGCGCGCCATAGAGGCTGGAGCCGAGGATCCAGACCGGCACCTTCTGGCCTTCGCCGGGCACGGCGCGGATGCGCTGGCCCTCTTCGGCCGGCTGGAAATAGCCCATCAGTTCGACGACATCCTGGGGAAAATTGTCTGATGCCTCGAGGTTGCGGCGCAGCGCGCGGGCCGTGCCCATGTCGGTGCCGGGCGCGCGGCCGAGGCCGAGATCGATGCGGCCGGGATGCAGAGCCGCCAGCGTGCCGAACTGCTCGGCAATCACCAGCGGCGCATGGTTGGGCAACATGATGCCGCCGGCGCCGACGCGGATGGTTTTGGTGCCGCCGGCGACATGGGCGATGACGACGGCGGTCGCCGCACTGGCGATGCCCGGCATGTTGTGGTGCTCGGCTAGCCAGTAGCGCTTGTAGCCGAGCCGCTCGGCGTGGCGGGCAAGGTCGAGCGAATTAGCCAGCGAGCGCGAGGCGTCGCTGCCTTCGACGATCGGCGACAGGTCGAGAACGGAAAGTGCGGTCATGGGCTTCAAGCCTTTACGATGTTCAACTGCCGGACCCTGGTTTCGAAGGCGGCGCGGTCGGGGATGATGATGTCGAGCTGGCTTTCCAGGATGTCGGCGAATTCGGTGGCCGTTGCGATCTCGCGCTGCTCGCTGCGGCCGCCGACATGATGCGTCGACAGTCGGTTGTTGCGCAGCGCATAGCGCCGGTCGGGCAAGGCGCGCGCCGCGACGACGGAGGACAGGAAGTGCGAGCTCGGATGGGTCAACAGGTAATGATTGGCAACCGCATAGTCGACCTCATAGGCCGGCTGCATGTCGAAGCGGTGGAGTGTCTGCCAGTCGCCGCCGACATTGGCCTGCACCCGGAAATTGCCGGATGTCTCGATGATGCGGAACGTTTCGTGCGGGGTCTGTTGTTCGAGGCCCGGCTCGAGCAATAGCGGCGCGGTCATCGTCAGGCCGCCAAAGCCGACATCGGCAATGTAGGTCCCGCCGTCGAGCTCGATCCGCAACAGCATGTGGCTGCGCGCGGTAATGGCGTCCTCCGGCTGACCCCTCAGAACCCGGGCGGCGAGGCCGCTGACCTCAAATCCCAGCGCCTTCAGCGCATGCATGAAAATCAGATTGTGTTCGAAGCAGTAGCCGCCACGGCGGCGCGCGAAAATCTTGTCCTGCAGCGAAGCAAGATCGAGCTTCACCGCGATGCCCAGCAACGGATCCATGTTCTCGAACGGGATCGCCTGCGGGTGCTGGCGGTGCAGGGTCGTCAGCGTGGCCAGCGACGCATCGATCGGACCGCGATAACCGATGCAGGCGAAATAGGCGTCGAGGTCGAAGGAAGCGTCGTTCATGGCAGGGTCCGGCTTGACCGGCTCGATATAGGCACTCCATCGGAAGACGACAAACAAGAGACGACAAGCAATACCGGCCTCTACGCCTTGGCCTTGCCGGTCTCCTCTACAGCGTCCTCTTCCACCACCACCGTCTGCTGGGCGGCGAGGAAGTTGCCGACATGGCTGAGGCCGTCGAAATGGTCGCAGAACACCTTGATGACGACCAGCAGCGGCACCGCCATCAGCGCGCCGACAAAGCCCCACAGCCAGGACCAGAAAGCGATGGCGATGAAGATCGCCACCGCGTTGATCTCCAGCCGCCGGCCGACCACCATAGGCGTCACGAACTGGCCCTCGACGACATCGCACAACAAAACGAAGGCAGGCGCCAGCAGCGCATAGGAGATGCTATCGAAACTGATCAGCGCAATGACGCTGACCAGCACGATGGTGATGAGCGCGCCGACATAGGGCAGGAAATTGAGTAGCGCCGCCATCGTTCCCCAGACCAGCGGGTTGGGCATACCGAGCCCCCACAGGCCGAGGCCGATCACCGTGCCGAGGCCGACATTGATGACGGCGACGGTGAGCAGATAGTTCGAGATTTCGCGTTCGACGTCGTAGACGACACGCAGCGCCCGTTTCTTTTCGCTGAGCCTGGCGAAGGACTGGATGATCTTTTCATAAAACATCGTGCCGGACGCCAGCAGAAACAGCGACAAAACGAAGATGATGGTGATCGAGGTGCCGGCCGACAGGATGTTGCCCGCCGCCGAAGACAGGATGCCGGACTGCGCCACCGCAACCTTCTGAACGTCAGGTTCCTGCGAGGTCTCGGCCAGACCTTCCAGCTCATGCGCGATCTGCATGATCCTCTCGAACGGGCGGCGGAACTGCGCCAGCCGCTCGCTCAACTGCTGGCCGATCGCCGAAGTGTTGTTGATGAGGTCGATGACCGGACTGCTAAGCAGATAGCCGGCGGTGGCAAAGATGCAGACCGACAGCACCACCAGCAATGTCGCCGACACCACTTCGGGCACGCCGTGCTTGCGCAGGAAGCGCACGATCGGCGTCAGCGTCAGTGTCAACAGGAAGGCGAGGATGACCGGCATGAAGAAAGCGCGGGCGAAATAGAGCGCATAGATTGCCATGAACAGGAAGATGCCGACAAGCAGCGACCGCATCAGATGCGTATCCGCACGGGCAGCAACGCGCGGGTCGGGGCTTTCGGCGGCGCCTGCGCCCGAAGCTGTGTGGTCGGCTTTCATCATGCTCCCCTCACGGGCAGCGCCGCAATTGGCGCTGCCCGTCGACGGAAACGTCCAGTCGGCTTCAAGGTTCCGTTAGCCGGCAGGCCGCCAAATGCGTGCCTGCCGGGGATCAGGCGGCTGGGGCCGTCACCGCCGGTACGGCCTTCGCCGTCTCCCTGCGCACGATAGGCGCCACCTTGGTGCCGTAGAGCTCGATTGCCTTCATGATCTTGGCGTGTGGCATGGTGCCGATCGCCATCTGCAGCAGGAAGCGGTCGTTGTTGAAGATCTTGTGCTGGGCGACGATCTTTTCGGCCACCTGCTCCGGATTGCCGACGAACAGCGCCCCGTTCGGGCCGCGCGACTGGTCGAAATGCGCCCGCGAGGTCGGACCCCAGCCGCGCTCGCGGCCGATGCGGTTCATCACTTCGGCCTGCGGGCCGTAAAAATCGTCGGCCGCCTGTTCGGTGGTCTCGGCAATGAAGCCGTGCACATTGATGCTGGTGGCGAGCCCCGAGGGGTCAGTGCCGGCCCGCTTGGCGGCCTCGCGGTAGATATCGAACAGCGGCGCGAACCGCGCCGGCTCGCCGCCGATGATGGCCAGCGCCAGCGGCAGGCCGAGCACGCCGGCGCGGGCGGCAGATTGCGGCGTTCCGCCAATGGCGATCCAGATCGGCAGTTTGTCCTGCAACGGGCGCGGGTAGACGCCGCGGTCGTTGATCGCCGCGCGCAGATTGCCGGACCAGCTGACTTTCACATTGTCGCGGATCGCCAGCAGCAGGTCGAGTTTTTCGGCGAACAGCTCGTCATAATCTTCGAGATTGTAGCCGAACAGCGGGAAGGATTCGATGAACGAGCCGCGCCCGGCCATGATCTCGGCCCGGCCGCCCGACAGAAGGTCGAGCGTCGCGAACTGCTGGAAGACGCGCACCGGATCGTCGGAGGACAAAACAGTGACCGCGCTGGTCAGCTTGATGCGCTTGGTGCGTTCGGCAGCGGCTGCTAGCGCCACCACTGGCGCCGAAGCGGCATAGTCGGGGCGGTGATGTTCGCCGAGACCAAAGACATCGAGGCCGACCTGGTCGGCCAGTTCCACCTCTTCGATCAGGTTGCGCAGCCGCTCATGCGGGCCGATCGCGCCGGGTCCGGGCTCCGGGCTGACGTCGGCAAAAGTGTAGAGACCGAGTTCCATGATCTGTCATCCAATGGTTGGGTTTTGCGGCTATGCATGTCGCTCAAAAGTGGTCACGGTTTTGAGAGAACGACATGCACAGAACAAAGGACCTAAAGCGCGAACGCGCTTTAGAGGTAGCGACCGAGCCGCTCCGCCGCCAGAGGGGCGGATGGTGAACAGTGCATGTCGGTTTCAGCCAGCTTCTGTCGGCGTCAGTTCCGGGAAAGCGCGTCTCTTGGCTGCAACAGCATAGAATTTCATGGCTGGCATTCCGTTTTGGCGCTTGAACTCTCGGTTTTCACGCGTATGTAAGCGTCGCGAATTGACTTCAGGGAAGTGGACTTGGCTATCTACAGGGAAAAAGACATTTTCGAGCGGCGCAATGCCGCGAACGAGGCAAAGAAGGCGCTTCTGGAGCGCTTCAAGTCAAAGCCGGCGGCTGATGATCCTGCGGTTCTGGCCAAACAGGCCGAACGCAAGGCGATTCTGGCGGCTCGCGAAATACGCGAGGCCGAAAAGGCCAGGCTGAAGCAGGAAAAGCTGGCACGCGAGGCGGTCGAGAAGGCCGAGCGCGAGGCAGCAGCCGAAGCGGCGCGGATTGCGGCCGAAGAGGCAGCGCAGGCTGAAGCGAAGATCAAGGAAGCCGAAGAGAACGAGCGCATCGCCCGTTTGCTGGCCGACGAAGCCGAACGCAAGGCCAAGCGCGACGCACGCTATGCGGCGCGCAAGCAGCGCACCGGCAGGACGCCTCCGGGCTTCTCCGCCCGCTAACCGCTTCGATCGAAACGATCGGACATCAGGGTCGCCCTCCAGCGGCCCTGAACGTATTTGTGTGCTGATCTGTCGTTGCTTAACTCAGGCGGCGAGCTTCAGCCCCATAATGCCGCAGACGATGAGCGCAATGCAGCCGAGCCGGATCGCGGTTGCCGGCTCGCCCAGCAGCCAGATGCCGAGCAATGCGGTACCGACCGTGCCGATTCCGGTCCACACCGCATAGGCGGTGCCGACGGGCAGCGTCTTCAGAGCCAGGCCGAGCAGCCCCAGGCTGACGATCATCGAGGCGACGGTGAGCACTGTCGGCAGCGGCTTGGAGAAGCCGTCGGTGTATTTGAGGCCGATCGCCCAGCCGATCTCGAACAGGCCGGCGAAAAACAGAAAAATCCACGACATGGGGATGCACTCCATTCGGGGATGCACTCCATTCCATGAGGATGGCGGGTCGTCCCGGCCGGTTTTTTGGGGAAGGCGCGAGGTCGTCCTCGCCGCCTCGATATAGGCGGCTTCGCCTGCCCGCTCAACAAAACACCGGCAGCATTGTTCATGCCGCCGGTGTCGAAATCTGCGCCGAAACGGTTTACCCGGATCTCAACGGTTGCCGGGCTTACTTTTCCTTGAGCCTCATCGCCTTGACGGGCGGCGCCTTGAGCGCCGGAGCCGCGGCGGGCTTCTTGGCGTCCTTCTTCGGCTTGCGGGCTTCCTTGCCCGCCTTCATCGCACCTTTAGCCATGATTCGGTCCTCCAGTTGCTGGGAGCCCAAGTGAAACAAGAGAACGCCGGGACTGCAAGAGGCTAGCCGCTTGTCGCCAGCGCCAGCCGGCCGCTTTCAACCGGTTTCTAATTTGCTCGTAAACCATGCCGGTCCGTGCCATGGTTGTCTTCGCACTGCAGCATCGGCCATGCCTTCGCCCGGCGATGATCAGGCAGTCCGGTCAGGACGACAATGCGAATCCGCATCGGCAGCGAGATGAGTTTCGATTTTCCGCAGGAAACGCCGCTGATCGCGATGCTCAACGTCCACTATTCCAGAGCCTCCGATCTCGAGCGCCCAGACTTCCTCACCTCCAACCCGCCGGTGCCGATCCAGAGCTACCGCGACAGTTTCGGCAACTGGTGCAACCGCTTCGTCGCCCCGCCCGGCCGCTTTACCTTCGGCACCGATTCCGTGATCCGCGACCCCGGCACCTTCGAGATGGGCGACCTGATGGCCTGGCAGCACGAGGTCCGCGACCTGCCGTCGGACACACTGCTGTTCCTGTTGCCGAGCCGCTTTTGCGAGAGCGACCTGCTGGCCAATGAAGCCTGGCGGCTGTTCGGCAACACCCCGCTCGGCATTGCCCGCGTCCAGGCGGTCTGCGATTTCGTCCACAACCACATCGTCTTCAGCTACGGCAATGCGCGGCCGACGCGGACCGCGGCCGAGGCCTATCGCGAGCAAAGCGGCGTCTGCCGCGACTTTGCCCACCTCGCCGTCACCTTCTGCCGTGCGCTCAACATCCCGACCCGCTACTGCACCGGCTACATCAGCGACATCGGCCTGCCCAAACCCTGGGTGAGTATGGATTTCGCCGCATGGATGGAGGTCTATCTCGGCGGTCGCTGGCATGTCTTCGATCCGCGTAACAATTCCCCGCGCATCGGCCGCATCCTGATCGCTTCCGGCCGCGACGCCGCCGACGTGCCGCTGACCCATATCTTCGGGCCCGGCACGCTGGCCGGCTTCAAGGTGTGGACGGACGAGATCATCGAATAGACGCCTTTTCCGCTAGCGAGCCTCCAAGACCCTGAACGACCGGGCGATTGGTGCGTTGTGAAGCCTGTGGAGCTTCGGCGGCAGGGCCGCTACATTGGGTGGCTTGGACGGACAATACAGCATGGCAGCGCATGGCGGGTCGAAGACGGTCATCTACGCGGCGCTCGCCGGCAATCTCGCCATTGCACTGACCAAATTCGCCGCCGCCTTCTTCACCGGCAGTTCGGCCATGCTGTCGGAAGGTGTGCACTCGCTGGTCGACACCGGCAATGGCGGCCTGCTGCTCTACGGCATGCACCGCGCCGCCCGTCCGCCGGACCGCACGCATCCGCTAGGTCATGGCCGCGAACTGTATTTCTGGAGCTTTATTGTCGCCCTGCTCGTCTTCGCGCTCGGCGCAGGGGTGTCCTTCTACGAAGGCGTCGTCCACATCATGGCGCCCGAACCGGTCGCCAATCCCAAGATCAACTACATCGTGCTCGGCCTCTCCGTCCTGTTCGAGGGCAGCTCCTGGTATGTGGCGCTGAAGGAGTTCCGCCAACAAAAGGGCAAGCAAAGCTGGCTGCAGGCCGTGCAGTCCAGCAAGGATCCGAGTGTCTACACCGTGCTGTTCGAGGATAGCGCCGCCCTGCTTGGCCTCGTCGTCGCCTTCGCCGGCATCCTGGCGGCAGAACTCCTCGACATGCCCGAACTCGACGGCGCCGCCTCCATCGGCATCGCGGTCATTCTCGGCGCCACCGCGATCTTCCTGGCGCGCGAAAGCAAGGGCCTGCTCATCGGCGAGCCGGCCTCGCCGGAGGTGCAGGCCAAGATGCTGGCCATCGCCCAGCAGGATCCGGCGGTGCAGCGGGCCAACGGCGTTCTCACCGTCCATCTCGGGCCGCAACAGATCGTCGCCGGCCTCAGCATCGAATTCGAGGACCATCTGACGGCGCCGGAGATCGAGGCCTGCGTCGAGCGCCTGGAGGCACTGCTGAAGAAGGAGGTGCCGGAAATCACCAGGCTGTTCGTCAAACCGCAGACGACGGGAACCTGGGAACACCGGCGCAAACAGGTCGAGGCGGCATCGGACTAGAGCAATTCCAGGAAAAGTGTGAGCGGTTTTCCGGGAAAAGCGCGTAGCGCTTTCCCTTGGGAATTGCGTCAAAACAACGAGCTCTAGTCCTGGACCAGAAGTCCACCGTTGGCCCCATCGCCTGGTCTCGCTAAGATCAGTCGACGAATTCGGAGGAGCAACCATGAAAATCGACGGCGGGTGCCATTGCGGCGCCATCACTTATGAAGCAGAGGTCGACCCGGAAAAGACCTCTATCTGTCATTGCACCGACTGCCAGCAACTGACCGGCACCGCCTTTCGTGTCACCGTTCCCGCGCCTGAGGATCACTACCGGATCACCAAGGGCACGCCGAAGGTCTATATCAAGACCGGATCGAGCGGCGCCAAGCGCGCGCAAGGTTTTTGCGGCGACTGCGGTTCGCATCTTTACGCGACGTCGGTTGGCGACGGCCCGAAGGTCTATGGGATCAGGGCGGGAACCGCGCGGCAACGCGAGGATCTGGTTCCGACGCAACAGAAATGGCACCGATCGGCCCTGCACTGGCTTCCGGAATTCGAGGGCATAGGCATCGTAGAGGCGCAGTAGCGTCTGCCTCTCGGTTGAACGCGCCCAAACCCGACGATGATGTGCTAGGCTCGCCATCAAATGGGTGGCGGGAGATAGCAATGTCGGAAACGGACAAGGTGTTTGCCGGCTCGATTCCGGAAAACTACGACCGTTACATGGTGCCGTTGATTTTCGAGCCATTCGCCGCGGATATGGCACGGCGGGCAGCGTCCCTGTCACCCAGCGCCGTTTTGGAGATCGCCGCGGGCACCGGGGTTGTCACCCGCGCACTGGCGCCAAAACTGTCCCCTGATGCAAGCTATATCGTGACCGACCTCAACCAGCCGATGCTGAACTACGCCGCTTCGCGGCAAGCGCCCGGCAGTCGCATCCAATGGCGCCAGGCTGATGCGATGGCGCTGCCGTTTGAAAATGCGGCCTTCGATCTCGTTTGTTGTCAGTTCGGCGCGATGTTCTTTCCCGACCGAACCGCCGGCTATCGCGAAGCAAAGCGGGTCCTGAAGCCCGGAGGCCATTTCCTGTTCAACGTATGGGATCGCATCGAAGAGAATGTATTCGCCAATGATGTGACGAACGCTCTTGCGGAGATTTTTCCGGACGATCCGCCGCGCTTTCTAGTCCGCACGCCGCACGGCTACCATGACACGGCGCTGATCCGCGGCGAACTGGAAGATGCAGGTTTCTCGCGTGTGGCGATCGAGACGAGAGCCGAACAAAGCCGTGCCTCCTCGCCGCGCCTTCCGGCCGTTGCCTATTGCCAGGGAACTCCGCTTCGCAACGAAATCGAGGCCAGAGGAAAACTGGAAACCGCTACCGATCATGTCGCCGCCGCGATGACGGCCAGACATGGCAGCGGCGAGGTTGCGGCCAAAATCCAGGCACACGTAATCGTGGCGACGGTCTAGGCCTCTAATCGTCGCCTTCGACGACACGGAGCCGGAGCTGGCCCGTCTTGGAATCCGCCACTCGCACCCCGGGTTCGGCCTTGGCAGACCCGCCGCGCATTTCGGCTTCGCTTTCGCCAAACTCCAGCGCCTCGATCTTCTGGCCGCGCCTGGTCACTTTCGAGGTCGATACCAGTATCTCGTCAATATCCTTGGCCGACTGGCCAAAATGCGTCTGCAGCCGGCGCACCCGCTCGTCGACGCGGGCGACGTCTTCCATCAGCCGGATGACCTCGCCCTGGATCAGATGCGCCTGCTCGCGCATGCGGGCATCCTTGAGGATTGCCTGGATGACCTGGATCGACAGCATCAGCAGCGACGGCGAGACGATGATGACACGGGCGCGGTGTGCCTTCTGGATGAGGGCGTCGAAATTCTCATGGATTTCGGAAAACACCGATTCCGACGGCACGAACATGAAGGCGGTGTCCTGCGTCTCGCCCTGGATCAAATATTTTTCCGAGATATCGCGGACATGGATTTCGATGTCGCGACGGAAGGCCTGGGCCGCGGCCTTCTGCAGTTCCGCACCGTCGGCGGCGCGGATGGCATTCCAGGCTTCCAACGGAAATTTGGCGTCGATGGCAAGCTGTGGCGCGCCGTTCGGCATCCTGACCAGGCAGTCCGGACGGCTGCCGTTCGACAGCGTCGCCTGGAATTCATAGGCGCCCATCGGCAGGCCGTCGGCGACGATCGCCTCCATGCGCGACTGGCCGAAAGCGCCGCGCGTCTGCTTGTTGGACAGGATCGCCTGCAATTGCACGACCTGGCCGGCAAGCGACTGGATGTTGCCCTGCGCGGTGTCGATCACCGCCAGCCTTTCCTGTAGTTTGGCCAGGCTTTCATGCGTCGATTTGGTCTGCTCGGTCATGGTCTGGCCGAGGCGGCCGGTCATGGCGTCGAGCCGCTGGCCGATCGACTGGTTGAGTTCGGCCTGCCTTGCGCCGAACACGTCGGCGATGGCGCCCATGCGGCCCTGCATCTCGGCCTGGCTTTGCAAAATGCCGGCCATCCGCGCCTCGGCGTCGCGGGCGTGGTCTGCAGCTTCCGCGGCTGCGATGGTGCGCGCCCTGGCCGACCGCCAAAGGGCGACGACAAGCGCCAGCAACAGGCCGAGAAACACGATCGCGCCGAACGCCAGCACATGGCCGAGCGTGATGGTCGTGGCCCCGAGCCGGGCGACGGGTTCGGAAAGGATGGCGCTCAGGTCGTTCATGCCGCCAGCATAGCCGATTCGCTGTCCTGGCACAGATCAAAACGTGAACGGGCGCCAACCGCACCGGTTGACGCTTTTCCTGCGACGTTTTAGGTGAGACGCCATGTCGATCAAGCCGCTCATCATCCTTCCCGATCCGATCCTGCGCCAGGTTTCCAAACCGGTCGAACGCGTCGACGCGCCCTTGCGCAAACTCGCCGACGACATGCTGGAGACCATGTATGACGCGCCGGGCATCGGTCTCGCCGCAATCCAGATCGGCGAGCCGCTGCGCATGCTGGTCATCGACCTCGCCAAGGAAGACGAGACGCCGGCGCCGCATGTCTTCATCAATCCAGAAATCCTCGAAAGCGCCGACGCCCGCTCGGTCTACGAGGAAGGCTGCCTGTCGATCCCCGACTATTACGCCGAGGTCGAGCGCCCTGCTTCGGTGCGGGTGAAATATCTCGATCGCGACGGCAAGCTGCAGGAGATCGAGGCCGAGGGCCTGATGGCGACCTGCCTGCAGCACGAGATCGATCACCTCAACGGCGTGCTGTTCATCGACCACATCTCGAAGCTGAAGCGCGACATGGTGGTGAAGAAGTTCAAGAAGCTCGCCAAGGACAAGGCGCCGGGCAAGCTGGTGGGATAGGGGAAGATGCCGCTTCGCGTCATCTTCATGGGCACGCCGGAGTTTTCGGTGCCGGTGCTGCGCGCGATCGCCGAGGCCGGGCACGAGATACCAGCCGTCTACACCCAGCCGCCGCGCGCCGCTGGCCGCCGTGGGCTGGAGCTGACACCGTCGCCGGTGCAGCGCGAGGCCGAGCGGCTTGATATCGAGGTGCGCACGCCGACTTCGCTGAAAGGCGAGACGGAGCAGGCCGCTTTCCGGGCGTTGCAGGCCGATGTCGCCGTCGTTGTCGCCTATGGCCTGCTGTTGCCGAAGGCTATTCTGGAGGCGCCGCGGCTCGGTTGTATCAACGGCCACGCCTCGCTTTTGCCGCGTTGGCGTGGTGCAGCTCCCATCCAGCGCGCCATCATGGCCGGCGACACTGAGACCGGCATGATGGTGATGCGTATGGAAGAGGGCCTGGACACCGGCCCGGTGGCACTGGTTGAAAAGTGCGCCATCGGACCCGATATGACGGCCGGCGATCTGCACGATCGCTTGATAAACATTGCTGCCACGCTGATTGTGGAAGCATTGTCCCGATTGGAGACAAATACGCTGGCATCAGCCTTGCAGGCGACTGACGGGGTGACCTACGCCAGAAAAATCGATAAATCGGAGACGCGTATTGACTGGACGCGGCCGGCTGGCGAGGTCCACAATCACATTCGTGGCCTGTCGCCATTCCCTGGCGCCTGGTGCGAGGCCGACATTGGCGGCCGCACAGAACGGCTGAAACTGCTTCGTTCGACGCTTTCTGAAGGTGCGCTTTCGGAAGGCATGGGCGAGTCGGGAGGAATTCTCGATGACCGGCTGACGGTCGCCTGCGGGTCGGGCGCGGTCAGACTGGTCGAAGTTCAACGGGCGGGCGGAAGGCCCGCTGCCGCGCAGGAGTTTCTGCGCGGGGCCAAGATCGAAAAAGGAATGAAATTCTCATGAGCATGATGTCGATACGCGGCGCGACGCCACGGGACCGCGAGGCCATACGCCTCGTCGAAGAACACGCATTCGGCCAGCAGGCGGAGGCCGGGCTGGTCGACGCGCTGGTTACTGGCGGCGACGCCGTTGTCGAACTGGTGGCGGAAGAAGACGGCCAGGTGGTCGGCCACATCCTGTTTTCCAGGCTGTTCGTCCAGAACGGCGGCAAGCAGTTTGCAGCCGTGGCACTGGCGCCATTGGCGGTGGAACCGTCGTTCCACGGCTCGGGCATTGGCGGCGCGCTGATCCGCGAGGCGCATATCCGCCTCAGGGATGCCGGCGAGACGCTGGCCGTTGTGTTGGGCGATCCGGCCTATTACGGCCGCTTCGGCTACAACCATGCGCGCGCCGAAAACTTCGAGAGCGAATACCAGGGTGAAGCGCTGCAAGCGCTGGCCTGGGGTGACGCACCCGAAAAAGGCAAGCTGGTCTACGCCCAGGCCTTTACCGCACTCGCCGCCTGAGCATGATGCCGAAAAGTGTGAAGCGGTTTTCGGACGACATCATGCTCTGTCTATTTGATCTAGAGCCGGGTTCAGATCTCAGGTCGAATCGACCTGAGATCTTCCGGCTCTAGGCGAGTGCAGATCGCCCATGCCGCGTTTTCGTCTCGATATCGAATATGACGGCAGCCTCTTCGCCGGCTGGCAACATCAGGCGGATCAGCCTTCGGTGCAGCAGGCGATAGAGCAGGCGATCGAGAAATTCAGCGGCGAGGCGGTGCGGTTGCGCGCCGCCGGCCGCACCGACGCCGGCGTGCATGCGACCGCCCAAGTGGCGCATGTCGACCTCGCCAAAACGTGGCCAAACGACAAGGTGCGCGACGCCATCAACGCGCATCTGCAAGCGGCGGGCGCGCGCGTCGCCATCCTGCAGGCGACGGTTGTCCCCAACGATTTCGACGCCCGTTTCTCGGCCACCGGACGCCACTATCTCTACCGCATCCTCAACCGGCGCGCGCCGGCTGCGATGGAAAAGGGCAAGGTCTGGTGGGTGCCAAAACGGCTCGATGCCGACGCCATGCACGAAGCGGCGAAAGTCCTGCTCGGCCGACATGACTTTACCACCTTCCGCTCAACGCAGTGCCAGGCCAACAGTCCGGTGCGGACGCTGGAGCGGCTCGATGTGAGCCGCCAAGGCGACCTGATCGAGGTCAAGGCCTCGGCGCGCTCATTTCTGCACAACCAGGTGCGCTCCATGGTCGGCTCGCTGAAACGCGTCGGCGACGGCGGCTGGACGGCAGCCGACCTCAAGGCAGCGCTCGATGCGCAAGACCGCGCCGCCTGCGGTCAGGTGGCGCCGCCCGACGGGCTTTTCCTCATCGGCGTCGATTATCCGGATGGGTCCTAAGCGGGGGCCGCTGTCGGTACAGTGATGCCGAGCAACGCCACCAGGCCGAACAAGACGGCCAGGGACACCACCAACATGCCTGCGAACACGGCGCTGCCGACAGCCGCGCCCTTGCCGATCGCGGCGTTGGTCATCCGCCAGGTGAGTACCAGCGACAGCACCACCAGAACCAGCCACACCAATTCGGCAACCGGGTTGCCGGACGGCAGGAAAAGCCGGATCAACGCCGATGGCAGCAGCATCCAGGCGGTGATTGCCGACGCCCAGTTGCTGGCGACGACGTAGTGGACGAAGCGGTCGCCGATGCCGGCGCGCGACGCGACCAGGGCAAGAACAACCAGCGGCAGCAGCCACGAACCGAGGTCGACGGTTGCCAGGCGGATCAACATGCCCAGCCGCCCGGCGAACGCATTGGGGTCGCCGATCTCGTTGGCCGTGCCGACCCAGCCGACGATCATCGCCGGCGCGGCGACGACGATGGCGAAGAAGGAATTCCAGAAACCATCCGCCGACAGGTCGAGCAGCCGCAAGCCGTCGGCCTTGCCGAGCATCAGCCGCCAGGCGCCGGTAAGCGATGAAGAGGTCTCGTCAACCGAAAGCATGATCAGCCTTGCTCGAACCAGTCTTCGATGAAGCGCTGGTAGATCTGGGTCAGCGTCTCGAGGTCGGCCAATGCGACGCGTTCATCGACCATATGCATGGTCTTGCCGACAAGTCCGAACTCGACCACCGGGCAATAGTCCTTGATGAAACGGGCGTCCGAGGTGCCGCCGGAGGTGGACAGCGCCGGCTCCTTGCCGACCGCCGCCTTTATCGAGCCGCGCAGCGTCTCGATCAGCTTGTCGTCGCGCGTCAGGAAGACATGGCTCGGCCGGTCGCGCCAGACCAGCTCGTAGTCGACCGGCGTCTTCTTGCCCGCCCGGTATTTCTTGCGCTTGGCCGCCTGGTCGAGACGGTTGTGGATCTCGGCCTGCACGGTCTCGGCCGTCCAGCTGTCGTTGAAGCGGATGTTGAAGGTGGCTGTCGCTCTGGCCGGAATGACATTGGTCGCCGGATTGCCGACATCGATCGAGGTCACTTCCAGGTTGGTCGGCTGAAAATCCTTCGTGCCCTTGTCGAAAACGGGGTGGAGCAAGGCCTCGACCAGGCTCATCAGTCCGCGCACCGGATTGTCGGCAAGCAAGGGATAGGCGACATGGCCCTGGCGGCCGTTAACGGTGACGCTGCCTGACATCGAGCCGCGCCGGCCGATCTTGATCATGTCGCCGAGCGCGTCCGGATTGGTCGGCTCGCCGACGATCGAGGCATCCCATTTCTCGCCCTTGGCTGCCGCCCAGTCGAGCAGTTTTGTCGTGCCGTTGATGGCTGGGCCCTCTTCGTCACCGGTAATCAGCAGCGAGACCGAGCCTTTCGGGCCGCCCTTTGTCTCGACATGGCGCGCCACCGCCGCGATGAAACAGGCGATGCCGCCCTTCATGTCGACGGCGCCGCGGCCGTACATCTCGCCCTTGGCGATCTCGGCGGCGAAGGGCGGATGCGTCCACGACGCCTCGTCGCCCACCGGCACCACGTCGGTATGGCCGGCAAACATCAGATGCGGCCCATTGCCGGAGCGGCGTGCATAAAGGTTCTCGATGTCGGGTGTGCCGTCTTCGGAAAACACCGGGCGTTCGACGGAAAAGCCGAGCGGCTTCAGCATGCCTTCCAGCGCGGCCAGCGCACCGCCCTCGGCAGGTGTTACGGAGGCGCAGCGTATGAGGGTCGCGAGGTTGGCGGCGGGATCGGTCGGCAGTTTCATGGGCAAAGCGATAGTCGAAAGCGAAAGGCCTGTCACGACCAGAGATGGTGACCGGTCCTGCCGCCGACATTATGGTTTTCATGTCGTATAGTGCAGGCCAACACGAGACTATCGCATGGCCAACGCCGAAAAGACCATCGTCATTGCCGGCGCCGGCAGCATCGGCTGCTATGTCGGCGGCTGCCTGGCGCTGGCAGGACGCAAGGTGGTGTTTCTGGCGCGGTCGCGCATCGCGGAGGCCGTGCTGGACGGTGGGCTGCGCGTCACCGACCTCGACGGCCGCGACCGATCCATCAAGCCGGGCGCTCTTTCCGTGACCGCCGATCCGGCCGCCGCCCTGGCCAATGCCGACGTTGTGCTGGTGACGGTCAAGAACGGCGCCACTGAAGAGATGGCGGCGCTCATTGCCGCACACGCTCGCGGCGATGCCGTGGTGGTCAGCCTGCAGAACGGTGTCGGCAATGCCGACCGGTTACGCGCCAGGCTGGGCTCTCGACTGGTGCTGGCCGGCATGGTGCCGTTCAATGTCGTCCAGTCGGCCGAAGGCAACTTGCCGCTTCACGTGCATCGCGCCAGCGACGGCAAAGTGATGATCGAAGATCGTATGGCCGGCCTTGCCAGCCTTCTCGATGTCGAAGGCCTTGCCGTCGAAACCCATGCCGACATGAAAGCAGTGCAGTGGGGCAAGCTGCTGATCAACCTCAACAATGCGCTTGTCGCGCTGTCCGGCCTGCCGCTGGCGAGCGAACTTGCCGATCGCCGCTGGCGGCTGATCCTTGCCGTTCAGATCGACGAGGCGCTGGCGGCGATGAAGGCGTCACACATCGCCCCGGTGCGGATCGGCGGCCTGCGTCCCGGCCTGCTGCCGAAACTGCTCCGGCTGCCGGACTGGCTGTTCCGGCTGGTGGCCCGCCGCATGCTCGCCATCGACCCGCAGGCCCGCTCTTCCATGTGGGACGATCTCCAGCGCGGCCGGCCAACCGAGATCGGCGACCTGCAGGGGACGGTCCTGAGCCTCGCCGAAAAGGCCGGCACGCCGGCGCCTTTGCTGAAGCGCGTCACCGCGCTGGTGCGGCAAGCCGAGCTGGAAAAGCGCGGACCACCCGGGCTGACGCCGGAAGCTGTCACGGGATAGCCTACTCGCCGCTACATGAGCCCGGGAAAAGCAGGCATGCCGGCACTGCCGCGTCACAGCTTTGGTGCACGCCTCGGAGCCGGCGCTTTGCTCGCCGGGCCTGGCGCCGGCAGCGGGTGCGCCGCCGGATGGTTCTCGATCAGTGTGATCTTCTGCCAGATCTTGCGCGACAGGTTGGACGCCAGGTTCTCGATGTCATTGACGCCGTCGATGACCACATCGTCATTGACCGACTGCGCAAACAGCGCCGCGATCTTGCCGGTGATCGACAGCATTTCCGAGCAATAGTCGAGATAGCGCGCCAAGTCCGCGGCATTGGTGATACGCGCCGGCGAATGCGCGGTCGGCCTGAAGCTTGCAGACAATGCGGCCGGATCCTTGGTCAGCTGGTGCATGTCGATGACATGGATCAGCGACCTCAGCCCATGCAGCTGGCGAAACACCCGCTTGCGCTTGATGCGCTCCTCGGTGCGGATCAGCGCCAGCAGGCCGAGCACGGCAAGGATGATCATGTTGATCGTGGCTTCGATGCCTTGCACCGACTGCACCGCATCGTCGGCCTGCGAGATATGGATGAGCGGCAGGATGGTGCCGACGAACAGGAAGATCAGCGCGCCGGCGGCAACGGCGGCGACGATGGCGCCGCGCAACCACCAGATCGGCGCTTCGAGCGCCTGCGCCGCCTTGGCCAGGTCGCGCGACAACGACACCAGTTCGGCGGCGACGCCGCGCAGGCCGGCCTCGGGAAAACGCTCGGCGACGCGCTCCTCCAGCCGCTCGGCGGTGTCGATGATCAGTTTCGGATCAAGCGTGCGGTAGCGCATGGCCGTCGGAGTTCAGGAGTTTGCCGGGCCATTGGTCTGCCGGCCGTAAAGATTGGGACCTGGTTGGCCAGGATACACATACAACAGCAGAATGGCGACCAACTGCACCAGGGGCACAAACAAAACCAGCACGAACAGGCCTGACTTGCCCAGATCGTGCAGGCGCTTCACATTCAGTACGATGGTAGGCCACGCCGTTGCCAATACGACCACAACGAATATGGAGAGCCACACCTCGCTCTCAGGACTGCCTTCGGGCGCTAGCTTGAAGTGATAAAGCGGGAAGAGCTGGATGACTGCCAGCAGCAATTGGCCAAGAAAATAGGCCGCGCGGCTGACGCGGCCCGAGGTTTTGAAGAAAAGCCAAAAGAGGTCTGATTTTTCAGGCAAGCGGATCCGGTCCGTATTGATTGGCGCCTCGAGTGCCTTCGAGAATGCCGCATTCCACGATGAACCAGATCGCACCAACAAAAGGCACAAACAGGATCAGGGTCCACCACCCCGACTTGTTGCGATCATGCCAACGCTTGGCATAAACCGCGAGCGCGAAATAGATCGACGCCAGCGAAACGATGATGCCGATGATACCGATCTGGGCGCCGCCGCCGAGATCCATGCGTGTGCCCAGGATCGAATCCAGGATCAAGGCGACGATGCCGATCACGAAAAAAACACCGATCGCCGCCCAGAACTTGGCGCGATTGATGCGGCCGTCAAAGCTGGTCAGAAGATATTTCCAGTCCATGTCACCCCTCCATGCTGAATCGGCGCGACGGAATGTCGCGCCGGCGGAAGGTGCGTCCGTTTGCAAAAAAGATCAATCGCGCAGCAATTCGTTGATCGAGGTCTTGGAGCGGGTCTTGGCGTCGACGCGCTTGACGATGACGGCACAGTAGAGGCCTGGGCCCGGCTCGTTGTTCGGAAAGGCCTTGCCCGGCATCGAGCCGGCGACGACGACGGAATTCGGCGGCACCTCGCCATAAAACACCTCGCCGGTGGCGCGGTCGACGATCTTGGTCGACTGGCCGATGAAGACGCCCATGCCGAGCACCGAGCCCTCGCGCACGATGCAGCCCTCGACCACTTCCGAGCGCGCGCCGATGAAGCAATTGTCCTCAATGATGGTCGGGCCGGCCTGCATCGGCTCCAGCACGCCGCCAATGCCGACGCCGCCCGACAGATGCACGTTCTTGCCGATCTGGGCGCAGGAGCCGACCGAGGCCCAGGTGTCGACCATGGTGCCGCTGTCGACATAGGCGCCGACATTGACGAAGGACGGCATCAGCACCGCGCCCGGCGCGACATAGGCCGAACGGCGAACGATTGAAGACGGCACGGCGCGGAAGCCGGCCTTCTCGAAATCGACGGCACCCCAGCCGTCGAACTTCGATGGCACCTTGTCCCACCATACCGCCTGGCCGGGGCCGCCCTTGATGATCTCTATCGGGTAGAGCCGGAACGACAGCAGCACCGCCTTCTTCAGCCACTGGTTGACATGCCACTTGCCGTCGGCCTGACGCTCGGCGACGCGCACAGTGCCGCGGTCGAGCAGGTCGAGCGAAGTCTGAATGGCGTCGCGCGTTTCGCCGCGGGTCGCGGTCGAAATCGTGTCGCGCTCCTCGAAGGCCTTCTCGATGGTCTTTTCGAGGCTCGCCAGATCAGGCTTCGACATGATTTCGCTCCGTTACCGCGCTGTTAAGGCCATCGCCTTAACCTGTTTTGAAAATCGCGCGGACCCTATGTTAAGGCGTATTGGGGGTCAATCGCGCGTGCGCCATGGGACGGCGCAAGTGAACTGTTGGGACGGGTAAAGCATATGACTCCTATGGAAAAGGCGGGATGGACGCCGCTGCCACATTCGGACGAGGATCTGGAGCGCTCGAAAAGCGTGCCCGATACGCCGCAGACGCGCGCCGACACCTATCGTCTCGCCTGGAACGATCCCGACTTCATGACGCGCCGCGAATTGCGCGCGGTGCGCTTGCAGCTGGAACTGTTGAAGCCCGAAATGATCCTTGCCGAACGCGGCATCCGCTCGACGGTGATCCTGTTCGGCGGCGCGCGCATTCCCGAGCCCGGCGGCGAGGCCTGGGCGGCCAAGAACGAGACGCAGAAGAAGAACCTCGAGCACAACAGCAAATATTACGAGGAGGCGCGCAAATTCGCCCGCCTCTGCTCGCAGCAGTCAGCCACGTCCTATTACCGTGAATTCGTCGTCGTCACCGGTGGCGGGCCAGGCGTCATGGAAGCGGGCAATCGTGGCGCCGACGATGTCGGTGCGCCGTCGATCGGCCTCAACATCGTCCTGCCGCACGAGCAGGCGCCGAACGCCTATGTGACACCGGAGCTGTGCTTCAACTTCCACTATTTCGCCATCCGCAAGATGCATTTCGTCATGCGCGCCAAGGCTGTCGCGGTGTTTCCGGGTGGCTTTGGCACCATGGACGAATTCTTCGAGACGCTGACCCTGATCCAGACCGGCCGCATGGAACGCGTCCCGGTGATCCTGTTCGGCAAGGCCTTTTGGAAAAGGGCGATCGATCTCGATTTCCTGGCGGAACAAGGGACCATCACGCCCGGCGACCAGGACATCATCGACTTCGTCGACACCGCCGACGAGGCCTGGGGCATCATCAGCCGGTTCTATAAGTTAGGGGAATAGGGTGGGAACTGGGGAATTGAGGAACTGAAGAACTGAAGAACTGAAGAAAAAGGGGGTCCGGATCCTTCCTCCGTTCCCCAGTTCTTCAATTCCTCAGTTCTTCAATTCCTCTACCCCCTCCACAATCGCCGTGAGAAACGTCGCAAGGTCGTCGGTGACGAAATCGACGTCGTCCTCATTGGCCGGGTCGCGTTCCCAGATCTCGGCAAAGGTCGGCTCGAAATTGCGCGGCACCACCAGCACTGTGGTCATGCCGAGCGATTTCGGCACCTCCAGATTGCGGGCGAGATCCTCGAACATCACTGCATTGTGGCCGGTGACGGCGTGCAGTTCGGCAAACTTCTCATAGGTCTGGCGCGCCGGCTTGGGGTTCAGCCCGGCGGCGACGATATCGAAAATGTCATCGAAATGGTCGAGTATGCCGAGCTGGCGCGCGGTCCGCTCGGCATGCCTGCGGTCGCCATTGGTGAAGATGAACTTGCGCCCGGGAAGCTGGCGGATGGCGGTGCCCAGCACCGGATCGGGCACCAGCCACGAATAGTCGATGTCGTGCACCTTTTCGAGGAAGTCGTCGGGGTCGATGCCGTGGCGCGTCATCAGCCCGTTCAGCGTCGTGCCATATTCCAGGTAGAGTTCCTTCTGCAGCTTGCGCGCCTCCTCGCGCGGCAGCGTCAGCAATTCTCCGACATAGGCCGTCATCTTGACGTCGATCTGCGAAAACAGATTCGAATGGTGCGGATAGAGCGTGTTGTCGAGGTCGAACACCCAGTCGGTGACATGGGCGAAGCGGGCGGGATCGGGCGACGTGGTCATGGCGTCCTTATGGCACGAAATATCTGCCGTTCGAACCCCTTTCTGCGGCTGGACTTATCCACAACCTATACGCATCTAGAGTTGTAAAAATGGCCTCTCCATTCAAATTTTAGCCATCCCCGAAAGGTGGCCTTCAGGGCTTGCTGGCACAGAGACGGTTCAGTGGGAGCCCGCGATGAGTCGCATACTTTTAAAGTCCGCCGCCGTCGCGTTCGGCTCGGTAGCCGTCTCGCTTTTGCTGACGCTGATTATCGTTCCGGCCATGGGTTTTCCGGTCACTCGCACCATCTGGCTGACGTCGACGGTGTGCCCGCTGGCGCTCGCCTGGATCGCCTGCGCCAGCACCTTCTGGCAGAGCGACAGGCTGAAAGGCGCGCATCGCGACCTTGCCCGCGCGCATGCCCAGCTCGCCGCCGCGCACCGGCGTCTGTCGGAGAAGGCGAGCCGCGACGACATGACAGGCATGCTCAACCGCGAGAGTTTCTTTGCCGCGCTCGACGGCTCTCGGCGCAAATCCGATCGCGGCGCGCTGCTGATCATCGACGCCGACCATTTCAAGGCGATCAACGACAGTTTTGGCCATCTGACCGGCGATGACGCGCTGCTGCTGATCGCCAGCGCCATCGAGCGCGGCGTGCGCAGCGGCGACGTGCTCGGCCGCATCGGCGGCGAGGAGTTCGGCGCCTTCCTGGTCGGCGCCACCGGCGCGGAGGCGAGGCGCGTTGCCGAGCGCATTCGCCGCGAAGTCGAGCTGATCCGCTTCCGCCCGGTCGACGAGCGCACGGTGCCGCTGACCGTCAGCATTGGCGGCATCACTTGCGGTGAGGATGCCAATGTTTCGGAACTGATGCGCGCTGCCGACCTCCGACTTTACGAGGCCAAGCACCGTGGCCGCAATTTATCGATCCTGGACCGGGACATTTCCGAAGCCGCCTGAGGCGCCCGCCTATGCTTGCTAAGGATTTGCTAACATTGTTTTTCACGCAACCACGCCGTTTACCCGGTTGTAAGCCGTTTACCGGCTAGGACTGGCACGGAAATGGCCTGTCTGGCCGGCACGTGTGCCGTTCAGGGAACGCCATGCGTGGATCGAAGCCCCCATCGAGAGACGTGTCATGAGTTTCTTCATCAAGAAAATATCGCGCCGCGCCATCATGCAGGCGCTGATTGCGATGCCGGCGCTACAGTTGTTTCGCAAGCTGCCTGACAGCGACCGCCCCGATGCCGACCCCGACGAGATCGTCGTGGTCAATGGCTGGGTCCTGAAGCGGAGCGACCTGGCATGATCTTCGACAGCTACGAGGCGTATCGCGCCTCGGATTTCAAACCCAAGGTCTGCATCCTCGGCTCCGGGCCTGCCGGCACCACCATCGCCAGGAAGCTTGGGGCCGCCGGTATTCCGGTCGTGGTGCTTGAAGCCGGCTCGCGCGAATTCAGCGACGAATCGCAGGAGTTCTATCGCGGCACGACGGTCGGCGATCCCTATTTCGACCTCGACATCACCCGGCTGCGCTTCATGGGTGGATCGTCGAACCACTGGGCGGGCTGGTGCCGGGTGCTCGACAAGCAGGATTTCGAGCCCAAGACCTGGGCGCCGGACACCGGCTGGCCGATCAGCCGCGCCGACATCGAGCCCTTTCTGCCCGAGGTGCACGACATTCTCGAGCTTCCCGACTTCCGGCCCGATGTGCCGATTTCGGACGACATACGCTGGGTGCAGCTGATCAAGAGCCCGGCCGTGCGCTTTGGCGAGAAATTCGCCGACGAACTCGACAAGAGCAAGAACATCGCCCTCGTGCTCAACACCTATGCCACCGAACTCGCCGGCGACGGCAAGAAGGTTACCGGCGCCAGGTTGTGGTCGAACGGCAAGGATGCCGGCGCCTTCAGCGCCGATTATTTCATCGTCTGCACCGGCGGGCTGGAGAATTCGCGGCTGCTTCTGTGGTCGAACCAGCGCTCGAACGGTGGCGTGGTGCCGAACGCCACGGCGCTTGGCCGCTACTGGATGGAACATCCGACCTTCGAGGGCGGCAATGCCATCCTGGCCGACTACAGCGAGTTCGAGGTCGATGCCGTCAACGAAGCCTTCTTCTCGCCGACGCTTGCCGCCATGGAGCGCCTGCAGATCATGAATTTCGGCATCAGGCTGATCGAGACGCCCTATGCCGGCGTCAAGAGCCTGATTGCCGACCTCGCCTGCACCGCGCCCGACGCCGCCGAATGGGTGGCCTATCAGCTCAGCCAGAACCTGCGCTGTGCGGCCCAGCTTTATGTCGCCTGGGAACAGGCGCCGCTGGCTTCGAACCAGATCGAATTGTCGAAGACCGATGTCGACCATGCCGGCGTGCCGCGCATCGAGCTGCACTGGAAAAAGTTGCCGCTGGAGCGCCGCACCATTCTTGAGGGGCTCAAACTGTTCGGAACGACGCTGATCGAGAAGGACCTCGGCCGCGTCCGCATTATGGACTGGCTTGCCAATGGCCAGGACTATCCGACCGATGAGGAACTGGCCGGCCACCATCATATGGGTGGCACGCGCATGGGCACGGATGTGACCAAAAGCGTCGTCGACGCCAACTGCAAGGTGCACGGCATGGACAATCTCTATGTCGGCGGCTCCTCGGTGTTCTGCACCTCGGGCGAATGCAACCCGACGACGACGATCACCGCGCTTGCCTGCCGGCTCGGCGACCATCTGAGCAAAGTGGTCGGCGTCTAATTCGACCTCCCGCTACACCGATCAGATCGACGGCCGCTCGAGCGGGCCGAGTGCTGCAATGCGCTCGCAAAGACCCAGCGCCCGCAGCGCGTTGATGTCGTTGGGCGTCAGCGTCAGGAAGGCGCCTTCGCTCAGCGCTTCCCGCGGCCGCGTCTCAAACAGGATGACGCCAAGCCCTGCCGGCGCAGCAGGTCGGCGAGCGCCAATCCCGCGACGCGGGCGCCGATGATGGCGACCGGCAATGTTTCCGTTGCAGAGGACACCATCGTTACAGGTCCTGTTCTTACAAGCCGTAGACGGCGATGCGCACCAGCACGGCCGCTGCGGCCAGCGCCACCAGCAGGATGCCGAGGCCGATGGGCGAGCCCCAGCCGTACCATTTCATCGCCATCTCGGCGTATTTGTACTCTTCCTCGTGGGAGAGCGGCGCACGCTGTTGAATCAAGCTCATTTTTCACTCCTTCTCTGGCGGCAGGCTCTTGCTATGTCGGAACCAGAGCCGCATATTGATGCAATGGTCTAAATGTTAGACAGATTGATAGTTAGATGATCAAAATAAATTCGTCAAGCCGGAATCGCGAGGACATGACGACGGCCATCGGCCTGGCCATCATGCAATGGCAGGACGCCACGCAGGCCTATGACGAAGCGGTCGGGGCAAAGCTTGGGCTGAACATGGCCGAACGCCATTGCATCGGGCTGCTCTACGGTGGCCCGCAATCGGCCGGCGCCATAGCCACCGTAACCGGCCTGACACCGGCCGCCGTCACCGCGCTGATCGACCGGCTGGAGGCGCGCGGCTACCTGACCCGCACGCGCAGTCTCGAGGACCGGCGCAAAGTGGTGATAGAGGCGACCGACGCGACACGCGACCTGTCGGCGCGCTACTACGGCGCCATCGCGCGCGAAGGCGAAAAAGTCGTCGCTACCTTCAGCGACGCGGAACTGGCCACCATATCGCGCTTCGTCCACGCCGCACTCGACCTGCAACGCGACCAGCTGGCGCGGCTGAAGGCCGAGGGGCCGGACACCCCCGGGCGATAGGGATGCCTATGTGTTTGCGGTGTCACTGCATATGCCGGCAGGGACGAGACTATTTCGGCTGGACCCCATAGGCGGCAAGAAACGCCTCCACCGAGGCATCCGCGTGTCGTTCAAGTTCGGCCTTGGAACGCCGGTTGCTTCCCGTGAACATGGCTTCGTTCATGGGGATCCAAAGAAGCATTCCAAAAAAATGGCTGGCTGCCAGATGGGGATCACCGGTTTGTATCAGTCCTCGACTGGTGAGCCTTTGAAAGCAGGACGCCATTGAGCCAAGCATGCGCTCGAAGCCCTTTTCGTACCAGCTGCGGCCAAGCTGCGGCATTCGGTCCGCGTTGGCGATAATTAGGCGCCGCAGCTTCAACAACTCTTCATCCATGAGAACCGCTATCAAACGTCGAGCAAGCAGCTGCAGGCCACCCTCCATGAACTTCGCCTCGGAAAGCAGCGTCGTCACGGACTCGATGATGTCGTTGGCTTGTGTAGCGGTCGACAGAACGACTTCGCCGAACAGCGTCTCCTTGTCGGTGAAATGCTTGTAGACGGTCTGCTTGGAAGCTCCCGCCCTGGTGGCGATTTCTTCCATGCTGGTTCCATCATAGCCTTTGCCGATGAACGCCGCCGTGGCCGCTTGGATGATTTCACGATCCTTGCGTGCTGATCTGGTCTCACCGTCGTTTCCCATGGCACCTCCTCAACAAGTACTAGACGGTACCGTTCCTGCATGATAGCCATGAAACGGTACTGGACTGACTAGTACCTGTCAACGAAGGCAAGGCTTAGAACGATGACCAAGATGATCTTTATAAATCTGCCGGTGCGCGATCTGCAGGCAGCGACCAACTTTTATCTCGCGATCGGGGGCACGCTGAATCCGCAGTTCTCGAGCGACCAGGCCAGCTCGATTATGTTCTCAGACTCCATTGGTGTCATGTTGCTCACGCACCAGCATTACAGCCAGTTCACAGCGCGGCAGATCGGCGACCCCAAGCGTGACAGCCAGATGCTGATCGCGCTCACCACCGACAGCAGGGACGAGGTCAATGCCGTAATCGAGAAGGGCGTGGCGGCAGGCGGCCGCGCTGATCCCAATCCAGCGCAGGATCTCGGTTTCATGTTCAACCGCCACATCGAAGACCCAGACGGAAACGTCTGGGAGTTCCTGTGGATGAACCCGTCTGCCATGCAATAGCCTGTCGGGGTCAAAGCGTCTAAAGCGCGTCGCGTCGACATGCGACGTGCCTTAAACACTGGTGCCGGATTTACTAGACTGTCGCCGGATCGAGCGCCGGCTGCCCTTTGCGGCGGGCGACGATGGCCTTGAAATCGGCGGTCCGGAACGCGTCGCGTAGCACGTCGAAAGACGGCAGTACGAAATAGGCGCGCTGGAACTTGTCGATCTCGTAGCCGGTGCGCATCACCGTTTCGAGGTCGAAGGGCACGTGGTGCGCATCCTTGCTGTCGACGGCGAACTGCAATTCGGTAAAGGACGACATCAGCCCGGCGCCGAACGCCTTCAGCGGCTGGCCCTTCTCCTGCATCAGTCCGTATTCGGCCGTGTACCAATAGAGCCGGGTGATCATCTCGTCGCCGCCCAGCGCAATCACGCTCTCGGCCTTCTCGCCATACATCTGCATGAAATCGGCAAACACCGGCTGCGTCAGGATGGGCACATGGCCGAAGAAGTCGTGGAACATGTCGGGTTCGACGATGTAGTCGAGTTCTTCCTTGGTGCGCAGCCAGTTGGTCACCGGAAAGCGCCGGTTGGCGAGATGGTCGAAAAAGGGCGCTGCCGGAATGAGACCGGGCACGGCGACGATTTCCCAGCCGGTGAGCTTGCGCAACTTATCGCTGACCGCGCCGAAATCCGGAATCTTGTCGAGCAGGCCGAGCGTGGCGACGCCATCGAGATAGGAATGGTGGGCCAGCTTCTGCGTCAGCTTGGTCTGGCGGTCGCACAGCGTGCGCCACACCGCCTGTTCCTCGGCGCTGTAGCCGTAGCCTTGCGCCACGGTGAAATCGGAACGGCAGACCGAATAGTCGCCACGCAGGCCTTGAGCCGCGCAGTCGCGGGCATACTCGGCAACGCTCATCGTCGTCATGGTTCTTCTCCCTGCAAATCATCAACGGCTGACGTGCCTAAAGGCTAGCCCGGTTTGTCGAGGCAAATCGGTTTTGATGATGGATCAACCAGGCAATTCGAGATAATATTCCCTCAATAATTGCCTCAGGAGAGTGAAAATGCCTCAGTTCGATGATTTCGAGATCAAGATGCTGGATGTGCTGCAGCGCGATGGGCGCAAGCCCGTCTCCGAACTGGCGCAGGAGATCGGCCTGTCGACGACGCCGTGTGCCCGCCGCTTCGAGGCGCTGCAGGAGGCCGGCATCATCAAGGGCTTTGCCGCCGTGCTCAGCCGTCGCGCCGTCGGCCTGATGGTCGAGGTGTTCATCGAGGTGCGGCTCTCCAGCCACAGCGACGGTTCGCCAGAAACCTTCATCGCCGCCGTGCAGCGCATGGACGAGGTCTCGTCGTGCTGGACGATGACCGGCGAGCACGATTTCCTGCTGCATGTGATGGTGCCGTCGGTCGACGAGCTCAACGCCTTCGTCATGCACCGGTTGATGCGGCTTGCCGGCGTGCGCGACGTCCACACGCAACTGGTGCTGCAGAACATCAAGGGCCCGGGCCACGTGCCGCTCGCCCATCTCAGACGGTAAGGCTCGGCATCGCCATTTCTGCCGAAAAGCTGCACGCAAACTGCTGAACGGAGCCCAATTGCCGATCTGAAATGCCGGCTACGCCATGCGGACCACTGCTCTGAGGTCCGTCATGAACATCGTGCTGATCAATCCGCCGCACACCGCCATCGGCAGCCGGGTGCCCGACGACCATCTGCCGCCGCTCGGTCTGCTCGCGCTGGGTGGTCCATTGCTCGACTCCGGCCACAAGGTGCGGCTGGCCGATGCCGAATTCGGGCCAATGCCGTTGGACACGCTGGTGCGGGATGCCCTGAGCGGTCAGCCCGACTGCATCCTGATCGGACATTCCGGCTCGACCTCGGCGCATCCGACCGCGCTCGCCATCGCGCGCATGGTCAAGGCGCTCGAACCGGCGACGCTTGTGATCTATGGCGGCGTGTTCCCGACCTATCACTGGCGCGACATACTGGCGGCGAGCGATGTCTTCGACTTCATCGTGCGCGGCGAGGGTGAGGCAACCATCGTTGCCCTGATCGAGGCGCTGGCAAACCGCCGGCCGCTGGCTGATGTCGCCGGCATCGCCTATCGCGACGATCTTGGCCGTCCGTTCGCGACGCGGCCGGCAGGCACCATCGCCACCCTTGATGACTACCGCGTCGGCTGGGAGCTGATCGATCACAGCCGCTACAGCTATTGGGGCGGCAAGCGCGCCGTGGTGATGCAGTTTTCGCGCGGCTGTCCGCATCTGTGCAACTATTGCGGCCAGCGCGGTTTCTGGACCCGCTGGCGGCATCGCGACCCCAAGAAGTTTGCGCAGGAAATCGCCTGGCTGCACCGCGAGCACGGCGTCGAATTGATCAACCTCGCCGACGAGAATCCGACGGTGTCAAAGAAGGCCTGGCGCGCCTTTCTCGACGCGCTGATCGCCGAGAACGTGCCGGTGCTGATCGTCGGCTCGACCCGCGCCGACGACATCGTGCGCGATGCCGATATCCTGCATCTCTACCGCAAGGCGGGCGTCATCCGCTGGCTGCTTGGCATGGAAAACACCGACGAGCAGACGCTTCAATTGATCCGCAAGGGCGGCAGCACCTCGTCCGACCGCGAGGCGATCAGGCTGCTGCGCCAGCATGGCATCTTGTCGATGGCGACCTGGGTGGCCGGTTTCGAGGACGAAACTTTTCGCGATTTGTGGCGCGGCTTTCGTCAGTTGCTTGCCTATGACCCCGACCAGATTCAGGCGCTTTACGTCACCCCGCATCGCTGGACGCCGTTCTTCCGCATCGCCAGGGGCCGCAAGGTGATCCAGACGGACGCAAGGCTGTGGGACTACAAGCACCAGGTGCTGCAGATGACCCGGCTGAAGCCGTGGATGCTGTTCTTCTCGGTCAAGCTGATCGAGGTCGCGGTGCAGTCGCGGCCGAAGGCACTGGCCCGCATCCTGTTTCACGAGGATCCCGAACAGCGCCATTCGATGCGCTGGTACACGCAGATGGGCCGCCGTGTCTGGTTCCGCGAGGTCTGGGGCTTTCTGGCCTGGGACCGCCGCCTCAAGGATGGCCCGACACTGGCTGAATTCTGGGGCGCGCCGCAGGATGCCGAAGAAGAATCGATGGTCGTCATACGCCCGCCGCGCAAGCCGGCCGAAGCGACCGTTGCGAGCTCGCCCGGCGCCTGACCGGTTCCGCTGTTATTCACAAATATACGTGATGTATGTGTATTGACATACGCAGCGTATGCACTCATTTCAGACATAGGGGGCGTATGTGAATTGCCCCGGACAATGGAACGCAAGCCGCGATCGTCGGGAGATCCGGCCTGCCACGTCTGAATGGAGTGACAATGACCAAACGTGACGCGATCTTCCCTGCCGGCAGGCAGGCTCTCTACGAGATCAACCGCTATTCGGCGGCGATCCGCTCGGGCGACTTTCTGTTCGTCTCGGGCTAGGTCGGCAGCCGCGAGGACGGGTCACCCGAGCCGGTCTTCGAGAAGCAGGTCCAACTCGCCTTCGACAATCTCGCGGCCGTGCTGAAAGCTGCCGGCTGCACATTCGACGATATTGTCGACGTGACCACCTTCCACACCGATCCGGCAGCGCAGTGGGGCGCGATCGATGCCATCCGGCTGAAGGTGCTCGGTGAACCGCCCTACACCAATTGAACCGCGGTCGGTGTCAACTGGTTAGCCGGCTTCGACTTCGAGATAAAGGTCATCGCCCGCTTGCCCAACCCGCCTGATAGATTGCAAGCCTGATCGACGGGCCGCGGCAAGCAGCTGCGGTTCAGGGCACGATCAGCGTGCCGGCGCCGTGTTCGGTGAACAGTTCCAACAGCACCGCATGCGGCGTCTTGCCGTTGAGGATGACGACGCCTTCGACACCGCGCTCGATCGCCTCGATGCAGGTCTCGACCTTGGGGATCATACCGCCCGACACCGTGCCGTCCTTGATCAGCGCCTTGGCCTCGGCCACCGTCAGCTCGTCGATCAGCTTCTTGTTCTTGTCGAGCACGCCGGGCACGTCGGTCAGGAACAGAAGCCGCGTCGCCTGGCAGGCGCCGGCGATGGCGCCGGCGAAGGTGTCGGCATTGATGTTGTAGGTATGGCCGTCACGGCCGGGCGCCACCGGCGCCAGCACCGGGATCATCTCGGAGCGCGCCAAGAGGTCGAGCAGCGTGCGGTCGACCTCGACAGGTTCGCCGACGAAACCCAGATCGAGCACGCGCTCGATGTTGGAATCCGGATCGATCATGGTCTTGCGCGCCTTTTCGGCGAACACCATGTTGCCGTCCTTGCCGCACAGGCCAATCGCCCATTCGCCTTCGGCATTGATCAGCGCCACGATCTCCTTGTTGATCGAGCCCGCCAGCACCATCTCGACGATCTCGACCGTCTTCTGGTCGGTGACGCGCAGGCCGCCTTCGAACTTCGATTCGATGCCCATCTTGGCCAGCATGGCGCCGATCTGCGGGCCGCCACCATGGACGACGATCGGGTTGACGCCGGATTGCTTCAACAGTGCGATGTCGCGGGCGAACGCCTTGCCGAGCTCGATATCGCCCATGGCATGGCCGCCATATTTCACCACCACCGTCTTGTGCTCGTAGCGCTGCATATAGGGCAGTGCCCGCGAAAGCAGGGCGGCCTGCATTTCAGCGGTGGCGGTGATCTCCGTCATCGGCGTGGTTCCCTGGATGTGGGTAAGGACGGCGGCGTCTTAGCGGGAATTGGCGCAGGCCGCAAACGGCTTTGCTGTCACAATGATAAAATCAGGAGAGAGTGCGATATCTAGCCCGGCACCTTGAGCGGCGCCCGCCGCGTCAGCCAGCCCGAAATCTTTTCCATCTGTCCGGCGAGCGACAAAAGCGTCTCCTCGTCACCCGGGCGGCCGACGGCCTGGATGCCGAGCGGCAGGCCGGCATCGGTGACATGGACAGGCAGCGCGATCGACGGCTGGCCGCTGACGTTCTGGATCGCCGGCCAATGGGTGAACCACAGGCTCTTGTCCATCAATTGGCCGAGCAGCGGCTTGAGTTTCAGCAATCGGGTGAGACGCAGTTTGTCGAGCAGATTTTCGATGAGCTCGTCGGCGCCCTTCGGATCCATGGCGCCGCAGGCTAGCGGCGGATGCGCGATGATCGGCATCAGCACGGCATCATATTGCGCGGTCTCGGTGATCAACCGGCGCGAAACGGCATTGAGCCGCTGCAGGCCGGCATAGATCTCGCCGGCAGAGACGATTTCGCCGAAGCGCGCAATGACGCGGGTGGCGCGCTCGATATCGCCCAGAACCGGGCGACCGACGCGCAAGGCCTCGCCACGCATCGTGCCGGCCACAGCCGAGGCGACAGTTTTTGCAAAATCGGCCATGAAATCGCGATCGATATAGGGCAGGTCGATCTCCTCCACCGTGTGGCCGCCATCGCGCGCCAGCGCTATCGCCGTGTCCAGCGCGGCAAGCGTCTCGGCCGAGATCGGCAGGCCGAGCGGCGATTTTCGATAGACAGCGAGCTTGAGCTTGCCTGGATCGCGCGCCGCCGCGGCCGCAAAACTGCCTTTCGGCGCCGGCGCGGCGTAGGGCGCCAGCGGGTCGGACCCATGCGTCAGGTCGAGCAGCAGCGCGCAGTCGCGCACCGAGCGGCTGACGGCGTGGTCGACCACCATGCCGTACCAGGCTTCGCTGATCAGCGGCGTCTGCGGAACGCGGCCGCGCGAGGGTTTCAGGCCGACCAGCCCGGTACAGGCCGAGGGTACCCGGATCGAGCCGCCGCCATCCGAGGCATGCGCCGCAGGCACCACGCCGGCCGCCACCAGTGCCGCCGCACCGCCCGACGAACCGCCGCTGGTATGGCCCATGTTCCACGGATTGCGGGTGATGCCGAAGGCGGCCGATTCGGTCATCAGCCTCAGCCCTTGTTCGGGCGAGGTGCTGGTGGCGATCGGAATGAGCCCGGCAGCGAGATAGCGCTCGGTCATCACCGAGTTGAAGTCGGCGGTGAAAGCCGGAATGCGGCTGCCGGTATGCGTCGGCACGCCTTTGATGGCGATGCCAAGATCCTTCAGCGCAAACGGCACCCCGGCCAGCGGCAGGGTGCGGTCGACGGATTTCGCCCGCGTCCGGGCGAAATCATAAAGCGGCTCGGCAATGGCGTTGATGTCGGGGCGGGTGGCCTCGGCGCGCGCGATGGCCGCATCGACAAGGTCTTGCGGCGAGATATCGCCGCTATGTACCAGCTCCGCCAGGCCGGTTGCATCGTTGTCCCAAAGCATCCGTTCGGCCGACATTGCTTTCCCCTTTTGGCGAGAGGCTAACGACAGCGGATTTCCTTGGCAACTGACCGACAATTACTGGCGATCCGGCTCGGAGGACGTAGCGTGGAGATCAACATTTCCGCCTTTGCAAATAAATCGCAATCGCCTAGCCTATCGGCATGACGCCGCAGGACATCTCCACCCTGATTGTCCGGACTTCGATGAAGGACAGGGCTGCGTTCGATCTGCTCTACCGGCAGACCAGCGCGAAACTTTTCGGCGTGTGCCTTCGTGTATTGAGGGATCGGGGAGATGCGGAAGAAGCGCTGCAAGAGGTCTTCGTCAAAGTGTGGACGAAGGCTGATCGTTTCGCGGTTTCTGATCTCAGCCCAATCTCCTGGCTGGTGGCCATAGCGCGCAATCATGCGATTGATCGCATCCGATCGCGGCGCAAGCCTGCTGCCGATATCGGTGCCGCGCTCGACGTGGCTGACCCGGGTCCGGGGCCCGAGGCCATGGTTGTTGCGGGCGGTGAATCCGAGCGCATCTACCAGTGCCTCGAAGAGTTGGAACAAGACCGGGCGCAAGCCGTCCGGGGCGCTTATTTGAACGGCGAGAGTTATGCCGACCTGGCGGAACGTCACAAGGTTCCGCTGAACACGATGCGGACATGGCTGCGGCGCAGCCTGTTGAAACTTAGAGAATGTCTGGAAAGATGACCCTGGCAGAAGAAAATGGACCGGAACGTGGAGGCGACGACCTGCTCGCAGCCGAATACGTTCTCGGCGTGCTGCCAGCGGACGAACGCCAGATAGCCTCCGGACGCATCGACGCGGAGACCGGCTTTGCCCGTCTCGTCGATTCCTGGGAGGTTCACCTTTCGCCGATGGCCGCTGCTTATGCGGAAGTAGAGCCGCCAGCCACGGTCAAGCCGGCTATCGATCGCCGGCTGTTCTCCTCCACCGCGGCGTCGACTACTGCGGCGCCGAGCGGCAGCCTGTGGGCGAGCCTTGCCTTCTGGCGCGGCCTCACCGCAGCGGCTCTCGCCGCCCTGGTCCTCTACGTCGCCGTGCCTTACCTCAGGCCGCCGGTCGTCGTGCCGCAGGAGCGCCTTGTCGCCTCGCTGGCTGCCGATGGCAGCGATGTCAAATATCTCGTCGTCTACGACGCCGGACGCCGCGATGTCGGCCTGTCGCTGGTTTCGGGCGAGCGTGCCGCCGGCAAGGACTTCGAGCTGTGGATGATCGAAGGCAAGAATGCGCCGGTCTCGATGGGTGTCATTCCCACCGGCCAGACCACGCACATCGCCGTGACACCGGCCGTGCAGCAGAAGCTGGCGCAAGGCGCCGTGCTCGCCGTCAGCGTCGAGCCGACGGGCGGTTCGCCGACCGGACAGCCGACCGGGCCGGTCGTTGCCGCGGGCGATCTGAAGGGCATCTGATAGACCTCAAGGCCATGACGTGATCATGAAGAACAGCGGAAGTGCATCTTCCGCTGTTGTCGTTTTGTCCATGCGGTTGGAAGTTGTGGGTTCGATCTCCGAAAACTTAATTCGCCGACAAAATAAAGAATAATTTTTCTCGTCGCGCGGAAACTCAAGCAGTTCTGTTCCGTATCTCCTTGTGTTCCCGAAAGAGGAACAATAACCCGAGGAGTCCGAACACTATGCGTAAACTCGCCACCCTTTTGCTCGCCGGTACGATTGCCGTCTCCGCGCTCGCCACCGCTGCCTATGCCGAAAATCCGATGGTTGGCGGCGCCGCCATGTTCGCCAACAAGAACATCGTCGAGAACGCCGTCAATTCGAAGGACCACACCACGCTGGTCGCCGCCGTCAAGGCTGCGGGCCTGGTCGAGACGCTACAGGGCGCCGGCCCGTTCACTGTCTTCGCGCCGACCAACGAAGCCTTTGCCGCACTTCCGGCCGGCACGGTCGAAACGCTGCTCAAGCCCGAAAACAAGGACAAGCTCACCAAGATCCTGACCTGCCATGTCATCGGCGCCAAGGCGATGGGCGCTGATGTCGCCGCGATGGCCAAGGCCGACGGCGGCACCCACAAGGTCAAGACGGTCGGCGGCTGCGAGCTGTCGCTCAAGGCCGATGGCGGCAAGGTCACCGTCACCGACGAAAACGGCAATGTCGCCAATGTGACGATCGCCGATGTCGAGCAGTCCAACGGCGTCATCCACGTCATCGACAAGGTCCTGCTGCCGAAGATGTAACAAAGCGCCTGCCGCCGACGAACAGTTGGTCAAGGCTCCCTGAAGATTGCGCGGCTCACGCCCCCGTGGGCCGCGCAAACGACCGAGCGCTCCATTCCGTCCGCGACAGGCGCGGAACCGGTGTGGAGCGTTCGTTTGCAGGGCAACCGTCACCGGCTTTTGATTTTGCTGTGGCGGCAAAATTTGGCAAAACAAACTGCAGGAGGATTTCTGTCATGAACCGTCGCGATTTACTTCTCAGCGGCGTCGCCTTCGCGGCCGTCGCCGGCGCGGTGGCAACGCTGCGTATGGGCGGGCCGGCCAGAGCTGCCGAAACCTTCGAGGTCACCAAGACCGACGCCGAATGGCACGCCATCCTGTCCGACGAAGCCTTCAACGTGCTGCGCAAGGAAGGCACCGAATATCCCGGCACCAGCCCGCTGCTCAACGAGCACCGCAAGGGCATCTTTGCTTGCGCCGGCTGCGACCTGCCGGTCTACCCCTCAGACACCAAGTTCGATTCCGGCACCGGTTGGCCGAGCTTCTGGCAGGAGATCGCCAACGCCGTCGGCAAGACCGAGGACCGCTCGCTCGGCATGACCCGCACCGAGGTCCACTGCCGCCGCTGCGGCGGCCATCTCGGCCATGTCTTCGACGATGGCCCCGCGCCGACCGGCCTGCGCCACTGCATCAACGGCGTCGCGCTGACCTTCAAGCCGGCGACTGCCTGACCGTTCAGCGTCTCTCTGCAATGTCGGGGATTTGGGAGGCGGCGTTACAACTGCCTCCTACCTCTTGAAATGGGGCGAAAACACTTAATTTCAAGAATTGGCAGACGGCTTTTTATGCGTAGATTCCGCAGCCCTTAATGAGAGGGCCAGAACCTATGCAACGAGTGCAAGAACAGGCTCGCCAGGGCGAGCGCAAATCGACCGGTCGTGCTGATGCCGACCGGTCGCAAATCTCCCATCCTGTCGTGATCGTCGGAGGCGGGCCGACCGGACTGATGCTGGCCGGCGAGCTTTCCTTGGCCGGCATCGATGCCGCCATCGTCGAGCGGCGCGTTGGACAAGAGCTCGAAGGGCTGCGCTCAGGCGGTTTGCACGCACGCACGATCGAAATCTTCGACCAGCGCGGCATTGCAGACCGGTTTCTGGCGCAAGGGCGGATTGCCCAGGTCGCGGGCTTTGCCGGCGTTTCCCTCGATATCAGCGACTTTCCCACCCGCCACAACTACGGGCTCGCTTTGTGGCAGAAGCACATAGAGCGCATCCTTACCGACTGGGTAGAGGAGCTTGGCGTCACGATCTACCGTCGCTGCGAGGTGACGGCTTTCGTGCAGGACGACAGCGGCGTCGACGTCGCGCTGAGCGATGGTCGGTCGCTTCGTGCCGATTACCTCGTCGGCTGCGACGGCGGCAGAAGTCTCGTGCGCAAGGCATTGGGCATAGAGTTCCCGGGTTCGGATCCGACGACCAGCAACCTGATTGGCGAGGTCGAGGTAACAGAGGAGCCGAAATGGGGCATCCACCGCGATGCAACAGGCATTCATGGTCTCAGCAAGCTGGACGACGGGACCGTGCGGGTGATGGTGACCGAACGCGAGGTCGGGGCTGTCGCACCGCCCACGCTGCGCGATCTGAGCGACGCGCTCATTGCAGTCTTCGGCACCGACTACGGCGTCCACAATCCGACATCGCTGTCCCGTTTCACCGACATGACCCGGCAGGCAGCGTCATACCGCAAGGGACGGGTACTGCTGGCGGGCGACGCCGCGCACGTACATCCGCCGGACGGCGGACAGGGCATGCAGCTTGGCGTGCAGGACGCGGTGAACCTGGGATGGAAGCTCGCCCAGGTGGTCAGAAAAACGGCGCCGGAAAGCCTGCTCGATACCTATCACGCTGAGCGTCATCCGGTTGCTGCCCGGGTATTGCAGAACACCATGTCTGCGGTCGTGCTGCGTCGTGAAGACGAGCGCACCAAGGCGCTGCGAGACACGATGTCCGAGCTTCTCGCCATGGAGGAGCCGCGCAAGCGCTTTGCAGGCATGATGTCCGGTCTGGACATACACTACGATCTTGGCGAAGGGCACGAACTGCTGGGGCGTCGCATGGCGGATCTCGACCTCGTCACCGCAGACGGCCCGCAACGGGTCTTTGCGCTGCTGCACGACGCGCGACCGCTGCTGCTCAACTTCGGAAAACCGGGCGCTTTCGACATCGGCCCATGGGCGGACCGGGTTCGGTTGGTCGACGCCAGCCATGATGGTCCATGGGAGCTTCCGGTGCTGGGCGAGGTCAAAGCACCCGGCGCCGTGCTGGTCCGGCCTGACGGTTATGTGGCATGGGTTGGTGGGCCGACGTCGGCGGGACTGACAGATGCGTTGGCCAAATGGTTCGGGCCGCCAGCTGCGGCATAGCTGCATTCAAAGCATTGATATCGTTTGATGCTTAAGCATGACCCCGGAAATCGGGGGTGATTTCCAGGGTCATGTATGAGGGCGCCAGGCGGGGGGTCCGGCGCGCTCAATGGCCTCCGCCGCCACTGCCCGCCGGCGGCGCCGGCTTGGCGATGACGAGGGTGAACAGAGCCATGGTCGCGAACAGCACGGTCAGCATGGTGAACACATCCATGAACGACAGCAGCGACGCCTGCTGCTGGACCATGCCCGACAGCTTGGAGATCGCCGCCTTGGTGGCGTCGAGGCCAGGGGTCTGCTGGAAGTCGAGCGTCATGTTCTGCAGCTTCTGCTGCGCCGCCGCGCTGCCCCATTCCACATGCTCGGCCAGCCTTGCATAGTGGAAGGCGTTGCGGTCGATCAGCACGGTGTTGATGACGGCAAGGCCGACCGCGCCGCCGAGGTTGCGGGTCAGGTTGAACAGGCCTGACGCGTTCTTCAGCCTGTCCGGTGGCAAGGTGCCGAGCGCGATGTTGTTGATCGGCACCATGCACAGCATCATTGAGCAGCCGCGCAGGATCTGCGGGATGAGCAGCTCATAAAAGTCCCAGTCGGCCGTCAGATGCGTCATCCACCAGGTGCCGGCGGCAAAGCCGAGCAGCCCGACCATCATCATGACGCGCAAATCCATCTTGCTCGACAGGATGCCGGAAATCGGCGCGGTGACGAACATCGCCAGGCCGCTGACGAACAACGCCTCGCCGATCATCAGCGAATCGTAGCCGCGGATGCGCCCGAGGAACACCGGATAGAGATAGGTCAGACCGTAGAGGCCGATGCCGATCACGAACGAGAACAGCGAGCCGAAGGCAAAGTTGACGTTGGTGAAGGCCCTGAGATCGACGATCGGCTCCTCGGCGGTAAAGGCGCGCCAGAAGAACAGCACCGCGCCGACAACCATGATGATGGCGCAGATGAACACTGCCTGCTCCTGCAGCCAGTCATGGTTCGGACCTTCCTCGAGCACATATTCCATACAGCCGAGGAAAGCCGCCATGCCGGCAAGGCCCAACCAGTCGAACTTGCTGAACAGGCCGAGATTGGGCTTGTCGAAATCGATCAGCGACCAGGTCGCGGCCGTTACCAGAATGCCGGGCACGACATTGATCAGGAACAGCCAGTGCCAGGAGAGGGCGTGGCTGATATAGCCGCCGACCGTCGGGCCGATGGTCGGTGCCAGCGTCGCCACCAGGCCGATCATCGGCGACACCATGGCGCGGCGCGACGGCGGGAAGATGGTGAAGGCAGCGGCGAAGACGCTCGGGATCATGCCGCCGCCGATAAAGCCCTGGATAGCGCGGTAGACGATCATCTGGTCGATATTAGTGGCGGTCGCGGCCAGCGCGCTTGCCGCCGTGAAGCCCGCCGCGGCACCTGCAAACAGCACGCGCGTCGACAGCATCCGGCTGAGGAAGCCGGATAGCGGGATCATCACCACTTCGGCGATCAGGTAGGCGGTCTGCACCCACGGGATTTCATCGGAACTGGCGCTCAGGCCGGCCTGAATCTCGGCCAGCGAGGCCGACACGATCTGGATGTCGAGGATCGCCATGAACATGCCGAACACCATCGCCAGGAAGGCGATAAGGCGGCGCGTCGAGATGGTGGTCGGCACCGCCGGCATGGCAGGCGCCGGCGCCGCTCCTGCTGTTATGGTTGCAGTTGCCATGGCGTTATCCCCTTGCGGCCGCTCAGTTCGCCGCGGCCGGAGCCGTGCGGCTGTCGACGGCGACGATGACGCTCAGGCCGGCACGCAGCCTGCCTGCCTTCAAAACATCGGCCGGCACCTCGATGCGAACCGGGACGCGCTGCACCACCTTGGTGAAGTTGCCGGTGGCGTTTTCCGGTGGCAGCAGTGAGAACACCGCACCCGACGCCGGCGCCAACGACGACACCGTGCCTTCGAAATCATGGCCGTCCGTGGCGTCGACCGAGACCCGCACCTTTTCGCCGGGCACCAGCTTGGCCAGCTGCGTCTCCTTGAAGTTGGCGACGATGTAGAGCTTGTCCATTGGCACCACGACGGCGAGCTTCTGGCCGGGGCTGACGAGATCGCCCTGCTCGACCGAACGGTTGCCGACGACGCCGTCATAGGGCGCCTTGAGCACGGTGAAGGAAAGATCGCGCGCGGCCTTGTCGCGGTTCAACTGCAGCGAGGCCAGCGTGCTGGCGGATTCGGCGCGCTGCGCCTCGAACACGCCGATATTGGCCTGTGCGGCGGCGATCTGCGCGTCGGCGCCGACAAGAGCGGCGTTGGCCTGGTCGAGAGCGGTCTGGGCGTCGTCGAGCTGCGCTTGGGTGCCGACATGTGTCTTGACCAGTTGCGCCGCGCGCTGCTGCGCACGTGCTGCATTATCCGCGGCGGCCTGGTCGGCGACCTTCTGTGCTTGCGCTTGTTGCAACGAGGCCTGCGCGGCCTTGGTCTGCGCGTCGATGCGGTCGAGCGTCTTGGCCAGCGTGGCGATCTGCGCCTCGGCCTGGGCGACGGCAATCTTGTAGTCGCCGTCATCGATCGTCAGCAGCGGGTCGCCGGCCTTCACCTGCTGGTTCTCCGAGACCTTGACCTGGTCGACATAGCCGGAAATCTTCGGCGACACGAACGACATGTCGGCCTGCACATAGGCGTCGTCGGTCGAGATCAGGAACCGGCCGTCGGTCCAGTAGTTATAGCCATACCAGGCACCGGCGCTGAGCAGCGCCAGGCCGATAATCGGCAGCATCAGCGATCGCGCCGACCGCTTCTTCTTGGCGGGGGTCTCGGCCAGAACTTCGGCGGCAGGCTTGGGAGGCGCTTCCGGAGCTTCGATGACCGGCGAGACCTTGGCGGTGGGAAAAGGCCGGACTTCAGCGGTCGTGGTTGGGGTGTTCGAGGACATGATATCTCGCTACTGTCGCTATATAAGGAATTCGTGTTATACTGAACCGTTCGGTTCGATGTGGACGTTGACATAGCGTCAAAGTGGGCCCATATCAAGGGCAATCGAACCGATCGGTTCGAATTATTTTGCGAGGTGTGACTTTTATGGCCGACACGTTAGCCGACGCCGAAAATGATCCGTGCGATGTGCTGGACAGCGCGCGTCGCGGCCGCCCGGCAGCGGGCCAGGATCCGGTAAAGCGCAGCCAGATCATCGAGGGCGCGCGCCGCGTCTTCATCGACAAGGGCTTCGAAGCGGCGTCGATGAACGACATCACCCGCGAGGCCGGCGTGTCGAAGGGCACGATCTATGTCTACTTCGCCAACAAGGAAGAGCTGTTCGAGGCGCTGATCGAGGAAGAGCGCGGCACCATCTTCAAGAACATGTATGACATGCTCGACCGCGCCGACGATCTGCGCCAGACTCTGGTGAAGTTCGGCAAGGTGCTGTCGATGAAGATCACCTCGGCCAAGGTGATCCAGGCACAACGCACGGTGATCGGCGCTTCCGACAGGATACCCGACATGGGCGCGCGGTTTTACGAGCGTGGCCCCAAACGCGGCCATGACAAGGTGGCGCAGTTCCTCAATGCCGCCGTTGACCGCGGCCTGCTCAAGATCGACGATGTCGACCTTGCCGCCTATCAGTTCACCGAACTGTGCCTGGCCGGCCTGTTTCGCCAGTGCATCTTCGCCTACCGCACCAAGGCGCCGAGCCAGGATGAAATCGACCACATCGTGCGGTCGGGCGTCGACGTGTTCCTGAAGTACTACGGCACCGAAAAGCTTGCCGAGGAAGAAAGCCACCAGCTGATCGCCCTGGAAGCGAAGGCCAAGGTAAAGGCCTAGTCGGCTTGTTCAGCCGCCATTGGCGGCCAGCACGATCGCCGCCCGTAGCTCGTCCAGACCCTCGCCCTTTTCCGACGACGTCGCCAGAACGAATGGAAACGCCGCCGGCCGCTTCTTGATCTTCAGCAGCGTCTCTTCGATCAGCCGCGGCACGCCCGCCGCCTTGATCTTGTCGGTCTTGGTCAGCACGATCTGGTAGGACACCGCCGCCTTGTCGAGCAGCGACAGCACCTCGTCGTCCTTGGCCTTGATGCCGTGGCGGGCATCGATCAGCACATAGACCCGCTTCAGCGTCACGCGGCCCTTGAGGTAGTCGAAGACCAGCTTGGTCCAGTCGTCGACCTTCTCCTTCGGCGCGCTGGCATAGCCGTAGCCCGGCATGTCGACCAGCGCCATTGGCGGCAGGTCGGTGCCTTCGCCGGAAACCCCCCCCGGAACGAAATAGTTGAGCTCCTGCGTGCGCCCTGGTGTGTTGGAGGTGCGCGCCAGCCCGTTATGACCGACCAATGCATTGATCAGCGATGACTTGCCGACATTGGAGCGGCCGGCGAAAGCGATTTCCGGCGGCCCTTCCGGCGGCAGGAATTTCATCGCCGGCACGCCGCGGATGAAGATCCAACCCTTGGTGAACAGCTCGACGCCGATAACAGTGTTGCCCAACGCGTTCAAACCGCTGCCTCCAGCCTGGAAATATCGGCGCCCCTGATGGCATTGAGGTTACGGCCGATCTTGTCCACCGGCCAATTCCACCACGCCACCGAAAGCAGCCGCCGCACGGTCCTGTCGTCGAAGCGCATCTTCACCACCTTTGCCGCATTGCCGGCCACGATCGCATAGGCCGGCACGTCATGCGTCACCACCGATTTCGCTGCCACGATGGCGCCATGGCCGATCGACACGCCTGGCATGATCACCGCATCCATGCCGATCCATACATCATTGCCGACCATTGTGTCGCCGCGCACTTCCTGCGACCACGTTTGTGGATCGAAGCCCTGTTCCCAGCCATGGCCGAAAATGTTGAACGGGTACGTCGAGAAGCCGGACATGGCATGGTTGGCGCCGTTCATGATGAAGCGCGCTCCCTCGGCGATGGCGCAGAACTTGCCGATGATGAGCTTGTCGCCGATGAACGGATAATGATGCAGCACGCACCGCTCGGCGAATTTGTCCGGTCCGTCCGGATCGTCATAATAGGTGAAGTCGCCGATCTCGATATTCGGCGCGGTGACCAGCGGCTTCAGGAAGCCGACGCGGGTGTGCATCGGAATCGGGTGCTTGATGTCTGGGTTGGGTCCGTCCATGGCGAGGTCCGTCGAGAAGTGGCAGCCGGGTGCGTGCGCCGTTCAAAATAGCGTGATCCGCCCTATAGCACTAATCGCCCGATGAGCGAGCCCTGCAGGGCTTCGACGTTCACTTCGTGCCGCGGCAGATGACGATCGGATCGGACATCGCGCGGTCGAAACCACCGCCCTGATAGACTTGGACATTCGCGGCCCCAGGCGGCAGCAGGAAGCTGCCTTCGACGATCTTCTGATCGCCGGTCGCCATGTGCAAAGCCCAGCTGAAGCTGCAGAATTGCGGCGGCGCCTTGGCTTCGACATGGCTGCAGTTCAGTTGCGCACCGCCCAGCATGGCGGCTCCGCCACAGCTGACGGCGTCCTTGGCGGCGGCCGGAAACGCGCATCCCGACAGGACAGCCACAGCAGCGATCCGGAGCCAATTTATCGTCATTGTTTCACCGGCTCGTGCCGGTCCTTCTGTTGCGCCACGCCGATGGGACATTTGCTCCAGGCGGCCTAATCCATCTTGCGCACGGCGTCCAGCAGGATTATGTGCATGATGATAATAAGCATGCTCACGAAAAGTTGCCCGCAGACCCTGATCTCCTCCATGTCCTCCTCACCCAACATCAGCTTCGTGCTGCACGATGCCGCGCGCCTGTTTCGCAGGCGGCGGCCTGAGCAGCGTTCGCGCCCGTCCAATATCGGGCAGCCCCGGCTGCAAACCCTGACCCTGATCCAATCCAATCTGCTCGAGGCTTGTACCCAGCCAGCCGTCGACCGGGAGAAAACCCATGGCTGAATCGACATCACCCAAGAAACCGGCGGAAGACGCCACGGATCGGCCGCGCGACCAGATCATCCGGCTGGACAGCGAGCGCGAACAAAGGCGCGCCGGCGCGGTCATCGACGATGGCGAGCTGGAAACGCCGGTTGCGCTTGAACCGGCAGCGCTCGAGGCGCCAACCAGGGAGCCGCAACCGCTGCCGGCTCCGGTCATTGCCGCGCCGCCGGCCCCAGTCAAGCCGAAGCGCAGCCTGACGCGGCCGGTCCTGTTTGCCCTGCTGCCGATCGCGCTGATCGTCGGCGGCTATTACTACGTCATCGGCGGCCAGGTCATGACCACCGACAATGCGTACATCCAGGCGCAGTCGCTCGGCGTTTCCACCGACGTCTCCGGCACCGTGCAGGAGATCGATGTGCACGAGAACGAGGCGGTGAAGAAGGGCGATGTGCTCTTCCGCCTGCGGCCTGCCTCTTTCGAGACCGCGCTTGCTGCCGCCCAGGCGCAGCTGGGCACAGTGCGCAACCAGGTGCTGACCCTGCAGGCGAGCTACCAGCAGTCGCTGTCGCAGATCGACCAGGCGCAAGCCGACATCCCCTATTACGAGGCCGCCTTCCAGCGCCAGCAGGATCTGCTCAAGACCTCGACAGCCTCCAAGGCAAGCTTCGACAGCGCCCAGCATGATCTCGTCGCCGCCCGCCAGAAAGTGTCGGTGGCCAAGGCGACGGCGCAGGCGACCCTTGCCCAGCTTGGCGGCGATGCCAGCCAGCCGGTGGAGAAGAACCCTTTCTATCTGCAGGCGCAGTCGGCGGTCGACGACGCCGAGCGCAACCTCGGCGATGCAACCGTCAAGGCGCCGTTCGACGGCATCGTCACCAATGTCGACGCGCTGCAGGTCGGCAAGTACCTGCCGGCCTCGCAGCCGGCCTTCAGCCTGATTTCGGCGACCGATCTGTGGATCGAGGCCGAGCCGAAGGAAACTGAACTGACCTATGTCCGGCCGGGGCAGACGGCAACGATCAGCGTCGACACCTATCCGGGCGCTGTGTGGCACGGCACGGTCGCCTCGATCAGCCCGGCCTCGTCGTCGAGCTTCTCGCTGTTGCCGGCGCAGAACACCACCGGCAACTGGGTCAAGGTCGTGCAGCGCATCCCGATGCGGGTGACAGTCGACGATCTCGCCGGCAAGCCGCCGCTGCGCGGCGGCATGAGCGTCGTCGTCGACGTCGACACCGGCCATGCGCGCGGTCTGCCAGACTTCGTCACCAACCTCATCAACCGGTTCGAGCAGAAGTCATGAGCAGCGCTGCCGCGACAGGTGCCACGCCGGTGGTCGCCAACCGCGGCGCCATCACCGCTTGCGTGATCCTGGCTGTCATCATGCAGGCGCTGGACACCACCATCGCCAATGTTGCGCTGCCCTATATCCAGGGCAGCGTCTCGGCCAGCGCCGACCAGATCAACTGGGTGCTGACCTCCTATATCGTCGCCGCCGCCGTCATGACGCCGCCTTCGGGCTATCTCGCCAACCGTTTCGGCCGCAAGCGCATCCTGTTGACCTCGATCACCGGCTTCGTCGTCGCCTCGGTGCTGTGCGGCTTCGCCCAGTCGCTGCCGCAGATCGTCGGTTTCCGGCTGCTGCAAGGCCTGTTCGGCGCCGCTCTGGTGCCGCTGTCGCAAAGCATCCTGCTCGACATCTACAGCGTCGAGGAGCGCGGCTCGGCGATGGCGCTGTTCGGCGTTTCGGTCATGGTCGGCCCGGTGCTCGGCCCGGTCATCGGTGGCTGGCTGACCGAAAATGTCAGCTGGCGCTGGGTGTTCTACATCAACGTGCCGATCGGGGCGCTGGCTTTTGCCGGCGTGTCGATGTTCGTCATGGAAACCAAGATGGACCTCAAGGCCAGGCTCGACTGGCTGGGCTTCGGGGCGCTTAGCATCACCATTGCCGCGCTGCAGATGTTCCTCGACCGGGGCGAGCAGCTCAACTGGTTCTCGTCATCCGAGATCATCGTCGAGGCGCTGATCTGCGCGTCGGCCTTCTACATCTTCCTCGTCCACACTTTCACCGCCCGCAACAGCTTCGTGAACCCGCGGCTGTTCCTCGACCGCAACTTTGCCGTCGGCATGGTCTTCATCTTCATCATCGGCATCACCTACCTCGCCTCGCTGGCACTGATGACGCCCTATCTGCAGACGCTGATGGGCTATCCCGTCGTCACGGCCGGCATCGTCATGGGGCCGCGCGGCCTCGGCACCATGGCCTGCATGTTCCTGGTCGGCAGGCTGGTCGGCAAGGTCGACACGCGCTGGCTGCTGTTCACCGGCCTCGCGATCACCGCCTGGGCGATGTACGACATGACCGGCTGGACCCCCGATGTCTCGCAATGGACGATCATCAGCACCGGCTTCATCCAGGGTGCGGGCCTCGGCTTCCTGTTCGTGCCGTTGACCACCATCACCTTCGCCACGCTGGCGCCGGAGCGCCGTGCCGAAGGCACCGGCCTCTACAATCTTTCACGCAACATCGGCTCCAGCGTCGGCATCTCGGTCGTCACCGCGCTGTTGACGCAGAATGTGCAGATCAACCACGCCAACATCGCCACCTATGTCACGCCCTACAACCAGGCGTTCAGCAATCCGGCGATATTCCAGGCGATGAACCCCTACAGCGCTGCAGGTCGCGCCGCGCTCGACGGCGTGGTCACGCTGCAGGCAACGATCATCAGCTACATGAACGACTTCAAGCTGATGATGATCCTGTCGCTGGCGGCCATCCCGCTGGTGCTCTTGCTGCGCAAGCCGGCAACCCCGGCCAAGATCGACCACAGCGCCGTCGTCGAGTAAAACGAAACCGGGGCCCCGCGAAGGACAAGCAGGACCCCGGTCGTGTCGAAGGCGGCTTCCGCAACACATGGCACCTCGTCATGAGGCGGGATGGCAAGCCGAGAAAGCCGTCGCGGACTTGCCGACATCCCCTTTTCCGGAAGCCGTTACTTCGGCAACAGCACTTTGTTGACGACGTGGATGACGCCGTTCGACTGGTTGACGTCGGCGATCGTCACCTTGGCGGCGCCGCCGGACTCGTCGACGATGTAGAGCGAGCCGCCCTTGACCTCAGCGGTCAGCGTGTCACCGGAAACGGTCTTCATTTCATATTTGCCGCCCATCGCCTTGGCCTTGGTCATCATCTCCTTGGCCGAGATCTTGCCGGAAACGACATGTGCGGTCAGGATCTTGGTCAGCTTGTCCTTGTTCTCGGGCTTCACCAGCGTGGCGACGGTGCCGGCGGGCAGCTTCTTGAAGGCGGAATCGGTCGGCGCGAACACGGTGAACGGACCGGCGCTCTGCAGCGTGTCGACAAGACCGGCTGCCTTGACGGCTGCGACCAGCGTCTTGTGGATCGGCGAGTTGACCGCATTCTCGACGATGTTCTTCGTGGTCGACATCGCGGCGCCGCCGACGGCGGGATTGGCGAACGTGTAGACGCTCGTGGCGGTGAGGCCGGAGACCGTGAGGACGGCCGAGATACAGAGAGCTTTGAGGATGGACTGTGCCATTGGAGAACCCTTCCATTGCGACAATTGTTGATTCGATTGTCGGGGAGAGTTACGCGGCGGCGGAGGGAAAGTTTCGAAACGATCGTGAAAATATAATATAAACAAATACTTAAAGACAAGTCGGCCGCCCGGAACCAATGTCCCCGCGACCTAAGCCAAGAGGATGCGGCTCCAGCGAAGCTATTTTCGAATGAAGGGTGATCCGTCCTGAACGTCCTGGGGGATACAGGATGAGACACGCCCTTCACGTGCTTCAAGTTTCGCGCCTCACGGGAACGTGATGCACATGTCGCCCAACAAAAAAGCCCCGGACGAACCGGGGCTTTTCGAGTTGGCCAGAAGGGGCGCCGGCTACTCAGCCGGCGATGGTTTCTTTCGAAACAGTGCCGCCAGATTGTCCCACAATTCGATCTTGGCGCCCTGGCGCTTCATGATCACGCCCTGCTGCAGGATCGACAGCGTGTTGTTCCAGGCCCAGTAGATGACGAGGCCGGCTGGGAAGCTGCCCATCATGAAAGTGAAGATCACCGGCATCCAGGTGAAGATCTGCGCCTGGGTCGGATCCGGCGGCGTCGGGTTCATGCGCATCTGCAGGAACATGGTGATGCCCATGACCACCGCCCAGGCGCCCATATGCGGCAGGAAGGCCGGCGGCGCGAAAGGCAGCAGGCCGAACAGGTTGAAGATCGAGGTCGGATCGGGCGCCGCCAGATCCTGGATCCAGCCGAAGAACGGCGCGTGCCGCATCTCGATGGTGATGTAGAGCACCTTGTAGAGCGAGAAGAACACCGGGATCTGCAGCGCCACCGGCCAGCAGCCGGCGAGCGGATTGATCTTCTCGGTCTTGTACAGCTCCATCATCGCCTGTTGCTGCTTCATCTTGTCGTCCGCGTATTTCTCGCGGATCTCGAGCATCTTGGGCTGCACCTTCTTCATGTTCGCCATCGACGCGTAGGATTTGTTGGCGAGCGGGAAGAAGATGGTCTTGACGACGACGGTGGTGGCCAGGATGGCCAGGCCGAAATTGCCGAAGAATTTGTAGAGCGTGTCGATCAGGTAGAACATCGGCTTGGTGATCCAGATGAACCACCCCCAATCGATCAGCCGGTCGAACAGCCTGATCTGGCGGTCCTGGGCGTAGGCATTGATCTTGTTGACTTCCTTGGCGCCGGCGAAGATTTCGGTCTCCACCGTCGCCGACTGACCGGCGGCAATGGTGATCGGGTCGGTGAGGAAGTCCGACTGGTAGCGCGGGCGGCCATTGTCGTAATAGGCATAGTGCGGCTGGAACGGCTGCTTCTCGGTCGGCACCAGGGTGACCGCCCAGTATTTGTCGGTGATGCCAAGCCAGCCGTCGGTCGACTTACCAGGCGTGTAGAGCTTGTTCTTCTCGATGTCGGCGTATTTGTGCTCCTGCAGGCCTTCCGTGCCGGTGACGCCGATCAGGCCTTCATGCAGCACATAGGAGCTGGCAATCGCCGGCTTGTCGAAACGGATGACGCGGCCGTAGTTGGACAGCGTGACAGGGGCCGAGCCCGAATTCTGCACCGCGTCGGAAACGGTGAACATGTAGTCGTTGTCGACCGAAACCGTGCGCTTGAAGGTCAGGCCCTTGTCGTTGGTGAAGGTCAGCGTCACCGGCGTCGCCGGCGTCAGGGTCGCATTGCCGTCGACACTCCAGACGGTTTCCGGGCCCGGCACCGCGCCGGTCGTGTCGCTGCCAACAAAGCCGATCTCGGCATAATAGCCGGTGGGCAGCGCCTGCGGGTTGAGCAGCTGGATCTGCGGCGAGGTCTTGTCGACGGTCTCGGTGTAGTGCTTGAGCTTGAGGTCGTCGAGGCGCCCGCCGGTCAGGTTGATCGAGCCCGACAGGCTCGGCGTATCGATGTTGACGCGGGCGGTCTTGGCCACTTCCTGCGCACGGCCTTCCGGTGTCGTGACATAGGTTCCGGGCGCGTTCGGGATGGCGCCGGGCGCCGCCGGCGCCGTCGTGCCGCCGGGATTAGCGGCCTCGGCCGCCTTCTTCTGCTCCGCCACCCGCTGCTCTTCGATGCGGGCCGCCTCGCGCTGCTGTTCGCTGCGCGGCATGACGTAAAAAATCTGCCACAGCCCGAGGATCAGCACCGACAAGACGATGGTGATGTAGAAGTTCCGGTTGTTTTCCATCGAAAGCCCTTGGCCTATCGTGATCCGCTGAGACGGCGGGAGAGTTCGGCCTTCAACTGGCCGAACGGAATGGTAAGCACGTCTTCACGCCCGACGATGACATAGTCATTGCCGGGCGCCATGTCACTTGCGGCATGGGTGCGCACGGCTTCTTTCAGCCGCCGCCTGACGCGGTTGCGCACGACTGCATTGCCGACTTTCTTGGTGACGGTGAAGCCGACACGCGGCGACAGGCCGTCATTGCGGTCGAGAACCTCAACGAGAAAAAGCCGCCCGCGCCGCTTTTCACCGCGGCGGACGGCCAGAAATTCCGCACGTTTCAGAAGCCGCTTGGGGTTTGGTCCCACTGGCTTGCCGGTTGCGGGCAACGATCTCGTCTTCCGTTCAGGCGCTGAGCCGCTTGCGGCCGCGGTTGCGGCGAGCTGCGACGACGCCGCGACCACCCTTGGTGGCCATGCGAGCACGGAAACCGTGCCGGCGCTTGCGGACGAGTTTGGACGGTTGGTAGGTACGCTTCATTTGTTTTAATACCGCGGGGTGCGGCCCTTCTTGATTCTGTCACTGTGTAACAGGAGCTTTGCCGGGCCGGTATTGGCGCGATCGAAACCGCGCCGGGACGAATGGCCCGAGCGTGAGCGGGCTTATAGAAAGAAGGTCTTTGGGAGTCAATCCAGCGCGAACTATGAGTTCGTCGCGGCGCGAACCAACAGTTCGTCGCGGCGCGAACGACCAGTTCGAGGCGGTTTTACTGGCTGGTACCATCGTCCAACGAAGGATGAAATTGGCAAAAAAGCCGCAATCGCCTAATCTGAACCGATCAAGCGTTTGTGAAGACAGGCCTTAATGAGCGAAGTTGCCTCAGCGGATGAAGGGACCGGCCCGGCGAAAGCCGACGCCAGCCCGGCAACCGTTCGCCCAGTTCCAAGCCGCTCGGTATCCTTGGCGCGCGGCCTGTCGACCAAGCTGCTGCTGCTTACCATCGTCTTCGTGCTCCTGGCCGAAGTCCTTATTTTCCTGCCCTGGATCGCCAGCTACCGCCTGGCCTGGCTGAAGGAGAGGCTGAGCACCGCTGCCGCGGTGTCGATCGTGCTGGTGCAGGGTGAGCCCAATTCGCTATCCCGCGCCGCCCAGAACGACGTGCTGATGGCGATCGGCGCCAAGGCGATCGCGGTGCGCGACGGCGGCGTCTCGCGCCTGCTGGTGGTGGCCGAAATGCCGCCGCAGGTCGACGAGCATATCGACATCGCCAATGTCGGCATGATCAAGGGCATGACCGGGGCGCTCGACACGCTGTTCTTCGGCGGCAAGCGCATGCTCAGGGTTTTCGGCCCGGTCGGCGACAGCGACAAGGAATTCGAGCTGATCATGCCCGATTATTCCCTGCGCAACGCCATGCTGCGCTATTCGCGCAACGTCGCCTTCGTCTCGCTGCTGATCTCGCTGTTCACCGCCATGCTGGTCTATGCCGCGATCGACCTGATTATGATCGGCCCGATCCGCACCATGACGCGCTCGATGCTGTCCTTCTCCGAGGCGCCCGACGATCCCTCGCGCATCATCCATCCGGCCGCCCGCGCCGACGAGATCGGCGTCGCCGAACGCGAACTGTCGCAAATGCAGGAACGGCTGCAAAAGATGCTGGCCGAGCAGAAGCACCTTGCCGATCTTGGCCTCGCCGTCTCCAAGATCAACCACGACATGCGCAACATCCTGGCCTCGGCGCAGCTGATGTCGGACCGTCTGCGCCTGGTCAAGGACCCGACCGTGCAGGCCTTCGCGCCAAAGCTTTTGCGGGCGCTCGACCGCGCCGTGTCCTATTCCGAAGGTGTGCTGGCCTATGGCCGCACCCAGGAGCCGGCGCCCTCGCGCCGACGCTTGCGGCTGCGCCAGTTGGTCGACGACGTCCACGGCTTGCTCGACATCGAGGACGGCATCGAATTCGTCAACGCTGTCGAGCTCGCTTTCGAGGTCGATGCCGATTCCGACCAGCTGTTTCGCGTGCTCACCAATCTGTGCCGCAACGCCGTGCAGGCGATGGCGGCGGACTCTGAGAGCGCGCTGGTGCGCCGGCTCGCCGTATCGGCCGAGCGTATCGGCAGCGTCAGCCGCATCATCGTCACCGACTCCGGCCCCGGCCTGCCGCCCAAGGCGCGCGAAAACCTGTTCGCGGCGTTTCGCGGTTCGGCCCGCAGCGGCGGCACCGGCCTTGGCCTTGCCATCGCCCACGAGCTGATCCGCGCCCATGGCGGCACGGTGGAGCTGGTCGAATCGATCGGCGGCCGCACCACCTTCGCCGTCACCATCCCCGACCAGCCGGTCCGCCTCGACCAGGCCCGCACCGGCCTGCGCCGCCCGGCCTGAGCCGAATCGCAACACACCTCGATCTGCCTGCGACAAAACTTTTGCCGGATCGGCTTGCTTTTCGGAAATTCAGTCGTTAGGGAACACGTCTCGTCGCGGCCGGTCGCCAGGATCGGATCGCGGGGCTATGCAAGTCATGGCCTGTTGCGCGCCCGTAGCTCAGCTGGATAGAGCACCAGACTACGAATCTGGGGGTCAGGAGTTCGAATCTCTTCGGGCGCGCCAAAATCTACGCTTTTCCACGCCACCTCGGCGCTGCCGATAGACGCTCAAATGTGCGATCCGTTCAATCGGATGCTTGCCGACATCCTGCGACCGTTTCGTCACCGCTTCGCTCGGCGGATATTGAACCTTCAGGCTTTCGCTCTGGCCGCCAGCTAGCGATCGAACCAGACGACTTTGGTGCGCAGAGGCAACCGGATAATCGTCTGACTTTGTAGCGGTGTCAGCGGACGCGCTCGGAGAGCGGCCTCGCAATGATCATGTTGCGGTTGGCAATCTTGATGTGGATGGCGATCTCGTTCTGCTGAGGCCCGAAGGTCCGGGATTTCAGGCGTCCGTCGTTGATCCTCTTGATGCGTGAGATTGCCGTTTCGACAAGGGAGCGCCTGCCGTAACCGTGTCGCTTCTGCCAGGCCATTCGACCGTGGAGAGCGATCTCGGCGGCGTGCAGTTCGCGCTCGCTTCCGCCATGTGGATCGCCCTTGTCGGGGATGGATGGCTCCCTCGGCGGGATGACAATGTCCGGCGGTGAGCGTGCCGGGCGGGCAGCGCGGATCGCCTTATATGTTGGCTCACCGTCATAAGCTCCATCGGCAATGACGCGACGAATGTTACCGCCGGAATTGGCGACGAGTTCGCCGATCATCGACGCATCCGAGGTATCATCGTCGGTCAACTCAAAGGCGATGATCTCATTGTCATCCGGGTTGACCGAAATGTGCAGTTTTCGCCAGGAACGGCGTGTTTCGCCGTGTTTGTGCCTTGCCCATTCGCCTGCGCCGTAGAATTTCAGCCCGGTGCTGTCGATAACAAGGTCAACCGGCCTTTGCGCGGCCAGCGGAAGTCGGTCACCGCAACAGTTCTTCGTCGCCGCGACAGTGTCGTATGATCAGGAACAGTCAGATCGAGACGCATCAACTCAATGACGCTGCGGACAAATCCCTCCGTCTGGCGAAGCGCCATCTTGTGAAGCGATCCCATTACAAGAACGGTCTCGATCGCCAGGTTGGAGAAGCGTCTCTGCCCGCCAGGCGTGTTCGGCATGCGGCCTTCCAGGCGTCAATTGCATCCGCCGATATCCACATCCGGACATCGCCGCGCGCCACAAGGCCGCGATCGTATTCGCTCCAATTTCGAACCCTATACCGCGCCTTCGGCACGCGATGACGGTGCGGATCATGGAACTTGAACGGCATGAAAAAACTCGGCTACGCTACAAACCGCTGGTAGATATCACTTGACCGACCGCGATGCACCAACGCCGACGGTTTTCCCTCTTGGCTCTGCTGCCTCCTCATTGCTTGAAACCGGACGCGTCGAGCAGGGCGACCTGCTTGCCGTCGATATAGAAGCGTATCGCGTGCGCCTCGTTGTCCACCGCGATACGCGTGGGCTGGAGGGCCTGCGGCGCGGGCGCCTTGACATATTTCGACGGAAATCCTCCGGCCGGCGCGTTTGCAAAAAGCAGCGCCAGTGCGATGCATCCTGCGGTGAACATAACGAAGGTGAGTCTGGAAGAGGCGGTTGAGGTCATCTGGTAGTTCCTTCTTGATGAGGTGGCATTACGGTTCGGTTGTTCCCGGTCTTCGCAGCCGGGTTTCGCCGTTGCTCGACATCGAGCGTGTCACAGCCCTACGAAGGAAGGGGAACTCAAGCCCCACATTCAGCGCGTTCTTCCTGACGATCTGCCCCTTGCCCATGTCGAGCTTAGCGCTGGTCGATGGCGCGAAAAGGGGCTACGTGCGGAACGGCATGGAATTCTCTGGAATTCCTGGAATATTAGCCAGTAGAAATAAAGCGACCGGACGTGGAGCCTGCGACATGGCTTGCTTGCTCAGGTTGCAGCGGGGAGCGTGAAAGCATGATCTTCGCTCGAACAAGAAGCCAATCCCGATTCCATCGGGATGGAACAGGTGCAGCCGGATGGCACTGAACATCGCGCAGAAGTTACGAATGACCTCGGTCGTGCTGGGAACCGCCAGCCGCAAGGATCTGGCGGCGGCGTTCCGCGCCGTTAACCCGAAGACGGCTTTCGATGTTGGGCGCGCCGACAAATGGCTGCAGGGCCGCGCACAGCCTCGCGAGCACAGCGTCTACGACGATTGGGCGAAAGTGCTGCGCATCGAGCAGCCCGGCGCCTGGATCGCCGAGAGCGATCTGCCGAGCTTCGCGGCCGCGATCGCCGCCCGCCACGGCATCGACGCGGCGGAGCTCGAACGCCGCGCCCACGCGCAGTCCGCTGCCTCGCCCGGGCATGACGACAAAGGCATCGGACTGGCGCTCGCCGGGACCTATGCCTGGTACTCTCGCGCCTGGTCGCCCTATTATCGCGGCCAACTCATCAGGGGCCGCCTGGCGATCGAGGCGGGGCCGGGTGCGCATGCCTTCACCGCCACATATCGCGAGACATTGCCGACCGGGCAGTTGCAGCTCTCCGGGCCGGTCACGCCGGCAAAGCGCAGCCTCTATCTGCATCTGAAGGAGGTGGGCGGCGAGGCGCAGTCCTTCCTTTGCCTGTTCCCGCATACGCAGCCGGTGAGCGTGCTCGGCGGCTATATGGTCGGCACCGCCATCTTCGCCCCGGAAGCGCAGCCCTCGGCCACCAGGATCCTGTTGGTGCGCCTGCGCGATGCGCCCGCCGCCGAACAATGGGGCGGGCCCCTGCCGCCCGGCATCTCGATCGCCGCCGACCTAGCAAGTCTCGGCATCGTCATGGAGCACCCGGAAGCGGTCGACCGCCAGTTCGGCCAATTCCTCGGTGCCGACAGCGACGGCGGCGTCAACCAGATCCCGCCGTCCGAATACCGCGCCATCCTCGACGTGTTCGACCGCCATTGGCTGCAGCACGCGGGCTAAAAGCGCGCGAACTTGACAAGCTCTCGACGGCGACGACTTTGGTGCGCAGAGGCAACCGGATAATCGTCTGACTTTGTAGCGGTGTCAGCGGACGCGCTCGGAGAGCGGCCTCGCAATGATCATGTTGCGGTTGGCAATCTTGATGTGGATGGCGATCTCGTTCTGCTGAGGCCCGAAGGTCCGGGATTTCAGGCGTCCGTCGTTGATCCTCTTGATGCGTGAGATTGCCGTTTCGACAAGGGAGCGCCTGCCGTAACCGTGTCGCTTCTGCCAGGCCATTCGACCGTGGAGAGCGATCTCGGCGGCGTGCAGTTCGCGCTCGCTTCCGCCATGTGGATCGCCCTTGTCGGGGATGGATGGCTCCCTCGGCGGGATGACAATGTCCGGCGGTGAGCGTGCCGGCTACGCTACAAACCGCTGGTAGATATCACTTGACCGACCGCGATGCACCAACGCCCCCGACTTCCGCATTTCGAGAACGTAGAGCGGAGCGGAATGTTGCAGAGTAAATCTTCGCAGCGTCATCGCTCAATGTGCGTGGTAAGACCGCGACGGCGGAACCAGCGGAGCCTGATTTGACCATGCCTTCTTCTCCCACCAAGCGTGCGCTGATCACCGGGGCGGGTGCTGCCGACGGCATCGGCTTTGCCATTGCGCGGCAGCTCGGCCTTGCCGGTCATGCCGTTTTCCTGAACGGTGCCAGCGCGCGTGTACTCGACCGCGCCGCCGAGCTTTGCGCCGAAGGCATCAATGCCAAAGCCGCGGTCGCCGATCTCACCATCGCAGCCGAAGTCGCGCGGCTGCGGGCTGATGTCGGCGCTGTCGACATCCTGGTCAACAATGCCGGCATGGGCTCGCTGGCATCGCCCTCGGTTGACAGGGCGTTTCTCGCCATGACCGAGGCCGACTGGGACCAGGGGATCGACGTCAGCCTGAAGACCGCGTTCCTGGTCACCCGCGCGTTTCTGCCGGCGATGGTAGAGGCAGGCTATGGGCGCATCGTCAATGTGGCGTCGGTTACCGGGCCGCTGGTGTCTTTCGAAGGCACCGCCGCCTATTCCGCCGCCAAGGCCGGCATGGTCGGCCTGACGCGCACGCTGGCGCTCGAAGCGGCAAAAAGCGGCGTCACGGCCAATGCCGTGGCCCCCGGCTGGATCGAAACGGGCTCGTCGAGCGCAATGGAGCGGCAAGCTGCCCTGCACACGCCACCGGCGCGGGCCGGGCGGCCCGACGAGGTTGCCGCAGCGGTGGTGTTCCTGGCATCGGAAGGCGCCAGCTACGTCAATGGCGCCCTGCTGGTGGTCGACGGCGGCAACAGCCTTCAGGAGCGCAAGGGCTGAATGCGAAAACGACCGGTCGTTCACGATGGGGTTCATGCAAGTCATGGCCTGTTGCGCGCCCGTAGCTCAGCTGGATAGAGCACCAGACTACGAATCTGGGGGTCAGGAGTTCGAATCTCTTCGGGGAGCCGATCCAGTATCAACGAAAATCGTCCACCTAAGACAGCGCCGTGTCGAGCGGGAAGGTTTGACCTAGACGACATTGCGAGTGGTCGCGCCAACCTTGGCATCGCTACTCCGGCAGTCCAGCCAGCCGAAGGCTCTCAGCCATAAAGTCGCGATCCTCCTGTTTTCGAAATGGCTCGATCTCGGGATACCGGCCAATGGTCATCTCGGGCATCTCGGATAGTAGCTTCTGTATCTCAGCCTTCGCCTCACCTAGATGCCCAAGGCGTGCCTGGCACATCGCCAGATAGCCATGAATGTACCAAAACGGGTGGGCCTGCCGAGAAAATGCCAAGATCGCTTCCTGATATCGTCGAAGCATTAGCAGAACCATGCCTCGAATTTCCCAGTGCCATGTCGCCGGAATTGGATCGCGTTGAAGCAACTCATCCATCGTCTTGAGCGCTATCGCGAAATCACCGTTTCGAAGAAACAACTCTGCCTGGTATGCCATCGCAGTGGCATTGGCGGGGTTTAGGCTGATGGCACGTTCCAAATGGGAGGCTGCCAACTCGTATTGCCGCTTGAGAATCAGCGCCATTCCGAGCAGCGCATGGCCAGAGGAGTCGCCGTCATCCAAGCCAATTGCGGTTCGAGCGGCGGCCGCCATTTCGTCGAGTGTGTCCGCTCGCGCGGTTCCGAGGTATTGCACGTAGAACGTGGCGGCTCGCATAGCATGAGCAACGGCATATTCAGCATCTAGTTGGAGAGCCCTCTCCACAAATGGCATCGCCCGTGGAGCGTCGTGCAGGGCAACATACTTTTTTGCCAATTGAACGCATTCGTAGGCCGCCAAGCTCGGGAGGTCCCGCTTGCTCGCATCATTGGCTATTGCCAACTGAAGTCGCGATTCGAGCGTGACAACGATGGTCCGGACAACTTCGTCCTGGACGACGAAGATATCTTCAACTTCGCGATCATAGCGTTCGGCCCAGAGTTCCTGACCAGTAGTGCTATGGATAAGTTGTGCCGCCACGCGGACGCGTTTGCCAATGCGCCTCACGCCGCCAGCTACGATATATTCGACATTCAGTGCCTTTGCGATCTCCTGAGTACCAAGGTTCTTCCCCTTGAATGAGAAAGATGAATTCCGGGCAATCACGAACAGGTTTCTGAAACGCGAGAGCTCAGTCAGAATGTCTTCCGCGATGCCTTCAGCGAAATAATCCTGCTCCGGATCTCCTCCCATGTTGGAGAAGGGCAGCACGGCTACGCTGCCTTTGGTCCGCGTCCCCGAACCGCGCACGCTGGCGGCGGCCTTGGGCAACACAGCGTCCAAAACGACATTGTACACGCGTATCGGCTGCTCGATGTTCTTGAGGCCGTGCTCGCCGGTATCGTCGAAAGCCAGTTCGAGCTTGTTGCCGACATTTTCACGAACAGAAGCGGACACCGACACGCCACCGGGCTTGGCGATGGCCTCGATTCGCGCCGCGATGTTCACGCCCTCACCGAAAATGTCATCGCCCTCAACGATGATGTCGCCAAGATTGATGCCGATGCGGAACTGAATTGGGACGCCAGCGACGAGATTGCGCTGCGTCATCGCACGTTGGATCGCCGCTGCGCATTCCACAGCGCCAACCACACTTGGAAATTCGACTAGCGCTCCGTCGCCCATCATCTTTACGATGCGGCCGTGACGCGCGGTGACAGCGGGATTGAAGGTCTCCTGCCAAACCTCCCGCAGCGCCGCAACGGTACCTGCCTCGTCGGTTCCCATCATGCTGGAGTAACCGACAACGTCGGCTGCGAGGATGGCCGATAGCCGGCGCGTCGTCTGCTGTTCCGCCATACCGATCCCACAGTCGATGTGCTGAGGAAAGTTAGACTGTACGAGCTATTCTTGGTGTCTGAAAGTCGAGATCTTGCTTTCGCGGGATCGCAGGTAAAAGTCCGGAATTCGCGCACTTGCGACTTTGGCGGCGATCCCGCCGCTAGCACCTTGAGTGCGGGGACAGGATTTGAACCTTTGCCCGCTGTGACGCTTCAGATCATGATCGAGATCGGTCACTCTGCCATCTGAGCCGCTGAGCTAATCATCGTCGCTTGTTGCGCAACCGGGCTAGGTGGCCGGCGCGGCCGGCACCCATAGCGAGCGATGCGCGCACTCCGACAGATCCCCCTAGCTTCTTCGACCGCGAGTGATCAACTCGTCCACTCTTGACAGGAATAGCTTGAGGGTCGGCGATGCGTTGGCTTTGTGATAGCCGACCACCAGATCAATCGTTGGTGCATCGCCCTTCAGGGGGCGGCTGACCACGGACCGGGGCATGAAGTTCCGAGCATAGGCCGGCAAGAACGCCACGCCCCGCGTCGAGGCGATCAGGGACATGGCCATTGCCAGATTGTCCACCTCGTGATCCGGCGTGATATTCAGCTTGGATCGCTCCAGATAGTCGTTGATGACGACCCGCAGCGCCGGCGCCGTATTCGATACGCTGACAAACGTCTCGCCGACAATGTCGCGCGGGTCGATAACATCGCGCGCGGCGAGGCGGTGATCGTCAGGCAAGACGGCGACCAGCGGCTCCTTGGTGACCAGCCTGTAGACCAGATCAGGCGTTTGTGCCTCCGGCCGCATGAAGGCGACGTCAAGTCTGCCTCGCATAAGCGCGTCGGCGAGTTGCGGCGAATATTGGCTGGAAACGGTGACCTCCATGTTGGGAAGCTCATCGCGAAGAATGCGCATGGCTTCGGGCAGCCAGTCCATCTCCTGTCCGGTCAGGAAGCCCACGGCAAAGGATGGCTTGGAAGGCTCCGCGGCGCGACGTGCCGCTTCACGGGCCGCCTCGACCTGGGCCAGCACCAGCCGGGCATGGTCGAGGAAGACGCGGCCGGCGGCAGTCAGTTCTATGCCTCGTGCCGTGCGGACCATGAGCTGGGCGCCGACCTCATACTCCAGATCACTCATCTGACGGCTCAAGGACGGCTGCGCCGTGTGCAGCCGGCGCTTTGCCGCGACCGTCAGGCTGCCCACCTCGGCGACGGCGACGAAATAACGAAGATGTCTCAATTCCATGATGGACCCCATGCCTCAGAGGCATGGGCCGCAACTTACAAAGTCTTTTTCAGTCACGCCAGCAGAACCCAAATCAGCGGAGAAGAAAACGATCTTCGCTTCCCAATCAGGCATCCGCCTTACACGGACGCCATATCTCAAAGGACTGGATATATGACCAACCCCGTTGTTTTGATCACAGGTGGACTGACAGGTATCGGACGCGCCGCCGCCGTCGCCTTCGCCAGGAAGGGTGCGAAGGTGGTCGTCGCCGGCCGGCGCGATGAGGCCGGCAGGGCGCTCGCCAAGGAGTTGCGCTCCTTCGGTTCGGAAGCTGAATTCATCAACGCCGACGTCCGCAAGGAGGATGATGTCCGCGCCCTGGTCGACAAGACCGTGGCAAAGTTTGGTCGTCTCGATGTTGCGGTGAACAATGCCGGTACCGAAGGCCAGGTTGGCCCGATTACAGACCAGACCGCCGAAAGCTATGCCGCGACGTTCGACACGAATGTTCTCGGCGTCATCCTGAGCATGAAGCACGAAGTGCGCGTGATGCAGGAACAGGGCAGCGGCAGCATCATCAACATCTCCTCTACCTACGGACATGAGGGGGCGCAGGGGGCGTCGGTCTACGTCGGCAGCAAGCACGCCGTCGAAGGCATCACCAAGTCGGTGGCGCTCGAAATCGCCAACGCGGGTATCCGTGTCAACGTTGTGGCGCCCGGACCAACCGACACCGGCATGCTGACGCGCTTCACCGGCACCCCGGAGAACAAGGCGGCTCTGGTGACAACCGTTCCGATGGGTCGTCTCGGCCTCACCGAGGAACTCGCCGACGCGATCGTCTTCCTCGCATCGGACGAAGCCTCCTTCATCACCGGCCATGTCCTCAACGTCGACGGCGGCAAGTCCCGCTGATCCTGTCCCGGGCGCGGAAGTTGCTCCGCGCCCGGCTGGCGACATCGCACTGCTTTATGAGGTAAATCCCAGTGACCCAATACACTCACCAAACCGCGCCGACCCAGATCGTGGAAGTCGGCGGCATCCGCTTCGCCTACCGCCGCTTCGGCAAACCAGGCGGCGTTCCGCTTGTCTTCAACATGCATTTCATGGGCACGATGGACCATTGGGATCCGGCGGTGACAGATGGTGTTGCCAAGGAGCGCGAAGTCATCCTGTTCGACAATGCCGGCGTCTCCAGCAGTTCAGGCGATGTTCCGGAGACGTTTGCCGAGATGGGTGCCAACGCGATTGCCTTCATCAGAGCGCTCGGGCTCAAGCAGGCCGATGTGCTTGGCTTCTCCATCGGAGGGCTGGTCGCCCAGGAAATTGCGCTACAGGCCCCGGATATCGTTCGCCGACTGGTATTGGTCGGCACTGGACCACGAAGCGGCGAGAGCATGGATACCGGTACGCCCGAAGGCGCCCAGATATTCGGTGCGACCTATGAGAACCCTGACGACCTGTGGCTTCGTGTTCACTTTACGCCTTCGCAAGCGAGCCAGGCTGCCGGACGTCGGTTTCTTAAACGCTCTCAGCTCCGCACCGAAGATCGCGATCCTCAGGTCGCCGAGATCGCTGCGCTGGCACAGCGCGCCGCTATCGCCAAATGGGGCGCCAAGCGCGAAAACGCCTGGGATTACTTGAAGGACATCAAACAGCCTGCCCTGGTCATCAACGGCAGCAACGACGTCATCATCTATACGATCAACTCCTACATCCTGCAGCAGAACCTGCCCAATGCCCAGCTGATCATCTACCCTGACTCGGCACACGGCTCTCTGTTCCAATATCCGGCGTTGTTTGTCGCAGACGTGACGCGTTTCCTGAACGCCGAGGTTCCGTTTCCAACCGAAGAGCGTAGTGCCGCGTAGTTGTTCATCAAGGCCGCCGCGCCCTCGTCGCCGGCAAAGGACGCTACCAGACGCCCGGTATCCATTTGTAGCGCACGCGCGCCGCATATTCGGCGTAGCCGGGCAGTTCGCACTGCAAGGTCGCATCCTCGAGGCGGGTGCGGATCACTAGGACGAGCGTTGCCAGTGCGACCGGCGCCAGCGCCCATAGCGAGCCCAGCGCCAGCGCCACACCGATGAAAAGAATTGTGCCGAAGACATAGCCGGGGTGGCGGACATAAGCATATGGACCGGTGGTGACCACATGGTGGTCGCGGTCGGACTGGATGCGCACGCTTGGCTCGAAATGCCGGTTGACCGCTTGCGCCCATCCGGTGCCGAGATAGCCGACAATCAGCAGCAAATGACCAAGCACAACAGCCCATGTCGGCGCCGGCGCCCCGCGAAAGCGGCCGTCGTCGAGGCCGGCCACGATCAGGATCGCCGGGAAGCTGGCGAGCAGGATCCACAGCAGCAGAATATCCCAGCTTTTGGTGCCCTTGCCGGTCGGCCGGCTGCGGGCGACGAAGATTTCGGGGTTCACGCGCCACAGCCAGATCATGGAGATGATGGTCAATATGAGAAACGCCGCCATGAACCACCAGCCATGCGGCCATTGCAGCGTGCCGGCGGACAGGAACAGCGCCGCGCCCATCAGCAGCAGGGTCACCGCAAGCGACACAACCGCCTGGATCAAGGCGCCGCGCGAGACATCGGCCATGGCCATTCTCCTTGCCGGTGGAGAATTCTATCCCAGCCAAGTCCTGTCAATCGCAGCGTCAGCCGCGCCTGCAGCTTCAGTCCTTCTTGAATTCGAATAGCTCGATGACGTTGCCCGATGGATCTTCGAGCAAGATGGCACGGCCGGCGCCGCCGTCGCTTATATCGCCGCGGAATCGTGCATGAGCCCGACGCAACCGCTCAATCAGAACGTCGAGCTCGTTCGTAACGATCATGAACCGGTTCCACCCGCCAGGCCTCGGAATGCCGCCCGCCTGACCACCGCTTCCCGCGCCTGGGGCGCTGAGATATAGCGTGAATTCGTCGCGCAACAGCGCAGCGAACTTGCCCGGATTGTGCTTGTCGACCTTGAAATCGAGATTGTCTTGATAGAAGTCGACCGCCTCGTCGACGTCGGCAACGATATATCGGACGGAAATCATTCAAACTCCTCCCGTCTCCGATAACCCGCGACGGTATATTCAGTTCCTACCAAAGGCCTGCCGCCCCTTCACATCGCGCAGAGCCCCTGGACGCGCCGTCGATGTCGTCGCGTTCAGCGGCTGAGCCCCCAAAGGTATGGATTCAGTTCGAAGCTCTTGATCAGCATCTCGGTGAGAACTCGTACTTTCCGCGCGGGATGCTGACCAGGCGGGCGGATGACATACGCACCTGCCGAAGGTGGTGGATAGCGTGTCATGATTGGAATGAGCGCGCCGGAGGCCACATGTTCATACGTGATGCAATCGGGGAGCCAAGCGATACCGAGTCCTGCCACTGCGGCGGCGGCGAGCGCCGTGGCGTTGTCGGCCTTGAACCTGCCCTGCGGCTGAACCGTGACGATCTTGTCACCATCCATGAACTGCCAGGCTTCCGTCCCCTGCATGAGTGCCTGATGGGTGACGAGTTCATCTGGCGTCTGAGGTGAACCCTGTGTTTTGATATAATCCGGACTTGCGACGAGCTTTCCATAGATCGGTCCGACGCGCTTGGCGATCAGGTTGGAGTCCTGAAGGTACCCGACCCGGATCGCGCAGTCGAAGCCCTCTGCGATGAGATCAACGAAGCGATCGCTGTAGGAGGTATGGATCTGGAGCTGCGGGTGCTCATGCGCCATTTCCGCAAGCACCGGGGCGAAGTGGGTCGGGCCGAAAGAAAGCGGCATGGCAACTCTCAGACGACCGCGCAGATCACCGGTGGGGAGGATCGTTTCCCTGGCCGTGTCGATCTCGGCGGTGGCTCGGGCTGCGTGATCCCTGAACGTGATCCCCGCTTCCGTAAGCGCGGCGCCGCGGGTCGTTCGTGCAAGAAGCTGGACGCCAAGCTCCGCTTCAACCCGAAAGAGCGCCGACTGACGATTGACTTGGAGACGCCGAGCCGGCGCGCGGCGGCCGATACGCCTCCTGCATCGGCCACAGCGACGAATGTCTGCAGATCTTCGATGTCCAATTGGGCGTTCCTCGTTTCGCGACACAGCTTGCTTGATTATGGCACTACCGCATCGCCAAGAGGAACAGCAAATTGCGCCTCAGGCAACGTCGCCTGCCGGCGCATGTCTTCCGTGAAACCCATTGCCGCCCATGGCGGCAGAGAAAGGAAGTCTTGATGACCCCTCGTAACGGCCTTGATTCGCTTCTTCGTCCTGAAGACTCGGTCCTCGTTCTGATCGACCACCAGCCTTATCAACTCGCAAACCTCAACAGCCACGACCCGCACATGGTGGTCAACAACACGACCGCGCTGGCGAAGCTGGCAAAAGCCTTCAATGTTCCGACCATTCTGACCAGCGTGATCGCGGCGCGCGGTGGACTTCTCTTTAAGCAGATCACCGACGTATTTCCGGACCAGGAAGTCATCGATCGCACCTGGGTGAACACCTGGCAGGACGAGAATGTGGTGAACGTCGTCAAGGCGACCGGCCGCAAGCAGCTGATCATCGCCGGCCTGTGGACCGAGGTCTGCGTCGCCATGCCTGCCATCCAGGCCGCCGGCGAAGGCTGGGACGTGACCGTGATCACCGACGCGTCGGGTGGGATTTCGAAAGAGTCTCACGAAGTTGCCATCCAGCGCATGATCGCGGCCGGCGCGAACGTGATGACCGTGATGGCGCTCGCTGGCGAATGGCAACGCGATTGGGCGCGCACCGAGCATGTCGAGGAGCTGACCGAGATTCTCATCCAGCACTTTGGCGGCAGCGGCGTCGCGTATCTTTGGGAGCAGCAGTTGCTCAACACGCCGGTGCCTAGCGCCGCAGGCTGATCTGAGCGGGCATGGCGGGGGCCCGACAGGCTTGAAGCGCTCGCGACTCTTGTCGGACCAAGTCATCCCCGGACGTTTTGCAGTCCCACCTTCAGGAAGACACCGATGGACTACGAAACGATCGTGCAGTCCAACCTCGAACGGGTCTTCGGCGAGCGCGATCCCGCGCAACGCATCGACCCGGCGCGCGAGAGCAGGCCGAGATCGGCGCGGCACTCTCGCCCTTTCTCGATTTAGGAACCGTCCTACCCGATCGGTCTCGCCCCAGCCAATACCGCTCATTGCACGCTTGCTTCTCGCCGTTGCTGGTACGACGAGCCTCAGAGGCAGGCGGTACCCTGAAAGGCTATTCCGAATGCGTTTGTGCCGAAGCAAGCGCCTCCAGACAGAGTGCTCCCATCATTTGGATAAGGTCCGAGACGCCCTGCGGCGGTACAGCAAAAATGGGGAGGGGATTGCGTGTCTTCTCCTGGTGCCGAACTCTTAACAAGTATCGTCTCCCTCCAGCGGAGGGCACTTTTGTAAGTCGTCCTGCTGATTTCATACTGGCCAGGCTCCAACTCGTTCGCTCCGGCCGCGAGGTAAGGATTATGAGATGGGTCAAAAGGAAAAGGATCGTTGACGATCAAGGTAGCGCCATCGTCATCATAGCCTACAATAAGGGCAACGTGTTGAGAGACGCCGGGACTGCCTCCAGACGGCGATATGCCAGCAATCATCGGGTTTCCATCGTCTATTTCCTCGACCACTTCGTCTTCTGTCAATGCACGTGCTCGATGGGTTGCGGAAACGTCGTCCGCATTCAACCCTAGGAGCGCTCTAACGCGCTTAGGATATGCTTCAATTGCTTCAACCAGTGTTTGGGCACTGCCGGCGGGTACCTGGCAAAGAGCGCAATTCGACACGCACATCTGCGCACGTGTGCCAAATGCAATTGTACCTACAATCCCGCACTGATAGTCGCCGCCGCCATTCGCGTTCGGAACGTCATAGTGCTTCATCAGCATTTCCGTCACAGCGATCCAGCACCAGACTGGGCTTTCCTGCGCTACCGGATCAATCGGGAGCGTTTCGCTTCGAGCGGGTAGCGCGAACATTGCCACGATCGTTGCAAGCATTAAAAGCCGGCTCATAAAACACCTATTGGCACGGTATAGTCGTTGGGCTGATTTGATAGCTGGTGACTGTCCACGTCTTGTTTTGGGTCGCCCGCAAGACGACTTGCTCGCTACGGCACTGTGTATCAACATGGAATCTAGTTCTGAAGAGATAGGATTGATACAGACCAACTGGGTATCCCTGCGGTGATTCAGCCCGGTTCGTTCCCACCAAGACACGTGAATCTACGGCGCCAAGTGGCTTTCGAAAGTTCTCGTAGATTGTTTTCCAGTTTTCAAAATCAGCAGGTGACTTGCCGATCACTTCCTGATCCATTTCAGCCCAGGAACCAGTTACATCTCCACTGTCGATGTCGGCGACAAATGAAAGCGCAAGAGGTTTGGCGTCAGCGCTAGGTTCAATGAGCGTCACAGCGGAGCGAGTGATCGCCGGTTCTTGAGAATATACCAAAGCCATTAGCGCCAAGGCCCCTCCTGCGCGGAGCACGCCCTTGAACCGAACCTCGATGGATCCGGGGAGCATCGCGCCAACGCCGCCAGCGGCTAAAGCGAGCGTTGTAATGAAAACTCTTGCTTGGAATGGTTCTGGGTTTGGAAAAAAGACAGCAAAAGTGAGCATTATACAAAGGAAAGCAACGCCAAACGCGAAAGCGATGGCGATGTCGATGGTTATTTGACCTTTGACAAAACGGCGTGGCGCGCGCGCGCGTACCTCAACCAAAATACACCCCCCGGTGCTATTGAATATGCAGGACGATAGCGTTTCGTAGTAGATTTACAATAGCCTACTTGGGATTTGTTGGATAAAGAGCGAGGTGTATTCCTGGATGAAATTGCGACCAGAAAATGAGGCAGCTCTGTATAGTTAATACGCAAGTAAAAGTTTTTGGCTCAAGAATGGTTTAAGGATACCAAGTTCCAAGTTTTGTTAGGCCTATGCAGTAGGCATCGAAATATTTCGCCAGAAACGGCGAAGAGCCATAATTGGCAATTCTTCAACGTTGCCTACCCGATCGGTCTCGCCCCAGCCAGATACCGCTCATTGTCGAACGGTTCGGCCTGTGTGCTGTCCGGGCTCCACATATGGCGGTGGGTTTCCGTCAGATTGCCGAGATAGACATGCAGCGCGCCGGAGCGGGCGCTGCCGGTGTTGGCGACGGCATGCACCGTGTCCGGCGTCATGTGCACCACGGCGGGCGCTGCGATGTCCTGGCGTTCCGGTGTATCGATCTCGCTGCCGTCGACGGGGTAGATGAAGTTGGTCTCGCTGCCCTTGTAGATGCCGATCAGCGCATCCATCAGATGGTTGTGCGCCGGGTACTGCAGGCCGGGCGACAGCGTGATGTGGTAGATGGTCAAGTCGGGGCTGGCGTGCAGCAGCACCTCATCGTCTTCCTCTTCATGGGCAAGCTCGCCCGAGGCGTGAAAACGGTCGGTGTGCTCGCGCAACACCGCCTTCACTCGATCGAAGGCATCAGGACCTTTGGCTGCGTTGACGATATCGGCGGTTACGGCGTAGAGAGGCGAGTTGGCGGCAAGAGGCATTGTCAGTTATCCCTCTTAAGAAGCTTAATACTTATGACTGAGATGCTCAGGCTAGCGAATGCCGGAACCAGCGTCAACTGGATCGCCCGAACGGAAGACCTGACATGATCGCCCCGAAATCCGCAGCCGCATCACCCTCGACCGCCGATATTTTGCGCAGCGAGGAGGCCTATGAGCAGCTGAAGAGCGACATCGTCGCCTGCGTATTGCGCCCCGGCGAAAGCCTGACCGAAAAGCAGATCGGCGATCGCTACCAGATCAGAAAGGCGACGATCCGCTCGGCACTTGCCCGGCTGACGCAGGAAGGGCTGATCAAGAGCGAGCCTAGGCGGGGCTATGTCATCGCACCGCTCAGCCTGCGCGACGTCAACGAGATTTTTGACGTTCGCAGCCTGATCGAGCCGGAAGTGTTCCGGGTGGCCGCGGCAAACCTCACCGAGCGTGGGCTCGACGATATCAGGCTGGCGGCGCAAAAGGTTCTAAAGCCGGAGACGTTGCGCAGCCATGTCGCCTTCCTTGCCGCCGATCGCGCCTTTCGCCTGGCATTGGCCGAGCTTTCGGGAAACCTGCGGCTGGCGCGGCTGCTCGACCAGATCCTCGACCAGTCGGAGCGCGTTCTCCATCTCGGCTTCAAATCGCGCGACTTCACGCAAGCGATCATCGGCCAGCAGAAGGAACTCGTGCTTGCCTGCGAGGTGGCCGAGGTCTCGGCCATCGCAAAGCTTGCCCGTTCGCAGTGCCTGTCGCTCAAGAAGCAGGTGCTCGAAGCTTTGCTCGCAGGCTCCAAGCTGCAGGACGCTAATCTGCAAAGCTTCGCCTGAAGCTGTGAGGCCTATGCTCTCCAGCCGCCGCTTCGCTCATTCGTCGATGACGCGGATTTCCGCGTCGGCAAGGCAATAGGGCGCATAGCGGAAATCGCGGATCTCGCTAACCTTTCCGTCCTGCCAATCGACCAGCATGAAGCCACGCACACCGCTTTCCGGCGTCTCCGGGTTGCGGATCAGGATCGCCGGCCTGCCGTCGACAAAGCCGAGCGACAGCGCCCAGTCGCTGGCGCGGTCGTAATTGCCGAAATAGATGGAAACCTGCGCCTTGCCGCGCATGCGGGTGCGGTTGACGAGGTCGAGCTGGATGTCCTCGGCAATCAAGGCGCGTACGGCGTCGAAGTCGCGCGCGTTGAACAGGTCGACATAACGGCGCAGGCGCCGCTCGTCCTCGGCGTCGAGCTTTGGGGCGGGCGTCTGTTCATCTTGTAGTGCCAGCAGTCGCAGCTGCGCCCGCCCGCGATGCAGCGCCGCCTTGGTCGCGGCCAGCGTCGCGCCCGAGACCTCGCAGGTCTCGTGCAGGCTGAGGCCAAGCACGTCGACCAGGATCACGGCACTGCGCTGCGCCGTCGCCAGCTGCATGAACCTGCGCAGGCTGGCGGCGGTGGCGAGCCTGGCATCGGCGTTTGCCGAGGGGTCTTCGATCGTCGTCATGTCGGTCTCGCTCATGCGCGCCTGCTCCCGCTGGCGCCGGCGCAGATGATCCTGCGCGGCATTGTGGGCGATGCGGAACAGCCATTGCTCGGGCCGCTCGACAGAGGCGTCGCCGTCAATGGCCTGCAGCGCCTTGATCAGCGTCTCCTGGACGATGTCCTCGCCATCGATCACCGAGCCGGCCATGCGGGCGCAGTAGCGGTGCAGCTTCGGCCGCAAGTCGCGAAGCATCGCCTCCAGTGCCGGCCGGTCGAGTTTTGCTGCGTTCATCCCGTCATCCCCAAGAGGGCCGCTCTGGCACGGCGCCAACGCCGTGCCTGTGGTTGCAATCAGGCCGGCACGACCTCGCCGGCCAGCATACGATAATTGCCGACGATCTTTGCCGGCGATCTGGCAAGCGGCGTCGAGCGGCGCCCGGCATGGTCGGCGCTGAAGGCCTTGAAGGCGGCGAGCCCGGTCAGGCCGTCGCCGTCCTGGCTGACAAGATGGACGAATTCGCCATTCTCCAGTTCCAGCACGAGGTAGCGCACGGATTGCGGCTTGGTTTCGTCGAGCGCCTCGAACACCTTTGCCACCAGCATACGGTTCTCGGCGATGCTTTCATCCTTCACGCCGTAGCGGATGAGATTGTAGCCCATTGTCGTCTCCTGTTTTTCAAGTCTGCATGGAGAAGACGTTCTGCGGCGTCGAAAAGATTCTCACCGCCGCGAATCTTTTCGATCGTCCATATCGTCTTTCCCCCGTGGACGGCTGCGCGGCAGCCAGCAGGAGCAAGGAGAGACCATCATGCACATCCAGTTTGCCGAATTGCCTGTCATCGACCAGGACCGCGCGAAGGCCTTCTACACCGAACACCTTGCCTGCCAGCTCATAGCCGACCAGCCTATGGGCGACAGCGGTTGGCGCTGGATCGAACTGGCGTTCCCCTTCGCGGTCACCAATTTGCATTTCACCAAGCGGGATGATGACGCGCCGGGCACAGAGCCGGTTCTGGTGCTGGTCGACGACAATGTCGAGGCGACGATCGCTGCATTGAAGGCGCGCGGCGTCGAAATCATCACCGAGCCGCAGGAAGCGCCCTGGCAGCCGGGCCGCACCGTCGCCGAGTTCCGCGACAGCGAGGGCAATCGCATGGTTGTCGCCAGCAAATGAGCGGCGCGCGCCAGACCGATTCCGAAAACCAACAGGAGAGATGGACATGACATACAAATCGTCGACGCTGAAAGTACCTGGCGCCAGTCTCTACTATGAGATGCGCGGCTCCGGCCCCGTGCTGTTGATCATCCCCGGCGGACCGCAGGACGCCGGCGTCTTCGCCGATGTCGCGCACCACCTCGCCGACCGCTACACGGTGGTCGCCTACGACCCGCGCGGCAATTCGCGCAGCACCTTCGACGGGGAGCCGCAAGAACAGGACCTCGACGTCCATGGCGACGATGCGGCGCGGCTGATCGAGGCGTTCGGCGCCGGGCCGGCCTATGTGTTCGGCACCAGCGGCGGCGCCCAGATCGGCCTCAACCTCGCCGCCCGTCATCCCGGCCGGGTGCGTGCGCTGGTGGCGCATGAGCCGCCCAGCATGATGCTGCTCGACGACCCGTCGCCGGCGCTGGCCGGAATGCGCGACCTCCACGACACCTATCGCAGCCACAGCGTCGAGGCGGCGATGCAGAAGTTCTTTAGCGAGAATGGCCTGTCGGAAGGGCCGGATCACGTCGACACCGGGTCGCACGATGCCGGGTCGCAGGACGGGCCGCCTTCGTTCGAACCGTCACCCGAAGAGGCCGAGACCTTTGCCAGGGTCAGCGGCAATTTCGAATACTGGCTGGCGCATGGCGTCATTCCGCTGTCGCTCTACCGGCCCGATGTCGAGGCGCTGCGCGGCCGTCCTGTCGTGGTCGGCATCGGAGAAGAATCCATCGGCCAGCCGATCGACGGCATGGGTAAGGCGCTGGCCGAGAGGCTCGGCACCAAGCGCGCAGCCTTTCCCGGCGACCATATGGGCTTTGCCCCTTATCCAGGCCGCTTCGCCGAGACCTTGCACCTGGCGCTCAGCGGCGCGTGAGATAGTCAGTTCAGTAGCAAAGGGCGTCCGCATGCATGATGCGGGCGCCCTTCTTCCATGAGATTAACCGGCTAAATACGTCAGGATCAGACTGTCTCCCAGCCTTCCTTGCCGCCGGCGCGGAAGATGGCGTCGATGACCTTCTGGTTGAGCACGGATTCCTCCAGCGTGAAGACGCGTTCCTTGCCGCCCTGTGCCGCGCGCGCAAAAGTCTCGACTTCGCGCCGGTATTGCTGCGTGCCGGGGAAGCGGAACACCTGCGCCTCGGTGTGGTTCTGGTTGTGGAGTTCGATGCGGTGATGGTCGTAGAGCCCGGCATTGAACGGCGAGAACACCTCGATGAAACCCTTCTCACCGTGGAACACCATCACCTGCCGCGCCGCCATCTGCGTCGACAGATAGAAGGACAGTTCGAAATCGCCGAAATCGGCGCGGATCGAGGAGTAGATGTCGGTGCCGAATTTCTTGTCTCGCTCGATCGTCGCTTGCACGCGCAGCGGCTCCTTGCCAGTGCAAAAGCGCGTCGACACGGTCGGATAGACGCCGATGTCGGGCAGCGCGCCACCGCCGAGATCGAGCTGGTTGCGCATGTTGGTCGGGTCGACATTGTAATAGGAGAAAGCGCCCTGCACATGGCGCAGCCGACCGATGGCGCCGTCGGCGATGAGGTCGCGCACCTTGATCCATTGCGGGTGGTAGATGACCATGAAGGCTTCGCACACCAGCACCTTTTTGGCGTCGCGCAGCTTGATCAGCGGCGCGATATCCTTGGCGTCGAGCGCCAGCGGCTTTTCCACCAGCACGTGCTTGCCGGCTTCGATGGCCTTGGCGGTCCATTCGACATGCTGCGAGGTCGGCAGCGGGATGTAGACGCCGTCGACCTCTTTCGACGCCAGCAGTTCCTCATAAGAGCCGAAGGCATGTTTGGCGCCGAACCGCTCGCCCAAGGCCTTGGCCTTCGACAGGTCGCGGCTGGCGATGGCCGACAGAACACCATTCTCGGCCTCGACGATTGCCGGCAACAATTGCTCGCGGCCGATCTTGGCCGTCGACAAAACACCCCATCGGAACATCAGGCTTCTCCTATCGATTTATAGGCGAGGAGGTTTGCCCGAATTTGGGGGAAAAGCCAATTAGCGACAGGCGCGCTAGCCCTTTTTCCCCGTCAGCGTCATGTCGAAGTCGACGATGTTCGAATAGATCGGCGTGCCGACATCCATGCCGTAGCGAGAGCGCAGCACCTTGCCGGTGACGTGGAATTTGATCGTGCCGCCCTTCAGCCCACCGAGTTCGGCTGTAAACTTTTCCGCAAACGTCTTGCCGCGCGCCGTCAGCCGGCCGCTGACCAGCGCCGTGGTATCGCTGGTGCGCGTGACGCTGGTCGAGCGGAACTGAATTTCGGGACTGTTGGCGGCGTCGAACACCGCGTCCGAGCGCAGGAAGGCGTCGATGCGGCCCTGTCCGGTGCCGACGCTTTCGGGATAGATAGTGAAGTTGACCTGCGAACGCCCGACATCGCTGTTGTCGATGCGGATCGAGCCCTTGAAGCGGCCAAATGCGCCGTCGAGGCCGCCGCCGCCGACCTTGCCGATGGAAAAGCGGATGCTGGAGCTGGCTGGATTGACCGTGTAGCTGCCGGCGGCGTCGTTAAGGTCCACCGCGGCCAGGACAGGCATGGCAAGGCAAGCGGCAACCGCCGCCAATCCGAAGATGCGCGCATACATGGGTTTTGTCCTTCTGGGGCAGGCAAAGTCCTGCGTCTTTCCTCCATGAACGAATACGCGGCGTGCCCTATTCCACATCGCCATCTGACGAAGGCGTGATCATACGCGTGAGCACGCTGTCTCGCAGCCAGAAATGGTGGCGCAGCGCCGCCAGCGCATGCAGCGCGACCAGCGCAATGCCGGCATAGGCGAGATACCAGTGCGCGGCTGCCCAGAAGCTTTCCGCGGCATCCGATTCGACGAGCGGCAGATTGGGCATCACGAACAGGTTGAACGGCATGCTGGGGATCTCCAGCATCGACACCGAAACCAGTGCCCAGCCGGACAGCGGCAGCGCGAGCTGGAAGGCATAGAGCGCCAGATGCGCCAGCGGCGCGGTGCGGCGCTCCAGGCCTCCGACCGAGGCCGGCAGTGCCGGCGCCGCATTGCCGAGCCGCCAGGCAATGCGCAGGATGATGAGGCCGAGCAGCAGGAAGCCGAAGGATTTGTGCAGCTGGATGAGCTCGAACGCGGTGCGCTGGCTGGTCAATCGTACCATGACGAAGCCGAGCGCGAACTGGCCGATGAAGATGATACCGATCAGCCAGTGAAGGACGATGGCCGCCCAGCCGTAGCGGGTTGCGTTGTTGGTGATCGATGCCTGCATGGCAAATAAACGAATGGCAGGTGGCCTTTCTTCCGTGTGAGGCGGCGACCGTCTATGAGGCGAGACAATTTCCGATGCCGGCGCCGCCCCTCATTGCCCTGCCGGGCATTTCTCCCCGTAAACGGGGAGAAAGAAGCAGAGCTGCCCCGGCACCGCTCTTTCTGCAACGCTGGTGATTGGCGAAATCATCGAGGAGAGCGTCCCTCGCCCCGTTTACGGGGAGAGGATGCCGGCAGGCAGGTGAGGGGCAGCGCTGACGTCGGCTGTGTGAGTTCAAGCCGAAGCGACCATTTCGCTCCTACTCGCTCTCATCCACCGACCCTGAAGAAATCGACAAACGCCCGCAGCGCCGGGCGCATCTGGCGGCGGCTTGGGTAGTAGACGAAGAAACCGTCGAAGGGCGGGCACCAGTCTTCCAGAACGCGGATCAGCCGGCCGTCGGCGAGCGGCGCGCGGACATAATCCTCGAAGACGAAGGCGAGCCCGGCGCCGTCGACCGCTGCCTGGGCGATCAGATGGTCTTCGTCGAGGATCAGCGGCCCTTGAGCGGCGAATTCGATCGCTTCGCCATCCTTTTCGAATTCCCAGCGGTAGAGAATGCCGCTGGAAAAGCGGAAGCGGATGCAGCGGTGATCGGCAAGATCGCGCGGATGCTGCGGTCTAAGCATGGTCGCGAAATAGGACGGCGCGCCGACCACGGCGCCGCGAAGGTCTGGTCCTATGCGCACCGCGATCATGTCGCGCTGCAGGCTCTCACCGAGCCGCACGCCGGCATCGAAGCCGCCTTCGACGACATCGGTGAAGCGATCCTCGATGACGATTTCCAGCACGATATCGGGATAGGCCGATGCAAAGGCGCCGAGCCGTGGTGTCAGCACCAGATGGGCGGCGGTGCGCGGCACGCTGAGCCTGAGATTGCCGGCCGGCTGGTCGCGCGCCTCGATCGCCGTTTCCAGCGCCAGATCGATCTCCGACAGCGCCGGCCGCAGCCGCTCGAGCAACTGCGCACCCTCCTCGGTCGGCGCTACGCTGCGCGTACTGCGCGCCAGCAACCGCACGCCAAGCCGCGCCTCCAGGCTGGACACCGCATGGCTGACCGCCGATGGCGCAATGGCCAGTTCCCTGGCGGCGCCGCGAAAGCTGCCGCATTGGGCGACGGTGGCCAGCACCGCCAGTTGCGAAAGATGAGCGCGATTCATTGATCTATCTCTTGGAACAGCCTGTACGAATAAGAGGCGATTATCGAACATGGTTCAAGGCATTACCTCAGTCGCATCGCAACAAGGAGACACGTGATGCAAACCCGCAAGCTAGGAACAGAATTGAAGGTCTATCCCGTCGGCCTCGGCTGCATGGGCATGAGCTTCGCCTATGGCGGTCAGGCAGAGGCCGACGCAATCGCCACGCTGCGCCGCGCCGTCGACATCGGCGTCACCTTCTTCGACACGGCCGAAGTCTACGGCCCCTATGAGAACGAGATTCTGCTCGGCAAGGCGCTGAAGCCTGTGCGCGACAAGGTCACGATCGCCACCAAATTCGGCTTCAAGATTTCCGAGGAAGGCTCAGGCATCGAGCGCATGGTCGGCGTCGACAGCCGCCCTGAGCACGTCAAGGCGGTGGCGGAAGCCTCGCTGAAGCGGCTCGATACCGATGTCATCGACCTCTACTACCAGCACCGCGTCGATCCCAACGTGCCGATCGAGGACACGGTTGGCGCCATGGCCGAACTGGTGCGCGAGGGCAAGGTGCGGGCGCTGGGCCTGTCGGAGGTCAGTGCCGCCACCATCCGCCGGGCGCACGCCGTGCATCCGATCGCTGCCGTGCAGAGCGAATATTCGCTGTGGAGCCGCGACCCCGAAGACGAGGTGTTCGATGTCTGCCGCGAACTCGGCATCGGCTTCGTCCCTTACAGCCCGCTCGGCCGCGGGCTGCTCACCGGCACCATCGCCAAGCCAGAAACCTTGAGCGACGACGACTGGCGCCGCACCTTGCCGCGCTTCCAGGCAGACGCCATGGCCGCCAATGCCAAGGCCATCGCGACGCTGGAAAAGCTGGCAACGGAAAAGGGCGTGACCTCGGCGCAGCTGGCGCTCGCCTGGGTGCTGCACCAGGGCGATTTCATCGTGCCGATCCCCGGCGCACGGAAAATCCGCCATCTCGAGCAGAACACGGCGGCGGCGGGGATCGAACTGAGCGCGGCTGAAGTGGCGGCGATCGGCGATGCGCTGTCGCCCGACAAGGTGGTCGGCAAGCGCTACCCGGAGGAGTTGCTGGCGCTGGTGAATGGCTAGGCCTTCAACATCAGCTTGCGTTGAGACGCTGGCGGGACAGCGCCCCCCTCTGTCCTGCCGGACATCTCCCCCACGAGGGGGGAGATTGGATGTCGCCCCGGCTTTCGCTAATCGCCGACGTTGGAGAAATGGGCGGGGGCGCCGAAGCCGCTAATCTCCCCCCAAGTGGGGGAGATGTCCGGCAGGACAGAGGGGGGCGCCTCGCGCCGACATTTCTTATCTCCGAGCCCCCTACCAAGGCACCACCGTAATCTCCGGCCAGCACTCCTTCGCCCGCGCCCCCTTCGCCTCATGCGTGCGCTGATTATCCGTCACCCGGTTCGGTGTGATGCGAAACGAAAAGAGGTCATCCAGCCCGAACGGCGCCACCAGCTCCAGCTGCCCGCCGGCATCGTATCGAACCCCGACCGCATGCGTCTTCGAGGCAAAATGGCTGATGGGTTCGCTGGAACTCGTATAGCGCGGGCAGGGCTGCCCGAATTTCTGCGGATACCACAGATGCACCCGCGCCTGGTTGCGCACCTCGACCGGCAGCGCCAGCCCTTTGAAATGCGGCGCCGCCCGGCGGATAACCGCGTCCTCGGCCTCGTAGGACAGGTCGCTGTCATCGAAGTAGAATAGATCAACGTCCTTGATGCCGTAGCCCGAAGGCTTGCCGGTCAGATGGTTCCAAACGCTGTTGTAGAGCGCGCCGGACACCACCAGCCAGTCCGGCAGGTTGAGCGCGCGAGCCCGCGTCAGCGCGTCGCGGACCAGCGGGTCGGCCGACACGATATCGAAAAAAGCGGCCCGTTGCGTTTCGAATGGCAGCCCGGAATAGCGCAAATGGTCCATCGCCCTTTGGAGGGCGATTCGCCATTGCTCGGCAATCCCTTCGCCGCTCTACGTCCTCAGCACGCCGCCCGTCTGCTTGCCGACATTGTCGACGATGCGCTTGGCCAGCGCCTCGAAATCCTCGTCGGTCAGCGTCTTTTCGACCGGCTGGATCGAGACTTCGATGGCGATCGACTTCTTGGCGGCACCGAGCGATGCGCCTTCGAAGACGTCGAACACCGAAACGCCGGTGACCAGCTTCTTGTCGGCGGCCAAAGCCGCGCGTACCAGCGTGCCGGCTTCCACCGTCTTGTCGACGACGAAGGCAAAATCGCGCTTCACCGCCTGGAAGGCGGAAAGCTCCAGCTTCGGCTTGGTCTTCGTCGGCTTGGCCTTCGGCTCCGGCACGGCGTCGATATAGACCTCGAAGCCGCAGAGTGGCCCGGAAACGTCGAGCACTTCCAGCGTCCTCGGATGGAATTCGCCGAATGTGCCCAGCACCGTCTTCGGCCCGAGCTTGATCGTGCCGGAGCGGCCGGGATGATACCAGGCCGGGCCGCCGGGCTCGATCTGCAGCCGGTCGACCGGGGCGCCGCAGGCCTCGAGCGCGGCAATCGCGTCGGCCTTGGCGTCGAACACGCCGACCGGGCCCGAATTGCCGGCCCAGCTGCGGCCGGAGCCGTCGAGCTTTGCCGTGCCGCGGCGCACGCCGGCGGCAACGCGCCGCTGCTGGTCGGGGCCGTCGCCCTCATAGGTGCCGGAGACCTCGAACAGCGCGACGTCGCCAATGCCCTTGTCGGCATTGCGCTGCGCGGCCGTAATCAGGCCCGGCAGCAGCGAAGGCCGCATATCCGACATATCGGCGGCGATCGGATTGGCGAGCTTCAGCGCCGTCTGGCCGCCGCCGAACAGTTCGGCGTGCCTGGCCGGAATGAACGACCAGGTGACGGCCTCCATCATGCCGCGCACGGCAAGCGAGCGCTTGGCGGTGCGGGTGCGGACCTGCAGCGTGGTCAGAATCTTGGAATTGACCGCGTCATGGGCACCCAGCGGTTGCGGTGCGATGTTGTCGACGCCGTGGATGCGCATGATCTCCTCGACAAGGTCGGCTTTGCCATCGACATCCGGCCGCCACGACGGAACCTTGACGTCGACAATATCGCCCGAACCCCGCGGCGCGAAGCCGAGACGCGACAGGATGTCGAGGCTTTCCGCCCTGGGCACCTCGATGCCGGTCAACCGCTTCACCTCCGACAGCGGCAAGGACACGATCTTCGGGCTATGGCCAGCGTAGCCGGCGACCTCGATCTCGCTCGGCGTGCCGCCGCAGAAATCGAGCACCAGCTTGGTCGCCAGCTCGACCCCTGGAACCATGAACTCAGGATCGACGCCGCGCTCGAAACGGTAGCGCGCATCGGTGATGATGCCGAGCGTGCGGCCGGTGCGCGCGGTGGTGATCGGGTCCCAAAGTGCCGATTCGATCAGCACGTCGGTGGTGTTCTCGTCGCAGCCGGAATGTTCGCCGCCCATGATGCCGGCGATCGATTCGACGCCGTCGTCGTCCGCGATCACGCACATTTCCGGCGTCAGCGTGTATTCACGCCCGTCGAGCGCCTGCACCTTCTCGCCGTCCCGCGCGCGGCGCACGGTGAGGTTTCCGGCGACCTTCGCGGCATCGAACACATGCAGCGGCCGGCCGCGGTCGAAGGTGACGTAGTTGGTGATGTCGACCAGGGCACTGATCGGCCTCAGCCCAATGGCGATCAGCCGCTGCTGCAGCCATTTCGGCGACGGGCCGTTCTTGACGCCCTTCACCAGCGCTAGCGCGAAGCCCGGGCAGAGCTCCGGCGCCTCGATCGTCACCTTGACAGGACACAAGCCGTCGCCGACATGCGGCATGATCCCACCGCCGGTGAGACGGCCAAGGCCACTTGCCGCCAAATCCCTGGCGATGCCATACACACTTGTCGCGTCCGGCCGGTTCGGCGTCAGATTGATCTCGATCACCGGATCGTCGAGATGCGCATAGGCGGCGAAGCTGGTGCCGACAGGCGCATCGGCGGGCAGGTCGATAATGCCGCTATGCTCGTCGGACAACTCCAGCTCGCGCTCGGAGCACATCATGCCGCGGCTTTCGACGCCGCGGATCTTGCCGACGGTCAGCGTCACATCGATGCCGGGCACATAGGTGCCAGGCGCGGCGAAGGCGCCGATCAGGCCGGCGCGGGCATTCGGCGCGCCGCATACCACCTGGACAGGGGCCTTGCCGTCACCGGTGTCGACCGTTAGCACCCGCAGCCGGTCGGCATCGGGATGCTGGACGGCCGTCAGCACTTTGGCGATGACGAAGGGCTTCAGGCTGGCCTTGTCGTCGACATGCTCGACTTCGAGGCCGATCGAAGTCAGCCGCTCGACAATTTCGGCGAGCGTGGCGTCGGTCTCCAGATGATCCTTGAGCCAGGAGAGGGTGAGTTTCATCACTGTGTTCCGTTTTGTCTGTACCCGTCAGGTCTGGGTACGCTTGTCTTCAAATGGCGCGGCAGGTCGTCGGGCATATGCAGGAAAGGCAGCTGCTCGCGCACATAGGCATGGTGCGTCGGCCGGAAATAGGCCGGCATGTCCATGGCGCCGAGCATGAAATAGATATGGTCTTCCAGCCGCTCATCGACATAGGCGATCGGCGAGCCGCAAATGCCGCAGAACGAGCGCGTCACCGGCCCGTTCTCATACATCTTCAGCGCCTTGCCGGTGAAAGCCACCTGCTCGGTCAGAAAGCCGACAAAGGCCGATACCGGCGCGCCGCTGGCCCGCCGGCAATCGCCGCAATGGCAATAGCTGACATGGTGCGGTTCGGCCGAAGCCTCGAACCGCACCGCGCCGCAGCGGCAACCACCGGTGTGTGGCGCCGTCATGCGGAGAGCCCTCCGAACAGTGTCGGCATGTCCAGCGGCCTGAAGCCGTAATGCGACAGCCAGCGCACGTCGGCGTCGAAGAAGGCGCGCAGGTCCGGCATGCCGTATTTCAACATGGCGATGCGGTCGATGCCCATGCCCCAGGCAAAGCCCTGATATTCGTTGGGATCGAGCCCGCCGGCGCGCAGAACATTGGGGTGCACCATGCCGCAACCGAGGATCTCCATCCAGTCGGAGCCTTCGCCGAAGCGCACTTCGCCCGGCTTCGAGCGGTCGCACTGGATGTCGACCTCGAGGCTCGGCTCGGTGAACGGGAAGTAGGACGGCCGGAAGCGCATCTTCACCTGCGGCACCTCGAAGAACGCCTTGCAGAACTCCTCCAGCACCCACTTCATGTTGGCGACGTTGGCCGACTTGTCGATCACCAGCCCCTCGACCTGATGGAACATCGGCGAGTGGGTGGCGTCCGAATCCTGCCGGTAGGTCTTGCCGGGGATGACGATGCGGATTGGCGGCTTCTGCTTCTCCATGGTGCGGATCTGCACGGGCGAGGTGTGCGTGCGCAGCAGCTTGCGCTCGCCCTTCTCGTCCGGCTGGAAGAAGAAGGTGTCGTGCATCTCGCGCGCCGGATGCCCTTCGGGGAAATTCAGCGCGGTGAAATTGTAATAGTCGCTCTCGACGTCAGGGCCTTCGGCGATGGCGAAGCCGAGATCGCCGAAGATCGCCGCGATCTCGTCGATGACCTGGCTGATCGGATGGATGCGGCCGCGCTCGGCCGGTGACTGCCGCACCGGCAGCGTTACGTCGACCGTTTCGGCGGCGAGCCGGGCAGTGACCGCCACGTCCTTCAGTTCGGCCTTGCGTGCCGTTAGCGCCTCGGTGACGCGGTTCTTCAGGCCGTTGATCGCCGGGCCCTTGACCTGCCGTTCCTCGGCGCTCATCGCGCCCAGCGTCTTCAGCATTTCGGAGACCGAGCCCTTCTTGCCGAGTGCGGCAACGCGAACCGCCTCGATCGACGCCTCGTCGCCGGCCGATGCGATGTCGGCCATCAGGGAGTTTTCGAGAGTATCCATGTCACTCATGTTCCGGATCCGATTGGAGCAATTCCAGGAAAAGTGTGAAACGGTTTTCCGTCCGGAATTGCGCAAAAACAAAGACGCTCTAGGCAAAAGAAAAACCCGCGCCAGCCGTGCCAGCGCGGGTTCCCCAAATCAAGTGTTGAATAGCTTGGGAAGCGCTGGTCTTAGGCGACAGCGCTTTCAAAAGCATTCGGCGTGGTGTTCTTCAGATATTCGAGCGCGACCTTGGCCTTGGCGACCAGAGCGGCGAAAGCCTGCGGCTCATGGATGGCCATGTCGGACAGGATCTTGCGATCGATCTCGATACCGGCCTTGTTGAGGCCGTCGATGAAGCGGCCATAGGTCAGGCCATGTTCGTGGGTCGCGGCGTTGATGCGCTGGATCCACAGTGCGCGGAACGAGCGCTTGCGGTTCTTGCGGTCGCGGTAAGCGTATTGCAGCGACTTTTCGACCGCCTGCTTGGCGATGCGGATGGTGTTCTTGCGGCGGCCGTAGAAGCCTTTCGCGGCTTTCAGGACCTTCTTGTGCTTGGCGTGCGAGGTGACGCCTCTCTTTACGCGTGCCATGTCATGATCTCCTTAAAAACGCTGTTCCGACCGAATGCTCAGAGGCCGTTCGGCAGAAAATTCTTGATGACCTTCTTGCCGTCCGGTTCAGCCAGAACCATCGTGCCGCGGGCATTTCGAATGAACTTGTTGGAACGCTTGATCATGCCGTGACGCTTGCCGGCCGCAGCCGACAGGACTTTACCCGTACCTGTGATCTTGAACCGCTTCTTGGCGGCCGATTTGGTCTTCATCTTGGGCATTTTGCTACTCCGTATTGGTGGCGCACAATCGCGCTTCTTGTTCGCTTCGGGCGGACCAAAAGCCCGAAAAGCAAATGAAACCGCCACGGCATGCCCTGCCGGGCGGTTTTTTGGAACGCGGTCCTATACGTCAAAGCAGGCGCGCGCGCAACACCTCAGGCGCTGCGTGTCGTAAGCACACGAGTTGTCCGGATTAGGTAGCAGATGAGTTGTCCGGTTTTATCGCCAGCGAACGGAGGCTGGGGATGAGACGGGCAGCATGGCTACAGGACCGGAGAATGCGGAAGTTTCGG
>NZ_JACDTY010000010.1 GCF_013520985.1 Mesorhizobium neociceri | reverse complement strand
TCGCGAAGATCATTGGAAAGAGGTCGGGTCATCAGATGCTGGCCTCCACTCCAGCCAGCATCTTGAATCACAAAACCGACAAATCGGGAATCCCCTTCGATTCCATCAAGTCGTGAACCGCTCTAGGCGAGGATGCATCGGGCCGCCAACCAATCCCGGAACCCGCTCCGAGATTGCCCACGATCGGATGTTTCAAGAGCGATTCGCCGGGAATGAATGCCTGCAGATCCCATTCACACGTGCTTGCGGCCGCCGCTCTCGCGGAACCAGCTGTCGGGGTAGGGATACCACCAGTCCTGGATTGCCGGCTTGTGGTCGATGATCACCATCTTCGAGCGGCGGAAGGCATCGAGCCCCTGGCGGCCGAGTTCGCGGCCAAGGCCTGAGGCCTTCCAGCCGCCGAAGGGCAGGGCGTCATTGTCGATCAGCGGGTTGTTGACCCAGACCATGCCGGCCTCGAGCCGTTCGGCCGCCTCATGCGCCTCAGCGAGATCGGTGGTGAACACCGAGGCACCGAGCCCGAACGGGCTGTCATTGGCAAGCCGGATCGCCTCGTCGAAATCCTTCACCCGGCAGATGGCGGCGACCGGCCCGAAACACTCTTCGCGCACGATCGCCATATCGGGGGTGACGCCGGTCAGGATCGTCGGTTCGTAAAACCAGCCTGTGTTGTGCGCCGGCGGGATGCGCCCACCAGTGACTGCCTTGGCGCCGTTGCTGATGGCATCGTCGACCAATCGCATGACCTTGGCCCTTGCTGCTTCGCTGACCAGCGGGCCGATCTCGGTCTTGTCCATGCCGTTGCCGATGCGAAGCGCTCGCGTCTTCTCGGCGAACAGCGCGACGAAACGATCATGCACCGAGTCCACGACAAAGAAGCGCTCGGCCGAGGTGCAGACCTGGCCGGTCAGGTGGAAGGCGGCGGTGACGCTGCCGGCCGCCGCCACGTCGAGTGGCGCGTGCTCGCTGATGATCAGCGGATCGCTGCCGCCGGCCTCGATGACGCAAGGCTTCATGCGTTCGGCGCAGGCGACCGCGACCGCCTTGCCGGCGGCCACGGAACCGGTGAAGGCGACAGCGTGTGTGCGTTCGGATGCGATCAGCGCCTGGGCGGTGGCGGCTGCGCCGGGCAGGCAAGAGACCAGTCCCTGCGGCAGCGAGCGGAACACCATCATGTAGTCGAGCGTGGACAGCGTCGTCGCCTCAGCCGGCTTGATGATACAGGCATTGCCGGCGGCAAGCGACGCCGCCACCGTCCAGCACATCAACAGGATCGGGAAGTTGTAGGGCATGATGTGCACGGAGACGCCGTACGGCTCGTAGCGCGCATATTGGAACGAGCCGGCCTGCGTCGTGCCGGCCACCTTGCCGGCATCGTCGCGCGCCATCTCGGCATAGTAGCGGAAGATCGGCGCGCAATTGGCGATCTCGCCGATCGCTTCCGGATAGGGCTTGCCCATCTCGCGCACCATCAGTTCGGCGCAGCGGGTGAAGTCTGCCGCCTCGATGGCGTTGGCGACCGCATGGAGGTGCTTTGCCCGGCTCTTGGCGTCGAGTTTCTTCCAGGAGGACTGTGCCGTGGTGGCCGCGGTCAGCACGGCGTCGATCTCGCCATCGCTGGCCGCGGCGATTGCGCCGACGGTTTCCAGCGTCGCCGGATCGATCACCGGTTTTGCCACGCCGGTCATCGGCCGGTAGTCCGGGTTGACGAAGAAGGTCGGCCGGTCAGCGGAGAAATGCATTTTCGTCCTCCTCCACGCATGGAGCCTTTTTGAGAATTCGCCCTGCCGAGGCAGATGGCGTGGCTTTCGGGGTCGACACCGTCGACGAGCGGAGCGGACATTCAGTCCGTGAGCCTAGGCAAGCGCAGAAAGCCGCGTCAGGTGTCCGGCAGGGTAGAATCATCGGAAAGGCTCAGCGGATCATGTAGACCTTCTTGATCGTCTTATGGACGGTGCAGACGCCTTTCCAGTCCTGCGGAAAGAACGCCGCTGTGTCCGGCTCGATCTCGATGACCTCGCCGGATTCATGGACATAGGTGCAGCGCCCTTCGAGGAAGTGGCAGAACTCGTCGCGGGTGACGTGGCAATGCCATTTGCCTGGGGTGCAGACCCACAGGCCGCATTCGGAACGACCTTCCGGTCCCTTGTAAAGCAGCTTGCCCGAGGTGTGGGACTCACCTTCGATCATGGTCGGGATGACGCCCCAGTTGACGAGGTCGGTGATGGCAAGCGGGGATTTCATGATGGGCGTGGTCATAGCGATTTCCTTGGAGCTCAGCGGCACATGAAGGCCTTGGTCAGCGTTTCAATGATGATGGAGGTGCCGGTCCAGCCGGCGGGGAAGAAAACAAGCGTGCCGGCTTCGACCGGGATCTGTTCGCCATTCTCATGGACATAAGTCCCGTGGCCGGACAGGAAATGGCAGAACTCGTCGGCAGCAAAGGTGACCTTGCGGCTGCCTGGCGTGCACGACCACAGGCCGCATTCGCTGGAGCCGTCCGGATTCTGCGACAGGATCTTGCCCGAGGCACGCGGCGAGCCGGCAAGCGTGTTGCTGCCCGCGCCCCAATCCTCCAATTCCACGGTCGAGGCTTTTGGCCAGTGCGGTGTCGGCATGTCGTGCTCCCTGGATTCTTGGTTAAGCATGATCTTGTCCGAAAACCGGTTCCCACTTTTCGGGATCATGCTTCTCAGGCCAGCATGTAGACGTTGCGCATGGTCTCATGCACCGCGCATTCGCCCGTCCAGCCGGCGGGGAACATGACCACGGTCCCGGCTGCGACTTCTATCACCTCGCCGACATCCGACCGGTAGGTCGCGCGGCCGGCGACGAAATGGCACAATTCATCGCGCGGGATCGAGAGGCGCCAGTGGCCGGGCGTGCAGACCCAGATGCCGGATTCCGGCTGGTTGTTCGGCCCCTTGTGGACGAGCTTGCCGGTCGAATGCGACGCGCCGTCCAGCGCATCCGGCTGGACGCCCCAGTCGACGAGGTCGGTGCGAGTGGAGGCCTGGTAAAGGTGCGGGGCGGAGGAGGTCACAGCAGTTCCTCCAGCAATCCGGCGGCCTTCTCCGGACCGTTCTGTGCCTGCATCTGCGCCGAGGTCTTGGCCAGCTTGGCCTTCATCTTCGGATCGGTCAGGCAGGTCTCGATCCTGGTGATCAGCTGGGCATCGCTCCAGTCATAGCGCGGCATGCCGAAGCCGTGGCCGGTTTCCTGGACGCGCGTGGCGTTGTCGTGGCCGTCCCAGACATAGGGCATGATGATGGCCGGCTTGCCGAAATAGAGGCACTCGGTGAACGAGTTGTTGCCGCCATGGTGGATGACAGCATCGACCTGCGGGATGACCGACGGCTGCGGGAACCAGCTGTCGACAATGACGTTGCCGGGCACACCGGTATACTGGTCCTTGTAGCCGCCGACATTGACCAGCGCCCGGTAGCGCGTCTTGCCCAGCGTCGTGATGATGCGCTTCAACAGGTCGACATCGCCGGCGCCGAGGCTGCCGAAGGAGACATAGAGCAGCGGCCCGTCATTGTTCTCGGCAAAGGTCGGCACGGTGTACGGCTTTTCCTGCCGCACGCAGCCTTCCAGATACTGGAATTTCGCCGGATCGAGCGGGTGGCGGCGCTTGAACTTGGCCGCTTCGGGATAGAGCAGCAGGTTCAGATAGGGCGAGGCCTCGAAGAACTGGCCGGTCGGGTAGGGCGCCTCGTTGTTGGCGGTGAGGAAAGCGTTGAAGTCGTCATGGATCGGCTTGATCACCGCGTTGAAATGGTCGCGGTAGCGCTGGTGGCCGACATGGTCGTTCTCGCCGCAGCCCGACAGATGCGGCGGGATGTCCTCATCCTCGATCTCGTTTTCCGAGCAGGAGATGACGCGCACCCACGGCTTGCCGAACTGCTTTATGGCCGGGAACAGGATGACATTGTCGACGCAGATCACGTCCGGCTTTATGGCGGCCAGAACGCGCGGCAGATCCTTCTGCGCCCATTTGGCGCTGTCGACGATCGCGGTCCAGCAATCCTTCACATAGTTGTCGACCTGATCGTAGGGCGACTTGCGGAAGTTCGGGATGTGGCCGTTGATGAAGTCCTCCCAGAATTTCGCCATCTGCTCGGGCGGCATCGGCTCCGACAGGTTCACCGGATGCGCCTCGAAGCCGTAGCCCTTGTAGACATCGACAAAGCCAGGGTCGGACAGGAACACAGCCTTGTGGCCGCGCGCCTCGACGGCTTGCGCGATGCCGACGGAATTGAGCGCCGGGCCGTAGGCGGCTTCGGGAAAAAACGCGATCGTCTTCTGCGCCATCAGGCTTCTCCTATTCTGCAAAAATTCGGACATCGGCAGCGTCCCAGCCGAGTTCGATCTGGTCGCCCGACGACACCGGCCGACGGTCGGCAGCATCGGCAGTGACACGCACCAGGAAGGATTTTGGCGACAACGGCGTGCGGACATGAAGCTGCAGGTCGAGCCCGTGATAGGCCAGCGCTTCGACCGTGCCGGTGGTGCGGTTGGCGGTCTCGGCTGACGGGAACAACCGGATGCGCTCGGGCCGGACCGAGGCGACAGCGGAAGCCCCGGGCGAAAGCGCTGCGGGAACCTTGCCGGCAATGCGCGCGCCGTTCGCCGCCATCACGCCATCGGCCGATACCTTGCCCGGCACGAAATTCATGACGCCGATGAAGTCGGCGACAAAACGGTCGGTGGGGTGTTCGTAGATCGCGTGCGGGGTGTCGCATTGCAGCAGTCTGCCGTCCTTCAGCACCGCCATGCGGTCGGCCATGACCAGCGATTCCTCCTGGTCATGGGTGACGATGACAAAGGTGATGCCGACTTCGTGCTGCAGGCGCTTCAGCTCCAGCTGCATGGCGCCGCGCAGTTTCTTGTCGAGCGCGCCGAGCGGCTCGTCGAGCAACAGCAGCCGCGGTCGCTTGACCAGCGCGCGGGCGAGCGCGACGCGCTGCTTCTGGCCGCCCGACAACTGCTCCGGCTTGCGGTCGGCGAAGGGGACGAGTTCGGTGGTCGCCAGAATGGCATCGACGCGGGAGCGAATTTCGGCTGCCGGCAAACGCTCCATTTCCAGCCCGTAGGAAACATTGGCGCGCACGCTCATATGCGGAAACAGCGCGTAGGACTGGAACATCAGATTAACCGGCCGCTTGTTGGGCGGAATTCTTGCGATGTCGCGGTCATCGAGTAGGATGCGGCCGTCGCTGGGCGTCTCGAAGCCGGCCAGCATACGCAGCAGCGTGGTCTTGCCGCAGCCGGAAGGGCCGAGCAGCGCGAAGAATTCGTTCTCCCTGATGTCGAGCGAGATGCCGTCGACGGCGGTGACCCGGCCGAAATTCTTCGACACATGATCGATGGCCAGCAGCGTGCGCGGTTCGCTCATTGGCCGATGATCCCACGGTTGAGCCGCTGCGACAGGGTCAGCGCGGTGATGCTTACAGCCATGACGATGGTCGCCAGCGCGTTGATCTCTGGTGTGATGCCGAAGCGGATCATGGCGTAGATCTGCATCGGCAGCGTGGTCGAGGCGCGGCCGGCGCCGGCGGTGAAGAAGGCGATGATGAACTCGTCGACCGACAGCGTGAAGGCAAGCAGCGCGCCGGCGATCACTGCCGGCAAGATGACCGGCAAGGTCACCCGCCGGAAGGTGGTGAGCGCGGAGGCGCCGAGATCGGCGGAGGCCTCGACGATCGACCAGTCGAAACTCTTCAGCCGGGCACGCACCACCGAGCAGACGAAGGCGAGGTTGAAGACGACATGGGCGAGGATGATGGTGTGCAGGCCCATTGTCAGGTTGAGCATTGAAAAGAATGACAGCAGCGCGATCGCCAGCACGATATCGGGAATGATCATCGGCGCGAAGATCAGGGCTTCGAGCCCCTTGCCGTATTGCCGGCGCATCTCGACGCCGATCGCCAGCAGCGTGCCGAGCAGCGTGGCGATTGCCGTTGAGACCAGTGCCACGATCAGCGTGTTGAGCGCGGCAGACAGGATGGCGGAATTACTGGCCAGCGAAACATACCATTTCAGCGAAAAGCCCGACCACGCCGTCGGCAGCCCGCCTTCGTTGAAGGACAGCGCCACCAGCACGGCGATCGGGATGTAGAGGAAGGCGAAGACGAGAATCAGGATCGTCCGCATGCCGAGCGTACGGGTGAAGGAATGGGTCATCGCTGGCCCCCGACAATTGGGAGGCAAGCGAACGACCAGAGTCCTTCTCCCCGTTCACGGGGAGAAGATGCCGGCAGGCAGATGAGGGGCAGCGCTGAGCGTCGCAAAGGTTGACGCCGCCCCTCATCCGCCCCTTCGGGGCACCTTCTCCCCGTGATCGCGCCGCGCTCAGCCATCGGCGTCACCTCTGGCCTCGGCTGCCCGCCCCGCGGCGCGGTCGGCGGCGAGCGCTTGCGCCATCAGCACCAGAAGCATGATTGCGATCAGCGCCATGGCAAGCGCCGCGCCGAACGGCCAGTCGTTGGCGGTCAGGAATTGGTCGTAGACGAGATTGCCGATCATCTGGAAGCGGCCGCCGCCGAGCAGCGCCGGGGTGACGAAATTGCCGATCGACAGCACGAAGACGAAGACCGCGCCGGCGGCGATGCCTGGCACCGTCAGCGGCAGGATGACACGGCGAAAGGTGGTGGCCGCCGACGCGCCGAGATCGCGGGATGCTTCGGCCAGTTCCGGGTTGAGGCGCGACAGCGGTGCGTAGCAGGCGAGGATGACGAAGGGCAGATAGTTGTAGACGAGGCCGGCGATGACGGCGCCTTCGGTGTAGAGCATCGACGGCGGCTCGCCGGTGTAGCCGAACCAGCGCAGCAGCTGGGTGATCAGCCCTTCCCGGTTGAGCAGTACGATCCAGGCGTAGGTGCGGATCAGGTAATTGGACCAGAACGGCAGGACGGCAAAGAACAGAAACACCGGCTGCCACCGGCGCGGGGCGGCCGCGATGGCATAGGCGGCGGCATAGCCGATCACCACGGCGATCAGCGTCGCCGTGCCGGCGATGCGCGCCGACTTCAGGAAGATGCCGGCATAGAGCGGGTCGAAGACCAACCCGAAATTCTCCAGCGTGAAGGTGTAGTCGATGCCGCCATAGATGCCGCGCCGGAAGAAGGCGAGCGCCAGCACCAGCGCGCATGGCACCACCATCAGCGCGGTCAGCCAGACCAGCGCCGGGGCCATCAGCAAGGAGGAGCGAAGTCGGGTCTGGGACAATTCTTCAGGTACCGCTCAGGACCGGCGGCAGAAGCACCGCCGGCCGTGATGTCTGCGCCGCTTACTGCGCGGCCTTGATCTCGCTGACGATCTTGGAATAGTCACGCTGGGCTTCGCCGACGTCACGCAACTGCTCGAACTTGACGAGTTGTGCCACCGGCATCGCCATGTTGGGGAATTTGGCCAGGAAGTCTGCCGGCAGGCTTTCCATCGCCGGCTTGTTCGGCACCTTGTAGTCGATGTTCTGCGCCGCCCAGGCGTGGTTCTTGGCGTCGAGCATGAAGTTGATGAACTTGAAAGCGTCGCCCTTGTGCTCGGACGCCTTCATCACCACCATCGTGTCGACCCAGAGATCCGAGCCCTCTTTCGGGATGACGTATTTGATCTCGGGCTTGTCGGCGATGCCGTAATTGCACCAGCCGTCCCAGGCCTGCACCATCAGCGCCTCGCCGGAGACCAGCTTCGAATAGAAGGTGGTGTCGTCGTAGGCGAGCAGCGTCTTCTTGGCCGAGATGAGCAGGTCCTTGACCTCGGCCATCTTCGCCGGGTCGGTCTCGTTGACGGAATAGCCCTTGTCGAGCTGCCCGGCGGCCAGCAGCCAGCGGTCGGTCGCCAACATGGTGGTCTTGCCCTTCAACTCGTCGGAGGGCGCCAGCAAGTCGCTCCAGCTGGTGGGTGCAGTCTTGACCAGGTCGGAGCGGTAGCAGAGGCCCGTCGTGCCCCAGGTGTAGGGCACGGAGAAGGTGTTGCCGACATCGTGCGGCAGCTTGGTCGCTTCGGGGTAGAGGTTGGCGAGGTTGGGGATCTTGGCGTGATCGACCGGCTCGGTCAGGCCGAGCTTGTTCAACACCTCAGCGAAGGGCGAGGAGACAAAGACCACGTCATAGCCCTTGCCGCTGGCGGCAATCAGCTTGCCCATGATCTCTTCATTGGTGGCGTGCACCACCACTTCGCCGGAGACGCCGGTGGCGGTCTTGAAGGCGGCCATGGCGTCGGGCGCCATATAGCCGTCCCAGTTGGAGATGACGAGGTCGGCGGCCATCGCCGGCGCCGAGAGCGTCAGAGCGAGACCGAGAGCGATTGAGGATATATTGAGCGCACGGCGCCGCAGGCTGGTAGCGGTCATGGCAGACTCCCATTCGGTTTGATCGTCGAAATCATTTGCCGGACCAAAGCCGGCGACCCGCGCCGCTGCCTCGATCCTGTTCCTCGGTCTTTTCTCGCCGATTGTGCCGACAGTACTATTGCAGAAAAAAGTACGTCAATCCATAATTTGTCAACCGACCGAGGAATCTGGCCGATTGCACCCGTTCCGGCAGTCGGCCACACCAATGCGGTCACATTTCGTATTCGAGAACTGTCATGCAAGCCGTAGCCCGACGACCTCGCACCAACCACCTCGATCTGGCGCAGCGCATCCTGGATGTCGCGCGCCAGCGCGGCTTCGAGCCCGGCGCGCGCCTGCCCGAACAGCAGATTGCCTCGCTGTGCAATGTCTCGCGCACGCCGGTGCGGGCTGCGCTCAGCCTGCTCGCAGAGCGGGGCGTGGTGCGCTGGGAGGCCGATACCGGTTATCATCTGGCGATCGACCTCGCTGCGCAGCCGGCCATCGCCGCCGAGCTTCCCAACGCCGAGGAAGACGAACTCGCCGAAGCGATCCTGCGCGACCGCTCCGCGCGACGGCTGGACCAGACGGTGACCGTCGCGGGGCTGATGCGGCGGTATGATGCCGAGCGCAAGACGGTACTAAAAGCGCTCAACAAACTGACTGATGAGAATCTTCTGGACCGCGCACCTGGCCAGTCCTGGCTGTTCCGCCGCGCGCCCGACGATCCGGAGGCGCAGGGTGAAAGCTACGAGTTTCGGCTGCTGCTGGAGCCGGCAGCGATCCTGATGCCGGGCTTCCGGCTTGACGGCACGCGGGCGGCAGCGTTGCGCCAAGGCATGGAAGCGCTGTCGGCATTGCCTGACGCGTCCTTCGACACGCGTGAATTCCAGCGGGTGGACATGGATTTCCACGGCATGATCGCCGAGGGCTGCGCCAACCGCTTTGTGTCCGATGCTCTGGCCGATCATCTGAGACTGCGCCGGCTGCCGGGCATCTATGCCGGCGTCAATGTGTTCCGGCTGCGGCAATCGCTGCGCGAACATCTGAGCATACTCGACTATCTTGAAAGCCGGCAGTATGAGGTGGCTGCCGATCTGCTTCGCATTCACCTGCGGCTCTCCCGCAACCAGCGACCGCAAGCGGCCAGCCGCGGAGCTCCCGCACTGTTCGGCATGATCAGCCGGCCGGACTGAAGAGGAATAATTGACGCGTAAAGCCAGCCCGACCATCGCGCTGTTTCCCGAAGCCAGTTTCGGCGCCGCGCTGAATTGCGTCGGTATCGCACAGGCATTGCGCGCGGGGGGCGCCCGGCCCGTCTTCATCTGCCATGCCGGTTTCTCCGGCGTCTTTGCCGACTACGGTTTCCAGGAATACCAGCTGCCGACCGACGAGCCGCTGAGCGACAGCGAACGCCAAAGCTATTGGCAGGCCTTCGTGCGCCGGCACCTGCCGCATTTCCGGCTGAGCCCGATCGACCAGCTCGAAACCTATGTCGCGCCGACCTGGCAGGCGATCGTCGACACCGCCGTCAATGCCGAGGCGCCGCTGCGCCAATTGCTGGCACGGCTGAAGCCGGACGCGGTGGTGCTCGACAATGTCATCATGTTCCCGGCGATTGCTGCCGCCGGCTGTCCGTGGGTGCGCGTCGTCTCCTGCGCCGAGACAGAGCTGCCGGATGCCGAAGTGCCGCCCTACCTCTCAGGGATGGGTGCCGATGATCCGCAACGAGCGGCGTTCGAGGCGCGCTATCTCGCGGCCTCGGCGCCCGCGCATGACCGCTTCAACCGTTTTCGCGCGGATGCCGGTCTGGCGCCTTTGCCGAAGGGCCTGTTCCTGGAAACATCGCCAGATCTCAATCTGCTGCTGACGCCGGCGATCGTGCGGCGCGAGCGCGCCGAGCCGCTCGACCCCACGCGCTTCGTCTATCTCGAAGGTTGCGTGCGGTCGGAAGGACCGTTCGAAGTGCCGGTGTTTCCGCGCAATGGCGGGCCGCTGGTCTATGTCAGCTTCGGCAGCCTCGGCGCCATGGATGTCGGTCTGATCGAGCGCATGCTCGCCGTCTTCGACAAATTGCCGGCGCGCTTCATTGTCAATGCCGGCGGGCTGCGCGACGCCTATCGCGCGGTGCCGGACAATGTCTATCTCGACGCCTGGTTTCCGCAGCCTTCGGTGGTGGCGAAGTCGGACCTGTTTATTCATCACGGAGGAAACAACAGTTTTTGCGAGGCGCTGCGCTTCGGCGTGCCGTCGCTGATCATGCCCTATTGCTGGGACGGTCACGACAATGCGCAACGCGCGGGAGAGACGGGCGTCGGCGACCATATCGGCCGCGACGCCTGGACCGAAGGGGGATTGGAGAGAGCCATTCTCGGCCTGCTGGCCGACGACGCCATGCGCGCCCGCCTCAGGGACAATGCTGCCAAGATGGCGCTGACCCCTGGAACGGATGTGGCCGCGCAAGCCATACTCTCTCTGATACGGACGTGAACAAAAATGCAGGACAAAAATACGAATACCGCTCTCTTCACCGGCAATGATCCCAGGAACTGGCTAACCCAGCACGGGATAAACGAGGTCGAGTGCCTGGTTCCCGATATGAATGGCGTGCTGCGCGGCAAGGCGCTGCCGACGGCCAAATTCCTCAAGGCGCTGGAGGACCGCGCGCTCTATCTGCCGAGCAGTGCCTTCCTGGTCAGCATCGATGGCCGCTATTCCGGCTCGATCGATGAAGGCTTTGCCTATCAGGACCCGGACATGCGCATGGTGCCCGACGTCTCGACGCTCTGCCTGGCGCCGGGCGGCGGCGCCGGCAAAGCCTATGTCTTCGCCGATGCCTTCCACATGGATGGCAGGCCATGGATGGCCTCGCCACGTCATGTCTTGCGCGCCGTACTCGATCTCTACCGCCAGCGCGGCTGGCGCGCTGTGGTGGCGCCCGAGGTGGAATTCTATCTGACCGCGCCCAACCCAAACCCGGATCAACCGTTGACTGCACCGGTCGGCGCCAATGGCCGCGCCGAGGGTTCGCAGCATCCCTATGACATGGTGGCGCTGGAAGAATTCGAACCGGTGATCCGCCGCGTCTATGACTACGCCGCGGCCGCCGGCCTGCCGCTCGACACGCTGATCCATGAATCCGGCACGGCGCAGCTGGAGATCAATCTGCTGCATGGCGACGCGGTGCCGCTGGCCGACCAGGTGCTGCTGTTCAAGCGGCTGACGCGCCAGGCGGCGCAACAGAGCGGCATGCACGCCACCTTCATGGCCAAGCCGATCGCGGCGCAGGCAGGCAGCTCGATGCACCTGCACATGTCCGTCATCGATGAGAAGACGGGCGCTGCACTGTTTGCCGACCGCGACGATGCCGACACCGAGATGTTCGGCCATTTCATCGGCGGCCTGCAGAAGTACGTGCCCGAGATCATGCCGCTGTTTGCGCCCAACGTGAACTCGTTCCGCCGCATCAGGCCAAACCACAGCGCGCCGGCCAACATCGAATGGTCGCATGACAACCGCTCCTGCGGTCTGCGCGTGCCGGCTGGCGGCCGTGCCGCAAGGCGGGTGGAAAACCGGTTGCCGGGTGCGGATTGCAATCCCTATCTGGCAATCGCCGGTTCGCTGCTTGCTGGCTATCTCGGCGTCGAACAGAAACTGGCGCGATCGGCCGAGGCCTCGGGCAATGCCTACAAGATCAAAAGCACACTGCCGAAAACCATGGAGGAGGCGCTCGACCGCTTCACCGCTTGCGAGCCCGTGCGGGTGTTGCTGGGCGAGGATTTCTTCCAGACCTATCTGCGCGTGAAAAGCGTCGAACTCGACTTGTTCCAGAGCGTGGTGACGAGCTGGGAACGCGACCACCTGCTCTTGAAGGTGTGATCATGGGCTCCAGTTCAACGGGTTTCAATTCCGGTCTCCATATCGGCAAATCCTATTATGTCGCCACTGCCAATCCGGCGCCGGATCATCCGGCGCTGGTGGGAGATGTCGACGCCGACCTGGTGGTGGTCGGCGGCGGCTGCACCGGCCTGTCGGCCGCCCTTCACGCCGCCGAGCGCGGCCTGAAGGTGGTGCTGCTCGAAGGCGGTAAGATCGGCTGGGGCGCATCGGGCCGCAATGGCGGCCAGATGATCCCCGGCCTGCGCAAGGGCGCCAAGGGGCTGGTCAAGCTCTACGGCCCCGAGCGGGCGAAGGTGCTGTTCGACCTTGCCTTCGAGGCGCGCGGCCTGGTGCTCGACATCATCGAGCGCCATGCCATCGATTGCGATCTCAGGCTGACCGGCCATCTTGTCGGTGCGGTCAACGGCTCCGATCTTAGGGATCTCGAAGAAGAGGCCAAATGCCTTGAAAGCGTGATGAAGTTTCGCGACGTCGAGATCCTGTCGGCGGCGCAAGCGCGCGGCAAGGTCGACACACCTTACCATGGCGCGATGTATGAGCCGCTTGGCGGCCACATGCATCCGCTGAACTACACGCTCGGCCTGGCCCGAGCAGCCGTGGCCGCCGGCGTCACCATCCATGAGAATTCGGTGGCGGTGAAGCTCGAGCGCGAGCCTTCGATCCGGGTCTCGACCTCAAAGGGTTCGGTCAGGGCCAAACATGTGGTGCTGGCCGGCGACGCGCTGCTTCACGGGCTGGAGCCGCGCGTCAACAGCCGCATCATGCCGGTCGGCAACTACATCGTCGCCACCGAACCGCTGGAGGGCAAGCGCAACGTCATCCCGGCCAATGTCGCGGTGTCGGACACACGCTTCGTCGTCAACTATTACCGCATGTCGGCGGACGGACGCCTGCTGTTCGGTGGCGGCGAGCGCTACACGCCGTCGCCGCCGGCCGACATTGCCGGCTTCGTGCGGCCGCATATGGAAGCCACGTTCCCGCAACTGAAGGGTTGCCGCATCGACCATGCCTGGGGTGGGCTGGTGTCGGTGACGACGTCGCGGCTTCCGCATGTCGGGCACTATGGCGAGGTCTATTTCGCGCATGGCTATTCCGGCAAAGGTGTCATCCTGTCGACCCTGTCGGGCAAGCTGCTCGCCGAAGCGATCACGGGTGACGCCTCACGGCTCGACCTGTTCTCGACGCTGACCCCGATGCCGTTCCCGGGCGGCACTGCATTGCGCGGTCCGCTCTATGTGCTCGGCATGTTGTGGTACGCCATGCGCGACCGCATCAAGCACTGAGACTGCGGAGAGATGGTGGAGAGGTTTGCGCCGCGCTACGATGCGCGGGCAAGAAAGGTCTGGTAGTCGGATTTTGCCTGCAGCAAACGAAGGATGTTGTTGCGTGATCCGCGGATGTGCGCGCGGGTCAACTCGACGGCCCGCGCCGCGTCGCCAGCACAAATTGCCTCGACGATCTCGAAGTGCTCGTCGCGGGCTATTCCCCATTCGTCCAGCCTGAGCAGTTCCATCCAGACATAGTGCTGGCATTTGTCGAGAATGCCGTTCAGTAGGCCGCTCAGCATCACATTGCCGCTGATTTGAGCAATGGTGCGGTGGATGTCCATGCCGATCTGCAGTTCCTGGAACATGTCATCCGAACTGCGTGTCGGCAGTGCGGCCAGCCGCTCGCATTCCCGCACCATTTCGCGAAGGCGCTCCTTGTCCGCGGCCGTGACCTTGGCGGTCGCCAGCTCGGTCGCATAGCCGTCCAGCAATTCCCTGATCTCGAATGCCTCGCGGAACATATGGATGTCGAATTCCTTGACGAGGTAGCCCTGGCGCGGGCGGCCGACAACCAGGCCGTCCTGTTCAAGCCGGTTGAGCGCCTCGCGCACCGGCGTGCGGCTGACCTTTAACCTGATCGCCAGGTCGTTCTCGGTGACGCGCGCTCCGGGAGGCAGCTGTCCGGTGACGATCATCGCTTTCATCGATCCGTAAACGGATTCGCGAAGCGTGTTCTTTTTTCTCGTGGGCATTGCGATGTTCTGTCTCCCGTACCGGTCGTCGAGGCCTGATCCAAAAGGCCTTGCGCTGACGAAGTCACGCCCGGACGGCGTGGCTGCGAACCCTGCGAAGACCAAGGTGCATCTTCCGCCATGGCGCGGCAAGCTTGTTGGAAAAAGCGCGATCTTTCAAGTTGACATCCGTTTTCCGAGCAAGTTACATTCGAAATTGTATACAAAATAGAATGCCAGATCAACAAATGGCTTCAGGGGAACACGACGATGAGAAAATCAAGAGTTGTCAGCGCGTTAGCTGTGATTGGGATAACCATACCTGTTGCACAGGCGCTTGCCGCAGATACGATTGCGGTGGCTTCCTGGGGCGGTACTTATCAGGAAGCGCAGGCCAAGGCGTTCTTCAAGCCGACCGCCGATGCGCTCGGCATTACGATCAAGGAAGACACCACCAACGGTCTCGACGACGTCCGGCTTCAGGTAACCGGCAATGCCGTCAAATGGGACATCACCGAGCTTGGCGCGGATGAATGCGCGCGGGGCTCCAAAGAAGGCCTGTTCGAGAAGCTTGACTACAATGTCATCGACAAGAGCGGGATCAATCCGAAGCTTGTGCATGATGACTGGGTTGGCATCTCCTATACCTCGGTCGTGCTGATCTACAGGACCGATGTCTTCGGCGAAAAAGGACCGAAGACCTGGGCCGATTTCTGGAACGTCGAGAAGTTTCCGGGCCGGCGTGCACTGAGCGGAAGCCAGGCGACAGAAACGCTCAGCGTTGCAGCACTTGCGGAAGGCATCCCCATCGACAAGGTCTATCCCGTAGACGTCGACGGCGCGCTGAAATCCGTCGACAAGATCCGCGGGCATATCGATGCCTGGTGGACCTCCGGCGCCCAGGCCATGCAGTTGGTCAAGGACGGCGAAGTCGACATGGCAAGCATCTGGAACGGACGCGCCGGCACCTTGAAGAAAGAAGGGGCTCCGGTCAGCTTCTCGTTCGATCAGGGTGTGCTGACAGCAGACTGCATGGTCATTCCCAAAGGTTCGAAAAACAAGGACATCGCTATGAAGGCGCTTGCCATGTTCGTGAGCCCGCAACTCCAGGCCAATCTGCCATTGTATGTCGACAATGGGCCAGTGAACGAGAAGGCTTTCGAAACCGGCAAGATTCCGCAGGAGAGGATCAAGGACATCAATTCCGCTCCCGAGAACGTCAAGAAACAAGTTCTGCAGGATGCGGAATTCTGGCGCGACAACCTCGTGGAGGCCACGGAGAAATTCGACAATTTGATCCAGCAGTGAGCAGATCAATCGATGATTGGCTGATCCAGCGGGCCGACGCAGGTTCGATCGGCCCGCTATCCGCTTCGCGCCGCAAGTATCCGAAGGAGCACTGAAATTGTCCATTGCGCGTTCGGCGCCGCCGATCAACATTCGAGGGATCGCCAAGCGTTTTGGCAGCGTGCCAGTCCTCAGTGACCTCAACCTCGATGTGGCTCCCGGCGAATTCCTGACGCTTCTGGGTCCGTCGGGATCGGGCAAGACCACACTGCTGATGATCTTGGCCGGGTTTGTCCGCGCCAATGCCGGAAGCATCGGCATTGGCGGCGAGGAAGTCATCGCCAAGCCGCCGCACAAGCGCAACATCGGCATGGTGTTCCAGAACTATGCGCTTTTCCCGCATATGAACGTCTTCCACAACATCGCCTTTCCGTTGAAGCAGCGCCGCACGCCCGCGGCGGAAACGGCCGAGCGCGTGGAGAAGGCGCTTGATCTGGTGCAGTTGCAGGGTCTGGCCGACCGTCGTGTCGACCAATTGTCGGGCGGACAGCGTCAGCGCGTCGCGCTGGCGCGGGCGATCGTGTTCGAGCCGCGCATCGTGCTGATGGACGAGCCGCTTTCGGCGCTCGACAAGGGGTTGCGCGAACATATGCAGATCGAGCTGCGCAGCCTGCACCGCCGGCTCGGCATGACCACTGTCTATGTGACCCACGACCAGCGCGAAGCGATCACCATGTCGGACCGCATCGCGGTCATGAACAAAGGCCGCATCGAGCAGCTCGACCGGCCCGAAACGCTCTACGCCAGGCCCCGCACCAGGTTCGTCGCCGGCTTCATCGGCGAATCGAACTTCATTCCCGTCGAATGCCGCAACGACAGCGTCTGGTATGCGGCAAAGCGTGTTTACACCGCTTCGCCCTTGCCCTCGCCGGGGCGGCACTGGCTGGTGGTGAGGCCGGAAAGGGTGCGGCTCGCCGCCAATGCCGAACCAGATGCCAATGCCAACCTGCTCGACGCCACGGTGCGCGATGTCGTCTATCAAGGCGACAGCTTCATCTGTTACGCCACGCTGGCGGATGGCCAGCAGATCGCGCTGCGCGATTACTGCCGTGGCGACGTGCTGACCCTTCTGCCGGGCGCCGGCCAACCGGTGCGGCTTCGCATCGAGCCGGAGGATGCGATCCTGTTGGCGGACGAGATATGAGCGCAGCGCCCGCAGACCTTCCAGACCGCGGCGGCCTGAACGCGGACGTGCTGAGCGCCGACGCCCGGCGCGAGGCTTTGGCTCTGCTTGGCCTGTGCTCTCCCGGCATCGTCCTGGTGGGCATCATCATCGTCCTGCCGATCGGATGGCTGTTCTGGCTCTCGCTGTTCGACGAGACCGGAATGCTGAGCGGCGCGAACTACGCCCGCGTCGTCGAGCAGGCTTCCTATGTCAGGACCTTCATCACGACATTCGAGGTGGCGTTCATCGTCACCGGTCTGTGCGTTCTCCTCGGTTATCCGCTGGCCTATATGCTGTCGCAGCTGCCACGGCGCGCCGCCTCCATCTGCCTGATCTTCGTCATCCTGCCGTTCTGGACATCGGTGCTGGTACGCACCTACGCCTGGCTGGTGATCCTGCAGCGCAAGGGCCTGTTGAATACCTGGCTCATGGATCTTGGCGTGATCAGCCAGCCGCTGCCGCTGGCGCATAACTTCACCGGCGTCCTCATCGGCATGACGCATATATTGCTGCCGTTCCTGGTGCTGCCGCTCTACGCTTCGATGAAGGCGATCGATGCCGACTATCTGCGCGCGGCGATGAACCTCGGCGCACCGCCAACGGCGACTTTCTGGCAGATATTCTTTCCGCTTTCGCTTCCGGGTCTCGCCGCCGGCGTGGTCATCGTCTTCATCCTGTGCCTCGGGTTCTTCGTTACCCCCGCCTTGATGGGCGGCGGCAAGGTCATCATGTGGGCGATGCGCATGGAGCAGACCACCAGCCTCTATTCCAACTGGGGCGCCGGCAGTGCGCTGGGTGTCGTTTTGCTCGCCGTCACGCTCGGCTTGCTCGGCGTGTTCCGGTGGCTGTTGGGCGCGCGGGCGACCAGCGCGTGGGGTGCGCGATGAACGACGATCTCGGCCTGCCGATTTCGCACGGGCGACGGCTTTGGCTCTATACAGTTGGCGCCCTTGTGCTGTTGTTCCTGATCGTGCCGTCGCTGATCATCGTGCCGATGTCATTCTCCGGCTCGACGCTGTTGCAATTCCCGCCGGAAAGCTGGTCGCTGCGATGGTACGAAGCCTATTTCCAGTCGGTCGAATGGCGCGACGCGACGATTGTCTCGCTGAAGGCGGCGGTGTTGACGACCATGGTCGCGACACCGATCGGTGTCGCCGCCGCCTATGCGCTCAATTCGGGCGCGCTGCGCCTCGCCGGTTTCATCAATGCGGTGCTGACCGCCTCGCTGATCATTCCGGTTATCCTGATCGGCATCGGCACGTTCTTTCTCTATGCGCGCATCGGCCTCAACAACACGCTGACCGGCCTGGTGCTGGCGCACACGGTGCAAGCGCTGCCGCTGGTCGTGTTGACGGTCCTTTCGGGCTTTCGGTCCTACGACATGAACCAGGAGCGTGTCGCACGCAGCCTTGGTGCCGGGCGCCTGGCGGCCTTCTGGCAAGTGACCGTGCCGCAGATCCGGTTTTCCATCGTGTCCGGCGCATTGTTTGCCTTCATAACCTCATTCGACGAGGTGGTGGTGTCGCTATTCATATCAGGCGGCGAAACGACAACCCTGACGCGTCGCATGTTCAGCGCGCTGCGCGATCAGATCGATCCGACGATCGCCGCGATTTCGACATGCCTGATCCTGCTGTCGGTGGTGCTATTTTCGGCAGCACAGCTTTTTGGCCGCAAGCGTTAGAGCATGACGCAAAAAAGTGGAATCCGGTTTTCGGAAAAGATCATGCTCAAACAGAAAGTAGAAGCCCATCCCGATTCCATCGGGGTGGCACAGGCTCGGAATTTTCCTCGGTAGATTGGACAGTGCATGCGTGATTTTCAATTCCCCGGCCGCTCGCCGGTTCGTGCCACGGAAGCTATGGCGGCGACATCGCATCCGCTGGCGACACTGGCAGCCATCGACATGCTGCGCTCCGGCGGCAACGCCATGGACGCCGCCGTCTGCGCGGCAGCGGTGCAAGGGGTGGTCGAACCGCAATCGACCGGCATCGGCGGCGACTGCTTCGTCCTCTACTGTCCCAAGGGCGAGGGCGAGGTGCTGGCCTTCAATGGCTCAGGGCGCTCGCCCGCTGCCGCGACAGCGGATTGGTATCTCGGCAAGGGATATGCGGAACTGCCCGGAACCGGACCGCATGCAGTCACCGTGCCCGGTGCCATCGATGCCTGGTGCCGATTGCTCGAGGATCATGGCAAGAAGGGCATAGACGCCGCCTTGGCTCCGGCCACTCGCTATGCCGAACAGGGCTATGTCGTTCACGATCGCGTCGCCTTCGATTGGGCGGATGATGCCGCCCTGCTCGCTGCAGACGAACATGCCGCGCGCATGTTCCTGCCGGAGGGAAAGGCGCCGCTAGCTGGCGATATGCATCGGCAACCAGAACTCGCGAAAACCTTGCGCATCATCGCGAGCCAAGGCCGCGCCGGTTTCTATGAAGGAGAAGTCGCGGATGATCTGGTGGCGCGTCTTCGCGCGCTCGGCGGGCTGCATGCACTGGACGATTTCGCCGAGACAAAAGGTGACTACGTCCAGTCCGTGAACTCGTCCTATCGCGGCTACGACATCCATCAAATGCCGCCGAACAATCAGGGCATGACGGCACTGATCATGCTGAATGTGCTGTCCGGCTTTACGCTTGCTTCGCTGGAACCGAACAGCGCCCAGCGGCTTCATCTCGAGATTGAAGCCGGCCGGCTTGCCTATCAGGACCGCGACACTTTCATCGGCGATCAGAGTTTCGTTCATGTCCCGGTGGAGCAATTGCTGTCCGGCGCCTATGCCGACAGGCTACGCGCCGCGATCGATCCGCTTCGGGCCATGACGCATCTGCCGCGGCTTGAGCTTCCGCGCAGCGACACGGTCTATATCTCGGTGGTCGACCGCGACCGCAATGCGGTCAGCTTCATCAACTCGACCTTCGGCTCGTTCGGTAGCGGCGTCGTCGGTCCCAAGACCGGGGTCATACTGCAGAATCGCGGCAGCAGTTTCCGGCTGACGGAAGGCCATCCAAATCGCATCGCGCCGCGAAAGCGGCCGATGCACACCATCATGCCCGGCATGGCGACGCAGAACGGACGGGTGGTGATGCCGTTCGGGGTGATGGGCGGCGGTTACCAGCCTTTCGGTCATGTCCATCTGCTCACCAACATGTTCGATTTCGGCATGGACCCGCAGCAGGCGCTGGATGCGCCAAGGGTGTTTTACAAAGACAATGCGGTGTTGGCGGAGCGCAGCATTCCGGTCGAGGCGATCGCCGGCTTGCGCCAACGCGGCCATCAGGTTTCCGTTGCAGAAGAGCCATATGGCGGCGGTCAGCTGGTGCTGATCGATTGGGAGAAGGGAACGCTGACCGGCGCCTCCGATCCACGCAAGGATGGCTGCGCGATCGGCTACTGATCTCGACGCGTATTCAGAACCAGATCAGCCAGACGAGTTGCAGGATGACCAGTGCGATGGCGTCCCAGAAGATGAGCTCGCCGGTCGAAAACCAGCGCCGCGACCGGTTGAAGCTGTAGAATAGCCGCCAGACTACTGCGGCGGCGGCGAGCGGCAGCAGAGCGAGCAGCGTGCTCACGGCAGCCGTGCTCCCGACACCGTGTTGAACGTGTGGAGCGCCGCCGGCGGAAAGCGCAGGTGCAACGGCTCGCCGGGATTGTAGGCGCGATCGTCATTCACTGTCCTGACGATCAGCGCGTTCGCCTCGCTCTTGGCAAAGATCAGCACGTCCGGCTCGACTGGTTCGACGACGTCGACGGCAAACCGGATCGCATCGCCGGCAGATGCGTCGACGAGCTGGATCTGCTCGGGGCGGATGCCGAGCACGATAGGACCGTCAGGCTTTCCCGGCAGCGGGCAGGTAAAGCCGCTGGCGTGGAAGACGCCGTCGCGGACATCGCCGTCAAATGTGTTCATCGCCGGACGGCCGATGAATTCGGCGATGAAGCGGTTGGCCGGCCGCCGGTAGATCTCGCGCGGATCGTCGTACTGGATCAGCGCGCCTTCGCGCAGCACCGCGACCCTGGTCGCCAGCGTCATCGCCTCTTCCTGGTCGTGAGTGACGAAGACAAAGGTCTTTTTCAACTCGCGATGCAGCCGCTTCAGCTCGGTGCGCATATGCAGGCGCAGCAAGGCGTCGAGGTTGGACAGCGGCTCGTCCATCAGGCAGAGGCTCGGTTGCCAGACCAGCGCGCGGGCGACCGCGACGCGTTGCGCCTGGCCGCCCGACAGTTGCGAGGGCCGCCGGTCGAGGTAACGGGTGATTTCGAGCAGCTCCGCCATGGCGCGCACGCAGCGGTCGAGCTCGGCGGCCGGCATCTTCCGAATGCGCAAGGGATAGGCGATGTTCTCGTAGACGCTCTTGTGGCTGTAGAGCGCATAGTTCTGGAACACCATGCCCATGCCGCGCAGGCGCGGTGGCAGGTCGGTGACATCGCGGCCTTCGACCATGATGCGGCCGGCGGTCGGACGTTCGAGGCCGGCGAGCAGCCGGCAGGCCGTCGTCTTGCCGGAGCCGGACGGGCCGAGCAGGACGAGGAATTCGCCGGGCTCGAAAGCAAGGTCGAGCGCCTGCAGCGCCACCGTCCCGTCCGGGAAGGCCTTGGTGACGCCGTCGAAAACAATTGCCATGCAAGATCCCTTCAACCCTTGACCGCGCCGAAGGTGAGGCCGCGCACGAGCTGTTTCTGGACAAGGAAGGTGAAAAGCACGATCGGCAGCGTCGCCACGATGGCGACCGCCGCGACCTGGCCCCACAGCGTGCCGTGCGGCGTTACCAACCCTGGTATGCCAACGGTCAGCGGACGCCCGTCGAAGGCGACGAGGATGAAGGCATAAAGGAACTCGTTCCACGACAGGATGAAGCAGAGCACCGCAGTGGCGCCGATACCGGGGGCAGCCAGCGGTGCGACGACAAACAAGAAAGCGCCGAGCCGCGAGCGGCCATCCATCATCGCCGCTTCGTCGATCTCCCTGGGGATTTCGGCGAAGAAGCCGCGCATCATCCACACGACGAGCGACAGGTTGAAGGAGGTGTGGGCGATCACCACTGCATAGATGGTGTCGATCAGGCCAAGCGACGTGAAGAACAGGAACAACGGCACGGCGATAGAGATCGGCGGCGCCATGCGCGTGGTCAGGAAGAAGAAGAACAGGTCTTCCTTGCCCGGAAAATCCGAGCGGGCAAAGCCGTACGCCGCCGGCGCGCCGATGACGATGCACAGCACCGTCGACGACACCGAGATCAGCACCGAATTGATCGCCAGCGGCCAGTATTCCTTGTCGATGAAGACGGCCGGATAGTTGGCGAGTGTCGGCGCGAAGCTCCATTTCGGTACCGACGACAGAAGGTCGACGCGGTTCTTGAACGAGGCCAGCACCATCCAGACGTAAGGCGTCAGCGCCACCACCACGGCAACCAGAAGTACCGCCCAGGCAAAGCTCTTCCAGGCGCGGTTCGAGGATTGGTCGATCATCGCCGCATTCTCAAAACGCCGCCGCCGGTTTGCGGCTCGACCAGTAGACGGCCTTGTAGAAGACCGAGCACAGGATCAGCACGACGAGATAGATCATGAAGGCGACGGCCGCGCCGTAGCCGAGGTCCCAATTGCGGAAATTGACGCGGTAGGCGTAGATCGAGACCAGCTCGGTGAGCGTTCCCGGACCGCCGCCGGTCATCAAAAACACCTTGTCGAATTCCTTGAAGGCGTCGATGCCGCGCAGCAGCAGCACCAGCGCGATGACGGGCCGCAGCAACGGCAGCATGACATCGCGAAAAATCTGGAACGGTTTGGCGCCGTCCATCATCGCCGCCTCGAATGGCGCGCGCGGCAGGCTCATCATCCCGGCCAGCATGATGAGGGTGACGAAAGGCGTCCACTGCCAGACGTCGATGGCGACGATGGTTGGAAAGACGAGGTCGGGTGCCGATAGCACCGCCGCGTTCTGCGCCAGCAGGCCGACCTTGCGCATGTAAAAGGTAAGCATGCCGAAATCGCCCTGCAAAAGCAGGCGCCAGATCAGCCCGACGGCGATCGGCGCAATCATCATCGGGATGAGCAGCAGCGTGGTCAAAAGCCGCTGGCTGGCGACGAAGCGGAAGATCAGGAAGGCCAGCGCAAAGCCGAGCAGGAATTCGAGCCCCACGGCGATGATGACGAATTTCAGCGTCAGCAGAAACGACGCCCAGAAGAACGGGTCGTTGCGCATCAGCTTGCGGAAATTGTCGAAGCCGACAAAGGAGCCGGAATGGCTGGCATCGGCGAAACTGAGGTCGGTCAGCGCGGTGTAGACCATGTAGTAGAACGGGCCGACCAGGAAGACGACGACGAGCAGCGTCGCCGGCAGCATCAGCAGCGGTCCCACCCCACGGTCGAGAAGCGGCATTCCGCGCGGCGATGGAGTGCGGTTCGTCACGGGCGTTTCCTGCGGACAAGAACGGCTACCCGCTTGTGCGGGTAGCCTCTGCGCGACATCTGAGACCTATCGTGCCGGATAGGTCATGGGTGCGCAAGAACCGAGCAATGTCGAGATGTCGGTGGCGGCCGTGTCGAGGGCAGCCTGCGCTTCCTTCTCGCCGGCGAGGTAGGACGACAGCTCGCGCACCAGTATGTCGGTCATCTCGGCCGATTGCGGCAGTGTCGCCTTCGGCACCGCATGCTCGTTGGCCTCCATCGAGGCCTTGGCGTAGGGCAGTTTCTGCACCTCCGGCGAGGCGTAGACGTCGGGTCGACCGGAAGCGCCGCCATTGAGATGCTGCTCGAGCTGGCGGTCATAGCCCATCATCCACTGGACGAAGAGGAAGGCGGCCTGCTGGTTCTTCGAATAGACCGGGATGAGATAGGTCCAACCCTCGACCTGGCCGATCTTACCGCCGTCGCCTTGCGGCACGAGGTCGAAGCCGACCTTACCGACGACGGTGGAAGCCGTTGTGTCGACCGACACGGCATAGGTGGCGTCATTCCACATGATCAGCTCGGCGACCTTGGCCTGCTGCATCAGTGCCATGACGTCATCCCAGAAGTAGTTGAGGCTGTCCGGCGGCGAGAACTGCAGCAGGCTCTTGTAGTATTCGAGCGAGGCGACGGCCTTGGGACTGTTGACGATGACCGGGCCGCAGGCCGAGCCGCTCTTCACGTCGAGCACGTCGCCGCCGAAGGAATAGAGGAAGTTGAGCCATTCGTACCACAGCGCCTCATGGCGCTTGCCCTCCAGGGCTGTGCCGTAAAAACCCTGGTCGGGGCGATAGAACCATTCGGCGATATCGCGATACTGCTTCCAGTCTTTGGCAGGCGCCAGGTCGTAGCCATACTTGGCCTTGAAGCCGGCCTGCTCCTTGGGATCGGCGAGCAGGTCCGAGCGATACCACATGAACATGTTGAGCACGGTGAAGGGGAAACCGTACTCCTTGCCCTCATACCAGGAGATTTCGTGCCAGGCGGTCTGGTAAAGTTGCTTCTCCGGCTCGAAGGTCGGATCGCGCAAAGCCGGATCGGCCATCATCTTGGCGATTTCGACCAGATGGTTGTTGGTGGCGAATTTGCCGAGTTCGCGGTGCGGCTGGATGATGACGTCGTAGCGGCCACGGTGCGAATTGAGATCGAGCTGCACCTTGTTGACGGCTTCCGAGTGCTCGTACATCTCGACTTCGACATGGATGCCGGTCTGCTTTTCAAACTCCGGCGCCATCTTCTTCAGCGCTTCGAGCGGCGGCAGCGCCTCGCCGACCATGCGGATGGTCTGGCCGCTATAAGGCTTCGACGCCTCTTGCAGATCCCACGCCGCAGCCTGTGTGATTTGCCACATAAGGGCGGCGAGAACGAGGAGCCCGGATGCGGCACTCCCACGTATCAGCGGCTTGAGCATTCTTCCCTCTCCCTAGAAGTCGTGCCTGGCGGGCCGGCGCCCGTTCTGTCACAAAATGTGTGGTACCGCAAATTAAAATGTGGCACCTTGCAACAAATGGTTGGGAGATGTTAACGACCGGCAGCAAGCCGGCATTCCCGACCGAGGCGAGGGACCTATCGAATGGACTTCATCTTCATGCTGACTCGAAACGATCGCACGGTCGAGGACTGTCTCGACCTCGTCGACCTGATCGAGCCGGTCGGCCTGAAGCATGTAGGCTTCAAGGATGTTGGCGTTTCGCCGGATGTGCTGCGAAGGCTCGCCGGCGCCATTCGCCGGACAGGCGCTACCACTTACATGGAAGTTGTCTCGACGACGGCTGAGGCCTGCCTCAATTCCGCGCGCATCGCGAGGGATCTCGGCATCCAACGCTTGCTCGGCGGCACCCAGATCGATGAGATCATGGCGCTGCTGGAAGGGAGCGACACCGAATACTACCCTTTTCCGGGTCGGCCGGTCGGACATCCGACCAAGCTCGGCGGCTCCCCGGGAGATGTCGAGGCCGACTGCCGCACCTTTGCCGAGAAGGGCTGTGCGGGATGCGACATCCTCGCCTATCGCGCCACCGAGGCCGACCCGGCCGAACTGGTTCGCGCCGCCCGGCGCGGGCTTGGTCCGTCGCGGCATCTGATCGTCGCTGGCGCCGTTGCCTCGGCCGATCGGATCAAGGCAATCAAGCAGGCCGGCGCCAACGCTTTTACCATTGGTACAGCGGTTTTCGACGGTTCCTATTCGCCGACGAAAGGTTCTATCCTCTCGCAACTGCGGGATGTTCTCGCGGATTGCGAGCGTGTCTAATGCCAGTCATCGGCATCGATCTCGGCACACAAAGCCTGAAGGCGATCGTCGTCGATGACGAATTGCGGCTGCGTGGCGAGGCCTGTGTGCTTTATCAGCCGGCCTTCCCGGCGCCGGGATGGGCCGAACAGAACCCGGCGCTGTGGCTGGCAGCGCTCAAGCCGGCCATTGCCGGCGCGCTCGACAAGGCTGGGCTTGCACCGTCCGACATCAAGGGCATTGCCATTGCCGGCCAACTCGACGGCTGCGTCGCGGTCGACGGCAGCGGCCAGGCACTGGCGCCTTGCATCATCTGGATGGATCGGCGGGCGTCGGGAGAGATCGCCGGCATAGATCCCGGTTTCATCCGCGAGCGCACCGGTCTCGTTCTGGACGCCACCCATATGGCGGCGAAAATCCGCTGGGCAGCGCGCAACCTGCCAGAGGCAGGCCGCGTGGCGCTCTGGCACCAGCCGGTATCATTCGTGGTCGCGGCGCTGTGCGGTCGTGCCGTCATCGACTACGCGCTGGCCTCCACCACCATGCTCTATGGGCTGAGGGAGCGCGGCTATGCCGACGACCTGCTCGTGACCTTCGACATCGATGCGGACAAATTGCCCGGCATCGACGATGCATCGGCGGTCGCCGGCGCCTTGACTGCGGCCGGCGCCGAACTGACCGGCCTGCCTGTGGCCACGCCGCTGGCAGTCGGCACCGGCGATGATTTTTCCGCCGCCATCGGCGCCGGCGTTGTCGTGCCCGGTGTCGTTGCCTGCAATCTCGGCACGGCCGAAGTGGTCGGTGCAGTGTCCGACACGCTTCGCCTCGATCCCGGCGGCCTGGTCGAGACGCATGGTTTTCTTGGTGACCGTTATTTCGTCTCCAATCCCGGATGGCTCTCGGGCGGCGCGGTGACGTGGTTCCAATCCACCTTCGGTGTGGATTCGCCGGCGGCGATGTCGGAGTTGGCGGCGACGGTGGTTGCCGGCAGCGATGACCTGCTGTTCCTGCCGGCGCTGTCGGGCGCCATGGCGCCGCGCTGGATCGCCGAGGCGCGTGGCGCTTTCTACGGCCTTACTTCCTTTCACGGCAAAGCGGCTTGCGCCCGCGCGGTGCTGGAAGGCTGTGCCTTCGCCATGCGCGACGTGGTCGACCGGCTGGACGAGCTTGGCATCGCCACGGGGCGTATCAGGCTTTCCGGCGGTGGCGCCCGCAGCCGGGTGTGGGCGCAAATCCGCGCCGATGTCAGCGGCAGGCCGGTCGAGGTAGCAAGCGCCGCCGATGCCTCGCCGATCGGTGCGGCAATTCTTGCCGCCACCGCCATCGGCCTTACCTCCTCGGTGCAGCAGGCGGCCGAAAGGTTGGGCGGCAGCATCGAGACGATCGACCCAAGTCCTTCGGCCAAGGCCGCCTACGACAGAAGTTACCGCCGGTATCGGACCCTGTTCGATGCCCTGACCCCGCTTCATACTGACTGACCGGCCTGCATCCCGATGTCCAGACAAATGCTCGATAGCCTCATTTCCGGCACCCTGCCCGACCCGGATAGCGAGGGAATGCTATCGGTGCCGCTGAAGACCATCGTCATCGGGCGCGGCCTCGGCGACGAAGCGGATGCGCTGGTCAAGCCGCTGCCGCTCGGCCGCAAGCTCGCCGCGGTGATGGATCCCGACACCCGCCTGGCGCTGGGCGAGAGGGTGTCGATTGCGCTGCGCGGCTCGAGCGATGTCGACAAGATCATCCTGCCGCGCCATCCGCATCCGGACATGGACGCCGTGCGGTCGGTGATCGCCCGCACGCAGAATGCCAGCGGCCTGGTTGCGGTCGGATCGGGCTCGATCAACGACATCACCAAATATGCCGCGCATCTGACCCAAAAACCTTATGCGGTGTTCGGCACCGCGCCGTCTATGAACGGCTACACCTCGGTGTCGGCGGCAATCACCGAGGACGGTCTGAAGAAATCGCTGACGGCGAGCCTGCCGGTGGGCGTGTTCCTCGATCTCGATGTGATGGCGCGAGCGCCGCACCGGCTGATCGCCGCCGGCTTCGGCGATTCGATGGCGCGGCCGACCGCCCAGACCGATTGGCTGATGGCGCATCTTTTGATCGGCACGCCGTACAGACAGGCGCCGTTCATGCTTCTGGTCGAGGACGAGAAGGCACTCATCGCCAAGGCCGGCGACCTCAGGACAGGCGACCTTGAGGCAATGGAAGTGCTGGTGCGCACGCTGGTCATGTCGGGCCTCGGCATGACTTTGTGCGGTGGCTCTTATCCGGCCAGCCAGGGCGAACATCTGATCGCCCACTATATCGACATGCGGGGCAAGGGATTGCCCGAGGCGCATCACGGCGAACACATAGCCGTGACGACGTTGACGATGGCGCGGCTGCAGGAGCGGGTGTTGGCATTGCCGGAACTGCAGCTTGCGCCGTCCGCCGATACACCGGACCGTTTCATCGAGATCTTTGGCGAAACCCTCGGACGCTCCTGCTGGGCAGCGTTCAAGCCCAAGCTGCTCGACCATGAGCGGGCGACTGCCATCAACACCATGCTGACCGAGCAATGGCGTTCGTATCGCGAAAGGCTTTCCCGCGTTGCCCGCCCGGCGCGTGAGATCGCAGCAGCACTGCGTGCCGCCGGCGCGCCGACGACGCCGCAGGAGGTCGCCATACCGGCTGCCTTCTACGAAGAGGCGGTCGCCAATGCCCGGCTGATACGCGACAGGTTCACGATGCTCGATGTCGCTGCCGCCTCGCTCGAAACGGTCGCGGCGGGAGCCTGAGCGGGTGCTGCGTCCGCTCGCCGACTTCACCGCCCTGGACCGGCGCAACATCGCCGTCGTGCTGACCGATATAGACGACACCTTGACCGACAAGGGACGGCTGCCGGCAAAGGCCTATGCGGCGCTAGAGCGGCTGAAGCAGGCCGGATTCATCGTCACGCCTGTCACCGGCCGGCCGGCCGGCTGGTGCGACCTGATCGCGCGGCAATGGCCGGTGGATGGCGTGATCGGCGAGAACGGCGCCTTCTATTTTCGCTACGACGACGCCAAAAAGCGGATCGTTCGCCACTACGCCAAAAGCGCTGCCGAACGGCAGGCCGATGCCGCACGCCTCAAGGAGATAGAGCAGACTGTGCTGCGCGAGGTTCCGGGCGCGGCGGTCGCCGCCGACCAGGCCTATCGTGAGGCCGATCTGGCGATTGATTTCTGCGAGGACGTGGCGCCGCTGCCCAAAACCGAGGTGCTGAAGATCGTCGGCATCTTCCAGCGCTATGGCGCGACGGCGAAAATTTCGTCGATCCATGTCAATGGCTGGTTCGGCAAATACGACAAACTGTCGACAAGCCGGCTATTCTTGCGCGACTGTTTTGGTATAGACATAGACCACGACAAGGACAGCATTGTCTTCGTCGGCGATAGTCCAAACGATGCACCAATGTTCGGCTTCTTCCCCAACAGCGTCGGCGTCGCTAATGTGCTGGACTTCGCCGGCGAACTTCCTGCGTCTCCCGCCTTCGTCACAAGCGGGCGAGGTGCGGAAGGATTTGCCGAGCTTGCCGACGCGCTGATTGCTGCAAAGGGAATGGAATAGTCATGGACCAAGGCCGACTGACGAAGAAGGAGCGGCACGCGCTTATCCTTTCGGAAGTGCGCCGGTCGGCGTCCATACGCATCTCCAAGCTCGCCCGGCGAATCGGCGTCGCCGGCGAGACCATCCGCCGCGATCTCATCGAACTCGGTGATGCCGGGCTGATCAACCGCACTTATGGCGGCGCGACGATCTCGCTGGTGACGTCCGAACCGGTGATTTCCGAGCGCGGCCTGACACTGGTCGAGGAGCGCGCCCGCATCGGCCGCGGCGCGGCGGGCCTGGTCCAGAAGGGCCAGATCGTGATGATCGATGGCGGTTCGACTACCTATGAGGTGGCGCGCAACCTTTCGCAGTTGAAGCGCGACCTGACTATCATCACCAATTCCACCGGCGTGGCCTCGGTGGCCGGCGCCAACCCGACCTTCCGTGTGCTGCTCTGCCCCGGGACCTATGACAGCCGGGAAGGCAGCGTGCTGGGCGAAGACACGGTCGAGTTCGTGCGCCGCTACAATGCCGACGTCGCCATCATCGGGGCGTCGGGACTAAGTGCCGACGGTCCCAGCGACATGATCTCGGGCGCCGCGGCAGTCAAGCGCGCGATGATATCGCGTTCACTGTCCGCGGTGCTGGTGGTGACCCACGACAAGTTCGGCCGCTCCAGCCTGGAACGCATCTGCGGACTTGACGACATTGCCGATATCGTGACCGACAGCGAACCGAAGGCCGACCTGCGCACTGCCGCCGAACAGGCGGGTACGGAGTTGCATGTGTTTGCCGGCGACTGATCAGCAACTGCCGCGGCCTATCCGGCGGCATCCCGGTTGGTCAGCGCGATGTGGCAGCAGCCGGAGCCGTGGCCCGGCGTCCAGGTGACATTGTCGAAGCGCACGCCCGTCGCCTCGAACAGGCCGCGGTCGAAAGCGCCGGCGATGCGGCAGAGCGTGGCAAGCTTTTCGTCACCGACGCCGGCCTCGACCCAAGCGTCCTTCAGTGGACAGCGCTTCACCTTGAAGGCGATGTGGTCCGGCCCGCGCTCGACATCGGTCGGATACATCAGGCCGCCATCTGGGCTGACCGCCAGGAACGCCTCGCCGATGGCTGGCGCGTCGTTGGGTCCGAAGCGGCCAAAGGCGGCTGTCGCCACTTCCTTGCCGCGCTGTTCGATGGTGCGGATCATGATCGCCTCGGCTTTTTCCGCGCCGAGTTCGCCGGTCAGTTCGTCGAGAAGCAGACGATAGAGATCGGCGCGGTTGCGGAAGGCGGAATCGAGTTCTCGCGAAAGCTTTTCAGCCCTGGCTGCTTCGGGATCGGTCATGATGTGTCCTTGCCTTTGACCATGATCCCGCAAACCGGTTTCCACTTTGCGGGATCATGGCCGGATCCTGTTCAATCTTGGTGCCGCCGCCACCAGCGCCTTGCCGATTGCCGATTGCGGCGCGTCGATGACGGCGCGGGCATCGCCGCTCTCGGCGATCCGCCCGGTGTCGAGAAGGACGAGGCGATGGGCGATCGCACGGACCACGCCGAGATCATGCGAAATGAAGAGATAGGCGATCCGTTCCCTGGCTTGCAGGTCGAGCAGCAGCTCGAGAATCTGTCCGCGCACCGAGACATCGAGCGCCGAGACCGCCTCATCGAGCACGATCAGCGACGGGTTTGTGGCGATGGCGCGGGCAATCGCCACACGCTGGCGCTGGCCGCCTGAGATTTCGTGAATGGCGCGCGGCGCGAGATCGGCAGCGAGGCCAACACGCTCCAGCAAAGCGGCGATGCGGGCCGGCCGCTCGGCGCTGGACGCGATGGCGTGGATGCGCAAGGGATCGTCAAGCGCGCGCGCTACGGTGGCGCGCGGGTTGAAGGCGGAAAGCGGATCCTGGAACACCATTTGCAAGCGCGCGCGCTTGCTGCGCAAGGCCGTACCACTCAGGGCTAGGAAGTCATCGCCTTCGAACTGGACGCTTCCGGCATCGGGCTCGATCAGTCGCAGCACCAGCCGCGCGATTGTCGACTTGCCGCTGCCGGAGGGCCCGGCCAGCGCCAGCGTCTCGCCGGGTTCTATCGCAAAGGAAACGCCGTCGACGGCGGCGATGGTCTTGCCGCCGCGACGGTAGCGCTTGGTGAGATCGCGGACGGCGAGCAGGCTCATGCCGGCGCCTGTCGCAGCAGTGGCGCAGCATCGAGGCCGAGATGGGCGTCGAGCAGCGCGCGCGTATAGGGCTGGCGCGGGGCGGTGACGATTTGCTCCGTCGCGCCGATCTCGACCAGGCCGCCATGCCGGAACACAGCGAGGCGCTCGGCAAGCTCGGCGGCAAGTGCGATGTCGTGGCTGATGAACAGCAGCGTCATGCCGTCCTCTGCCACCAATTGCCGAATGAGGCTGACGATCTCGGCTTGCACGATGGTATCCAGCGCGCTGGTCGCCTCGTCGGCGATAAGCAGTTTCGGTCCGGCGGCAATGGCCGCGGCAATCGCGACACGCTGCTTCTGGCCGCCGGAGAGCTGATGCGGGAAGGCGTGCATTGCGGCTTGTGGGTCGGGGAGGCGGACGCGTCCGAGCAGGTGCTTTGCTCTGGCGTAGGCTTGCGGCCAGTCGAGACCGAGATGGGTGCGGGCGACTTCGGCGATCTGTTTGTCGACGGTCATGACGGGGTCGAGACTGGCGGAAGGGTCCTGGAAGACGAAGCCGATATCGCGGCCGGGAATGGGGCTTGCGCCGGATAGTCTGCGCTCTACGGCGCCCCCCTCGGTCCTGCCGGACATCTCCCCCACAAGGGGGGAGATTAGGCTGTCATTTCCGGCTTCGCCAATCGCCGACCTTGCAGAAGGAGAGCCGGCGGCGACACTGCCAATCTCCCCCCTTGTGGGGGAGATGTCCGGCAGGACAGAGGGGGGTGGGAAGGATCGCGACGCTTGGAACTGCCACCCAATGCGCCCTTCAATCGTGGCGCTCCCCGGCAGCAACCCCGCAATCGCCAGCGCCAGCGTACTCTTGCCGGACCCGCTCTCGCCGATGATCGCCAGACGCTCGCCGGCAACGACATCCAGACTGATCCTTTTCAGCGCGCTCACCTCACCGCCATCGCTGATATAGCGCACCGACAGATCGCGGATCTCAGCCAGCGCGCTCACGACAGGCTTCTCCTCACGGCCGTCGTCTCGACCACGCCTTCGCCGGCGAGATAGACGCCGAGCACGGTCAGCACCAAGGCGATACCCGGAACGATCGACAGGAAAGGCGCGGTGCGCAGCACGGTGCGGCCCTCGGCGATCATACCGCCCCAGGTGACGCGGTTGGGGTCGCCGAGGCCGAGGAAAGACAGCGCCGCTTCGGTGAGGATCGCGGCGGCGACGATCACCGAAGACAGCGCCAGCACAGGCGGCAGAGCGTTGGGCAGCACTTCGCGGAAAGCGATCGCAAGCGGATGCATGCCGATGACGCGGGCGCCGGCGACGTAGTCGCGCTCGCGGATCGACAGCACTTCGGCGCGCGCCACACGCGCCGGTCCGGTCCAGGCGCCAAGCGCGATGGCCGCGACGACGATGCCGAGCGAGGGGCCGACGATGCTGACGAAGGCCAGCGCCAGCAGGAAACTCGGCACGGTCTGGAAGGCATCGGTGGTGCGCATCAGCACCTCGTCGACGAGGCCGCCGGCAAAGCCAGCCAGCGTGCCGACGACGGCGCCGATGAGGAGCGAAGCGGCTGCCGCTGCCAGACCAACCGCCAGCGAGGTGCGAGCGCCATGGAACACTTCGGCCAGCACATCGCGGCCGAGCCGGTCGGTGCCGAGCGGCAGCGACCAGTCCTGGAACGGCGGCAGCAGCGCCGGTCCGGCAATGGCCTGCGGGTCGCCGGGGAACAGCAGCGACGCAAACAGCGCCATGGCGAACAGCAGCGCCAGGATGATCGCGCCGGCGACCGCTTCCGGCCGGCGCAGGAGTCGACTAAGCGGGCTCACGCGCCAGCCTCGCCGGCGCCAACGCGCGGGTCGAGGAAGGCGTAGGCGATGTCGACGGCAAGGTTGATGGCAATGACCAGCACAGCGCTGGTGAGGATGATGCCGAGCAGCAGCGGCGTGTCACGCGAAGCCACCGCCTCCTGCGCCAATCGGCCGAGGCCCGGCACGGCAAAGACGCTTTCGATGACGACGCTGCCGCCCAGCATCTGCGCCGATTGCAGACCGAGCATGGTGATGAGCGGCAGCAGTGCGTTGCGGGCGACATGGGCAAGCACGATGCGGCGCCGTGACAGTCCCCTGGCGCGAGCGGCAAGGACAAAATCCTGGCGCCAGGCCTCAGCCATGCCGGCACGCATCATGCGCAGATAGAGTGCGAGGTAGATGAAGCCGAGGGCGGAAACCGGCAGCACGAGATGGGCGGCGATGTCGACGGCGCGGGCCAGCCCGGTCTTGTCCGAGGCGAGCGTCTCGATGCCGCCGATCGGCAGCCAGCGCAGGTCGACGGCAAAGACGACGATCAGCACCAAGCCAAGCCAGAAGCCGGGCACGGCATAGAGCGCCAGCGAGCCGATCGACAGGAAGCGGTCGCGAAAGCTGCCGGGTCTGGCGCCGGCATAAATGCCGAGCGCCGAGCCGAGACCGAAAGAGAGCGCGGTGGCGCTGACCATGAGGAGCAGCGTGGTGGGGAGGCGCTCCAGGATGACATCGCGGATCGGCCTGGAGAAGGTGACGGACTGGCCGAGGTCGAGATGCAGCAGCGCCCAGAGATAGTTGGCCAGCCGCGTCAGCTCCGACTGGTCGAGGCCCCAGCGATGGCGCAGCAATTCGATCATGCCGGCGTCGCCGCCAGTCGAGACAATGTAGGCATCGACGGCGTCGCCGGGAGCGGCTTCAAGCAAAAGGAAAGTGCCGATGACGACGATCAATAGCACGAAGATGCTGCCGACAAGGCGACGGCGGATGAGGGTGAGGGCGCGGTTCATGGGGAAAGGACGCCGCCTGCAAGCATCTGAAGTTGCGCTCTACGGCGCCCCCCTCTGTCCTGCCGGACATCTCCCCCACGAGGGGGGAGATCAGCAGCTTCGGCACCCGCGTCAGTCCTGCACCGGTGACGATTGTCCGCGGCGGCGGTGACAGCCGATCTCCCCCCTCGTGGGGGAGATGTCCGGCAGGACAGAGGGGGGCGCGAAGGAACTCTCATCCCTGATGATGAGCATTCGTCCAAACGATGCGCAAGCATCCCGTGCAGATCGTGCTAACCCGCCAGATACGTGTCCGCCCAGTTCGAAACCGCCCAGCGCGGGTTGTTGGCGATGTTGCCCACCGTATCGCGCGCGACGCTGATGAAACTCCACTCCGACACATTGATCAGCGGCAGGTCGGCCGCGACCTGTTTCTGGAATTCCTTGTAGAGGCCGGTGCGCGCCGTGGTGTCGAGCGTCTCCGATGCCTTGGCGATCAGCGCATCGAGCGCTTCGTTCTTGTAGCCGCCCTGGTTGGAGAACGGCACGCCGTCGGGAATGCCGCTCTGCACCAGGATGGTGGTCGAGATCGCCGGGTCGCCGCGGAACACTGGCGGGCCGACGGCGAGGTCGAAGGTGTGGTCGGTGTAGACCGCCTTGATGTGCGCTGCGGAGTCGTTGTTGACGATCTCGGCGTCGATGCCGATGGCTGCCAGCGCTTGGCGTAGATAGTCGCCGAATTGCTTGGTCTCGTTGAAATAGGGCGCCGGCAAGAGCCTCAGTGCAAAACGCTTGCCGTCATCGGCCCTGATGTAGCCGGCCTCGTCGAGCAGGTCGTTGGCCTTGGCGACGTCGAATGGATAGGTCGGCACGTCGGCGGTGTAGAATTGCGGATCGTTCTTCGGCACCGGGCCGGTGGCGATGGCGGCATAGCCGAGGAACACCGTCTTGACGACGAAGTCCTTGTCGATGGCATGCGCGATCGCTTGGCGCACGTTCAAATCGGCGAGTTCCTTGCGGCGATGGTTGATCTCGACGACGAGTTGATAGGTCAGCCCCTCATAGCCCTTGGAAATCACCTTCAGGCCCGGCACCTTGGAGATACGGTCGAGATCGGCCAGCGGCACGGCGGAGAAGGCGGCGAGCTGGATCTCTTCGGCCTCGAGCGCAGCTGCAGCCGAGGTGCGGTCGGGCAGCACCTGATAGATGATCTCGTCGAGATAGGGCTCGTCCTTGCCCCAGTAGTCCGCATTCCTGGTCAGCTTGTAATATTGGCCGGCCTTGTACTCGCCGAACTTGAACGGCCCGGTGCCGATGGGCGCATTGTTGGCCGGGTTGTCCTCGATCTTGCCGACCTCATAAATATGTTTCGGCACCACGCTCGACAGCGCCGGCAGCGCGTTGCGGATCAGCTGGAACGGCGTTGGCTTGGCGAATTTGAACACGGCGGTGAGATCGTCAGGCGTGTCGACGCTGGCCAGATCCTTGAACACGGTGCGGCCGAGATTCTGCAGCGGCTTCCAGATCTGCAGCGCCGAGAAGGCGACGTCGGCCGAGGTGAACGGCTTGCCGTCATGCCATTTGACGCCGTCGCGCAGTTTGAACGTCACCGAGAGGCCATCGGCGGCGCCTTCCCAGGAGAGCGCAAGGCGCGGCTCGAGCCCATCCTTGCCGTCGAAGGAGGCTTCGGCCAGCGTTTCGACGATCTTGCTGGAGATGAAGAAGACGCCGTTGGAGGCGACGATGGCCGGATTGAGGTTACGCGGCTCGGAATCGGCGGCAAGCACGAGGCGGCCGCCCTTCTTCGGCGTCTGCCCCCAGCCAATCGCCGGCATGGCGGTGGAGGCCAGCAGCAAGGCTGATCCCGAAAGCAGCGTGCGTCTGGAAATCGTGAAATCTGACATGATCGAACTCCGTCCTCTCCGCGACCCGGTTGGGCGCGCCCCTTGATGCCGGCGGCCCCGCCAGCATCCTTGCGGCGATTATGGCCCTTGCCAAGGGTTTCGCCAGAGACGGATTTGGCGCATCCTTGCTTGGCTTTGAAATTTTCGTCCACTGGACCAGTTTTAGAGGTGGTCTTCCATTCTGATATTCTGGTAGGACCAGATTGCCTTGACATTCAGCAATGACGTCTTGGTGTCCACCCGCTGAAGCAATTTGACCTGTTTCTGGCTGGACCAGAGTGGGCGAAATGGTGCAGATTTGACCGACAGCCAAGGGATCGGGCGCAGCGCGACCGGCGATCCCGGACAATTCAGGGAGAGAGAGATGAACATTGCCCCGGGCAAGAATGCCGTCAGCAATATCCCGTTCGACCAGGCGAGGGTCGACCGGCTGATGGAGGAAGCCGGCATTGATGTGCTGCTGGCGACCTCCAAGCACAACACGCAATACCTGCTCGGCGGCTACAAGTTCATCTTCTTTGCCGCCATGGATGCGATCGGCCACAGCCGCTATCTGCCTGTCGTTGTCTATGAGAAGGGCGGGCCGGACCATGCCGCCTATATCGGCAACCGCATGGAAGGTGCCGAGCACCAGAACAACCCGTTCTGGACGCCGACGCTGCACGCTGCCTGCTGGGGCACCCTCGACGCCGCCAATCTGGCGGTCGAGCACGTGCGCAAGATCGGCAAGGCAGGCGCCCGCATTGGCATCGAACCGGCCTTCCTGCCATCGGATGCCTATGCGTTGATCCGCAAGGCGCTGCCGGACGCGAAGCTGATCGACGCGACCGACATGCTGGAGCGGATGCGCGCCATCAAGACAGAGGCCGAGCTCGAAAAGCTGCGCATCGCTTCCGAGCTGATCACCGATTCCATGCTGGCAACCATCCAGTGGGCGCGCGAAGGCACGACCAAGGTCGAAATGATCGAGCAGTTGCGGCGCGAGGAAACCAATCGCGGCGCGCATTTCGAATATTGCCTGCTGACGCTGGGCGCCAGCCACAACCGCGCCGCTTCGCCGCAAGCGTGGAAGAAGGGCGAAGTGCTGTCGATCGATTCCGGCGGCAACTATCACGGCTATATCGGCGACCTCTGCCGCATGGGTATTCTGGGCGAGCCGGATGCCGAACTCCAAGATCTGCTGGCCGAGGTCGAGACGGTGCAGCAGACGGCGTTCTCCAAGGTCAAGGCAGGCACCATCGGCGGTGACATGATTTCGCATGCCGAGGGCGTGCTGAAGGCTTCCAAGGTAGCGCCCTATACTGATTTCTTCGCCCACGGCATGGGTCTGATCACCCATGAAGCGCCGTTCCTGATGACCAACCATCCAGTGACCTACGAAGGCACCTACGCCGCCAAGCCGCTGGAAACGAACATGGTGCTGTCGGTGGAGACGACCATGCTTCACCCGGCGCGGGGGTTCATCAAGCTGGAGGATACGCTGGCGGTGACCGATGCGGGGTATGTGATGTTTGGTGATCGAGCGCGGGGATGGAATAGGGGTGGGGCGGCCTAGCTGGGGGCAGCCCCCTCACCCGGATTGCCAACCGAATTGCGAAGGGCAATTCGGGACAATCCGACCTCTCCCCGAGGGGAGAGGAGGGAGCCGGCGATGGTGCCCGTCTCTTCTCCCCTCGGGGAGAAGGTGGCCGCGAAGCGGCCGGATGAGGGGGCCTTTCGCGATCACTTCCCCGCCGGGATCAGCCTGAAATCCGGCAACTCCCGCAGCATCAGTTCCGGCCCGGCCGGCGAGTAGACGACGAAGAGCTGCATTGGCCCGTCACCGGTGTTCAGCGTCGAATGGAAACGGCTCTCAGGCACATAGATGGTGCAGCCGGGACCGACCTTGGCGACAACCGGGTTGCCCTGCTCGTCCTCGACCATCTGCTCGCCATGGCCTGAGATGACGAAGATGATTTCTTCGGCGCCGGGATGGTTGTGGCGGGTGTGGCCCTTGCCCGAGGGCAGGTCGACGACGCCGCCGGAAAAGCGGGTCGCACCGTTCACTTCGGGCGCCACCGTCAGTGCCAGCTTGCCCCAGTCGAAGCCGAAGGCGCTGACGTCCTTCGGGTAGACAAACACCTTGCTCTTGTCGGTCATCTCTCATCCCTTCTTTTTCTTCTGGTTGTGCAGCGTGACGGCCTTGAAATCCGCCGTCTGCCTGGTGATCGCGGCTTCGGCCGGTAGCCGTTCCATCGAGCTCGCGCCGTAGAAACCATGCAGGCCCTTGCAGCGGTCGAGGATGTAGCGGGCGTCTTCCGGCATCGAGATCGGACCGCCATGGCAAAGCAGGATGACATCCTTGCGCACCGAGCGCGCGGCGTTGGCGATGGCGTCGATCTGGACGACACAGTCGTCGAGCGACTTGGCCGACGTCGCGCCGATCGAGCCGCCGGTCGTTACCCCCATATGAGCAACGACAATGTCGGCGCCGGCTTTTGTCATGGCGCGCGCCTCGTCCGGGTTGAAGACGTAGGGCGTGGTAAGAAGATCGAGCTTGTGCGCCTCGGCGATCATGTCGACCTCGAGCCCAAAACCCATGCCGGTCTCCTCAAAGCTCTGACGCATGCTGCCGTCGAACAGGCCGATGGTCGGAAAATTCTGCACGCCCGAAAAGCCCATCGTCTTCAGTTCGGCGAGCAGAAGCGGCATGATGACGAAAGGATCGGTGCCGTTGACGCCGGCCAGCACCGGCGTTTTCTTGACCACCGGCAGCACCTCGTAGGCCATTTCCTTGACGATCTCGTTGGCATTGCCGTAGGCGAGCAGGCCGGCGGCCGAGCCGCGCCCGGCCATGCGGTAGCGGCCGGAATTGTAGATGATGATCAGGTCGATGCCGCCGGCCTCCTCGGCCTTGGCCGACAGGCCGGTGCCGGCACCGCCGCCGACGATCGGCACGCCGTCGGCGATCATCGCCTTGAACTTCTTCAGAATGTCCTTGCGCGGTATGGCGGCCATGTCTGGGCTCTCACTGTCTGGCGATGTCGAGGAAGGCCGCGGTTGCGGCCTTGGCAAATTCCGGATCGTTGATGTGCAACGGCAGCCGCGTCACGCGGCGCGTGGCGTTCGGCTTGATGGTGCGCTCGATAGCCTCGAACAGGACGGCGTCGGCTTGCGGATCGAAAAAAACGCCGCCTTCGATGTCGAGCGCCGAGACGCCCTTTTCAGGGATCAGGAAATGCACGGGACCGTCGCAGAGGGCGAGCCTGGTGCCGATCCATTCGCCGATGCCGCGGCATTCGTCGGCTGTGGTGCGCATCAGCGTGACGTTGGGGTTGTGCTCGTAAAACAGCCGGCCGCGATATTTCTCAGGAATGGTCGGCGGTGCCCAGAAGTTGACCATGTCGAGCGCGCCGACGGAACCGACATAGGGGACGCCGGTGCGAGCAATGGCGCCGAAGCGATCCTCGGTCGCCGGCAGCACGCCGCCGAACAGCAGGTCGCAGACCTCCGTCGTGGTGATGTCGATGACGCCGGCGAGCAGCCCTGAATCGGCGAGTTTCTCCATCGAGCGGCCGCCGGTGCCGGTGGCGTGAAAGACCATGCAGTCGTAGTTCGCGCGCAGCTGGTCGGCGATGGCTGTCACGCAAGGTGTGGTGACGCCGAACATGGTGAGCCCGAGCGCCGGCTTGCCGGTTGCGGCTGGCGCCGGCTTGGCAGCCATGCCCGCGATGGCCTGCGCTGCATTGTGCAACACGACACGCGACAGCCGGTTGAGGCCGGCCATGTCGGTTACCGAGGGCATCATGATGATGTCGGAGACGTCGACATAGGGTGCGGTGTCGCCGGAGGCGAGCGTCGAGACCATGATCTTAGGCAGGCCGAGCGGCAGCGCGCGCATGCCGGATGTGATGATCGAGGTGCCACCGCCGCCGCCAATGCCGATGATGCCGGCTACGTCGTCGCGTGACTGGATGAAGCTGGTAAAGGCGACCGCCATGGCCGCGACAGATCTGCCGCGATCGTCGATGCCGAGCACGCCGCCGCCTCCGTCCGGGTGATGCGCCGCGACCTCGCTGGCCGGGATATCGACCGGCACGGTGGCGCCGCGCGTGCCGATGTCGACGCGGGCTACCGAACTGCCGGTGGCAGCAATCGCATCGGCCAGGAAGGCAAGCTCTTCGCCCTTGGTGTCGGCCGTGCCCACCACGTAGATGCGCTTCATCTGCGCCTCCCGGTGCTGGCTGGCACATGAGAATGCAGCGCTCTACGGCGCCCCCCTCTGTCCTGCCGGACATCTCCCCCACTTGGGGGGAGATTGGCTGGCGCGGACCACAACACTTGTTCTGCAAAGTTGGTGATTGGCGAAAGCGGAGACGAAGTTCGATCTCCCCCCAAGTGGGGGAGATGTCCGGCAGGACAGAGGGGGGCGCCGTAGAGTGTCAACATAACCACTCCGAAACTAGGAAGGCCATTGCAATTTTTTGAGACGCGCGTATCGTATTGACATGAATGTCTCACGTCAACAAGCCGCAGTGAACGACGACACCAAGGAGGCTGTCGAACGCGGCCCACGTGCCCGCACAAAACGGCTGATGCTGGAGACGGCGACGCGGCTGATGCAGGCGGGCGTCACCCCGTCGGTCAGCGAAGTCGCGGAAGCGGCGGAAGTGTCGCGCGCCACCGCCTATCGCTATTTCCCCAGCCAGGCGGCCCTGGTGCAGGCGGTGGTCGACGAGGGGCTCGGTCCGATCCTGACCTGGCAATCGGCTTCGAAAGATCCGCAACGCCGCGTCGCCGAACTTTTCGACACCGCCATGCCGCGCATCGAGGCTTTCGAGGCGACCTTCAAGGCGGCGCTGAAGCTGTCGCTCGACCAGTGGGCACAGCGCCAGGCGGGCACGCTGGGCGGTGAGCCGCAGTTCACGCGCGGTCATCGCGTCCAGCTGTTGAAGGATGCCATTGCGCCGCTCAAGGGTCAGCTGCCGCCGCGCGAATTCAAGCGCCTGGCGCAGGCGCTGTCGATGATGTTCGGCGTCGAATTGCTGATCGTGCTGAAAGACATATGGGGGCTCGATAGCCGCGGCATGCGGTCGGTCGCGCAATGGGCGGCGGGCGCCCTGGTGCGCACGGCGATGGCGGAATCGATGACAGAAGCGGATGCGGTTCGGCCGGCGGCAGCAGCTAAATAGCGCCAATCTGGTTCGACCAGATTTGAGCGACCACTACTGATGTTAACCGGGATGTAGGTGCCGAAACAAGGCCATCCTATATCAAGGAGTAGGAAAATTAAGGGAAAACAGTCAGATACATGAAGAATCCGGTTATACAAGCTCCGGTAGCGGTCCAAGAAAGAGCTTGACGGCTATCCAAAATTGGTAATACCAGATCAGGACAGAAAAAGCGGATCGAAAGTGAGAGCTGCGATCCATTTTCCGGCAAAGCGAGGAGGCTTGGAACCGGAAAGGCGCGATCTCGGGAGGAACTACCAGGGCCGGCTTCACCGCCGGCTCGCATGACAAGGTAGAATGCGCACAAGGGAGGAAATCATTATGCGCAAGACAATGACCAGCCTGCTTGCTGGTATCGGCTTAGTGCTTGCCTGCGGAACGTCCGTCTACGCGCAGGACAAGGAACTCACCATCTTCTGGGCGGAATGGGATCCGGCCAATTACCTGCAGGAACTCGGCAACGAGTACGAGAAGGAAACCGGCGTCAAGATCACGGTGGAAACCACGCCCTGGTCTGACTTCCAGACCAAGGCCTTCACCGAGTTCAACGCTCATGGCGACGCCTATGATATGGTCGTCGGCGACTCGCAATGGCTCGGCGCCGGCTCGACCGGCGGCCACTATGTCGACCTGACCGACTTCTTCAACAAGCACAAGGTCGGCGAAGTGATGGCACCGGCGACGGTGAAATACTACGCCGAATATCCGGGCGGCAGCAGCAAGTACTGGGCCATCCCGCTCGAAGGCGACGCCGTCGGCTGGTCCTATCGCAAGGACTGGTTCGAAGACCCCAAGGAAAAGGAAGCCTTCAAGGCCAAGTACGGCTACGATCTCGACGTGCCGAAGGATTTCAAGGCGCTGCGCGACATCGCCGAATTCTTCTACCGGCCTGATCAGAAGAAATACGGCATCGCCATCTACACCGATAATTCCTATGACGCGATGGCGATGGGCTTCGAGAACGCGCTGTTCTCCTATGGCGGCGAACTGGGTGACTATTCGACCTACAAAGTCGACGGCATCATCAACTCCGACAAGGCGATCGCGGCGCTCGACGCATACAAGGAACTCTACAAGTTCACGCCTCCGGGCTGGGCCAAGTCTTTCTTCGTCGAGGACAACCAGGCGATCACTGAAAACCTGGCCGCGATGAGCATGAACTACTTCGCGTTCTTCCCCTCGCTGATCAACGAGGCGTCGAACCCGAACGCCAAGAACACCGGCTTCTTCGCCAATCCTCCCGGCCCTGGCGGCGACCAGTTCGCCGCGCTCGGCGGCCAGGGCATCTCCATCGTTTCCTACTCCAAGAAGCAGGAAGAGGCGACGAAGTTCCTTGAATGGTTCATCAAGGACGAAACCCAGAAGAAGTGGGCAGCGCTCGGCGGCTACACCTGCAGCGCCGCCGTGCTCAAGTCGGAGGAATTCCAGAACGCCACGCCGTACAACAAGGCCTTCTACGAGACCATGTTCAAGGTGAAGGACTTCTGGGCGGTGCCGGAATATGCCGAACTGCTGCAGCAGCTCAACCAGCGCGTCTATCCCTACATGATCGGCGGCGAAGGCACCGCCAAGGAAACGCTGGACGCACTCGCAGCCGACTGGAACGCCACGTTCAAGAAATACGGCCGCGGTCAATAAGCAGCATTTCTCGCGGAGGGGGCATCCGTGCCTCCTCCGTACTTTTTTCCGAAACAGGAGCAGGGTCTTGGCGACCACGATGATCACCACGCTGGACAGGACCTCACGGGCCGCCGCGCGCGGCCTGAGCGACATGTCGATCCGCAATCTCTTCATCATTCCGACGATCCTGTTCCTGATCGTCTTCAACATTTTCCCGCTGATCTATTCGCTCGGCTATTCCTTCACCGACTTCCGCGCGTCGACCAACGCGCCGGCAAATTTCGTCGGGCTGCAGAATTATCGCGACCTGCTCAATGACCCCTATGTCTGGTCCAACTTCGCCATCACGGCGAAGTACGTCATCATCTCGGTCGCCGGCCAGCTGCTTGTCGGCTTCGGCGTGGCCATGCTGCTCAACCGGGATATTCCCCTCAAGGGTCTCATCACAACGCTGCTGTTGCTGCCGATGATGCTGTCGATGGCCGTCGTCGGTCTGTTCTGGAAACTGCTCTATGATCCGTCATGGGGGGTTATCAACTATGCGCTCGGCCTCGGCAATTTCGAGTGGCTGGCCGATCCCAAGATGGCGCTCTACGCGGTTGCGCTGACCGACATCTGGATGTGGTCGCCCTTCGTCATGCTGTTGTCGCTGGCCGGCCTTTCGGCGGTGCCGAAGCATCTCTACGAAGCAGCGGCGATTGACCGCGCCGGACCATTCTATACCTTCTTCCGCATCACACTGCCGCTGGTCGCGCCGATCCTGATGATCGCGGTCATCTTCCGCACCATGGAAGCGTTCAAGACCTTCGACCTCGCCTACATCCTGACCAGCCAGCCGACGGCCGAGCTGATCTCGATCCGGCTGTACAAGATGGCATTCCAGGAATGGCAGACCGGGCGCTCCTGCGCACTCGCCTACATCGTGCTGATCATGGTGCTGGCCATCACCAACATCTACGTCAAGTACCTCAACAAGGTGAAGGAGCGCTGAGATGGCCGCCGTCCGCACTTCTTCCGAAATCGGCTTCAATCGCGTCGCCATTGTCGCCGTTCTTTTGGTGACGATCATCTTCCTGGCGCCGATCTACTGGATCGCCTCGACGGCGTTCAAGCCGCGCAATCTTGCCACGACCATCCCGCCGACGGTGGTGTTCCAGCCGGAGATTTCGCCCTTCGTCAAACTGTTCACCAAGCGCTCGCAGATGCGCAACCCGCCGTCGCCGGAAGAGTATGCCGCAGCGCCGTGGTGGGAACGTGTCGTCTTCGATGGCGGTGAAAAAATCGTGCGCGATGGCAAGGGCCAGGTGCAATGGTCCGGCTATCCGAGCCGCTTCATGAACTCGCTGATCATCGCCATCACCTCCACGGTGCTGGCAGTCGGCATGGGCACCTTCACCGCCTACGGATTCTCGCGCTTCAAGGTGAAGGGGGAGGCGGACCTGCTCTTCTTCATCTTGTCGACGCGCATGCTGCCGCCGGTGGTGGTCGCGATCCCGATGTTCCTGATGTATCGGGCGGTAGGCCTCAACGATTCCCACCTCGGTCTGATCATCCTCTACACCGCTTTCAACCTGTCCTTCTCGGTCTGGCTGATGAAAGGCTTCATGGACGAAATCCCGAAGGAGTATGAGGAAGCAGCCCTCGTCGACGGCTATACGCGGATGGAAGCCTTCTTCAAGATCGTGCTGCCGGAGGCCGCCACCGGCATCGCCGCCACCGCGGTTTTCTGCTTCATCACCGCGTGGAACGAATATGCCTTCGCACTGATCATGACCAACCGCCGCGCCCAGACGGCGCCCCCCTTCATTCCCAGCCAGGTCGGCGCCGGCCTGCCGGATTGGACGGTGATCGCCGCTGGAACCTTCCTGTTCCTGCTGCCGGTCGCAATCTTCACCTTCCTGCTCCGCAACCATTTGCTGCGCGGCATGTCCTTCGGAGCGATCCGCAAATGAGCTTTCGTGCCATCAACCAGAAATATCTCGAACCCGGCTCGCAGATCCTGATGGTGCTCGGCATCATCGCGCTTTGCCAGCCGTGGAACATGCTGCTGCACAGCTATGGCGTGACCATCATCCTGATCGGCCTGATCGGCTTCAACATCACCTCGAAGATTGCGCCGGAGGAGAAGGCCGGCACCGGGCAAATAGGAAATCCAGGCGCCGGGAATCCGGGAGCACAGCATTGACCCAGATCGAGCTTCGCGGCGTGCAAAAATATTTCGGCGCCGTCCAGGTCATCAAGGACCTCAACCTCAAGATCGACGACAACGAGTTCATCGTGCTGCTCGGTCAGTCGGGTTGCGGCAAGACGACAACATTGCGGGCAATTGCCGGGCTGGAGACGATCGACGGCGGTGACATCCTCATTGACGGCAAGCCGGTGCAACACCTCAAGGCCGCCGACCGCGACATCGCCATGGTGTTCCAGTCGTTCTCGCTCTATCCGCATATGAGCGTCTACGAGAACATTGCCTTTCCCTTGCGTGCCACACGCAAGAGCAAGGCCGAGATAGACCAGGAAGTACGCTCGGTCGCCAAGACGCTGCAGATCACCGACCTGCTGGGCAAGAAGCCGTCGGCGCTGTCGGGTGGCGACATGCAGCGCGTCGCCATCGGCCGGGCGCTGGTGCGGCGTCCAAAGGCGATGCTGATGGACGAGCCGATCGGCGCGCTCGACGCCAAATTGCGCGAAGAGATGCGGGCCGAGATCAAGCGGCTGCACATTAAGCAGGGCTCGACCACCATCTATGTCACGCACGACCAGATCGAGGCGATGAGCCTCGCCGACCGCATCGTCATCATGCATGAGGGGGTGCTGCAGCAGGTCGGCTCACCGGACGAGGTCTATTCGCGTCCGGCCAATCTGTTCGTGGCGCAATTCGTCGGCAGCCCGGTGATGAACGTCGCCGATGCGTCGGTCGCCGAAACGGCGTCGTCGGCCTCGGTCACCGTCGGCGGTGCTGCCGCCGGCTTCGAATTCCCGCGCGCGCTCTTGTCCAAGCTCAACGGCCATGCCAGCGGCCAGCTTGCGCTCGGCATCCGGCCGGAAGGTGTACTGGTGCGCCATGAAGCGGCGGAAGGCTTCCTGCCGGTCGAGACGCAGATCGTCGAGCCGCTGGGCTCGTTCGACATTGTCGACCTCAAGGTCGGTACCAAGATGCTGCGCGCCCGCACCAAGAGCGGCTTTGTCGGCGGCCCGGGCGAAAAGGTCTTCGCCAGGATCGATCCGACGCAGGCGCATTTCTTCGACACGGCAAGCGGCAAGTCGCTCGAGGTGAGGCTCTGATGGCTCATATCCAGCTCAAGAATATTTCCAAGAGCTTCGGCAACCACACCGCGCTGACCGGGCTCAATCTCGAGATCGGCGATGGCGAGTTCTTCGTGCTGCTCGGCGAGACCGGCGCTGGCAAGACGACGACGCTGCGCATGATCGCCGGTCTGGAAAAGCCGACCGAGGGCCAGGTGTTTATCGACGGCGTCGATGTCGCCGACTGGGGCGCCGCCGAGCGCGACGTGGCACTGGTGCTGCAACAATATTCGCTCTACCCGCGCTATACGGTGCGCGAAAATCTCGAATTCCCGTTGAAGCCGAAGATTCGCCGGCTGCCCGACGCCGAGATCAAGGACCGCGTTGCGCGCGCCGCCAAGACACTGCGGATCGAACATCTGCTCGACCGCAAGACCGACCGCCTTTCAGGCGGCGAAATGCAGCGCGTCTCGATCGGCCGCGCAATCGTGCGCAAGCCGCGCGTGTTCCTGATGGACGAGCCGCTGTCGGCGCTTGACGCCAAGCTGCGCGAAGCGCTGCGTACGGAACTGAAGAACCTGCAGATCCAGCTTGGCGCCACCTTCCTGTTCGTCACCCACGACCAGATCGAGGCGATGTCGATGGGCGACAAGGTCGGCGTGTTGAACCATGGCCGCATCGTCCAGACCGGCACGCCGCATGAGATCTACAACAATCCGCGCGACACCTATGTGGCGAGCTTCGTCGGTTCGCCGCCGATGAACCTCATCGACGGCCGGCTGGTCAACAACCGCGCGGTCATGGCGCCGATGAATTTCGAGCTGCCGCTTACAATCGGGGCCAAGACTTTTGGGGGAGCCAAGACGGGCGCGGCGACGGAGGGGCGCCCGCTCGTCTTCGGTATCCGCCCCGAGGATGTCTATCTCGAGAGTGGCGCGCCGGTCGAGGCGCGCGTCCACGATGTCGAGAACCACGGCGTCGAAAAGATCCTGACTCTGCGGGTCGGCGACACCACGCTGCGCGCCACGGTACCGGCGCGAACCGATGTGGCGATCGAGCAATCGGTGCGCTTTGCCTGGAACGCGGACAAGGTGGTGCTGTTCGACAAGGGCAGCGGCGTGAGTTTGCGGCACGCCAGCTAGTTGCGGTCGAACGACGGTACCGCCTGACTATTTCTGGAAATAGGTCTCGTAGGGCGTGTCGTTGATCAGCAGGATCACGCACTCCGTCTCCGACAGGCAGGCGTCGTCGTGCATCTCATTGGCCTTCTGGGTCCAGTAAGACCCCGGCGGCAGTTCGACCTTGGTTGCTTCGCCGCCGTCCATCTGCCAATGCGCCCACAGCCCCTTGATCACCACCGCGCGATAGTCGGCGGTGTGTGCATGGATGGGTGCGCGCCAGTTGCCGGGAACTTTCAGCAAGGTGCCGGCCGGGCCCTTGGCGCGCTCACCCCATAATGGGCCGAGACGATGCGGCTGGTCGGGCACCTCGGCGACATAGGGGATCTTGTCGGCCGGCAGGTAGCTGTTCTCGAGGGCAAAGGCGCGAGCGGGAAAGACGCATAGAATGGCGAGCGCTAGAAACGCAGAGCGATTGGGCACGGCAGGGTCCTCCACCTGCCAGACTATGGCGGTTCGGGCGGCGTGCAATGACATGCCGTCCAAAAGATTTGGCAATTTCTCCAGCCCGCGGAGGGGCTGACTGGACGTCGCGAATCTCTGGAGTTCCCGAATCTCGGGGGTGCCAGGAACTCAGGAGTGGATGTCGCCGTCGCCGGTATTGCGCAGGTGGCTCGGCGCCACGCCCATCACCCGCTTGAAGGCGCGGCTGAAGGAAGCTTCCGAATCGTACCCGAGTTTCGCCGCCGCCACCGACACTCTCAAGCCGTCGCGGGTAAGCCATTGCCGCGCCTGGTGCATGCGCACGCGCAGCACGTATTTGGCCGGCGTCTCGCCGACCACGGTGGCGAAGCGCTGGGCGAAGGCCGAGCGCGAAGCTCCCATCACCCTGGCCAGCGCCTCGACCGTCCAGTCGCGGTCGGGCTGCAGATGAATGGCGGCGAGCACCTTGCCGACATCGGGATTGCGCACGGCGGCAATCCAGCCGGAGGCATCGCCGCAGCCATTCTCCACCCAGGAGCGGATGATGGTGGCGGCGAGCACGTCGGCAAGACGCGCCAGAATGCCGCCGGAGCCGACCCGGTCCATCGTCACTTCGCCTGCCATGGCATCGAGCAAATGTTGGATGCCCGGCGCGTTGGTCATCAGTCTATGCGCCTGCATGAGATTGGGCATCATGTCGAGCAGCGGGTGCGAACCGTCGAGGTTGAAATGCATGCTGCCGCAGAACAACAACGTCTTGCTGCCATCGCAGCCGTTGGAGACGTCGTAGATATTCTCGCATACCGGTTCGATTGAGTAGCGGCCGATCGGAACGGCCGGCACGCCTGGCGCGCTGGCCAGAATATGCTCGTCGCCGCGCGGGATCAGCAGCGCGTCGCCGACCGACAGTTCGATCCACTCCTTCGACGGCGAGTACAGCCAGCAGCTTTGCTGTCCAATGAAATGGAACCGCGCCGCCTTCTGCGCGGGAAAGGAAACGGCCCAGGGCTCGCCAAGCACGCAGCGGCCATAGTCGACGCCGTCAAGGCGCAAGCCGCGCAGCATGTCGGTCAGCGGGTCGCCGGACGCGGGTAAAGCGGCTTTGGACGAATTGTAGCTCATTTCGGTGTTTTTAACATGGAAACTCCAGACCGTCACTCCCTATGTTGCAGTGCAGCGCCGCAAACAGATCAGGGAACGGCCTCATAGCCAAGCCGCGACGGCAAGGCATGTAACGGGTGGAGCCACCATCCGGTCGTTCCCTATGTGGCGCTGCAAACAGATCGGAGACTGACCATGGCCGAATCCTCGACGGGCGTCATCGACGCCACAGTTCTAAACCCTGCAGAATCCGATGAGCGAACCGAGCCTGCCTGGGGCGCCGTGGTCTCGCTGGCGCTTGGTGTGTTCGGCCTGGTGACGGCGGAATTCCTGCCGGCCAGCCTTCTGACGCCGATGGCGCGCGATCTCGGCGTCAGCGAAGGCATTGCCGGACAGGCGGTGACGGCGACGGCAATCGTCGGCGCCATCGCCGCCCCCACCATGGCCATCATCACCAGGCGGATGGACCGCCGGTTGGTGATGTGGATGCTGTCGAGCTTCCTGATCGTCTCCAACCTTCTTGCGGCCTTTGCCTCGTCGCTGCCGATGCTGCTGCTCGCCCGCGTCATACTCGGTGTTGCGCTTGGCGGCTTCTGGGCGATGTCGGCGGCCATGGCGCTGCGGCTGGTGTCGATGCGGCTGATGCCGCGCGCCATGTCGATCATCCTGACTGGTGTTTCGCTGGCCACCGTCACTGCCGCGCCTGTCGGCGCCTATGTCGGCGACATCTGGGGATGGCGCACGGCGTTCATGATCGCGACCATCGTCGGCGGGCTGGCGCTGCTGGTGCAACTAGCCACCATTCCGCGGCTGCCGCCTGTCGGCGTGGCAAGCTTCCGCACCTTGCTCGAAGTGCTGGAGCGGCCGTCGATCCGGGTGGCGCTGCTGGTCGTGCTGCTGGTCGCTTCCGGCCATTTCGCCGGCTTCACCTATGTCCGCCCCTTCCTTGAGAAGGTGCCTCTCTTGCACATCGAGACGATCTCGCTGGTGCTGCTCGCCTATGGCATTGGCGGCTTCTTCGGCAACATCGTCGGCGGCATCGTGGCCGAACGCAGCCTCAAGGCGGCAGTGGCGCTGGCGCCGTTGCTGATTGCGGTCGCCGCCGCCTCGATGCTGTTCCTCGGCGCCTCGCCGACGATCGCAGCGGCTTCGGTTGCCATTTGGGGCTTTGCCTTCGGCGCGGTTCCGGTCGGGCTGCAGAGCTGGCTGGTGCGGGCCGCACCCGACCAGGCTGAAAGCGCCGGCGGACTGATGGTGGCGACGTTCCAGATCGCGATTGCGCTCGGCGCAGTCTTCGGCGGCCTGCTGGTCGACAATGCCGGCGTCGCCAGCGCCTTCGCCTATTGCGGTGCGGCGACCTTGCTGGCGGCGATCGTGGTGTTCGCGCGCGGCCCAAAGAGCGTTGAGTAGCCAATACCCATCCGCGGCTTTCGAAGCGGCCCGAGAACCATCAAGGTTTTCGGGCCGTTGTTTTTGTGGTGAGAGGCCACCGGTAGGGTCAGACCGCGCGCCCGTCGAAGTCGAAGATCGTCAGGCTGGTCGGATCGATATCTGCGACGCAGTTGAGGTTGATGTAGGCGCTGCGTTCACCGCCTTGGCGAACATCCTCGGAAAAGGGATGGATGCCGCAGGTGCGGCAGAAGCGGTGCGCCATCGCGTGATTGCCGAATGTATAGGTGCCCAGATCGTCGCCCCAGGCCAGCACCCTCAGGCCGTCATGCGGGATGGCGGCCAACAGCGCGCCCTTGCGCGAGCAGATCGAACAATTGCACCGCACGGCGCCGGTCAGCTCCGCCTTGAATTCGAACGCGACCTTGCCGCAGTGACAGCTGCCTTTATGGAGCATTGGTTTTCTTCCTTCCGTCCGGCAGGATATGAAACGACCTGCGCAAGTTTCAAGTTTCGGCAAGCCATGTGCTGGCCTCTACCCCTTAAGACGTTGCAGCCATCCGGAGTCCGACATCCAAAATGCAATCCGTGCGCGATCATCTGGAAACCTTGCTGGCGCGCCTTGTCGCCCGTGCCGGTGACGAACGCGTGTTCACCAGGCTCTATGCCGAAGCCGCGCGGGCCGCGGCCGATGCCAGCGATGCCCGCAAACGGGCCGGTGTGAGCCTCGGGCCGCTCGACGGCACCATTGTCTCGATCAAGGATCTGTTCGACGTCGCGGGCGAGCCGACCACGGCTGGTTCGCTGATGCTGAGGGACACCGCACCTCGCCGGCACGACGCGGCAATCGTCAACCGGCTGCGGCAGGCCGGCGCTGTCATCATCGGCAAGACCAACATGACCGAATTCGCCTTCACCGCGATCGGTGACAACATGCACTACGGCACACCGGGCAATGCCGCCGACGCCAGCCGCATTCCGGGCGGCTCGTCCTCGGGTGCCGGCGTCTCGGTCAGCGAGGGCACTTGCGACATCGCCATCGGCTCCGACACCGGCGGCTCGGTGCGCATCCCGGCATCGCTGAACGGTGTCGTCGGTTTCAAGCCGACGGCGCGGCGCGTGCCGTTGACCGGCGCCTATCCCTTATCCGCGACGTTGGATTCGATCGGGCCGCTGGCGCTGGGCGTTGCCGCCTGTGCGCTTGCCGACGCGGCGATGTCGGGCGACGATCTGCCACCATTGCATTTGACGCTACCGCTTGCCGGGCTTCGTGTAGGCATCCCATGCGGTCTGCTTTTCGAAGACACCGAAAGCGGGATCGGCACGGCGTTCGATCGCAGCCTTGTCAAAATCGAGCAGGCAGGCGCGCGGCTGACGGATGTTTCGATCGACGACCTCGTTGCCGACCTGCGCGCGGCCACCAAACGTGGTTCGATCGCGGCCATGGAAGGCGCGGAAATCCATGCCGACTGGCTGGCGACAGGCGCATCGGTTCCGGTCGATCCCTATGTCAGCGGGCCGTTGTCACGGGCGGCGGCAATACCGACGCCGGTCTATATCAGGGCACTGCGCCGCCGCGCGGCATTGTGCATAGCCATGGACGAGCGGTTGCTTTCGGTCGATGTGCTGGCCCTGCCGACCACGCCGGTGACGGCGCCGACCATCGTTTCGATGGCCGAGGATGCCGCCCTGCGCGAACGTACCGAAGCCCTGTTGTTGCGCAACACCCAGGTCGCCAACCAGTTCGACCTCTGCGCGATCTCGCTGCCGATGCCTGGCATGACGCGGCCGGCCGGGCTGATGCTGGTGGCGCGCAATGGCCAAGACCATCACCTGCTGCGCATCGCGGCTGAAGTCGAGCGCTTGCTCTGACAGGCAGAACCGCAGATCGGCAATCAGTGCGCCGAACAGAGCTTGCGCTCGCTCTGCTTGGTGGCGCGTTCGATGCTGGTGACGACCAGTGAGGGCGGATCGTGTTCGCTGCCGCGATGCTGGATCGATCCTCTGACGACGATCTTTCCCGCGTAAAGCTTTTCCGAGACATCGGGTGAGGCTCTGTCTTGCAGCGACAATGGGGAGGTGTCGATCGCAACGCCCTCGATAACCTTGCCGGTGGCGAGGTCGAGCGCGTTGCCCGATGGGCAGGGAGCCATCATGCACGCTATCCCGTTGCTGCAGTAGACATAACTGCCGCGTTCGGCTGCGGCGAGTGACGGCAAAGCTGCGATTGAAGACGCCGCGATGGCCAAGAAGGCGAGGCGATGACCTAACATGGTTTTCAACGTCGCGGAGAATTGGGGCGAAACCGCGATGTGGCTCACGTGTCTGCCGGGAACCGCCTGCGATAGTGCTCGACCACATCGGGGTTGCGCAAATTGACCGGCAGCCGGTTGGCCAGCACCAGCAAGGTCTCGCCGGCAGCGCCGACGCCCATGCGCATCATCGACTGCTCGGTGATACCAGCCATATGCGGGGTGACAATGACATTGTCGAAACTGAAATAGGGATGATTTGACGGCAGCGGCTGCGTCGCAAAGACATCGAGCGCGGCGCCGCCAATGCGGTCTTTGCGCAAGGCATCGATGAGCGCCTCGTCATCGATCACCGGCCCGCGCGAAATGTTGATCAGCAGCGCATCGGGCTTCATGCGCGCGATGCGTTCGCGGTTGATCAGGCCGCGCGTCTCCTCGGTCAGCGGGCAGCAGAGCACGATGATATCGCTCTGTTCGACCAGCGCGTCGATCGACAGGAAGCCGATCCTGTCGGGTGCCGGCTGCATGCTGCGCGTCGTCGCCACGACGTTGAGGCCGAAGCCATGCGCGGCGATGTGGGCAACCGCCTGGCCGATGGCGCCGAAGCCGATGATGCCGATGGTCTTGCCGGCAAGCTCGCTGGCATAGCTGGCGTGGTCGCGGCCGGCATTCCAGCCCCTGGCGCGCAGGTCGCGGTCGACGACGCGGAAGCGTCGAAGCAGAGCGAGTGCGGCGAACATCACATATTCGGCGACCGATCGCGCATTGACCGCCGGCACGTTGGCGACCAGCACGCCGGCGGCAGCAGCGGCCTCCATCGGCACCATGTCGAGGCCGGCGCCGTGGCGAACCGCCGCTCTCAGTTTCGTCGCGTTTTCGAACAACGCGGGCGGCAGTGGTGCGCGAACGATGATGACGTCGGCGTTCTTCGCCTCGTTGGTCAGCGTGGCGGCATCGAGCGCCGAGGCGACGACGAGTTCGCCGGCGCCCGCCAGCATGGCGGAGGCACGCGGATGCAGCGTGTGCGTCGACAGGATTCTGGGCATGGGGCTTCCGTTTTTTATCGCAATTCCCAAGGAAAAGCGCTACGCGCTTTTCCCGGGAAAACCGTCTCACACTTTTCCTGAAATTGCTCTAGACCTTTTCGAGCGTGGCGGCTTTCTGCTCCATGCCGCGGCCCTCGATGATGCCCTTCCAGTAGCTTTCCGCGCCTTGCAGATGGGCGCTCATCAGCGCCTGGGCGAGATTGCCGTCGCGGCGCAGCAGCGCCTCGTAGATCTGGATGTGCTCGGCGTGCGAGCGCACTGAGCGCTCCGGGTCGTTGAAGTAGATCGGCAGACGCTGCTCGCCCATCAGATAGTAGACGCTGCAGATGTTGTGGAAGACGCCGTTCTTGGTCGCCCGCACGATCTCGAGGTGGAATTCGCGATCCTCCTTGGCGAGGCCTTCGCCGGCGGCAATGCGCTCCTCCGAGGCTTTCAGGATCTCGCGCAGGCGCTCGAAATTCTCCTCGGTGGCGCGCGAACAGGCAAGTTCGGCAGCCTTGATCTCGTGGATCTTGCGCAGCTCGACGGTCTCGTAGATCTGCACCGGATCGAGCGGCAGGCCGGCGCGGGCGAAAAGGGCCAAGGCTTCTACACTAGCCTGCCTGGTGTCGACATAGATGCCGGATTTGGCGCGGCGCTCGACGATGCGCATGGCTTCGAGGATGGCCAGCGCCTCGCGGATCTGGCCGCGGCTGACGCTGAAGTGCTCCGCCAGTTCGCGCTCCGAGGGCGTGCGGCCGCTCTCCTTGTCCGAATGGGAGAACAGATAGGCGGCGAGTTCGGCGAGAAGGTTCTTTTCTTTCATCGTCAACCGCGTTGCGCGTGCGCCTCCAGGAACCGCTCCGAAATGGTGAATCCCAGACCCGGCTTTTCAGGGATCGCTATCATACCGTCCTTTGCTTCGACAGTCTCTTCGATAAGATCATGGATCATCGGGTTGGCGCCGAGCGAATATTCGACGGTGAAGCTAGCCGGCGAAGCAGCGCAGACATGCAGCCCGGCAAAGAAGCACGGCGCGCCGGCCCACAGATGCGGGGCGAAGCGCAAATTGAAGGCGCTGGCGATGGTGCCGATCTTCATAGCCTCGCTGATGCCGCCGCAAAAGGCCGGATCGGGCTGGAAGATGTCGGCCGATTTGAGCACCGCGAGATCGCGGAAGGCGTAGCGCGTCGCTTCGCTTTCGCCGGTGGCGATCGGGATCGAGCCGGAGGCGCGTACTTCGGCCATGCCAGCCTTGTCGTCGGCGATGACCGGCTCCTCGAACCAGGCGAGGTCGAGATCGGCGGCGAGGCTGATGAAGCGCTTGGCTTCGGCCACTGTATAGGTGCCGTGCGCGTCGACCATCAGTTCAACGTCGGGGCCGAGCGCTTGCCGTGCAGCACGGACGCGGGCGGCGGAAATATGGGGGGCGCCGTCCATGGCGCCGACGCGCATCTTCAGCGCCTTGAAGCCGCCCTTGGCGATGTAGGACTTCAACTGCTCGCCGATGGCGTCGGCGGCGGCCCAGCCGCCGGAGGCATAGGCCTGCATGCGGTCGAGCTTGCGGCCGCCGAGAAGCCGCCACACCGGCTGTCCCAGCGATTTGCCCAAGATATCCCACAACGCGATGTCGACGGCACTGATGGCCGCCACGCTCATGCCGCGCCGCGCCAGTTGCGGCATGGCGTGGCCGGCATGCGCAGCTGTCTCGTGGCGCACGCCATTGTAGAGCATCTCCCAGATGATGCCGATGTCGGCGGGATCTCGGCCGATCAATTGCGGACCGACCTCATGGTTCAGCATGTGGACCAGCGCGCCATAGCTGCCGGCGCTGCCGGCGGCGTTCTTGCCTTCGCCCCAGCCGACCAGCCCGTCATCGGTCTCGATGCGCAGGATGGCGGCGTCGAACGTCGTCACCTGGCCGAAGTCGCTGCGATGCTGCTTCGCGGCTTCGATCGGTATGCGGACCCAGCAGGCCTGGACGTTTCTGATGCGCATGGTCATCCCCGGCCCCGCCGCCTGCAGGCGGAAGGGCGCATTCCAAATCGGATCGGCTACTTGACCAGCGGCAGCAGCGTTTCGGCGGTGATGCGCATCTGGTCGGTGTAGAATTTCTCCGTCAGCACGCTGGAGCCATGATCCTGGATGAACTTCAGCTGTTCGGGCGAAATGTCGACCGGATGGCGCTCGACCATGTCGGGATAGGGTGCGGCCGGCGTGCGGTCGACGGGCGCGACGAATTCGTTGGTCAGCGCGCCATCATAGCCGACTTCCCTCAGCGTCTGCACGATCCGTGGCCAGTCGATCTGGCCGAGGCCGGCGGCAAAGCGGTTGTTGTCGGCGACGTGGAAATCGAACAGGCGCTTGCCGACCTGACGGATGGCATCATGGACGTTAAATTCTTCCATGTGGATGTGGTAGGCGTCGAGGCAGACGCCGCATTCGGGGCTGACCGCATCGGCCAAGGCCAGCGCCTGGGCGCCGCGGTTGAACAGATAGGTCTCGAAGCGGTTGAGCGGCTCGACAGCAATCTTGACGCCGACCTTCTTGGCGTGGGTGAAGCATTCGCGGGTGGCGTCGACCACCCACTTCCATTCCTCTTCCTCGGTACCGTCCGGCACCACCTTGCCGACTGTGGCGGGCACCAGGGTGATGATCTCGCCGTCGAGTTCGCTGATCATGGTCAGCACGTCCTTGACGTACTGCACCGAGCGCTCGCGCTGACCCTGGTCCCTGGCGGCCAGGTTGCGTTCGCCAAGCATCAGCGTCACCGCGCCCCAGCAGCGTATGCCGTGTTCTTTCAGCAGCGCGCGGGTCTCCTTGGTCTTGTATTGTTCGGGCTCGCCGGAAATCTCGATCGACTCGTAGCCGAATTTCTTGATGCGCTTCAGCGTTACCTCCAACGGCTCCGCGCGCATCCAGTTGTGCGTCGAAAGATGCATGGTCTATCCTTCCCAGAATTCGTCTGTGCCAGTTCGCCTGCGATGCGCCTCAGCGAAGCGCGTCTCATGATTCCTCCCCAAGGCGCTCCAGCATTTTTACGCAAACTGGTTCGACCAATTGGGCCTGAATGGAGGTCTACAGCAATTTTCTTCGCGCGGCAAGAACTGCCGCCGTGTGATCGCGGCATCCATGTACTGTGTTGATTATGCTTGCATATGTTCCGCATTTTAGGGTGCGCGGTCTGCTGCGCTTGGGAGTCAAATGGCTTGACCCATTTTCGGTATTTGGTAATACCAGAATGGCAATACGAGAATGGACATCACAAAGACCAAAGAGGCTGGCCCTGCTTTCATCAGGCGCTATGCTTGGTCCTTGGAAAAATGAACTGGGAGGATGCCGATGCCGTCGACAATGAAGGGTCCGGGGCTGTTTCTGGCGCAGTTCGCGGGCGATGCCGCGCCATTCAACTCGCTGGCCTCGATCACCAAATGGGCGGCCGGCCTAGGCTACAAGGGCGTGCAGATCCCGACCTGGGACGCACGCCTGTTCGACCTCAAGAAAGCGGCGTCTTCCAAGACCTATTGCGACGAGGTGAAAGGCATCTGCGCTGACGCCGGCGTCGAGATCACCGAACTGTCGACGCATCTTCAGGGGCAGTTGGTGGCGGTGCATCCGGCCTATGATGCGCAGTTCGACGGTTTTGCCCCGGCGTCGGTACACAACAACCCGAAGGCGCGGCAGAAATGGGCGGTTGAACAGATGAAGTTCGGCGCCAAGGCGTCGAAGAATCTGGGTCTCAAGGCCTCGGTGACGTTTTCCGGTGCGTTGGCCTTCCCTTACCTCTATCCCTGGCCGCAGCGGCCGGCCGGACTGATCGAAGAGGCTTTTGCCGAACTCGGCAAGCGCTGGAAGCCGATCCTCGACGTCTATGACGAAAACGGCGTCGATGTCGGCTATGAGATCCATCCGGGCGAAGACATTTTCGATGGCGCCACCTTCGAAATGTTCCTCGACGCGGTCGGCGGCCACAAGCGCTGCAACATCAATTACGACCCTTCGCATTTCCTGTTGCAGCAGCTCGACTATCTCGAATTCATCGACATTTATCACGAGCGGATCAAGGCGTTTCACGCCAAGGACGCGGAGTTCAATCCGACGGGACGGCAGGGCGTCTATTCCGGCTACCAGAGCTGGACCAACCGTGCCGGCCGCTTCCGCTCGCTGGGCGACGGGCAGGTCGATTTCGGCGGCATCTTCTCCAAGCTCACCCAGTACGGCTATGACTCTTGGGCGGTGCTGGAATGGGAATGCTGCCTGAAGCATCCGGAAGATGGCGCGGCCGAAGGTGCGCCCTTCATCCAGCATCACATTATCCGCGTGACGGAAAAGGCATTCGACGATTTCGCCGGCGGCACGACGGACAAGAAGATGCTGCGCGCGATGATGGGAATCTAGCGCGATTTCCCTCCCCCCTCGAGGGGAGGGTGGCCCGAAGGGCCGGGTGGGGTCGGTGCGTTCCGGGCTCTACCTTGTACGACCCCACCCGATCCGCTGCGCGGATCGACCTCCCCTCAAGGGGGAGGTGAACAACGAGGGAGACGAAAAATGGTTGGTGCATCGAAGTCGGAAGCGGGAGGCGGCCCGATCCGCTACGGCATGGTCGGCGGCGGCCAGGGCGCCTTCATCGGTGCGGTGCACCGGATCGCGGCGCGCATGGACAACGACTTCGTGCTGGTAGCCGGCGCGCTGTCGGCCAACCCCGAGCGTGCCAAGGCCTCCGCCGCCGAACTTGGTCTCGACCCGGCGCGCAGCTATGCTTCCTATGCCGAGATGGCCAAGGCCGAGGCCAAGCGTCCGGACGGCATCGAGGCGGTGGCGATCGTCACCCCCAACAATGTGCACGTACCCGCGGCCAAGGCCTTCCTCGAGGCCGGCATCCACGTGATCTGCGACAAGCCATTGGCCACGACACTGGCCGAGGCCAAGAAGCTTGCGGCGATAGTCGAAAAGACGGGCAAGGTATTCGTGCTGACGCACAACTACACCGCCTATCCGATGATCCGCCAAGCGCGCGAGATGGTGGCCAAGGGCCAGCTTGGCGACATCCGCATCGTGCAGTCGGAGTATCCGCAGGACTGGCTGACCGAGGATCTTGCCGCCACCGGCCAGAAGCAGGCGGCGTGGCGCTCCGATCCGAAGCAGGCGGGCGCGGGCGGCGCGCTGGGCGACATCGGCACGCATGCTTACAATCTCGCCCGCTTCGTCTCGGGTCTGGAGCTCGATTCGCTCTCGGCCGATCTCGACGCCTTCGTGCCGGGGCGCCAGCTCGACGACAATGTCAACGTCATGCTGCGCTTCAAGCCTGTCGGCAAGACGCACCCGGCCAAGGGCATGATCTGGGCAAGCCAGGTGGCGCCGGGCCACGAGAACGGGCTGAAGCTGCGCATCTACGGTTCGAAGGGCGGGCTGGAATGGGTGCAGGCCGACCCGAACTATCTCTGGTACACGCCATTCGGCCAGCCCAAGCAACTGCTCACCCGCAACGGCGCCGGGGCGCTGCCTGTCGCCGGCCGCGTCAGCCGCGTGCCGTCGGGCCATCCGGAAGGCTATCTCGAAGGCTTCGCCAACATTTATCAGGAGGCCGCGCGGGCGATCCGTGCGGCCCGCAAGAAGGGTGGCAAGCCGGGCAAGGAGGTTGTGTTCCCGACCATCCAGGACGGCGTCGAAGGCATGGCCTTTATCGAGGCCTGCGTGAAGTCGTCGAAGAAGAATGGGGCGTGGACGAAGCTTTAGTTAGCGCGCGCTCCCCCTCACCCGGATTGCCAGCCGAATTGCGAAGAGCAATTCGGGGCAATCCGACCTCTCCCCGAGGGGAGAGGAGGAGGTGGCGCCGATGCTAGGTCTCTTCTCCCCTCGGGGAGAAGGTGGCCGCGAAGCGGCCGGATGAGGGGGCATGGCGCCAAGTTGGCGAAAGAAACCAGCGCGCGCCGTCAAAATGGGGAGGGACGTCGATGAAAATCGGCATGTGCATGTTCTTGTGGACCACCAGCGTCTCGAAGAAACACGAGGCGTTGCTCAGGGACATCAAGGCGACAGGCTTCGACGGTGTAGAGATACCGATCTTTGCCGGTACGCCGGACGACTACAAGAAGCTCGGCGATTTGCTCGACCGCATCGGGCTCGAGCGCACGGCTGTCACGGCGATGGGCGATCCGGCGATGAATCTGATCTCGCCGGATGCGGCGACCCGCAAGGCCGGCATCGACTACATGAAATGGGCGATCGACTGCAGCGTGGCATTGGGCGCAGATAGGCTGAGCGGTCCGTTGCATTCCACGCTCGGCGCCTTTTCCGGCAGCGGGCCGACTGCGGCGGAAAAGAAGCGCTCGATCGCCTCGCAGCGCGCCATCGGCGACCATGCCGGCAAGCGCGGGGTCACCATCGGGCTGGAGGCGCTCAATCGTTTCGAGTGCTATCTGTTGAACACGATGGCCGATCTGTCAGAGCATATCGACGCCATCGACCGGCCGCACATCAAGGCGATGTACGATACGTTCCACGCCAATATCGAGGAGGCCGATCCGATCGGCGCCTATACGAAGCATCGCCGGAATGTCGTGCACATCCACATTTCGGAGAATGATCGCGGCGTGCCGGGGCGCGGCAACATTCCGTGGAAGGAAACGTTCTCGGCTATCCGCAAGAGCGGCTATGACGACTGGCTGACGATCGAGGCGTTTGGGCGCTCGCTGAAGGATTTGGCGGCGGCGACGAAGGTGTGGCGGGATTTTTCGGAGACGCCGGAAGCGGTTTATCGGGAGGGGTATAGGCATATCAGGGATGGATGGAGGAAGGCGGCGTAGGTGCGCCGTTCAGCGAGCGCTTGCGTTCCGTCACACCCCCCTCTGTCCTGCCGGACATCTCCCCCCTCAAGGGGGAGATTGGCAGCTTTGACGCCGGCTCCTCTCTTTTGAACGTTGAAAATTAGCGAAAGCCGTCGCGACATCCAATCTCCCCCCTTGGGGGGGAGATGCCCGGCAGGGCAGAGGGGGTGCTGTCCCGCCGACCTCTCGCAAACTCACCCCTGCTCGGCCTGGATCCTATTGTAATCATGGATCGTCCGGCTGAGCCGACGCCTCAGGAAATTCGAAATGTTGTCGAAGACAAAGACCACGAGCAGCGTCAAAAGCACCATGTAGAAGACGTTGGCCCAGTTGGAATTGGTGCGCATCGCTTCCCATAGTTTCAGGCCGATGCCGCCGGCGCCGACGGCGCCGATGATGGTGGCGCCGCGGGTGTTGGATTCCCACTGGTAGAGTGTCTGGCTGATGAAGACCGGGATCACTTCCGGCATCACGCCATAGCGCTGCACCAGCAAGCCATTGGCGCCGGTCGACTTGATGCCTTCGCGCGGCTTGTCGTCGATGTTTTCCAGGCTTTCCGAATAGGTTTTGCCGAGCGTGCCGATCTCGGTGAAGAAGATCGCGGCACTGCCGGCGAGCGGGCCGGGGCCGAAGGCGCGAGTGAAGAACAGCGCCCAGATCAGCATGTCGACAGAGCGCATGAAGTCGAAGAAGCGCTTGAGCACCTGGCTGAGCAGGCCGCTCGGCGTGATGTTGCGGGCGGCGAAGAAGGCGAGCGGAAAGGCGACGAAGGCGCCGAGCAGCGTGCCGAGAAACGCCATGACGATGGTCTGCAGCAGCTTCGTCCAGACGTCGCCGTGCTGCCACTGCGCATTGTTCCAGATGTTGTCGCCGGCCAGCGCGAGGTTCGAGGTGCCCGCTTTCAGCTCCGGTCCGGACCAGATCAGCGAGATCACTTCACCGGCCGATTTGCCGAAGAAGGGCGAGCGCGTGTCGAAGACGAAATTCGCCCAGCCGAGGAAACGCTTGCGGACCTTCACGCGGTCGACGCTGACGCGCACTTCGCCGACAAAGCCCATCTTGGCGACGACCTCGTCGTCATGCGCGGTGATCCAGTCGGGCACCGGACCTGATATCACCGGCTTGCCGCTGGTCAGGGCGACCGGCACCGTCTGGCCATTGGCGACAATCGTCGCCTTGGTCTTGTCGAAGGTGACGGACTTGGGCTGGCCGTCGATCAGCACGGTGAAGGTGCCGTCGGCGTTCCTGACCACCCAGTCGGGATTGGGGTTGTCGCCAAGGGCCGAGAAGCGCGGGTATTTCGGTGTGATCTCGGGCTGGTCGAGACGGAATTCCGGCTGCAGATCGTAGCTGATCCATTGCGACAGGAAGAGCGGCAGGCGCTCCCAATGCGATTCCCTCAGCACCTGCGGCAGGCTGAAGAACCACAAGGCATAGATGAGGTAAAGCACGGTGCCGGCGACCAGGAACAGCGGCCAGAAGCGCTGGTGGAACGGGCGATGGAACACGTGCGGGAAGCGTTCTTCGATCGCCTTGATCTCGTCTGCGGTCATGGCCGTGGTGTGTCTTCTTGTTTGACCATGATCTTTTCCGAAAACCGGGCTCCACTTTTCGGGATCATGGTCACGCTCCGCCCATCAAAAAGGCCTGCTCACCCACCAGCTTGCGGCGCAGCCAGGCGGAGAACTGGTCGATGATGAAGATGGTCGTGAACAAGAGCAGCACCAGCGCCAGCGTCTTGGCGCCGAAGCCGCGCGAGATGGAGAGCTTCAGTTCCTCGCCGATGCCGCCGCCGCCGACGGCGCCGATGATGGTCGATGCCCGCACGTTGATCTCGACGCGCAGCAGCGTGTAGGACATGAAATTGGGCAGCACCTGCGGCAGGTCGGCGAAGCGCACCCGCTCGAACCAGTTGGCGCCGACGGCCTTCAGGCCTTCCTCGGCGCGCATGTCGATGTTCTCGTTGATCTCGTAGAACAGCTTGCCCAGCGCGCCGATCGAATGCAGGCCGATGGCGATGATGGCGGCGATCGGGCCGGTCGACACGATGGCCGCGAACAGGCCGGCAATGACGATCTCGGGAAAGGCGCGCAGCAGCTCCATGAAGCGCTTGACGACGAGCCGCAGCGCCGGATGCGGCGTCAAATTGCGCGCGGCGATGAAGGAAAACGGCACGGCGAAGATGAAGCCGATGAAGGTCGAGACCAACGCCACGTTGACCGTGGTCAGCATCAGCTCGAAATATTCAGGGATGTAGAAGCCGCCCCAGATATAGACGCGGCCGAGCGGAAAGTTGAATTCCTGGGTGCCGGTGTCATGCGGCGAGGCGATGTCGAACAGCGCCCGCCAGACATCGTTCCAGTCCTTGGGGACCAGCCAGCTGAGGAAATCGAGGATGTGCGGCAGCCGGTCGAAAAAGTGGCCGGCATTGGCCTCGTCGGCGAACCACATGCTGGAAAACATGGCGGCAAGCAGCAGGCCGATGCCGAGCACGGTATAGAGCCGACGCAACGATGTCTGGCGTCGCCAGGCATCGGCCATCTGGTGGGTGACGCCGGAGGGCGCTGTCACGGAAAGGGTCATGATCGGAGATGCAAAAAGGGCGGTGTTTTAGAACACCGCCCTTTCCGATTTCGCCGTTAGCCGCCGATGGCTGCCTTACGGGCTTCGACGATGACGTTGTAGAAGTCAGGCTTGACGGGAACGTAGCCGGTGAAGTCGCCACCTTCGACGCCTTCGAAGCAGGCCTTGTCCTTCTTCGGCAGGTCGGTGAAGAACGCGGTCAGCTTGGCGGTCATATCGTCACCGAGCGCGGTGCGCACGACCAGCGGGCCGTTCGGGATCAGGCCCGAGCGCCAGACTTCGACGAAGTCGTTGGGGTCGACGGCGCCCTTGGCGACTTCCTTGTGGAAGGTGCCGGAGGTGTAGCCGTTCTTGAAGTCGCCGATGCCCGAGGAATCGTCCACCGCCACGTCAACCTTGCCGTCGCGGACAGCAAGAACGTTGTTCTCATGGCCGCCATTGAACTGGGTTGAAGCGAAGAAGGTTTCGTTCGAGGCGCCAGTGTCCTTCGGGATCTGGGTCAGCGGGATCAGGTAGCCCGAGGTCGAATCCGGATCGGCATAGCCGAGCTTCTTGCCCTTGGCCGACTTGATGTCGGTGATGCCCGAGGACTTGAGCGCCAGGCCGATCGAATAGTAGCCGGTGGCGCCGTCGGTCTGCTGGGTGGTGAGGATCGGGGTGACCGCCTTCGGGTCCTTGATGTAGACGCTGGCGTAGCCGGAAGCGCCGAGTTCGGCGAAGTCGAGCGTACCGCCGAGCAGGCCCTGGATAACGCCGTCATAGTCGGCGGCCGGGAACAGCGAGACCTTTTCGAAGCCGAATTCGGTCTTCAAATGGTCGGCCAGGCACTGGTAGTTGCGCAGACGGTCGGTTTCGTTTTCACCGCCGAGGATGCCGACGCGGAATTCCTTGAGGTCGGCCGCGTGAGCCATGCTGGTTGCCATGGCGAGCACCGATATGGCGCCGAATACCATCTTCCTGAACATTTTATCTCTCCTGTAGGTTCCGGCCCCGCGCCGGCAGCGTTCTCGATTTGAAGGCGCCCTTGACGCGGGCTGGCGATCCCAGCCGCTCAGTATCCCGGGAAAGCGGGCTCGAGCGGGCTGGCGGATGCTTCGATCTTTTGCTTGTAGGCGATGCTGGTCGAGGTGATGGCCTCGGAGATTTCTGCGCCATTGCTGTCGGCGCCGTAGACCTGGCGCACGGCTTCGCGGTTGAGCGCTTCCGGCGGGCCGTCGAAGACGATTTTGCCGGCAGCCATGCCGATGATGCGGTTGCAATAGGTGCGTGCGGTGTCCAGCGTGTGCAGGTTGGTGACGACGGTGATGCCTTCGCGCAGATTGATGTCCTGCAGCGAGTCCATCACCACCTTGGCGTTGAGCGGGTCGAGCGAGGCGATCGGCTCGTCGGCGAGCAGCACCTTGGGCTGCTGCATCAGGGCGCGGGCGATGGCGACGCGCTGCTGCTGGCCGCCGGACAGCGTGCCGGCCGGCTGCAATGCGGTGCGGGCGATGTCGAGGCGTTCGAGCGCGGCGACCGCCTCGGCGCATTCGGCGCGGGTAAACATGCCGAGCAGGTTGGAGAAGGTCGAGCGATGATTGAGCCGGCCAAGCAAAACGTTGGTCAGCACGTCGAGGCGCGGCACAAGGTTGAATTGCTGGAAGATCATGGCGCAATCGCGCTGCCAGCGCCTAAGCGGAGAGCCGCGCAGCCGCGAAACCTCGGCGCCGTCAAAAAAAATCGACCCCTGGCTGGGGTCGATGAGACGGTTGATCATGCGAAGAAGGGTGGATTTGCCGGCACCCGAACGACCGATAATGCCGACCATCTGGCCCTGCGGGATCGACAGGTCAATGGCGCTGACGGCGGTGTTCTTGCCAAATCGGCGCGAGACGCCGCGGATTTCGAGGGTGGCAGAGCTTGCTGACATGGCAGGTTCCAGTGCGGACCATATTGATCGTCAGGCTTTCGCCTAACGCAGCCACATGAACCTGCCGTGTCGCCTGCATGTCAGTTTTGTTACGCTCCACAGATGTGTGTTTACGAGCGGCCCAGGATCAGCAGCTCTTCGAAATGGTTCATGTCGTTGAAGCTGCAGAAGGCGGGCGGCTTGATTTCGATCACCGGGGCCTGCCGTTCCAACAGCGCCAGACTGTCATCGAAGAAGTCCTGCCAAGCGGTAGCCCTGTCATCGGCGAGACGCTGGATCTGGTAGGCGAAGGTGATGTGAAAGATGTAGCTATCGTGGTCGGGGTGGCGGTAACCGAACGGCACCGATAGCGTATCCCGCCAGGCGCTCATGGCGCGCCTGTCTTGCTCAGTGGCACCGGCAACGGTGAGGCCGGTCGGCACGACCTCAAGCACCTTGATGTTGAACGCACCGCGGCCCTCAAAGCCCTTGAGCCGCTCCAGATAGAGGCTGGTCATGTCGTCGACGCTGGTGTCGAGCGGCACGTCCTGCGGCCAGTAGGGCAGCCGGCGACGGTATTCGATGATGCCCTGAAACAACGTCATGTGCAGGCTGGAGATCGGCGTGAAGGCCAGCCGGTCGGCATCCGGCATTGCGCGCATGCGCTCGCGCACCTCGATCACCACCGCCTCGGAAGGCGACCCGCTCACGAGATGGCTGACGACCGTGTTGCCGGGCTCGGGCAGGAAATTGCCTGCCGTGTCGTAGCGCGTGCCGAGATGCAGCGGGGGCTTGGGGTTGGTGCCTTCGAAAAAGCCGGCGAGCGAAGGTCTGATGGATTGAGGCATTGCGATCTCCTGCGGGGGAGATGGCCTCGTGTCCGAGTCATGTGTCAAGGATATGAATCGGGCCGATCTTATGACGATGATGTGATGGGTTATCCGCCGTATTTTTCCAAGAAGGCTTCCGCCTCAAGTTCGCGAAAATCGTCGAGCGCGGCGCGCAGCCTTGCATGGTTCCAGTCCCACCAGGCGAGCGCCTGGTAGCGTTCGGCGGTGCGGCGGTCGAAGCGTTCACGGATCGGCTTTGCCGGCACGCCGCCGACGATGGTGTAGGGCGCTACATCCTTCGACACAACAGCCCCGGCGCCAACCGCTGCACCGTCACCGACAGTCACGCCGGGCAGGATGGTCGAGCCGTGGCCGAGCCAGGTGTCGTGGCCGATGGTGACGCGTTTGGCGCGGCGCTGGGCGAAGAATTCGCTCTCATGCTCGGCGTCGTCCCAATAGTCCGAGGCGCGGTAGGTGAAGTGGTGCAGCGTCGGTCGCCAGGTCGGGTGGTTGGTGGCGTTGATGCGCACGCTTGCTGCAATGTTGGAGAACTTGCCGATGGTCGCGCACCAGACGGCGCAGTCCTGCATCATGTAGGAGTAGTCGCCGAGGATGCTCTCGGACACGCGGCTGCGGTCGGCGATCTCAGTCCAGCGTCCCAATGTCGAATTCTCGACCTGCGCCGTTGCGTGGACCAGCGGCGCTTCCGACAGTTTCCTGCTCATGCGGCGATTTTTCCGGCGGCGAAAGAGGTAACGTCGATGATGCGGTCGGCGACGGCGTCTCGGACATCCAGGTCATGGAAGATGCCGAGCAAGGCGACGCCGGCTGCCTTCTTGGCGGCGATCAGCGCAACCACTACGTCACGGTTTTTGGCGTCGAGCGAAGCGGTCGGCTCGTCGAGCAGCAGGACCGGATGCTCTGTGATAAAACCGCGCGCGATGTTGACGCGCTGCTGTTCGCCCCCGGAGAAAGTCGCCGGCGGCAGGGCCCAGAGTTTTTCCGGCAAATTGAGCTGCGCCAAAAGAGAGCGCACCTTCGCCCGCGCGCTCTCGCGTTCTTCGCCGCGCTCGACCAGTGGCTCGGCCACGACATCCAGCGCCGAGACACGCGGCACCGTGCGCAGAAACTGGCTGACATAGCCGATCGTCTGGCGGCGTACGGCGAGCACCGTGCGCGGGCTGGCGGTGGCGAGATCGATCAGCCCGCCCTCATGCTGGACGATGATCTGGCCTTCATCGACGGCGTAGTTGCCGTAGAGCATTTTCAGGATCGAGCTCTTGCCGGCACCCGAGGGGCCGCCGAGCACGGCGCATTCGCCGGTCCGGATCGAGAAAGAGACACGGGCGACGACCGGCAGTCTGATACCATCGCGCAGATGCATGGTGAAGCTCTTGGCGACGTCGGAGACAACGAGGGGCGTAGCCATGGTCACACCTGGAGAATCGAGGAAACGAGAAGCTGGGTGTAGGGCGCGCGCGGATCGTCGAGGACGCGGTCGGTGAGACCGCTTTCGACGACGCGTCCATCTTTCATCACCATCATGCGCTGCGACAGAAGCCGCGCCACGGCGAGGTCGTGGGTGACGACGATGGCGGCGAGGCCGAGATCGGTGACCAGCCCGCGCAAGAGGTCGAGCAGGCGCGCCTGCACCGAGACGTCGAGGCCGCCAGTCGGCTCGTCCATGAACACCAGCCGCGGGCCGGTGACGAGGTTGCGGGCAATCTGCAGGCGCTGGCGCATGCCGCCGGAGAAGGCGCGCGGCTCGTCATCGATGCGATCCTCGTCGATCTCGACGCGCGACAGCCAGTCGACAGCTGTGGCGCGGATCTTGCCGTAGTGGCGGTCACCGACTGCCATCAGCCGCTCGCCGACATTGGCGCCGGCAGACACCGTCATGCGCAAGCCATCGGCGGGGTTCTGGTGGACGAAGCCCCAGTCGGTGCGCATCAGGAAGCGGCGCTCGGCCTCGCTCATGCGGTAGAGTTCGCGGAACTGGCCATCGCGCATGCGGTAGCTGGCGGTGCCGGATGAGGGCAACAGCCGCGTCGACAGGCAGTTGAGCAGCGTCGTCTTGCCGGAACCGGATTCGCCGACGACGGCCAGAACTTCACCCGGCCACAGGTCGAAGGTGACGTTCTCGCAGCCGACACGCGAGCCGTAGAATTTGGACAGCGCCGAGACGCGCAGCAGCGGTTCGTCGGTCATTGCGCCGGCTCCAATTTTTCCGGGGTAGAATGGGTTTCCGAGGTTTCGGGAGCAAGATGGCCACGATGGCCATCAGCGCGCCGCTTCTCGCAATGGTCGGTGTCGGAACAGACGAACATGTGGCCGCCATGGTCGTCGAGGATGACCTCGTCGAGATAGACATTCTCGGCCGCGCACAGCGCACAGGGCTGGTCGAAGGTCTGCACCTCGAACGGATGGTCCTCGAAGTCGAGGCTGACGACATCGGTGAAGGGCGGCACCGCGTAGATGCGCTTTTCGCGGCCGGCGCCGAACAGCTGCAAAGCCGGCGAACGGTGCATCTTCGGATTGTCGAATTTCGGCGTCGGCGAGGGGTCCATGACATAGCGGCCCTCGACCTTCACCGGATAGGCATAGGTGGTGGCGATCCGGCCGTGTTTGGCGATGTCTTCGTAGAGTTTCACATGCATCAGGCCGTATTCCTCCAGCGCATGCATTTTTCGCGTCTCGGTCTCGCGCGGCTCGAGGAAGCGCAGCGGCTCGGGGATCGGCACCTGATAGACCAGAATTTGACCCGCGCTCAGCGGATGTTCGGGGATGCGGTGGCGGGTCTGGATGATCGAGGCCTTCGCCGTCTCGGTGGTGACGGCGACGTTGGCGACCTTCTTGAAGAAGGCGCGGATCGAGACGGCATTGGTGGTGTCGTCGGCGCCCTGATCGATGACCTTCAACACATCGTCGGGCCCGATGATCGAGGCGGTGACCTGGACGCCGCCGGTGCCCCAGCCATAAGGCATCGGCATTTCGCGCGAAGCGAACGGCACCTGGTAGCCGGGGATGGCGATGCCCTTGAGGATCGCGCGGCGGATCATCCTTTTGGTCTGTTCGTCGAGATAGGCGAAGTTGTAGGTGGCGATGTCGGTCATGGCGATCACATCCACATTGTGCTATCGAACTGGCGTCCAGGACGCGCAAACGAGGGCGAAATCGGATGACCCAAACCGGTTGGATGCATCTTGGAATTCTGCTGCTGGCATTCGTCGGCGTGGTCGCTTTTCTTCTTCGAAGAATGGTTCTGCCTGCCCCGAGGGAGGGCGCGCATGGCGAGAACATCGGCGGCAGCGACAACTACGGCGGGGGGTATGGCGGCCATTCCCATGATGGCGGCGGCGGTCACGGTGGGTCGGGCGACTAGGCTCATTCCGCCGCTTCCTTTTTGTCTTCCAGCACGTCGGGGTTTTCGCGTGCTTCGTACTCGGCGCGCATGCGGCGCACGAGGTCGAGTTCGGCCTGGAAGTCGACATAGTGCGGCAGCTTCAAATGCTCGACAAAGCCGGTCGCCTGGACATTGTCGGAGTGCGAGATGACGAACTCCTCATCCTGCGCGGCGGCGACGACATCCTCGCCGAGTTCTGTTGCGCGCAGCGCGCGATCGCAGAGCGCCATGGCCATCGCCTTGCGCTCGCTCTGGCCGAAGACCAGGCCATAGCCGCGGGTGAATTGCGGCGGTGCCTTGGCCGAGCCCTTGAACTGGTTGACCATCTGGCACTCGGTGACGCGGACCTTGCCGAGCGGCACGGCGAATGGCAGTTCCGGTACGTCGAGCTCCAGCTCGACCTCGCCGATGCGGACCTCGCCGACAAAGGGGTGGTTGCGGGCATAGCCGCGCTGCGTCGAATAGCCGAGCGCCAGCAAAAACCCTTCATCGCCGCGAGACAAAGCCTGCAGGCGGACGTCGCGCGCCATCGGGAATTCCAGCGGTTCGCGCGTGATGTCGCCGGGAATATGATCCTGCGGCATCTCGCCGTCCGGCTCGATCAGGCCTTCGCGGGCTAGGATCGCCGAGACGCGCGGCATCGCCTGCGCTTCGGTTTCGCGCTGCAGCGGTTCGGCGACGTCGGCGCCGGCGGCAAGCTCGGGGTCGAGCAGCCGGTGCGTGTAGTCGAAGGTGGGCCCAAGCAGCTGGCCGCCGGGCAGGTCCTTGTAGGTCGCCGACACGCGCCGCTCGACCAGCATGGCGCCGGTGTCGATGGGATTGCTGTAGCCGAAGCGCGGCAGCGTGGTGCGGTAGGCGCGCACCAGGAAGATCGCCTCGATCATGTCGCCGCGCGCCTGGACGATGGCGAGCGCGGCCAATTCGCGGTCGTAGAGCGAACCTTCGCTCATCACCCGGTCGACGCCGAGCGCCAACTGCTCGACGATCTGGTCGAGACGCAGCGCCGGGACCGAACGGTCGCCGCGCCGGCGGTCGGCAAGCAGGCTATGTGCATTGGCGATAGCGGCTTCGCCGCCTTTTACCGCGACATACATTTACGCCTCCATCGTCTTGATGCGCGTGGTGCGCGGCAGGCAGGCGATGCCGTCGGGCGCCGCCAGGATGAGGTCGACGCCGCGCGGAAACCGCGTGATATTCTGCTTCCACTGCTCGACGAAATGGCGCGGCATCTGCGCCGGCGCGATGGTGGCAGGGGTTTCGATGCCGGGACCTTCGAGCAGCAGAGGCGCGCCGGAGACGAGATCACTGACCTGCAGGATCAATGTCGTCGACCGATCGGGATAGTCCTGCGTGCCTTGCGAAAAGCCGTCGAGCGACGCCATTTCCGCCGGGTTGGCGATCACAGCGAAATGCGCATCGGCCGGTGTGTTTGCAAGCGGCGCGCCGGTGTGGAAGCCGAGCCAGGATTTGACCGCCGCGGACGCTTGCAGCGCAGGGTCGAGCCAGAGCGGGGTGTCGTTGTCGCACAGCGCCAGCGCGATAGCGCCGGCGGTTGCCGACAGCGGCGCCGGCGGGCGGGCGAAGGCCGGCAAAGGCTGCACGCTGCCCGGCCGCGCCATGGCGTCCATGACGGCGCGGAAGACGGTCTGGGCGTTGAACACCGGATCGGCGAAACCGCCGTCGATCGATTGGGCTGCGATGTCCATCAGTCTTCTCCGCGCACCATGGTGAAGAAATCCACTTTCGTTGCCGCCGTCTCGGCGCGGCGTTTTTCGCGCGCCTCGCCCTGGGCGGCGCGCAGCGGCGCGACCAGTACGGTCTCGACCGTCTGGCGCTGCGCCGGGTCCTGCCACAGCGCGTCGGCGATCGCCGCCAGCTCCGCCTTCTTACGGTCACGGCCGAGCGTGTAGCTGTGGCCGACCTGTCCGGAAGGGAGCCGGACCGTTGCGCGGGTGACCGTGGCTTCGCCGACATTGAACGGCGCGCCGCCGCCGCCGATGCGGCCGCGCACGGTGACCAGGCCGGTTTCCGGTCCGCGCAAAAGCTCGGCTTCGGAGGTCAGACCGGCCTCATTCCAGAGCCGGGCGATGTCGCCGCCGCTGGCCTGCGCCAGCGTTGCCATGACGGCCTTGCGCTCGGCCTGGTCGCGGGCTTCCTGTCCTCGCATGGAGCAACTCCCTGAATGCGTAAAATTTGTCTAGTGATATAGACAACTATACAAATTATACCTATTATCTAACCCGTGTCCATGACGGGTGGATGACAGGGGCGGGACGGGAGCGAAATGGCCGGGCAACAGAGGGCTGATAGCATCGAGCGGCGCAGCGGCGTCTCGCTGTGGCGGCAGATCGCCGACCAGGTCCTGCACTCGATCGCCGCCGGCGATTTTGCCGAGAATGCCGCGCTGCCGCCGGAAGTGGCGCTGGCCGAACGCTACGGCGTCAACCGCCACACGGTGCGCAGCGCCATTGCGGCTCTCGTGCAGGAGGGGGTGCTCAGAGCCGAACAGGGGCGCGGCACTTTCGTGTTGTCGCGCAAGCGGCTGTCCTATCCGATCGGCGCCCGGACGCGGTTTTCGACGGGCTTGCAAGGGCAGACTTCGGAACGGCATATCGTGCTGCTCGCATCCGCGATCGAGCCGGCCAGCCAGCGCGTCGCCGAGGGTCTGGGCCTTGCGAAGGGCACCGAGGTGATCCGGCTGGAGACACGCGGTGAGGCCGATGGACGGCCGGTGTCGCGGGCTGCCAGCTGGTACGAGGCCAAGCGTTTCGCCGGCATCGATGCCGTGATGACGGAGACCGGTTCGATCACCGCCTCGCTCAAGCGGTTCGGTATCGACGATTATCTCAGGCAATCGACGGTGCTGTCGGCGCGCCACGCCGATGCCACCGACCTTGCCGCCCTCAACCTGCAGCCGGGGGCCATCGTGCTGGTCGCGGTCGCCGTCAACGTCACGCCGGATGGCCGACCGATCCAGTTTTCCGAAACGCGGTTTCCGGCGGAGCGGGTCGAGCTGAAACTGTCGGCGCTGTAGCTGGGTCGCGCTTATTTTTCAGCGGCTTGGCGTTTGAGGACCGCCTTCCCCCACTCCGTCTCGGCTTCGCCGAGCCACCTCTCCCCCCTCCGGAGGGAGAGGAAGGGAGCCCGCCTTGCTAAGCTCGCGCCATTCCTCTCCCCCGTCGATCGGGGGAGAGGTGTCGAGCGAAGCTCGACGGAGTGGGGGTCGACCTGCGCGGGGCGTGGTCAATTCGGGCCGGGTTCACCGCCTGAAATGTTATGACCCAACCTCGATCACAGCCTTGATCAGCCCAGATTTCTCATGCGCCCAGCGCGCCAGATCATCAGGCGTGCTGGCCAGTGTCGTGCGGTGGGTGACGAGTTTGGCCAGCGGCACCGCGCCGTTGCGGATCGAGGCGGCGACGTGGTCGAAGTCGGCCTTGAGCGCATTGCGACTGCCGATCAGGGTCATTTCGCGCTTATGGAATTCGGGATCGGAAAAGACGATGTCGTCCTTGACGACGCTGACCAGCACCAATGTGCCGCCATGGGCGACATGGGCGAAGGCCGACTGCACCGAGGCGGTGTTGCCGGTGGCGTCGAAGACGACATCAAAACCTTCCCCGCCGGTAGCATCGCGCACCAGCTCGGCGGCCGCCTTTTGCGAGCCGTCGAGCGTGGAGAAGCCGAGTTCGCGTTCGGCAAAATCCAGCCGCTCCGTGCTCATGTCGAGCAAGCTGACATCGAGCCCGGCGATTCGGGCAAAGAGCGCTGTGCCAAGCCCGATCGGCCCGGCGCCGATGACCAGTGTGCGGGCACCTGGTTCAGCGCGGGCGCGGCGCACGGCATGCGCGCCAATGGCCAGAAATTCCACCGCCGCGGCATCGGCCAGCGACAGGCCGTTTGCCGGATAAAGATTCTGCGCCGGCACCAGGATCTGCTCGGCCATGGCGCCGTCGCGATGGACGCCGAGCACTTCGATCCTGACGCAGCAATTGGGCTTGCCATGCCGGCAGGCGATGCATTTGCCGCAAGCGAGATAGGGGTTGATGATGACGGGCTCGCCAATGGCAAGGTCGACGCCTTCGCCGGTCTCGATGACGGTGCCCGACACTTCATGGCCCATGATGCGGGGGTAGGCGAGGAACGGATGCTTGCCCTCGAAGATATGATAGTCGGTGCCGCAGATGCCGACATGGCTGACCGCGACCAGTGCCCAGCCGGCAGGGGGAGCGCCGGGTGCGGCGCGGTCTTCCAGGACAAGGTCACCGGGCGAGCGGCAGACGGCGGCTTTCATTGAGTAATTCCGTTGTTAAAAAGGTGCCGGTCCGTTGGTTGAGCGGACCGGCGCAGAGGGTCAGGGAGAATTCATTTGCCGCGGCGGCGCAAGCCGTCGAAGTAGACAATAACGATGATCAGAACGCCGGTGATGATGCGCTGCCAGAAGGCGTTGACGTTCAGCAGGTTGGCGCCGTTGTTGATGGTGGCGAGGATGAAGGCGCCGAGCAGCGGGCCATGCACCGAGCCGACGGCGCCGAACAGCGAGGTGCCGCCGATGACCGAGGAGGCGATCGCCTGCAACTCCCAGCCCTCGGCCTGGGTCGGATTGCCGATGCCGATGCGCGAGGCCAAGAGCACGCCGACAAAGGCGGCGCACAGACCAGACAGCGTGTAGGCCATATAGATGGTGCGCTGGACATTGACGCCGGACAGACGTGAAGCCTCGGCGTTGGAGCCGACCGAGAAGAGATAGCGGCCCCAGCGGCTGTGATGCAGGAAGATATAGGCCGGGATGCCGACCAGGATCACCATCCAGAACAGATTGGGGACACCAATGAAGGAGTTGCGCGAAAACTCCTGGAAGGCGTCATTGTTGATCGAGATCGAGTTGCCGTTGGTCATCAGCAGGCCGATGCCGCGCAACGAGGTCAGCGTCGCCAACGTGATGATGAAGGGCGGCAGGCCCATCTTGACGATGCCGAAGCCATGGAACAGGCCGATGGCAACGCCGACGAGCAGCGTGAGCAGGATGGCGAGGAAAACCGGCACACCGGCATTGATCAGCATGGCAGCGATGACGGTGGCGAAGCCGACCACGGCGCCGACGGACAGGTCAATGCCGCCGGTGATGATGACGAAGGTCTGGCCGACCGCCAGGATGGCGATCATCGAGCCCTGGCGCAAAAGGTTCGAGATGTTGTTGCCCGAGGCAAAGCTCTGCGTCGACACCGACAGGATGACCCACAACAGGACCAGTAGCGCCAGCAGCGTCAGCCCGAACAGGGCATTGTAATTGCGTTTCGGTTTTTCGGCAGCTGCTGCTTCGGTGCTCATGTGTGTCCTCCCAGCTTTTCTTGTTTCTCGGCGAGCGCCTGCGTGAGAATTTCTTCGTGGTCGGCGTTGCGGAACCCGTGCGTGGCGACCAGCTTGCCACGCCGGAAGACGTGCAGCGTGTCGGAGAGTTCATAGACCTCCGGCAAATAGGACGAGATCAGGATGATGCCGGCGCCTTTCGACAGAAGCGCTCCGAACAGGCGGTAGATCTCGGCCTTGGTGCCGACATCGACGCCGACCGTCGGCTCGTCGAAGATGAACAGCTTGGCGCCATGCGCCAGCCATTTGCCGATGACGATCTTCTGCTGGTTGCCGCCGGACAGGCTGGACGCTAGAGCGCTCCGCGTCGGCGTCTTGATCCTGAGGCCGGCTATCTGGCGATCCGCCTCGGCCTTTTCCTTCGCGCCCGAGATCAGCATGTTTTTGGAAATGCGTTTGTAGATCGGCAGATTGAGGTTGAGGCCGACCGGCAGATTGAGGCACAGACCTTGGTCGCGGCGGCTCTCTGGCGCCAGCGCCATTCCGAGCCTGATTGCGTCGTGTTCGGAATTGACCTGGACCGGCTTGCCTTCCCACAGGATCTGGCCGGCCGACTTGCGGTGACGGCCATAGAGCGTGGTGACGAATTCGCTGCGCCCGGCGCCGATCAGGCCGTAGAGCCCGACGATCTCGCCAGCGCGCACCGAGACCGAGACGTTCTCGAAGCCTTTGCCCGACAGATTCTTCGCTTCGACGATCACCGCACCCGGGGTAAAATGCTCCTTGTGGTAGACCTGCTCGATCGAGCGGTTGATCATCATCTTGACCAACTCGGCGTCGTTGGTCTCAGCGATATTCCTGGTGCCGACAAGCGTGCCGTCGCGCAGCACCGAGACACGGTCGGCGAGTTCGAACACCTCTTCCATGCGGTGGCTGATGTAGATGATGGTGACGCCTTCGCCCTTCAGCCGGCGGATCAGCTTGAACAGCTGGTCGGCCTCCTTGCGGGTGAGATAGGCGGTCGGCTCGTCGAAGATCAGGAATTTGGTGCCCCGCACCGTGGCGCGGGCGGCGGCGATCAGTTGCTGCTGGCCGATGGTGAGATCGCCGAGAACGACATGCGCCGGCAGGTCGAAGCCGAGATCGTCGATGATCTTTTGCGCGTCCTTGACCATGGCGCGCTGCTGCAGGATGCCATAGCGCGAGTTCTCCTCGCCGAGGAACATGTTGGCCGCGACCGTCAGGTGGCGGCAGAGCACGACCTCCTGGTGCACGGCATTGATGCCGAGCGCCATCGCTTCGTGCGGGGTGGCCAGCGCTGCGGGCTTGCCCTCCCAGATGACGTCGCCGGAGGTGCGCGGCATGACACCGGTCAGAAGCTTGATGAGGGTCGATTTGCCGGCGCCGTTCTCGCCGACGATGGCGTGGATCTCGCCCGCCTTGAAGGCAAGGTGGACCGGCTTCAGCGCATGCGTGCCGGGATAGCGCTTTTCCAGCCCGTGCAGTTCGAGGATCGTCCTGCCTGGCTCCAGCGTCGGGGCCGGGTGCAGTTCCTGCGCCGTGGACGTCATGACAATCCTCCCAGATTGGTCTTACGATTGGCACGCGCGAGGCAAGGGATGCCTCTAAAATCAGCCTAGCCGAAGCCTGTATATTGCCAAGCCGTTTGTGCCGGCGGCCGATGTTTCCGGGGCGCGAGGCCCCGGAAACGATTTTGGATTGACGGGCTCAGAGCTTCGGATTGAGCAGCGCGTCGATCTTCGGCTCTTTCATGTTGGCCTTGGTGACCAGGTTGGCGCCGGTGTCGACATTGGCTTCGACCTTCTCGCCCTTCGAGGCGGCGAGCGCGGTCTTGATGCCGTCATAGCCCATCCGGTACGGGTCCTGGACGACGAGGCCGGAAATGACGCCGTCATTGAGGAACTTGATCAGCTTCTCGTCGCTGTCGAAACCGATCAGGCCGACCTTGCCGGCAAGGTTGTTCTCGGCGATCGCTTGGCCGACGCCCTGCGCCATGATCAGGTTGGACGCGAAGATGCCCTTCAGGTCGGGGTTGGCAGTGATCAGGTCGGTCGCGATGTTGAGGCCGGTCGTGGCCTGGCCGTCGGCATATTTGTCGGCGACCAGTTCAAGGCCCGGATATTTCGCCTTGAGCTGTTCCTTGAAACCCTGCGCGCGCTGCTCGAGCGAGCCGGCGCCGGGAAGCGCGGTGATCAGGGCAACCTTGCCCTCGACCTTGCCGCCGTTCGCCTCGCCGATGGCTGCTGCGAGACCGTCGGCGGCGACGCGGCCGCCCTGGACGTTGTCGGTGGTCAGGAACGAGGTGAAGGCCTTGGAGTCGGCGCCCGAGTCGATGCCGATGACCTTGACCTTGCTTGCTGCCTCGTCGATCGGCTTGCCGAGCGCCTTGGCTTCGGTCGGCGCGATGACGACGGCGGCCGGGTTGCCGGCGACGGCGTTCTCGAGGATCGAAATCTGGCCGTTGACGTCGGTCTCGGCCTGGGCGCCGAGTTCCGGCACATTGACGCCGAGATCCTTGCCGGCCTTGCGGGCGCCGGCCAGAACGATCTGCCAGTAGAAGGACGTGGTGTCCTTGACGATGATCGGAATGGTCACATCGGCCGCCGAAGCCGGCGCCGTGTGCAGCGCGCCGGCAAGCATCGAGGCGGCAGCGAGCGCCACAAGTGAGCGGCGGTTGAGAATGCTGGTCACGAATTTCATTAGGAATCCTCCCTAGATCGCCCGGTGAAGGTTACGGAAGCTCCATTCGGATAGGCGTGGCCCAAACAGAACTTTATCAATAAAAAACAGTTACCGCTTTTTGATAGTGCATCGGTTCGGCCGACGCAAGCGGTGTTTCATATCGGCCTGCGCATGGCTCGGTGGAGAAGCCTCCATGCCGATCCTCAATGCCACGTCCAGACGCTCCCGATCCTCCTTGAGGGCTATGGAATATTAATTCCATCATCGAGTCAATATGGAATATTCATTCTTTCTTGAGGATGGCGTGATCGCGACGTTTCGTCAGCCGAGCTTCTGCACGATGGTGTAGGGAGCATAGCGGGCGAATTCCGTTTGCGGCACCTTAACGTCGAACAGGTCGAGATTGCGTGTCAGGTTGGCAGGCTTGGCAGTGCCGGTCAGCACGCTGGCCACGACAGGCTCGTGCAGCGGAAACTGCAACGCGGCCGCCGCCAGCGGATAGCCGCCCTCATCAGCGATTTTCTCCATCGCGCCGACGCGTTCGAGTATGTCTGGTGTCGCCGGCACATAGTCGAAATGCGCGCCATGCACCGGCCCCGTCGCCAGGATGCCGGAATTAAAGACGCCGCCGATAATCAGCGAGGTCTGGCGCTGCCGGCAGAGCGGCAAAAGTTCAGCCTCGGCCGAGCGGTCGAGCAGCGAGTAGCGGCTGGCGAGCAGGATGCAGTCGAGTGGCGCTTCGCGCAGTACGTCGAGGCAGATTTGCACCTCGTTGACGCCGAGCCCGTAGGCGGAAATGACGCCGGACGATTTCAGCTCTTCCAGCGCCTTCAGGCCGCCATCCATCAGCTGGCGAAAGTGCAGTTTCGTCTTCTCGACGCCATGCGTGTAGGTGCCGATGTCGTGAACAAACAGGATGTCTATCCGGTTTAGCCCGAGCCGGGCGTAGGAGAACTCCACCGAGCGCATAATGCCGTCATAGGAATAGTCGTAGTCGAGCGCGAAAGGCAACGGGTCGACATAGGAATGATCGGGAACCTGGTCTTCCGGCACGGGGCGGAACAGCCGTCCGACCTTGGTCGACAGAACATAGGAGTCGCGCGGCTTGTAGCGCAGGAAATCGCCGGTCCGCCGTTCCGACAGGCCGAAGCCATAGAAGGGAGCGGTGTCGAAATAGCGCAGGCCTGCCTCCCAGGCGGTCTGCAGCGTCTCCATCGCCGCCTCGCGCGGACAGGCCCGGTAGAGCCCGCCGATCGCCGCCCCGCCGAAGCTTATCTCGGTGACCTCGAGCGCAGTCGTGCCGATGCGGCGCTTGTCCATCCAAAGCCTCCCCGAGAGCATTTCACCGTTTCAAGAATCGGCGAACTGCTCTCTCGTTTGTTTTGACGCAATTCCGGACGGAAAACCGATACACTTTTCCTGAAATTGCTCTGCGGGCCGTCTTTTGCAGCCCATGTTTTTTCGTCAGTGGTTTAGAGCGTCGCGCCGAGGTGCCACGGCACGAACTCGTTGTCGCCGTAGCCGAACGCCTCGCTCTTGGTCTTGCGGCCCGACGCGGTCTCGACGATCAGTTCGAAGAGCTCGCGGCCCATGCCGGCGATGGTCTTTTCGCCCGAAGCGATGACGCCGCAATTGACGTCCATGTCCTCTTCCATCTGGTGGTACATGGTCGAGTTGGTGGCGACCTTGATCGACGGCGTCGGCCGGCAGCCGAAGCAGGAGCCGCGGCCGGTGGTGAAGACGATGATGTTGGCGCCACCCGCCACCTGACCGGTGGCCGAGACCGGGTCGTAGCCGGGCGTGTCCATGAACACCAGGCCGCTGCCGGTGACCTTCTCGGCATAGCCGAAGACGCCGTTGAGCGGCGTCTGGCCGCCCTTGGCGACGGCGCCCAGCGACTTCTCCAGAATGGTGGTCAGGCCGCCGCGCTTGTTGCCGGGCGAAGGGTTGTTGTCGATCGAGGCGCCGTGCTTGGCGACGTGATCCTCCCACCATTTGACGAAACCGTCGAGCTTCTTGGCGATCTCCGGCGTCGCCGCGCGATAGGCGAGCAGATGCTCGGCGCCATAGATCTCCGTCGTCTCCGACAGGATGCCGATGCCGCCGACGCCGGCCAGGATATCGACCGCCGCACCAAGTGCTGGATTGGCGGTGATGCCCGACATGCCGTCGGAGCCGCCGCATTGCAGGCCGACGACGATCTCTGAGACCGGGATCGGCTCACGCTGCAACATGCCCACTTCCTCGGCGATTTCAGCCAGCACGCCCATCGCCTTTTCCACCGATTTGCGCGACCCGCCGGCATCCTGGATGTTGAAGTGGCGTTTTCCCGCAGCCGCACCCTTCTGACCGTAGAGAGTGAGCTGGTTGACCTCGCAGCCGAGGCCGACCATCAGCGCGCCGCCGAAATTCGGATGGCGGGTGTAGCCGGCGAGCGTCCGGTGCAGCACCATCATGCCGTCGCCGGTGCTGCTCATGCCGCAGCCCTGGCCATGGACGATCGGCACGAAACCGTCGATCCCCGGATATTTTGGCAGCAACGTGCGGTTGGCCTCGTCGGCGATGGCATGGCAGACGGTGGCCGAGCAATTGACGCTGGCGATGATGCCGATGAAGTTGCGGGTGCCGGCGCGGCCATCGGCGCGACGGTAGCCCATGAACGTGCGGGCGCGATCGGCTTCCGTCGCGTGTTCGGCCTCGCTCGGCGGCACCACCGGCAGGCGGCCGGATTCGAAAACCAGATTGTGCGAATGGACGTGGTCGCCGGGCGCGATGTCCTGCGTGGCGCGGCCGATGGCCTGTGCATACTTGACCACCGCCTCGCCGGCGGCGATAGGCTTGATCGCCACCTTGTGGCCGGGCTCGATCAAGGCCGTGGCGACGGCGCCGCCGGGCAGAGCGGTGCCGATCTCGATGCGGCCATTGGCGACCGCGACATTGTCGGCGGGAGACAGAAGAATGCTGTTCGAGGCGTTCACGGGCAGTTTCCTGGGTCTGTTCCTGGGGGGATGCGCGGATTGACACGCGTCTGTTTACATATAATGTCTTTTATCGGGAAAAAACATTTGTGCGTCAATTGTTTTTTCAGGAGGAGACCAAGCGTCCGATGGACGCCTGGGTTGTAGGGAGCGGCGTCCGACACGGGAAAGCGTTTTGCTTTGCCGGGTCAGGCGCTAGGACATGTGTGATATTGCGCTTCAAGCCAGCCACAGCAAGCGCCGGCGCGCAACGGGGCAGGGATGTCGAAGAGCAACAACGTCTACAAGGACGCTTACAACAGGGGTCTGCGGCTGCTCGGTGAGACGCAGAGCCTGCCGTCTGAGCCGGAGCTGGGAACTCTGCTCGGCGTCAGCCGCACCACCGTTCGCACCATCCTGGCGCGCATGGAAGAGACCGGGCTGATCGCCTGGAACAAACGCAGCAAGACAGTGCTCAGGGCGCCGAAGCCGGATGATTTCTTCCCCGAGGAGGAGACCGACACGCTGGCCCAGATCATCGAGCGCTCGTTCATGCGCCGGCTGCTCGCCGGCGGCGCCGAGGCCGGCATGCAGATCAACGAGCTCGAACTGGCGCGCGAGATCGGCGTCGGCACCACCAGCGTGCGCGAATTCCTGATCCGGTTCTCCCGCTTCGGCCTGATCGAGAAGCGGCGCAACAGCCACTGGGTGCTGAAGGGTTTTACCCGCGCCTTTGCGCTGGAACTCACCGAAATCCGCGAGATGTTTGAGATACGCTCGGCGGCGGCGTTTGCCGCCTTGCCGCAGGACAGTCCGGTCTGGGCCGATCTCGACCGCCTGGAGGACGAGCACCGGCTACTGGCCAGCGAGATCACCACCCGCTTCAACGAATTCTCGGAGCTCGACGAGCGCTTTCACCGGCTGATCCACCGGGCGTCGCACAACCGCTTCATCGTCGATTTCTACGACGTCATCGCCATGATCTTCCACTACCACTACCAGTGGAACAAGGCGCAGGAGCGCGAGCGCAACGAAGTCGCGGTGGCTGAGCATCTCGCCTATATCGCGGCGCTGAAATCACGCGATCTCGGCAAAGTCGACGCCGCCTGCCGCAAGCATCTCAAGTCGGCGCGCAACACGCTGCTGACCTCGATCCCCGAAACCGGCAACCGCATAATTTCCTGACGCGCCGCGTTGCCGCAGCGATGATTTGGCGATTTTCCGGCTGCGTGGTGCGTGCTAGACATCTGCTGTTGCTGTGTGAAGAGGCAGGTTTTGAACATCCGGCGCCAGAGATGGAGCATGACGGCCGCGTTTGTCGCGGCCTGTGTGTTGCTGCTCCAGTCGACGTTCGGCGCGTTCGCTTTCGGCGTAGCCCCGGATGCCTCGCAGCTCGACGCTTTCGGCAACGTCATCTGCACCCATGAGGGGGCGGTCCAGCTTCCCGGCGGCGATCCGCACCAGCAGCACATGCCGGCATGCTGCATGCTCGGCTGCAGCATGGCTTTCGTGGCCTATGCGCCGCCGCCCGGCGCCGGCATAGCGCCGGCCAGCATGTCTTTTGAGACCCTCGCCTTTGTGCTTCCGGTAGCCAGGCATCTGGACTTTACACGCGAGCGCTCTCCGGCCAATCCGCGCGCGCCGCCGCTTTCGGGCTGAAAAACTGCCGCTCGCTTCGCGTAACCCGCGCAGGCGATAATCATCCAATGACAGACACGTTCGCAGCCGGACAACGGCGCGACCTCGTATTCATGGAGCCTACCCATGTCCCGTTTTCTTCGTGTCGCCGCGTTGCGCCGCAGCACCCCTTTCTTGCGCACACTCGAGCAGCGTCTCGGCAGCGCCGTCTTCGCCTTGGCCCTGTTGTTCGTTGGCGCCCATTCCGTCCTTGCGCATGAATTCAAGGTCGGTGACATCGAGATCGAGCATCCCTGGTCGCGTGCCACGCCGGCAGGCGCCAAGGTTGCCGGCGGCTATTTCACCATCGTCAACAAGGGCAGCGCGCCGGACCGGCTGCTGTCGATTGCCTCCGACATTTCGGCAAAGGCCGAACTGCATGAAATGGGGGTAAAGGACGGCGTCATGACCATGCGCCCGGTCAGTGGCGGCCTGGAAATTCCGGCGGGCAGCAAGGTCACGCTGGGTCCCGGCGCCTACCACATAATGTTCATGGATCTGAAGCAGCCGCCTAAAGAGGGCCAGATGTTTGCCGCCACGCTCACCTTCGAGAAGGCCGGAACGGTGACCGTCGAGTTCGCCGTGCAAGCCATCGGCAGCGCGCCGCCCCAGGAAGACAACGACTGACCAATTATTGCCAACCGATTTTTCGAGAGACCATCATGAACAAGTACCTTTTGCCCGCGGTTGCATGTCTCGTCCTGGGGACAAGTGCCGCCTTCGCCCATATCACGCTCGAAACCCAGGAAGCGCCGGTCGGTTCGACCTACAAGGCCGTGCTGCGGGTGCCGCATGGCTGCGACGGCAAGGCGACGATTGCCGTGCGCGTGCAAATCCCGGAAGGGGTGATCGCGGTGAAGCCGATGCCGAAGCCGGGCTGGACGCTGCAGGTCAAGAAAGGCAAGTACGAGAAATCCTACCAGCTCTACGGCGAGGCGGTGACGTCGGGCGTCAAGGAAGTCGACTGGAGCGGCGGCAGCCTGCCGGATGAATTTTATGACGAGTTCGTCTTCCGCGGCACGCTGGCCGCCGATCTGCCGGCCGGGCAGAAACTCTATTTTCCAGTCGTGCAGGAATGCGATGGCGCCACGACTCGTTGGATAGAGATTCCTGCGGCGGGTCAGGATGAGGATGCGCTGGAAGATCCGGCGCCCGGCCTCAACCTGCTGCCGAAGAAGTGATGCATCGGCGGCGCGCTGCTTCGACGCGGCGCGCCGCTGTTTTGGTGGGTGGCATAAGCGTGGCCTATTTCCAGCGGATAAAACGAACAACCGGCAGGTGCCTCGGCCTGCTGGTCGCGATCGTGCTGCTTGCCGTCCTTGCCGCTCCGAACGTTGCCATCGCCCATGCGGCGCTGATCAAGGCCGAACCGGCCGACGGCGCGGTGCTGGCGCGAGCGCCGAGCCAATTTTCGCTGACCTTCAGCGAGCCGGTGTCGCCGCTGGTACTGACCTTGGTGCGGCCCGACGGCACGCCTGTCACGCTGACCTCGTTTCGCCTCGACGACCAGACGGTCGAGATCGACAATCCGCAAAAGCTCGGGCGGGGCACGCATGTCTTGAGCTGGCGGGTGATTTCCGCCGACGGCCATCCGGTCGGCGGCTCGGTGCTGTTTTCCGTCGGTGCGCCAAGTGCGGCGCCGGCGGTGGCGGACGCCGTCGACATGGATCTGCGGTCAGCGATCTGGACCGGCAAGGTTCTTCTCTACATCGGTCTTTTCCTCGGTATCGGCGGCGCCTTCGCGCTGACATGGCTGGCGCAAGGCGTGCGCTGGGGCCAGCGCTTTGTCATTGCCGCAATCCTGTGCGGCCTGGTTGCCGCACCCTTTTCGCTCGGGTTCCAGGGGCTGGATGCGCTGGGCGCGCCGCTCGCGCGGCTGGCGCAACCGGTGATATGGCAGACCGGCCTCGGCACCAGCTTCGGCTGGACTGTGCTGATCGCGCTGGCGGCGCTCGGGCTTGGTCTTTTGTCGCTGGTCGGGCCGCGCGCGTCCGCCAGGCCGCTGGCGCTCGCCGGACTGGCCGGCGTAGGCGCGGCCCTTGCCGCCAGCGGCCATGCCAGTGCAGCCGAGCCGCAATGGCTGACGCGGCCGATGGTGTTCCTGCACGGCGCCGGCATCGCCTTCTGGGCCGGGGCGCTGCTGCCGCTCGGCCTGGCGCTGAACAGCCAGTCGGTGGAGGCCGGCGCGTTCCTGCGGCGGTTTTCACGCACGATCATGCCTGTGGTGGCGGTGCTTGCCGCCGCCGGCATCGTGCTCGCCGTCATCCAGGTGCAGACACCGGCAGCGCTCGCCAACACCGCCTATGGCCGGCTGCTGCTGATCAAGCTGGCTCTATTGGTGTTTCTGTTCACGCTCGCGGCGGTCAATCGCTGGCGGCTCACCGCCTCCGCCGAGGCCGGAGCGACGGAAGTGCGGCGCCGGCTGACCCGCTCGATCTCGGTCGAAATGCTGATCGTGCTCCTGATCTTCGGCGTTGCCGCCGGCTGGCGCTTCACGCCGCCGCCGCGGGCGCTGGCAATCGCCGCGGCACAGCCGGCGTCGATCCACATCCACACGCTGAAAGCAATGGCAGACCTCGACATCACCCCCGGCCACACCGGGCCGGTCAGTGCTTCCATCGTCATCATGACCGGCGATTTCGGCCCGCTCGACGCGAAGGAAGTCACGCTGGTGCTGTCCAAGCCCGATTCCGGCATCGAGCCGATAAAGCGTCCTGCGATCAAGCCGGGCGACGGCACCTGGCGGGTCGACAATCTCGTCATTCCGGTTCCGGGCCGGTGGACGGCGCGGCTCGATATCCTCGTCTCTGATTTCGAATTGGTGAAGATAGAGGCGCCGATCGATATCCGCTCTGAGTGATATTCAGGTGATGCTCGCTTCGTACTGCGCTCAGCCGAGCTGTTGGGCGAGTCCGATGAGATGCCCTTCCGGCCCGCGGATGTAGCAGAGCCGATACACGTTTTTGTACTGGACGACTTCGCCTACGAGCTGCGCGCCGCGCTTGCGGAGCCTTTCAAGCGTCTCGTCGATGTCGTCCACAGTGAACATGACGCGGAGGTAGCCCAGGGCGTTGACCGGGGCGTTGCGGTGATCCGCGACGACAGGCGGTGCAAGGAAGCGGGAGAGCTCGAGCCGGTTGTGGCCGTCCGGCGTGCGCATCATGGCAATCTCGACGCGCTGATCGCCCAGTCCGGTGACACGTCCGGCCCATTCTCCCTCGATCGTGGCCCGCCCTTCGAGCTCGAGGCCGAGCTCAAGAAAGAACGCAACCGTCTCTTCGAGGTCATCGACGACGATGCCGACGTTGTCCATCCGTTTGAGCGCCATATGTCCAATCTATCGCCATATGTCCAATCGGCAAGGCGTCGTCTGGTCGCCGAACGGACGCTTCTCGACTCGCCCCGACCTGAATCTCACACAGCGCGAGGTCGTCACAATTCAGCGAAGCGGTTGACGCGGCCCGAAAGGCCCGTCAATCATCCCGGCAAAACGCGACCTCAACAAAATGCGAAAGCAGGGAAGAAACGATGGAAAAAGCCGAAATCGGCCTGATCGGCCTTGGCACGATGGGTTCCAACCTGGCGCTCAACATTGCCGAGCACGGGCACCGCATCGCCGTCTTCAACCGCACCAAGGCACGCACCGACGCCTTCCTCGAAAGCGCCGGTGCACTGCGCGACAGGGTGGTGCCCTGCTACAGCCTGGAGGAACTTGCCGAAGCTATCCGGCCGCCACGACCGATCATCATCATGGTGCTGGCCGGCAAGCCGGTCGACGAACAGATCGAGGCACTGCGCGGCGTGCTGTCAGACAATGACATCGTCATCGATGCCGGCAACGCCAATTTTCGCGACACGATGCGGCGCTTTTCCGAACTGTCGGACTCGGGCCTCACCTTCATCGGCATGGGCGTATCCGGCGGCGAAGAGGGGGCGCGCCACGGACCGTCGATCATGGTCGGTGGCACCGAAGAATCCTGGAAGCGCGTCGAAAGCGTGCTCACCGCGATCTCAGCCAAATTCAAGGACGAACCGTGCGCTGCATGGCTCGGCACCGACGGCGCAGGGCATTTCGTGAAGACCATTCACAACGGCATCGAATATGCCGACATGCAGATGATCGCCGAAATCTACGGCATATTGCGCGACGGTCTCGGCATGGGGCCGAAGGAGATCGGCGCCGTCTTTGAAAACTGGAACAAGGGCCGGCTCGATTCGTATCTGATCGAGATCACCGCCGAGGTTCTGGCCGCCGATGATCCAAAGACCGGCAAGCCGGTGGTTGACATCATCCTCGACCGTGCCGGCCAGAAGGGCACCGGCAAATGGTCGGTCATCGAGGCGCAGCAACTCGGCATTCCGGCGACCGCGATCGAGGCGGCGGTGGCGGCGCGCGTGCTGTCGTCGATCAAGGATGAGCGCCAGGCAGCCGAAAAGGCCTATGGCAATATCGGCGTGACCAAGATTGCCGGCGACAAGGCGGCACTTCTGAAAGATCTGGAACAGGCGCTGCTCGCCGGCAAGATCGCTGCCTATGCGCAAGGTTTCGCGGTGATGAGCGGCGCCTCGAAGGAGTTCAACTGGAACCTGCCGATGCCGACCATCGCCAAGATCTGGCGCGCCGGCTGCATCATCCGCTCGCAAATGCTCGACACGATGGCGGAAGCCTTCGGCTCCGGCGGCGCTGCCACCAACCTTTTGATGGCGCCGGCCTTCATTACCATGATGCAGGAGGCGCATCCGTCGCTCCGGCGCATCGTCGCAAGAGCGTCTGAGGCCGGCTCGCCCGTGCCGGCGCTGGCGTCGGCACTCGCCTATTTCGACAGCTACCGCCAGGGGCGCGGCACCTCGAACCTGATCCAGGCGCAGCGCGATTTCTTCGGTGCGCACGGCTTCGAGCGCATCGGCGAGCAGGGGGCTTTCCACGGACCATGGGGCAGCGGCGCGGCTGGCTAGAGTCGGTGAGGCCAGGCCTCTCAGGTCGCGCCAATCAACCGCTATACGAGACGACGTTGCCCGGCTTGACCACGCTCTGCAAAGAGCCGGGTGCGCCGCCGCCTATCCAGCCCAGCACGGCGCGGGCAAGCTCGGTGCCTGCCAGGCGGAAGTCTTCGTTGACGACCAGCAACTCCCGGCGGAACAAATGCAGCAGTTCCGACGACTGCTTGGACACCACGTCGACGTCGCGGCCGAGTTTCAGGCCGGCATCCTCGATGCCGGCGACGATGGCCAGCGTTGCCGCGGCGGCGCTGCTGACGAACCCGTCCGGCCTGACGTCGCGGCGCATCAACTGCGCGGTCCGTGTCCTGATCTGATCGATCGACTGGTCGATCGAAACGGTGTTGAACGGCACTTCGCTGGCGCCGACCTCACCCAGCGCATCGGCAAAGCCGTTCACCGTGTGGCCGTAATAGGTGAGCCCGACCGGCGGTGTCACCAGGGCCAGCCGGCGCCGGCCGATGCCGGCCAGATGGCGTACCGCCTCGGCGGCGAAGGCGTAGTTGTCGAAGTCATGATAGGGGTGGACCAGCCCCATATCGGTGCGGCCATGCGTGGCAAAGGGAATGCCGCGCTCCAGCATGTAACGGGCGCGTGGGTCATTGGGCTGCGTGCGCGAAATGATGACGCCGTCGGCCGAGCCGGACTCGACGAGGTATTTCACCGGATCCAGCGGATCCTGCGAGCGCGAATAGGGCGTGACGATCAGGTGATAGGGCGTGTCGGCAATGACCTCCGACACACCGTAGATGATGTCGGAGACAAAGCTCATGATCTCGCGCTCGGTGTTGAGCACGAGGCTGATGACATTGGTCTTGCCTGTTCTGAGGCGCACACCGGCGCGGTTCGGCCGGTAGCCGATCTGCCTGGCAACGAGCTGAACCCGCCGCCTGGTCTCGGCGCCGATCTCAGGCGCATCCTTCAACGCGCGCGAGACGGTGGTGACGCCGAGCCCGGTCATGAAGGCAAGCGTCTTCAGCGTCGGCCGCTCATGCGCCGACGCCTCGTCGTCCTTGTCCGTCTGGTCCCTGTCCATTCGTCCCGCCCCGTCAGGCGCATAGCAGTCGCCGGACCGGCCGACAATCGCTTCGATGACGATGTGGCACGATTCTTCGCCCGCCAGGCGTCAATATACTGAAACGTTACAGATTGCCAATATTGCCGCTGCAGACCGCCCAATCCATGGTTCTGGCAGGCTTTTTGGTCCCGGCCGAAGCCACGAGAGAAAACGAGGCCTGGGGCGGATTTCTTGCACTGCAGCATAATTTTGCAGCGCAGCAGCCGGTTTTAAGCAGAGTTTGCCGGCTTGCGTGCAAGGAATTTGTTCGCGCCTCGAAAAAATATCGAGGCGCGTCTACCGGAGGGGTTGCACGCACTGCACAATTGCCGTATCGAAAATCTGTAACGTTTCAGATTCTGGGAGGAACCGAAATGCGCTATAAACTTTTGACCGCTGCTTTTGCAGCGACGGCCGCGCTGCAGTTTGCCGGCCCGGCAGCCGCGACTGACCTTGAAGTCACCCATTGGTGGACCTCGGGCGGCGAGGCGGCGGCGGTTGCGGAACTCGCCAAGGCCTTCGATGCGACCGGCAATCACTGGGTCGACGGCGCCATCGCCGGGTCCGGCGGCACCGCGCGGCCGATCATGATCAGCCGCATCACCGGCGGCGATCCGATGGGCGCCACCCAGTTCAACCACGGCCGGCAGGCGGAAGAACTGGTGCAGGCCGGCCTGATGCGCGACCTCACCGACGTCGCCACCAAGGGCAAGTGGACGGAAATCGTGCGGCCGAAGAGCCTGCTCGACAGCTGCATCATCGACGGCAAGATCTATTGCGTGCCGGTCAACATCCATTCCTGGCAGTGGCTGTGGCTATCGAACGAGGCCTTCGCCAAGGCCGGCGTACCGATGCCGAAGGACTGGAATGAGTTCGTGGCGGCAGCGCCGGCGCTGGAAAAGGCCGGCATCATCCCGCTCGCTGTCGGCGGGCAGGCATGGCAGTCCTCCGGCGCCTTTGACGTGCTGCTGGCGGCCGTCGGCGGCTCCGATGCATTCCTCAAGGTCTACAAGGACAAGGACGCCAAGTTTGCCGCCGGGCCTGAGATCGCAAAGGTGTTCAAGGCCGCCGACGATGCCCGCAAGATGGCCAAGAACACCAATGTCCAGGACTGGAACCAGGCGACCAATCTGGTCATCACCGGCAAGGCCGGCGGCCAGATCATGGGCGACTGGGCACAAGGCGAATTCCAGGTTGCCGGCAAGGTCGCGGGTAAGGACTACACCTGCCTGCCGGGCCTCGGCCTGAACGAAGTGATCGCCACCGGCGGCGACGCCTTCTACTTCCCGCTGCTCAAGGATGCCGACAAGTCCAAGGCGCAGGAGGTGCTGGCCGAAACGCTGCTCGACCCCAAGACGCAGGTCGCCTTCAACCTCAAGAAGGGCTCGCTGCCGGTGCGTGGCGACGTCGACCTGAACGCAGCCAATGACTGCATGAAGAAGGGCCTCGCCATCCTCGCCAAGGGCGCTGTCATCCCGTGGACGGACCAGCTGATGTCGCAGGACACCCAGAAGCAGAAGGAAGATCTCTTCGCCGAATTCTTCGCCAAGCCGGACATGACGGTGGAAGAGGCGCAGAAGCGCTTCGCCGACCTCATCGCGGCGGCAGACTGACGTTGGAGGCAATCCACTTCGCTCCCGGCCTTGCCAAAAGCAGGGCCGGGATCGCACCGCCCTTACCCAGCCGGCTGACGAGATGAGCAAGAGCGAACGCCCCAACCCGCTGTTCCGCAACCTCAATGCGAAGGTCGCCTCGATCCCGATGATCCTCACCGCGTCGGTGGTCTTCGTTGGCGGGACGTTGTGGACGGTGCTCTATTCCTTCACCAATTCGAAGCTCTTGCCGCGGCTGAATTTCGTCGGCCTCGATCAGTATTACCGGCTGTGGGCGACGCCGCGCTGGCTGGTCTCGATCGAGAACCTGTTGATCTATGGCGCCATCTCGCTGGTGTTCTCGCTGGTCATCGGCTTCCTGCTTGCGGCACTTCTCGACCAGAAGATCCGCTTTGAGGACACGTTCCGCACCATCTTCCTCTATCCGTTCGCGCTGTCCTTCATCGTCACCGGCCTTGTCTGGCAGTGGCTGCTCAATCCGGATTTCGGCATCCAGCATGTGGTGCGGGACCTCGGCTGGACGAGCTTCAGCTTCGACCCGCTCTATAACTCCAGCATCGTCATCTACGGCATTTCGATTGCGGCGCTGTGGCAAGGCACAGGGCTGATCATGTGCCTGATGCTGGCCGGCCTGCGCGGCATCGACGAAGACATATGGAAGGCGGCGCGGGTGGACGGGATTCCGATGTGGAAGACCTATCTGTTCATCGTCATCCCGATGATGCGGCCGGTCTTCATCACCACGCTGGTCATCATCGCTTCCGGAATCGTCAAGGTCTACGACCTCGTCGTCGCCCAGACCAGCGGCGGCCCCGGCATCGCCTCCGAAGTGCCGGCAAAATATGTCTACGACTACATGTTCTTCGCCCAGAATCTCGGCCAGGGCTTTGCCGCCTCGACCATGATGCTGCTCTCGGTGGTGATCGTCATCGTGCCGTGGGCCTATCTCGAGTTCGGAGGCAAGAAGCGTGGCTGACCCGGCCGTCCCCTTGCCCGCCGGCGCGGGTGCCGCCGAGCGCGAAGCCCTGGGGCCGCGCGGACCAAAGCCGCGGCATGTCTTCTCGCGCCGCAACATCTTCCTTTATGGCACGCTGTTCGTGGTGGCTGTCTACTATCTGCTGCCGCTCTATGTGATGGTCGTCACCTCGCTCAAGGGCATGCCTGAGATACGGCTCGGCAACATCTTCTCGCCGCCGCTCGAAATCACTTTCGAACCGTGGGTCAAGGCGTGGGCGACAGCCTGCACCGGCCTCAACTGCGACGGGCTGTCGCGCGGCTTCTGGAATTCGGTGCGCATCACCGTGCCGTCGGTGCTGCTGTCGATCGCGATTGCCTCGGTCAACGGCTACGCGCTCGCCAACTGGCGCTTCAAGGGCGCCGACACGTTCTTCGTCATCCTGATCGTCGGCGCCTTTATCCCCTATCAGGTGATGATCTATCCGATCGTCATCATCCTGCGCGAGATCGGCCTCTATGGCAGCCTCAGCGGGCTGGTGATCGTGCATTCGATCTTCGGCATGCCGATCCTGACGCTTTTGTTCCGCAATTATTTCGCTTCGATGCCGGAAGAGTTGTTCCGCGCGGCGCGCGTCGACGGCGCCGGCTTCTGGGGCATCTTCCTGCGCATCATGGCGCCGATGTCGCTGCCGATCTTCGTCGTCGCCATCATCCTGCAGGTGACCGGCATCTGGAACGACTTCCTGTTCGGCGTCGTCTACACCCGCCCTGACACCTATCCGATGACGGTGCAGCTCAACAACATCGTCAACTCGGTGCAAGGCGTGAAGGAGTACAACGTCAACATGGCCGCCACCATCCTGACCGGCCTCGTGCCACTCATCGTCTACTTCATTTCCGGCAAGCTTTTCGTGCGCGGCATCGCCGCCGGCGCGGTGAAAGGGTGATGGGTATGGCGGCAGCCAACGGCACCAGCGTTTCGATCCAGGACCTATCGCTGAATTTCGGCGCTGTATCGGTGCTGCAGACGCTCAACCTCGACGTCGCCGAGGGCGAGTTCATCGTGCTGCTCGGTCCCTCAGGCTGCGGCAAGTCGACCTTGCTCAACTGCATTGCCGGGCTGCTCGACATTTCCGAAGGCCGCATCTTCATCAAGGGCAAAAACGTCACCTGGGAGGAGCCGAAGGACCGCGGCATCGGCATGGTGTTCCAGTCCTACGCGCTCTATCCGCAGATGACGGTGGAGAAGAACCTGTCCTTCGGTCTGCGCGTCGCCGGCGTGCCCAAGGACGAGATCGCCAAGCGCATCGCGCGCGCGGCCGAGATCCTGCAGATCGAGCCGCTGCTGCAGCGCAAACCGGCGGCCTTGTCGGGCGGCCAGCGCCAGCGCGTGGCTATCGGGCGGGCGCTGGTGCGCGACGTCGATGTCTTCCTGTTCGACGAGCCACTGTCCAATCTCGACGCCAAGCTGCGCTCGGAACTGCGCGTCGAAATCAAGCTTCTGCATCGCAAGCTGCAGAACACGATGATCTATGTCACCCACGACCAGATCGAGGCGATGACGCTGGCCGACCGCATCGCCGTCATGCGCGGCGGCGTCATCCAGCAGCTCGACGCGCCGCAGACCATCTACAACCGTCCGGTCAACCGGTTTGTCGCCGGCTTCCTCGGCTCGCCGGCGATGAATTTCCTTGAGGGGCAGTTGGAGGCCGGTTCGACGTTCAAGACCGACGGTGTTTCGGTACCGCTTGAGCGCTATGCCTTCGACGGCACGGAGCGTCCGACCGGCGCTTGTGTGCTCGGCATCCGGCCCGAGCACATCGCCTTCGGTGAAGCGGCAAAGTCGATGCCGTTTTCCGCCAGCGGTTCGGTCGAGATCGTCGAGCCGATGGGTTCGGACACGCTGGTGTGGACCAAGCTCGGCGGCCGCAACCTGTCGTTCCGCGTCGAGGCCGAAAGGACGCTGCGCAGCGGCGACCCGGTCCAGTTCGGTTTCGATCCGGCGCGCGCCTCGCTGTTCGACGCCGCCACCGGCAATCGCCTGTAATTTTCGAGAATCATCCAGCCACATCCCCCCAACCACATCCCCCAAGACCCACCACCCAAGAAACGGACAAAGACGATGAACTGGTCATTCCAACTTTACAGCGCCCGCAATTTCCTGCCCTGGGACGGCGTGCTCAAAATGCTGGGCAAGCTCGGTTACAAGGAAGTCGAAGGCTTCGGCGGCGTCTATGACGACCCCAAGGCGTTCCGCGCCGAACTCGACAAGAACGGGCTTGCAATGCCGACCGGGCATTTCTCGATCGATGCGCTGGAGAAGGATTTCGACGGCGTGCGCAAAACGGCCGACGCGCTCGGCATCACGCTCGTCATTTGTCCCTTTCTCATGCCCGATTCCAGGCCGTCCGACGCCGCCGGCTGGCGCGGCTTCGGCGAGCGCCTGGCCAAGGTCGGCGAGACGGCCAAAAAAGCCGGCTACGGCTTTGCCTGGCACAACCATGATTTCGAGTTCAAGAAGCTCGCCGACGGCTCGGTGCCGCAGGACCATATTCTGTCGGCCGCGCCCGATATCGGCTGGGAGATGGATGTCGCCTGGGTGATCCGCGGCGGCGTCGATCCGCTGCCGTGGATCGAAAAGCACGGCAAGCGCATCAGCGCCGTCCACGTCAAGGATATGGCCAAATCGGGCGAAGGCCTCGACGAGGACGGCTGGGCCGATGTCGGCCACGGCACCATCGACTGGGCCGGCCTGATCAAGACGCTGCGCGCCAAGAGCGCGGCCAAGTATTACGTCATGGAACAGGACAATCCCAACGACATCGAGCGCTTCGCCAGCCGCTCGCTGGCATCCGTCAAGGCTTACTAGGAACAATCATCATGGCAAAGAAACTGGGTATCGGCGTCATCGGCTGCGGCAACATCTCGAAAGCGTATTTCTCGCTGGCGCCGCTGTTTCGCGGCATCGAGATGCGCGCCTGCGCCGACATCAACATGGATGCAGCCAAGGCACGGGCGAAAGAGTTCAAGCTGCGCGCCGAGACTGTCGACGAACTGCTCAGGGACGACGAGATCGACATCATCGTCAACCTCACAATCCCAGCGGTGCACTACGAGGTGTCGAAGCAGATCCTCGACGCCGGCAAGCACGTCTATTCGGAAAAGCCGTTCGTGCTGTCGGTCAAGGAAGGGCTCGACCTCAAGAGCCGTGCCGAGAAGAAGGGTCTGCGCATCGGCTCGGCTCCGGACACTTTCCTCGGCGGCGCGCATCAGCTGGTGCGCGCGCTTATAGACACCGGTGCACTCGGCAAGATCACCAGCGGCACGTGTCACGTGATGGGCCACGGCATGGAACACTGGCATCCCAATCCGGACTTTTTCTTCCAGCCGGGCGCCGGGCCGGTGCTCGACATCGGGCCTTACTACATCACCAACCTGATTCAGTTGATCGGACCGGTGAAGCAGGTGGCGGCCTTCGCGACGACGCCCGCCAAGGAACGCACGATCTCGTCCAAACCGCGTGCGGGCGAGAAAATCCCGGTCGCCACGCCGACGACCATCCATGGCCTGCTCGAATTCGAGAATGGCGCCGTCATCACGCTCAATACAAGCTGGGACGTCTGGAGCCACGGCCATGCGCCGATGGAACTCTATGGCGAGACGGGCACGGTGTATGTGCCTGATCCGAATTTCTTCGGTGGCGACGTGCGCTTCACCGAGGCGGCCAAACCGGTGAAGAAGCTGCCGAAATGGAAGCATCCGTTCGGCGTGCCGAACGAAATGCACGGCCAGGGCATGATGGCCAACTACCGCACTGCCGGCCTTGCCGACATGGCGCTGGCGATTGCCGAGGGACGGCCGCACCGCTGCTCGATGGAGCTGGCGCTGCATGCCGTCGACGTCATGACCGGGCTGTTGCGGTCGGGCGAAACCGGCAAGTTCGTCGCCATGCAGACCACATGCGAGCGGCCGGCCGCACTCGGCGTCAAGGACGCAAAAGGGCTGTTGGCGAAGAAGAAATGAGGTAGAAGGGTGTCGGTGCGTTCGCGCCGACACCCATTCAATCCAGGATATGTACCCATGCGCTGGCAGCCGGCTGAAAACCGCTATGAGAAAATGCTCTACAACAGGTGCGGGCGATCCGGCCTGAAACTGCCGGCGATCTCGCTCGGCCTGTGGCACAATTTCGGCAACGACACGCCGCACAAGACCAAGCAGGCGATTGCGCGCAAGGCTTTCGATCTCGGTATCACCCATTTCGATCTCGCCAACAATTACGGCCCGCCGCCCGGCTCGGCCGAGATCGCCTTCGGCGACATATTGCGCACCGATTTCGCCGGCTATCGCGATGAGCTGATCATTTCGACCAAGGCCGGTTACGAGATGTGGGCCGGCCCTTACGGCGAATGGGGCAGCCGCAAATATGTGCTGGCCAGCCTCGACCAGAGCCTGAAGCGGATGGGGCTCGACTATGTCGACATCTTCTATTCGCACCGCTTCGATCCGGATACGCCGCTGGAAGAAACGATGGGCGCGCTCGACCATGCGGTGCGTTCGGGCAAGGCGCTCTATGCCGGCATCTCGTCCTACAATTCGCAGCGCACGCGCGAGGCGGCCGACATATTGAAGCAGCTCGGCACGCCCTGCATCATCCATCAACCGAGCTATTCGATGCTCAACCGATGGGTCGAAGAGGACGGGCTGCTCGACACGCTGGAAGGGCTCGGCGTCGGCTCGATCGTGTTCTCGCCGCTGGCGCAAGGCATGCTGACCGACAAATATCTCGGCGGCATTCCCGAGGGCAGCCGCGCTTCCCAGGGCAAGTCGCTGCGGCCCGCCTTCATCAACGACAAGACCATTGCCAACATCCAGGCGCTGAATAAGATCGCCGGCAAGCGTGGCCAGACGCTGGCGCAGATGGCGCTGGCCTGGGTGCTGCGCAAGGGCCGGGTGACTTCGGCGCTGATCGGCGCCAGCCGGCCCGAACAGGTCGAGGACTGCGTCGGTGCGCTCAAGGTGCTCGAATTCAGCGATGCCGAGCTCGCCGAGATCGACACTTACGCGCGCGAGTCCGACATCAATCTGTGGGCGGCTTCGGCGGAACGCAAGGGACCGCCGCGGAAGTGAGCTAAAAGCAATTCCAGGAAAGTGCGAAGCGGTTTTCCCGGGAAAAGCGCGCAGCGCTTTCCCTGAGGAATTGCGTCAACGCTCTAACCTCAGCCGGCAAATTATACGAATCAAAACGGCGGGAGCATCCCGCCGTTTTGCGTTTTCATGAAACGATGAACCGCCCTGGCTTCACGGCTTCTTGGCCGTGCCGAGACCAGCCTTGGGCGCCGCCGCGGCTGCCGGGGCCGGGGTCTTCATCTTGGCCTCGATCCAGCCGGTGTAGTTGGCCAGCCGCGTGTAGATGCCATAGGCGTTCTTGTGGCCGCAGGCCGCAGTGCCGTCTGACGGGCCTTCGCCCCAGCTGACGACGCCGACCTGGACCGGGCCGTCGGCGCCGGTCATGAACAGCGGTCCGCCGCTGTCGCCGTTGCAGGCGTCGCGTTCGCCGCTGTCGGTGCCGGCGCAGATCATATTGCCGGTCAGCGGATCCGACATGTCGGCGGCAATCGCATTGGCGGCGGCATCGATACCCTTTTCCGAATAGCGCATGCGGCGCGAGAGATCGCTGAGCGCCGCCTTGAGGTCATGCGCGTAGATCGACTTGATGCCGCTGTTGCAGGCAGCGCTCGGCTCGAGATCGAGATCGGCGACCATCAGCGCGGTCGGGAAGGTGCCGTCCTGCATCTTGCCCCAGCCGATGACCGTGGTCTTGCCACTGTCGGGCGTCGGCTCATTCGTGATCTTGATGACCGGCGCATCGGCGGGCTCCGCCAGCCGGAGCAGGCCGAGATCGTTGTCCAGCGTCTGTTCGCTGTAGCCCTCGTTGACGATGACCTCGACCACCTTGTAGCGCTTGCCTTCGGTGAGGTCAGTGGCGCCGGTCAGTACAGTCACCGTGTCGGGCGAAATCGGCTGGCCCTTGTCGTTGAGGCAGTGCGCCGCCGTCAGCACCCATTGCGGTGCGATCAGGCTGCCGCCGCAGAATTGCGCGTTCGGCTGCGACGCCGGGCTGGGGTCCAGCCGGGCGGTGGTCAGCAGCGCCACCTGGAACGGATAGGCGCCCTTGTCGGCTTCCTTGCCGCCATAGACGCGGTCGGCGCCATCGGGGTTCTCGGCCTTGGCCTTGTCCCTGGCTTCGGCGACGCGCTGCATTGGCGAGACCGCCGCTTCCGGCCGGACGGCGGCGTCTGCCGCATGCAGCGCGTTGACGGTGGGAAAGGCGGCTGCGATGCCCAACAGCGATGCTGCGGCAAGCGGCTTGAGCCGATGGAAAATGTTCACCTTGAAACCTCCTGAGAACGACAATTGGCGGGCGATGCCTGCCTAGCGCAAAATCAGCCTAAGCCAACCCGGTACGCCGCTCGCACCCTGCGCCAGATCGAACGGCGCGCGAGCGGTCATAAAACCGAAATACCACTTTTGCTAATCGTGCCCCGTCGGGCAGAGCCCACCCAAACCCTATAGCCCCCCACGGGCTATGTGGAAGTGATTTGTCATTGCCAATGTTGGATTATTTTAGGCAGTATATCGACGCGGGTGCGTTTGGCGGAGGGCTTTAACGGGGCCGCCCGGAACGATGATCTTATACGGGCGGGTAACCAAACTGATTTTTTAACGCCACCACGATCTCGACAATATTTCTATATTTTGATCCAGTCCTTGCTGACTTTTGGGAGAGTCTCACCATGACGAAACTGACAAGCACTATCATTGCGTCCGCATTGCTATCCACTGCAATGTGGGCGATGCCCGCCTTCGCCGCCGATCCCGGCTCCGCGAATGCCGGCAACGGCGAAAGCATGCGCGATCTTGGGACGGGCGACTACCAGCCTGGCCGGGCAAAACCGATCGCCCCGCCGAAACTGACCGAAGACGAAGCCAGCCGGGCGGCGCCGCTGACTGACGAGGCGACGGCGGTAAAATCCTATGGCATCGTCGGCCGTTCCGCCGATGGCAAGGACATCAAGATCGATGCCGGCGATACGCTAAAGGACCTTGTCATCAAGGAACTGAATGCGCCTGCCAACGCACCGAATGCCGACAAGACCGGGCTGACGGGCGGCGACGAAGCCGGCCGCCAGGTGTTCGGGGCCGACGATCGCGAGCAGATCAAGAACACCAAGACCTACCCGTTCACCGCGATCGGCTATCTCGAAGGCAAAGCCAAGAGCGGCTATGGCAGCTGCTCGGCCACCTTGATCGGGCCACGCACGGTGCTCACCGCCGCGCATTGCCTCTACAGCAACGAAGACAAGGCCTGGCTCGATGACGTCATTTTCGTGCCGGCGCTCAACGGCAACACCGCCGACGATGCTCCGTTCGGCGCTTTCAGCTATGAGAGCGTCTATATTCTGCAAGGCTTCATCGATAATTATCAGGGCTACTACGGCTCGGTCATTCCGTGGGACCTCGGCATTGTCACGCTGAAGCAGGATGTCGGCACCAATCTCGGCTGGCTGGGTTATGCCAACTACGAGAACCTGGGCGATTTCACCGCCAACATCATCGGTTATCCCGGCGACAAGCCGATGGGCACGATGTGGAAGGCGACCTGCGAAGTGCACGCCGAAAATATCGGCGTGGAGTATTTCCAGTACGACTGCGACACCTATCCGGGGTCGAGCGGCAGCTCGGTCTACGCCTATGACAATGGCGCCAAGCAGCGCGTCGTCACCGGCGTGAACGTGGCCGAAAGCCCCAACGCCAACACCGCGGTGCGCTTGAACGCTGCCAACATCGAGTGGATCAACGGCCTGTACAAATAAGGCCCGATCTTTCGCCGGCAAACAGCGGCGAAAACCAGCAATACCAAACCGGCGGCGGGACTTTCCCGCGGCCGGTTTTTTGTATCGAAATCGCTCCCTTGCACAGTTTTGCGGCGGCGCTTACGCTAGGCGAACCAAGGGGTTGGGAACGATGGCGCGGGCAAGAATGATCTTCGGGGTCAGGGCGATGGCGGCTGCATCCATGCTGGCCGCGCTGACATGCTTTCCTGCGGTCGCCGATCAAGGTGGTGTCTCGCCGGGCGGCGCCTGGGCCGAGCGGGTGCAAATCCTCTATCAGAGCCAGACGCGCTCGGTGCTGCGCAAGACTGTGCGGGTCTGGAATTTCCATCCGGAACTCGGCCTCGACTTCGTCTGGGAGCCGGCCGCCGGCCAGTCACCGGACCGAACGGTCGCGGCAGACGGCATCGTCAATGGCAAGGGCAGGCTGGTCTGGCGCGTGCGTGGCTCCGCGAGCTACGACCGCAAGACCATCTATTCCAGCTATTTCGGCGAGATCAGGAATGGCCGGCCCGATGGGCAGGGCCGACTGGAACTGCGCTCAGGCGAGGTGCTCGACGGCCATTGGGCCGCCGGCCAGCTCGACGGCCACGGCATCCACGTCGATGCCGACGGCAATCGCTATGAAGGGCAATTCAGCGCCGGTGTGCCAAATGGCCAGGGCCGGCTGGAGACGAAAACGGGCGAGATATTCGTCGGCTCGTTTGTCGACGGGCTGAAGAACGGCAAGGCCCGCACCCGGCTGCCGGGCGGCACCGTCTACCGGTCGCAATGGGCGATGGGCAAGGAGATCGGCGGCGCGCGCCCGGATGTGCTGGCCGATGCCAGGGTGGGTGGGCTGCTCCAGGCGCAGACCGGCGGCGGCGCGGCAGACAAGGTCGAGATCGGCATTGCCGTCGACCAGCGCATGACGCAGCAGGCCGACATGCAGTACCAGCATCTGGTGCGCGACGAAGACATCGCGATCTATCCGGTGTCGGACCAATACAACGACGCCTGGAACGGCACCGGGCAGGTTCGTACCGGCAATGTCCATGACGGCATGGATTGGGAGCAGGCGCCGGCTTTCGCCGAAGTCGATCTCAAGACCACGGATCAGTCGCGGGTCAAGCTCGACAGTCTGGAAATGAAGGTTGCCTCGAGCGAAGCCTACCGCAAGCCGATGCTGTCGATCAGCGAGCACTATGGCTGCGTCGGCTTCCGCCCCGACTTCTCGATCGTCAACAATGGCTGGGGCGACGTCAAGGACATGAAGATGTCGATCCAGTTCACCAGGACCGACGAGGAGGACAACGCGACCGGCGAGCCGAGCCGCATGTTCACGAAGGATATCGGCAACTTCGGCGACGGCGTCGATGTGTCGGTCAAGAGCGTGCTGGCCGAGGCGGGCGTCGACACCACCACGCTCGAGACCCAGCGCTTCACGTGCCCGTCACGGGACAGCCTCGATGTCTGCCGCGCCCAGGTCGCCAACAAGGTCAAGTTCGGCGACGTTGCCGATTACATCAACGGCAGCGTCGAGAAGATGAGCGTGACCGGGATCGGCAAGCTCGATTATTCCTGGGCCGACGACCAGGGCGCTGTCACCCAGCAGAGCGAGCCGTTTCGCGTCGTTGTCTCGCTGGTCAGCATCGAGGTCCCCGAATCGCTCGCCGAATGCGGCGATGGCGGCGGTGCCTCGCCCGAGGCGCTGCGTTATCAGAACATCGAATTCCCAATTGGCAAGACCGATTACAGCATCCCCATGCCGGTACGCGGCAACAAGAACCTCAGTGCCTACACAGCGCGGCTGAAGATGTGGTCATCGATGTCGTCGATCCATCGCTTCAGCATCGCCGCCCATTTCGCCGACGGCAGCACACGCGAGAGCAAGCCGGCTACCTTCTTCTATTTCCGCCCGAAGCAATCCCTGTTCGAAACCAGGACCAAGCCGGCGGTCTGCTACCTGCCGGCCGATCTGGAGGGCTGCTGAACTCTTTCTTTGACGCAATTCCTCAAGGGAAAGCGCTGCGCGCTTTTCCCGGGAAAACCGCTTCACACTTTTCCTGGAATTGCTCTATTTCGAGCCCATCTCGAAATAGTTGGGCAGCGGGATGAGCCTGGCAAAGATCGTGCCCTGGCCGAAGACCCTGAGTTCCAGCATTGAGCCGGACGATCGCTCGGCCTTCTGGTCGAACAGGAAATTGCCGAGCGAATAGACCTCCGCCACGTCGCCGCCGGCGAGCGGAAGAATCGCCTCGCTCGACACATGCGGATGGCCGCCGACAATGGCGGTGACACCGCGCAGCCGCATCTGGTCGGCCAGCATCTCCTCGCGCGGCGACGGCTCGGTCTTGTACTCGCGGCCCCAATGGACGAAGGCGATTACCGGCCGCTCGGCATTGTCGTGCAGCAGCCGGTCCAATAGGGCAGGTGTCAGCAGGTCGGTATTTCTGGAACCATTGGTGTCGATGTCGGTCAGCCCGACGAGGTCGAGATCGGCAAGCGCCTCAGTCTCGCCCTGGCCGAAATGGGCGATGCCGGCCGCATCGAGCGCGCCCAGCGTCTCGGCATAGCCGGAGGGGCCGAGGTCATAGGCATGGTTGTTGGCAAGGCTGACGGCGGCGACATGCAATTTCTTCAACATACCGATGGCGAGATCGGTGGGCATGGCCAGCGTCATGTCGTCGATCGCTTCGGGGACATTGGGCAGGATGACGCCTTCGAGATTGACGATCAACGGCCGCGACCGGGTCAAGGCAAGCACGCTCTCGACGATCTTCTCGGCGATGCCATCACGGACCAGGATCTTCTTCATGGCGCGGCCGAAATTCACGTCGCCGGCGAAATAGTAGAGCTTGTCGTCGGGACGGGCCGGGTTGTTGAAACCGGGTCCGAAGGCGCCAAACAGCGCTACGACATAGCTGGTGGTGCGTTCGACATAGTCGCTTGAATGCGTCTGCGAATTCTCATTGGCGATGACCAGCGGCTGGGCGCCGAACAGTTCGCGCTGCAGCCTAGTCTGGATGTAGAGCGCTCCGACCGAATCGGCATGCGCTGGCTGCTGCAGGGCCGCGATGCCGTCGAGCGAGCCGGCGGCGAGCATGTTCAGCGTCTGCTGGTCGAAACGCCTGGCCTCATGCTGGGGCAGATAGTGCGAGAAATCGGTGGATTCGACGATCAGCGTATCCTTGTCGACGATCGTCTTCAGGGCTTCCGCCAACCGGTCCCAGTCGCCGCGCTTCGCTTTGACCGACATCGCCACCGGCACGATTTCAGCTTCGGGAAAATAATGGTGCAGGAAGGGCAGCATCGCCTGCACGCCATGCTCCTTGGCGAACAGGCAGGAGTCTTCGACCATGTCACTGTTTGCTTGGAGAAGGCGCACGGCTGCCGTGTCGGCAAAGATCGGCCCAAGCACCGTCTCGAAACCGCGCGTCGTCGTGGCGAAGAGTTTTTGCGTCTTGTGAAAATGGTCCGGCGACAGGATGACGATGCGCTTGTAGCGGAACCCGGACGCGGCGTGGAACCCGAGCGCGACAAGGTCGGCCACCAGCAGATGATGCGGTACGGTGATGCCGGTGAGACGTTGGTTGGAGGGGTTGAGTTTGGCGACGGCCGAGATGGCGTCGGTGAAGAGTGTGGGGTCGTCGTAGAAGGATGGGAAGTTCGCGTCATCTGGTGGGCAGGTGATGGGCGATGCGAAGGCATGGAGCGGAAACAGGATAAGGAGAAGCAGCAGCATGCAGGTCTGCGCCCAGGCACCCCCCTCTGTCCTGCCGGACATCTCCCCCTCAAGGGGGGAGATTAGCAGCTTCGTCGCCGGGTCTCCGTTTGAAACGCTGATGATTGGCGAAGCCGCAGACAACAGCTGATCTCCCCCCTTGAGGGGGAGATGGCCGGCAGGCCAGAGGGGGGTGTCTTGGCGCAAACCCCTCACGGCTCTGCCAGCACGATGTTCTCGACCCCGCCGACATAATAGAACGGCTTCTGCTTCGACGCTGTCAGCCGTAGCACTTCGCGCGAAATGTAGTCGGCGAGGCCGAACAGCGTCACGCCGCCATCGGATGTCTTTGCCCGGCCGCGCAGGCCCTCGAGGATCGAATAGGTGAAGACGCCATGGCCGAGCTCGGGCAGTTCGGCGGCGGTGTTGTTGGCGGCGGTTGCCGAGAAGACGACGATGCGCGCGTCCTGCGCGTCCTTTTCCAGGCGCGGGTTGAAAGCGTTGGCGGCATGGCACGTGTCGAGCAGCATGAAGCGCATGCCCTTGGCCCGCTCGACCGATTTCTGGATATCGCCCCAGTCAACCAGCGAGGAGCGCTTCCAGCGATCGGCGTCCTGTTTGCGGCCGTCGGTCGGAATGAAATAATAGTCCTCGTCGATGTTGATGCCGTGGCCGGCGACGAAAATAATGGTGGTGTCGTTCTCGCCGGGCTTGTCGAGGAAATCGGCGAGTTGGTCGTCGATCGTGTCGGAGTCCGGCTCCAGGATGCTGTCGGCGCTGGCGACCTTGAACACATCCTTGCCGGCGTCGGGCGCCTCGTCGAGTGCTGCGCGGTTGACCAGCACCAGCGTCTCCATCGACGAGAACAAGGGCGCGGATTTCTGCGAGATCACCTCGAGGAATTCCGTCGCGTCGTCGACGGGATAGCGCAGATCGCAGGCGCGGCCGGCACAGGCATCGGTCAGGAAGGGATATTTGTCGACGCCGATGACGGCGACGTACAGCTTGCCCTTGTTGGCGGGCCTCTCGGTTTTTCTGGCCAGCGCGGTAACGCTGCGCTCGGTCAAATAGCCGAATTCATTGGTGCCGGTGATGCGGATGGTGTTCTCGCCGTTCTCGACCGGCACTTCGACAATGGTGCTCTTGCCGCCATCGGCCGAGCGTGCGGTGACCTCGCCGACATTGCGGCTGTTCGAGAGGATCGAAAATCCGGCGACATCGGCGCCGGCTTCGGCCGCGCCAGTGATCTCGACGGCAACGTAGCCCTCGCGGACATTGCTCTGGTCGTCGGCAAGTTTGATGCCGAATTCCGGCGGCTTGCGCTCAAGCAGCTTCTCCAGCTCGCGGTCGACGCCTGGACGCATTTCCTGGACCGCCTGTTCGGCGCTGCGCAGGATGATGGCGCGGCGTACCATTTCCGGACTCCAGAGATATTTCTTCAGCTGACCGGCGCTGATGAAGCGCCCTTCGTGATCGCGGCCCTGATTGACCTGCCAGCCAATCAATTTGTCGCCATCGGCGGAGGAATAATAGTAGCCCTGCGGCATCCACACGATCCATTCGGAGCCGGCAAAAAACATCGACACGATCAGCTTGTGCGTCTTCAAATTCCACAGCCGCAAGGTCTGGTCGGCGCTACCGGTGACCAGCAGCCCCTCCTTCTCAGATGCCACTATGGCGTTAACCTCGCCGGTGTGGCCGGTGAATTCGCCTGACACCTCGGCGGTCGCGGTCTTGTACTCCAGCAGTGTTCCGTCACTGCCGCCGGTGATCAGGCCAAGCCCGTTGTCGATCAGCGTATAGGCCGAATGGACGAAGCCATTGGTGGCGGCGTTCTCGATGCTGTGCACCACCTTGCCGCCGCTCGCGATTTCCAGCACCGCATTCTCCAGGCCATCCTTGCCCCCGGAGACGGCGCGAAGCGACCATTCACCGTCAGTCAACTCGGCGCGGGCATAGGCGCTCTGTTGCGCCAACGCTTCCGGCTCCTCGAAGAACCGCTCGGCCGTCGGCAGCGCCAGCGTCTTGTCCAGCGTGCCCAGCATCTCCGGACAGGAGACGCGTTCGGGGCAGGGGTTGGCATTGCCCCAAGCGACGGAATTGCTCGCCGCATCGAAGCCGACGGCCGTTACCGGTTCTCCGACCCCTTGCAACAGCGCCTTGCGGTCGCTGGTCGCGGGGTCCCAGACCTGGATCGCGTTGCGGGTGCCGCCGGCAGTCGCCATCAGCGACCCGTCGGCATTGCTGGCGCTGGCAAAGACCGTGCCATCATGGCCGCTATAATCCAGCACCTGCTCGCCGCTATCCGTATTCCAGACCACGGTGCGGTGCTTGTCGGCGCAGCGATAGCTGCAGGACGCGACAAGCCGTGAACCCGTCGCGAAGCTTAGCGCACCGATCTGAAAATCCTGCTTCGGCATGGAACGGACGAACTTGCCGTCGCTGGCCTGCCAGACCTGGACGTCGCCGTCCTTGCTGCCGGTTGCGAACAGGCTGCCATCCAGCGAGACAGCGAGCGCGGCGACGCTGACATCCCGCAGCGGTTCAGCCTCGGCGGGCAAGGCAATCTCCTCGCCCTTGGCGACGTCCCAGAGCCTTATGCCATTGTCGGTGGTCGTAGCTGCCAGCCGGGTTCCCGCAGCGGCGAAGCCGAGCTTTTCGACACGCCATGAATCGGCATTGAGTTTTGTGGCCAGCGTCCAGCCCGAAGCGGATTTGTCGTCCACCCGCCAGAGGTAGACGAAGCCATCGCCGCCGGTGGCGGCGAGCGTGTTTCCATCCGGCGCGAAGGCGATGTCATAGACCGCGAAGTCGGCGCCATTCAGCACACCCTTGATTTTGCCGGTAGCGAAATTGAACAGCCTGACATCGCCATAGGGCGGCTTGTCGCCGATGCCGGCGCCGAAATATCCGCCGGCGGCGATCGTCTTGCCATCCGGCGACACGGCGATCGCAAAGATCTTGCCGTCATTGCCGTTGCCGAGATAGCCGCGAATGGTGCGCAGCGTCACCCCACTCTGCCAGTCCCAGATGCGGATCGTCTTGTCGTCGGACGCCGAGACCAGTTCCTCACCGTCCGGCGCGAAGGCCAAGTCGGTCACCCTCGCACTGTGCCCGCCGGTGTTGAGATCGAGATGGAAATCGAGGTCTTCGGCACGGGCGACCGACGCCAGCGCCAGAAGACCGACCATGATCAGCCACCGGAAAGCACGCAAGGGATGAGAGCTGCCCGGCACCTTCGTTGCGCCGCTATTTGGAGTCAGCAGGCGGCGGCGACCCGTGGCGCACATAATTCTCGATCGCCTGGGCATAGTTCGCGGAACCGGTCTTGCGTTCCTTTTCTATGTAGCCGGCAAAGTAGCTCCAGAACGACACGGCATAATCGCGGAAATAGGCATCGGCGACATCGCGAGAGCAGAGCTTGCCGTCGACGCAGATGGAGAGCCGGTTGAGGAAATAGACGATGCGGTCGAAACTGTCGTTGAAATCGGCGATCGGCATGGTGCCGCCCCCGGCGGTCATCGCTTCGATGCCGATGCGTTGCCGAAACACCTGTTCCTCGGTCGGCGACGGAGTGGCGCTGAGCAGATTGTCGTATTTGGCGTTGAGCGCCGCCAGCCGTTCCTTCAGCGCACGCTGCGCCTGCTGAAAATCCTTGCTTTCCCAAAGCTCGACCAGCGACATCGTCTGCTCGACGCGCTTCTGCTCCTGGTTTGCGAGAAACTGGAAGACCGAGAAGCCCAGGGTGAAGATGATCGCCAGCCGCACCGCGAGGCCCGACCAGGCGTAGGCCAGCATGCGCCAGTCGCGATCGGTGAAGGGGTTGGCTTCCTTCTTGATTTCGTGGCTGCTCGGCCACGGAAAGCCTTCGGTGGTTTCGGGCAAGCTCTCCGGCTTCTTGGCCGGTGCCGGCGATGCGGTCGACGGTTTTTGTGTTGCAGTGCCCCCCGGCTTTTTCATCCGCAGCTGTCCAGTTGGATGGTGGCGGAGGGGTCAAGCACGATACCAGGCGCCTCCAGCTTCTTTTTCAGGCAATCGAGCTGCGTTCGCGAAATCATGAACTGCACGTCGGGTTCCGCAGCCGCCTTGTTGGGTGACGGCAAGGGTTCGACCACGCCGCGCGAGGCGCAACTGGAGAGATCGACGACGACGGCAGTGCTGCCGGTCTTGGCGATCTGGTCGTACTGGTCGAGAAAGCAGGTGGCGAGCTCGGAATTGGTGACGATCTGCTTGGCGCACAGGCCGCAGTTTTCGTCCGCCGAGGCGCTGGCAACCAGCAACAGGCCGGCGGCAAGGCCGGCGGTCGCTGCACGCCGGGAGGGCACGGGGATAGGCACTGATGTCCTCATTTGTTGCATCCCGCCGCGGTACATCGGGGCGCCGCGAGCCGGGAAATGTTTCACTATATCATGCCGGTAGCGCAAGAGCCGACAAAGCTATGTTCAGGCGCGCGGCACCGTCTCCATCGGGAAGATCATCACCGCGCCCTTCGGACCGCTCTTGTCGGCAAGCCGCATCACCGAGCGCGTCGCCGGCGCCATGCCGATATCGGCCAGCATGTCGGAGAAACCCGGTGTTCCCGATGCTGCCCGCGTCACGGCGCGGACGCCCTCCTGAGCGAGGAAGCTCAGATCTTCTTTTTCGCTCTGCGGCGGCGCCTCGGTCAGCACGGCGATCATGCGCTCCATGCCGAAGCTGGTGTCGGTGAAGGCGAGCAGGCCTTCCTTCAGACCCTGATCGGCCTGCTCGTTGATGGGCGCCAGTCGCTCGGCGACGATGTGGGTGATCGAATAGTCGCTGCCGATATAGAGCACGTTGATGTCGACGAATTCGTCGGACTCGTTCTTGGCAGCAATGTGCACCTGATCGCCCGGCGACACGCGCGGCACGGTCGAGGATTCGATCGGCTCCATCGCATCGCTGTCCTGGCGCCTGATCAGGAACTGGACGCTGACCTCGTCCGGCCGGTAGTCGGAAGCGGCGGCGAGCCGCGACAGGCCGGTGGCGCGGAAGATGGTGGTCAGGTTCTTGCCAGTGTTTTCGGCAAGCTTGTCGCGACCATCCTGATGGATGACGATGCGCGGCGGCTTGCTGCCGTCCTTCAAGCTGATATCGCCGGACGCCGGGAGGAACCACAGCGCCGGCTCGTCGGTTGCGTCGGCGGCAGCGTCGGCAATGGATTTTTCGCGCAGCACAGCCAGCCGCAGATCGGCGCTCTTGCCGGGTTCGACCAGCGCGATGTGGAAGCCTGAATTCGGCCTCGCCGCCAGTTCGTCGAGAACCGAATTGACCAGCTCGGTTTCCTTTTCGAGCCCCGCCGTTGACGCCGGTTTTGCCACCAGAAGCTTGTAGTCTACCGCCAGTTCGGCAACGCGTGCATAGGCGCCGGCAGGCACGGCCGTCGGCGCAAGCGCCGGCTTGCCGTCGAACTCGACCGGCTTGAGGTTGCTCTCGAGGTTCCTGGCCGATTGCACTTCGAGATAACCGACCGCGTCGGAAAGCTTTGACAGCGCCGAAGGTAGGATGGCGAGCTTGCTGCCGGGGGTGAGGCCTTGCAGCAGCCCGGCGCCGATCGCGACGTCGCCGTCCTTGACGGCAATCGGCCATTGCATGACGGCGTCGGTCTTGTCGGTACCGAACACGCGGGCGTCGAGCTCGCCTTCGAACAAGGGCGTCGGCCTTGTGCGGCCGTCCGCGGAATATTGCTGCAGCACGGCCTGGCCGAGCTGGCGATAAGTGACGTTGGGATTCTCGGCCAGCTTCGACAGGATGGTGAAGGTGAACAGGCCGAAGCGTGGTGCGTCGGGCGTGCCCTTGGGCAGCGGCATTTCCGGCGTCGTCTCGACCGTCTGCGCGGCATAGAAGGCAACCAGCCTGCCCCGGGCAATCGGCTCGGCGCCGGTCGGCGTCAGGTTGAAGGCCGGCTTGCGGCCGCCATTCTCGTCGAAACCGCGCGATGCACCCGCCGAGATGTCGTCATAGGTCTTGACGGCCGCTGCTCTCGCCGCATCGTCGCCGCCAACGAGGTCGGCGAATTCGACCTTGCGCTCCAGTTCGTCATCGACTTCCGCGGCGCGTGTCGCGGTGCCGGAATGGCAGCAGTCGAACACGACCCAGACAAAGGCGCCCTTGTCGCGGATGGCGTCAAGAGCGGCGCCGACCTCGTTGTCGACCAGCGCGTTGGGCACGCCCTCTTCGCGGTTGATCCATTTGTCGATGTCGGAGGGAAGGAAGATCTCGTCGAGGCCGTCGGTCTCGTCGCCGGCCTTGGCTTGCGGCTGCTGCGCGCCATGGCCGGACAGATGCAGGTAGACGAAATCGTCGCGTTGCACCTTGCCGGCGAGATCGGCAAGGGCGGCCTTGATCGCCGCATGCGTCGGCGGGCCGTTGGCGCCCTCGACGTCCTTGGCGAGCAAGGTCACGTTCTCGGCCGAGAATTTTACCGGATCGGGCGTGTTCTTCAGGAGATAGTCGCGGACCAGGCCGGCATCGTTCTTCGGACCGATCAGCCAGTTCTTCTGCGGCAGGTTGGGATAGTCGGTGCAGGCAACCAGCAGCGCATGATAGGTGCGCGAGGCGGCGAGGGCGCGGAACGAGACCGTACCGGCGGCCACAAGCGCCGACGTGCCGACGAGCAGCGTCCGCCGAGTCAGTTTGATCATGATTGCTTCCCCAAGCCTGATCGAATTTGCAAGTGCGGCACCTTTTGCCGAGGATTTTGTCAGTATTTTGAATGTGGTCGGTGCCGCCAACCGACGGTAGCGGTCATGGTGTCGATGGCGATAACGGAAACAGTGGCAAAAAGCCCGTTTCATCGCTATCTCAAGGAAGTTGAGAGTCAAAGAGATGGAGCATGATGCGTGGACAAACGGTTCCCGTTTGTCCAAGAAAACCGCTTCACACTTTTCGGCATCATGCTCTAAACGATCGGAAAACAGGATCATGGCGGCAAGGGATGTGCTGACGAAGAATCAGCTGAGCGTGCTCGAAAAGCTCGAGGCCGCCAGCGGACCGCTCAGCGCCTATACGCTGCTCGACCAGCTGCGCGAGCGCGGTTTCCGCGCGCCGCTGCAAGTCTATCGTGCGCTCGACAGCCTGGTGAAATCAGGTTTCGTGCATCGGCTCGAAAGCCTCAATTCCTTCGTCGCCTGCGCCGAGCCGCACGATCACAGCCATTCGATGACCGCCTTCGCCATTTGCGACACGTGCGGGCAGGTGACGGAGATGTCCGACCATGATGTCGATCACCGGCTGGATGAGTGGGTTCGCTCGACAGGGTTTGCCGCCAAGAAGGCGGTGATCGAGTTTCGTGGGACGTGTGCCAAGTGTAGAGCTGAGGCGGCTTAGGAGATTGCCCGCTAATCAGTGACGTTGGCGGGACAGCACCCCCCTCTGTCCTGCCGGACATCTCCCCCTCAAGGGGGGAGATTGGCAGCGTTGGTGACGCGCTAATTCTGCAACGTTGGTGATTGGCGAAAGCCGTTGTGACGTTCAATCTCGCCCCTTGAGGGGGAGATGCCCGGCAGGGCAGAGGGGGGTGTGCCGGATCGCGACTTAGCCGAGTGCGGCCGAGCGTCAGTGCGCCTCGTCCCAATTGTTGGCCGCCCGGGCGTCGACATGCAGCGGCACTGACATCGAGATGGCCGGCATAGGCGCATTTTCCATCACGCGGCGCACCACGGGGATGGTCGCTTCGACTTCCGCCTCCACCGTCTCAAAGATCAGCTCGTCATGCACCTGCAGCAGCATGCGGGCCGACAGACCGGCCTTCTCCAGCGCTTCGTCCATATGCACCATGGCGCGGCGGATGATGTCGGCGGCGGTGCCTTGCAGCCTGGCGTTGATCGAGGCGCGCTCGTTGAAGGCGCGGATCGACGGGTTCGACGACCGGATCTCCGGATAGTGGATGCGGCGGCCGAAGATGGTTTCGACGAAGCCATGCTCGCGGGCATAGGCCTTGGTCGCCTCGATATAGTCGCGGATGCCGGGAAAGCGCTCGAAATACTTCTTGATGTAGGCGCCGGCCTCTTCGCGCGGGATCGACAGCTGGTTGGCGAGGCCAAAGGCCGAAATGCCGTAGATGATGCCGAAATTGATCGCCTTGGCGCGGCGGCGCACTTCCGAAGGCATGCCTTCGACCGGCACGGAGAACATTTCCGAAGCGGTGATGGCGTGGATGTCGGCGCCGTCGGCAAAAGCCTGCGTCAGCTGCGGAATCTCGGCGACATGGGCCAGCACGCGGAGCTCGATCTGGCTGTAGTCAGCCGAGACCAGTTTCTGGCCCTTGTCGGCGATGAAGGCCGTCCGGATCTTGCGACCCTCGGCGGTGCGCACCGGGATGTTCTGCAGATTGGGATCGGAGGAGGAGAGGCGGCCCGTGGTCGTCGCCGCCAGCGCGTAGGACGTATGCACGCGCTTGGTGTCGGGGTGGATGAAGCCGGGCAGGGCATCGGTATAGGTCGATTTCAACTTGGTCAGCTGGCGCCAGTCGACGATCTTGCGCGGCAATTCGTGGCCCTCGGCGGCGAGATCTTCCAGAAGCTGCGCCGAGGTCGACCATTGCCCGGTCTTGGTCTTGGAGCCGCCAGGCAGACCCATGCGGCCGAACAGGATATCGCCGAGCTGCTTTGGCGAACCGATGTTGATGCGTTCGCCGACGAGGCCGTAGATTTCCTCTTCCAGCCGGGCAGCGCCTTGCGCCAGCTCGCCGGAGAGCCGCGACAGGATCTGACGGTCGACCGAGATGCCGCGCTGCTCCATCCTGGCCAGCACCGGCACAAGCGGCCGCTCCAGCCGCTCATAGACGGAGACCAGTCCCTTGGCGGCCAGTCGCGGCTTCAGCACCTGCCACAGCCTCAGCGCCACGTCGGCATGGCCGGCGGCGTAGGCGGTTGCCCGGTCGATGTCGACCTGCTCGAACCCGACCGAGCTTCTGCCGGAGCCGGCGAGGTCCTTGAGCGGGGTCGTGGCATGGCCAAGCCATTTGTCGGCAAGCGAGGACAGAGTGTGGTGGCCGGTGCCGGCGTCAAGTACGTAGGAGATCAGCATCGTGTCGTCGAATGGCGCGATATCGATGCCGTGGCGGCTCATGACGACGATGTCGTATTTGGCGTCCTGGGCGATCTTGAGGACCGATTTGTCTTCCAGCAGCGGCTTCAGCAGCGCCAGCGCCTCGCGGACCGGAATCTGGTTCTCCAGCGTGCCGCCGCCAAGCAGGTCGCCGGCGCCGCTCTTGTGCGCCAGCGGCACATAGGCGGCGCGGCTGGGGCCGATCGCCAGGGAGAAACCGATCAGGTCGGCCAGCATCGGATCCGACGAGGTGGTCTCGGTGTCGAAAGCGACGATGCCGGTCTCCTTCGCCTGGGCCAGCCAGGTCTTGAGGGTTGCCGTGTCGCGGATCGCGACATAGGCGCCGGGCTCGATCTTGGCGGCGGACGCCGCCTCGAGGCGAAGTGCTGAAAGCAAAGAAGGGGTATCGCCGGCTCTGGCGGTATCGGCCGTGGCTGCAGCTTGTGCTGCTTCGTTCGTTCCGGTGCTTACCGGTGCGCCGGAGCCGACATCGGGGCCATGCGCGGTGTCGGCGCGCTCGACGGTTACAGCGACGGCCTGGACATCGCCGGCCTCGGTGCTGGTTGCTTCTGCCACGCGGCGGGTCAGCGAGGTGAATTCCATGGTTTTGAGGAAGCCGATCAACTTCGGCCCGTCCGGCGCGTGCAGCACGAAATCGTCGAGGCCGTCGGTGACCGGCACGTCGTTCTTCAGCGTCACCAGTTGGCGCGATATGCGTGCCTTGTCGGCGTTGGCGATGATGGATTCACGCCTTTTGTCCTGCTTGATCTCGCCGGCGCGGGCCAGCAGCCCGTCGAGGTCGCCGAATTGTTCCAGAAGCTGCGCCGCCGTCTTCGGGCCGATGCCGGGCACGCCAGGGACATTGTCGACGGAGTCGCCGGTCAACGCCTGCAGGTCGATCATCTTTTCCGGCGGCACGCCCCATTTCTCGATGACTTCGGGGATGCCGATCTGGCGGTCTTTCATCGGGTCGTACATGCCGACCGTGGGGCCGACCAGCTGCATCAAATCCTTGTCGGAGGAGATGATGGTGGTGTCGGCGCCGGCCTCGCAGGCCAGCTTGCAATAGGTGGCGATGAGGTCGTCGGCCTCGAACCCTTCCATCTCGAGGCAAGGCAGGTTGAAGGCGACGGTTGCCTGGCGGATCAGTCCGAATTGCGGGATCAGGTCTTCCGGAGGCGCGTTGCGGTTGGCCTTGTATTCGGGGTAGAACTCGTTGCGGAAGGTTTTCGACGAATAATCGAAAATGACGGCGAAATGCGTCGGCACGATGCCTACATCGGTGTTGCGGGCGTCCTGCATCAGCTTCCACACCATGTTGCAGAAGCCGAGCACCGCATTGGTCGGCAGCCCGTCCGATTTGCGGTTGAGCGGCGGCAGCGCGTGGTAGGCGCGGAAAATGTAGCCGGAGCCGTCGACAAGGAAGAGATGGTCGCCTTTTTTCATGCCGGCAGGGATAGCGCGGCCAAGCTTCGCGGTCCATGGCAAAGGCGGGCTTCCAACAGGTGTTGCGACGACATCCTGACAGAGCCTGCCCGGCCGATACGCTCACGGCCATGTTACAAAAGTGTAATTTTCTTGCCCTTGAAACGCCATGTTCGAAGACACAAATAGAGCTCATCGGCAGTTTTCGCCGAGTCCGGAGCAAGGCCCGTCCCCCGCCTATCCCGGACAACTGCGGCAGCCTATCCCCCCTCTCCGGGCTGCCGCAACGTTTCGAGTAAAGGCCGCCGTGGTTCCCCCTCCACCACGGCGGCTCTTTTTTTGCCTTCTGATCTTTGATCAAGCAATTGCAGCCCGTGGTCCAACGATCGCGGGCTTTTCGTTTTGATGCGCTGCCTTTACGGTCCCGGCACCCAATCGAAAGGCTCGCCAGACATGTCCACCATTTCCCCCGTCCTCGACCGTCTCGACGCAAATCTCGACCAGAGCCTGGAGCGCCTGTTCGGCCTGCTCCGCATCAAGTCGATCTCCACCGATTCCGACTATGCCGCCGACTGCCGCAAGGCCGCCGAATGGCTGGTGGCCGAGCTCAAGCTGATCGGCTTCGACGCTTCGGTGCGCGACACACCCGGACATCCGATGGTGGTTGCGCATCATGACGGCCCCGCCGGTTCGCCGCATGTGCTGTTTTACGGCCACTACGACGTGCAGCCGGTCGACCCGATCGAGCTTTGGGAGAGCGACCCGTTCGCCCCGGCGGTGAAAGAGGTCGAGCCCGGCCACAAGGTGATCACCGGCCGCGGCTCGGCCGACGACAAGGGGCAGCTGATGACCTTCGTCGAGGCCTGCCGCGCCTGGAAGCAGGTGCATGGCAATCTGCCCTGCCGCATCACCATCCTGTTCGAGGGCGAGGAGGAGTCCGGTTCGCCGTCGCTGAAGCCGTTCCTCGAGGCCAATGCCGAAGAGCTCAAGGCCGACTTCGCCCTGGTCTGCGACACCGGCATGTGGGACCGCGAGACACCGTCGATCTGCGTCGGTCTGCGCGGTCTGGTCGGCGAGGAAATCACGGTCAAGGCGGCCGATCGCGACCTGCATTCGGGCCTTTATGGCGGTGCCGCCGCCAATCCGATCCGCATCCTGGCGAAAATCCTGGCCGACATCCATGACGAGAACGGCCACATCACCATTCCCGGCTTTTATGACGGGGTCGAGGAGACGCCGTCGCAGATCCTGAAATCCTGGGAGACGCTCGGCGAGACCGCTGAGACCTTCCTCGGGCCTATCGGCCTGTCGATCCCGTCCGGCGAAAAGGGCCGCTCGGTGCTGGAGCTCACCTGGGCGCGGCCGACGGCTGAGTTCAACGGCATTATCGGCGGCTATACCGGCAAGGGCTTCAAGACGGTGATCGCGGCGGAAGCGTCGGCGAAAATCTCCTTCCGCCTCGTCCACAAGCAGAATCCCGAAAAGATCCGCGCCGCGTTCCAGAAATTCGTCAGGGAGCGCATTCCCGCGGACTGTTCGGTCCAGTTCCACCCGCATGGCGGCTCGCTGGCGATCCAGCTTTCCTACGACTCGCCGTTCCTGGCCAAGGCCAAGAATGCGCTGTCGGATGAATGGCCGAAGCCCGCGGTGACGACGGGCAGTGGCGGCTCCATTCCGGTCGTTGGCGACTTCCAGACCTATCTCGGCATGGAATCGCTGCTGGTCGGCTTCGGCCTAGACGACGACCGCATCCACTCGCCCAACGAGAAATACGAGCTGACCTCCTTCCACAAGGGCCAGCGTTCCTGGGCGCGCATTCTCGATGCACTGACGCGCTGACAGGTGAAATCACGAATAGCGTGAGAATCAACTTTCTGTTGATTTTTCTCCGGATCGCGGCGACGAGGGGGCACGCCGCGACCCGGAGAAAACAATGGCCGACATCCGCTTCCACAAAAACGATCTTCCCGACCTTTCGCACTACAATGTCGACGCGGTGGCCATCGACACCGAGACGCTGGGGCTGAACCCGCATCGCGACCGGCTCTGCGTGGTGCAGATCTCGCCGGGCGATGGTTCCGCCGACGTAATCCAGATCGCGCCCGGCCAGAAGAAGGCGCCGAACCTGGTCAGCCTGCTCCGCAACCGCGGCATCACAAAACTGTTCCACTATGGCCGTTTCGATCTTGCGGTGCTCTACAATGCCTTTGGTGTCATGCCGGAGCCGGTGTTCTGCACCAAGATCGCCTCGCGGCTGACCCGCACCTATACCGACCGGCACGGCTTGAAGGACATCTGCTTCGAGCTGCTCGGCGTCGGCCTGTCGAAGGTGCAGCAGTCGTCGGACTGGGCGGCCGAGACCCTGTCGCCCGAACAGCTCGAATATGCCGCTTCCGATGTGCTCTATCTGCACCGGCTGCGCGACGTGCTGGCCGGACGGCTGGCGCGGGACGGGAGGACCAAGGAAGCCGACGCCTGCTTCCGCTTCCTGCCGACGCGTGCCAAGCTCGATCTGATGGGCTGGGACGAAGAGGATATTTTCGCTCACAGCTGAGCCTGCTCCTAGCCCGTTTGGAACCAGACGCGCGCCGCAGCGTTCTGTCGGCTCAATGAGGGGGATGACATGGCAGACCGCAAGCCGATAGCGACCGCGCCGACGGACGGGTCCAAGGTCACTGTTCTGTGGAGGGACGGCGCCGGCGTCGTCAGTGAATCCGTCGGGCAATACCGTGACGGCGCCTGGTGGGTCTACACCGACAGCGACACCCAGAAAAAGGTCGACCCGACCAGTTGGCGGCCTGCCTCCAGCGACGATGACGACGACCAATGAGCGCCGCTGGCGAGGTCATCCGCTTTCGCATAGCCTGAAGTTGTTGAAAACGAGGCTGATTCGGAGCCTTCCGCTCCGCAGCCGCCTCTCATCCTGGAGGGACTCGCCATGGGCATCGAAAGCCTTCTCATCTTCCTGATCATCGGCGCCATTGCCGGCTGGCTCGCCGGCCTCATCGTCTCGGGCTTCGGTTTCGGTCTGATCGGCAACATCGTCGTCGGCATCATCGGTGCCTTCATCGCCGGCTGGCTTTTCCCAAGGCTCGGCTTTGCCATCGGCGGCGGCATTCTGGCCGCCATTATCAACGCCACGATCGGCGCCGTTATCCTTCTGGTGCTGGTGAAGGTCCTGAAGCGAGCGTGACGCTCGATACCAAACGGAGCGCGCCGTGAAACAGAACACACTTTATCTCGTTATCGGCGCGCTCGCGGTCGTGGTCATCGCCCTCGGTGCTTACATTTATCACGAGCAGACCAAGCCCAAGGGCGTGGAGCTGAAGATCGACGACAAGGGCATTTCGATCCAGCAGAATTGAAATATTCCGGGGTAGCCTAGGGCTCTGCCGTCCGCAACGTACAAGCAGGCGCGGATGCGCCATGCCGGAGGCAGCGGGCGTAGCCGATTTAGAAATTCTTAAGGAATTTCAAAAGGGTGCATAACCCCTGCTTTAACGCGCCCTTAAACCGCCGCATCTACCCTCCAACCCGAGCGCCATTGGCACCGGGAAGACAGCGCAACGCATGGCGAACCGCAGAGACAGTCGCATCGAACCCAGCTTCGAGGGATCGCCAAAGGCGAAATCTCCGGCCGGTTTTTCGGTGAACGAGGAGGATCGCGTCGTGCCGGGCAATCGCAAATCCTCCACGGCGCGCAAAACCTCCAAGGCAAAATCATCATCGCGCGGTAGGCGCGGCAAAAGCCGGCGCGGCCTGTTCGGTGTGCTGGCCCGGATGTTCTACTGGTGCTTCGTGCTCTGCATCTGGGGCGGCATCGCGGTGGCCGGCATTGTCGTCTACTACGGCGCCAAGATGCCGGCGGCCACCACCTGGTCGATCCCCGACCGCGCGCCCAACATCAAGATCGTCTCGGTCGACGGGCAGTTGCTCGCCAACAGGGGCATGAGCGGCGGCGAGGCGGTCGGCCTGCACGAAATGTCGCCCTACATCCCCGAAGCCGTCATCGCCATCGAGGATCGCCGCTTCTATTCGCATTTCGGCATCGACCCGATCGGCCTGTCGCGCGCCATGGTGACCAACATTCTGGGCGGCCATTTCTCGCAAGGCGGCTCGACGCTGACCCAGCAGCTGGCCAAGAACCTGTTCCTGAAGCCCGACCGCACGCTGGAACGCAAGGTGCAGGAGGTGCTGCTGTCGCTTTGGCTGGAGCACAAGCACACCAAGGACCAGATCCTCGAAATGTATCTCAACCGGGTCTATTTCGGCTCCGGCGCCTATGGCGTCGAGGCGGCCTCGCGGCGCTATTTCGGCAAGAGCGCGCGCGATGTCACGCTTTCGGAGGCAGCCCTTCTCGCCGGCCTGTTGAAAGCTCCGTCGCGGTTGTCGCCGGCGCGCGACCCGAAGGCGGCGGAAGAACGCTCGCAGCTGGTGCTGGCCGCCATGCGCGACGAAGGCAAGATCAGTGCCAAGGAACTGGCCTCGGCCATGAGCGCGCCGGCGACGCGCGCGCCATCCTACTGGACCGGCTCGGAAAACTATGTCGCCGACACCATCATGGAAGAACTGCCCGACCTGATCGGCGACGTGCGCAGCGATATCGTCGTCAACACCACCGTCGACCTCAACCTGCAGAAGCTCGCCGAACAGTCGATCCGCCGGCTGATCGACGAGAGCGGCAAGAAGCTCAATGTCAGCCAGGGCGCGCTGGTGTCGATCGACAATTCGGGTGCCGTGCGCGCCATGGTCGGCGGCTACGACTATTCGACCAGCCAGTTCGATCGCGCTTCGGAAGCGCGCCGCCAGCCCGGCTCGGCGTTCAAGCCGTTCGTCTATATGGCGGCACTCGAAGCCGGCCGCACACCCGACAGCGTGCGCAACGACGCTCCGATCAAGATCGGCAAGTGGACGCCGGACAATTACGGCGGCAAGTATTTCGGCAAGGTGACGCTGGCGACCGCGCTGGCGAAGTCGCTCAATTCGGTCGCCGCACAGCTGACCATGGAGGTCGGGCCCGACGCGGTGGTCGAGGCGGCGCACCGCATGGGCATTCAGTCCGATCTGATCGCCAACACCTCGATTGCGCTGGGCACCTCGGAAGTGACGCCGCTGGAGCTGACATCGGCTTACGTGCCGTTCGCCAATGGCGGCTACAAGCCGGATATCCATTTCATCCGCCGCATCACCACGACCGAAGGCAAGGTGCTTTTTGACGACAATGGCGGCAGCGCGCCGCGCGTCGTCAAGCAGGACATTGTCGGCATGATGAACTCGATGATGACCGGCACGGTCGAGATCGGCACGGCCAAGAAGGCGGCCTTCGCCTGGCCGTCGGCCGGCAAGACCGGCACCAGCCAGAATTCGCGCGACGCCTGGTTCGTCGGCTACACCGCCAACCTCACCACCGGCGTCTGGTTCGGCAATGATGACGGCAGCCCGATGAAGAAGGTCACCGGCGGCGCGCTGCCGGCACAGGCCTGGCACGAATTCATGGTCGCCGCGCACGAAGGTGTACCGGTCAGGCCGCTGCCCGGCACCTGGAAGTCGACGCCGCCCGACACCATCGTCCCCGACGACATTCCCTCGGCTGACAACAACCAGCCAGCGCCGTTGCCTGCCGTGTCAGTCGGCCAGTCGGCCCCTTCTGCCGCTCCGGCGCCTGCTGCTGTCCCGGCACGAGCGCCAGTCCGCCGTCCGGCCGAAACCGTCGATGCCGACGGCTTCGACATGCCCGGCGACGGCGGCACCACCGCCTCGATCAAGCATCCGGTGCCGCCCGGCAGCGTCGGAGGCCCGACCAAGAAGCGCAAGACGTCGATCCTTGATATTCTCGGCGGCGGCTGAGCGACAAGTCGCCTCTCGCCAGCTAGGCTACCTTCGGCTACATGTCCGGCCGGAGACTCCGCCATGGCTGAAACCGACACCAGAAAAACCATCGTGCTGACCGGCGCCAGCCGCGGCATCGGCCATGCCACGGTCAAACGCTTTTCGCGCGAGGGCTGGCGGGTCATCACCTGTTCGCGCCAGGCCTTTGCCGAGGACTGCCCGTGGCCTGCCGGCCCGGAGGACCACATCAAGGTCGATCTCGCCGATCAAGAGGATGTCGGCATCGCCGTCTCGGAAATACGCCATCGGCTGGAAGCGCATGGTGGGCAGTTGCACGCGCTGGTCAACAATGCCGGCATTTCGCCCAAGCTCAAGGACGGCAACAGCCGCATGGATTCGATCGACACCCCGATGCATGTCTGGCGCGACGTGTTCCAGGTCAATTTCTTCGCGCCGATCATGCTCGCGCGCGGCCTGTTCAAGGAATTGGCGGCTGCCAAGGGCTCGATCGTCAACGTCACCTCGATCGCCGGCACCCGCGTGCATCCCTTCGCCGGCACCGCCTATGCGACGTCGAAGGCCGCACTCGGCTCGCTGACGCGTGAGATGGCGCATGATTTCGGGCCGCACGGCATTCGCGTCAATGCGATTGCGCCGGGCGAGATCGACACCGCGATCCTGTCGCCGGGCACCGACAAGATCGTCGAGACCATCCCGCTCAGAAGGCTCGGCGCCACGGCAGAGGTCGCCGACATCATCTTCTTCCTGTGCTCGCAGCAGGCGTCCTACGTGACGGGCTCGGAAATCCACATCAATGGCGGCCAGCACGTTTGAGCCGGCCGATTTCAGGCTAGGGGCCGTTCCTAGTCGGCGATTGTGAGGACAGCCTTGCCGCTGAAGCTGCGCAGCCGCAGGGCGTCCAGGGCCTGGCCGATGTCTGTCCACGGCACGGTCAGCGACACGCGGGTTTCCAGCCGACCAGCCGCGACCAGAGCGAGCAGCGAGGCGATATCGGCGCCGATGTCTGGACCTGACGTGTAGTAGGCGAAGGTCTGAAGCCGCGCCCCCTCGTGGCCGGGAACGAACTGTCTGAAGCCAACCGGCGTCAGTTCGCCGCTGCTCGAACCGAATATGACGATGGTGCCGCCCGGTGCGACGCGTTCGATGGCGTGTGCGAGGCTTTGGCCGCCGACCGACTCGGTGATCAGCGAAAACGGCCCCTTGGCCAGTTCGATCGACTCGACGACTTGCTCTGCACCGAGGCCGCGAAGATCCTCGGCATGCCTGGCGGCGGCGATCGCGGTTACGCAGGCGCCTTGCTCGCGGGCGATCTGGATCTGAAAACGGCCGACCGCACCGCTGGCACCGGTGATCAGGACCTGCTGTCCCGCGAGGTCGCCGCCGTGGCGCAGGACCCTCAGCGCGGTTGTGCCCGCGACCGGAAGCGTGGCGGCGGACCCGAAGCTGACGTCATCCGGGATGACGGCGAGACGGTCGGTCGAGACGGCGACACGTTCGGCCCAGCCGGCCTCATCGAACAGGGCAACAACCCGAGCGCCGGCGGCTGGCCCGGAGCCGTCGGCTGCTGCGCGCTCGACAATGCCAACCACGTCCTGGCCAGGTATCCAACCCTCCGGGCGTATGGTGAGCAGGCGCAGTTCGCCGCGGTTCAAAGAGGTAGCGTGGACTTGGACAAGCGCTTCGTTGGCAAGCGGCCGGGGTTCCTCGATTTCGGCGAGCCTGAGCCGGGTGGTGCTGTCGGGAGAGATGACGAGGGCGCGCATGGGTCGAACTTTCCCGGTGGTTTGTGGATGCCCCGGACTCTATCGACTTCCCCGTTCAAAGAATTGAGCTATCATGGCGAATAATCGCTAAAACTGGTCAATGATGAGACAGCCGCTCCGCTACCCCTGGGTCAATTTCGACGTCGATGAAGTGGCCGCGCCGGCAATTGCCGTGCGCGTCGACGTCACCGAAACCAAGGCAGAAGTGGCCGCCCATTGGCACCGCAAGGGCCAGCTCGTCGTCGCGCTCGGCGGTGGTGTCACATGCCGCGTCCCGAGCGGGCTGTGGATGGTACCGCCGCATTGCGGGGTGTGGATTCCGGGCAGTATGGAACACAGCAACATCGCCACCGCCAATGCACGGATTTTCTTCGTCTACATCGAGCCGGGAGCTGCCGACCTGCCGGACCGGTGCTGCACGCTGTCGATCTCGCCGCTGCTGCGAGAACTGATCATCGAGCTGGCCGATCGTGTGGAGGAAGACGAGGCGAGGGACGAGCTTCTGACCACGATCCTGCTCTCCGAACTGCCACGCATGCCGGTCCAACAGCTGCATCTGCCGATCTCGTCCGAGCCGCGCTTGCAGCGGATCGCCGAAGCCCTGGCGCAAGACCCTGCCGACCGCAGCACGCTTGCCGAGTGGGCCAGTCGCGTCGCGCTCTCGGAGAGCAGCCTCGCCCGTCTGGTGGTGAAGGAGACCGGCCTGAGCTTCGGCCGCTGGCGCCAGCAATTGCACCTGATCGTCGCCATACGGGAACTGGCCGCCGGTGCCAGCGTGCAGCAGGTTTCAGGCGATCTCGGCTATGGCTCCGTCACCGCGTTCATCACCATGTTCAAGAAGGCGCTTGGCAAGCCGCCGGCAAAATATCTCGCCAGTGTCGCGCACAATGGCGGCTCCGCTTTCGTGGCGTAATCAACGCTCTACCGACAAGCCTCAAGCCGGCGAGGGTTCAATGGCGCCGGGGCGCGGCATTGGCTTTTGCCCCAGCACCTCTTCCACAATGCCGCGGGCGATTTCGCGTTCGCCCATGATGACGGTGTCGGCGCCTAGCGCCGTGAGATGCTCGACCTCGGCGTCGGAATGGGCGCGTGCAATCACGTTGATGCCGGGGTTGGCGGCGCGGGCCCTGAGCACGACCTGCCCGGCGTCGAAGGCGTTGGGAATGGCAAGGATCAATCGTTTGGCGCCCTGCGGATTGGCAGCGGCAAATACGTCTGCATTGGCCGCATTGCCGGAGACGGTCTCGACGCCGTCGTCTCTCAGCCTGGCCAGCGTCTTGTCGGCGTCCTCGATGACCAGGAAGGGCAGCGACGCCTCTCTCAGCGCCGCACCAACCAGGCTGCCGACGCGGCCATAGCCGATCAGGATGGTGTGACCGGAAAGCGCCGTGTGCGGCGGCGGATCATCCTCTTTTGCAGCTGTGGCCACGGAGGCCACTTGTCCCGGTTGCGTCGCTGGGCCGACCGGCTTGGCCTCTTCCGGTGGCGTTGTCTTGGCAGCGCGCGCGTCCAGCCAAGGCTTCATCCAGTCGAGGGCGAGGAACATCAGCGGATTGACCAGGATCGACAAGATGGCGCCGGCAAGGATCAGGTCGCGTCCCTGTTCGGGCAACAGTTTCAGCCCGACACCGAGCTCGGCCAGAATGAAGGAAAACTCGCCGATCTGCGCGAGGCTGGCCGAGATCATCAAGGCGGTCGCCAGCGGATAGCGGAAGGCGATGACGATGACGAAAGCGGCCAACGACTTGCCGATGACGATGATGGCCAGCGTCGCCAGGATCGGCCAGCCATTGCTCATCAGGCTGAACGGGTCGAACAGCATGCCGACCGAGACAAAGAACAGCACCGAGAAAGCGTCGCGCAACGGCAGGGATTCTTCTGCCGCACGGTGGCTGAGTTCGGATTCGCTCATGATCATGCCGGCAAAGAAGGCGCCCAGCGCCAGCGAGACGCCGAACAGTTTGGCGGCGCCGAAGGCGACCCCGAGCGCGATGGCCAGCACCGCCAGCCGGAACAGTTCGCGCGAGCCGGTATGGGCGACATAGTGCAGGATCCACGGGATCACCCGGCGGCCGACAACCAGCATGACGACGACGAAGGCGACGACCTTGGCCAGCGTGAGGCCGACGACGCCCCAGATGCCGTAGCTGGCCGGCAGCGACAGCAAGCTCGCATGGTCATCGACCTGCGGCTGGCCGCCGAGCACGCCGGCAAGGGCGGGCAACAGCACCAGCGCCAGCACCATGGCCAGGTCCTCGACGATCAGCCAGCCGACGGCGATGCGGCCGCGCTCGGTCTCGATCAGCCGCCGCTCCTGCAGGGCGCGCAGCAGCACCACGGTGGACGCGACAGAGAGCGCCAGGCCGAAGACCAGGCCGGCGCCCATCGACCAACCAAGCATCCAGGCAAGGCCTGCGCCGAGCGCGGTGGCAAAGCCGATCTGGACGATAGCGCCGGGCACGGCGATGGCGCGGACCGAGAGAAGATCTTTTAGCGAGAAATGCAGGCCGACGCCGAACATGAGCAGGATGACACCGATTTCGGCCAGCTCATTGGCAAGACCGGCATCAGCGACGAAGCCCGGCGTGTTCGGTCCGACCAGCACGCCGGCGACGAGATAGCCGACCAGCGGCGGGATGCGAAAACGGTTGGCGAGCGCCCCGAAGATGAATGCCAGCCCCAGACCGGCGACGATGGTGGCGATAAGGGGCGTGTCATGCGGCATTGTCTATGGAGCGCCTTTCGAGAATCGGGATGTCGGGATGCGCCGCCCGAAGCCGCCGCCTTTGCAATATGGTGGACAGGGTGTCGGCGATGCAACCCGCAAGCCGGAAATTGCCGGTGCGACGTGCCAAAAACCGAAAGGCGCGCGCAGCAAAACCGCTGCGCGCGCCGAATAGCTGATCCAGATGGTTACACTGGCGGACTTCAGGCTGCCGCCTGCAGCATGGCTTCGATGTCGATCACGGCATGGTTGGTCAATGTCTTTGGTATCTCGGCCTGCACCTTGTCGGTGACTTCCTTGTGTAGCTTCTTGCGCATCGTGCCGAGCACCAGCGGCGGCGCGATCAGCACGATGTCGTCGAAGATGCCGTGATGGGCGAGCTTGTAGAGCCGGTCCGCGATCTCTTCGGCAAAGCGTTCCTTGCCCTGCCGGTGCCAGTCGGTGTCCTCGACGGCACTGCGATGCACGGAGGGGCCGTCATTGTAGCGGCCGGGGCTGTCGCTGCCTTGCTCGCGCGTCGACGGATTGTCCTGTTTCATCTCCTGGAAGAGCTGCAGGTTCGGATAGAGATTGTCGCCCTCGTTCTTCAAGAACAGCGCCTTTTCGCCATCGGCCACCATGACCAACAGGCCATGTCTCAGGTTGATTTTGCTCATCGCGCGCTCCTGTCTTAAGGTTTCAAATCCAGCCGACGATTGTCATCATCGGCAGGGTCAGAACGCGTGGCGGAGCGGGAACGTTCCACCCCTTCACGCGGAGTGGCGGCGGCTCCCCTCAGAGGCCGGCTTTACGGTCTCGGTGGGTCGTTCTCCGGTCGGCGTCTTTAATCTACTAAATTGGTAGAATTTAGAAAAAACAATTTTGCGACTTGGCTGGCTGGCGGATAAAAGAGCCGAAGAACAAGGCCTGCGGCAGCAGCTTGAATCCGTCTGATATGCGGATGTGGAATATTTTTCTCTTGGCCTTCAGGCTTGCGGAAAACCGATTGCCTCCCGTGAGGGGATGCGCGAGTGGGTTCCTTCAGCTTTTTCACGCCCGCGCGTAAAACTGCCGTCTTGTTCCGGAATCTGTCTCTCATGTCGCAGGCCCATCCCAAGCTCAACGCGTTCCCCGTCTTCCTGCGGGTTGAAGGCGAAGCCGTGGCCATCGTCGGCGGCGGCGATGAAGCATTGGCCAAGGCGCGGCTGCTCGGTCAGTCGAGCGCGACGCTGCGCATCATCACAGATGCTGCCGAAGCCGAATTGCTGAGCTTCATCGCGGCGACCGGCGCTACCCACATTGATGCCCCTTACGACGCCGCGCATCTCGAAGGCGCGGTGATGGTGTTTGCCGCCAGCGGCGACGAGGCGCTTGACCGCCGCGTCGCCGAGGATGCGCGTCGGCTGGGCATTCCGGTCAATGCCGTCGACAGGCCGGAGCTCTGCGATTTCTTCACCCCGGCGCTGGTCAACCGCGCGCCGGTTGCCATTGCTATCGGCACGGAAGGTGCCGGCCCCGTGCTTGCCCAGATGCTGCGCAGCCGCATCGACCGCATGTTGTCGCCTTCACTCGGGCCGCTGGCTACGCTCGCCGCCTCTTTCCGCGGTGCAGCCGAAAAGCTGCTGCCGAAAGGCAATGCGCGCCGTCAGTTCTGGGGCAGTTTTTTCCAGGGCGCGCCGGCGCGCGCCGTCGAAGCCGGCGAGCTCTCGCGGGCGCATGACGCCGCCGTCGATCTGTTGCTGTCGAAGGCTCCGGCTGCGGGCCATATCGCCCTGGTCGGTGCCGGCCCCGGCGCCGAGGATCTTCTGACGCTGCGCGCGCATCGGCTGTTGATGGAGGCTGACGTCATCGTCTATGACGCGCTGGTGCCGGAGGCGATCGTCGCGATGGGCCGCCGCGACGCCGAGCGGCTGCCGGTGGGAAAGCGCAAAGGCTGCCACACCAAGAGCCAGGCCGAGATCAATGCGCTGCTGGTCGAGCTCGGCCACGCCGGCAAGCGCGTCGTGCGGCTGAAGTCGGGCGACCCGCTGGTGTTCGGCCGCGCCGGCGAGGAGATGGCGGCACTTCGCGATGCCGGCATCGCCTATGATGTCATCCCTGGCGTCACCGCCGCTTTCGCCGCAGCCGCCGATTTCGAACTGCCGCTGACGCTGCGCGGTGTGTCCTCGTCGATGGTGTTCACCACCGGCCATGATCTGAAAGGCAATTCGCTGCCCGACTGGGCCAAGCTCGCCATCTCCGGCGCCACCGTCGCGGTCTATATGGGCCGCTCGGTCGCGGCCGAGGTTGCCGGACGGCTGATCGAGGCCGGCCTGTCACCGGACACGGCGGTCGCCGTGGTCGAGAATGCCAGCCTGCAAAACCGTCGCCGTTTCCACGGCACGCTGGCCGATTTGCCGTCGCTGGAGGCACGCGCCGATCTGACCGGCCCGGTGATGACCATCATCGGCGATGCGGTTGCCGGCGCCAACTTTGAACGTTCCGAGCCGCTCGCGGCACATAAGCATGAGGGCGTTGCCGATACGGCCGCCGCAGAGGTCGAACAATGAAGATACTGACCGCAAACCGCCTCACCGACGGCATCGCCGTCTGGTACGCCGATGGCGGCTGGGCCGAGACGGTGGACCACGCCGATCTCGCCCACGACAAGGCGGCCGAGGACCGGCTGGAGGCGATCGGCGCCAAGGCCTATGCCGACAATGAAGTGGTCGATGTCAATCTGATCGACGCTGATGTCGTCGATGGCGTGGTCGAGCCGGTGCGGCTGCGCGAAAAGATCCGCGCCGCCGGTCCGACCATCCGGGAAGATCTGGGTAAGCAGGCTGCGCGGGCAGCGTAACAAAATACGGGCGGACGCGCCCCGAAAGACGAAACATGTACCGTTACGATGAGTTCGACCACGATTTTGTCCAGGCCCGCGTCGCCGAGTTCAGCGACCAGGTCGAGCGTCGGCTGTCCGGGGAGATCACCGAGGAGCAGTTCCGACCGCTCAGGCTGATGAACGGCGTCTACCTGCAGCTGCACGCCTATATGCTGCGCATCGCGGTGCCCTACGGCACGCTGAACGGCGCCCAGTTGCGCATGCTCGGCCACATCGCGCGCAAATACGACAAGGGCTACGGCCACTTCACCACGCGGCAGAACATCCAGTTCAACTGGCCGGCGCTGTCGGACATTCCGGCGATCCTGGCCGATCTCGCCAGTGTCGAGATGCACGCCATCCAGACCAGTGGCAATTGCATCCGCAACGTCACCGCCGACCATTTCGCCGGTGCCGCCGCCGACGAGGTCGCCGATCCGCGACCCTATGCGGAAATCCTGCGGCAGTGGTCGTCGGTGCATCCGGAGTTCTCGTTCCTGCCGCGCAAGTTCAAGATCGCGGTAACGGGTGCGGAGCGCGACCGCGCCGCCATCCAGACGCACGATATCGGCTTGCATGTGAAGAAGAACGCGGCCGGCGAACTCGGCTTTGCCGTCTATATCGGTGGCGGCCAGGGCCGCACGCCGATGGTGGCGAAGAAGATCCGCGACTTCCTGCCGGAGGCCGACCTTCTGTCCTACTGCACGGCGATCCTGCGCGTTTACAACCTCTATGGCCGCCGCGACAACAAGTACAAGGCGCGCATCAAGATCCTCGTACACGAGACCGGCGTCGAGGAAATCACCCGCCAGGTCGAGGCCGAATGGCAGGAGTTGAAGGACGCCGAGCTGAAGCTGCCGGATGCCGACATCCGCGCCATCGACGCCTATTTCGCGCCGCCGCCACTTGCTGACCGGCCGGAAGGCGACGCGGCGATCAAGCTGGCGCGGCTCGATTCCAAGAGCTTCTCGGACTGGCTCGACCAGAATGTCGTAACGCATCGCCATCCCGACTACGCCGCAGTGACGATTTCGCTGAAGGGCATCGGCGAGGTGCCGGGCGACGCTACCGATAGCCAGATGGAAGCGGTCGCCGACATCGCCGAGAATTACGCTTTCGACGAATTGCGCGTCAGCCACGAGCAGAACCTCATCCTGCCGCATGTGGCGCGCGCCGATCTCAAGGCGGTCTATGACGCGTTGGTCGATATTGGTCTGGCGACAGCCAATTCCAATTTGATCAGCGACATCATTTCCTGCCCCGGCCTCGACTATTGCGCGCTGGCCACGGCGCGTTCGATCCCGATCGCGCAGGAGATATCGCTTCGCTTCGCCTCGCTCGAGCGGCAGCGCGAGATCGGCGAACTGAAGCTGAAGATCTCCGGCTGCATCAACGCCTGCGGCCACCACCATGTCGGCCATATCGGCATTCTCGGCGTTGAGAAGAAGGGCTCCGAGCTTTACCAGGTGACGCTTGGCGGCTCGGCCGACGAGAACACCTCGGTCGGCGAGATCATCGGCCGCGGCTTCTCCTCGGAAGAGATCACCGATGCCATCGAGCAGATCGTCGATACCTATCTCGGCCTTCGGCTTAATCCAAGTGAACGTTTTATCGACGCCTACCGCCGTGTCGGTCCCGCGCCGTTCAAGGAGGCGCTCTATGCTGGCGAAACCAAGGCCGCTTGACCGTATCGTCGACGTCGACGACAGCATCGCCGCGAAAGCGGCGGGCTTCGATGCGCTGTATGGGCATCTGAGCGCGCTCAAGATCATCGAACGCGCCGCGAGCGAACTGTTTCATGACGAGATCGCCGCTGTGTCGTCCTTCGGCGCGGATTCGGCGGTGCTGCTGCACATGATCGCCAAGGTCGACCGCACGCTGCCGGTGATCTTCCTCGACACCGGCAAGCATTTCGAAGAGACGCTCGGCTATCGCGATGCGCTCGTCGCCGATTTCGGACTGACCAACATAAGGGTGATCAAGCCCGAAGAGGCGGCGCTCGAACGGATCGATCCGACGGGCAATCTGCACCAAAGCAACACCGACGCCTGCTGCGACGTGCGCAAGGTCGAGCCGCTGGCGCGTGGCGTCGCGCCGTTCCGCGCCTGGTTCACCGGCCGCAAGCGCTTCCAGGCCGCGACGCGGTCGGCGCTGCCGGTGTTCGAGGCGGTCGGGCCGCGCGTGCGCATCAACCCGCTGGCGCATTGGACGACATCCGACCAGGCCGACTACATGCGCGCGCATGCGCTGCGCGAAAATCCGCTGGTCGCGTACGGCTACCTGTCGATCGGCTGCTTCCCGTGCACGCAGCCGGTGCAGCCGGGCGAGGATGCGCGCAGCGGCCGCTGGGCCGGTCATGCCAAGACCGAGTGCGGCATCCATCTGTCCGGCTTGGAGAAGTCGCTGACCGACGCTTCCCTTTAGGCTATGTAGATATTCAGGTGAGGCTGGCCTGCAGACGGCGGCTTCCACTCGGAGGCCGCCGGTTTCGCTTGGACTGGCCTTCAGCGGACTTTCGATTTTTTGGGCTTTAGGAATTTTCGATGACTGAACCGACGACACCGGAGACCCGGCTCTGGACCCCGGAGGGTTTTCGCGAAGACGAATGGGCGCATGCCGAAAGCGCGGACGCGCTGGCCGGCAATGGCCGCTTCATCCTGCCGCTGCAGGCGTTCCTCGGCCTCGATGCCGAGGTGCGGCGCTCTGCGAAGGAGCGGCTTGGCGTGGCGCTGCAGCCCGGCGACCAGCTGGAAAAGATCGCCGATCTGCTCGACCAGCTGTCGCTGGTGGCGCTGGCCTTTCCGGCCTTCAACGACGGCCGCTCGTTTTCCAAGGGCGAGCTGCTGCGCAGCCGCTATCAGTTCGAGGGCGCCGTCCGCGCTACCGGACAGGTTCTTGTCGACCAGCTGCCGCATATGCTGCGCCTCGGCTTCGATGAGTTCGAGATATCGAACCCGGTGCTGCTGAAACGGCTCGATGAAGGCCGCATCGGCGGGCTGGGGCTGTATTATCAGCCGACCGAAGCGTCCGAGCCGAAGGGACCGAAATACTCCTGGCGGCGCGTTCGCGACAGCTGACGCAGCGGTAATTCCGCCCGCCTTTACATCGGCTGAAATCAGGCCTTCTCTTGGCTGTCCGGACGGAAATATCCGCCGGCCAGGGAGGGAGACATGGATTTCGACTATGTCATCGCCGGCGGCGGTTCCGCCGGCTGCTCGCTTGCCGCACGGCTCTCCGAGGATCCTTCGAAAACCGTCTGCCTGATCGAAGCCGGCGGTGAGGGTAGGAACCTGCTCATCCGCGCGCCGGCAGGCATCATCGCGCTGCTGCCGGGCCGGCCGAAGATCAACAATTGGGGATTGCAGACGGTGCCGCAGCAAGGGCTCGGCGGACGCAAGGGCTACCAGCCGCGCGGCAAGGCGCTTGGCGGCTCCAGCGCCATCAATGCCATGCTCTACACGCGCGGCCACCGCGGCGACTATAACGAATGGGCCGGTCTCGGCTGCCGGGGCTGGTCGTGGGACGAGGTGTTGCCCTATTTCCAGCGCGCCGAAGGCAACCAGCGCGGCGCCGACGCGCTGCATGGCGGCGACGGGCCGCTCAGGGTCGGCGAACAGCAGGAGCCGCGCCCGATCGCGCGAGCCTTTGTCGAGGCCTGCGGCGAAAACCAGATCCGCCGCAACGACGACTTCAACGGGCCGGAGCAGGAAGGGGCGGGGCTCTACCAGGTCACGCAATTCTGGGGCGGGGCCAAGAATGGCGAGCGCTGCTCGGCGGCGGCCGCCTATCTGCATCCGGCGATGAACCGGCCGAACCTGACTGTCATCACCGGCGCGCATGCCACCGGCATTGTGCTCGACGGTAAGCGCGCCACCGGGGTGCGTTATCGCAAAGGCAACGGCGAGGCGGTGGCGAACGCCAGGCGCGAGGTCATCGTCTGCGGCGGCGCCTTCGGCTCGCCGCAACTCCTGTTGTTGTCCGGCATCGGTCCGGCGGATGAGCTTGCCGCGCAGGGCATAGCCGTCGCCCATGAACTGCCCGGTGTCGGCAAGAACCTGCAAGACCATCTCGATTTCATCCTGGCCTGGAGGTCGAAGAATGCCGACATGATGGGTATCGGCCTGCGTGGCCTGCCTGGCTTGCTCAGGCATATGCTGCGCTGGCGCAGAAACGGCACCGGCATGATCGCCACGCCCTATGCCGAAGGCGGCGCCTTCCTCAAATCCGATCCGGCGATCGAGAGGCCCGACCTGCAGCTGCATTTCTGCATCGCCATCGTCGACGATCACGGCCGCAAGCTGCATCTGGGCTACGGTTTTTCCTGCCATGTCTGCGTGCTCAGGCCGCATTCGCGCGGCGAGGTCGGGCTGTCGAGCCCGGACCCGCTGGCGCCGCCGCGCATCGATCCGCGCTTTTTGTCCGACGGGAGGGACAGGGACCTGCTGCTCAAGGGTGCCAGGATGATGCGCGGCATATTGGAGGCGCCGGCGCTGGCGAAATACCGCGACAAGGAAATCTATACCGCCGGTGTTTCCAGCGATGCCGAGCTGATGGCGCATATCAGGGCGCGCGCCGACACGATCTATCACCCCGTCGGCACCTGCAAGATGGGTGTCGACGCCATGGCCGTGGTCGATCCTGAGCTCAAGGTGCGCGGGCTGCAGGGGTTGCGCGTGGTCGATGCCTCGGTGATGCCGACATTGATCGGCGGGAACACCAACGCACCGACCATCATGATCGCCGAGAAGGCGGCCGACATGACCAGAGCCGCTGCCTGATTTTCTCGCCTCGTGGTCGGACCAACTGTGCTGTTTCTCCCTGGATGCGCTGCTGTGTCGCTCAGCTCAAGGCGAACAAACTAAATCTGGTCAGACCAATTGTGCGATTTGGGCTTTCCCTGTCGCGAGCCTGCCCTTAGGATAGGGCTATTATTTCACGATCCGAAATAATGGCCAGCAAGGGAGGAGACCGGCATGGCAGGCAAGAAGATATTGATGCTCGTTGGCGAGTTCAGCGAGGAATACGAGATTTTCGTCTTTGAACAGGCCATGCATGCGGTTGGCCATACGGTGCATGTCGTCTGCCCCGACAAGAAGGCCGGCGACATCTTGAAGACCTCGCTGCACGATTTCGAGGGCCATCAGACCTATACCGAAAAGCTCGGCCACGACTACATCTTGAACAAGACGTTTTCGGAGGTCGATCCGGCGCAATACGACGCCGTCTATGCCGCCGGCGGACGCGGACCCGAATATATCCGCATCGACAAAAGGGTGCAGGCGCTGGTCAGGCATTTCCATGAGACCGGCAAGCCGATCTTCACCATCTGCCACGGCGTGCAGATACTGATCGCGGTCGATGGCGTGGTGCGTGGCCGGGAGGTGGCGGCGCTGCAATATTGCGAGCCGGAGGTTACGCTTGCCGGCGGCATCTACATCGATGTCGCGCCGACCGGCGCCCATGTCGACGGCAATCTGGTGTCGGCCAAGGGTTGGCCCGGCCTCGCAGCCTTCATGCGCGAATGCCTGAAAGTGCTCGGCACCGAGATCCGCGACGGCAAGGCGCTGGTGCGCGACGAGCGCAAGGCAGCTTGAGCAGGCTTTTGAGAAGCCGCCGCGCGTTTCGCGCGGCGGTTTATTTTATGCTAAGGCCCGCGCTTCGCGAAACGAGATCAGCTTGCGGCGCTGTTCGTCCCACAGGGCCAGCTTGACGCAGCGCAGGCTGTCGAGGAGCGTGACGCGGCCGATGCCGCGCAGTTCCGGATAATCGCGCAGCACTTCCTGCAGTCGGTAGCCCGGCACCTTGGCAGAGAGATGGTGGACGTGGTGGACGCCGATATTGCCGGTGAACCAGTTCAGCACCGGCGGCAGGTCGTAATAGGACGAGCCGTGCAGGGCGGCATGCTGGAATTCCCATTCTTCGTCATTCGCCCATTCCGTTTCCTCGAACTGGTGCTGGACGTAGAACAGCCAGATGCCGGCCGAACCGGCAAGGACGACGATGGGCAGATGGACGACCAGGAAAGCGCCGGGGCCGATCCACCAGATGAGCAGGGCCGCGGCAATCGCAATGGCGAGATTCGTCGTCATCGACGACACCCAGGGCGTCAGGCCGCCGCGCATCATGCCGATCGGCAGCCGCTGTTCGAAGATGAACAGCCAGATCGGGCCAAGGCCGAACATTACCAGCGGGTGGCGGTAGAGCCGATAGGCAAGGCGTCCCCGCCAGGACAGCTGCCGGTATTCAGCAACCGTCAACGTCCTGATGTCGCCCATGCCGCGCTCGTCAAGATTGCCGGCGCTGGCGTGATGGGTGGCGTGCGCGCGCCGCCAGCAATCATAGGGCGTCAGCGTCAGCACGCCGAGCGCGCGGCCGATCCAGTCGTCGGCGGTGCGATTGGCGAAGAAGGAGCCGTGGCCGCAATCGTGCTGGATCATGAAGATCCGCACCAGAAAGCCGGCGGCGGGAAGGATGAGGATCAGGCCCCACCAGTGGCCGTAGGAGTAGGCGGCCGAAGAGAGCGCCCACAGCGTGACGAAAGGGATGAGGGTGATGGCAAGTTCGAGGGTGCTGCGCCGCCGGTCGGGCTTCTTGTAGCGCGCCAGAATCTTCAACCAGGCGCGCTTGCTGTTGGCGGCCGTCTCGGGGGAAATCATGTTCATCAGGAAGCATAGGCGTGGCTTGCCGCCGCCGCAAGGCAAAGCTCACGCAAAATTACTGCGCGTAATTGTCGCGCGATTGCGTCGCTATTGCCGGCGTTGGCCGTCTGCCACGCTGGCTTCTATGCCGTCCAGACGGTCGAGCAGGTCCCGAAAATGCTCCGGAATGTCGGCCTCGGTTCGGAATGCCGGCAAGCTGCGCAGAAAGCGCTTCGTTGCCTCGGTGCCGAACTGGCGCTTGATATCGGCGGCGAGCTCTTCGCTCCTGTTGCCGTTGTTGCCTGTCATTGTCCCAAAATCCTGTGTTGGCTTCGAAACTCCTCCAGCATCGGAATGGTTCCCCCATAGCGGGGTATTGGCAAGCAAAGCCGGCGATCACGGTAAAATTTGAATTAATTTCGAAAGATCTTCGCGATCCGTGCCAACGTCCTCCGAACGGCTCCAAGCATCGCTTGCCCCTTGATTTTTGACCGCCAAACCTCGATATCGGGCGCAAATCCAAACCATTCGAATGACGGGAAACGGCGATGAGCGACCAGACAAAAGACGAACGCGCGCCCGAGGATATCGAAACGGCCGAGGCCGAGCGCACGCAAGGCGGCATCGACGGCGACTATGAAGCGCTGGTGCGGCTGCTGAAGGAAAACGAGGAATTGAAGGACCGCGCGCTGCGCGTCGCGGCCGAAATGGAGAATCTGCGCCGCCGCACCGCGCGCGACGTGCATGACGCGCGCACCTATGCGGTGGCCAATTTCGCCCGCGACATGCTTTCGGTGTCGGACAATCTGCGGCGCGCGATCGACGCCATCCCGGCCGAGGCCAAGGCCGGCGGAGACGCCGGCTTCAAGGCGCTGATCGAGGGCGTCGACCTGACCGAGCGCGCCATGCTGTCGGCGCTCGAGCGGCATGGGGTGAAGAAACTGACGCCGGAAGGCGAGAAGTTCGACCCGAATTTCCATCAGGCAATGTTCGAAGTGCCCAATCCCGACGTGCCCGCCAACACCGTGGTCCAGGTCGTGCAGCCGGGCTATTCGATCGGCGAGCGCGTGCTGCGGCCCGCCATGGTCGGCGTCGCCAAGGGCGGCCCCAAGATCGCGGCAGGCGAGGCGCCGGTCGAGCCGGGTCCGGTGAACGAGCAGGCTGAGAAGGATGCGTGATAGTGAGTAGCGAATAGGGAGTAGTGAGTAGGGGTTGATATTAATCTGCGGCTTCGTGCTATTCCGCTACTCACTACTCGCTCGGCCCATGAACCCCATCGACCTCCTCGACTATGCCGGCGTCGCTGTCTTTGCGGCGACCGGGGCGCTTGCGGCTTCGCGCAAGCAGCTCGACATTATCGGCTTCCTGTTCCTGGCCAGCGTCACCGGCATCGGCGGCGGCACGCTGCGGGACGTCATCCTCAACCTGCCTGTCTTTTGGGTCGCCAACTCCGGCTATGTGCTGATCTGCGCAGTGGTTGCGGTGCTGGTCTTCTTCATCGCTCACCGTGTCGAATCCCGCTGGAAATGGCTGCTTTGGCTCGATGCCATCGGATTGGCCGCCTTTTCGGTGATGGGCGCGGCCAAGGGGTTGACGATCACCGGCTCGCCGGTCGTCTCCGTCATTATGGGCGTGCTGACCGCCACATTCGGCGGCATCCTGCGCGATCTGCTGGCCGGCGAGCCATCGGTGCTGCTTCGGCCCGAAATCTACGTCAGCGCGGCGCTCGCGGGTGCCAGCCTTTATACGCTTGGCGATCTTGCCGGTCTGCCGCCGCTCGCCTCTGATATCGCCGGTTTTGTCGCGGCTTTCCTGGTGCGCGGCGGCGCGCTCAAATTCGGCTGGACGTTTCCGTCCTACAAGAGCCGCCCGGGGCGGCGGCCGGAGGATATTCCGTGAAGAAGCGAATAGCGAATAGGGAGTAGCGAATAGGGTTGAACGGGACAAGGCCTGCGCAACTTTCTATTCGCTATTCGCTATTCGCTATCACGCCGCAAAGCGCTGTGCTTCGCCGCCATAATAGTTGACGTAGCGGGCGCCGATTTCCTTGACCGGCATCACCACGAACACATCTACCGTCGAGAATTCGCGGTCGATGACGCAGCCGTCGCCGATGCGGGCGCCGACGCGCAGATATCCTTTGACCAGCGGCGGCATTGCCGCAATCGCCGCCTTGGCGTTGACCGCCTCGATCGGCATCAGGTCCATCGAGCAATAGCGTCCGGAGACCGCCCGCACATCCCAGGCCGAGTTGGTGCGGCAGTGATGGGCAAGATAGGTGAGCGCCTCGGCATGCGCCGCCGGCACCGTGCCGTGGAACGAGGCGCAGCCGGTCATCACGCCGATTTCATAGTGTTTGATATAGGCCCAGATGCCTTGCCACAGCGCTTCGATGGTGCGCTTGGAGCGGTATTCCTTAAGAACGCAGGAGCGGCCGAGTTCGAGGAAGCGCTGGCCGGGATGGCGCGCGATGAGCTTGGTCAGCTCGAATTCGCCTTCGGAATAGAAGCCGCCGGCGGTCGCCGCGATTTCTTGCCGCAGCAGGCGATAAGTGCCGACGATGCGGCGGTGCTCGGGACCGGAGATCGAGGTGTCCAGTACCAGCAGATGGTCGCAAAGGGGGTCGAAACGGTCGGCGTCGCGCCGGTCCTGCGCTTGGAACAGATCCTTCCTGGCGCCAAGCTCGTCATAAAATACCCGGTAGCGCACTTCCTGCGCGGCAGCGATCTCGGCCTCGTTGCGGGCAAGCCGCACTTCGAGATTGCCGATCCGGCCCAGCGGTGCGCCTGTTGCAACAGCATCAGCGTTACGCGCGGCGAGCAAAGCGCCGCCCGCGTTGGGCCGAGTGTCACATTCCGGCATAACTGTATGCACGAGTGATTCTCCTTCGAGCCATCCCTCTTGGCACGGGGATACGGTGTAGGTGCAACAGGATTGTGACAGTACCGTGATACGGCGCTGCGGGCAATACTTCGTCGGCTGGCGAAAACCCTCAACCGGCTACCTTACGTGATGTCAGAGAGCACGTCGGGGCGGCCTCAGGCGGCCACCTGGCCTTCGACGGCATGGACCAGCGCGTCGGGGTCTAGCGGCTTGGTGACGAAGCCGCTGGCGCCATGGGCGAGCACGGTGTGGCGGGTCTTTTCCTGGCTGTCGGCCGACAGCACCATGATCGGAACCGGCGGCACGGCCATTTCTTCCTCGTGCCGGCGGATGGCGGCAATCGCATCCAGCCCGTCCATCACCGGCATGTGCAAATCCATCAGCACCACGTCGAAGCGGTGTTTCATCCCGGCTTCGGTGACCGCCTCGACGGCCGCCTTGCCGTTGCCGACGACTTTTACGCGATGCCCGGCCTTTAGTAGCGTCGCGCGGGCCAGCATGGCGTTGATATCGTTGTCTTCGGCGATCAACACCGACAGGCCATGCTGGCGTCCGCCGGCGGCCCGAAGCGATGACGCACCGCTTTTTTCCGGCTTCTTGGGCAGGGGCAAAACTGGGGCATGGCTGGTCAACAGCACGCGCATCAACGTTTCGCCGCGCACCGGCCTTGCCAGGAAGGTGGCGTAGCCGCTGGCGCGGAATTCGCCAAGCATGCCGCGGTCGGTGGGCGCGATCAGCGTGATCGCCTCGCAATCGGCAAAGCCGTTCTGGCGCAGGCGCTTGAGCAGCCTGCCGTCGCTGTCTTCCATGGCGGCGTCGATCAACAGCACGTCGCAATGTTCGGCGAAAGGCGCTGCCTGAGGAGCAGTTGTGGCGAGGTCGATAACGCCGCCATGGGCGCGGATGGTGCGGGCTAGGGCATTGGCCTCTACCGCGTTCTTCGACACGATCACGGCGCGCCGGCCGGCGAGGATATTCTGCCGGTTCTGCGGCGCTTCGGTGGCCCCTGTGGCCGGGAGCTCGAAGACGAATTCAGATCCCTCACCAAGCCGGCTCGACACCGAAATGGAGCCGCCCATGGCCGTCGCCAGGCGCCTCGATATGGCAAGGCCGAGGCCGGCGCCGCCATGGGTGCGGGTCGAGGTGCCGTCGGACTGTTCGAATTCCTCGAAGATGCGCTCCATGTCCTCTTCGCGCAGGCCAGGGCCGGTGTCGGCGACGGTGAAGCAGATGCGGTCGCTGGTCTCGGTGCGGACCCGCGCAACCGAGACCAGCACACCGCCGGTGTCGGTGAACTTGATCGCATTGCCGATGAGGTTGAGCAGCACCTGCCTGACCCTGCCGGGATCGGCCATGATCATCTGCGGCACGTCGGGTTCGACATGACAGCCGAGGCCGATGTTCTTGGCGAAAGCTTTCGCCGCCATCAGTTCGATGATGTTGTCGGCAACCTCGCGCAAAGATGTCGGCTGCGGCTCCGGGTCGAAGCGACCGGCCTCGATCTTGGAATAATCGAGCAAATCCTCGATCAGCGCCAAAAGCGCGCTGGCCGAGGTCGAGACGGCGGCGACATAGGTGCGCTGCTCCGGCGAGAGGTTGGTGTCGGCCAGAAGCTTGGCCATGCCCATGATGCCGTTCATCGGCGTGCGGATCTCATGGCTGACGGTGGCGAGGAAGCGCGACTTGGCCTGGCTGGCATATTCGGCGCGCTCGCGCGCGGTAATCAGCGAAGATTCGGCGCGCTTGCGGGCCGTGATGTCGCGGGCAATCGCCCGGTGCGAAACGGCGCCGCTATCCTTGTCGCGCACCGACAGTTCGATCCACGAAAACCAGCGCGGACCGTTCGGCGTGCGGATGGAGACGTCGGTGGAACTCAGGCATTCGTGATCGGAAAAGGCGGCGTCGGGAACAACACCGACATCGATGCCGAGGTCAGCCAGCGTCCTGCCGGCAAGATCGCGCTGATCGGTTTCGACGAGGCCGGCGAAAACCTTGTTGGCATAGACGATGTGGCCGTCGCGGTCGCGATGGACGACGAGATCGCCGAGCGCATCAATCAGCCCGCGAAAACGCTCCTCGCTCTCCTGCATCTCCCACATGCGGTCGGCCAGCGTCTCGATCTCGGCGCGGCTGCGGGCGGCGGTTTCGTCGAGCAAGGCGGTCGCGCGGTGGACGGTGCGGCGGCCGCGCAGATGCATGGCGACGCCGGCGAGGCCTGTCACCAGCAGGCCGATCGTGATGAAGATCGGCGCGCCGGTGAGGTGGGACAGGCCCGCCAGCACGACACTGGCGACGACCGTCAGGAACAGCAGGCCCTCGTGCGTGGCGCGCGGAAATTCCGGCGCCAGCGGCGGCGGGGCAACATGCTGCCGCCTAGGCGTCGCCGGGCTCGGCCCTTCGACGCTCTCGGCATGGCTCTTCTCTTTCCTGGCGGACTCCGCGATCATGCGGAAATCCTTGCCAGATAGAGATTATGGAAGATTGCGGCGGATCGTTCGAATTTTAGCGGTAATGCACTTTCGCCGCCTTAAGCCTTACATATCCACGACCACGCGGCCTCTGATCTTGCCCTCGACGATGTCGTGGGCGGCGGCGATGATGCCGTCGAAGCCGATGGTCGTCGACAGGCCGGCGAGCTTTTCCAGATCGAGATCGCTGCCGACGCGGCGCCAGGCTTCCAGGCGCACGGCCTTGGGCGCCATCACCGAATCGATGCCGAGCAAAGAGACGCCGCGCAAGATGAACGGGGCGACGCTCGACGGCAGATCCATGCCGCCGGCCAGGCCACAGGCGGCGACCGCGCCGCCATAGGCGGTCATCGACAGCACATTGGCCAGCGTGTGGCTGCCGACGGCATCGATGCCGCCGGCCCAGCGCTCCTTGGCCAGCGGCTTGGCCGGCTGGGACAACTCGTCGCGCGAAATCACTTCGGCGGCGCCGAGGTCGATCAGATAGGGGCTTTCGGCGTTGCGGCCGGTCGAGGCGATGACGTGGTAGCCGAGGCTGGACAGGAGCGAGACCGCGACCGAGCCGACGCCGCCGGCGGCACCCGTCACCACCACCGGGCCGCGATCCGGCAGGATACCGTGCCGCTCCAACGCCATGACGCACAGCATCGCCGTATAGCCGGCGGTGCCGACCGCCATCGCGTCGTGGGCGCTGATGCCGTCGGGCAGCGGCACAAGCCAGTCGCCCTTGACGCGGGCGCGTCCGGCATAGGCGCCGAAATGCGTTTCGCCGACGCCCCAGCCATTGAGGATCACCTTGTCGCCCTTGCGCCAGTCGGCATGGGACGACGAGAGAACGGTACCGGCGAAATCGATCCCCGGCACCAGCGGCCAGCGGCGGATCACCGGCGCCTTGCCTGATATGGCCAGCCCATCCTTGTAGTTGACCGTGGTCGCCTCGACCGCGACGGTGACGTCGCCTTCCATCAGCTCGGCTTCGCTGAGGTCGACGATCCCGACCGACTGCTTCTTTTCGGCGTCGCGAGAAACGAGGATGGCTTTGAAGGTTTCGGACACTTTTTTCTCCTCGGTCGAGCAGCTGTGAATGCCGGCAAAGGCAGGCCGGACTGTGCGGCGACGGTCCGGCGAGGTCAATTGGTCAAAAGAGTTGGGCGTTCAAGCATCGGGACCTTGCGGCTTCACTTCGCGCCGCCAGCCGATGAGTTCGTCGAAGACGATCAGCACGGCGCCGACCGAGATGCAGGCGTCGGCGAGGTTGAAGATGGCGAAGGACCAAGTCTGCGTGTGGAACAGGATGTAGTCGATGACGTGGCCATACGTAGCGCGGTCGACGAGATTGCCCAGCGCGCCGCCGACGATCAGCGCGAAGCCGATGCGGGCAAGCACATGGCCGGGCGGCGTACGCGTCGCGAGATAGAGCACGAAAGCGACGACGAGAACCGCAATCACCACCAGACCGGTGTCGCCGAAGGACTCGAACATCGAGAAGGCAATGCCGGTGTTGAAGGTACGAAACAGCGCCAGGAACGGCACCAGATCAATCTTCTCCTGAAAGGCGAGAGTGGTCTCGACCAGATATTTTATCCACTGATCGAGCGCAAAGGCGACGATGGCCAGCAGGATGTAGGGGGACCATGATTTCACGATTTGGCGTCCTCGGGGGCAAGCTTCAGGGCGCCGCGCCGGATCTCGAACAGCATGACGCCGGTGGCGACCGCCAGGTTGAGTGAATCGGCGCGGCCGGCCTGCGGAATCCGGAGCAGCCGGTCGCAGCTTTCGGCCAGATTGTCGGGCAGGCCCTGCTGCTCATTGCCCATCATCAAGAGCACCGGACCTCTGGAGAAATCGACCGAGCGGTAGTCGACCGCCCCTTTCAGGTGGGTGCCGACGACAAGGCCTGAAAAGCTGTTTCGCCAGGCCAGAAATGCTTCCGGCGTCGCCTTGGTTACCGGCACGGCGAAGATCGAGCCCATGGTGGCGCGCACGGTCTCGACCGAAAACGGATCGGTGGTTTCGCCGACCAGGATCACGCCCTTGGCGCCGACGGCATCGACGGTGCGGATGACGGTGCCGAGATTGCCGGGATCGCGCACCCGGTCGAGCGCCACCCAGACATCGCCATCGTGAGCGCGGATATCTCTTAGCGGCAGAAGTTTCTGCTGGAAGACGCCGACCACCATTTGCGGATTGTCGCGGCGGGTGATGGCGACCAGCACTTTTTCCGACACTTCGAGCACGGTGCCGCCGGCGGCAACCGTGCGCGCCGCCACTTTCTCGACGGCCGCATTGCCGCGTCCGGCCTTGGCGAAGACCAGCGTCCTGATCGACCAGCCGAGATCGAGCGCGTCGATCACCAGCTTCAGCCCTTCGGCCATGAAGGCGTTCTGCTGGTCGCGGAATTTCTTCTGGGCGAGCGCCTTGATGTCCTTGATCAGCGGGTTGGCAAGGCTGGTGACTTCCTTGACCTGCCCCGGCGCGCCGGCGTGCCGCTCGTTCATTCTCGACTCCCGGACATTCAGGCCACCCAGCGCGAAAACAGCGATGTCGACAGCGCCCGGCCGGCGGATTGCTCACGGATGATCAGTTCGCCTGACTCGACCGTGCCGCCCATGCCGGCAAAGGTGTCGCGCATCAAGGCATGGATGGCGAAGAAGGAGGCGCGGATCGAATAGGCGGTCAGCACCACGGCCAGCGGCTTCGGCGTCAGGATCGCGCGGCAGAGATCGGTCAGGCCGGGCAGATCCTCGAACAATTGCCAGACCTCGCCCTTGGGGCCGCGGCCATAGGCTGGCGGGTCGAACAGGACGATGTCGTAGCGGCTGCCGCGGCGCTCCTCGCGCTCGGCGAATTTCACCGCGTCGTCGACGATCCAGCGGATCGGCTTGCTGCCGAGGCCGGCCATTTCCTGGTTCTCGCGCGCCCAGCCGATCGCCTTCTTGGAGGCATCGACATGGGTGACCTCGGCGCCGGCGCGGGCTGCCACGAGAGAGGCGAGGCCGGTATAGCCGAACAGGTTCAGCACCTTGACCGGGCGCTTTGCCGCCGCGATCAGGCTGGCCATGTGGTCCCAGTGCGAAGCCTGCTCGGGGAAGACACCGACATGGCGAAACGAGGTGAAACGGCCGAGATAGTCGATGCCGTCATGCTTCATCGGCCAGGTCTCGCCGAGCGGCGTCTTGGGAAAGCGCCAGCGGCCGATGCCTTCCTCGTCGGTGTCGCCGGTGAAGATGGCGTCGGCGCGGTCCCAGTCCCTGGCCGGCAAGGCCTTTTGCCAGATCGCCTGGCCTTCGGGCCGCACGATCCGGTAGGGCCCGTATTGTTCGAGCTTTTCGCCGGCGCCGCTGTCCAGCAGCGCATAATCCTGATTGGGCGCCACTTCGAGGATCACAGGCAGGCGTTCGGCCGGCAGGGCGCCGTCGCGGCGCGCAAGGATGCGCGGCGCGGGTTTCGGATCAGACCGGTCGTCCGGTTTTGTTTCGTGGCGCTTGGCTTCCGGTCGAACTGGCGCGGCGTTCGGCTGCGGCCGCGCGTGTTCGGCCCTGCCCTTTGTGGGCGGACGGTTGTCGCGGCGTTTGTCGCGAAAAGACTTCAAGCAGGAGCGTCTCCGGAGGCGGCAGGCCGCTTTTGACATAGGGTCACCGGCTGCGCAAACAAAATGGTCCAGCATGCGAATGTCTGAGGTGGTGGACCTCGCTGAGGAAACAGGCAAATCTGGAATCATGTCCCGTTCCGAACGCCTGCTCGACCTGATCCAGATCCTGCGCCGGCATCGCCGGCCGGTCAGTGGCCGCACGCTTGCCGGCGAGATGGGCGTTTCGATCCGCACGCTCTACCGCGACATCGCCACGCTGCAGGGGCAAGGCGCGCCGATCGAGGGCGAGGCGGGGCTGGGCTATGTGCTGAAGCCTGGCTTCATGCTGCCGCCGCTGATGTTCACCGACGAGGAGATCGAGGCGATTGTGCTTGGATCGCGCTGGGTTGCCAGACAACCGGACAAGCGGCTGTCGGCGGCGGCCGCCGACGCGCTGGCCAAGATCGCCGCCGTGCTGCCGGACGATCTGCGCGAGGATCTCGATGCAAACACGCTGCTGGTCGGGCCGCGCGGCGAGGCCGTCGAAGGCATCGACCTTGGCCTGGTGCGCCAGGCGATCCGCAACGAGAGAAAACTCGGCTTTCTCTACCGTGATGCCGGCGGCGCCGCTTCCGAGCGCATGGTCTGGCCGTTCGCGCTCGGCTTCTTCGACAAGGTGCGGGTGGTGGTGGCCTGGTGCGAGGCGCGGCAGGATTTTAGACATTTTCGTGCAGACCGTATGTCCGGTCTCAACGCCACGGATATCCGCTATCCCCGCCGCCGCCAGGCGTTGCTCAAGGAATGGCGGGTGGTCGACAGGCTGCGCAGTCGATGATCGCTGCTGCCAGAATCTGACAGTAGCTCGTCCTATGGTCCCCAAGTCGAAACACCCAATCTTGGAGACAGACCCATGGCAACCCCGAATTTCGTCATCCTCTATGTCGATCAGCCGTAGCAGAGCGGTGCTTTCTACACCGCCTTGCTCGGCCGTGAGCCGGTGCAGAGTTCACCGACCTTCGTATTGTTTGCGCTCGACAATGGGCTGATGCTCGGCCTGTGGTCGCGCCATACCGTCGAGCCGGCGGCGAGGTCGCCTTCGCGGTCGGCGACATCGCCACAGTCGCGGCAACGCATGACGATTTGGCGCGGCGCGGCCTGAAAATCCTGCAGGCGCCGGTCGATATGGGTTTTGGCCATACCTTTGTCGCGCTCGATCCCGACGGTCATCGCCTGCGTGTCTTCTGCCCGAACGATTGAGGACAACAATCATGACGAAATACTGGATCGCGGTCGCTTCCGCCGAACATGTGCGGCGCGGCCGCGGGGCCGGCTTCATGCAGGTCAATCACGGCAAGGCCGCACCCCTGCGCCGCATCAAGCCCGGCGACGGCATCGCCTACTACTCGCCGACCACAATTCTGCGCGAGAAGGACGGCCTGCAGTCCTTCACGGCAGTTGGCACCGTGCGCGAAGGTGAGCCCTACCAGGGCGATATGGGCGCCGGCTTCACGCCGTTCCGGCGCGATGTCGAATGGGCCAAGGCTGAGGAAGCGCCGATCAAGCCGCTGCTCGAACAACTCGACTTCACCGCGGGCAAATCGACCTGGGGCTATCAGCTGCGCTTTGGCCTGTTCGAAATCACCGCGTATGATTTCTCGCTGATCGCCGAGGCGATGGGAGCCGAAGCCACGAAGCCAGCCTGAGGTCTTCAGACATGGGATTGGTACGGCACATCGTGGCAAGGCTGCTGACACACAAGTTGTCAGCAGCTGTTCGATCGCAAGGCTGACGCCGTGACGCCGGCAGACGCTACGGCTTGAGAGCGTTGTAGACGGCAATGCCGGCGGCGAGGTCCTCGAGCGCGGCGCCAACCGACTTGAACAGCGTGATCTCGCCGGGGCCCTGCCGGCCCTGTTTTTCGCCGCGCGCCAGTTCATGCAGATCGGCGACGATGGCTTCCGGTATCAGCACGCCTGAGGCCAAGGGCTGGACGATGTCGCCGGCTTCCTTGGTGGCGCCGGCGCGGGTGTCGACATAGATGCGGGCGCGCGTGATTGCATCGTCATCGCTTTCGCGCATGGTCGGCGTGAAGCCGCCGACGAGATCGACATGCGCGCCTGGTTTCAGCAGCGCGCCCTTGACGAGCGGCATCGTCGTGATCGTCGCCGACGAGACGATGTCGGCTTGACCAAGCTCGGCGTCGAGATCGCTTGCCGCCTCGGCCGCAAAACCTTCAGCGCGTAAGTCCGCCGCGACCTTTTCGGCATTGGCCGGCGTGCGGTTCCAGATGCGAATGGTCTTGATCGGCCGCACCGCCGAATGCGCCTTGGCGAGGAACGGCGACAGCGCGCCGGCGCCGACCACCAAGAGCCGCGAGGCGTCCTCGCGGGCGAGATAGTGGGCAGCCAGCGCCGAGGCGCAAGCGGTGCGCCACTGCGTCAGCCGCTGGCCGTCGATCAGCGCCTCGGGCTCGCCGGTGGCGCCGTTGAGCAGGAGATAGAGCCCCATGACAGCCGGCTTGCCGATGGCGTTGTTGTCGGGCGATACGGTGACGATCTTAACGCCGATATGACCGCCCGCCGATGTGCCGGCAGCATGAAAGTCGGTCCAGGCCGGCATCAAAAGCAGCGTTGACGTGGCACCGTCCGGTCGCTCGACCTCGTGATGATGCCGGACGGGTTGCACAGCGCCCTCGCGGAAGGCGGCGCGCAATGTCTCGACCAGTCCGGGAAAGGTCAGCGCCTGGTCGACAGCGTCGGCCGAAATGGTCAGCATGCAAAACTCCGCGAAGATAAAAGCGCCGGCTCAGGCCGTTGGCTTCGGCAGCGCCGTCCCCTGGCCTGAGCCTTGCGGCGCGGCCGGCACGCGGCTGACCGCCTGGCGCAAATTCTCGGCCTCGACACCGCGCTGGCGCGCCAGCTTGCGGTAGCGGCCCTGCTTGACCCAGGTCGCCAGGCTGCCGACGACCATACCGATGGCCAGTGCCACGAACAGGAAGATGAACAGTGGCAAGTTCAGCGTCAGCTTCGGGTTGCCGGGGTTGAACGGGTCGAGCGTGAAGGCGACCAGTTCGCGGTTGGCGACGGCCAGCGCAATCAGGATGACGGCCAGCGGCACGAAGACCACGATGAGCAGGAAGCGATTGAACATAAGAATTCCCTGGGAAGGCAGGCCTTGAGAAGGCCGACGCGTCAAGTCCGCGCTTATTTGCCGCCGTTCAGCCTTTCACGCAATTCCTTGCCGGTCTTGAAGAACGGCACCCACTTCTCCTCGACCTCGACGGATTCGCCGGTGCGCGGGTTGCGGCCGGTCCGGGCAGGGCGGTTTTTCACCGAAAAAGCGCCGAAGCCGCGCAACTCGACCCGATTGCCTTCGGCAAGGGCATCGGTGATCTCGTCGAATATCGCCCCCACGATGTTTTCGACGTCGCGCAGGAAAAGATGCGGGTTGCGCGTGGCAATGATCTGCACAAGCTCGGATTTGATCATCAGAAAGGTCCCCGTGAAAGCGCTGCGGTCAAATTATCGGGATGATTTTATTTGCTTTTTTACTCGCCCCAAACGGCAGATCAAGGGTGCCAGACGGAAACGAGACCGTCAAGAAACAAGCGATCGGCGCCAATTTCGTGTAGAACGTCGCTGTCGGCGTCCGACAGGCCGAGCGCGCCGCCCACGCTGCGCGCCATTGCCTTCGAGAACAGGAAGCCGCCACGCCGCTCGGTGTCTTTCCACTCCACCACCTTGAGCTTAGCGTCGACGCCCTTGGTCGCCAGCCAGTCGATCGCCACGCTCTCGCCGCCGACAGCGTCGATCAGACCGTTGGCGAGGCCCTGGCGGCCGGTGAAGATCGAACCGTCGGCCAGGGCGAGTGCCTGCTCGCGGGTCATCTTGCGGCGCTCGGCGACAATTCCGACGAACCAGTCGTAGCTGTCGAGGATAAGCTTGCGGACCATGGCGCGCTCATCGTCATTGGTCGGCTTGAAAGGCGAGGGCGCGGCTTTCAGCGGCGAAGATTTCACTTCCTCGAGCTTGATGCCGACCTTGTCCATCAGGCCGCTGACATCGGGATACTGGATGAGCACGCCGATCGAGCCGACGATCGAGGTCTTGCGGGCGACGATGTGGTCGCTGGCGCTGGCGATCATGTAGCCGGCCGATGCCGCCAGCGTGCCGACCTCGGCCACCACCGGCTTGTCGGCGGCAAGCTTGCGCACCTCTTCGTAGATCGATTCGCCGCCGACCGTGGTGCCGCCGGGCGAATCGATGGCCAGGATGACGCCCTTGACTTGCGAGGACGTGCGGATGGTTTCCAGCCGCTTGATCAGTTCCTCGTCCTCGGTGATGGTGCCTTCGATCCTGACCTTGGCGATGTGGTCGACGGAAGAGCCGCCGAGGTCTTCGCCATAAAACCAGCCTGCAAGCGCAACCACCCCGAGCGCCACGATGGCGACGGCGACGCCGCGCCAGAAGGTCAGCTTGCGTCGCAAGCGGCGGCGGTCGATCAGGTCGTCGGCTCTCAGTGCCATGGTCTGCCTCATAGTCGGTGGGAAGCGATGCTTTTAAAGCAAGCGTCCGCGCCCGGCTACCTCTTCCTGACGGGCCTGCGACGAAGCGACCTTCAGGACGGAGGCATTTCAGGAAAAAATGACGCGGCGCGTTCGTTTCTGCTATGAAGTGCCGAAATTGTGTCGCCTGATTTCCGTTTGCAAAAACAACGGCCGTCACATTTTTGCGGTTTTCCTCCGCTTGTGCTTGCTTGCGGGGGCCGGCAACCCACCTATAGCAGGTGTTTTGGCGGACAAGGGTTTATTAGAAGACAGTCATGCTAGCGCGATCGAACGAAACGACCAACGCCGATGCGGCCTTGGCGCCCACGGCGCCAGCGGGCACGCGCGGCGATGCCTTCGACCGCGCCCAGCGCCATTCGCGCCGCGTGCGCGTGCTGAAGTTTGCAGTGCCGGTGCTTGCCGCCGGGATCGCGGTTGCCTTTCCGGTCTATTCCTATCTCGCGGCGCCGATCAACATTTCGATACAGGCAGACGGCACCGCTTTCGCGGATGGCAAGCTGGTGATGGCCAATCCGAAGCTCAACGGTTTCACCAAGGGCAAGCTGCCCTATTCGCTGACGGCCTTGCGCGCCATCCAGGACGTCGGCAAGCAGGACATCATCGAACTCGAAGGTATTCATGCCAAACTGCCGCTGACGGCCGACAATGTGGCGACCGTGGACGCCAAGCGCGGCATCTATAACCGCAGCGCCAACACGATGGACATGACCAGCGACGTCACCGTCACCACCACCGACGGTGTCGCTGCCATCTTCAAATCGGTCTTCCTCGACATGGGCAAAGGCTCTATGAAGACGGGTGATCCGGTCGATGTAAGCCGTGACGGCTCGCGGATCACGGCGGGTTCGATGTCGGTCGAGGAAAATGGCAAGGTTGTCGTTTTCGAAAATAAAGTAAGCGTCCACATCGATCCGGCTACTATGAAGGCGGCAGAGGCAAAGAGCGGAGAATCGAATGCGTCCCAGTAATTCGGCACGGCTTGTCGCCGCAGCTTCGGCCTTGCTGTTGCTGGGTATGGCGCCGTCCTGGGCTCAGTCCAGCGCCAGCAGCCAATCCGGGCTCAAACTGTCGGGTGACCAGCCGATCCAGATCGAGAGCGATAAGCTGGAGGTCCGCCAAGCCGACAGCATGGCGCTGTTCAGCGGCAATGTCACCGTCACGCAAGGGCCGACTTTGCTCAAGGCTGGCAGCATGGAGGTCTACTACGTCAAGGACCCCAATGCCGCCAAGGGTGCGGCAGCCGGGGCGTCGGCGATGACCGGCTCGGCCAACATCGACCACCTTGTGGTCAAAAACAAAGTCTACATCAAGTCGAACGACCAGATCGCCACTGGCGACAACGCCACGTTCGACATGAAGACGCAGGTGCTTGTCCTGTCGGGCAAGGAGGTCGTGCTGTCGCAGGGCCCCAACGTGCTCAAGGGCTGCAAGCTCACCGTGCAGATGAAGAGCGGCCTGGCTCAGGTTGATGGCTGCGGCGGGCGCGTCATCATGTCGATGACGCCGCCGCCGAAATCCGAGGCGCCGAAGCCCGAATGACTGGCATATCGTCGCTGCTGACCCGCCTTCCGGGACGGGCGGCCAGCAAACTTGCTGCACCGGCCACAGTCACCGTCGATTCCGCGAAGTTCAAGGGCACCCTGATCGCCAAGGGTCTGACCAAGAGCTACAAGGGTCGCAAGGTGGTCAGTGGCGTCACCATCGGTGTGCGCGCAGGCGAGGCTGTCGGGCTGCTAGGCCCGAACGGCGCTGGCAAGACCACCTGTTTCTACATGGTCACCGGCCTGGTGCCGGTCGACGAAGGCACGATCGAGATCGACGGTTTCGACGTCACCTCGATGCCGATGTACCGCCGCGCCCGCCTCGGCATCGGCTATTTGCCGCAGGAAGCGTCGATCTTCCGCGGCCTGAATGTCGAGCAGAACATCCGCGCCGTGCTCGAAGTGGTCGAGAAGGACCGCAAGGTGCGCGAGCGCAGTCTCGACGAACTGCTCGAGGAATTCCACATCAGCCATCTGCGCAAGTCGCCGTCCATGTCGCTGTCCGGCGGCGAGCGGCGGCGCCTGGAAATCGCGCGCGCCTTGGCGACGCGGCCGGCCTACATGCTGCTCGACGAGCCGTTCGCCGGCATCGACCCGATTGCGGTGGCCGACATCCAGCAGCTGGTGCGCCATCTGACGGCGCGCGGCATCGGCGTGCTTATCACCGACCACAATGTCCGCGAAACGCTCGGCCTCATCGACCGCGCCTACATCATCCATGCCGGCCAGGTGCTGACGCATGGCCGCGCCGACGAAGTGGTGGCGAACCCCGATGTGCGCCGGCTTTACCTCGGTGAGGGTTTTACGCTCTGAGCGTGAAATTTGTTTCCTGACGCTACTTTTGCCGCCCCGCCGGGCCTTTTTTCTCCGATTTTGCGTGAGATAATGCTCCGGTAGGGGCCTTTTGCCAGCATTCGCCTTGACAAGCAAAAGCCGGGCCAGTTTCTATGGAGGGTCGGAAAAATTCATTTTCCGGCAGCTTCTGATGTGTAGGCTTCCGGGTGCAGAAGGGCGTTTGAAACCGAACCATGGCGCTGGCGGCAAAATTACAGCTACGACAATCCCAGTCGCTGGTGATGACGCCGCAGCTGATGCAGTCGATCAGGCTGCTGCAGCTCACCCATATCGAGCTCGACCACTTCATCGACGACGAGATCGAGCGCAATCCGCTGCTGGAGCGTGCCGAACCTCAGGATGATGCCGCAAGTGACCAGGTGCAGAAGGGCGATGCCGCGCCTGAGCCTGCCGCCGATGGCGACTGGTTCGAGAGCGAGACGGTCTGGAGCGCCGAAGCGATCTCGGACAAGCTCGACAGCTCACTGGAAAACCTGTTTCCCGACGATCCCGGCACCAGCGAGCGGCTCGGCCCCGACCTGACGGCGCAATGGAAGTCGGCCACCGGCAATGGTTCGTCCGGCTCGTCCGAAGGCTTCGACGTCGGCGACATGGCCGCCGCGGCCATCACGCTCCGCCAGCATGTCGGCGAGCAGATCGCGCTTGCCTTTGCCGATCCGGCCGCAAGGCTGATTGCCGGCGAACTGGCCGATGGCCTGGACGAGGCCGGCTATCTGCGCGCCGATCCGGCCGAGATCGCGAAACGGCTCGGCGCCGATCAGGCCATGGTGGCCAAGGTGCTGGCGGCCTGCCAGACATTCGAGCCGGTCGGCCTGTTTGCGCGCGACCTTGCCGAATGCCTGTCGCTGCAGCTTGCCATGCGCGATCGCCTCGATCCGGCGATGAAGACGCTGGTCGCCAACCTCGAACTCCTGGCGCGGCGCGATTTCCAGACGCTGAAGCGGCTTTGCGGGGTCGACGAGGAGGATCTCCTCGACATGCTGGCCGAAATCCGCGCGCTCGATCCGCGCCCGGGCACGGCGTTTTCGGGTGGCACAAGCGACGCCATCGTCGCCGATGTCGAAGTCCGCGCCGCCAATGACGGCAGCTGGACGGTCGAGCTCAATGCCGAGACGCTGCCGCGCGTGCTGGTCGACCACATCTATTTCGCCCAGGTTTCGCCGCAGGCGAAGAACCAGGCGGAGAAGGATTTCCTGGCCGAATGCCTGCAGAACGCCAACTGGCTGACGCGCAGCCTCGACCAGCGGGCAAAGACGATCCTGAAAGTGGCGTCGGAAATCGTGCGCCAGCAGGACGCCTTCCTCGTTCATGGCGTGCGCCATCTGCGGCCGCTCAACCTGCGCACGGTGGCCGACGCCATCGGCATGCACGAATCGACCGTCAGCCGGGTGACGGCCAACAAATACATGCTGACGCCGCGCGGCGTGTTCGAGCTGCGCTATTTCTTCACTGCCTCGATTGCGGCGTCGGGCGGCGGCGACGCGCATTCCTCGGAAGCGGTGCGCGACCGCATCAAGCAGCTGATCGACGAGGAAAAGCCTGCCGACGTGCTGTCCGATGACGCCATCGTCGACATGTTGAAGGAAAGCGGCGTCGATATTGCCAGGCGCACCGTGGCCAAGTACCGCGAAGGCATGAACATTCCTTCGTCGGTGCAGCGGCGGCGTGAAAAGCGCGCTCTGGCCAGCGCCGGGCGCTAGTTCTGCTTGCACGGCAGGGCTTTTGCTATGGCTGGATTTCCACGACTTTGGACCTTCATTGACAAGCCGCAATGAAGTGTCTAGAAGCCCGCCCGCATGAGATGGGCTTGCGGCCCGCATGCGGATGGTCCGTCACGATGAAGGCCACGGGACGGCCAAGAAGGCGGATTGTGATCAACCGGAAAGTTCGGATCTAAAATCGGCGCGAGTTGACGCCGCAAAGCTTGTGCGCACGGACCACGAGTATAAACTCTGGCCAGTTTGAAGCCTGAGCAAGGAAGGTCAGTTTTCAGATGAAGCTGCGCATATCGGGAAAGCACATGGATATCGGCGATGCGTTTCGTACGCGCATCACCGATCGTGTCGGCGAAGCGATCGGAAAATATTTCGATCGCGGTTTTTCAGGGCATGTCACCGTCATCAAATCGGGGTCGCGCTATTCGGCCGATTGCATGATCAGGCTGGATTCCGGCGCTTCGCTGCAGGCGACCGGCGATGCCCAGGATCCAACGCTTGCCTTCGAGGCGGCGGCGGACCGTCTCGAAACCCGGCTCCGACGCTACAAGCGCCGTCTGAAATCGCACAATTCAGGCAATGGAAATGGTGAAATCACCGACATCGCCTATACGGTGATGGCGCCGCTTGCCGACGACGATGAGGAGTTTCCGGAGGATTTCGCCCCGGCCATCGTCGCCGAATCAACCATGACGCTGCAGACCATGTCGGTGGCGTCGGCAGTCATCGAGCTCGACACCAAGGAGAGCCCGGTCTTCGTCTTCCGCAACGCCGGAAACGACCACCTCAACATCGTCTATCGGCGGCCGGACGGAAATATCGGCTGGATCGACCCGTCCACGACCAAAGTCGCACAAGCGTAACGACAATGGGTCGCACGGGCGTGACGACAACAGTCGCACAGAGATAATAGCCAGCCGCGCGAGGGGCGAGGACTGGCGACGGCAGGCGAATAAGGGATTTTCAAGCATGGATCTGAGCGATCTTATCAACGTTCCGGCGATCTTGCCGGCGTTGAAGGCGAACTCCAAAAAACAGCTTCTGCAATTGCTGTCCGAGAGAGCGGCGGCGATTTCCGGCATTCCGGAGCGCGAAGTGTTCGACACCATCCTGCAGCGCGAACGGCTGGGCTCCACCGGCGTCGGCAACGGCATCGCCATTCCGCATGGCAAGCTCGCCGGGGTGAAGCGCATCGCCGGCGTCTTCGCCAGGCTGGAGACGCCGGTCGATTTCGAGGCGCTGGACGACCAGCCGGTCGATCTGGTGTTCTTGCTGCTGGCCCCGGAGGGCGCCGGCGCCGATCATCTCAAGGCGCTGTCGCGCATCGCCAGGGTGCTGCGCGACGCCGACACGGTGGCCAAGATCAGGGGCACGCGCGACGCGGTCGCCATCCACGCGCTACTGTCGGACACGCAGGCCTCGCACGCAGCCTGAAGTTTTGTTGGATTAAGCCTTCCAGGGGCCGCCATGGGCGGCCCTCTCCATTTCGAACACTGACTGCTATCGCCTATTCTTATCGATTAACCATGATCTTGCCCGAAAACCGGTTCCCACTTTTCGGGATCATGGTTTAGTGAATGGCGACAGTCGTCAGGTCGTTTTCCATGGCGCCGGCCAAAGCCCGGTCTTTCGCATCCGAAAGCAGGATCGGCTGGCCGTTGGCGGCAAACAGGGCCCACAGGACCATACCGGGCGCGATTTCGCCGAGATTGGGGAAGCGGCCGAGCAGTTCGTCGCTCGAGACCTTGCGGAGGTAAGCGACCGAGCCTTCGCCGAGGTGGGCGAATTCGCCGCTGGTCATGGTGATGGTTTCGTCAGTTCTGGTCATTTCAAAGCCTCCTTGGCGCGAGGACGCCGCTCAAGGCCATCCCGCATGAGAGCCATCGGTAAAGATCAGTCTTTCACCGATATATTTATTTTCCGTACCAGCCGTTCGGACTCCGGCCGATCGAGATCGATCGACAAAAGGCCGTTCTTCAGTTCCGCTGCGATCACCCGCATGCCGTCGGCCAGCACGAAACAGCGCTGGAACTGGCGCGCGGCGATGCCGCGGTGGAGGAATTCGCGCTCGGTGTCGTCGGTCTGACGGCCGCGCACGACCAGCTGGTTTTCCTCCGTGGTGACATCGAGGTCGCTTTCGGCGAATCCCGCCACAGCGAGCGTAATGCGCAGCCTTTCGGCCTTGCCGTCGGCACCGCTGAGGCGCTCGATGTTGTAGGGAGGATAGCTGTCACCGGATTTCGCCAATCGTTCCAAGGTCTTTTCCATGGCATCGAAACCCAGGAGAAGCGGGCTGGAGAAGGGCGTCATTCGGCTCATGTTACACTGTCCTCTTTGGAGCGACATAAACTGGAAAAACCCGGATGGCATTTTTCCCGATGGTCTTGATATGGTCCGCGCCGCGGCCAAGTTCAAGCCGTCTAAAACCCCCGCCAAAAAGACTCCCCCGCATAAGGAAATGAAATGCCCCAGACCCGCAAGATCATCATCGACACGGATCCCGGCCAGGATGATGCCGTCGCCATATTGCTGGCGCTCGGCAGCGCCGAACTCGAGATCGTCGGCATCTCCGCTGTTGCCGGCAACGTGCCGCTGAAATTGACCGAGAAGAACGCCAGAAAAATCTGCGAACTGGCCGGCCGGCCCGATATAAAGGTCTATGCCGGCGCCTTCCGCCCGCTGGCGCGCGAACTCGTCACCGCCGAGGAAGTGCATGGCAAGACCGGCCTCAACGGCCCGCAACTGCCCGATCCGAAGATGAAACTGCAGGGCCAGTATGCGGTCGATTTCATCGTCGAGACGCTGATGAAGGAAGAGGCCGGCACGATCACACTGTGCGCGCTCGGCCCGCTCACCAATGTCGCGCTGGCGCTGATCCGCGAACCAAAGATTGCGCCGCGCATCAAGGAAATCGTGCTGATGGGCGGCGGTTTCTTCGAGGGTGGCAATGTCACGCCGACCGCCGAGTTCAACATCTATGTCGACCCTCAGGCCGCCGACCTGGTGTTCAAATCCGGCATTCCAATCGTCATGATGCCGCTCGACGTCACCCACAAGGCGCTGACCACGGCCAAGCGCACGCAGGCCATCCGCCAGCTCGGCACCAGGGTCGGCACCGCGACTGCCGAGATGCTGGAATTCTTCGAACGCTTCGACGAGGAAAAATACGGCACCGATGGCGGCCCGCTGCACGATCCGTGCGTCATCGCCTATCTGTTGAAGCCAGAGCTGTTCAAGGGCCGCAACTGCAACGTCACCGTGGAAACGGCCTCCGAGCTCACCATGGGCATGACCGTGATCGACTGGTGGGGCGTGACCAAGCGGCCGAAGAACGCCATGGTGATGCGCGACATCGACCATGACGCGTTTTTCGCGCTGCTGATTGAGAGGTTGGCGCGGCTTTAGGGGGCTTTTTTACCTTCTCCCCTTGTGGGAGAAGGTGTCGCCGAAGGCGACGGATGAGGGGTGTTCCATTGAACGCCAACGTCTCACTCCGCTGGAACACCCCTCAACCGTCTCGGCGCTATCGCGCCGATCCACCTTCTCCCACAAGGGGAGAAGGTAAAGGCGCGCTCACTTCGCCTTGGAAAAAGCCAGCCACAGGCCGCCGCCGACCAGAAAACTGCCGCTGATCCTGGACATCAGCTTGATGCGGCTGGCTGAGAGCAGGCGTCCGGCGCGGCTGGCGGCGAGGGCGTAGGTCGAATCCGAGACGGCGGCGAAGATCATGGCGGTGAAGCCCATGACGACGATCTGCAGCGTGTAATTGCCCTGCGGGGCGATGAACTGCGGGAAGAAGGCGCCGAAGAAGACCAGCGTCTTCGGGTTGCTCAGCGCCACCAGCAGGCCTTGCAGGAAGAAGCCGCCGCGCGGTTTCCTGGCCGTGCCGTCGGCGTTCAGCGTGCCCTTGGCGCGAAACATCTGCACCCCCATCCAGATCAGATAGGCGGCGCCGATCAGGCGGACCCATTCGAACCAGTGGCCCATGCCTGATATCAGCGTGTTGAGGCCGATGCCGACAATGGCGATCATGACGGCAAGCCCGGCCTGCGTGCCGGCGACATTGGCAAGCCCGGCGCGCGCGCCATGGCGGATGCTGTTGGCGATGATCAGCGTCACGGTCGGGCCGGGCACCAGGATGATGACAATGCAAGCAAGGACATAGGCGGCGTAAAGTTCCAGCGACATGGGGATTCCTCGGGGATTTCCTCAGACAGAATGCGCCTCGCACGGCGCGTCAGGGCCTGATCAATGCACGCCAGCGACGCTGGTGCAAGCCGTCAGGACGGGTCGCCTTCGGTCGCGAATTGACGTCAGGACGCTCCGACCTGCCATGGCAGCGTCGCCTCATAGGCCGCGCCCGCACGCAGCACGGCGAGGTCGCCACGCGGCCGTCCGATCAGCTGTATGCCCATCGGCCTGCCCTTGGCGTCGAACCCGACGGGCACGTTGAGCGCCGCACAGCCGCCGAGCGTGGCGAAGGCCGAAACCTGCATCCAGCGGTGGTAGCTGTCCATCGCGCGTCCGGCGACCTCACGCGGCCAGTGGATGCCGACTTCGAACGGAAGACCTGCGCCGTCGGCAGCGCGATGAGGTCGAAACGGTCGAACAGCGACAGCAGCGTCCGGTGCCAGGAGGTGCGGACGACCGAGGCCGCGCGGATCTGCGGCGCTGTCAGCCGCATGGCGTTCTCGACCTCCCAGATGGCTTCCGGTTTCAGCAGGGTCCGCTTGTGCGGGTCGTCATAGTGGATCTTCAACGCCGAGCCGCTGCTCGACTGGCGCAGGGTCACGAAGGCCTGCCACAGCGCTTCGAAATCGACATCCGGCAGCAAGGGCTCGGTCACAAAGGATGCTTCCGCGAAGCGGCCGAGGGATGCCTCGCACAGATCGAGGATGCCGGCTTCAACCGGCAGATGGCCCTTGAGATCGCCAAGCCAGCCGATGCGGCCGCCGGCTGCCGGCGTGGCCAGCCCCTCAAGGAACGAGCCGGGTTTTTCCCAGGACAGTGGCGCGTGCGGATGGTAACCCGCCTGCACATCGAGCAGCAGCGCCATGTCACGCACACTGCGGCCCATCGGCCCGTCGACACCCATCTGGGCATGAAAGACCTCGACGTCCGGTCCGCCAGGGACAAGGCCCTGCGACGGGCGGAAGCCGTAGACATTGTTCCAGGCGGCCGGATTGCGCAGCGAACCGCCGAAATCGCTGCCGTCGGCGACAGGAACCATGTCCAGCGCAAGGGCGACCGCAGCACCGCCGCTCGAGCCGCCGGCGGTGAGCGCCGGATCGAAGGCGTTCAATGTCGGGCCGAACACGTTGTTGTAGGTGTTGGATCCCAGCCCGAATTCGGGAACATTGGTCTTGCCGATGATGATGGCGCCGGCATTGCGGATGCGCTCGACGAAGAAATCGTCTTCCTGCGGCACGAAATCGGCAAAGATCGGCGAGCCGAAACTGGTCCTCAAGCCGCGGGTCGTGGCGAGGTCTTTGATCGCCATCGGCAGGCCGAACAGGGAACCGGCAGGCTTGCCCTGCGCCAGATGGGTGTCCGCCGCGTCGGCCTCGCGCAAAATGTCTGCGCGCTCGCGCAACGAGACGATGGCATTGACCAGCGGATTCACCGCGTCGATGCGGTCGAGGAACGCGGTGACCACCTCGCGCACGGACAGGCGGCGGCGCCGGATCGCCTCGGCAAGGTCGACAGCGGACATCCGGCAGATATCGCCGGCCGATGGCACGGCGTGTTTCGTGGCGGGGCGCATGGCTGTTATCCGGCGTCGTTTTGCAGGGCGGCGTCGACGTCCGCCGCCAGTGGGATCGCCGGCTGGGCGCCGGGCTTCAGGCAGGCCAGCGAACCGGCGGCCGCGGCGCGGGCAAGAGCCTGTTCGAGCGGCAGGTTGGACGCCAGCCCGGCGGCGAGATAGCCGCAAAAAGTATCGCCGGCGCCGACGGTGTCGACCGGGGTGATCTTCAACGCCGGCACAGTCAGGAAATCGTCCGGCGTCGCGGCCAGCACGCCGTCGCCGCCAAGCGTGACGACGATGGTGCGGCCGGTCTTGCCGGCGAAGTCGCGCATGCGCGCCGGGCGGTCGCGGCCTTTCAGCGACAAGGCCTCGCCGTAAAGGTCGAATTCGGTTTCGTTGGCGACGGCGTAGTCGGCCTTGCCGAGCAACGCTGCCGCTTCGGCGCGGAAGGGGGCGGTGTTGAGCACGGTGACGGCGCCGGCGGCGTGCGCGGCGTCAAGCGCTGAATCGACAGTCTGCAGCGGGATTTCGTGCTGCAGCAGGACGACGTCGCCCTTCCCAAGGAAGGCCTTGGCGAGATCGCCGGGCAGCACCGAATCATTGGCGCCCGGCACCACGGCGATGACATTCTCGCCGTCGGCGCCGACCAGGATCAGCGCTGTGCCGGTGGACGCGAAGCTCTGGCCGACGCCGGAGAGATCGACCTTGCCGGCCACAAGCAGGGCGAGCGCCTCGGTGGCGAAATTGTCCTTGCCGACGGCACCGATCATGCGCACCTTGGCGCCGGCGCGCGCCGCGGCCAGCGCCTGGTTGGCGCCCTTGCCGCCGGGCGCGGTGGTGAAACCGGAACCGCGGACCGTCTCACCCGGCGAAGGCAAGCGGTCGACATTGGCGATAAGGTCGAGGTTGATCGAGCCGACAACGATGATCAAGAAAAAGGCCTCCTGCGGGAATGCGCGGGAAGCTAACCCGTAAGCCGGCGGCTTGCCAGAGCGTGCGGATTTTTTGCTCGATTTCCGAGGGCTCGCAAAAAGAAAAACACCGGCGAAGGGTTTTCGCCGGTGTTGTTTGATGCGGGGCTGTCTTCAGGAAGCGGTCTGGCCCGCTTCCCAACCGAGGATGGCGCGCTTGCGCGTCAGGCCCCAATGGTAGCCGGTCAGCGCGCCGGACTTGCCGATTGCCCGGTGGCACGGGACGACGAAGGACAACGGGTTGGCGCCGACCGCCGCACCCACCGCCCGGCTGGCCTTCGGCGCACCAATGCCGGCGGCGATCGAGGAATAAGTGCAGGCCCTGCCCATCGGGATCCTGAGCAGCGCGTCCCAGACGCGCAACTGGAAGTCGGTGCCGATCATGACCACGCGCAGCGGCTGGTCGGCGCGCCACAGCGTCGGATCGAAAATGCGCGCGGCATAGGGCTGGGTGGCGCTCATGTCCTCGACATAGGTCGCGTTCGGCCAGCGACCCGACATGTCGGCGAAGGCCGCCCGCTCGCCGCCCGGATCATTGAAGGCGAGCCCCGCAAGGCCACGGTCGGTGACCATGATCAGGGCGATGCCGAAGGGCGAGATGTGGTAGCCGTAGCGGATGGTCAGCCCGGCGCCGCGCGTCTTGTAGTCGCCTGGCGACATCGCCTCATGGGTGACGAACAGATCGTGCAGCCGGCCGGGACCGGACATGCCGAGCTCGAAAGAGGTTTCCAGGAGCGGCATGCCGGAATCGAGCAGCTTGCGCGCATGATCGAGGGTGACCGCCTGCAGGAAAGCCTTCGGCGACAGGCCGGCCCAGCGGGTGAACAGTTTTTGCAGCCCGGTCGGCGTCTCGCCGACATCGGCCGCCAGAGCTTCCAGCGAGGGCTGGTCGCGGTAGTCGAGGCTGATCTTCTCGATGGCGCGGCGCACGACCTCGTAGTCGCTGCCGTCGGGGGTGATGTCGTGCTGCAGGATCGCTGTCGGTTTCATCTGCGTATTCATGGTCATCTGGGCGTTCATGGCAATATCTCCTTGAGCGCGAATATCGGTCTTTGCGCCCTTTGCAACCACCCGAAACTTGCCTTGTTGCAGCGCCTACCCAGATAAACACTGGGCTGCGAACCAGAGGCTGCCGATGGCTGGCGAAAAGGTAAACCTGACCGGGGCAAGGGAGACCTTGCTGATGACGCTCTACGGCAAGGCGCTGGAGAGCCGGCTGCCGCATTCGCTGCTCAAGGACCGTTTCGCGGATGAGGCTGTGCGCGCCATCGACTATGATTTCTCGCGGCTCAAGGTCGACAGCAATCTGGGCATCGGTCTGGCGATCCGGGCCAGGACGTTTGACATGCGCGTTCAGGATTTTCTCGCCAGAAATCCCGGCGCCATCGTGCTGCATCTCGGCTGCGGGCTCGACACGCGCATCTTTCGTGTCGATCCGCCAGACGGCGTGGAGTGGTTCGATGTCGACTATCCCGATGTCATCGCGCTCCGACGCAAGCTTTACCCGTCCCGCGATCACTACGACCTCGTTGGCTCTTCAGTGATCGACCCGGACTGGCTGGCGCAAGTGCCACGCAATCGACCGGCGGTCGTGGTGATGGAAGGGCTGACGCCCTATCTCCCGGCCGAGAAAGGGCCACGCCTGTTGTCGCGTCTCGTCTCGCATCTCGCCGGCGGCGAGCTGATGTTCGACGCCTACAGCCGCTTCGGCCTGAAGATGCTGCGGCTCAATCCGACCATGAGGGCGACGGGAGCCGAGGTGCACTGGGCGATCGACGATCCGCACGAACTGGAGCGCGCTGTTCCGAAGCTAAGGTTCGTTGACGATATCTCAGCTTACAGTGCGGAACGCACAGCCCACATGGGCTGGTCGGCGCGACTGTTCATCGGGCTCTGGAGGCACATTCCCGCGCTACGCAAGGTCGGCAGGATTCTGCGCTACCGGTTTTGAATCTTATTCTCGGACAGCTTCATCAATTCTTTATATCAACGATGTTGACCCATGTTTTTCGGTCTCCATACCCAAGGGACTGAGTGGTCACGAAGCATGCGGTTTGTGCAGACGATCCGCAATTTTGAATCTGAGCTATCGCGTCACGAAATGACAGCTGGATCGAAATCACGCACAGCATAACGCCGATCAAAGTCAAAACGGCTTTCGTATAGCGATCGATCATGGATTGCCTCCCATCAAAAAGACTAACTATGGAAGCAGAAATCAAGTATATCTTCAAGTCACGATCTGGCTTTCGTCAGCGCACGTGAAAAGGCTGCAGCAAAACTTTCGCGAGAGTCGGGGTCCAGGAATGACCCGATCGGCACATTCTGCCCCTGTGCTTCCACCACCATTCTGGTGATGCCGATCTCGGCGTGACGAGCGACGGAAAAGCGCGCCCAGAACGGGTTGAAGCGATGCGCTTCGGACTTTCCCGAGGGCGCGGTCTTGCGGATGTCGAGGCTGGTGCGCGACACCGACACTTCCTCGCGGGCGCGCGCGGCGCGGTAATTGACGCGGAAGGCGATGTAGACGGCGATGACGTCGAGACCGAAGAAGCCGAAGACCGGCCACGCGCCGCGCGACAGGAAGAACGCTCCGGTCACCACCCAGCCGAACAGCAAGGCGCCCATCAGGATCAGGAAGCCCGTCCTGCCCAAAGACCGGTGCGGGGTCAGCAATGCGTGAAAGAAGGGCTCGTCAGCCTGAAACGAGGCGTTTGTGTCGCTCATGAGGGGATACTATAGGAAGGGAATGGCGAGCCCCAAGTCCAAAAATCTTTCCCTATCCAAAAGTGAATTGTCGCCCGGGCGGCGTGACGGCTCGAACGCGATGCCGCAGCCACGGCCGGCAAGGGCCAGCTCGCTCTACAGCGCCGCCGAAGTGCATGAGATATTCCGGCGGTTTTCGGTGCAGCGGCCGGAGCCGAAGGGCGAACTCGAACACGTCAACGCCTTCACGCTGCTGGTGGCGGTTGTGCTGTCGGCGCAGGCGACCGATGCCGGCGTCAACAAGGCGACGCGGGCGTTGTTCAGGATCGCCGACACGCCTGAAAAAATGCTGGCGCTGGGCGAGGCCAAGGTCGGCGAGCACATCAGAACCATCGGGCTGTGGCGTAACAAGGCCAAGAATGTCATCGCGCTTTCAGAGGCGCTGATCCGCGATTATGGCGGTGAGGTGCCCGGCGAGCGCGATGAACTGGTCAAGCTGCCGGGGGTCGGACGCAAGACCGCCAATGTCGTGCTCAACATGGCGTTCGGCCAGCATACGATGGCGGTCGATACGCACATTTTCCGCATCGGCAACCGGCTTGGCCTGGCGCCGGGCAAGACGCCGGAGCAGGTCGAGCAAGGGCTGCTGCGGATCATCCCGGACGACTATATGCGCCATGCGCATCACTGGCTGATCCTGCATGGCCGTTATGTCTGCAAGGCGCGCAAGCCGGATTGCCCGGCCTGCGTCATCGCCGACATCTGCAAGGCGGCGGAGAAGACCACTGACGTGCCGGCGCCGCTGGTGCCGATCGCGGCGCTCGGCCCGGCGGATATCTTGGGGAACTAGTTCTCCTCGACAAACACCTCTTCGCGCTTCTTCTTGACCGACGGCAGGAAGACGACGACGAGCACGGCGAGTGCAACCAGCAGCAGGCCGGCGCTGATCGGCCGCGTCACGAAGGTCGAGGGATCGCCGCGCGACAGGATCATGGCGCGGCGCAGGTTTTCCTCGAGCAGCGGGCCGAGCACGAAGCCGAGCAGCAGCGGCGCTGGTTCGCAACGCAGCTTGGTCAGGACGTAGCCGAGCAGGCCGAAGAAGGCGACGGCGTGGAGATCGAAGGCGTTGGTGTTGACGCTGTAAACGCCGATCGAGCAGAACGCCATGATGATCGGGAACAGCACGTAATAAGGGATCGTCAGCAGCTTCACCCAGAGCCCGATCAGCGGCAGGTTGAGCACGATCAGCATCAGATTGCCGATCCACATCGAGGCGATGATGCCCCAGAACAGCGCCGGTTGCTCGATCGCGACATTGGGGCCGGGCACGATGCCCTGGATGATCATGGCGCCGATCATCAGCGCCATGACCGGGTTGGCCGGAATGCCCAGCGTCAGCATCGGAATGAAGGAGGTCTGGGCGCCGGCATTGTTGGCCGATTCCGGTCCGGCGACGCCGGCAATGGCGCCCTTGCCGAACTCCTCCGGGTGTTTCGAGACACGCTTTTCGACCGTGTAGGAGGCAAAGGCGGCAAGGACCGCGCCGCCGCCGGGCAGGATGCCGAGCGCCGACCCGATGATGGTGCCGCGCACGATGGGAGCGGCCATGGCCTTGAAGTCGTCGCGGGTCGGCATCAGGCCGAAGACCTTTTTGATCAGCACCGAGCGCTCGTGCTCGTTTTCGAGGTTACGCAGGATCTCGGCGACGCCGAAGACGCCGACCGCCACCGCGACGAAATTCAGCCCGTCGGCATATTCGCGGATGCCGAGCGTGAAGCGCGGCGTGCCGGTGTAGATGTCGGTGCCGACAATGCCGAGCAGCAGGCCGAGCACGACCATCGCCAGCGCCTTGACGATCGAGCCATGGGCGAGTGCGATGGACGAGACGAGGCCGACGATCATCAGCGAGAAATACTCCGCCGCGCCGAATTGCAGGGCGATTGCCGTTAGTGGCGGGGCAAAGACGGCGACCAGGAAGGTCGACACCGTGCCGGCGAAGAACGAGCCGATCGCGGCGATGGCGAGCGCCGCCCCGGCGCGGCCATTCTTGGCCATCTGGTAGCCGTCGATCGCGGTCACGGCCGAGGAGGACTCGCCGGGCATATTGATGAGAATGGCGGTGGTCGAGCCGCCATACTGGGCGCCGTAATAAATGCCGGCAAGCATGATCAGCGAGGAGACCGGGTCGCCAATCTGGAAGGTGATCGGCAACAGCATGGCGATGGTTGCGGTGGCGCCGATGCCGGGCAGCACGCCGATCAGGGTGCCGAGCAGGACGCCGATCAGGCAGAAGCCGAGATTTGCCGGCGTTGTGGCCGTCGAAAAGCCGAGTTCGAGATTTTTGAGAAGGTCCATCTCATCACCTCACAACGGTAGCCAGGGGCCGAAGCGCTGGAACGGCAGCCCGAGCGCGTAGCTGAAGACCAGGACCGAGAACAGCGTCAGGCCGGCCGACAGCACAAGCGCGGTCAGCGGCTTCATGCGGGCGCTGGCGAAGGAGGCGATCAGCGCCGTCAAGAAGATCGACGGGACGAAGCCGAGGCCGCGCACCGTCAGGCCGAAGAAGATCGGCGCCGGCAGGATGAACAGCATGCCGCGCCAGGCGATCGGGCCGATCGGCTCGCCCTCGACGCGCACCGCCTGGACGAGGATGATGGCGCCGAGCACGATCAGCACGATCGCCAGCACCAGCGGGAAATAGCCAGGTCCCATGCGGAAGGCGGTGCCGATTTCGAGGCCGAGCGACTGTATTGCGAAAAAGGCGCCGAAAAAGATGAACAGCGCGGCGCACAGGCCGTTTGTCCTGTCGATTGCGAAAGGTTTCATGACGGTCCTCCCAGGCCACCGGGGCCTGCCGTTGCAACTGTGGAAACGAATGAAAACGGGGCGCCAGAAGCGCCCCGTTCAAGCCCTCAGTCGGCGTACTGGCCGGCGGCTTCGATGATCGGCTTCCAGCGGGTGATCTCGCCTTCCAGCTTGGCCTTCAGCGCTGCCGGCGTCGCGTCGGCTTCGGATGACGGCTTGGTGCCGAGTTCAGCGAAGCGGGCGATGACGTTCGGGTCCTTCAGCGCGACCTGGAGCGATTTCGACAGGCGGTCGGTGATCTCGGCCGGCGTGCCCTTCGGCGCATAGAGGCCGTGCCAGATGCCGACCTGCACCGCGGGCAGGCCGCCTTCGATCGTCGTCGGCACGTCCTTCATGACATCGAGGCGTTCCGGCGTGGTGACGGCATAGGCCTTGATGGTGCCGCCCTGGATCTGCTTGGTGGTGTTGGTGGTCTGATCGCACATGATATCGACCTGGCCGCCGAGAAGGTCGGTCATGGCCGGGCCGGTGCCCTTGTAGGGCACGGTGACCAGCGGCGTGCCGATGGCGCTCATGAACAGCATGCCGCACAGGTGCGAGGCAGCCCCGATGCCGGCATTGGCGACGGTGATGGTGTCCTTGTTGGCCTTGGCGTATTCGACCAGTCCTTTCAGGTCTGTCGGCTCTAGGTCCTTGCGGGCGACGATGGCCATCGGCACCTCGGTGACGAGGCCGACATACTCGAAAGCGTTCAGCGTGTCGTAGGCGAGCTTCCTGTAGAGCGTAGCGCTCGTCGCCATGCCGATGTGATGGAGGAGCAGCGTGTAGCCGTCCGGGTCAGCGTTGGCGACACGGCCGGCGCCCAGCGTGCCGCCGGCGCCGCCGACATTCTCGACGATGATCTGCTGGCCGAGATCCTTCGACATGGCTTCGGCGACAAGGCGGGTGACCGTGTCGGTCGGACCGCCGGCCGCAAACGGCACCACGACGGTGATGGTGCGCTCGGGATAGGTCTGTGCTGAGGCGGTGAACGAATAGAGCGTGACGGCCGCGGCGGCGGCCAGGGCGGCAACAAATTTCCTCATCTTAATTCTCCTCCCAGGATATCAATTTCCAATCGCTGTGCAGGTCCGGCAGCGATGGGGCAACAAAGGCAAGCTAACAGATTGTCGCCTGACGCAAACTGTTAAATACAGTCGTCCGCAACCATGGCGCTCGGTGGGGAGTATGCCCGGCGGAGCTGGGGTTTCGTGTTGGCGTTGCTTCAATAACCGTAGCCGCGCGCCATGGCCGCCGCGAAGATCGGGATCAGCAGGAAGATGAAGGCTTCGGCGCGCACACAGGTCTTCACCGAGGCGAGCTCCGCCGCCGGCACCTGGAAGCCGGGACCGGCGCTGGCTTGCCGGTTCCAGGAGATGAAGCGGATGGTGGGCACGATCGACAGCAGGCCAACGATGCCGAACGCCGCCATCTTCGCCCAGAACACCCAGTTGTAGATGTAGAACTCCCAGCCTTTCAGGCCATAGATGACACGGCCAATGCCGACGATGATGATCAGCGTGGCGATGATGCCGTAATGGCGGTCGATGCCGGCAAGCCGCTTGAGTGTGGCGGCAGACAGGTCGCCGCGGATCAGGACGAATTCGGCGCCGATGATGCCGGCCAGCGAGAACACCAGAAGATGATGGAAGATGGCAAGCACAAGATCGGTGGTGTCCACGGTGTTCTCCTCCCAATGGCGGTATCGAGACCGGCCTTCGCTGGGCCGGTTGCGAAAAGTAGCATCGTTCGGCGGAATTCCCAGAGGCGGGCTTGCCTTCGACCCGGCCATTGGCGTCATAGACGCCACATCCTGGCAGCACCTTGTTTAACGCAATTCCCAAGGGAAAGCGCTGCGCGCTTTTCCCGGGAAAACCGCTTCACACTTTTCTTGGAATTGCTTTAGGCTTTTGGACTGAAGCGCGCTTTGAACCCGATGCCCGATGATATCCGCGCCGCCCTGGCGGGATCGTCATAACAGGCCGTGACCAACTCACACGTTGGGAACTCAACAACGATGACTCTCGCCGTATTGCGTGCTTCCTTCAGCAATGGCGGAACTGTCGTCGGGTTGAGGCGTGCGTGGTATTTTTCGCAAGCGGTGCCCACAGCCTGCTATATTCGGCTTGTGCCACATGATCGGTGACCCCTGTGCCGAGAATGGCCCAGGAACCCTTCATAAGTTTCTCCTAGCTGCCCTGACCAAGCCCGAGTGCCCAGAAATGAGGTTGAAACATGATACTTATTACTGCGGCGACAGGCCAGGTCGGAAGCGCAGCATTGAATGCCCTTGCTGGAGCTGACTCGGAAGTCCGCGCCCTCGTTCGCAACCCGTCTGTATTCGCAGCCCCGGAAGGCGTTCAGGTAGTGCAGGGCGACTTCGACGACGACATGTCGATTGCCAGCGCGCTCAAAGGGGTCACTGTCATGCTGCTCGCAGGCAGGGACAGCCCAAATTCTGTGTCCCAGCATCGCCGGATTTTGGCACAGGTTCAGCAGTCTGGAGTTCACCACGTCGTCAAGCTTTCAGCGATCGGCGCATCGCCAAAGTCCCCAGTGGCGTTGATGCGCGAACACTACGAAGTCGACGAAGAAGTCCGAAAGGGCCCAGCCGTCTGGACCTTCCTCAAGCCGCACCTCTACATGCAGAACTTGCTGCGTGCCGCCGATACGATCCGGCGCGAAGGAATGCTTGCTGCCCCAATGGGGGATAACAGGCCTCCGTTGATCGACACCCGTGACATCGGCGCGGTGGCGGCCACGGTCCTGCGCAACCCCGCTGCGCATGTCGGCAGGGAGTATACGCTGACCGGACCTGTCGCCGTGAGTTATAAGGAGGTGGCAAAAGCGCTTACCGCAGTTGCAGGTCGTGTAGTGACTTATGACCCAGTCGCACCTGAGGAATACGAAAACCGACTCCGTGCGGTAGGGATGCCTGATTGGCGTGCTTACGATCTGGCCCACATCGCATCAGCTTATGGGGTCAGCGAGAACGCAGTCTCGCCAGACATTGCAACGCTGCTCGGACGGCAGCCCAGATCGCTATCCGAGTTCCTTGAAGACCACCGGAAAGTCTATTCTGGCTGATCGGGTCCGAGTGCCCAGATTATGATAACGCCGGTCCTCGATGCCGCCTATCGAAAGGGTCGAAAGCGGCCTACTCACCAAACAGCGATTGCAAGATCGCGGCCACATCCGCCTAGCTGAGAGTTAGTTACGCAATCAGCCGCCACAGAATGAAGGTTGTGGCTATCGCGTCCGCCAGAAACGGGCTGTGCCGTCGTGCTTCCCAACCGAAAAATTCCCACCAAGTCAGGGAGGCTTTCCACCTCTGGAGGCCTTCTTTTTGCGCATTCTCGTATGCTTGGTCAGCCCGCCAACCATGCCGGAACCCTTGGTATTTTTGAAGTTAATGCAGCACGACATCAGGATGGTCTGGCACGGTTGAACCTTCGCAGGTTTCATCTGGCTCGGACGCCCGTCTGTCGGATAGTTTCGCTGGCCGCACGATGATACGGCCTGGCCCTTGTCCGGGCGCACTGGTTTGCTAAGCGCTGCCACGTCAACGGAGAGTTTTCATGGGCAGTCCAAAAGCAGCCGGCGTTCCGATCCTCGAAACGGAGCGGACCATCATGCGGGCACACCGGATCGATGATTTCGACGACTATGTCGTCATGTGGGCCAGTCCCGTCACCACCCGCTTCATCAGCGGCAAGCCGCGGACGCGTGAGGAAAGCTGGATGCGGTTCCTGCGGCACGCCGGCCTGTGGTCGCTGCTTGGCTATGGCTTCTGGGCGGTCGAAGACAAGGCCAGCGGCCGCTTCATTGGCGAGGCCGGTTTTCACGATCTGAAGCGCGATATCGTGCCGTCGCTCGAAGGCATTCCGGAAGCCGGCTGGGCGCTGGCGCCGCAAGCGCATGGCAAGGGTCTTGCGAGCGAAGTCGTCAAGCGCGCTCTGGCCTGGGGCGACGAAACCTTTGCCGGCGCCAGAACCGTCTGCATCATCGATCCGGAAAACACCGGCTCGCTGAACGTTGCGGCAAAGTGCGGCTACACCAAGGTACTGGAAACCACCTATCACGATGGGCCGACGATCCTGCTCGAACGGTTGGTGTGAAGCACTTCATCGATGCTATTCCACCGCTCTGCTAGGATTGGCCTTTCTGATCTAGTTACGCAATTCCGAACGCTCACACTTTTCCTGGAATTGCTCTTGGGGGAGCCAGACCAATGCGTGCGATCAATGCGATACTCCTGAAGCTTTTCTGGGCGGGGCTGCTGCTGTTTGCGGCCGTGCGGCTGGCGGGCGCCGATGCGACGGTGCCGACCGCCGACATAGAGGGTGCCGCCGACAATCATCTGGCCAAGCGCTACGAAGGATCGTTCATCGTCTCCTACGAAAAGTTCGCTTACACCGATTTCACCGTGCCGCTGTCGCCGCTGAAGCCGAGTGCCGATGCCGACGCGCACGACGCGATAAACAATCGCATCTATGCGCCGGACAAGAAAGCCGAGGTCGAAGGCGCCCTGACCCGCATCGCCTATGTGCTGCCGGCCGAGCGTTCGCCACTCGAAGTGCTGCGCAACTATCAGGATGTGATCGCGGCCGCCGGCGGCGAAGTGCTGTTCGACTGCAAGAAGGAAGAGTGCGGCGGCGCTGCCGACCGGTCGTCGAGCGGCGGCGGTGGCGACATGAGCCTGATGATGTATTTCTTCCACGAAAGCGACGTCAAGGACGCGGCCTTTTCCAACGGCGCCTGTGCGGTGACCACCGGCATCAACGACCAGCGCTTCTTCTCAGCCAAGGTGCCGCAGGATGGCGGCGACGCCTATGTCACGGTGCAGGCCTATTCGCTGATCGACGACCTCTACTGCAAGGAGCTCAACGGCCGCACCATCGCCGTCGTCCAGGTGCTGGAGCCCAAGGCGCGCGACAAGAAGATGGTGGTGGTTGAAGCGGCCAAGATGGCGGATTCGCTGTCGACCACCGGGTCGATCTCGCTCTACGGCATCTTCTTCGACACCGACAAGGCCGACATCAAGGCGGAATCGGAGCCGACGTTGAAGGAGATTTCGACGCTTTTGACCAACGAGCCGGGCATGGCGGTGATCGTGGTCGGCCACACCGACAATCAGGGCGCCTTCGACTACAATCTCGATCTGTCGTCGCGGCGGGCGCAAGCGGTGAGGGCAGCGCTGGTTTCGAAATACGGCATTGACGGCGGGCGACTGACAGCCGCCGGCGCCGGCATGATGGCGCCCGTCGCCAGCAACGATGACGAGACAGGCCGCGCCAAGAACCGCCGTGTGGTTCTGGTCAAGCTGAACTGAGGCTTGCCCCTACGGGGCCGGCCAGGCGCGCCGCCTGCTCGAGCATCGAGGCATCCTCGCCGAAAGCGCGGGTGGCGCGGGCGGCCGCTTCCAGCAAAGCCGGTGTCATGCGGCGCAGGAAGGCGGTATCGACGCGCGTCGATGGGCCGGCGAGGGTCAAGGCGCCAAGCAGAACACGGCCCGGTCCGAACACCGGGGCCGACACGCCCGCCGTCTCGGGGTCGCGGTCGCCGATCGACAGATAGTGGCAGGTTTGGCGGATGGTCTCGTAAGGCTCGCCCTGCTGGCCGGTAAACGCTGCCAGCACGCGGCCACCCGAGCCGGCGAGCAACGGCAGCAGGTCGCCTTCCCGGATGGTGTAGCGGATCGGATGCTTGGATTCGACGCGGTAGAGGCAGGTGCGGGCGTCGCCCGAGCGGACATAGAACGCCACGCTTTCCCAGCTGCGCTCGGCGAGATCGCGCATGATCGGCAACAGGATGTCGACCGCAACGACAGAGCGCTGGTAGAGCGCGCCAAGGCGGAAGGTGGCTGGTCCGATGCGGTAGCGGCCATCGTCGAGCCGCTCCAGCAACTGGCCGCGAAGCAGCGAGTTCGCCAGCCTCAATATGGTGCTCTTGTAGAGCCCGGTCCGCGCCGCGATTTCAGCCAGGCTGAGCGAGCGGTCGGCGGTCGCGAACGCGTCGAGAATGGCGATCGCGCGGTCGAGCGCGGCAACGCCATCGGCCTGCAACGGCTGGGATCGCGCTTCGGTCATCTCACGGACAGTTTCATTCCAGTTACTCGTTCGGACCAAGGCCGATCGAGACGATTGTGCCGCATGCAATGTGTTCTGTCTAGTAGAACGGCGTTCCTGTTGACAGAACGTACTGAAATCGGCATGAATTTTTGCCGAGCGGGTCTGTTTTCAGGCTACGTTTCTGGCAGGCACCGGAGGAGGTGTCGTGATTTGGAGGAATCCCATGCTGAACAGACGCAGATTTTTGATGAGCACCGCGGCCGCAGGCGCTGCCGGTTTCGTTGCAACGCATTTGACGCCCGCCTTCGCTCAGGATGCACCGCAGATCCAGATCTTCGTGCCGGCCGCGCCCGGTGGCGGCTGGGACCAGACAGGGCGCACCATCGACCAGGTGCTGCGCAGTGAAAAGCTGATCTCCGGCTCGCAGATCACCAATGTCGGCGGCGCCGGCGGTACGGTCGGCCTGCCGCAGTTCATCAGTCAGTGGAACGGCAAGGGCAATTCGCTGATGGTTGCCGGCATGGTCATGGTTGGCGCCATCATCGCCAACAAATCGGCCAACAACCTCTCCGAGGTCACGCCGATCGCCCGCCTCACCGGCGAGTTCGAGGCGCTGGTGGTGCCGGCGGATTCGCCGTTCAAGACGGCCGGCGATTTCGTTGCGGCGCTCAAGGCCGATCCGACCAAAGTGCCGGTGGCTGGCGGCTCGGCCGGCGGCTCCGACCACATTCTGTTCGGCCTGATCGCAAAGACGGTCGGGGTTCCGGCAACCAACCTCTCCTATGTGCCTTTCGCCGGTGGCGGCGAGGCGTTGTCGGCGCTGCTCGGCAACCAGGTTGCGGCCGGCATTTCCGGCTTCGGCGAGTTCTCCGAACAGATCAAGGCAGGCGCGCTCCGGCTGCTCGCCATCTCCGCCGACAAGCGCCAGGACGGCATCGACGCTCCGACGATGAAGGAAGCCGGCATCGATGTCGAATTGTTCAACTGGCGCGGCGTCTTTGCACCGCCCGGCGTCTCCGACGCCGACAAGGCGGCGATGGTCACGATGATCGAAACCATGGCCAAGAGCGACGCCTGGGCGACCGAGTGCAAGAACCGCAACTGGACGCCCATCCTCTTGACCGGCGACGACTATGCGAAATTCCTCGCCGACGACACCGCACGCATCACCGCGATCCTTAAGGACCTCGGCCTCGCCTAACACTCCAAGAGCGGTTCACCGTTTCACGGAAACGGCGATCCGCTCTAACTTTGTTTTGGCGCAATTCCCAAGGGAAAGCGCTACGCGCTTTTCCCGGGAAAACCGCTTCGCACTTTTCCTGGAATTGCTCTGGGGGCGGCCTCTCCAAGGAGGCTTGGGCCGCTCCTTCCGACTTTCACCTGCCGCATGGACATATGATGCGGTGGGAGTGAAACTGCGGATGCGGCCGGCGGGAGGATGCCGGCCATATTGGGAGGACATTGATGAGCAGCAGCGACCAGCAGCCGGCGCCCCCGCGCCTTGCCATGCCCGAATTGTTGATCGGCATCGGGCTTCTCGCCTGCGCCGGGGCCGTAGCCTGGCAGACCCTGGCGATCCCGGTGTCGCCGCTCTATTCGAAGGTCGGGCCGACCGTCTTTCCCTATATCACCATGACCGGCATGATCGTGCTTTCGATGCTGCTCATCCTCGCCGCGGTGCGCGGCGGCTGGCAGCCGCAGGAGGAAAAGGAAACACCGACCGACTGGAAGGCGATGGGCATCGTCGTTGCCGGGCTAGTGGCAAATCTGGTGCTGATCCAGCCGCTCGGCTTCACCGCCGCCTCCGTCATCATGTTCGTGCTCGTCTGTTACGGCTTCGGCAGCAAGCACACGCTGCGCGATGCGCTGACCGGCCTGATCCTGGCGTTGGCCGCCTATTTCGGCTTTGCCCGGGCGCTCGGCGTCAACATCGGCGCCGGCTTCATCGAAAACCAGCTGAACACGGTGATCGACGCGATCATCGCCACGTTGAGAGGCTGACGCCATGGAAACGCTCGGTCATCTCGGTCACGGATTTTCCGTCGCTTTCTCGCCAATGAACCTGTTGTGGTGCCTGGTCGGCACCACGCTCGGCACCGCCATCGGCGTGCTGCCCGGGCTAGGGCCGGCACTGACCATCGCGCTGTTGTTGCCGATCACCTATCAGGTGGCGCCGGAAGCCTCCTTCATCCTGTTCGCTGGTATCTATTACGGCGCCATGTATGGCGGCTCGACGACGTCGATCCTGCTCAACACGCCCGGTGAAAGCGCCACCATTGTCACCGCTCTGGAGGGCAACAGGATGGCCCGCTCGGGCCGCGGCGGCGCGGCACTGGCGACGTCGGCGATCGGCTCGTTCGTTGCCGGCACCATCGGCACGATGGGCGTCGCCTTCCTGGCGCCGGTGGTGGTGAAGTTCGCGCTGGCCTTCGGGCCAGCCGAATATTTCTCGCTGATGGTGCTCGCCTTCATCACGGTCTCGGCAGTGCTTGGCTCGTCGTCGGTGCGCGGCCTCACCAGCCTGTTCATCGGCTTCGTCATCGGCATGATCGGCGTCGACCTGCAGACCGGCCAGCCGCGCTTCACCTTCGGCACGAACGAGCTGCTCGACGGTGTCGATGTCATCATTGCCGCGGTCGGCCTGTTTGCCGTCGGCGAGACGCTCTACATGGCCTCGCGCCGCTATGCCGGCAAGGACGAGATCGTGCCGCTCAAGGGCTCGCTCTACATGACGGCGGCCGAATGGGGGCGCTCGTGGAAGCCATGGCTGCGCGGCGCTTTCATCGGCTTCCCGATCGGCGCCATGCCGGCCGGTGGCGCCGAGATCCCGACCTTCCTGTCCTATGCCATCGAAAAGAAGCTGTCGAAGCACAAGGAGGAGTTTGGCACGGTCGGCGCCATCGAGGGCGTCGCCGGTCCCGAAGCCGCCAACAATGCCTCGGCCGCCGGCGTGCTGGTGCCGATGCTCACGCTTGGCCTGCCGACCTCGGCAACGGCGGCGATCATGCTGTCGGCCTTCCAGAGCTACGGCATCAATCCCGGGCCGCTGCTGTTGACGACGCAGGCCGATCTGGTCTGGGGCCTGATCGCTAGCCTGTTCATCGCCAACGTCATTCTGGTCATCCTCAACCTGCCGCTGATCGGACTGTGGGTGCGGCTGCTGAAAATCCCGGCGCCGCAACTTTATGCCGGCATCCTGGTGTTTGCGACCGTCGGCACCTACGGCATCTCGCAATCACCGATCGACCTCGTCATCCTCTATCTCCTGGGGGCCGCCGGCTTCCTGATGCGGCGCTTCGATTTCCCGACCGCGCCTGTCATCATCGGCATGATCCTGGGGCCGCTCGCCGAAACCCAGTTCCGCCGGGCGATGACGATCTCGAATGGCGATTGGTCGGTGTTCTACACCCACAAGCTGTCGCTGACACTGCTGACGCTCGCCTTCATTGGCCTCGCCGGCCCGCATATCTGGGCCTTCATCGAGCACCGGCGCCGGCGTGGACCGGAACATGTGCCGGGCGATGCCTGAGCGACCTGGAGCATCATGACCGATCTGCTTGCCGGCATCCGCGTGCTCGACCTGACCAATGTGTTGGCCGGGCCGTATTGCGCCTACCAGCTGGCGCTGCTCGGCGCTGACGTGATCAAGGTGGAGGCGCCGCGAGGCGGCGACCTGGCACGTCAGCTCGGCGCCTCGCCGAAACTTAACCAGGCCGGCATGGGTGCCTCGTTCCTGGCGCAGAACGCCGGCAAACGATCGGTGGTGCTCGATCTGAAGAAAGAGGCCGATCGCGAGCGTTTCCTCGATCTGGTTGCCTCGGCCGACGCGCTGGTCGAGAATTTTCGTCCCGGCGTGATGGAGCGACTGGGTCTTGGCTATGAAGCGCTGAAGGCGGTTCGTCCCGGTCTCGTTTATTGCGCCATATCGGGTTTCGGCCAGACCGGGCCGATGCGCGACAATCCAGCTTACGACCAGATCATCCAGGGGCTTTCCGGCATCATGAGCATCACCGGCACGCCGGAGACGGCGCCGCTGCGGGTCGGCTACCCGGTTGCCGATACGCTGGGCGGGCTGGTCGGGGCCTTCGCCATTGCCGCCGCGCTGGTGAAGCAGAAGACATCGGGCGAGGGCGCGTTTCTGGATGTCTCGATGCTCGAATGCACACTGTCGGCGTTGGGCTGGCCGGTGTCCAACTATCTGACCGCCGGTGTCGAACCGAAGCCGATGGGCAATGAGAACATGACGGCCGCGCCCTCCGGTGCGTTCCGCACCGGCGACGGTCTGCTCAACATCGCGGCCAACAAGCAGGAGCAGTTCGTCACGCTGTGCCAGCTGATCGGCCAGCCGGAGTTGGCGTCGGATTCGCGCTTTGCCGAACGCGAGACCCGCAAGCAGAACCGCGCAGCGCTGAAGGTGCTGATCGAGGCAGCGCTCGCGAGCGCCTCGGCTGTTGCCTGGGAGGAAAAATTCAACCGCGCCGGCGTGCCGGCAGGAAGGGTGCTGACGATCCCGCAGGTGCTGGAGGAGCGCCAGGTGACCGAGCGCGACATGACCACGCGGTTCCAGGGTCTGCCCGGCATGGAGCAGCCGCTGACCGTCGTGCGCGGCGGCTTCATGGTCGATGGCGCGGCACCCTTGCCGGTCCTGCCGCCGCCTGTGCTCGGCGAGCATATGGACGAGGTTTTTTCCGACTTGCCGCCGCGCGCCAGGAGAAGCGCGTGAGCGAGGGGGAGAAAAAGACCGGCCGCGAGCGCGGCGAGGAATGGTGGCAGACCGGCATCATCGAGATGAGCCCCGGCATCATCCGGCTGCGCGGCTATGAAATCCAGGATCTGATCGGCCGCGTCAGCTTTCCGGCCGTCATCTGGCTGATGCTGCGCGGCGAATTGCCCAGCGAGCAGCAGGCGGCGCTGCTCGGCATTGCGCTGGGGGCGGCCGTCGATCACGGACCGCAGGCGCCGTCGATCGCCATTGCCCGTATGGCCATCACCTGCGGCGTCGGCATCAACAGCGCCATGGCTTCGGCCGTCAACGTGCTGGGCGACGTGCATGGCGGCGCCGGCGAACAGGCGCTGTCCTTCTACGGCGACATCGCCGTGGCGCTCGACCAGGGCGCTGCGCTCGGCGAAGCGGTCTCGGCGCGGCTCGATCGCTTCTTCGCCGAGGAGAAAGGCTATGTGCCGGGCTTTGGCCATCGCTTCCATCCGATCGATCCGCGCGCGCCGCGGCTGATCGAGGTGACCCGCGATTTTGCCGCGCGCGGCGTCGTCGGAGGGCGCTTCGCCGACATCGCCGAGGCCGTCGAGGCGGAGGTCGCACGGCGTAAGGGCAAGAAGATACCGCTCAACATCGATGGCGCCACCGCGGTCATCTATGGCGAGCTCGGCTTTCCACCGCCGCTGACGCGCGGCCTGTTCGTGCTGTCGCGTTCGGTGGGCATCCTGGCGCATGCCTGGGAACAGTCGCAGCAGAGCGACCGCAACAAGGGGCCGCTGCCGCGCGAATGGCTGTGGGCCTATACCGGCACGCCCGTGCGGCCATTTCCTGCTGAAGGTGACGAGGGCAAGTGAGGCTCAGGCCGGGTCTGATGCCGTGGGCAAAGGCGTCGCCAGATTTGCCATCAGCGTCGAAAGATCGGGCTCGTCGATGAGCAATGCCGCGTCTCGCGGCTTGAGCCAGGCGCGCTGGCGGCTTTTGGCTTCCTGCCAATTGGCCAGTTCCTCGGACACTTCCAGGAGGTAGACGACGACGTCGACGCGGACGAAATTGTTTTCCAGCCGTTTCCAGTAGGAATAGCTGCCGGCCGGCTGCCTGCGTGTCTTGCCGAGCACGCCGGCTTCTTCGCGCGCTTCGATCGTGGCGGCCTTGCGCCCGCTCTTGCCCTTCATCGGCCAGCCCTTGGGCACGATAAAGCGCTTCGTCGTGCGCGACGTCACCAGCATCACTTCGAAATTGCCATGTTCATTCAGGCGAAAGGGTATGGCGGCGACCTGGCGAATGCGTTCGCCTCGCCTTGCCTTGCGCACCGCCTTTTTCTTCGTCGTCGCCATTTGCTGAAACCCGGTCGGCGGGCGCACCGCCGCACGCCGCCTGCAAACCCCAAAAATGCCCGCGAGGGCAATGAGGCATTTTATTAGATAAGTCGACTAAGTAAATCGCAAGCGACCGATATCAACGGCAAACGCGCACAATCTGATTGTTGACGATCTGAATCGGGCAGCTTTGCCTGACGACCGGCACTTCAGGGCGCGGTTGCGGCACGATCTGGCGGTCCTGGTCGCGGTATTGCTGCTGCTGCTGCTGGAACTGCTGGCGTTGAAAGCTGTTGCGCAACTGCTGCAACTGGTTCTGCTGGATCAGCCGGTTGGAATTGGGATTAACGGACTGCGCCGCAGCAGATTGCATGATGCCGGGCAGCGTCGCCGCCGCCAGCACTGCTGACATCAGAATTGTCGATAAGCGAAGCGTCGACATCCGTTCATTCCCGTACAGACATAACCTTCCCTATATAGGGCGTTCGTCCCGATCTGCCATGGGCCGCCGAAATCAGCAGAACCAGGAGCGGAAGCGACCTGCCCGCCCTTGACAGAAAAGATCGATTGAACGCTCTATCGGGCGCGGACCTTGATCTCGATGGCGGCTGGCTCGAGGCAGAATCGGGAGCATATTGATGAAAAGCAGGCAAGTATATTTCGCAGCGCTACTGGGCAGTGTCTGTATTCTTGGCCCGGCGGCGGTCGCCGCGCGGACCAAGACCGACAAGGCAGCACCTGCGGCCGCTGCTGCCGGTCCGACGCTGCCCGGCGGCGCGTCTGCGCTGTCCGAAACCCATGGCGACTGGACGGTCAATTGCCAGATCACGGGCACGATGAAGGCGTGCAGCCTGTCGCATCAGCAGTTCAACAAGCAATCCAACCAGCGCCTGCTGGCGATCGAGCTGTCGAGCAAGAGCGGCGAGGATGCTGCCGGAACGCTGGCGCTGCCGTTCGGCCTGGCGCTGGCCAAGGGCGTCAGCCTGACCATCGACGATCAGAAGCTGGATGGCAGCCTGCCGTTCAACACCTGTCAGGCCGTCGGCTGCCTGGTGCCGGTGGCATTCGACGCCAGTGTCACGCCGCTGCTCAAGGCCGGCACCACGCTGAAGATCGACGCCTTCGCCGCCGACACCGGGCAAGCGGTGAGCTTTACCATCCCGCTCAACGGCTTTGGCGGCGCGCTGGCCCGAACCGCGGAATTATCGGCGGACTAGTTTTGGGCGCCAGCACTCCAACGCTCGTCATCCTGGGGCGAAGCAAGGAGCGAAGCGACGCGGCGCAGACCCCAGGATCCATGCCGTGACACATGAGCGCCGCAGCGGTGCAGAATTCTTCTCCGCTGCGATCCTCTGCCTGGGCAGCGGCATGGATCCTAGGGTTTCCGCGACGTCGCTTCGCGACTGCTCCACCCTAGGATGACGAAGCTGAGGGGCCTCGGCCAACCACCACGGCTTGCGCCTACCTGCTACTACTCAACCTCGCGCAGCCGATACCCCACGCCGGTCTCGGTGGTGATGTAGCGCGGCTGGTCGGGTGACTTTTCGATCTTCTGCCGGAGCTGCCGGACATAGACCCTGAGATACTGCACGTCGGTCGAATCGCCCCACACCTGCTTCAACAGGAAATGGTGGGTGAGAACCTTGCCGGCGTGCTGCACCAGGATGCGCAATATGTCGTACTCCTTCGGCGAGAGCTTGATCTCCTTGCCCTCGACCTTGACGATGCGCTTGACCAGGTCGACGCTGAGATCGCCGGTCTGAAACACCGGCTTTTCGCCCCGCTGCTGGAATTTGTGGCGCAGCGCGACGCGGATGCGGGCGACCAGCTCGTTCATGCCGAAGGGCTTGGTGATGTAGTCGTCGGCGCCCAGTTCGAGTGCCGCGACAATGCCGGCCTCGTCGGTGCGGCTGGACAGGATGACCACGGGGACGTCGAGCCCGTCGTCGCGCCATTTGCGCAAGAGGTCGAGGCCGCCCATGCCGGGCAGGCCGAGATCGAGCAGGATCAGATCCGGCTTTTCCGTATCGACGATCTCGATCGCGGCCCTGGCGTTGGGCGCCTCGCTGACCGCATAGCCCTGACTGCCGAGGCCGACGCGCAGCAGCTTGCGGATCGGCGGTTCGTCATCGACCACCAATATGCTGACGTTGGAATTTGTCATGCCGGATCACCAGATGTTTGTTCGTCCGCCCCTGACACACCCATGCCGGATGTTTCAGCCGGCCTCGGCATCCGGATGGTGAAGACGGCACCCGGGCGGTCGCTGCGGTTCGCCGCCGTGATCGTGCCGCCCATCGCCTCGATGAAGCTGCGGCAGATCGACAGGCCGAGCCCGGTACCGGCCTGGACCTGGTCGCGCTTTCGCACCCGGTAGAAGCTGTCGAAGATCCGCTCCAGGTCGGCAGGCGGAATGCCCGGTCCCTCATCCATGACCTGCAGCACGACGGAGCCATTGTCGACCCAGCCCTGCAGCCGGATCGTCGACCCCGGCGGCGCGTATTTCGCGGCGTTGTCGAGCAGATTGAATAGCACTTGCTCGAACAGGACGGGATCGAGTTTCAGCATCGGCAGGTCGGCTGGAATATCGACCTCGGTCTTGTGCCCGGCGACGATCTTGCGCGCCCGCTGCAAGGCCGAGCCGATGATATCGCCGACATAGTGGAGAGCGAAATTCGGCTCCATGGCGCCGGATTCGATCTTGGTCATGTCGAGCAGGTTGGCGATGAAGCGGTTCAGCCGTTCCGATTCGTCGAGCACGGTGGTCAGCAGCTCCGCCCGATCCTGTTCAGGCAATGCCGGGGCGTATTCCCGCAGCGTTCCGGCCGCACCCATGATGGCTGCCAGCGGCGTCTTCAAATCATGCGAGATTGAGGTCAGCAGCGCCGAGCGCAAACGGTCGGCTTCGGCCGCCAGCTTGGCGCGGTCGACGTCCGCGACCAGCTGGATGCGCTCGATGGCGACTGCCGCCTGATCGGCCAGCGCGTCGAGCAGGCGCTGCTGTTCCGGCGTCAGCAGCGGCCCTTGCTTGTCGTTGTCGAGACCGACGACGCCGATGGCCGTGCGGCCCGTCCGCAAGGGCAGATAGAGGCGCTTGGCGCCGGGCAGCGTATCGGCACCACGGCCGGCGGCACGGTTGTGCTCCCAGGCCCAGCGGGCGGCGGCGATGTCGGCTTCGGCCAGCGTGTCGTCGGGGGGATAACCGGCCTTGACGGTGATCGTGCCGTCTTCCGGCAGAAGCAGCACCACGCGCAGCTTCAGCATCGAGGCGATCTGGAAGGCTGTAGCCCACAGCACGTCGTCGAGCGTGCCGGCGCCGGCGAGCTTCTTTGAAAAGAGGTAGATGTCCTCCGTCGCTCGGGCGCGTGAGCGGGCAGCGACCGCCTGGCGCTGCATGCGCGCCGTCAGATTGCTGGCGATGACGGCAACGACGAGGAAGACGGCGAGCGCCACGATGCTTTCCGGATCCCGGATCGTCAGCGTGTAGCGCGGTTCGAGGAAAAAATAGTTGAAGGCAAGGGCGCTGGCCACACAGGCATACAAAGCCGGCCACAGACCGCCGGCCACCGCCGATGTCAGCACGCCGATGAGAAAGATGATCGCGAGATTCCGAACGTCGAGAAACTGGTCGAGCAGCGCGGCGAACCCGAGCGAGCCGGCAACGAAGGCCGTGGCCTTGAGATAGGGCCAGACATCGAACTGCCATTGCTCATCCGCCGTCTTGACGTTCCTCGAGGCCGGCTCGTTGCCCCGGTCGGTTCCCGAAATGACGTGGACGCTGATGTCGCCGGCATTGCGGATGAGATCGTAGGTGAGCGAACCCTCGATCAGTTCGCGCCAGCGCGAGCGGGTCGGCCTGCCGACGACGATGTGGGTGAAGTTGTTGGCCGTCGCATGGCGCACGATGTCCTGGGCAACGTTCTGGCCCGGTATGGTCATCACCTCGGCGCCGAGTTGCTCGGCAAGGCGCAGCAGTGTCGCCAGCCGGTCCTTGTTTTCCTCGGACATGGCGGCCGAGCGCGGCGTGTCGACATGCAGCGCCGTCCAGGGCGCGCGCAGCCGGTCGGCCAGCCGGCGCGCATAGCGGATGCGGGCGGCGCCGCCCGGACGCGCGTCGACGCAGACGAGCACCCTTTCGCCCGCCGCCCAAGGGCCCTGGATGGCATGTGACTGCATGTGGTTGAGCAGCTGCTCGTCAACGCGCTGGGCGGTGCGGCGCAGTGCCAGTTCGCGAAGCGCCGTCAGATTGCCGGGCGAGAAATAGTTCTCGACCGCGCGTTGAGCAGTGTTGGGGAAATAGACCTTGCCTTCCTTCAACCGCTTGATCAGGTCGTCGGGCGTGAGGTCGATGATCTCGATGTCGTCGGCCTGGTCGATGATCGAGTCGGGAACCGTCTCGCGCACCCTGACGCGGGTGATCTGCGCCACGACGTCGTTCAGGCTTTCGACATGCTGGATGTTGAGCGTGGTGTAGACGTCGATGCCGCGCGTGAGGAGTTCCTGGACATCGAGATAGCGCTTGGGGTGGCGGCTGCCGGGCGCGTTGGTGTGGGCAAGTTCGTCGACGAGCACCAGTGCCGGACGGCGGGCCAGGATGGCGTCGATGTCCATCTCGTCCAGCGCGCGGTCCTTGTAGCTGACCTTCTGGCGCGGGATGACCTCGTAACCTTCGACCAGCGCCAGGGTTTCCTTGCGGCCGTGGGTTTCGACGATGCCGATCACCACGTCGACGCCGTCCGCCAGCCTGGCGCGGCCGGCCATCAGCATCTCGTAGGTCTTGCCGACGCCGGGTGCGGCGCCCAGGAATATCCGCAGACGGCCGCGCTCTTCCCGTTCCGCATGCTCAAGCAGCGCGTCCGGAGAGGGTCTGTTATCGGTGGTTCTGTCGTCCGGCATCAGGCTCGATCATGAACGGCGCCGGGGGTGGTGTCGATCCCCGGCGTCAGCTTCAAAAGACTGTCTCTCATTGCTTGGTATCGTCCAGCGCCAGGTTGAGCGCCAGCACATTCACCACCGGCTCGCCCAGGAAGCCGAGTTCGCGGCCTTCGACATGGCTGTCGACAAGCGCCTTGACCTTGGCTTCGTCAAAGCCCCTGGCCTTGGCCACCCTGGCCACCTGGAAATAGGCGGCGTCCGGGCTGATGTCGGGGTCGAGGCCGCTGCCGGAGGTCGTCACCAGATCCATCGGCACCGGCTGGTTCGGGTTCTCCACCTTCAGCTTTTCGGCATCGGCCTTGATGCGGTCGACCAGCTTGGGATTGGTCGGGCCGAGATTGGAGCCGCTCGAGGCGGCGGCGTTGTAGCCGTCGCCGGCGGCCGAAGGGCGGCCATGGAAATATTTGTCGCCGGCAAAGCCCTGGCCGATCAGTTCGGAGCCGATGACCTTGCCGTCCTTCTCGATCAGGCTGCCATTGGCCTGGCGCGGAAACAGCGCCTGGGCGATGCCGGTCATCCCCAAGGGGTAGATCAGGCCGGTCAGCACAGTGAAAAAGACGATCATAATGATCGCGGGTCGTATCTGGGTAAGCATGGATTTCTTCCTTAAGCGAGGCCGAGGCCGGTGACGATCATGTCGATCGCCTTGATGCCGACGAAGGGAACGATGATGCCGCCGAGGCCGTAGACGAGAAGGTTGCGGCTGAGCAGGGCGCCGGCGCCGATGGCCCGGTATTTGACGCCCTTCAGCGACAGCGGGATCAGCGCGATGATGATCAGCGCGTTGAAGATGATGGCCGACAGGATGGCGCTCTGCGGCGTTGCCAGATGCATGATGTTGAGCGCCTGCAGCGGGCCGGTGGTATGCCCCGGCGCGACGTAGAAGACGGCAAACATGGCCGGGATGATGGCGAAGTATTTGGCGACGTCGTTGGCGATCGAGAAGGTCGTCAGCGAGCCGCGCGTCATCAACAGCGCCTTGCCGATCTCGACGATCTCGATCAGCTTGGTCGGATCGCTGTCGAGGTCGACCATGTTGCCGGCCTCACGGGCGGCAACCGTGCCGGTGTTCATGGCGACGCCGACATCGGCCTGGGCGAGCGCCGGGGCATCGTTGGTGCCGTCGCCGCACATGGCGACCAGCTTGCCCTTGGCCTGTTCGTCGCGGATCAGCTTCAGCTTGTCCTCGGGCGTTGCCTGGGCGAGGAAGTCGTCGACGCCGGCTTCCGCCGCGATCGCCGCCGCCGTCATCGGATTGTCGCCGGTGATCATGACGGTGCGGATGCCCATCTTGCGCAGTTCGGCAAAGCGCTCGCGAATGCCGCCCTTGACGATGTCCTTGAGGTGGACAACGCCGAGCAGGCGGCCGTCACGCTCGACCGCCAGCGGTGTGCCGCCCGACTTGGCGATCTCGTCGGCGATCGCCTGCAGGTCGCGGACAGTGTCGACGCCGGGGCGCGTGCTATGAGTGGCCGATGTCGACTGGTTGACATAGGCGAGAACCGAATCGACCGCGCCCTTGCGCACCGACGAGCCGTCGATGTCGACGCCGCTCATGCGGGTCTGCGCGGCGAAGGGCACGAAAGTAGCATGCAAGGTCGCCATGTCGCGGGCCCGTATGCCGTATTTCTCCTTGGCCAGCACGACGATCGAGCGTCCCTCCGGCGTTTCGTCGGCGAGCGAAGCGAGCTGCGCCGCATCGGCCAGTTCCTGCTCGGTGACACCTTTGACCGGGCGGAACTCGGTGGCCTGGCGGTTGCCGAGCGTGATGGTGCCGGTCTTGTCGAGCAAGAGCGTGTCGACGTCGCCCGCGGCTTCCACGGCACGTCCCGACATGGCCAGCACGTTGAAGCGCACCAGGCGGTCCATGCCGGCAATGCCGATGGCCGACAGCAGGGCGCCGATGGTGGTCGGGATCAAGGTGACGAACAGCGCGACCAGCACCGTCACCGAGATATAGCCGCCGGAATAGGAGGCAAAGCTCGGGATCGTCGCGGTGGCGAGCACGAAGATCAGCGTCATGCCGACGAGCAGGATGTTGAGCGCGATTTCGTTTGGCGTTTTCTGGCGGGCAGCGCCTTCGACCAGCGAGATCATGCGGTCGAGGAAGGTGTGGCCGGAAGCGGCTGATATGCGCACGCGGATCCAGTCGGACAGAACCTGCGTGCCGCCGGTTACCGCCGAACGGTCGCCGCCGGATTCGCGGATGACGGGTGCCGACTCGCCAGTGATCGCCGCCTCGTTGACCGAGGCCACGCCTTCGATCACCTCGCCGTCGGAGGGGATGATGTCGCCGGCTTCGACCAGCACGATGTCGCCGACCTTCAGGCTGGTCCCGGGCACTAGCTTGAACTTCGAGCGATCCTCGCCGGACAAAAGCTTGGCCTGGGTCTCGGTGCGCGCCTTGCGCAGCGAGTCGGCCTGTGCCTTGCCGCGGCCTTCGGCGACAGCCTCGGCGAAGTTGGCGAACAGCACGGTGAACCACAGCCAGATGATGATCTGCAGTGTGAAGCCGAAATCGCCGCCGCCGGTGAAGCGGTCCCTGACGAACAGGACCGTGGTCAGAGCTGAGACGATGGCGACGACGAACATCACGGGGTTCTTGATCAGGGTGCGCGGGTCGAGTTTCCTGAAGGCGCCGCCGATGGCGGGCCACAGGATGCGGGCATCCATGATGACCGCGGATTTGGACTGGCTCATTTGGTGGCTCCAGTATCTGAACTGTTGGCCGGCATCGATCGATCGGATGCCGAGAAAGGCGGCCCATAGGCCAGCAGCCAGATCACGATCATGACTGCCGCGAGGCCGAGGAAGGTGGACACGCTGGGGAAGGGAGGAGGAGTTTCCTCCCCCTCGGTGCCGGCTCGCGGCCGGCCCTTCCTGCGCTTTCGGTTGAACCATGACATGGCCGTTTTCTCAGAAGGTCTGCCCGTTGATGGCAGCCAGGTGCTCGACGATCGGTCCGATCGCCAGTGCCGGGAAGAAGGTCAGGCCGACGACGATCAGGATGACGCCGACGAGCAGGCCGACGAACAACGGACCATCGGTCGGGAAGGTGCCGGCCGAGGCCGGAACGGTCTTCTTCGCCACCAGCGAGCCGGCAATGGCAAGTGCGGGAATGATCACCAGGAAGCGGCCCATCAGCATGGTGATGCCAAGCGTGATGTTGTACCAGGGCGTGTTGCCGGAAAGGCCGCCAAAGGCCGAGCCGTTGTTGGCCGCCGCCGAGGTGTAGGCATAGAGAACCTCGGAGAAGCCGTGCGGACCGCCATTGGCCATCGAGACCACGGCGCTTGGCAGCACGACGGCGATGGCGGTGAAGGTCAGCATCGCCAGCGGCAGGCAGAGGATGGCGAGCATTGCCATCTTGACCTCCTTGGCCTCGATCTTCTTGCCGAGATATTCGGGCGTGCGGCCGACCATCAGGCCGGCAACGAAGACAGCGACGACGATGAACATCATGATGCCGTAGAAGCCGGCGCCGACACCGCCGACGATGACCTCGCCGAGCTGCATGTTGACCATCGGGATCAAGCCGCCAAGGGCCGTGAAGCTATCATGCATGGCGTTGACGGCGCCGCACGAGGCAGCCGTGGTGATGACCGCGAACAGTGCCGAGGCGGTAATGCCGAAGCGGGTCTCCTTGCCTTCCATGTTGCCGCCGTCGATGCCGAGCGCGTGAACCAGCGGATTGCCGGCGGCTTCGGCCCAGTAGCAGATGGCGACGCCGGCGATGAACAGCACACCCATCGTGGCCAGGATCGCCCAGCCCTGACGCTGGTTGCCGACCATGCGGCCGAAAACGTTGGTGAGTGAAGCACCGAGCGCGAAGATCGTCACCATCTGGATCAGATTGGAGATCGCGTCGGGATTTTCGAACGGATGCGCGGCATTGACGTTGAAGAAGCCGCCGCCATTGGTGCCGAGCATCTTGATGGCGACCTGCGAAGCGACAGGGCCGAGCGCCAGCGTCTGTTTGGCGCCTTCCAGCGTGGTGGCATCGACGTAAGGCCCGAGCGTCTGCGGCATGCCGAGCCAGACATAGACCAGCGTCAGCACTATGCAGAGCGGCAGCAGGATGTAGAGCGTGCAGCGGGTCATATCTACCCAGAAATTGCCGATCGATTTTGCCGAGGCGCGGGCAAAGCCGCGGATCAGCGCCACCGCAATGGCGATGCCGACGGCCGCCGACATGAAGTTCTGCACGGTGAGGCCGGCCATCTGCACGAGATAGGACATCGTGCTTTCGCCGCCGTAATTCTGCCAGTTGGTGTTGGTGACGAAGCTGACGGCGGTGTTGAAGGCGAGACTGGGCTCGACCGCCGTCATACCAGCCGGATTGTAAGGCAGCACGGCTTGCAGGCGCTGCAGAAAATACAGCACCAGGAAGGAGGCCAAGCTGAAGAAGATGATGCCTGCCGCGTAGGTCGTCCAGTGCTGCTCCTCGCGTTCACTGGTTCCCGAAATGCGATAAAGGCCACGCTCGACCGGGCCAAGTATCGGCGACAGGAACGTGCGATCGCCGTTGAAGACGCGGTACATGTAGCCGCCGAGCGGTTTCACCAGCAAAACGACGATCCCGCAATAGACGAGGATCTGTATCCATCCGTTGAGTGTCATGAGAATAGCTTTCCGTGCCTTGCGTCAGAAGCGTTCTGGACGAACGAGGGCGTATGTCAGGTAGACGAGCAGGAACAAGGTCACGCCGCCACCGAGGATGTAATCGACAAGCATGGTGTGATCCTTCCGCTTAAAGCGCGTCGCAGGCTTTGATGTAGGCGAGGGAAACAGCGAAAAACAAAACGTCGATCCCGATGACGACAACGTCCATTCTTATTGGTCCTTGCTTCTGCTTGTATTTGGCGCCAGCCGCTGGCAGGCCATAAATTCCATGAGAACGACCCGCCGTAGCTTCGAAGGCTACGGCGTTCGGAGCGTTTTGCTCGAAGTGGAATATGGACCCGATCGCCATAAAGGTTCGAGACGGGCCGCGGAGGAAAGATATAAAATTCCTATAAAGATTTCCGGCAGATGGCTCGCTTCCGGGCTGCCCAAAAAACCGATGCCTTGATATCGCGGCCCCTTGCGGCGGCGCCGTCTTTCGAAACAATGAGAGCGTAAAACAAGGGAAGAACAGATGCTCGACATAGCCCCATCGAAACAGGCGTCCACATGGCTTTCCGCCCTTGCGCGGGCGCTTGAAGCTGACGACGCGGAGGCTGCCGCCACCCTGTTCGTCGAGGACTGCTACTGGCGCGACCTCCTGACCTTCACCTGGAACATAACGACCATGGAGGGCCGCGACGCCATCCGCGAGATGCTGAAGGCGATACTGGCGACGGCAAAGCCCTCACACTGGATGCTGTCGGGTGAGGCGACTTCGGGCGAAGGCATCGTCGAGGCCTGGTTCAGCTTCGAAACGTCTGTCGCGCGCGGCGAAGGCATCCTGCGCCTCAGGGATGGCCGCTGCCGGACGCTGTTCACGGCCATGCGTGAACTCAAGGGGTTCGAGGAACAAAAGGGTCCGGCGCGGCCGCTCGGCATTCGCCACAAGGCCGATCCTGCGCGCGAGACCTGGGCGGAGGCGCGAGCGCGCGAGACGCGAGACCTCGGCGCCACCGAGCAGCCCTACTGTCTGGTCATCGGCGGTGGCCAGGGCGGCATCATGCTTGGCGCGCGGCTGAGGCAGCTCGGCGTGCCCACCATCATCATCGAGAAGAATGCGCGCCCCGGCGATTCCTGGCGTAACCGCTATCGTTCGCTCGTGCTGCACGATCCGGTCTGGTACGACCATCTGCCCTACATTCCGTTCCCGGAGAACTGGCCGGTGTTCACGCCCAAGGACAAGATGGGCGACTGGCTGGAGATGTATGTCAGGGTGATGGAGCTCAATTACTGGGTCGCCACCAAATGCGTCAGCGCCAGCTATGACGAGGCCGAGCAAGTGTGGACGGTGGTGGTCGACCGCGTCGGCCGGCACATCACGCTGAAGCCGAAGCACATCGTCTTTGCCACCGGCGCCTATGGCCCGCCCCGGAAGATCGCGCTGCCTGGCGCCGAGACCTTCAAAGGCGAGCTCCTGCATTCCAGCCAGTATTCCAGCGGCGAAAAATTCCGCGGCAAAAAGGTCGCCGTCATCGGCGCGGCAAGCTCCGGGCACGATCTCAGCGTCGATCTCTGGGAAAGTGGCGCTGATGTGACCATGATCCAGCGGTCGCCGACCACGGTGGCGAAATCCGACACGCTGATGGAAGTGGGCTTCGAGATCTTTTCGGAAAACGCGCTGGCGCGCGGCATCAGCACCGACAAGGCCGACCTGATCGTCGCCTCGACGCCTTTCGCGCTGGTGCCCAAGGGCCAGCGGGACCTTTACGAGGTGATCAAGGAACGCGACGCTGCCTTCTACGACCGGCTGCGCGCCGCCGGCTTCGCCATCGATTTCGGCGAGGACGAGACCGGGCTGTTGATGAAGGCCTACCGCACCGGTTCGGGCTATTACATCGATGTCGGCGCCTGCGAGTTGATCATCAACGGCGAGATCAAGGTGAAGAGCGGCGTCGGCATCAAGTCGCTGACACCGAGCGGCATTCTCTTCGACGACGGCAGCGAACTGGCGGTCGACGCGATCATCTCGTGCACCGGCTACCAGTCGATGAACGAAACGGTGGCAGCCATCGTCTCGCGCGAGGTCGCCGACAAGGTCGGGCCATGCTGGGGCCTGGGCTCCGGCGTCAAGGGCGACCCAGGTCCGTGGCAAGCCGAATTGCGCAACATGTGGAAGCCGACCGCGCAGGACGCGCTGTGGTTCCACGGCGGCAACCTCGCGCTGTCGCGGTTTTACTCGAAATATGTGGCGCTGCAGATCAAGGCGCGGATGGAAGGGATTGCGACGCCGGTTTATGGGGCGGTGAGTAATGTGCAGCGGTGAAGCTGCGATCTCCCCCCTCGTGGGGGAGATGGCCGGCAGGCCAGAGGGGGGCGCTGTCCCGCTGAGGTTTCGGCTGACTAGAAATGCGTCGTCAACCGTTCTTGATTGATCGTAGAACGCCGAAGGTCAGCGTTCCTTCGCGCCCCCCTCTGCCCTGCCGGGCATCTCCCCCACGAGGGGGGAGATCAGCCAATCATCGCCCGAAATGCCTCGCAGCAACCTCGACATGCGTATGCGCCGCATGCGGTTCGAACCTCTCGGTCTCATTGTAATCGCCGTCCTCGTTCGGCCACCAGATACCACCGATGACGATCCCCTCCGAGGTGAGCCGCTGGTCGGCGACAAGTGCTGCGCCGACAGCATCGACGAAGGTGTAGCGGCCGGGGCGCAGCCTCAGCACCGCCACATCGCCGACACCGCCAACCTTCAGCGTGCCGAGATCCGGCCTGGCAATCGCCTCGGCCGGGCGTTGCGTCGCGGCGCGCAAAACCTCGACCAGCGGCATGCCGAGCGCCATCAGCTTCGACATGCAGACCAATATGTCGAAGGCGGGGCCGTCGACGCAATAAAGATGCACGTCGCTTGAGATCACGTCCGGCGCCAGACCCTCGGCCAGCATCGCTTTTGCCACCTCGAAGTCGAACGATCCCATGCCGTGGCCGATGTCGAAGATGACGCCGCGCTCGCGGGCCAACCGCATGTCCGGCCGCACGGCGCCGGAGGCGAAGACCGGCGCGTTGGGGAACGGCCGGAAGCAATGGGTTAGGATATCGCCCTTTCGCAGCCGCGGCAGCACTTCGGAGCGGCCGGGCGGCGGCTCGTCAATATGCGCCATCAGCGGCAGGCCGGCCTGGTCGGCGGCTTCCAGCGCGAGGTCGACCGGCGCAATGCCGCTGGTGCCGCCGGCATGCTTGCCGGAACGCACTTTCACGCCGACGACGACATCGGCGTGCTCGCGCACCGCAGCCACCGTTTCGCGCGGCTCGCACAGCCTGAGGTCACTGCATTCGCCGACCGAGACGGTCTGCGAAAAGCCGAATATGCCGGCGAAGGAGATGTTGACGTAAGCGAGAATGCGCACCTTCGAGCGCTCGATGACATGGCGGCGAAAGCCGAGGAAATTGCCCGCACCCGCGCTGCCGGCGTCGATGAAGGTGGTGGTGCCGCTCTTGGCCGCCAGGCGGTCGGCGTCGACGCCGAGCGAAGTGCCGCCCCAGTAGACATGGCTGTGCAGGTCGATGAGGCCGGGCGTGACGATGCAGTCCCTGGCGTCGACGACCTGCGTGGCGTGCTCTGCATCGATCGCGGCCTCGATGGCCGCGACGCGGCCATTGGTGATGGCGACGTCACGCACTGCGTCCACGCCCGAGGCCGGATCGATCAGGCGGCCGCCCTTGATCAGGAGATCGAACTGCATCGGCGCCTGCCTCCGTGTGTCTTTAGTTAGTTGAGCATGATCTTTTCCGAAAACCGGCTACCACTTTCGGGATGATGCTCTGTATGTCTTAAACCGGCCGATAGGCGACGGCTTCGACTTCGATCTTGATGTCGATCATCAGCCGCGATTCGACCGTGGTGCGGGCCGGCGGATTGCTCGGGAAATGCTTGGCGTAGACCGCATTGAAGGCGCCGAAATCGCGCGCGTCCTCGAGCCAGACCGTGGTCTTGACGACATCGTCCATGGTGCAGCCGGCCAGTGCGAGCGCTGCCTTCACATTCTGCAACACCTGCTCGGTCTGCTCGGTAATGCCGCCCTTGACCACGATACGGTCGGCGTCGACCGGCACCTGACCGGAGATATAGACGAAATCGCCGGCGCGCACCGCCGGCGACAGCGGCACATGGGATGTTCCGAAACACTGCTTGGGCAAGGGAAAACTCCTGTTCACACTTGGCGGATCACGCCTGCGGTTCCGTTTCAGCCGCTCGCTCTACGCCTCTCCCCATGATCCTCATAGCGGCGTTTTGGGAAAGCAAGATTTTTCCAGATGCGTGTTGCTTTATCAGGGCACCGCCAGCATCTTCGCGCGTCGCATTTTCCCGACAGGAGATTTTTTCAATGACCTTCGACAAGAACCCGTTTCCGGAAGGCGACGCCGATCGTCACGCGCTCTGGGAAATGCTGGTGCGGCGCGACATCGATGCCTTCATCGGCCAGGACTGGTCGATGGTCGAGAATGATTTCATCGCCGACAGTTTCTTTGGCATGCACGCGCATTTCCTCAACGACGCCGACGCCTGGCGGCTGCAATTCCCATCACTTGCCGTCTATCGCGACGAGTGGCTGCGCCAGGCCAAGGAGACGGCGGCGACCAAATTCGCCGAACCGTTGCGCGAGGCGCTGTTTCGCGTCACCAACATGCGCGACATCGATGTCGATGGCGACCGCGCTGTGCTGCACAAGAAGTTCAACGGTTCGGTGGCCAAGGCCGACGGCAGCGTCGACAGGCTGAAATGGCAGACGCTGTATTTCTGCAGGAAAGTGTCGGGGCGTTGGAAGATCGCCGGCTTCGTCGGCTACATGCCGCATCCCCTGGGAAGCTGAGGCGCGCGCCGCGCTGTTGGCGTCGGGCTAGTGCCGGCCTTCGCGCACGACCAAATGCGCTTCCCGGGCTGCAGCTGTAAAAGCTCGGCGCGCCGTGCCGACCGCGCGACGCTGCTCCATCGCATCCATCATCGCTTTCAGCGCGGAGCGGTATTTCGGGCCGCGCTCTTCGTCCGGCCAACCGTCGACCAGTAGGGAGGCTGCCTGGATCGTCCCGGTAACGGTCAGACCGCTGCCTTCGCTTTCGATGGTCACGGGAACGTCGAATTGTTCATCGCGCATTGACGCTACTCCTGGAACTCAACTCGAACTTGAAGACAATCGAAACGGCGCAATCCGCGTTTCGTTCCACAGGGCTAGCGGGAGCGGTGGTCGAACACGACTGCCATGGTCTTACCAATTGCCGCCATGACGATCCTCTCGACCAGATCGTCGTCGCTGTCGATACAGGTCGGATCCATGCGGCGGATGGCGTCGAGCGCTGCCCTGGTCGAGATGGTATCGCCGGCGCGGAATTTGGAAAGCACAGAGGAAACAAGGTTCTGGGCTGTCAGGTCGATGACAGGTACGTTTGCTACAACGTTCATTGGCTTCCTCCTGCCAATAACCCTCTCCCGCAGGAATGATACGCTGAACGGCGGCTTGCGCCAGCGGAATCATGGTCCGACCAGATTGCCGAGAGGGCACGTTTGCGTGTTTGATAGGATCGAAAAAACGGCGTCCAAGGGCTGCCCAGATATGAAACTTTTCTTCAGGGCCGCAACCCCGATCCGCGCCTCGCCGTTGCGACGGCGCGGCATCTGCAGGCAAGGGTCGAATTTGAGTTCGCGGCACCCTTCGCGCCGGGGCAGGCCGAGCGGTTCCGGCCGCTCAATCCCAATCTTTCCGTCCCTATACCGGCATGGCCGGGCGGCAGCCTGTGGGAAGCCGACGCCATAGCCTGCCGTCTCTCGCGGCAGGTGGGCTCGGATTTCTGGCGCAGCGGCGACGACCAACCCGACATGATCCGCTGGCTGAGCTGGGGCAAGGAGAATTTCGTCAGGGCCTGCGACACCGTGCATTTCGAGCGCGGAACCAAGCAGCGCTACGGGATTGGCCCGATCGACCAGGGCAAGGTCGAGGACGGGCTGGCGGAGTTCGGCATTGCGGCGGCGATCCTCGAGGCCGAGCTTGCCCGGCGAGAATGGCTGGTGGGCAAGTCGCCTTCCTATGCTGATTTCCGCATGGCGACATTCCTGCCCTTCAACGATGTCGCTGGCCTGCCGCTGGGCGATTATCCCAGCGTTTCCGGCTGGTATCACCGGCTCGAAGCCATTGAGGCCTGGCGCGACCCTTTCGATGGGCTGGAAGCACCGCTTTTGCCGCCGGTAAAGCCCGCTTGAGGCGGCCTTCCCACGGGTTAGGTCGGCTGAGGTGTGGCGCTTTGGCAGCATAGGTGTGGAACACTGGGCGGGCGATCATGGCGCGCTCGACGGCTTGCGGTCAGGTTGATAAGCCCTCTCCTCAAGGAGAGTCGTGACATGACCGTAGCCATCGAGATGGGACAGACGACGGCGGGCGCGCCGGCGGCGCTCGACCTTGAGGAGCTGCTGGCGACCCGTCTTCTGGTGCAGGGCAATTCCGGCTCCGGCAAATCGCACCTTTTGCGCCGGCTCCTGGAGCAGAGCGCGCCCTGGGTGCAGCAGACCATTATCGACCCCGAAGGCGATTTCGTCTCGCTGGGTGACCATTACGGCCATCTGGTCATCGACGCCGAGGAGCACACCGAGCGCGGCTTGCAGGCGGCCGGCGAGCGGGCGCGCATCCACCGTGTCTCCACCGTGCTCAATCTCGAGGGGCTCGACGCCGAGAACCAGATGCGGCGCGCCGCCGCCTTCCTCGGCGGGCTGTTCGAGGTTGCGCGCGAACACTGGTACCCGATGCTGGTGGTGGTCGACGAGGCGCAATTGTTTGCACCCGCGGTGGCCGGCGAGGTTTCAGACGAAGCGCGCAAACTCTCGCTCGGCGCCATGACCAATCTGATGTGCCGCGGTCGCAAGCGCGGCCTTGCCGGCATCATCGCCACGCAGCGGCTGGCCAAGCTCGCCAAGAATGTCGCGGCGGAAGCGTCCAATTTCCTCATGGGCCGCACCTTCCTCGATATCGACATGGCGCGCGCCGCCGACCTTTTGGGCATGGAGCGGCGGCAGGCGGAAGCATTTCGCGACCTCGAGCGCGGGCACTTCATGGCGCTCGGTCCGGCGCTGTCGCGCCGTCCGCTGGGCGTGCGCATCGGCCAGACCGAGACAAGTCCGCGCAACGGCACGCCGCGGCTGATGGCGATGCCGGAATCAGCGCTTGAGGACGCTCGCGCGATCATCCTGGCGGCGCCGCCGCCCGAGACGATGCGCGCGCCGCGCCGGGTGGCATCGCCGGACCTGCTCGACCAGCTGATGGCGGCAAAGTCGGCGGCGCTGGAAATACGTCCCGAGCCGATGGAGCCGGCAATCAGCGCCGAGGATCTGGCTGAGCGGCGCGGGCGCGTCGACCGCGTGCTGCGCGCCGTGCTGGCCGAGCCTGATGCCGGCTTTCGGGTCATCGGCGTGCTCTACCAGGAGTTCGTGGTCCGCTGCCGCATCGAAGGCCTTGCTTCGGTGGTGCCGGACCTCACCGAATTCCGCCGCATGCTGACGCGCGCCCGCGCCGGGCTCGGCGCCGACATGGCAGGCGACGACGCCTGGCAGGATGTTTCCGTGCGCGCGTCGCTGCTGCCCGAGGACATGCAGGGCGTGTTCATGATGATTGCGCGCGCCGCCAAGGAGGGCTGGCCGTGCCCGAGCGACGCGGCGATCGCGCGTGCCTACGGTTCGCACTCGCTGCGCCGCGCCCGGCGGCTGCTCACCTATATCGAGGAGCAGGGGCTCATCGTCTGCCAGCTCGACGGCACTGGCCGCCGCACCGTGACGCTGGTCGAGCTCGCCTGGGCAACGGCGCCGGGCGATCCCAATGCGGCGGAAGCGGAGCAGGGGAGTTTGGCGCTGTAACCGACGCGAGGGGCGGTTCTGAACAAGATGTGTTTCGCCGATCGGCACGCGGCGAATTATGATGGCTTTCCGAGAATCGCAGAACGGTTCGGGCGGGAGGGTTGTCCGGTGCGGTTGAAATCTCTGGCTGTTCTTATCCTCGGCATCCTTGCCGTCGCTGTCATTGCTGTGACGGTATCGGCCCGGTCTTTTGCCGGGTCGTCCAATATACCGGACTGGCTGCAGGCCCATGTCGGCGATGGTGACGGCGAGATCTCTCAAGTGGTGCTGGAGCGGGCACGCGCGCTGTATCAGAAGAAGGTCGCGCAGGGCGCTGTCCACAATGGCTGCTATTTCGCCATGGACGCGACGCGGCCCGGCGATCTCGGCAATGGCGTGCTCGGCCGCCGCTACTACGTCATCTGCGAAGCCAAGCAGTCGTTTCGCGCGATATCGTCGGGGCATGGCGGCGGCCGCAATCTGAAAGGCGTCGTCGATTTCTCCAACGGGAAACGCTGTGCGAAAAACTTCGGCAATGCCCTGGATTCGTCTTTGACGACCGGCGGCGCCTATATGACCAGCGAGGCAAAAACCTCGTTCAAGGGGTTTTATCGGGTGGGCGCAAAGCAGGACCAGGCGCTTATGCGCACCTTCATCCAGTTCGACGGCGAAGGCGAGACGGCGAATGCCAGGCAGCGGGTCATCGGCGGCCACGCGGCGCGGCTGCTGCGCGGCATGTGCCTGCGCAAGAATCCGAACAGCTCCTACGCCGATCATGACGGCTTCGTGCCCTATGGCAAGCTGGTGGATTACGCCGGCGGCCGCAGCAATGGCTGCACCAGCTGGTCGCCGGCCGATGCCGAGCAGATCATTTCGATGGTGAAGGGCAATCCGACGACGCTCTACATCTACCCGGAATCGCGCGACATAGCCGCCGTTGGCAAATCCGGCGCCTATTGGAATGCGTCCTGCCTGAAGGAGATCGGCAAGCCGAAATTCTGGCCGCGAAAAAACCTCGAGCCGATCATCGCGCAGTACAAGAAGGACAATCCGCCGCCACCGCCCCAGCCGCTGCCGATCTGCACCGGGCCGTGAGGCGATGAGCGCTCGGCTCGGCATTGTTGGCGGCGCGGGCTGGGCCGCGCTGCCGACGGCGCTTCGGATGGCTCTACTGATTGATCTCGGGTTCGACGAGCTTTGCCAGGTTGCGCAGTGACTCCTGCCAGCCGAGATAGCAGGCCTCGGCCGGAATGAGGTCGGGAATGCCTGCCTGCGTGATGTCGAGTTCGGTGCCGACCGACACTTTCTTGAGGAGCACGGTCACTTCGATCTCGCCGGGAAGGTTGGGATCGTCGAACCTGTCGGTGTAGCGCACGCGCTCGCCGGGAACGAGCTCGAGATATTCACCGCCGAAAGCGTGGCTGCCGCCCGTGGTGAAGTTGCGGAACGACATTTTGAACGTGCCGCCGACTTTTGCGTCGAAGCTGTGCACCGAGCAGGTGAAACCATTCGGTGGAAGCCACTTTGCCAGCGCATCGGCTTCAGTGAATGCGCGATAGACCTTCTCGGGGCTGGTCGTCAGAACACGGTGCAAACGTACGGTGCTTGGCATGTCTTCGGTATCCTTTGTGGTTTCGCTGATCGATGCCCCAAGGACGGGTGAACTTCACCCGGTCCGACACAGCCTGTCAAATTTTTTGGGCCCTTTGGCTGGGGCCATCCGTCCCGCTATTTTGGCCGTCGCTTCAGGCCGGTAAGCCGCATCGCGACAATTGCATCCATTATTGACAATCTGCCTAATATTTCGGCATAAATTTCACAATATTTAATAAAATTTTTGAAGTCTCGCTCTAAAATTGTATTAGGTTCGGCTTATTGTACTCAACGTGATCTATTAATGGATGAATGGCCATCTTCTTGGTGTACTATAGGATGATTCCCTGGAACGACGGATTAATCTAAAATTTGATCCGGTGGTCGCTCGGCTGTCGAGCGGCCAAGGCAGCACGCACAAGGAGTGTCCGAATGACCACCGTCCTGAACGCCAAAGGCATTCCGCTTCCCTACACCGGCGCTTCCACCCATTGGTTCTCGGCGACTGGAGCGCCTTACTTCTACGGCACCTCGGGCAACGATTCCTTCTGGGGCGACACCAGCGTCAAGGTCACCATGTATGGCGGCGCGGGCGACGACTATTACCATCTCTATTCGACGATCAACAAAGCGGTCGAGAACTACGGCGCGGGCGTCGACACGATCGACACCTGGATGAGCTACAAGCTGCCCGCCAATTTCGAGAACCTCGTCGTCACCGGCGACGGCCACTATGCCTTCGGCAATGGTCAGGACAACATCATAACGGGCGGCGCCGGCAGCCAGACGCTGGACGGCGGCAAGGGCAATGACGTGCTGATCGGCGGCGCCGGCGCCGACACCTTCATCATCGCCAAGGGCAACGGCAGCGACCTGATCTCCGATTTCGACGCGACCGACACCGTGCGCCTCAACGGCTACGCCTTCACCTCGTTCGAGGCCGTCCAGGCCAATATGGTCCAGGTGGGATCGAACGTGCAGCTGAACCTCGGCTCGAGCGAGGTGCTGGTGTTCAACAACACCACGATCGACAAGTTCCAGCCCGGCCAGTTCGAGTTGCCAATCGACAAGACCGGCATGACGCTGTCCTTCAACGACGATTTCAACACGCTGAGCCTGTGGAACGGCCAGAGCGGCACCTGGGATTCCAATTTCTGGTGGGGGGCGCAGAACGGCAGCTCGCAGCCCCAGAACGGCGAGCTGCAATGGTATATCGACGCCAATTATGCGCCGACCAGTTCGGTCCATCCGTTCAGCGTGACAAACGGCGTGCTCACCATCACCGCGGCGCAGGCGCCCGACGACATCAAGCCGCTGATCAACAATTACGAATACACCTCCGGCATACTGACGACGCACGACACCTTCTCGCAGACCTATGGTTATTTCGAAGTGCGGGCCGACCTTCCGGAAAACGCCGGCGCGTGGCCGGCCTTCTGGCTTCTGCCCGAAGACGGTTCCTGGCCCCCGGAACTCGACGTGATGGAAATGTATGGCCAGAACCCGAATGCGCTTCTCATGACCGCGCACACAAATGAGACGGGAACCCACACCACGGTCGGGTCGACGGTGAATGTCTCGAACACCGACGGTTATCACACCTATGGCCTGTTGTGGACGCCGGACAAGCTGGTCTGGACCTATGATGGCGTCCAGGTCGCGGAAGCGGCGACGCCGTCCGATATGAACAAGCCCATGTATATGCTGGTCGACCTTGCGGTCGGCGGTCAAGCCGGCGCGCCGCCCGACCATCTCGCCACGCCCGCGCAGATGAAGATCGACTATATCCACGCATACACGCTGAACGATGTGCAGCAGAGCCATCTGAGCACAACAGCCGAGCACACAGTCTAGGTGGCCGGCGCGATGCCGCGGGACCATTCGCCATCGAGGGATGCGGCCATCCGGCCTGGCCTGCGCCCGGTCTTTCTACGCGCCATCGCCGATATCGGCGTCTTCTCGCTGCTGATCAACATCCTGCTTCTGGTGATCCCGCTCTATCTGCTGCAGGTCTATGACCGGGTGCTGCCCTCCTCCAGCGTCGAGACGCTGCTTTACCTGTCGGCAATGGCGGTTGCCGCGCTCGGCTTTCTCGGCCTGCTCGACGCGGTCCGCGCCAACTACGCGCAACGCGTCGCGGCGACCGTCGACCAGAAACTGGGTGCGCGGACATTTGCCGCCTCGCTTGGCGCCAGATATGCCGGCAGCGGGCTGTCGCCGCTGAGCGACCTTGCCACGGCCTGCGCCTTCATCAGGTCGCGCGGCGTGGCGGTGTTGTTCGACCTGCCGTTTGCTCCGATCTTCCTCGCCTTGCTCTATTTCATCCATCCCGTGCTGTTCTGGCTGACGCTCGCCGGCGCCGTGCTTCTGTTTCTGCTGGTTGTTGCCAACCAGCTTGCCATCGGCAGGAACGATGCCATGTCGGCGGAACGCTCCGCCGTGGCCAGCCAGGCGGAGCGTTCCTTTGCCCGCAACGCTGAAACGCTGCGCGCCATGGGCATGGTACAAAACGCGGCCGCGGTCTGGGGGCAGCACGTCGCCGAAGCGCTGACCCTGCATGACCGTTCCGGAAGCGCCAACGCCATCTTCAGCGCGACCTCGCGAGCGCTGCGCATGATGCTGCAGCTGGCGATCCTCGGCGCCGGCGCGTGGCTGGTGCTGCAAGGACAGATGACCGCCGGCATGATCTTCGCGTCCTCGCTGGTGTCGTCGCGCGCGCTGCAGCCGCTCGACCAGCTGATCGGATCGTGGCGGCAGATCGTCGACGCCAGGCGATGCTGGAAGCGGCTGGACACAGCACTTGCGGCGCAACCGGCTGAGGCGCGCAAACTCGTCCTGCCCGATCCATCCGGCGCGATTTCGGTGCAGGATCTGTTCTTCATCGCGCCGAATGCGGCTTTCGGCACGGAGCCCATCCTCAAGCGGTTGAATTTTGCCATCGGCGCCGGCGAAGCGGTGGCGATCGTCGGCCCGAGCGGCGCCGGCAAATCGACGCTGGCGAAACTGCTCGTCGGGGCACTGCAGCCGACCGGCGGCGCGGTCAGGATCGACGGCGCCGACCTGAGAAGCTGGGACGAAACCCAGCTTGGCAGGCACATCGGCTATCTCCCGCAGGAGGTCGAACTTTTCCCCGGATCGATCGCGCAGAACGTCGCCCGCTTCGACCCCGCCGCCGATGACGCAGTGATCGTCGAAGCGGCGAGGCGTGCCGAGGCGCATGGACTGGTGCTGACGCTGCGCGATGGCTATCAGACCGTGATCGGTCCGTCGCATGCCGTGCTGTCGGGCGGCGAGCGGCAGCGGATCGGGCTGGCGCGCGCCTTCTACGGGAAGCCACGCATGCTGGTGCTGGACGAGCCCAACGCCCATCTCGACGGCAGCGGCGAAGCGGCGCTCGAAGCGATGCTGTCGGCCGCGCGCGGCGCGGGCGTCACGGTGCTCGTCATCACGCATCGCCCGTCGATCGCGGCGGCCTGCGATCGCGTGATGGTCTTGCGCAATGGCGCGATCGAAGCCTTCGGCCCCTCGAGCGAGGTGCTGCGGCAATCGGCGGCCGGCAAGGGCGTCGCCGCGAGCGCCATGGTGACGGGCTCATTCGTGCCGACCGTGCGCCCGCACAGCGTCCGCTTCGGATCATAGACGATGATGCAGCAGAGCCTTGCCTTCGACAGCCGACCGCGCACCGACGTCCGGCGCACCGCCGTTGTCGGTTACGCGGCGATTGCGCTTTTCGCCGGCTGCTTCGGCTATTGGGCAGCGAGCGCGCCGCTCTCGGGCGCCGTGATCACGTCGGGCACGATCTCGGCGACCGGCGGCAACATCCTCATCCAGCACCCCGAGGGCGGCATCATCAATGAACTGCTGGTCCACGAAGGCGACCGCGTGCAACAAGGCGAGCCCCTGGTCCTCCTCGACCGCACGGCGGCCGAGGCGGACCTCAACCGGCTGACCAGACAGTCGATCGCGCTCAGGGCAAGTGCGGCGCGGCTGGAAGCGGAACGGGACGGATCGGACAGGCTGGCGCCGATCACCGAGGCGGCACCCGCGCCGTTCCAGCGCGACTTCGACGCTCTGGTGCGCGAACAACAGAAGGAGTTCGACGCCAGGCTTGCCCGGTTCCGGTCCGAGGAGTCGATCCTGGGCCAGCGCGTGGCCATGCATCGCGAGTCGGCACTGGGACTCGACGCGCAGAAACTGGCCATCCAGCAACAGGCCACCATCGTGAAGAAGGAGCTCGGCATCAAGACCGGGCTGCTCGACAAGGGCCTCACCAACCGCAGCGAATATTCGCAGCTTTTGCGCAGCGAGGCCGATCTGGTCGGCCAGGCAGGCGCGCTGGAGGCCGACCTTGCGGCGACCAAGACACAGATCGTCGAAGCCCAGGCGCAGGTCGAGCGCGCGACCACGCAACGCGTCGAGGACGCGCTGACCAAGCTCGACGAGGTCCGCACCAGCCTGGCCGACATCGGCGAACAGATCACGGCAGCCGAGGCGGTGCTGAAGCGCACGACGATCAAGGCGCCTGCGGCCGGCATCGTGGTGTCGTCGACCTATAATTCCAAGGGCAGCGTGATTGCCCCGGGGCAGAAGATCATGGAGATCCTGCCCACCGAGTCCGGCCTCATCGTCGATGCGAAGCTGCGGCCGAAAGACGTGGATCTGGTTCGCGTCGGCCAGCCGGCGAAGCTCAGACTGTCCGCCTTGAACGCGCGCCTTACGCCTGAGGTCCCGGCGACGGTGACACAAATCTCCGCCGACCGGCTGATCGATGAAACCACGCACGAGGCGTATTTCCGCGCCAGGCTGAAGATCACGGACACGCTGCCGCAGGGCGTGAAAGCTGAGCAGCTTTACCCGGGAACGCCGGTCGAGGCGTTTATCAGCACCGGCGACCGGACCTTCTTCGAATATCTGGCGCGACCGATGCTGGATTCCTTTGCGCGGGCGTTCACGGAACGGTAGGAACCAGGTCGTCCTCCCAGTTGGCGCCGCCGTAAAACACCCGGAGAATCACCACTTTGTCGCCGTCTATGGCGAAGGCCACGGTCAGGCGCCGCTCAAAACCAACGATGCGAAGCCCCGGCCGCACATCATCTCTTCGGGTTCCGCGTTCCGAGGCGTAGTCGAGACCCAGGCAAAATCGCTCGACCCGCTCGATGTAGCGAATGGCGGTGAGGTTTCCGGATGCGTGAGCGACCGTATCGTATATCCATAGCAGGTCCGCCTGGGCGTCCGGCAAAAGGACAACATGCCGGCGCTTCACACGTTCCCCTTGAGGCGGGCGGCGTGACGGGCGCGGATGCTGTCAAAAACCTTATCGGCTGGGATGGCCTGGGAAGGATCTGCCTTCCACCTGTCATAGGTCGGCACGACCTCCTCGCGCAGCCAGCGCTCCACGGCGGCATCGCGTTCCTGCAATGCGCGAAGACCGGCGCGGATCACTTCACTGCTGGTGGCGTATGTACCGGACTGAACGAGCTGGTCGATGAAAGCGGCCTGCTCGGCCGGCAGGCTGAAGGTGCGTTTTTCGGTTGCGGACATGGTTTCTCCTATTAAATATTCGGTATGATAATATCATACCGGCGCCGAGATCGCACCGAAATCTGATGGCGTCATAGTCCGGAACATAGGCCTATGGGCCACTGCTGACACCAGACATGCGGCCCGGATGCCTGAGATGGGTCGGCGTGATGCCGGTCTGTTGGCGGAAGACGCGGCTGAAATGGCCGGCATTGGGAAAGCCGCAGCGATAGGCGATGTCGCCGATTGCCAAGTCGCTCCCCTCCAGCAGCGATTTCGCATGATGCACGCGCAGCGCAAGATATGCGGCCATCGGACCGATGCCCAACTCAGTGCCGAACAGGCGCTCCAACTGGCGCCGCGATAAATTCAACCGGCTCGCGATCTCGGCGACCGACAGCGTCTCCTGGAGGTTGCTTTCCATCAGCAGCAGCGCCCGTTTCACCGCGCGGCTCGACGCCGCGGGAAACAGGTCGCCGACGGGCTGCACGTCCCGGCTGCTACGGATGCGGTCGAGCACGAGGATCTTGGCGGCTTTTTCCGCCGCCTTGCGGCCGATGAATTGCGACACGAAATGGCCGGCGAGGTCGGCCGCACCCGTGCCGCCGGCGCAGGTCGAGCGGCCCCGGTCGACGGAAAACAGGCTGTCAGCATGGGCGTTCACGTCGGGGAACTGGCTGCGGAAATCCTTGATGTGGAACCAGCTCACAGCGGCGCTGTAGCCGTCGAGCAGGCCGTAGCGCGCGAGCACGAAGCTGCCCGTGCAAAGTGCCGTCAGCGGCACGCGCTTTTCAGCGGCCCGCAACAGGAAGGCCTCCTTTTCGGAACTGAGGCTGCGGTTGGTGTCGAGCAGGCCGCCGACCACGACGACATTGTCGAACTCCTCCGGATTGCCGATCGCCTTGGTCGGCAGCAATTCGACCCCGCAACTTGCCCGGATCGGCAGGCCGCGTTCGCCGACGATCTCCCAGTCGAACTCGATCCTGCGGCTGCGGTCGCCCTCATCGCCGGCCAGCCGCAGCGTGTCGATGAACAGCGACAGCGGCGACAGGGTGAAGTCGCGAACCAAGAGAAACGCAAACCGCCTAGCCATTGTGTTTCGGAACTGCCCTCGACTGGATGGAGCCTGATATCGCCGAAGGTTGGCACAGGCGCGCGCCCCGTGCCCCTCAGGAGCGGCCGCGAGATGTCGGAGATGAGATCGACGACTTCGGCCGGCGCTCGTCAACGCAGCGCTCCGGGCGCCGGCCGGCTGCTAGACTACGCGACGCCTCGCCTCCTGTGACGGTTACAGCCCCTCTGCTCGTCGGGAAGGGGCTGCCATACCCTGTTTCCGTCATTTCCAAAGCGGCAGTCCGGACGGTCGTTGCGGCATTTTGCCTTCAGGAAGTTCAATCGCCGCCGGGCGGAAGGCGGTCGGGTCGCTCATCTCCAGTGCATCGGTCGCGACCGACTTTGTTTCAAAGAGGCTGCCTGTTTCAAGCGCTATGACCCTCTTCTTCAGGTCCTCAGCCACCACCGCGCGAACCGCGGCCTTGTCGCTTTTGGTAAGATCGCGGCTTTTGTCCAATGCGTTCTCAAACACGTGGAACGCAAGGTCTATCGCTGCCCTGCGGCCCGCCGCATCGGCCTTCAATGCATTCTCGAAGGCTGTGGTGTGTTCCGCCAGGCTGGGGATGGTGCCCCAGATGTTGACCCGGGGCGGCCCGGCGTACAACTGGATGAGCATATAGTCGAAGTCGTCGGGCGCCTGCGCGGAAACAGGATTGTCGCCGACAACCAGCCTGCCGCTCACGACCCATAGTTTCTTGGGGTCGACTTCAGTCGCGGGCTTGCTGACGGCAACCGCAAACCCCGGTCGGGCTATGAAGCCTTGACCGCCGGTGACTGGAAAGAAACTGTTGTGAAGCCCCAATTTCAACAGCGTTCCATCAATTCCGAGCATCTGCTCCGTGCCGGTCTTCAGAACCCCGGCAACCTGTGTTGCCGCCGCGAGCTGCGGGACGATGCTGGACAGCTGCGAGAGGGTGTTGATGAGGATCGCAGCGCCGTCTTTTGCGGGAACTGCATAAAGGCCCAGAAGCGCCTCGATGTTCTGACCGTCATAGACGATCGGTCCGGCCAGCGGAAAAGCCAGCGGAATGACCTTGTCCAAATTCGCTGTGCCGAGATCCTTCAGTTGGCCCGGACCTGCCACCGTCCCGACCGTTTGGGGCGCCTGCGGATTTCCATAGGTAATGTAGGAATGAACGACCGGATAGAACTCCCTCCACAGCACCCTGGTTCGCTTCAGGAACATCTCCGCCAAGCTTATCATCACATAGGCGTCTTCGACCGCATATGAGTCTGCGAATTTGACGGGCTGGTGGTTCTGATCGACCACGTGGCCATCAGGTATCCAGACATGCCCGAGAGACTTTCCGTCGCGGGCAAACAAGCGTTTGAGGATGCCGAATAGATCAATACCTGCCATGGTTTCCTCCTGTTCAGTCGTTTTTGCGATCGTCCTTCTCGTGGAAATATGCCGCGTTCCACACCATTCCCGGCGGTATCGCAGCGCGCCGCCGTAGGGCCCAATGATTTTTCGCTCCAACTTCCTGCGCGAATGTCGCCATCATATCCACTGAGGCGGCAAGCACCGGCTGATCCCAGAAAACAGACCCAAACCGGCGGGGTCGCCAGAGGCGTTTTGCAGGCTTCTGCTCTTGGGAAGGTAACGCACGAACAAGTTCCCGGTGGACATATGCCAGCATGTCCTCAATGTGACTCAGGTCTGCGCCTAACAATCCATGGGCCAACCGAATCTGCAGGCTATGTGGCAGACGCCGAATGCCCGGTACAAAGCCTATGGTGCCGGTCAGCCAATAGAGGAAGAGAGCGCTGTCGGATAAACTCGGGAATGCCGCGTACATGTTTCGCGCAATGGTCACCAGATGTTCGCCGCTAAAGTCGGTTTTCCGGCTCGCGATCGCATGCCATGCAAGCGCGCCAAGAACCGGATCGATCCATTTGCCGTAGGCAGCTTCATTGATGGCGTCCACATCCGGGGGAGTCGCCGCATTGAGCATGCGGGCGCCGATCGCGATGGCACGCGAAGTGGCGCTGCGTCCATGATTTGTATGGTCGAAACCGGGATACAGCGAGGCGATTGAAAGCTCGAAACGGCCGCCGGCTCGAAGAACAATTCCGACGCACGCGACGCGGTTCGGAATGAGAGGAACGGCAAATTCAAGGCGGCCCCAGCCCGGGATCCGAAGCCGCGCGAGATTTCTGTCGCGCACGCCCTTGAAGATATGATGGTCTCTTTCCGCGACATGAGGCACCGAGAAGACGGCAAGCTCACCGTTCTCCGCAAAAGATCTGGTTGCCGTCGATGTTCCTGCGATTCTCAACTTCGCAGATCTGATGCTCGGCCTCTGTAAATTCTCCCATTTGCCGTCGGTGGCCAATGCGATGCTGATCGGAGTAGGGCGCCTTTCCATGGACTCCATGGGCGTGGCTTTTAGCCAGGGGGTTTGAAGTCTCTTCAGGACCCTTCCGTCGAAGGCCTTCAGCGCTACCAATGGCAGCAGGCTGGTCAGAACCGCTCCCTGAATCGGACCCATCGTCTCTGATAGAACCAAAGCGGGACTCTCCGCCGACGGGGCGACCAATGCTGCAGGCGACCAGTCTTGCCTCCGAAGCGCAGTTGGCATGGATGCAATCAGGCGCAGCGTCACTGTAGTCTGCGCAGGCAGATCTATGTCGATGAAGCCGAGCCGCTCCCCTGCGAGTTCAGCTTCGATTTTCCACAGTCCCGGTTGTAATTTGCCTTTGGCCTGCCAGCTACGCCACGCCGCCAAAGCGGTAGGCCTCAAGGCTATTGGAGCCATGGAGGCGCCATATTGGCTCGCCGAAAAGGATATGGTGGGTTCCCTGCATTCGATCTTGATCCACGAAGCCGACGTTTTTTGCCGCTTGATCTCCACTAGGCCCGTCTGTTCAGGGATGTCTTCCAGGATCGCGACATGCTCTTCTGACAATGCCTCAAGCAGCGCCTGCCGCGGGCTGACCGCGACGGTGATTTCGTCCACCTCTCGCGTATCGATCACTGTGCTTGCCGGCGAGAGACTCTCCCAATCTCCGGTGTCTGAGAGCTTCGCCTCGAAGCGAAAAGCGGCTGGCGGGAGCGGGCGAGACTTGTTGTGAGGCGGCCATTGCGCCGCAACCATTCCTTCCCTTTCAAGTCGCGCTGAGATCGCCTGCAAGGCCTCGGCAGGGTCCACTTTCAACGAGACCTCACGGGGCTGAGGGGCGCGGGCGCCTGTGAGCGCCTGGATGGGACGCGGAGGCGGATGCGATTCAAACTCGATGCGCGGGAGCTTGAACTCCCTTTCCCATTCCGCCATTCCGCCTTCGAGCCTGGCCCGTGCGTAATCGCAGATCGAACGATGTGTCACGACCCAGGAGCCCGCCTCCGGATCATACACCGCAGCCCGTCCCTGACCGGTGAGCCCCTCCAGAAGCTCTCGTGTAAACACACTGTTCTGGCTCTTGATGCCAACGGCCTGAGCCAGCGGTGCTACCGCGTAAAGAAGGGCGCGGCGTCGAACCTCAATCGCTGGCAAGTCGCCCCATGCTGTTGGCGGTACGACCGGGCGAACCGGCGCATCCGGCAAGTTTCTGCATGCGTCGATAATCCAGATCTGCTCGGCCGGGCCTCGCATCCGGAACCGCTCCAGCAATTCCTCGACGTCGATCATCTTTCCGCCGTCGCGCCCGAAATTGCGCATGCCATGGCACAGCAGGACCGGCTTTAATGACGACGCTCCGGGGCTTACCCGCCAGCTGGCACCATGTCCGGAAAAATAGACGAGAAGACGATCGCAAGGTTCTTCTTGATAGTAGAGCGGCTCCAGAGCGGCGAGTATGGCCTCTTTCGATGCCGGGCCATCCGCATTCGAACCGTCGTCGATCAGCGTCGTGATGTCATGCGGCGCGAATATCTTGTTGGAGACCAACGCGGCATACACGTCTCGAGCGTCCTTGGCGGGAGCTGTGAGCGGGTTCAAGTCATAGTCTTGCACGCCGATCAAGATCGCTCGCTGACTCATGCACCCCCCTCGATTGTCACGCCAATGGCAACTGGTCGACTGCGCTGCAGGCGCGATCGGTTTGGTTCACCGCATTCGCTGAGATAGAACGTCATCAATACCCAAGCGATTGAACATTACCCTTCAGTTTGACTTCAGGGAAGCAGATCATTCTCCAAGTAGCGTAGAAATCGCATGCAATTTTCATTGACGGCTTCGAGCTTTTGCAAGGCGGCAGCCGATGAACTGGATGTTGGAAACCCGATAGGTCAAACAAGCACGCAGGCGCGGTCAGATCCTGACTAGCCAAGCCTCTTCGGTTGAATGGCTCCATTCACCAACTTCGCCTCTTGTACGATCAACGTCCCTGTTCGATCGAGATACGTAGGCAATATAGTTGAATATGGCAGAAATGGCCGATCAGGGCCGGGAACGATCAGAAGAAGACGCCCGGGCGCGCCAGCAGTCGCTCCGTAATGCAAAAAAAGCCCCGGCGCCGTGAGGCGCCCGGGCTTTTCGTATCGAGTGTCACGCGGCTCGCTTCTTGGCGACGCCGGCGGCCGCCTGTTCGATGAGCTTGGCGACAGCTGCCGGATCGGAGACGTAGACGGCGTGGCTGCCGGGCACTTCGACCGTTGTCGCACCGGCGCGGGTTGCCATCTGGCGCTGTGCCGGCGGCGGGATCATCTTGTCGTCGCTGGCGACCAGATACCAGCTCGGCTTCACCTTCCAGGCCGGAGCGGTGACCTTGCCCTCAAGCGCCGGGATGCCCCACGGAACCTGCGAGTCAGCCATGAAGGCGGCGAGCGAGGGGCGCACGTCAGCGGCGAAGGAAGCGGCGAACTTGTCCTTGTCGAGCATCAGGAAGCCGTCGACAGGCGGCAGGATCGGCGGCACCGAAGCGCCGGGAGGCGGGTTGGCGATCAGGGTCGCAACCGACTCGCCGGCATCCCCGGCGAAGGCCGCGATGTAGACGACACCAGCCACTTTGGGATCGGTGCCGGCTTCCGACACGACGATGCCGCCATAGGAATGGCCGACCAGGATGACGTTGCTCTTGGCTTCGGCAATGGCGCGGTTGGTGAAGGCGACGTCGTCGGCAAGCGAGGTCGTCGGGTTCTGGACGATGGTGACGTCATAGCCGTCCTTTTTGAGGATCTGGTAGACGCCGTCCCAGCCGGAGCCATCGACGAAGCCGCCATGCACGAGGACGACGGAATTTGCTGTGTTGTTCGACATTTGAGTTCTCCTTTTCAAAGCGTTGTTGGGTGTTGGTTGGTTGGGGCCGGTTGAACGTTTGTTGCAGGAGGACTATGCGCCGGCAGCAGCGGGCGCGCTTTGAGGGGACATTCAGGACCCCTTGATTTTCCCTTGAGATCGCTTTGATTTTGCACTCAAGACGCGGCTAAAGTGCCTGATCGGCAATTTCCGGACGATTTGGAGACAGCATTTTGTCCTATCATTTTGAGGATTTTGCTCTGGATGGCGAGCGGCGCGAATTGCGCCGTGGCAATGAGCTGGTCCCCGTCGAGCCGCAGGTCTTCGACCTGCTGCAATTTCTGATCCGCAACCGCGAGCGGGTGGTCAGCAAGGACGATCTGGTCGACGCGGTCTGGCAAGGGCGGATCGTCTCCGACGCCACGCTTGCCAGCCGCGTCAACGCCGCGCGCAATGCCCTTCAGGACAGCGGCGAGGAGCAGCGCCTTGTCCGCACCATCCTGCGCCGGGGCTTTCGCTTCGTCGGCACCGTGCGCGAGGAGGGCGCCGGCCAGACGAGCGCCCCGGTGCAGCAAGCAAAGGCTGACCTCGGCATTCCCGCCCGTCCCTCCATCGCCGTGCTGCCCTTTGCCAATATGAGCGGCGATGCCGAGCAGGATTATTTTGCCGACGGCATGGTCGAGGACATCATCACCGGCCTGTCGCGCATTCGCTGGCTGTTCGTGATCGCGCGGAACTCAAGCTTCACCTACAAAGGCCGCGCGGTCGACGTGAAGCAGGTCGGGCAGGAGCTCGGCGTGCGCTATGTGCTGCAAGGCTCAGTGCGAAAGGTGGGCAGCCGCGTGCGCATCACCGGCCAGCTGATCGACGCCGAGGATGGCAGCCATCTGTGGGCCGAACGGTACGACCGCGAGCTGACCGATGTGTTCGCGCTGCAGGACGAGATCACCGTCAGCGTGGTCGCGGCAATCGAACCCAATCTGCGCCGGGCCGAGATCGAGCGCGTCAAGCGCACGCGCCCCGACAGCCTCGATGCCTACGATCTCTTGCTGCGCGCGCTGCCCGATGTCTACACCTTCATGCCGCAGGGCGCTGCCAAGGGCTTGCCGCTGCTGGACCAGGCGCTCGCCATCGAGCCGAACTATGCGCTTGCGCACGGCTTTGCCGCCTGGGCGCACCAGACATTGTTCATCCGCGGCGGCTTCCGGCCGGAGCATCGCGACAAGGCGGCCCGCCATGCCCATGCGGCGATCGAGCACGGTCCGGGCGATGCGATGGCGATGGCGCTCGCCGGCTTCACCATCGGCATGGTTGAACACGACCGCAAGCTGGCCGACAGTGCCTTCGCGACCGCGCTTTCGCTCAGCGCCTCCTGCGCCTTCGTCTATGCCTTTGGCTGCGTGTCGGTGGCTTATGGCGGTGATGCGGCACGCGCCGTCGACTGGGGCGAGCAGGCGATCCGGCTCTCCCCGCTGGATGCCATGAACTGCGTGCCGCACGGCATTATCGGCTTCGGCAATTTTCTCAACGGCCGGCACGAACAGGCGGTCGCGGCAGGCCGCCGGGCGGTGGAGATGACGCCCGGCTTCAGCATGCTGCATGGCTGGCTGGCCGCGCCGCTGGCAAGGCTCGGCCGGCTCGACGAGGCCAAGGCGTCGGCCGCGCGGCTGATGGCGCTCGACCCGCATTTTTCTATTAACCGCTGGTCGGCGGCAGTGGGGTTGGCGCCGGAGATCGCCGGCGACGTCACCGACGCGATGCGGTTGGCGGGATTGCCGGAGTAGTGTTCACAACAGTGCGTGCTATGAAGACCGCAGCACCAGCGGAGCCCAGCTATGACCCTGACCAATCGCGACATCATCGAGCTGACGGCGTGGCGGCGCAAGCTGCACCAGCAGCCGGAGATCTCGAACGAAGAGGAAAAGACGGCCAAGGAGGTCGTCTCCTTCCTCGCCGATACCGGGCCGGACAAGGTGCTGACCGGCCTCGGCGGCCATGGTGTGGCGGCGGTCTATGACAGCGGCCAGGCAGGGCCGACAGTGTTGTTCCGCTCGGAGCTGGACGCACTGCCGATCGAGGAGCTTTCGGGCGTGGATCATTCCTCGCAGGTGCCGGGGAAATCGCATATGTGCGGCCATGACGGCCACACCGCGATCCTCGCCGCACTCGGCCGCCAGCTTGGGCGCGAAAGGCCGGCGCGCGGCCGCGTCGTTTTGATGTTCCAGCCGGCGGAGGAGACCGGCAATGGTGCGGCCGGTGTTGTCGCCGATCCGCGCTTTGGCGAGATCGCTCCGGATTTCGCCTTCTCGCTGCACAATCTGCCGGGCGTGCCGTTCGGCGAGGTGCGCCTCAGGGAAGGCGTGGTCAATTGCGCCTCGCGCGGCATGCGCATCGTGCTTGAGGGCAAGACTGCGCATTCGTCCATGCCCGAAACCGGGGTGTCGCCGATGCCGGCGGTGAGTGCGCTGATGCCGCTGCTACCCGCGCTCGGACGAGGCACCTTTGCCGATGACGATTTCAGCATGGTGACCGTCACCCACGCGACAATGGGCGAGGCCGTGTTCGGCATCTCGCCCGGCTACGCAGAGGTATGGGCGACGCTGCGCACAAGGCGTGACGAGCGCATGGCCGAGCTTGTTGCCGCCGCTGAAGCGCTGGCTGCCAGGATCGCAGGCGAGCATCGCCTGTCCGTCCGCTGCGACTATCACGAGATCTTCGTGGCCAGCGTCAACGCGCCGGATGCCGTGGAACATCTCAATCGCGCGCTGGACGAGGAAGGTGTGGCGCGCAGCGAGGAAGCCCTGCCGATGCGCGCCTCGGAAGATTTCGGCATTTTCGGCCACAAGGCCAAGTCCGCCATGTTCTTCCTCGGCGCCGGCGAGCGCACGCCTTCGCTGCACAATCCCGATTATGATTTCCCCGACGATCTGATCCCGATCGGCTCAAAGATCTTCATGCGCACGGCGCGCAATCTGCTGGGCTGAGCGGTACTCCGAAATCCGCATCCTGGGCTGCCTTTTTGCGGCTAGAATCGTGCGGTAGTCGCCGTCCTAAATTAGGAGAGGCTTGCGGATGAGAATTGCAATGGTGGTCGCGTTAACCGCGACAGTGGCGGGATGCGTGAGTTCGCCGGTCCAATATGGAGCCTCGCTGTCGACACAGGACCCGAAATGGGCGACGCCGGAATGCCAGCAGGCCCGAACGGACGCCATGGCCAACGACGCGCGCGAGAAGGGGCAGCCGGGATGGGGCTTCGGCGTGCTGCTTGGTCCGTACAGCATGGGCCTCGTCGCGGCGGCCAAGGAGCATCAGCAGCAGCAGCGAAGGCTGCTTGCCCGCCAGGTGCATCTGCAGTGCTCGAGCCTGCCGCTGCCGAAGGATCTGGACTTCGATCCGCAAATCTACGCGCCAAAGCCGGCGAAATATCCGTAGGGCGTCCCTCCCAGCCAATGCAATTGCACAAGGCAGCGCCAGTCCCCCACTCCGTCGCCGAGCCACATCTCCGCCATGTCCATGGGGGAGAGGAAACCCAAGCTTTTTCGGGGGAGAGGAGCCCAGTTTTTTCGAGGCCGCGACCCCGGCAATTAGCATTCGGCGAAGCCGAGATGTCGCGATCTTGAACCAATATTCGCTCGGGCAACACGAGGCAGCGACAATCGCGGTCAGCAAGGGCACAATGGCCATCTTTCACGAAAGGGGTCCAATGCGGCAAGTGCCCATCGTGATGCGATCGTTTGGTGGCGTCGCGAACAGAATGTTCCAGTACATGTTTTGCCATGTGCTGGCGAAGCGCATCCCCGGGGGCTATGTCTGCAACGCCGACCTGCCGGAGTGGTCCATTGCCTCGGTGCGGCCGCCTTTGTTGTGGAAATATCGCCTGCTTCGGGTCGATGGCTATCACCGCTACGACCTCGACGGGATCACAGCAGCGTTTCGCGACAAACGGGCGCGGAGCATCCGGTTCAAGGGCTTCGCGCAAAGGCTGGGTTATTATGACCGCGATGAGGTATCCAAGCTGTTTGACGGAAGCGCGGTCGACGCGCCGACCTATGGCGATGATTTCCTCGTCATCAATGTACGGGCCGGCGACATCCTCGACGGCTTCCACCGCAACTACTGTCCGATGCCATTCGGGTTCTTTGAGACGCTCATCAAGGACAGCGGCCGCAAGCCGGTTTTCGTCGGCCAGACCCATGACGACAACGATTATTGCCGGCGCCTGCGTCAGCGCTTTCCCGATGCTGCCTTCGCGCCGAAGGCGTCGCCATTGACGGATTTCGAGACGCTGCGCCGGGCGAGCCATCTCGTCGCGGGGGTCAGCAGCTTCTCCTGGCTGGCCGGTTGGTTGTCCTCGGCGCGGACGATCAGTCTGCCGGTGGCCGGCATCTTCGACCCGCGCGTCAGGCCGGATATCGATTTGCTCCCGCTTGACGACCCACGCTATCGGTTCCACCAGTTCGACATGGGCGACTGGACGGGGTCTGCCGAGCAACTCGCAGCCTTTTACGGCGATGCGATCCCGTTCCGGCAGGTCGAGCCCTGGGCAGCAGCCGATGGCGCAGTGAAGGGGTTGCGATGAGAATTCCGTTTTCCGTCGGCAGGCCGGTGATCTGCGCGATCATGAGGCTGGAGCAGCCCTATGTGATCGAGTGGATCGCGTGGCACAAGCTGCATGGCTTCGATCTGATGATCGCCGACAACTGCACCGCCGGACCGCAGACGGCGGTGCTCTCGGCGTTGCGCGATGCCGGCTGGATCCGGCTGGTCGACTGGCGGCACGATACGGTGCTGCCGCAGCGGCGGGCCTATTCGTATCTTTACTGGCAGGCATTGCTGCACGGTTACCGCTATCTGGGCTTCATGGATGCCGACGAGTTCCTTGAGCCGCTCGATGGACCGCCCTGGAGCGGAGCGGAATTGGTCCGCTCGCTGCTGAACCGTCCCGGCGTGCGCAGCGCCGCCTTCCGGTGGGTGAATTTCGGCAGCGATGGCAAAGAGGCCTATGACGACGAACTGGTGACGGTACGGTTTCAAAGGCGCGGCACGTATGATGCCCCGACCGCGCGCTGGAAGAAGTCGTTTGCCCGCGTGTCGTCGGTCCTACGCAAGGCCCTGCGTGATCCCAAGCAGTTCATGCCGCACCCTCACGGCTTCCGAATCTCGCTGCGCAGGACGCTGGTCGACGGCATGACGCTCGACAGGCACCCGGCCGCCATGCCGATGGAATGGAAAATTGGCTGGATCCGCCACTACGCCGTGAAATCGAGACAGGAACTGGTTGACAAGCACGCCCGCGGCGGAGGTTTCACGTCGGCCAGCGAGGCACCGTCCCTGGAAGAGTACAGGGCGTCGAGAGATCAGAATGACATTCTCGATCCGCTCGACGATGCGACGGTCGCCGCCTTGCGGGCAAAAGTCGCTGAAATCGTCAGATCGCTCGACCCGGCGGTCATCGACCAGACGCGGCCGCTGTTCAGGCAGCGCGGCTGAAGACAAGCGGCGCGGTGCTCATACCGTAAAACGACATCGATGGGCGGCGCTTGGCATTTGCGGCATCAAGCCGCCAGCCGGGCGCACGGGTGAACAGCGCTTCGATCATCGCCGCGATCTCGATACGGGCGACATGCTGGCCGAGGCAGACATGCAGGCCGGTGCCGAAGGTCATCGACACGGCCGGCGGGCGCGTGAGGTCCAGCCGGTCGCCATTCGGGAAGACGGCATCATCGCGGTTGCCGCTGCCGAGTACCGGTACGACCGCTTCGCCAGCCGCAATCCTGATTTCGCCGAGGTCGATGTCTTCCGCCGCGATGCGGGCGACAGCGTATTGCACCGAGGCGCCATAGCGCAGCAGTTCGGCCGCGGCGCTGCTCCAGTCGACAATTCCGCGCTCGAGCAGCGCACGCTGCTCGGGGAAGCGATCCAGCGCGACCAGGGCGTTGCCGAGAGCGTCGACGACGGTCTCCTGCCCGGCAAACAGCATGAAGACGATGTTGGCCACCATGTCCTCGCGCGACCAGCGGCCCTCTGCCACTTCCCTCACCATGCCGGCGACCATCCCGTCCGGCCGATAGGCGTGTCGAGCCAGCCGCTCCTCGACAAAAGCCTGGCATTCGCGATAGGCCTCGATGCTTGCCGGCTGCTCTTTTCGCAGGTCGAAGGCGCTGGCCATGCGGCGGGTCACCGATTTCAGCGCCCAGGGGTCCTCAATCTCGATGCCGAGGATTTCCTGCAGCAGCCAGAAGGACACCGGCACGGCGAGGCCGGCAACGGCGTCGACGTGGCCGTCGGCCAGCGCCCGGTCTACCAGGTCGCGGCTTAGTGCACGAAGACCCTGCGTCAGCGCCTCGATGGCTGGCCTGGAGAAAAAGCCGGCGACCGGCCGGCGGAGCCCGCCATGCCGCGGCGGATCGGCGAGCAGCAAAGACCGGGTAAGCAGCGCCATCGCCGCCTGGTCGACGAGCTTGCGGCGGACCTCTTCGTATGTGCCCGGCGGCGCCTGCAGAAGAGCGGGATGCTTCAGCACGCTCGACACCAGCTCATGGCTGAACACATAGTGCGCGTCGGCGACCTCGGGGTAAGGCGCAATGCCGCGCGCGATGCCGCCGGCAGCGCGCATACGGGCAAAATGCGGAAACGGGTCGTCGCCGAGCGCGAACGGATCAAAATGCGGAGCTGTCATGACGGGAAGGGCTCGCATGTCATTTCTTGAGATCCTTGGCCGAAATGACCCGGAAACCGCCTGACGTGGCGTCCTGTGGGAAGAAGTCCGGCATCACGTAGAGGAACTCGCACTCGTAGACGCGGTAGTGCATGCGCAGCAGTGGATCGCGGATAATCTCTTCCAGCGGCGGTCTTATGCCGGTCTGGTTCCAGAGGTCGATGGTGGCGCGGAACCGAGGATCGGCCTTAACATGGTCATACTCGTCGCCCGAGGAGCCGGCATAGGAAGAGCAGCGGCCATCGCCGATCAGCCAGCGGGCGCCGAGGCGGCGGCCGTGGCGCTCCATCTCCTTCAGCAGCCGGACCGCCGTGTTGGAGCCGCGATGGCTGGGCCGGACGCAGAGATTGTAGGCGTAAAGGGCGTAAACCGGCTCGCTGCGCGGCAGCGACGCATAGGCATCGAAATCTGCCGGGAAGTCGGCGCGCACCAGCGGGTCCTGGCTGGTCTCGGCAAAGCAGATGGTGCCGGCAAGCACGTTGCCGTCGATTGCTCCGAACATGGTGTGTCCGAGTGCCAGCCGGCGGCGGATGGTTGCTTCGCTCGCCTGCAGCGGTGCGGCCCAGGCGGCAGCCTCAAGCTCCATCAGCAACGGCATGTCTTCCATGTCTAGCTGGCGGATAGGTACCGCAACATTGTCTAGATTCATCTGTCGGCTGCCTCGACTTCTAATGCGCCATATGGTGCATGGCAGTCTTTGCCAATGCGGTTTTGCAGCTTCACGGAAACGCCAGTCTGTTCTATCTCTTGTTTGACGGAACTCCGAAAGGAAACCGTTTCGCAGTTTCCCAAAACCTCTCTAATCATCATGGTTTCCCTTTGCAATTACCTACGGATAATGGGATCGCATGATATTTTATGTGGCGCATAGGGAGCACGCCTACACTCAGGCGGTCGTGCTGCTTTATCATCGGACCGACCTGCAAGCGTCGTTCCGGCTGGTGCGCTATGAGGATGCCGAGTTGCTGCGCGGAGTTCGCGCCGGCGTGGTCATCTGGTCCGACATGGATCGGCTGACTGCCGACGAATTGAGGCGCGCAGCCAGCCTCAGCGACGAACTGGCTGAGAAAACAGGCCTGACGCAGCTCAATCACCCGACCGCCAGCTTGCAGCGCTTCGAACTGCTGCGCCTGCTTCATGCCGACGGGAGCAACGCTTTTCGTGTATTCAGGCCGCGCCAGCTGGAGGACACGATACGCTATCCCGTTTTCGTCCGTGACGAGGTGGGCGCGCTTTACAACGAGCCGCCGCTGCTGCACGGCCGGCCGGCGCTGGACGCCGCGATCGCCCGGCTGGAGGGCAGCAATCTGGTGCGGCCGATGGTGGTGGAGATGATTGGCACGCCCTCGGCGGACGGCTACTACCGGAAATTCGCGGCCTTTCGGGTCGGCGACAGGATCTATGGCCAGCATTGCGCCATGTCGAAATCATGGTTCGTCAAGAATTCGGTCGATGAGTTGCTGCCGGCACACATCGACGAAATCAGGACCTACATCAATACGAATCCGGACGCCGACGCGGTCATGCATGTCTTCGAAAAAGCCCATATGCAGTATGGACGCATCGACTACACGTTCGTGGACGGCAGGCTGGTGGTGTTCGAGATCAACAGCAACCCCACAGTGCTCAGCGATCCGCCGACGCCGTTCGCCAGCTATGACCCCAAGCCCTTTGCCGACCTTCACGCCGACGCGCTGCTCGCGCTGCCGCAGGTGTCCGCCCCGGACTCGCTGGTTGAGATCGATGCCGCCCACCGAGCGGCCCTGGCCAAATTGCGACGCCGCTACCATCTCAGGCGGCTGAAGCTGGTGCTGCGAAAAGTGCTTAGGAACAGAAAACGGGCGCTGCCCGAGGCTGCTCCATAATCCGCAAATACGCCACCGTCGCGAACGGCAGGATCAGCCCGAACAGGATACTTCTCGCGCTCCGGCAAGGGCTTTCAGGGATTGGCTGTTTGCGGAGGTGGGGTAGGAAGTGCCCGTGCCATCGTTCCGTTGCGGCCTTCTCGCAGTCGGCCTTGGAACCAAATGACGGGCGAGATTGTTCAAGATTCGACGCCGACGAGCCCTGCCTGTTGGGTGAGCGGCGATCTTGTGGAGCTTTCATCATGACCATCTCATCCAGCTTTCGTTCGCTCGCGGTTGCGGCAATCGCCACTGTTGCTGTCAGCGCTGCCAGTGCTGCGCATGCCGACAGCGGCACGATCCGCTTTGCCGTCTACAAGGCAGCCTTCTTCGTCGGCGGCTCCGGCGGCGAGGGCACGCTGACCTTCCATGGCCGCTCCTATCCCATCTCGATCGGCGGGGTCTCGGGCGGCTTCGCCTTCGGGGTTTCCAAGACCTATTTCCGGGGCACCGTGCGGCATATAAGCAGGGTCCGCGATGCGACCGGGGTTTACGGTGCGGCGGGCGGTGGCGGCGCGCTCGGCAAAGGCGCGCAGGTGATCGTCATGACCAATGACAAGGGCGCCACGCTCGAGCTCACGGGCCGGCAGGTGGGGCTGCAGGTGAATGCGGATTTGAGCGGGATGGCGATTTCGTTGAAGTAGGGGCGGTTGCGTCCGTCATTGTCCGGTGTAGGACAATCGCATAGGGCACTCCCCCTCTCCGTCTCGGCTTTGCCGAGCCACCTCTCCCCCATTTCATGGGGGCGAGGAACCCAAGCTTTCAGAGGCCGCGACCTCTAGGATTAGCGTTTCCTCGCCCCCACAAAGTGGGGGAGAGGTGGCCGCGAAGCGGACGGAGAGGGGGCTGGCGCTGCCGTTTGTCAGCCCTACCGCTCCTCCACAATCCGCAAATACGCCGCCGTCACGAACAGCACGATCAGCCCGAACAATATCCGCCGTGCCCCCTCCGGCATTTGCAAAATGGTCAGCAGCGTCGTCAGCACGGTCAGGATCAGGGCGCCGATGATGGTGCCGGTGTAGCCGCCGCGGCCGCCGAAGATGGAGGTGCCGCCGATCACAGCGGCGGCGACCGAGGGCAGCACCAGCGGCTCAGCGAGCGACAGCGAGGGCGCCTTGATCAGGCCGATATAGAGCAGGCCGGTGATGCCGGCGAGCACGCTGGATGTGATGTAGAGCGCGGTGATGACCTGCCAGTATTGCACGCCCGACAGGCGCGTTGCGCGCTCGTTGTCTCCGACGGCGTAGAGCAGGCGGCCGAAGCCGGTGCGGGCGAGGGTGAAGACGATGAGGGCTGCCAGCGGCACGAACAGCAAAAGCGCGTTGGGGAAGCCCCAGGTGACACCGGTGCCGAGCCAGGCGAGGAAGTCGGGGATCTTGGCGCCCGATGCGATCACCGTGCGCTGGTAGACCTGCAGGCAGCCGGTGCCGATCAGGCTGGTGCCCAGCGTCATGATCAGCGGGTGGACGCGGAAGACGCCGACGCCGATGCCGTTGACGAGGCCGATCAGCACCGCCGGCATCATCGCCAAAAGAAACGCCACCGCCGGGTCCTGGTTGACGATTTGCGTCGCCATGATGAAGGCGCTAATCGTCGCCACCGTGCCGACCGACAGGTCGATGCCGCCGGTCAGCATGGTCATGGTCTGGCATCCCGCCAGGATCGCCAAGGGGATGGCGAATTTGATGGTGTTGGCGATCCAGCGCTCGTTGACGATGCCGGGACGCAGGATCTGCAGGATCACCACCAGGATGACGAGCAGGATGACCAGCGGGATGAGCGGCCTGTCGGCCATGAGGCGTTTTAGGCGGCGTCCGAAGGGCACCGATTGAGGGGAAATCGCTGATGTGCTCATGGGGCGGCTCTTGGCGATGGAGTGAGGAAGGGTAGCGCTCTACGGCGCCCCCCTCTGGCCTGCCGGCCATCTCCCCCACTTGTGGGGAGATTGGCTGTCATCGCGGCTTTCGCCAATCTCCAGCGTTCCAGAAAAGAGTGGGGCGCCAAAGCTGCCAATCTCCCCCCTCGTGGGGGAGATGTCCGGCAGGACAGAGGGGGGCGCGCAGGAACGCCGACCCCTCGCTGCGCCAGCATCACCACACCCATCATTGCCGCCCCCGCATGGTGATAAACGCGCCGAACATCACCACCGCCACCATGATCAATCCCTCGATGATGGCTGTGACATTCGGGTCGATGGCGAGCAGCGTGAGATCCGTGCGCACCAGCCGCAGCACGAAGACGGCGACGATGGGGCCGAGCAGGCCGCCCTTGCCGCCGCCGAGCGCGACGCCGCCCAGCACCACGGCGGCGACGCTGGCCAAGAGATAGGGACCGGGAATGGGCGCGCCGATGCCGGTGCTCATGGTCAGCGCCAGCCCGCCAAAGGCGGCGAACAGGCCTGACAGCGCGTAGGCGATGATGCGGGTGCGCTTGACCGGCACGCCGGAGCGGAACGCCGCCAGCTCGCTCGAGCCGATGGCATAGATGGAGAGGCCGAGGCGCGAGCGCCTGAGCGGTATCCAGATGACGCAGAGGCAGACGATCAGCACCAGCAGCGCCTTGGGCAGCCAGGCGTCGACCGCGTCGGGCAGGCCGGGGATCGGCACGGTGCCGGAGATCAGCGCCTTCAGCCATTCGGCTATGCCACCGCCCGGTGCATCGAGCACCAGAAGGGCGGCCCCCTGCAGCACAAACAGCATGGCGAGCGTCACGACAATGTCGGGCACCCGGGTGACGACGATGAGCAGGCCGTTGAGCGCGCCGAGGGCAAAACCCATGGCCAGAACGAAGGGCATGACGAACAGCGCGTATTCCTCTGAGGCACCGTTCATCATCGACGCCGCGGTGACGCTGGTCAGCGCCATCATGGCGGCGACCGACAGGTCGATGCCGCCGGCGATGACGACGACGGTCTGCGCGGCCACCGCAAAGGCGTAGGGCAGCACGGCGCGCGCGAGCGAGCCGAAATCATTGCTGCCATAGGCCGGCTGGATGATCGTGGTGGCGATGAACAGCACGATGAGCAGGGCGAACAGACCGACGACCCAGCCCTGGCGGCGCAGGAAGTGGCTCATGGCCTCGCCTCCGGGGCATCGGAGGCATGGGCGGTGGGATCGGCCAGAATACCGATATCGGCCTTGGCGCCACGCGGCAGGCCGTAGGCGGCGCGCATCAGCGCCGGCTCGTCCGCTTCCTCAACCGGAAAGATGTCGACCAGCTTGCCGCCGAAGATGACGATGACGCGGTCGCAGACACGCTGCACCTCTTCCAGCTCCGAGGTGTAGAACAGCACCGACTTGCCGTTGCCGGCGAGTTCGCGCAGCAGCTTGTAGATCTCCTGCTTGGTGCCGACATCGATGCCGCGCGTCGGGTCGAAGCACAGGATGGTGCGGGCATCCGCCGCGATCCAGCGGGCGATGGTCACCTTCTGCTGATTGCCGCCGGACAGGCGCTGCACCTCGCCTTGCGCACGGGTGTCGATCTGCAGCCGCTCGATGGCGCCGATCACCGTCGCGCGCTCACGCCGCATATTGATCGGCCCCCAGTTGCGGAAAGCGGCGCTGAACGGCAGCGCGATGTTTTCACGGACCGAGCGCTGCATGGCGAGCGCTTCGGAACGGTCGCCCGGTACATAGGCAATGCCGGCGCGAATGGCGTCGATAGGGTGCGCGAATTTCACCGGCTGTCCGTCGACCTCTATGGTGCCGCCGGATGGCCGGATCGAGCCGGCAAGGGCGGCGAACAATTCGTCCTGGCCCTGGCCTTCGAGCGCGACGACGCCGGCGACTTCGCCATCGGCGAGATCGAAGGAGACGTCGCCGAGCTTGGTGCCGACGCGCAAATTGTGCACGGCGATGCGCGGACTGGAAGGGGCGGGCGCCGCCTTCTCGGCGGCGCTGCGGGCGGCGACGTGGGTCTTGACGATGCGGGTGCCGAGCATCAGCTCGACGATCTTTTCCTCCACACCCGGCACGATGTCGACGACACCGACGGTCTCGCCGTCGCGCAGTACGGTGGCGCGGTCGCACAGCGCCGAGATTTCGACGAAGCGGTGCGAGATGAAGATCACGGCACGGCCCGAGTCACCCTGGCGGCGCACCACCTCCAGCACCTTCTCGGCGAGGTTGGCGGGGAGGGCGGCCGTCATCTCGTCGAGCAGCAGCACGTCAGGCTCGACGGCCAGCGCCCGTGCCAGGTCCAGCACGCGCAGAACGGCCAGCGGAATGTCGCGCGCCGTGTCGCGCAGATCGAGGTCGAGAATCCCGAGCTCACGCACCCAGGCGCGGAACGGCTCGACCGGCGTGCTGGTCAGCCTGAGATTGGACAGCACGTCGAGATCGGGGATCAGCGACGGTTCCTGGTAGACGGGCAACAGCCCGGCGCGGCGGGCGGCGGCGGGCGAGCGAATGTCGCGTGCCTCGCCACGGATCAGGATGCGCCCGGCGTTCGCCGGAACGGCGCCGGTCAGGATCTTCACCAGCGTCGACTTGCCGGCACCGTTGGCGCCCATCAGAGCGTGGACCTCGCCCGGCAGCACGGAGAGCGACGCATTGCGCAGCGCTGCGACCGCGCCGTAGTTCTTGGCGACGCCTGACGCGTCGAGGAGGGGGCTGGTGGTCAAAATGGGTTCTCGATTTATGCGGTCTGTTCAATGCAACAGTACGCCACGCTGGCGCGCGGCGTACTGTTGAGCGGCGACCTTCCCTTCTCCCACAAGGGGAGAAGGGAAGGCGCGGTTGCTTACTCCCCCGGGCCTTTGCACGCCACGATCTGCTCCTTCGTGTACGTCGTCCACTCGGGGATCGAGATCGAGACCGGCCATTCCGGGCTGAGCGACGGATCGGCGGCGGCTTTCAGCTTGGCCTTGCCTTCGTCGGTCGCGTTGTCCCACAGCTGCGGGTCGACCAGCACGGTCTGCTGCGCCGGCTTCTTGCCGTCGAGGATCTGCAGCGCCAGCGTCACGCCCGCGCCGCCGATCGAGCCGGGGTTGGTGACGGCAGCGCCGACCAAGCCCTTGACCGAGCTCAGCTGGCCGACGAAGCCGGCATTGTCGGCGCCGACGATTGGCACCAGCGGCGCCTGCGATTCCACCAGCGCGTCGACGATGACGTTGTCGATGCCTGACGTCCAGATGCCGTTGAACGGCGTTCCCGTCGACAGGAAGGAGAGGATCTGCTGCTTGGCCTGATCCTGCTGCCAGCCGGTGAAGACCTCCTGCGCGACCTTCACGCCGGGGTTTTCGGCCAGCGCCTTCTTGAAGCCTTTGTCGCGATCAGAGTCGGCCGAAGCGCCGGCGGCGCCGCGCATGTAAAACACCTCGCCCTTGCCGCCCATCTGCTGGAACAGCCATTTGGCGCCAAGATAGGCATACTGTTCCTGGTTGTTGGAGATGATGTAGGCCGACGGTTCGGTGACCGCCTGGTCGACGGCGACGACGACGATGCCGGCCTTGGTGGCTTCTTCCAGGCCCGCCTTGATGCCGGCGGGATCGGCGGGGTTGACGACGATGGCGTCGACCTTGGCGCTGATCAGATTGCGGATGTCTTCGAGCTGGCCGGCGGCATCGGTGTTGCGGTGGGCGATGTTGAGCTTGGCCACCTCGCCGGACGCCAGCGCCTGCGCCTTCATGGCGCACACCATCTCCTCACGCCAGCCATTGCCCTGCACGGTGTTGGAAATGCCGATCGTGTATTTGCCTTCCGCCGACGAGACGCCCACCGAGGCGAGCAAGGCGACTCCGCCAAGCAGCGGAACCATGGTCAGTATTTTCTTCATGTCAGTACTCCTCCACATTGTCTTTTCAGTTTCAGGGTTTTGCTCCTGCCGGGCTGCGACAGGATCAAAACCAAGCCATTCACCTCGTCATTTGACGAAGGGTCGCAGCAGGTCGCGGGCAAGCAGGAAACCGCGCTTGACCTGATCGTCGCTGCCTTCAAATCGCCTGTCCTCATGTTCGATGATGACGGAGCCGTCATAGCCGGCGCGGTAGGGCCGGAGAAAAAGCCGCTCCAGTCGACATCGCCCAACCCCGGCATGCGCGGCACCTGCCAGCCTATCCCGGCCGAGAGGATCCCGCGCTCATAAAGTCCATCATGATCAATCATCAGGTCCTTGGCGTGGACATGCAGCATGTAGGGGCCGAATTCCCTGATGAAGCGGGCCTGGTCGATCATCTGCCAGACCAGATGCGAGGGGTCGAAATTCATGCCGACCTCGCCGCCCCAGGTCTCCAGGATGCGGCGCCAGACCTGCGGCGAATAGGCGATGTTGTGCCCGCCCGGCCACTCGTCATAGCTGAAGATCATCGGGCAGTTCTCGAAGGCAAGCTTGACGCCTTGGTCGCGCGCATAAGCGACGATTTCGGGCCACACCTCAAGCGCGTGCTGCCAGTTGACGTCGACGGTCTTGGAGGCATCGCCACCGCAGAAGGTGTTGACGACGGGAACACCCATATTGGCGGCCAGCACGATGACCTTCTTCAGATGGCCTATGACGGCGTCGCGGTGCGCAGGGTCCGGATGCAGCGGGTTCGGATAATAGCCAAGGCCGGAGACCGTCAGCTTCTTCTCGGTCAGCGACGCGACGATTTCTTTCGCCTGCGCGGACGAGGTTGAAGCGGCGTCGATATGGCTGGTGCCGGCATAGCGTCGCGTCGCGCCGGAGGTCTTCGGCCAGCAGGCGATCTCCAGCGCCTCGAAGCCGACGGAATGCGCCCAGCCGGCGACCTCGCCAAGCGGCGTCTCCGCAAACGGCGCGGTGAGCAGTCCAAGTTTCATAGTGCCTCCCTAGAGCGCTTCATCGTTTCACGCTGAACCGCTCTATCCCTTTGCTTTTGACGCAATTCCGAACGGAAAACCGTTTCACACTTTTCCTGGAATTGCTTTGGTCGTGGCTTCACGACCGCTGTCTATAATGCCGATTGTTTGGATCGCTTCAACCTCGCGACCTCATCTTGTTCGAGACTGTGGCGGACGGCCGCCATCGGGTCGTCCGAAAGCAGGTCGCCAAGTGCTGACGTGACGGCCGCACGGAATGTTTCGTCAGCGGCAAGGCCGGGATCGAATATCCCGTCTATGGCAAGAATGGCGGATGCCAGCGCGCTTGCATCATGGCCGGTCGCGTCGGCGATCGCGGCGACCTTGCCGGCATAAGGATCCGACACCGGCCAGCGTTTGCAGAAGCGGTCGGAAGCCTGGATGAGATAGGCCATCCAGCCGGCGACCGGCACAGACAGCAGCCCAATGCTCTCACCCTGGCTCAGCCGGTCGCGGATCGGGTTGAGCAGGCGTTGGACGATCTTTTGCGAACCGTCTGTGGCGATCTGGTGGTTGCGGTGGCGGATCGCGGTGTTCTTCAGCCGGGCAAGACTCTGTTCGACATAGGCGAGCGGCAGGATGCCGGATACCGGCATTAGCGTCGGTACAGTCTCTTCGACCAGCATGCGTCTGATGAAGTCCGACAGCAGCGGGTCGGCCATGGCATCCGATGTGTGCTCGAGACCAGCCAGCACGCCAAGCGTGGCGAGTGTCGTCTGGGCGCCGTTCAGCACCCGCATCTTGAGATGCTCGAACGGCGTGACATCGTCGACGAAAGTTGCGCCGACCAGATCCCAGCGTGGCATGCGGCCGGCGAACTTTTCCTCGATCACCCATTGCCGGAACGGCTCGCCGACGGCGACGGCGTCGTCGCGGTAGCCGAACCACTGCTCGACGCTGTCGAGATCGTCCTGCGTCACCGCCGGCGCTATGCGGTCGACCATGGACGAAGGGAAGGCGGTATTGGCTGCGATCCACGCGGCCAGGCCATTGCCGCGCCGTTCGGCAAAGCTGCGCACGACACTGCCGAGGATGATGCCATTGGCAGGAATGTTGTCGCAGGAGAGCAGCGTCAGTGGCCTTCCATGCGTGGCCATGCGCAGCTCCAGCGCCCGCACCAGCAGGCCAGGCACGCTGCGCGGCGTCTCCGGGTTGGCGAGGTCGTGGACGATGTCGGGATGGCCGAGATCGAGTTCGCCGCTCGACGGGATATGGCAATAGCCCTTTTCGGTCACAGTCATCGTCACCAGTTCGATGTCGGGCGACACCAGCACGCCGAGCGCCGGTGCGGCACTTTCCTGGCTGTCGACCACCCTGACGATGCTGCCGATGACGCGCGCCTCGATGTGGCTGTTTTCGCGGATCAGCCTGGTATAGAGCCCGCTCTGCCGTCCGAGCGTATCGGCAAGGCTCGGCGGGCGGATGTTGATGCCGACGATGCCCCAGCGGTCGAAGCGCAGCGAGATGAGATCGTCGGTGTATTCGGCCTGGTGGCAGCGGTGGAAAGCGCCGACGCCGAGATGCGCCATGCCGGGCGCCAGCATCGTGCGGTCGTAGGACGGTGTCTGGACCGAGGCCGGCAAGCGGTCGAGCAGCGCCGGCCCAAGCGTTTCGATGGTGCTCACCGGTTCGCCCCGATCACCGCCTGCTCCTGGTCGATCACGGCGCCGGTCATCGGGCCGGCCGCGTCGGAAAGCAGGAAGACGGCGAGGCTGGCGATATCGTTCGGCGTCAGCAGCCTGCCGAAGGGCTGCGCGGCATTGGCCTTGTCGAGCCAGCCCGGACCGTTACCCAGCGTCTCGGCCTGCATGACGCGCTCGGCCGGCGTATCGGTCCAGCCGACATTGATGCCGTTGACGCGGATGCGGTCGAAACGATGGGCGTTGGCGGCGTTCTTGGTCAGCGTCGCCAGCGTGCCCTTGCTGGCGGAATAGACGGCCAACTCCGGCGAGCCGCAATGGGCGTTGATCGACAGGATGTTGAGAATAGCGCCGCCCTGGCGGCGCTTCTTCATGTCGGCAATCGCCGCCTGCATCAGGAAGAACGGCGCGCGGGCGTTGACGGCGAACAGCGCCGCCCAGTCGTCGAGGCTGGCGTCGAGGAAAGAGGCGCGATCGGTCAGGCCGGCGGCGTTGACGAGAGCATCTATGCGGCCGAAGCGCTCGATGCAGGCCTGTGCCAGAACGGCAGGGGTTGCCGGATCGGCGAGATTGGCGGCGACGAAGATGGTCGGCGTGCCCAATTGCGACAGCTCGGCTGCCACCGCCTCGCCACGCGCCCTCTCGCGGCCGGTTACCAGAAGGCCGGCCGCACCGGAGCGCGCAAGCGTCTCGGCAATGGCGCGGCCAATGCCTTGCGTCGACCCGGTGACCAAAGCCACCTTGCCGTCCAGCCGGATCTCCATTCCTCCTCCCGGAACAAAGTTTCTATTTCTGAAGATATGGAATGGTAATTCCCGATAGTCAATTGGACCAGCGGCGGCTCATTCGCCACGCATTGCCGCGACGCCATGGACCAGCGCCATCCCCACGGCGAGCGATGCGGCCAGCGAGCGGAAGCCGGCGAAGTCGGATTCCACCACTTCCAGCCAGCTGTCAGACAGCGGGATCAGCGGGCTGAAGGTGCTGTCGGTGACGGTGACGATGCGGGCCTTGCGCTCATGCGCCACCGCGACGAGGTCGGGCGTGATCGAATTGTAGGGGCTGAAAGAGACGGCGAGCACGGCATCCCGGCCGCCGATACAGCCGATCTGGTCGAGCGCCGAGGAGCCGACATTGTCGACCAGCACATTGCGCACGCCCTGCTGCGACAGGGTCAGCGACAGATAAGCGGTGACCGGAAAGGCGCGCTTGGAGCCGATGACATAGATCAGCTCGGCGTCCGCCAGCAGTGCCACCATCTTGTCGAAACTCTTTACGTCGAAGCCGGCCTCGATGCGGCCGAGCGAGGCCTGCGACGCCCCGACCATGCCGCGCAGGAAATGCAGGTTGGGCTCGGTCTCGGTGCGCGGCTCGCCACGGCCTTCCGGCCACGATCCCTTGATGTGTTCCTTGAACAGGCCCTGAAAATCGGAAAAGCCGGAATAGCCGAAGATCTGGGCAAAGCGCACCAGCGTCGAAGGCTGTACGCCGGCCTGCGCCGCCACCTGCGCAATGGTGCCGAGCGCGACATCGCTCGGGTGCTGCCACAGGAAGATCGCCACCTGGCGCAGTCGCTTGGGGAAATGCACCGTGCCCGACGACAGCACCGCGCGCAGCTCCTCATAGGTCTGCGGCTGGATGTAGCCAAGCGCCGCGAGAGAGCGGCCGCGCTTGCGCGTCGCCGCCTCGTCGGTGCTGGATCGTCCGGATGCCTTGCTTGCCCCACTCATGATTTCAGGCTAGCGCGGTACGATCGTTTTACAATATGAAAATTGGAAATCGTGTTCGAAGTGGTGACTGATGCGAACGGTCAAAGGCAGCGCTCTACGGCGCCCCCCTCTGTCCTGCCGGACATCTCCCCACGGGTGGGCAGATTGGCAGTTTTGCCTTCGGCGCCCCTCTTGCAACGCCTGAGATTGGCGAAGGCCACAGTGGCAGCTGATCTCCCCCCTTGTGGGGGAGATGTCCGGTAGGACAGAGGGGGGCGCGACAGAACTCGACGACGACAGCAAAACAGTCTTCCTGGGAGGAAACATGGTCTACGCAACATCGGACGGATCGGCGGGCAGGCGGCTCAGGGTCGGCATGGTCGGCGGCGGACGCAATGCCTTCATCGGCGCCGTGCATCGGCTGGCCATGCGGCTTGACGACCAGATCGTTCTGGTCGCCGGCGCGCTGTCGTCCGATCCGGAAAACGCCGCCGCATCGGCCGTCGAGATCGGCATCGTGCCGGAACGCAGCTATGCCGATTACCGCGCCATGGCTAGGGCGGAAGCGGCGCGGCCGGACGGCATCGAGGCGGTCGTCATCGTCACGCCCAACCACCTGCACGCGCCGATTGCCACCGCCTTTCTTGAGGCCGGCATCGATGTGATCTGCGACAAGCCGCTGTCGACGACGCTGGCCGATGCAGAGGCGCTGGTGGCGCTGGCGCAGGCGAAAAAGCGCCGCTTCGTCGTCACGCTCAACAACACCGGTTACGCCATGGTGCGCCAGGCGCGCGAGATGGTGGCGGCGGGCGAACTCGGGCGGATCGTGTCGGTACATGGCGCCTACATCCAAGACTGGCTGACGAAGCCGATCGACGCCGAGGGCCAGAAGCAGGCGGAGTGGCGCACCGATCCGGCGCGCGCCGGGCAGTCGGCGGTGCTGGCCGATATCGGCGTGCACGCCTTCAACCTGGCAAGCTATATCTCCGGCTGCGAGGCCGAGGCGGTGTCGGCCGATCTGTTCACCGCCGTGCCGGGACGCCGGCTCGATGACAATGCGCATGTGCTGGTGCGCTGGACAGGCGGGGCGCGCGGTACGATCCTGGCCAGCCAGACCTCGCCCGGCCACTACAACGATCTCTCGGTGCGCATCTATGGCGACAAAGCCGGCCTCGAATGGTCGGGCGGCCGGCCGGAGGAACTGCGCTTTTCCATCCATGGCGAGGAAACCCGCACGCTTGTGCGCGGCGGCCCTGGTTCGACCACTGAGAGCCAGCGCGTGTCGCGCATGCCGGCGGCGCACCCCGAAGGCTATATCGAAGCCTTCGCCAATTTCTACCGCGACGCCGCGGATATCATTCGTGCACATCGCTCGGGTGGGGTGGTCGATGCAGCAAGGGCCGCGCAGGTGCCGGATGTTGTGGATGGTGCGCGTGGGGTGAAGTTTGTTGCTGCGGCGGTGGAGTCGAATGCGGCGGGTGGGGCTTGGACGGCGGCCAGGTTTGGGTGAGGTGAGTTGCTGCGGGTTGCCGCGTGCAATCGTCTACGGCGTTCCCCCACTCCGTCTCGGCTTCGCCGAGCCACCTCTCCCCCACATTCGTGGGGGATGAGGAAATCCCAAGCTTTTTGATGGAGAGGAAATCCAAGTTTTTCGAGGCCGCTATCTTGGCGATTAGCCCATTTCCTCTCCCCCATGAACATGGAGGTAGAGGTGGCTCGGCGAAGCCGAGACGGAGTGGGGGGCTGGCGCTGCCCTAAGCGGTTGCCGCAGCGAACCGATCCACTCTGAGGCCGGTAATTCCCAACCGCGCCTCCACCGCCGCAGCCATCGACAGCACCTCTTCATCCGCAAATCGCCGCCCGACGATCTGCAAGCCAACCGGCAATCCATCCGCAGCAAACCCGGCGGGCAGCGACAGCGCCGGCAATTGCGGCAGCATGTTGAAGGGACAGGTCAGGTCGAGCCCGTTGAAGCGGCCGTCGGGCAGCGTCGCGATATAGTCGTCGTCGGTCTCGCTCACCGGCGGCGCTGTGATGGCGCAGGTCGGGCACAGCAGGGCGTCGTAGCGTTCGAAAAGCCGCGCCATGTCCCGCCACATCGACGTCCGCAGCAGCTCGACCCGCTTGTAGGCGGTGGCGTTCATCGCCAAGCCACGCTCGATCATCGAGACCACCGACGGGTCCATGTGGTGGCGATGCGTGGTGAGCTCGCCACCGAAGAAGGCCGACATGAAGACGCACCAGAGATCGAACCATTCGTCGTTGACAGCGCGCGTCCAATTCATCGGCACCTCGTCGACGATGGCGCCGTCCCTACGCATCTCGGTGACAGCGCGCCGGATCACGGCTTCGACCTGCGGCTGGATCTGGTAGTAGCCGAGATCGAGCGACAGCGCGAAGCGCTTGCCTTGGAGCCCGCCCGACCGCGCTGCCGCGCTGTCAAAGCCGATCGGCAGCGAAGAGATGTCCTCGTCGCTGCCGCCGGTGGTCGCCTCCATGAAGGCTATGGCGTCACCGACGCTGCGCGCCAGCGGGCCGAAATGCGAGATGTTGTCGAAGACGCTGGGCAGGATGGTCATCGGGATACGGCCGAGGCTGGGCTTCAATCCGACGACGCCGCAGAAAGCGGCGGGGATGCGCACCGAGCCGCCCATGTCGGTGCCTTCGGCGAACGGCACCACGCCTGTCGCCACAGCCACGCCGGCGCCGCCGGAAGAGCCGCCGCTGGTGCGGTCCGGGTTCCACGGGTTGCGCGTTGAGCCCCAACGCGGGCTGTTGGTGAAACTGGAGAAAGCGAACTCCGGCGTCGTCGTCTTGCCGATCAGGATAGCGCCGGCCGCTTGCAGGCGGCGGACGCAGAGCGCTGTCTCCGTCGGCACCCAATCGCCTTTCGTCCATGAACCCAATGTCGTCAGGTCGCCGGCGGTCGGCGTCAGGTCTTTGGCCGCGAACGGCACGCCGTGCAGCGGCCCTGTTGCCTCGCCTCGCGCCACAGCACGGTCGGCAAGGCGGGCCGCTTCCAGTGCCTGCTCCTCGCGGATGACGGCAAAGGCATTGAGCGTTGCGCTGACTGCCCTGGCGCGGCGGATGGACTCGCCCACCACCGTTTCGGCGCTGAAGGTGCTGGAGCGGATGCCGTCGGCAATGGCGTTGGCGCTGAGATCCAGCGGATGGCTCATGGCGAGGTTCTCCTTGTGCTGGTCGGGCCGACCTGTGCAATCTCGCGGATGCCGCCACTACGAGACCTGTCGTTCCGATGAAACCCGCCGCCAGAGGCTCGCCTCCGTCCTTCGATGCCTGGAATGCCGGCCTCGGTGCTGCGGCATCCGCCATCGGCGCGCGCGGATTTCCTGACGCGCTGGCGGCGGCGCTGCGCCTGCTCACACCCTTCCAGATGATGAACGGTTTTCTCTATTCGCCCGCTGGCCGCGCCTTCGACCTCTACAATGAGAAGATCGTCGCCGAGCGCTCGATCATCGTCGACCGCTACCTCGCCGGCGCCTATGTGCTGGACCCGTTCTATGACGCCGTTCGCGGCGACGCAGCCGAGCGCATGATCGTCATGCGCGAGCTCGCGCCGGACGATTTCCTGCACACCGAATATTACCGGCGACACTACGCCACCACCGAGATCGGCGACGAGATCGGCTTCGTGCTCAAGCTGGAGAATAGCTTTGCCGGTGTGCTGTCGCTGTCGCGCACGGGTGCGGCGCCGCTGTTTGCCGAAGACGAGCTGGCGCGGCTGAGATCCGCCGCGCCCATCGTCTGCGCGCTCGCGGCACGGCACTGGTTTCATGTCCCTGGCCTCTCGCTCGACATCAAGGACGCGACCCCTGCGGCGCGGATCGAGCATCCGCTGCTGACCCGCCGCGAGCTCGAGATCGTCACGTTGGTCCTCAAGGGCCATTCCAACCTCTCGCTCGCCGCCGTCCTGTCGCTGTCGCCGAACACGGTCAAGGTGCATCGGCGGCAGATCTATTCGAAGCTCGCAATATCGAGCCAGGCGGAACTGTTCCGCCTGTTTCTCAATTAGCCTATTCGGCGAAATCCATTTCCGGCGGCGCGACCTGGAAGAAGCGGGTGAGGTAGGCGAGATAGGCGACGCCGACGGCCAGCCAGACTAGGCCGAGCACCTTGGCGTGCTCGTCGAGGTTCCACAGCAGGAAGAGGTCGCAGACCGCCGCCAGCGTCGGGACGATCAGCCCGATCAGCATGCCGAGTGGACGCACCTGCTGGTCGCGCTTCAGGTAGAGCGCGATCACCGAGACGTTGACGGCGGTGAAAGCGAGGAAGGCGCCGAAATTGATGAACGAGGTCGAGGTGGTGACGTCCATGGTCAGCGCCGCCAGGCCGATGGCTCCGACCAGGATCAAATTGAGGATCGGCGTGTGCCATTTCGGATGCAGATTACCGAAGAACGACGCCGGCAGCACGGTGTCGCGGCCCATGGCGTAGAGCAGCCGGCCGACACTGGCTTGTGCTGCAAGGCCGGAGGTGAACTGCGCCACGACCAGCGTCGCCAGGAAGATGGTGACGAACAGGTCGCCGCCGATCGCCTTGGCGATTTCGGTGGCGGCGGCGTCGACCGAGACGAAGTCGGCGCCCGGATGGGCAAGCTGGGTGATATAGGCCGAGGCGATGAAGATCAGGCCACCGGCGAGCGCGATGATCAGGATCGCCTTCGGCATGGTGCGGCGGGCGTCCCGGGTCTCCTCGGTCAGCGTCGACACGGCGTCGAAGCCGAGGAACGAATAAGCGGCAATGGCGGCACCCGCGACCGAAGCCGAGAACGGCACGCCTTCCCTAAAGAAGGGCGTAACGGAGACCAGACCGCCGGGGCCGTTCAGCGCCACGACATAGCGGGCGGCCAGCACCAGGAAGGCGACGAGCACGCCGAGCTGCACTAGCATCAGGATGAAGTTGATGCGGTTGGCGAACGCGATGCCGACGACGTTGATGATGGTCGTCACCGCGATGAAGCCGACGATCCACACCCAGGTCGGAACCGCGGGGAAGGCAGAAGTGAGATAGGCGGCGCCGATCAGCCAGATCACCATCGGCAGGAAGAAATAATCGAGCAGCACCGCCCAGCCGACGAGGAAGCCGATGCTCGGGCTGATCGAGCGGCGGGCATAGGTATAGGCCGAGCCGGCGACCGGATAGACGCGCGCCATGACGCCATAGCTGATGGCGGTGAGCAGGATGGCCGCGGCCGCCACGAGATAGGCCATGGCGGTGGTGCCCTGGCTTGCCGCGGCAAGCGCGCCGAAGGTGCCGAAGACGATCATCGGCGTCATGTAGGCCAGGCCGAAAAGCACGACGGACCAAAGGCCGAGCGCGCGGTCGAGTTTGACAGTGTCTTGCATTGTTCCGCCTCCGGGAAGCTTGTGTCCGATGCTTTTTCCGGAGGCTGCCAGAAGAGCAGGCGTCCCGGTCGCATTTCTCGAAGTTGAGGCGGAGCATGACTTAGCCGGCGCAGCGCGGCCATAACCCCAAGGGATTATGCGGGGGCGCTCTGTGCCGCGTCGTTGGCAGGCATCGCTGCAGCGGCTTCCCAGGCGGGCAATCAGTGCTGCGCCGGTTCCGGACTATCCCTGCGGGCGCAGTGCGTCGGGGTTGAATTCGATGTAGCGCTGCACGTCTTGCAGGGTGGTGGCTGGATCGCCACTGAACTTGGTCTGCGGGTACATCGATTGTCCGGGATGCACGGTGCGGACATAGGCGGGTCTTTTGTCGGCGATGATGGTCGGCGCGCTGCGATAGGCGTCGAAATGCGGCCCGACCTCGTAGACGGAACGGAACTTCGTCCCCGGCGCGACGATGTAGGTGAAGCCCATGGCAATCATCGGTATCTGGAACTGCCTTAGAAGCAGATTTCCGGCGTCATCGAAACCGGCGAAGTAGCCGTTGGGATGGGTGATGATGTGGCCGTGGAATGCCGGCCGCACATAGGCCGACAGGCGGCTCAGGAAATCGCGCGACAAGGCGTCGTCATCGTCGATGCGCAGATGTGCGTGCGGCTCATCAGGACCAACGTCCGGATATTCCATCGCGCCGACGGGAACCGGCACGATCCGCGCCCAGTCGCAAGGAGCAAGCGTCGCTTCGAGCGCCTTTAGATGCGACGGCGGAAGCCCTTCCGAGACGTAGACGACCAGCTCGCGGCGTCCGCGCAGCATCGGCAGATCCTGGGTGAGCAGCGACGGCAACAGGATGGTGGAGAAAAACGTCAGGCGTTGCAGCAGCCTGTCGCTGTCGAAGAGCCAGGCCAGATGGTCTTGCGGACTGAGCTTGCGCTTCACCACCCAGCCCTCCTTGCCGCCAAGGAAATGCACGCTGTAGCGGACGCTCAGCACGATCCTGGCGTCAGGATCCGGAAGCATCGGCGCATGCCGCCACAGCATCACGCTGCTGTAGAGGCCGATCCAGCGGATCCAGAGCCGGCGCCGGTAGGCATAATATCTGGCTCTCAGCTTCCAGAGCTTCACGGTTCGCCCCGTAGGCTTTGCGGCAGGGCCTCTATCGACCGCTCGCTGCCGAGTTCGAGGGCAATGCTCGAAAAGGGTAGCGCGTCATAGCGCGCCTTCCTTGCCGGATCGCCGTCGCCGCGAACGAGCCTGGCCGGGCGCGACATCAGGATCAGTTCGGTCTCGTCGGGCAGGATGTCGATCTCGCCGTCAATGGCCAGCGTGATCGGGTGGGCTCCCCTTGTCCATTTGCGATAGCGGATGCGGCAGATATGGCGCGTAGCAGTGTTGAGCTCGAATTCGATCCGTCGGCGCACCGGCGGCACGGCGAGCCGCAGTACGGCGTGGAAATGCACTGGCCCGGCGCCAAGCTTCGGCGGTATCGCGATGTGTTGCTCGACGGTCGGAGGCGAAGGGTTGCCATCGCTTGCCGCGACGCTGCGGACCGCCACGAGCCGATCCGGCGCGCGCGGCATTTCCTGGCCGGCGGCGCGTTTGCGCAGCAGCCGTGCTACGCCCTGCAGTGCCTTCGTGGCAATGCCAGCACCATCCCTCGGCCGCGCCTCAGCTGAAGCCAGCAGATAGGAAAGCGGCCGCGCCGTAGCCGCTTCCGATAGCGCAGTCATGACCTGCGTGGGGACGGGCAGTCCGGCCTCAGCACTTAGGTAGGCCAGTGCGAACAGCGCCGGGGCCTGCAACCGGCGGGATGCAGCGATCGCTGCGAAGCGCTGCCAGTCGAGGCCATGGCGCGACAGGATCGCCGCGGCGTCGACAAGCCAGTCGCTGCGCGTCTGCCCGGCAATGCCGCCATCGGCGATGGCCAGCGCAAGGCCGTCCTCCGGCGAAGGCAGCCACAAGGCGAGTTTCCCAAGCGAGGCCGGCCGTGCGCGTTCGCGCATGGCATCATCATCGCTGGCGTGACCATAGCCCGGAGGGAAGGGCCGGTTGTGGAGAAGGATATCGCTGACTTCGTCCTTGAAAAGCCTGACGCCGCGCATCGATGGCAGATGCTCGCGAACATAAAGCGGGCTGACGCTCTGGACCGGCATCCAGCCGCGACGAAGCAGACTGTCGAAGGCCGTTTGGATCTCGCCGGGATGAACCAGGGTGTCGATGTCGCGCGCAATGCGGGTGTCGGCATCGCTCGTCTCGGCAAGACGCGCGGCCTCCCTTATCAGCAGCGGCCTCACGCCGGCGTCGGCCATGGCCGACAGCGCCGGCACGATCTCGTGCAGCGCCATTTGCGAGCGGGTCCACAGCATCCGGCGCAGCCCGACCAGCCTTGGATAGGCCGCATGTCCGCTCAGGCGAGGCCCGAAACGCGTGGCGATTTCAACCAGCAGGCGATGGTCGCGGGCCGGGGCGATGTCGATGTCGTTGGCCCGCAGCCAGGCATCGGCGTGTGCGAAAGCGATGGCGTCGTCGGCATGGATCGCGGCTTTGATCAGCCGGTCGGGCCAGCCGGTCGGGAAGGCGCGGCTGGGCGCCGGAAGCAGGGTCGGCCTCACCCAGGCAGCTTTCCGGCGCGGCTGCGCAAGATCCGCTGGCGCGCAATATGGAGATAGCCCTTGTCCTTGAGCGGGTCGCGTCCGTAGGAAAGGCTCGTCGTGCTCACCCGCCGCCGAACCAGCACTTGCGCCAGCAGTTCGAGGCGAAATCCCGCCTCGCGGGCGCGCGCCAGCCAGTCGACCATGTCGCCGCGATTTCCCGGCGGATCGATGATCGGCCCGATCCGGTCGAACACATGGCGCCTGATGACCATGGTGGAGCGGAGCCAACCCGGCTGAATGCTCCCGGAAAGCGAACTCTCGCCGAAGAGTTCCAGGTTCGAAAAGACACCGTCGGTCGCCGCCTGCGCTGACAACAGCGACAGTTGTTGCTCCATCTTGTGCGGAAGCCAGACATCGTCGGCGTCGAGCGTTGCGATCAGCGCGTACCGGCTTTCGCTCATGCCGCGCGTGGTCGCCGCGCCAGGGCCTGCATTGTCCTGCCTGATGACGCGCACCAGCCTGTGTGCCTGCGAAGCGAGAGCTGCGGTCTCGTCCGTCGAGCCATCGTCGACCACCAGGATTTCCGCCGGCAGAACCGTTTGCGCGAGCACCGACGCGACCGCTTCGCCGACCGTCGCCGAAGCATTGTAGGCCGGGATGACCACGCTGTAGGGTGCGAGGCAGCCGCTCATCTCACTCGACCTCGAAGTGGACGTTTTTCAGGGCCTGCATGTTGAACAGATGCTCGGGAATGCGCGCATCAGGGTTGCCGCGCCGACGGATGATCGACCGTCGCAAGGCATGGATGAGGAACTTGATGACGGCTTGCTTGTCCCGCGTCATGTTGCCGGCGTGTTGCCGGTAATAGAGCGTGTTGGTGTCCGTCAGCCTGTAGGGCCCCCCGGTTTCAAAGGCGCGCAGCAGGAAATCCGTGTCTTCACCTTGCGGCAGGGTCTCGTCGAAGAAGCCGATCCGATCGACAAGCGACTTGCGGAAAATACCGGCACCGACATGGATGCTGCGGATGATGGCGCTGTTTGCATCCGTCGCCGGCATCAGCGTCTCGGGATCGATCCTGTCGATCATCGTCATCTGACCATAGGTGAGCCCGATCTCGGGCGCCGCATCGAATTCCGCCAGATCGGCGGCCAGCCGGCCGGCGGTCGAAACATCGTCGGAATCGAGGAAGGTGACGAAATCGCAATCCGGCGGCAGCTGCCGCAATCCGACATTGCGCGCCCTGGAGACGCCCTGGTTTTCTGTCCGCACCATCCTGATGCAAGGGTGACGCCCGGCAAGATCGCGCACGATGTCCGGCCCCTCGTCGGTCGAACCGTCATCGACGACGATGATGTCGAGATCGCAGTCGGCCTGTTGGGCAAGCAGCGAGCGAAGCGCCGCGTCGATGAAGGCAGCCCGGTTGTAGAGCGGCAGGATGACCGAGACCTTGCTCACGGCAGCGCGTCCAGAAAATCGCCGATGACCCGCGATGCATCCCCTGACTGGCTGCCAAGCGCCAGGCCGAAACAGGGCAGGGAGCGAACCAGCGCGGCGAAGCGCGCAACGCCGCTGTCGCGCTCGCCAGGCATCTGGAACAGTCCGGATGGCGCCAATGCCAGCATTGCCTTGGCCTGGGAGATCGACGTCACCCCTGTATGCTGCGTTCCGGCGACATGAGGCACCAGCAGGGCTCTTATGCTGAGCGACGGCGTCATCCGCACGCCCAAATCTTCGCTGAAGAATTCATACTTGCCCTGCCAGTTCTCTTTGCGGCCAACGCCGATGGTTTCGAGAAGGCCGAGGCGACGAAGCCCGTCGGCATTCTGCTTGAGCGTGCGGAACACCGGACGTGCGGTTGGAAATCCGTCCGTTGGCTCGAGCAGGACATAGTCGTCGCCAACGGACTGCAGCCCGTGCATCATGCCGTCGACGACGGTGCCGGACTTGCCCGATCCGCCACGACCGATGAGCAGCGCGCCCTTGCCGTTGCGGCCGAGCGTGCCGGCATGGGTGAGCCGCATGCCACGGGCGCTGTAGAACCAGTGCAGGAAAACACGCAGTGGCGAGCCGGGCTCCCATGGCGCAAAGGCTTGCGCCGACTGCATCCACAGGAGGCCGATGTTCCGGCTGAGATCGAAGATGTGCCAGGATTTGCGGTCGTGATCGAATTCGGCCCGAAACGGGCTGCCCTCCAGCGCTTTTTCAAAGCGGCGCGAGTGGAATTCTTCCGGACCCCACTGCGGCGGCGTCATCAATCCATCGACGCCGGTCGAGGTGACAAGGATGCGGCAAGCTTCACGCCGGCCGGTTTCGTTGCCGTTCTGCCAGAGACGCTCGCTGGCCAGCGCCACATAGCCGGGATCTTGCGAGTAGAGCGAAACGTCGACACCGTGCAACGAAAGCCTCGCGGCCGGCGCTATCCGCCGCATGACCTTTTCCGCCTGCTCGATGGCCGAGGCGGCGAACGGCAGCAGATTGCGCAGCGTGATGCCGTCATCGATGGTCGGGGCGGGCGCAGCCAGCGTCATGGGCCGGACCTACGCCTCTTTCTTAATGGGCCAGCCGGCGGCTTCATCGGTGTCGTGGATCGGGTCGGCGGTGATGAGATCGGCGATATCGTCGAACACTTCGAGCAGCATGGGATCTGACGCTTCATGCGCCGCCCTGATCCAGTCCGCGGCCAATGGCTGGGCGGATGCTTCGAGGTCGGGGATGACAATTGCATAGCCGGCGATCTGCGCGGCGAAGGCGCCTATCTCGTCTCGCATGGCCGGCCGGGCGGCGGCCAGCGTCTCGATCATCTCGGCAAAGTCGAAGCCCCTGACGAGACCATCGAGCAAGGTGCTGCCTGAACGGGAGACTGAGAAATAGTGCCCTGTCGCCAGATTGAGGACGACATATTCGCCGTCGAAGTTCTCGCACGAAACATCCGTGCCGAGTTTGTACCGCCCGGATAAATTCAGAACCAACCCCTGTCACGCCCGCACCGCCTATCCCCGGGGTGCCGGGCCAAGAATAGACAAATTTCCCGAAAAACCAAGGACCATGAGCCGACACTAATGATCAAGGTGGCACAGAATGGTGCCCGACCTGTGCAAAACTGCCAATTCGGACCACCGAAAAGGCCACTACCCGCTCAGCGCCGCTTTGGGCGACCGCCGGGAGATTTGTTGCCGCGCGGGCCGCTCTGAACCGGCGTATTGCCCTGGTTTTCCTCGGACAGTTTGCGCCAGCGGGCCAGGCGCTCGGGATCGAGCGTGCCGGCCTTCAAGGCCGCCTGCACCGCGCAGCCCGGCTCGTGAACGTGGGTGCAGTCGCGGAACTTGCACAGCGGTGCCAGTTCGGTGATTTCGGCAAACAGCGTGTCGATGCCGGAAGCGACGTCGCTGACATGCAGTGTGCGCATGCCCGGCGTGTCGATCACCCAACCGCCGCCGGCAATGGCGTGCAGCGATCGCGCCGTGGTGGTGTGGCGGCCCTTGGCATCGTGCTCCCTGATGCCCGCGGTCTGTTGCGGCGCTTGCTGCGCCGAGCCGGCCAGCGTGTTGACCAGCGTCGATTTGCCGACGCCGGAGGAGCCGACCAGCGCCACCGTCTGCCCCGTGCCGCACCAGGCGGCAAGCGCGGTTGCGGCGTCGGCGACGCGCGGGTTCAGCATCACCACGGCCAGCCCACGCTGCAGGGCGGCAGCCTGGCGTTGATACGCCTCGGCGTCGTCAGCGGTGTCGGCCTTGGTCAGCAGGATGACCGGCGTCGTTCCGGCCTCGTTGGCCAGCGCCAGATAGCGCTCGAGCCGGGCGATGTTGAAATCGGCATTGCAGGAGGTGACGATGAACAGCGTGTCGACATTGGCCGCGGCCAGCTGCGGGACCCTGCCGCCCTGGGTGCGGCGCTCCAGCACCGTCTTGCGGGTCAGGCGGCGGCGCAGCAGATGCGTGTGCGGCTCGACGAGTACCCAGTCGCCGACGGCATAGTCGCCGGTGTTTGCATTCGCCGGCAGCGCCAGATTCGCCGGCCCTGTCTGGGACAGGCCGGTCAACCGGTCTCGGTGCACCGAAGCGATGCGCGTCGGGATAAGATCTGCCTCATCGGGTTCAAGCTGATCGCCGAAAAACTCCGTCCAGCCGAGGCTTGCGAGGGTGGTCGTCACAGCTTTGACCAAGGCGTCACAGACATCGGAAGTATCCTTGGCACACGGCTGCGGCAACAGCCTTTCGAAGCAGGGCGATGATCCGAGCCGTTCTATGGGCGGCATGGCGGTGTTTGGCAAGCCGGGCCATCAAACCTTGGGAGGCCAGGCATTCGCCAGGCCTCCCAAGTTGTTGTCGATCGTCGTCGGCGTTTTCCGCCAGGCTACAGTTTCAAGTACACGCAGGCTTGGCGCTGTTGCACGCGTCGATCCGGTAGCCTTGAGGGGGCGCCCTTGGCTGCGCAAGCCGGTTGCGGAAAGACCTCAGGGAGGTGGCGTCGTGAGGGCCTCGCCATCGCAACAACAAACCGAACGCAAGATCGACTACATTCCAACCTCAAATACGCCGCAAGCAAATTTCACTTTCTTGTCTTCGATGCCAAAGACTCTTCTAAAAATAGGTGCTACAACAGCTTGGGCTTGGAAGTAGGTGCTCGCGGAGATGGCGAGCGCCTAAGAAATATCATGATCTTGTAAGTACGGCTGGTGGGTGGGACTGCCGACGTGACGATTCTTCAAAGTCTTCGTGAGCAAATCGACAAGGCGCGCCGTCGCGCGCCTCCCAACCTCGCTACACTTGCCGCTTCAAGCATGGATCTGCCGCCATCCGTGATGGCGCCCAGAAAACAACTCGACGACCGCCTTAAGTTTCTGGCCGATACGCTGGGCGATCGGCGCGAGGCAAAAGTCGAATACGAACGCATTGTCGAAGGCAACGAACTCCAGCCGATCAACTATCTTCAGCATGGGACGGTAGCAGGCCGTTCGGTCTGCCGCATCGCCTTCAAGGTAGACAACCAATCTGCCTTTGCCACCGGATTTCTGATCGCGCCCGGCGTGCTCATAACCAACAACCATGTCTTCCCGGCTGCGGCGGCCGCCCGCGATGCCCGTGCCGAGTTCGACATAGAACTCGACATTTTCGACAATCCCAAGCAGCCGGTTTCATTCCGGCTGCAACCCGATCGCCTGTTCATGACATCGTCCGGGCTCGACTATTCCGTCGTGTCTGTCGAGGATCGCAGCGAGGACGGCGTCGCGCTGACGTCGTTTGGCTACCTGCCGCTAGTCGGCACCGTCGGCAAGGTCGCGGATGGCGAATGGCTCACCATCATCCAGCATCCCGGGGGCCAGAAAAAACAGGTGTGCGTGCGCGAAAACAAGCTGCTCACGCGTACGGACGACGTGCTTTGGTACTCGACGGACACGCTGGGCGGGTCGTCCGGCTCGCCGGTTTTCAACAACAGCTGGGACGTTGTGGCACTGCACCACAAGGGCGTGCCGCTGATGAAAAACGGTGTCATGCAAACCATCGACGATCGCGATTTCGATCCCGGCCGCGACAAGGAAGAGGCGATCAAATGGATCGCCAATGAAGGTATCCGGGTCTCGAGGCTTGTTGCTGACCTGAAGAGTGCCGCACCGGATCAGCCGCTATTCGAGCCGATTTTCAACATGGATCCTGATCGCGCCAGGGCGGTCATCGCCGGGTTCGCACGCACCTATTTTGCAACAGCTGTCGACTCTGGACCGGGCAGCAAAGCCACTCCACCGATCGTCCTATCGCCTCCGTCCGCAAGGGAAAGCAAAACCATGGCCAACCGCAGCATCAACCTGACGTTCGACATCGACGATGACGGCAGCCTGTCGCTGCGCCAGCCCGGCGCGCGATCAGCGGAATCGTTTGTCGAGGCGACATCCGCGGCCAGTGCGGATGAGGCTGACACGGGCTCGCGCCCCGCCGACTATGATGTGCCGTTCGATCCTGATTACAGCTCAACGGGCAGAAGAAACGGCTATGATCCGACCTTTCTCGGCGGCAAGGGCCACCACGTGCCGTTGCCGACTTTAGGCGCCTTGCAGCGTGAGGCGACACCGCTCCTTGATCACCCCAAGGAGTACGTGCTGAACTATTTCGGCTACAGCCTGGTGATGCACGCCGAACGCAAACTCGCTATCTACACTGCGGCAAATATCGACGGCAGCCATCGCCACAAACTGGGGCGACCGCATGACCAATGGCGGTTTGACCCTCGTATAGCGCGTTCCTCGCAAATCGCCGGTTACTATTATGAACACAACAAGTTCGATAGGGGCCATCTGACCCGCTACGAGGATATGCAATACGGGGCCGATCCCAGCGCTGCGCTTGAATGCGCCGCCGATACGCTCCACTGGCCAAACTGTGCGCCGCAGCATGCTAGGTTCAACCAGAACAGGCAATTGTGGGCAGGTCTGGAAATGCACGTCCTGGAAGGGGCGATCAAGGCTAATGCGTTCAAGGCGCAGGTTTTCACCGGCCCCGTCCTCGACGACGGCGATCCCGTCTGGAAGCGTTACAAGGATATCAAATATCCCCTGCGGTTCTGGAAAATCGCAACAGCGCTGACATCAGACAACAAGCTTTTCGCTGCCGCCTTTCTCCTCGACCAAAGCGAAGTCATCGAAAAGTATGGAATCGAGGCGACAGTCGAAGTGCCGTTCACGGCGTTCAAGACCTTTCAGGTTCCGATCGCAGAAATCGAACGGTTGACGGGTCTTGCGTTTACCGCCGGCGCGGGTGGCACCCAAAGCCTGAGCAAATTCGATCCGCTTGCGTCGGCATCAGCAACACGTCGCGAGGCCATTGCGCGCGTGCGCGTCTCCACGGCCGAGTCAACAAGGGCCGAGGCCAAGGCGCCACCTGGATACGTAATGCTCGCAAACGAGGCCGACATCGTTCGCGAGTAGCGCAATGGAGGGATCGAAGAAGAATACTCCTGCCGACGAGTTCGCCATGGACACCAGCAAGAAGGTCAGCCTCGGGCCGGCACACCCAATCGCCTTCGATTTCGAAGGCGCCAAAAAGATTGACGCCGTCATTGGCAACCTTTCCGGCGTCGTGGTCGATGGCGCGGTCGCCTGGACCATCTCCGACGAGGGACGAACCTTCGAACGTCACGAGCGGACGGCGACCGGGTTCAAACTCAGCAAGCAGTATGACCTCGTCGATTTCTTTCCGGATCTGCCGGGCGGCAAGGAGGCCGATCTTGAATCGCTCGCCGTTTCGGGCAAGCGGCTCTGGCTGTGCGGCTCACATTGCCGGGTCAGGGTTGAGCCCGATGCATCAGGCGCGATGAGTTCGGATGTGCGCGCTCGCCGAAGCCGGCATCTGCTCGGCTCGATCGGTCTCGATGCCACACGCCTGCCTGTCCGCCGCTCGGCAGTGGCGTTGCCCTTTTCGGGCGCGGGAAGCCTGCGCAGCAAGCTGCGTCCCGACCCTTTCCTGTCGATTTTCCTGGAATTGCCGAGCAAGGAGAATGGGCTGGACATAGAAGGTCTGGCTGTCTTGCCGAAGCGCATTCTATTGGGACTGCGCGGTCCGGTCGTCGACAGCCATGCCATCGTCCTGTCACTGCCGCGTGATAAGAAGCTACCGACTGCGAGTGGCGAACCCTATCGCCATCTGCTCGACCTTGGCGGTCTCGGCGTCCGCGATCTTGCCTATGGCGCGGAGGGGGTCCTGGTGCTTGCCGGTCCGGTCACAAGAGCCGACGGGCCGTTCCGCATCTGTCGCTGGCACCCGTCGAGATCACGCCAGCCGGAGACGGCGGAGTTGCTTCACGAATGGCCGCTCGACCGCGATCATCCGGAAGGCATCTGCCCGTTCAAGCTGGACGGAACGCCCGGCCTTCTTATCGTCTATGACGGTGCGGAGGGCAGGCGGTCCGGCACGACGGTGACGGGCGACTGGTTTGCCCTGCCGGGAGCGTGAGCAAAGTCATAGACGGAAATTGAACAAGCGCCGTTTGATCTCGGGCAGAACCGCCAACCAATTCTCGTATTCTTCAGCAGTCAACTTCGGCCATTGGGAGCAGCCATGCGTGTCACGAAGGGCAATGATCATCTCAAGGTGAAGGCGGTCGCCGGCACGCGTGTCGTGCTGCTGGCGCTGGATATGGACGAAGCGTCCCGCGAGGGCTTGCTCGGCTTCGCGGTCAAACGCGGGGTCAAGGGACACGAGCAGACCTGGCTGAGAGGCACCAAGTATTTCAGGGATCTGGTGCCGCATCCCGACCCCAAGGACGACTATTCGTCGCGCGACCAACCGTTCCAGACGTTCCTGTGGTCCGACTACAAGGCATTCGCGGATACGAACTATGATTTCACCATCGTCGCGCTCTATGGCGATATTCATGCGTTCGAAGAGCGCCACAAGCTCGAATTCTCGATCCGCACCGAGGCGGAGGACGATCAGCATCATGGCGTCTGGTTCAACCGCGGCGCCATCGCCAGCCACGCTTTCGAGACAAAATTTCACAACAAGCGGCTGACCGACGAGATGACGGACAACGTCAGCGATGATGGCAAGCTGCTCGATCCGGAAACCGAGTGGCTGTCGCGCGGTCTTGCCGAAGCCTGCCTGAAATACATCAACGAAACCGGCCCCGGCGAGGGGCTTCGGGTCTGCGCTTACGAGTTCACCTATCTGCCGATCCTGCGGGCGCTGAAACGCGCGCTCGATCGCGGCGTCGATGTCCAGATTGTCTATCACGACACCAAGAAGGACGATGACCCCAACCGCGCGGCGATCGGCAAGGCCGAGCTTCCGGACAAGGTGATGCGGGACGGTGCGGAAACGCAAATCCTGTTCCGGCGCACGCGCACGCCGATTCCGCACAACAAGTTCATCGTCAAGCTCGTCGGCGGCGAGCCGAAAAGGGTCTGGACCGGATCGACCAATTTCACCGACACCGGCTTTTTCGGGCAGACCAATGTCGGCCATCTGGTGACCGACTCCGATACGGCGAAGACCTATCTTGCCTACTGGACGGAATTGTCCGGCGATCCGACGCACAGCATTGCGGTCACGAACGCGACCAAGCTGACGCCCAATCCTCCCAACGTCATTGCAAAAAAGTCGATCGCGGCATTCTTCTCGCCACGCGTCGCCGACAATATGCTCGACTGGTACGGCCAGCGGATCACCGACACCACGACGCTGGCGATGATGACCATCCCGTTCAATGTGGCCAGCACCATTCTCGCTGCCCTTGGCAAGAAGGCGGATGCGATGCGGCTGATCGTGCTCGAGGATGTGCCGACTGCCGAGGTCGCTGCCGCCGAAAAGGCCAATCGCGGCAAGCTCGCCTTCTCCAACGGCGCGATCCTGGGAAAATCCTTCATCAAGTACAAGGTGGGTGGCGCCAAGGTGGTGCCGATCGCCAATTCCGATCTCGACGAGTGGTTCGTCGAGGAAGAGCTGGCGCGGCCCACCAACAATGGCCACGTCTTTTTCATCCATTCCAAGGTGCTGCTGATCGACCCGTTGTCCGACGATCCGCTGATCTGCTCGGGATCGGCGAATTTCTCCACCAACTCGCTGACCTCCAACGACGAGAACATGCTGCTGATCCGCGGCAACACGCGGGTCGCCGACATCTACATGACCGAAGTCGACCGCATTTTCCGGCACTTCCGCTCGCGCGACATCATCAACCACAATGCCGAGGCGGGCGAGCAGAGCAAATGGCTGGAGCTCGACACGACCGGCAAATGGATCGGCCCGAATTTCAAGGCGAGCAATTACAAGAACAACCGCCGGCTGCTGTTCTTCCCCGAGGCGGACGTCGGGACGTGGAGCGATTCTGCTGCCACCGATCCGGATCCGTTTGCGGATGAAAAGGAACGCGCCGCGGCCAAGAAAGAGAAGAAACCGCCGCAGGGGTGATCGGGGTTGGCGCTCGCCTGGGCGCGCTGTCTTCCTTGCGAGGGAGAGGGGATGGCCGGCGCCACAGGGGGC